>CAWEXX010000002.1:0-482115 GCA_963813145.1 Bryobacterales bacterium
CGCAGAATGTAGCAGTGAGGGATGTGTACTTCCTGGCCCTTCTTTGCGACCCCAAACTCTGCAGGTATAGGCCCGCTCATTTCAGCTTGGATCACGACTGTGTTCCCGTCGGTAGGGATCAGCTCGATTCACTTTGACTCGAAAGTTTCGGAACGGCATTCGGAAACGCGCGCCAAATAACATCGATACCACCACGGATCGGCACGACGCTTTGGCGGCCGTATGGGACATATCGTCCCAGTGCGCCATCGGCGCAAAGACCGAGCATGCCATCGACGTCGTGGGCATCGTAGGCAGTGAAGAACTGTTGGGCGGTCAATACGTAGTCTTTCGCGTTTCCCTTTCATCTCTATGCTCCTTTGGGGTCGCTTTTGTCGGGGATCTTGTGCCCTAGTATTCAAACCACTGGCTCAGCGCTTTTTGACCTTCTCCTCCGTATACGGTGGGAACAAGTGCTCAATGGCTACGTCGGGCGGGCGAAATCAGAACTGATTTCGCGTGCGTGAGGGCGTCAAACCCGGCCTTGCCGTAGTTTAGTGACCGATACCGGAATATCCGACCCCGCCAAAGGGCATGGTTTCGATAAACAGGTGAATGTTTACCTGATTGATCGCGCCGCCGCCGAAGGACAAGCTTGTGAGGCAGTGATCGTCGCCTTCTGATCTCGGCTAAAGAGGAAGCCGGAAAGAGGCTTCGGATGCCTCTTCACCTCGCGAATGGCCGCATCCATGTCCTTGTAGGTGAGGATTGGAAGAATCGGCCCAAAGATCTCGTCCTCCATGATCGGATCGTCCCAAGTCACTCGGATAGATGACCGTGGGATCGAGATAGCGAGCCTCCGGGTCGGAGGCCCCACCTATGACGACTTTTTTTTGATCGATGAGGCCCGCCAGGCGTTCGGTGGCCTTTGGGCTGATAATGCGGGAATAGTCGTCGGGTCTGCTCTTAGGGTCGGTCCCGTAAGCTCAACCATAGCCTTCTTGCACTCCGCAACGAACTCCTCTGCGATTGATTCGTGCACGTAGGCGTATCCGGGCGAGGTGCACCATTGGCCGCCCCAGGCCGTCGCACCCCAGACGATCTTCTTGGCCGCATCCGGGATATTGGCTGTTGCGTCCACGAAGGCCGGATTCTGCCCGCCGAGTTCGAGAAGGACGGGAGTCAGATTCTTTGCGGCCGCTTCCATGACGATTTTGCCCACTTTGACGCTGCCGGTGAAGAAGATGAAGTCGAACGGCAGCTTGAGAAGTTCCGTCACCTCGTCTTTGCTGCCGGTGACGGCAGTGACGGCCCGAGGATCGAAATATTTTGGAATGAGATCGAGCAAGACCTTACTGGTGGCAGGCAATCCCTCGGAGAGTTTGAGGATGCATGGATTGCCAGCCGCAATAACCTGGACAGCGGGGTCGAAGAAGCAGGGTCAGTGGTCCATTGAAGGCCCAATCACCAAGGTGACGCCGTACAGGTTCTCGATAGACCTTAGCAGTATGTCCGCTCTCCCGAAAGGCCTTCGGCACGACGACATCTAAGGGCTTCATCCACTCCTCCAACTCTTGCTTCGCGAACGCGACGGTTCCTGGACAGGCGCCATAATTTCGAAGACTTTCTCTTGGCTGGCGGTCTTGAAGTCGCTGCTCATCGCAGCCTCAAGAACCTCGGCGTTCTCATTGCACAAGTTCTCAAGGCGTGTCAGTTGGTCGATGCGCCACTCGTAAGACTTAGTCGCATCCGAATCGAAATATGCTTTCTGCTTATCGAAGATTTCCTGGAACTGATTCATCTGAGTCTCCTTCGCCCATCGGTTGTCGAAGCCGCTTTTCGGCGGCGTCGTGATTTAGGCCATTGTGAGAACCATGCGGAATCGCGCGTCACCAGACATCATGCGTCGATACGCCTCTTCGGCTTTTTCCAAAGGAAGCGTTTCGATCATGGGGCGAACGTCGGTGAGGACGCTGAAATCAAGGGTGTCCTGTGTCTCGATCGCTCTTCCCGTCAGGCTTCCAATGACCGAGCGGCCACCGAAGGATCGAGCGGAACTCCGTTGACTGGAATTGGATCGCCTAGACGCCAACCCCAACGAGCCTGCCGCGAACGGAGAGGCCAGGAAGCAGGCCGGCGATTGCGGTTCCGCTGGGGGCAGTGGCTCGCAGATGACGTCGGCACCTCCCAGTTTCTGCAGCGCCAGCTCCGCATCCTCAGCTTTGGCGTCGATGTAAATGTGAGCTCCCAGTTTGGGCGCAAGATGTTCTTTGTCTGGACCGAAGCCGACTGCAACGGTGCGAAAACCCATCTTCTTGGCGTACTGCACGCCAAGATGCCCTAACCCACCTATGCCCTGGATAGCGACGGTATCGCCTGCACGTCCCGCGTTGCGGAGCGCATTGAATGTGGTGATGCCGGCGCAGACCAACGGGGCCGCATCTTCTGAATTGAGCTCTTCAGGTATGAGAGCCAGTGCGCGTGCCTCTGCGATCATCATTTCCGCATAGCCGCCATCATTCGTCACGCCAGTGATAATGGGGTTCTGGCAATACGCCGTGTCGCCGCGGCGACAGGTCTCGCAGGTTGCCGTCTTCACCTCCAAAGAACCCGACCCCTCACGCTGGCCGACCTCTCCAGGTCGTAACACGTCGGCCAACCTCCTCGATGCGGCCAATTGCTTCATGGCCCGGCACACGCGGATATACGATGCCGGGCAGTTGTCCCCTCAACGGGTCCGCGTCTTCGAGTGCACACACCACAAGCCTCGACGCGAATGCGCACCTGTCCCCTCACTCGGCCCGACGACAGGCTTCTCGACGGGGAGGCGGCAAAAGTACCGGGTTTGGTTATCTCGACCGCCTTATATGTTTTTCCATTTTCGTTTCCTGTGTGACCAACTGCGCCTCCCCCATTGTTTTGGAAGTTTCAATCCCTGTCTTGATTGAAACTGCCGCAGTTTGGCGTTTCTGTTGGGTTCAGGGGTGGGCAACGCGAGTGACTTTACTTCTCTTCGACGCGGGGAGGTTGAACGACTTCGGCGTCGGTGCGTTTGCTCTTTCGCCACTGTCCTGGCGAAGTTCCAACAATCTCACGGAAGCTTCGATTGAATACTGGCTGGTCAGTGAATCTAACTTCCAACGCGACTGTTAGCAACGAGTCGTTCGAGTGCAACATGAGAGACTTTGCGGCTTCAACTCGCTTATTGAGCAAGTAGCGCCGGACGGGAACACCAAACGACCTTTTGAATGCGCGCATGAAACGACCCGGCGATAGCGCACACTCTTTTGCAAGATCGGCAAGCGCCAGATCACCATCCAGATGTTCGTTCAACACCTCGATCGCTCGATCCTGTTGCCAGATCGTCAAACCCCCGGTAACAACCTCCGGCGGCTGGCTCCGGCCCTGGTATGTGCGGCTCAGATGAGCGCAGAACATCATGATCATTTCGTCGATAACTAAGCGTGGAAGCTGAAGCGGACGATCAGAGAACGGCAACATCATCCGGGCCCAATGAAGAATCACGTCATCCTTGGTTCCCGGTGCGTGCAAGTTGCGAATGCGCTTTTGCTCGTTCTCGTCGCTGAATCGGTTGATAACCGACCGCGGTATATAGACGTGAACCGAGTCGAAACCTGAAGTTCGCAGGGCGACAGTACGGCTTCGACTCCATATCGGAACTGTCTCGATCCGCCGGCATCCCATTCGGTGACACGATGAAAGCGTCCGTCAGCCACGTTCCCCAGCCTTTAATGCTGTCGGGACGGCGCAGGTGCACGGATATCGAAAAAGCCTTTTCTGGCGGAATGTGTGGAGTGGGTCCAGGAAAGCCGTTCGGCATTCGCATACGTGTCAACGCGACCTGAGAGTGTCCCTTGGGACCAAGCACAAGTGAGGAAGACTCCAGCAGAGAAAAATGCTCCGCCAATCTTTTTCCAAACATGCCTTGAAGCATATGTTCTGCCTCGTACCGAGCTAGAACTTGCCGTTGCTATTCTTCCATTGATCGCGAGGTGGAATCGATTCGAGGGTGTCCCAGTGCTCGGCGATCTTGCCGTTTGCAATGCGGAATAGATCGTAGATGGCAGTCGGCACTCCACCAAACGTAGCTTCCGCAACGACAAGCACGAAATTACCTTCGCCAAGGACCATATGCACACGCTTGTAGACTGACGGCCTGCCCGTGGCGGCAAGAGCCTGTAGACCAGCAATCAGACCAGGGATAGTATCGGCGACCCATGGGTTGTGCTGAATGTATTCGGTACCGTTGAAGTAGCTGGGAAAGGTCTCGCGTCGGCCTGCGAGAACGTCGTCCATGTAGCGCTGCATGAGCGCCTTGTTGGCACCTGTCTGGTCGAGATCAGACGCCTCGGTGGGGCCGTCGATCATAGTGTGTCCGCTAGGGCTGGGTTCGGTCGCGGTCTCCTGCAAATTGTCCCAGTGCTCGACGATCAGACCATCTTCGAAGCGAAAGATGTCTAAGCCGATGCGTGGCCCGAAGAAGTTGTACTCGGTGTGAGCGAAGACATAGTCGCCATCTTCAAACACACGGCTGGTGTTGACCGACGCATCAGGCGGCATGTTCTGAATGAGCGCGGCCACACCTGCAGGGCCAGGTCCCACTTGTAGGTTGTGCTGAATGTATTTGTTCGGGTTGACATACGCGAACGGCACTGAATCTTTAGTCTCAAGCGACTTCAAGAGATCGACGACCTGCTGTTTACGGCTAGGGGGCATGGGGTCCTCCGAGGACAAGCACCTTCTCTACAATAGTGGACCATTTGGTCCAGTATTTGCAAGCCCCTCCGGTGAACTGACCGATAATGTTGCAATGGGACGACGAAAACTGTTCACCCGAGAGGATGTCCTCGATAAAGCAATCCCAGTCTTCTGGAAGCATGGCCTCGCTGAGACGAGTGTCCAGGACCTTGAACAGGCCACAGGTGTGCGCAAATCTGGCTTGTATACGGAATTCAAGGACAAAGAAGACCTGTTCGTGGAGAGCCTGCGCAGGTATTTCGACGTCCTGATGGCACGCGGACACCTTACGAAACAGCCTCTGGGTTGGACCAATGTTGAGAGTTTTCTCAAGGTCTGCTACGGGAGTTGGGGGCAGAAGGGCTGCTTCTCGGTGAACTCTATGCGCGAGTTCGCAGACCTCCCCCCCAAAGCCCGCCAGATCATGGTCGGGAGCGTAATGAAAGCCCATCAGCTGCTCATCGACAATCTAGCTGCGGCGCGTGGATCTCGTGACGATAATGATTCCCTCGCGGGCTTGATCGTCACGTTCTTTAGCGGAATTTGCCTAGAGCAGAACCTCGGTCCCGACCGGGCGCGAATTACGAGGAAGATCGACGCCTTCATGCGGCTGATTCGCGCAATCTGATCCTCAAGTGACCCGGCAAGACCGCACCGGGTGGCGGTTGTGACGTTCGACGGCGTGGTCCTGGGCGACCTCGCCACGCCTTTGGAGGTGTTCGTGCTCGCCCGGAACGCCGAAGGGCGGCCCTGTTATGAGGCGCGGACAGCCGCATCGACGCGCTTTGCAACCGCTAGTTTTGCCCAGCCTTCTAAGCCCCAGCCTGCCCTCATCTCAAGACTTGCAAACCGCGCCTATCGCGCGAGAGCGCGTACCGCGGCGGCGGACCCGGTCGCTCCCGCCATGATTTTGGCAGATCCGAGGCCGCTGCGGGAGCGGTACCCGCGGACCCAGGCAAGAGGTAGCTGACATCCTTTCGGCCTAATCGGGTTAGGTGACCGGCGGTGGTCGAAAGTCGTCAGGCGGCAAACGCCGCAAAACGAACGAGTGGCGCTGCAGAATTTGCCTCAGCCCCCGGCTGGCGAACCCCGCCATGTTGGTGGATGGCTTGCAGATAAAGGCTTTGACCTCCTGCAGGCGGCTGTACCGGCTGTTGGCCGCCTATCTCAAACGGACCTCGACTTGCACCACACATGCCTCGTTCGGATCAGCAAAACGAGCGCCGTTTCTGTCGTTCTATCGAAACCGTAGCGACTCACGCCGGGAACTGGTGACGGGTGCGCGCTGTTATTAATGATGAACAGTGATCCGTCTTAGGAGAAATGCGATGGCAAACAGCAAAGATGTCGTGGTCACCGGGGGTACATCGGTGGTGTGAACCCAATCCGGCGTGTGCTTCGGCGCATCTTTTTCGTAAAACGCTTTGCCACGCACGCCGTCGGGGAACCGCTTCATCGTCACGGGGCGCTTCGCATAGTGCGCAAGCATCTACGGCGCGATGCGGATGTAGTAATCGATGACCTGAGCCTTGGTGAACCCATTGCCCGGATAGAGCGCCTTGTCGAGATTGCTTAAACTCAGCGACCGCCCCTCGACTTCGACCTGCTGTTTCACCCCGGCCATGCCCGTATTGTTGCATCCGGCGCCCTATGTCCAGCGCGGCCAAGGATCAGCGATCCCGCGTCGTCTCGCGCTCCCAGTACAGGATCGCCCGCTCGATTTCTTTCCTCGGCTGCGCGAGGTCTGCCCGCGCGATCAGCCTTGATGCCGGGAACGCCGGCATCGCGTCGTCTTTGCTCCCCATATTCATGCCGTAGACTATGCTGCTGGCTGACGGGATTGCGCACCAGGCTGCGGTTTCCCATTCCGGAAAGAACGCCATTCCAGTAAAAACGCTGATGGCGCTTGTAGGGGTCTTTGTCGTCATACAGCGCCTGGGCGAATCGAAAGCTCGCCGCCAGCAACGCCTCGACGCTCTCGATCGAGACGGTCATGATGTCCGCCAGGTCGAAAGAATTGCTCCGCTTCGTGCGGCCCGTCGCGTTCGTATCGATCAGGACAACGCCATTCTCACCGATCGCCAGCCGGACGCCCTGCCGGCCATCGCTCCAGTTATTTCCGAGCGGCTGTTCTATGACCAGCGACGTTTGCTCCAGGCGGGGCGACTCCTTGGCATAGATGTAGCCGAACAGCCGCACGTCGCTGCTGTGTCCGATTTCCATCATGCGCTCCGCGAAATCGGGCGAGGCCAGATCAAGCGGATCGAACACCTCCTCCACGCGTTCCGGCGCGATGGCGAATCGCAGACTGGTCTGGTCCGAAAAGCGGTGCGGCTTTAGAAGGTGAGCTGCAATCGGATCATGGTCCATAGGTCGATTATTTCGTGTATCCACTATGGCGCGCAGCGAGCGCTCGACCTGGTCCCGTAGCTCTGCGGCGCCGCTGAACTTCACGCGGAAATTGCCGTCCACATAGTCGGATAGGCTTCTTGCAAGACGCTCCGCGTCCGCGTCGCGCGGAACGTCTTCGAGAAATACCAGCACCGGGAGCTTGCGCGCACTGGCATGCTCGAATTCTTCCTCCACCACGAGCCGGCCCGACGGCGTTTTCCAGCCTCCTCGCGCGCCGAGGACAAGAAGAAAAACGTCGCAGCTGTCGATGGCGTCGAGGCAGGTGTTCCGCGATGAGCTGGCCTGCGACGGGAAATCCTCATTGACGAGAACCCCTTCACCGCCGGCCTGTTCGATCCCGTTGCGGGCGGCCTGCCGATATTCCGCGAATCCCTCAATCACCGAGCTGACGAATACCCTGGGCCGCGGCATCGTCAGGACCGATCGAACACAGCAAGCGCGATCTTTGCCACCTGACGCAGCGCGCGGCGGTCCGACTTTAGTCTTGCCATCGCGCGCATGCCCTGGATCGTAGCGACGAAGAACTTCGCCAGCGCGCCGGCATCCGCCCCGTTGTGAAGCTCGCCGCCGGTCTGTCCCCGCCGCAGGGCCTCGGTAAAAATGGACTCGACTTCCGCCTGATTGTCCTGAAGGAACCTCGCAATCTCTTCGTCATCCACGGCGCGCTCCATATTAGCGCTTAGGAGCAGGCAGCCGCGCGCATGCTGCTCCCGCGACTCCGCCACTAGCCCCAGCAGAATTCGGTTGAAGCCCGCCTCTACGGTGGGCGCGGACCCCAGCAGCTCCCGCAGGGACGAGTTCGTTTGTTTCCGGTAGAACGCCATCGCCTTGAGATAGAGCGCCCGCTTGTCCCCGAAGGTATCGTACAGGCTTTGCTTGGCGATGCCCATTTCGCCCATCAGGTCTTCCATAGACGTGTTCTCGTAGCCCGAACGCCAGAAAACGTCCATCGCCGAAGCCAACGCGCGTTCTTTGTCGAATTCCTTGGTGCGAGCCATCCTGTTATTTGCTTAGTGTATCGGTCCGCTTGACTTTCGCGCTTTCTAGACTGTACAGTCTGGAATATGACAATTAAACCCGCCAAGAAAATGCGCAAGCACCTGGGAGGGCTGATTCTTTGTGCGACCCTCTCGGCAAGCGTCTGGGCCGCTGAACCGATCGCTTCACGCACTGCCGATGTCCAGGGCGTCAAGCTGCACTACCTCACATCCGGTCACGGCGCGCCCCTTCTCCTGCTCCACGGCTACGCGGAGACCTCGCTGATGTGGAGGCCGCTGATGCCGTCGCTGGCGGAGCGATTCACCGTCATCGCTCCGGATCTGCCGGGTATAGGCGATTCAGCCATACCGGCGGACGGGCTTGATATGAAAGCGGCGGCTGTCCGCATCCATGCGCTGATGTCTTCGCTTGGTTTCCAGAAGGCGGAGGTGGTCGGCCACGATATTGGCCTGATGGTTGCTTACGCCTACGCGGCCATGTACCCCGCCGAAACCACAAAGCTCGTGGTTATGGACGCGTTCCTCCCGGGCGTCGCCGGATGGGAAGCGGTCTACAACAATCCCGGCATCTGGCATTTTCGCTTCAACGGCCCGGCGCCGGAGGCGCTCGTCAAGGGACGTGAGCGCATTTACTTCGACTATTTCTGGAACGACTTCGCCGCCGACAAGACGCGCTCCATCCCCGAAGCCGACCGGAAGGCCTACTCAGCCGCTTATGCGCGGCCGGGACGGATGAAAGCCGGCTGGGCCTATTTCGTCTCATTCAATCAGGCGGCGAAGGACTTCGCGGAACTCGCGCGTACTCCGCTGACCATGCCGGTTTTGGCAATCGGTGGCGAGAAGTCGCTCGGCGAGGTTCTCGGCGCGCAGATGAAGTCTGTGGCGCGGGATGTGACGGCGATCGTGCTCAAGAACACCGGCCACTGGATTCTGGAGGAGAACAGCAAGGAGACGACCGACGCCCTGGTGAAATTCCTTTAGGCCGCGCCCGGAGACCAAGGCGAAAGGGACTGCCATGCTGCTGAATGCCTTCACCGCGTTTAATGTCTTTAGCCTGATTCCCATGGTTCGTAGCTTCGGAGGAGCTTCTTATGCAGATTAGAATTTTGGCGGGCCTCTCGCTGGCCTCGTTCATGCTTAGCGCGCAGTCGTTGCCGGAGATGCGCATGCTCCCGGCGGAGATGCGCGGCAGCGCCGTTGACGGCGATAAGGTCGGCAGCTCGGGCCTTGCCGGGGTTCATACAAAGGTGCTGTTCGGCGATCCGTCAAAGGCGGGATTCTATTCGATTCTGCTGTTCGTGCCCGCGCACACGACGATTCAGGCGCACGCCCATCGTGATGACCGCATGGCCACCGTGGTCACCGGGGCGTGGTACTTCGGCTATGGCGATCACTTTGATGCCAGATCCCTGAAGAAGCTTCCGCCGGGCAGCGTGTATTCGGAGCCGGGTGCGCGCAATCACTTTGCCCGTACGGACAAGGACGAGGTCGTGGTGCAAATCTCGGGGTACGGCCCGACTGACACGCGCTACTTCAATCCCGCGGACGAGCCCAAAGCAGCGCGCTAAAAGGCTTTTCGCCTTCCGGGCATTTCGTAGATTCCCGCGACGCGCCGGTTCATAACGTGGTGGAGAACCAAGGCCCGTTAAATCGACTTCGGGAAATGCGAGCGTTGAGGCGCGCCGGCTGCATTTCGGACCGCACCTCAGAATCGTATATCGGGGAGCGGTCCCTTCGCGTCCACCTCGGTCGAGACGCTGGCTTCCCGCCACTGTTCCGCTTCTTTCGCGCGCGTGGTCCTGGAGCAGTCGTTCCGGCTCCTTGTAAACCGCCGAACGACTATTGGATAGCGATCCCAAGGCCGGTATGCGGCTGGTTGTATGTCAGTCTTGCGCTGATCTCAGTCCAACGGGGTCCGCCGTGAAAAAATCAGTGTGGTGAATCCGGCGCCAGCAGAAGGATCTTCCCAATGCCGCCTTTCTCGCCCAGCACGTGTGCCTCGGCTGCGTCCCGCAATGGCATCCGGCGACCAATGGGTAGAATGAACTTGCCATCGCGCACGTCATCGGCAAACTCGCGCACTTTGGATGGATCTGGCTTCGCCCACACACGCGTAATCTTCACTGTCGGATTTTGCGCCGCCGCGTTTTCTGGCAACACAGCAGTGTACCCGAAGGAGCCGTTCTGCTTTACCTTCGCGATCAACTTCGCGGCAATCTCACCGCCAACGGTGTCCGCAATTGCATCCACGGAGCGGAAGGTCCCAATCGCGTCATCGTCATCAATTGCGAGCACGTCAGAGACACCGAGGGAGCGGGCGTCGTCCAGATCTTTCCCGCGAACACCTGCAATCACCTGCGCGCCTATCTTCTTCGCCGTATGCACCGCCGCGCGCCCAACGCTGCCCAGGGCTCCTGTTATCAGAACAACCTGCCCCTTTTGCACGTTTGTCGCAAGGCGGACAAGTTGGTCTCCCGTGAGTGCCGCCAGCGGGATCGCCGCCGCGTCCGCCAGGTCCACGCCATCCGGCAGATGGGTCACGTCCGCATCGTCCACTGCCACCAACTCGGCATAGGTCGCCCAGGATAGCGCAAGAACACGGTCGCCAGCCTTGAAATGCTTCACACTTGCGCCCACCGCCCGTACGACGCCACTCACGTCGCGGCCCAGAATCGCAGGAAACGACAACGGAGAATCCTTCCGCCTCATCCCTTCGCGCAGTTTCCAGTCAATCGGATTCACGCTTGCAGCAGCTGCTCCGATCAGTACCGTGCTTCCGCTAATCTGCGGCTCAGAAACGTTGTCTTCAAATTTCAGCTTCTCGGGACCACCGTACTCATGAAGCACTACCGCCCTCATCGCGAACCTCCCAATACAAGTAAAAGACACAGTCCCTGAGGCGCTTGCCTACAAATACAGCAAGTGCGTCCCCTGTGCCAGAGGGTGCTCTGAACGCATGTCGCCCGTGGCGGGGGTCCATGCCCAACTTCCCGGATGGGCTCCAACTCGTACCCAGAAAGCTCTGTCACGGAGGGCATCCTCGTCGCCACGGCTGCACCACCCCAGAGTATTCATTTTGACAGCTTTTGGGCTCTTCTAGATCGATGCGAGGGAGATCCGAAACATCACTCTGACGAAGATCGCAACCGCGGGCGAGTGAACTGTGGCGAGTCGTTGACTTGGATCATCGCTCGCTGTCCGGGCCCCGAGTTTTGTTTCGCCTGCAGGGAGATCAATTGTGATCTGTGTGCGCCGTGTGTGCCGGCATAGGAACAGGTTTGCCCGGTCCTGGCCGTTCCAGCGTGTGGACCGCAGCACGGATGGACGCAAACCGGCGGGCTGATTCCGTTGCTACGTTAGGGCGGCGGAAAAGCGTCGCCGCAGATTTGCTGTCCGTTTTCAAGGCCGGCCTATCTTGTTTTGTGCTCTATCCTATTTAGTACATAAGGAGACGATAGTCAGTGGGAGAACCTAACGTTCTCACACTGGCTCATTTTTGCTTTGCGAGTAAGTCGCTGCTTTTGTTAAGATTAGAGAGCCAGCCCGAGCGGGAGTAATTCAGTTGGCAGAATGCCAGCTTCCCAAGCTGGACGTCGCCGGTTCGAACCCGGTCTCCCGCTCCAGAATCAACAACTTAGCGGCCCTCAAAAAACCTAATTTTGCCTAACACTACATTAAGCGCCTCACGTTGCTTTCTGTCGGCGTCCCGGTGCGCTTTGATCGGCTGACACTTCATGTCTAGCCTCACGCCGTGGACCAAATTCCCGTTCGTTCGACGCATCGCCTTGAATCCACCCAAACGGAGGAGCTGGCGATTCGTGAGGCTAAGGATCGAAAAGGTCGGCTCGGGTAGACCCGGCCACGGTATCGGAACGACTGGGCCACTCCTCGGTTCGCGTGAGGGCGAACATCCTACTCACACGCACTTCGCGGCCGCGATCAAGACGCAGCCAAGCGTTGGGACGAGTTCATGCGTCGGAACGGCGGATCGCGCGATGCAGAACTTGACATGCGTGCGAATTAGAGTCGCAGCGCCGTGACGACGACGCGATCGCCACGAGCCAGGAGGCGCTCCGTCATGAGACGGCCGAGACCCAAGGATGCGCCGGTGATGGGCCATGCCTTGGTCATGATGATTTCCTTTCAGTCCGCCCCCCACTGGTCCAACAGCCGAGTTTCCGGCCAGGTTCGCGCAGCTTTCAGATTCTCGTCCGCAGATCGCGCTTATAAGCGGCGATCTGAATGTCACGGCCCGTCGCCCAGAATTCTCCTGCTGCAGAATTGGAGGCGAGCCCGGAATGCGATCAACCTCGGTGAACTATCGCCACCGAGACCTACTTCGAGCAGGCCGGTCGGAGCGGCGAAGTCGTATACGCTAATGCCACCGAAATTCGGCCTGCCTCGATCGCTTTCCGGCGAATAGCACAAACGTTGCCAACCAGATCGTTCGCAGAATCCGGGACGCGACGTTCAGGCCAGTTACACCATCCTCAATTTGCGGTGTCAACCGCTTGGGGCCGAAAATGAAGATGGGGTTCGTCCCCAACGCGAAATGAGCCCAGAGATCTCCATTCGGGTGTCAGAAGCGGGGCGGCGGTATGAGGCCGTGCTTCGCATCAGTGAAGCACTTTCCGCATGTCGAGAGCTTGAGGATCTGACGAGAATCCTCTCTGAACAACTGCGCGAATTCCTCGACTTCTTCCAGTTCTATATCGTCGTCTACAAGGAAAATTCCAGCGAAGTCGAATGGGCCGTGGTGGGGTCCGAGAGTAACCTCATCAGTGCGTACGCCGATGTGCCGGTACAAGAGCGGCCATCCTGGCGGGCGTACGCTACGCAGGAACCCTTCCACATTGCAGATTGGGATACAGATGAAAGAGTGCCGGCGCGGCTCAAGCATGGAATTGCGGCCCAAGGTCTTCACATCGGACCGCTGGTTTTCGTGCCCCTCACGACACCGCATCGGCGCCTGGGCGCGCTGGGCATGTCCGGACCTCCAGGCACCGCTTACAGTAGTGAAGACATTGGCTTCCTACGTCTGATCGGGCGAGTGGTTGCGTTCGCGATTGATGGTAATTTCAATCTCAGGCAGGCCGAGGCCGCCCAACGAGAATTACAACGCCAGAACGAGCGGCTGCACCGCAGCGAGACAGAGCTTCAGGAAGTCATTGAAACGATACCGGTCATGGCATGGTCGGCAGCAGCAGACGGCACGGTCGAATTCTTCAATCGACGGTGGCTGGATTACGCTGGCCTATCCGCAGATCAAGTACAAGGCTGGGGTTGGACAAGTGCGGTTCATCCGGATGATCTGAACAGGCTTATGGATTACTGGCGCGGCGTGTTGGCTTCCGGGCAATCAGGAGAAATTGAAGCGCGCCTTCGCCGTTTCGATGGAGCATACCGCTGGTTTCTATTTCGTGCGACACCATCCCTGGACCACGGAAGGGTCGTGAAATGGTACGGAACGAATACCGACATCGAAGCGCGCAAGACTGCTGAGCAAGCAATTATCACTCAGAATGGCCGGCTCCAGCTTCTTCTGAAGCTAACGAAGGAGATCACTTCAAACCTGGAGTTTCGCGAATTGCTGCGGGCAATCTCAGCGAGTATTCGTGAGGTCATGGACTGCGACGCAGTCCATATTTCGTTCTCCGATCCGGCTTCGGGTAAGTTCCGGCTGTACGCCTTGGATTTTCCGGAGGGCAAGGGCTTTGTCAAGGAGGAAATGCTTATCGAATCCGTCGGCGCCTGTAAGAGAGCTCTGGAAACGCTGCAACCGGCAATCAGGAATACCGCCAATCCCCAAGAATTCCCGCCCGATCTGTATAAGTTGATGGTGGCGGAGGGTCTGAAAACTCAATGCGTGATACCGCTTGTGAGCCGCGACCGACTCGTCGGAGCTCTGTCCATTAACCGCAGCACCGATCATGCCTTCCTGCCCGACGAGATCGATTTTCTTAAAGAAGCATCCGGTCAAATAGCCATCGCTATAGAAAATTGCGTGGCCTTCAGCGAGATTTCCGAGCTGAAAGAAAAGCTTGCGCAAGAAAAGCTATATCTCGAAGAAGAAATCCGGGGCGACATGAATTTCGAGCAGGTTGTGGGCAGCAGTCCGGCGCTCAAACATGTGCTCCAACTCGTCGAAACCGTGGCGCCCAGTGATTCAACCGTTTTATTGCTCGGTGAAACGGGAACGGGCAAGGAGTTGATTGCCCGGGCGATTCACGACCGTAGCCGCCGTAAGGATCGCACCTTTGTAAAAGTGAACTGTGCGGCGATTCCAACTGGGCTGCTGGAGAGCGAATTATTCGGTCATGAAAAAGGCGCCTTCACGGGCGCCATCACTCAGAAGATTGGCCGGCTCGAATTGGCCGACCATGGCACGCTGTTTCTGGACGAAGTAGGTGACATCCCGATTGAAATCCAACCGAAACTGTTGCGAGTATTGCAAGAGCAGGAGTTCGAACGGCTAGGAAGCACGCATACTCGGAAAGTCAACGTTCGCCTCGTAGCCGCCACCAACCGCGACCTTGAAAAGATGATTGCAGCGCGTGAATTTCGGAGTGACTTGTATTACCGGCTGCATGTCTTTCCGATCCGTATGCCACCGCTGCGGGAGCGCAAGCAGGATATTCCGCTGCTGGTGAGCTATTTCGTTCAGAAGTTTGCGAAGCAAATGCAGAAGGAGATAGAGAGCATACCCGCGGCTGTCATGAAGGCACTCACCGCCTGGGAATGGCCCGGAAACGTTCGCGAATTGGGAAATTTCATCGAGCGCGCCGTGATCCTGACGCGCGGCCGGTCGCTGGCTGTGCCGCTCGCGGAATTGCGCAAGGTGAGGGTCGATGAATCCAACGGGGCCTCAGCAAATCATGACGAGATTGCGCGGATCGTCAAGGAAACTATTAACGCTCTGCGTGGGGAGAATAGTGCTTCCGATGAACGTGTGAAACGGCAGCGGGATGAAATCGTGCGCGCGCTTACAGAAGCGAAGGGGCGAGTGGGCGGAGCCGACGGCGCTGCCGCGCGCATGCGGATGAATAGAACGACACTCCTGGCCCGGATGAAGAAGCTTGGTATCGATCCCCGCGATTACGCCTGAGATTCGATTCGACCGAGACTGTCAAACCGCTTTGACATTCCAACTCTCCACGCGCAGATGCAATTTCTCACATTGGAAACTAAGTAGTTAGAGCCGGATGTTTTTTGGTGGTTGCGTTGCTCTCCCGGCCGAGGAAAAGTGCGGCATGTTGAAGATCACGGTTGTCGAGGAGCAACGCCGGCGCCGACTAATTGTTGAGGGCAAGCTCATTGCGCCTTGGGCCGCTGAACTCACGAGTGCCTTCCGGACGGCCAGAACGGATCTTCAAGACCGCGAACTGATTGTCGATCTGAGGAGCCTGACGGCTATCAGTCCCGAGGGCGAAGCAGTACTGTTGCAGTTGATGCGCGTAAAAGTCAAATTCCTCTGCGGTGTGTATATGAAGGAAGTCGTGAGGCAACTCGCCCGAAAGACCGGTGGAGACCGCTGAATGTCAGAGTCGCGTTGACACTTTTGACACGTGCTCGAACTATGATCAAGTCGCGGTCCCAGGTAGTAGGAATATCAAGCGTTTGTCCAAGGATAGACAATGGCCCGCGCTTTGCCTCCATTCTTGCGAATGGACAAAAAAATATGAGCACAACTGTGGAAACGACTCCCCGGTCCGACGCACTCAGGCAACCGGATATCTGCAAGAAACTGGCCGGCAAAGTCGCTGTGATCACGGGCGGTTCGACGGGCATGGGCCTCGCTACGGCGAAACGTTTCGTCGAGGAAGGTGCGGATCACGTGTTCATCACGGGCCGGCGAAAGGACGTGCTGGACGCTGCGATCGCTGAAATCGGCGATAGGGCGACGGGAATTCCGGGCGACGTCGCCAGCCTGAACGATATCGATCGCGTATACGAATCAGTGAAAGGATATGGTCGAAAGCTCGACGTGGTATTCGCGAATGCCGGCATCGCACAATTGGCGCCGTTCGATACTGTGGACGAGAAATTCTACGACCTTCACTTCGATGCGAACGTGAAGGGCCTCTTTTTCACGGTTCAGAAGGCGCTTCCTCTGTTGAACGACGGCGCATCGATCATCCTAAACGCGTCCATTGCCACCGTCAAGGGCTTCGCAGGGCTCAGCGTTTATAGCGCGACCAAGGCAGCCGTCCGGTCTTTCGCTCGCACTTGGACCAATGAACTCCGCGAACGCCGTATCCGCGTAAACGCAATCAGCCCAGGCAATATCGATACTCCGATTTTCGAAACTTGGCAACAGGGCGACGGGCTAACAAAGATGAAAGAAGAACTCGCGAAAAACATTCCGCTTGGCCGGCTGGGAGATCCGGACGAAATCGCCAAAGCCGTCGCATTTCTCGCATCGGATGAGGCGAGTTACATCTCTGGCATTGAACTGTTCGTCGATGGCGGCGTCGCCCAAATCTGACGGTGCGGGAAAATCATTGTGACCGCTGAATGTCAAGGTGGCGTTGACAGTTTTGACAACTGGGCCGAGCCATGATCAGGTCGTCTTGCAAATCGCGGGCGCGCGGCAGCATCCTTTTTCTGTTGCTGTTCGCGGCCTCTCCTATTGCTTTTGCCCTCGATCCCGACCGTACGATCGCGCAATTCTACCACACCGCCTGGACCATCGAGGATGGCGCCCCAAGCGGTGCTCACGTGCTCGCGCAAACCAAGGACGGCTATCTGTGGTTAGCGGCGGAAAGCGGACTCTTCCGTTTCGATGGCGTTCGCTTCGAGCGTTATCAGCCCGAGCGAGGCGACCCGATCCCGTCCCAGGATATCGCGGCATTATTAGCAACTCTCGATGGCGGCCTGTGGATTGGTTTCCGTCCGTACGGAGCGACTTTCCTCAAGAACGGACGCAGCCACAGTTATGGCGAGAGAGAGGGATTGCCATTGTCGACCATAACTGGATTCGCACTGGATCGCGAGGGAGCAATCTGGGCGTCAACGACCCGCGGACTCTTCCGCTTCACGAATTCCCGTTGGGAGAAAATCGGAACGGAATGGGGCTTCTTTTCGGAGCGCGCGCAGTCGGTCTTCTTGGACAATCAGGGAAAACTTTGGGTGAACGGATTTACCGATCTTTATTGTCTGTCGCCGGGCGCCCATGTCTTTCAGATGCGAAAGGTCCCGCATAACTGGGCAATGAAGCAAGCTCCGAACGGGATCCTTTGGATGTGGGAGGGTTTCGATAGGGGAATACGAGCGGTTTACGGCCCACTGGCGGAGTTTTACGACGGATCGAAGGCAGTAATTGGACCGAGAGTCTCTTCGGTTCTGGTGGATCGGGAGGGCGGGTTTTGGATGCAGACACTACCTCCCCAGGGACTGCGCCGCGTTGCGAACCCGGAAAGATTGCCAAACGCGCTTATCGACGAGAACAGCAGTCTTATTCAGACATTTACGCACAAAGACGGCCTGACAAGTGACCAGATCAATAGCGCGCTTGAGGACACTGAAGGCAATGTCTGGGTCGCGACCGGCGGTGGACTGGATCGCTTTCGAAAGAAGAATGTAGTTCAAGGTCCATTTCCAACTCCGACAACCGGCTACGATCCTCTCCTGGTGACGGATCGGAAAGGGATCATTTGGGAGGGAAGCCAACGATCGCTGATGACGGTGGCCAGCGACGGGGTATCCGTTCGGGAAGGTCTTCAGATCGGCCCGGCGGGGCTTCTGGGCGTCCTCTCGGAGATGACCTTCGGGTGGTGTGACTTCGAGGGGGCGCTTTGGTTCGGCGGGAGAGGTACACTTACGCGATGGACCGGCGGGCGTCCCGAGAACGTGGCATTTCCCGATAAAAATCTGGCGGCTGGTCACTGGGACGTCCAGTCGATCACTGGCGATCGCACCGGCGATCTCTTGGTTTCCATTCAGCAACACGGCGTTTACCGCCGGCACGATGGCGTCTGGGCTCCATACGGTAATCTGCCGGGGTTGCCGAAGTCGACGCCCATGATTCTTTGGACAGACTCCACGGATCGCGTCTGGATTGGGTACTTGGGCAACCAGATCGCTCTGCTGGACGGAGATCGCGTGAGAACCTTTTCCGCGCCCGAAGGACTGCACGTTGGGAATGTGCTCGCTATCGGGGGACGCGGCAATCACATCTGGGCGGCCGGCCAGTTTGGACTTGCGCTCTTCGATGGCGGCAACTTCCACACCATAGCCGGCGAGGCCGATTCCGACTTCCGGGGCATCAGCGGCGTGGTAGAAACCGCGGGTGGCGAATTCTGGCTCAACATGGCGACCGGGGTCGCCCGCATACCCGCCGCCGGGATTGCGAATAGACTTCGGGATCCTCAACACAAACTTCAATACGATCTCTTCGATTTTCGCGATGGCGTGAAAGGTACTGCTACCCAAATCCGGCCGCTGCCTTCGGCGGTCGAGGCCGGCGACGGCCGCATCTGGATGAGCGGCTCAGGCGGCGTTTATTGGGTCGATCCCGCGCGCATCTACAAAAATCCTGCTCCTCCGCCCATTACGATTGAAGCGATCTACGCAGACGACCGGCGATTCAGCGCCTTCGAGAAGTCCCATCTGCCGAAGTCGCCGCAAAACGTGCGCATCGAGTATACGGCGCTGAGCTTGTCGATCCCCGAGCGCGTTCGCTTCCGCTGCCAGTTGGAAGGGTACGACAAGGGCTGGCAGGACGTGGGAACACGCCGCGCCGCGTACTACCCCAAGCTCCCGCCCGGTCATTTCCGCTTTCATG
Source organism: Bryobacterales bacterium (assembly GCA_963813145.1). GTDB lineage: Bacteria > Acidobacteriota > Terriglobia > Bryobacterales > Bryobacteraceae > Palsa-187. The sequence goes on from CAWEXX010000002.1 coordinate 18,931, forward strand.
TGATCGCCTGCAATAACGACGGCGTCTGGAACCTGACCGGTGCAGTCGCCGAGATCGAAGTTCCGCCGGCTTTCTATCAGACGAAGTGGTTCAAGGCACTCTGTGTTTGCGCCGGCCTTGCACTTCTTTGGCAGATTTACCTCTGGCGCCTGCGGCAAATCTCCGCGGAATTGCACCGGCGATTGGAGGCGCAACTGGCCGAGCGCGAGCGCATCGCACGGGAATTGCACGACACGCTGTTGCAGGGTTTTCATGGGTTGATGCTCCGGCTTCAGGTCGTAAATGATTTGCTTCTGCCGGGAGAAGCAAAGGAAGAACTCGACCAAACCCTCGAGCGCGCGGATCAGGTGATCGCCGAGAGCCGTCATGCCGTACACGATTTGCGCTCGTCTACGATGATCACCAACGACTTAGCGCGAGCGATGAGAGCATTGGGCGACGAACTATCTAGCGAGGACTCCACGACCTTCGGTTTGGTGGTGGAAGGGCCGGCTCGGGAACTGCATCCGATCGTTCGAGACGAGTTCTACCGGATTGCTCGCGAGGCACTACGAAATGCTTTCAGCCATGCTCGGGCACACCATATCGAAGCGGAGATTAGTTATGCCGAACGGCTGCTCCGGTTGCGAATACGGGATGATGGAGACGGTATTGCTCCAGCGATCCTGCTAGAGGGGCGCTCCGGTCACTACGGTCTGTCTGGAATGCGTGAGCGCGCCATGCAAATTGGCGCGAAGTTAGATATCTGGAGCGGCGTCGGAACCGGCACGGAGATCGCTTTGAGCGTTCCCGGCTCCATTGCTTACAGTGATTCGCCGGACCGCTTCCGTTTGCGGCTGTTCCGAAAGAAAGCAGGATGAAGTTGTGATCCGAGTTCTTTCCGTAGACGACCACCCCGTCGTCCGCGAAGGCATCGCCGCACTGATCGGAAAGCAGTCGGATATGGAATTGATCGCGGAAGCCTCCAACGGACATGAGGCGGTCGAACAGTTCCGAAGGCACCATCCAGATGTTACGCTGATGGACTTGCAAATGCCGGAGATGAGTGGCATCGATGCTGTGGGTGCGATTCACGGCGAGTTCCCCGACGCACGAATCATCGTACTGACAAGCTATGCCGGGGATGTTCAGATTTTTCGCGCTTTCAAAGCCGGCGCACGGGCTTACTTATTGAAGGGCCTGCTGCGCAAAGAACTCCTCGAGACGATTCGCGCGGTGCACGCCGGTCAAAAGCGTTTAGCGGCAGAAATTGCCGCCGAAATCGCCGAGCATGCCACGGATGACGCCTTGACCCCACGAGAAATCGACGTACTTCGATTAATCGCTGGGGGGAATGCGAACAAGGAGATCGCGGCGAAGTTATCACTCACCGAGGAAACCGTTAAGGGACACGTAAAGAACATCCTCGCCAAACTTGCCGCACACGACCGAACCCACGCCGTCACGATAGGGTTGAAGCGCGGAATTATCGATTTATAATCGGACCACACCCCTCGAAAGAGGCGTGCACAGCGGGGCTTTCTAGGGTGTCGAATCTAGCGGCACATTCCGTACCATTAGGATGGGATTCGCTCTGCAACGTCTATTCTCAACGTTTCCTGATGGCTGGCCCGGGTTCGGCCTCTTGCTGCTGCGGCTTGGCGTGGGTATTGCTCTAATCTCTCTGGGCATCAGCCGTCTGTTGGCTGCGCTCGGAGAACCGATCGCCGTCGCCTGGGACTTAGTCGCGGCTGCTGGGGGAATCCTTCTGCTCGCGGGCTTGTGGACGCCCATGGCTGGAGCAGTGATTGCGATTGATGAGTTATGGATCGCTTTCTCGCAACATTTCTCACAGCAAGGCGACCAGTGGATTTATATTTTGATGGCAGTGCTGAGCGCCGGTGTAGCAATGCTCGGCCCAGGCGCATGGTCTATCGATGCTCGTCTTTTCGGGAGGAAGCGCTTCGATATCGGAGCGCGGTCTCGGCATAGGAACCCATCCCACTAAATGGGTACCCGTGCCCGCAACCATCGAGGGACCTAATCGTGCTGGATCTAGGGGCGATATCAGGCGGAATTAGCGTCAGGATTACTTTGAAGGAACGGGAGGGTTCTTGGTTATGGCCAGTGAAGCTAGCGTGCGCGCAACATATGGACCTCAGAGAGAGTCCAATTACGGCTCCTACATTTATCTCGATGAGCTCCTGAAATCGTCGCAGAGCGATGAGGAACTCCGGAACGACTGTGAAGGCATCGTAGGGTCGAGCCAGGCCTTATATGGAGTGTTGGATCAGGTTCGGAGGGTCGCGCCTGCCGATGCCACAGTTCTTATCGAAGGGGAAACGGGTACCGGCAAAGAGCTGATCGCAAATGCTATCCACGCTTACAGCGCCCGCCGAAATCGCCCCTTTGTTAAGCTGAACTGCGCGGCGATCCCCATGGGTCTCCTCGAGAGTGAGCTTTTTGGTCACGAAAAGGGCGCGTTCACCGGCGCTGTAATTCAGAAGTTAGGTCGTTTCGAGGTGGCGAACGGCGGCACGCTGTTCCTGGATGAAATCGGCGACATTTCTATCGAGTTGCAGACGAAGTTACTGCGAGTGTTGCAAGAACAGGAGTTCGAGCGACTGGGCAGCACTCATACTCGCCGGGTGGATGTCCGCATAGTGGCGGCAACGAATCAGGACCTTGCCGACTTGGTTGCCAGTAAGCAGTTTCGCATGGACCTTTATTACCGGCTGAATGTTTTTCCGATCGCCCTTCCGCCGTTGCGCCGGCGAATCGAGGACATTCCTGCGCTGATAGCCCATTTTGTCCGCAAATATGCTCGCCGTATGTCCAAGCACATCTCTAAGATTGCGAATGATGCGCTTGAGACTCTGATGGGCTACGCGTGGCCTGGAAATATCCGAGAGCTGCAGAATTTCGTCGAACGGGCGGTGATCCTGACGAACAGCGACGTGCTGCAACTGCCGCCGTTGCGGCCCTGCGTGCTGAGTCGGGCGAACCCACTACCGTCGAACCATCTGGAAACGGTAACGGTGATGTCGAAGTCGAGGGCATTAAAAGAGGTTGACCGGGCCTTAATCTTGCAGACATTAGAAGCGTCCGGTTGGATGATTGGGGGACCGGAGGGCGCAGCTGCCAGACTAGGACTCAAGCGCACGACTTTGCTTTATAAAATGAAACAACTTGGCATCTGTCGACCCACTCAAAGCCGCAGAATAAGGATTCCCATAGCCACAGAGTCATTAGCTACGTTGTAGCGACACTCTCTCGCCTATTGAACCCTTAGTACACGTTGCCCGCAAAGAAGCCGCTCTACTTCTGAGCAAGACACGCGCACTCGCAGCGAATCTCCTCTAATCCTGATCTTCCTAGATTCCTTGTTTACGTGGCGTGGAGAAGTCAGGCGACTAGTGGACTGTCTCGATCATATCGTTACCAACGGATCCCCTGACTAACGAGTCTGTGTGAAAACTCCGGCGCTGACCGCTCTCTTTATCTCGATGAATCCTCAATATTCGAAACAGAGCCGCGACTATAAGGAGCGGTCTAATCTGATTTTTCATACAAACTCTAACGCCAGGGGTTGTCAATCAGCTTTTCGCCTTGACGTCAGAGATTTGACGCCGCGACTAATACCGGCGAGACTTTCCATCGCGCAACCCATTTAAATGCAAGCGGTGCCGAGACGCTGCGTTCTGGCACTCGGCTTGCGACTGTAGAGAGCGCAGATCATGAGAGGACAAATGCCATGCAAACAGCTCAATCGGACTACTTCTCGGCCTATTGCCAACTGAAACTGACGCGGGACGCCAAGGGCGTGCTGGTTGTCGAGTTCCATAGTAACGGCGGGCCGTGCACTATGAACGCACAAGGCCACACAGAATTTGTCGACGCGTTTTACCGGATCGGACAGGACCGTGCTAACAAGATCGTCATCGTCACCGGCGCGGGAGGGGACTTCATTATCGATGTCGACTGGTCATCTTTCGGCGAAGTCTCTGATCCCGAAGTCTGGAGCCAGGTTCACGACGAGGGTGTTCAGGTTTTGGAAAACATCGCCAACATACGCGTGCCGGTGATTGCGGCGATCGAGGGACGCGCCTACGTGCACTCCGATTATGCATTGCTCGCCAATGTCATTGTGGCAGGCGAGAGTGCGACCTTTCAGGATGTCGCACACTACGCCCAAGGTGTTGCGCCGGGTGACGGCATCTTCACCACGTGGAGTTATCGCGGTGGAGCGGGACGTGCCGAGGCGTTTCTACTCGATCCGAAGCCTCTGCCGGCGCGCACTGCGCAGGAATGGGGAGTGGTCGCGGAGGTTGTGCCGAACGGACAGGCGCTCAATCGAGCCCGAGAATTAGCCGAACTGTACCTGAAGGCTCCGGAGGTTACACGTCGCAACACACGCGTACATTTCATCCAGCCGTTGAAGGAACGCGTGGTGCGGGAAGTCGGCTATGGGCTTGCGCTCGAAGGATCGTCCTCCGCGGATCTCGTGAAATCAAAACAGGTCAAGAGCGAACCAGTTGCGCGGATGAAAAAGACTGGCTAAGGAGCCCGGGAGAGCAGTACCTCGCGATTCAACCGGATCGAATAACGCTGGGCTAATTGGCAAAGAGTGGACGAATGACCTGCCGCCACTGGTGTGTTCCCGTTTGATGCTCGTACGAACGTGCAGTTGAGGAAGCGCATCGATTCACGCCACGGCGTGATCGCTAGCTCGTCGACTAGTCTGATGCAATCTCACTAAAGAAAAGAAAGGAAAGGATACCCATGTCTCAAAATAACGGTCGCGCAAAGCGCAGCGAAAAGGGACTGTTGACTCCCGACAACTGCGTAGTCGCATTCATTGATCACCAGCCTCAGATGTTGTTCGGAGTTTCTAACTTCGACCGGCAGTCCATTATTAACAACGTAGTCGCGCTCGCAAAGGCGACCCGCATCTTCGATCTACCGGTGGTGCTGAGCACGGTCGAAACCAAGAGCTTCAGCGGCCTTATGTGGCCGCAACTTAAGGAGCTTTTCCCGAATCGGGAGCCCATCGAGCGTTCCTCAATGAACTCGTGGGACGACAGAAACTTCGTCGCCGCCATTGAAAAAACCGGCAAGAAGAAGATCGTCTGGTCCGGCTTATGGACCGAGACCTGCATCGCGCTGCCCACCATTCAGGCACTGCACGACGGCTACGAAATCTACGTCGTTGAAGACTGTTGTGGAGATGTCAGCCAGTTGTCTCACGACAACGCCATGCGCCGGGTTGTACAGGCGGGGGCGAAGCCGGTGACCTCTCTGTCCACGATGCTGGAATGGCAGCGCGACTGGGCACAAACCGACACCTACGACGCCGTCATGGACGTAGTGAAGACTCATTACGGCGCCTACGGCATGGGCGTTGAATACGCCTACACGATGGTGCACGGTGCTGCGCCTACTGTCTATCCGCGGTACGAGGTCCTGCAGCCCGCGGTGGCTCACAAATAGGCATCGCGCAGGGCGGGGCGGGCCCTGCCCTCTAAACAACAGCGCTTTTTTATCAGGGAGAACTTTATGGCCGTTGACACGATACTTCACAATGCCAAGATCGCGACAAATCGAGTTCCATCATTTGTCGAAGCTATAGCTATCACCGCTGGAAAGATCAGCGCCGGGGGTACTAACGAGGAGATTCTGCGTCTACGGGGCCCGGAAACCAGAGTCATTGATGGAAACAGGAGAACGGTGATCCCCGGTCTCAACGATTCGCACATGCACCCGATCCGGGGCGGCCTGAATTACAACATGGAACTTCGCTGGGATGGCGTGCCTTCGCTAGCCGATGCGCTGCGTATGCTCAAGGAGCAAGCGGCTCGGACCCCCGCGCCTCAGTGGGTGCGCGTTGTCGGCGGGTGGACGGAGTTTCAGTTTGCCGAGCGCCGGATGCCGACGTTGGATGAAATCAACGCGGTGTCCCCAGACACGCCGGTTTTCGTCTTGCACTTGTATGACCGTGCATTACTGAATGGTGCTGCTTTGCGCGCCGTGGGATACACCAAGGACACGCCGGATCCGCCTGCCGGCGAAATCCAGCGGGACAAACGAGGCAATCCAACGGGAATTCTCATCGCCAAACCGAACGCCTACATCCTCTATTCGACTTTGTTCAACGGGCCAAAGCTTTCGCGGCAAGATCAGCTCAACTCATCCCGCCTCTTCTTCCGGGAATTGAATCGTTTCGGCATCACGAGTGCGGTTGATGCCGGCGGCGGCTTCCAGAACTATCCTGACGACTACGAAGTCGTCAACGAACTTCATCAGAAAGGCGAGCTATCCGTGCGCCTGGCTTACAACCTTTATCCCCAGAAAGCGAAGCTAGAGCTCCCGGATTTTGAACGATGGACAAAGATGACGAAACCTGGCGAGGGCGACGACTTCTATCGCGTCAATGGCGCCGGAGAAATGCTCGTGGCTTCGGCAGCGGATTTTGAGGATATGCTCCAACCGCGGCCAGACATGGCGGCCGTAATGGAGAGTGAATTGAAGGCTGTGGTCCGATATCTGGCGGAGAATCGATGGCCGTTTCGTATGCATGCCACTTACAACGAGACGATTTCTCGGGCCCTCGACGTATACGAGGAGGTAAATCGCGAGATTCCCTTCGAGGGCCTGCATTGGTTCTTTGATCACTGTGAAACGATTACCGACCGGAATATTGAGCGCATCAAGGCGCTTGGCGGCGGCATCGCCGTTCAGAACAGGATGGCCTTTCAGGGCGAATACTTCGTCGAGCGTTACGGTGCGAAAGAGGCCAAGCGCACGCCTCCCATCCGGAGGATGCTCGAGATGGGAGTTCCGGTTGGAGCCGGCACGGACGCCACGCGAGTCTCAAGCTACAACCCCTTCCTGTCTCTCTATTGGCTGGTGACGGGGAAGACTGTCGGTGGGTTGAGCTTATATCCGGAAGAAAACCGGTTCGACCGCGCGAAAGCGCTCGAGCTGTATACGGTCGGGAGTAGTTGGTTTTCTACGGAAGATGGCAAGAAAGGGTCGCTGGCGCCAGGGCAACTCGCCGACTTCGCCGTCCTCTCGGCGGACTATTTTTCAATTCCTGAAGAGGAGATCAAGAACCTGGAGTCCCTGCTAACGATGGTCGGTGGCAAGGTAGTTTACGCGGCGGGCGAATTCTCGAGGATGGCGCCTGCGGAACTGCCGGTGAGTCCGGATTGGTCCCCAGTGAAGCGATACGGTGGATATGCACCGGCCGGGTCGATGGCTGGCACCACTGCGTGCCAGGCTATGCCCTCACACCATTGCGAGCATTCCGGTGCCCAGCACGGATGGGTCTTGGGGGAACGGGGGCTTTGGAGCCTCGGGTGCGATTGCTTCGCTTTCTGAGCGGATTGCGGCCTCGCGGGGGGCTTTGGCTGCCTCGGCTGGGCTTTCTAACTCGTCGTCAAGAAAGGAAATTCAAAAATGCGAACTATCAAATACATGGGGTTGACCGCCGGCGTCCTTCTCAGCCTGGGAGTCGTTCGTTCACCGCTGGTTCCAGTTCGTACCTCGGGAGTGGTCTATGCCGCCACGGCGACGCCGGGCGTGGCCGTGGGGCCGCAATACGATACTACCCACGTCTATGTCGCGCCAGAGGACTTCGACCGCTTCGTCTCTAGTCTTCTCACCACTTTCGGCGGCACAACCACCAAGCAGGGCGTATTCACTGTGACGCCAACCCCTAGCAGCACGATGTCTCAACTGGTGTTGACACCCGTGGGGAGCGTATCAGTGTTTGGATTCAAGACTCCGGTCCCATATCCCTTCGGCGTTGAACGGACGGGCTATCTGGTAACTGACATAGACGTCGCGATTCGCGCAGCCCGCGCGACCGGCGCGGACGTCCTGGTCAGTCCGTTCAACGATCCGATCGGTAAAGATGCCATCATTCAATGGCCTGGTGGTGTGAATACGCAGCTCTATTGGCATACGACTGCGCCGTCCTACAAACCGCTCCAGACCATTCCAGAAAACCGCGCGTATGTCTCCGCGGATAGGGTGGCGGCGTTCATTCGCAGCTTTCTTGACTTCTCGCATGGCAAAGTCGTCTCCGACGACGCGCACGCGCCTGGCGTCGAGATCGGGCGATCGGCCGACTCTTATCGGCGTATCCGGATCGAATCGACTTTCGGCAAGCTGACGGCGCTCGTGACTGACGGCCACCTTCCCTATCCCTACGGACGAGAAATCATGGGATATGAGGTCGCGAACCTCGCAGATACTCTGGTTATGGCCAAGGCATCCGGAGTCGCGGTCTTGGTCCCTCCTTATACGGCCGATCAACGGAACGCGGCTATCGTACAATTCCCCGGCGGCTATATCGCCGAAATCCACTCGTCCCAAGCTTCCGGGAAATAGGCTTGCCATGCGAGTCACTCCTGCTTGTGTGATCACGCTCTTAGTTGCCGTATCGTCTGTCCACGCTCAATCTGACGAGATGACGGCACCTGTGGACCCTGTTCGCAGCTATGGTTTGCTGCGGGAGGACGAAGACTGGAGTTTTCTCAAGGACCCATCACTACGCGAGGACTTCTGGGATCCGATCAAGTACATCCCCCTGGGCCGGGACGGATGGTATCTCACGATCGGCGGTGATATCAGGGAAGTATTCGAGCGGGTCGGTAACGATAACTGGGGCAAACAGCCCTACATGAATGCGTTTTCTCTTCAGCGATATATGCTGCACACTGATTGGCATCTCGGCAAGTCTTTTCGCGTGTTCGTGCAACTGAAAAGCGGACTGGAGGCATTTCGGCAGGGCGGGCCCCGTCCGATTGACGAAAAGAAACTCGATTTCGAAGCGGCATACTTCGAGGTCGGCAACGTGCATAAGAAAAACTGGATCGTGTTGCGGGTTGGCCGGCAGGAGTTGAATTACGGCTCGGGCAGGCTTGTCTCTATTCGAGAAGGGCCAAATGTTCGTCAGAGCTTTGACGGCGTCAAGATCAGAAGTAAGGTAGGCGCCTGGAACGTCGACGCATGGGCCGTACGTCCTGACCTGGATAAAAGCGGTTTTTTTGACAACGTGCCTGACCATCAAACTGCGTTCTGGGGGCTTTATGCCACACGGCCCTGGCGCCGCGGTATTTCGATCGACACCTATTACGTAGGCGAGGATCGCAAAAAAGCGACATTCGATCGTGGAGCGGCCACGGAGCTTCGCCACAGCTTGGCAGCAAGGCTCTCGCGGCCGATTGCCGCGAAGGAACCCGGGTGGGATTTTGATGATGAGGCCGTCTGGCAATTTGGGAGCTTCGGCTCGGATGACATCCGCGCATGGACCGTCGCCTCAGATCACGGGTACAGCCTTCCCAACCTGCCGCTAAAACCCAGGTTTAGTGTTAAGGCAGATATCTCCAGCGGAGATGATCCTCGAACTCACACCCTGGGAACGTTCTATCCGGTATTCCCCCTTGGCAATTATTTTGGGGTTATAGCGGACACGGGCCCGGGCCCCGTGAATTTCATCGATGTGCATCCGCGGATTCAAACACAGTTGCCGCATGCGGTATCCGTCTCGACCGACTTGGTTGTTCAGTGGAGAGAGAACTTGCACGACGGAGTCTATGCGGTTCCTGGCTTCCTGCTTGTTCCGGCCGGCACGAGCCAAGCCCGGTTCGTAGGCTATCGGCCAGGCGTGGAGGTCAAGTGGCAGATTGACCGCCACGCCTATCTTCAGGCAGACTACGGTGTCTTTTACGCCGGCCAGTTCCTGAAAGAAGCCTCGCCAGGGCGCAACATTAATTATCTGGAGTTGTGGGCGGGATACAAGTTTTAAGGAGCGATTTATGGACCGGCTTTCTCATAGTGGCATTGTGGCGGCGCGTATTTTGATTGCAGTCGTGTTCGTCCTCAACGGCTTCGGGATCATTGACCAAACCATTCCCGCGAAGGAATTGATGGAACGGGGAGCGCCCGTCAGTTTGGTCCCAGTGATGATGATGGCTGCTCGCGCGTTGGAACTTGCCGCCGGGTTCGGGCTCGCGTTGGGCGTTTTCCCTCGCTTGATGGCGCTCGCACTTTTCGCCTTTCTAGTTCCAGCAACATTCATATCACATTCGTTCTGGTTAGCTGCAGGTACGCCGGCCTTCCAAGGGCAACTGATCAACTTCTCGAAGAATATAGCCATTTTGGGTGGTCTCCTGTTCATTGCCGGGTCGGTAGGGCAACCATGTGTGCTGCCCCGGAGGACAGTCACTAGCGAGAAGGCTGGCGAGACCGAAAACAGTCCTGTGCGGAGTTGAATATGAAAGCGATGCTCATTTCTTTTGCAGTAGGTCTTTTGGTCGGCATAGCATACGCGCTCCTGCGCGTGAAAAGTCCTGCGCCGCCGCTTGTGGCATTGGCTGGACTATTGGGTATGGTTTGGGGGGAGCAACTCATTGAGCGGTTCCTCGCGCACAAGAGCGCTGATGCTCATATCAGTTCAGCACAAGACGCGGAAAGTGGCCCGAGATGAGCATGTATTGTTTTGTGCGGTAATATCTCGAGCCCAGCACGAACTTCACGATAGGGGAGGCCGGGAGATGAAGGGCGACAGCGGAACCGGCTTGGTTAACGCATCCAACGGCCGATCAGCTTAGGGCCCGGAGGAGCCGCTTCTGCGCTCGTTGTTGACTTGACTGTGGGGAGGATTCATGATCGAAACACTGTTACAACCCGCTGATTGCTTATTCTTATTTGTCGACTATCAGGCCGGCCTCGCATTTGGTGTTGAGTCTATCGCCAGGCAGGCGATCCTCAACAACGCTATTTCCCTGGCTAGCACCGCCATGGTGTTCAACGCTCCGATTGTGGCGTCGACCTCCGCATCCAAGGTTTATAGTGGTCCGCTACTGCCGTCGCTACAGGCAGTAATGCCGTCGGTGCAGCCTATCGAACGCCGCAACATGAACGCCTGGGAAGACGATAAAGTCCGCGCGGCGATCGCGGCCACCAATCGGAAGCGGCTGATTGTCGCCGGTCTGCTCACGGAAGCCTGCGTCACCTTTCCCGTCCTGTCCGCCCTCAAAGAAGGCCACGAGGTTTTCGTCGTCGGGGACGCCTGCGGAGGTCTTAGTTTAATGGGACACGATTTGGCGCTTCGAAGAATGGAAGCCGCCGGGGCGAAGATGACTTGCTGGATCCAAGTCCTGCTGGAGTTTCAACGAGACTGGACCAGGCATGAAACCTACGGCGGCGCGCGCGCCATCGTGGAGGCCAACGGTGGCGGGTACGGAATGGGGCTCGCCTACGCCCGCGATATGATTCACCCCGTGCAGCCATGAACTTTTCGGAGGTTATTCTCTTTGTAGCTCTTGGAGCGGTGGTTGGCTTCGCCGGCGGGTTGTTCGCGATCGGTGGTGCGTTGATCGCAATCCCACTGCTCACCGCGGGGTTTTAGCTATACGCAACATGACTCCCAGGGAACGGCGATAGTGATGGCTCTTGCCAGTGCCTCGGTAACGCTCGCAATCTACGTGCGAAAAGGGCTTCTGCGTGTTCGCGACAGCCTTCTGATGATCGCCTGCAGTACAGCGCTCGGACTTGCGTCCTCGCAATTGGTTCGCTATGTCAACGACGGCATCCTGCAGCGCAGCTTCGGGGTGTTTTTGATCGTGCTGGCGATTCTGGTCTGGTTCGGGCACCTCGGCGAGGGAGACCGGTCGGCGCCGCTCTCGAATCGGGCCCAGGCCGGCATCGGTTCCTTGGCCGGCGCCCTGAGCGGCCTCTTCGTTGTCGGCGGCGCCCTCGTCAGCGTGCCGTTGCTTGAGCGGGTCGCCGGATACTCGCAGCAGCGGGCTCAGGCCATGGTCTTGGTGATGTTGGTCCCGGCTTCGGCGATCGGCCTTGTGGTTTACACGTCGGCGGGTTACGTGCGATGGGGCGAAGCGCTCGCACTCGCTGGTGGGGCGGTGGCGTTGGCACCCCTTGGCGCTCGGGCGGCACTGGCCATGAGGCCGCGGCTACTGAGGTGCTGCTTTGCAGTAGTGCAAGGACTCGCCGGCTTGTTGCTGGTCACCGGTCGCTAACTTAATTTGATAGTCGCCCGAGCGAGAGTGCAAGTTCCCATTGAGATTCGCTAGTCCCGTGAACGGAGATGCAAGCGGAAGCCCGTGTTTGTTCAATGGCAGACTTAGCGCCTGCCCGTGATCGGCGAGGTGAGCGTCGTCGGAACAGGTTCTCAGGCTTTGCAGGACGCCGATTCCGCGGCGACAGACGACGAACTCGAAGCCGGCCGCAGTCGCTTTGAATGCAACTATGCCGGTCCGTGAGGAAGCCTCGACGACGTCCTGCTCGCATGGCTTGTCGTCTGAGGGCGAGGCCGCGATTCCAGTCGGGCGGAATTTACACTACATTTGCACTACATTAAAAGCAGTTTGAAAAGAACCCCAAAAACTACAGTGTATTTGATGCACCCGAACCAAACACCTGTGCGGTTATGTTGTTAATAGCAAAGGGCTGCCGTGATTCCCAAGCTGGACGTCGCCGGTTCGACCCCGGTCTCCCGCTCCATAAAATCAAGCACTTAGCGCCACTGATTCCAACCGTACTCCGTTGTACTCCGTTTACATCACCAGCGAGCGTTCCAGCTGGTCGACGAATTCCTTTCGTCGCCCGACCGGTGATTTTGTGTAGACGTTTTGGTTGACGTCGAGAGAATGCCCCAGCTGGTCGGCCACAAGCTTTCCTTCGACCCCCATATTGTTCATCAGCGTCGAATGGGTTCGACGCATCACCTGGAAATTGACCCAGTCCAGCCCTACGCTTTTCAGCTTCGGGATGATGCTGCGCCTGAGGACGTTGTCTCGCGACAACGGGGTGTCTCTTTCGGAAGGAAAGACCCAGGCCTCAGGATTTGTGTTTATGCTGCGCGCCTTCCACTGCTCCAGCGCGTAAAGAACCCCGTGGGACAGCGCCGCCCGTCTGATCGATTGCACCGTTTTTGGGGAATCGATCTCGCCCTTGTACACCCGTTGCCGGATGTCGGCGTAATCCGGTCCGACTCGCTTCCAGGTGAGTCCGAAGATCTCTCCTGGTCGCATGCCGCCGATAATCGCGAGCTGCACAATCAGCAACTCACGCAAATCAAGGACTGCAAAACATCGTTTTACCTCCTCTGCTGTCATCACGAGCCGTTCGTTCCGCTTGGCGTCGCCCGGCGTGAACAACAACTTGGCCGGGTTCTTTCCGATCAGATCCTCTGCAACTGCCATTTCAAACATCTGCTTCAGATCCCACCGGAGATGGTCCACCATGCTGAACGAGAGCCCTGCCGCGCACTTCGCATCGAGGAACCCCTGCAGGTCGTCCCGGCGGAAATTTGTTATCCGCTGATCGCCGAACACCGGAATCACGTGCGTGTTCACCCGATTGATGTTGTTTGCGGCCGTCGAGCGCTTCCACTTCCGCTTATAAAACGGATAGTAGACGCCCTCGATAAATTGGCTCAGGCTCATGTCTTTCGTTAGGTCACCCTGGCTGACTTTAAGGCCGGCCAGAATTTCATTCAATGCCGATGTGGCCTCGGACTTGGTCATGGTTGAGATCGGCCCGAGGACGCGATTCCGTCTGCGCTGCCCCTCCCACCACTGTCCAATCCACTTGCCACATCGCTTCTTCAAACTTCCCGACTGATACCGCCGTCTGCGCATTTTCAGATTGCTCCTTATGCGCGTCTGCCGGCATCGACTTCAAGCGACGATGTCGATCCTAGCACCTTGTTCGTTGTCGCACGTCCAACGAAGCAGGGACTGCCGACGGATTACTTTTCGGCGGCCGAAGGCGATCGTGGGAATTGGTGCTGCACCCTTGACATGGCCGTTGATGATCGTGCAGACATGCGCTTTCGAACAGCGCAGCACCCGCGCGACATCGGCGACAGTCAGCACTTCCTGGGGGTTATCCTTGATGTCGTCCATCTCAAACTCATTCCGTCTATTTCTCTTTGGATCTTGTCCAGATCCAAGCATTGGCAGGAACATGCGCCGTCACCCACGAATGGGAGGTTGCCGGTCTACCGGGGCGGCGTCTTCGCTCGGGCAACGCCCCGCATCGTGTGGGGCGAGTTATTTACGACCGCTAACGAAGGGTCGGCAGGCTGAATCGCGGCCGGTCCAAGCCGTTTTATGGTTTCGTAGCCTGTGAGAGATCCTTGCATTAGCAGTAAAGCAATTTCAATCTGAACGCGCAAGTAAGTTATCTCCTTCAGCCAAATTCCGGCGTTCGTGGCGCGGGCCGGACGCAAGGGTCCGACCGCCAGCCGTCAGTAAATCGAACGGCCATGCTTGGCAAGCAACGAATGAGCTTGCGCGACGTCAGCCTCCTCCTGAGCTTGGCGAGCTGCGTCTGCGAGGCGGGGAATGTAGCGGGAAGCCTCTTCCACCATGGCCCGATTGAGATCTGCATAATCGCCTGCGATCCATTGGCCACAAGATTCGACTGACCGGCAGTCTCCGTCCTGATCGAACTGCGACAGGAACACTAACGTGTCCTCGCCGCGATCGAAATAGGTCCGGTAGAAACCGGCTCGATCATAGTGAGCAATGAAACTGCAATGCAAATGCAGGTGCTCATAGAGCCGCTTGGTGAAGTCCTCCCACCGCAAACCACCCCGCAGAAATCTCACCCATCCCTTGAGGGTCAGCTGCTTATCCGTGCGCTCATAAACGGAGCGTCGCCCAATGCATAGTTCATACGGTTTCTGGACGCATCGGGGTTAATGGAAACGATGCGCCAGCCCGCACCACGAAGCACAGTTCGCCCGCCCGTCGGGGCGCGAAGCCCGCGACGGAACCTCATTGGTTCACCCTTTCGGGCTGGTCCGTAGCATCTCTGCGACGGCTCTCACGGAAAATCCCGGCGGACACGCTCTCCAGAAATTGCCTAAAGGCGGATACGCGCTTTCGCTGCTCGGCAGCCAACTCTCCGGCCGTCTTTGGGCCAGCTGGCACTTCCGGATCGAGGATCTCCACTTGCTCGGGTTCCAGCTCCAACACTACGCGTCCGTTCTTTTCGGAATACCACTCAATGTAGGGATACTCGACGTACGGGTAGAAGAGTTCGTGCCTCTCGATGCGTTCGCGGAACGACTTAGCGAGCTCTTGCCGCCGTTGTTCCCGCTCACTGTCCGGCGAAGTTGATTGCTCCCAGAAGAGTTCTTGTTGTGCCAAGAGTTTCTGAGCCAGCTCCTCCGTCCAGAGTCCGAGCGGGATGCCGGCGGTGATATCGCCAACTTCGCCCCGCTGCACCGAGGCGAACCCATCCATGTAAGTTCGTCCTCCATCTGATGTGGCACACCGATCCGAAGGATTCGGATTGGATAGCCGGATTACCTTGCCGCGGATGTCCTCGTGGAAATCGCCTGCCAGATAAAAACGTACTTTGAGCGGTTGCTTCGCTTCACGAAAAAAGCGAATCCACCCGGTGACTTTCCCTGGAATGCGGTTGTCGAGTTCTCCGTTGATGAGGTTCTCATAGGGTCGCCACGCCATATGCGTTTTGGGATTAATGATTAAATCCCGGACGTTCTCGCGTCCGGCGGGCGAGCGAAAAGATCTGCGTTCCGCTGCTGTCGGAAGAGGCGGAACGACTTTGAAGAATACTTGCGTCAAATCATAGAGTTGTGGGCAAAATGTTCTCCTATGACGCGTTTGACTCGCGGCTCAGAACCGTAACAACTTCGGACATACTCCCTCCCTGTCAGTTCGGATTGCGCTGGAACTCCGCCGGAGCCCGTTGGCGATCCAGTCCTTCATATCGGAATCGCCATTCGAGGTGCATATCTTCCGGAAGGTAGCATCTGCGATCGTCACACGCTTGATAACGGAACGATCCATTGATGGTCAGCTCACCATTCGGGGCAACGAGTGGATTCAGACCCGCTTCTTGTCCGAAGGTGATTTCACGAAAGATCTCGACCCTTCCACGATAGACAGGAACAGTTTCTCCGATTGCTTCCAGGCGCAACACATCGGGCGTTGGATATTTGAAGGGATGCCGCTTCGCGGCGGGTCCGCCGTCCTCCAATTGCCAGTCGATAGGAATGTACCCCTGGACGCCGGGGGCGTAGATGTGCATGTTGGTCTTCAGCTCTATATCGACGCTGAGCATGATTCGCAGGCCGGGACGCGCGATATCGTTACTGGCTGCCGTCGTGATCTTCAGGTGCTTGGTTTCGCTGACTCTTCTCGCCGCGGCGATCGGAGCGTCAAATTGGCGGGTAAGAATGTCGGCCGTAGAAACTCGATCTTTGTAGTCGTCCTCGAAGTACTTGGAAACAACTTTCCCATGGACGTCGACGATGTATACACCCGGATATGGGATACCGTAGGCCGTCGTACCGGGCTTGGTTGTTTCGTTCAGGATATCGAAGGCGCGGATGATCTTTGAATCCGGATCTGAGAGAAGCGGATAGGCGATATGCTGCCGTTCGGTAAAATTCCTGAGTGTGCCGACCGAATCGTAGCTGATCGCCGCCACTCCGAGTCCCTGCCTTCGGATCGCTTCCAAGTGCTGTTGCAGCTCCACGAGCTGGATTTTGCAGAACGGTCACCAGTCCGCCGAACGGAAAAAAACCAGCATCGCTCCCTTCGGGCCGACGATCGACTGAAAAGTCTGCTGCCGGCCGGTTTGGTCCAAGGCGGAAAAGGAGGGGACCTGCCGGCCGACTTCCGGGCCGGTCTTGATGGCCTGCCCGCGTAATGCAGACAGCGACAGCGCCCACAAAGCCAGATAGCCAAAATGTTTTACTTTTGCCATGCCTCGCCTCCTGGGTACGTCAAAACGTGAACGTGGCCTCTTCCGCAATCATAACCACGGGAGGCCCTCCGGAGGAGATCTTCGCAGCGTGGGCCAAGGTTTCCTTGCCGCCGTCGGATTCAGCGCATCGCTGGAGTGCGTCCATCGACGGAAAATGAACCTCAGCGATGCAGTAGAACTGCGGCTGACCTTGAGGAGACTGCACCATCTTGGAGGCGACGATCTTGGTCTTGCCAGCCATCTTCGCTATCGCCATAGGAACGTGCTCATTTTGATAAACCGCATCGAACGCCACGACATCCTTGGGTTGCGGATACGCCACGATTAGTTTCACACTCGTCATGCTCATCTTAACTCGTCATTCGTTAACGCCGGTCATCGAGTTACGGTCTTCGCGACTTTTTTTGCCCGTTCGGAATCCACAACACAGAGCCCTCTGACTTTACAGTCTCTTTACAACAATCACGGAATGATTTCGAGCTCGTCAGCATCTCTTAGGACGTACGCTGCCGTAAAGGTGTGCAAATTTCAATTCATTTATAAAAATAGGAGCTTTGCTTTGATCAATAGAAACTTTTCTTCAAACGCTTCCGGTCAAACGCGGAACACATCACCGGCGACAGACGATGTTCAGGCCAATTGGCAAAGAGTAGTCCAAAGACGCTCATTCCTGCGCGGTATCGGGATAGCGGGAGCCGCGGCACTGCCGGCGGGCACCCTATTTGCAGATTCGAATACGAAACTTTCCAAGGGCGACGCGGCGCTGTTGCGGTTGGCCGCGGCGATCGAATTCATCGAGGCCGATCTATGGCAGCAATATAACGAACTGGGCGGACAAGTGGACCATAACGACAACCCCAATCCCGGCAACGCCGCTTACATCGCAGCACTCGAGAATCTCGACGGGGACATGCCCCAGTATATTTCCGATAACACCGATGACGAGATTAGTCATCGGGACTTTCTCAACGCGTACCTGACGTCAAAGGGTGCGCAGCCTATCGACTTCAAGCAATTTGAAATTCTTCCGCCGTCCACCGCAGCGGGGGCACTCGGCGGCGGACGGCTAACAAACCTGCAAAAGCTGACCGTTGACACCAGTTGGTATTTCCGCTACCGCAGCACGCAGAATCCCGACCTGGGCGCCAAGTTTCCCCAGCTCATCAATATCACGAACCAACCCGCTATTCCTCTAAACAATAACTATTCGCAATCTACTATCCAGGCTATAGCCAACGTCGCGGGCATACACTTTGCTTATATTGAGCAGGGCGGATCGAGCCTGTATCCGATTCTGGCCCTCAAAGCCAGTAGTGTGGAAGTTCTGCGCATTCTGATCAGCATCGGCGGAGTGGAGATCGATCACTTCTCACTCTGGCACGATAAGATGGGAAACGCCTTTGCACAACCTCTCGCGCCCTTAACCGACAACGTCACCGGCCTGACTTTTCCGGACTTTAATAATCCAGCCAACCAAAACAACTCGCAACTCTCCGTCGCCGATCAGAAGGCCGGGAGCCAGATGTTTCAAACGAACCTGATCCAGCCTGAGCCGTGCGAATTCCTTAGCCCGAACCTACCGCCCTGCTCGATTATTCGACCAACGTTAACTGCGAATGGGGGCTCTATGGCGACCGTCCAATCCTTTATCGCGGACGGCCTTTTCATTGGGCAAAACCCGCAGTTTCTGGAACAGTTGATGGATCTGGCCTCGGAAGCTGACGGGGCGTCTCGCCAGGTTGACAGCTAGCCGCTAATGTAGCCTTGGGGAGCGGCGTGAACGGCGACCACACGCCCTCAGCCGCTCCTTGTTGTGACCGATCGAGCAGGCTTCGTGTCATTCGGTTGGAGGAGAAGAGTAGTAGCGCGCCTTCTGTCAGCACACTAACCGCGATAACCTGCGATGACGCGTTTAAACGCGGGCCGGCCCGGCGGCTACCATCCAGTTTGAAAGTGGCTAGCCTTGGATCAAATAGAAAGCGGTGATGGTTCGGAGGTACGTCACCGCCTCCAGTAAGGCAGCTTGTGCTGGTGGGTGCGCAGCCAGTTGCGATACATCCCTTAGACATAATATCCGCCCACAATATTCCCAAAACGCGGCGTGATAGTTCGCGAGGGTGCATTCCTCAATCTAATTCGCGCAATACCATAACTTCCTCCTGGAATTAATCGAACACATGGACAGACTCCCGAATCTGTGCTGCAGCAGTATCGGAGTCGCATTTCTTAACTACAGGAGAATATCAATTGAATTGTAAAAACATGAATGTTCGTCGAATGTCACGCATCATTGCTCCGGCAATTGCGATGACGCTAGGCATCACGGCTTCGGCACAGGATTCACCGCGGCTCCGCACGCCACGCAATGTTTCCAGGGGAGCGATCCAGAGATTTAGAGCGGCAGATATCGCCAACGCGGGCGCTGCAGCCGACCCCAACCTCGCGCAAGGTCCTGGACCAGGACCGATCGGCCCGGGGCCGGGCTGCAACCTGTTCCCCGCACCGCCTTCGGTTGGTACAACCGTGAATCTCTCGTATTTTGGCCCGCCGCCTTCGTCGACCAATCTTAGCTTGGTAGGCCCGGTTCAATTGCTTAAAACCGGTCCCGTTAATTCGACTGCCGGCACCATCACGATTCCCCTTTACTTAGGACACATGAAAAATGGGTTCAACGTCTGGTATGTCCTGGCGGACGTCGACGATTCCAACGTGGCGGCTGAACTGGGATTGAATTTCTCAGCAAAAATGACGTTTATGTCCAACGCCGCGCGAACTGCAAACCTGGATCAGAACGGGGACTTGGTGTTCGACAAGGGGACCGTTGATTTTTCGCCGGTTCGGAGTATCGTGCCGGGCCCCGTGGGCAAGGAGTTTCCTCCGGTCTCTGCCCAGCCAGGAGCTGTCGGCGACAAAGACTATAGTCCGTTTGTTCAGATCGTGAATGCCGGCGGGGTTATCTATAACGCCCCAATTGTGGCCTTCGGGGTGAACGCGAACGATATCAACTTCCCAAATGGCAACGTCGATTACTCGAAAGTCCACGATCAGGTGGTGGCGATCGACCCGGTGAACATGACAGTGACGGTCAACCTGATTAACGGGTTTAGTTTTGGAAAGCCGGTCTGGTACATGTCTATGGACACCAGTATCCCTTTGGGAGCTGCCATCGAACACAACACCTTCGCCCCTCTGATGGCAGCTTTGCATCTTGGCGGCGACGATACCTTCTCCAGTCCGATTGAGCGCATCTTCATCTCCACCAACGGAGCGCAAGGCTGCGCAAATCCACAACGGCAAGGCTTGTCGGCGGATCTTGCGGATGGGTTTCGACCCAATAACGTGGTGGGCGGAATCCCAACGAACGCTTTAGATTACAGCCCTGCATGGGACGCCCAGTTGTTCGAATGGACGGCGGACGCAATCAACAAAGGTTATCGAGGGCAGGTGCGCGAAGAATTCCAGATCCTAACATTCGTCCAAGATGGTTTGATTACGGGTCCTGGCGGAGGGACATTCGGAAGCTCCGGCTTCTCCATCAACTGCTCCATCGTGCAACGACTCAATTAAGACTTGCTCGTGCCCGCCGCCTGATTCCGTTCGAGCGGCGGGCAGGAGTTTCCACTTACTCTCGGGGTTCCGCCTGCCACGTTATGGTGTCTTCACGGTCTCGTGGACTATGTACGCGATAATCGAATCGAGTTCGCCATCGCTCGCCGCCAATCCATTCATAACCATTCGCATCACCAATTCACGGACACCCTCCGCGGTCTTCACCTCATCAGGAAGCTTGGCGGCGTGGCATTGCGAGCATTTCATTTCGAACAGTCTTTTTGCCTTTAGAGTGTCGAATCCGCCGCTTGGGAGTGACGCAGCTCGCACCTTTTTCGACGCCGCTCGGACTGTTTGGGTAAGCTGCTCCTGCTGAAGCCTTTCCTTAACTGCTCCCTGCAGGCCGGGCGAGATGCCGACCAAATATGCGATCACTTGAATCTGCTCCCGGTCGCCGATCGGATTGAACGACGAGGACCGATCCGCCATGCGCTGCACAGTGGAGCGCCAGTCCGATGCCGTTCGCGGCCGGGCGAGAACGGTTCGCAGGTCATGGCAAGCAACGCATCGGGCGGACAGAACCACGCGGCCGGCACGGAGGTCGTCAGCCGACAGAATCTTCCCCGCCTTTAGGCCGGCCAGCTCAAATTGGGTGCGCACCCGCTCCACGTTGGCCGGTAGAAAGGTATCCTCCCTTGATGCCAGGGCCTCACGAAGGGCCGTGGGGACTGAGAGTCCGATGAGCACGATCGTGCAGATCAGTAGCAGCGTGCCGAGGAAAGGTGCGAGGGTTGACTCAAGGTGTTTGAAAAACCGCACAATCGCGATTTTAATCAGCAATGTAATGCCGATAACCAGCCCGATGATAAGGTGGGCAACGGTTCTCGCAGGTAGCTCGATCTGGTAGTTCCACAAGCGAGGGACCATCTGAATCATCAGATACACGAAGATCGCCGCGTAGATATAGCCCAGGCCGCGATGCAGCAGCATCAAAGGACGGGGAGCATCGCTTTTGTGGGTCGCATGGTCAAACGGGAAGCCCCAGAGGTAATACATCAGGAATGAGGCGCCGGCCCCAAAACCAACGAACAACAATCCCAGCAATGCATTGCTAAAGTGATTCACTCCGATTTCCTCCAGATGTTGGTAAGTCCCGGCCTCGGGATCCGGCCACCGGTGCGTTCTGCGACAACGCACGCCAAACATCTGAATAAGAGACTTTAAGCTATCTCCACCTATTCCCCGGAATTGGGAAGAGCAGCCGCAGATCGGCCGCAGACGTAAACAGCCTGTAAACCTTATGTGAAGGGTGATCCCCGCGGGAATAACACGCCGCGAACCCGGTCTAGCTCTCCAGAGGTGTAACTTTGCAATCACGTCAAATTCTAATAATTGTCAGTCTCTCCGCATGTAGGCTCTGCGCCCAAATTGAGCCAACCGCGGGTACATGGAAAACCTGGGTTGTACCGGCGGTCAGTAAGATACGGCTTCCAGCCCCGCCCACTGCCTCGGCGTCGGCTGCTGAGATCCAAACCATTAAGAGCCTGATGGCCGAGGCGAACTCAGACACGAAAACGCAGATCGCTTACTGGGACGCCGGCGCTCCGGGCTACCGGTGGATGGAACTGGCGTCACAGCAAATGTTGGCCCAGAACGTCGCGGCGCCATTGTTCACGCGCGGCATGGCCCTGGTCAGTGTCGCCATTTACGACGCCACTGTCGCGGCATGGGATTCGAAGTATGCATATAACCGAGTGTGTCCGAGCGCCATGGATTCCAGCATTAAGCCGCTCGTCGTCATTCCCAACGATCCTTGCTATCCGTCAGAGCACGCAGTTGCGGCCGGTGCCGCTTCCGTGGTGATGGGCTATCTTTTCCCCGCCATGGCGGAGACATATACCGACTTGGCGGAAGAGGCGGCGCGCTCCCGCGTGTTTGCCGGCGCATCTTTCCCGAGCGACGTAAACGCCGGCCTGCAATTGGGCAGACAAGTGGGCCAAATGGTTGTCGCATATGCGATGACGGACGGATCCAGCACGCCTTTTACCGGTTCATTCCCCGCCTCGCCGGGAGTATGGAGCGGCACCACGCCGGTCACGCCGCTGGCGGGCACGTGGGCGCCCTGGGTGCTGACATCGGGAAATGAGTTTCGCCTCACCGCACCCCCGGCGGCAACGTCATCCGCGTATCAGGCCCAAGTCTCAACCGTGAAAAACTTTGTACGCACCAACGCCACCAATCATTCCGCATGGTTCTGGCAGCCTTCCTTCATCACTCCATGGCTCGACACCGTGAACTCCGAGATTTTCCAGAATCATCTGGATAATAATCCTCCTCGCGCCGCGCGTGTTTACGCCCTCGAAGCAGTGGCTCAGCATGATGCCACGATCGCCTGCTGGGATACCAAGTTTGCGTATCTGGAAATGCGCCCGCCGATGGCGGATTCAACCATTACTCCCGTTTTCGCCTTGCCGCAGCACCCGGGCTTTCCGTCGGGACATGCGTGTGCATCTGGAGCGACTGCCGCGGTGATGTCTTATCTGTTCCCAGGCGATGCCCCGTCCTTCGCCGCGATGTCGCTGGACGCAGGCAACTCGACTTTTTATGCCGCCATCCACACTATGTTCGACGTTTCGCAGGGATTTGCTTTAGGCCAGCAAACCGGCCAGCAGGTAGTTCAGCGCGCGCAGGCCGACGGCGCCCACTAAAGGAAAAGGACATACATTCTCATGCGTAAATTTATACTATCTGCCATCCTTGCGTTTCTGTATGCCTGCCGGCTCTTTGCCGCGGGCAAATACGTTCAACACAACCTCGTTTCAGATATTACAGGGATGGCCGACCAGCTCGATCCTTGTCTGATCAATCCATGGGGCATCGTGGCATCACCCTCCAGCCCCTTCTGGATCTCGGCGAATGGCACGGGCCTTTCCACGCTCTATAACGGCAACGGGAACGCGGTGAATCTCGTGGTCAGCATTCCAGGACCGGCGGGCGCGCAAACTCCTGCTCAGCAGTGCGGGAAAACGGCATTCGGACCCGGCGCGCCCTCCGGCGTCATCTATAACGACACAACGTCTTTTGTAGTGGGCACGTCTCCGGCGAGTTTCATCTTCTCCAGCGAACAGGGCGTGATTGTGGGATGGAATGGCGCCGCGGGCAAGACCGGCGCAATTATGGCGGACCGCTCGGCTGCCGGGGCGGTTTATAAAGGCTTGGCAACCGCCACACGCTCCGAGGGCCCGTGGCTTTACGCCGCCGATTTTGGGAACGGCCATGTGGACGTGTTCGATGGCAACATGAACCTGGTGGCGCCCGGGAACAGGTTTGTGGACGCGGCGATCCCGGCGGGGTTCGCCCCGTTCAACATTCAAAACATCGGCGGCTCGCTGTACGTGAGTTACGCAAGGCAGGATGCGAAGCATCACGACGACGTCGCCGGGCCCGGGAACGGCTACGTCGACGTCTACGACCTCAACGGACTGCTGCTCCAACGGCTGGTTTCGGGCGGTCCGCTGAATTCGCCATGGGGCATGGCGCTTGCGCCCGCGAGTTTCGGAGACTTTGGAGGAGCGCTGCTGGTGGGCAATTTTGGGGATGGCACAATCAACGCATTCGACCCGGTGAGCGGGAACTTACTGGGCACCCTCCAGGATGGCACCGGCGCCGCCATTCACATTTCAGGGCTGTGGGGCCTGATGTTCGGAAACGGATCCCGCGCGAACGCCGCGGCTGTGCCGGCGGGTGGCGATGCGAATACGCTGTACTTCACAGCGGGCATCGCGGGCCCGGATACGGTCGAGTCCCATGGGCTCCTCGGGACAATTCAGGCAACGCCTGCAATTTCGGCCAACAACGGGGTAGTCAACGCCGCCAGCCTTGTGCCGGGGATCGCTCCCGGAGGGTTTGCCACGATCTTCGGAACC
The DNA here is from genome assembly GCA_963813145.1 of Bryobacterales bacterium. Classification (GTDB taxonomy): domain Bacteria; phylum Acidobacteriota; class Terriglobia; order Bryobacterales; family Bryobacteraceae; genus Palsa-187. The sequence goes on from CAWEXX010000002.1 coordinate 43,161, forward strand.
GGCTTGGCCGCGACAACACGCACCTGGGCTACGCCTGATTTTGTCAACGGCAAACTGCCGGTCCAACTCGATGGCGTATCCGTCACGATCGATGGAAAGCCGGCATACGTGTACTACGTGAGTCCGACCCAGATCGATGTGATCGCGCCCGCCGATTCGACCAGCGGCGCAGTGCCCGCGGTCGTGACGAATAACAAAGTTGCCAGCGCCTCAGCAAATGCTCAGTTAGCGCCCACCGCCCCTGCGTTCTTCGCCGTCGGCAAGTATGCAATTGCGACGCACGCGAATGGATCGCTGGTCGGCCCGCCAAATGTACTCGCCGGCGCAACACCTGCAACCCCCGGTGAAGTGATCGCAATCTATGGAACGGGCTTTGGTCCCACCTCTAGCGCAGTCGATGGACTAGTTCTGTCTTCGCCCTCCAATCTCAGCTCCACTCCAGTTGTCAGTATAGGAGGCGTGTCCGCAAGCGTGACCTTCGCGGGCCGAAGCGCAGCCGGCCTGGATCAAATCAATGTTACTGTTCCAGCCGTGCCTCAGGGTACAACTGGCACAGTGGATCTTTCCATCCGCGCCACCGCCGGAGCGGCCAGCACCGCTACCGGTTTGTTCATCAATGTCCAGTCAGGGAACTGAGTCTGGCCTTTAACCAATCAAGGGCGCTGCATTTGTCGATCGTTTACATATGCCGCGCCCTTTTACGTCTCGTCGGAATAGAGCAATGTGCGGCGAACATAATTTCACCATGGATGCGCTCCGGGGGAATAAAGTGCTTCTTAAATGTGTCTAGAACGTGAATCTACCGACGCTTGGTGCAGGCGATGAGCTGCCATTCGGTTTGAACCGTCGACGACGCAACTGATGCCTGGTCCCAACGCGGCTGTCAGTGCGGCAACCAGCGTACGAGCGACGGCATCGGCCGGAGCCAGAGCTTATGGCTTTTTGAAAATTTGGGGTCTGCAAAAGAGAGGATAAATGAAACAATTCTGGAATTTATTTTGTTTTACAGGTGCGCTCATGCTCATTGGATCGTATGTGAGCGGGCAGAACATCACCGGTTCCATGTCCGGACGCGTAACGGATGGGACCGGCTCGGTGATCGTGAACGCCACTGTTACGGTGACCGAAACCGCTCAGAACGTCGCCACGGTTCGAAAGACATCGACCGATGGCAACTTCACCATCGCCGGATTGATGCCCGGCAATTACTCGATCACAGTGGAATCGCCAGGGTTTAAAAAGCTCACGCGGTCGGGCATCCCGCTCGACGCTAATGACAAACTCGCGATTGGCGATCTGGTTCTGGACATCGGCTCGGTGACGGAATCGGTGGAAGTCAGCTCACAAACCGCGGTGCTGCAGACCGAGAGCGTGGAGCGCTCTGCCACTATCAGCGGCAAGCAGATCGAGAATATTGAAACTAATGGCCGTAACCCGCTGGACTTGGCGAAGTTGATTCCCGGCGTCTCCTTTACTAACGGCACCAGTTATGCCGTTGGCGGTGCTACCGGAGCCAACACATTCACAGCGAACGGAACGCGCCCCTCGCAAAACCAGCAAAGCATAAACGGCATCGGCAACGTTGATACAGGGAATAACGGCGGACAGAACGTCACCGTCAGCAACGACTCGATCGCCGAGTTCAAGATCCTAACGGGGAGCTATCAGGCGGAGTACGGCCGCAGCGCCGGCGCCCAGATTTCCGTCGTGACGAAGAGCGGCACGGAGCAGTTTCACGGTAGCGGATATTGGTACCACCGCAACGATAGCCTGAACGCCAATTCTTTCCTCAGCAACGCCCGGCCATCGGTAGGGCAGGCATATATCCCGAGGCCGCTATTCCGTTACAACGATCCCGGCTACACGATTGGCGGCCCGGTCTATATCCCAAAGCTTTTGGAGCGCACCAGGCATAAGGTGTTCTTCTTCTTTAGCCAGGAATACCAAGAACAGTTGGTCCCGAACACGCCGCACAACGTTCTGGTGCCGACGGCCGCGGAACGCAAGGGGGACTTCAGCGCGAGCGTCGATAACAACAACAATCCCATACCAGCCATCTTCGACCCGCTTTCCCGGACGCCTTTCCCCAATAAGCAGGTCCCCTTGAACCGCATTTATGCGCCGGGGCAGGCGCTGCTGGATATTTTCCCGCTTCCTAATACGACCCAGACTGCCAATTTCAACTACACTTCGCAGCTCCCCGGCGCATCGCCGCGTCGCGAGACTCTCCTGCGGGTCGACTACAACATCACAAATAACCTGCGCGTTTTCGGGCATTGGATCGACGATCAACAGCCGACGGTGTCGCCCTATGGATCGTTCGTTCTGGGCCTTAACGTTCCGATCGCGAACATCGCCAACCCGATTCCGGGTAGAAGCTTCGCCGCCGGCGCTACCTGGACGATTAGCCCCACCATGACGAATGAACTGAACTGGGGCTTCACGCACAACTCTATTCTTATCGATGAAACCGGCAATACCCTAACCCGCACCGCCTCCGGCATCAACTTACCGGTGCTCTATCCCGGATCGATTCAGAAAGACTACATTCCGAACGTTACGTTCAACGGAACGCGCATTACGGCAAGCCCGGGATTCGGCTCCGGCGACGCCCCGTTCGTGAATTTCAACACCACCATCGATCTCAGCGACAACCTGACCAAGGTGTGGGGTAAGCACACCATCAAGACCGGGTGGTACATGCAGCGCAACCGCAAGGATCAGACTTCGTTTTCCAATAACAACGGCAGCTACAATTTCGGCGACAACCCCGGCAATCCTTTCGATACCGGCTTCGGATTTTCGAACTCCCTGCTGGGTGTGTACAACACGTTCAACCAGTCCAGCGCCTATATCAACGGCCAGTACCGTTACTGGAACCTAGAAGGATTTGTCCAGGATACTTGGAAGGTCACTCCCCGCCTGACTCTGGATTACGGTCTGCGCCTCGCATGGTATCAGCCGCAGTTCGACGCGTCGGGCCAGTCGTCTACCTTCCTGAACGGTTTGTGGAGCGCGGCGAACGCACCTCGCTTGTACCGTCCGGCTATCACTCCGGGCACCACAAATGGAAGGTCGGCGTTCGACCCGGTGACCAACACATATCTTCCGTCCTATGACATCGGACTCGAAGTGCCCGGAGTTGGTCAACCGTTCCAGGCGATTTGCCAGTCCAGCGCGTGCCCCAGCGGCAAGTATCTATTCCCGAGTCTTCACCCGCAGTGGGGTCCGCGGTTTGGCGTGGCGTATGACGTCACCGGCAAACAGAACATCGTGGTCCGCGCCGGCGGCGGTATTTACTACGATCGCATCCAAGGCAACCGGATCTTCGATACGGTAACAAATCCTCCGGAGTCGGTCAGCCCGACGTTGAACCAGAATCTGGTCTCGTCCATCAATCCCGCCAATGTCTTACTGGCACCGCCAAGTCTGGTCGAGTCCGATCCGTCCGGAAAGGTCCCGACCACTTATTCTTACAACCTCAGTGTCCAAGGCCGTCTGCCTTATGGCATGACGTTGGACGTAGCCTACGTTGGCAGCCAGTCGAGGCACTTGCAGGACAATAAAAACCTGAACTACAACGGCTTCGGCCAGTGCTTCCTGCCGCAGAATCAGGATCCGCAATTGCAAGCCGCCAATCCGAATGCGCTCTTAGGGAACAACTGTCTCCCCGCAACTCTCCTGAAGCCGTATCAGGGCTATAACAACATCAATTTATATGAAAGCCAGTCGACTGCCAACTACAACTCGATGCAAGTGCAGCTGCAACGGCGGACGGCCAAGGGGCTGTTCGTCGGCCTCGCTTACACTTGGAGCAAGGATCTCTCGACGGCACAAAGCGGTGGCACGAACGACAACGGCTTCGTCCGCCCCGATCAGTTCAACCGGGAAGCGAACTACGGTCCGGCCAGTTTCGACCGGCGCCAGGCGCTGGCTATCAATTACGTCTACACGACACCGAATTTCTTCGCCGGCAACCGGCTCACGCGCATGGTCACCGACGGATGGCAGGTCTCGGGCGTGACGCAAGCGGTTACCGGCTCTCCGTTCACCCCCGGCTTTAGCATCTCAGGCGCGGGCAACCAGAATATCACCGGCTCGAATTCCGAGCCTGCACGGATCGACGTCGTCAAGGGATGCGATCCCTATACGCATTCGAGCGATCCGTTCCTTCAGTTGAATGCAGCCTGCTTCTTCGCTCCCTCGCCCGGCAGCATTGGATTGGAGTCCGGCATCAACTTCCTCTATGGTCCGCCGGTGGTGAACTTCGACATGGCGCTACAGAAGCAGTTCGCCGTTAAGGAGCGGGTAAGATTTCAATTCCGCGTAGACGCCTTCAACGTCTTCAACCACACCGAATTCTCGGGCTATAACGGCACGCTGAACTTCAACTCCTATCCGACGACAAATGGAATTGTGAATAGCCTGCCGACGATCACGGCGACAGCGCTCGGTCACAATCCGAACGGCAGCTACAATCTGGGAGGTTTCGGAGCTCCGACCCAGGTTGGCCCCGGCGCTCTGGGCTACGCCCGTATCTTGCAGACAGTCATTCGCGTCCAGTTCTGACCAACCGGTAGTGTCCTAACTTCAAATTAGGGCACTAACCGACCACATTACTGTCCCAAAGACGACAGTAGCCCTTCGCGGCGCGGCCAAGCTCGGTATCCCGGCCAAGTCCGCTGCCTACGCCGGTGACTGCGGCGAAATGCCCGAGCCTCGGTGATCTGAGCCAAGTGTGTCAGCTGGGTGCGCACCGCTTCGAATGACACTCTTAAAAGGACGACGGGTTTGCGGTCACAGGTGGGCTGACTTCGAGCATGCCGGCACGCGCATCAAAGGGTGGGGTGCTCTATTCTGTTGCCCTGACAGTAGGAGCTGGGTCGGTGATGACCAGTCATCGGAAGGCGCATCTGCCGATGGCTGGCACAGTGATCGAATCCGGCGGCCTCCCTTGCACATCGCGTTTGTCACAATCCATCCATTAGGGCCGATGATGATCCCGGACCCGACACTCGGTGCCACAGTAGGTCGCTAGTTTTGTGTCCGCCGTCACGATCCAGGTTGCTGAAAATCTGAACGACGCCTCTTAGTCGGCTTGCCATGAACGCCCGAGGAAGCGATAAATACGACTGCTCGCTTCACGGAGTCTCAGCAAAATCGCACGGCGCATATTGAGGATCCTGTATGCACCTCGGACAAGCCTCGTACTCTCCGAGGACGTTCATCTGAACAGCGTTTGCACGTTCTTTTTTGCGCCCATTTTCGCCCTTAGGCGAGAACAGGCAACGCCCACGAGCAGCAGGGCGCCCAAAACTGATAAGACGACCATCTGAAAGCTCCTTTCTGGTCTACGAACTTCTCGAACGGCAGAGAGCGGGAAGTCGGTTTGGTGGTGATCTCAACTCGAACGTTTCTAACTTGGGACAGTTCAGGTTCCGAGGCAACCGGCAGTGATCAGGAGTATCTGTCGCAACTACTTGTTGGAGAATTCGTAGCCAAGGCCGCGACCCGCTAGCCAGATCGCATGAATCTGATAACCCGTGTCAGTCAGTTTCAGTTCGACCGTGGCTTGGTTAGTCGGTTGTTGGCGTTTTGGGGCGACCACCTCCATCGCGATCGCGAACAGGCTCTGGCCATCGTGCCCGGAAATCTGAAGCACTGACATGCCCCCGTGATCCTGCACATCGCGAATTCTATATTCGCCTGCCGCAAGCGTCACGCCACCTACGGAAGCTGCAAACGGCAAAATCAATGTCATGGTGTTAACCGTCTGCGCTGTTACCGTGAGTGCTCCCAGGCACACCGCCATCGCCACAAATGTCTTTTTCATAATCTTCTTCGTTAAGTATTTGCTTGACGTCTTTCGCTGAGTCCGTCTGCCTCGTAGACAAAAGTCATCACAGCTTTATTCCCAGCCTCAGAGACTCCGCACCCGTTCACAGAGTCAGAGGAAGGACGCACGGTGGTTTGACCGATTCCTCAACTTGTAGCGGAGGTGGTCGCGCCGACTCGACGCATGCTGGCGTGAGCGGAAGTTTGTTGGGAAAGCCTGATGCCGTGAGAATCTTACTTCGCCCAGAACCGATGCGGCACCAAATAAGTGAAGCCAATAAATTCTTCCCAGTGTGTCGATGTCGTCGTTAGCCCGTGATCGAACCCCGCATCGAGCACTAGATTCCGCCGTAGCGAATACGAGATCGCCCAGAGATTGCCAACTGCATGGGAGTGCAAGTAGGGCTGAGTGTAATGCCAGAGCTCGCCAGATATTGTGAATTTCTTCAGGCCGTGAGAAATGGAGAACGTTTGGCCGAGTTGGGCTCGTCGCACGGCAGATTGAGTTTCCTCGGTCACGATGAGGTTACCGTCATAATGAAAACCGGCCACGTCGTGGCTCACCAGGATGGTACCGCTTTCGCGAAACGTTCCAAGATCGAGTTCCGGGGCCGGGCTCTCGTACAGCCGGCGAACGTAACTGACGGCGATGGTCGGCCGCGCGGGGGCTCCCGTCACGAGAACAGTTTGCGCGCCGACAAATACTTCGCCAGGCTGAACCTGCCTACCTTGGCCGAGGCGGCTGTGAATGTAGGGCTCGGTTTGAACAAAGAATTCCAGCCGGGGCAAGACGGTCAGCTTCGTGACCTGATTGACGCCGATACGTGTATCGAATTCTGGAGAAGTGGCGGCCCCCAAAGAACCTGTTTCAAGTTGAAGGTATCCGATTGGCGTCAGCGTCGCTGGGGTGGAAACAGTGGGTCGGGCCGGATTCGGTGGTGGGACGGTATCGGTGATGGTTTGTGCCGGAGCCGAGAGCGCACAAATCAGCACTCCTCCGCAGCCAATCAGTTTAATGTTCATTGATTTTTGGGCGAGGTTGATTTGCCGCACGAAACGTTACCCTGACGACGGTGAGGCCGCGAACGTCATCCACCGAAGATGCAAGATGGAGATTCCATCGCTCCGCCGGGCAGCGGATACGACCGCTAACGCAATTCGCGATGTGCGTCCTTCTGAGTGAACGGATCGCTTTCACGTTTTTTACATGCACGACACCTCGCGAGTTGTAGGTGTTTGGTACGGTCGCATGAAGTTCTGCTATTCATAGTTGCCGTCGGGAGTACCTCTTCGGCGCACCACTCCCAAACGCGAGCAGGACGGTTTGATTGTCATTAGCATATGTTTAAGGTCGTCAACATAGATACGTTTTGGTCAACCGATATATTCCCGCGTGAGACTAATCCCGCCCACCGAGACCCGCGCCTGAAAAAGCGACAGACCCAGCTCCCGGTCGCCGGCCGCCATCGGGTGCGATTGACTTGCAGATGGGAATATTTCGTATTCGACAACAGTATCGATGGGTGGAGACCGACATGAAATCGACTCAGCCCTTTAAGTTAGAAATTGACATGGAGACAGTGAGTCGAACATTCGATTCGACGATCGCGGGCATCGAGGCATCGGAATTCGCCGCCTTAGAACTCGCCAAGAGGAGTGGCTTCACTGGTCCATCTCTGGACCGGATCGGCCTCGCGGTACGAGAGATTGCCACCAACGCGGTCGTGCACGGCAACGCATACCATCCCCGCAAGAAAGTCTTCGTACTAGTTTCCCGAACGCCTTTTCGGTTGGAAATTGTGATCTCCGATCAAGGCCAGGGTTTTGATCTGGATTCCGTTTCCGACCCCCTGGATCCCGACGCGTTGCTCCTGCCGTCCGGTCGCGGACTCTATTTGGCCCGATCATTTATGGATGAGCTGCACGTGTATCGTGGCGACCTCTGCGGCGCAACAGTAGTGCTTGTGAAGTACCTTAACAGGCTTGATGCATAAACCCCTCCTGGTCACAAGTCTTGCTGGTTGACGAACTTCTTCCGGGCGCCTGAGCGATTCCGTCGCGCACCAGCGGTTGAACCTCAAATTACTAACGCGCCGAGATGTTTGACATATGCACCTACCGTGGTATCTTCGCGCTCGTATGGACGATGGGCCCAATGATACATTTTGAACTCGCCTCCCTTGCAGCCAATCCTCTCATGACTGTGCGCCCACGAGTTCGCGGACATATTCTTCCGTCTTCACCATCGATTCGTCGGAGATTGCACAATCGTCTGTCTAGGTCTCCCCGGCCAGATGCTCAATGCCGCTGATGCTGTAATGGCGGGCAACCAGTGGGTCCGTAGGCGCAACTAGACGCCAAACGGCCTTCTTCGTGCGCTCGTCCGGGCAATGAACTGCGAGCACCGCGGCTCCTCGCTTTGCATACATCAGATCATGGTCGGTATACACGGCTTCGGTATGGAGGAAGTGCGACACAATCCCCATCACGTAGCCGAACAATCCACTTCTCGCCGATTCCTCGTGAACAAGGTCAATGAGGTCCGAGCCGGGCGCAACGAGCGCTTCATCTTCTGAAAACCCTGCGCCGGAAAGCTTACCCTTAGCATCCTGAGCCCGTTTGACGTTGGGAAAGAGGGCGATCAGGGTATGGTCGGGATAGAAGACGCCAAGGCGTGTATCAGCGCCTTTGAAGAAGGCGGCGAGCCGGCTCATTTTGCCCGCTCTTGAGTGCGCGCACGAGCGGGAGGCAGGATTTGCGCGAGAGGTAATTGAATTCTGCACAACATTTGCGGGCTCCTTTAGTTCTCTGTTTCTATAAACGATGACTTCCGTTGCAGGGAGCCTATTCCCTTTGATATTTCTTCGTCGATCGTTGAAGCGCTGTTTCCTGTGTTTTCAAGCGGAGAGCTGCCAACACGCCGGGCTCAATCTATTCAAAGGCGTTGCGGACGCTTCAGTCGCTTTGCACCGGGAATATTTCGCCGACCGAGGACGTCTATGAAATAGGCGGCGTCGATTGACCCCACAGGAGAAAATATGCCGTTTCGAGGACCAGATTTCACCTCATCTCAAATCGGCGTACAACCTTGCCAAATGGTTGACCCGCAGCCATGAGGACGCGGAAGATATCGTTCAGGAGGCGTTTCTGCGCGCGTTTTCGGCGTTTGAGGGCTTCCGCGGCGAGAACGCCAAGCCGTGGTTACTTACCATAGTGCGCAACACTTCTATGACCTTGCTCAAGCGAAACCGGAATACGAGGGCCACCATCGGCTTCGAGGAATCGCTTGAGGATCAGAGCGAGCATCCACCCGATCCCGAGGAGATCCTGATGATATCTTGCGATCGTGAACAGGTCAGGCACGCCTTAGAGCAATTGCCATTAGACTTTCGTGAAGCGATCGTCTTACGGGAAATGGAAGGTCTCTCTTATAAAGAAATCTCCACAACAATTGGAGTGCCGCTGGGCACGGTGATGTCGCGACTGTCACGAGGTCGCGATTGGTTGAGACGCATTCTCTCAAACCCGACGCTTGTCAAACGGGAAGGAGGAGTCGGCCGATGATACACTGCGATGATTCTCGCTCGTATCTGCCCGCTTATATGGACGACGAATTGGGCGTGGCTGAAAGCCTTCTAGTCCAGAAACACTTATACCAGTGTGGGAAGTGCCGAATGATCCAGGATCAGCAGCAAGCGTTGCGTACGGCTTTGCGCGATCCTGAACTGGCTGCCCGTCCTTCGGCTGATTTCTCAAAGCGTCTGAAAGCGGCGGTGCGTCAGGCCGCGAAAGAGGAAGCGCGGGCGCAACGTCCTTCGTGGTTCGAGGCATTGCGATTTGGATCCTTCCGCTGGATCACCGCCGCCATTACACTGGTGCTGACGACGGCGCTGGGAGCGCTGTTCGTGATGAATCGCGTGCGAACCTCCCAAGATCAGCTCATCGCCAGTGCCGTACTCGCCGGCCATATTCGTTCGCTCCAGGCCAATCACCTGGTCGATGTGCCTTCGTCGGACCGCCATACCGTCAAGCCATGGTTTCAAGGCAAGCTCGATTTTTCGCCACCAGTGCCGGACTTGTCGGAATTGGGATGGACTCTCATCGGCGGGAGGTTGGACTATCTGGATGGCAGACCTGTTGCTGCACTCATCTACAAGCGCCGCATGCACAACATCAATGTGTTCCTATGGCCCAATCATGGCTCAGCCGACGATGCCATCAGGCAAGAGGACGCGCAAGGCTACCAGATCCTCCATTGGAACGGGACGGAAACGACGTACTGGTTGGTGTCCGATCTGAATAGCGCGGAACTCCTTGAGTTAGGGCGAGCCTTGCGGGGGCACTAAAACCGGGAATACATCAGCAGCCTTCGAAGTCTAGCAAGGCGTGAGCAACACCGTCACAAAACATAGCGTCACTGGGACTACTCGCTTGGGGCGCAGTGCGGGTAAGGGATTTGCCGGATCCAGTTTGCTGCTGGTTTGGCTGATTGCATCTGTATTTGTGCATCGCCTCCCACATGGAGCAGAGCATCGAGTCGACGCGGAACTCCTTGTGGGCGCAGACATCCCCCCGTCTATAATGGATGCATTGGGTCATGCCTGCGGCAACTGCCATTCGGAAAAGACCAGTTGGCCTTGGTATAGCCATGTTGCGCCGGTATCGTGGATTGTCGAGAGGGACGTAAAGCGTGCCCGTGAACATCTGAATCTGTCGCGCTGGGATAGTCTCGACGCGGCCCAGCAGCGAATGCTTCTGACCGCGATCGCGACCGTGATCGAAAACAAGGAAATGCCCCTCCACAGATATCTTATGTTTCACCCCGACGTGAAATTATCGGCCGTCGATTCGGTTCAGGTCATCGAGTGGACGCTTGCTGAGCGTCGCCGCCTCTGGGCAACCGGCCCAGGTTTAACGGAAAAGTAGGTGGTGGTCTCGATTTCCTTCAAGCACTTTGCAATCGAAAGCGGAGCTTTGGCAGTGCGCTCTGGCATGTGTTAGATTGGCGTCATGTGGAGTCCGCAGCAAATCATCCATTGGAGATGCCGGGAGTGTACGTTATCGATGGTTCTGGGTATTCTTTTGGGAACGCTATTTTTGTTCTATATTTTCACACAGGCCTTTATACCGAGAGCTTGGGACTTATCGTGGCAACTTAGAACATCGAACCTTTCGATTGCTGGTTTACTCGCAATGCTTCTCAGTGGGTTCGTTCGCGCAGGGCTGGTAGAAATGAAACCAGACATCAGTCGCATCGCAGAAGTGAGAGCCCATTGGTTAAAGCATCTAATGGAGGGCGTGATCCCAGCAGTAATAGCTATTCTTTTAATCTTTGTTTATAATCTACTAATTGCGATACCTTGGCAAATTAGCAAGGATTACAGGCTGGTCAAGATGCCTACTCCGGTACCATCGTTGCATGAGGTCCCTGCATTCGCATACGAAAAGTCTCAACAGATCCAAGTCTTATTGACTCCGCTCGACGGTATTACCCTCTTGTCTCCCAAGGAGGGGGATGTCATCACGCTTGAAGACTTGCATCAGTATGAGATAGCGATCAACAATAAGGGCGACAAGTTGGTATCCGTTAGTCTGCGTCTTCAGTTTCCATACCCAGTTGAGCGGTCAGAAATTGAAAACTTTACAGAGACGGCGTCGCTCGTTAGTTTTAAACCAGTCTCATTGCCAATAGTAGGTAATGGTCGTGGTCAATTTCGCATTCTTCGCACTCCATTATCAGCAAACTACACCCTCCTAATTAGCGGCTTAAGGCCTTCGAGTTCAGTAAAGATATTATGTGTGTTGAATAGCTGGAGAGATCCAAGAGGGAAGAGTGTTCCCAAAGAAGAGATCGCTCGATATTTCATTCCGGAGGTTGGTCTCAGCATAACCTACATTAATGGATACTTTGCATATAGGACCGCTTCTCACAGGTTGGTTGAGCGCGACTATTATGCGCCGATGACACTTACCAGCGATAAGATAGTTTCACTTGGGCATGGAGCGCGCCCAAAAGCGCTGGTTGAAAGGGTGGGTTTTCAATAGTCGCTTACGCGGCTAGGGATATATCTTTTCGTCTAAGATTTATGATTTCCTGAATAGACCACACATGAGAACTCAAGCCAGCAGCCATAGCCGGGGTAGCCTTCAGGGTCGTGTGAACGCGCCCGAAGTTGTACCACATGTAGAACAGCGCAAGCTGGTGGATATGGTTCTCAAGCTTCTTAGAAAAACCATTGGTCAACCGAGTGAAGCGGCGCATCGACATACGCATGGTCAAGTTCTGGCGCTCGACATAGCTGGTGGAAATGTAGTTTCTATCGGGATCGCCGATGATTTCGATACGCTTCGTGCCAAGACATTGCGCCGGGCTGTAGCGTTTCTGTCCTTCCGTGGAGTCTCCGTAGACCTTCACCAACTGCGCGAAGTCTACAGCCTCGCCAAACGCGTCGGGGACGGCATCCAAGTACATCTTGTGGCCGTCCGAAGTCAGTTGCACGCGATTGGCAAGGCGGGAAGCTACATCCTGAAGGAAGTCCGCCGCATACCCGGCATCCCTCCGACCCGTGAGCCAGCTAATCACCAACTTAGAATCTGCGTCGATTGCGACAAACGTCCAAGCATCGCCAGCATATCCTCCGTTCTCGAAGTGCTCTGGCTTCGTGTTCTTGGCCTTGGCTCCGACGAAGCTCCAAATCTCATCGACTTGGACACGGTTAGCGGAAACGTTCTGGATAGCGGCGTCCTGAAACTCAGCGCAAGCCTGCCCGACTTCAGCCAGCAAGCGGAGGATCGTGCTCTTGGCTACGCCCGTCATGCGGGACGTAGAACGGATAGAGCAACCCTCTACCAGAGCGGTGATAACCGCCGTTTTCTGTCCGATGCTGAGTACGTTTGCCATAAAACAATAATACCATACCGTTCTGGCATGTCAACAGGTAAGCGCAACCAAACAAAGCTATTTTTCTGGTTTCTTTTTTCCCCATCGCTTTTCGGCTGCAAGCTTCCCCATTTGGCTACGTTGTTCGGCCGTCAAAAGTTCCATGCGCCGTTTACCACCTGTTTTACCGCCTTTTCTGCCCATAGCGGCCATGACTTGAGAAACCAGAGATCGGCTCACGGTTACCTCTTCGTACTCGCCCACCGATTCAAGAACTACGCGGCGGGCATTCTGAACTTGATCCAAAGTTTTAGCAGTGCGTTTTGGCATACGCCCTTAGCGTTGCACGGTTCGCAGGGAGCGTCAAGGGGGCTTTTGTTGACTTTATGATTCAAAGGACTTGCAGCGAATTGAGACCACTACCGAAAAGTAGGAAGGCGTGAAATCTTTTCGTGACCAAGGAAGTATAGTGCTCCTGGCAAATCCCGTCCTCGATTCTCTGCTTCACCTCGATGGCTAGGTTCGCCAGAACTGGCGGATTGGGGAGCAGATTTTGTGCCAGAGTTGTCTGAGCCTTACGAAAAGCCGCCTTGAAAGGTCGGCTGCCGCCAAGATTGTCGGGCCCACAGCGGACCCTCAGCCTAATCGGCCCATGCCGACAACTCCTTTCGCAGCCGCCTCCCAAGTGAACCTAATACGACAAAGACGCCCGCTGACGCCTCTGAGGCCCGGCGGGCGGAACAGTCTCACTTGATGACTTTCGTAGCAGTTATCGCTGTTAGTCGCCCCCAACACTGGTTGTGGTGTTTGTGTGCCGCCCCGCGGACCGCCCTATTTGTCCTGGCACAAACTTAAATTCCAAGCCTACGTTGTCGCCGGGATAAAACCATGTGCGCAGCGCCCGTGGTTGCCCCCCAGCTCTTTCATAGAATTTGAATTCGCTGTCACCTGTGGGATCGAGCCTATATGCTGGAAACGCCAGGACGGTGGTGATGAGGTGGTTCTCCGCGGCGTTAAAAATCTCAACGGTGCGCTGGTCCGACGAACCGAGAACTTTCATCATGTACGATCCTGGAGGGAGCACGGTGCCCTGGACCTCAATTGACTGATCAATTGTGATCCTGGTTTTCCGGTCCCAGTCATCGGCCTTCAGCGTGGGAACGAGCGCGCTTCCCATAAAGCTCAAAGCCAGGGCGGCGGTCATTCGCAAGTGGTTTTTCATAATCTTGTTCCTTTGACACATTTTGTTGTCTTTCACTTTCCTGCTGGTATGGATCGCGTAAAGCAACTTCCGGATCGACCGATGTTGTAAGTGAATTGCGAACTCTTAGTGAAGGCGATCGCATCGCTGTCGACAGACCGTTGGCGATTTCGAGGCGTCGATTGGCTGAGTGAACGGCAGCAGTCGCTCAGCCCATCTGATCAGACACAGACAGTGACACTTTGATTCCAGGTGTAAAGGTAATACTCGAAGTAACAGTGAGTGCCCGGTCAGTGACTCTCTAGCTTCAAAGATTCTGCGCCATACCCAGTTTTTGCTGGAACCAACGTGCCGAGAGAGACATCCATGACGGTACAAGGGAGTTACATGTCAAAACTATATCGACTATTTCCAACTGCGTTCGCCATTACTGCGTTGCTGTTCGGCGGGGTTGTGTTCGCCCAATCTACCGGCAGCATTGGCGGCACTATCACTGATTCCGTCGGCGCTGTCATACCCAACGTTAGCGTGACTGTTCAAAGCCAAGGCACAGGCGAGAGTCATGCGACCAGAACCGATATCTCTGGAATCTACTTGGTTTCATCTCTGCCTGTCGGCACATACCGAATAGAAGTGAAGTCGCCTGGCATGCAAACGACTTTCGCCACCGGCGTAGAGCTTTCGGTCGGGAGCGCGCTTCGGCAAGATTTTTCACTGAAAGTCGGTTCTGCCGCGGAAACAGTGGAAGTATCCGGCGCCGCACCGCTAATCGTTTCCGGCACCGCTTCGCTGGGCAGCGTGGTCGATCACCGAACGGTGCAGGAGATCCCACTCAACGGCCGCCATTTCATCGACCTTTCCTTGCTGACTCCCGGCACGGTTACGCCGCCAGTCAATGGGTTCCTTACGGCTCCGCTACGCGGCCAAGGCTCCTTTGCCTTCAACTCCGCCGGTGGACGTGAGGATAGCGTCAACTACATGATAAACGGCATCAATCTAAGCGATCCGAATCAGAATCAGATTACCTTCCAGCCTACGATTAATACGGTGGACGAGTTTAAGATTGACAACTCGACCTTCAGCGCCGAATATGGCCGCAACTCCGGCTCGGTTGTCAACATCGCCACCCGGTCCGGCGAGAATATGTGGCACGGCGAGGCCTACGAGTTTCTCCGCAATGACTTCTTCGACGCGCGAAACTTTTCTAATCCTGCTGGTCTGCAACCGCAGTCGCAATTTATTCGAAACCAGTTCGGCGGAGATGGCGGCGGCGCCATCATCAAAAACAAGCTCTTTGTGTTTTTGAGCTACGAGCAACTCCGCCAGCGCCAGGGTGTGTCGCTGTCGGGCACTGTGCTCACCGCGGCGCAACGATCCCAGGCTCTGGCTACCAGCAGCCCTGCCGTTCAAGCTTTATTACCGCTCATCCCGCTCGCCAATTCCGGTACCAACCAGTTTGCCGGTTCGGCCAGCGCGCCTGTGAACATCGAGCAGGGGACCACGAACGTCAGCTATTTATTGAACTCCGCTCATCGGCTCAACTTTTATTACGCCGTCCAGCGCGATCAGCGCAACGAGCCGCCGACCACCGACGGTAACAGCTTCCCAGGCGGTGGCGACCAGCGGAACGGCACTCGGCAGCTTTTGACTTTCAATGAGGATTGGACCCTAGGTCCGACCCTGACGAATGAGTTCCGCGCCGGTGCCAATCGCATTCACATCGTGTTCGCCGCCGATAACACGGACGCTGCGCCGGCCTTTGGTATTAACAGCGGTGTTACCGCTCCTATCGGATTGCCGCAGATTAACGTGGCGGGTGCATTCACCTTCGGCGGCATCGCCGGATTCCCCCAGGGGCGCGGCGATAACGTCGGCACCTTCTCCGACACGTTAAGCTGGGTGCACGGGAAACACATTATAAAGATCGGCGGCGAATTTCGCCGGCAGAATTCCGATAACTTCTCGGCTACGCCCGGAACATTTAGCTTCCCCAACATCGGCGCCTTCCTCGCCGATCAGGCCAATAGCTTCAGTGTGACGGACTCAAATCGCTCCAACCGGACCTATGGAAATTCGCTCGGCGCGTTCGTCACCGATACCTGGAAGATCGCGCCTGCCTTTACCGTGACGCTCGGCCTTCGTTACGACTGGTACGGCACACCAACAGAAGCCGAGAATCGCTTCGTCGTATTCAACCCCACCACCGACTCTCTCAATCAGGTCGGACAGAACGGTGGACCGGCCCTTGCTTATCAACAAAGCGCGCTGAACTTCCAGCCACGCGTCGGCATCTCCTGGGATCCGTTCAAGAATGGAAAAACGGTGATTCGGGGCGGCTACGCCATCATGACCGATCAGCCGACCCTGGGTCTGGTTACAGGCTTAGTCGGCAATCCGCCGAACGCTTTCCCCGTGAACTACACACCCCCTGCCGGTTCCTTTGCCACTCTTGAAAACGCGTTTACGTTGGCTAAGGGCTCGGTCTCTCCGCTCTCCGTCGCGCATGACTTCCACGACGCGTATG
This sequence comes from Bryobacterales bacterium, assembly GCA_963813145.1. Classification (GTDB taxonomy): domain Bacteria; phylum Acidobacteriota; class Terriglobia; order Bryobacterales; family Bryobacteraceae; genus Palsa-187. The sequence goes on from CAWEXX010000002.1 coordinate 59,601, forward strand.
TCTCGCAATGGAACTTCAATATCCAGCACCAGCTGGCAAAAGATTACGCCCTCAGCGTCAGCTATGTAGGCAGCAAGGGAACCGACCTCAACATCGAGCGCAATTACAATCAGTTTGTGAACGGCGTTCGCCCCTATCCCACGCTCTCGCCCAACAGTCCCATCGACCCCGGCCTGCCTCTCACCAATATCAGCGTCTATGAGAGCGACGGTAACTCGTCTTATCAGGCTCTCTGGGTCACCATGACCAAGAATCTCTCGAAGGGCCTCCAGTTCAGTGGTTCCTATACGTATTCGAAGTCTATCGACGATAATTCGCGGAACGTGCAGGGCCTGGTGATTCAAGACAGCAACAACATCGCCGGCGACCGCGGCCTGTCGGACTTCGACGCTCGCAATCGCTTCGTCGTGAGCGCCATCTACGCTCTGCCGTTCCAGAAGAACGTACTGACCCGCGGATGGCAGCTTTCCGCGATCGAGACATTGCAGAGCGGCAATCCGCTTAACTTCCGCTTGACCAATACTTCCTTCACTGGTGCCGCGACGCTCCGTCCGGACTTAACGGGCAACATCGTCACCGGCCTCAACCCCGCAACCAACGGCAGCCCGACCACCATCGGCTATATCCAGAATCCCGGTGCGTTTGTGAACCAGGGAACCACCGCTGGAACGGCGCTAGGCTTCGGGGACTTGGGACGTAACACGATCATAGGACCCGGTTTCTCGAATCTCGACCTCGCGATCGTACGAAACATCAAGATCCACGAGCGCTATAATCTCCAGATCCGCGGCGACGCTTACGATCTGTTCAATCACCCGAACTTCACCAGCCCGGTGACCACGATCGGTTCAGGTACTCTTGGCCTGATCACCGCGGGATCGCGCACACCGGCAGGCGATTTCGGCAGCTCCCGTCAGATCCAACTTGCATTGAAGCTGCAGTTCTAATCTGCTAAAGCGTTCACCGGCTCGCACGAGAAGTTATCCTTTCCTTTGCGAGCCTTGCGCCTTGGCGTGTATCCGCCTTGCCGTTTCCTGGCACACTCTCCAGTAAGAAGGGGTCTCCACCGGGCTTCATTGGCCGCTTTTTTCCTGCACAGGAAATGTCGTATTGCGGTGATCCTGAGCGTCTGGAAATGGAGGTATCTTGGGATCGATCTCATAAAATCACGAGTAAAGCCGAGGATTCAGAGGGTTGTAACCGGACGGTTGGAGTTGTTCCAATCCGAGTGCATGACTCGATCCACTGGCGGCCAGCTGATCTATACGGGTCAGGTATGAGCAGAATTCGACTATGTCCGCACGGCCACGGCGCTTTCGAAACCGTCGCGCATCTCCCTCTGCAGCAGACCCCTGGCCCGTAAGAGACGAGTCTTTACTCCTTGTTCAGTGATGCCTAGTTAAGCGGCTGTCTCCGCTGTGGGCATTTCTCCAATCAATCGGAGCGAGACTACCACACGATAGAGTGGCGGAAGGGACGCGATGCTTAATTCCAGCATGCCGCGCAGCTGATCCTGAATTGCCCTCTCCTCGGGCCCGGCTTCGAGAGCCGCGAATTCTCTCGGCCGCACACTGTCTCTCCCGTCGGCGCAATCCAATGGGTGGCACTCCCGGCGACGCCGCAGGTAGGTGTAGGCCTCATTCACCACGACGCGAGTAAGCCAGGTCAGAATGTTAGACCGGCCTTCGAACTGTCCGAAATGCTGCAGTGCGCGGAGATGCGCTTGCTGGAGCACATCCTCGACATCGTTCGGATTCTGGAGGATGCGTCGGACGGTCCCGTATAATCGGCGTTTGTGGCGTTCCGCCAGTTCCTGGTAGAGCTCTGTCTCCCCAAGTTGTATCCGGGCCACCAGTTCTTCATCGGTCAATGCATGCGCACTCATGGTCAGCACTCCTTTCGGACACTTGGACTTGACGTGCCTGACGGGTGAGTTAACGCGACGCTCACACGGGCGGTCAGGTTCTGGTGGAGCCGGACTCGCGCCCGGCTGAGCCGCGACATCACCGTGCCCAGCGGAACGCCTATGGTCGTCGCGATCTCGCTATAGGAAAGTTCCTCCATTTCGCGCAGGATTAATATCTCACGGTACTGTGGAAGCAAATTCTCTAGCGCACTTCTCACCTGTTCAGCTTTCTCTTCGCGCAGGAGCGCGGCTTCCGGGTCGCAGGTGCTCGGCGCTCTCGCGATGGGTCCTTCTTCGTCGAAGGCATCGCCGGTTATGGCTCCTTTACTTCTGAGCAGGTCGTAGGCGCAGTTCCTTACGATCGCCAGCAGCCAAGCCCGTCCATCCCCACCTCTAAATGTCCTAAAGCGCTTATAAGCGCGCAGGTAGGCCTCCTGCACAATGTCTTCAGCATCGTGAGTGTCTCGCGTGAGCCAGCGAGCCAGGTTGTATGCGGCATCCAAATGGCGCAACAGTTGGACCTCTCCCCTTTGATTTGCGTTCGGGCGAACTCCAGAAGCAGGGCCGCAAGATCCGGCTGGAGGGTCAGCCGGTCCAGGTTCTGATGTGTCTCCTCGAGAATCCTGGAGAGCTGGTTACGCGCGAAGAGCTTCACCGAAAGCTCTGGCCGGAAGACACTTTTGTGAATTTTGAACATGGCTTGAACGCAGCCGTCAAGAGGCTCCGCCAAGCGCTCAACGACTCGGCGGACAATCCTCGGTTCGTGGAGACTCTCCCGCGGCGTGGGTATCGGTTCATCGCCCCGATCCAGGTTGTCTCAGGCAACGTCGTCCCAGGCAGCGAAGCGGTCCCCACCCCGAGTGCAGCGAATCCTCTACCGGAGGGCATAGATCAAGAGCAGGTTGATTCATCCGATACGCCTCTTGTCTCCGAGCCCTCGGCGCCGGCCGCACGCATGGAAGACGCTCGCCCTCGTTCTGCTCCTGGTGCTCGGAATCTCTATAGTCGTAATGATTCGCTCCAGGAGCCCCGCGCCCGTCATTCGATCTCTTGCGGTCCTTCCTCTGGAAAACCTGTCCGGTGATGCATCGCAGGATTACTTTTCCGATGGCATGACGGACGAATTAATCACGGAGCTGGGCCAGATCGCCGGATTGCGCGTCATCTCGCGCACCTCGATCATGACCTACAAAGGAGCTCGCAAATCGATACCGCAGATCGCGCATGAGTCGAACGTCGATGCCGTGGTCGAAGGCACCGTGCTGCGTTCAGGTAACCAAGTTCGCATCACGGCGCAACTCATCCAGGCGGAAGACGACAAGCATTTATGGGCACGGAGCTATGAGGGAGAACTGCGCGACACGTTTACCTTGCAGAATGAAGTGGCACGCGCGATCGCAACGCAGGTGAGGGCCAAGCTGAACCCGCCCCTAGATGCTGCCGTGAAGAAGGCGAAGGTAGTGAATCCGGACGCCTACGAAGCTTATCTTAAGGGACGATACTTCTGGAACAAGCGAACTGGCGGTGGCCTGACAGAGGCGATCCGCTATTTCACGAAGGCCATTGACGCGGATCCGAACTACGCCCGTGCGTATGCGGGGCTGGCCGACGCTTATGCCCTGGCCGGAGATTGGAAGTATGGGGTTCTCGCTCCCAGAGAAGCGTACCCCAAAGCGAAGGCCGCGGCGACCAAAGCTATCGCGCTGGACAGTTCTCTCGGTGAAGCGCACATCTCCTTGGCATTTTGCTTGGATGGCTTCGACTGGAATTGGGAGTCCGGCGGGCAGGGAGTACAAGCGGGGAATCGAGCTTAGCCCGGACTACGCCACCGGTCACGACTGGTACGGCTGGCACTTGGCTGAGTTTGGACGAAATGACGAGGCCATAGCCGAAGTAGAGACGGCGGTAAGTTTGGACCCGCTCTCCCTCATCATTGGCGCCGATCTGGCGGAAGAGTTCGTCATCGCACATCGTTTTGAACAGGCGATAATGCAAAGCAGAAAGACCATGACTCTGGACCCTTTCTTTGGCAACGCACATTATGTTCTGGGTCAGGCGTTGGCGCAGGAGCATAGTTATAAAGAAGCCATCGCGGAGCCTAACAAAGCGATCGAGTTGTCTCCCGGTAGCACGGCATTCGCAGCCAATCTTGCCTTCGCCTACGCCGCATCCGTCAGGAAAGAGGCTGCACTAAAGATACTGAACGGTCAGAAGAATCGACCGCCTGACGCTTTCTCCAATGCCGCCGAGATTGCTTTGATCTACCTAGGTCTGAACGACAAGGATCAATCCATGGCTTGGCTTGAAAAAGCCTATGCTGAGCGTTTTAACCCGGCGGTCCTCATGCGCCCTTGCTTCGACCCCCTACGTTCCGACCCGCGATTTCAAGACCTGTTGCGTCGAATTGGCCTGACACGATAGCTGCTTTGCCTGCTCGTTCTCCAATGTGACGTAGCGCATTTGTATCCCGCCACGCTGTCAATGGGAATTTTATCGCGTCCACGGAAGTCTTGAGAATGAAGGCAAACAACAAGAAAAGGGCAACCTTGAGAAGCGAGATGATTTCGAAGACGACGTCACTTTTTCTTTTTGCGGCCCTTATCCGGGCTGCCCCGATCCTGAGAAAGAGGAGAAGCAGAAATGACGAAGAGTGAATTAGACAAGTACAGAAGTGTGTTGCTTACAAAGCAGGCAGAGCTGGTCCAACTGGTTCGCAATCGCGACGGCATTGCTATCCATAAGAGCCCCGACGCTCTCGATGAAGTACAGCATGCCACCGAGCGCGAGTTAGCAATCCGCAGTTTGGACCGCGATTCGAATCTCTTGCGGAGCGTCCGCGCAGCGCTCCGCCGCAACGACGACGGCAGCTTCGGCGTGTGCCTGCATTGCGAAGCGGACATCAGCGCCAAACGACTGGCGGCAGTGCCGTGGGCGCCGTTCTGCATCCGGTGTCAGGAAATCGTCGACCGTTGTCAGGGCGACGGTGTCGAGGATCTCGAGTTTCTGTTCAACGCAGCCTGAGTGGAAACGTATCCCGTCTCTGCACGAGCGCGCGAGGCTATTTGGCTAATGGCCGGCAGACCACTTGTAACTCCTTGTGAAACCCGAAACACATGCTTACTGCAACAGCACTTCTCCTGTGGTTGTTTCAAGACGGCGGCCTGCCTCCTCGGCCTTTCAAGATCGATTGTCCCTTGTGTGTCGAGGACACTGTCGGGGCTGAAGCACACCGGCGGCAAGCACAGTACGAAGAACAAGAACTCCTCCGGAGAGTCAACGGGCTTGCGACGGCCCTGGCAGACTTTTCCAACACCTACAATTCACGACATGTGATCGACGTTAAGAAAATCAAAGCGCTACGGAAAGCTTTGCGGGAAATTGAGAAGTCTGATTGGCTTAGGAACAAGAACGAATGATTGGTCGCACGTTCTCCTTACCGAATGTGATCTGCGCTTAAGCGATACCGGTGAGGCCTCGGAATCGCGGCTGACCGCTGCAAGGAAACAATCTCTTCACGAAGGGAATCCATGGCATCGATCGCCGCTTGCAGCTTCGTCGGGCGATATTCTTTCAACGCGTTTTCCACCATCATAACCCGCGCGAATCGGAGATGATTGTGCCGGTATGTAAGATCCAGGACAATCTGCGCCTGTCTGGCCATCGGCGTCTTTAAGACTGCCAGATTGATTCCTCTCGCCAGTTGCCAAGCCGGAAGCGTCGCCACCAATTCATCGTCGATCTGCAAGCGGTAGCTTCCCGGACGGAGGCCCGCAATCTTGAGTACTTCCTGATTCAGCCTCTCCGTGAAATCGGAGTACCGAAGCGCTAATCCTAGAGTTTCGTCATCCACTTCGACAGGCATCGGCAGCGCATTATCTAGTTGCGTCCAGGACAGTTCGCCTTGGAGCTCAAGCGATTCGACAACGGTATTCTCCGCGTGGACGGCACCCGTGGACGCGTCGATCCCGACGGAGGATACAAGGGAAGGCGCGTGCCAAGCGCCTAGCAACGTTTCCGCCATGACTAGGTGGACGCCCGGAGACGGGTGAACTCGATCTTCAATTAATGTCTGGGCAAGCTCCCTGGAGGCGGTATTTGCCGTTTTAAGGAAAGCCACCACTGGCGCATTCAGGTTCGCGACGGTCAACCCGTGGGCGGCGCCGATCTCGCGGACGAACTTCCCATACTTCAAAAGAACGGAGTTGTACCCTCCGGCGAATTTAGGAGGCCTGGTGAAATCGTCGTAAGGTGAAGGTTCCAACAGTGTGACCCGAGCGTTCGGAGCCTCCGCGTGGATCGTGTCCAGAATATGGCGATACCCGGTGGTGAACTTGTTGAAGAGGTCGATCTCAAACCGGCGATACTCGCCGTCATTCATGCCTAGCATGACGGTGATCACCGTCGCATGATGGGCGAACACGTCGCGCTCAAGGCGCAGATCGATGGACCCGTTAGCTCCTCCTGAAACCCGATCGCCGCTCGCTCCGGAGTGGACGAAGGCAACGCGAATGTGCGGGAAGCGAGTAAGCACATAGGCTTCCGTGAATACGGTATATAGCCGCTGGTTCGTGATGCTGTCGCCATAGAAGACGACCGTGTCGCCATTGTGCACCTGGAATTCGGGCGAACCGCCAAGGGCAACGGATGAGAGGAGGAAGCAGATCAGAGCTATCTGTAGTAGAAGCGAGAACATCAGGCCTCTAACCAAACCTATCAAGGGCGCAGATTCACACGTGTAATTAGGTGTTACAGATTTGGTACAAATCAGATTCCTCGAATTCCACTCGTCCAGCAACATCGCGGCGGACGCCCTTCCCGAGTTCGCGGCCAGGCGGCAGTCGCAATTAGAAGGAGTTTCGCCGTGACTCTAAAGACCGGCCCCGGTCGGCGCGGGTACAGCTGACTTCAAACGCCGTCGTTCAGTGGGCCCACTCGTAGATCCGCGCACTATCCTCCGCGGTGAGCTTCGCGTCGATGTGGATCGCAATGTAACGTGCAGGCGGCATGTTTCCGCTCCGGACAACCGCTCCGATGCTGCCAAGAAACTGCTCCTTCTCCTCTAATGAATAATCTTCCCAGCGGGAAAGGTTCATGTGACTCCGAGCTTGGCTTACATCAGCTTCCACAAGCCACGACATCGGGGCAATGTAACTATAGATCGGCCAGTCGGTCTTTTCGGAATGACAATTCTGACACGACCTTTCGAGCATCGCCTTCACTCGGGATCGATTTCGGCTCCGTCCAGTAGAGGCTCATTCGACTGCGTGGCCTTCACGGGACCGTTTGGATGGACGAATACGGAGGCGAGAAGAACCATACTCGCGCCACCGAGTAAGAACATGACAATGATGCGTTTCAATTTGCCTCCTAAGGCAGCGCCTGGAGCTTTCGCGCCGGTCGCAGGGGTTTGCCCGAGTCTTCGGAAGCGAGTCGGGAACACTCTTATTTGCCGGAGCTCTTGAGGAAAGAAATAATCTCGCGCCGCTCATCCGGGTTTTCCACATGGAAAGCCATATCCGAATCGGGTACCATTTTCTCGGGGTCGGTGAGCCATTTGTCAAGGGTCTCATCCGTCCACGTGATTTTGGATTTCTGCAACGGACCGGAATATTGAAACGACGCAACCGCGCCGGCCGCTCTCCCATATACTCCCCCGAGACGCGGACCTTCCTTGTCCCGGTCAAGCGCATGGCAGCCGCCGCAACGCTTATCGAACAATTCTTTGCCGTGCTTGCCGGTGGTCTGCGCCTGACTGGAGATGGACAGTGTTGAACCAAAAAGGAGAATCGCCACCGTACCCAGCCCAGCGCAACAAAACTTCGCTTTACTGTGATTTGACACTAACCTAGCTCCTGAATTAAGCCAGCGTCGAATCGACGACCGCTAGATTGTGAGACTTCGCAACAGAGTGGACATCCGTGATACCCAGCACGCTTTTAAGCTTGTCGTCCGCTACCTTCATCGGGCCCGGTTTTTTGTCCGGCGCGGGTGCTGCTTGCGGAAAAGCTGTGGACATCGCCGTGTGGAATGTGACGTTGCCCTCCACCTTCTGCATCACCTGATGAATGTGCCCGTTGAGCACGGTTACGGATCCAAAGCGCTTCATCGCGCTGAGAGCCTCGGCGCTATCCTCGGTTCCCCAGCCCCAGTCGGGATACACCGACCACAGCGGGATGTGGGCAAACACGACGATGGGCCGGCTGGCCGGCTGCGCCTTGAGGTCCGCCTGCAGCCACTGGATTTGTTCCGGTCCCAATTTCCCCAGCCCTTCCAGCGCGGCAACGTTCGACAATCCGACGAAGTGAACATCTTTGTGGGTGAAGCTGTACCATCCGCGGCCCTTGGCGTTCTTGCCGAAGCGCTCCATGTACATCTTGCCGTCGTCAACCGAGGTATCGTGTTCGCCCGGCACGTAGAAGATCTCTTTAGGCTTGGCACCCTTCAATATCTGGTCGAGCGTATCGTATTCGGCAGCCTTGGACGTATGGCTGAGATCGCCGGTGTGAATAATGAAATCAGGCTCGTTCGGCAGCCCGTTGATTTTGTCAATGGTCGCCTTCAGTGTGCCATTCACATCGGCGTTTGCCGGCTTGTTGAACCCCATGTGGCTATCGCTAATTTGCACGAAGTGGAGCTCACCCTTTGCGGCCTTCTTGTATTGGCCGAAGGCCTGGGAAGTAACAACACCGCCGCTGACGGACCATGCGACACCGGTTCCGGCCCACGCCATGCACTTTAGAAATCCGCGACGGTCGATGCCATCGTCGCTATGGTCGTCAATGATAAGTTTCGACAAGTTCCACCTTCGGTAAATAGGAGTTTGAACTGCTCTCACCTGTCAATACTCGCTCGATTCCCCGTTTATTCCAGCGACCGCAGGAAAACTTCGGGAATATTCGGCGGTTGTCTTCGGTTTAGAGGAGTAACGAGACGCAGTCATAGCGATCGGCGCCACGTGGGCTGGCGGGACTTTCCTCCAAGTTATCGCCAGCCCTAACCTTAGCCATGCGATGCACGAGTCAGATTCTTCCCTATGCGGGCATGGCGGCATGCTGCGCCCGCACTTTTTGCCCTTTCGGCCTGGTTGACCTTGGCAGGCTCGTACGGAGATCCGGAACGAGTTGTAGGCGCTGGAAGAGAGTTTTGGAAATGTTTGCCCCGCCTGGAATATTTTCCTCCATCAACCGGTATAGAAAGTGTCGAGCTTGGCAGCATGCAATCGCGTTCGCTTAGGAGATTGTAAATCTTGACACGCAAAACTATTGTTGTGTTTCTTCTTACTGGAGTTGTCGCTGCAATTGCCCTCATCGGCCAGCAGGCGGCGACTGAAGCGCCGGCTGGCTTTACTACTCCAACACTCGGGCAAGCAGTCGACCCAAACGGGAAGCTTATTGCGAGTTCCGGCTCCCAGAGCGTCAGCAACGGAATCGCGGAACCGCCAGGAGACACCTATGCCCTCGATCAGGCGCAATTTGAGCGCGCCCACGATGCAAGCACTGGACTCGGTCCCGTGTTCAACGCGACCTCGTGCGTCAGTTGCCATAACAACGGCGTGACTGGCGCGGCCAGCCAATTCACCGAAACACGAGTCGGCCACCTCGATGCAAACGGAAAGTTTGTAAATCCCACCATCACAATCAACGAAGGCGCGGCGACAATTACCGGCAGGTCAATCGTAAACGACCGTTCTATCTGTACGCAGGCGCAGGAGCATGTGCCGGATACGGAGACGGTCCGAACCTTTCGCGCGGTGCTCAACACGCTGGGCGACGGCTTTGTAGAGGCGGCGGGCGATCAAGCATTCCTGACGATCGCCGCGAATCAGGCTGCTCAGACCAATGGAGTGATTCATGGCGAAGCGATACTAGTTCCCATTCTGGAGGCTCCCGGACAGACGGGTGTAGGCAAGTTTGGCTGGAAAGACCAGGATCCGACGATCCTCTCCTTTTCGGGCGATGCGTATCTAAATGAGATGGGTGTTACTAATCGCCTGAAGCCCAAAGATGTCACCAATGTCTGCAAGGTGACGAATGACCCGGAAGATATACCCGATGCTCTGGGCTTAGCGGATATTGACCATTTCGCTCAGTTCATTCGTGGGACGCAGGTACCGCCGCGTGACATCGTATTAGCGGCGACGGCAAACGCTATCGCGGGACAAAGCCTGTTCAACTCGGTTGGGTGTGTTACTTGTCACGTATCGAGTATGACCACGCAACCAGCGGGAACCATGCTCAATGGCGGCACATATTCCGTTCCGGCTGCGCTAGGAAATAAAGTGTTTCACCCCTATGGTGACTTCCTGTTGCATGACGTGGGCACTGGCGACGGTATTGTGCAAGCCGGCCCGGCAGACACTGCAAACAAGCTGCGCACTGCTCCGCTGTGGGGTTTGCGAATCAAGGCCCGGTTCATGCACGATAACGCCTCGATCACCTTAAGTGACGCGATTCGGCGCCATGCCGGAGAGGCGCAGAGTGTCATCGCAAACTTTAACACCTTGACTACCGCGCAGCAGCAGCAGTTGATCGCCTTCCTCAGTTCACTTTAGACGCCAAGCGGCGCGAGCCGCCGGCTTTGAGTTCAGGGCTGCTGATCGGGCAATCGTACACCATCAACTTATGAAGGCCTTTCGTGTTCGGGGAGGAAATACATGACTGAGAAACCTTATCATTCGAAACAGAACTGCGCTCACTGGCTTCACGCCGGAGCACTGCTGGCGGCTGCCGTGGGCCTCTTAGACGCCCAGACGAGCAGCGCTCCACCGAATAACTACCTGGTCCACAACCTGGTCTCCGACCTCGCCAATATTGCGGATCATCAAGACAAGAATCTGGTGAATCCGTGGGGCGTAGGATTTGGGGCCACTCCCTTCTGGGTTGGAAATAGCGGCTCCGGTACGGCTACGCTTTACGGGGGCACCGGCGCCCCGATCGCATTGGTGGTCACGATTCCCCAGGCAGGAAGTGCGGGTACAACCGGCCCAGTGACGGGAGTGATCTTTAACCCATTCGTCTCCAATGCAAAAGCCTTCGACGTCCAGACAGGCAAGCCGTCGCTATTCCTGTTCTGCTCCGAAGACGGTGTGATCACTGGATGGAATCAGAGTGTGAGCGGAACAAAAGCATCGATTCTCTTCGACAATTCCAAATCGGGGGCGGTTTATACGGGTTGCGCGATGGGTGGAACGGCCGCGGCGCCTTTCCTTTTCGCAGCGAACTTCAATGCCGGGACCGTGGACGTGTACGACGCCAATATGAACCTGAATCCGGCACCATACGGCCAGAGTGGCCTTCCCCAACCATTTTCCGGTTCATCCTCGTTTTTGAATCCGGAGATTCCGGCGGGCTTCGCTCCGTATAACGTGCAAAACATCAACGGCATGCTGTTTGTCACCTATGCGAAACAGGATACCCAGAAGCACGTTAGCGTCGGAGGCCCAGGCAATGGATATGTCGCAATTTTCAACCTGAGTGGCACTCTGATTGCGAATCTGATCAGTGCGGGGCCGCTCAATTCGCCGTGGGGAATGGCGATTGCTCCGTCCAATTTCGGATTGTTCGCAGGCGCGCTTCTAGTTGGAAATTTCAGCGACGGCAAGATCAATGCGTTCAACGCGACTACAGGCGCGATGCTCGGCACACTGGACGATGCCACGGGGAACCCCATCGCGATTCCCGGATTATGGTCGCTAAATTTCGGTGGCGGCGCGCAAAGCGAAGATCCGGGAACGCTTTATATCACGGCAGGAATCGGCGGCGGTCCGAATAACGATCCGATCCAGTCGCACGGCCTGCTGGCGAGCATTCAGGCCGCGCCCTCCTTCTTGACGTCGGGGATTCAAAACGCCGCGAGTTTTGTTGCCGGAGCGATCGCTCCCAATACCTGGCTTCAGATCAAAGGGAACGGATTGTCGATGACAACGGGCACCTGGCAAGTCACGGGCAACACGTTACCTACGCAAGTTAATGGCGTTGGTGTAACCATCAACGGCACGCCGGTACCGGTAAGCTTCGTAAGCAATACTCAGGTGAACTTTCTGGTTCCTGCTACCCTATCGACGGCTACAGCGCAGATTCAGACTACGAATAACGGCCTGATCAGCGCGGCAGTGACCGTGAACGCGGAGCCTCTCGCCCCCGCGTTCTTCACGATAGGTACCAATGCGACCACCGGCAATGCTTACGTCGCGGCCGAACACGTGGGCGGCACACTAATCGGACCCGCGACCATTGCGAACGCTACGCCGGTCGAACCTGGCGAGACCATCACGCTCTATGCCACCGGCTTTGGACCAACGATCTTTTCAGGTCCGGCGCTGGCAGTGACACCATCGATCCTGATCGACGGAATCTCCGCGAACGTTACTTTCGCCGGCCTGGTGGGACCGGGGCTGTATCAGATCAACGTGCAGGTGCCGACCAACGTAAAGCTCGGCCAAGACGTCCTCGTCGTCGGGCTGTCGGGCAATTTTGAAACGCAGCCTAACGCGTTCCTAACGATCGCCGCGCAGTAATGAAAGGGGCACTCTTCAGGAGATAAGGAGCGAGAATAACTCAAACCCGTCTGGGAGCCTCAGCACGGGCGCTCTTTCTTGGCCGGCGCCGCTCAAGTTCAAAAGCGGTTTGCGACGCTGGGTTCGTTCCGTCAAGCAGGACCGCCTTTCCACAGTACCGGCGATCCGTGAGCGCCCGTGTCAATCTCGCCGGACCACCTCTGATCGCCGAACATAACAAACTGAGCCGCGCCGAAGAGCGAATCGACCGTTGGCTTATCGTCCCAGAACATGCGCCGGGTCCAAGCGGCTTGAGGTCTTGCGCTACATTTCCACTACATTAAGAGCAGTTTGACAAGAAGGGCAAAAACTACAGCGTATTTAATGCACCCGAACCAAACACCTGCGCGGTTATGTTATTAATAGCAAAAGGGCTACCGTGACTCCGAAGCTGGACGTCGCCGGTTCGACCCCGGTCTCCCGCTCCAAAATCAATAACTTACAGCTACTCCAAAAACCTGCACTCTTTTGCACTACACCTCACGAAGCCTTCCATTTCGGCATCCGCACGACCCTCCGGCCACGGACCGAATCTTCGAGTTTCTTAGCGGCGGCGGCTTTCTTGTCCATGCTGCTCTTCGTGTACACGTCCAGGGACACGCTGATTCGAAGATATCGCGCGAGTTGCCGTCGCGGCGCTGATCGATCCAGCGCGGCACGCAGGAAAAAGCTACCGCCCCACCGGACCGGAGCTTCTCGGCGCGGAGGACATGGCCAAGGCCATCGGCTGAGCCGTCGGACGATCAGTCAAGGTCGTGCCAACCCCTGCCTGACTGTTCATGAAAGCCGCACGGATGAGCGGCTACCCGATCGATGTGTTCAGTGGCATTCGCTACTACATCGAAGATCACAAGCGCGGCGCGTTCGAGGTCGGGGCGCCAACGACGGATTTCTTCGATGTGACTGGCCGCCCCGCTGAAGACTTCGAGACGATCGCGCGTCGTTATGCGGCGCAGCCCCGCAACCAGCGGACCTACGGCAATTGGCTTCGCGAGTTTGTGCAGTTCATGCTCGCCCCACTCTCACCTGGGTTCGATCTGGACGGCTATGACCGCGAACTTCGGCGTCCGTTCCCATCAGTGCCTCAGTTCGCGACCGACTCGAAGGTGTGGCGGCGCGAGCACGCCATCGCCGACAACTTTAGTCCCGCGGCCCTCGGCCACGGGAAGGCCCCTGTCGCCGCCACCAGCCGCGGTCAATCGCTGGAATTCTAAAAAGGAGACTTCATCATGCCACGACAAATGATCTGGTTTTCGTGAGTATCGTATTCAGTTTGATCGCGTGGGGGATCGTCGCCGCGCGCTATATCTGGCCGGAACTGCGCGACCGGCGACGGGACGAAGCCTTGCACAGCTTCCGCTTCATCGGGTTGGCATTCTTAATTCCCGGCATCGTGTCACCCGATCTGCCGCCTGCCTTCGCGCATTCCGCGGCCTATGGGGACATCATTGCTGCGATACTGGCGTTGGTTGCGCTGCAAATTTTGCCCAGTGCCGGCGGCGTTGCCGCCGGATGGATCTTCAATCTGTGAGGCTTTGCCGATATCGTCAACGCTTTCTACCAAGCGAATCACGCCGGACTCTGGCGGGGCAGTTCGGAGCCGCATTCTTCCTTCCGACTGTCATAGTGCCGCTGCTTCTGATTACGCACGGACTTGGGTTCCGGATTCTTCTGCTACATCAACATCGACCTGAGCTCGCAATGCAAGAAAGCCGACACCCAGCATAAAGCCGCCGAGGCCGTCGCGAGGAGTGCCATTAATTGGCCTCTCTGCTAATCGTGTCTCCGTTTGTCGGTGGTCACGCAGATTGTACCGATTTTGCACCGAGAACCTGCTTTTGAAGCTTTTGACGACTTCAGCGACTTTGTAGAATCAATAAGTTGTGAGACTTCAAAATCCTGCTAAGTTCGTGGTTCGAGCCCATGGCGGGGAGCCACACCTTTTAATTGAATAATTTACGAGCGTTTTTTCGAGACGTTGTACCGATTTTGTATCGCCAGCCAACCTGTAAGACGCTGATACATTGACACATATCCAATCCGGCATGGATTTGAGAATCGAATCCTGAAGTGAACCCGTTTAGACGCGTGATCCGGGGAACGGCTGGGTAGCGGGTCCAGAAGGCGGCTTAGACATTACGTGGCAGCACCCGAAGAATTTCGCGGGCATGCTTTACGAGATACAGGACCATGAACCCGTAAGTGTAAGTGCCCACTGCCGGACTCGGCTTGACAGCACACGGTCTTTTCTGCATCCTCTATCACTGATCGCCATCTTAGTAGGAAGGCGACTATCGTATTTGTGCGACTAACGGGCGCATGGCATACGGCACGTGTGTGACGTTATCCGCACCGTGAGCGATCGAGTAAAAAGAATGAAAGTTGAACTCTTTTCCCCCGACCCCGAAACAGAGCCGCGTCATTGGGTACGGCATGATCAGGCTTTCGCCATGATGTTGGGGTCTGGCTCAATCGAGTGGGGCTCGAGGCGTGCAGCGCTGGAAAAGTTCGCCTACACAGCGGGCGATTTGGCGTTATGCGATCGTCATAACGGCGAGTGGGTCGGTCTCATGAACGTCCCGCATCTGCAGCTCGGTATCTCCGATGCGGCGTTGACGGCGGCCACTGACGAAGCGGATGGCGAGATCGAACTGCACCCTCACCGCAAGTTTGTAGACTCCCGCCTGGGGGCCCTGGTTAACGCCGTCCATGCCGAGATGCTGGTTGGGTTTCCGAGCGGCCGACTATTTCTGGATTCTATCGAGCAGGCGATGGCGGTAACCCTGGTCAGTGGTCAGGCAGTAAGGTCTCGTCTTGTGAAGATATCCCGGGGCGGACTAGGCTCGTCGCGCTTGCGAAGGATAACGGACCTGGTCCACGCCAGGTTGGAAGACGAGTTGGGCCTCGATGAGTTGGCGCAATCGGTGGGATTGAGCACGGCTCATTTCGCGCGGATGTTTCGCAAGTCAACGGGCGAGACCCCGCATCAATTTGTTCTGCGAAACAGGCTTGAGCGGGCTAAGGCGATGTTACGTGCTCCCAATACGCGGGTATTGGCCGTGGCCGTGGCTTGTGGTTTCAAGACACAGCAGCACTTTGCGCAGGTCTTTCGTAATGTCTATGGAGTTAGCCCGACTGAATATCGCGAGCACTTTCTTGGCTGCGAAACGCCTGGCGCATCGGAAACCTCCTCCGAAGACGGCGAGTGATCTCTTGCTTCGCAGCCAAGACTGCACTCTCACGGGTTGGCGTTCCTCCTTGCTGACATCGAGACCTGTCCGGGATTTGTGCCCTGTCGCCTTTGCCCTCGCCGCTGCATCCTACCCTCCGTCAACAACTCTGACGCCGCCATGTCGTCGCTCGATTGAACCGCCGGGTTCGCTCTCGGGGTATACGAATTTAGCAGGATTCCGACCATGCCAGCAGAAATTCGCACAAGTCCGCCTGCGGTGCGCTGTTAAATGAAGCTGATGAGCAGAGCTACGCCTCAACGAACGAATACGTTCCGAGGCGGTTGGTTTTTGCGGGTCATGACTAATTCAGTGGCATTTCTAAAGTCAGCTCGGCCACTCGGGCTGGATGAAAAGGGAAATCGCATTTAAAGGAGATTCGAAATTGGTCCATGTCACGATCAAGCAGCCGCTCGCAACCTACAAGCAGGTACCGTCGGATTTGACCCATGTCACCTCGACCTCTTACGTCGGCGTCCCTTCTGAGCAGCAGGCGGACGGCACACAAGTCGCAAGGCGGTCATCGTCTTTCCTATGGAACTGCGCGGGGCGGTCAGCCGCTGACTGTCGAGCATGGAGCGCCACTTCGTCTGGTGGCGCCCGTAAAACTCCGCCTGAAGAATGTGAAGGCGATTACCAAACTCACATACGTCGCGAAAGAGCCAGGAGACTACTGGGCGGAATGTGGATATCCCCGCTACCACGGGATCTAGTGCTTAGTTGCGATACTACATTTATGTATTAAAATGTTTGGGAGATGCCCAAACATGCCGCCCCTTTGGATTGCTCGGCTGAAGTTCGGGCCGAATTACTATCGATTAGCAGGAGTCGTACACAGGAAGCGCGGATGGTGGAGCGCGCTCGCATCATCTTGGCCTGCCTGGAGCGAAAGGAAATTCAGCAAGTAGCAGCCGAGATCGGCGCCTCCATCCCGACCGTGAGTAAATGGCGGAGGCGTTTCGCTCAGCATGGCTTGGCGGGTCTCCACGACCGGCCACGTTCCGGAAAACCCGCCACCTATGGCGCCGCGTTCCGCGACCGGGTGCTGGCGCTACTGGAGCAATCGCCGCCCAAAGGCCTGTCTCATTGGGACGGGCCGGCCGTCGCCTCAGCTTTGGGAGCGAGCGTCCACGCGGTGTGGCGCGTGCTGCGCAAAGAAGGGATTTATCTGCAGCGTCTGCGAACTTGGTGCGTCAGCACGGATCCGGAATTCGCACCCAAAGCGGCTGACGTGATTGGCTTGTACCTGAATCCACCGCTGAACGCGCTGGTGCTCAGCGTGGATGAGAAGCCAAGCATCCAGGCGATCCAACGCCCCTCAGGTTACGTAGAAACCGACAATGGCGCCGTGGTTCGCGCGATGAAGAGCACCTACAAGCGGAATGGCACGTTGAATCTGTTTGCCGCTCTGGAGATCGCCAGTGGATACGTCCATGCGCAAACGACACAACAGAAGAAACGCGAGGACTTCCGCCGTTTCTTGGATGCGATCATCGGCGACCTTCCGGCGGACAAAGAGATTCATGTGATCTTGGACAACTACTGTACCCACAAGCGGAACGATGACTGGCTTGCCAAATACGAAGGCAGAGTTCACTTCCATTTCACGCCGACATCGGCCAGTTGGCTGAACCAAATTGAGATTTGGTTCGGACTGCTAACGCGAAAATCCCTCCGCGGCGCAAGCTTCGCTAACAAGGATCAACTTCGGCTCGCCATTGAGGCCTTCGTCGCGAGGACGAACGAAAACCCAAAGCCCTTCCACTGGCGCAAACGCGAAGTAAAAGGAAGTCAGCTCCGCAACACGATTATCAACTTATGCAATTAAGCACTAGTCAAGGGAGAACCTTATGACCGAACCAATCACGGAACCGCTGTCGCACCGGCAGGAGCGCCCCAAACGTTCAGCGATCGCGCTAATCGCCGCCTTGGCTGCCGGCGCGCAGCCCGAACGCTTGACGGACGATATCCGGCGAGTGTTCAGGCGGAATATTCTGGACAGCCTCGGCTGCGCCATCGCCGCACTGCCGGGACAGCCCTTCCAGGCGTTACGCGACCAGTTCGAGGAATACCGTGCGCCCGGCCGATGCACATTGGCGGTAAGACGTCGGCAGATCAAGCGGCACTTTTCAACTGCGGCATTGTGCGCTACGTGGATCTTCTGGACAGCTACAGGCGCCGCTGAACGCTGAGAAAGAGCCTACAAATGGCAGATATCACGAAAACAGCAATTGTAACGGGTGCCTCGCGAGGGATCGGAGCGGGACTCGTCGAAGCATACGTGGCACGAGGTTACAACGTAGTCGCAAACTCGCGAAACATTTCCAAGGCACCTCCATTCGCAGCGGCAGCGAATGTCGCACTGGTTGATGGAGACATTGGGCACCCAGACATTGCGGCAGCGATTGTGGACACCGCCATATCGCGATTTGGTCGGATCGATGTTCTGATAAACAATGCGGGTGTTTTTATTCCGAAGCCCTTCACCGGATACACGACAGAAGACTTCAATACTTTAGTCTCCACGACGCTTGCCGGGTTTCTCTACGTCTCACAGCTAACCATAAAGCAAATGTTGCGGCAGAAATCGGGCAGCATCATCAACGTGTCCACTACCCTCGTTGACCAACCGATCGCTGGGGTCGGAGCAGCCGTTCAAATTATGTTGAAGGGCGCCTTGAATGCGGTGACGCGTGCCCTCGCCATTGAATACGCAAAAGAAGGCATTCGTGTGAACACCATAGCGTTGGGAGTGATCGATACGTCTATGCATAAACCGGAAACTCATGATTTCCTCAAAGGGTTGAACCCCGTCGGCAGGATCGGTGAGGTCAAAGAAGTCGTCGAGGCGGCGTTATTTCTGACCGACGCCACTTTCACCTCGGGAGAAATACTGCACGTGGATGGCGGCGCGCACGCGGGCAAATGGTAACGGAACGGTACACGGAGAAAAATGAGAATGACCACTTATCAAAAAGAAGGCATGACGGTGCGGTACACCGCCAAGACCCGTACCTCAGGCGGTCGGCGCGGCGGCGTCTCCCAGAGCGATGATGGCCGCCTGGATGTTAAGTTCTCCGCTCCCGGTGTCCCAGGAACTGGCACGAACCCCGAGCAGCTGTTTGCGGCTGGTTGGTCCGCCTGTTTTGTTAGCGCGATGGGGCTTGTGGCCAACAGGATGAAGGTCAAGCTTCCAGCTGACGCAGCCATCGATGCCGAAATAGACCTGTGCAATTCCGGCGACGTTTACTTCCTCCGCGCACGGCTTAACGTCAGCCTGCCGGGCTTGACGCGCGAAGTCGCCCAGGCCATTGTGAACGCCACACACGGCGAGACATGCGCATATTCCAACGCCACGCGGGGCAACATCGAGGTTACGCTCAACGTGGTGTAGCAGACCGTTTCACAAGGATTGCGTCGGGTTCACCTATCTGGGGCTGCGGCGTAACACATACAAAGAGAGCTCATGACCGCAGTGAAATTAGCAGATGCCCGCCGCGTAATCAGCGCGGCGGAGAAGAAAGCCGGTGACATTGGCCAGCCCATGAACATCGCGGTGGCTGACGAAGGCGGAAACATCGTAGCGCACGTTCGTATGGACGACGTATGGATTGGCAGCATTGATATCGCTATGAAGAAGGCTTACACGTCACGCGCATTTGACATGGAAACGAAGGAACTGGCCAGGCATTCTCAGTCGGGAGACGAGGTCTTCGGTATTCATGTTTCAAACGATGGCAAAATCATGATTTTTGCTGTCGGCATCCCGCTAAAGCGGAATGGCAAGGTAGATAGGGGCGAACCGCCGCCGCGGCCGGTGCTGCTGCGTTCTAACCCCACCGGATAGAGCAGACCTTCAAGAGGAAGACTAATCCATGTCGCATCACTATTCTAGCCCTGACTTCCGCTTTCCCCAAGGGGACGCCCGACTGGACTTCACCGATCTGTATGCGTTTCCCAAACCGGGAAAAGCTGGGAAAACCATTCTGATTATGAACGTGCACCCGTCTACCAGCGAAAACCCTTCTGGGCCTACTACGACCGAGCCTTTCGCACCCGAAGCACTGTACAAGCTCAAGATTGACACCAATGGTGATGCGGTTGCCGATATCGCCTCGGGCGCGCTTCTCAGCTTTCAAGCGCGGTGCACAAACCGCGATTCTCTACCGCGTTGGGCGGATCAAGGAGTTGATTGACCGAGGCTTTTGCAAACCCGGCGACGCAGAAAATCGCTTGGGAGACTTCGTTGGGACGCCATGACCTTTAAGCAGCTGTAATGCCGCGGCCTCCAACCGGATACCGCGAACAATCAGAAGGGAGCGAGATCGATGAATAGGGGTTCGAAAAACAAAATCTTAAGCGGCGATGGCTCTCTTCCTACCACCGCCGAGCAGCGGTTGAAAGAGCTCGCCATCCAGCTCCCGGCGCCGCCTGAGCCGTTCGGCGTCTATGCGGAGGCGGTACAGACGGGCAACCTGCTGTTTCTCACCGGGATGCTTCCCACCGTGGGCCGCGAAGCGAAGTTCATCGGTCGCATCGGCGCTGAACTCGATACAGAGGCGGGTCGGAAGGCGGCTCGCCTGGCAGCGCTCAATGGCCTCGCTGTCGCGCGGCAGCATTTGGGGTCGCTCGACAAAGTGACGCGGATTGTCCGGCTTGGGGTCTCAGTGGCCACTTCAGGCGACGTCCGCGATCAGCCGAAAGTCGCGGACGGCGCATCAGAGCTGCTCCAGGACGTTTTCGGAAAAAGCAAGAACCCTAGCCGGCTGGTGTACGGCGTCGCCAGCCTTCCGCTCGGCACGCCGGTCGCACTGGAAATCATTTTCGAGGTAGCGGGATAAAAGAGCGAGCTTAGATCTCAGGAAAATATACTAAATTTCAACAAAGGAATCAAATGAAAACCAAAGGTAAAATCTTAGCACTAGTCTCGAGCGGTCACGGCTTGCCCTTGAAAGATAGCAAGGTTTATGCCGGCGCTGGCTACTACCTCAATGAGGTGACGGTTCCGGCTCGCGCCCTGATGAAGGAGGGCTACGAAGTCACTTTCGCCAATCCGAAAGGCGACACGCCGCAAATGGATGTCAGTTCAGCGACGGCCATGTTCTTCGGTAATGACGAGGCTAAGCTTAAGGATTATCTAAGCTTCCGCGACAGCCTGGCCGGGCTCAAAAAGCCAGCCCGCATCTCGGATGTCATCGCGTCGGGCCTGGATCAATATGACGCTGTGTTCGTCCCCGGCGGCCACGGCCCGATGATCGATCTTCTCGAAGACCCCGACGCTGGCACCGTGCTGAGACACTTTCATGAAACGTCCAAGCCTACGGCTGTGCTCTGCCATGGCCCGATTTCACTTCTCGCGGCTTTTCCGAATGCGAAGGAAGTGGTCGGCGCGCTGAGGGCGGGCGATGCCGCTGGAGCGCGTGCCAAGGCTAAAGACTGGATATATTCCGGATATAAGATGACCATCTTTTCGACAGCGGAAGAGCAGCAGCGGGAGCCGATTGAGATTGGTGGCAAGGTGCTCTTCTACCCGGACTTCGCCTTGCGTACGGCGGGCGGTGACGTAACTGTGGTCGCTCCGTGGAAGAGCTACGTCCTTCAAGACCGCGAGCTGATCTCAGGTCAGAATCCGTTCTCCGATGAAGCGCTTCTGAAACTTCTTCTACCGGCACTCGACAAAAAGAGAAGTGGGTCGGCAAAAGCGACCTAAACAAAATCAGGGAGTGCCAGATTCCGGCGCATCGACGCTAAGTTAAACGTCCGGTGCAATGCCTTCATTACAAGGGATGATCATGCCTTCTTCATGGAGCAAGAACCGGCTCACCGCCAAGCTCGGAATCGAGTATCCGATTATTCAAGGTCCGCTTGGCGGATTGTCATCGCAAAGATTGGCCGCCGCAGTGTCCAACTTTGGCGGACTCGGATCGTTTGGCGCGCACGGCTTGCCGCCCAACGCCATAAAAGAAGTGATCTCGGAGATTCGCTCCCTGACATCGAAACCGTTCGCAATGAACTTGTGGGTATCGATGGAAGACGAAGGGGCTCGAACGTCTGATGAGCAGGCGTTCAACAGAAGCCTTGCGCCACTGGCAGCCCATTTCGCAGCCTTGGGCGCGCCCCGTCCCGAGTACAAGCCCTATTCGGGGATACGATTCGAGGATCAGGCCCGCGTCTTGCTGGACGAGAAGGTGCCGGTGTTTAGCTTCATCTGCGGGATCCCGCCACGGGAAATCCTGAAAGAGTGCCGGGCGAAACACATCGTCACGATTGGCACGGCGACCACACCCGACGAGGGCGCGGCGCTTCAAGACGCGGGCGTCGATGCCATCGTTGCTTCCGGCTTCGAGGCGGGCGGGCATCGCGGTTCATTCCTCCGAACAGCAGAAGACTCTCTCACGGGGACGTTGTCGCTCGTCCCTCAGGTCAGCGATGTCGTCGATGTGCCCGTAATCGCCGCAGGTGGTATAGGCGATTCACGAGGTGTAATCGCTGCGGTCGCCCTTGGCGCAGAGGCCGTGCAAATGGGAACGGTATTCCTGGCGTGTGAGGAGTCTGGCGCCGGCCTCCTTCACCGCGAGGCTTTACGAGGGAAGAAAGCCGGACGGACCGCGCTGACAAGAGGCTTCACGGGAAGGCTCGCACGGGGAATCCACAACCCCTTGATGGAGGCGTTGAACCGCAACGGAACTGAAATTCTGCCATACCCGCTGCAACGAGGCCTCGTCAGAAACCTCTCAATCGCGGCGGAGGCCGCAGGCCGATCGGATCTCTTGCCCCTGTGGGCTGGGCAGAGTGCCAATCTCTCCAGCTGCACCGACGTATTGTCCTTCTTGACCTCATTGGTCGAGGAGGTTTCTGAAATCGCGGGGCCCGTCCTTCAGTGGGGCGCAGCCCGGCACGAGACTCAGATTCTTAACCAACAAGAAAGGGATGGAAATGGCTAACATCTCAGACAAGGTTGTTGTCATCACCGGAGCCAGCAGCGGCATTGGCGAAAGCACCGCGAAGTTCCTTGCAAATCAAGGAGCAAAAGTTGTATTGGGAGCGGCAACCGCATCGCCGTGACCTTCGAATATGAATGGCATGACGACTCCGGTCAGTGGTTCCGATCGTATGGGAACGAACTGTGGGAGTTTGCCGACTACGGGCTTATGCAGCGTCGCATTGCCAGCATTAATGACGCGCCAATCAGGGAAGCGGAAAGACGCATTCGCTAACAGTATCGGGCCGTCCACGTCGGTTAGCTGTTTTCGGATGTTCCGGAGATGTTGCTGCTTACGCTTCGTGGGACGTGACGGGATCAGAACTCTTGTATTTCTTGATCGCCTCCGCGCTGACCGGCGTGAAGAAATTGATCAAATTCCCATCAGGGTCACGAAATAGCATGGAGCGATTTCCCCAGGGCATGGTCGTCGGCACCTGGACAAAGTCGCTGACGACTGCCTTGAGCTTTTCATATTTCCCGTCCACATCCTCGACGCGGAACTCGATGATCGCGGTATGGTTGTCAGCGGGGCGAGCGGCCCCCGCGGCGAACATTTCCATAGTGCGCTTGCTCCCGATTGCCAGGGTACAGACTGGCCCTTGGGGGACACCCAAAACCGGCCATCGGTGGACACCTGAAAACCGGCCAATGAGGTAGCTGAATCGGGACATTGAAACTGGCGGGGAGTTACGCTCCGTCACGTGAGCAATGTCTTGAGCGAAGAAAAGAAACAGCAAGTCATCGCGCTGGGACGGCTGGGATGGTCGTTACGGCGCATTGAGAGGGCGGCACACATTCGCCGCGAAACGGTCGGAGCCTATCTCCGGGCTGCGGGAATCGCGGTACGCCCGCCCGGTGGGTGGGGTCGGAATCCGGCAAAACCGGCCATGGAGGTGTCCACCGACTCTGAGGCCGAAAAGCCGCCTCGGCAACCAGGCCGCAGCCCCTCGGCGAGCGCCTGCGAACCCCACCGGGCAGTGATTGAAGCCGAGCTGGCCAAGGGTCGCAACGCGATGGCGATCTGGCAGGACCTGGTGGACGGCCACGGGTTCGCAGGGCGCTATGCCAGCGTCAAGCGCTTCGTGCGGAAGCTGTGCGGGTCTCCGGCGCCCGAAGCCCGCGTGGTGATTGAAACCGCTCCGGGCGAAGAGGCGCAGGTGGACTATGGCACCGGCCCCATGGTGCGCGATCCGGAGAGCGGCAAGTACCGGCGCACGCGGCTGTTCGTGATGACGTTGGGCCACAGCCGCAAAGCGGTGCGGCTGCTGGTATTCCGCTCCCGTTCGCGGGTCTGGGCCGAGTTGCATGAGAAAGCTTTTCGCCGATTGGGCGGAGCCACGCGCGTGGTGGTGCTGGATAATCTCCGCGAAGGCGTGATCACACCCGACATTTACGATGCCACACTCAATCCGCTCTACCGCGACGTGTTGAAGCATTACGGCGCGGTCGCTTTGCCGTGCCGTGTGCGAGATCCAGATCGAAAAGGTAAGGTCGAATCCGGTGTCGGCCACGCGCAGAAGACGCCGTTGAAGGGTCAATGCTTCGAGAGCTTGGAACAAGCGCAGGCGTATCTGGACCACTGGGAGGAACGCTGGGCTGACACGCGGATTCACGGCACGACCAAGCGGCAGGTCGCGGCCATGTTCGCGGAAGAGAAACCGGCGCTGCTGCCTTTGCCGGTCGAGCCTTTTCGCTATTACCTCTATGGCGAGCGTACCGTCCATCTGGACGGCTGTGTCGAAGTCGATGCCGCCTACTACGGCGCGCCTCCGGGCTGGATCGGACGCCGGGTTCACGCGTGGTGATCGAGCAGGACGAGCACGGCTGCTATGCTTGGTGCCCGAAGTTGAAGGACTGCCAGTCGCAAGGCGCTACGGTCGAGGAAGCGCTCGTCAACATTCGCGAAGCCATTGATCTTTTCCTGGAGACTCTTACCGATGAAGAGCGCTCGGCGGCGCTGAGCATGGAGATCCTGACTACCGCAGTAGAAGTTCATGCCTAAACTGCCTCGCCTGACGGCGGCGGAAGCGGAATCGATGCTGCTGAAATCCGGTTTTGCGGTTGCGCTCCAAAGGCAGCCATCGGATCTATTTGAAGAGAACGCGGCGGGTTGTGGTTCCGTTCCACAGCGGCGCGATCCTGCATCTGAAAATCGTCAAGCAGTTTTTTGAGGTCATCGAAGAAGCTGGCGGCGAAGAGTGAAGGGATGGTATTTTTAGACTAGTTCGCATGCCCTCCTCTGAATGACGACCCTTTGTTTCCTCTGGCACATGCACCAGCCCTTCTACAAGGATTTGTGGACGGGCGAATATAAGCTCCCTTGGACTCGATTGCACGCGTTGAAGGACTACGCGGGGATGGTCGAGATTCTGGGCGAGTTTCCGCGCATTCATCAGACGTTCAACCTGGTGCCGTCGATGGTGGCACAGATCGAAGAGTATGCGGACGGGAAGGCTTCCGATCCGTTTCTCGATTGCGCGCTGGCGCCGGCGGAGGAGCTGACGGAGGCGCAGAGGAACTTCATTCTGAAGTATTTTTTTCAGACCCACGTCGAACGGATCATCCATCGCTACCCGCGCTATCGGGAGCTGTACGAACGGCGGGAGCGGCGCTATACGGTTCAGGACTTGCGGGATCTGCAGATTTTCAGCCAGATTGCGTGGTTCGATGAGGATTTGCTGGCTCGCGATGCCGAGCTGCGGGCGCTGATCGCGAAGGGCCGGGAGTTTTCGCGCGAGGATCAGGCGATGATGGCTCGCAAGCAGAGCGAATCGTTGAAGCGCGTGCTGCCGGTGTATCGCGAGTATGCGGCGAAGGGCCAGATCGAGATTTCGACGACTCCGTTTTACCACCCGATTTTGCCGCTGCTGTGCGATTCGGATATTGCCCAGGTCCCGCATCCCGGTGTTCCGCTGCCGTCGCGGTTTCAGTATCCCGGCGATGCGCGGGTGCAACTGGAGCGGTCGCGCGCATATATCGAAGAGAAGTTCGGCGTCAGTCCGAAGGGGCTGTGGCCCAGCGAGGGGTCGGTTTCAGACGAGGCGCTGGCGCTGGCGGCGGAGTGCGGATTTACGTGGTCGGGTACGGACAACGGGGTGCTGGCCCGCACGCTGGGCCACGATGCCGGATGCTTCGAAACGTATCGGGCCTATTGCTGGAGGCAAACCGGGCACGAGATGCGGATGCTGTTTCGCGATCATTACTTGAGCGATTTGATCGGGTTCACGTATTCGCGGATGGGCGCGGCTGAGGCGGCGGAACATTTTCTGCAGCAGATCCGTCAGAATGCGGCGGGGCGCGATGCGCTGGTGCCGATTATTCTCGACGGCGAGAATGCCTGGGAATGGTATGAGGCGAATGGGCGTCCGTTCTTACGCGAGTTGTATGGGCGGATTTCCGGAGATCCGCAGTTCCAGGCGCTCACTGTATCGGAGGCGCTGGCGAAGTTCGAGGCTCAGCCGCTGGATGGAATTTTTCCAGGTTCTTGGATCAACGCGAATTTCGATGTGTGGATCGGCGCAGAGGAAGACAATCTGGCTTGGGAATATCTTCTCGCGGCGCGCAAGGCTTACGATGGCGCGCAGAATGTTCCGGAGGACAAACGCACGCTGGCGTACGAGGAATTGCTGATCGCCGAGGGGAGCGATTGGAACTGGTGGTACGGGCCGGAGCATGGGTCGGAAAATCGGCCGGAGTTCGATCAGTTGTACCGGGATCATTTGACGAACGTCTACCGGGCGTTGGGCCTGGAGGCTCCGGTGGAGCTTTCGCGGCCCATTTTAAAGGGGTTCGGAGAAGGCGAGCATCACCAGGCTCCGGCGAATCTGATTCATCCTACGATCGATGGGGAAGTAACGTCGCATTTTGAATGGCTGGGGGCAGGGCGGTATCGGCCGGATCTACGGTCGGGGGCGATGCATGGCCCTAAAGTTCTTGACGCGGGCGGGGCGCAGGAGATGTTTTACGGATGGGATCACGCCAATCTGTATGTCCGGCTGGATGGGGCTAGCGGAGACTCGTTTTCGGTGGAGTTTGAGACGGGGGGTGTAGCTGTGGAAGTGGTGAGGGGCCGGGTTGTGGAGATGAAGGCTCCTAAGGCCGGGAAGATGTTTCGAGTGTCGGTGATGAAGGACGGATTGGTAGTGGGGATGCTGCCCGCGCAGGGCTGGATTGCGATCAAGTAGAATGGAGATACCCCGATTCGAAGGGGACCAAGAAGTCACGATCCAGAAGTCAAACATGTTCGACGCGACGAGGGGAGCTTAACGGCTCCCCTCTCGTTTTTTGGGCTGTCCGTAACTTTCGCCTCGCCAAGAGGTAGTTTGATGTTATGGATCTGAAATACGCTTTTCGATCGCTTGGCAAGAATCCGGGATTTACGGCGCTCGCGGTGATCGTGATGGCGCTGGGCATTGGGGCCAACACGGCGGTATTCAGCGTGGTGAACGCGGTACTGCTGCGGCCGCTGGCCTATAAGAATCCGGAGCGAATCGTCACCATTTCGCCGTTGTGGACGAAGACGGGCGCGTCGGGCGGCACCTCCTCTGCACCGGATTTCCACGACTGGCACGATCAATCGACGGCATTCCAGGCGATGGCTTATTACGATAACGGGCCTACCGCGGTGATGGCGGGGCAGGCGGCGGAATATGCTCAGGTCGCTTCGGTAACGCCGGAGTTTTTCAAGGTATTCGGTGCCGAACCGGTCGTGGGCCGGTTGTTCAGTCCGGACGAGTGGAAGAAGGGCGGCGCCGCGGTGATCGGCCAATCGTATTGGCAGACCCATTTCGGAGGGAATTCGAACGCGCTGGGCAAGACGCTGAGGGTTTACGACCTGACGTTTGTCATCGTCGGCGTGATGCCCGCGGGCTTTGGGTTTCCGGAGAAGACGGAGATCTGGCTGGCGCCAAGCCGGGCCGAGAATGAGCACCGGTCCGCCCATAACTACTTCGTGGTGGGCCTGTTGAAGCCGGATGTGACCATCGCGCAGGCGCAAGCGCAATTGACGTCGATCGGCGAGCGGCTGGCACGGCAGTATCCCGATAGCAACGGGAACAAGAACGTCAACGTAACAGGCATGCGGGACCGCTTGGTGCGCGACGTGCGCCTGACGCTCTATCTATTGTTGGGCGCGGTGGCGATGGTGCTGCTGATCTCCTGCGCCAACATGGCGAACCTGCTGCTGGCGAAGGCGACATCGCGGACGCGGGAAATTGCGATTCGCGCCGCGGTGGGGGCGAGCCGCGGACGGATTATCCAGCAGCTGGTAACCGAGAGCGTCGCGCTGGCGCTGCTGGCGGGCGTGGCCGGATTGGTCCTGGCAATCTGGGGAGCGGATGCGCTGGTGGCGATCGCGCCATCGAACGTCCCTCGTTTAGCCGAGACGGGAGTGATCGACAAGTGGGTGCTGGCATTCACTCTTGCGATCTCCATCGGGGCCAGCTTGCTGTTCGGCCTGGCTCCGGCGCTGACTGCGGCGCGGATCGATTTGAACGATGCATTGAAGCTGGGGGCGGCCAGAGCAGTGGTGGGCGGAGGGGCGGGAAAATTGCGCAGCGCGCTGGTCGTGGCGGAGATCGCGCTATCCGTAGTGCTGCTGGCCGGCGCGGGATTGCTGATGAAGAGCTTCGTGGCCCTCAATAGTGTTTCGCTGGGGTACCGGGCGGATCATCTCCTGCTCATGTCGTCGAATATTCCTTCATCCTCTCTCGAAAGCGCCCGGCAGGGAACGCGATTCTACAAGGGATTGCTCAAAGAGATTGCTCAGATTCCGGGCGTGACAGCCGTGGGGGCTTCCAGAATCCCTCCGGGCCGAGTCGGATCGAATGGCACCTACTTCGTCGACACTCTGCCGGCGCATCCCGCCATTAACCTGGACCGTGAGGCGATCTTTTCGGTGGTCGCGCCGCAAACATTTGCGACTCTGGGCATTCCTTTATTAAGCGGGCGCGATTTCAACGAGAGCGACGGCTATGAAGCGCCGTTCACCGTGATCATCAACGAACAGATGGCTAAAAAAGCGTTCCCCAACCAGGACCCCCTCGGACGCACTCTTTATTGCGGCTTCGATTCACCCAACCCCATGACCATCGTCGGTGTGGTCGGAGACGTCCACCAGTACGGCCCGGCGAAGCCCCCTGAATCTGAAATGTTCATGCCGTACGAACAGCATCCGCGCCCCAGCGCCACCATGACGGTGATGGTGCGGACCAGCGGGGAACCGGGCGCGCTTTCCGAAGTGCTGCGGAAGAAAGTTCGGGAGCGGTCGTCCGAAGTGCCTGTGAAGTTCTCCACCATGGAGGCGTCGCTCGCGGAGAGTGTCGCGGCGCCGCGGTTTCGAACATTGCTGTTCCTCATATTCGCGGGGCTCGCGGTGTGCCTGGCAATGGCGGGAGTTTACGGCGTGATGGCGTATGTTGTCGGACAGAGGTTGAATGAGATCGGATTGCGGATGGCGCTGGGGGCGAGTCAGGGCGATGTGCTGGGCATGGTCCTGAAGCAGGGCTTGGCGCTGACCGCGGCTGGCGTGGCGGTGGGATTGGCCGGAGCGGTTGCGGCGACGCGGCTGCTCACATCGTTCCTGTTTCAGGTGAAGCCCGGCGATCCCTTCACCTATGTGGCGGTCGCGGGTTTGCTGGCCGTGGTTGCCATGGGCGCCAGCTACCTGCCCGCGCACCGCGCGACTCAGGTGGACCCACTGGACGCACTGCGGCAGGAGTGATGTGGCATATTAAAAGCCGGTGCACACACGGCGAATCTCGACGTTTCTGCTGGGGGGCTGGATTGGATGCAGCATCTTCATGGCATTCGTGGTCCTGCAAAACCTCCATTCGCCCGCGCTGGTTCTGAACTCGCCGTCCGAGCCGGTCGTGAAAATGATCAGAGCGCTGGGACCGGATCAGATGCAGCTCTTGCTGCAGCATCAGGCTGCGGAGCAAACCCGTAATCTGTACTACCTCTGGGAGCAGGCGCAGATTGCATT
This sequence comes from Bryobacterales bacterium, assembly GCA_963813145.1. GTDB lineage: Bacteria > Acidobacteriota > Terriglobia > Bryobacterales > Bryobacteraceae > Palsa-187. The sequence goes on from CAWEXX010000002.1 coordinate 89,259, forward strand.
GGCATTGGTCTTGGGCGGGTGTTTGTACTTCGCGACGCAGAAACGGCTGCTGTCCCTGGTGTTATGCGGAGTGATGCTCGCGCTGGTGATTTTCCAATATATCGCCATCACGCCGGAGCTTTCCTACCGCGGACGCGAAATGGATTTTCCGCCCGGCAGCACAGCCTCCGGAGTGTTGGTGCGAACGCTGCTGCTTTATCAGGTGCTGGTGGTGACCGAGGGATTGAAGGTGGTGGTGGGCGGAATTCTAGCCAGCTATCTCTTCTCGTTCCGGACTTCCCGCAGGCGGAGTGGCCGGCGCGAGGTCGATCTTATCGATCACGCCGATCACAGCCATGTCGATGGGTGAGTCGGGACGCCCCACCGCCGTCATGGCGCTGAAGCCTTCCATAATCAGCAGGACTCTATCGCCCACGCCGGCATCCACTGCGTCGAGCGCGACGACCGCTGTACCGCGATCTTCGCCGTCTAAGGTAAGCGGCTGAACGAGGAGCGCCTTGAGGCCATTGTGGCTTTCGTGTTTTTGCGTGGCGACCACTTCGCCGATGACTCTGCCTATGATCATTCGTTCTTATGACCGCGCCGGAGAGTGATCTTATCCACAATCCCGACCACCGTCGCGTCGGTCGGAACTTGCTCGGGGAGGAACGGAAAGCTGGCTTCCTTGCCTTTGCACCAGTAGACCAGCTCCCCAGCGCCGGCACCCGTGGAATCGGTGCAAATGAGTTGTTTGCCGGTGCTGTTCAATTCCGGAGTCAGCGGCTGCACCAGAAGCAATCGCTGCGCCGTCAGACCCGGATTCTTAGCGGTAGCCCACACGCAGCCGACGATTTTGCCGAGTTGCACTAAGAGGCAGTCTACTACAAGGTCCGTGCAGGCACGCAAAGTCGCGAAGCTCGCGAAGCTCGCGAAGGAAGGGAGATAAATCGGAGGCAGGTCAGGAACCTGCCCCACTGACGCCGGGATCGAGGGGATCGCTTAGCATCAAAATTACGAAACGAACCCAAGATACCTTCACGCAAAGTCGCAAGGTTCGTGGAAGAAAGGGGATAAAACGGAGGCAGGTCGGGAACCTGCCCCACTGACCCATGGATCGAGCTGATCGATTAGTAGCAAAATTACGAAACGAACCCAAGATGGCTAACTCCTTCTGATTGCAGGGTACGCTAAGAAAACGGCGAGGTGGGATCGCGCAAAGTCGCAAAGCTATCAAAGGAAAGGAGATAAACCGGGGCAAAGTGGGGCAGGTCCCCGACCTGCCGCTTAGCTCTTAGCCGGCGTTCTCTCAAAAAGTGCGACTGGACCGCTCCCGCAGGTCGCGGCTCTGTTGCGCCTATAGAGCCGCGACCATCGGGAGCGGTCAGCGGGTGCTTCGGCCGGTTTAATGAGCAGCCCGGTCGCAGCACTAGCCCCTGGCGCGGTCGCTATCGAGACAGACCGTATCGATAATTCCGACGATGGACGCGTCGACTGGTTTTTCCTTGCATCCTTCGGCCAGCCGGGCGGAGCTGCCGGAGACCAGCAGCACCAGCGCGCCCGGGCCGGCCTGCACGGTATCGATGGCGATGAGATAGTTCGATTCCTCTTTGCCGTCGGGCGAGACGGGCTTGACGATCAGGAGTTTCGCGCCCTCCAGCCGAGGATCCTTGCGGGTGGCGACGATAGTGCCGGCGACACGGCCGAGAATCATTTATTTCGCCGATTTGCCGATGGGCAGAATGTCTTCGAGGCTGGAGTGCGGACGCGGAATGACGTGCACGGAGATCAATTCCCCGATGCGGCGCGCGGCGGCGGCTCCGGCATCGGTTGCGGCGCGCACGGAGGCGACGTCGCCGCGTACCAGCACTGTGACGTATCCCGAGCCGATCTTCTCCCACCCGACAAGCTGCACGTTCGCGGCCTTCACCATCGCGTCGGAGGCCTCGATCATGGCGACCATCCCGCGCGTCTCGATCATGCCAAGAGCTTCACCCATTGAATCCCCTTAATAAACGCCACGAACTTTAAGTGCTTCGTCAATCACTGCCAGAAGCTGCTCGCGCGTTATCTCGATCTTCTCGCTTGGCTCCGGCATGTCCTCGGCGGCGAGCGGAGCGCCCTGATCGAAACCGTTATTGGAATCGACCGAGTAGCGTTTGCGCGAATCGAACAGTTTCTGAATTTCAGCGCGGGGCAGCACTTTCGGACCGCCCAGCAGCTCGGCGACGAGGGCGATGCGCGCGAAATGCTCGACCGTCTCCATTTTGAAATAAGCGTCGAACACGTCGGCGCCATAGGAGACGACGCCGTGGTTCGCCATCAGCAGCGCCTCGTATTTCGGGATGTAAGGCAGCATGCCTTCGGTGAGAGCGGGCGTGCCGGGCAGCCCATAATCGCACAGCGGCACAGAGCCGAGGCGAATCACGATTTCCGGCAACAGGCCGAGATTCAGCGCGCGTCCGGCAGTGGCGAATCCGGTGGCGACGGCGGGATGGGCATGGACGACCCCCCGAATATCGGGGCGGAGCTTATAGATGGTCAGGTGCATCGCCATCTCCGAGGTGCGTTCCCGCTCGCCTGCGATTTTGTTGCCATCCAGGTCGCAGAGGATCAGATCGTCGGGAGTCATCATGCCCTTGCAGACCCCGGTAGGTGTTGCCAGGACGAGATTCTCCTCCAGCCGGATGGTGATATTGCCGTCGTTGGCGGCGATCCATCCTTTGTCGAACATCAACCGTCCGACGCGGATGATATCGTCACGAAGCTGTTGCTCGGTCTTCGGCATTCGGACCTTTGATTGTACCGCAAGGATGCGGCTTGGGTGACCTCGCTACAATGTAAGTCTTGGACGAGTTTAATGGATAAACGCCGCATGTGCCCGAACTGCCGGGCCTTCATTACGACGGACGATAAGGTCTGTCCCTATTGCCAGTTTACCGTAGGCCCGAAGGCCGTGGAACGGCGCAATCCGGCTGACGCGCTGGGCGGGTTGATCCCCCACGCGCGATTTACCACCATGCTGATCATGCTGATCAACACCGGGTTATACATCGCCATGGTGATTCACACCCAGGCGAACTCGAACGGGCCTTCATTCGACTTCGACTAGACACCCTCGTAGCATTTGGGGCAAGTACGGGCCGCGGATGGTGTTTCAAGGCGAATGGTGGCGGCTGGTGACAGCCGGCTTTCTGCACGGCGGAATTCTGCACATCCTGATGAACATGTGGGTGCTGTTCGACCTGGGCGCGCAGACCGAGGAAAGCTACGGCACTAGCCGGTATCTCGGGATCTATTTCACAGCTGGCATAACAGGATTCCTGGCGAGTTTCTTTTGGGCCCCTAGGGTGGTGTCGGTGGGAGCGTCGGCGGGGATCTGTGGATTAATCGGCGCGATGATCGCGCTGGGCGTGAGGGATCGCTCCTCGTGGGGCGCTGAAATCCGCAGGTTCTATGTGCGCTGGGTGATCTACCTGCTGGTATTCGGCCTGCTGTTTCCGGCTACCGACAACGCCGCTCATATCGGCGGCCTGGCCGGGGGATTCGTGGTGGGCTACATCGCGGGGACGCCTGGACGTTCGAATGCGGTCGAGCGAGTGTGGCAGGGCTTCGCCGGAATCGCACTCGCATTGACGGCGTTCTCGTTTTTCAAGATGTTTATGGCGCTGGTGGCGATGAAGGCAGAGTAATCTCTTTCGAAAAATACCCGGCTTTTGTGCGAATGGTGAAGCCCGGCTGCTTCGTGCGAATCACCAGCTTATGAAAGGTGCCATCGGCCTGCCCGCTGGCATGATAAGCGAGCTCATAGGACGACCGAAGCTGCTCGCCGATTTCCCGGAACGAGGTGGCCAGATCCGCGGCGTGCGCGTCGAAATCGGAGCCACCGGTGTCGCGCGAGATGCGGGCCATGACGGAGGCTCCGTACTTGTTGCGCGCGGTCCACTCGCCTTTTCTGGTTTCCGTGTAGCGAATCGCGAAGAGCACGACGTTTTCAGTTTGCGCGATCTCGATGGTATCCATCATGTTGCGGGAACTGGAATTGTCTTCGCCGTCGCTGAAGATGATCAAGGCTCTCCGGCCATGGTCGGCCTGCGCGAGTTTCTTGGTGGTCGCGTAGTACAGGGCGTCATAAAAAGCCGTGCCGCCCGAACGGTATTCGCGAGGACCGATCTCGGGCATGTCCTGCGATTTCTTTTCGAATTGCTTCAGGCCGTCGATCAAATCGGACGCGGAGGAGGAGAAATCGGCGGCCAGGCGCAGGTGATTGCCGAAGCAGATCAGGAAGGCGCGGTCGCGCGGCGTGAGGACGTTCTTGAGGAAGGTCTGGAGATCGTGGTGATGCTGCTTCACGAAATGCTCCTGGCTGCCGCTGGCATCGACGACGAGGCCGAGAGTGAGGGGCAGGTCTTCACTTTTAGCGAAAAAAGAAATGGGCTGAAGCTGACCGTCGTCCAGGACCTCAAAGTCGTCCCTGGTGAGATTGGTGACCAGTTTCCCGCTCGCGTCGCGGACGGTGAATCCAATGTTGACCAGGCGGACGTTGACGCGAATGGCGGCGGCCTGCTGGGAGAGGCAGGCCGGGAGAAGGGCGAGAAGTATGATCGCGATGCGGATCTTCACTGGAATGAATACGCATGGGGATCGGTACGAGGACGCACGGATTTTGCCGGCGGGAAATTCGCGTTTGCCCGCATGCTGATGCATGGCGGCTCAGTACCAGGTGCCTTGTAAGGCGGCCAATTTTGGCTGCAGCCTGCTTTGAGCTGGCTCCGCTGGGTCCATGGAAGCCGCCTGAAAGGTGAACAAACTGATTAGTTGATAGAGTAGCGGTATGTTCCGCCGGGCCGGGTTGTGGATAATTGCGATAGTTTTCTCGCTCGCCAGCCTCGTCCTGGTCCTGCATCTGTACGGTCTCCGGATCGATTGGAACGGCAACATGACTCACGTTTCGATCAAGAGCCGCGCCAGGAACGATGCACGGGTGGAGCAGAGCCGGGCGGTCCAGAAGACCGAGGCGCCCGCGGCGCATGTAGTTGTCGAGAGCGCGCCGGTCAAGCTGGTGAAGGCCGCCTACTGGACCGATTTCCGCGGTCCTAACCGGGCCGGTGAATACGCTGAATCCCCTATCAACACCGAGTGGCCGGCGACGGGTCTTCCACGATTGTGGAAGCAGCCCATCGGTGGAGGATATGCGTCCTTCACTGTCGGCGAGGGAAGGGCTTACACCATCGAGCAAAGGCGCGACAAAGAAGCAGTCACGGCGTACGACATCGAGACCGGCCGCGAGCTTTGGGCGTTCTCCTATCCTGCCTCGTTCGACGAAGTGCTGGGCGGGCCCGGACCGCGCGCGACTCCGGTGTATCACGAAGGACTGGTGTATTCGCTGGGCGCGGTGGGCGACCTCTACTGCCTGTCGGCGGTTACCGGCAAACCGAAATGGTCGAAACATATCCTCTCCGATAACGACACGAAGAACATCCACTGGGCGATGTCGGGCGCTCCGCTGATCGTCGACGACATGGTGATCGTGACGCCGGGCGGAACCGGCGGGAAGAGCATAGTTGCTTACAACCGGCTGACCGGTGCGCCTGGTTGGAAGTCGCTCAACGACCGGGCAGCATACACGTCGCCGATTCTCGCCACGCTCGCCGGAAAGCGGCAGATCGTATGGATCAGCGGGGAGCGCGCCGTTGGAATCGCGGTCGAGGACGGGAAGCTGCTATGGGAGTATCCGTTCCCGGCGCAGATGGACATGAACTGCTCGCAGCCAGTGATCATTGACGATTCCGATGTATTGCTGAGCTCCGCGCAAGGCCCCGGCGCGGCGCTGCTGAAAATTTCCAAGGACGGAGATTCGTTCACCGCTGAGCCGGTCTGGAAGAACAACCGCCTCAAGAATAAATTCAACTCGTCGGTGCTTTATCAGGGCTATATTTACGGATTCGACGAGTCGATTCTCGCCTGCATCGATCCGAGAACCGGCGAGCTGAAGTGGAAGGGCGGACGTTATGGCTACGGACAACTGCTGCTGGCCGGAGGCTATCTGGTGATCACCACCGAGCAAGGCGAACTGGTCCTGGTTCGCGCCACGCCGGAAGGCCATCAGGAGCTGGCCCGTTTCCAGGCGATCGAGGGCAAAACCTGGAACATCCCGGCGATTGACCACGGGCTGCTGCTGGTGAGGAATACCGAAGAAATGGCTTGCTTCCGGCTGGGACGCTAACGCACTCGTACTAATTCTATAGTATGATCGTCTTTGAAATATGCGCGCCCTTTTCGTTTTCATCACGATTGGACTTCTTGGTCAGGCTCAGCCGGATATCGACGCCCTGCTGAAGACTGCCCACACAGCGTACCGGAAAGCCGACTATGCGGCGGCGCGCAAGTCGCTCGAAGAAGCCTGGTCCGCCGCCGGCGAGCTTCCGCAGAACGATCCCAAGCGTTACGAGATCCTGAAGCAGCTATCCGGCGTGCTGGGCGCTTCGGGCGAAAACGACGAAGCGGAGAAGTACATCGAGTTAGCCATAAACTGGCGTGAGACCGCCGTGGGACGGGACGATCCTTTGATCGCCGACGATCTGGTCGACCTGGCGACGAATTGCGACCGACGCAAGGACTTCGAACGAGCGATTGCGATTCTACAACGCGTCATCGGCATCCACACCAAGGCGCACGGGAATTTTGAAAATTCAGACGTCGCGGACGATTTCAGCCGCATCGCGCTGGTTCAGGTGGCTCAAAATAAGCCTGAAGTGGCCATCCCCACGCTGCTGACCGCGATCGGCATTCGTGAAAAAGTCCTGGGCGCGGATTCTCCGGGACTGCTATCGGAGTTGGACCGTTTGGGTGCAGCGCAACTCTCGGCCCGCACTTATGACGCGGCGGAAATCACGTTTCGCCGCGCGCTGGTGATTCGGGAGCGAGTGTTCGGATCGAAGTCGCCGGATTTGTTGACTACTCTCGATGGGCTCGCGTATTCGCTGTTTGGGCAGAAGCAGTACGACGAAGCGGAGGTCTTTTATAAGCGGCTGCTCGACTTGTGGCTGCTGATCGGAAACCTGCCGATGATCGCGGACACCCAGGAAAAAATCGCCGTATTCTATCGCGAACAGAAGAAGTGGGATCAAGGGACGGAAGCGGCAGCCAGTGCGATCGCTCTGCGTACGCTGGTTTCCGCGACGGGTCTTTCCACAGAGGCCACTGCGTGGATCGCGCACGGCGACAAGCCACATGCCATCGAATTCTACCGGAAAGCGCTCGCCCTGCTGGATCCGAATCGCAAGGATCATGACGGATTAAGGGGGCAGCTAGAGCACATTCTTGGGGAGCTGGATCCGGCTCCGGCGCCGAAGCATGCGAAGACGGCGTTGAAGAAGAAGACGCAGCCCTAGTGTAGTGCGTCACTCATAATGAATATTATCTTTCCCGCGTGGCGCACGCGCCCACGCGTGCCGCCACATAACAGTTAAAGATTTCCGATCCGCATGCTGACGCATGGCGGTTCAGGGATGCCACCGAGCTGCGACGGTCAGGGCCTGCGGCGGGGCACGGCCCCGCCCCACAACCTAGTTGCGAGGCTTCGCGTAGATCTCAATCCACTGGCCGCCGCGCTCCCACCTTCGAAGGCGTACTAGCCCGACGCCCGAGTGAATCTCCGCTTCACTGGCTTGCGGGTGATAATCCTTGTACTGCCGAATGATGGGTCGCAATAACGCGTTATCGAACGAGCGGCCTTCGAATGTCCAGAATTTCTCATAGACCACCAGCAGATCGTACTTGTTGCGATCGAAACCGGCGATATCGTCGAGATGAAAAGTATAAGAAGGCAACTCGACTGCAGTCAGTGGCCGTTCGACATAGCCAAGATAAGGATGCTGTATCGCCCCGGTGAACGGCCAACTGCTGAGGATGCGTTTATCGGGCGCGTATGCTTCGAGGTAATTCGCGGCCTCTTTTTGCAATGCAACGAAGTCGGTCCAGGCGAGATTGTTCTCGTAGGAGAATGGATAAGGCGGATTCCAGAACCATCCGATCACCAAGAGGCTCGCCATCGCCGAGTGCGAAACCCAGCGCCAGCTCGAAGGATAAACCGACGCAGCCGCGGCAACGGCGGCGTAGAGGATCGGAAGCACTGGGATCAAATACCGTTCGAGCATCGCTCCGCCGAGCACCGTCACAACCGCCACTTGCGCCAGCGCGACCAGCGCAGCGATGGCCCAGTCTTTTCCCCTTAACATGCGAAATCCGGCAAACAGAGCAATTGTTCCGATGAATCGGCCGTCGGCTATAAAGAGGAAGTGAAGGCGTCCGCCGAACCCCAGCAGGATGTGGAGAGGGCTCAGCGATTCCTTCACGTTGTAACGCGCGAATTCCTCATTGCCAAGCCAGTGCCCGGTTTTCTGATGCAACAGCACGAGCCACGCGCCCAATGCGATCGCGGGCGCGAAAAAGTACAGCGCTTCGCGAACCTTCTTTTCGCGAAACAGCAGCCATGCGCCGAATACCATCGGCGTGGTGATCGCGGTCTCCTTCATCAGCACCAGCACCGTGCAAGCCGCGGCGCATGCTATGTATCGTTCCTCGAGAAACAACAGCAGCACGAGCGCCGTGAACGTCATCGCCGGCATATCGAGCAGAATCATTTCCGATTGCGAGAAGAAAATCGGCGTCGCCATCAGGAACAATGCCGCAGCGAATGCGGGCGCTCCCACGGCGCCGCGGCACAACCGGATCGCCAGCAAGAAGGAAAATAGCACCCCCGCCGACGCCACCACCAGCATCGCCACTCGCGCCGACGCTACCGATACTCCGAAAATCCGCCAGGTGAGCGCCACGATCGCCATCACTCCCGGCGGATGCACGTTCGGCAGCGTGGAATGCGCCACTAGCGATCCGTCCTGATAGAGGTCCAGCGATGCCGGCGCGAACTGGCCGAGCTCGTCCCAGTGAAACGGGAACTTCAACATCGGCAGATGCAGCGCGATCATCAGCGCCAGGAACGCGAGAAAGAATAGCAGCGAAGACGCGCGCCGTGAGTACGCCACGTGTCTACTGAATCACTGCGCCGGGGGGCTGCGGAGCAAGCTTTATTTCGCCGAATGCGGTTTCGTACTGCTGAATATTCTGATTCAGCACGTTGGCCAGCGCCTTCGCCTGCTGCGGGCTGAGGAAGAGACCCTGAAAATTAGAGATCGCCACTTTGTCCGGAGCGCTCTGATTAATGGTCCCGAACAACAGAAAGAAATCCCACAGGCTGACGCGCACTTGCACGCTATTGGCGTACGATTCGCGATAGTCGGCGGTGTTGAGAAGCGTGATTTCCGTTTGAGGCTGTTGCGGGTTCATGGATTCAGGATACCCTCATTCGACGCCCAGGGCATTCAGAATGAACGCGTAATCGAACGCCGTTTCCTTGATGTATTCGTAGCGACCCGACGCACCGAAATGTCCGCTGCCCATATTCGTCTTCAGCAGCAACATATGGCGGTCCTTCTTCAACGCACGAAGCTTCGCCGCCCACTTCGCCGGCTCCCAGTACGAGACTCGCGGGTCGTTCAACCCCGCCGTAATAAGGATCGTCGGATAATCTTTCGCCGCGACATTCTCGTACGGAGCGTATGACTTGATGTAGTCGTAATACTGCTTTTCGTTGGGATTGCCCCACTCTTCGTATTCGCCTACCGTCAGCGGAAGACTTGCGTCCAACATCGTGTTCAGCGCATCGACGAACGGGACTTTCGCCACGACCACGCTGAACAGATCCGGACGCATGTTGGTCACCGCGCCCATCAACAGGCCGCCCGCGCTGCCGCCCATGATGGCGATGCGATCCGCCGACGAGTACTTCTCCGCGATCAAATGTTCGGCGCAAGCAATGAAATCCGTAAACGTATTTTTCTTCTTGAGAATGCGCCCGTCCTCATGCCACGGCTTGCCGAGGTCCGCTCCGCCGCGAATATGCGCGATCGCATAAACGAATCCGCGGTCGAGCAGGCTCAACCGGTCCGAACTAAACCCCGGGTCCATGCTGATGCCGTACGCGCCATAGCCGTAAAGCAGCATGGGAGCCTTTCCGTTCTGCACCAGACCTTTTTTATAGACCAGCGAGATCGGGACCTTCACGCCATCCGCGGCGGTGGCATAAATCCGCTCCGATTGATATTTCGACGGATCGTAGCCGCCCAGCACCGGCTGCTGCTTTTTCAGCGTCCGCTCGCGCGAATCCATGTTGTAGTCGAACACCGAATTCGGCGTCACGAGCGAGGTATAGCTGAAACGCAACAGCTTGGTGGCGTATTCCGCATTCGCGCCGATACTCGCCGTGTACACGGGCTCCGTGAAATCGATGTAGTGAACATCTCCGTTCACGAAGTTCTGAATGCGGATCTTGGTAAGCCCGCGATCGCGTTCTTCGGTCACCAGGTCGTCTTGAAATGTCGTGACGCTCTCGATGGTCGCATCGGGACGCGCCGGCATCACCTCTTTCCAATTCGCCCGCGACGGATCTTTCACCGGCGCTTCGATCAGGCGAAACGTCTTTGCTCCTCCGTCGTTGGTGCGTATGAACCAGGAGTCAACGTGATGTGCGACGTCATACTCGGTCTCATGCACGCGCGGCAACAGGATCGCAAACTTCCCCTTCGGCTTGTCCGCGCTGACATAGCGAACCTCCGACGTCAATGAGCTGCCAATGTTAATCAGGATATACGCGCGGCTGCGGGTCTTTTCCAGCTCGACCGTGAAACGCTCGTCGGTTTCATGGCACACCAGCGAGTCTTTCTTCACGCCCAGCGTATGGCGAAACACTTTGTACGGGCGCTTCGCGGCATCCAGCACGGTGTAGAAGAACGTCGCGTTGTCGTTGCCCCATTCCAGCGAATAATATGTATTCGGAATCGTATCGGCCAGCAGCTTCCCCGTGGTCAGATCTTTCACGTGGATGGTGTACGCTTCGTCTCCCTCAAAGTCCAGCGAATACGCGAGCAGCTTGTGATTCGGGCTCGCTACGAAATTGCCGACGCGGAAATACTTCTTACCCTCCGCCATCGCGTTGCCGTCGAGCAGCACTTCTTCCGCCGCATCCTGCGAGCCGTGCTTGCGGCAATAAATCGCGTACTGCTTTCCTTCCTCGGTGCGCGTGTAATAAAAATAGTCGTCACGCTTGGTAGGGACGCTCAGGTCCGTCTGTTGGATGCGGCCCAGGATCTCCGAGTACAGCTTCGATTGCAGCGCATCGGTGTGCTTCATCTCGGCCTTGGTGTACTCATTTTCGGCTTCGAGATATTTGATGGTGTCGGGATCACTGCGATCGCGCAGCCAGAAATAATTGTCGACACGCGTATCGCCGAGGGTCGTCGACGGTTTGGGAACAGTCTTGGCCACCGGCGGCCGCACAGCGTCGTCTACGGAAACAGTTAAGGTCATGATTGCGAACGAAAGGAGCAGAAACATCTGCATATCCATTTTAGCCGTACCGAGGCGGGCAGCATCCTGTTTGGGCTGAAAAATTCGCCGCGCGACTCTTTGCCTTGCTGTTACTCTGGTGGCGCAATCTCATTTCGCGTTCATCAAGCAACCATCCGTAAGAGAAAGCGGGTTAGCGTGGACCAAACTCTTGTATGCAACGAGATTTCAGTACTCGACTGGTCAGTGTATGAAGGTGAGTTTCTGGCAGGATTTTTCCACTTTTCCCGCTATGATCGCAAATTGCTGAACTACGAATCTCTGCGCGATTGCCATACTTACATGATGCGTCCGGTCGAACGCGTCGGTGGCCAGCCCGGGATTGCGGGACTTCCGAGTCTTGAGGCCTTTCAAGATCGTCTTACAGAACTAATTGACGCCTTCCTGCATCCAGATTTGAGTCTATATCTCCACATTAAGGCGATAGATCGCGGCTACTTCGACGAAATATCGGTCTTGACCGGAACGATCAAACCGCTCGGCGTGGACTACATATTACTCCCGCCCGTCGGAAGCACAGTCCTGCCAGACGATTTCGGTAACCTGATCTTCGAGTGTCCACTTAGTTTCGTACCGCATGTAGTTCGGAATTGGTTTTGTTGCCCTTTCATTGAGATCGATGGCTACGTAATGAAAAAGGGAGAAGTCGGTCGGCTAGCGGAATGTTACTTCCGCCCCTATTCGGTCGAGACGATCCGGCGAGTCTTATCCATCATGCCCTTGACCTTCCGACTTTGGCCCGACTTTAACGGCATCTACTTATTTTCCGAGCACGCGGAACTGGTCCCGCGGATCCTGTCGTCCCTTAAAGACGTCACGCTCTCATCATCGACCACTTAGCGGTTGTCGTTACAATAGAAGCTCACCATGTCCCGACAGTTTGATCTCACACCGCGTCCCGTCGCGCGCGTGAATACGCCATTGCGGCAGATTGTGACGGCGCTTCCCGCCCCCGAATCTCTAGCCATCCTTGAGAGCCTGCATCGTCATGAGCCAATTTCCATGCAAGGCCAGCCGCCGGTCGTATGGGATCGCGCCGAGGGTTTTCAAGTCTCCGACGCATGGGGGAATCGCTGGATCGATTGGTCCAGCGGCGTGCTGGTGGCCAACGCCGGGCACGGACGCCGCGAGATGATCGACGCGATCATTGCGCAGGCCTCAGCCGGATTGCTTCATAATTACTGCTTCCCGAGCGCGATTCGCGCGAAGACGGTGGAAAAGCTCGCGTCGCTGCTGCCTCTGTCGCTCGATCGCGTATTTCTCCTTACCACGGGATCGGAAACCGTGGAATGCGCGATCAAGCTCTGCCGTACTCACGGCGTGCAGGTGGGTGGTCGCGGCAAGCACGTGATCGTTTCTTTCGATAAGGCGTTTCACGGCCGCACGCTCGGTTCCCAGCTCGCCGGAGGCATTCCGTCTTTGAAGGAATGGATTGTCACTCCCGATCGCGGCTTCACGCAGGTGCCCTTCCCTGATGGCTTCCGCACGCCCGATACGTCGTTCGACTCTTTCATGAAGTCTCTCGCGGAAAGCGGCGTCGATTCGCAAAATGTATGCGGTGTGATACTGGAGACCTACCAGGGCGGCAGCGCATCCTTCGCGCCGAAGGAGTACATGCAGGCGCTCCGAAGTTGGACGGCCGCGCACGGCATTTTGCTGGTGTGCGACGAGGTGCAGGCGGGCTTCGGCCGTACCGGGACCATGTGGGGATTCGAGCATTATGGGATCGTCCCGGATCTCGCATTGTTCGGAAAAGGGATCAGCAGCTCCCTGCCTCTCGCCGCCGTGGCGGGCCGCGCAGGAGTGATGAATTTGCACCCGGCGGGCAGCATGACCTCGACCCATACCGGCAATCCGATCGCCTGCGCCGCCGCCATGGCGTCAATGGATTTGATCGTGGATGAGGGCTTGGTCGAGAACGCGAAGCGCCTGGGCGAGCTGCTGCACGCGCGGTTACGCGCCATGAAGTTGCGCCATCCGCAAATCGGCGATGTCGCGGGTAAGGGCCTGGTGGCGGGCCTTTCCATGGTGCGGCACGGCAGCATGGAGCCTCATCCCGACGCCGCGTTCGATCTTGTATGGCGGACGATCCAGAAGGGCGTCCTGATGTTCGCTCCGGTCGGTTTCGGCGGAGCCACCGTGAAGGTTTGTCCGCCCCTTTCCATCACCGAAGCCGCACTTGAAGAAAGTCTGAGCGCCTTCGAAGAGGCGGCTTCTGAGATTCTGATCGCTCGCGAGGCTGCTTGAGCGCATTCGACGCGGTCATCATCGGCGGCGGGATGATCACGCACGATCAACTGCTGCCGTCTCTTTATCAGCTACGGCGGCTCGGCCGCATCGGCGAGATTCGAGTGTGCGCGCGCAATCGCTCGACGCTCGACAGGCTGGCCGCATCCGAAACTATTCGCGCGGCGTTCCCGGATCAGACGTTCAAGCCGACTACCGAACCCTTCGCGGATGTTCTGAAATCGATGGCGGCGCGGCAGCTCGCGATAGTGGCCGTGCCGGATCCGTTGCATCGCGATGTTATTTTGGCGTCGCTCCACGCCGATCTGCACGTCTGCGCAGTAAAACCTCTGGTGATGACGGTAGACGATTCCGTCGAAATCGAAAGCGAAGCAACGAGGCGGAGCCTCTTCGTGGGCATCGATTATCATAAGCGCTTCGACGACCGCAGCCTCATGGCCCGCCGCGCATATCGCGAAGGAAAATTCGGTGAGTTTCGTCTCGGCAATGCGTGCCTGCATGAGAAGTGGAATTATCGCCACTCGAATTTCCAGAACTGGTGCACCACTGAAAACTCCGATGCCTTCTGTTATATCGGTTGCCATTATGTGGATCTCGTTCAATTCATCACCGGTCTGGAGCCGGTCGCGGTGAGCGTCTACGGACTGCGCGATCGTTACCCGAACGGCAATGAGGGTTTCCTGTGGACCGACGCGCGCGTTCGCTGGTCGAATGGGGCCTGCCTCAACGTGCAGAACGGCCTCGGCTATCCCGAAGAGGGCCCCGGGTCGAACATGCAGGGCCTGACGATGTGGTGCTCGGGCGACGTTTCTGGAAAGGGCGGAGGCGCGATGATTCGCCACTCCGACCAGTATCGAGGCATCGAATACTCTTATCTCGGCGGCCCCTACAGCGAGCCCAGCTCGGACTATTTTCAATATGTGCCGGCGGAGACGGGCCTCGCTCCAGTGGGTTATGGCTATCGATCCATCGAGCGCATCGTCGAAGCGTGCGGCCGCGTGGAAGAAGATCCACGCACTTCGCAACAGATCGGCGCCGAAGGGATCATCGCGACCCCAGCCAATAGCCGCCATAATGAACGAGTGATCGAAGCAGCCCGCAAATCCATTCTCGACGGAGGAAAGGAAGTCAGCCTATGAGACACGCACGCGCAGCCATCGGCTTGCTGCTGACGGCTTTCCTGCTCCTCGCGAGCGGGCCAGGTTTTCGCTCCCGCAGACAATTCGAAGAGCATTTCGCCAAGCACGGCAGCGAGTTCGGTCGCATCACGCCGGAACAATACCTGCATCTCGCCCAGGAATTGAGAGACGCGCCAGCGGGCGGCCCGATCCTGGAAATCGCCAAGCCGGACGGCGTCATCACCCGTTTCGACAAGCGCTCCGGCGCCTTCGGAGCCTACAATCGCGACCGGACAATCCGCACTTTTTTCAAACCTAACGACGGCGAACGCTATTTCCGACGGCAGGCGAACCGGCCATGACCTTGCACGAATATTTACGCGAAAATGGCTACCCGGAGCACGTAGTCCGCGAAGGGCGCGCCGGCCTGGTCCGCAAATGGCGCGAGTTCGTGGAACAAGTGGAGCGAGGCTACGCCCTGGGTCTGGAAGATTATCGCAACGACCTGGATGTTCGAGCGATCTTAGCCCTGGCGTCGGCCGAGGACGACGAAGTACTCGCCTTAGACGAGCGGCTGAAACCAACTGCTGATCGCGCAGGATAAACGAGTCTGGGAAAGCGCCCCAGGCGACCCCTTCTGGGATTTCGGTTATCCCCGCAATGCGGGTCCGGACCTGCTAGACGATCTGCGCGGCGAAGAACTGGCCAACTAGGGGATCGTTAGCGGAGATTTTCGCATCTGCCCGCATGCTTACGCATGGCGGCTCAGTGGGCCTTAAATCGCCGAATATGCACCAGATCCTCCGCGCACGTCCGGTAAATCCCATGCATCCCTTCAAACGGACAAGGGATCGATCTGGTCTCTTCCGAATCCGTCCGCAGCTTAAAAAACGGGCAGCGCCCATAATGTTTGGTCGACGCTTTATGCTCCCTCACGATCCCCGGCACCCGTCCCATCGCAGTCAGCGTCGCGACGCTGCGGTTGACCATGGAGTGCGGAACTTCCTCCTGCGCCTTCGCGATGCCCAGCATGGTCTGAAAGCATCCATCCGCGATCGAGCGCCGGATTCTTTCCCGGTCCATTCCCATCGCCGCGCAAAACTCGTAAGTGCCGTTCAGATGCTCCTCATCGGCGGGATAAATCGGCATCACCGCCGCATTGACGATGCCGTTGAGAAATTCTTCCTGTTCCTTCGGCAGCTCTGCGTCGTCCTCCGGCCGCCCGTCGGCCCGCAGTTGACCCAGTTGCCGGTCGATCTGTTCCGCCGTCCGCTCCATGCCGTAAATCTTTTCGTTGTCTTCGAGCGAAGTCGCGCGCGCGGCGATCTTGCGCAGCGAATCGTAGGCATCCGGCTCGTCCTCGGTCTGCCGTATGTTCAACGCGCCCACCAGAAACAGATCCGGCTCGTGATGACGCCGGACTAGTTCTTCGCGCCACCGTCCGTGGCCCACCATCGATTGCAACCGGTCCGCCTGCACTTCGCGCAGCACCTCGAACGCCGGCATGAACGGAAGATTGTCGAACATACCGCCGTCGCCGTAGAACACATCGCGCCGCCCTACACCCGGGTAGAGAGCGCTCGCGCGCCGCGGAGCAAACGCCATGGGAAACGCGCTCGACGCCAGCAGAGCCTCGATCAGATCGTACCGGTCGGCGGTAAGCTGCGCCCCCAGAATCGTGATCCATTCCGTCACCAGGTTCACCGCCGTGGCGAAAAAAGCGATTCGGCTCTGTTCGAGAAACGGCTGCACGTCGCGGGAAACATCGCCCAGCACCAGCCGGGTCTCCCCTTCCAATAACGACGAACCGATCAGAGCGTCATGGACGCCCAGCCGGTCGATCGTTTCCGTCTTGATCTGCGTCCAGAACGTGTGCGTGGCGCGCGTGACGTGGCCCGCTACGAATTCCGCGGCGATGCGAGCGGTTGCGCGATACGGGATCAGAAACAGGTCGGAGATCGCGTCGATCAAAGCCGGCGGAGCACCTGTGATCGCGCTCCCCGGATCCTGCCGGGTTCCCGCCCGGACCATTTTTCGGAGCTCATTGGGCGAAAGATTCATGCTGGCGCCGCGGCTGCGAATCCCCACGTCCTTCACCGCGGCCTTCAGAGTCTTCGTCAACGCCACGCGGCGGTCCACTTCGAGGAACAAGTTCGTTAATCGCCGCAGCTTCTCCCCCGCCTGCTGGCCGCTGCACGAGAACATCGAGCCGAGCGCAGCGCCCAGTAAGGTACCCACCGACGCCCCGACAATCATGTCCGGCTTGAATCCGGTCGCATGCATCGCGCCGATCATCCCCACGTGAAACGATCCCCGGAACACGCCTCCGCTGGCGATAAATACCACCCGCGGCCGATCGCCCGCCAGCTCCGGAAAGCGCTTCGCCAACTCCCCATGAGCCGCGTGAAAATTTGCCGGCAGCAAGCGTGTCCACCGGCTTTGCCACGGCCTGTAATTTGCGCGTGCAGTGACGGCAAACCTCGCTCAACCCCGGCATCCCGTGACGATCCGACATTCGCCAGTCCCGATTCGGCGCGATCTGATGCAGCAGCGCCCCGCACTCGACCGGCAGACTGTTTCCCAGCTCCGTCACCTCATCCCGATACAGCACCGATAGAGTCTGACGGCAACCCGCCGCGATATGCGTGAGGATCTCCGTCTCCGTCGGTTGCAGCGTATTGTCGAGCGTCAATTCTTCCTCGGGCGCAATCTCGTCCACCGTGATCGTGTGAACGTCGGCCGAGCTCACGTTGCTTTTCGTCGCCGCGCGAAGTGTCCTCTCGATCTCGCTGACGTAATTCGTGCGGACCACTTCCAGACGGCTGTCGCGACGCCTCTCCAGCCGATTTCCCGCGAATCCCGTGTCGACAATGTTCGGCAGCCGCGGCTCTTCCTTTCCCGGATCGCCCGCGGTCGCAGGCAGCGGCTTCGGCTGAATCGGAATGTCATAGACCAGATGAACGCGGCTCTCGGGCTTCGACAAAATCTCCGCCACCGCACCGTTCTGCGGCTCCGCCAGAAACCGGATCAGCGCAGGCAAAGGATTATGCCGTACCACGGACCCGTCGACCAGGTCCAGCCGCACGGGCTTGTTGTTTCCTTGCACCCAGTTCTCGCGCGCCTCGCCCGTCACCACCGTCGGCGCGAATAACCGCGGGATCCCCAGACTCGCGCGCAGCGCGTCGACGATCGAGACGCTGCTGTTCGTGCCGGGCCATAGCTGGCTGGGAGACGAATCGATAATCTGCAGCGGCGCCGAGACCATCAGCACCGGAAAGTTGAGATCCTTCAATACCGGCGTCCTGCCGCCGTCGTCGAATAGCCGCGACAGTTTCAGCCGCAGATAAAAATCGTCGATCAACGACGTGCGGATTCCCAGGTGCATCAGGATTTTCTTGAAACCCCAATTGTTCGTCCGCCGCATCCAGCGCCGTAGAAAAATCGGCACCAGCGGCGCGCACGTGAACCCCAGCAGCAATCCCAGATGAAGGACGTGCGTGGTCTTCTCCTGAAAAATCCCCTCCAGCACCACCCACAGATTCACGATCCACAACGTGATCGTCGCCGACCCCAGCAGCACCGTCGCGGTCCACAATTTCCATCCGAACAATGGACGCACCGGAAAATGCGAGATCATTTTTCCGCCCGCGCGGAATTGCCATTCGGGGAAAAACTGGGGGCGCAGAATGATCTGCAGCAGCACCGTCCATTCCACCCATAAAACGCGCGACCACAGCGCCAGCGCGTTCCACCACTGAGACACCTGCACCAGCGGATTCTGCTCCTCGTGCCGCGCGTACCGCACGATGATCCATCCGGCCGAGCTCACCGTCACCGGCAGATGCGAGCACCACCGTCCGAAGCGCGCGATAATGTGCAGCTTGCGCCGCGCCATCGCTTCCCGCTTCTCCCATTCCGGATCGGGCGAGCCGTCCGGTTTTGTCGGCAGCCCCGTCTCCGCCACCGGCGGCAAATCAGCCACGAAGTCCGTCGGGTTAGGGATCGCATGCCAGGCCACGTCATACGGCCGGTCCAACAGAAACGAAAGATAGCGGCGAAACCAGGTCCAGCGCGCGCTCTCTGTTCGCGACTTCCGCAGCTCGCGATAACAGCGCTCCATCACCGCCGCCGTCAGCGCGCCGACGGAAATCCCAGCCGTTATTTTAGGTGGTGTGCGATCGGACGCCAGGTACGCGTGAATGGTCCCCGCTCCAAACGATACGCCGTGCAAGCCCGCCGTGAAGCAAACCGCGTCGTCACTCTGGACGCTGAAATCCGGGTCTGGCTGCTGTTCGGAAGTTACCTGCAATGGTCTCGATCATACTAAATGTCGAACCTAATACTCCGATGTGGTGCAGGCTGGCAGCCTGCTCTCTCCGACCCTACGGCTGCTTCTTCGGCGGAGTAGCCGGAGCCGGTGCCGGAGTCGCGGGCTTTGTCGCTGGCGGAGCCGCTGGTCTCGTCGCAGGCGCCGCGGGCTTCGAGGTTGGACCGCCCGGATTCGACTTATCGTACAAATCGATCACTTCTTTCGTGATGTCCACGCCGCTCGCAACGTACAGTACGTTCGTGTTCTGATTGCTTACATCCAGGATCACCGCGTAGGCGTTGGCCACCGCGAACTTATCGATCACCACTTGCATCTTGCCGCTCAGATCCTCCAGCAGCTTTCTCTGCTCCTGGTCGAGCTCCGCCCGCGCGTCCTCCATATCGCGGTTGTAGCTCTTGGTCTTGGCATCGATGCTGCGCGCCAAATCGTCCTTGGCAGCCTGCGCCATCGCATTGCCGCCTTTGTTTAACTTGTCCTGCAGTTCCTGAATCTCAGACCGCTTGCGCTCCATATCCTTCTGTTTCGGAGCCATCCGCGTCTCCAGATCGGCCACGGCCTTCTGCCCGTCCTTGGTACCCACCAGCGCGCTTTGAATCTGGATCACACCAATTTTGGTCGGCGTCTGTGCCCCGGCAATCGCGGCCGCAAAAAGGGCCAGACAGGGCAGCGCGAGAATTCGATTTTTCACAATAGACTCCTATTTTTCTTCCGTTATGTTAACACGCCGCCCCAACCGAACCCCGACTGCAAGGAGGGGCGACGATGGTAACGGCTTTCCCCTCCATAACTGTCGGGGTTCGGTGTCGGCGTCGAGGACACGGCCAGTCGGGCGATAGTTCCCCAACCGAACCCCGACAGTCATTGAGGGGTATGGTGTAGGCCATGAACAATCCTTAAAACGTCCTTCCGATCGTGAACCGGAACGTAGAAGGCTTTTCGAACAGCCCATACGACTGCCCCACCTGGGCAATGGAGTTAAAGAACGACGCTGCGTTCGGGAAATAGCTCCGGTCGGCGACGATCGGCGGCTGCACATATTCGGCCACGCGCATCGGATTATAGGCCCAATAGATGCGGAACGGCGCATTCACCACCGGCAGCATCACTTGCAGTTCGAGCCCGGTCGACATGCGAATCTTCTGGGTGCCCGCCGCAATCACGGCCCGATCCGGAAACGCCGCTTCCGGGAAAAGTGTGTCCAGTTGCGACACTCGGTCCGCATTCAACTTCAACTGTTTACTCAACACCAGCCGGTCCAGACCTATATCGGCGAACGCCGCTAGAATCACCGGTCCAAAAATCGGGATGCGGTATTCCAGGTTCCCGACACCCTCCAGATCACCGCCCGGCGTCACCAGCTGATAGCTGGGGATGGACTGCGTCACTTGCGTAAAGCTGGTCGCGCCGTTCAGCGTCACCTTCTGCTGGCGTGGAGTACCGTCGTTATTCAGCAGAGGCACGCTCGCCGAAGTTGGAATGTACGCCACCGGACTGATGCTCCAGATTTCGAATCCGCGAATGTCGTTCTCTCCGCCCATATAGAAGCGGTTGAGAGGCGGAGCCACCTTGCCGCCATACCCGGTCACGAACTTGCCCAAGAGATGCGCGCCGATGATGTGCTTGTGATTGAGCGGCGACCGGTGGAAGTATTTCGCGTCCAGCGTCGGCAGGATCTGGTTCACGTTTCCACCCAGGAAGCTGCCCGAAAATTGTATCGACGCGGAAATGCTCTTTCCAGCGGTCGGCGTGATGGGATGGTTCACCGAGTTATACGTGTAGCTGGGAATAATGCTCGATTGCTTGATGCCGTTAAGCGGATTCGGCCCGTTGATGCGCAGGAAGTCGATGTAGGTGTAGTACGCGGTCGCCGCGTCCGTTAACGTCGTCACGTTTTGGATCGAGTAGCCATAGCTGAGGCCCACGCGTCCAAACGTCCGCCGCAGCGGCTTGCTGATGAACGCCGTGAAGCCTCGTGAATTGGTCACATAGTTCAACAGGTTCTGCGAACCCAACTGGCTGAACAGCGAAGTCAGATTCTGTCCCGAAAGAATCGACGCCTCACGAGCCTGGTTGTAATCGAATCGCGTATAGAACACCGTTACGCCCACCTGAAGCGGGCGATCCAGGAAGTATGGTTCCGTGAAACCGATGGTGACGTTGTCCTGACGCGTGCCCAGTTGCGAATTGAGGCTGAGCGTTTCGCCCAGTCCCAGCAGGTTGTTGGTCGCATAGGAGAAGCCGATGAAGCTGCCCGCGATTCCGGAAACTCCGCCGTTCAACTGGATGGAATTCTTGCCGCGCTCCCGCACCTTCAGCGTGATGTCCACCGTGTCCGTCTTGGTGTCGCGCTTGATGTCCACCGCGTCCTCGGCCTTCAGCACTTCGAAGTAGCCCAGTTGATTCAAGCGCAGCAGGCTGACTTCCCACAGCTTGGTGTTGTAAATATCGCCTTCATCCACCAGCAGCTCGCGGCGGATAATCTTGTCGCGCGTCGTCGTGTTGCCCGAAAAATCGATGCGGCGCACAAAGAACTGCTTGCCTTCGTCGAAATTCAGCGTCAGATCGACTTTGTCCGTGTTGGGCACCGGCTCGATATTCGGCTCGGCCACGAAATCGATGTAGCCGAAATTACCGTATAGCTTGCGCAGCTCTTCAAAACCTTTTCGCAGCTTCGATGTCGAGAACACGTCGCCGGAGCTCATCTGGAACACCGGACGCATCAGCGTCTCCGGGGTCCGGAACAGCTTCACGCCGATGAAATTGATGTTGTTCAAATGATAGAGGCGGCCTTCTTCAATGCTGATGTGGATGTTCGCGCCCTTGCCGCGGCTGTTCGATAATACCAGCGGCAGGCGCCATTTTCCGCCGCCCGTATCCACCACTTGCACCTTGCTGCCGGTGGTGTGCGCGGTGAAATAGCCGTTGTCTTTATAGAACTCTTCGATGCGCTGCTGATCTTCTTCGAGCTTGGTCGAATCGTAGGTTTTCGAGAACAGATCCTCGGCGTAGATCGAGTACGGAATCCCGATTCCGTGCAGATTCTTCATCGCCCGCTTGAGGTACAGTGGCTTGAAAGTATTGTTCCCGTCGAATGTGATCTCGTGAACTTTTACCTTGGGACCCTCATTCACTTTGAACGTTAATTCCAGCGAAGACGGAGGCACCTGCCGGATCTCCGGGTCTACCGTCGCGAACTGCCGTCCGCGTTCCGAAAGGTAATCCTGCAACACGTTGCGCGCGCGCTGAATTTTGTTCGGATCGTACTGCGATTCCACGCTCAAGCCTACTTTGCGTTCCTTGAAGCGGTCCAAAATTTCCGACTGAGTGATGGACTTCAACCCGTCGTATTTAATGGAGCGCACAATGCGCCGCTCCACCACCGTGAAGCGCACGATCCATCCCGTTTTGCCCACTTCGCGCTCCATCCGGATATCGTCGAATCGCGCCGTGTTCCACAGAGCCATGAAGTCCCTGTGCAGCGACTCCTCGTCGTACTTGTCGCCTTTTTTGGTGATGATCATCGCCCGCAAAGTGTCCTGCGGAACGCGCCGCGCCCCGCGGAACTCAATCAGTTCGATGGTGTCGTCAATCGGCTGCTCGGGCGTCTGTACTTCGGGCGTCGGGGGTTTCGGAGCTTCCGTCTTCGGTGGCTCCGTCGATTGCGGAATGGTCTCAAAAGGATTCGCTTTTTTCTTCTGCTGCGGAGGCTGTTGCTGAGGGGGCTGCTGCGGTGGCTGCTGGGCAGGTGACGCTGGTGTCGGAGGCTGCTGCTGAGGGGGTGTCTGCTGAGCGAATAGGCCAACTCCGCCGATAAGACAAACCGCAAGAATGCGCAGGCGTCCAGGCCTGAAAAACGTCATCTAAAACCGGTTCCTTTCCACTCTGCGCCTCACTCCAGACGTTCCCACTCTACCCGCGGTTTCACTGAGAATCTTCCGATCGTCAGGACCGGGGAGCGAGACCTAGGGGACTTGAGACAACTACGCAGAAGCGAAGCTACAAGTCTACCGCATCCGTGGGGCCATTTGTTCCGGAAGAAATAGCGTCGGCGGTCCCAACGTATCCCAGGCAAGCGCCAAACAGAACATGCGAAAGGACCGCCGCCGGTTCCGGCCAATATAAAGGAATCAGCGGATTGATCTGCGGCCATATCAGTTTGTTAGCGAAATAGAACCAGCCGAGCCCCACAAGCGTGCCCAAAAGGATCAACCTGTGCCGGGATCGCACATTTCCACAGGCTAGTCCGAACAAAGCGCCCACCAGACCGCTGATCGTCAGCTGCAGCGCTCCCCCCAGGATCGTTGCGACGCCGAGTCCTGAACGGAACGGTCGGTGCAGGAAAAAGGTCGATCCCAAGACGTTGGGGATCTCCCACCACACCCGCCGATGCCACATGGAGACGGCCGCCAGCGTCGCGAGCATCGCCAACCCGCCCACCACGCCCGCTTCGATACCGTGGAGCACTCGCCTTAATACGGCCATGCCGGTTTGCTGAACAGCCCTCCGTCAACCCATAATGTCTGGCCGGTGATGAACTCGGCTTGGTCGCTGGCGAAAAAGACGATCGCGCGCGCGACATCCAACGGCGTGCCGATCCGCCCGAGAGGCGTCAGCTTCGACCAAGTGCCCGCATAATCCGGAGTCTCCAGCTTCGTCCTCTCCGTTTCAATCGCGCCCGGCGCCACGCAATTGACGGTGATTCCGTAAGCTCCCAATTCCGCCGCCGCGACTTTTGTGAAAGTTTCAATCCCGCCCTTGCTCGCGGTGTAACTGGACAGCCCCGGGAACGCCGTCTTGTTGCAGCCTGACCCAAGATTGATAATCCGTCCGCTGCCGTTCTGCTTCATCAGGCGGCCGATGCGCTGCGTGCACAGAAAACAGCCTTTGAGATTCGTGCGAATCACGCGATCCCAATCGGCCTCCGGCAAATCGAGAAGCGAGCTGAAAGTCTGGATGCCCGTGTTGTTCACCAGAACGTCGATTTGAGAAAATCCCTCAATCATTTTTTCGACATCGTTTGAGCTGCCGATATCCGCGTACTTCGCCGTGCCGCCGATCGATGCCGCCAGCGCTTCGGCCCCGGCTGCGTCCTCAAAATAGTTGACGATGACGTGCGCCCCTTCGCGGGCCAGCGCGCGCGAAATAACCGATCCGATGGCTCCATTGGCTCCCGTGACAAGTGCCGTTTTCCCAGCGAGCATCCGCTCATTGTAACGTTGAATAAGGATGAATAAGGCTCTTTTCGCCGTCTTAGCTTGCACTTTGTGGTCAATGGAAGCCCAAACATGGACTCCTCAGACCAGCAATTCGACTTCCTCGCTGCGCGGAGTCAGCGTCGTGAGCGCCAAAGTCGTCTGGGCGAGCGGAACCAAAGGAACTTATTTATTGACCACCGACGGCGGCGAAACTTGGAAATCGGCCACAGTTCCGGGAGCCGCCGACCTAGATTTTCGAGCGGCACATGCCTTCGACGAGAAAACAGCCATCCTTTTGAGTATCGGAACCGGCGAGAAATCAAGGGTTTACCGCACCAAGGACGGTGGCGCGAAGTGGGATGTTCTCTACACCAATCCTGATCCTAAAGGCTTCTTCGACTCGATTAAATTCTGGGACTCCAACCATGGAATTCTGGTGGGCGACCCGGTAGACGGCCATTTTGTTGTACTCACCACCGACGATGGCGGTGAAAACTGGCATCGCGAAAAAACGCCTGCCGCTCAACCAAATGAAGGAGCCTTCGCCGCAAGTAACAGTTGTTTGGTCGTGTTAGGAATGCACGAAGTCTGGTTCGGAACCGGCGGCGCACGGGTATTTCATTCCAGCGACGGCGGGAAAAAATGGACCGTTTCGAACACGCCGATTCGCCACGATTCGGCCAGCGCCGGAATTTTCTCCCTAGCGTTCCTCAATCCTTTGTTCGGCATAGCGGTGGGAGGCGATTATTCCAAACCCGAGGATGCGGCGAACAACATCGCGATCACGGAAGACGGCGGTAAGAAATGGACTGCGCCGGAGAGCGGCCCGAACGGCTTCCGCTCGGCGATTGGTTACCTGCCTGATCGAAAAATGTGGATTGCCACGGGAACATCCGGCTCCGATATTTCTAACGATAAAGGGAAGACCTGGAAGCAGTTCGACAAGGGCAATTACAACGCCGTGAGCTTCATTCTCAGCTATGCAGGCTGGGCGGTCGGACCGAAGGGCGCTATTGCGCGGTTCGGAGTGGAATGATCGCGTCAGCCCCATGCGTCAGCTTGGGGCTCTGGGGTATGCCAGTGGCTCCACGCTGACGCATGGGGCTACTTCGCGATGACTTCGGCGGCGGCTTTCGATACCGCGGGTTCGGAATCTTTCGAGAGAGTTGTTAGCAGAGGCGACGCGATGTTTTTCGATGCGCGCAAATCGTAGACCAGCGTCAAGCGCTCGGCTGCGGATAGCTGGGTCAGATCGAGCGCGGCCAGTTGGTCGTTCGACCACTCGGTGCGGAAGTAGCCGGTGCCTCTGCTATTTGGATAGATCCATGCCGGACAGGATTTAAGTGGCGTTTCGAAATGAGGAGACGTGAGAACCGTGCAGACAGGCGGCATGCCTGCCGGCCTCCAGCATACGGGGACGTTCCAGTTGCGGGTGGCGTTGGTTTGCTCAATGACCAGGCGGGAATCCGCACATTTAAGGCGGATCGTCGGAATGCCAGTCTGATTCAGGAAGGTGTCGAGCACGGGCTTGGTGCCTTTGAGCGACGCTTCCAGGTCGGCGGTGGTCGCATTGGCGAATTGGTGCGCCTTCAGGTATTCGCGGAGACCGTCGCGCACCTTGGGTTCGCCGAGCCAACCGTCGAGCATCATCAGAATCGCTGCGCCTTTCTGATAGACGAACTGACTGTAGACTCCGTCGGTATCTTTGCGGGAATGCATTTCGAGACGCACAGGACGCGTTTTGGGACCCGCGTCGGTGGCCATGATACGCTCGCGCGCGGCGACCGACGCCAGCAGCCTCCGGGCAGGCAGTTGCTCCTCGTCCATGACTTTGGCGGAAAACCACGTCGCGAAACCTTCACTGAGCCAGACGTCGTCCCAGGTGGCCTGCGTAACCATGTCGCCGAACCATTGATGGCCGATTTCGTGGGCTTGCAGCGAACGGATGCGGCGCGATTTCTCAGCGGGGTCATCGACAGGCGATTGCAGCAGTGCGCTGGCTTTATAAGTGATTAAACCGGGATTCTCCACGGCGCCGAATTTGAATTCGGGGACCGCGACGTGATCCAGTTTTCCGAACGGGTATGGGATGCCGGTGTAATCTTCCAATCTACCCAGGACATCGACGGTGGCTTGGGCCGCGAGTTTCGATCGATCGCTTTGTCCTTTGGCCGAGATAACGCGGATGGGTGTGCCGTGACCCGCGGGCGCTCCTTCATACACTTCGAAGGGCCCGACGCAGAAGGCCACCACTTCGGCTGGTAACGGCTGCGTGGGTGCGAATTTAACCAGCTTCATGCCATTAGGCTCGTCTGTTTCGCCGATTTGAGCGGCGTTAGAGAAAGCTTTGTCGGTGCGCTTGATGCGGATGGAGAGCTCCCACGGCGTTTTGAATCTCGGTTCGTCGAAGCACGGGAAAGCGCGGCGCGCGTCGATGGGCGTGAAGGTGGTGAAGGCATACCAATCTTCGTCGACCTTGTTGCGATAGGGCCCGGCGACCGCTTTTTCGTCCAGCTTGCCTTGATAGCGAATCGAGATGGTCGCTTTGCCGGGGCCGATGGAAGAGGGAAGCTCGAGCCCCATGAATTCGCCGGTAGAGGTCGCATGGGCCGGCGTGGTGCGGCCTTGCCAGGTGACAGAGGATTCACTGGGCGTGAGGTCTTTGGCATTGACCCACAGCACGTTCGTCGATTTCGCCAGATCCACTTCGATGCGGGCCGAGCCGGTGAAGGTGTCCTGGGCCGGGTCGATGGTCAGTTCGATGATGTGCCTTTTGGGGATGACCGTGTCCGGGAGGAGGAACGAGGGCGGAGGGGGGAGAGCGAGGAGGGTCGCGGCACAGGCCAGGAGGCAGAAGAGGGCTTTGGGCACATTATGATTATGTACCGCGAGACGGAGGGCAGGTCGGGAACCTGCCCCACTGGGGCGTCTTTACCTTTGACCGATGAGGACCGCTCCCTGCGGTCACGGCTCGCTAGGAGCTTCGACCGAGTTACCGAGCCGTGACCAAAGGGAGCGGACTCTTAACGCTTCCAGGCTTTTTCTTTGCCTTCGCTATAGTCGCGGAAGGCTGTTCTTAAACCGATCAGCACTTCGGCTGTGGTTTCCAGCAGTGCTTGAAAGCGTGGCTCGCTCACTTGATCCAAGTCTTGCCGGGTATGGGTAACCAGATCCTCCAGCATTTTCTGGATATGTTGCGAGTGAATCTTGGGGTCTGTGGCTGTCGTCATGCCAATTTGCGAGCAAATCCGGGGCCAGAATATGAAAATAAACTTAGAGTTCGATTCTTGCCGCCACGGCGGGGGCAATATAGCTGCCGGAGGTTCGATTTCTGGTAAAAGTTACTTCCACCACGGTGAGGCCGGTGGCGGTTTCGAAAGCTCCGACCAGCTTGCGGAGGTTTTCTTCGAGCTCGCGTTTCAGTTTTTGTAGGTCGTTCATAATTTACTGCTCAAGATAGGTGTAGCCGTTCAGGCCTTCTTCGTAGAACCTTAGCAGGGAGCCCGATTCTTCATAGCCGATCCGGCCTTCTCGGACCGCGGTTTCTACGTCGGTCCGGAATTGTTCCAGCAGCGCCGGTGTTTTGAACTGCACGTAGTCAAGCACTTCGCGGACGGTATCGCCGCGGATGACCGCTTCAAGGACCACGGAGCCGTTGGGGTCGAGGCGCACGTGGACGGCGTTGGTGTCGCCGAAGAGATTGTGCAGATCGCCCAGGATCTCCTGATATGCGCCGACGAGGAAGGCTCCCAAATAATACGGCTCGCCGTTGAAGGCGTGCAGCGGGAGTGTTTTCTTCACGTCGCGGCGGTCGATGAATTGATCGACTTTACCGTCGGAATCGCAGGAGATGTCGCCCAGGATGCCGTGGCGGAAGGGCTCCTCTTGCAAACGATGAATCGGCATGATGGGGAAAAGCTGTTTCACGGCCCAGCTATCGGGCATGCTTTGGAACAGCGAAAAATTGCAGAAATAGGTATCGGAGAGCAGGTGTCCAGGCCCTCGAGCTCCTCAGGAAAATAATCGAGCTGCTTGCCCAGCTTTTGAATATTTCGGCAGATCTGCCAGTAGATGCTTTCGGCGAGGCTGCGCTGTTGCAAAGGCAGGTAGCCGAGGCTGAACAGGTTCAGCGCGGAATCGAGCGCCTGCTGCGCGTCGTGAAAACTTTCCAGCAGATTCTTGTTCGACAGGCCCTTCATCGTTTCCTGAAGATCGATGAGGGGCTGCTCGACGTCGTCTGGAATCTCGGGAAGCGCCTCGGTATCGCCGAAGCCGGTTACGCCGAGAACGTTGAATACCAGCACGCTGTGATAGGCGGCGACGGCTCGTCCGCTTTCAGAAATGATGACGGGATGCGCTACTTCGGCTTCGTCGCACACATTCTGGATGTGATGCACCACGTCGTTGGCGTATTCCTGCAGGGTGTAATTGACGCTCGATTCGAAATCGGTCTGCGAGCCGTCGTAATCGATGCCGAGGCCTCCGCCGACATCCATATAGTTGAGCCCTGCGCCCGCGCGCTTCAGTTCGACATAGACTCGCGCGGCTTCAATCACGGCGGCTTTGATCTGGCGGATGTTGGTGATCTGGCTGCCCAGGTGGAAGTGGAGAAGCTGGAGGCAATCTTCCATGCCGCAGCGCCTTTAGCTGTTCGAGGGCGCGGAGGCCTTCCGTGACCGTGAGTCCGAACTTGGAGCGGTAGCCGCCCGAGGACTTCCAACGTCCGGAGCCCCGGCTGGCGAGCTTGATGCGCAGTCCGATGACGGGGCGCACGCCGACGCGCGCGGAGTGTTTCAGGATGAGATCGAGCTCGGTGTACTTTTCGACGACCGGGATAATCTGCCGGCCGATTTTCTTCGACAGCATCGCCATTTCGATGTACTCGTCGTCTTTGAAACCGTTACAGATGATGGGCGTCTCGTTATCGGCGATGGCGAGGACGGCCAGGAGCTCGGGCTTGGATCCGGCTTCGAGACCGAAGCGGTAGGGGCGCCCGTACTTGAAGACTTCTTCCACCACCTGGCGCTGCTGGTTGACCTTGATCGGGTAGACGCAGCAGTAGGAGCCTTTGTAGCCTTGCTCAGTGATCGAGGTTTGGAACGCCTGATGCATTTCGCCGAGGCGATGTTGCAGGATCTCGCCGAAGCGGATCAGGAGCGGCAGAGAGATGCCGCGGAGCTGAAGATTGTCGACCAGTTCCTTGAGGTCGATACCGCGGGCAGGCTCCTTATCGGGATGGACCCAGAGGTGGCCGTTGTTGCCGACGGAAAAATAGCCTTTGCCCCAGCGGGAGACGTCGTAAAGCTCGCCTGCCTCGGCGATGCTCCACCGATCGGCGGGTTCGCGCACAGGGGCGGTGTCGGGGGATTTTACGGTGGCCATTCAGTTTTAAGTGTCCTTTGTTTGGAGGTTTAGGGCAAGTGAAAAATGCGTGACGGACGGGTGGGGAACCGGTCCCACATGTTATATTGGTCGAGTAAACCTCTATTGGGCGGCTAGCTCAGCTGGGAGAGCGCTGCGTTCGCAATGCAGAGGTCGGGGGTTCGATCCCCCCGCCGTCCACCAAACCAATGGAAGACCTTCAACAGACGCTCCTGAAGATGCGGCAGGATTGGGACGAGCGCGCTCGGGAAAATGCGCGTCATTACGTTGCCACGGAGCGGACGGAATGGACCGACGAAGCGTTTTTCGCGTCGGGCGAGAAGGCCATTGAAGAGCAGATCCTGAACGATATGGGCAACATCTGCCAGGGCAAAGATCCCAAGGCGATGCGGGTGCTCGAGATCGGATGCGGCGCCGGTCGGCTGACCAGGGCGCTGGCGAAACTGTTTGGCGAGGTTCACGCAGTGGACGTGAGCGGCGAAATGGTGGAGCGGGCTAAGGCCGCGCTGAAGGATTTCCCCAACGCGCATATTTATCAGAACAACGGCTGCGATCTGACGGTGGTGCCGGAGCTGGAGTTCGACTTCGCATACTCGGCAATCGTGTTCCAGCACATCCCGAGCCGCGAAGTGATCGAGAGCTACGTGCGCGAGGTGAATCGTCTGCTGAGGCCGGGGGCGCTGTTCAAATTCCAGGTGCAAGGGTGCACGGATATGGAGACGTCGGCCGACGACACTTGGCTGGGCGTGCCGTTTTCCGATGCGCAGGCGGTGGAGATGGCATGGCGGAGCAATTTTGAGCCTCGGTACCGGCATGGGGCGGGGGATCAGTATTTTTGGCTGTGGTTTTTCAAGAAGAGTTAGCGCCAAAAGCAAACGCGGCCGGCCAGAGGTGAAAAAAGAAATTACAGTTTAGCTTGTGGCGCGAGCTTTAGCTTGCGCCACTTTCCCAAAACCCTGGGTTCGGGCTAGTGAGAATGGCCCTATCGGCGTTAATCGGTGTTCATCGGCGGCCAATATTTTTTTCAACAGCTAGTCTGCACTGGGGATATCATGTGTGGAAGGAGTCCTCGATGATTGAACTACGGGTGAATGGGTCGCCAAGGAAATTCGATGGGGATGCGGACATGCCGCTGTTGTGGTTTTTGCGGGATGTGCTGGAGCTGACGGGCACCAAGTACGGATGCGGGTTGGGGCTGTGCGGGGCATGCACCGTTCATGTGAATGGCGCGGCGGTGCGGAGCTGTCAGACCACGATGAAAGCCGCGGCGGGGAAATCTATCACAACCATCGAAGGGCTGGTGCATCATCCCGTGCAAGCGGCTTGGGAAAAAGGGAATGTTCCGCAATGCGGATACTGCCAGGGCGGGCAGATCATGCAGGCTGTCGCGCTGCTGAAGGAGAAGCCCAAGCCTTCTGATAAAGATATCGACGATGCGATGCAGGGCAACATTTGCCGCTGCGGGACGTATCAGCGCATACGTGCGGCAATCAAGACTGCCGCGGGGGTGAAAGCATGAACCGCGCGGAAGTGGTCGTCTCGCGCCGTGGATTTTTGGGCATCTTCTCGGCTGGTGCTTTCGTCCTGACGATGAAGGGCGACACGACGACGTGGCAGCCTAGCGTCTACCTCGGCATGGAGCCGACGGGCGTAGTGACAATCGTCGCGCACCGGTCGGAAATGGGGACGGGAATCAAGACGGCTCTGCCGATGGTGGCGGCGGATGAGCTGGACGTCGATTTCAAGAACGTCCGTGTGGAGCAGGCAATCGGCGATGCGAAGTACGGCTCGCAGGACACGGACGGGTCGAATTCGATTAGGAGTTTCTACGAACCGCTCCGGATTGCGGGCGCGACGGCTCGGCTGATGCTGGAGCGGGCCGCGGCGTCGAAGTGGGGCGTTCCGGCATCAGAATGCAAGGGACGCAATGATCAGGTGACGCACACGCCGAGCGGCCGGAAAATCGCTTACGGCGAGTTAGTGACGCTAGCAGCGTCACAGGCTGTTCCCAAAAAAGAAGACCTGACGTTTAAGTCCGCGGCCGAGTATCGGTACATCGGGAAGGCGCTGCCGATTGTCGATCAGCACGACATCTGCACGGGCAAGGCGGTGTTTGGGATCGACGCGAAGATGCCGGGGATGGTGTACGCGTCCATTGAGCGGTCGCCGGTGATGGGCGGGAAGGCCGGATCGGTGGACGATACCGAGGCGCGCAAAGTAACGGGCGTTTCGCAGACCGTGACGATCGATCCGCTGAAGCCTCCTTATATGTTTCAGGCGCTGGGCGGAGTGGCGGTGATCGCGGACAGCACCTGGGCCGCGATGCAGGGCCGCAAAAAGCTGAAGGTGGACTGGGACCTGGGCGCGAACGCCAGCTTCGATTCGACGGCGTTCAAGAAGACACTGCAGGATACGGCTCGGCAGCCGGGCAAGGTGGCGCGCAACGTCGGCGACGTGGACGCGGAGTTCGCCAAGGGCGGAAAAGTTCACGAGGCGGATTATTACGTGCCGATGCTGGCGCATGCTCCCATGGAGCCTCCGGCGGCGGTGGCCGAGTTCAAGGACGGCAAAGTAATCGCCTGGACCGCGACTCAGAATCCGCAGGCAGTGCAGGCCACGGTCGCGGCGGCGTTGGGGCTGAAGCCGGCCGATGTGACGTGTCATGTGACGCTACTGGGCGGAGGATTCGGGCGCAAATCGAAGCCGGATTACGTGGCGGAGGCGGCGATCCTGTCAAAGAAGGTCGGCAAGCCGGTGAAGGTGGTTTGGAGCCGCGAGGACGATATTCATTTCGATTATTTCCATTCGGTGGCCGCGATGTACATGAAGGCTGCCGTGGATGCGAAGGGCCGGCCGACGGCTTGGTTGCATCGCAGCGCGTTTCCTCCCATCGGGATGATGTTCGACGCGACGGCGAAGTATGGCGATCTGGAGATGGGGATGGGATGGAACGATCTGCCGTTCGACATTCCGAATCATCGGGCGGAGAACGGCGCGGCGACTGCTCCGGTGCGCATCGGATGGCTGCGGTCGGTCGCGAATATATTTCATGCGTACGCAGTGCAATCGTTCGTGGATGAGTTGGCCGCGGCTGCGAATCGGGACCGCGTCGAGTATTTGCTGGACGTGCTGGGGTCGCCCCGGATCATCGATTTGAAAGGCGCGGACAAACGGTATCCGCTGGATGTGGCGCGGCTGCGGCGCGTGGTGGAGCTGGCGGCGGAAAAATCGGGCTGGGCAAAAAAGAAGTCCGGCGCAGGCAGCGGGTGGGGCATCGCAGTCCATCGCAGTTTTCTGTCATACATCGCGACAGTGGTGGAAGTACAGGTTGACGCCAAGGGCAAGGTTAAGATTCCGCGCGTCGATATCGCGGTGGACGCCGGGATGGTGGTGCATCCGGACAGGGTGACGGCTCAGTTTGAAGGCGCGGCGGTGTTCGGGACCAGCCTTGCCATGATGGGCGAGGTCACGCTCGCCGACGGGCGGGTCCAGCAGGGTAATTTCAATAATTATCCGGTGGCCAGGATGCCGGAAGCTCCGCTGATGACGCATGTGCACATCATTCCCAGCGACGCGGCTCCGGCGGGTGTGGGCGAGCCGGGAGTCCCGGTGATCGCTCCGGCGATTTGTAACGCTATTTTCGCGGCGACAGGGAAAAGGGTGCGGGAGCTGCCTGTCAAGCGCCAGAAGCTAGTGTAAAATTTGCAGCGTGCCAGATAAAGGTCGCTGAAACCATGGGATTCAAGCTCTGGCATTTCGCGTGCCTGCTAGGATCCCATGGGGCCTTTTCCCGTTATCTTATTATTCCTCGCAGGCGCGGCGGACCCGCCATGCTCGACTCCTCCGTCGACTCCGTCGCAGACTTCGAATGATGAATTGCCGCCGCTGACGGGATCCGGACGTGCCATATGGGCCCTGAAGAGTACTATTGGGCCATCCAGTTTATTCGTGGGCGCGGTCCAAGCGGCCTTTTCGCAGAAGTCTAACGATCCGAGAGAATACGGCCAGGGCATGGAGGGGTACGGCAAGCGCTTCGGGCTGCGACTTTCGAGCGTCGGTACCAGTAATGTGATGGAAGCGAGTCTGGGTGCGATCTGGCACGAAGATCCGCGTTATCACCGCGCCCATGAAGAGACCACTCGAGGCCGCCTCCGTCATGCGTTGATGATGACTCTGATGACTGAAAGGAGCGACGGAAGTCTGAAGCCTGCCTACGCCCGCTACATCGCGTACGCGGGAAGCAACTCCATCTCCGATGCGTGGCGTCCCGATAGTCAGCGGAACGTGGGTGACACCATGATGCGCATCGCGGACCGCTTCGAGGGGCGGTTACTGGGAAATCTATTTCTCGAGTTCTGGCCCAGCATTAAACAGCGCTTATTCCGGAAATAAGCGTTAGTTGTTATCATGCGAGATTGTCTCGCACTACTTCTTCTCCCTCCGATCTAAGGCCGGTATTGCCGGTTCTTCTCTTTTTATTCGCTGGCAGCGGGTGTGCGGCGCTGATTTACGAAGTGGTCTGGTTCCAGTTATTGCAGCTGGTGATCGGATCGTCGGCGGTATCGCTCGGCGTCCTGTTGGGGACGTATATGGGCGGCATGTGTTTGGGCAGCGTGCTGCTCCCACGATTGATTTCGCGGCGCGAGCATCCGCTGCGGGTATACGGGTTACTCGAATTGGGAATCGGAATATTCGGGGTCGCGGTCCTGTTCGTGATCCCACTGCTCAACGGGATTTACACAGCAGCCGTTGGGGACGGGCTGCCTTCCATTCTGCTCAGAGGATTAGTCGCTGGGATCTGCTTGCTGCCGCCGACCGTGCTGATGGGCGCGTCTCTGCCCGCGATTGGGCGATGGGTGGAATCGACACCGACGGGCGTATCGTGGCTTGGGCTATTTTACGGCGGCAACATCGCGGGCGCCGTGTTCGGATGCCTGTTCGCGGGATTTTACCTGTTGCGAGTCCACGACATGCGTACAGCAACCTACGTGGCGGCGGCGATCAATATTGCGGTCGCGCTCGCGAGCTTCGCGCTGCGGTCGCGCGCGGCCTATGAGCACCCGGCTGAGCAAGCCGTCGTCGCCAGGCCTCAGGGTGCGTGGCCGGTTTATACGGCGATCGCGCTTTCCGGACTCTGCGCATTGGGCGCGGAGGTGGTGTGGACCCGGCTTCTCGCGTTGATGCTGGGTGCGACAGTCTACACGTTTTCCATCATCCTGGCCGTCTTTCTGATTGGTTTGGGAATCGGAAGCAGCGGAGGATCGATTTGGACGCGCACGCTGAAACGTCCCCGTTTGGCCCTTGGTGCGTGCCAGTTATTGCTGGCGATTGCAGTGGCGTGGACGGCTTACGCAGTGTCCGACCTGATTCCCTCGTGGCCATTCAACCCGCTCGCGGTACAGAATCCGTGGCGCCTGTTTAGAATCGATTTCCTGATGTGCCTGATGGCGATTCTGCCGCCGGCGCTGCTATGGGGATTAAGTTTTCCGCTGGCGCTGGCGTCGCTGGCGAATAAAGAACAAGATAGCGGAGCGCTGGTAGGCGAGGTTTACGCGGCGAACACAGTGGGCGCGATTCTCGGCGCTGTCGGATTTAGCATCGTGCTGATTCCGTGGGTGGGCACGCAGGGATCGCAACAGGCTCTGATTGCGCTCTCGGTCGTGGCCGGGCTCGTGATGTTCTGGCGCGCGGGATTGTCGGGATCGGGGTACGTCGGCGTAGGCGCGGCAACGTTGGTCGCGATCATTTTATTCGTGACAGTCTCACAAGTACCGTGGCTGGCGATCGGTTATGGACGGCGGATGTCGCTGCAGACCGATCCTGGAAAACCACTTTACATCGGCGAGGGACGCAATTCGTCGGTGGTGGTTTCGCAGCTTCCTGGCGGGCAGGTATATTTTCACGTCAGCGGCAAAGTGGAGGCATCGACTGAGCCTTACGACATGCGGCTGCAGCGCATGCTGGGGCACATTCCGGCGCTGATTCACGAGAAGCCCAAATCCGTGCTGGTGGTCGGATTCGGAGCGGGAGTCACCGCGGGTACGTTCGTGGTGCATCCGGACGTGGAAAACATCACCATCTGCGAGATCGAGCCGCTGATCCCGCAGGCGTCGTCTAAATACTTCGCCACAGAGAATCACAACGTGTTTCGCGATCGCCGCACGCACATGGTGTACGACGATGCGCGCCACTTCGTGCTGACGACCAACGATAAGTTCGACATTATTACGTCGGATCCGATCCACCCTTGGGTGAAGGGCACCGCGACGCTTTATTCGAAGGAATATTTTGAGCTGGTGAAGAAGCATCTGAATCCCGGCGGTGTGATCACGCAGTGGGTTCCTCTTTACGAGAGCGATTTCGATACGGTGAAGAGCGAGCTGGCGACGTTCTTTGACGTTTTCCCGAACGGCACGATCTGGGGCAACGACATCAACGGCGAAGGATACGACCTGGTGTTGCTGGCACAAGTGGAACCAACCCGGATCGATTTAGATATCTTAGACCAGCGCATGCAGAGGGAGGATCATGTGCTGGTGAAGCAGTCCCTGGCCGAAGTGAATTTTCATTCCGTTCCTCAATTGCTGGGGACTTACGCAGGACGAGCATCGGACCTGGCGGGCTGGCTACAGGGCGCGCAGATCAATCGCGATCTCAACTTGCGCTTGCAATACCTCGCTGGAATGGGCCTGAATTACGATAAACCAGGCTACGTATACAGCGAGATGCTGGTCCGCAGAAAGCCCGCGCCGGAGATTTTCTCAGGGTCACCGGCAAGGATGGCCGCATTTTTCGCGTCGCTTGGCCAGCCGTGAAGCGGGCGTCATCTTTTTCGCGGCACCGGAGCCGCGACCGTCAGGGAGTCGGGCAGACGCGTCAGACCTCGAACACCAGACTCATACAAGTGACCCCGGCTTCAGCTTTCTGAAGCTCGGAAACATCGATCGGTAGCACGTGACTGCCAGCGTCTTCGAGAATCTCCAACGTACGAGGAAAGCTGGCAGGCATGAGTAGCCTATCTCCGATCGGCAGCACATCGGCCGCGGAAGGCTCGCCCTCTGCAACATCGATCACCTTGAAATCGTGGAATTTATTTGCATCGATCCACAGGCGATTCGCCAAAATCACGTCGTCGCCTGCCCAGCACGCTCCACTCTTCAGATGCAGGCAGCCGTGGACCTCCACGGGCACGACCCGATAGTCGAAAGGTTCGAGAAGCTTCGCTAGTTGCGCGATGCCTTCCCGATTGGTGCGGCGCGAAAGACCCACAAACAGCGTCTTGCCGGCTCGAATGACGTCGCCGCCTTCGAGCGTCGCGGGCTCGCGAATATAAAAAAGGTTGCGAAATGTCGCGAGAGCTTTCGCGATGCTCACGGTTTCTCCGCGGCGAGATTCAGCTCCGGAGCGCGCGATCACCGCCACCTCGTCGAGAACAATAGCGGGGTCTTCGACAAACACCGCGTCGGGATACAGGGGATCGGCCGGCAGTGAGATGACGCTCACGCCCAGACTGGCGAGACATGTCTCGTAAGCACGATGTTGTGCGATCGCCTTCCGGACGTCGATGGGCTGGCGGTCCAGGAACGTGAGTTCGCAATCGGCAAAGCTGGGACTCACTTGTCTGGTCAACGCCCTGAGCATTCAGGTCACTATCATAAGACAAGAGTGCCGATTCGCTGGTTGCTTCGCTTCGTCAAATGGTGCCTGTTTTTTGTGGCTAGCCTTTATGTGTTTTGGATTTCTTCCCTGGTGCTGATGAAATTTGTAGATCCGCCGACCACCGGCGTGCAGATCCAGCGCTATATCGAAGCGCGGATCGACAACAAGCCTTATCACAAGAAAATCATTTTCAAGCCTCTTTCCCAGATCTCCGTGCAGTTGCAGCACGCGGTGATCGCGTCGGAGGATGGACGGTTTTATATCCATCACGGCGTGGATTGGATCGAGACGCAAAAGGTCGCGGACCAGAGCCAGGAGGACGGAAAACTGGGGCGAGGCGCGTCGACGATCACCCAGCAACTGGTGAAGAATTTATTCTTTACCACTCATCGGAACCCCGTGAGGAAGGCCTTCGAATACACGCTGGCCCCACTGGCCGATACGATCCTGGGCAAGCGGCGTGAACTGGAACTGTATCTGAATATCGTCGAATGGGGCCCTGGGGTGTGGGGCGCGGAAGCTGCGTCGCAGTATCACTATCACATGTCCGCCGCGAAGCTGGATCGCGACCAGGCGGCCAGGCTCGCGGCGTGCCTGCCGTCTCCGCGGCGCAGGAGACCGGCGCGAATGAACGACATGAGCGCCTCGATCATGGATCGGATGCGGATGATGAATTGGTAGTGCTGTTTACTGCGCCGCGCCTGCTCTCGGCGTTGCGGGCGGTGGCGCTTTGCCTGCATCCAGATGATTCCAGTTCAGGATCGCGTTGAACGCCAGGAAATATGTTCCCTGCGTCTGCCAGCGCCAGAAGGGGCGAAGGGCGAACATCACGATATGACCTTTGCCCGCGGTCACGTCCACCGCGAGCGCTCGATTCGAAAGCGCTTGTCCGCCGGAGAGCGTGCCGGACAGCAGCATGTCGTTGGGATTTGCCGGGAACTGCACTACCACGCGCGGCCGCGATTCATCGATCGTAATGCCGAAGGCGCGGGCTTGCTGACGCATCATGGCCATATTCTCGGCTTCCGAAGGCGCGGCCGGAGCTGCTGGCGCGACGGTCGAATCGTAGGGCGAGATCTGAACCGGCACCGCGTTCGGCGTCACGTTCTGACCAAGCGGGGAGCCTCCGCCACGCCCTCCGCCGAATCCTGCAAAGGCGCCGCCAGCCGACAGCACCGGGTCCTGATTGAAGTAGACCGGGAGATCCTTTTGATCGTAACCATACGCGATCGGGCTCTTGCGATCGGCGATAGTGCCGCGTAGAATCGACCCGCGGGCGAAGAGCGCGGCCGGGTGCTCGACGGTGACGCCGCTGGTGAGGCCGTAGTCTGAAAGGAACGCCGCCGTCGACCCTTCGGTGATCAGCGTGCCGCCTTCCTGGACAAATTTCGTGAGCTCGGCCAGCCCTTCGATACCCATGCCTCCGCGAATATCGTCACTCGAATCATTGGCGCCCAGGTTGGGAGTCAGATCCGATTTCTTGTAGGGAACCGCGTCTTTGCCGGTCATCGGAATGCCGGTCAAATGCGATTGCGAGTTTCCGCCGACGTGCGGGAAGATGATGACGTCGTATTTCGCGCGCAAATTGCCATCGCGCAATTTCTGGTCGGCGAAGTAAGTGTACGGCACACCGTAATAATCCAGCGCGGCGCGGACCCAGCCTTCGTCCTGCGTGCGCTGCCAGGCGTGAATGTAGCCGATGCGCGGAACATCGAGATCGTGACTCTTCACCGTGGGCGCGCTGGATACGGCCCAAGCGTTGATGCCTAGATCGCGCAGAACGGGTTCGATTTTCGCGCGGTCGGCGTTGGGAATGATAAACGCGCCGACGCGAAATTTATGCGAGTTCAGCTCGAAGTCGTCTTCGGCCGCCTGCATTTTGACGTCTTTCAGTTTGAAACGAAAAGCCATTAAAGCGTTATCAGTGGTGTGATCGATCACCAACGTGCTTCCGGTTCCATCGATACCGCCAGGAGCTTTCACGTCGGCGCTGATCAGCGTCATCGGCTTGTCGAACACCGTTTTGTCCGTGACAGCAGTCAGCTTGACGTTGCGCATGTACTGCATGGTCCAGCCGGTGTCGTCGTACGGAGCGGGATTCGCCACCGGATAGTTCTGCACGCTGAAGTACATGTCGGCCAGCGTGTAATAAGGTTGATCGGCGCGAATGACGTAGTCGCCTTCCGATACATCGAGAGCCCCGGCCTTGAACGACGCGACCGCCTTGTGAATTTCGAGACCCTGATGGCGCAGCTCGTTGACCACGTCGGCAGCCTCGCCGCGGCGGCGCTGACCGGCGGGAATGACCCACGCATAGGTCGGACCGTTCTTGCCCTTCGCCACGGCGCGCTTGTTCTTGATCCAGTAATTTTCGAGATACAGCTCCTTGTTTTTCGCAACCTGATTCATCGCGAGCAGCAGCGCCGATTCCTGAATATTGGTGTTATTGCGCGGGCCCCACTTGATGGACGGCAGCGGAGGATTCGGGCGGAACCACTCGCGGCTGGTCTGCGTCGGTTGGAGGCGCAGATTCTCGACGATGTCCGGGCCGTAGCTTTGCACTTCGTAGAAGCGGCCGAAGGAATTGTGCGTCAGGGCGATCCAGAACAGATAGTTCGGCACCCACCCATCGTAAAAACCATAAGTAAATACGCCGGGAACGCCGCGCTTGGCCATCTCCATCACTTCAGTTTCGGCCAGCAGCCACCATTCGTTGATCGCGATCGCATCCAGCGAATTGTTATAGGGGCCGGTGCCGGTCGACACATATAAATACGATTGAGCTTCGTGCAGATCGTGCAGGATGGTCGGGTGCCATTCGAGCACGTTATTGGTGATATTCTGCGTCAGCTTCAGATACTGGCCCATGCCGTCGCGATTGTTGTCATGCGCCACGTACTTGCCCCAGTACATGAGCGGAGGCTTGGCTTTACCGGTTTTCTTGCCGTAATAATATGTGTCGACCTGCTTTTCGCGGCCGTCCACCTCAACCACGGGAGTAATAAAGATGATCGAATTGTTGCGGATGGCCTGAATAAAGGGCGTCTCTTCGACGATCAGGCGGTACGCCAGCTCGATCAGCATTTCCGGGCCGCCGGTTTCGGGCGAATGGATGCCGCTGGTGGCCCAATAAATCGGCTTGCCGGTCTTGATGATTTCGCGGGCCTGTTCTTCAGTAGTCTTACGAGGATCGGTGAGCGCGGCGAGCATTCCTTTGTATTTGTCGAGCGACTTGATGGTGGCTTCGTCGGCGATGGCCAGCACGACCTGGTCGCGACCTTCTTCAGATTGGCCGACCTTCCAGAACTTTGCGCGCGGCGAGACTCTGGCCAGTTCCTCGTAATAGCGATTGATGTCCTTGGAGTACGTCAGCTCGCCCGGAGTGCCGGGGATGCGGCCAAAGAATTTCAGCGGCGAAGGGACGGTATCGGAGGCGGGCATGTGGTCGACCAGCTCGGTGGTGACGCGCGAGTCTTGCAGATATTGTTTGATGAGCTTGGTGTACTCTTCGTCCACTTTCTGGGGCGCGGGAGCGGTATCCGCGGCGGGCGCGGGTTTGGCTTTTTTGTTTTGCGCGGTGGCCGGTACGATGAGAAGAGCGGCGGTCAGGAGGAAATATTTGAAATACATAAAGTCTGGTGAATCAGGATAGCCCGTTTAGGGGTTGGGCGCAATCTGGCGACATGAATCATGGCCGATTGCCAATCGGCCGCAGGCTGCCAGCCAGCACCACATGATGAGAATGTGGCTTTGGTGGGACAGGCGCCTCCGCCTGTCGAGCCTAATTGAGTTTTCGGCGAAGGAAATCCAAGGCGGCTTGGGCGGCGAAGATTCTCACACGGGCGCGGTCGCCTGGGAGTTGCAGGCGGCGGGATTCCGTCGCGCGGCCGGGACCGGCAACGGCGAGGATCACGGTGCCCACGGGGGCTCCGCTGGCGCTTTCGGGGCCCGCTTCACCGGTAACGGAGACCGCGTAGGTCGAGCCTGTACGTTTGCGCGCGCATTCCGCCATGGCGCACGCGACTTGTTCGCTGACCGCGGAATGCGCGGCGATGAGCTGCGGATCGACTCCGAGAAGCTGTTGCTTCATGAGGTCGCTATAGACCAGAAATCCGCCGACGAAATATTTCGAGCTGCCGGCGACGGAGGTGATCCGTTGGCCTAAAAGGCCGCCCGTGCAGCTTTCGGCCACGCTCAGTGTCGCGCCGCGAAGCATCGCGCCTACGACGGCCTCAAGCGAATCGCCGTTGCGGGAATAAATACGATCCCCCAGCAGCGCCTCGATAGCCGGGGCGACCTCGCTCAGCAGAGCTTCGGCCTCCTCAGCGGTAGCGCAGCGGGCTCGCAGATGGACCTGGATGTCGCTCGGCGCCGCGAGGATCGTCGTGACCGGATTCTTGTATTTGGTATAGACCGGCGCGATCAGCTGATCCAGGTCGGATTCGCCCATCCCGGCGACTCGATAAAAGCGCGTGCGAATTACCTGCGCGGGCAGCCGCCGGGCGAGGCGCGGCAGGCACTGGTCCACGAACATCGGCTTCATCTCATGCGGCGGGCCGGGCAGCAGCATGATCGCGCGGCCGTGATGTTCCAGCCATTGCCCCGGAGCGCTGCCGTTCGGGTTGGGAAGGGATTCCGCGCCATCCACGAGGTACGCCTGGCGCAGATTGATTTCCGCCATCTTACGATTCATGCGTTGAAAGCGCGCGGCGAGGTCGTCGCGCAGGTCGTCGCGAAAAATCAGCGGACGCCCGGTAGCAGCGGCGACGGCATCCCGAGTCAGATCGTCCTCGGTGGGTCCCAACCCGCCCGTGAGAATCACGATCTCGACCCGCTCCAGCGCTTCGCGAATGGAGGCCGTCAGTAATTCGCGGTCGTCGCCGACCACCATCTTGCGCCGCACTTCGACGCCGAGCGCGTTGAGCTGATCGGTGATGAAAAGGGAGTTAGTATCGACGCGCTGGGAGGTAAGGAGTTCGGAACCTACGGCGATGATTTCGGCTTCCATTCTTAGATCATCATCGCGCAGGGGTCTGTCCGGATGCTGATGGTTACCGCTCCCTGCGGTCACGGCTCGCTTGGACGCATCTTTCAGCTATTTACCCATGTACCCGGTTTGGACGCATTTTAGCGAGCCGCGACCACAGGGAGCGGTTATCTGATGCATGGCGGTTCGTTATGGGAGGCGGCGGCCCTCAATGCCGACGTCCACGCGATAGATGGAATTATTGGTCGCCAGAATCATCGCCTTCGACGGCGCGAAGGCGAGTCCCACGATGGCGGGTCCGGAGAGAAACAGCTCCGCGTGCGCTTCGGGCGTGATACGGACGATCCCCCGGCGGCCTTCGAGCGAGGCGGAAATATACATATTGCCTTTCGCGTCGAACGCCATCCCTTGCGGCCGGCCGAGGCCGCGATAGAACACTGAGACCTGTCCGTCCGGCGTGATGCGCTGCACGGCGTCGAAGCTCGAAGTGGTCGGGCCGGTGACGTAGAGACACTGGTCGGGACCGAAGGCCAGGTGATAGGCGGCGATGGACGGCTCGATAGTAGCGAACACGTAAATCTGGCGCTCCCGGCTGATCTTGAAGATGGTGCCGCTGCGGTCGCCGACGTAGAGAAAATCCTGCTGATCGAAGGCGATGCCGGTGGCGACTCCCATCCCTTCGACGTAAACGGCAAGATTGCCGCCCGGCGAGACTTGATACACGACCCCATCGTGGCGGCTGGACGCATAGAGCACGCCTTCCCCGTCCATCGCGAGCCCGGTGGCATTCATCAGATCGGAAACCAGGGGGCGCGCGTGATGATGCACGTCGATCTTATAAATCGAGACGGGAGCCTTCTGTCCGGGCGATCCACTGAAGGTGGTGTAGATGCTGCCGTGCCGGTCGACCACGGGATTCGAGACCGGATGCAGGCTGTCCGCGATCAGAATGCCGACGTCGCATTTATAGGGCGCGCTGCCGATGGTCATTTCGCCCGCCGGGGCGCCATCCGGCACGCGCGCGATCACGAATGAATCGGAACCGATGACGATGGAGGCGGAAAGCTCGCCGAATTTCACGTTGGGGCGGTCCGAGCCGGCCAGGCCCTTTCCGCGGATTTGAAATTCTCCGCCGGGAATCGCTGCCGCTGGCGACACGTCCGATATCTGCGGGCCGTTGGGTGATTTACGAAATGCCATAAATGAACTTACTAATTGAATTGTTCCATCCAATGAGGTACAACACAAGCGCGGCGTAAATCCCGGCCATCACGTCGTCCATCACGATGCCGGTTCCGGAGGGCAAACGTTCGAACTGGCGCACCGGCCAGGGCTTCCAGATATCGAAACCGCGGAAGAGCCCAAACGCGATGAGCCACGCGATAGGCGAGTAAGTAAGGACGCCCGCCAGCGCGATCCATTGGCCGACCACTTCATCGATCACTACGATTTGCGGGTCCTTTTTCCCTACCTGCAACGCGGTGCTGCTGGCCGACCAGATCGCGGGCGCCAGGAAGATAAGTGCGAGCGCCGCGAAGAACCACGGCGGCTGATGCCGCATTGGCCACGCTACGAGTAGCGCACCGAGCGATCCCGCGGTG
Organism: Bryobacterales bacterium; assembly: GCA_963813145.1. GTDB lineage: Bacteria > Acidobacteriota > Terriglobia > Bryobacterales > Bryobacteraceae > Palsa-187. The sequence goes on from CAWEXX010000002.1 coordinate 133,220, forward strand.
CCGGGTCCTATCGGGGAGTAGCCGCAGCCGAACCATGTGGCGAGGACGCGGGCTAGCTCCTCCTTCAATTTTCCTCGTCTTCCAGATGAGACAAGTCGGCGGGCGTGGAAATGACGTACTTTTCCGAAGCCCAGTTACCGAGGTCGATCAGCCGGCAACGCTCGCTGCAAAACGGCATCTCAGGATTATCCAGGGTTACGTCTTTCTGACAAATCGGGCACTTCATGGCAACTACACCAGGGAAATTTGAAGAAGTTTTTCGTTGGCTTTGTCGTTACGTGACGCGAGCGGAGAGTCCACCAGTTCTCCCGTCAGATCGTAATCGTGAGCCTCAGTGACTCGCATGGTGCGCATTTCACCGGGATTCAACGGATATTCGCCGGGGTCGGAAATATAGCAGACGCCGTCGATCTCCGGGGCTTGCGTCGACAGTCTCGCCTGCCACACCAGATCGGAATCGGTTGACGGACCTTCCACCAGCACGCGGAATTCGCGGCCGATCAGCGCGCGGTTTCGCTTGCGCGAAATTTTCTTCTGGATCGACATCAAGTGGCGCTTGCGATTATAAATCGTCTTCGCGTCCACCTTTTGATCGAGCTCGAAACTCTTACTAGTGTCTTCGTCGGAGTAGGAAAAAACGCCCAGCCGGTCGAATTGCGCTGCTTCCGCGAACTGGCAAAGCGTCTCGAAGTCCTGCTCGGTTTCTCCCGGAAAACCGGCGATCATGCTGGTTCTTATCGCGACACCGGGGATGGTCTTGCGAATCCGTTCGATCAGCTTGAGGAAAATATCGCCGTTCGCGCCGCGCTTCATGCGCTTCAGCACGTTGGCGCTGGCATGCTGCAAAGGCATGTCGATGTACTTCACCAGCGATTCGTGCTCCGCGATGGTATCCAGCAGCTTCTGCGTGACTTTGTTCGGATAGCAATAGAGAAAACGAACCCACTTTTCGTGCGTCGTTTCGATCTGCGCCAGGCGGGCAAGCAGCGTCGCCAAGCCGTCCTTCATTCCGAAATCTTCGCCGTAGCAGGTGGTGTCCTGGCCGATCAGGTTGATCTCGCGCACGCCTTGCGAAAACAGGCGAGTGGCTTCGCTGATTACCGATTCAAAGCGGCGGCTGCGGAATTTTCCGCGATATTGAGGGATCACACAGAAGGTGCAGGGATGGTCGCAGCCCTCGGCGATTTTGATGTAAGTGAAGTGCTTCGGTGTGGAAAGAACGCGCGGCGTCAGGTCGTGATAGAGGTACGCGTCGAACGGATTCTCGGCAGGCGTGACGCCTTCGCACAGCGCTGTGATCCGCTCCAGTTCATTGGTGCCGATCACCGCGTCCACTTCCGGCATATTCTTTTGAATATCAGCGCGATACCGTTCCACCAGGCATCCGGCGACGATCAGGCGCTGGGCGCGGCCGGACTTCTTGTATTCCGCCATTTCGAGAATCGTGTCGACCGATTCCTGCTTGGCGGGGTCGATGAAACTGCACGTATTGACCACGATCACGTCGGCGTCGGATGGATGCGGCGTCAGCTCATGACCGCCGGCGACGAGCTGGCCCATCATGACCTCCGTATCGACGAGGTTCTTCGGGCATCCAAGACTGACAAAACCGATTTTCAAAATAGATTCCTGCTAGGTGGGCTGCTTTGATTATAGCAATGCCACCATGCACCGTTTAAAAATGACACTGCGACAGCCCGCGCTTCTCCAGGTACTGCTGATGGTACTCCTCGGCCCTCCAGAACTCGGTGGCCGGTGTGATCTCAGTAACGATCGGCCGCGGGAAACGCGCCTGCGCCGCATCCCGCGACGCTTTGGCTTCCTTCTCCTGCTCCGGCGAATGAGTGAAAATCGCCGAGCGGTACTGCGTCCCCACGTCCGGCCCCTGCCGATTCAGAGTCGTCGGGTTGTGATTCTCCCAGAACACTTTGAGAATGTCGTGATAGCTGATGACCTCCGGATCGAAGGTCACTTCCAGCACTTCGGCGTGCCCTGTGGAATCCGTGCAGACCTGCTTGTAGCTGGGATTCTTCATCGCGCCGCCCATGTAGCCCACTTGGGTCGATTTCACGCCTGCCAGCCGACGGTACGTCGCCTCGACGCCCCAGAAACATCCCGCACCTAAGGTAGCTTTTTCTTCCGCCATAACTCTATTATGGCTTCTGAATCGAGACCACGACGGGGGCGCTGGTCTGCGGCGTGGCCAGGGAGCGGACCTGCATCGCTACCTGACTCGAGCGAATCGTGGAAGGAATCTGCGCCGCGATCTGTCCGCCGGACGTTTGAAGCAGCGGGATCGCCACATTGTTCATCACCACGCACGATCCGCCCAAAACCGTCGGCGCCGGCAGTGCGTTGGCGGTCGCAGGCGATGCCAGGCTCGATCCATTGATCGTGACGAACGAACCGGGCTTAAAGGCGGTTGTGCCGTCGACCGCATTGACGATGGGACGCGTCGCGGCCAGCGTGGGCGCGGTTGCGGTCGCGGAGTTGGGAGCCGTCGGAACTGGATAAATCTGGCCTCGCTGCGTGGCATCCCGGAAATTCATGAACACGCGGATGGTATTCGGAACATTGATCGCCGTAGACGAAATCAAATTCACCGCCACGGCCGTACCCAGGTTGGTCGCGACGGCGCCGGTGCCCGCGCCCGTGTACAAGTTCGTGCCCGGCGTGGACCACAGTGGATCGGCCCGGGTCCATGGTGAACGTAATGGTGGTCGCGAGAGCCTGTGGCACCGCGAACGTGAGAATCCCAGCGCCCAGATTATTAATGTTGAGCGTCCCCTGCTGTAATCCCACACATCGATGCGATTGGCGGAGGAATTGACCAGGTATAAACGGGCGCGGCCCTCATCGGGCACGACATCGCTTGGCGTAGCCCAGACACACCACGTCTCCAAAGGTTGCCTGCACATCGGCCGCCCCGGCGAGCACCGAAGCCATGAAGACGGAACGAAAGAAATAATTCAATTGCAAACCGGCCTCTACATAAGATACGCTAATCCGATCAGTTCACAGCACCTTTTCTTGACGGGCCGCGTGGCTGAGGGTATACGCAATTGGCAAAACTGCGAGTCGCAAACCAGACGAGAGGGCGCGTGCTCGCGGACCGCGCGGATATCGCCGATACCAGCGCCAAGCGCCGCACCGGACTCCTGAAACATAAGGGCTTGGAGCCCGGCGAGGGGTTGTGGATCGCCCCTTGCGAAGGAGTGCACACGTTCGGCATGAAGTTTACCATCGACGTGGTTTTTTTGAGCCGTAAGAAGCAAGTGCTGAAAACGCGGCCCGCCATGGTGAAGCGCCGCATCGCGTTCAGCCTGCGCGCACACTCCGTTCTTGAATTGCCGGCCGGGACGTTGGCGGAAACCGGCACAGTCGCCGGGGACCAATTGGAATTTGAGAAGTACGATGCGTAGACCAAATACCGCACCGGCTTGTGGCGCGCGCCACAAAACCGATCGGCCGAAGTCAGCCTGCGGCTCGCTATCAGCAATGAAAGAGCAGCAATGTGGGGCGGGCTATTTAGCCGGCAGCCTGCTTTAAGCAGGCTTGTGTGTGGAAACATGGAAGCCGACTTGAAGTCGACTGCCGGCAAAAATGCCCGCCCCACAATCCTTATTGCACTCGCCGGGCTGGCCTGCGCATCCTGCACCCATCAAATCCAATCCGCTCCCAGGCGACTCCTCACACGAAAACCCACGCTCTGATGATGCGGCAGGTGGAGAACGCGGTCGATCTGGGCGAAAGCGATGCCGATCTGGATGCGCGAATCGCCTTGGCGAAACTTTACGCCAGCCGCGGATTCCCGGAACTCGCCATCGAGCACTATCGCGCCGCGGAGGCTCTGAATTCCGATGCACCCGGAGTGAGCCTGCTGCCGGCCAAGTCGCTTCGTGAGATGAACGCGCTGGAAGAGGCGTCGAACGCCGCGCCGCCACCGACCTGATCCGCCGCGAGTAGCGCGGGTCGCTGGCATTCCTGGGCGACTTCGTATCCCGGATCGGAATTCTACGGCGCTTGCAGCTCTACATCGACCAAGCCAATTTGAAATATCGCGCCGCCGAAGTGTTTTTCGCTCTGCCTGATTGTCGCCGTGACGGTCTACATCGTCCTCGGCTTCGTGGGGCTCAGTTTATTCATCCTCAGGGCCGGATTCGCGCTCGGACTAAGCGTGCTGCCGATCCTCTATATTTCCCGGCTATTGCCGCAGCAGGTTCTGCATCGATTGGTCAAGCGCTATCGCAATAAACTGCAGGACGCGCTTCCCGATACGATCGATCTGCTCGGCATCGTGCTCGGCACCGGGCTCGCGCTCGATCAAGCGATGCTGCGCGTTAGCGAAGAAATGGAGTTTATTTATCCCGAGTTGGCCGCCGAGTTCTACACGGTCGTGCTGCAAGTGAAAGCCGGGCAGGAGCGCTCCGTTGCGTTTCGGCAGCTTGTTCGCCGCACCGGAATTGAAGACGTGAAGTCGCTGTCCGCGATGATCATCCAGCGTGAGCGGTTCGGCACCAGTCTTTCACAGGCCCTGAAAGTTTACGCCGATTCGCTGCGCCAGCGGCGGCGCTTCCGATCGCAAGCGGCAGTAGCGAAGGCGGGAATCAAGCTCCCCGCGCTTTTTGTGGTCACACTGGTACCCGGCGTGTTGAGCGTGCTTCATGATTTGAAGCAAGGTTTTGGTCCGCCGAGGTGACGGAGGGCAGGTCGGGAACCTGCCCCACTGCGGACACACTTGTGCCTTACGAATCGTCTGCCCGCATTGAGCCGCCATGCGTCAACATGGCGGGCAAACGCTAATTCTTTTTAGGGCGCCCCGTGCCGTTTATTTGTCCCACAACGGCGTGGGTCATCGTACTCTAGACTGGCGAGAGGAGAGCTTCGAAGACTTGCACTCTCGTAGCGGACCGGAATACGACGATGTGACCGATCTCTTGACCATATGATGCGGGCAGTGTTTGGAAACCGCTGCGAGTGAAAACGCGAAGTCGCTGATTCGCTAGAACTTCAGCGACCGATGTTCCTTGAGAATGCAGCGATCCATCACTACGTCCAGCCCCGCTGCCCTCGCGACTTCGGCCGCATCTTCGTCCACCACGCCTTCCTGCATCCAAATCGCCTTCGCCCCGATCTTGATCGCGGAGTCCACCACTCCGCGCACATATTGCGAGCGGCGGAACACGTCGACGATGTCGATTTTCTCAGGAACATCTTCGAGGCGGGCGTAGGCCTTCTCGCCCAGCACTTCGGTCTCGTTGGGATTTACCGGAATGATGCGGTATCCGGCTCGCTGCATGTACGCCGCGACGCCGTGGCTGGGCCGAAATTCATCGCTGGATAAACCCACCACCGCGATCACGCGACCCGCGCGCAACAGCTCAGGAATGCTTGCCATGCGGGCGCTTCTTAGGAAAACGGGAAGAAGGAGCGGGATTGCGCTTCGGCGGAACAGCGTCCCCGGTTCGCGGAGAGAACTTCGAGCCGGGACTTGGTGGACGCCTGAACCCAGATCTCGGCGGAAACTTGACTCCCGACTTGGGCGGGGCAGTGTCCCCGGTTCGCGGAGTGAACTTCGCGCCCGGACTTGGTGGACGCCTGTCCCCCCGTTTTGGCGGAAATTTGGGCATCGACTTTGGTGGAAACTTCGCCGGCTCCGTCTTCACCGCTGCCTGAGGCTTCGGCTTTGCGATCGGCACTGGCACCGGCTTCGCGCTCAGGATCTTTTGGAAATGCTCCACCTCGCTGTTCGTCAGCGACCGATACCGGCCGGGCGCGACATCCAGCTCCAGAAACGCGATCTTTACGCGGCGCAGTTTTTCCACCAGTTTGCCGAAATATTGGAACATCAGGCGGATCTGGTTCTGCCGGCCTTCCGTGATCTTCACTTCGTACCACGGATTGATGCCCGTCTTAATGCACTTAATCTCGGCCGGCGACGTTCTGCGCCCATGCACCGACACGCCTTCCCGAAAAGCCTTCTCCTGCTCGTCGGTCATGATGCCGTTGACCTTCACCACGTAGGTCTTCGTGACGTGGCTCGCCGGAGCCGTCAGCTTATGCGCAAAATCCCCGTCGTTGGTGAACAGCAAAAGCCCCTCGCTCTGATAATCGAGCCGGCCCACCGGAAACACGCGTTCTTTTACGCCGCGCAGCAGATGCATCACCGTCTCGCGGCCTTCAGGATCCGAAGCGGTGGTCACGCAGCCCTTCGGCTTGTTCATCGCGATATAGGTGTGATGCTTCGGCGCGCGCAGCAGGCGGCCATCCACTTTGACATGGTCGACGTCGAAATCAGCTTTCGACCCCAGCTCCGTCACCACCTCGCCGTTCACCGTGACGCGGCCTTCGGTGATCAGCTCTTCAGCTTTGCGGCGGCTCGCGACGCCTGCCTGCGAAAGGATTTTTTGTAAGCGTTGCTCAGGCATTATCGCGTTTCCGGTTCATCGGTCTCAGACGGCGCAGGCTCTTCCAATCCGGGCGCAGGCTCTTCTAATCCTGGCGCAGCCGCCTCCGCGACGGGCTCGACTAGAACTTCCTGGGTTTCCTCGGCGATCTCCAACCGTCCCAGTTCTTCGAACTCTTTGAGGGTGGGCAGCTCCGTCACGTCCTTCAATCCGAACTGGACCAGAAATTCTTTGGTGGTCTTATACAGGATCGGCGTGCCTACGACTTTTTTGCGGCCCGACTCCTGAATCAGCTTCCGGTCCAGCAGCGTTTTCAGGACTCCCACGCCCTGCACGCCGCGAATGTCCATGATTTCCGGAGCCGTCACCGGCTGTTTATACGCGATCACCGCGAGCGTTTCCAGCGCCGCCAGCGACAGCTTCAGCGGAGGCGTCAGCTTCTTCACGAACGCGCGCACCGCTTCGTGATGCTCCGCCTTGGTAGCCATCTTGTAGCCGCCGGCCACCTCGCGTACGGTCAATCCGTGCTCGACCTTGGCGTATTCCGCCACCAGCTGGTCCAGCAACCCTTTGATTTTGTCGATCGGCTGCTGTAGGGCCGCGGCCATTTGCTGCGCCGTTAAAGGCTCGTCGGTGATATACACCACCGCTTCCAGAATGGCCTTCAACTGCGCGTTTTCGCTTTCTGAGGCGCTTACCGGCGGATTTTCGTCCGCCAGCTGCGTAACGTCCATTTCGTCCACTGTTTAGTTGTATCCTTCGTCAATCGCGGCCATCTCTTCACCCGAAGTGAAGGCCGATTCGAATCCTTTGAGGCGCTTCAGGCCGATCTCGCCGAAGCCTTCCTGCTGCACCAGGCCGATGGCCTGCACTTTCACCAGTTCCAGCATCGCCAGAAACAGGCAGATCATCGCGCGGCGGCTTTTCTGGCGCTCGAATAGCTCGCGCGCCGAGACGCTCTCTTTGCCGCGCGTATCTTCAAAGATGTTATGCAGGTACCGGATCATGTCGGGCACCGACACGTCTTCCTTATCGATTTCGTAGGTCGGGCGGCTCTTGATGCGCTCGAGCACGCCCTGGAAAGTCTTCACCAGGTCGAACAGCGTCACGGCCAACCCCGGGTCCGCGCCCTCTTCGTTCCGAAACTCAGCGATTTGCGGGTTCGACCACACGGCTTCCTCGATCACGCGCTTCTGATGCAGCATCTCGGCCGCGCTCTTGAAGCGCTCGTGCTCCAGCAGGCGGTCGACCAGTTCTTTGCGCGGGTCCTCTTCCGGGATCAGTTCTTGTAAGGCTGGATCGCGCGGCAGGAGCATTTTCGACTTGATATGGATCAGCGTGGCCGCCATGTAGATGAACTCGGCGCTGAGTTCGACGTCCATCTCGGCGGCGCGCTCAATGTATTCGAGATACTGCGCCGTGATCTGCGCGATCGGTATGTTGTAGATGTCGATCTCCTGCTTGCGGATGAGGTCCAGCAGCAGATCGAGCGGTCCATCGTAGTGTTCCAGGTGGAAATTGAGCGGAGCAGACACTTTGTTTCAGGATAACAGAGGGTGTAGAAAACTCAGAGGCTGACCGCTCCCGCTGGTCGCGGCTCTGTCGGACGGATGGTTTCAACAGGCGAAATACAGCCGCGACGTGCAGGAGCGGTTTTTGACGACTAGTGTGCGAAAATGAGGCTTCCTCATGTCTGAAGCCACGCCGACTGCGCTCATCACCGGTATCACCGGACAGGACGGGTCCTTTTTAGCCGAACTGCTTCTATCGAAAGGCTATATCGTCCACGGTATTGTGCGCCGGGCGTCCACGTTCAACACCGAACGGCTGGATGCGATTTATGCCGACCCGCACGTTCGGGGCACGCGCCTGCATCTTCATTACGGCGATATGGCCGATGGCGCGTCGCTGCGGAAAATCGTAGCTCATGCGGAGCCTACGGAAATCTACAACCTGGCAGCGCAGTCGCACGTGCGGGTCAGCTTCGACCAGGCTGAATATACGGCCGACGTGGTGGGCACCGGCACGCTGCGCCTGCTGGAATCGGTCCGGGAGTACGCCGAAGCGGGCAAAAAAGTGCGGCTTTATCAGGCCGGATCGTCGGAGATGTTCGGCGCTTCGCCGCCTCCACAGGGGGAAGATACGCCGTTTTATCCGCGCAGCCCGTATGCGGTCGGCAAGGTGGCGGCGCACTGGTTCGCCAAGAATTATCGCGAGGCCTACCAGCTGTTCATCGTCAACGGCATTCTGTTCAACCATGAATCGGAGCGCCGCGGAGAGACGTTCGTCACTCGCAAAATCACCCGCGCGCTGACCCGCATTAAGCTGGGGCTGCAGGAGAAGCTGTATCTGGGCAATCTCGACTCGTCGCGCGACTGGGGCTATGCCGGCGATTTCGTGGAGGCGATGTGGCTGATGCTTCAGCAGCCGGAGCCGGACGATTATGTCGTCGCCACCGGTAAATCCCATACGGTTCGCGATTTTCTGACCATCGCGGCCGAACGCTGCGGGCTCGACTGGAAGAAACATGTCGAAACGCGATCCCCGCTACCTGCGCCCGACCGAGGTGGACGCGTTGTGCGGCGATTCCTCCAAGGCTCGCACCAGGCTGGGATGGAAGCCAAAGGTGAGCTTCGAACAACTGGTGGCGATCATGGTGGATCACGATCTGGAACTCGCGCAGCAGGAGCGCACGCTGGCGGACGCGGGTCATAAAGTGGTGTCGCGCGGATTGTCGCATGGGTAGAATTTGTGCGTTTGCCCGCTCCCTTACGGTCGCTGCTCGGATTTATGGATAAAGGCGCGTCCATTTTCGTCGCTGGACACCGCGGCATGGTCGGCTCCGCGATCGCGCGGCGACTCGAGGCTGAAGGATATTCACGGCTGCTGCTGCGGACGCGCGCCGAACTGGATTTGACTCGGCAGGCCAAGGTAGAGGAGTTTTTCGCTAGGGAGCGGCCCGACTATGTGTTCCTGGCCGCGGCAAAGGTCGGCGGCATTCTGGCCAATTCTACGCGGCCCGCGGAATTTATCGGTGAAAACCTGGCCATTCAATCCAACGTGATCGACGCCGCTTACCGCAACGGCGCGAAAAAACTGCTGTTCCTCGGCTCCTCCTGCATCTATCCGAAATTCGCGCCGCAGCCGATCCATGAAGAGTCGCTGCTCGAAGGCGCGCTGGAGCCTACCAACGAGTGGTACGCCATCGCCAAGATTGCCGGCATCAAGATGGCGCAGGCTTATCGCGCGCAATACGGCTTTTCGACCATTGCCCTGATGCCCACGAACTTATACGGCCCCGGTGACAATTTCGATTTGCAATCGTCGCATGTGGCGCCGGCGATGATCCGCAAATTTCATGAGGCCAAGCTCGCCCGCGCGAGAGAAGTGACGCTGTGGGGCAGCGGAACGCCGCGGCGCGAATTTCTTCACGTCGACGATCTGGCCGACGCGGCCCTGTTCACGATGCTGCATTATGATTCGCCGCAAATTCTCAACGCGGGCACCGGAGAGGATCTTACGATCGCGGAGCTGGCTGAAACCATCCGCTCCATCGCCGGTTTCGAAGGAAATATCGTCTGGGATCGGACGAAGCCCGACGGCACGCCGCGAAAATTGCTGGATGTATCGAGGCTGGCGGGATTGGGCTGGAAGGCGCGGACGCCGTTGCATCAGGGGCTGGAAGCGGCGTACCGGTGGTATCTCGAACAGGTATGAAGAACAATCTGACTTTAGCCGGCCGGGTTTGTGGCGCGCGCCTCCAGGCGTGCCGCGTCGGCAGTCATGCCGACGGCCGGACATGTCGAGACGACTCTCGACACGGCACGCCTGGAGGCGTACGCCACAAGCAGCTTCTCGAACAGATATGACAACCGCTCCCGGTGGTCACGGCTCTGAAACGCTCTCCATTGTCATCCCGGCGTACAACGAGGAGCAGCGCTTGCCGGGCACACTCGACCGGATCCTCGCGTACCTGGAAAAATCGCCGCTGCCGATCGCGGAGATTCTGGTGGTCGACGACGGGTCCCGCGACCGCACGGCGGCCTTAATAGGCGACCGGGGCGGACTGATTCGCCTGGTGAGCAACCCTGGAAATCGCGGCAAGGGCTACGCGGTTCGCAATGGAATGACGGCTGCCAAAGGCGATTGGATTTTGTCCACCGACGCGGATTTGTCGGCGCCCATCGAGGAGCTGGGAAAGCTGGTGGCGGCGGCGCGGAAGGAGAACGCGGTGGTGGCCATCGGGTCCCGCGCGCTGAACCGGAAGCTGGTGAAGGTGCATCAGTCGGCGATGCGGGAAGCCTCAGGACGCGCCTTCAACCTGGTGATGCGCGCCGTCACCGGGCTGCCGTTTCGCGATACTCAATGCGGTTTCAAGTTGTTTCGCCGGGACGCGGCGCGCGCGATTTTTCCACTCCAGGTGGAGGATGGCTTCAGCTTCGATGTCGAGGACCTGGTGATCGCACGCGTGCTGGGCTTGCGGTCGATCGAAGTGCCGGTCGAGTGGAGCAACGTCGAGGGGACCAAGGTCAGCTTGGCGCAAGGCATGAAATCGTTCGCCGACCTGGTGCGGATTCGAGGGCGGGCGGCGCGCGGGGTTTACAAAAGCTGACCGCTCCCGATGGTCGCGGCTCTGAAGGCGGCTGATGCCAGCAACAAAAAAAGGGCCATCCGGATTGCTCCGAATGGCCCATCTTACTGCTTAGTGTTGAACTGCGCGCTCTAGTGTCCCTGTAGCAGCGAAAGAATCTGCTGCGGAGCGGAGTTGGCCTGCGCCAGGGCCGCAATACCGGCTTGCAGCTGGATTTGCGCCTTGGTCAGGTTGGCGGATTCGGCCGCCATGTTCGCGTCACGGATGCTGGATTCCGATGCCGCGAGGTTGGTCAGCTGCGAGGACGCCAGGTTGATGGCGTAGTTGAAGTCGTTCTCTCCCAGTCCGACTTTCGCCTGGGCAGTGCCGAGTGAAGCGACAGCGGCCGATAGCGCGCTGACCGCTGCAGTTGCCGTGGAGATGTTGCTGATGTCCGCCGTGGAACCTGTGCCGTTGGTGGCCGACGTGAAGACCGAGCCACCGCTCAGGCCCGTTGTGCCGTCGGCCAATCCGGCCGAAACACCGGAAACCGAACTGGCGGGTGCTGCGCCCAAGCTGACTTTGAAGGCGCTGCCGGCGCTCATGAAGGTCATGCCTTCCAAGCCGTTGACGTTGCCGGCCGATCCTTCCTGTTTGAAGGCGCCGATCTGTTTGAGGGTCGAGTCGTTCGAAGCGGCGATCGCCGAATTGATCGTGCTGAGGGCCTGATCGAGCGTGCTCGCGTTGGTGGAGTTCAGATTCACGTTTAGCGAGTGCTGCCCGCCGTTGGCGTCTACCGCGCTCAGGGTGACCGTCTGCGCGTCGCCGGTGTTGGTGAGCCCGGTGAACTGATACACGTTGTTCGCCGAGGCGTTGGTGCTCTGCTGGGCGCCGGCGGAATCGACGCTATCCTGAGCTGCGTATGCGCTGGCCGTGCTCCCGGTGGAGCTGACCGCTAACGCGGGGCTGGCGCCGAAGCCAAAGGCGTCACCGGAGCCTCCGTAAAGGTTCAAGCGGAAGTTGGTCGGAGTGGCGGTCACGCTTTCGATCTTGATCTTGCCGGCCACATCGACGGCGGTAATCCCGGCCGCGCTTAAAGCCGCGTTGGCGGAGAATTTCGAGTTCAAAGCGGCGAGTGCCGTCAACTCGGTTGCGCCGCCGGCCAGCGTTCCGAGGTCGATGGTCGCTCCGCCGTTGAGCGAGATCTGGACGCCCTGGGTCTTCGCCGCCGTCATGGCAGAGCCGGCCGTCAGGCTGTTGTAATTGAAGGTTCCGGCGGTGGCCGCCACACCCGTGCTGTTTTCGAAGGTACCGAAGCCCAAAGCATTCTGCGTATCGCCCGCTGTCGCGACCTGGAAGCTCTGTCCCGCTTTGCCCACCAATTGGATGGTTCCGGAGTTGTTGACTGCCTTGACGCCGGTCGCAGCGAGCGCGGCATTGCCCGCGATGGCTGTGTTGATCGTCGTAACGGCTGTCGCCGCTGTATCGGCAGTTCCCACGGCTACGGAAATGTCGCCCTGCGTGCCGGTGAGGCCGGCGCCGGTGATGCGCATGTTGACCGTCTCGGCTGTCGCTAACGGAGCCGTAAAGACCGTCGCTGCCGCCGCCGTGACGTTCGCCACATTGCCGACTGCGCCGCTGGAGAAGTTGCCGAGCAGCGCCGGTCGATATCTGGTCGCCGCCCTGGACCTGGAATGCGGTCGTTCCGCTATTGAAGGTCAGCTGCTGCTTGCCCGTGGCATCCGTGTTGATCGCCGCCGTGACATTCGCGTTCCGGAACGCGGTGGCCTGCTGGCTGTTGCCGTTGCCGGCTGACTGGATCGCCGAATTGACGGCGGTCGCCAGGGTATTCGCATCCGTAACGCCCGTCAGGTTCACGGCCACGGTCACGGTGTTGCCGCCGGAAGTGTCGGAGAATCCCGGTCCGGTGAAGGTAAAGTTCGTGGTGTTGTTGGAGATCGACGCCTGGTTGGTGGCGTTGGTGAGAATGTTCTGCACGCTGGTGGTGCTGCCCGTTCCGATATCCGTTCCCGCTTTGCCGGACGCCTGCACGCCTGAGAGGCCAAGACTCTTGGCATCCACTGTCGCGCGGCTGAGGTCTACCGAGACGCTGCCGTTGGTGGTCTCGCTGACTCCGCCCGAAGCCTGTCCGCCGCCGATGAAGACGCTCAAATTCTTCGCCAGCGATCCGCCCTGGTTCAATCCGATGGACTGCGCCTGGCGGTTGATTTCGCTAAGGACGCTCTGAAATTCCGTATTCAGGTTTCCGCGGTCGCCGGTGAAGGTTCCCGAGGCCGATTCCGTCGCCAGCGTTCTGGCCCGATCGAGCAGCTGACTGATGTTGCTCATGCCGCCGTCGGCAATCTGCAGCTGATTCAATCCGTTGTTGGCGTTCTGGATACCTTGCGTCAGCACGGCTTCGTTCGAACGATCGCCGTTGGCGATGGCCAAACCGGCCGCGTCGTCTCCCGAGTTGACGATGCGCAGGCCCGAGGTGACCTTGTTGATCGTCTTCGCCTGGAACATGCTGGTCTGGGTTAGGTTATTCTGCGCCTGCAATGAGGCGATGTTGGTGTTAATGGAAAATGCCATTGATTCTCTCCTTGAATTCTGTTTCTCCGGGAATCCTTTCCCGGTTGTTACAGGGCCCTTATCGGTGACGGTTCGCGTTTCTTGAGCGTCCGCAGCAGAGAATTTACGGCGGCGCCCGATTTTTCTTTCGATGCCGCGAGATTCTGCTGTCCTGTAATCTGTATTTCCTTGCGAAGCACCACGATGTGCTTCGGCGCCCTGATGCCCAGTTTTACCTGGGACCCGCTGGTATCCAGGATTTCGATCTCAATGTCGTCGCCAATCAGCAGCACCTCGCCCGCGCGCCGCCGGATTACGAGCATATGACCTTCTTATGGGAATACAACGCGTCCGATCGCACCGCCTGCACCGCCCGTCCCGAGTCTGTGTTGATCACCACCGGCGCCAACAAGTTGGCGGTGGGCGGCGAATCTTCGGCGGCGGTAATCACCGCCAGGCACAGCAGCGGGGAGCCTTCGAGCGCTCCGATCGTTTCTCTATCCTCGGCGAGATATCGCGAGTTGGTAGAGTGGGTCGATCAGCGCCACCGGTAACAAAAGGAACGACAACCCTGGGTTCGTTTCGCTTTCCAGAAACAACAAGGGATCGCGGTCAATCAGCCGGAACCGCGTCTCCGTCTCAAACGCCGGAAGACCATGGGGAAATTCGAGGTGTTGGGTCACGCTGGCCTGGTGAAGGCACGTTTATGACCGCTGTGCTGAAAAACTCAAGATCGGGTTGGCCGCCGATGAACGCGGATGAACGCCGGTTGGAAAGAATCTTATCCGCGTTCATCTGTGTTCATCGGCGGCCAAAACTCTTACACTTGAATATTGACCCTCCATCCGAAGCAGTCCGCCTACACGGAAGCCCGCATTGCGTATTGGGAGGAATACGAGCAATCGACCGGCGGCTTCGACATCCTGCGCCGCGGCTATCGGGACCGGCTGGCCGAGTTCTATCAATTCCTGATTCCGCCCGGCATGCGCGTTTTGGAATTAGGCTCCGGCGAAGGCGACCTGCTGGCCGCCGTCGAGCCTTCCTTCGGCGTCGGCGTGGACTTCTGTCCTTCCATGATTCATCGCGCGCATGCCAAGCATCCCCAGCTGCGGTTTGTCGAGGCGGATGCGCATTTTGTCGATTTGAAGGGCGAAACGTTCGATTTCATCATTGTTTCGGACCTGGTCAACGACGTCTGGGACGTGCAGCAGGTGTTCTCCAACGCGCTGCGCCACGCCCATGCCGGCACGCGCATCATCATCAATTCTTACAGCCGTTTATGGGAAGGCCCGCGCCGCATCGCCGAAATGACGGGATTCGCGAAGAAGCAGCCGCTGCAAAACTGGCTGACGCGCGAGGATCTCGAAAATCTGCTCTACCTGGCCGATTATGAGGTGATTCGCACGTCGCAAGAGGTCTTGTTGCCCCTGAACGTGCCGTTGCTGGGCTCTCCGGCGAACAAATTCGCGGTGAAACTGTGGCCCATCCGGCATTTTGGGCTGACCAATTTCGTGATCGCGCGTCCCCGTCCTCACGCGCCCGAAACGCCCGAGCCCATCGTCAGCGTGATCGTCGCGGCGCGTAACGAAGAAGGCAACATCGCCAACATTTTCGATCGTGTCCCGCAGATGGGCGGCGGCACCGAGCTGATTTTCGTCGAGGGCGGGTCGAAGGACGATACCTGGGCTACCATCGAGCGCGAAATCGTCGCGCGCGGACGGCTGGGTCCCGCCGGTCCCGCGCAGTTGTACCGGCAAACCGGCAAGGGCAAAGGCGACGCCGTGCGTTTAGGATTCGCCAAGGCAACCGGCGAGGTGCTCATGATCCTGGACGCGGATTTGACCGTGCCTCCGGAAGATCTGCCGCATTTTTACGAAGCCTGGCGATCCGGCCGGGGCGAGTTCGTCAACGGAGTGCGGCTGGTCTATC
This sequence comes from Bryobacterales bacterium, assembly GCA_963813145.1. Classification (GTDB taxonomy): domain Bacteria; phylum Acidobacteriota; class Terriglobia; order Bryobacterales; family Bryobacteraceae; genus Palsa-187. Next base: position 148,697 of record CAWEXX010000002.1, read on the forward strand.
CCATGGAAGGCGGGGCCATGCGCTTCTTCAACTTCCTGGGCAACAAATTTTTCAGCCTGGCATTTTCGTGGCTGCTGGGCCAAAGCATCAAGGACACGCTCTGCGGCACCAAGGTCCTGAGCCGCGAGCACTATAAAATGATCGCCGACAATCGCGCCTATTTCGGCGATTTCGACCCCTTCGGCGACTTCGACCTGATCTTCGGCGCGGCGCACTTCAACATGAAAATCGTAGACCTGCCAGTCCGCTACGGCGAACGAGTCTACGGCGACACCAACATCCAACGCTGGAGCCACGGCTGGCTGCTGCTGAAAATGGTGGTGTATGCGATGGGGAGATTGAAGTTTGTGTGAAGAAGTAGCCAGGAGCCAGGAGCCAGTAGCCAGTAGCCAGAATGGTCCGGGTGGGGCAGGTTCCCGACCTGCCGCCGGCTCTCACATGCTGCGGCCGAGCAAAGCTCCCCAATTGAACCCCGCACCAAACCCTGCGAACACCACCGGACCCGCTGACGGCTCCCACTCCGACGCGGCGATCAGCATGGATGCCGACGACGTATTTCCATACTTCGCCACATTCGAAAACATTCGCGACGCATCGACCCCTAATCCCTTCGCGACTCTCGTGATCAGATTTTGATTCGCCTGGTGCATCAGGAACTGCGTCACGTCCGCTGCGGCTATTCCTTGACGCTTCAGCACTTCGTCGATCACGGACGGTAGTTTGCGCGCCGCTTGCAGGATCACGGTCAGCCCGTTCATCCGCAGCGGCGAGCCCCAGTCTAATGCCAGGTCCTCCCGAAATGCGCCATCCGTATGCAGTACCGAATCGAGCACCTCGAATCGTCCAGGCCGCGTGCTGACGAGCGCTGCTCCTGCTCCATCGCCGAACAGAATTGCCGTATTCTGGTCGAGCGCCGCGCCTTCTATGACCGCCGACATTTTCTCCGCCGCGATCACCAGCACGTCTCCGTACGCCCCGGCCAGCTGCGACGCGAGCGAGAGGCCGAAAATCGACCCGGCGCTCGCGATCGGCAGATCGATTGCCGGCGTTGCGTTCAAGCCGAGAGCCGCCGCGACAGTACACGCAGGCCCTGGAAATCGCCGCTCCGCGCTGCCGCTCGAAATCAGGATCAATCCGAGTTGCGACGCTTCGAGGCCCGCCCGCGCCAGACAATCGCGCGCCGCTGCGGTGGCTAAGTCGGCTACCGTTTCTGCGTCAGCCCAGCGGCGTTCGCGGATGCCGGAGACGCTTTCGATCCACTCCGCAGTGCAGCTCAACCGCGCCGCGAGCTCGGCGTTGGTTACCAGCCGGGAAGGCAGGTAGGCTCCGAACGCGTGGATGTAGGCGTTATGACTCATAGGTCGACTTACACAGACTAAAGTCTGTGCCACCTTACAATTCAGATGGTGGCACAGGCTTCAGCACCGCTCCCTGCGGTCACGGCTCGGTAGACTGCTGATAACATGCGGCTGTGCTTCCGAGCCGTGACCAAAGGGAGCGGTGTCTTTGATTTTTCAGCACCCTGTTTTCAGCCTGTGATCCTATACTTTCGCGTGTTCCGATAAATAAGCTTCAATCCGCGCGATGGAGTCGAACTTCCGCGGATTCAAGTCCGCATCCGGCACCTTGAATGAAAACTCTTCTTCGAGGCCGCTCACCAAATCCGGCAGAGCGAAGGAATCGAGCAAGCCGCTCTCAAACAACGAATCTTCATCGCCGATATTCAGCGGCTGGCCGGTGACATTCTTAAGAACCTTCAACAGACGATCGCGCATGCAAACATTATCGCCCGACCAGGGTCGTCTTCAGCGTATGAAAAACAATGTACGTATCGAGCGAAAGCGAAAGATTCTTGATGTAGTAGCGGTCGTATTCCAGCTTCGCGATGGCGTCCTCGATCTCGCCGCTGTGAGCTTCGTTGATCTGCGCCCAGCCGGTGATGCCCGGTTTCACGCACAGGCGCTGCCGGTAGTAAGGAATCTTCTCCTCCAGCACCGCCATGAACTCCGGCCGCTCCGGGCGGGGACCGACGATAGCCATTTCGCCTCGCACCACATTGAACAACTGAGGCAGCTCATCCAGCCGGTATTTTCGAAGCCACCTGCCGACGGCGGTTATACGCGGACCCGCTTTCGCCGGCCACACCGCGCCCGGCCTCGAGCCCGGATCCGCCAGCATGGAGCGAAATTTATACACCGAAAATAGCGCCCCATGCAAGCCGGCGCACTGCTCGCGGTAAATTGCCGGACCTGGCAAAACAAACTTCACGATCACAAAGACCATCGCCATCACCGGCAGCGCGAGCATCAGTCCGACCAGACCCAACAGCAGCGAATAGAAGGACTGCAGCGTGATATTCCTGACGCTGGGACTCATGTCGCTCGAGAAAATCAGCTGCGAAGGCGGCAAGTCCCGGGTGGAGACGCGCCGGAACACCGCCTCGTAAGTGGTGGAAGCTTCCTCGATTTGAAGACCGGCCAGGCGAAGCTCGAGCAGACTATCGACGGGCACGCCATGCGACTCCGCCACCACGATCCGAGCGGGACGCCGCTCCGCAATCACCTCGTCCAGCTCTTCGATGCCTCCGAGCCTCGGAGTCCCGCCTGCGTCCGGACCCGCGTCGCCCAGATACCCGATCGGCGACAGCCCCATCTCCGGCCGCTCCGCGAGCCGCTCCGCGATTTCGCGTGTCGCCGGCGAAGATCCCAGGAACAAAAGCTTTTGGCCGCCGGCGCTCAACAACTGCGCGGAAAAGAAGATCCGCCACACCGGCAGCACCAGCAATACCAGCACGCTGCCGTAGACCATCATCCATTTCGGCAACAAAACACCCCAATTCGCATACGCCAACAGCGATTGCAGCAAAAACGCGATCCCCAGCACCAGGCAGAACTGCTGGATCAGCTGAATCCGGGAGTGGACCCGGTAATTCTCATAAAGGTCGTTGAAATACAGGCCGACGACGATGACGGTAGTGACGAATCCAATGTGCCAGTATCCGCCCTGTTCAAACAGAAAAACCACCAGCGGGACGTCCAGCTCCATCCATGCCGCGAAAAGATAGCAGGAAAATATCAGCAGCGCTTCGGAGATGATCAGCGCCACCGCGCTGCTGGGAAAGGATACTTTAAAAAGCCGGATCATCTTCTGCTTCTGCTACAGAAGTAACACACCCGCCGAAAAAATCAAAAACCGGGTTGGCCGCCGATGAACGCGGATGAACGCCGATAAGACCATTTGTTTTCTATCGGCGTCCATCGGCGTTCATCGGCGGCAAATACTCCTTTTTCACTTACCGAAAATACGACGACATCGCATCGAACTCGGTCTTAAAGTCCACCAGCACGACTTCCAGCCGCTCCGCCGACAGCCCTAAGGATTCCACCAACGTTGCGTCCGCCGTCTCCGTGCATGTCTTCATAATCGATACGCCCATCGAGTTGACGTATTGATTCGCGGCGTCCAGCACCCGGCTGAGCGTCACCTCGTCCGGCCGCAGCCCCGACGTATCCAGCTCCGGACTGTGATGATTCCGCACCGCCGTCCGAATGGGAAGCGGCAGGTTCCAAAACCCGAGCGCCTCGGCCGACAGCCCAGGATGCGTGAACCCCAGCACCAGCATTTCGCATTCGAGCAGAGGCTTCCCCTCTCCCTCGTGCATCTGCAAGATGCGTCCGTATTCTTCCGGCAGCCCCAGCGCGATCAACAGCCGCCCCACGTCGTGCAGCAGGCCCGCGACAAACGCTCCTTCCGCATAATGCACCGTCAGCCGCTGGGCGAGCAGGTCGCTCAAAATTCCCGAGGCCGCGGAGTGCATATTGAATCGCGCCATTGACCACGAGGCAGGCGTCTTCACCTGATTCCACATCCGTGTGATCGACATGCCCAGCACCACGTTGCGCAGCTTGTTGATCCCCAGCAGGCTCAGCGCGTGCCGCACGGAGTTGATGCTTCCCCGCCGCGCGTACAACGCCGAATTGACCAGGTGCAACAGATTTCCCGCCACCACCGGGTCCTTTTCGATCAGATCCCCCAGCTTGACGAACGACACATCGTCCTGGGCCAGCGACGCCAGCAGCTTGTTCAGGATCGGCGAGAACGGCGGCAGTTCCCCCAGTGTATGGATCGCTTTTTCCCTAAGCACTCCCGGATCCAGGCGGTCGATTAGATTTGTCTCGCTTAGCGGTGCCACTTCCGGCTTATCGTCAGCGCCGGAGAAAAATTGAAGGCCAGAGAAAACCTAAAGTGATAATCCCGAGGAGAGCCAGCAGGCTGATCCCCGCGCCCATCGGAAACCAGTTTGAGCGGTAGCGAAACGTCAGCTCATGCGTCCCCGCGGGTGCTAAAACACCCGAGAGCGCGCCATCCACCACGTACACCGGCGTCGATTTCCCGTCGACCGCCGCCGTCCACCCCGGATAATAAGGAACCGCGATCCGCAGCAGGCAATCGAACGCCGCGGTGTATTTCGCGCTGTAAAAATCGCCTGTGTAGTTGACGATTTCGACGCGCGTAGCCCCCGGAGCCAGCGGCCGCAACGCAGTCTCGACAATCGCCCATTGGGCTGGATCTAGCTCCGCCAGCAGCGCCCTCGCCGCGGCATGGCTCGCTACAAACTTCACCTGCGGGGGCGCGAAAATCCTCGGCAGGGCGTTGGAATTTTCGACAATCACCCCGCGCTGCGTATCGATCCCGTAAGTCACGGCCAGGCCGTTCAACAGCTTCGGATTCTGATCCGCCGCTTCCATATATTCGCGGTATCGGGCCAGTTCCAAAGGGTTGTACCCATACGTGACCTCCGTCCGCCCTTCGAGCGAGCTATTCAGCGGACCGAACGTATTGGTATCGAACGCCGACCAGATGCGGGTAAACGGCCTCAGTTTTGCCGCCGCGAGATGGTTCTGGAAATTCGTGAATGGGTCGCCGTACTTTTCGGCAAACAGATCCGCGCCCGTCCGCAGCGTGCTGGCATACGCGAGCGCGTTATCGCCCATATTGAAAAACCAAAGGTCGGGGACGCTGAACAGCAGAACCGCGATCATCAGCCACGGCTTCTGGAATCGTTCGGCGAGCCAGGCCGCGCCCGAAGCCGCCGCCAGAGCCAGGCCAAGCGCCGCCACGAACCAGGCATTTACGGAATAGACCGCCAGCAGCAGCCCTGCGGCCGTCAACACTAACGGCGCGATGGTGCGGCTCCGGAACAGGCCCACCAGTGCTAGCGGGACCAGCAGAATCCCTGCATAGAAATAAAACTGCGTCGCATCGGGAGGCCCGGAATAGGTGCCCGACGCCGCTCCATAAAAATTCGGGATCGCGAGCGTCGCCAACGCTCCCAATTTCAGAGCTGTATTCAACGCCGTGCGGCTGCTCTGTCCGATCAGTTCGAGCGCCGGTATAATCTGGACCGCACCTAATAGGATCGCGACCACCGCCGGAGCGGTCATTACCGCCGCTCCCCGCTTCCATGCCGGACGACGGGCGATCACCAGTAGCGCCAGCGCCAAAAAGCAATACAGGGCCGACCGGAAGTCCCCAATGAGCAGCACCGCTCCGCCGATCGATCCAGTCAGGAGCAGTGCCCGCGAGTCGTCCAGCGAGCGCAATCCCGACCACAACAGCCAGGGCAGCAGCGCCGCAGTCTCGAAGATCCCGACATGCGCGCTGTGCCCCGCGAAGAATCCACCGCCAGCGTAAAACATCGCCGCGATTAGCGCGGGCATGTGATTTCCCGTCAGCCGCCTTGCGAGAACGTACGTTCCGCAGAGCGCCAGGAAAGCGTGCAGCGCCAGCTCCCATTCGATCGCCCGCGGCGTGATTCCGAACAGGAAAAATGGCCAGTGCAGCGGATACCAACCGCCCGTCCGCGGATCCGCCAGAAACGGAAAGCCCGAGAAAACGTATGGCGTCCAGTGCGGCAAGTGCCCTTCCCGCAGCGAATCGGCGAAATATTTCTGCGCCGAATAATGGACGTCCACCGCGTCCCCCTGAATCGACGTCTGGGAATCGAACAGAGGGACAAAGTAAAAAACCACCGCCGCCACTGCGAACGCGGCCCAGATCTTGTAATCTTTCATCGTGACGAAGTTATTTTACTCTGGGCATTCTCCTGTTATGCACGCCTGCGCAGCGCGCGCCGAATTCCTGCGGGTCGAGGTCTCCATGAACGACATGAACTGCCCGTCCTGCTCCGAATCGTTAGGCAAAGCATTCGAAAAAATGCGCGGCGTCACACACGTGGAAGTCAGCATGAAGGAAGGCACTGTGACGCTGGACCTGGCCGATCAGAACCGCGTCACCATGGAGCAGGTGTGGGACGCCATCAAGCGCGTCGGCTTCACCCCCGGCAACACCAAGGTCACAGTCCGAGGCGCCGTCAAAGGATCCTCCCTGACGATCTCCGGAATCGACAAAACCGTCGTCATAGAAGGCCGCGCGCCGGAAGGCGAGAGCATAGAACTAAAAGGCATCATCGTCCCACCGCCCGACCCACGCACGCCCCTGAAGCTAGTCGTTAAAAACACAGACTAAAGTCTGCCACCTCTCCGAAACGCACCTGGTGGCACAGGCTTCAGCCTGTGAACCACGACGACGGTCGCCTTAACAGAGCCGCGTCCGCAGCGAGCGATCTCTTCCCTTGACAACTTCGATACTTCCATTATTATAGAAATATAGAATCACCGATGAAGAGATCCTCCGAAGACATCACCCGCTACGCCGACATGTTCGCCGCCATGGGCACCGAATCCCGCCTCCGCATTATGCAGCTGCTGCTCTCCGCCCATCCCGAAGGCCTGGTCGTCGGCGAAATTCAATCGGAGCTCGAAATCTCCGCCTCCACTCTCTCGCACCATCTCGACAAGCTGAAAAATGAAGGCCTGATCGAGGTCAGCCGCGAAGGAACCTTCCTCCGCTACTCCGCCAGCACCGCAGCCTTGCAGGATCTGCTCGGATTCCTGTACGCCGAATGCTGCACCCGCAACCGCGCAGTAAAACCGAAACATATTATGGAGATCTGCAAATGAACATTCAGGAAATCGTCAAAGAGAAATACGGCCAGGCGGCCCTTCGAGTCGCTACCGGAGGCAGCTCCTGCTGCGGAGCCGAGCGCGCGCTCGAAGGCCGCTGCGACCCCATCACCAGCAATTTATACGACTCCGCCCAAGCCGGCGAACTACCCGAGGCCGCGCTCAAAGCCTCGCTAGGCTGCGGCAATCCCACATTGCTCGCCGAGTTGAAACCCGGCGAAACCGTCCTCGACCTGGGCTCCGGCGGAGGCATCGACGTGCTTCTCTCCGCCCGCCGCGTCGGCCCCACCGGCAAGGCGTTCGGACTCGATATGACCGATGAAATGCTCGCGCTGGCCAATGAGAACAAGCGCACCGCAGGCGTCGAAAACGTCGAGTTTCTAAAAGGCGAGATTGAAAACATTCCTCTGCCGGACAACTCGGTGGACGTCATCATCTCGAACTGCGTCATCAATCTTTCGTCCAACAAAGACCGCGTCATCGCCGAGGCCTTTCGCGTCCTGAAACCCGGCGGCCGCTTCGCGGTTTCGGATGTAGTCACCAAGGGCGAGATGCTGCCCGAGATCCGCAAAAGCGTCCTTCTGTGGGTAGGCTGCGTCGCCGGGGCGTTGGAGGAAAATGAATACCGCGCGAAACTCTCAGCCTCAGGCTTCGAAAGCATCGACATCGAGCCGACCCGCATCTACCGCGTAGAAGACGCCCGTGAGTTTCTGTCGAGCGAAGGCATCGACGTAGACGCCATCGCTCCGCAAGTAGACGGAAAATTCATGAGCGCCTTCATCCGCGCCCAGAAACCCAAATCCTGCTGCGGCCCGTCCTGCTGTTCGTGAGCCGCATTTTGAACACCGCTCCCTGCGGTCACGGCTCGGTAACTCTACCGGGCCGTGACCGCAGGGAGCGGTGGTAATGCATGCGGCCGCCCGCGGCCACCGCTCTTTTTATGACTAAACCAAAACGCGTCCTGATACTTTGCACCGGTAACTCAGCCAGAAGCCAGATGGCCGAAGGTTTGTGGCGCCAAGCAGCCGGCGACAAATTCGAAGTCTTCTCCGCCGGAACCAAGCCCACGCAAGTCCGTCCCGAGGCGATCGCGGTGATGAAGGAGATCGGAATCGATATCAGCGCCCATCGCTCCAAATCCGTGGACGAATTCACGGGCCAGGAGTTCGATTACGTCATACGTCTGCGATCACGCCAACGAGATTTGCCCCGTCTTCCCCGGAAAAACCCAACGCCTCCACTGGCCCTTCGAAGACCCTTCCGACGAAGCCTCTTTTGGGAAAGTCAGAGACCAGATCCGTAAAAAGCTGAGATTTTTCCGATCCACAGCACACAAATAGGCATGGCAAATTCCGAGCGCACCCGCATGATTCTGCAGACGATTCTTCAGATGGATAAGCAGTTTGGCAAGGGCGCCGTGTTGCAGCTCGGATCGCGTAACGTATTGCCGGTAAAGGTGATATCGAGCGGGTCGATCTCGGTCGACGCTGCGCTGGGGGTGGGCGGATTTCCGCGGGGGCGCGTCTCTGAGGTTTTTGGGCCGGAGTCCTCCGGAAAGACCACTTTAGCGCTGCAAGTGATTGCAGAAGCTCAGGCAGTAGGCGGGTCGGCGGCGTTTATTGACGCGGAGCATGCACTCGACCCGGGATATGCGCGAAACTTGGGGGTCAACGTGGACGATCTCCTTGTTTCTCAACCGGATTGCGGGGAGCAGGCACTGGAGATTACGAACGCGTTGGTTCAATCTGCCTCGATTGATGTCCTAGTGGTCGATTCGGTGGCGGCGCTGGTCCCTCGCGCGGAACTTGAAGGAGAGATGGGAGATAGCTTCATGGGGCTGCACGCGCGGCTGATGTCGCAGGCACTGCGGAAGCTTACCGGATCGATTGCCAAGACCAACACTTGTATCATATTTATCAATCAGGTACGGGAAAAAATCGGGGTTGTGTTTGGCAATCCGGAGACGACCACCGGCGGTCGGGCGCTGAAGTTTTACTCCTCTGTTCGGGTGGAGGTCCGGCGCATCGGCGCGATCAAGGACGGCGAGGTGGTGGTGGGTAACCGCACCAAGGTTAAAATAGTGAAAAATAAGGTGGCTGCGCCATTTCGTGAGGCTGAAGTAGACATCCTTTATGGCCACGGAATCTCCCGCGAAGGGGACCTGCTTGACCTCGGTTCGGAGCAAGGGATCGTCGAAAAGAGCGGCGCCTGGTACAGCTTCCAAGGTGAGCGGCTGGGGCAGGGCCGGGAGACAGCGCGGACGTTCCTGAAGGAGCATCTCGACATCCGGGCGAAGATCGATACGGCGGTCCGGCTGAAGATCGGGCTGCCCGCAGCGACCAAATTAGCCGCTGCACAGACGGCTTAGTCCTAATTTGACCCCACATAGGCCATTGTGCTAACTTGACGGATTCGGAGTAGTTCGTCTCGACGTCCGATCCCTGCACAATTATTGATGGAACAGACACTCCATGACCTGAGTGGGATTCTGCTAAAAGCTATCCCCACCGTAATCCTGCTGATCATCCTGCATTTTTATTTGAAAGGGATGCTTTTTATCCCGCTGCAAAAGGTCTTAAAGCGCCGCGAGGAATTGACCGCGGGAGCGCGCAAGGCCGCGGAAGAAAGTCTGGCCGCGGCGGAGCGCAAAGCGCAGGATTACGAAGCGAAATTCCGGGATGCTAAGTCGGTGGTTTATCGCGAGCAGGAAGAGACGCGAAAAGTCTGGCTGGAAGATCAGGCCAAGCAGATCGCGGCGGGGCAGGCTCGTTCCTCGGAAGCGATGGCAAACGCGGATAAGAAGCTGCAAGAGGAAAAAACCGCAGCCAAGCAGAATCTGGTCGAGACCAGCGCGGCGCTTGCGGATAGCATTGCGAACACCATTCTCGCGCGGAGGAAATCGTGAAGCGGGTTGTGCTTGCGATGATGCTGCTGGCGGGATCGTCCTCGGTTTTCGCGCAGGAAAAAGAAGGCGCGAAAGAAGAAGTCGTCAAGGACGAGATGATGGTCTGGAAGTGGGCGAACTTCGTCCTCCTCGTGGGTGTCGCGGGTTATTTCCTCAACAAGAGCCTGCCGACTTTCTTCAAATCCCGCACGGGCGAAATTCAAAAAGACATTACTGAGGCGCAGGCCACCAAACAGGCTGCCGAAAAGCGTGCCGCGGAGATGGATGCGCGGCTAAACGCGCTGGGCGCGGAGATCGAGAAGTTCAAGGCTCAGGCGAAAATCGAGATGGAGCAAGAATCGGCGCGCATCCGGCAGGAAACAGCGCACCAGATCGAGAAACTGCAGCGGCAGGCCGAGCAGGAAATCGAATCGGCGGGCAATCTGGCGACGCGCGAACTAGGTGCCTACGCGGCCAAGCTTGCGCTGGATCTGGCCGAGCAGCGGATTCGCACTCGCCTTGACGCGGCGACTGAAGCGGGACTGGTCGACGACTTCACGAAGGATCTCCAGCAGCAGGGGTCGAAGAACTAAATGCTCTCGGCGGTTTCCAAGCGATACGCGCGGGCTCTGGTGGATGTGGTGACGGAGCCGAATTCCGGAATCGATCCGCAAACCGCCATGGATGAGCTGCGAGTGGTGGCGGCGATGGTGGCGACGTCCGACGATCTGCGCGGCGCGCTGCTTTCGCCCGCGGTTTCGCCGTCGCGGAAGCGGGCGGTGATTCTGAAATTGACCACTCCGCTGAACATTCACGCGAAGATTCGCAATTTTCTTTATGTGGTGATCGATCATCGGCGGGTGCACGAAATTCCGTCGATTGCGGAAGCGTTCGAAGTGCTGCTGGACGAACATTTGGGGTTCGTGCGCGCCGATGTTGCGAGCGCGCGGGAGTTGACGGGCGCGCAGCAGACCGCTCTGGAAGGGCAGTTGACGCGGATGGCGGGGAAGAAAGCGAAGCTCAAATTTACGACCGATCCGGCGCTGGTGGCGGGAGTGGTGGCGCGGATTGGATCGACTGTCTACGACGGCAGTGTACGGGGACAATTGGAGAAGTTGCGGGCGACGCTCTGGCAGAAGTAGCCAGGCTGTTCGGCGTCTGCCCGCATGCTGCGCATGGCGGTTCAGTGGAGCGGTTTCACGTGGGCGGTGAAGAAGGGTTAGGGGTTCTAAAGATTTTATGGCTCAGATCCGGGCGGATGAAATCTCGCGTGTGTTGCGCGAGGAGATCGACAATTACGAGAAAGTAGTCAACGTTTCAGAGACCGGCTCCGTGATTTCGGTGGGCGACGGTATCGCTCGTATTTACGGGCTTGAAAACGTGATGGCGGGCGAATTGATCGAATTCGCGGGCGGCGTTTCGGGCATCGCGCTGAACCTGGAAGAAGATCAAGTCGGCGCGGTAATGCTGGGCGACTACACCGATATCAAGGAGGGCGACCAGGTAAAGCGCACGGGCCGCATTATGTCGGTTCCGGTGGGCGAAGGCATGATCGGCCGCGTGGTGGACGCGCTGGGCAATCCGGTGGACGGCAAAGGTCCGATCGAGAGCAAAGGCTATAACGCGATCGAGCGCATCGCGCCGGGCGTGGTGGAACGGCAGCCGGTGAAAGAGCCTCTGCAAACCGGCATCAAAGCGATCGACGCGATGATTCCGATCGGGCGCGGACAGCGCGAGCTGATCATTGGCGACCGGCAGACCGGAAAGACGACGGTCGCGCTGGATACGATCATCAACCAAAAGGGCGGAGACGTCATCTGCATTTACGTCGCGATCGGGCAGAAGCGCTCGACCGTGGCGCAGGTGGTGAAGACGCTGGAAACTTACGGCGCGATGGAGTATTCGATCGTGGTCGCGGCGACGGCGTCCGATCCGGCTCCGATGCAGTATCTGGCTCCGTACGCGGGTTGCGCGATCGGCGAATATTTCCGCGACAGCAGCCGTCACGCGTTGTGCGTGTACGACGATCTTTCGAAACATGCAGCGGCGTATCGCGAGATTTCGCTGCTGCTGCGCCGTCCTCCGGGGCGCGAGGCGTTTCCGGGCGACGTGTTCTATCTTCACAGCCGTTTGCTGGAGCGCGCGGCGAAACTTTCCGCCGATAAGGGCGGAGGGTCGCTGACGGCGCTTCCGTTTATCGAAACGCAGGCAGGCGACGTTTCGGCGTACATTCCGACCAACGTGATTTCGATTACCGACGGCCAGATTTATTTGGAATCGGATCTGTTCAACTCCAACGTGCGTCCGGCCATCAACGTGGGCATTTCGGTTAGTCGCGTGGGCAGCAATGCGCAGATCAAGGCCATGAAGCAAGTGGCTGGATCGCTTCGATTGGATCTGGCGCAGTATAGAGCGCTGGCCGCGTTCGCGCAGTTCGGGTCCGAACTCGACAAGTCTTCCGCCGATCAGTTGACGCGCGGCAGCAAGATGGTGGAATTGCTGAAACAGGGCCAGTATTCGCCGGTGCCGGTGGAGAAACAGGTTTTGATTCTTTACATCGGAACGCAGGGGATGCTGGACGATCTGCCGCTGCCGCTGGTAAGGCCTTTCGAACAGGAAATATTCAAATTCGTCGAAAACGCGCATCCCGGGCTGCTGCCATCCATTCGCGAGAAGAAGACGCTGACCGACGAAATTAAGGCGCAGATCAGCTCGCTGGTCAAGGAATTCAAACCTAAATTCGTTCAGGATCACGGGAAGAAGTAAATGCAAGAAGTAGCCAGGAGCCAGGAGCCAGTAGCCAGTAGAAAACTGCGGACGGACGTACATGCCTAGCTTGATTGACATCCGGCGGCGTGTCCGTTCGGTGAAGAATACGCAGCAGATTACCAAGGCCATGAAGATGGTCTCGGCGGCGAAACTGCGCAAGGCTCAGGAGCGCGCGATTGCGGCGCGGCCCTACGCCAAGGTTCTTCAACAGATGCTGGCCAACGTGGCGGAAGCGGCTGCGCAATCGGGCGAGGGCGAGACGCATCCTTTGCTGGCGGTGCGTCCGGAAAAGCGGATTCTGCTGGTGGTGATTACGGCGGATGGAGGCTTGGCGGGCGGGTTTAACTCGAACCTGATCAAGCTGGCGCACAAGTTCGCTAACGAGCACAAAGGCGAAGATCTGAGCTTTGAACTGATCGGGCGCAAGGGCCGCGACTATTTCAAGAAGCGATTTCCGAATATCTCCGGCGAGCATCTGGACATGTTTCGCAACATCAAGTTCGAATCCGCCGAAAAGATCGCGCAGATCATCATCGACCGGTTCGCGAAGGCGGAAATCGACTCGGTGTACCTGTTTGTGAATGAGTTTAAAAGCGTGATGTCATCGAATATCGCGCAGACGCGGCTGCTGCCGATTGAAGTGCCGAAATCGAGCGAACCGGTGGATTACATTTACGAGCAGAAGCCGGAAGAGATTCTGAATAGTCTTCTGCCGCGGTATTTGAATGTGCAGATTTACCGGGCGCTGCTGGAATCGGGGGCGGCTTATCTGGCGGCTCGCATGACGGCGATGGATGCGGCGACGCAGAACGCCAACGACGTGATCGACAAGTTGACGCTGTATATGAATCGCGTGCGGCAGGCTAGTATCACCAGGGAAATTATTGAAGTGGTTAGCGGCGCGGCGGCGTTGGATTAAGCGGGCGGCGAAAAGCTGTTCACAGGCTGAAGCCTGTGCCACCAAGTGCTGGTGGATTGACTGGTGGCACAGACTTTAGTCTGTGTTAGGGCAAGGATAAAAAGAGGGGTTTATGAGTGTTGCTGGCAAAGTGATCCAGGTGGCCGGACCGGCCGTGGACGTGGAGTTTCCCGAGGGGCAGATTCCGGTGATCCGGACTGCGGTTCGCATTACGAGCGAAGGTTTCAACGTACCGACGCCGATCGATATTATCTGCGAAGTGGCGCAGCACATCGGCGAAAGCCGCGTCCGGACTATTGCGTTGCAACCGACGGATGGTCTGGTGCGCGGGATGCACGTGGAGAATCTGAATCGTCCGGTGACCGTGCCGGTGGGCCGGGAGACGCTGGGGCGCGTGCTCAACGTGATTGGCGAGCCGGTGGACAACATGGGTCCGGTGAACACGAAGCAGCATTGGCCGATTCACCGTGCGGCTCCGCTGTTCGATGAGCAGTCGACCGAGCTGCAGATGTTCGAGACGGGTATCAAGGTGGTCGATCTTCTCGAGCCGTACTTGCGCGGCGGAAAGATCGGGCTGTTCGGCGGCGCGGGCGTGGGCAAGACGGTCATCATTCAGGAGCTGATTTCGAACCTGGCGACCAAGCACGGCGGCGTTTCAGTGTTCGCCGGCGTGGGCGAGCGCACTCGAGAAGGGAACGATCTGTGGCTGGAATTTCAGGAGTCCGGCGTAATCGATCCGCACGACTTCACGAAATCGAAATGCGCGCTAATTTATGGACAGATGACGGAGCCCCCCGGGGCGCGTCTTCGCGTGGCGCTGAGCGCGCTGACGGTGGCCGAGTATTTCCGCGATGAAGAACACCAGGACGTGCTGCTGTTCATCGACAATATTTTCCGCTTCACGCAGGCGGGTTCCGAAGTAAGCGCGCTGCTGGGACGCATGCCCAGCGCGGTGGGATATCAGCCGAACCTGGCCAGCGAAATGGGCGATTTGCAGGAGCGGATCACGTCGACCAAGAGCGGGTCGATCACGTCGGTGCAGGCGATTTACGTGCCTGCCGACGATTACACCGATCCGGCTCCGGCGACGACGTTCGCGCACTTGGACGCGACCACGAACCTTTCGCGCTCCATTTCGGAATTGGGAATTTATCCGGCGGTGGATCCGCTGGCATCGACGTCGCGCATTCTGGATCCGCTGATTATCGGGCAGGAACATTACGATGTCGCGCAGGGCGTGAAGCTGATTCTCCAACGCTATAAGGATCTGCAGGACATCATCGCGATTCTGGGTGTGGACGAGCTTTCGGACGAAGATAAGGCGACGGTGGCGCGCGCTCGCAAAATTCAAATGTTCCTTTCGCAGCCGTTCCATGTGGCCGAAGCGTTCACGGGCCGCAAGGGCAAATACGTCAAGGTGGCCGATACGGTGCGCAGCTTCAAAGAGGTCGTCGAAGGCAAGCACGACGAGATTCCGGAGCAGGCGTTCTACATGCAGGGATCGATCGATGACGTGCTGGAAGCTTACGAAGAGATGAAGAAGAAGAAGTAGCCAGTAGCCAGTAGCCAGTAGAAGAAAGACGAACACCTATGGCCGAGACGTTTCAGATCGAGGTTGTTACGCCGGAGAAGCTGGTGCTCGACCAGCGCGCGGATTACGCGGAGATTCCGGGCAAGGACGGATATTTAGGCGTCCTGCCGGGACACGCGGCGCTGCTGGGGGAGCTGGGCTCGGGCATGCTGACCATCACATCAGGCGGGCAGACGCGCGAGGTCACAATCTCCGGCGGGTACGTCGAGATTCGCGATAATCACGTGCGGGTGCTGGCGGATAAGGCTGGGTAGGCTACCCTAGCGAGGACGTTCTCGATCAAGTGTTCCAACCCGGCGCGAGCGACCTCAATTTAGTACGCCACATGACGGGCCGAGGTGGCATAGAATCGCAACGGGTCAATGAGCGTTCTGAAACCGAGGCATTCTGGGAAGGTCTTGACCGCCAGGTTTAGGACTGAGCGGCTCTGCCCAAAGATGGTCACCACGGATAATGACCTGTGATTTCAGCAGCAAGAATCCGCCAGCCGGATTCTTAGAGTCCGACATAAATTCACGGATGTGATCGTACGCTAGTTCAAACCCGTGACCGCTCGAGGTGTCAACCCACAGCCCTCTGGGAGTTTCGGTGCGAACCGTCCACGTGTCGTCTTCTAGAGGCAGGGGCTCTCCCGTAAGCAAGTTAAAGCGCCGGGCTATTGGGCGGAACTTTACCCGGCTCAGGACGAGTTTTCCGAGTTGCTTCTTATTCATGCGTCTATCCTAACTTATTCGGCACTCATTGAAATTCGAATATCTGAAAGGATCTCCTTCAGCGCGGCATACCGTGTCTGAAAGGAGATCTTTTTTATGCAGATCAAGACTGTCAGTATGGTGACCGCGGGGGCGCTGGTACTTGCGCTCGCGGCGAATTCGGCCAGCAATAACAATCAACCGGTGGACATCGCCGTCGCGAAGGGCGCGAAGTGGATCGCGTCGGTTCAGGGAAACGATGGGGGTTGGGGACAGGACGGCGGCGAGACGTCGTATGTCCGGCAAAATGAGCATTTGGAAACCAATGGCAACGATGTCGCGAATACGGCAGTGGCGGTGCTGGCGCTGCGGCGGTCGGGGAATCAATATCAGGCCAGTATCGAACGCGGGCTGGCATTTATTTTGCGCAATGTCGAGAATAGCCCGGCCGAAGGGTTGCAGGTAACCAATCGCAACGGGACGCAGATTCAGCGCAAGCTGGGTCCTTATATCGATACGTTTTTGACGTCGATGCTGCTGTCGGAAGTCGACGGGACGCTGTCCACGGCGGCGCAGAATGCTCGCGTGCGCAAGGCCTTGGAGAAGTGCGTCGCGAAGATCGAGTCAAATCAGCAGCGCGATGGGAGTTGGAACGCCGGCGGCGGATGGGCCCCGATTCTGGGGACTTCCATGGCGTCGCGAAGTCTTTACGAGGCGCACAAGAAGGGCGTCAAGGTAGAGGAGAAGACCATGGCGATGGCGGACACCTACACCAAGGACGCGGCAAAATCGCCGGCGAAAGCGGCTCCGGCGTCGGCCGGGGTGGCATTGTATCAGAGCGCGCAGGCGTTGGAGCAACTCAGCCGCACGTCGGCCGACCGCGCGGCGAATGCGCCGCAGATCGACGCGATCCGGTCGCAACTGCGGGATTCGAAGTTCGTCAATGGATTCGGGTCGGTGGGCGGCGAGGAATTTTTCTCGTATCTCAACGTGAGCGACGGGCTGAAGCGCACCGGCGGCGAGGAGTGGAACCACTGGCGCAACGATATTACGGCTCGCATCTTGAAACTGCAGAATGAGGATGGAACGTGGGCCGGGTCGCACTGCATCACGGGTCGCGTCGCGGTGACGAGTGCGGCTATTCTGAACCTTATGGTCAAATAATGCAACGACGGACATTTTTGCTCGCGACGCTCGGGGCTGCGGCCTGCGGGCGTCGCGATAACTCGGCGCTGGGTCGGGCGGTGCGGTGGCTGTGGGCTCAACAATCCGATGACGGAGGATGGCACAGCAAGACGTACGGACTGCTGCGATCCGGGCAATCGCTGACGCCGTTCGTGTTGGATGCGCTGCTGCCGTTGGAGCATGAGCAATCAGGCGTCGATAAGGCGTTCGAGTTTCTGAAGCGAAACACGAATCAAGATGGGTCGCTGGGGATGTCGGATTCGGCGGGTCCTGACTATCCGAATTATGCGACGGGGCTGGCAGTGCGCGTCGCGGCGCGGCTGAAGCGCGATTGGTCGGCCTGGATCGCGTGCCTGCGCGGTCAGCAGTTCACGGAAGAAAACGGCTGGACTCGCGAGGATCCGGCGTACGGCGCCTGGGGGATGGGAGGGGACCGGCGTCGTCCTCCGGAGGCGGGTCATGTGGATCTGGCGATGACTCGCTATGTTTTGGAAGGGCTGGCAGCCGCGGCGATTCCCGCGTCGGATCCGGCGATGCAGAAGGCTCTGGTTTATCTGGATCGCTGCCGGAACGCGGACGGCGGATTCTTTTTCTCGACCGTGAATCTGGATACGAATAAGGCCGGCGACGAGAATGGCAAGTATCGGAGCTACGGCACGACGACTTGCGACGGTATCATCGCGATGCGGGCTGCCGGCGTCCTGGACAGCGACCCGCGCATCGTTCACGCTCGCGAGTGGCTGAAGAAAAATCATCTGGAGGAACGCGCGCCCGGTTTCGACATCGAGCCTGCTCGCATGGGATGGAGCGAGGGCCTTCGCTTCTACTACGCGGCCGCAATCACGCGGGCGATGCCGGACCTTCCCGTGCTGCTTCCGCCGCAGCGCGCCGATGGAAGTTTTGTAAATAGTAATAATCTTGTAAAAGAAGACGATCCGATCCTCGCAACGGCGTTCGCGATCCGAGTGTTGTGCCACGATAAGGGTGGATGAAAACCATCATCGAGCCATTCCGCATCCGGAGCGTCGAGCCGCTGCGCCACACTACTCCGGAGCATCGCGAAAAGCTGCTTCAGAAGGCAGGCTACAATCTTTTCGAATTGCGTGCTGCTGACATCCTGATCGATCTGCTGACCGATTCCGGCACCAGCGCGATGTCGACTGCGCAGTGGGCGGCGATGATGCGCGGCGATGAATCCTACGCGGGAAGCGAGAGCTTTTTCCGGCTCAAGAAGGTGGTGGATGAGCTAACCGGCTTCGCGCACATGATTCCCACTCATCAGGGCCGCGCGGCGGAGCGCATTCTGTTTACGGTGATGTGCCGCCCCGGCCACATCGTGCCCAGCAACACGCACTTCGACACTACCCGTGCCAACATCGAGTTCACCGGCGCTCGCGCGGTCGATCTGCCACTGCCCGAAGCGGCGGACACGCAGGCGCGCTTGCCGTTCAAAGGCAACATGGACGTCGCGGCGCTCGAAAAGCTGATCGAGACGGAAGGCGCGGAGAAGATTCCGCTGATCATGTTGACCGTCACGAACAACTCCGGCGGAGGCCAGCCGGTTTCGATGGCGAACATCCGCGCGGTGCACACTGTGGCCAAGAAACACAAGATTCCGTTTTATCTCGACGCCTGCCGGTTCGCCGAGAACGCCTGGTTCATTCAACAGCAGGAGCCGGGATTTGAGCGTCTCTCGCCGAAACAGGTCGCGCAGGCAATGTTTTCGCACGCCGACGGCTGCACCTTCTCCGCCAAGAAGGACGCGTTCGCCAACATTGGCGGCATGCTGTGCACCAACGACGACGTCGTCGCACAGAAAGAGCGCGATCTGCTGATTCTGACGGAAGGTTTTCCCACTTACGGAGGTCTCGCCGGGCGCGATCTGGAAGCGATCGCGGTTGGATTGGACGAAGTGCTGGATCGCGACTATCTGGAATATCGCATCGCGTCCACTCGCTACCTTGGCCGGAATATTGCCGATCGAGGCGTGCCCATCGTCGAGCCTCCGGGCGGCCACGCCATCTATATCGACGCGGGAAGGATGCTGCCGCATATTCCCACGCGCGAATTTCCCGGGCAGTCTCTTGCGGTCGAATTGTATCGCCATGCGGGCGTGCGCAGCGTCGAGATCGGCTCTGTGATGTTCGGCGAGCATGCACGTCATGAACTGTTGCGACTGGCGATCCCGCGCCGCGTCTACACGCAAAGCCACATCGATTATCTGGTGGAAGCGATTCTCGAAGTGAACGCGCGCAAGGAATCGCTGCGCGGGCTGCGAATGACGTATGAGCCGGAGTATCTGCGGCACTTTACCGCTCGGTTTGAGCCGCTCTAGACCTGTGCATCTGCCCGCATGCTGACGCATGGCGGCTCATTGTGAACGCTATAATGAGCAATCCATGCCCATCGATTGGTTTCCGCTGTGGCTCAGCCTGCGCGTAGCCGTGGTGTCGACCGCCGTGGCGCTCGCATTCGGATTGTGGATCGCCTACATTCTCGCGAATCGCGAATTTCGCTTCAAAGAAGCGCTGGATGCGATGGTGACACTGCCCCTGGTGCTGCCCCCTACCGTGCTCGGATACTATCTGCTGGTGTTGATCGGCCGCGCCAGTCCCTTGGGAAAACTTTGGGAAACGATCTTCGGATCGCCGCTGGTATTCACCTGGAAAGCCGCGGTGGTGGCGGCGCTGCTGCATTCGCTGCCGCTGCTGGTGAAGTCGGCGCGAGCGGCGTTTGAGAGCGTCGACCGCAGTTACGAACGCGCGGCGCGGACCCTTGGCGCGTCGGAGTGGCGATTATTCTGGCGCGTCACTCTGCCTCTGGCACACCGGTCGATTTTCGCGGCGGCCGCGTTGGCTTTCGCGCGATCGCTGGGCGATTTCGGCGTCACGTTGATGGTGGCGGGCAACATTCCCGGCCGCACGCAGACGGTGGCCGTGGCCATTTACGACGCGGTGGAATCGGGCAATGGCACAGTCGCGCGCACGTTGGTGTTAGTAGTGTCGGTAGTTGCGCTGCTGATCCTGACACTGGCGAATCGTTTGAGCCCTCGCTAACATGTTGCAGGCGCGCCTCCATAAAACATTTCCTCGACGTCCTGATTCGGCCGGATTTTCGCTGGACCTGGAATTCCAGGCCGCCGCGGGCGTGACGGTGCTGTTCGGTCCTAGCGGGTCCGGCAAGACTCTGGTGCTGGATGCCATCGCCGGATTCGTGCGTCCGGATGAGGGGCGCATTTTGTTGGATGACGATCTGCTGTTCGACGGCGCAACGGGTGTGCATCTTCCGCCGCAGGCGCGCAATTGCGGATACGTGTTTCAAAACTACGCGCTGTTTCCGCACATGACGCTGCGGGAGAACCTGATGTTTGCCGCGGAGCGCAGGCCGCGCCTGGAACGGCATCGGCGGGTAAACGAAATGCTTGAAACTTTCAGGCTGAAGGAAGCCGCGGGGCGCCGTCCGCACGAGGTTTCCGGAGGACAGCGGCAGCGCTGCTCCATAGCGCGAGCGCTGATCGTCGCGCCAAAACTGCTCTTGCTGGACGAGCCGGCGCAAGGCCTCGACGCGCCGCTGCGGGCTGAGTTTTACGAGGTTTTGCGGCAAGTGCGAGCGGATTTCAAGACTCCAGTGGTTCTGGTGACTCACGATCTGGACGAATGTTTCGAGCTGGGCGAAGAGATGCTGATCCTGCGCGAAGGGAAAATCGTGCAGAGCGGTCCTCCCAGGAAAATTCTCGACCAGCCGGCGAATATCGAAGTGGCGCGTCTGCTGGGCGCGTTCAATCTGATCCCTTGTGAGATTCGCGCGCTCGACCCGGGACGCAATACCAGCAAATTGCAGATGGGCGAGTTCGAGTTGGACGGCGAATATTTTCCGGGCCGGTTCAAAGGCGATCGCGTGACGATGTGCGTGCGGCCGGAGCAGCTTGTCGTGTCGGCAAAGATCGGTCGTCCCGGGCCAAACCAGATTCCAGCAGAGCTGAAAAGGGCGGTAGAAAAACCTCACGGAATGCGCCTCGAATTCGAAGGCGGCATTGTCGCCGACATCCGTCATGCGGAATTTGAGCGGCAGAGGGATAACCGCGAGTGGTTGATCGAGTTTCCGGCCAGCGCGCTGCGGGTACTGTAAAACGCAAGGCGACGCTCACACAAAACCTAATGCGAACTGGCGTGCGGGCTTCGCTTCGCTCCCAGTTCATTGAGGGCTGCTTTGAAACCATTCGCCAATTTGTCCGCTGGTCCTGTTCCCCAATAATGCAAGAAGTAGACGGTAGGCTGGCCGCTGGTCATGTGATTGTGGATCGCAACTACATTCAATCCATTTGCTCGAAGCGCCTTCAGCACCGGATTCACTTCCTGGGCCAGCATCGCCACATCCCCGGCAATCTCCGCGTTGGCGTCGCTGCCGAAGAAGGCTGCCCACGTGTTCAGACCCATACGGGCGTTTATCTTCGCTCCCATCTCCGTAAGGTTCAGGTCATCACGGCCCACCGTGATTTTATAGACGGGACCGCTCTGCTCACCGTCATGCCCAACAATGCTCGCGATCTGCTTGGTATTGAGATCGCCCGCGGCAATATTCACCGTCCCGCCCGACACGGAGCCTGTATGCTGCGGCGAACCGTGGCCGATCAGATCCAGCGCTGGCTTTGCCATCCGGGCCAGGTCCGCCGCTTTACCGTGTCCATGCACATGCATGTAGAAAACCCTTGGGCTCTCAAAAAAGAAATGGTTGTGAAGCGCCGTTACCTCAAGTCCTGCGTCCAGCAAGGCGGACATCACGGGGTTCACCTCATCTTCGAGCAGCACTAAATCGCCCATCATGACGTCAGTGCCACCGGTGCCTTTGGTCATGGCCAGCCATCCTCCGAAGCCGAATGGAGTCGGCGTGGCAATGCCATCGATCGTGACCTTCAGGTCACCTCGGGGGACGTTCACTTTCAGCACGCCCGCCTTGAAGTCACCCTGCTTGCCAAGTGTCTTCAGTACGCCCTCGTAATCCGCCGGCATGCTTTGGGCAAACGAAACACCTCCGGTCAAGATCAGAGAAGCGATAGCGACGCCTGTATTTTGATTCATACCCAAGACCCCTGATGAGTAGAGTTTTCCTAGTGAAGAATCATTTCAACTCAAATTTGGTGGCTACTTTAATTTGCCTTTGGTCTCCCGGATGCTGTACTCCAACCACCCACGCTCGTTCGAGTTCTTAGATTGATCGCGCAACAACTCGAGCGCCTTCAACCTCGCCTCCCATGCGCCGCGATGGGACGGGTCAGCCGCCAGCGCGGCATCGAGCAGCCGCAAAGCTCCCGACGCTTGGCCTTTTTGCAACATTTCTAGCGCGCGCGAAACAACCGGCTCCGGCCCGCCGGCGAGCTTCACCAGATCCGCGTATGCCGACGATGGGGGCGTCTCGTACATGGTCGCGGGATTCAGATCGAACCAGCCGGCATAGCCTTCGTAGATCCCCCGGATCGACCACGTGAGCTTGCCATAACCCTCGCCCACGTTCAGATGCTCGGGCAATTTGATTTCGCGCATCAGCGTGTAAACGTCCTTGCCGTCGTTCATGCCCATCACCACCGCATCGTGCACGTAACGAATGGCGTCGCGATACATTTTCAAGCGCGTGGCGATTTCCGACTCGCCGGTGGTGACAGGGCCATGGCTCGGCAGCAGGATCTCGGGTCGCCACGACAAAACCTTGTCGAGCGAATGGACATAATCGAGAGCCATGCGCGGCTCGGTTCCGCGCAACGTATAAATGTTCGGGAAGGATGCGTAGAAATTGTCGCCAACGAACGCGGCCTTCCACTGCGGAATCCACACCGAGAGGTGATCGGGCGTCTCGCCGGGAGTGGAAAAGATCTGGAACTTCACGTCGCCGAGTGTGAATTCATACTTGTCGTCGAACAGGATCGTCGCCAGTTGCTTGGCACCTTCATCCCCCGGCCATGCCATGGCAGGCGGCGTGGGAAAGACAAACTGCGCGGAATTTCGGAGCGCGAAAAACCGATTGAGCCGCTCCTGATAATTCAGAAACTCCACCTGATTCTTTTGGGCGATTACTTCTGTACCCGGCTCCTTCCACAATCCGACGCCGCCGGTATGATCGCCATGTCCGTGCGTCAGAATGATGTACTTCACCGGGAGCCGCGCTGCGGGCTTTCAGAAGCTTCACGTGCAAACTGGCGGCCAGGACGTTGGATGTGTCGATGATGACGTTGCCGGCGGGAGTCGTCACCAGAAATGTGTTTCCGAAACCGACCGCCTGGTAAATGTTGTCGGTGATTTTGACCGCTTCCTTACGATCCAGGCCTTCCCTCATCGGCGTAAGCGGATTGGATCCGAGCTGCGCGAACGCATTAGCTGACGCGAGGACGGCGGCGAGGAGCGACTTGGTCATGGGTTCTACTGTATGAGAAGTAGTCAGGAGCCAGGACCCAGTAGCCAGTAGAAATCGTATTCCGGCTACCGGCTCCTGGGTACTGGCTACTGGCTACTGGCTACTTCTTCGGTAGACTAATAGACTCTCTATGAACTTAGGCTTGACGAACAAAGTAGCGATGATCGCCGGCGCGAGCCGTGGGTTGGGATACGCTGTCGCGCGCGGGTTGGCCGAAGAGGGCGCGCATGTGTCGATCGCTTCGCGGGATGTGTCGGCGGTTGCAGCCGCTGGGCAGAAGATAGAAGCTGAGACCGGCGCCCGCGTGCTCGCTGTCGCTTGCGATGTATCGTCGGCCCAGGCGATCGAGCAGTGGCATCAGAAAACCATCGAGCGATTCGGCGGAATCGATTTGCTGATGACGAACTCCGGAGGACCGCCCCCCGGCTCGGCGCTGACCTTCGACGATGCGGCCTGGCAGAAAGCGTTCGAGCTGCTGCTGATGAGCGCGGTGAGAATGGTCCGCCTCGCAGTTCCGTCGATGGCGGCGCGCGGCGGTGGAAGCATCATTCTGCCGACCTCGAGCTCGGTGAAGGAGCCGATCGCCAATCTGGCGCTCTCGAACATTTTACGCGCGTCCGTCGCGGCGCTGTCGAAGACGCTGGCGAATGAACTGGTGGGCCAGAAAATCCGTGTGAATCACCTCATCCCCGGCCGCATCGCCACGGACCGGCTGCGGGAGCTCGACGAGGCCAACAGCAAACGAGCCGGCATCAGCGTGGAAGAGCAACAAAAGAAAATGATCCAGACGATTCCAATGGCCCGTTATGGCGATCCGCGCGAGTTCGCCAACGCAGCGGTGTTCCTATTCTCCGACGCCGCTTCCTACATCACAGGCGCGACACTGCAAGCCGACGGCGGACAGATGCGAGGTGTCCTTTGATGTGCGCGTTGTTGGAGCACGCCGTTGGCCTGCGGACTCGCTTTCAGCGAGTTCAGCCAATGGAGCCGCGACCAGCGGGAGTGGTCTTTTTATGGGCTTTGCCGCGCCAAACAAATCCGGGGTCCCTATGAATCGCAGAGTTTTCATGGCCGTTGCTGCCGCCGGAGCCGCGAAACTCGCCGACGGGCAAGAAGTTCCCGACGCGATCAAAAAACTAAAGCCGATGCTGGACGGCATCCAGCCCATCACCGACTCAGAACGCCGAGCACGCATCGACAAAGCGCAACGCCTGATGCGCGAAAACAAACTCGACGCGATCCTGCTCGAATCCGGGACCAGTATGTTCTATTTCACCGGCACTGGCCGGAACGCGGGCGATCGTACGGCCGCGCTGGTGATTCCCGCGAAAGGCGAGCTTGCGTGGGTGGTTCCGAATACCTATCTTGCAATGAAGATCGGTTCCGACATACGTGTCGCGCAGGACGAGGCGGACGCGCTCAAGAAACTCGCGCAGGTTTTAAAGGACCGCAACGCCATTCGCATCGGAGTGGAAGAGCGCGTCCGATTCGCAGTCTACGACGGCATCCGTAAGGAGGCTCCGTCGCTCGAATTCTTGAGCGCCGACGCTGCGACCGCAGGCTGCCGCGTGATCAAGTCCCCCGCCGAGATCGCTCTTCTTCAACGCGCCAACGACATCACGATTGAGGCGTACCGCGCCGCGTTCACGACACTACGCGAGGGCATGTCGAACGGAGAACTGGCTAACAATATTTCCGCCGCTTTCCGCGCGCTCGGCACCACCGGCGGCGCAATGGCGATCTTCGGCAAGTACACCGCGTTCCCCCACGGCAGCATCGCTCCGCAGAAGCTGCGCGAAGGCGATCTGGTGTTGATCGACGACGGAGTCAGCGTCGAAGGCTATCAGAGCGACATCACCCGCACCGTGATTTTCGGCAAGCCGACCGCTCGTCAGCGCCAGGTCTGGGATCTGGAGCGCAAAGCGCAAGACGCCGCGCTGGCCGCCGCGAACGTGGGCGCGACTTGCGAATCCGTCGACTTCGCCGCGCGCGACGTGATCACCAAGGGCGGTTTCGGACCCGGCTACAAAACTCCCGGTCTGCCGCATCGCACGGGACACGGCATCGGACTCGATGGCCATGAGTGGACGTATCTCGTCAAAGGCAATAAGACGAAACTCCAGCCCGGCATGTGCTTCAGCGACGAGCCGACCATCGCGATCTACGGCGAGTTCGGCGTGCGCCTGGAAGACTGCATGTACATCACCGAGAGCGGCGCCAAAATGTTCACGAAACAAAGTCCCGCTATCGATCAGCCCTTCGGATAAAAAATGCAGACTCCAGACGAATTCCGCGCCCGTATCGACAAAGCCCAGCAGGCCATGAAAGAGTTCGGACTCGGCGCGATCGTGCTCGAACCCGGACCCGCCATGACCTATCTGACCGGCGTCCGCTGGGGCAAGAGCGAGCGCTCCTTCATCGTCGTGATTCCCGTGAAAGGCGAGCCCGCCTACATCCTCCCCGGCTTTGAGGAAATGCGCGCCCGCGAGCTGATCCACGTCGGCACAGACATTCGCGCGTGGCAGGAAGATGAAAGCCCCTTTGAGCGCGTCGCCGAAGTGTTGAAGGATCGCGGTGTCACCACCGGCCGCGTGGGCATGGACGATGGTGCCCGATTTTTCGTCTTCGATGGCGTCCGCAAACAGGCTCCGAATCTCGGGTACGTCAGTGCCACGCAGGCGCTCAAATCCGCCGGGGTCGACCTGACCCAGCCCGCGGGCCGCGGCCGCAAGCAGTGATTGGTGTAATATGCTGTAAGCGCTTACAGTCACAGGAGCCTTCATGCGACCAAGTTCGTCAAGACGCCGTTTTCTTCGGAACGCCGCCGGATCGTCTCTCGCCTGCCTGATCCCCCGCGGCCTCCTCGCCGCCGATTCGAAAACCGAACGCGTCATGATTCACACGGGCGATTCCATCGGCGTCGTTCGCCCCGAGCTTCACGGCCAGTTCGCGGAGCACCTCGGCTCCTGCGTCTATGGAGGCCTCTGGGTCGGAAAAAATTCGCCGATCCCCAACGTCGATGGCTATCGCAAGGCCGCGGTCGATTATCTGAAGGAGCTCGGCGTCCCCGTCCTCCGCTGGCCCGGCGGCTGCTTCGCCGACGATTATCATTGGCGCGACGGCATCGGCGCCAAGCGTCCCAAGCGCGTCAACATGCACTGGGGCGAATACATCGAGGACAACAGCTTCGGCGTCCATGAGTTCATCGGCCTCTGCAAAAAGATCGGCGCCGAGCCCTATCTCGCCGGCAACGTCGGCAGCGGCACCCCCGCCGAGCTTCGCGACTGGGTCGAATATTGCAATTACCCCTCAGGCAGCACTCTGTCGGACGAACGCGCCGCCAACGGTTCGCCCGAGCCTTTCGGCGTCCGCTACTGGGGCGTCGGCAACGAAAACTGGGGCTGCGGCGGACGCATGGTGCCCGAACATTATGCCGACCAGTACCGCCAGTTCTCCGGCTACATGCGCAACTGGGGCGGCACGAAACTGTTCCTCATCGCCTGCGGCCCCAACGGCAACGACGTCAACTGGTCGCGCAAATTCCTGACCCAAAACACCGGCGGACGCCTCCCCGACGGCTACGCGATGCACTTCTACGAAAACTCCCGACTCACGCCGACGCAGTTCACGGCCGACGCCATGGACACGCAAATGTCCACCTTCCAGCGCGTCGAGAACGCCATCGTCCAGCAGCGCGCCATCCTCGATGGTTTCGAGCCGAGGCCGGAGCGCGCCATGAATCTGATGCTCGACGAATGGGGCGTGTGGGACCGCATGATTCCCGATGAGGAAAAAAATTACGGCCGCCTCTGGCAGCAGATCACTATGCGAGGAGCCGTCGCCGCCGGCCTCGGCCTCAATATGTTCAACCGCCAGGCCGACAAGCTGTACATGTGCAACATCGCGCAGATCGTCAACGTCCTGCATTCGATGCTGCTCACCGACGGCCCCACCGGCAAGAACTGCGTCCGCACGACGACTTATTACGCCTTCATGATGTTCAAAGCGCACCGCCTCAAGACTGCCGTGCGCACTGAAAAAGAGTCCCCAGAGAATAATGATGCGCTTGATCTCTCCATCTCCGCATCGCGCCAAGGCAGCGATATTGTCGTCACTCTGGTCAACCCGCGCACCGCGACCGACGTCCAAGCCGATTGCTCTTTCACCGGCGCAACGCCCACCAGCGCCAGCGCTCAGATCCTTCATAGCGCCGATATGAACGCGTATAACAGCTTCGACGATCCCGACAAGATCACCATGAAGCCGCACTCCGTCGCCGTCGAAAACGGACGCGTTCGTCTCGACGTTCCCGCGATGTCGATCGTCACCGTGACTCTAAAAGCATGAGTCTGAAAGCGCTGAGAAAAGCGGTCTGGGAAGCGAATCAAGGCATCTTCAAAGCCGGTCTTGTCACCATGCACAGCGGCAACGCCAGCGGTATCGATCGCGCCCGCGGCCTTATCGCGATCAAGCCCAGCGGCATGGATTACGACAAGATGCGCCCGTCCGATATGGTCGTCACGGACCTCAAAGGCAAGCCAGTCGACAGTAAATGGAAGCCCTCCGTCGACCTCCCTCATCATCTTTATCTCTACAAACATCGCCCCGATATCGGCGGCGTCATTCACACTCATTCCAACTACGCGACCAGCTTCGCTCTGCTCGGCCGCGCCATCCCCGCATATCTCACCGCCATCGCCGACGAGTTCGGCGGCGAAATTCCCTGCATCCCTTACATCGATAATCACGGCGATAACATCGGCCAGGCCATTCTCAAACACATCGGCAAATCGCCCGCCGTCCTGCTCGCCCATCATGGAACGTTCGCCATCGGCAAAACTCCGCGCGACGCCCTGAAAGCCGCCGTCATGTTGGAAGACGTCGCGCACACCTGTCATCTCGCGCTCCTCAAGGGCGAGCCCAAGCCCCTCCATCCCGACGAAGTGAAGAAGTGGTTCGACCGTTATCACACCAGCTACGGCCAGGTAGAATCTCCCTCGAAAAGGCGCCGCGTCAAATGACCCCAGACCGAATGATTTCGCTCGCCCCCGTGGACATGGCGATCATCGTCATCTACTTTCTGATGGTGCTCGGCATTGGCTTCTACCTCCGCCGATTCGCCACCTCGGGCGAAGATTTTTTCATGGCCGGCCGCGAAATGACGGCATGGGTCGCCGGACTCAGCTTCCTCTCCGCGAACCTCGGCGCGCTCGAATTGCTTGGCTGGGCCGGAGCCTCCTATCAGTACGGCATCCTCGCCGCCCACTGGTATTGGATCGGAGCCATCCCGGCGATGCTTTTCTTCGGCATCGTCATGATGCCGTTCTACTACATCTCGAAAACGCACTCCGTCCCCGGCTACCTGCAACTGCGTTACGGCCCCGCCGCCAGCGGGCTCAGCGCGATTTCGTTCGCGCTGATGACCATCCTCATGTCGGGCGTCAACATGTACGCCATGGCGCTCACCATGAAAGTGGTGCTCGGCTGGAACATCCACTTCAGCATCTGGGTTTCCTCGCTCACCGTTGGCATCTACGTCGCCTCGGGCGGACTCTTCTCCGCGATCTTCAACGAGGTCCTGCAATTTTTCCTCATCTGGTTCGGCGCGCTCTTGATCCCGATCCTCGGCCTAATCGAAACGAAAGGATGGGACGGCATGGTCACGCGCATCAAGACCAATTTCCCTGGCCAGGACTTCACCCATGCCTGGAGCACTCTCGGCGCCGCGCAGGATAATCCCATGGGCATTCACTGGACCGGCATCGTGTTCGGCCTCGGCGCAATCATCTCGATGGGCTACTGGACCACGGACTTTCTTGTCGTTCAGCGAGTCCTGGCCGCGAAAGACTTGCGCTCCGCGAAACTCGCTCCCATCATCGGTGCGTTTTTCAAAATGGCCGTGCCGCTCATCGTGATTCTTCCTGGCTTGATCGGCTTGGCCGTGCTGCCGGATCACCTGGTGCCCAGCGGCTCCGCGGTCACCGGCCAGCATACCTATGACGACGTGCTCCCGCTGATGATGGCGCGATATATGGGCCCGGGCCTGCTGGGCCTTGGCATCACAGCGCTGGTTGCCGGATTCATGGCGGGCATGGCCGGCAACGTCAGCGCGTTCGCAACGGTGTGGACCTACGATCTCTACCGTCCTTTTATGCGCAAAACAGCGCCCGATGCGCATTACGTGTCGATGGGCCGCTGGTGCACGATTATCGGCCTGATCGTCAGTATCGGCGCCGCGTATCTCGCGATGAGCTTCGGCAGCATCATGGATTACGTGCAGGCCCTGTTCAGCTTCTTCATCGCCCCTCTGTTCGGCACCGTCATTCTGGGAATGCTATGGAAGCGCACCACCGCCGCCGGAGGATTCGCCGGATTGCTAGCCGGAACCGTCGCCTCCATCGGCATGTTCCTGGTCGTGAAATTCAATCCCGAGGCCTTGGCCATCATCGCCATGTCCACTCACGCCAAAGCAATGGCGGAGGACATGTACCGAGCCCTATGGTCCTGGATCATTTGCGTCTTGGTCACGGTCGTGGTCAGCCTGATGACCAAGCCTAAACCCGATAGCGAGCTCGACGGCCTCGTCTACGGAGTAACCGCAATCCCCAGCGAAGGCGCGGTCCCAATGATCCAAAAGCCAATCTTCTGGGCCGGCGTAGCCGTGGCATTATTTCTACTCCTCCAATGGATCTTCTGGTAAATCATGAGCGAAAAACATCACATCATCCCCGTCTGGTTCTTCGTAGGCGTCATGCTGCTGGCCTACGGCATCCTGATCCTGGCAAGCGGCCTATCCGAATGGTCAAACCCGCCACACACCGTCCTAGCCGAGCTCCACGCCCCAGTCTGGTGGGGCGGATTATTAACAATAATCGGCGCAGCCTACGTGGTCGCGTTCCGCACCAAATGATCGAGTCTGCAAAAACATGTGGACACGCCTCATGTCTTGCTCTTTTGTGGTGCAGGCTGGCAGCCTGCGGCCGATTGGCAATCGGCCCATCCCGCCGGCCGTGGTTCGTGTGGGCAGGTTGCCAACCTGCGGACCGATTATGTAACCGCGCCTCGGAGCCGCGACCGTCAGGGAGCGGGCAGACGAAAGGAACTTAAATGACCACCCTAGCAATCATCATCGGCAACCGAGGCTTCTTCCCCGACGCCCTAGCCAGAGACGGCCGTATAGAAATCCTGAGCGTGCTCGAATCCCAAGGCTACAACACCATCTGCCTGACCCCCGACCAAACCAGGCACGGCGCAGTAGAAACCCTATCCGACGCAAGAAAATGCGCCGACCTCTTCAAAGCCAACCGCGAAAAAATCGACGGAGTCCTGGTAGCCCTCCCCAACTTCGGCGACGAACGAGCCATCGCCAATACGCTAAGATTCGCCGGCCTCGAAGTCCCCGTCCTGCTTCAAGCCTTCCCCGACGACCCCACAAAAATGCTGATGGGCGCCCGCCGCGACAGCTTCTGCGGAAAAATCTCCGCGTGCAATAACCTCTGGCAATACGGCATCAAGTACTCGCTGACCAAGCAACACACAGTAGCCCCCGACTCCGCCGAGTTCCGCGCAGACCTAGCCAACTTCGCAGCAACCTGCCGCGTAGTGAAAGGCCTAAAAAACCCAAGAGTAGGCGCGATGGGAGCAAGACCCGCAGCCTTCAACACCGTCAGATTCAGTGAAAAACTAATGGAGCACGCCGGCATCACCGTGGAGACCCTTGACCTCTCCGAAGTCTTCGGCAGAATCCACCGCATGGCCGACGACGACAAGCGCGTCAAAGAGAAACTGTCGAACATCGGCAAATATGTAGCCGAAGGCGCAACGCCCCAAGCATCCCTTCTGAAAATGTCGAAGTTCGGCGTAGTAGTAGATGAATGGATGCGCGACAACGAGCTGGCCGGGACCTCTGTCCAATG
The DNA here is from genome assembly GCA_963813145.1 of Bryobacterales bacterium. Classification (GTDB taxonomy): domain Bacteria; phylum Acidobacteriota; class Terriglobia; order Bryobacterales; family Bryobacteraceae; genus Palsa-187. The sequence goes on from CAWEXX010000002.1 coordinate 180,083, forward strand.
CTGGACCGCCATGCAGGAATTCTTCGGCGTAGTCCCCTGCACCATCATGAGCATGATGTCGAATAACCTTCTGCCCAGCGCCTGCGAGACCGACATGGTCGGCATGATCGGCATGTACGCCTTACAACTTGCGTCCGAGACCCCCAGCGCCATCGTAGATTGGAACAACAACTTCGGCGACGACCCGGATAAAAGCGTAATCTTCCACTGTTCAAATCTTCCGAAGCATTTCTTCGAAAACGTTAGAATGGATTTCCAGGAAATCATCGCCGGCAGTGTCGGCAAAGAAAACACCTTCGGCACAATAGTAGGAAAAATGAAATCCGGCCCCCTGACCTTCTGCCGCGTATCGACAGACGACCTGAACGGCAAAATGCGAGCCTACGTAGGCGAAGGCGAAATTACGCAGGATAAACTAAACAGCTTCGGCGGCTACGGAGTAGTAAAAATCCCCGGCCTGCAAAGATTACTCCACTACATCTGCCGCAACGGCTACGAACACCACGTAGCAGTAAACATCAGCAGCCACGGCGCAGCAGTGGCAGAAGCGCTGTCAGTCTACAAAGGCTGGGAAGTCCATCATCACTCTTGAGTTTGCCGCCCGCGACAAACCGCGAAAAATGGGGACAGCCTACTCTGTCCCGAGGCGCCACTGCACTTGGCGCAAACACGTCACCCTTTGACGCCAGTGGACAGAGCGGGCTGTCCCCATTTTTCGCCCCGTCCACAGAACTCCGGTTGGAGTCGGTAAAATGTAGTGCGACCATGCGGCTTCAGCCTTAACCCAAACGCAAAGTAATGAAGACCGAAACTGAAGCTCTTGTAGACCGCCTCCGAAGAACTCTTCCCAACATCAAGAGCGGTTCGCTCCGGTTTTGGGGTGTCTGGTTCGGAAGGCCTTATGATGCCTTTCATAGAATCGAGAACTGCGATTGCGAGCAGAACGTTATGCGCTTGGATTTTAACGAAAGCGAAACACTTTATGTTTGGTCACCCTCTGGCATCACCGCTAGTAAGTCTAAATTTCAAATCTTGGACGCCGAAAGAGTTCGATGGGAGTGGTTCTACTATGGGCGTCGGAAGATCGACTCAAATCGCCTCTATATGGATTTTGTCAAGACTGCTGACGGCATAGTCGCAACAACAAACTTCTTCACACCAGATTCCGAGCCAACACCCGCGGATCCAGCTGTTGAGATTTTGTAGCACGATAGAATGTAACTCTTGCCCGTCTACCAGAAACCCGCCGACGAGTACTTCGAAAAACGCTCCCTCCGCCGCCACGCCCGAGTCCTTCACCTGTGGGCCCTAGGCGTAGCCGCCGTCATCTCCGGCGACTTCTTCGGCTGGAACTTCGGACTCGCCGCCGGAGGATTCTCCGGCATGCTCATCGCCCTCATCGTCATGACCGCGATGTACGCCGGCCTCTGCTTCTCCATCGCTGAAATGTCGCCGGCATTGCCGCACACCGGCGGGGCCTATTCCTTCGCCAGAACGGCCATGGGCCCCTGGGGCGGTTACATCACCGGACTCGCCGAAAACATGGAGTACATCCTCACCCCCGCGACCATCGTCGTCGGCATCGGAGGCTACCTCGGAGCCATATTCCACACCCCAAAATCATGGGAGCCCGGCTGGTGGATCGTCTGCTACATCACATTCGTGGCCTTAAATGTTTTTGGCGTAGCTCTCTCGTTCCGCTTCTCTGTGTTCATCGCGCTAGCCGCGCTCTTGGTCCTGATTGTCTTCTGGATCGGAGCGATTCCTCATGTCGACTTCAAGCGTTACGCGTTCGATGTCCCGTCCAAAGGCTGGCTGCCGGCGCTCCCTTTTGCTTTGTGGCTCTACCTTGGCATTGAGCAGCTGCCGCTGGCCGCCGAAGAATCGCACGACCCAAAGCGCGACATGCCGAAGGGTATCCTATACGGCCTTCTCACCCTCATCGTTTGCTCTTTCCTCACCATGATCCTGAGCGCCGCCATAGCGCCCGGCGCCGCGAAACTGGGGACTTCGCAGGAACCCCTAGTCTTGAGTTTTCAAACCATCGCCGGTTCGGAGTGGACCAGGTTATTCGCGCTGGTCGCCGTCATCGGCCTCGTCGCCAGCTTTCACACCATCCTTTACGCCTACGGCCGCCAGATTTATTCGCTCTCTCGCGCCGGATATTTTCCGCAGTGGCTATCGGTTACCAGTTCCAGACACCAGACTCCGGTGCGCGCGCTAGTCTCGGGGTCAGTCCTTGGAATGGCTGCGGCTTTGGGGATTTATTTCTTTGGGCAGAATAGCCAGGTTGGTGCCATCCTATTGAATATGGCCGTGTTTGGCGCCGTAATCGCCTATATTTTGCAGATGGCGTCGTTTCTAATCTTGCGCCGAAAACCGTTGGAACGGCCCTACAGGAGTCCCCTGGGCGTTGCGGGAGCTTGGGTCGCGATCCTTATTTCCGGCATCACGCTGATTGTATTGTTCTTAAATCCCGACTACAACAAAGGAGTGTGGGGCGCGGCGATCTGGTTTGGGCTGGGGATCGCTTATTTTGCGTTCTATGCCCGCAAACGGCTCGTTCTATCACCCGAAGAAGAGTTCGCAATCAAATGGAACTGAAGGCTTTACTGGCGAAGGCTTCTCCGCTCCGGTCGGGCGATCAACTGGCCGGAATCGCGGCGGAATCGGCGGAGGAGCGCGTTCGGGCGCAGATGGTTTTGGCCGATACTCCGCTGACTCGGTTTCAAAATGAGCTATTAGTCGACGACGAAGTCACGCGTTTGATTGTAGATACGCATTCGAGCGAGGCCTTTGCACCCATCGCGCATCTCAGTGTCGGGGAGTTTCGCGAGTGGCTGCTCGAAGCCGACGGGGATGCGATTTCCGGGCTTTCCATTATGCCGGAGATGGCGGCTGCTGTCTCGAAGATCATGAGGGTGCAGGACTTAATCACGGTCGCAAAGAAGATTCGCGTGGTCACGAAGTTTCGCGACACGCTCGGGCTGCCGGGAAGACTTTCGACGCGACTGCAGCCCAACGATCCAACTGATGATCCGCAGGGGAGTTGCGGCCAGCATCGTGGACGGATTGATGTACGCAAGCGGCGATGCGGTCATTGGCGTGAATCCGGCGTCGGATGATGTCCGGTCGGTGGAAACGCTGCTGCATTTGCTTGATAAGATACGGGAAACGCTGGAGATCCCCACGCAGACTTGCGTGCTTGCCCACGTCACCACGCAGATGGAAGCGATGAGGCGCGGCGCTCCAGTGGATCTGGTTTTTCAGTCTGTCGCCGGGACCGAAGCCGCGAACAAGGCTTTTGGGATTGATTTGTCGCTGCTTGACGAGGCTTGGGCTGCCGCGAAAGAGCGCCATCCTGATGCAAACGTTATGTATTTCGAGACCGGGCAAGGCAGCGCGCTATCGGCGAATGCGCATCATGGGATCGATCAGCAGACATGCGAGGCACGGGCTTATGCGGTCGCCAAGAGATACTCGCCGCTGTTGGTAAATACGGTCGTGGGATTTATTGGGCCGGAGTATCTATATGATGGCAAACAAATCACTAGAGCTGGGTTGGAGGATCATTTTTGCGGCAAACTGATGGGGCTGCCGATGGGGTGCGATGTCTGCTACACCAATCACGCGGAGGCCGATCAGGACGACATGGATGTGCTGCTAACTCTTTTGAGTGCAGCGGGATGCAACTACATCATGGGGGTGCCCGGCGCGGACGATATCATGCTGCATTATCAGAGCACTTCCTTTCATGACGCCCTTTATGCTCGTGATTTGTTGAAGTTACGGCCTGCTCCGGAATTCGAGGCTTGGTTTTCGCGGATGAACTCGGCGTCGATTCAGAAAGCGTTGCGGTTATGCTAGCCAGAATCTCGCTGGGTCGGGTGGGGCATAGCTTGCCGACCCAGGAGCTGCTGGCGTTCCAATTGGCGCATGCTAAGGCGCGCGATGCCGTGTGGAACGAGCTCGACTGTACATTTTTTGCTAGGTACCATACATTGAATGTACATAGCCAGGTGCGGGATCGGGTGGAATACCTGCGCCGGCCTGATCTTGGGCGTCGTATTTCACAACCAGATTTACTCAAGCGGGGCAATTACGATGCGGCGATTATTCTCGCTGACGGGCTTTCGGCGACTGCGGTGCATCGGCATGCGGGTCTGGTGCTCGATGAATTATTGCCGCTGCTTCAGGAATGGAAGTTAGCTCCAATAGTGGTTGCGCTCCAGGCTCGGGTGGCGATCGCGGATGAGATTGGAGAGTTGCTGGGCGCGAAGATGAGTTTGATTTTGATCGGAGAGAGGCCGGGGTTGAGTTCGCCGGATAGTTTGGGGGCTTATCTGACGTGGGGGCCTCGGGTGGGGCGGAATGATTCGGAGCGGAATTGTGTTTCGAATATTCGAGAAGAAGGGCTGAAGCCTGGGCTGGCGGCGCAGAGGATTACGATGTTGATGAGGGCGGCGCGGGGGCAGGAGATTAGTGGGGTGCGGTTGAATGGGAACGCGATCTCGGCGGGGGATTAGAAGATCGCTCCCTGCGGTTGCGGCTCTGAAAAGGCGACCGGTAATTGGATGGTCGCGTCTGCTAAAATGGAGGTTCTCCCCTATGAAAATTGGCGTTGTTGTTTTTCCTGGCAGCAATTGCGATCACGATGCCTGGTACGCCTTCTCCCATACTTTGGGCCAGCAGGCGGAGTTTCTTTGGCATGATTCGCCTTCGATCGGCAACGTGGATGCTGTGGTTCTTCCTGGAGGATTCTCCTACGGCGACTATCTGCGGTGCGGGGCCATTGCCAAGTTTTCTCCGGTGATGGCGGCAGTTAAGAAATTTGCCGACGCCGGTGGGCCGGTGCTCGGAATCTGCAACGGGTTTCAGATTCTGGTGGAGTGCGGGATGCTGCCGGGGGCGCTGCTCCGGAATCGCGGGCTGAAGTTCGTCTGCCGCGAGGTGAGGGTCAACTGGGTAGCGACCGGACAAGTTCTGCGGATGCCTGTGGCCCATGGCGAGGGGTGTTATTTCGCGGACGAGCGGACGCTTGATTTATTGGAAGCCGAGGGGCGCGTTGTGCTTCGGTATGTCGATAATCCTAACGGCTCTTTAAGAGACGTCGCCGGGATCTGCAATGAAGGGCGCAATGTGATGGGGATGATGCCTCATCCGGAACGGGCGTCGGATTTGCTATTGGGGTCGGCGGATGGGCGGGTGATCTTGGAGTCGTTGGTATCTAGTGTTGCGCACGCGGGATAACGGACGCCGGTTGAAAGCCGGCGGCAGGTCGGGGACCTGCCCCACTTGCTGCCGCGTTTTCAGAGCCGCGACCACAGGGAGCGGTCAGCCCACGGGAGGAGGCAGGTCGGGGACCTGCCCCACAAGAGCAGAAAACACATGAGTGATTTGACGGCTGGTGAGCTGGATAAGGTTCGCTCCATATTGAAGCGCGAGCCTAATGAGACTGAGGTCGCGATTTTTACTGTGATGTGGAGCGAGCATTGCTCTTATAAGAGCTCGCGCATTCACTTGAAGAAGCTGCCTACCAAGTCGCCGCGCGTGCTGGTGGGGCCGGGGGAGAACGCGGGGATTATCGACATTGGGGACGGGTGGGCGATTGCGTTCAAGATTGAATCGCACAATCATCCTAGCTTTATCGAACCGTTTCAAGGGGCGGCTACAGGGGTCGGCGGGATTCTGCGGGACATCTTTACGATGGGGGCGCGGCCGATTGCGGTGATGGACTCTTTGCGATTTGGACGATTGGACGACGCGAGAAACCGGCGAATTCTGGAGGGTGTGGTCAGCGGGATTTCGCATTACGGGAATTGTTTCGGGGTTCCTACGGTCGGCGGGGAAACGGTTTTTGAGTCCTGCTACAACGGGAATCCGCTGGTTAACGTGTTCGCCCTGGGGTCGTTCAAACACGACGAGATTTTTTTGGGGCGCGCGGAGGGGATCGGGAATCCAGTGATCTACGTGGGCGCGAAGACGGGGCGCGACGGGATTCATGGGGCGTCGATGGCTTCTTCTGAGTTCGATGAAGAGTCGGCTGGGAAGAGACCGAATGTGCAGGTCGGCGATCCATTCATGGAGAAGCTGCTGCTTGAGGCTTGTCTCGAAGCGATGAAGACCGGGGCGATTGTCGGCATTCAGGATATGGGCGCGGCTGGGCTCACCTGTTCCACCTGCGAGATGGGGAGCCGGGCCGGAACGGGCGTTGAGATCGATCTGGCTCTGGTGCCGCAACGCGCTTCAGGAATGACTCCTTATGAAATCATGCTGTCGGAGTCGCAGGAGCGGATGCTGATTGTGGCGGATAAGGGTCGCGAGGGCGAGGTTTTTGCGGTCTTTAAGAAGTGGGGGTTGGATGCGGTGACCATTGGCCAGGTTACCGATGATGGGATGCTTAGGGTGCGGAATCACGGGGAGATTGTGGCGGAGATTCCGAATCGGGAGTTGGCGGATGAGGCTCCTTTGTATGATCGGCCGCATGGGGTGGCGCCTTATCGGCCGGCGCCAATGACGCCTCCGGCGTTTTCTTGGGGGAATCCACAGAAGGATTTGCTGGCGATATTGGCTTCCGGGGATGTTTGTTCTAAGAAGTGGATTTGGGAGCAGTATGATTATACGGTTCGCACGAATACCGTCGAGGGGCCGGGTGGGGATGCGGCTATTGTGCGAATCAAGGAAACAGAGACGAGCATCGCGATGTCTCTGGATGGAAATGCCCGGTACTGTGCGTTGTCGCCTCGCGAGGGGGCGCGGCTGATTGTGGCGGAGTGCTGCCGGAATTTGTCGACTGTAGGGGCGATGCCGGTTGCCGCGACAAACAATTTGAATTTTGGGAATCCGGAGCGGCCGGAGATTATGGCTCAGCTCGTGGAGACGATCGAGGGGATCGGCGAGGCTTGCACTTTCTTCGACACGCCGATTACCGGCGGGAATGTCAGCTTGTATAACGAAACGTTAGGCGAGGCGATTTGGCCTTCGCCGGTCATGGGGATTGTGGGTCTCATGAAGACTGGCGCGCCGATGACGATTCCGTTTAAGAACGAATCGCGGACGGTGATGCTGTTGGGCGGGCTGGGGTCGTGCGATCTGACTCGGTTTGGCGGGACGCAGTATGCCAAGGTCGTTCTCAACGAGATGTGGGGGCTGCCGCCTGGGCTGGATATGGAGTATGAGAAGCGGGTGCAGACAGCGATTCGGGAAATCGTGACGGGGGGGCATGTGGAATCGGCTCACGATTTGTCGGATGGAGGGTTGGCGGTGGCGCTGGCGGAGTGCTGCTCGGGGGGGATTGGGGCGGCGGTGGACGTGGCAGGTCGGGAACCTGCCTCACTGGCTTTGTTTCATGAGGGGCCTTCGCGGGTACTGGTTTCTACCGCGGTTCCGGAGGCGGTCGAGAGGATTGCTCGGGATCGTGGGGTGGAGGCGGTGAGGATCGGCGTTACAATGAAGGCGAGGTTGCGGATCGATCACAATGCGGTTACAGTTGTCGATTGCGCGATTGACGTGCTTCGAGCGGCGCAGGGGGATGCGCTGGAAAACAAATTGGCGGTGCATGCGTAGCGAAGACACATCGACACGACAGTCGATGCGGCACGCCTGGAGGCGTGCGCCACATTCGGACCACAATGTTTTGGGTATTACGGGACACTCATGATTGACAAATTCCATGACGAGTGCGGGGTTTTTGCCATTTATGGGCACCCGGAGGCGGCGAATTTGGCTTACCTGGGGCTCTATGCGCTGCAGCATCGGGGGCAGGAGAGCGCGGGGATCGCTTCGAGCGACGGGCGGGAAATTCATTGCCACAAGAGCATGGGCCATGTGGCGGACATTTTCAAGCCTGAAGTGCTGGGAGGGCTGCCGGGCGAGGCGGCGATCGGGCATACTCGGTACTCGACGGCGGGCGATACGGTGTTCATGAACGCGCAGCCGTTTTCGGTTGCGTGCAACAAGGGCAACATCGCGGTGGCGCATAACGGCAACATCACCAATGCCGGGGAGTTGCGTCGGGAGCTCGAAAGAGAAGGGTCGATTTTTCAGGCCTCGAGCGATACGGAAGTCATTTTACATTTGGTGGCTCGGTCGCGGGAACGCACTTTGGCGGGGGCTTTGCGCGAGGCGCTGTTGCAGCTGGAAGGCGCGTTTTCATTGGTGTTTTTGGCGGGGGACCGGGTGTTGATCGCTCGGGATCCGCATGGGTTTCGGCCGCTGGCGTTCGGGCAGATGGAGCTTTCGGGCGGGCGGACCTGCTATGTATTCGCGTCGGAGACGTGCGCGTTCGATTTGATTGACGCGGTTTATTTAGGCGACGTCGAGCCGGGCGAGATGGTGATTGTGGGTCCGGAGGGGATGACCCGGGAGCGGTATGCTCCGGTGCGCGATCATGCGCATTGCGTGTTCGAGCACGTGTACTTTTCGCGGCCGGATTCGATAGTGTTCGGGAGGCCGGTGCAGCATTCGCGGGAGATGCTGGGGAGGCTGCTGGCGATTGAGAGTCCGGTGGATGCGGATGTTGTCGTGCCGGTGCCAGATTCGGGCGTGGCGGCGGCGATCGGGTATGCGGCGGAGGCGGATATTCCGTTCCGGCAGGCCCTGATTCGCAATCATTATGTGGGGCGGACGTTTATCGAGCCGTCGCAGGCGATTCGGGATTTCGGGGTGAAGCTGAAGCTGAATCCTGTTCGTCACCTCTTGGAAGGGAAGCGGGTCATTCTGGTGGACGATTCGCTGGTGCGGGGAACGACCAGCCGAAAGATCGTGCGCATGGTTCGGGGCGCGGGTGCTCGCGAGGTGCACTTGAGAATCTCTTGTCCGCCGACGGTTTCGCCGTGCTTTTATGGGGTGGACACACCGAGTCTCAAGGAGCTGATCGCGGCAAATAACAGCATCGAGGAGATCCGGCGGTTCGTGGAGGCGGATTCGCTGTCGTACCTGTCGCTAGGGGCGCTGCGGGAGGCGGTGGCGGATACGAATCACGATTTCTGCTACGCGTGTTATACGGGGAATTATCCGACGGATCTGGTCCATATTGAAGAGTTGATGGGGGCTAAGGACCGCAGGGGCTAGCCGCCTATTTCGCGGCGAACGGTTTCGAGGATGTCAGGCCGGGCGAGTCCGCCAGCTAGGTCTTCCAGTTTCGGCATTAAATAATTTAGATCTAAAGAGGATTTGAACCGCCTCAATAGGGCTCTTGCATCCAAAAGATCTTTCTCGCGTTCCGAGATCAACTTCATCAACAAAAGATCCTCGACGGAGGCTACGGGAATACTTCTCCCAGCGAGGGACGTCATGACGGCGCGGCGAATGGCCTCTCGTTCTATCGGCAGAGAAGCGTAAATGATATCGGCGCGAACTCCGAGGGAGGTCATAGCGGGAAGCACCTTGCGATCTTCCACAAAGCGGACCGGGTCAGCAGGGAGCGCTCGCAATTGGCGGCACAGACATTCGGTTGTCTCGCGGGTTCTTTCCGGATCGACCCAAGCGGAGATATCGACATCCAGGGTTGCGCGAGCCTCGCCTTTGGAGGCAATGGCCAAGCCACCGATTAGCATGTACGGGAGTTTGCAACGCTCCAGTGCAATCGCGACCTCGGCTAGTGCCGCTTCGAGCTCAGTCATTTCCGATCCAGCAAGGTCAGAGCTGCGCGCATTTTTTCGATACCGTGTTTATCCGGATCGGGATCCGCCTCACGAGCTTCCGAGGGCAGCCAGCTGAGGATCGTACCCAGGTCGGCCAGAATTGCTGCGGGTTGCCGAGTGGTCAGAGGTTGAGCCGCTTCCCATTCGTGAAATGCGCGCCATTGCGAATTTCGCTGGTCGAGCTGTTCGCGGAGGGTCACAAGATCATTTTACGCCAATGGGCCAGTTGCGCCGGAGTGGCGATCCGTTGTCTAATTCCCTTTTGACTACTGCATCCACCGCGTCGTGCCTGCCGTTCCGAGAAAACCGGTTCTTACAGTGGATTTGTGCCGGGATGGTGCTGGCATTCGCTGTGGCGGCGTACCGGCCCGATACGGTGTTCGATTGGGCGCTGGAGAATGCGCTGGTGTGGTGTTTCGTACTGGCGCTGATTTTTACCTATAAAAGGCTGCCGCTTTCGGACCTTTCATATCTCTGTATTTTTCTATATTTGTGCCTGCATGAGTGGGGGGCGCATTATAAATACTCCGACGTGCCGCTGGGCGAGTGGATGAAGGTTTGGCTGCATACGCAGAGGAATCATTTTGACCGGGTGGCCCACTTCGCTTACGGACTTTTGTGCAGTTATCCGATGCAGGAGGCGTTGATACGGTCGGCCAAGGTAGGCGGAGCGTGGCGATACTATCTGCCGATCGAGGCGACGATGGCGTGCAGCGCGGTGTACGAAATTATGGAAGCGGGGATGGCGTCCATATTGAGTCCGCAGCGGGGGGAAGAATTCGTCGGGATGCAGGGCGATATTTGGGATTCCCAGGAAGATATGTTCGTGGCCGGGCTGGGATCGGTGGTCGCGATGATTTGCGTGTACCAGTTGCGGAAGCGGCGGGCGGCGGCTTCGGCTCTGCGGGAGATGGAACTGGCCGGACACGTGAAGAAGTAGAATAAAAAGTTCATCTCATGCCCGCCTCTGTTTCCTCGTCGGCGCTTGCCGTCCCTCATTCAAGAATTCGCGAACTGGCTGAAGTCGCCATGGGAATGGAGGGCGTCTTCAAGCTGTATTTCGGCGAATCGAACATACCGACGCCGGAGTTCATCAAGCGCGCGGCGCAGAAGGCGATGGCGGACGGGTTCACCTTCTATACAGAGAATGCGGGGTTGCCGTCGCTTCGCAAGGCTCTGGTGCGATATTACGCCGAGCTGCACGGGGTGGAACTGGATCCGGCGACGGAGATCACGGTCACGGCATCGGGAGTGCAGGCGCTGAGTGTCGGATTGCGGTGCATGGTGGATCCGGGGGACGAAGCGCTCGTATTGACGCCTTCGTGGCCGAACGGGCCGTCGATTATCCAGATGTCGCACGGGGTGGTGAAGGAGATCCCGCAGCCGCTGGTGGGCGACCGGTACGCGATCGATTTCGACGCGCTCGAAAAGGCGGTGACGCCGCGGACACGGCTGCTGCTTTATACATCGCCATCGAATCCGCTGGGGTGGGTGGCGACGGAGCAGGATCAGGAGCGGTTGCTCGAGTTCACGCGCCGGCATGGGTTGTGGCTGATGGCTGATGAGGTTTATGAGCGGCTGGTGTACACGGATCCGCCCAAGAAGACGGTCCCGTCGATTTTAAAGAAGTGTACGCGCGAGGATGCAGTGGTGGTGGTGCAATCGTTCTCGAAGGCGTACTGCATGACGGGATGGCGAGTGGGGTGGCTGGTGGCTCGGAAGGATTTGAGCTTGCGGGCGTCGCAGTTAAATGAGTTTTATATTTCGCATGCGCCGAGTTTCGCGCAGAGGGCTGGGGAGACGGCGCTGTTGTGGGGCGAAGAGGTGGTGAAGCAGATGGTGACGCGGCTGCGGGAGAATCGCGATTTCTGTATGGCGGCGTTGAAAAAGATGCCGGGGGTCACGACGCCTGCGCCGGATGGGGCTTTTTATTTGTTTCCTCGAATTGAAGGGATGAAAGATTCGTTCGCGTTCTGCAAGGAATTGCTGATGGAGACTCGGGTGGGGCTGGCTCCGGGAGTCGCATTTGGGGCGGGGGGCGAGGGTAGCGTGCGGATCTGCTATGCGTCGGAGAAGGCGATTTTGGAAGAGGCTATGGCGCGGTTGAAGTTGTTTTTGGAGTCGCGGCGGTAGGAGAACTGCGCATCTGCCCGCATGCTGACGCATGGCGGCTCATTGTGTGAGGCTTGTCGGGTTACTGCTGGATGCGGCGGCGGAGCTCGGCGTCGGTGTATCGCAAATCGCGATCGAGTACGAGTTCCATCGTTGTTCCCGGCGGAAGCACCACCTCGGGACCTCGCGAACCGAGGACACCGGCCAGGCCTGCGGCGGCGCCGGCTGCCGCGCCTATTCCCAATCCCGAACCGACGTGGCCTGAAGCCGCGCCTATTGCTCCTCCAATGCCTGCACCGGCCGCTGTGGTCGTCGCAACCGTGCGAGTGTCGCCGCCCTTGTTGCCCTCGCCTTGAACTTTGCCCTCGGATTTCTCGATGCCGCCGTGGCCGTCGACCTGATCGGGCAACGATCGGAAATCGCGGGCGACACCGTTGGGGAGGGTCAACGACTCAAAGCGCAGGCTTAACGACGATTTGCCTTTCACGCGACCGGCTTTTTGCGACTCGGTCACAGTTCCAATTACGATGCTGCCGCGAGGGATGATCAGCCGGCCATCGACAAAAAACGGGACCACGGTTTCGAGATAGATGCGATCGCCGGCAGCGGTGTGACGGGTGTTGACGGCATTCGTGAGACGGAGCAGGACTCGGCTGCCGGATTCGACCACATACTCGGCAGGTGTCTCCGAAGTAGTTGCGGGTTGTCGCACAAGGGCGGGCTGCCGGTCCACGGGCTTTACGGTGGACACTTCGCTCGCCGCAGGACTCTGGTACACCAGAGTTGATTCGCGCTCATTTCCGAGCCGCACGATGGTCCTGCGAATGGTCAGCGTGTTCCCATCGCGCGAGCGGGTCCATCGCTCCATCACGGTGTAATCCTGGGGTCCGCTCACCAGGATGTTCGCCAGCAGCGCCGCGCCTTCCCACTTGGTCCGCGTGTCGAAGGTGGCATCCGCCGCCTTGCGCCTGGCTGCCGTTCCATCAAAAGGATATAAGGAGATGGCGAAGGGGCCGTTTTCCTGAGAACTTGCGGAGACGGACATCGCTGCGGCGGTTTGTTCCACTTTGAGGAATTGGTCCGCGGGAGTCGGGAGGCCTCGCATTTCGCTGAGGGAGGAGTTGAGTCTCCAGACGCCGGAGAAGTTGGACTGGGCGGTCGCGGTCGCGAGAGTCAGGAAGAGGGCCGCTAGAAACAGTCGCATGGGAACAAGGATATACCAGGGGAGAATTAAGAAGCCGGCTCAAAAGCCGGCTGCAGGCAAAATTGCCGACAAGACTAGCGTTTCCTCTCTGCCAGGGTTCGCCGGAGGATTGGCAGCATTGCGCGATCCTTTTCGCCGCCGAGTTGTTCTTTGACCTCGATCAGAGTTTCCAGATTGAGAACGCGGGCACTGACGCCTTCGGCGATCAGGAATTCCGTCGAGTGAGGACGCAGTTCTTCGTAGCCCAATCCTTCACCAATCGATCCGAGAACGTCGAGTGGGCCGTACTTGGTTATGAGATTTTGATGACCCGTCGACATTAGGGCGGGCTTTCCCGGCCGGAGACGGCGTTCGGGCTGTATTCGGTAGACGGCGTCGAGGTTTTCAAGGACTGGCATCAGGCGGTCGATATTCTCTGGAGTTCGATGATGCACGACATCGACGTCATAGGTGTGCACAGGTGTCCCATTCAGGACGGCGGCGAGTCCACCTACGACAAGAAACTCCACGCCAGCCGCGTGTAATTCGGAGAGCACGGCGCCGAAATCAGCCTCGATCATTTAATTCCCGGATGGCCAGTATGCGATTGATCTGTCTTTGCAGAAAACCCAACCGTTCGGCGGGAGTGAGCGACAGCATCCAGCGGATCAGACTGAGGTCGATGCCGTCCTCGCTGTACTCGGGCAGCGGTGGTTGCTCAGCCGGGGTCATCTACATAGGATAGCGCCGCTAAATCCGTTCGACCGCCTGCGCACGTATCATCCACGAGAAACAATCCCCTTTTAGGAGGAGTACATGCAATTTCGCAGTTTGCAAATTAGTATCGCTGCGGGCTGTCTGGCGGTTTGCGGGAGCATTCCTGCATTCGCGGCCAGCCACCGCAACGGACCGCTGCTGTTGGAAGACCAGACCGCCAACCTCAATGACTTCTATATTTTCCGGAGTTATGAGCAAGGCAAGTCGAACAATCTTGTGATGAGCATGAGCGTTCAGGGCTTTCAGAATCCCGACAACGGGCCGAGCTACTACAAGTTCTCGGACAGCGTTCTTTATCGCTTCAACATCAACAATTCGCGCGGGCTGGATGGAAATCCGGACATGGAAATCGACTTTGTTTTCCAAACCCAGCTACGCGCGAATCCGACGTTCCTTAGCTACCTTGGACCGATCACATCCATTGACAGTACTGGTATTTTCCTGTACCAAACCTACACTGTCATCGTGAGGAACCTGCTCACCGGCGCGACCCAGTATTACAACACCGACGCCAAGGGCCATGCCTTGTCGGTTGCGCCGCCGAATATGGGTCCGGTATCGACTCCGAAGTATGAGGCGACGCTCGGCCAGCCCAGCGTGTTCACGCTCCCGAACGGCATGCGCGTGTTTGCCGGTCCGCGAGACGACGCGTTTTATTTCGACTCCGGCGCGACGTTCGATACGGTGAATTTTCGCTCGCCTGCTCCGGTATTGAGCGGCGCGGCGGATACCGGACCGGGCGCGGCGTATCCTACTGCGGTCGACGGTTTCGCGGGCTATAACATCAGCCTGATTGCCATCGAAATGCCGATCACGATGGCTACAGCGAATGGCGCGTTACCAACGGCCACAAGCGATCCGAACGCGCATATCGGCGGCTGGGCGGCGACGTTGCGCCAAATCGTGACGATCCGGCCGAGCCCTAGCGATCCTCAGCACTACGGCGAGTACGTGCAGATCGATCGCGTCGGGAATCCGCTGACGGTGGAAGCTCTGATTCCTCTTCCCATGAAGGATTATTGGAATCGCAGCCTTCCGGCGTTCGACTCGCAATTCGCGCAGTTCATCGGCAACCCGTTTTTCGCAACGGGAGTCCTGAACGGCATCTTCAAGGTTCCGGTGCCGCCGGCGCCTCGGAGCGATCTGTTGGGTGTGTATGTGCCGGACATCACACGGATCGATCTGACGATCCCGCCGACGCCTCTGGCCAGTCAGAATCGGCTGGGTCCGTTGGGCGGCGACAACGCCGGTTGGCCTTTCGGCGGGCGGCGTCCGAATGACGATGTGGTCGATATCGGGTTCCGCGCGCTGGCCGGGATTCTTGTTCCCGGCTTTACCAATGCTCCGCCGCTGGGCGATGGCGTCAATTCCAACGACGTCCCGACGCAGGCTGTTTTCCCGTTCCACGCAGCTCCGCACGCCGGCTATTTGCATAGCCAGACGAACGGAACGAATGGACGTGGGACGGTTACGGGTCAATAGACGATATGCGACACACGAAAGCTCTCCTTGTGATCGTTGTGTCCGCTGCCGCAGGGTCTGCCTTCGGGCAGACCGGCGGTATTACGGACCCTAGCGCTTCGGCTCTGACCGAGCGGATCTTTACCGAGCAGGCCGCCCGCATGAAGACCGACGACCGGATCGCGATGTTCGGCACCATGATTCAGACCAAGCCGGAGAATCTGCACTATCAGAGTCTGCTGGCGGGTGCCTATATCCAGAAAATGCGCGAGACCACGGATTTCAGCTATCTGGATCGCGCGTCGCGGATTGTGGGGAACGTGATATCGGCGGACGGCCAGAATTACGAAGCTCTGCGGTTGCGGAGCGAGATCGAATTGGAACGGCATCACTTCAAACAGGTGGCAGAGTATTCACGGCAGTTGATGAACATCTCCGCCAACGATCCGTGGAATTGGGGAACGCTGGGCGATGCGCTGCTCGAAATGGGCGATTACGACGGCGCGGCGGAGGCCTACCAGAAGATGGTGGTGTTGCGGCCGGATCTGGCCAGTTACAACCGGGCGGCGTGGTTCCGATTCCTCTCGGGCGATATGCCGGGGGCGATCGACATCATGAAGAAGGCGATCGCGGCAGGAAGTCCTTCATCAGAAAACACCGCGTGGTGCCTGGTGGAGTTGGGACATCTGTATTTGAAAAATGGTCAAGCGGACGAAGCTGAGAAGGCTTATTCATTGGCGGTCCGCACTTTCCCCGGCTATCATCCGGGCTACGCGGGAATAGGCCGGGCACAGGCGGCGAAGGGCGAGTTCAAGGCTGCGATTGCGAGCTACGAGAAAGCCCAGGCGTCTACTCCGTTGCCTGATTACGCGGCTGCGTTGTACGACCTTTATACGATTCAGAAAGACGCGAAGAGCGCGAAGAAGCAAATGGAAATGATCGATGTGATCGATCAGATTAACAAGAACAGCGGCGAAGTGACGAATCGGAATGTGTCGATAATTTTCGCCGATCACGATTATCACGTGGAGAGGGCGCTGGAGCTGGCGACGGCGGAGTTGGACGTTCGCAAGGATATTTACAGCTACGACGCGCTGGCCTGGGCGCTGTATAAGAACAAGAAATTTGCCGAAGCGGATCAGGCAATGGCGAAAGCCCTGAAAATGGGGACGCCGGAGCCGGCGTTCTACTATCACGCCGAACAGATCGCTCTGGCCAACGGAAAAACCAAAGAAGCCGAGGAATATAGGAGGCACTATGCAAATCGTTTTATCTCTATCGCTGTTAGCTCGCATGATGGACCCCAGCTTGAACGTCGCGCAGCGAAATAACGCTTGTTTCGAGCTGCGGGGGTCGAGCGATCCAGAAGTAGTCTCGACCATGCGCAAGGCTTTGAACGACACAGCCGTGCGCGCCTGCGCGGGTACGAATCTGCGGAAGGCGGGCGCGATCGCGGAGCTGAAGGATGCGCTGGCCGATCCGAATTTCGAGATTCGGGCGCTGGCGGCGCGCGAGCTGGGCGGGTTCGAGAAACCGGAGCTGCTCCCGCTGCTGACGGCCGCCGCGCGCGATTCGCAATTACTGGTGGGGATCAACGCGGTGGAAGGATTGGCGAATTATCGGGATCCAGTGGTGGTTCCATACCTGTTGAGTCTGGCCAAAGACGGAGGACTGGTAGGCGCGGCGGCACTGGACCGCGCACAGACGTTCCACGATGCGAGGGTATTGGAAACGGCGCGGGTGCTGCTGGACGCGAAAGATGTGTCGGACAAGCTCGCGGCGATGAGAGTGATCGGAGCGATGGGCGATAGCACGGACTTACCGAAGCTGCGGGAGATCAAGAAGAAAGAGACGGACTTGGTATCGGCCGCGGGACGGGGATTCGGGTTGATGCCGGCGATCAGTTTGTCGCGCGCGGCGCAGACCACGATCGAGAAGATCGAGGAAAGGGCAGGTCGGGAACCTGCCCCACTTTAGTTAGCGGCGGAAGTCTCGGCGGTTATGGTCGCGATCGAAGTGGCGGTCGCCGTAATGTCCGCCAACATACCGGGGAGCGTATCGCGGTGCGGCCCAGTAGCCGTTCATCCATACATATCCAGGACCGGGGCAGGGAGGAATCACGACCGGCGCGACGTAGCCCGCACGCACCGGGACGCCCAGGTTCACGCCCACCCCAAAACGTACTCCGGCGAACATGGTGCTGCCCGCCATCAATAACATCGCCATCAATTTCGTTTTCATTTTCGTAAGCCTCCTTACGCAAGGAAGAAAGGCATGTGGGGTGCCATTCGGAAGTGGTTGAAAATAAGCAAGATGACGGTTTATTAATGCTGAAATCCACCATCCGGGCGGTGGAATTCGGCCGATTAGTTCTCCGTGGGTTTTTCGGCGCGGTCGATCACAAAAAGATCCACGGGAAGCTTGCGCGTTTCAAGCTTCAGGCCGAGTTGTTGTTGGAGTGACGCGAACAGCGCGGATTGTCTATCCGCCTCGTCTCCTTCGGTGGACCATTCGAGCGTGAAGTCGTAGACGCCTGCCGCCCCGGTCATATCGGAAACCGGAGCGCCCGCCTGCCGGGAGAGTATTTCCGCTAGCTTCTCCATGGAAACACCTTTCGCGACGATGCGACCCTTGCTGCTGTTGCTGCGCGAGCCTTCCGCCTCGACTGGCTTGATCTTCAATCCGGATTTCGCCGCCACCAATGCAAATGCGGAGGCGATCTTCTCTTCGTGATGAAAGACCAGTTGGAACCGCTCCGCGAGCAGCGTCTGTAACATCGCCAGCAGCTGTGGATCCTCCGCCGGACCCTCGGATTTTGCGTAGATATCGAAGCGGTCCTCGTCGAGCCATTTCGGCCCCCCGGAGACCTGCGACTCCTTGACGTGGTACGCGACGCAAATCAAGCTCTTTAAAGAATGTCCGCGAAGGCTGATCGTCCCGGTATGGCTATCCCAGAGCCTGGCGCTGAAGTCTTTGGTTGGCTTGATGGATGCGGCTTCAAATGCGGGCGGCTGGGCCACAGCGGAGGCGGCGAGAAGGATCGACAGAACGGCTTCCCGCATATCCCCTTAGACGCCGGGCTTCGAAATTCGTTGACTATCCTTTCGGGCTTTGGGGTGGGCGCGGTCATAGACCGCCATCAGGTCTGTGAGCGAAACCTGGGTGTATTTTTGAGTAGTCGAGAGACGGGCGTGGCCCAGCAGCTCCTGAATGGCGCGGAGGTCTGCGCCGTCGGCCAGCAGGTGGGTGGCATAGGCGTGGCGAAGGCTGTGGGGATGGAGCGAAGAATCGCTGGTGAGCAGGCGGGCGTAAAGTTTCACGATGCCTCTGGCCCCCCGGTCGGTTAAGCGCGCGCCAAGGTGATTCAGAAAGAGGGCTTGGTCTTGCGAGTCGCGGATGGCCAGATATTTTTCCAAGGCGGAGGCGGCTTTGGTGCCGTAAGGGACTTGCCTTTCCTTGCGGCCTTTTCCTCGTACCAGGATCCATCGCTCGGCCATATCGAAGTCGGCGAGGTTCAGGCCGACCAGCTCGCTGATGCGGACGCCACAGCCGTAGAGGAGCTCGAACAGCAGCAGGTCGCGTTCGGGATGAGGACGGTCCAAAGTGTCGGCTGCCACGCCTTCAACCAGCGTGTTGGTCTGCTCGGCGGTGGGCACGGAAGGGATGCGTTTCGCTCCTTTCGGAGTGCGGACGAGCCTGGCGGCGTTGGTGGAGATGGTCCCCTCGCGAAGGAGAAATTTGAACAGCGAGCGGACGGAGGCGAGCTTTCTGCGGGTCGAGATGGGATCGAGGCCGCGCTGATAGAGGCTGCCGAGCCACTCGCGCAGCTGCAGCGAACCAATTTGAGACGGCGGAGGCGGGTCGGTATCGGGGGGCGAGAAGTAGTCGGCGAATTGAGAGAGGTCGGCGGCGTAGTTGCGCAGCGTGTGAGGCGAGGCGTTGGCCTGGCGCAGGCTGTCGAGGAAGCGGTCGATTGCTAGGGAGAGGTCGGACACGGGCGTTAGATATAAGTATCGGACGCCGGCTGGAAGCCGGGCGGCAGGTCGGGGACCTGCCCCACTAAGATGTGTTCGTCCAGAGCGGCCCGCGCCCTCCGGCAGACTTCGGCTTGGCGCAGTTTTCGATCTTTCGGCGGATTCTCGAGCTTCGGCAAAAGATCGAAGGTAATGTTCGCGGGTTGGTAATTGGTGGGATCGGCACCTGAAACATAGGCGCAGAGCGAGCCCAGGGCGGTCTCTCTTGGAAATGCTCGCGGAGTCTCAGCGATGGCGGAGACTCCGGCGATCAATCCTGTTGCGATGGATTCCACGTAGCCTTCCACGCCCGAGATTTGTCCGGCGAAAAAAATGTTGGGATGCGTTCGGAGGCGCAGCGTGGTGTCCAGCAGCGCGGGGGCATTGATATAAGTGTTGCGATGAACCTGGCCGTATCGCAGGAACTCGGCGTTCTGAAGGCCGGGGATCAAGCGGAGCACGCGGGCCTGGTCGCCGAAGCGCATGTGGTTTTGAAATCCCACCAGGTTCCAGCTGCCGGCGCGCGCGTTTTCCTGGCGGAGCTGCACCACGGCCCAGGGGCGGCGGCCGGTGCGCGGATCGGTGAGGCCCATGGGCTTCATGGGTCCGAAGCGAAGTGTATCGCGGCCCCGGCGGGCGATCTCTTCGATGGGCAGGCAGGCTTCGAAATACTTCGCGTTGTTATGAGGACTGTCCTCGGGGATGTGCGCAGGAACGCTGGAGGCACCGAGCAGCGCGTCGAGAAACGCCTCGTATTCGTCGCGATTGAAGGGACAGTTGAGATAGTCGTCGGTGCCGTCAAGCGATTTTCCGTAGCGCGAGGCTCGGAAGGCGATCGCGGTGTCGATGGATTCGGAGTCCACGATGGGGCTGATGCTGTCGTAGAAGAACAGCCGCTCCGATCCGGTGATGCGCGCGATTTCGGAGGCCAAGGCGTCCGAAGTGAGCGGTCCGCTCGCGATAATCCATTTGCGGTCTGGTGTGAGCGAGGTAATTTCCTCGTGACGCAGCTCGATGGCGGCTTGATTTTCGATGATGCGTGTGACCTCCGCGGCGAAGATTTCGCGGTCGACTGTCAGGGCGTGGCCGGCCGGGACTCGTGTGCGGTCGGCAATCTCGATGAGGAGCGAGCCTAGGCGGCGCAACTCGTCTTTCAAAATGCGCGGCGCGCTGTTTTCCTGCTCGCTTTTCAGGGAATTGCTGCACACCAGCTCGGCCAGCGATGCGGTCTTATGCGCCGGGGTCTGTTTCGCAGGGCGCATCTCATAGAGGATCGCCTTCCCACCGGCGCGCGCGATCTGCCAGGCGGCTTCGCAGCCTGCGAGACCTCCGCCGATGATGTGAACTTCATTTGTCATTGGGATATGCTTATTCCATTATGCTGAACCGACGCGATCTGTTTCGCAGCGCAGCCGTGTTTACCGCTGCATCGTACCAACGCATCCTGGGTGCAAACGACCGCATCAACCTCGGCCTGATCGGTGCGGGAGAGCGCGGAAGTTTCGTGATGAGCGTGTTTCAGAAGAACGCGGCGGTCGATGTAAAGGCGATTTGCGACGTGTACGGAGCGCGGCTCGACGAGGCGCTGACGAAGGCGAAGGGAGCAAAGGGATTCACCGATCATCGCAAGCTTCTCGAAATGAAAGAGCTGGACGCAGTGCTGATCGCGACGCCGGATCACTGGCACGCGGGCTGTGCGATCAATGCTGTCCGCGCGGGCAAAGACGTTTATTGCGAGAAGCCGCTGACGCTGAAGATCGAAGAAGGGCCGGCGATTGTGAAGGAGGCCCGGGTTCACGAGCGGGTGTTCCAGGTAGGGATGCAGCAGAGGTCTGGTCCCCATTATATGAAGGCTCGGGATGAGTATATTCAAGCGGGCCGATTGGGGAAAATCACGCTGGCGCGGACCTGGTGGCATGGCAACACGTATCACTTGCGAAAAGCTCCGCCGGCGCTGCAGACGCAGCCCTCGAATTTGGATTGGGCGCAGTTTTTGGGCCCGGTGAAGTGGCGCGAGTACGATCCGCAGCAGTACTATAATTTCCGCGCATACCTGGATTTCGGCGGAGGGCAGGTGACGGATCTGTTTACGCATTGGATCGACGCGGTGCATATGTTCATGAAGCAGGACGATCCCATGGCGGCATCGGCGGCGGGCGGAATCTACAACTATAAGGACGGCCGGACAGCTCCGGACACGATCAACGTGCTGTTGCAGTATCCGCAGGAATGGACCGCGACGTTCGAGGCGACGCTGGCTCCCGGGATCACCGGCGAAGGGATCGAGATGTGCGGAACCGAAGGCCGGCTGCTGATCACGCGGCGGCAGTTCGAGTTCACGCCAGTGGGCCGCGGCGCGAAGACCGAGGTGGTGAAGGCGGAGCGCGAGCTAACCATCGACCATGTCGAGAATTTTCTCGACTGCATGAAGACCAGAAAGAAACCGAATGGCGACGTGTATATCGGTCACCGCTCGGCCCAGGCGTCGCACCTGGGAAATATCGCATATTTGCAGAAGCGGCAGATCCACTTCGATCCGGTGCGAGAAGAGATTCAGCCTTTCTAATGTCCTGGCTGACCTGCGTTGCGCTGCTCGGCTGTCTTGCGATGGCGCAGGAGAGCGCGGTTTTCAAGACCGGAGTCTCCCTGGTGCACGTGGATGCGGAGGTGACGGACGGGACGCGCCTGCTGAGCGGCTTTCACAAGAAGGGTTTTCGGATCCTCGACAATGGGTCGCCGCAGACGATTCTTTATTTCTCGCAGGAAGAGACGCCCCTTGATCTCATTCTGCTATTCGACGTAAGCGGCAGCATGCGGCCGAAACTGGCGAAGCTATCGACCTCCGCGCATGCCGCGCTGGCGCAACTCCGGCGCGGCGATCGCGTCGCGGTGATGATTTTCACGACCAGGAGCACCATCGTCGGACCGTTCACGGACGACATGCAGTCCGTAGAGCGGACGATTAACGAGAGAGTCCTCGGCAAGGCTCGTGGGGGCACACACATCCTACAAGCAGTAGGCAATGCGGCGGGTTATTTCCTGAGCGAGAAGGGGACGGAGCGACGGCGCGCGGTGCTGATCGTCACCGACAATCATGGACAACTGTCGGGCCGTAAGAACAACGTGGTTCGCGATCTGTGGGAGGCGGACGCGCTGCTGAGCGGATTGGAATTGCGGTCTGCGGGCGAGAGCGTGCGACTGGGTGTGGCGTGGGCGCTGAGTCCGCAGACGGCCTGGATGCAGATGGAGAGTATGACCGGCGTAGTGGAGAAAACCGGCGGCGATCTGGTGAAGGGTCATGAACCGGGAGCGGATTTCGAGGAAATGATTCGCCGCATCCGGCAGCGCTACACGCTGGTCTACGCCCTGCCGCCCGGGAAGCCAGGTGAGGAGAGGAAGATCAAGGTCGAGCTGGGAGAGGACGCGAAGAAGAGAAATTCTCAGGCGCGAGTGAGGGCGCGAGACGGGTATTATGTGCCGAAGCCGTGAAACTGGTCAGATGACCAGTTTGCTAGAATCAAGTTATGAAGCACGAGATTGTGAGCGCGACGGAGTTCAAGGCGAAATGCCTTGCATTGCTCGCTCAGGTCGACCGGCAGGGTGGGACAGTCACGGTTACCAAGAGGGGTCGGCCCGTGGCGACCTTGGGACCCGTGAAGAGGAAGCCGTTCAGGTCGTCGGAAGGCATTCTGGCGGGCAAGGTGAAAATTATCGGTGATATTGTGAATGCCGACAACTCAGATCTTTACGACGTAGTGACGAACCCGGATCGAGTTCTGAATCCCGAGAAATACCGGAAGTGACACCCCGATTTCTGCTCGATACCCACGTCGTCGTATGGTGGTTGTCAGCGCCGAAGAAGCTTACGGCGGATCAAGTCCGAATAATGCGTGAAGCAGAGCGTCACAGGGAGGCCCTTGCATTGAGTGCATACAGCCTTGTGGAAATCGCCATGTTGGGGCGAAGTACCCATAGGAGCACCGGCGGCGCTGATCACATTTTCGCCGAGTTGGAGACAAATCCGACGTTCCACATTCTGCCGATCACAATACCAATCGCGGTGGAAGCAGGCGCCTTAGCGATGCTCCGAGACCCCGGCGACCGCACGATCGTTGCCACGGCCCGGGTCCATGGATTGCGGCTGCTTACTTCCGATCAGCGAATTGTTGATTCGAAGCTCGTTTCCGTGGTGGTCGAATAGTGAATTCGACTCCTCTTGTAGGGCGGCCAATATTGGCTGCAGCCGCATTTCAGGCGGCTCATGCCCTACAAAGGGCAGGCGCTTCCGTCATGCTTCGCGATACTCGCCGAAAACATTGCGCAGCCTTTGGGAGATTTCCCCGACCGTCGCGTATCCCTGGCAAGCTTCAAGAATCTTTGGCATCAGGTTGTCTGAGCCCCGCGCAGCCTGCTCTAATGAATCGAGTTTTTGATCGACCGGGGGACGCGTGGCGCGCAGTTCGCGCAGTCTCTCGATTTGAGTCCGCTCGATTTCCGCATCCATCCGGAACGTTTGGGGCGAAGCTTCGTCTTCCTGTCGAAACCGGTTGACTCCGACCACGATGGTTTCTCCGGTCTCGACGGCTCGCTGATATTCGTAAGCGGCGTTCTGGATTTCACTCTGCTGAAAACCTTGCTCGATGGCGGCCAGGGTGCCGCCCATGGCGTCGATCCTCTCAATGTAATGGCGCGCGCCTAGCTCGATTTCATCGGTCAGCTTTTCGATGAAAACGCTGCCTCCAAACGGATCGGCGACATTGGTGATTCCTGTTTCGTGTGCAATGATCTGCTGGGTACGCAGCGCCAGGCTGGCGGATTCCTCGGTCGGCAGGCCAAGCGCTTCGTCCCGGGAATTGGTGTGCAGCGATTGGGTCCCTCCAAGCACCGCGGCCATCGCCTGCAATGACGTGCGGACCACGTTGACATCGGGTTGCTGCGCGGTCAGCGACGATCCCGCGGTCTGCGTGTGAAACCGCAGCATCATGGACTTGGGGTCTTTCGCGCCAAAACGCTCCTTCATGATATGAGCGTACAAACGCCGCGCGGCGCGGTACTTCGCGATCTCTTCCAGAAAATTATTGTGGGCGTTGAAAAAGAACGACAGCCGCGGCGCGAAGGCGTCAATATCCAGGCCCGCGCTCACCGCCGCTTCGATATACGCGATGGCGTTCGAGAGCGTGAACGCGACTTCCTGAATCGCGGTCGATCCGGCTTCGCGAATATGATACCCGCTGATCGAGATCGTGTTCCATTCCGGCAGCTCGGCGCCGGCCCATGCGAACAAGTCGGTGATAATCCGCATTGCGGGCCGCGGCGGATAGATGTAGGTGCCGCGCGCAATGTACTCCTTCAAAATGTCGTTCTGGATGGTCCCGGAGAGCTTGCGCACATTCGCGCCCTGGCGCCGCGCGACCAGTACATACAGCGACAACAGAATCGCCGCCGTCGAATTGATGGTCATCGACGTAGTGATTCGATCGAGCTGAATCCCGTCAAAAAGCCTCTCCATGTCGGCCAGCGAACAGATGGCGACGCCGACCCGGCCGACTTCTCCCGCCGCGAAAGGATCGTCGGAATCGAGCCCCATTTGCGTGGGAAGATCGAATGCCACGGACAACCCGGTGGTGCCCTGCGAGAGCAAATAGCGGTACCGCCGATTGCTTTCCTCGGCGCTGCCGAATCCGGCATACTGCCGCATGGTCCAGAGCCGGCCGCGATACATATCGGGATAAATGCCCCGAGTGTAGGGAAAAGCACCGGGCAGCTCACTCATGAGCGGGTGATCTTTCGAGCCTTTAGGAAAGAACTGATGCCGAAATAAACCATCAGCAAGGTGAACCCCACCGAAACCACCGCCCTCACCAGGCTTTCGGAGCCTCCATCGACCGCGCGCGCGCTGCGGTAGGCGGACGGCGCGAACCAAATCGCCAAGACAATGAAGAAAAAGCCTATTACCTCGTTCCAGAGCGCGTGCATTGGCCGGATAATGCCGGGAATGACGTGGCCCAGAAACTTATTGACCATCCCCGGCTTGTATTTTTGGGCCGCCATCGCTGATATACTCATCCTAACATTCGTAGCCGTTCGGACCGATACTTGAAAGAAGAGGGCATTCCTGAAACTGGATGCTCCCGGCCGGCATCAGTTTAAGTGGTAGACGCAAGTGACGATGATATGCTGAAGGAGGCTTCGGGCGGGCGCCCGGGACCAGTACGAATCGAGGAGCGCTTTTGGAAGATCGACTAAAGGAACTCATGCAGGAACTGGGGAACGCGATCAACGAATCGCTCTCCGATTCCGACCGCATTGCCGCCGCGATTGGCGAGATCAAACGCGCCGGCTATGACGTATTCCTGGTCCTCGAAGCCACCATCGGGTTCAACAAGCGGGAGGAAGGCGAAGAATCGGAAGACGGGGAAGCCGTCGAGATCGAAGCGCCGCCTGAGACTACGAACCGCCGGAAGGTCGGCAAAATCAAGCTGACGTCGCAGGATCAGAAATTCCTGCGGGCTCTGAAAATCTCCATCGACGACGAAGGCCGCTAGCCCCACTGCCATACTGCTGTTGGCGAAGGCGTGGAGCAGTCAGTTACCGAGCCGTGACCATAGGGAGCGGTGTTCGCAAATAGGCGTGAAAATCGCGGTGCGGTAGAATGAAAAGTACACCGCATGATCCTCGAATCGATCCCGGAAGGCCTCACCTTTGATGACGTTTTGCTGTTGCCCGCACACAGCGAGGTTGTCCCAGCGCAAACTGACACACGGACTTTAGGAACCCGCAACATCCCGCTGAATATACCCGTGCTCAGTGCGGCCATGGATACTGTTACCGAATCCCATCTGGCGATCGCGCTCGCGCAACAGGGCGGCGTCGGGTTGATCCATCGCAACATGCCGGTGGACAAACAAGCCGAAGAGGTCGATCGGGTGAAGCGCTCTGAAAGCGGCATGATCGTCGACCCTGTCACGGTGGACCCCGAGCAGAAAATCTCCGATGCACTCGAAGTGATGAAGCGCTACCGCATCTCCGGCGTGCCGGTCACCAAGAACGGCAAGCTGGTGGGGATTCTGACGAATCGCGATCTGCGCTTCGAGACGCGCTACGACCTGCCTATTCAGAACGTGATGACCAAGGAGAACCTCATCACCGTGGCGGTGGGCACCACGCTCGAGGAAGCGGAAGCGATACTGCACCGGCATCGCGTGGAGAAACTTCTCGTCGTTGACGATCAGTACATGCTGAAGGGTCTGATCACGGTCAAGGATATTCAGAAAAAGTTGAAATATCCGAACGCCGCCAAGGATCCGCAGGGCCGCCTGCGCGTCGGCGCGGCGCTGGGCTCGTCGGGCGATTTCCTGGAGCGCGCACAGGAGCTGGTGAAGAAGAAAGTAGACGTGCTGGCCGTGGATTCGGCGCACGGACACAGCTCCCGCGTGATGGATGCCATCAAGACGATTAAGAAGGCTTTCCCGGATGTCGACCTGATCGCCGGCAATGTGGCGACGTTCGATGGCGCGCGCGATTTGATTGCGCTGGGCGTGGACGGCATTAAGGTTGGCATCGGACCCGGGTCGATCTGCACCACGCGTGTGGTGAGCGGGGCCGGTGTCCCGCAGATCATGGCGATTTCCGAGTGCGCGAAGGCGGCGAAGGGCACGGGCGTCCCGGTGATTGCCGATGGCGGCATCAAGTACTCGGGCGATGTGACCAAGGCAATCGCGGCAGGCGCGGATGCGGTGATGATCGGAAGCCTGCTGGCCGGCACCGAGGAAAGCCCGGGCGAGACGATTCTGTATCAGGGACGCACTTTCAAGAGCTATCGCGGCATGGGATCGATGGGCGCGCTGGCGCAAGGGTCGTCGAACCGCTACGATCAGGACCCCAGCGGGAAACTGGTTCCGGAAGGAATCGAGGGGCGCGTGCCGTACAAAGGAATGCTCGCCGACCTGGTGTATCAGCTGGTGGGCGGTCTGCGCGCCGGCATGGGCTATTGCGGATGCGCCACCATCGCCGATCTGCGGGAGCGCGGACGGTTCGTGCGAGTCACCTCGGCCGGCCTCAAAGAAAGCCACGTGCACGACGTGATTATCACCAAGGAAGCGCCGAACTACCGGCTAGAGTAATCGGCGTTCATCGGAAGCCAATATTCGTTCTTCAACCCTGAACCGGGCGATCATTTCGCGACGCCCCAGTCGAGTAACCTCCAGCGCCCGGCTGTCAAGATCCTGGATCACCCACTTCCTTTTAAGCGCGAGTTTCAGCAGCGCCGCGCCCAACGCTCCGCCGATGTGAGGCCTCCGCTCACTCCAATCGAGACACGCCGGAGCGAACTGGCGGCGTAGCGACCGAGTGGCATCGACATCAATGCCAAGCGTCTCTAATGCCTTCTCTCCACCGGAGGTCAGCTCGTAAGAATCCTCTCCCGACAGCCATTCCAGCGCTTTGAAACCATCGTGGAGCGAGACTCCCAATGTTCCCGCGATGTGGTCGTAACAAGTCCGGGCAGCTCGGAGCCGGCTCGGCGTGTTCGGCACGAACCTGTCCCGCGAGCCCGCGAGCACGCTCAGTCCTTCCAGCGCAGCGGCAACTTGAGGACCCGCCAAACTGTAATACCGGTGCTTTCCCTGCACCAGCACTTTGACGAGATTCTCCATCTTCAGGCGGTTGAGGTGCACGCTGGCAGTGGACGGACTCACGCCTGCTACAATCGCGAGCTCCGTGCTCGTCCGCGCATGACCATCCATCAGGCAATAGAGCATACGGGCCCGAGCCGGCTCGCCGATCGCCGCCGCGATTCTGGAAATGGCCTCATCCATACTTCGATGTTAAACGAAGTGTTGATGTCAGACAACGGGCATATTGCCAATATGGACCACCTGATCAGCCGCCGCGAGGCAATAGGAGTCGTCGCCGCGCTCAATGCGGCTGGGTCCAGGAGGAAAACTATGAAGATTACCTGCGTTATCCGCTACGAGATCGATCCCTATCAGCGCGATGCGTTTAAGAAGTACGCCGAGAATTGGGGCCGCATCATTCCCCGATGTGGAGGCCACCTGGTGGGATATTTCCTTCCCCACGAAGGCACGAATTACGTTGGATGGGGCCTGATTGCATTCGACAGCCTCGCGTCATACGAAACGTACCGGGCGCGCCTCAAGTCCGATCCCGAAGCGCGCGCGAACTTCGACATGGCGCAAGCGAAACGATTCATCATGCGCGAAGAAAGAAACTTCGTGGAAATAGTCGACGGAACGTTCGACCGTGCGTCAACTCTTCCGCCAGCTTGAATTTGAGCCGCGCGCGTCAGCAAGCGGGCAGACGCCGATAACTACACCATCTTCAGAATCGGCTCCCCCACCGTGATATCCGCGTTAGTAAGCTCCGCCTGCAGCCTCGATAAATCCGCGGCGAATCCGGGCGAATCCATTACCTGATTACGCCACGGCGCCTGCCCGGCGGCCCAAAGCTCATTGAGCTGCTTGTACTCGCGATAAGTATCCATCGCCTGGAAAAAGCCCTCGTGGTGGAACGCCGCCAACTGATTCTCCTTAGCCAGACGCTCCAGCGGCTCGCGCTCCAGGATGCAATCGTCCCCGCCCAGATAATCGAGCATGCGCCGATCGAACACGAAAAATCCAGCGCTGATAAACCCTTCCGATTGCGGCTTCTCGGCAAACGCCTCCACCTGCGCGGCGCCGCCGACGTGAACCACGCCGAATCGCGACACGGGACGCACTACTGTGACCGTCGCCAATTTTCCGTGCGCGCGGTGGAACGCCACCAGTTTGTTGATATCGACATCGGCGAGGCCGTCGCCATAGGTGAGAAGAAACAGATCGTCGTTCAGATAACGTGCGACCTGTTTCAATCGCCCCCCGGTCATCGTCTCTTCGCCAGTCTCCGCCAGCGTGACCGAGAAATTCTCCTCCTGATGATTCCCGTGATATTGGATCTCCTGACGGCCCAGTTTGATGGTGAAATCCCGGTTCATCGCCTGATAGTTCAGAAAATATTCGCGAATAATATTACCGCGATAGCCCAGGCACAGAACAAAGTCGTTAAAGCCATACCACGCGTACCGCTTCATGATGTGCCACAGAATCGGGCGCCCGCCCACCTCCACCATCGGCTTGGGACGAAACTCAGTCTCCTCGCGCAGACGAGTTCCCTGACCGCCGCACAGAATGACGACCTTCATTTAGCGAACTCCCGTTGATTGGATTCAATGCAGAGCGGAGCATTCACTGAGTATGACTCCGCGCCCAAGTAGTGACAAAACCAGACTTCCCACTAGACTCGCTTTCGTACCCAGCTTGCTCGAATAATTCTTTGAGCCGACCGCTTGTGAGAGCTCCGCCGACACTGTGATTGGTATCTGCCGCAAAGTCGATTTGCTTGCCCCGTAAAAAATCCTGAGCCGCAGCAATCACATCCAACTCGGCACCTTCGATATCCATTTTTACAAATCGCGGAGACTCGCCCGCGATTTCGCAGGCATCGGTAAACGTAATCGCGTCCACTTGCACGATACTTCCGCCCCGCCTGGAGCATACGTTCGCGAGTGCCGAACCAAGCGACCCTTCCGACTGAAAAGCAAGCCTGCCCCGTTCCCCGGCTATCGCTTTTTGTACCGCACGAACGTTGGTCATCCCCAATTGAGCGATGTTCCGAGTCAGGCTAGCCCACGCCACCGGATCAGGCTCAAACGCATACACGCGCCCCTCCGGACCTACGGCTCTCGAAAGAAAATAGGTCGACACCCCGGCGTGCGCGCCCAAATCAAACACAAGATCCCCCAGCTTGGGCTGATACCAGCGGAAATACGTGTCGATCGCCTCCTCCTCTTCGGCCACCGATGGCATGTGAAACTCGATCCCGCTTTTTCGGAGCCGGTGTACCTTTGGCGTGCTGTAATCAACCACGCCCAGTTCGTCCGGGTCCACCGTGCTGTAATAAGAATCGAATAGGGTAATCATGTCCTGAACATATGGGAACTTTGTGCGCGCAATGCGAATCTCGCGCGCTTTCTTGCGGACAGTGATCACATCTTCCCCGAACTGAACTTCCACTTCCCGCGCCAAACCATAAAGCCTCACCAATCCGCGAGACCAAGCGAGATCCGGATTCATTCGGGACGTGATCCACTGGCGCATATCTGTCATTGCATGATCCAGTGCAGTCGGCGGGCTTGACCGCTATGCTGAATTACGACCTTCATTGCACACGCTCTTTCGCCGCTTCCGTTTCGACAATTACCGGACTCTCGCCCACCGCTTCCGACATCGCGATCAGGGACGCGGTGGTCTCGGGAGCCGGATCCAGGCCGCGCCGGTAAATCAAATCCTTTAATCCTTTGTTGCGCGCGTGTGGACCATCGATCATGTCGATCATCACCGCCTGATCGGTAGCGCAATTCTGGGTCATCAGCTCGCCATGCATCAGCTCACGGCAGGAGAGCTGCCCTTTGAGCAGAGGGATCGCCAGGTAGATGTCGTCGGGAGTCAGCTTCTGTCCGGATTGCAACGGATGTTTTGCATAGACGCCGCGCACCAGGGAATCCAGGTAGCTGATTTCCTTCTCGGGCGGGTTCCGCTTCTGTGTGCCGGGCGCGCCGCACAGCCGCCGCGACTTGTGAAACGCACGAAACCAGGTATCCACCTGATCCGGCAGCGAGCAGTACGGCGACACCGCTACATCGTCCATCTCCACATCGATGTGACGTTCGAAGGTGCGCGCGCCTTTCGCGTAGGCGATCATCATCGAGTCTTCCCAATCGCGAAATTCGTGCGTCGAGAAGCCGATGACGTTATCCGGATACCGGTTGCGGAGAAAATCGATCTGGTTCAGCTCCAGCTCAGAATCCTCGCTCGGATAGATAGAAACACAGTGGTTCACGGCCAGCGGAATATTGCGATTGGCGAAAAACGTCACCATGTCGTCGATGTCCTTGAGCGACGATCCGCCGGTGGAGACGATCACGGGCCTGCGCGTGGCGGCGATCTTTTCGATCAGAATCCAGTCGTTAATATCGGAGCTGGCGATCTTGAGGATGGGGATGTCCAGCTCTTCGCACAAGTCCACGGACCGCTCGTCGAACGGCGTCGCCATGGGAATGCAGCTGCCCTCCACGATCGCGTCCACCAGAACGCGAAGATTGTCCTTGGTCATCGCGGTGGCCACGGTTTTCTTGATATAGCGGACGTCCTGCCGATGCCGGTAGTCGCGATGCACGAAGCTATCCACGTCCCGGAACTGAAGCTTGATCGCTGCGCGGACGTTGTTAAATCGCACGATGCGCGAATGTTCGGAAACGATGCGGAGGCCGCGCTCCAGCTTGCCCAAGTGGTTATTTGCCAGTTCCAGGACGAAAAGATCCTCGAAAACCGCTTTCGTAGTTAGGGCGACAGACTCGGCTGGATTACGAAAAACCCGCAGGCGGCGTAGATTGGAGGCCACAAAATCCTTTCCGGACTAAGCGAAACACTTGAGGCTAGGCTCGCCCCTTTTACTACGTTTAGATCGGCAGGAGCCTTATAAGGCTTTATGGTCTATCTGCTTGTAAAGAAAATATCGCGGCGGTCCGATAGCTACCATTGGAGCCCTCTTTCGAATGAGCCTGGGAATATCGCTGGTTGCATTGTTTTACAACGAAGAGGCGAGTGTCGAAAGCGTGATCCGCGACGGCCATCGCGTCCTTTTGGAGACGGGCGTCCCGTTCGAGATCGTGGCAATCCAGAACGGCTCAACCGATCGGACGCCGGAGATTCTGGCGCGTCTCACGAAGGAAATAGAACAATTGCGGATCGTCGTCGTGCCTGTGAATCGGGGCGCGGGATATGGCGCATTGAAGGGCCTGTATGCGGCGATCGGCGAAGATGTGGTGGGCGTTTCAG
This sequence comes from Bryobacterales bacterium, assembly GCA_963813145.1. GTDB lineage: Bacteria > Acidobacteriota > Terriglobia > Bryobacterales > Bryobacteraceae > Palsa-187. Next base: position 212,166 of record CAWEXX010000002.1, read on the forward strand.
GTGACGGCCAGGTAGACATGGAACTGATTCCGAGGATGTACGATTTCAAACGCCACTGCGGAGCGGATATCGCTTACGGCAGGCGTCTGCGCCGGCCCGACGGTATCGTGCGCGCCTTGATTTCGCGATCCTATAATTTCCTGATGCGCTGGGTGTTCGGCCTTCAATCGAAGGACGTTAACGGCCCGCCGAAAGTGATTTCGCGAACAGTCCTGGAGGCGATGCAACTGAAAAGCACCGACCAGTTTCTGGAGTGTGAAATGATGCTCAAGGCGGAGCGCATGGGATTAACGGTGTGCTCGATCGACGTGGAATTTCACGCGCGGGAAGGCGGCAATTCCTCCATCGGTTGGCGCGATTGCCGGGATTATCTAAGGAATCTGCTCATCGTGCTGCTCTCGCGAAGCGATCCCTGGGGCATCCATCGCATCCCGAAAGCCGCGTCGAAATCCAAGTGGATCCATCAGGCGGACGGCGCAACGCCAGCTCCGGCGAGTTCCGCGGCTCTTGAAGTTATTTAGTCTATCCCTCCTACCGAACCCCGACAGTCATGGAGGAGTATGCTAACGCACTCGCTAAGACGGGCCACAAGCTCAGGATGAGTTGTTTCAAGTGAAACAAGACTGCCCGTGATACCACCGCACCGTTCGATCAAGAGCGGGTAGCCAATCCGTATACCTGTAGTTCAAGAAATTCCCGTCGCTGATACTTAATCGCGACACCTCGCCGGCCAGGTTCAGAACCTTCACGTCCAGCCGCCGGCCCGTCACTGTCTCGACATCGCAAATCACATCGCCGACGGTTTTCACATGCGGCGGCCCGAAGTGATTGACCGGCCACACCAGCTCTCCTGCGATCGATGCCTGCATGCTCCGGACCACGATCTCCGCAGCGTCCCGCACATAAATATACTGCCGCGCAGTGCCGTCGAGGCGAGTGCGAATCACCAGTTCCTTCCCCTTCGCCGACGCTTCACAGATGCTCGGAATCAGCCGCTCCAGATGCGCATCGCCCTCGCCGAAGAAATTCGGAAAGCGCAGCATGACAACGCGCAGCCCATAGGTTTGCCGGTAGGATTCGACGAGAAGATCCTCGCAGGCCTTAGAAGTTTCGTAAGGAAAACCAGCCTGATACGGCGTGCTAAGCGCGCAGCCTTCCTGCTCCCCGAAGCTTTTGTCGGTTCGCGATGTAAAGGAACGGAGTCTCAGGCGCCACGACGCGGATCGCCTCAAGAACATTCGCCGTTTCCATCACGTGAGCCTGGAACGCCTCAAGAGGATGCTCCCTGCATCGCCTCACATCGACAATTCCCGCCAGGTGAACGACGGCCGCGGGCCGACGCGTCGCAAGGAAATGCTGCAACTCAACTGGCGAACGCCGAAGATCGAGAGAGATGCTCTCGACTGCATATTCTTTCTCTTCGAGAGCCGCCTTGATGTGGGTTCCTAAAAATCCCGCGATCCCCGTGGCCGCGACCGTCTTCACCCGACGACCCGAAGCGGCGCGTGCACAGCGGTCCGTGTTTCCATGAATCGCTCAAACTGATCGACCACGTAATCGAGCATCGCGCTGGTCAGCCCCGGATACACTCCGATCCAGAAGGTGTTGCTAACGATTCTTTCGGTGTTCTTCAAATCGCCCACCACGCGGTGCTGGATTCCCTTGTACGCAGGCTGGCGCGTCAGGTCTCCTCCGAATAGCAGCCGGGTCGCGATCTTGTTCTCGTCCAGGTGCCGCACGATATCGGCGCGCGAGAACGGAGCCTCCGGCCGCACTGTGATGGCGAATCCGAACCAGCTGGGGTCGCTCTCCGGCGTAGCTTCGGGAAGAATCAGGAACTCCTCATACGGAGCCAGAGCCGCGCGCAGCGTCCGCCAGTTGCGTTTTCGGGCCTCGATAAAACCGGGCAATTTTTTCAATTGCGCGACTCCGATGGCCGCCTGCATATCCGTGGCCTTCAGGTTGTAGCCGATGTGCGAATAGACGTATTTGTGATCGTAGCCGCACGGCAGCTCGCCCAGCTGCCAGTCGAAACGCTTCCCGCATGTGTTGTCTTTTCCCGGCGCGCACCAGCAATCGCGGCCCCAGTCGCGGAACGACTCTACTAAAACGCGCAGCTGCGGGCTATTCGTCATCACCGCTCCGCCCTCGCCCATGGTGATGTGGTGCGCGGGATAAAAGCTGAGCGTCGCCACATGTCCGAACGTTCCCGTCGTCTGGCCGCGATAAGTGGACCCCAGCGCGTCGCAGTTATCTTCCACCACCCACAGATTGTGCCGTTTCGCGATCGCCATCACCGCGTCGATATTGAACGGATTCCCCAGCGTATGCGCCATCATGATCGCGCGCGTCTTCGGCCCGATGGCCTCTTCCAGTTGCGCGATATTCGCGTCGTAGGTGCCCAGATCCACGTCGATGAATACCGGTGTCAGTCCGTTCTGGATGATCGGATTGAGCGTGGTGGGAAATCCCGCCGCGAGTGTAACCACCTCGTCTCCGGGCCGCAGCGCCCGGTCGCCCAGCTTCGGCGACGTCAGCGCCGATAGCGCCAACAGGTTCGCCGACGATCCGGAGTTGCACAGCACCGCCTCGCGCACACCCACGAATCGGGCCAGTTGTTTTTCGAACTGCGTAGCGAAGCGCCCCGTGGTCAGCCAGAAGTCCAGCGACGAATCGACCAGCGTCGTGACGTCGTCTTCGTCGAACACCCGCCCCGCATAAAGAACTTGCGATTCACCGGGAACAAATACCTTCTCTGGCCATTGCGCGCGCGAGTATTCCTTCACCAGCGCCAGAATCTCCGCTCGAAGCTCGTCGGCTGATTTCATGCCGCTACCGCCTTCCTCCAGCGGAGCGTCTCATCCAGCTCGCCTTCGTCCAGGAGATACCGGAGTTGCTTCAATCGAATGTAGTGTCGGCTCTGCAAATCCGCCTCACTGAGATTCACGTCGCGATATGCAGCTAGCAGCTCCGCCGCGCCTTTGCGAGCAGTCCACACGGTTTTGAAATCCGGCAGGGCCTCACGAATCTTGCTGAAATTAACCCGGTAATTGCGCGGATCGGGACTGCTTTGTCCCGAGTAGCGGACCACGGATCCAGTAACGGTCTCCGCCACAATCGCACCCAGATCCCTCACCTGATAGTTCTCTTCCGTCGCGCCGACGTTGAACGCCTGATTGTGAATCGCCTCGCGTGGAGCAGCCAGAACCGCGGCGAATGCGCGCGAGATGTCTTCGATGTGAACGATTGGCCGCCAAGGCGATCCGTCGCTCATGATCTGTACTTTCCCCGTCGTGAATGCCCACGCCGTCAGGTTGTTCAGCACCAGGTCGAGCCGCAGCCGAGGCGACGCGCCATACGCGGTCGCATTGCGCAGAGAAACCGGGGAGAAGCCCGCGCCAGCCAGCTTGTCCAGGCCTTCTTCCGTCTTTACCTTCGAAATCGCGTAAGCCGAAAGCGGCTGTAGGGGCGAGGTTTCGGTAGCAAACTCGTTTTCCGACGCTCCATAAATGCTGCACGACGACGAAAACAGAAACCGTGAAACTCCGGCGTCTTTCGCAACGCGTGCTAGATGCAAGGATCCCTCGCAATTGATTTGATGGGTCCATTCCGGCTGCAATTCGCCCATGGGATCGTTCGACAAAGCCGCCAGATGAGCCACGCCATCGAAGCCGGCGAGATCGGCCAGAGTCAGATCTCGCACGTCTTTCCTCAGAAAACCGGTGGACGAAGATTCGGCGAAATACCCGGTATCGAGCCCCACAACTTCATGACCCGCCTGCTTCAAAACCGCCGACATCACCGGCCCGATATAGCCGGTGTATCCCGTGACAAGAATTCGCATGGAGCTCCTAAGGTCTTAATCGGAGGAGAAACCCCCAAAGTTTAGGTAACGATTCCACACGCACGCCCGGCTAATGCGATCCTCTAGCACCGCCGATTCCTAAGTAAGGCCTACATCCCCGAAGTTTATTTCCCTATGACGACACCGACAGAGGCGGCGGCTCTTTCCGGAAACAACCCCGCCGCACTTTTCAGCCGGCTGGCGCGCTTAATCGATCGCCGGCCAGCCTCCGTGCTACCGCTCTGGATCTTTGCCTATTTTGCGGTGCTTTGGCGCGCCGCCAATCGTCCGCTCTGGTTCGATGAATTGCTGACGTATTACGTCTCGACGTCGCCGACCTCGGAAGCCTTTGTCGGCACACGATTTCTCGACCCGACTCCTCCCCTAAGCTATTTTTTCTTCCGCGCCAGCGTCGCCTTGTTCGGAGATTCCCCTTTCGCCACTCGTCTTCCGTCCCTGTTGGCCTTTCTGGCCGCGAGCCTCATTGTGTATGTCTTGGTCAAGCGCAGGCTTGGCGGAGGGTTGGGATTAGCCGCACTTGCGATCTTTTGGTCCTCCTCTCTGACCGTTTATGCTGTCGAGGCGAGGCCCTATGGCTTACTGTTGGCCCTGTTTAGCATCGCGATGCTTTGCTGGCTGAACGCCATACAGGTCGGCCGCTGGACCGCATGGCACACGGGTCTGGCCGTTGCAATCGGGGCAATGTTCTTGACGCACTGCTTCTCACCGCCTTTCGCCGCTGCCATTGGAGTCGGAGAACTGTTCCGCACGATTGTCTTGCGGCGTACTGATAACACCGCCAAGCTTGACAAGCGGGTGTGGACGGCGTTACTCGCACCGCTCGGCATTTTGCCTCTCTATATCCCGCTAGTCGGACATGCGCGGGCGCTTCTCTGTCCCCCTGAGTTCGCGGCGACTTTGGTCACGGTCCCCAAGTTTTATCTGGCGATTCTTGCGCCCCTCCTGCCCACGATTGGCTCGATCCTGCTGATTTGGATGGCTGGCCATGGCACACGCCGACGGGTCCGCTGGGGCGGGCTGACGCGCCCACACGAGGTCGCCTTCTCGATCGCTGCTTTTCTTGCCCCTTTGGTTGCGATTTCCTATTCCAATTGGAGTGGTGCTCCGTTTTGGGTTCGATATGGTATTGGAGCAATTTTGGGTGGGACTCTGATATTGGTGGCTCTGCTCGCCTTCGCGACGAAGCGAAATCCCAATGTGGCGGTACCTGCCGCCGGGCTCATCTTGATTTTGTTCTGTGTAACTAAGGCGGGAACCGGAAGGCTTGTGGAAGAATATGAGAACACTTCCACGGACTATCGAATGATCCGTCGAGACCTTCCTTTCGTGACCGCTAGCGGATTGACGTTTCTCGAGATGGACCACCGCGAGCCACCAGGGTTTATCAATAGGCTCTACTATCTGACGGACAAGGAATCGGCCCTGCGATATCACACCAGCATATTTGAGGGATTTCCCATATTGCAACACTGGTTCCCGACTCGGGCCAATGTTACACCATATCGCGATTTTGTGAGCCGGAACCCCCAATTCCTGGTATTGGCCACACGTGGATATCCGGAGGACTGGTTGCTGTCAAAGCTCGAAACTGATGGCGCGAAGGTTCGGTTGATCCAAGATCTGAAGACCGGCTATCGCGATTGCGAACTGTACGAGGTCACGCCTCGTCCATAAACGGCATCGCTAGCAGCCAACTTCTGTCAACGAGATCAGCAGTGGACGATTCGTGCCGCGCAGATGAAACAGGCGCGGCAATGTGGCTAAGGGCGCACATACACCAGTACCGTCCGCTCGTTCCTTGGGCCTTCAAACTTTCCGGCGAGCCAGTAATCCTTGATCAGCGTCTCAATCGCCGCGATGATATCGCGCTGGCCGGCACGCCTCCCTTGACGCCAGATCTGTTCTTCTCCCCTCAGATACTCTTCGGGTTCGCGATAATAAACGATCACCTTCGGCGGATCCCGAAGCAATCGTCCGGCTTCTTCCCGCGCGAGCGAATCGTTGACCACATCGATATTGTGCGAGCCCGAAAACATTGGCGAAGTCCGCTTTGTGATGGTGTAGAAAAGACCCATTTCCGGGTACGTGAAGATTGTGTCTTCAGGTTTCGTATTTTCGCGGATGATGCGCGCCGTGCCGTCGACCAAACGAATCATTCCCGGAGGAAGAAAGAAGCCGGACATCTCGGGGATTTCGGAGCGCATCGTCGCATCGCGCACCGGAGGCTCAATCCAACCTGCGAATCCATCCGGCGCATTTAACTTAGACGAGGTCTGGATAAGCAAAACCACCGGACAAAAACCGAACAGAATCCACCGGCGCCAGGGAGGTGCTCCATCGAGGACTGCCGCGATCAGGAATCCTAATCCGGGCATGACCATTGCTTCGAACGCCGGCCACGATAAAGACAACATGGATGCGGTGACGAATGAAACCCCGGAAAGGAGGCAGTATTGCGATTGCCGCCTTGACACCCGGTTCCATAAAGCCAGCCAGCCAAAACTTAGTCCGAGCACGGGACAGATGAGTAAAACGAAATAGATAGTCGCCTTGGGTAGCATGGGAAGAATGCTGAATCCGGCGCGGGAGACAGCAATACCAGCCGCAACTGCAAGTGCGGCACTCGCAAAAATTGATATCACACGCGCGGGAGTATCCGTCTCCGGCATTTCGCTCTGCTTGCCGGACCGGCGCACCGCTCGCCAGCAGATAAAGCAGGCTGCTACGCCCAGCACGACGGCGGGCCACAACTCGATGCCGATGGATACAGTCCGCATCAGGAACTGATTTCCTCCAAGCGCTTTCGCGGCGGGCCCGCGAACGAACGCCTGTTGCAGAAAATCGTTAGCGATCCCGAGTTTCGCCAGCCACGCAAGTAACGCAGCAGCGGGCAACAAACACCCTGCCGCAAAACACACCACGAAAATCGCCGCTTTTCGCAAGCCATCCAGGCGCGAAAGAAAAACTCCACAAATGACAGGGATCGCGACCACGGCGCCCAGGCCGATGGTCTGCTTTGTGCAAAAGCACAAGCCCGCGCAAACGCCGGACAGTCCGGCAAACAACGCTGCACCGCGCGTAGAGCCTTCATCGAGCGCAAAACTGGCCAGAAAACCGCTGAGCACGGCCCATAAGATGGTGTCGTGGTTGTAGGAACTGAGTGGATCGGAGATGTCGCCAGCCGAAACGACGATAGCGAGGATCGCCGCCATCGCTGCATGACTGGCGCGGAAGAATCGAGCGAGCCAGAAGTACAGGATCAGCGCCAACAAGCTTCGCTCGAACAACGCGAATGCGCGGAGCACAAACAGCCTGTCGCCAAACACGGCGAGAACGGCAGCAGACTTGATGATGTTCAGCGGAGTCGCGGTACAAAAATAGTCCCGATAAGGCAGTTTGCCGGCGAGCCACGCGGCGCCAGCGCCGAAAGCACCGTCTCCCGACCGCAATCCGGCGAAACGGTTGAAGAAAGCGGAGAAGAACAGAAGTGTCACAGCGACAATTGCCACCGCGCCAATGAGATTTGTCCAGCGATGCTCGCGCGATGCCACTCTCTCGATAACCGGTTCGAAGACAGCTCCGGCCATTTAGCCCTCCGCCATTGGGATGAGCAGGTTTTCGCGCAGCTCATCCCTATCGAGAAACGGAAACATATCTTCCAGTGGAGACGATACCATGCGTCCATCTTCCAGCCTGCGCGACGCCAGCCTCGGCTCGAAGCGTTGCGCGGGGTCCAGCATCACTTCGCAGACGACCGGACCTTCCATCGCTAGGGCCTGGTCGATTCCGGCACCGCAGTTGTCCGGACGAATCCTGAGCGACGGCAATCCATAAGCCTCCGCCAGCTTTAATATATCGGGAAAGGAGATGCCGCTGCCGGGGCCTTCGCCAATGCGCTTCTGGAAAAACGAATCCTGAGTGCCCCGGATCGAGAGATAGCCTCCGTTGTTCAGAACGAACAATTTCACGGGCAGCCGGTGATACGCTATGGTTTCGAGTTCCTGAATATTGAGCTGCACGCTCCCGTCGCCCGCAAGACATATCACTCGCCTCCCTTCGCGCGCCACCGCCGCGCCTAACGCCGCAGGAAGATCATGCCCCATGGAAGCGGATCCGGAATTGCTGATCAGCCTTTGCCCCTTTTTCAAGCGAGCGGTTTGATAGGTCACGATACAGGCTGTCGCATTTCCGCAAATCACCGCGTCGTCGGAGCTTAGCCGCTCGAACAGTTCGTGGACGAACATATAGGGGTTCAGTAAATCGCCCTTCGATTCCTTTCCTTCGAGAACCGGATATTTCGCAACACGGTCTCTGCACCATGTCACCCATTCCGCGTGACGGCCTGCATCCCGACCGTCAAGCTGGCGTGACATTTCTTCTAAAAACACCCGCAAATCGCAATGAATCGGCAGATCGGGCCGAACGGTCGGCTTATTCAACTCCGCCGCATCCATGTCCACCTGAATCTTGTAGGCGGCCCGCGCGAAGGATTGCCAGTTGTAGCTCACCTGCCGGATATTCAACCGGCTTCCGAGAATCAGCAGGGTCTCGGCGTTCTGCACCGTGAAATTTCCCGCGCGATCGCCGATGGTCCCCGGGCGCCCGCAGAACAGCGGATCGTCGGATGCGATCGTGTCGTGGGTCCACGCCGTGGTGACTGGAACACCAAGTTTTCGAGCGACCGTCTCAAACAACTCAGTGACCCCCGCGATGCGGATTCCGGATCCGGCCAGGATCACCGGCCGTGGAGATTCCTTGATTCGCGCGATGACGCTCTTGACGATGCGCGAAATCTCCGCCGGGTCCCATTGCAGTTCATCCGCGAAAGGATCGTAAGCGGCCAGCGTCGTTTCGTCGATCATGGCCGACTGAACGTCGACGGGAATATCCAGCCAGCAGGGACCCGGCCTGCCCGCCGTTGTCAGATACCAGGCCCGTTCGAGCTGATGCCGGATACACCGCGGATCGGTCACCATCTCCGCGTATTTCGTGATCCCGCGCACCATCCCCACCATGTCCGCTTCCTGATCGCCCAACTGCCGCAGCCCCGGCAAGTCGTAACTGGAAAGGCAAGTCTCGCGCTTCACCTGCCCTGAAAGAATGAGCATCGGCACCGAATCCGTCCATGCCCCGAACACTCCATTCAGCGCGTTGATCCCGCCCGGTCCGGTGGTGACATTGATGACTCCCGGCGTTCCCGAGATGCGAGCGTAGCCCTCCGCCGCCATCGCGCATGCCTGCTCATGATGATTCGATATCGCCTGGATCGTCTCGGATCGCGCGATCGAATCGTTCAGAAACATCGCTCCGCCGCCCGTCACCAGGAAAATATGACGCACACCCCACTGCTCCAGCCTGCGGACCACATAATCGGACAGACGTATCATCACTCGATTCATCGGCGGAAGCGGCTGTTCGCATTAAGGCTGCTGAAAAACAAAACGCACCGCTCCCTGCGGTGTCTGAAATTGCTTCAGCAGCCTCCTAATCGATGCCACGCGATGGTGCGCCGGATGGATTCCGCAAGGTCAATGCGCTCTTCCAGTTGAAGCTCATGGCGAGCTCGCGCGGTGGACGGAACATAGCGCTCGGGTTTTTCTCCTACCTTGGGCGTTCCTCGCACCTCCACCCGCGATCCATGCTCACCAGCAACCAGCCGAGCCAGATCCGCAATATTGATCCCCTGTTCCGACCCGACATTATACGCCCGCCCATTTTTGCCGCGGATCAGAATTGTCCACAGCCAGATCGCCAGGTCCGCCGCATACAGATAGGATCGAACCGGCGTTCCATCCCCCTCGACCATGATGGGACGCCCGGCGAGAACGTCGCCAATGAAATTCCCTGCGGCGAAATGCGCGTCCAGCGGCAGATGAGGGCCCAGGAACGCAAATCCTCGCGCAATCTTGGCCTCAAAGCCAGCCGCGCGCGACGCCGTCACCGACATCCATTCGGCCATTCGCTTCCCCTCCGCGTATGCCGACCGTGGATCGAGCGGGTCCGGACCGCCCATGAACTCCTCCGGCGTTTTTTCCAAGTCCGGAGGCTGCCGACCATACACCGCTCCGCTGCTGGCCAGGAGAAATTTCGCGGCTCCCCGCGCTTTCGCGAATTCCAGAACCCGGCGCGTGCCATCCACGCAGATCTCCTGCATCTCAAATGGCTGGGAATTGTTCAGCGCCGCACTGGCCGGAGTGGCCAGGTGAATCACATGCGTAACATCGAATTCGGGAAACTCAAACGACCGCACGTCGCCATGAACGAAGGAGACTCCAGTGCGCGCATCTTGGGTCTGCCTGCTGAGAAGAACCATGCGTGCGCCGAGTTGAAACCGCTGATTGGCCGCGCAAAAACTGTCTACCATCCAGTGGCCAAAAAATCCCGTCCCGCCGGTGACAAATAGAGATGCACCCCGGAGTTCGTCCCACAATCCTTTCGTGTGTTCAAGGATGTGTTCGATGTCGGTCAAGAGGTTATTCTACAGGATGACGAAACGCTGCTCATGGGCGGAAAGCGATCCCCTGCTTCAGGCCTATCTAACATCTTTAACATTGAGATCTTGCAACTTAGCGCATCGTGGCGAGTACTTCGGCGGGCGCACTCAAAGCACTTTCGCCAGTTCCGCAAGCACAAGGTCGCCGTAATCGGGATCTTTCATTGAGAACTGGCCTCTACCAATCCTAGGATTTATATTCAGGAACACTTCCGCTTCCTGCTCTCCCTCGCCGAGGAATATTTTCATTGCCGTCCAATCTCCCGCGGGAATAGCGTTAAACCCTCCGCCCGAAGCCCTCGACAAATGCTCGCCAAGATTCGCGAACGTGAATCGAAGGGTTGAACTCCTCGGAGCAGCTTTTGCCAATGTTTTAGCTTCGAGCGCCTTCTGGAGTTCGGCCAAGAGGACACTCGAATCAGAGTCGGCCTCAGCCACAAATCTTCCCTCTCCGGACTTGAAACCGAAATCGTGAACGCTCTTTGCGGGGTGATCTTCCGCGAGGCCAAGCTCAATCCTGCATTTCGCGGTCTTGCCTTGCGAAGTGTACACGGCGATCCATTCCTGGCCTCCGCTCTCGCCGTGCACGGGCTTGAGGTCAAATGTCACTGATGCCAGGTCAGGAAGACCGGGCTCCGCTACTTGACCAGCGGGTGAATTTCGGTTGCAACGCGCCAGGATTAGGACAAACGCTCCAGCCAAACAGTGTCGGCGAATCATTGACCTCCGATCCTCTTTACTTCGAAAAATAACTCCGCACCGGCACGGGCGCGTCCGTCTTCTTGATCGCCTCCCACAAAATCGCGTTCAACTCGTCGTCATCCACTCGATCCGCGTCGCTGAAATCCATCTTGGCCGACCTTCCTGCTGTCGCCGACTTCACTGGATTCTTCTCTGTCAACGATATCCGCGGCTTCTCCGCCTGGTAAGGAATCATGTTTGGCGCCGCGGCGAACGCCATTGCCAGCGGACGTGCTCCCGCGTCGAAATGAGTCAACGGCCGCAGCCCTAAGATGAGCTCCATCGTCCGCAGCACCGAGGACTGGTTGTACATCGAGCTATCGATGATCCCGCGCCGCGTATACGGCGACAACGCGTACATGGGCGACCGGTGCGAGTCCACATGGTCCGGCCCATTCTGCGCGTCGTCTTCGATCACGAAAATCGCCGTTTTCGCCCAGAACTTACTCTTCGAGACGCCTTCCACCAACATTCCCAGCGCCGCATCGTTATCCGCAAACGCCGAGAGCGGAGCCACGTGACCGGCCGACGTTCCCGATGTGTGATCGTTTCCCAACCTCATAATGATGAACCGCGGCATCTTGCCCGACGCTTCGAATTCCTTCAACTCGCTGAGGAAAACCTTCGCCCGCTCGACATCGGGATAATCGAGATCGAACCCCCGGTAATGCGTATTCGTAATCGACGCCAGGGACGCATCGCGCACGCCCGAAATCTGCACTCCATCCGCGCCCACTTCTTTCTTGTTGGTCGCCTGATGCCCGTAATTCCGGGTCGAAAGCCCCGCCGATACCGCGTTCGACCAGATATACCCTGCGGGCGGCGTATTCGCCGGCTCCCCGCCTTCGTAGTCGTAGAAATTCCGACGTTTCGCATAACTCGACGGCCAAAATTTCTGCGTGTAATCCGGAGCGATGCCCGCCGTCGCCCAGTTGTGCCCGTCCGCGCTCACATCCGCGTTGACGTAGAAATTGTCGAACAGCACGAACTCGCGCGCCAGCTTGTAATGATTCGGAGCCGTATTCTCGTCGAACAGATCCAGCGCCGGATCGCCATTTCCCTTGCCCAGTTTTCCCAACACCTGATCGTAGGTGCGATTTTCCTTGATGATGTAAATCACGTGCTCGATCGGGGAGGGCCGCCCGGGCTTCGTATAAATCACGTTATCGTCCGCAATCTCTGCGACGTCGAGGTTCGAATCGTTATAAGGCGATAGTGCCAGGGTCGATTTCGTGTACTGCGCCAGCGCCTCTTCGCTCAGCGGAGCGATCACGGACATTGTGCCTGTCTGCAAATTCCCCACGTACTCCCGCCGCGGATCCCCGGAGCCCTCAATCGCCGGCGCGCCGAACGGACCCGGAGCTTTCGGATTCGGATAGCTTTGCAGGCCGCGTCCGTTGAGCACCAGGATTGTGCCGTCGTTCAACACCCGGGCCGCCGTCGGATACCAGCCCGTGGGAATGAATCCCAGCAACCGGCTTCTGCGGCCCGAAATATCGGTCACCGCCACGGCATTCGCGTCGGAGCAAACCGTCAGCAGCATCTTCTGATCGGCGGAAATCGCCAATGCCGTCGGTGTCATGCCCAGCGGGTGCCGCGGCGTCATCGCGACGTTCAGAGTCTCCGTCTGCTTGAGGTCCTTATCCTCTTCGACATTCACCACGAACACATTATTGGTATTCGCCGCCGTGACGAAGAGCCGCAGCATCTTCTCCTCTTTTTCTTTCCCGGCTTCTTATCATCAGCGTCAGCCTCTTCTTCCTCCGGCGTCCGGCTGCTGAAAATCATATCCGTGGGATGCGGACCCACTCTCACCTTCGCCACCTCCGTGCCGGACGAAACGTTGTATTCCGTCACCGTCGCATCCGCCCAGCTGGATACGAAAAACGTCTTTCCGTCGGGATGAAACAGAATGCGATAAGGCCGCCGTCCCGTCTTGTAGCGCTCCGCGACCTTCCCCGTCCGCACATTGATCGCGACCACGGAGTCGTGATATAAATCCGCCGCATACATCAACTGCCCGTCCGGAGAAATCGCCACGTCGCCGATAAAATCCCGCAGCCCAGGCTTCGCGTCCGGAGCAATCTCGATCTCCCTCGACGGCTTCAGCTCCCCGGCCGCCGAAAACGCAAACTCAAACACCCGGTAGCGCGACCCGCCGCCCACGTACACTGATTTGCCGTCCGCCGAAAACGTCAGCCCCAGCCATCCGTCCGCCAGCTTGACCCGCGACAGTTCCTTCTTCGACCCCGCGTCGATCACGCTGATGCTCGGCGGCTTGTAGCCACCGTTCAGGACCAGCACGAATCGCCCATTTGGCGAAATCGCCGACGACATCGGCAGCGTGTCCAACGGCACCTGGTCCCCCACCGGAGCGATCTTCCATCCAGTCGGCAGCATCACCGTTCCATCCGCTTGCCGCCCCACTGTTTCCCTGCCCGATGGCTGCGACGCCAGCACCATCGCGAAAATCATGACGATCGTAAAACTAACAATCTGTTTCATTGGGAAAACCTCTGTGCGATGGGAAATCTCCGCCCCACTCCGAACGCCTTCGTCGTCACGCGCAAGCCGGGCGCGGCCTGCTGGCGTTTGTACTCGTTGCGATCGACCTTGTTGACGATATCGTGGACCAGCTCCAGCGGCAGTGCATGCGCTTCCGCAATCTGCTTCGGCGTTTTGTTGTGCTCGACATACTCTTCTAATATCCTGTCCAGGACTTCGTACGGGGGCAGCGAATCGGTATCTTTCTGATCCGGCTTGAGTTCCGCGGACGGCGGCTTTGTGAACACACTTTCGGGAATCGCCCCATTGTGCCGTTTATTCGCGATCCTGGACAGTGCATACACCATGGTCTTCGGTACATCGCTGATCACCGCGAGCCCTCCGCACATGTCGCCATACAGGGTGCAGTAGCCGACCGCCAGCTCGCTCTTATTACCGGTAGTCAGCACCAGCGCGCCGGTCTTGTTCGACAAAGCCATCAGCGTAACGCCCCGCAGTCGCGATTGCAGATTCTCTTCCGTCACATCCGGCCCTCGGCCGTGAAACGCGGGTTGCAGCACGCCCGTGAAGTGCTCATAGACCGACGAAATCGAGATCGTCTCGAAATGGATCCCGAGCTTTTCCGCCATTTCCCGAGCATCGGTCGCGCTATGGCCGGACGAGTAGGGACCCGGCATCGCCACGCCCGTCACGTTCTCTTTCCCCACCGCTTCCACCGCAATCACCGCCGTCAGCGCCGAATCGATGCCGCCGCTCAGGCCTATTAGAACCTTGGAAAACCCACACTTTCTTATATAGTCTCGAGTCCCCAGCACCAGCGCCTGATACACAGCTTCGCACTCGTCCGTGAAATCTTCGTGAAGATCGCCTGTCATCACCAGGTCTTCTTCGAACGAGCGGGCCGTGGCCACGATCTCACCGGCCCCGTTCATCGCGAAGCTGGACCCGTCGAACACCAGTTGATCGTTCCCGCCCACCTGGTTCACATACACCACCGGTTTCGAATACCGCTTGGCCGCCGCCCGATAGATCCCCCGCCGCGTCTCGCGTTTCCCCATGTTGAACGGAGAGGCGTTGATGCAGATCATGATCTCCGCGCCCGCGCCAAACAGCTCCTCCACCGGATCGCGCTGATAAAGCCGATGCTTCCAATAGCGCTTGTCATTCCACGCGTCCTCGCAGATGGTCAGCGCCATCGGCTGACCGCGCAGAGTAAATAAATCTTCCCTCTCGCCCGGCCGGAAATACCTAGCCTCATCGAACACATCGTAATTCGGCAGCAGCATTTTGCTCTGCCGGAACACGATCTGCCCCCGTTCCAGCACCGCCGCGCTATTCAGCGCCCTCTTCCCCGTCTCCGCCTGCGACCGCGCGACGTAACCGCATATGATGCTGAGATCCAGCTCCGCCGTCTCCCGGCCCAGCCGCTCCAATTCACGCTCGCTGGCATCCAGAAAACTGGGTTTTTCCACCAGATCCCGAGGAGGATATCCGGTCAGCGACAACTCTGGAAACACCACAGCCTCAGCTCCGCGCCCAGCCGCCTCGCGAGCGGCGCGCGTCATCCGATTCACATTGCCAGAGAGATCCCCAACCGTGGGATTGATCTGCGCTAAAGCTATGCGCATGAGAATCTTATATTGTAGTGCAGTGGGGAAGGTCCCCGACATGCCATTAGACCCCGATATCGCCATGCTGGTAGTCGAAATCGACGCCAATCTGAGCCACGCCGAATCCATCACCCACGGCCTCACCGCCGAACAATGGAAGTGGCGGCCCGCTACGGACCAATGGTCGATCGGCCAATGCCTCGCTCATCTCAACCTGACCAACAGTTTCACTCTCCGCGCCGTCGAAACCGGCATCGCCCAGGGACGATCCAAGACCGGCCAAGGCCCTTTTCATTACGGCTTCTTCACCCGCAAATTCATCGCCAGCCAGGAACCCCCGGCGGCCAAAAAATTTAAAGCCCCCAAAGTCTTTCTGCCCCCCGCCGATCCCGATCGGGAATCGACGCTAGCCGAATACCGCCGCGCCTCGGCGGAATTCAAACGCCTCACCAGAGAAGCCGACGGCCTCCACCTCTCCCGCGTGAAAGTGAAAATGTTAGCCCTCCCCGCGATCCTGCGGGCAGTCGTAAGATTGCCGCTGGGCGGCCAACTCCACTTAACCACCACTCATGATCGGCGCCACCTGTGGCAAGCCGAACAAGTCCGCAACCACCCTAATTTCCCCGCCTAAGCGGGAGTCATTGAACCGGTCGCGGTTCATCGGGATTGAGCCGCCATGCGTAAGCATGCGGGCAAACGCGAAAAATCCCCTTCGTCCCCACTCCAGGCCCGCTCGTCCCAAACATCGTGAAACTCCACCCAACTTCTCCGATACTCGATCTATGCACGCTATTCTTGCCCTTCTACTGATCGGTGACGTCGACTGGACCGCCTACGGCCGCGACGCCGGAGGCACCCGCTACTCGCCTCTCGCCCAAGTCACCCGCCAGAACGTCGCGCAGCTCAAGCCCGCCTGGGAATATCACACCGGCGCACTCACTCCGCAGTCCGACCTCAACAAGAAGGCCGCCTTCGAAGCGACCCCCATCCTTGTCGACGGCACCCTTTACCTCTCGACTCCCTTCAACCAGGTGATCGCCCTCGACCCCGTCACCGGCAAGGAGCGCTGGAAGTACGATCCCGATATCGACCGGACGCGCGACTACTCCGAGGTCACCTCGCGAGGCGTTTCCACCTGGCTCGATCCTCAGCGCAAGCCCGCCGATCCGTGCCGCCGCCGCATCATCTTCGGTACCATCGACGCCCGCCTCATCTCCGTTGACGCCGCCACCGGCAAAGTCTGCGACGGTTTCAGCCAGATCGATTTGACCAGGGACGTCGGCCTTAAGGACAAGGGCGACTATCAAGTCACCTCGCCGCCCGCCATCGTGGGCGACCTCGTGATCACCGGTTCCTCCATCGGCGACGGCCGCCGTGCCGAGTCTGAGCGCGGCATCGTCCGCGCCTTCCACGCCCGCACCGGCAAGCTGGTCTGGAGCTTCGATCCTCTCCCCGCTTCGCTCAAGAATGCCGGAGCCGCCAACGCCTGGTCCGCCCTCGCCGCCGACCCCGAACGCGACATGGTGTTCGTCCCCACCGGCAGCGCCAGTCCCGATTTCTACGGCGGCGAACGCCCCGGCAACAACGGTTATGCCAACTCAGTCGTCGCGATCCGCGCGTCCACCGGTCAGGTGCTCTGGGCCTTTCAGGTCGTGCATCACGACCTGTGGGATTATGACGTCGCCTCGCAACCCTCGCTCGTTACGTTCAAAGGAACACCCGCCATCGCAGTCACTACCAAGATCGGACACTTCTTCGTCCTCGACCGCGCCACCGGCAAGTCTCTTCTCCCTATCGAGGAGCGCCGCGTGCCGCAATCGAAAGTCCCCGGCGAGCAGACCTCCGCCACCCAGCCCTTCCCGAAATACGACGTCCTCGCGCCGCAAAAATTCACCGCCGAGGATGCTTGGGGCATGACGCCCGCCGACAAAGCGTGGTGCAAATCGCGTCTAGAAGGTCTCGACTGGCGAGGCCTCTTCACGCCACCCAGCTTCGAAGGGACCATCATGTTTCCGGGCAACGTCGGTGGAGTCAACTGGGGCAGCAGCGCTTATGAACCGGACCGCGGCTTCCTGATCGTCGCCTCCGACCGTCTCGCGACCATCGTCCGTCTGATCCCGCGCGACAAGCTCTCCGATGCCGTGAAAGATGCGCGCCAGAACCGCTTCGATATGGAAGTCGGCCGCCAGCTCGGCACGCCTTTTGCAATGATGCGTGAGCATCTGCGCGCCCCCAGCGGTCTCCCCTGCAATGCGCCTCCGTTCAGCGAGCTGATCGCCGTGGACCTTTCCACAGGCATGAAGAAATGGTCGGTCCCGCTAGGCTCCATTCCGTTGCCCAACGGCCAGTCGATCCCCGGTGGCCTCGCCATGGGAGGACCCATCGTCACCGGCGGGGGGCTCATCTTCGTCGCCGCCACAACCAGCGAACAAAAGCTCCGCGCCTTCGACGTCGATTCCGGGAGAGAGCTCTGGTCCGGCGACCTGCCCGCCTCCGCTCAATCCACTCCCATGACTTTTTCGGTTGGCGGCAAGCAATATGTCGTAGTCTGCGCCGGGGGCCACGGCAAAGCCGGATCGAAAATGGGCGATTCCGTAGTAGCCTTCGCCCTCCCGTAAAGTATCATTCAGTTATGTTCAGCCAGTGGGGCAGGTTCCCGACCTGCCTCTTCCTCTTTGCCGCCGCGCTTAGCGCCCAGGACTTCTCCAACATAAAAATCGAAAAAATCGCCGCCGGCCTCCAATTCACCGAAGGTCCGGCTTGGTCCAAAGAAGGCTTCCTCCTCTTCAGCGACTGCAACACCAACAAACTCCACAAATTTACACCCGGCGTGGGCGGAGCCGACTACGCCGAGATCCCCGGCGGACCCAACGGCAACACTTACGACGTCCAAGGCCGCCTCTACACCTGCGAATTCCACTCTCGCCGCGTCACCCGGACTTCGAAGAAAGGCGGAGTCGAAGTCCTGGCGACCAAGTTCGAAGGCAAACGCCTCAACGCCCCTAACGACATCGTGGTCCGCCGCGACGGCCACATTTATTTCACCGACCCCGCCTTCGGAGACCAGCAGGACACCCGCGATCTCGATTTCTTCGGCGTCTACCACATCACTCCCAAAGGCGAGCTCGAAGCCATCGCGAAATGGAAGACGAGACCCAACGGCATCGCCCTCACGGCCAGCGGCAAAATTCTCTACGTAGCCGATTCCGACGCCCGCGTAGTCCGCGCCTTCGATTTAGATAAGTCGGGCGCCGCGTCGAAAGAGCGAGTGGTGATAGAAAACATCCAAGGCGTCCCCGACGGAATCCGCACAGACGAAAAGGGCAACATCTGGGTCGCAGCGAAGCACGTGTACGCGTATTCCGAAGATGCAAAGTTACTCGGCACGATCGAGCTAGGTTCAACCCCCTCCAACCTGGCCTTCGGCGACCCCGATCTGGAAACCCTCTACATCACCGCGAGAACGTTCGTCTACCGGGTAAGAATGGGTGTAAAAGGTGCCCTCCAGTATTAGGCGCTACCCGAAACACCCTCTCCCCGGAGTAGGCGCAATCATCCTAAGGCGCAACTCGATCCTATTAGTGCAGCGCGGCCGCAACCCACTCAAAGGTTACTGGTCCTTGCCCGGTGGCCTGATCGAATCCGGCGAAAAAATTGAAGATGCATTGACTCGCGAAGTGAAGGAAGAAACCGGCCTGCATGTCCGCCCAACAAGAATGTTTGAAATTTTCGAACGAATCATTCGAGATCCCCAGGGCCGCGCCGAATATCATTACATCCTCCATGACTACCTGTGTAAAGCGGTGGGAGGGGAGCTCAAAGCCGGAGACGACGCCGGGAGCGTAGCCTGGATCCCCCGAATCAAACTGAAAGACCTCCACTTGACCGAAGGAACGCTACCAGTTATCGAAAGAGCCTTCGCAATCACAGACTAAAGTCTGTGCCACCATCAGAGGTAGCACAGGCTTCAGCCGGTGTTTTGCAAATGAAACATGTCCCTCAAAACGTACGCACTGCGCCCCCTGAGCCGCGACCGTCAGGGAGCAGGCAGACGCGACTAACATGAATCCCTCCACCGTCCTGGAATTCGAGTCCCTGCGAGCCCTCCTGTCCCGCTACGTCCACAGCTCCCTTGGCCGATCCGAACTCGCCCAAATCCAACCCACTCACGACCGCGCAGCCATCGAAGACGCGCTAGCCGATACCACCGAATCCCTGGCCTACGTCCGAACCTCCGCGCAACCCCAACAACGAACTACCAGGGTCCGCTTCGACGACATAGCCGACCTCGGCCCCACGCTGGCCCATCTCCGCATCGAAGGCGCGACCCTGGACGCTCCCGAAATCTTCGAGCTCACGCGCCTTCTCGACCTCGCCGCAGACGCCCGCAGCGCACTCCTCTCCGCCGCCCAAAACTTCCCGCGCCTGGCCGCGCACGCGTCCCGCATCGCCGACCTCCGCGAGCTGGTCAACGACCTCCGCGGAAAAATTCTCCCCGACGGCACTCTCGCCGACGACGCCAGCGTCGCCCTCGCCCGCCTCCGCCGCGATTGCGAAAAACAGCGCCACCTCATCCAGGATTCTTTAGAGCGCTTCCTCCGCGCGCATCACGCCGACGGCACTTTCCAGGAAGATTTCGTGACCATCCGCAACGACCGCTTTGTCGTCCCCGTCGTCAGCGGCCGCGAGCGCCGCGTCGACGGAGTCATCCACGGCGCGAGCGGCAGCGGCGCAACGCTCTTTGTCGAGCCGATGGAAACGATCAATCTCAACAATGAACTGGTTCGTCTTCGCGACGAAGAACTGCGCGAAGTCCATCGCATCCTGCGCGAGTTCACCGCCCGCCTGCGCGAACATGCTACGGAAATCGCCGCAACCGCCGCCGCTTTAGCCAAACTCGAACTCCTCTTCGCCAAAGCCGAATTCGCAGTAGATTTCAACTGCGTAGTCCCGCGCCTAAGCCCGGATAACGCCCGCAAACTCATCCTGAGCCGAGCCCGCCACCCGCTGCTCGAAGACATCCTCCGGAGTGGGGCAGGTCCCCGACCTGCCCGCAAACCAATCGTCCCAACCTCGTTATCTCTCGATCAATCCGAACGCACACTCCTGATCAGCGGTCCCAACACCGGCGGCAAAACAGTAGCTCTGAAGACCGTCGGACTCCTGGCATTAATGACCCACGCCGGCCTCCCCGTTCCCGCCCTCGATGCCGAATTCCCCTTGTTCGATCAAGTGCTGGCCGATATCGGCGACCATCAGTCCCTCCAGGAAAGCCTCAGTTCGTTCTCGTCCCACATCCTTTCGGTCAGCAAGATGCTGGAAGACGTGACGCCCGATTCTCTCGTGCTGGTCGATGAACTGGGCCGCGCAACCGATCCTGAAGAGGGCGGAGCGCTAGGCGTCGCAGTCCTCGAAGCATTCCAAAACGCCGGAGCGTTCACCCTCGCTTCAACCCATCTGATGGCGATGAAAGTCTACGGAGCATCGACCAAAGGCGTCCGCAACGGATCGATGGGTTTCGACGACGCGACGCTCGAACCGACGTATGAACTGCGCCTCGGCGCGCCCGGCAAGTCCGCGGGCTTGGATATTGCCAGCCGCCTGGGACTAGACCCACACTTGATCGCAGTCGCCAGATCCCGAATGACCAACGTCGAGCGCGACGTGTCCCGCTTCTTAGCAGAGTTGCATGATCGAATCGACGTGCTGGAGCGCGAACGCTCGGAGTTAACGAACCGCACCGCCGCGATCGAAGCGCGGGAAAAAACGCTCGAACAAACCTGGGAGAAAAAGTACGCCGCAAAAATCCGGGAGTTGGAGCAGCGCGCCTCCGCGCTCACCGAACAATTCGAGCAGCGCGCCGAACAGACCATCGGCGAGCTAAGCCAGAAGGCGCACGTAAAAGTCGCCAAGGCAAAAAGGGAATTTAAGGAAGCAGTGGAAGCGTTGGCGCCCCCGCCGCCGGCCGCACCGGCGCGCTTGAAAATCGAACCGGGAGCAAGAGTGAGGCTAAGAGGAATCCGCCAACCCGCCAGCGTCCGCCGCCTGTTGCCGGGCGACATTCTGGAAGTCGACGCAGGCTTCCTGAAAATGCAAGTATCGATGTCGGATGTCGAAGAAGTTTTAGCTCCAGCTGACAAACCCGCGCGCAGCGTGACCTTCCACCAAGGCCCCAGCTTCGACTCCGGCTACCGGGAAATCAACATCATCGGCCAGCGCGCCGAACAGGCAGTCGAGCACGTGGACAAAATGCTGGACAGCGCCGCCCTGGCGCAAGTAGAGCGAGTAAGGATCGTGCACGGCCACGGAATGGGGATTTTGAAGAAAGCGATCGCGGACCTACTGAAGCAGAACCCGCACGTCGAGAAGTTTTATGTTGCGTCCCAGGACGAAGGCGGCTCCGGAGCAACCATAGTGGAGCTGAAATAAAAGCGACTACGGTCTCTTTTCCAGCTTTTGCACCCGTTCAGGGAGCGCTTCCACCTCGAGGTCGATCGCTCGGAGCATCGCCGTGTTGCCTTTTGCTCTAGCCTCGGCCGTGGATGCCCATTTGTGGAATTCCGTCAGGAGCGTCGTCTCGACTCGCTCCAGATCCTGCTTGGTGGCGAATTTCGCGTCCATTGCGCCGAACTTCGCGTCCAGATATTGCTTCAGTTCTTTGTCCATTTACTTGCTACCACTTTCAAAAGCCAAAGCCTGCTGCCGCTGCCAAGCCAGTTTACCCTGATACTCCTCCCACAACGTCGTGCAGCCGGCCCAATAATAGCCGCCTACGAACAGCGTTAGAAAGGGGATCGCCAGGAAGTTGTAGGACTCAATTGCGAACACCACCATGCCCAGAAAGTACGTGCCTACAGCAAGTTCCGCGTATGGAAGCCATCCGCTGCGGCGGCGGTATTGGATGTTCTGAATCTGCACCTTCTGCTGCCCTCCGATCGCGTATTTCGGAGTCCGTGCAAAACCGGTCTGATAACCGATCAGTGCCTCAAAAAAGGCCCTGGAATTAATAATCGTCAAGGCGACTCCGGCCGCCATGAGGGCTGGTAAGAACAAAAACGCTCGCTTCCAGGTTTTCGGATACAATTCGCGGTGCGCGATGACGTAAAACGCTGAAATCGACCAAAACGAAGCCGCGATCAAGGGAACGTCGATCAGCAGCATTTGAATCCAGCCCTGATAAAAACGGACAATCATCACCGGCAACATCAGGGCTGAGACGATGATCATTAAGGGGTAGGAAACATTAGGGGTTAGGTGAAAAAACGCTTCCGCTTTGACGCGCCAGGGCAGGTCCGATTTGAGGATCTTGGGCAACAGCTTCATAGCGACTTGCGTCAGGCCTTTGGCCCAGCGGGATTGCTGCACTTGGAAACCGTAGGTTTCAACCGGCAGCTCGGAAGGGCACTCGATCGACGGTAAGTATACGAATTTCCAACCCTTTAGCTGCGCGCGGTAGCTGAGGTCGGAATCCTCGGTCAAGGTATCGTGCTGCCAACCGCCCGCATCGTCAATCATTTCACGGCGAAGAGCGCCGGCGGTGCCGTTGAAATTGAAAAACAAACCCGCGCCGCTTCGGGCGACGTGCTCCAGCACAAAATGCCCGTCCAGCAGCATGGCCTGGACTTCCGTCAGCAAGTTATAGTGACGATTGAGGTAAGCCCACCGCGTTTGCACCATCCCCACTTTTGGATCCGCGAATTGATGGATAACGCGGTCCAAGAAATCGACCGGCGGAATAAAATCGGCATCGAAAATCACCACAATTTCGCCGGTCGCCGTTTTTAGACCGTTTTGCAGAGCGCCGGCTTTGTAGCCGTGGCGATGGCTGCGATGAATGTATTCGATGGGCACGCCGGCGGCTTGGTATTGCTCGACGAGATCCGCGGTAAAGGGATGCGTTTCGTCGGTGGAGTCGTCCAGGATCTGGATTTCGAGCAGCTCGCGCGGATACTGCATTTTGCTGGTCGCTTCAATCAATCTTTCGACCACGTATTGTTCGTTATAAATCGGAAGCTGAATCGTGACGCGCGGCAATTTTTCGTAGCGCTGTGGAGGAACTTCGGTAAACTTTTTGCGATGTTTCCAATATCCGCGGATCATCTCGTAGCGATGAAGGCCGTAGCAGGAAAGGACGATCAGCACCGCGAAATACGGCACCATCATGGTCCAATCGAACCAGTCCAGATGATGAATGCCGGCGAAGGTGGTGTCGAACAGGGAATCGAGGAAACGCTGCGTCCGGGTCGGCGTCGTGCTGATCAGCAAGAACGCCGGGATGAACGCGGAAGTCACATCATCTATTATATCTTGAGAACCCTATCTCATGAAGCAAATTCGGTATTCTCTCAACCCGTCCGCGCTGCCCACAACGCCAGATTCGCCGGATGTTCGCT
The DNA here is from genome assembly GCA_963813145.1 of Bryobacterales bacterium. Classification (GTDB taxonomy): domain Bacteria; phylum Acidobacteriota; class Terriglobia; order Bryobacterales; family Bryobacteraceae; genus Palsa-187. The sequence continues at coordinate 235,773 of CAWEXX010000002.1, forward strand.
ACGGCCCTCCCAGCGATGCAAATACGCCGGGAATTCGCATCCTTCCGCCGTGCGCTCCCACCAAAATTGTGTGCGTGGGACGGAACTACCTGGAACATGCGCGGGAGCTCGGCAATGAGGCTCCCGCGGAGCCGCTGATTTTCATGAAGCCGCCGTCCTCGCTGATCGCGACCGGCGATGCAATTGTTTATCCTTCTCTTTCACAGCGGGTGGACTTTGAAGGCGAGCTGGGCATCGTCATCGGCGACCGGGCGCGCAACGTTCCGCGCGAGGAAGCGCTCGAATACATTCTGGGATACACGATTGTCAACGATGTGACGGCTCGGGATCTGCAAAAGAAAGACGGACAGTGGACGCGGGGAAAAGGCTTCGACACATTCTGCGCGGTGGGGCCTTGCCTGGTGTCCAAAGACGAATTGGATTTCGCGTCCCTGCGGATTCGCACGCTGGTAGGCGGAGAGGTAAAGCAGGATGGCTCCGTTCAAGATATGATTTTTCCGCTGGATGTTATCATTGCGTATATTACGGCGTTTATGACTCTGGAGCCCGGCGATTTGATCGCAACGGGGACACCTCCGGGTGTTGGCCCGCTGACTGCAGGGTGCACGGTACGCGTCGAAATCAACGGCATTGGGATTTTGGAAAATCCCGTGATTAAAGGGTAATTCGCAATGAAATTTTTTCTCGACACCGCTAGTCTGGACGAACTGACCGCCGGCGCCCGCTGGGGCATTATCGACGGAGTGACCACGAACCCTTCGCTGATCGCGAAGGAGGGCGTTGCGATCGAAGATCAGATCCGCAAGATCTGCGGCATTATCGACGGCGATATCAGCGCTGAAGTGGTGGCCACGGACACGGAAGGGATGCTGACGCAAGGGCGCAAGCTGGCGACGATTCACAAAAACGTGGTGGTGAAAGTTCCGCTGACGCGCGATGGGATTCGGGCCTGCTCGATCTTTCACAAAGAGGGCATTCGCGTGAATGTCACGCTGTGTTTTTCGGCGGGGCAGGCGATTCTGGCGGCGAAGGCGGGCGCCACTTATGTCAGTCCGTTTGTGGGTCGCGTGGACGATATCGGATGGAACGGAATGGATCTGATCCGGGACATTGTTCATATCTACAAGAACTACGGGTTCTCAACACAAATTCTGGCGGCGTCGCTGAGGAATTCGACTCACGTGATTGAGGCTGCGAAAGCAGGGGCGCATGTGGGGACGCTGCCCTTCAAGGTGGTGGATGCGCTGTTTAATCATCCGCTGACGGACAAGGGTTTGGATCAATTTTTGAAGGATTACGCGAAGGTGTTTCAAGAGGTCCCGGCGGGGAGGTAGCAGCTGAGGAGTAGCCGGACGAAAACACCGCTCCCTGTGGTCACGGCTCGGTAACCCGGTGAGCAGTGAGCGGCTGAAATGTATGGCGATGCGCGCGGAGGTAACTCACTTTTCGAAATGACGGCGGGTGTTCAAGTAGCCGCGTTATGCGGCGTCGCTGTGGCGCTGGTCACGCTGGCCTGGTGGATCCTGATGAGGGTCCAAGGGACTCCGGAAAAGCGCGAGCGCAAGCGGAGATTGAACGTTAACCGGCAGGGCAGGTTGGGCGACGCGATGATTTCCGAGGCGTCGGAGACAACGCTCTACTATTTCTACACGGTGCGGGGAGTGCATTACACGGCATCGCAGGATGTGTCGGACCTGCGCCGGTATCTGCCGGCGGATCCGCACAGATTGATCGGGGTGGCGGGGCTGAAGTATTCTTCGAAGAATCCAGCGAACTCTATTTTAGTGTGCGAGGAGTGGTCGGGGTTGAGGGCGCCGGCTCCGGTATCGCAAGGCGACGCGGAGGCAGTCAGCTAGGACGCGCTTCCGACGAGGACTGCGGATGGCGACACGTCGAACTTACATCGAGTTTCAAGTAGTGATGACCGCGCTGCTCCGCGGCAGGGCGAGACCCGTACTTGTCCGGCATCCCAACCTTGAACGACGTCGCCTGAAGGCGACGCTGCAAGCTGAAGCTCGCGCCACACGGTCGCTAGGGACTCCTCGGCGGGCATTTTAGCCTTTTCCCAGGTAGAGGAAGCGGGCTATGAATAGGGCGGCTAGGACGTAGACTAGCCATTGGTCGCGGCGGAATTCGCCTTTGAGGAGTTTCAACAGGGCGTACGAGGTGAAGCCGAAGGCCAGGCCGTTGGCGATGCTGAAGGTCAGGGGAATTGTGATCAGGGTCAGGAAGGCGGGGATGGCTACGATTGGGTCGTCCCAGCGGATTTCGTTCACTTGCGACATCATGAGGGAGCCGATTACGATCAGCGCGGGGGCGGTGGCGGCGAGCGGAATCGCACCGACTAGCGGGGCGACGAAGAGAGCCACTATGAAGAGGAGTCCGGTGACAATCGCGGTGACGCCGCTGCGTCCGCCGGCGACTACGCCCGCGGCGCTTTCGATATAGCTCACCACAGTAGACGTACCGGCGAGCGATGCGGCTACAGTCGACGTGGCGTCGGCCAGCAGGATTCTGCGAAGGCGCGGGATTTGATGGGCTTTGTCGAACAGGCCGGCCTTCGTGCCGACGCCGACCAGCGTGCCGATGTTATCGAACAGATCGACGAACAGGAAGACGAAAACAATCTCGGCGAAACCTAAGCTCCACGCCGCACGTATATTAAGTTTCAGGGCTGTGGCGGAAATATCAGTGACGCGATAGGTTTCGGGCGACCAATGCGCGAGGCCGCAGACGGCGGCCAGGATCGCGGTGGCCAGGATGCCGATCAGCATCGCTCCGCGGACGCGCCAGGCGAGTAATGCGGAGATCATCATCAATCCGGCGATGGCTACGAGTGTGTTTTTATCGCGCAGGTTGCCTAGTGTGACGAGGGTGGCGGGGCTGGCTACGATGATGCCGGAGTTGCGCAGGCCGATGACGGCGATGAAGAGTCCGATGCCGGCGGCTACCGCGGCATAGAGCTCGCGCGGGATGGCGTTGAAGATGAGCTCGCGGATGCCGATGACGGTGAGGACCAGGAATGCGACTCCGGAGAGGAACACGGCGCCGAGCGCGGTTTCCCAAGGAACGCCCATTCCTTTGACGACGGTGTATGTGAAATACGCGTTGAGGCCCATGCCGGGGGCGAGAGCGATGGGGTATCGGGCGAAGGCTCCCATCAGGATGCTGCCGAAGGCGGCGCAGAAACAGGTGGCGGCGACCACTGCCTTGAAGGGCATGCCGGCTTCCTGAAGGATGGAAGGGTTCACGAAGACGATGTAGGCCATGGTGACGAAGGTCGTCAGGCCGGCCAGGATCTCAGTGCGCCAGGTGGTGCCGAGCTGTTCGAATTCGAAGTATCGCTCCAGGCGGTGGCGCACGTGTTTCGACAGATTAGCAGATCATGGAAAGCGCCGACAGGCGAAGGCGCCTGTCCCACCAAAACAAATCGTCAACCTCAAGGCAAGGTGGGACAGGCGCTTTCGCCTGTCGGCGCTCTTTTCCGGTGGGATTCTGAAATGGCCGCCGGCGCACATTGCCCGCACGCTGACGCATGGCGGTTCTTGGGGGGGTTGCCTCGCGGTTCGCGGATCGTGGTAGAATTTCTGATTCCGTTGGTGCAATCTTGATTTCTCGCCGTTCCATTTTGCGGGGCGCCGTGGTGTCTCTCGCCGCGCCCATGATCAACCGGGGCAGCTACTCTCTTTTTGCGCAGAGTATCGAAACTTATTCGGCTCGCACGGTCGACCTGGTCTTGCGCTCCACCGTGATCGACATGCTGGGCTTGATCACGCTGAATTACAAGAAACTTTCGAGCTGGGAGGCGGATCCGGCGCGGTTCCGGGCCAGCGATTTTCAGCGGCTGAAGAATTCCGGGATCACGGCGCTGCATCCGGCGGTGGGATACACCAGCGGAGACATTTATGCCGAGTCCTGGCGGGATATCACGCGATGGAACGCGTTTATCAAGACTCATCCGGCACAGTTTTTACGGGTGGAGAGCGCTGGGGATTTTGAGCGGGCGAAGGCTTCGGGGAAAATCGGGATCGTGATCGGGCAGCAGAACTCGGTGCATTTCCGGACGCTGGAGGACGTGGACCGGTTCTATGCGCTGGGCCAGCGCGTGTCGCAGCTGACGTATAGCGGGAATCGCATCGGCGGCGGGTCGTCGGATCTGACAAACAACGGATTGACGGAGTATGGGGCGGCTATTGTCGCGCGAATGAACCGGGTAGGAATGGCGGTGGATATTTCGCACTGTAGCGACCGGACGTCGCTCGATGCGATCGAGGCGTCGGACAGGCCGGTGCTGGTGACGCATTCGAACTGCCGCAAGCTGGTCCCGAACAGCCCGCGCTGCAAAACGGATGAGACGATCCGGAGGATGGCGGCGAACGGCGGCGTGATGGGCGTGACCATGGTGAGAGGTTTCGTGAGCCCGAGCGCCGCCGGACCCGCGACCATCGAAACGGTATTGGACCACGTCGACCACATCGCGAGGCTGGTGGGAGTGGAGCACGTCGGCGTGGGAAGCGATGTGGACCTGGACGGACGAGACTATCCCGCGCATTCGCCGCGAAAGTACGACCTGGACGGGATGGATTATTCGAAGAAGATCTTCGACCTGACGGAAGGATTGGTCCGGCGGAACTATTCGAGCGAAAGCATCGGATTGGTTCTGGGGGGCAATTTCAAGCGGGCGCTGTCCGAGATGTGGGTTTCGTAAGACATCACGTTTCAGCAATTTTCTTCCCTGAGGGATGAATTCCAAGTCCCTGCGCATTTCACAGGGTATGAAGCAGACTTTTTCTCTCGCAATTCCCGCACTGGCGCTGATTCTGGCTGGTTCCTCCCTGGTTCGCGGGGCGGAGATGCCGGCGGAGGGTGCCAACGCGCCTGATTTCACGCTGCAATCGCAGGAAGGCAAGACGGTTAGTCTCAAGGACTTCCGCGGCCAATGGGTGGTTTTGTACTTCTATCCGAAGGACATGACCCAGGGATGCACGATTGAGGCGCACAATTTTCAGCGCGATCTGGATCAATATACGTCTAAGAAGGCAGTGATTTTGGGTGTGAGCGCGGACAGCATCGATTCGCATCAGCAGTTTTGCACCAAAGAGAGCCTGACGCTGAAGCTGTTGGCGGATCCGGACAAGAAAACGATTGCGGCGTACGGTTCGGCAATGGCGCAAAATCCGAACTACGCCGCGCGCAACACGTTTCTGATCGATCCCAAAGGTGTGATTCGCAAGGTATATACGAAGGTGGATCCGAAGGTGCACAGCCAGGAAGTGCTGGCGGCGCTGGCGGAGTTAGAGCATTAGAGAGATTATTGAAGTCCCAGCATGAGTTCGAACTCATCGCGATGCCGGAGGCGCCGCGACTGCTTCGCTTTGCGCGAAGACTCACTGGGGATACGTCTGCCGCCGAGGATTTGGCACAGGAAACGCTGCTAAAGGCCTGGCGCAATTTCGATCAGCTTCAGCGTGGCACCAGCGCGCGCGCATGGATGTTCCAGATCCTCGCGAACACGTTTTATGGACAGGGCAGAAAAACTCGAGCTTTGCCGGTGATGGTCCCGTTAGAGGTCCAAATTCCGATGGGCGCGAATTCGCGGACGATCGAAAGACTGGAAATGGAGCAGGCGCTGGGCGCGCTGGAAGTGGATCATCGCGCGGTGCTGTTGCTGGGCGTGGTGGAAGGATTCACCTGCCGCGAAATCGGCGAGATTTTATCGATTCCCGTTGGGACGGTAATGTCCAGGCTGAGCAGGGCAAGGGAAGCATTGCGCGAAAAGGTGGCGCCCGAACGAGGAGTGGCTGCCGCCGCGCGGGGTCAAGAGGACGGTCGATGAATTGTAAAGAGATCGCAGAGTTATCGCCACTGTACTTATCCGGGGAGCTGGAGGGAAGCCAGCGTGCCGTGATTCATGGGCACTTGGCCGAGTGCCGGAAATGCGCGGATGAGATGGCGCGGCGGGGGGCGATGGATGATCGTCTTCGCGAATCGCTGAACCAGGACCTGCCGGACGCAACGGCAGTGCTACAGCGTGTTCGTGGCCGGATCAGGGCGGAGCGGTGGCGGCGGTGGATCGTCGGGACGGCGGCTGCCGCGGGGGTTCTCATCTCTGTGGTGCTGGGGGCGCGAGCGACTCGGCCGGAGCGATTGTATGCCGATGCGGCGCTCGATCATCGCCTCGAGGTGATGGAGCATCAGCCGCGGCGCTGGCGTACGGATCCGGCGGAGATTGAAAAGCTGGCGGCGCGTTATCCGCTGCCGAATCTGGCCCCGCTTGCTCCCGCCGGGTATCGACTGGAACACGCGAAGATGTGTGGGATCGAAGGGCAGCCCGCGCTGCACCTGGTTTATACCAACGGGGTTCAGGAAGTCTCGGTTTTTGTCCGGGGACGCGTGGGCAGCGCTATGGCGATTCATGCGGTTCGCGTGGGATCGGAGCACCTGGCGGGATTTCAGACGGATCGGTTGTCGGCGGTGGTGGCGACTGACGGGTCTAGTGAAGAGTGTCTGAAGTTTGCGCGGGCTGCTGCTGCGGTGTTGTGAGAGGGCAGGTCGGGAACCTGCCCCACTAACGGACAACTCCCGCTAGCGGGCTGCTGGCCGAGGCGTAGAGTTTTTTCTCCATCCTTCCCGACAGATACGCGTAGCGGCCGGCTTCCACTGCCAGCTTCATTGCAATCGCCATGCTGACCGAATCTTCCGCGGCGGCGATGGCGGTGTTCATCAGCACTCCGTCGTAACCTAGTTCCATGGCGATCGCGGCATCGGATGCGGTGCCGACTCCGGCATCGACGATGAGCGGGACATCGGTGATCATCTCGCGCAGGATCCGCAGGTTGGTCAGGTTCTGGATACCCAGTCCGCTGCCGATGGGCGCGCCCATGGGCATTACGGCGGACGCACCGGCGTCGATCAGGCGGCGGGCGTTTACCAGGTCGTCGTTGGTATAGGGCAGCACGACGAAGCCTTCCTTCACCAGAACGCGGGTCGCTTCGAGGAGCCCGGCGTTATCGGGAAACAGGGTTTTTTCATCGCCGATGACTTCCAGCTTGACCCAGTTCGACAATCCAACTTCGCGGCCCAAGCGGGCGGTGCGGATGGCTTCGTCGGCCGTATAGCACGCGGCCGTATTCGGCAAGAGGAAAAACTTCTCGCGGTCGATATGATCCAGCAGGGACTCTTTGGAACGGTCGGTCAGATTCACGCGGCGTACGGCGACGGTAACCACCTCGGCTCCAGAAGCCTCGTGGCAGCGTTTCATTTCGGGAAAACTACGGTATTTCCCTGTGCCGACGAACAATCTCGACGCAAATTCGCGTCCGGCAATCCTTAGCGCTTCCATACCTTCATCTTAATGCCTGTAGGAAACGTCAAAATCATCCGATTAAGAGTATCGGAAGAGAGATATCCGGCCACATATGAAAAAAAACAACATGCTCAAATTGCTGGGGATCGCATTCGTGGTCGCCATCATCTCCACCGGTATATTTTACGGTCTGTTTGTCAACAAACTCAGCAGTAGCACGGGCAGCGGTAAGTCGGTCGTAGTGGCGGCGCGTCCTCTAAAATCCGGCACGGTAATCGTAGCGGCGGACGTCTCCACCATCCGGTGGCCGAGTGATCACAGCCCTAAAGGGACTTTCGAAACCGTCGATCAAGTCATCGGCAAGACAGTATTTGATGCCATCGGCCCCGAAGAGCTGGTCGCGGAAACGCACATTGCCTCGAAGCAATCCGGCGGAGGATCCGGCGTGCCCACGGGGATGCGCGCGGTAACGATTCACGTCACAGATTCCAGCGGCGTGATGGGAATGCTGCGAACCGGGCAAAAAGTGGATGTGCAGGTAGTGCTGGGCAAGACCGGAGTGGATACGACGGTGCGCACGGCGCTGGAAGATTTGCAAGTTCTGGCCGTCAATACGACAGGAGAAGGCACGTCGCAGGGCTCGATTTTACCGTCGGTGACACTGCTGGCGGGTCCGGCACAGGCCGATGTTCTGGCGGCGGCCGATTCGGGAGCGCGCGTGCGCCTGACGCTGCGGAATCCCCTGGATGACGATACCCGTACGAACGCGCCGGTTTCGCTGGGCAGCGTGGTTCATTCTTCGACGACGGTCGGAGGGCCGTCGACGATGAAACCCGCTCCCGCGAAACCTGCGCCGGACGTGACAGCCAAGCACTGAGATCGCGGAAACTATCTGGAACCCCCATGCTGATCGTCTCGATTCTCGCGTTTTTCGTTCTCACGTTCCTGCTCGCCGCGATCGTTGTGGCGATATCTTGGATGGGGTTCCTCAAAACCCAGGCTGAGGATTTGGAGGCGGAGCGAGGCGAACTGGCAGCCGGGGACGAGGGTCGTCCGCTGATGCACACGGAGCGGCTATCGACCATCGATTTCTGGGACAATCTGCTGGCGCGCTTCGACTTCATGGACATCCTGAAGACGCGTATCGCGCAGGCCGACCTCAATTGGTCCGTGGGCCGCGTGACCATCGCAATGGCGCTGGCCGGCGCAGTGGTTTTTTTCATTCTCTATCGATGGCTGGGCTTCGCCCCGGCGGCGGCGGCGGCGGTTCTTGCTGCGCTTGCGCCCTATGGCTATATTCTGCGGCGGCGGAACAAGAGGTTTATCAAATTCAGCGAACACTTTCCAGATGTGCTCGATTCGCTTTCCCGCGCACTACGAGCAGGTTATCCGTTATCGGCTTCGATGGACATGATCGCGGCGGAAACGATTCCTCCGGTTTCGACGGAAATGCGTAAAACGGCGGCCGAGGCGAACCTGGGCGTCGGGTGGAACCGCGCGCTTGAGAATCTGGGCCGGCGCGTGCCGCTGCTGGAAGTGAATCTGTTCATCTCCGCGGTGGAGCTGCATGCCCGCACCGGCGGCAAACTCAGTGAAGTGATGAGCGGCCTGGCGGAGAATATGCGCGAATCGACCGCGCTGCAAGGCGAGATCCGGTCTCTGGCGGCGCATGGAAAACTCACCGGCCTGATCCTGACCATTCTCCCGATCGTGATCGCCGCGATGATGATGTATGTCAGCCCTGGTTACATGCAGGTGCTGTACGACTATCCCAACGGCAAGAACCTGATTACGGCGGCGGTGGTGTGCCTGATTCTGGCGCACTTCGTGATTCGAAAAATCGTGGACATTAAAGTATGAGCGCGGACCTTCTCATTGGCTTGTTCCTGTTCGTCCTGGCCGCGGTAAGCGCGGTTGGATACGTGTTCGTGCTGCGTCCGTCGCGCAACGATGCGGGAACGGCGACGATTCCGACGCCCAGCGCGCTGGACCGCCTCACCATCAATCAGCCGGAACTGCCGGGGGCGCAAGCGGCGGTGGCCGACGTGTTCCGCCTGATCGGCGAAGCCATGCCGGGCGGGCAGGAAGGCGCGAATGCGGCGCGTCAGAAACTGGTGGTCGCGGGATACCGCTGGACATCCGCGGTTTCGATTTTTCTGGGAATCAAATGCGCGACCGCAGCCATGCTTGCCGCGGCCGGCATTTGGGCAGCAGTAATTTTCCGCCCCGAGGCGGAGCCTTTCCAACTAATGCTGGCGGCGATCTGCGGAGCGGGATTCGGATTCCTGCTGCCGGAGCGGATGCTGGACCGAATGGCGCAAAAGCGCATCGAACGCCTGCGCCGCGGACTTCCCGCGGCACTAGACCTGCTGGTGCTCGCGATTGAAGCGGGGCAGGGACTGGACGCGGCCATCCTCGATACTAGCCGCGGTTTACGCGCCACCCATCCCGACCTCGCGACTGAGTTCACGCAATTACAATTAGAACTGCGGGCCAACACCACTCGCGCCGACGCTTTGCGGAATTTCGCGGAGCGGAGCAAAGATTTGGAATTACGCAAGTTTGCGAACCTGTTGATCGACACCGATCGCTTTGGGACCAGCCTGGGGCCAGCTCTGAAGACCCACGCGCGATATTTGCGCATCCGTTTCCGCCAGATCGCGCAGGAACGGGCTCGTAAGGTGGGAGTGAAGCTGATTTTCCCGGTGTTCTTCCTGATTTTCCCGTCGGTAATCCTGGTGACGCTGGGACCGGCCGTAATTCTCATCTTCACGCAGATGCAGCACATGCTCGAATAGTGGGTTTCGAACCAGAGCAGCGACGAACGTTGAAGCCCCATGCGTCAGCTTGGGGCTATTCCTTTTTCCAGTGAAAGCCCCACGCTGACGCATGGGGCTGAATTGCCAACCACCAATACAATTGCGAACGGTTTTGTGGCGCGAGCTTTAGCTTGCAGCGTCGGCTTCAGCCGACGTTTCACTCCACCGGCACCCCAGCCTTCTTAAACACCGCAAGACTCGAATCGAGGCACAGCTTCGCGCTCTCGGCCGGCGGCATTTCCTTCAGCCCGCGCCCGAACACTTCGACGCTCAAGGAATCCTGGTAGCCGATTTTTTGCAGAGCCTGAAGAAAGCCGGTCAGATTGATGATTCCCTCGCCCGGCAATAGCCGCTGATTGTCCCGGATCTGATCGGGAGGCAAATCGGGTGCGTCGTCGAAGTGCACCACGACCACGCGGTCCTTCGCGGCCAGGATGTCGGCGATGGTGCCTCCGGCGTGATGCCAGTGCCAGGCGTCGAGCGTCAGGCCCACGTTCGATCCACACTCCTTGGCGAACTCCAGCATCTCGCCCATCTTCCAGATGAATTCGTGCGGAAACTGTTTGCGGATGTGCAGCGGCCCCAGAAATTCAAGCCCCAGGCGGCAATGGGATCGCGCCAGGATACTGGCGCACTCGGAAAGCCGCGCTTTGTAGAGACGCCGCAACTCGTCTTTCGGAGTTTCGCTGGACGACAGCAGATACGTCATCAGGCGAGGGCAGCCGACGGCGGCGCAAAAGGGAGCGGCCTCTTCCAACTTCGCCAGGCCTGCGCGAAAAGCCGCATCGTCCTTGCGATATTCGACCGGCAGGCTGGCAAACGCGGGCCGAAGACGCAGCTCCTTCAGCAGGCTGCGCGTCGGCTCGATCCCGGCGGTCATGGCGGGACCCAGCATAAGGTCGACGCCTCCAAATCCGGTGGATGACGCGAGGCGCGCGAAATCAGGCCACGCCAGATTGCCGCCAATCGGGACGCCGTTGAGGGAAGGATACATATCGCCCAAGAAAACCAGACTAGATTATGCGCTATTTCATGCGGGAGCGGTCAGCGGCTTGCCTTTTTCCGCCAGCAAAACAGCCAGCAGCCGCGCCGGTTTGGACGCGCTCGCGTTGCGCGAAACGGCGTGGAGCTGACCGGGAGTCTCCATCCACATCTCACCCGTCGAGTAAGTTTTCTCGGGCTCATCGCCGACTTTCGAAGCGATCTCTCCTTCGAGTACGTAAGCGAACGTGAGTCCGGGATGACGGTGCGCAGCGGAGCCGGCTCCAGGAGCGTAATTGACCTCCACGGTGGTGACGGCCCAGCCACGCATATCGGTGTGCGGCAGATCGTGCTGAAACACCGGACCGCGTTTCAGTGCTTGCGCGTCCGAAGCCTGATCCGCCAGAAGGGCGCTCAGACCAACTAACAGGTTGCGTCGGTTCATCAGACCATTTTGACGCGAAAAAGAATTCTGGTGGGCCCTGATGGATTCGAACCATCGACCAACGGATTATGAGTCCGCTGCACTAACCGCTGTGCTAAGGGCCCTTATGCTGCTAGATCGTTAAGTAAATCAGCATCTTGCAGCGAAACAACATTCGGATTGGACACACCCACTTTTGAAGCGGTGTCAGTTTTAGGGCTAGTTGGTTTTTGCTCTGCAAGTCTGTCGATTGCCGCTGCCGAGTGCTCTGGTGAGAAGTGAGCGTACCGCATTGTCATCTGGATTGATTTGTGCCCCATGAACTTGGCCACCTGCGTTATATCCGTTCCCAACATCACCAGTCTACTCGCGAAGGTGTGTCGTAGACAATGCCACGTGAAATTGGAGATGCCTGCCGCTGTGAGTATCCGAGCCTACGCCAAGGTTCGCGATGTTCGTATCGCCAAGATCTACCGTGAGGAAGGCGTCAGCGGTAACAAGGACCTGGATAACAGACCCGCACTAGGGGCGCTGCTTGACGACCTGCACCAGGACCGCACGAAGTTGGTGCTTGTTGAGCGTTTGGACCGCTTGGCACGCGATCTAATGGTGCAGGAGAGCATCCTGCACGACATCAACCGCAAGGGTTTCCAGCTTGTCAGCGTGGCTGAGCCTGATCTCTGCTCCGATGACCCTAGCAGGAAACTGATGCGTCAGATTATGGGTGCGTTTTCGGAGTATGAGAAGACCATGATCGTTCTCAAGCTGAGCGGTGCTAGGACGCGCATACGCGCTGCTGAGGGTCGCTGCGAAGGTCGCAAGCCGTATGGACACCGCGATGGAGAGCAGGCGGTTTTAGATCGTGTCAGGGCGATGCGTGAGGGTGGGGTTTCCTATGAACGAATCGCCTTAAACCTGAATGACGAAGGGATCGCGTCACGCAGTGGCGGAAAGTGGCACGCTGGCGTGGTTCATCGGCTCTTAGCGACGCAGACATCATAGCCCCGCTGCTAGACAGTGACGTTGAGCGGCGGGGTTGAAATCCGCATCGGCACTTTGACAACTGAATATAGAAGCATCAGGATAATCGCAAGGGATTATGTTGACTTCCAAACAGTACGAGCTTGTGGGTCGGTTGACGATTCATTTTAACGACCTGGAAACCGCAATCGAGATCTGCGTCGTCAATCTCATGGGAGCGGAGAGTCTCACGATTGCTCTGAGGGTCGTTCAGAGCCAGAGAAATTTTGACGGCAAGCTTAGACTGCTTTCGGAAATCTTAAAGGCGATGGATGGCGAAAGCGAACCCACAAGCGTAGCCGCTAAGGGAGTGGCGCAGCAGCTTGTGGAAGCAAAAGCCGTAGCTGATGAGCGAAATAAGGTCATCCATAGCCGTGTTCATGAGGAACGCCGCAGCGGAGAAACGTTCTTGCGTAACGCTGGATACCACATCGTAAGCGATGAAATGCTGAGTCAGCTTATCGAGCGTATCGACGCAGCCAAACTCGCGCTCTACCTGCATCACAACCGACTCGTTGCAGAACTGGGCGATGAACGGTTCCAAAACGAGCAGCGACTGAGAGGTTCAACCTGACGCTCGAAATCGGCTGGGCGGGTAGTGTCCTAAATTTGCGTGGATAGAAAACCGGATTGACCTTTGCGTCATGGCTGTTTCTTTCTGGCTCGCTGTTGTATCCAAAGGGCTACCTCATTTTCACTGTCAAGCCTTGTTTGAATCACCCAAGCATCGGGATCACCCTCCAGAAATGAGTAGACGGACCTCTGCCAGATTCTGCCGGTTTGAGTATCTATTAGAAACGTATCTCTTGCCGAACTAGAAACGATTTGGAAGCGACCCGCAGAACTCGAATTTTCGATCACCCGAGGGGATGGGGGGCGGGTGGTTTGCGCGTAGGCAATTCCAAGTATCGCGATGGCGAGTGAAAGCGTAAGAGCGAGTTTGGTGGTGAGTTTCATGGGAGCGAGGATATCACGGCAGGTTCATTTTGACGTATGACGAGAAAGGAAATGTCCTGAGCCACACGCCCCGCCCCCGCATGGCTCATATACTTGGTGGTGTCAGTTCTGGAGCCACTTAGGTATGCAGATTCTTGCATTTTGGTGCTGACCCTTGCGATTGACCGCCAACCGTAGGGCTAACAAAATGCACGCGGTTGCGAACTATTGCGCGACTATGCACGTTTGGGCAAGACGCATTATGAGTCCGCTGCACTAACCGCTGTGCTAAGGGCCCGTTCTATTAAGGAAGCTTAAGGAAGCTCTAAGAGGTCGCCTTCCGGGATCCGTACTTCCTGCCGGCGTCCGCGGATTTCGTACACCACCACCAGCGTCTTCACCACGTTCAATGCGGGATCGAAACCCATTTCGTCGTTCGTGGCGCGGATGCTGATGCGGCCGTCGCGCATCCGGTCCTGCAACAGACGGGTTACTTCCCGGCTTCGCCCAGGCGCTCCCCAGAATCCGCTGACGATTCGTAAATCGCCGGCTCGCTGCGCCGGCCGGCGGTCATCGCCATACGGCCCGCGTTGCGGGGGAGGCGCGCCGTATCCTTCCATCGCCCAGGTGAGCCGGAAAATATAGCGTCCGAATCCGCCCTTGGAATCGTTAATGCGCACCACCACCTTGCCGCCGTTGCGCCTGGTCGGACCCTCCAGCAGTTGAATATCGCCGCGCCTCTCCTGGACATCGAAATTGAACCCCTGCACCTCTCGCCCCGGCAGCGGGAAATTGCATTCTGACCCGTCGTCGCGCGCGTCCTGCCCGGAAAGAGTGCGAATGTTGACCCGGTCCCCATCGACAGTCGCTTCGATCTGACCGTCCACTTGCAGCCGGATATCGCACTGCCCCTGCCCCGGCCGTGCGTCGTTGCGAGCCATCCGGCGGACCGTGAACCGCGTATCGGCAAATGCCGGCAGCACCGCCGCCACCAGTAGCAATACTGGAAGAATTTTCACAATTTTCACCCTGCCCTTGAGTGTACCCCGACCAGGCAGGGATGATTAAGAAGCCGGTTATGTGGCGTACGCCCCCACGCGTGCCGTGTCGAGACTGATCTCGACGCCTGTCAAACGCTCCACCGGCAATCCCCTCCATAACTGTCGGGTTTCGGTGTCGGCGGTGAAGATTGCCGAACCCCGACAGTCATGGAGGGGACATGCTTAAAAATTCACCGATACAGGCTACTAGAAGTAAACCTTCATAGCCAGCTGAATCAATCGAGGACCTCCGAAGCTGGTGATTTCCCCAAACGTCGCGCTGTTGATCGCCGCCGACGGACCGCTCCAGTTGGCATGGTTCATGATGTTGAAGAAATCCCCGCGAACTTCCGTCTTCCAGCGCTCTTTGATCCGGAAGATCCGGCTGAACGCCAGATCGAACTGGATCGAGCCGGGATTATGCAGAATGTCGCGTCCCGCGTTTCCGAAGGTGCCCACCGCTTCACAATTGGGGTTGCCCGCGTACGCCGCGAGTGCGCAGCTGCCGGCGAACGCCGAAGGATTGAACCACTGAACCAGGGTGTGAGGCTGGGAAGGCACGCCGGCCACAACGTTCGGCCGGTCGCTACCGGTGCCCTCGCCGCTCAGCGATACATCCGTTCCGTCCGTGACGGTGAAGGGCTGGCCCGCGTTGAGGCTGATGATCGGCGCAACCTGCCAATCCTTGGTCAATCCTCTCAGCAGGCCCCGGCCGAACCCGCCGCTTTGTGCGACCAGCGACGTGTTGAAGATTTCCCGCCTGTCGAAGTTGCAATCGCCCTTTTCGGCATTGCGGTTGTTCGGATTCTGATAGATGTTTCCCGCCAGCTCGTTACCGAAGTCGACCGTGCTGATGCAATGCGACCAGGTAAAATTCGACAGCCAAGTGTAATGATTGGCGAACCGGTGCTCCGCTTTCAGCAGCAGGGCGTGGTAAGTGGAGAACGCGCCGGCGTCCGTTTGGACAATGGAGCTGTAGTACGAGCCTTGTGCCGGATTCAGGATGTTCAAAAGACGACGCGCGTTTTCGTTCGAAGTAGTCGCGGTCGGGCTGGGCTGCGCAATATTGATGTCGTTGGCGCCTGGGATATGATTTGTCCGGTTGCCGACATAGCTCGCCGTTGCCAGCCAGTCCTTCCGGATTTGCCGTTGATAGCTGAGGTTCCACTGCAGCGTGTATTCCACCGGGACATGCGCCGGAATGCTTACGTAGGTTCCTTGCGCGGGAAAAATCGCCGCGCCCGGGAATGGATCGCCCGCCACACCCGTGGGCGAAACGTAACCCAGCCACGGATTTGAAAACGGCCCGGCGTTAGTGCCCAACGCAACCGAAGAAGCGTAGGGCGGATTGGTGGTCCAGCGTTCCGGATAGAACAACTCCAGGTTGTCGTGCATCAGTGCGAACGCGGCGCGGATGGTCTGCTTTCCGCCGCCGGTCGGATCGAAGACCAGGCCCAGGCGGGGCGAGAAATTCGCGAAGTGACTGTCCGCGAAGGCGCATCCATTGGGATTGGGCGCATCGTGGCCGAACAAAAGGCCCGCCGGGCGCCGCCGGATACTGGGTACTATGAAAACCCGCCAGAAACTGCGCCAGGTTGAATTCATTGCCGCGGCATTGCTTGTCCACCGCGGGTTTGTACGGCTCCCAGCGAAGTCCCGCGGTAATCGTCAAATGTTTGGTAGCGCGGTACGAGTCCTGAGCGTACGCGGCGAAAACTTTCTGCCGCATGTAATCGGAGAGCGCGTTCCCATCGGTCAGGCTGGCGAGTTTACCCAGCTCCAGATCTCCCAGGGAGTCGCCCGTGTTGGTGGTGCTGCTGCCGGTGAACGCCCACTGTCCGTTGGACTGCTGGTTGTTGAGCGAGTTGAACTCCAGCTTCCGGAAATCGACGCCGAAGGCGAGCTGATGCTTGCCGATGGTCTTTTGAAAATCGTCGGAAATCTGATAAGTATTGTCGTTGAAGTAGCCGGGCGCGCAGGTTCCGCAGGCTACGTTGAAGTAGTTGCTGACACTGATCTGCATATACGTGTCAGGCATGTTGTCGGCAAAATTCGTAATGCCCAATGTCTGCGGACCGAACAGGTTCGGAGCCGATCCGCGATTGTCCGCGCGCCGGTTGAACGTGGCGTGAACCGAATTGACGCTGGTCGCGTTGAACGTATAGGTATCGCCTAAAGTCAGGGAGTTGGTCTCGTCGCGATTGCCGGGATTCGGGCCCGTGGTCAGCGCGTTGGACCCGTCGAAGAACGCTTGGGCGGTGTAGTTGTAAATCAAATACCGGCCGAAGAGAAGGTGTTTGTCGCTGCGCACATAATCGACGCGGCCGATCGCCTCCCAGTCCGGATTGTTCGCCGGTTGGCCGTAAAGATACAGCCCGCAAGGGTCGGTGGAGGTGGGAATGAATTTGCTGAGCAGCTTCACCGCCGCTGGATCGAACCGCGCGACGGGAATCGTGCTGTTAGGGTACGGCACCCTCGTTGTCGGGTCGACCAATGTAATCGCCTTCGTTTGGCAGCCGCCCGCCGAGATCGCGGCATCCTGCACCGAGAAATTCCCCACCGCCGTCAACGCCGTCGGTACGTGCGCCGTATTTGTTCCCGGATTGCTGCGCTGTGTGGTCTGCTGATACCCACCGAAAAAGAAAAGTTTGTCGCGGATGATCTTGCCGCCCGCCGTTCCGCCGAACTGATTGCGCTTCAGCGAATCGCGGACCGGCTGCGAGACCGATCCTGAGGGCAATACCAAGCCCTTGGGCCGCGCATTGAGGTCGTAATTGCGGAGAAACTCGAACAGGTCGCCATGAAACCCGTTCGTGCCGGACTTGGTCACTACGTTCACCGCGCCGCCCGGATGGAGTCCAAACTCGGCCTGCAGCGCGTTGGTCTGCACGCTGAATTCCTGTACCGCGTCCGGAAACGGAAGGGGCAGATTGACGTTGCTGAAATTGTCGTTATTGTCGCCGCCGTCCAGCAGGTAGTTGACGCCGTTCGCCTGGCCGCCGCCTACCGAAAACGTGCCCGAACCCTGCGATCCCTGAATGTTCTTGCTTCCCACCAGATCGCCGCCCGGAGTCGTCGTGCCTCCGCCCACCAGCGTCAGCAACTGCGTCAGGTTGCGGCCGTTCAGCGGCAGATCGACCACCTTCGCCGAGTCCACCACCTGTGCGATGCCGCTGTCCTTGGTCTCCACCATCGACGCGTTGGCCGCCACCTCCACCGTCTCCGTTACCGAGCCGACGCTGAGCGACACGTTGATACCCGCCGTCTGGCCGACTTGCAGAATGATTCCGGTTTGCCGGTAATCTTTGAACCCCGGCGATTTCACGTCCAATACGTAGGGTCCCGGAGGAAGGTTTGTGAGGGTAAAATGCCCCTGCGAATCCGTGATGGTCGCATGCGGCGTCTGCGTCTCCGCCTGGATCATCGTTACCGGCACGTTGACCATCACTTTGCCGGACGAATCGGAAACAGTGCCCTCTACTCCGGCCACCGCGACGGCCTGAGCATGGGCCCCGGGTGCGAACTGCCACACCCCGGTTGCGAAGCAAATTGCAAGAATGGCCTTCCGAAGATCGACATAGATCATAAAGAACTCCCCTTTTAGTGAGCGAAACTGCCTAGCGAGAACAATACGATCCTTTTGCGGACCTGTCAAAACCAAATGACTGAATGGTATATTTAGTAAAACTAAACGATCGGGCAGCCATGGATCTTCGCCAGTTGGAGCTTTTTCTCGCCGTCATGGATACCGCCAGCGTCACGCTCGCCGCCCGCAAAATGTACATCACGCCCGGAGCCGTCAGCCTCCAGCTTCACAATCTTGCCGCGGAATTGCGTACCGAGCTGTTTGTCCGGGCCGGCAAGCGCCTCCAGCCCACTCCGAACGCCTACCGCCTCGCCGAGCACGCCCGCCGCGTCATGAACCAGGTCCGGCAAATCGAGCAGGAGTTCGAGAACGACCCCGACCGCGACGTCCGGCCCTTTCGCTTCGCCACCGGCGCCACCACCCTGATCCATCGCCTGGGCCGCCCGCTCCGCCTGCTGAAGAAAAAATATCCCGACACTGAAATCCAAGTGACCGTCGGCCAAACCGAGGAGATCGTCGCCGGCCTGCTCTCCCGGCAGTTCGACCTCGGCCTGATTTCCCTTCCCGTCACCAACGACCAGATCAAAATTCTGCCGCTATTCGATGAGGAGCTGCTCGTGTTGCGCCCATCCCACGCCCGCGTCCGCGGCAGCCGCGTCGGAAGCGTCGGACTGGAGGAGCTGGCCGGAGCCTCCTTCGTCCTTTATCCCAAGCGAAGCAACATGCGATCCATCATCGACCAGTTTTTCCGCCAGGCAGGCATCAATCCCCGCGTGATCATGGAAGCCGACGACACGGAGGCGATTAAGAGCCTGGTCGAATCCGGATTCGCCTACTCGATCCTCCCCGGCTTCGCGCTCCGCGGATCGAATCGATTCTTCCACGTGATGCGCGTCGCCGGCCACTCGCTTCTGCGCCGGCAGGCGCTCGCCATGGCCCGCACGGATTATCCGCGCGCGCTCACCGAATCCATAGCGCTATTTCTCCAAAGCTCCCTAGCCATTCGGCCACCCCGATAGGTTTGTCTCTCGATTTTCATCCAGAGTCTTCGAGACGTCACATCGCGGTAATCGTTCTGCCAACTCGCCTTGCTATTCAGGGTACGGCGGCGCATTCATGCGCGCCGCACATCCTAATTCTGGAGATCATAATGTTACAGACCATTCATCGCCGCACTCTAGGCGCGTTAGCCCTTTTCGGCGCTGTCAGCTTCACCGCCAGCGCCGCCGACGTTCAAAAGGTCTTCGTCATCGCCATGGAGAATCACAACTGGACCCAGCCTGCCAGTCTCGCCGGCGGCATCCAGCAGATTTATCAGAATTCCAACGCGCCTTTCATAAATAGCCTCGTCAACGGCACCGCCTTTGCCATCGTGAACGGCTCCGTAGTGCACCTCAGCGAACAGGTTGCCTACGCCACCGCTTACCATAACGTTCTCGCCACGCCCGGCGGAAACAATCCTCACATTCATCCGTCAGAGCCCAACTATCTGTGGGCGGAAGGCGGGACGAATTTCGGAGTGCTCAACGATAACGACCCATTTAAACCGGTCGGCGGAACCAACCAGAACACGCCCCTGCATTTGAGCAATCTCCTCACGGCGGCTGGAAAAACCTGGAAGTCCTATCAGGAAGACATCGACCTTACTCCCAGCGCTGCGGGACTTACCAACGTCCCTCTGCCTCAGGACCAGTGGACCGTCCCTCTGACCAGCATCTCCGGTGTCTTCGCAAGCGGCGTCAACGCATACAACGGCTCCGCGCAATATAACTACGCCGCGAAACACAATCCCATGGTGTTCTTTACGGACACCAACGGCGGCAATAATGCGACTGCTAGCAATCCTCTGTCCACGCAATATGCCCCGCTGCAGCAGTTGATGACCGACCTCGCCAACAACACCGTGGCCGACTACAACTGGATTACGCCCAACCAGTACAACGACATGCACACCGCCCTCAGCGGAGGTTACCTCGGCCTGACCGGCGATGCAGCCAACATTAAGCAGGGTGATGATTTCCTTAAGCAGATCGTGCCCGTCATCATGGCGTCCGACGCATACAAAAATCACGGCGTGATAATTGTTTGGTGGGACGAAGCCGAATCCGACGGCGCGGCCGCCGACAATGCGGATGACTTCAATCACACCATTGGCGAGATCGTCATCTCCCCGCGCGCCCACAAAAACGTGAACGGCATCCCCTACGCGAGCCCGTTCAATTACACCCATTCCTCAGACCTGCGCACTATGCAGCAGCTCTTCGGCGTAGGCCCGTACCTGTCCGACGCCGCCAACGCACTCGACCTGTCAGACCTCTTCGCCCCCGGCGCAATCCCGCACAGACCCTAACAGACTAAAGAGGCTGCTGAAAAACTCAAAAACCAGTTGGCTGCCGATGAACGGTCGTATCCGCGTTCATCGGCTGCCCATATTCCCGTGCTTACCGGCATGACGGAGACCCACATTTTCTTTACCGAGGGGAGCGAGCCGCTCCGCTTGTGGGCAGGTTGCCTACCTGCGGACCGATTGTTTATCGGTCCATCCGGGCGCAGCCCGGACGCGTTCTTGCCTCATCTCGCAATCGACTTCACTTGTAAATACTCCTCCAACCCAAACACTCCCAACTCCCGCCCAACCCCCGACTGCTTATATCCCCCAAACGGAGCCAGCGGATTGTACCGGCCTCCATTCACATCCACTTGCCCCGTCCGCATTTTCCGCGCGACCCTCATCGCTCTCTCCGGATCACCCGACCACACTCCGCCCGCCAGCCCGTAAATCGAGTCGTTCGCGATCTCCACCGCTTCGGCTTCCGAATCGTACGGCAAAATCGAAAGCACCGGCCCAAAGATCTCCTCTTGCGCAATCGTCATCTTCGCCTTCACGTCGGCGAAAACCGTCGGTTCCACGAAATAGCCTTTGGAGAAAGCCGCCGGACGACCGCCGCCCGCCACCAGCTTCGCGCCCTCGCTCTTACCCTTCGCGATGTAGCCTTCCACCCGCTCCCTCTGCGCCGCCGAAATCAGCGGACCCACCCGCGTCGAAGCATCCAAAGGATTGCCGATCTTCAGCCCGTTCACCGCGGCCGCCGCCAAATCCATCGCCTCCTGCTGGCGAGCGCGCGGCACCAGCATGCGAGTCCACGCCGAACACGTTTGCCCCGAGTTCAACATCGCATTGCGAGCTCCATTCGGAATCGCCTTCTCAAACGGAGCGTCATCCAAAATCACGCACGCCGATTTTCCGCCGAGCTCCAGCGTCACCCTCTTCACCGTCTCCGCGGCCAGCGCCGCCACGCGTTTCCCCGCCCGCACCGATCCTGTAAAGCTGACCTGGTCGATTTGAGGATGCGACGCGATCGCTTCTCCCACCACCGGCCCATATCCATAGACGATATTCAACACGCCCGCGGGCAATCCGATAGCGGCGCACACCTCGGCGAGCAGCACTGCATTCAGCGGAGCTAATTCGCTTGGTTTCAATACGATGGTGCACCCGGCCGCCAGCGCCGGTGCGACTTTCGCCATGATTTGATGTAACGGATAATTCCACGGAGTGATCGCGCCCACCACCCCTGCGGCCTCGCGAACTACCAGTGAGTTTCCGATCTCCTGCTCGAATTTCATTTCCCGCAACAGTTTGGCGTAGCCGGAGGTCACCACAACTGGCAGCCCGGCTTGAATCGAGGTTGCGATCGAAATCGGCGATCCCACTTCCATCGCGATCGTCCGCGCGATCTGCTCGGTCCTTTCTTTCAATGCGTTAGCGATTTTGTCGAGCCAGTCCGCGCGCTCTGCCACCGATGTTTCAGACCAACTGGGAAACGCCGCCGCCGCCGCCTTCACCGCGGCGTCCACATCTTCTTTCGTTCCTTCAGGGACCGATCCGATTACTTCTTCCGTCGATGCCGACAAAACGTCAATCATTTTGCCAGTATACTGCTGACATGAAATTCGCGGCTCTGTTGCTGATTTGCCCTTTATTTGCGCAAGTTCCCACGCGTGTTCCGCCCAAACGCTCTTCGCAAATTGAGAACGGCTTCGGCATCAACTCCGATCTACCGCGCGAACCCTATTTGCCTTGGGACCGCTGGTGGTGGACCCGCATGTTCGACGCCGGGGTCAGTTGGATCCGAATCGGACAGTACGAAAACAGTTCAGATCCAACAAGTTGGGACTGGGTGGAACAAAAGCGCGGCGTGTTCTCGGTCGCTCCCGAAGTGGACGATTATGTCGATTCGCTGGTCGAGAACGGGGTGAAAATTCAAGTCCAGTTGATGTACGGAAACCCAATGTATACCGGACCTTCCGGCGTGAAGCCGGACCAGATTACCCCCAAGAACGGCTCCTTCCATAACGACGACCGGGGCATCGATTCAATTTTCTGGCCTCCCAAATCGCCTCAAGAAATAGACGCGTTTATCCGCTACGCAAAGTGGATGGTGAACCATTTTAAGGGCCGGATCAAATACTATGCCCTATGGAATGAGCAGGATATCGGTTACTGGAACCCGTGGGGCAATCCCGAAGAATACGGCCGTTTATTGGCCGCCTTCGCACCCGCGGTTCACGAAACCGACCCACAGGCCAAGGTGATTTATGGCGGGCAAGCCGACCCGGTGAGCGATTTTGCCAAGAAGGCACTCGACGCGTGTAAGTGCGCCGCTCAGATCGACGTTTTCGCTTATCACACCTACCCCGGATACGGCCAAAACATGCACCCGGAAACCATGGATTTTGGGGCTTACGGGGTCGAAACGACCCTCAAACTGCGTAAAACAGTGCTCGCGGAGAACTCTAAAATCGAGTTCTGGGACGACGAATTTAACTCCATTCCGTCCTGGCCGGGGTCGGACGAATCGGTGCAATCGAAGTATGTTCCGCGCGGGATTCTCTATAACCACGCAGCCGGGGTTCGAACGTTCGTCTGGCTGCTGGCAGCCGGTGTGGATGGGAATGAGTATGACGATTTCGGGTTCATCCACGGCAAGCGAAACCTGCCCGACGATTTCACTCCCCGGCCGGTTTACTTTGCGCTCCAGAATACCAACGCGCTGTTTGCCGACACCAAGCTCGATGCCGACATTAAGATTGTCGCGGCGAATGTAGCGCAGTCGCGCGCGCAGGAGCTGCTTCACTACGGATTCCGTAACAAGAACGGCAAGGCGATTGTCGCGTATTGGCTGGCGGCGCATAGCGTGCCGGGGAATGTGTTTCCTCCTTATACCGTCGATCTGACACTGACGAATGCGGGGATCGTGAAGCCGGTGTTGATCGATGTGGTGTCGGGAAATATTACTCCGCTCGATTCGCTGAAGGCGCTGCCGCTGCGCGATTCCGTGATGGCGATTGCCGACGCCAGTTATTTCGATTGGCCCGTGCTGCCGGAGGCTCCCAGCGGTCTGGTCGCGACCGGCACGTCCCTCAAATGGGAATTACACGGCGCTCGCAAAGCGGCGGTCGAGCGGCGAGATGGACAAGCCTGGCAGCGGATTGCCACGGTGGAAGGCACTTCGTTCAAGGACACGAACGCGCCGCGCGGAGTCGTTTCTTATCGGGTTCGGGCTGTGAATGACGTGGGAGAGTCGGCGTATTCGAATATTGTTACGGTTCGACCATAGTAGGCTGCTGAAACACAGACACCCCTCCATGACTTTCCCCAACGCCGACACCGAACCCCGATAGTTATGGAGGGGAACCTGGGGTCAGCCGAGGATTTGCTTCGACGCCTCGGCCGTGATGTAGCGACGAGTCCAGGGGATGGTGGCGCCGTCTTTCATCACGATTTTGTATTCGCCGTGGAACCCGGGCTGCAATTCCCGGATGCTATCGAGCCGCACGATCGCCGACCGGTTGACGCGCACGAACTCGGCGGCATGGAGCTTTTTTGTGAATGCGTCGAGCGTGCCGCGAATCATATGCGTCTTCGGGCCGACGTGCAGCATCAGGTAGTTTCGCGCTCCCTCGATCCACGACACATCCGCGGACGCGATGAAGAACGCGCGTTCGTTTTCATTCACCAGGATGCGGCTGCCGCGATCAGGCTGCTTCTTCAAATCCGCGATCAGGCGCTGCAAATGTTCCACCACATCGCCCGGCCGGCGGCGGCGTTCGCGCACATGGTCGAGCACCTTCTGAAAACGCTGATCGTCATACGGCTTCAACAAATAATCGAGCGCATGAACCTCGAACGCTTTCAATGCGAACTGATCGTGCGCGGTGACGAACACGATTTCGGGCAGCGGAGGCGTCAACGCGGCGGCGACGCCGAATCCGTCGAGCTTGGGCATTTGCACATCGAGAAACACGAGTTCCGGGCGCAGACGCGCGATCGCGGCGATGGCTTCCGCTCCGTCGGCCGCTTCGCCGATTACTTCAAAGTCCGGGGTCGCGTCGAGGTACCGCTGCATTTTGCGGCGCGCCGGGCGTTCGTCGTCAACCAGCAGCGTTCGGATCGACATGAAAAGGGACCTGCACCGTCACGATCAGTCCGCCGCCATCGGCGTTGCGGAGTTCCAGGCGATGGGTGCCTCCATAGAGCCGCTCCAACCTTTCCGCGGTAGTCGAGAGGCCGATGCCCCTCCGCGTCGTGCCGGAGAGACCGGAGCCGTGGTCGCGGACCTCGAGCCTCAGCGAACCATTCTCGTGCGCGGCGCGTACCTCGACATGCACCTTGGACGTTTGCCGATCGGCGCCGTGCCTGATGGAATTTTCGACCAGAGGCTGCAACACCAGCGGCGGGACCATGGCTCTCCGGGTCTCCGGCAAGGCTTCCACCTCCACCTCGAGCCGTTCTTCAAAGCGCGCTTTCATGGTTTCGACATAGAGGCGGAGAAACTCGATTTCGCGTTCCAGCGTGACTTCCTGCGCGTTGCCCTGATCGAGCGTAGAGCGGAGCAGATCGCTGAGGCGCGCGATCATGCGGTCGGCCACTGCCACGTTTTCGTACATCACCGATGAGATGGTGTTGAGCGTGTTGAACAGAAAATGCGGGTTGAGCTGCAGCCGCAGATTCTCGAGCTGCGCCTGCGCCAGCGTCTTCTCCAGTTGCGCGGAACGAAGCTGGCGGTCATAGAGCGTGGTCAGGCTGACCACCATGGCGTAGAAAATCACGTCACTGGGCAGCTCCATGAAATAGCGCGTCGGCATGGTGCCGTAATCGTAGTGGCCGAGTCCGGCGAGCGGAAAAAGCAGGGCGCGAGAACCCCAATTTAAGGAGGTGTGCGCGGCGGATATCAGCAGCAGGGCGGCCAGGTGCCAGGGCACATTTCGCGCCCAGGTCGGTATATCGAGCCGATAGCGGCGCGCCATCCAGCTGGCCGCCGGGAGCACCGCGAACCCCGCGAGGACACCGGTCAGCTCCTCGATAAACGGGATCGTCCAAGGCGTTCGATTCTGGCGCGTGACGAAGTCGAGATATTTGTAGGAGAACTCCAGCAGTGTGAGCGCGGCGGCGTAGACGAGCCAGAGCAAGGCTACTTTGATGCGCGGCCGGATCATGTAAGAACTATATCGAAAAACTCAAAAAGCAATATTAGCCGCCGATGAACGCCGATGAACGCCGATGAACGCCGATGGAAAACAAATGGTGTTATCAGCGTTCATCCGTGTTCGTCGGCGGCTAATATTGCTTTTTCCGCAGCTTCGCCATTGACTGCTCCCGATGGTCGCGGCTCTGAAGACCGTATCGCCGCATGCTTAACGGCGAATGTCTTGGTGGATTCGGCCGTCGCGGATGTGGATGGTGCGGGGACAGCTTTCCGCCACCGCCGGGTCGTGGGTGACGATTAGCACCGTGGCGCCCAGGCGTTCATTCACGTCGTGAATCAGTTTCAGAATCTCCACGCCCGTCGCGGTGTCCAGATTGCCGGTTGGTTCGTCGCACAGCAATACCGGCGGATACACACTCAGCGCGCGGGCGATGGCCACGCGCTGGCGCTCGCCTCCGGAAAGCTCCTCCGGCAGATGATCCAGGCGCGCGCCGAGCTGCACCATCGTCAGCAATTCGCGTGCGCGCTCATCAATAGCCTTGCGAGCCCAGCCGCGCAGGTGCAGCGGCAGCGAGACATTTTCGACGCATGTCAGCGTCGGCAAGAGATTGAAGAACTGGAAAATAAATCCGATCTTGTCGCGGCGCACGCGCGTAAGGTCGTCATCGCTCAACGATGATAATGCGATGCCGTCGATTTCGATCTCGCCTACGCTGGGGTGGTCCAGCGCGCCGATCAGGTTGAGCATGGTCGATTTGCCGGAGCCGGACGGGCCCACCATGGCCACCATTTCGCCGCGCTCGATGGTCAGGTCCACACCCGCCAAAGCGGTGACTTTTCGCTTGCCCTCGAATTGTTTGGAAACTCTGCGGAGAACAATCACCCGATCTCAGTATGATGAATTACGTATGCGAATTGGGGTGGACGCGGGTGGAACGTTTACAGACTTCATCGTGATCTATGACGACGGGCGGCTGGAGACGTTCAAGATGCGGTCAAACCCGCGAGCGCCGGCGGACGTGATTCTAGCTGGGATCGAGCGCGCGGCCGGGAAGGCCAAGGCCGAAGTGGTGCACGGATCTACAGTGGCCACCAACGCTCTGCTGGAACGAAAAGGCGCCAAAACAGCGTTCGTGACCACCGCCGGATTCGAGGACCTGATCGAGATCGGACGCCAGAATCGCGCCGAGCTCTACAATCTGATGCCAGCGCCCAGGCGCTTACTGGTAGATCGCGAAATGTGTTTCGGCGTGAAGGAGCGCGTGTTTTTCGACGGGTCGATCGCCGTGAAACCCTCCGCCGCCGAATGGAAACGCGTGGCGTCGCGGTTGAAGCGCTCCGGCGCGAAATCGGTCGGCATCTGTTTTCTGCATGCCTATCAGAATCCGGCGAACGAGCGGGCGGCGGCCAAGGCGCTGGCGCAGGCCGGAGTTTATCTGTGCACCTCGCACGAAATCAGTCCGGAGATTCGCGAGTACGAACGCGGCTCAACCACGGTGGTGAACGCGTATGTCGGTCCGCTGATGGAGAGCTATCTGGGTGAGCTCGAACGCTCGCCGCAGGGCCGCCGCATCGCCATCATGCAGTCGAATGGCGGATTTCTGTCGGCTCGCGACGCGCGAAAACACGCGGTGCGGACGGTGCTCTCGGGGCCGGCGGGCGGCTTGGTCGGCGCGCTCGAAACGGCGCGGGCCAGTGGATTCCAGCGTGTGCTTGGGTTCGATATGGGCGGCACGTCCACGGATGTGAGCCTGGTGGACGGCGCGGCCCGGCACACCACGGAGGCGTCGATCGACGGCTATCCCATCCGCGTGCCGATGCTGGATATTCACACGGTGGGCGCGGGCGGTGGATCGATTGCGCGCGTCGATGCCGGCGGCCTGCTGCGCGTGGGGCCGGAGAGCGCGGGCGCGGATCCAGGTCCCGCCTGCTACGGCACGGGCAAGGAGGCGACGGTCACGGATGCGCACGTTGTTCTTGGCCGGATCGGCGCGCTTCTGGGGGGCGCGATGAAGCTCGACGCGGAACGCGCGGGGGCGGCCGTGGGGCGCATCGCATCGCGTCTAAAAATGGATTTGGCGTCCGCTGCGGCGGGAATCATCCGCGTCGCGAACGCGAACATGGAGCGCGCGATACGCGTCGTTTCGGTCGAGCGCGGCCACGACCCGCGCGATTTCGCGTTGGTCGCCTTCGGCGGCTGTGGAGGGCTTCACGCCTGCGAGATCGCGCAGGAATTGGGAATGCGCACTGTGATCGTTCCCGAATATGCGGGGGCCCTCTCCGCGCTCGGCATGCTGATGGCGGACGCCGTGCGGGATCACGCAGCGGGCGTTCTGGGAAGACACAATGTGGAAAAGATGTTCGCCGATCTGGAGCGCCGGGCGCGCCGTGAATCGCCAGGAGCGGATATTGAGCGCACCGCGGACCTTCGTTATCTGGGTCAGAGCTATGAATTGAATGTGCCCTGGAACGGAGGCGATCCGGCGGCGTTGTTTCATCTCGAGCACGAGAAAATTTACGGCTACGCGAATCCGGGGCGCGCGGTCGAGATCGTGACGATTCGGGTGCGGGCCCGGACGACGGTCGAGAAGCCGAAACTGGCTCGGAGCGGGGCGGCGAAACCAGGCAAGCCTGTACCGCGGCGCGTGTGGACCGGTGGACGGTGGAAAAATATCGACGTCTGGAACCGCGCGAATCTTACCGATCGCGCCAAGCAAGGGCCGGCTCTGGTGCTCGACTACGGGTCCACCACGCTGGTGCCCCCTGACTGGAAATTTCGCGTGGACCGCACGGGCAACTTATTGTTGACAGTATAATCAGCCCATGATCGAACTCGACGTCGCGCCGCGCCGCACGCAGATTGTGGCTCCCGCCGACGAAGCCGCTCGATACCTGGTCCTGGGCGACTTTGGAAGCCGTCTGATGGAGTCGCCTCACGCCGTCGATCGCGACAATCTGAACGACGTGCTTACGATCCTGCAGGTGAGCGCCGGCGGCATGCGGATGCGGTCGCTGGAAGATTTTCATCCCGATAGCTTGTATCAGCGGCTCGACATGGCTCCGCCGTCGACGGAGAATTTACCGGAGCCGTCACCCGGGTCGGCGACGGCATCGCCTAAACCCGACATCGGGGAGCTGCTGCGTCCTTCGAGCCTGCTGGAACAAATCGCGGAAGGGGGCGATCCGTTCGAACAATATGTGAAAGATCTCGCGCGCGCCCACACGGCGCCGCAGCAGAAAAAGAATGGCGATCGCGTTGCGGCATTGTCTCAGCGAATGAACGCGCTGCTGCACCATCCGCGATTTCAGGCGCTCGAATCCGCGTGGCGCGGGCTCGATTTCGCTATCCGCCAGATGGACGACAGCGCGGCGCGGGTACATATTGTACAGTACTCGAAAGCAGATCTCGCGGGGGATCTGGCGTCGGATAATCTGCGTGCCACACGCTTTTACTCGCTGCTCCATGGCCGCCGCTGGACTGGCGCCATCGGCCTTCATTCGTTCGACGAATTGGAGATCGAGCTGCTGGCCCGCGTCGCTCTGGTCGCGGCCGACGCGCGGGTGCCTTATCTCGCCGAAGGGTCGCCGGGGATCGCTGCGAATGTGGAACCGCTGCGCGAAATCCCGGAGGCGTCACACCTGGGCCTCGCGCTGCCCCGCCTGCTGCTGCGCTTGCCCTACGGAGTGCGCACTAGCCCCATCGATTCGTTCGAATTCGAAGAAATGCCCGGCGCGCCGGTGCACGAGCATTATTTATGGGGCAACGCCGCGATTGCCTGCCTGGCCATCCTGGTGCGAGCGGAACCGGATAATCTCAACCTCGACAGCCTGCCCGCGCATACCTATAAACACGACTCCGAATGGATCATGACGCCGTGCGCGGAGCTGTTCATGACGGAGACCCAGGTGCTCGCGCTGATCGATCACGGCCTGATGCCGCTGATCTCCTATAAGGACCGTCCCATGGTGCGCCTCGCTGGATTCCGCTCGGTCACGTCCGCTTCACTTCCGTTCGGCTCAGCGATTTGAATGGCTGGCAGGTCGGGGACCTGCCCCACTGAACCGTCGCCTTTTCAGACCGTAATACGACATTTCCAGGCCTGGAAAAAACTGTCAAAGAAGCCCGATGGCCGAACTCCTTCTGCACCAAGAGTACGCTGAGGACGGAAAAACATTTCACGCAGAGGTGCAGAGCTTACGGAGAACAAAGGAGATAAATAAAAGTTTGGTGTTGTGACAGCCCCATGCGTCAGCTTGGGGCTTTGGCAGGACAATCGTAATAGCCCCAAGCTGATGCATGGGGCTGGCGCAAAGGCGACTCTATTTCCCGAAGTAGGCGTCGTTATAGACGGCCGGCTTTTTCGCCTTCAGATCGACCAGCGCTTTTTGCGCCATGTCCCCGGGGATGCGCTTGGCGATGGTTGCTTTTACGTCGTCAAATGGCTTAGATCCGTGCGCTTCCACCTTGATGATGTGGTACCCGAACTGCGATTTCACCGGCTGGCTGATCTGACCCACCGGCAGTAAGAATGCCTCTTTGTCGAATTCCGGCACCATGGCCCCTTTACTAAACGAGCCCAAATCGCCGCCGTTTGCGCCCGATCCGGTATCGTCCGAGCTCTCCTTCGCCACCGCCGCGAAATCCGCCCCGGCTACGATTTTCGCCCGTAGCTCGGTGGCTTTCGCCAGAGCTTCGGCTTCCGTCAGATCCTTCTTGCCTTCGGCTAAAGGCAGTTTCGATCCCTGGAACCGGATCAGGATATGGCGCGCCTTCACTTCCTCCCACTCGTTCTTGTGCGAGTCGTAATATTCCTTCAACATCGCGTCGTCGGGCTTGGCGTTGTCGGCGATATCGCGATACATGGTGTTGGCCAGCAGTTGATCGGTCGACAGCATGATCTGCGTCTGGACCTTCGGACTCTGATCCAGCTTCTGAGCCTTGGCGGCCTGCGCCAGCGTCAGAATCTCGGCCAGTTTCTCGGCGATGTCGCGGCGTCCCTTGGGACTCTGCGCGGCGGCCGCCTGCTGCGGCGGGAGGGTCGACAAAATCAGGTCAAACTGGGCTTTCGTAATCTTGTCGTCGCCCACTGTCAGGACAACCGCGTCCGGCGCCACCATGGAAGGCGCCGGCATCGCCACGGGAGGCGGCTGCACGGCGACGGGAGCCGGAGGAGTGGCGGGTGGTTGCTGCCCCCACGCTAACGCAGCGCCGAGCAGAAGGAAAGTAAATCTCATATACCCTAGAATAACAGCCGTATGATACGAAACGGACGAAAACCCATGAGATTGCTCGTTTTCTTGCTTGTGACCGTTCCCGTGTTCGCCGCCGACGAACTGACCGTCTACGACCTGCTGGCGCCCGAAACCCATAAATTTGCAATTATTTACGACGTCTCGGCCACCCGCGAAGGGGCGCCGTATTACCTCAACCCCATTCGCCGGGGCTCGGTGGCCGACAAAGAAAGCGTGGTCGACCGCGCCACCGGCCAGCCTTTGAAATTCGACATCATCGACGGGAAGACCGCGAAAGCCGAGGGGATGGGAGGACGCAATTCGGCCGACGACGACCAGTTTTTGCGGGTCCACTTGCTGAAGCCGGTGGCGAAGGGCTCGGAGACGCGCATTCGCATTTACAAGACCTATACTGACGCGGCGTCGTACAACGAAAAGGACGGAGTCCTGGTCTGGGAGCGGCCGTTGGGAATCAAGCGCAACGTGGTCATTCTGCCATTGGGATACGAGGTGATTGGCTCTGCCTCTCCCGGCATTGTCTCCACCGACGCCGAGGGCCGGGTCCATCTCAGCTTCCTGAACGACCGCGACGACCAGTTGCCGGTGAAGATCACCGCCCGGAGGATCAAATGAACATTCTGCTGTTCCTCGTGCTGGCTTTTCAGTTTCATCGCGCCGAGCAGGATCGCGAAATCCGGTATTGGCTGCTGGCGCCGGATACGCATCAGTTCCGCATCTCCCACGATTTCACGGTTACAAAAGTCGGCCAGAAATCCGTGCACAGCTTCGTCAGGAAAGGCAGCGATGTGGCTCCGGATTCGAAGATGTTTAACCTGGATACCGGCGAGCCCCTGTTCACGCACGTTGTAAAGGGCAAGGAAGTAAACCTGCTGAATTATTATCCGAATCCGACCGATCCGGAATCGATTGTGGTGCAGGGCGACTTGCCCCATGCCGTCGAAAAGGACCAATCCGTCCGCATCCGCGTGGAAGAGACTTATACCGACCCGGTTGGTTACGCAATGAAGGGGAATGAATTGGAATGGACCAGAACGCTGGGCCGTCCGCTCAATTTTGTGACTCTTCCCGCGGGCTGGATGTTGTGCAGCGTGAATACTCCCGCGGTGATTACTTTGGATCGCGAAGGCCGCGTCATGTTGCGCTTCACCAACATCCGCAACGATGAAATTGCTGTGACCATCCGCGCGCGAAAACGGTGATCCTCAAAACCGAGCGGCTGATTTTGGAACCGTGGTCGAGCTCGGACTGGCGCGAGTTCCGTCCCATCGCTAAGGACCCCGAAGTAATGCGCTACATCAATGGCGGCGTGCCCTGGACGGACGACGAGATTCAGAGCTTCGTCAATCGGCAAGTGCTGCTTTACGCTGCCCGCGGGTTCTGCCGTTGGAAGGTGGTGGAGCTCGGTACTGGAGAGTTAATCGGATTTTGCGGCCCGGGCATGTGGCGCGACGCTCCGGATCCGGAGATCGGCTGGTGGCTCGCGCGGACTCATTGGGGGCGGGGTCTGGCGACGGAAGCGGCTCGCGCCGCGCTTACGGACGGGTTCGAGCGGGTGGGACTGGAGCGGGTAATCTCGATCGCGATGCCGGAT
This sequence comes from Bryobacterales bacterium, assembly GCA_963813145.1. GTDB lineage: Bacteria > Acidobacteriota > Terriglobia > Bryobacterales > Bryobacteraceae > Palsa-187. The sequence continues at coordinate 268,219 of CAWEXX010000002.1, forward strand.
AATATTGTGTCGATCGGGGTTATGAAGAAGGTCGGAATGAGTTTCGATGCGGAGTTTGAGAACGAGGGGATCCGGCTGGTGCGTTACGCTGCGGAAAAAGGAGTATTAGCCGCCGATGAACACGGATGAACGCGGATAAGACCATTTTGTTTTCAATCGGCGTTCATCAGCGTTCATCAGCGGCCAATAATCTTTCTATTCGCCGTCGTCCTCCTTTTCCTCCTGCAACACATAGGCAATCTTGGGCCGATTTTCAAAACTCATCGCCTGCTCGATCTCCTCGGGAGTCATTGAAACTCCTGCCAGCGCGCCGAAAATCAGAGCAAACGACAATATGCCTGCACGCAGTCGTGATGATGCACTCATAGCTATCTCCTTCGAAAAAATTTAGGGAGGAACTACGAGATGGCGGGGGGAGCGCGCGCTGGCAGCAGCGGAGCAAAGCCGTGCTGAATGGCTGTCTGTTCTGTGCCGGCCAGCCTGATAACCACAATGGCTAACGAAAACACGAAGCAGAGGGGAACGATAATGGCGAAGAACAGCAGTGACGCGGCCAGACACAAAGCAGCCAGACACAATAAAGCGATGCAATTGCGCGGCGACATCACTATTTCATGTTACTAAAAGGCATACTCAAGAAGAGTGATCATAAGAGCGCCCAGGATTTATCTCACCGAAGCGGGGAGAATCTCGCAATTCACCGGCATCCTGCGGAGTGCGTTGATCGCTACTTACGAAGACAACTGCCTCAGCGTCGCGAAAGGCGCGGCGTATTCCTCGCTGTTGTCATTTTTCCCGGTGTTGACCACTCTGGCCGCGATCCTGGTGCAGGCGAATGCTTCCGATGTCGCCCGCACGATTGCCAACTTCTTATACGAAGTGGTCCCGCCTGGCACTGAGGATGTGGTGCTGACCCTGTTCGTGGTTCACGGCGAGCGCCCGAAATTCCTGCTGATCGGAGCTGTAGTGCTGGCGCTGTGGGCTGCCTCCGGCACCGTCATGAGCATGATTGAAGGGTTCCGTTCGATCTACCGCATCCCATCCGGCCGGTCGTTTATTCATGAGCGGGCGATCGCGATTCTGCTGGTTTTGATTTCGACGCTGCCGGTGGTGGGCGCGTCGGCGCTGATTGTCTTTGGAACCAAGGCGGAAGCCTTTCTGATGCACCGGATTGGCGTCGTCGGCGATATTCAAGGATGGGTGGAACTGTTCAGTAAATCCCTCCGCCTGGGGCTCGCGTTCGCTGCGTTTGTCCTGGTCACCGCGCTCTTGTATTATCTGGGGCCGAACCGTAAGCAGAGCCTTACCAACGTTTTACCGGGGGCGGTACTGGCGACGGTCCTGTGGCTGATCTCGACCTTGGGGTTCAGCTGGTACGTCCGGCACATCTCGAACTACAACGTTCTCTACGGAAGCGTCGGGGCGGGACTGGCGCTTTTGGTCTGGATGTACGTCTGGTCTGTGATTACCCTGATCGGCTGCGAGTTTAATGCCGCGCGGGAGCGCCTGGAAGGGCTTAAATTGTCTTAAGTTGCCTTTTTGCACAACACTTTTGCCCTCAGCGGCGTCTAAATTGGTATTAAAATGACGCGCTTGGGCTTGTTGTGTCTCCTCTTCGCGGCGGCGGGTCCGGCTCAGGATCTACATATCCGCTCCACCGGGACTATCCGGGCAGTCCATGTTTTCAACGTGTTAGTGCCCACAATCAAAGGAACCGGCGTTAAATTGACGGTCACCAAGATCATTCCGAACGGCACGCTGGTTCACGAAGGCGACATATTAGCCGAATTCGACCGAACCCAACAATTCGACGACGCGCGCGACGCTAAGGCCAAGGTGGACGATCTGGGGCATCAATTGGAGCAGCAGAGAGCTCAGTACCGGAGCGATGCGGCGAAGAGATCTTCGGATTTGAAGACTGCCGAGGCGGCACTGGCCAAGGCGGAGATTGAGCTCCGGAAGGGCGAGGTGCTGAGCGAGATCGACCGGCTGAAAAACGAAGCCATTGTCGAAAGCGCCAGGACGAAGGTCGAGAGCCTGAAAAAATCTAGCCATTTTCACGATCTGGACGAGGCGGCGGGACTGCGGATTCTGGAATTGCAGCGAAACCGGCAGGAAATGGTGCTGGAGCGGACCAAGAGCAACACCGAGAAGCTGACGGTGCGGGCTCCGCTTTCGGGCATGGCGGCGCTCGAGAACGTCTGGCGAAACGGGTCGATGGGGCCTTTTCAGGAAGGCGACCAGGCTTGGCCGGGGCAGGCGATGGTGAAGGTATTCGACCCCAGCGACATGCTGGTGATCACGCTGGTGAACGAGCCGGACGGCGCGGTTCTGGCGCGCGGCGGTTCGCACGCGAAAATTCGTCTCGACGCGTACCCGGGGGCGGTTTTCGACGCTCATTTCGAATCGGCCAGTCCGGTGGCATCGGGTTCGCTCGATAGTCCGATCAAGTATTTTTCGGCGCGGTACAGAATCGACCAGCGCGACCCGAGATTGCTGCCGGATCTATCGGCTGCGGTCGAGATTGAGGCAGGAAAATGAAAAGCGCGCGGCGGTGGATCACCTGGATTATCATCCTGATCGGATTGCCCGCCGCCGGCATGTGGTTATGGCGAGCGCGGCAGGTGCAGGCGAAGGCCGATCTGCCGGTGGCTTCGGCCCGCAAAGGCGAGTTCCTGGTGATTGTGCGCTGCCGCGGCGAGTTGGTTTCGACCAGCAGCAAACAGCTGGTGGCTCCGATGAACGTGCCGGGGTTGCAGATCGCGTGGCAGGCTCCGCCCAACAGCGAGGTGAAGGAGGGCGACGTGGTGATCCGGTTCGACTCCAGTCTGGCGAAGCAGCAGCTGCTGGAAAAACAGGCGATGTTGAAGCAGGCGCAGGCGACGCTGGACCAGGCGGTTTCGCAGGCTCGCATCACGGGGGAGCAGGACCGGCTGGACCTGGCGTCGGCGCATGTGGATCTTGAAAAGGCCAAGCTGGAAGTTTCGAAGCAGGAGATTGTCAGCAAGCTGCAGGGCGAGGAGAGCAAGATCGACCTGGGGCTCTCGGAAGAGAAACTCCGAGTGCAGGAGGCGACCAATAATCTGCACCAGATGTCCGACGCGCAGAAAATGGGATCGCTGACGCGGCTTCGCGACAAGGCGCAGGAGGAGATCGACGTTACCAACGAGCGCTTGTCGCGGATGGAATTGCATGCGGCATCGAACGGGGTGGTGGTGTATCTGAACAACAATTCCCAGGGCTGGATCAACGCGAAACCGTTCAAAGTAGGCGATAGCGTTTGGCCCGGTAGCGTGGTGGCGGAGATTCCAGATCTTTCGACGCTGCAAATGAAGGCCAAGCTCGAAGAAACGGACAGGGGGCGGATTGCCGTGGACCAGGACGTGCGGATCCTGGTGGATCCATTTCCCGAAAAGCCGTTTCCAGGAAAAGTGACCGCGATTTCGCCGCTGGTGGAGCAGGGGTTCGACTGGCCTCCGACGCGCAATTTCCGGGCGTATTCCCGGTTCAACGAGCGCGACAACAGATTGCGTCCGGGAATGAACTCGCAGGTGGACATCGTGATCGAGAGGATTCCGGTGGCCGTCAGCGTACCGGCGGGCGCGGTGTTCACCCGGAAGGGCCGGCCGGCGGTGTACGTGGCGGAGAATAATGCGTGGGTGCCGCACGAAGTGGAGATACTGGCTCGCAATCCGGACGAGGTGGCGATCAAAGGGATCGCGGAGGGGACCAAGGTTTCGCTGGTGGAACCGGATGCGGCGGAGAAGAGTAGCCAGAAGACGGGAGCCGGTAGCCAGAAGAAGTAGCCAGTAGCCAGTAGCCAGGAGCCAGTAGGCGGAAGAAGATGAAGACGGGAGTCTCAAGACGTGAAAGTTAAGAGGATTATTGGGCCTTTGATTGCCGCTGGGTTTCTGGCGCTTGCGGCTTGGGGAGGAGTGCGGCTGTATCGCGTCACCACTACTACGGCCGAGGCTACGATTCCTACTACGGCTGTGAAGCGCGGCGATGTGACGTTCGCGGTTTATGCGCGCGGGGAATTTCAGGGCGGCAATTCGATCATGCTGACTGCGCCGATGGCGGGCGGCACTGACATGTCGATCACTTCGCTGCGCGCGCCGGGTGAACTGGTGAAAAGCGGAGACATCGTGGCGGAGTTCGACACTACCGATCAGGCCTACAAGCTGAAAGAGGCGGAGGCCGATATGGCCGAGGCCGAGCAGAAGGTGATTCAGGCGCAGGCGCAGATGCAGGCCAAGGAAGAAGAAGACAAGTACCTGCTGATCAAGGCTCAGTCCGATCTGAAACAGGCTCAACTGGAAGCGCGCAAGAATCCGGTGGTGAGCGCGATTCAGGCCAAGCAGAACGATCTGGCAGTGGACGGCGCCAAGGCGACGCTCGACCAGCTGACGCGCGATCTGGCCAATCGGAAAGCCGCCTCGCAGCAGGGCGTGGCGATTCAGGATGCGGTAGTGGCGAAAGCCAAGGTTCAGATCGAGACGGCGAATCGGAATATCGAAATGATGACGCTGCGCGCGCCGCGCGATGGCTATGTGAACATTCAGCCCAACACCAACACCAATAGTTTCTACTCGGGGATGATTTTGCCGATGCTGCAGGTGGGCGATACCATCCGCGCGGGGATGGCGGTGGCGCAGCTTCCGGACATGAAAAACTGGGAGGCGACGGCTCGCATTGCGGAGGCGGATCGAGGGCACCTCGCCCTCCATCAGCCGGTGATGCTGACCGCGGTGGCGCTGCCCGAGCATCCTTATCACGGAATGATTTCGGATCTGGGCGGGACGGCGGGTCCGATGTGGGACCGGCGGTTCGAGTGCAAGATTTCGGTGGAAGATCCGTCGCCCGAGCTGCGGCCGGGCATGACGGCGAACATTGTGATTACCGCAGAGACCATGAAGAAGGTACTCTGGATTCCCGCACAGGCGCTGTTTGAAAGCGATGGACGCACATTTGTTTACGCGCAGACTCCGGAGGGTGGATTCGCGACGGCGGACGTGAAGTTAATCCGGCGCAGCGAGAGCCAGGTGGTGATCACGGGGGCGAACGAGGGGCAGAAGGTGGCGCTGGCTCGTCCGGATCAGAAGAAGGATAAGGATAAAGAGAAGAAGGGCGGTTCGGCTGTGCAGGCGATTTCCAAATGAGCGGGGACAAATGAACGCCTATCGTTATCTTTCCGATATCCCGCTGGCGTTCGATAATCTGCGGGCGCAGAAGACGCGTACGGTGCTTACGGCGCTCGGGATTGTGTTCGGAGTCGGATCCGTGATCGGGATGCTGGCGATTGGAGCGGGGGCGCGGGAGGAGTCGCTGAGTTTTATCGAACGCCTGGGCGTGCGTAACGTGCTGGTGGAGTCGATTCCGTCTTCGAGCCGCGAAGAGATGCAACAGAGGCGCCGAGCTTCGCCAGGATTGACGGAACGCGATGTTCGGATTCTGGAAGCGAACATCGAATCGCTGGAATTGCTTTCGCCGCGGCGCACGCTGCATCCGGCGCGCGTGCTGCCGAAACCAGGGCAGGCCATTCCGAACATGTATGGTGTGCGGCCGTCGTATGCGTCCATTCATAATTTGAGGGTCGCGGAGGGGCGGTTCTTTTCGGAGCACGAAAATCTGGAGAGCACTCCGGTGTGCGTGTTAGGAGACCGCGTGAAATCGTCCATGCTGGGGTACGGACCGGGCGCGATCGGGAAATACATCAAGGTCAACGATACGTGGCTGCAGGTGGTGGGAGTGCTGGCGCCGCAGGTCTCGGAAGGAAAGGGCGCGGGACAGGGCGACGATCGCAACCAATTGATTTACATTCCGTTCAATACGTTTCAATATCGCTTCTGGGACCTGAATTCGTTCATGAAGGACGAGATCGATGGGATCGATCTGCGCTTGAAACCCGGCTCCGATAGCGTGAAGGCGGCCGAAGTGGTGTCGGCGATTCTCAATTCGACGCACCGCAATGTGGAGGATTTTACGGTCTTCATTCCGGCGGCGCTGCTGGCCCAGCAGCAAAAAACGCAGACGATTTTCACGTACGTGATGGTGGCGATCGCGGCGATTTCGCTGCTGGTCGGCGGCATCGGGATCATGAACATCGTGCTGGCGACGGTGATGGAGCGGACGCGTGAAATCGGCATCCGGCGGGCGACCGGCGCGCGGCGCGGCGACATCGTTCGGCAGTTTCTATCGGAGAGCGTGCTGATCTCAGTGGGCGGAGGGATCGCGGGTATCGGCTTCGGGCTGAGCTTGTCGTGGCTGATCGCGCATACGGCGGAATGGAAGACGATCGTGACACCCGCGTCGGTGATCATCGCGTTCTCGGTTTCGGTGGCGGTGGGGGTGGTGTTTGGAATTTACCCGGCGATGAAGGCGGCGAGGATCGATCCGATTGAGGCTCTGCGGTACGAGTAAGTTGCCCGACCTGACGTTCGCCGATCGGCGGCGGTCATGTCGAGGCCCGGACATGTCGAGAAGACTCTCGACACGGCACGCCTGGAGGCGTACGCCACAAGCTTCGTCGAACTGGGACAACGAAGAAGCCGACTTGAAGTCGGCTGCCGGCAAAATTGCCCGCCCCACAAGTCCAAGAAATGGGAACAGAACGCAGGTGTGTCTGGCGGGAACCAGTCGAAGTCGAATCGACCAACAATCCAAAGGACCGTTCAACGGTTTTGAAGACCGCGCCTACCACCGGGCAAGATTGGCTCCCACAAGAATTCTATCAACTCTGCTTGTAGAACCTGGCGAAGAAGAACGTCACAGCCACGCTGGCGAAGGCATAAATCAACGACGAGAACAGGGTTACTGCGGGGACGAGACCTCCTATCACGTTGATGATGGTCGAGATCAAATCGTAAAGGCGCAGGACTGTGATAAGGATCATTCCGATCAGGGCGAGGAAGGCGGCGGTCTTGAGGCTCATGATGGCCTATTATGACTCCATGCGGAAGAATTCGGTGTACACGATGCATCCCGGGTTCAAGATGGAGGAGGCGTCGCTCAAGAACCTCAAGGAACGCACGGGAAAGACGCTGGAGGAGTGGGTTCGCATCGTGAAGAAGTCCGGTCCGCCGACGGAACGGGAGCGCATCGGATGGTTGAAAGAGGCGCATGGCATCACGACTAACTACGCGGGGTGGATCGCCAAGCGCACGGATGGCGGCGGCATCGCGTCCACCTACGATCCCGACGCACTGGTGGAGGAGATGTTCACCGGGAAGAAAGCGGGGTTGCGGCCGATTTACGAGCGGATGTTGGCGCTGGCTTTCGGATTGGGTAAGGACGTGAAGGTGTCGCCCGGCAAGACCATTGTGCCCTTCTACCGGAAACACGTTTTCGCGCAGGTGAAGCCTACGACCAACACGCGCATCGATGTCGGATTCGCGCTGAAGGACATGGTGCCGTCCGGGAGGCTGATCTCCACCGGCGGTTTTGAAAAGGGCGATCGCATCACGCATCGCATTCCTGTCGCCTCGGTCGCCGAGATCGAGACGGAAGTCAAGAAATGGTTAAAACACACTTACGAATTAGACGCGTAAGACATCGTGTTATCCTGATCAGGCTTGACGCGGCGGGCTGCACTCCCTCGCATATGTATCGCTCTCGGATTCCCCGAGATTGAATCGCTGCTGGCTCATGCCCGCGAGGAATATAACGCGGGCGAGCGTTTCTTCGAATTCAGGCTGGATTATCTGGCATCGCCTGAGCAGGGCATCACCGCGATGCGCAAATTCCTGACTCGCAACGCCGATTGCACGGTGCTGGCGACGTGCCGCAGACACCAGAACCACGGCCACTATAACGGCAGTATCGAGCAGCAGCTCAAGATCCTGGACGCGGCCATCGAAGGCGGCGCACAGGCGGTGGACATCGAAATCGAGAGCGCCGAGAACTGCGTGGAAAAGCTGGAAGCGCTACGGTCGCGCGCCCGGCTGGTGATTTCTTATCACAACTACGGAGGAACGCCTCCGCTGGATGCCGTGATGCGGCGCATGCTGCGGATCGGCGCGGACGGTTACAAGATCGTCACGACGGCGAAGAAGCCGTCGGACAACGGGCGCGTGCTGGCGCTGGCGAAAACTTATTCGAAGACGCCGACCATTCTTTTGGCGATGGGCGAGACTGGATTTCCCACGCGCGTGCTTTCGCCATCGGTGGGCGGGCTGTTCACGTACGCGGCGCCGAACTCGGCCGATGGAACGGCGTCCGGCCAGGTGAGCGCGCGTCAGCTTCGGCATTTGTATCGAGTGGAGAAATTCACGAAGGACGCTCGGATTTACGGCGTGGTGGCGGATCCGGTACGGCATTCGATTTCGCCCGCGGTTCACAATCGGGCGTTTCAGGCGCGGCGCGCGGACGCGGTGTATCTCCCGTTCCTGGTGAAGCCGGCGCAGCTCAAGGATTTTTTCATCCTCGCCGAGAAGCTACCGCTGGCGGGTTTCAGCGTGACCATCCCGCACAAGCAGAAAATCCTGCGCTATCTGGATCTGGTGGATCCGCTGGCGCGGCGCATTGGCGCGGTGAACACGGTGTGGCGCAAAGCGGGTAAATGGCGCGGCACGAATACGGATGCCGATGGCGTGATTCGTCCCTTGGAGCGTCACGTGCGGTTGGGAAAATCGACGGTGCTGCTGGCGGGCAATGGAGGAGCGGGTCGCGGAGCCGCTTACGCGCTGAAGGCGGCGGGGGCGACGCTGGCGATTACGGGTCGCAATATCGATCGGGTGCGGGCGCTGGCGAAGGCGTGCGACGCGGAGCCGTTGACGCGCGATCAGGCGTGCGCGCGCATGTTCGATGTGCTGGTGCATTCGACGCCGCTGGGAATGTATCCGAAAATCGACCACAGTTTTTTCGACGCGAAGATTCCGGCGAAGCTGGTGTTCGACATGGTCTACAATCCGCTGGATACGCTGCTGGTGCGCATGGCGGCGGACCAGGGAGCGACGGTGATTCGCGGACTGGAGATGTTTCTCGAGCAGGCCTCGCGTCAATTCGAAATCTGGACCGGCGAGAACGCTCCGCGCGCGGTGATGGAGAAGGCGGCTATGGAGGCTCTCGAAGCGCACTACGCGGCGGGTGAATGATAATAACGTCATGGCCGTTACCAGACGATCGCTAGCAGGGATGCTTGCCGGAGCCGCGGCTGCCGCGCAGACCGGAGTTTCGCAGACTGCGCAGCCAGACAATGAGGATTTGAAGTCGGCGCAAGAGCTGATGCGAACCAATGCCCAGCAGATCGCCAAGGTGAAACTGCCCATGGCGACCGAGCCTGCGTTCCACTTCAAGGCGTGAAAATGGCGAAGTTCAATTTCACCGACGATATTTTCTTTGGCTCGATCTCTGAGATCGGCGCCGCGCTGCACAAGAAGGAATTTTCGGCGGTGGAGCTGACGCACGCTTTCTGCGATCGCCTGGAGAAGCTGGGTCCGCACTATAACGCGTTGGCTCTTTCTATGCGCGATACGGCCCTGCGCAAGGCGAAAGACGTGGATCGCGATTTCAAGCTGGACCGCGTCCGCAGCCCTCTGCAAGGGATTCCCTACGGTGCGAAGGATCTGCTTGCGGCGAAGGGCAAGCCGACGGCGTGGGGAGCGAAACCTTTCGCGGGTCAGGTGTTCAAAGAGGATGCGCAGGTAATCGAGCTGCTCGATAAGGCGGGCGCGATTCTCATTGGGAAGTTGTCGATGGTGGAGTTGGCGGGCGGCGGAGGCTATCGCTTCCCTTCGGCGTCAATTACCGGACCGGGCTTGAATCCATGGGACCGCACGCGCTGGAGCGGAGGATCGTCCAGCGGACCCGGCTCGGCCACGGCGGCGGGACTGGTGACGTTCTCGATCGGCTCGGAAACATCGGGCTCGATCCTCACGCCGAGCGCGTACTGCGGCATCACTGGATTGCGGCCCACGTATGGACTAGTCAGCCGCAGGGGCGCGATGGCGTTATCGTGGACGCTCGATAAAATCGGCCCGATGTGCAGGTCCGCGGAGGATTGCGCGCTGGTGCTGAGCGTGATCGCGGGCGTCGACTACCTAGATCCTGGCTCCGCCGGAAAATCGTTCCACTACGCGCCGCTGTCAGTTCGCAAACCCGATGAGATCACCATCGGCTACGCGCCCATCGATTTCGAAGAATCAGCCGAAGCGTCAACTCGCGGCGGATTGCAGGAAGCGTTGAAAGTGGTGAAATCGCTGGGCATGAGCATCCAGGAAGTAGAGATTCCCGACTTCCCGTACGCCGCGTTAACCAGCACCATCATCGGCGTGGAGGCGGCCTCGATTTTCGAGGAGCTGATTCGCAGCGGCAAAGTGGACGAGCTTGCCGACCATCGGCAGGCGCAAGGACTAAAGGCCGGCCTCGAAATTCCGGCGAACGAGTATCTTCGCGCGATGCGCGTGCGAGCCCTGGTGCAACAGGCGTTTCGCGATTTATTTCTCAACGTCGATTTTCTTCTCGCTCCGACAAGGCTGACCACGGCGTCGAAAATCTCGGATCGGCTCGACGGCGGCACTCCGCCCGCGACGCCGCCGAAATCGCGCGGCCTCAGTGGGATAATCCCGGCGGGAAACCTGGCGGGGCTGCCGGCAATTTCTCTGCCATGCGGATTTGCCGCCGGCCTTCCGATCGCGATTTCCCTGGTGGGCCGGCCGTTCTACGAGAACCAGTTGATCGCCGTTGGCAAGGCTTTTCAGAGCCATACCGACTGGCATCGCCGCCGGCCTCCCGTTACACCGTAAACAGTCTGTGAAAAGGTGCGCCGAAACAGGCGCGGCGGATGTTTCTGCGCGTATACTAGAAAATCGCATGGAGAGTACTTCTACCCGCAGATCTTTTTACTCGGCCGCAATCGCCGGGCTCGGCGCCATCATGACAGCCGCGCTGGCCGCGCCTGCCGCCGCGTACCTTTTGTTCAAGCCGAAGTCCCAGAAGCAATCCGATTTCGTCCCCGCCGCCGACCTCGCGACGCTGACCATCGGCAAGCCGGAGGAGGTGGTGTTCCGGCGCACACGCGTGGACGGATGGCGTGTGTTGAACGAAAAATCGACTGCATGGGTGCTGCGCCAGGACGAACAGAACGTGATCGCCTACGCCCCCCAATGCACGCACCTCGCTTGCGCATATCACTGGGAGGAGAAGGACGCTAAGTTTTTCTGTCCCTGCCACAACTAGTGTGTTTGCGATTGACGGCAAGGTTGTCAGCGGCCCGGCGCCGCGGGCGCTCGACCGGTACGTTACGAAAATCGATCAGGGGAAAATTCTGATCAGCTCTGAGATTCAAAAGGCATGAAGATGCTCAGAAGCGTGATCGACTGGCTCGAAGAGCGTACTGGTATCGAGTCCGCCATTCATCATTTCCTGTATGAAGACGTGCCGGCGTCGGCTGGATGGCATCAGGTGCTGGGCAGCGTCGCGCTATTCGCCTTCCTGACGCAGGTATTCACCGGAATTCTGCTCGCTTTAAATTACGCGCCCACACCTGGCGAAGCCTACAACAGCCTCCGCTACATCGTGACGGAGCTGACCGGCGGGCAGGTGATACGCGGCCTGCATCACTGGGGCGCGAGCCTCATGATCATCGTCGTGGTGTTGCACATGGTCCAGACGTTCTTGTGGGGCGCGTACAAAAAGCCCCGCGAAGCCACCTGGATGGTCGGTGCGCTGTTGCTGCTTTTGACCCTGGCATACGGGCTCACTGGCTATCTTTTGCCGTGGGACAATCGCGCGTATTGGGCCACTACGGTAACCGTTCACATCTCCGCGCTCCCACCAGTCGCGGGCCCTTATGTTTTGCGATTGCTGGGCAGCGACGGAGGATCGATCGGCGCGGTGACTTTCGCGCGTTTTTACGCGGCGCACGTGCTCCTGCTGCCTCCGCTCACGATGCTGCTGATCGCGATTCACGTGTATCTGGTGCGCCGGCACGGCGTGACGCCGATCGAGGCCGACGCAACCCTGCCGAAGAAGAAGTTCTATCCGCAACAGGTCTTCAAAGATACCGTCGCGACCTTCGCCTGGTTCGCGATTCTCGTCGCCATGGCGATCGCGGTGCGCGTTCCTCTGGGGCATGTGGCGGACCCCACCGACACCAGCTTTATCCCGCGGCCCGAATGGTATTTTCTGTTCCTCTTTCAATTCGTGAAATTCTTCGACGGACCGCTAGAAGTTGTCGGCGCGGTAGTGCTGCCGACGCTCGCGATGCTGGTTCTTTTTCTCGTTCCATTTATCGATCGCGGAAAAGTGCTGCGCCTCCGGGAGCGCACCGGTGCCATCGCAGTGATCGTTCTGGCCGTTCTCGGATGGAGTGCGCTCACCGCGCGCGCCGTCGCCACCACGCCGCCGAGTACCGAGAATCCCGACGCCGGTCTCGCTCTGGTCGAGCCCTGGCAGGAGCTGCCCGCGGATCAGCTCGCCGCCATCGGAGCGTTTCGCAAGGATAATTGCGGCAACTGCCACGTGCTTGGAAAATCCGGCGCAGGTCCCGATCTGACGAAGGCCGCCTCGCAGCGCCCCAACGATTGGCTGATGCAGCACTTCAAGCAGCCAGCGCCCAACGTCGCCACACAATTAAAGAATCCCGAACTGCGCGGCCTTGTGAACTTCGTTACCAAGCGGCAGGACGCCGCCGTAAAGGCGTGGCCGAGCGCCCCGCAGGCCGCGGTGGAAGGCGCCATGATCTATCAGGCGAATCAGTGCAGCGCGTGTCACAAACTGAACGGCGTGGGAATGCAGACCGGTCCGCCGCTCAACGGCGTCGCCGATCATCGCAATCGCGAATGGCTAGAAGGTCATTTTGCCGATCCGGAGAAATTCTCGCCCGGCTCCACCATGCCTGTGTTTAAATTGAGCTCGCATGATCTGGACCGGCTGACCAGTTACCTCCTGGAGATTCCGAAGTAGCGAGCCGTGACCACAGGGAGCGGTCATAATAGCAGAGGAGGTTTCCATGGACCGACGTGCGTTCCTCAAAACAACCGGCGCCGCCGCGCTCGCGCAAGCGGTCGAAGCACAGCCCCCCGCCGCTATCACTAGCTCCGTTATGATCTGGACCCTGAAGGGTCCCTTCGAACAGCGTCTCGAAGTGGCGTCCCAATCGGGCGTCGAATCGGTCGAGCTGGTTTCCGAACATATCAACTGGACCGACGCGCAGATCCGCGACATGAAGAAGCTGGCGACGTCGCTCCATCTGAAGATGGACACCATCCTCGCGCAATCGGATTGGAAAAGGCGTCCGGTGACGATGGTGAAGCCCGAGGATCGCGAGGGCTTCCTGGCCGACGTGCGTCAGTCCATCGTGTTCGCGCAGAAGCTGGAGATACCGCAAATCATCCTGATGAGCGGCGACGAAGTTGCCGGCCGGACGCATGAGGAACAGTACGCGTCGATGCTCGAATCGGTAAAGCGCGCCGGCGACTTGGCCGCCAAGGCGAACCTCACCCTTATCATCGAGCCGCTCAACAGCAAGGTGGACCACAAGGGAGTTTTTCTTTCGACCTGCGGCGAAGGCTTGAAACTGGTGAAAGAATCGGAAAACCCGCACGTGAAGCTGCTGTTCGATATTTATCATGAGCAGGTGCAGGTGGGAAATGTGATTCGCACCATGCGCGAGGCCGCACCGTACGTGGCGGTGTTCCACATTGCCGATAATCCCGGCCGCAACGATCCCGGTACCGGCGAGATGAATTACGAAAACATTTACAAAGCCATCGCGTCGTTGGGGTTCAAGGGCTACGTGACCATGGAGTACATTCCGGTCGGCGATCAGACCGCGAGCCTGACGCGAGCTACCAGGAACATGCGTGCTACTCTGCCGCCCCGATCAGTATGATCGACACCGTAGTGTCGCCGATCCTGGTGGTCAGCACCCAATCTTTCTCGCCTTGCTTTTCGAAGCCGGGTTTCTGATCCGCGTCCGCCTTCCAGAAGCTAAGCACCGCCGGATGAGGCGTGCCCGACGCCTTTCGGGACAACTCCATCAATGCATCGAAGTCTGAAATAGCATCGCCGGACTTATCCAGCGCGACCGGCGCCAGCACAAGAAAATCACGCTGCGGCGCGACTCCCTGGTGATTCCCGTTCACCGGATAATTACCGTAGCGAAGCGTGTAAACGCCCGGCAGCAATCGTCTGCCCGCGACGGTCGCTCCCCTTCGCGGGAAACCGCAAGACGCCTAGCAGCGAGCCCGGCGGAATGGTCGGCAGCGTCACACTCGATTCACCCGAGGCGGGACCGGACGGCATAGTAGAGCGTAGCCAGATCTCAGCGTATGCAGATCCATTGGCGCCAACGATTTTGGTACCGGCTTTGTTGAGCCCGGTAACCCCCGCCGGCGGATCACCCGCGGGCTGGGCGGTGTACTGTCCAAAAACCGCGGCCGCCGCTAAAAGAAAGGAGCAAATTCGCATCATCATATTAATTTTAGAGCCTCATTCAACTGAGCACCCGATCCAACTCCGCGTCCGTCCAATCCCGAATCACGACGTTCCTTCGTAACGCCCAGCGCTCCACATGCTCCACCGTGGAGCCCGGCGCAACTTCTTCCAGCGGCCCAAGCGTCTCCAACTCCAGAAACGAGTCGTTGGTAAACGTCTCGTACGATGCCCCAAAGTCCGCGTAAGTCTTGGACGGATCGGCTTCGTACCTCTTCACAAACAAATCCGAGCCGAGCAAGTACGCCCCGATGGTGTGTTCTGGTTAAATAGCCCCAGCTTTTGCGGCGACGCGTTCGCCGGATCCTGTCGCAGGACCAAATACTTCTTCGTGAACGTCCAGCGAGGATCGCTCAGGTCGGTAAATGCCCACATGATCAGCGGATTCGTGGGAGGCAAGTTGTCAGGATGCGCCCCACGCGGCGGAAATTTCGTGATGCCCACGCCGCCTGGCGCCATCATCGACAACGCCCACGGCGCAAGTATCCGCGATTTCGATGCCGCGTTCCTGATTCGGTGGGTGACTGTCACGCCACTCGCCGAAAGGTGCACAGCGATTGTTTTCTCCAGACCGGTTTGAGGCTCAACCGGCTGCGTCAGTTCTATTCCACCCTCGATCATGGTCACCCGCACAGGGCCGTTGTCCGGTACATACGTATCTGCGACAGTCTCCGGCGCAATCCAGATGCGATGTCCTCCGCGCGGATGCCACGTTGGCTCGCCGGAGCCGCCCAATTGCGCGGAGAATTCTTTGAACAGATTCTGCCCGCCAATGAACCCATAGCGGATCACGCGCGGGCCTACATCGCTGGTCACGATCAGCTCCACGTTCGCGTCGCAGATGCGAAAACAGTTTGGCCAGCCGCCGTAGGACACTTTTTCGATCATGAATTTGTCACTTTAGCGCGAGCACGGCATCCAGTGGCGCTCCCGTGGTGCGCCCGCTGACCTCGCGGAACCCGGCGCCGCGCAAGAGCTCCGAATATTCGGAGAGAGTGCGCTCGCGGCCCTCCGTGCACACCAGCATGTTGAGAGATTGCATATGCGTGGTGACTGTCCCGCTGCGATCTTCCTTCAGGAGCTTCTCCGCGATCAGCAATCCGCCCAGCTCCGGCAGCGCATCAAACATCCGCTTCAGCAGCGCGACGATCTTCGCTTCCGTCCAGTCGTGCAAGATCCGCCCTACCGCGTAAAGATCCCCTGCCGGCAATGGATCGATGAAAAAATCCCCCGCGACCAGCGACACGCGATCCCCAACAAATTCTTGCGCAACTTCAATCACTGACGGAAGGTCGAACAGCGTCGCCTTCATGTGCGGATAGCGGTCGCGAGCGGCCAGCGCGAGATGCCCGGTAGCTCCACCCAAATCCACGAAGGAAGTGAACCGCGATAGATCGAAGGCTCCAATCACCGCGGGCGAGCTGATCATGCCGAAGCCGTTCATCCCCATCAGAAAATCGCGCTGCGCTTCCGGCGTCCGGAAGAACTGCGCGAACAAGCCGCCCTCGGTGCCAAACGTCTGCGTCCAACGATTCGTCCCCTCGATCACCGCGTCGTCCAGATGCTCCCACAGCTGGTACAGCGCGTCGTTCGAATAGCGAATGTAGCCGGTAAGCGTTCGCGGACTCGATCGCGTCAGATACTCGTCGGCCAGCGGCGTGTTGACATACTCTTCGCCGTTCTTAACCAGCAACCCGAGCCCGACACAAGCGTCCAGCAGCCGGTCCATCGCGACGCCCTGGGGCCGCTCGCCGTCGAAAATTCCGAACTTCACCGCCGTGAACATGGTCTTCGATCTGCGAAATGCATCGATCAAATCGAGAATCGGCCCCGGATCGTTCATGTTTTTCCTGAAATGATCGTAGCCGCGCGGCTCCAGTAGACGGCCTTGAAACGTCATCGTCTCCGGGTGTACCCCGCACCACTCTGCCGATCCGGGTAACGCCCGCAGGAGCTCTCTTGCCCGTGAACAGCAACTCGTAATCTTCGCCGCCGTGCAGCGCGCGCTCCGATGTCGCTCCGCGCAAAACCGGCACGCGATCGATCTCCGCCGCTACGCCCGATGCCACGCATAGCCGGTGCAGATCAAGCGAAAGCCCGTCGCTCAAATCGATGCACGCCGTCGCCACGCCGCGCAAGACTTCTGCCCAGCGCCAGCCGCGGCTCGAATCCGCCGATCCCACGGTTTCCCCAACCGCCCCGACACGAAAATCGAATCCCCCACCCGAGCGCCATCGCGACGCAACGCCTTCCCGCGCGGCACGGACCCACAAACCATCACGTCGCAATGGAATTTCTGGTCGCGAGCAAGATCCCCACCCGCGAGCGTGGTGCCGGTCCGCTTCGCCAATCGCAGCAGCCCGCGATAAAACCTCTCAATCCACTTTGTATCGGATGCAGCCAGCGCGACCAGACAAAATCGAGGCTCCCCGCCCATAGCCGCGATATCGCTCAAACTGCGCGCCAGCGCCCGTTCGCCGATGTCGGCCGCCTTTTGCGCCCGCGTGAAATGTACGCCCTCGATCATCTGATCCGTCGTGAACAGCAGTTCCTCGCCCGCGCGAGGCCGGTAAATCGCGCAATCGTCGCCGATTCCCAGCACCAGATCCTTCGACGGTGAACTAAGCCGCCGGAGTCGCTCGACGATTTCCAGCTCATTCATGAAATACCAAGCCCGACGGGAGCTCTTCACCGAAAATCTTGTTCATCGCTGCAAGATCGCCGGTCGCCTCCGCATCCAGATCCAGCCCTGGAAACGCCCGCCGCACCAGGTCCAGCGTGGGCGCCGGCAAGTCCCGCGTCGAATCGCCCGTATGCCGGGCCAGCGCCGCCACCGCGTCCTCCGCTTTCTGAATCTTCAACAGCGGCTCCAGCCATCGCGACACCGTCGACGCCGGCAGCACCTGATTAATTGGCCCGTAGAACAACTTCCGCGCGCCCAGCCGAGCCAAGCACCACAGCCCCGTATCGACAAAATCGCCCTTCGCGATCCGCGCCACCAATTCGTCGCCCAACTGCGTTTTCGTTTGGATCGGCAGAAATTCCAAACTCGCCGCCGCCCTCCACATCTCGCGCAACAGGCTCGGATTCACACGCGGCCTCTTCGCCGCCCGAGGCAGCAGCGTCGGCGAAAGCCTCTGAAATACGTCCGTCTGCTGATTCTTGTTCAGCCCGCCCGCCACGCGCCCCCAGAAAATCCACCACTCGATCTCGTTCTGCACCTGATTCGCGAACTGCAGCCCGCTCGCGTAAACCCGCCGAGCCTGCTCGATCCGGTAATCGTCGCCCGGGAAACCAAACCCCGGCCGCAAACAAAATCCGCACAGGTTCAGCCATCGAGCCTCGTGCGCCGCGCTCCTCTTGCGACCCTCCGCGAGCTCGATCATCGCGTCCGCCAGCTTCCGGATCGCCGACAGCGGCCATGAGTTTCGACCCAGCCCCAACGTCTGTTCGAGCTTCGCCGGCAACTCCTCCGGCGTGATGGAATCTCCGGCGAACGTCGCCGGAATCATAGCCAGCGCCGCCGCCAGCGCATCGTCGCTGATCACCGCCGCCGGACGCGACACCGCTTGCGCAGCCGACGCCTTCCGCAACTCGAATTGCAAACGCCACCGATGATCCGTCTCTTTCGAATCCGCCCAAATCTCCAGCGTCCCGACCTCGGTCAACTTCGCGCCCAGCTTAATCGGCACCAGCCGCTCGCCCACTTTCCCGAATCGCAATACCGCATGCAGCGGAGCGTGCAGATGCAACTCCTCCCGCTCCTCCGCCGAAAACTCCACCACCTCGCCCGACTTATCTTCCGTCCTCGTCCGCGAACTGTACAACTGAAACGACACCGGCTTGTTCGCGACTAAATGCAAACTCCCCGGATCGATCTCAATGGTCGACCCCTCTTCGGTCCCGCGCGGCACCAAACACATCGCCCGCAACCGATCCCCTCCGCCCAGCCCGATAAAATAAGCGCGCGGCAATCCTCCCCGCACCAGCAACCCCGCGCCCGTTTTGCGAACGTACGAGTAATACGCCGCTCCTACCGCCACCGCCAGATCCAGATCGCGATTCTCGAATATCACTGGGCGCCTGCCGTACCAGTGCTCCATCACATCGGCCACGCGCTGCCGCAAAATCTCCGGAATAAAAAATCCGCCGTTGAACAGAATCGCATCCGGCCGCGCATCGCCCGCCGACTCTCAGAAACGCCGCCAGGTGACGAGTGACCGCGGGATCCGAAACCAGCGGCAGCCCCAGCTCGCGATACAGGCTCTTGTCCTCGTCCTTCGGTTTGTCCGTCAACTCGCAACCCGGCAGGAACCCATCCAGCGCCAGCTCCAAAACCTCCTCGCGAGTAATCTCCGTCTTCAGCGTTCCGCCCACCAAGGACGATCCGCCGCCCAGCACCGTGATCTCGACGCTCTTCAAATTCGCATCCGAAAGCAGCCGCTCTTTCGCCGACGCGCATTGCCTTCGCAACCCGCTTCTCTGCCGGATCGACAGCGTCTTGCCGAGCTTCGCCTCTACCAGCCATCCCAGCGTCAGGTCGAGATTGTCCCCGCCCAGCAACAGATGCTTGCCCACCGCCGTGCGCGTGAAATCCACGCGGTCGTTTTCGCGCGAAACGCGAATCAGCGTGAAGTCGCTGGTGCCTCCGCCCACATCGCACACCAGCACGATCTGCCCGTCGAACAAACTCTTCTGCGATCGCGTCAAATCGTTCGCGATCCACGAATAGAACGCCGCCGCCGGCTCTTCCAGCAGCGTCAACTGCTCGATCCCCGCCTCGCGAGCCGCCGCCACCGTCAGTTCCCGAGCCTCTTCGTCGAAACTCGCCGGCACCGTCAGCACGACATTCTGCTCGCCCAGCTTCGTTCCCTGTTCTTTTTCCCACGCGTCCGCCAGATGCTTGATGATTTTCGCCGATACATCCACCGGCGATAAAACACGCCCGCCCTCCTGCGCATCCCACGGCAAAATCTTCGCCGTGCGATCCACTTCCGGATTCGACAACCAGCTCTTCGCCGAATGAATCGATTTCGTCGGCACCAGCGCGCCCTGCTCGCGCGCATACACGCCGATATATTCCTGATCGCCTAAATAGAGGAACGACGGCAGCGTGCGCCGCGCCTCAATGCGCCCCTGCGCCACCGCCTGCGGCACATCCAGCACGTGGATCGCCGGGAAATCGGTCTCCGCCGCTTCCTTAGTGTCGATGTATGCCAGCGCTGAATTTGTTGTGCCGAGATCGATTCCGACGTTCATCCGCTACTCGACTTCGATCTCAGCCGGCGCCAAAACGTTGCCCGGAGGCAGCGACGGCAAATCCACCTTCTCTGCCTTCCACCCCTTGTGCCGCAGCAGTCCGCCCGGAGCCTTGCCGCTCGGCGGAACATTGCCGATCAATTTCACCGACCCCGCGGCCAGCGCATCCGTTTTGGTGAAATCGCCCTCCACTCCATCGATCACCGGCTGCAATTTTAAATATCGCTCCAGCGATGTTCGCGATTGCTGCTGCACATCGCGAACGGCCGCGCCCACTTGCTCGTCTGAATAGCCGGAAATATCTTCCATCAAAAAATCCACCAGCCGCGCGTCTCGCTGCAGGACCGAAAGAATCTGCACCGCTCCATCCGCCGGTCCCGACTGAGGCTTCGGCGCAGGCGCGGGCGTCGCTTTGATCGGGATGACTTTCGAGTACCCGAACGCCTGCGCGATATCCGCCGGAAGCACCCCACTAAAGAGGATGGAGAAGAAACTGCGAAAAGCAAAAGAAATTCGATTCAAGTGTTATACCCGTTCTTATTTTAAGCGGTGGGGCAGGTTCCCGATCTGCCGCTTAACTCCGCGACCCTGGCACCACCGCAGCCTCCCGCAGCTTCGTCAGCTCCCGCCGCGCGATGTTCGCCCAATGGCTCCCCGGATCCAGCTTCAAATAATTCGTCCAATGCTGCACCGCCCGCATCGTCTGATTCGAGCCCTGAAACAACAGCGCTAGATTATAATGCGCGTCGGCATAATTCGGAGCGATGCGCAGCGCGGCCTGATAATGCTCCACCGCCTTGTTCCGGTCGCCCCTCTCGTCGTACAGATTCGCCAGATCGAAATGCGCCAGCGCATACTCCGGATCCACTTCCAGCGCCTTCTCGTAAAACCGCTTCGCTTTGGTGAAATCGCGCGCGTTGAAATGAATTGTCCCCAGGTTCACCAGCGCGCCCGCTGAATTGGGATCCAGCTCGATCGCCTTCTCATACGCTTCCACGACGTTCTCGATTGCCGAGCCTGTTTGCTCCAGCTCCAGCCCGCGCTGAAACCACCGCTCCGCGGTCGCCCGCCTTTCGCGATCCTCCGCTGCCGGATCCTTCCCCGGAAACTCCAGCATGCGCCGCAGCTCCACCTGGTCGAAGTTGAGCAGCAGCTGACCCGACTCCGCGTCCATCGGCTTGCCGTCGATCTCGACCCGAACCTTCTTGCCGTCGGCAAAAAGTTTCAACTCGATAAGCGGATTTTCGACGTGCTTCAGCTTTTTTGATAACGCCGTCAGCGCCCGCTTGATCTGCATCGGCGGAACCTTATCGCTCCGCAGCTTCACCAGCGTCCGCAGCGCAAGCAGTTCAGGAAAGGAATACTGCGCATGATGCGCCAGCAGCTTTTGCACTTCCCAACTCTTCAGCTGGCGCTCAGAAATGCCGACAAGCCGTCGCGCTTCTTCACGCGTGTACGCTTGCTTGGCTCCAGTACCAGTCACTGATAAATAGATGTTATCAATTCCGTCACCGTGTTCACCAAGTTTGCTGGTTGGTGCGGCGTTTTCACCTGCCTGGCGCCCCTGAGCCGCGACCGTCAGGGAGTCGGGCAAACGCTCCCGATCACCTACGAAACAAAGAAATCCCCGCCACCCCAGCCGCCCCGGCCTCTACACACAGCGGAGCGTTCTCCTCCGTAATCCCTCCCAAAGCCAGCACCGGAATCAACACCGCCCGCGAAACCCTTCCTAACTCCTCCACCCCCCGGGGCGCAAGATCCGATGCCTTCGAAATAGGCGCGAACACCGGCCCAAACACAACATAATCCGCGCCCTCGACTTCCGCCGCTACAACCTCCTCGAACGTGTGACAAGAAACACCAATCAAAAACCCTGGAGGCGTGATCGCCCTCCACTCCGACGCAGCCATCGACCCCGCTGGCAGATGAACCCCTGCCGCCCCCGCCGCTATTGCGACATCCGCCCGCGAATTCACGAGTATCTTCCCGCCGAGAGCAACCGCCCGCCGCACCAACGCCACCAGTTCGCGAGCCGGCAACTCCTTCTCCCGAATCTGCACCCAAGCGGCGCCGCTCCGCGCAATCGAGTCCAACAATTTCTCGACCGTCCCCGCCCCCCGATCCGTGATGTAGCATCGCAGCATCCAGTTCGTTCCGTAGCCCTACCATCCCCTCCATAACTGTCGGGGTTCGGTGTCGCATTGACCGCGATATATTCTCCTACCGAACCCCGACAGTCATGGAGGGGATTCGTCGATACAGCCGACTAGCGCCCTTTGACTCCTGACTCCTGTCTCCTGACTCCTTCTTCTTCGTGTTATAACGAAGCGATGACGAAAGAAGAAATCATCCTCGCCAACCAGCAATTCCTGTTCCCCAGCGTCTTCCACTACTATAAGGACCCGCTCGTGGTCACGCACGCCAAGGATCAGTTCGTTTGGGACGCCGACGGCAATCAGTACCTCGATTTCTTCGGCGGCATCGTCACAGTCAGCGTCGGCCACTGCAATGAAACCGTGAATAAAAAGGTGCATGAGCAGATGGACAAGCTCCAGCACGTCTCGACCGTGTTCGCCAATGAGCCGCAAGCCGCCCTAGCCAAGCGCATCGCCGGCATCACTCCCGGCGGAAAGCTCACCAAGAGCTTTTTCACCAACAGCGGCACCGAAGCGAATGAGACCGCCATCCTGACCGCCCGCTGCTACACCGGATCGCATGAGATTGTCGCCCTCCGCCACAGCTATCATGGCCGCAGCGCCGTCGCCATGGCCGCTACCGGACAATCAGGCTGGCGACTCGGGCGGCGCCGCTCCCTCCGGCTTCACCCACGCCATCAACGCCAACTGCTATCGCTGCCCTCTGAATCTGAAATACCCTTCCTGCAACGTGCAATGCGCGCGCGATATGGAAGACGTGATTCGGACCACCACCTCCGGCCGCATCGCCGCGTTTATCGCCGAGCCTATCCAGGGCGTCGGCGGCTTCATCGTGCCCCCCAAGGAGTATTTCGAAATCGTCGCCGGCATCGTGAAAAAGTTCGGCGGCCTATTTATCAGCGATGAAGTGCAAACCGGCTGGGGTCGCACCGGCGGCAAATGGTTCGGCATCGAACAGTGGGGCGTCACTCCGGATATCATCACCAGCGCCAAAGGCCTGGGCAACGGCTCGCCCATCGGCTTGACTGTGGCGCGCCCGGAAATCGCCGACGCTTTGAAGGGTGCGACCATTTCTACTTTCGGCGGCAATCCGGTAACCGCCACGGCGGCGAAGGCCGTGATCGACTATATCGACGACAATAATCTGATGATCAACGCCGCTGAAACCGGAGCCTATCTGCGCGGCAAGCTCGAAGAGATGAAGAACAAGTATCCCTTGATCGGCGACGTGCGCGGCATGGGCCTGATGCAGGCCATCGAGCTGGTCGAGGATCGCGAATCTAAAAAGCCGGCTGTCGAGGCGACGCTCGCCGTTATGGAAATGGCCCGCGAGAACCGTCTTCTCATCGGCAAAGGCGGAACCTTCGGCAACTGCATCCGTCTCTCGCCTCCCTTGAATATTTCGAAGAGCGACGTAGACGATTTCGCCCTGCGCCTAGACGCGAGCCTCAAGACAGTAACCCAAAAACAAATGGCCACAGCCTGATGGAAGAAAAATCCTTTTACCGCGAATCCCCGACAACGAAACCGGCGCTCCTGAACTGCCCCTACTGCCGCACCCAGGAGACCTACGACCTCCGCTGGATGGTCCGCAAAAAACTGGAGCAAGTCCCCCGAGGCGCCGACGAACGCGACCGCGCCAGATTCGCTAAATTCCTAAGCTACATGGTCCTGATGGACGACAAAGCCATGTGCAAAAACGTGCGCTGCAGAAAGAACTTCGAAATCTCCGGCATCAAAACCATGGCGTTTATCTGAAGTGGGGCAGATTCTCAGTCGAAGTGCGGCATCTCCGGCCACGCTAATTCCCCGACAGCCTCTCTATGCGGTCGACGACAATCGCCTCCGCCGGCCCTTTTCCCGGCTCCAGCCTCAAGCCTAGCCCCTGAATGGAGACCATGATCGAAGCCACAAGATCACGGCCGGAATCGGCGGAATCGTATTCAAATTTGAAGTCATACGATGCATCGAGCCCGGTTCGGTCGACCACAGGGCGATCCAACCACCTGCTCAACCGCCGCGAGAAAAGCGGCATAGACACGTTGCCTCCCGCAATCCCCGTTTCCGGTCCCAGGATCCAGGGAAGCACATCTCGATTTCTGGTCTCTTCCAACTTGAAATTCTTACTCGTCCTGTCGAGAAAATAAACCAGTCCCTGCTTCGTCTCGCGATGATATTTCAACTGAAACCGCTCGGCCAGTAGGGCCAGAAGCATTTGTCTCTGCTCCTCGTTCAGCAGCACACCGCTGGCCGTGGACCTGCCGGAACTGGAATCTGCTGGCGGCTTAGCCTCGATATCGAACCCCTCCACATACATCCAATCCTGTCCGCCCGTGACTTGGAATCGCTGGACATCAAGGGCAAGTTCCACCAAGTGCTCCAATGTCGAGCCCTCGATGCTCACACGCCCTCCAGGGAACGTCCGCACCGTCCCCACTGCCCTCGCCTGGTGAGTGGTGGGTTTTACCGAAGCTACTTCAAACGCGGGCTGAAAAGCCAGCAGAGTGAAGAGAATCAAAACCACCGCGACATAATCACTTTCTGCTCCGTATAAAACATGACGGCATCCTTCCCATGCGCGTGCAAATCCCCAAAAAACGAGTTTTTCCAGCCTGAAAACGGGAAAAACGCCATCGGCGCGGCCACTCCGATGTTCACCCCGACCATGCCGCACTCGATTCTTGAGGCATACTCTCTCGCCGACTTCCCATCGCTCGTGAAAATCGAGGTCGTATTGCCGAAGCGAGAACTGTTCACCAATTCAATTGCATCATCCAGCGTTTTCACCCGGATCACCGACAACACCGGTCCGAAGATTTCTTCCTTCGCGATCGTCATCTCCGGCGTCACGTGATCGAAGATCGTTGGGCCGACGTAGTAGCCCTCGCAATTCACTTGTCTTCCGTCACATAGAGGTTCCGCACCCTCCGAAACTCCCTTTTCGATGTAGCCGACGATTTTCTTGCGATGCTCGGCCGTCACCACCGGACCCATATCCACGCCGAGCTTGATTTTATTCGTCGTTTCGAGCAACAGATCGACCAACGGCTGCGCCACGTCGCCGACTGCGACCAGGACGCTTCCCGCTAGGCAGCGCTCGCCCGCTGCGCCGAACGCGGAGCTGATGATGGCCTCGACCGTCTTCTCCAAATCGGCTCCAGGAGTGACGACAAGGTGATTCTTTGCTCCACCTAGCGCTTGCACCCTCTTGCCATGTTTCGCCGCGGTTTCGTAGACGTACTTGGCGACCGGGCTCGACCCTACGAACGAAATCGCGCGCACCAGAGGATGTTCCAGCAGCGCGTCCACCGCGACTTTGTCGCCATGAATCAGGTTGTACACGCCTTCCGGAATCCCCGCGTCATGCAGCAACTCGCACGTCCGCGTCGGCGTCAGCGGAACTTTTTCCGAAGGCTTCAAGATAAATGTGTTGCCGCACGCGATCGCAAATGGAAACATCCACATCGGTACCATAGCAGGGAAATTGAACGGACTGATCCCCGCGCAAACGCCAAGTGGTTGACGAATTGAGATACTATCGATGCCGCGCGAGACGTTTTCCAGCGAATCGCCCATCATCAAGCTGGGCATCCCGCAGGCGACCTCTACCATCTGAATCGCACGCTTTACCGAGAGCTTTGCGTCATCGAAAGTCTTGCCGTTTTCGGTGGAGAGAACCTTCGCGACGTCGTCCACGTGTTTATCGAGCAAAGTCTTGTAGCGATACAACACCTGCACTCGTTCCACCACCGGAACTTCGCGCCATTTCAGGAACGCGGCGTGGGCCAACTTCGCGACGCGATCGACTTCGGTTGCGGTGGCAAACGGCACTTGCGCAATCACTTGTCCCACGGAAGGATCGGTGACCGGGTGCAGCGCGCCCTTCGAATCCTCCCATTTTCCATTCACGTAAAACTGCAGGGTTTCCGTGGCGATCATATTTGCTCCTTCTTCATTAATGATAAATAGACGATTCCGGCGACGAAAAAGCCCACGAACCAGGCGTAATCGTACAGCCAGCGCAGCGATGGCACAATCAACCCTATCAGCGCGACGGCGATGCCAAGCGCTAAGCCGATCATTGCATTCCAGTTGACACCGGCGTATTCCCCGTCCGCTCGATACAGCGCGTCTACATCGAGCTCGCATTTGCGCAGAATGAAATAGTCGGCGATCATGATTCCGGCAATCGGACCCAGCAGGCCGGAGTAGCCGACCAGCCAGCCGAAAATGTAATCGCTGAAATCGCCGACTAACTTCCACGGCATCATGGCGATACCGATTACACCCGTGATCAGCCCGCCGGTGCGAAAAGAAATGCGGCGCGGGTTCAGGTTCGAAAAATCGTTCGATGGCGACACGACATTGGCCGCGACATTGGTATTCAGCGTCGCGATCAGCAGCGCAATCAGCGCGATGAAGGCTACAACCGGGCGGTTAAAACGGCCCAGCAGCACTACCGGATCCCAAATAGCTTGTCCGAAGATCACGACCGACGCGGACGTCACCGCGACGCCGATGAACGAGTACAAAGTCATCGCGGCGGGGAGGCCGATGGCTTGCCCAAGCGCCTGATCTCTTTGGGATTTAGCGTAGCGCGTGAAGTCCGGAATGTTGAGCGCGACGGTAGCCCAGAAGCCCACCATTCCGGTTAACGACGGGATGAAAAACTTCAAAAACTCGGCGGTGGATTTGAATTTGCTGGGCGTGCTGAGAACCGGACCAAGGCCTCCGGCCTGACTGGTCACCCACCATAAAAGAAGCAAGCCGACGCCGAGCATGAAGGGGGCGGCGATGCCTTCCAGGAACTTGATGGTGTCGATTCCGCGCCAGATTACGAAGATATTCAGGGCCCAAAATGACCAAAAACACGCAAAAACAGCGGTCTGGGAGCCCTGAAACGACCACAATATCGATAACATCGCGAAGATCGCCTGACCGCCGATCCAGGTTTGAATGCCAAACCAGCCGCACGCGACCAGGGCTCGAGCACGGCGGGGACGTTGGCGCCGCGCACTCCGAAGCGACGCGCGCACGAAAACGGGAAAAGGGATGCCGTATTTTGTTCCGGCATGCGCGTTGAGCAGCATCGGAACCAGCACGATCAGGTTGCCGAGGAGGATGGTGCCGATGGCTTGCCACCAGCTCATGCCTCCGGCGATTAGTCCGGACGCGAGCATGTAGGTGGGGATGCAGACGCTCATCGCGACCCAGAGGGACACGTAGTTGTAGAGGCCCCAGGTGCGGCGTTCCAGGGGGATGGGGGCGAGGTCTTCGTTGTATAGGGAGGTGTCTACTGACATGGCCTGGTCGTTGGCTGACCGCTCCCGCAGGTCGCGACTCTGAAAACGAGGGAAATGTCGAGACGACTCTCGACACGGCACGCCTGGAGGCGTGCGCCACAAATTGGCCACAGGGTGAGCGCAAGAGAATAGATGGCGTGGGTTTCTATTTCCATGCGCCGCCTCGGGCTTCTCGGCGCAGGAAGGAGCCGCGGCCGGTGCGGCCTTGGAATTTTCCGTGCTCGACAATTACTTCGCCGCGCGATAGGACCATTTTCGCGTTGCCTTTCACGGAGAAACCTTCGAACATCGAATAGTCGCAGCGCATGTGGTGGGTTTTCGAACTGATCAGGAGCTCGGCGTTCGGATCCCAGACTACGATGTCGGCGTCGCTGCCGGGCGCTAGTTCGCCTTTTCGCGGATAGAGGCCGAAGAGTTTCGCGGGGGTCGTCGATACCAGTTCGACGAAACGGTTGAGCGAAATTTTTCCGGCGTTCACGCCGTGATGGTAAAGGAGCTGCAGGCGATTTTCGACGCCGGGGCCGCCATTGGGGATTTTGGTGAAGTCGTCCTTGCCGAGGATTTTTTGATCCTCGAAACAGAACGGGCAGTGGTCGGTCGAGACGACTTGCAGATGATCGTCTTTCAGGCCGTCCCACAATTTCGGCTGATGATGTTTTTCGCGCAGCGGCGGCGTGAAGACGTACTTCGCGCCTTCGAAACCCGGACGCGCTAGATCTTCGATCGAGAGCAGCAGATATTGCGGGCAGGTCTCGGCGAAGATGGGCACGCCGCGATCGCGCGCGGCGCGCACTTCATTCAGGGCCTCTTCCGACGACAGATGCACGATGTAGACCGGCGCGCCGGAGATTTCGGACATCGCTACGGCTCGATGCACGGCTTCGGCTTCGGCGGCTACCGGCCGGGTGAGCCCGTGATAGATGGGCGCGGTCTTGCCCTCGGCGATGGCTCGCTTAACGATGACGTCGATGATGCCGCCGTTTTCGGCGTGCAGGCAGATCAGCGCGCCGTTCTTCGCGGTGCGGCTGAGCTCTTGAAAATGGTCGCGTCGTCCACCATCAGGACGCCGGGGTAGGCCATGAAGAGTTTGAAGCTGGCCACGCCTTCGCGCACCATGTCGTCCATGTCTTCGAGGCCGGCTTCGCCCAGGTCGGTGACGATCATGTGGAGGCCGTAGTCGATGGAGGCTTTGGCTTCGGCTTTTTTCCACCAGGTGTCGAGCGCGTCGCGCATCCTGGTGCCTTTGGGCTGGATGGCGAAGTCGATGAGGGTGGTGGTGCCGCCGAAGGCCGCGGCTTTGGTGCCGGTTTCGAAATCGTCGGACGAGGTGGTGCCGCCGAAGGGCATGTCGAGGTGGGTGTGGACGTCGATGCCTCCGGGGAGCAGGAGCATGCCGGTGGCGTCGATGATGCGGTGGGCGCGTTCGATGGGGATCGCGAGGGCGATGTCTTTTATGGTTTCGCCTTCGATGAGGATGTCGGCGAGGACGGATTGGGTGGAGGTGACTACGGTGCCGTTGCGGATTAGTAGGCTCATTTAGTTTGGTCCTGTTTGCCCGCTCCCTGACGGTCGCGGCTCAGTGGCGGCAAAATACGGCGGATGGCAGGTCGGGAACCTGCCCCACTTAGGCACTGCGCTGCTCCCAGGATTCGGCGGGGATGCCGTGGTCTACTCGCTCCATGGTGATGCAATTCTCGACGGGGCAGACCAAGGCGCAGAGGTTGCAGCCTACGCATTCTTCTTCGTCGACTCGCGGAACGCGGACTTGCGGGGCGGCAGTTGGGCCATCGAGTTTGGGGATGGGGGTTACGGTCAGCTGCGGCGGGCGCGGGTCGATGTGGATGCACTGGTGCGCGCCGTCCTCGCAGGCGATGTAGCAAAGTTCGCAGCCGATGCATTTCTCTTTATCGATTCTTGCGACGATTTTGTAGTTCAGGTTGAGATTCTTCCACTCCTTGACGTTGGGGAGGCTGAGGCCGCGGAAGTCGTCGATGGTGCGAAAGCCTTTTTCGTCCATCCAGTTTTTCAGGCCGTCGATCATGTCCTCGACGATGCGGAAGCCGTAGTGCATCGGCGCGGTGCAGAGCTGAAGGCTCTGGCGCCCAGCAGAATAAATTCGGCGGCATCGCGCCAGTTCGATATTCCGCCGATGCCGGAGACCGGCAGACCGACTTCGGCGATCTGCTGGACCATGTGCAGGGCGATGGGTTTGACGGCAGGTCCGCAATAGCCTCCGTGAGCGGATTTGCCGTCGACGTTGGGGCGCGGGACAAAGTTATCGAGATCGATGCCGGTGATGGAGTTGATGGTGTTGATGGCGGAGAGTGCGTCGGCTCCGCCTTTCTTCGCGGCGTGGGCGACGGGACGAATGTCGGTGATGTTCGGCGTGAGCTTCACCAGCACCGGAGTTTGCGCGACCTCTTTCACCCATTCGGTGATCATGGAGCAGTATTCCGGGACCTGGCCGACGGCGCTGCCCATGCCTCGTTCGCTCATGCCGTGCGGGCAGCCGAAGTTTAGCTCCAGGCCGTCGGCTCCGGCGCCTTCGGAGCGCTTGACGATTTCGTGCCAGGCTTCGCGTTTCGAATCGACCATCAGCGACGCGATGACGGCGTTGTTGGGATAGCGCTTTTTTACTTCCGCGATCTCGCGGAGGTTTACATCGAGAGGGCGGTCCGTGATCAGCTCGATATTGTTGAGGCCCATCATGCGCTGGCCGTTCAGATCGACCGAAGAGTAGCGGGAGGAAACGTTGATGATGGGCTCGCCTAGCGTTTTCCAGACGGCTCCGCCCCAGCCTGCGTCGAAGGCTCGCATCACCTGGTCGCCGCAGTTGGCGGGGGGGCCGGAGGCTAGCCAGAAGGGATTGGGGCAGCGGATTTTGTTGGCGAAGAGAGTAGTCAGGTCAGCCATATCAGTGCCAGGCCAGTCCAGTGCCAGTAGTGTTCATTGGGAGGCCACTTGACGATTCCTTTCGCTGCGCGTTTGCCGTCGGCTACGGCGTCTACTACTTCGCGGCCGCCGTTGATGAAATCGCCTCCGGCGAAATATTTGGGATGTTTGGTCTGCCCCGTTTCGCGATTCACTTCTCCGCAGACTTCCAGCAGCTTCGTCATGGGGGATTGGCCGATGGCGGGGATCACCATGTCGCAGACAAGTTTCAATTTGCCGCACTCGATTCCTTCGACCGCGGCGTTGCCGATAACGCGCGTCACCTGCAAGCCCCAGTGAAATAGGATTCCTTCCTGCTTCGCGTGTTCGTACTCGCTGGCGAACGCAGACATGTCCGATTCGCCGCGGCGGTAGATGACGTGGACTTCTTCGGCTCCCAGCTTGCGGGCGGCGATGGCGGCGTCGATCGCCGTGTTGCCGGCGCCGATCGACTGCTACGATCCTGCCGACCCGTGGCGTTCCGGTTTTATAAGCCGCGATGAAGCGCAGCGCGTCGATCACGCCCGCCAAATCTTCTCCGGGAACGTCCAGGCGATTCATGGCGCCGAGGCCGACGCCCAGGAAAAACGCGTCGAATTCACCCTCCGTGGAATCCGTTCACTTCTTCGCCGAGACGAAACTCGACGCCCATCGAGCGGACCAGCTCAACTTCTTTCAGACTATCGCGCGGACGAAGTTTGTATTGCGCGATGCCGTACGTGTTGAGTCCTCCGGCTAAGGGGTTGCGATCGAATATGGTGACGGCGAATCCGTGCCGGCGTAGTTCGGCGGCGCAGGCTAGCGACGCGGGTCCGGCGCCGATGCAGGCTACGTGTTTTCCGTTGTCGGGGCCGGGCGCGATTTTCGGGTCGTGAGTCGTAAAACAAATCCATGGCGTGGCGCTGCAGCAGGCCGATCTCGATGGGCTGCTTGTTGTAGCGATGCATCACGCAGGCGCCTTCGCAGAGGACGTCGACGGGGCAGACGCGGGAACAACTAAGACCTAGAACATTCGCATCGAGAATCGTGTTGGCGGAGCCGCGCAAGTTTCCGCTGGCGATTTTCTTGATGAATTTCGGAACGTCGATGTGCGTGGGACAGGCGACGGCGCACGGAGCGTCGTAGCAATAAAGGCAGCGCGAGGCTTCGACGACGGCGGCCTGCGGAGTGAGCGCGGGGTGCAGGTCGGGGAATAATTCGTCGGGCGTCATGGTTTCACTAGATCGACGTATGAATCCGGCCGCCGGTCTCTGAAAAATTGCCAGGTCTGGCGGACTTCCTTAATCTGATCCAGATCGAGGTCGGCGGTCAGCACCTCGTCTTCTTCGCGCGAGGCTTGAGCGACGATCTGGCCGCGCGGATTGCAGAAATAGCTGGTGCCGTAAAAGTGTCCGATGTTCCACGGCGCTTCGGTGCCGACGCGATTGATGGCGGCGATGAAGTATCCGTTGGCGACGGCGTGGGCGGGCTGTTCGATTTTCCAGAGATGCTCGCTCAGTCCGGCGACGGTGGCGGAGGGATTGAAAACGATCTCGGCGCCGTTCAGGCCCAGGGCTCGCGCGCCTTCGGGAAAATGGCGATCGTAACAAATGTAGACGCCGATGCGGACGAAGCCGAGGTCGAAGGTCGGGATAGCCGAGATTGCCCGGGCGGAAATAGAATTTCTCCCAGAATCCGGGAGCGACGTGGGGGATATGCGTCTTGCGATACTTGCCCAGGTACTTTCCGGTGTTATCGATGACGGCGGCGGTGTTGTAGTAGACGCCCTCGCTTTCGATTTCATAGATCGGCACGATGATCGCCATGTGGTGCTTGCGGGCGAGGTCCTGCATGCGGCTTGATGGTGGGGCCGTCGGGGATCGGCTCGGTGAAATCGTACCAGCGGGTTTGCTGTTCGGCGCAGAAATAGGGGCCGTAGAAGATTTCCTGGAGGCAGGTGATTTGGGATCCGGCGGCGGCGGCTTGCGCGATGTAGGTCTCGTGCTTGTCGATCATCGCCTGCTTAACTTCGGCCAGCGGCTGGTCGGGTCGGCCCACGTTCGACGCCTGAATCAGGGAACAGCGGACGATGCGGGGCAATCGACGATCCTCCTGTGTGTCCGCTTCCTTTGGTCGCGGCTCGGTAGAGAAGGCCTTATTATCAGGCTTTCGCCGCTGTGAAATCAAACTGTGATACAACAGACCGAATGGTGAAGATCCTATTGTTGCTCTCACTCGCGCTGGTTGCCACGGCGCAAATAAGGCCCACTATGGGCCAGATCCTGCGGGAAAATCCGCTGCTCGATAAATTGCTGGGGTCCGATGCGCGGATCGAAGTGCTGGCGTCGGGGATGGCCTGGTCGGAAGGCCCCGTTTGGGTAAAAGACGGCGGGTACCTGCTGTTTTCCGATATTCCGAATAACTCCGTGATGAAGTGGAGCGAGAAGGACGGGCTCAGCTTGTTCCTGAAGCCGTCGGGTTATACGGGCCTGGGGCCGTACAGCAAGGAGCCGGGGAGCAACGCGCTGATCCTCGATGCGGAGGGCCGGTTGACCTCGTGCGAGCACGGGGACCGGCGTGTTTCAGTGATGACGAAGGGCGGCGGGAAGCGGACGCTGGTCGATAATTATCAGGGCAAGCGGCTGAACAGTCCGAACGACCTGGTGTACAAATCGAATGGCGATTTGTATTTCACGGATCCACCGTACGGGCTGCCGTCGCCTGAATCGCCGCTGCGCGAAATGGATTATTGCGGCGTGTTCCGGCTGGCGAAGGATGGGAAGGTCACGCTGTTGACCAAGGAGATGTCGCGTCCCAACGGGCTCGCGTTTTCGCCCGATGAGAAGACGCTCTATGTGGCGAATTCGGATCCCGAGCGCGCGGTGTGGATGGCGTTTCCAGTGAATGCGGACGGTACACTGGGGAAGGGCAGATTGTTCGCGGACGTGACTAGCATGGTGAAGGATCATCCAGGCCTGCCGGACGGGATGAAGGTCGACCGCGGCGGGAATCTCTTCGCGGCCGGGCCGGGCGGCATCCATGTTTATGCGGCGGACGGCAAGCGGCTGGGGCGCATCGATACGGGTCAGCGAACGGCCAACTGCAATTGGGGCGAGGATGGGGCGACGCTCTACATGACCGCTGACAGCTATCTCTGCCGGATTCGGACGACGACAAAGGGGAACGGATGGTAAGAGCGTTTTTATTGGCGGTAATTGCCGCGGCCGGCCTGTCGGCCGAGCACGTGTATATCGGGACGTCGGGGAAAGGTATTTACCTGGCGGATTTCGACCCGAAAACCGGCAAGATGTCCGCGCCGGCGATGGTTTCCGATACGGCTGCGCCCAGCTATCTGACGATTCACGAGAATCATCTCTACGCCGTCAACGAAGTGAAAGAAGGGGCGGTCACGGCGTTTACAATCGATCATTCGAGCGGGAAATTGAACCAGTTGAACACGGCGAGCGTGAAATCGGCGGGGCCTTGTTATATCGCGATCGACAAATCGGGACGGTCCGCGATTACGGCGAATTATTCCGGCGGCAGCATCACGGTTCTGCCGATCGGCGCAGACGGGAAGCTCGGCGAGGCGACGGACTTCATTCAGAATAAGGGGTCGGGTCCGAATCGCGACCGGCAGACCATGCCGCATCCGCACTGGGTGGGCTTTATTCCGGCCAGCAAGCTCGCACTGGTCGCGGATCTCGGAATCGATGAAGTGGCGATTTACAATTTCGATGCGAAGAAGGGCAAGCTGACGGTGGGGAATCCGGCGTTCATGACGATTCCTCCGGGGTCCGGTCCGCGGCACGGGGCGATGCATCCGGTCGGGAAATTTTTTTACGTTATCAATGAGCTGAGCTCAAACCTGATTGAGTTTTACTACGAGGCTGAGCTGAAGAGGTTCACGGCCGTTCAGACGCTGAGCACTCTGCCGGAAGGATGGAAGGGCGATAACACGGGGGCGGAGATCGCGATTCATCCGTCGGGAAAATTCGTGTACGCGTCGAATCGGGGGCACGATAGCATCGCAGTGTTTTCCATCGCCGATATGAAAAAAGGCAACCTGACGCTGGTGGAGCATGTTCCGACGGGCGGCAAGGTGCCGCGGCAATTTGAGATCGATCCGAGCGGGAAATGGCTGCTGGTGGGGAATCAGGGGTCGGATAATATCGCGATTTTCAGTATTGACGGGTCGACCGGGAAGCTGACAGCGGCAGGGGTGGTCGCCGGCGTCGCGAAGCCGACTTGCATCAAGTTCGCGAAGTAGTGAACACGGACTAAAGTCTGTGTCACCGACCTATCAGGGTGGAACAGGCTTCAGTCTGTGAAAGACATCATCCTGCTAAATTGCCTGTAGAGCTTGCTCAAAATCCGCGAGCAGATCGCGCCAGTCTTCGATCCCAATCGACACGCGTACTAAGCCATCCGTCACGCCTGCCTGCGCGAACTGTTGTTCGGTGAATCCGGAATGCGTGGTCGTCTTCGGATGGCATACCAGAGTTTCGACTCCACCCAGCGACACTGCATTGCGCGCGATCTTCAGGTTGCGCAGAAAATCAAACGCCGCAGGTTTGCCGCCGTGCAGGTCGAGCGAGAACATCGCGCCCGGAAAATCGCACTGAGCTTTATAAATGCGGAGCTGCTCGGGATCGTCGAATAACGCAGGGTACAGCACCTTCTTGATCTTCGGATGCTTGGCCAGATGCTCAGCGATTCGCTGGGCGTTCTTGCTGGCTCGATTCATGCGCAGGCCGACGGTGGGCAAGCGGCTGTTCAGCATCCAGCATTCGTCGGGCTGCAAAATGTTGCCGAACAGGCTGCGCTTGGAGTGCATTTTGGTGACGAGATCGTGCGTTTTGGACAAGATGACGCCGCCGATCAGGTCGCTGAAGCCGGAAAGATATTTGGTGGCCGAATAAAGCACGAGGTCGGCGCCCAATTCGAAAGGATGCTGAAAGGCTGGCCCCAACATTGTGTTGTCGACCATCACCAACGGCCGGCTGTGGAGCGTTTCGGCGGCATCGACCGCGCCTCGGATATCGGTCATCAGCCCGGTTGGATTGGCAGGCGTCTCAATCAGCACAATGCGCAGAGTTTTCGTGCTGCGAATGGCCGCGTCGATCTTCGCGGTCTGGCCCGCTTCCACCGCGACGCCGATGACGCCCCAATCCGCGAGGAAATTCTCGATCAACTTTTGCGTGCCGCCGTAGATGGGAACCGTATAAACGATCGCGTCGCCCGGCTTGAGAAATGTGAACAGCGCGGTCATGATGGCGGCCATCCCGGAGTTGAATGCCAGCGCGCCCACCGAGCCGGTTTCGAGAGGCAGGATCTGATCCTCCAGAATTTCGGCGTTGGGATGATTGAAGCGCGAATAGACCAGGTCGACCTGCTCGCCTTCTTCCAGTGCGCCACGGCCGGCCATCAGATCGAAGGCGCGCTCGGCGGCCTCGGGACTGGAGAAGACGTAAGTCGAACTTCGAAAAACTGCGGGGCGGGCTGAGCCTACGGACAAGGTTGGATCAAAACCGCGGGTGAGGACTTCAGTGCGCGGACGGAGCATATGTTCCCAGGATAGTCCTTCATTTGTGGCGCGAGCTTCAGCTTGCAGCGTCGGCTGCAGCCGACGTCTTGTGGGGCGGGCTATTAGCCGGCAGCCTGCTTCCAGCAGGCTTCTGTGGGGAAAGCAAAGAAGCCGGCTCGAAGTCGGCTGCCGGCTAAATAGCCCGCCCGACAAATCCAGTCTTTCAACAGAGCAGTCTGTTAATTCTCGCTCGGCCTGTTCGCGCGGTCGATGATGATGACTTCCACCAGCACTTTCCTGGATTCCAGCTTGAGCCCCAGCTGCTCCTGCAGCGCCGTGAAAATGGTTGGCCCCGGCACCGCATCTGCGGGAGGTGGCGGAGCAAGCTCGCCGGACTTCAAAAGCAGCGGAGCACTGGAGTCGGGCGTCCATTCGAAGGAGACGTTATATTGTCCCTCAATCCCCGTTTTATCTACGACCGTTGCACTCAGCGCCGATGACAAAGCCTCCGCGAACCGGCTCATCGAGATACTAGTCGCCTGCAGCGTTCGGTTCCCCGCGGGAGTCCGGCTGAACAGGACGCTCTTGTCGTCGATGGGGGGCGGCAGCTTCGGGCCGTTTTTTCCCACCACCAAAAAGTACCCCGGCTTATCCTGCATCTCCCGGTGAATTACCAGGCCAAAGCGGTCGGTGAGAAGAGCTTGCAGCATGGTCCGGAATTCGCCTTGCTTAAAGGGTTCCGCCGCCACTGCGTCGATGTCAAACCGCTCTGTGCTGGTCCAACCGGCTCCTCCCGAAACCTGAAAATCCTTGACGTTCCATGCCACCTCGACGCAGAACTTCAGCGTCGAATTGATTATTTTGATGCTGGCGGGATGGGTGCTCATGCCGGAACCAGGTTTGCCCGACGTATTCAGTTTGATCGAAGCCGCTTCAAATGTCGGCGGGGCCGGCTGACCTTTTACTGTGCACAGAGAGGTGGCGAAGAGTGCGGTGGCGAGGACAGGTTTCACCCCCTTTCGACGATTCCATCCGAACCCGGTTAGGCGCTACGCAATTTCAGACACCGCTCCCTGTGGTCACGGCTCGCCAGCCTGCTGCTGTGCTTGCGAGCCGTGACCAAAGGGAGCGGTGGGTTTGAGTTTTTCAGCAGCCTGTAGGACCCGACGTTGCGCCGTACTATATTCCATTGATTCCGTGCGTCTTAGTACATAGGTACCTTAGGCGGAACCGTCGCCTAAATAAGCGCTCTCCCTGATTGGGCATCCCGGTGTGCAACCCCTACAATTCATATAGTAGAGAAACGAGGATTTGTATCTTGCAATTGACGCGTACGGGGAAGTCTCAATATTCCGAGACAGAGGCCGCCGAAGAACTCGGGATTTCCGTAGTCCAACTGCGTACAATGATTCGCAGCCACGTAGTGGAACGTGACGAAGACCTGACGAATGTGCCGGTTACAACGTTCCAGCCATCCGATTTGCTGATCCTCAGGCTTCTCTCCGGGCAGCGGCTTCCGGATTAAGCGGGTTCGGAGGGAGTTGTCCCTTTATCACCGCAACAGCATTTTCCACTGCCATCATCGACATTCGAGTGCGCGTGGCCACCGTCGCTGTGGCGATGTGCGGAGCCAGCACGGCGGTACGGCATTGCAGTAAATCAGGGTGAACCTTAGGCTCGTTCTCGAACACGTCGATCCCGGCTGCGGCGATGACGTTATTCTGGAGCGCCCGCGCCAATGCGCCCTCATCGACCACGGGACCTCGCGCGGTGTTGATCAGGATCGCGGTCCGCTTCATGCTGTTCAGCTCTGCCTCGCCGATCAGATGTCGAGTGCTGTCGTTGAGGGGCACGTGGAGGCTGACGAAATCCGCTTCGCGCAGCAGCGTTTCCTTGCTGACAAACTCAGCCGGAAAATCGGTTTCTACCGGCTTGTTGCCGGCGTAAATCACACGCATCGAGAATCCGAGACCGCGGCGAGCCATAGCTTGTCCGATGCGGCCCATTCCTAAAATCCCCAGCGTGCGATGATGCACATCCTGGCCCACCATCAGGTCGATGCCCCAACGAGTCCATTGGCCGGAGTGGACGAACTCATGCGCCTCGACTACGCGGCGGGCCGCAGCCATCAGCAGTGCAAACGCAAAGTCAGCAGTCGCGTCGCTGAGGATTCCCGGTGTGTTGGTGACCAGGATGCCTCGTTCAGTGGCGGCAGCGATGTCGATGTTGTCGTAGCCGACAGCGGTGTTCGCGATAACGCGGACAGTGGAGTCGAGCTGCGCGATGACATCGCGCGAGAGCCTGTCAGTCAGCTGGCTGACGATGGCGATCTTTCCACGGGCGCGTTCGATCAGCTCAGTGGGCGAGAGACCTTCATCGGTGCCTACATAGTCGACCTCGGCATACTGGCTCAGAAACTCGACTGCTTCTGGATAAATACGCTTAGTTACAAGAGCGGCGGGCTTCATGTCGATAGAATCTATATTCTATGGCACAGCCGACTCTTAGGACCGCGCATCATCCGGTACAGGATTAGTTTTCCGATGGCCTCTCCAGATTGTCGATCACCAGAACCTCCACTGGACTCTTTTGCGTTTCGAGCCTGAGTCCAAGTTGTTCGTGCAAAGCCGTGGCCAAGTACGGAAAGGAAGAATTCACTCCTTCCGGTGCCCATTCCAACGTGAAGTCATAGCTTTCGCTGAGCCCGGTCTTATCCACCACGATGCGTCCCAATCGGTTCCCCACGTAATTTGCGAGGGCCTCCATGGAGACAGCGGTTCCTTCCAACCGGGAAGTCCCCGATCCCGAGTGAGTGTTCATGGCAGTGACTTCGCCCTCGGCCTTCGGTTTGAGCTTGGGGCCGCCTTTTTGATTTTTCTCGATGACGAGCGCGTAGACGGAGAGCTCCCGCGTTTCGCGATGGAATTCCAGATGAAACCGGTCTGCCAGCAGGCTCTGGAGCAGAGGTCCCATTTGGTCATTTTTAATTTTCTCGGGGCCCCCGGTCTTCGCTTCGATATCGTAGCGATCCGTATCGAGCCAACTTGGTCCGCCTGCGATCTGAGCGTTTTGCAGCCAGAAAGCCGCGCGGATCAGGAGTTTTACCGGCTCGTTGGTGATTTTGAGCCGTCCGCCTTCGAATACGTTGAAACTCGTGCCGCTAGACGAGGAGACTTGGCTGGGGCGGATGACAGCCACTTCGAATTGGGGGAGCTGCCCTTGAAGAGGTGCCAGCAAGAAAGCGATTGCCGCGATTTTCTTCATGAATAGTGATACGTCGGACAGGGCAGCCGGGTACGCGCCGGAAGACATCCGTTAGAATCTACTCTATGGCACAGCTTGGATTCTTAGGACTCGGCATTATGGGCGCGCCCATGGCTTCGCACTTATTGAAGGCGGGGCACGATGTGGCTTTGTGGTCGAATACCGCTTCAAAGGCTCAGGAATTGGCGAAGGAAGGCGCCGGCAAAGTTTGCGCGACGCCGGAGGAAGTGGCGAAGGCGGCCGACGTGGTTTTCTACTGCGTCGGCGATACTCCCATGGCGCGGGAATTGACGCTAGGTCCGAAGGGGCTGCTGTGCGGCGTCCGGAAGGGTGCGATCATCGCCGATTGCAGCACGATTTCTCCTGCCGTCAGCAAGGAGATCGGCGAGCAGTTCAAGGATCATGGTGCGAGTTTCCTGGACGCCCCCTGCACCGGATCGAAGCCGGGGGCGGAAAAAGGCACGCTGACCTTCATGGTGGGCGGCGATCAGGGGGCGTTCGAGAAGGCCAAGCCCTATTTTGAGATCATGGGCAAGGTTTTCTACTACTGCGGAGCAGCAGGGCAAGGGCTGCAGGCCAAGCTGACGCAGAACCTGATTCTGGCGAATATCATGCAAGCTTTCGCCGAAGGCATGGTTCTCGCTACCAAAGGTGGGATTTCTCCGGGTTTGATGCTCGAAATTCTCGATAACAGCGCGGCCAAAAGCGGCCTTATCTCGTTCAAAGCACCGTACATCCTGTCACGGGACTTCAGTACGAACTTCGCCACGAAGTGGATGCATAAGGATGTGAGCCTGGCGCTGGAATCGGCCAAGGAGCTCGGCGTCCCCCTTCCGGCGACTGCGCTGACCCAGCAGATGTTGCAGGCAAATATGGCTTCTGGGCGGGCTGACGATGATTTTTGCTCGATGATCCGGGTTTTGGAAGACTGGGTCGGCATTCAGGTCAAAAAACTGTAGGGCATATGTCCAATAGAAACATGGTTGTAAGAATCACCTGGGAGACGTGGTAAAAATATTTTAAGAATTCTCGACAGAAAACTATTGCTTTTTGGACCGGGATATCCTAATATTGGAATCAAGCCGGGGAGGCCAAACTCCCACCAAAGCGAGACTAACCTCATAAAGACCCCTGAAGCAATCCTCCCCGGCGCCCCTTTGGGGTTCGAGGTCAGGCGGTCAAGAGGCAAGAGGCTCTCGGAATAGTAAGTTAAATCGGTGATATTATAAAGGGTAAGGGTGACTCTTCTTACACTTCTGGGCTCCACCGGATCCATCGGGACCAGCACCCTGGACGTCGTCCGCCGCTGGCCGGACCGGTTTGGCATTTATGCCTTGGTGGCGGGCCGAAACACCGAACTTCTGGCTAAACAAGTTGCCGAGTTTCGTCCGCAAGTCGTTGTTGTGGCAGATGAAACTGCCCTGAGGGACCTGCGGGCGCGGCTGGGATCCTATGTTCCGGAGCTGGCTTTTGGGGCCGAGGCTCGTGTGGCTGCTGCAAGGGCTCCTGAAGCCGGGTTCGTGATGTCGGCCATTGTCGGGGTCGAGGGTATGGAAGCGACTTACGAGGCTGTAAAGCTGGGCAAGCGCGTCGGGCTCGCGAATAAGGAAACTCTGGTATCAGCCGGCAAACTGGTGATCGAGGCGATGAAGGCTTCGGGAAGCGAGCTTTTGCCGGTAGATAGCGAGCATAATGGAGCGCACCAATGCTTCCGTGCGGGACGGCGGGACGAAGTCGCCAAGCTGATTCTGACGGCGTCGGGCGGTCCTTTCCGGCAGACTCCGGCGGAGGCGCTGGCGAAGGTGACTCCGGAGCAGGCTTTGAATCATCCAACATGGAAGATGGGGCCGCGTATTACCATCGATTCGGCAACCTTGATGAACAAAGGATTCGAGGTGATCGAGGCCTGTTGGCTGTTCGATCTTCCGCCGAAACAAGTAGAAGTGGTAGTGCATCCCCAAAGCAAAGTCCACGCCATGGTGGAATACACTGACGGCAGCGTGGTGGCGCAAGTATCGGCGACGGATATGCGGATGCCTATTCAATACGCTCTGACGTATCCCGAGCGCACGGATGCGCCGGTGCCAAGGCTTGATTGGACGCAGAGCGCGACGTGGACGTTCGAGGCTCCCGACTTTAGGAAATTTCCGGTTTTGAAGCTCGCTTATGAAGCGCAGGAAGCGGGTGGATCCGCTACTTGTACGCTGAACGCGGCCGATGAGATTGCGGTGGAAGCGTTCCTGGCGGGTAACATTCCATTCCCCGCAATTGCGGCGACGGTGGCGGAGACGCTGGACCGGATTCCGAGCCGGGAACCACAGACGATCCGAGAAGTGTTAGAAATAGATCGTGAGTCCCGCGCGGCGGCTCGAAGGGTGATCGAGGAGCGCTGGGGAAAGAAAGTTACAACCGAGGCTGTGCTTCGCGCGTAGAAGGAATACATGGCTGTTTTACAGAACATCTGGTGGTATCTGGTTCTGATCGGGGTGATGATCCTGGTTCACGAGCTGGGCCATTATTGGGCGGCTCGCTACTTTGACGTGAAGATTGAAGCGTTCAGCTTCGGGTTCGGACCGCGCCTGTTCGGCTTCAAACGGGGCGAGACGGATTTCCGCTTCTGCGCGATCCTCTTTGGCGGATACGTGAAGATGGCGGGGGAGCAATTCGGCGACATGACCGATCCGGGCGACCGGAACGTGAACGCCGATCCGCGCAACTTCCTGTCGAAGCCGCGCTGGCAGCGGATGATTATTTCCTTCGCAGGTCCGGCGATCAACCTGGTGCTGGCCGTGCTGCTTCTGACGGGCTTGTTCACGCAACACTATTTACGGGTTCCGCTGCTGCGTTCGCCGATTGTGGGTGTAGTGACGCCGACGGGCCCCGCTTACCAAGCCGGGGTTCGAGAAGGCGATCAATTGGTACAGGTCGACAACATCGAAAACCCGAACTGGGAAGACGTGGTGATGAAGGAGATTGCGGGCGCTGGCCAGGCGATGCAAGTGTTGGTGAAACGCAACGGGCAGTTGTTGCATTTTTCCGTCACGCCTGTGTTCGACCCAAAATTGGCGGTGGGCCAA
This sequence comes from Bryobacterales bacterium, assembly GCA_963813145.1. GTDB lineage: Bacteria > Acidobacteriota > Terriglobia > Bryobacterales > Bryobacteraceae > Palsa-187. Next base: position 310,148 of record CAWEXX010000002.1, read on the forward strand.
GCGGGCTGGATGCAGGCCTCGCAAGCGCGGGTTGCGAGCGTGAACATCAACGATGCTGCGGGCAAGGCAGGTCTCGAAAAAGGCGACATCCTGCTTAGCGTGAACGGCGAGCCGCTCCACAGCATTTCACGGCTGGCTGAAGTGACCGAGAAGACCAAAGGCGCTCCTATTCAACTGACTTATTCCCGCGGAGGTGTGGTCCATCAAGTGACGCTGACACCCGCGGAAAAAGTAGTCGACGGACAGACGCGATGGCTAATTGGAGTATTGCTGGAGGCGCCGATGGAAGTCGTGAAGCTGCCGCTAGCGCAGGCCTTCACCGAGTCGTGCCGCCGAAACGTGCAGAACGCCCAATTGATACTCCGGTTCCTGGAAGGGATCGCGGAGCGTAGAATGTCTCCGAAGTCGATCGAAGGGCCGTTCCGGATTGCGCAGATGTCGGGACAGGCGGCTCGCGAGGGTCCGGTCGAGTTTATCGGTTTGATGTCGGGCGTGAGCCTGAATCTAGCGATTTTCAACCTGCTGCCGATTCCGATTCTGGATGGCGGAGTGATCCTGATGCTGCTGATCGAGATGCTGTTGCGGCGCGATCTGGACTTGAAGGTGAAGGAAGCGGTGTTGAAGGTCGGGTTTGTGTTTCTGATGGTCGTTGTGGTTTTCGTGTTGTATAACGATCTGTCTAAAATCCTGCCGCCAAGCTAAGAAGCCCGTTGACTTATCGGCAATTCAGCCCCATGCGTCAGCTTGGGGCTTCCACCTCTGACCGCTCCTGCAAGTCGGGGCTCTGAAAGGCCGGGAGCGGTTTGTAGCTAAGCCGGTGTATGTTCCGGCTCTGGGTGCGTGGATGGGGTTTTCTTCTTCCACTGGCCTACCCAATCCTGCAATCCGGCCATGTAGGTGTAGAAGACCGGCGTCAGGTAGAGGGTCACCAACTGCGAGAACAGCAGGCCGCCGACTACGACCAATCCCAGGGACTGGCGCGCTTCGCCGCCCGCTCCGTATCCGACGGCGATGGGCACTGCGCCGAGCAGTGCGGCCATTGTAGTCATCATGATGGGGCGGAAGCGGATGAGACAACCCTCGTAGATTGCCTTTTCGGGGGCCATGCCGTGGGTTCGTTCGGCGTCGAGCGCGAAATCGATCTGCATGATGGCGTTCTTCTTCACGATGCCGATCAGCATGATCAGGCCGACGAACGCGTAGATGTTCAGATCCATGTGGAAGAGCTGGAGGGTCACAAGCGCGCCGAATCCGGCGGAGGGCAAACCGGAGAGAATCGTAATCGGGTGGATGTAGCTTTCATACAGAATGCCGAGCACGATGTAGACGACCAGGATCGCGATCAACAGCAGTACCCACAAATTTCCCAGCGAGCTTTCGAATGCCTTCGCCGCACCCTGGAAGCTAGTGGATACGGTTTCAGGTAGATTGGCTGCCGCGATGCCACGAATCTTTTCGACAACGTCGCCGAGCGATGCGCCGGGCTTCAGGTCGAAAGAAATAGTAACGGCGGGAAGCTGCCCGTAGTGGCTGATAGCTTGCGGACCGACATCCTGCTTGACCTCAGCGAGGGTATCGAGCGGCACGAGAGGTCCGGTAGTGCCTTTGAAATAGAGCATCGACAGGGCGCGCGGATCGGCCTGATATTGCGGTTTCAGCTCCAGCAAAACCTTGTATTCATTGACGGCGGCGTAGATGGTCGAAACCCAGTGCGGGCCGTAGGCATCGTAGAAGGCGCTTTCGATGGCGTTAGCGTTGATTTGCAGGGTGGCCGCTTTATCGCGATTGATGGTGACATTTACCTGTGGACTGGTGATGGCGAGATCGCTGGTGACATCTTCGAGTCCGGGAATCTGCGAGATTTCCTTTTCCATCTTCTGCGCGGCGGCGTAAAGCTCGGGGCGATTGGGCGACTGCATCGAGAACTGATACAAGCTCTTCGACACCTGACCGCCAATCCGAATGGTCGGAGGATTTTGGAGGTACACCTTCATGCCGGGAATCTCGGCCAGCTTGGGACGAAGATCGTCGATGATATCGTTGATCCCTTGCTTGCGCTGATTTCGCGGCTTGAGATGGACCACCAACTGGCCGAAATTCGGGCCGCCCATGGTGGTGGCCGCCGCTCCGCCGACGGTGGACATCAGCGCCTCGACGTTGGGATTCTGGCTGACCATTTTGGCGATGACTTTTTGGTACTCGCGCATCTGGTAGAAGGAAGTTCCCTGCAGAGCTTCACTGGTGACCTGTAGCTGATCCGTATCCTGATCCGGGATGAAGCCCTTCGGAATCTTGATGAACAGCCAGACGGTCGCGATCAGGACTACCGCCGAGGTCAGCATGGTGAGGCCGCGCTGCCGCAGCACGATTTGCAGCGTGCGATCGTACCAGTGCAGCATTCCCTCGAAGAATTTCTCGGTGCTGCGATAGAACCAGCCGCGCGACTGGTGCTCCGGCGCCTTGAGAAAGCGGCTGCACAACATCGGCGTGAGGGTGACCGAGACGATTCCGGAGATGAGAATCGATACGCAGATGGTGACGGAGAATTCGCGGAACAGACGGCCCAGGATTCCGCCCATGAATAGGACAGGGATGAAGACGGCGGCCAGCGACAGCGTCATCGAAACGATGGTGAAGCCGATTTCCTTGGAGCCGACCAGCGACGCAGCGAGGGGCTTTTCGCCCATTTCCATGTGCCGGAAAATGTTTTCGAGCATCACGATGGCGTCGTCGACGACGAAGCCGACCGAAAGTATGAGAGCCATCATCGACAGGTTGTCGAGCGAGTACTTCAGCAAGTACATGACGGCGAACGTACCGACGATCGAGAAGGGAAGAGCAAGACTCGGGATGATGGTCGCAGAAACGTTGCGGAGGAAGAAGAAAATCACCGCGATGACCAGCCCGAGCGTCAGCAGCATGGTGAATTGAACGTCTTTATACGATTCGCGAATCGTGTCCGAGCGGTCGTAGAGAATGTCCATTTTGACCGACGGAGGCAGCTCGGCTTTGAAGGTGGGCAGCAGGTTCTTGATGTTGTCGGTGACCTGAATGGTGTTGGTGCCGGGCTGGCGCTGGATGCCGAGAATGATGGATCGCTGCGCGTCGTCGTGGGTGTAGAGCCAGGATTCGGTCTTGTCGTCCTCAACGCTGTCGATGACGCTGCCGAGGTCCTGCAAGCGAATCGGTGCGCCGTTTCGATAGGTGACGATCAGGGATCGATACTGCGCGGCGCTCATCAACTGACCGCTGGCCTGAAGCGTGAAAGCCCGCTGCGGTCCGGTGATTTGTCCCGTGGGCAGGTTGACGTTCCAGGCTTTGAGGGCGGTCTCGACCTCATTTATCCCGACTTGGTGGGAGGCGAGCGCGTGAGGGTCCATCTGCGCATGCACCGCGTATTTCTGCTGACCGAGCACCTGCACCTGGGCGACGCCGCTGGCCATGGAGATGCGCTGCGCGATGCGCGTCTCGGCGTATTCGTCGAGGGTCCAGAGAGGAAGCATCTTCGACGTGAGCGCGAGGTAAAGAATCGGTTGATCGGCGGGATTGACCTTGGTGAACGTGGGCGGCGTGGGCATGCCTTGCGGGAGGAGGCGCGAGGCCTGGGTGATGGCGGCCTGCACGTCGACGGCGGCTCCGTCCATGCTCCGGGAGAGTTCGAATTCCAAAGTAATTTGGGTCGAGCCGAGCGAGTTGACGCTGGTCATCGACTCCAGGCCGGCTATGGTGGAGAATTGATTTTCGAGCGGCGTGGCCACGGAGGACGCCATGGTATCCGGACTCGCGCCGGGGAGCTGCGCGGTGATCAGCAGCGTGGGAAAATCGACGTTCGGCAGATCGCTGACGGGCAGCGCGCGGTATGCGACGACGCCGAAGAGCGCGATCGCGGCCATTAAGAGGCTGGTCGCGATGGGGCGCCGGATAAAAGTTTCAGAGAGGTTCATAGGAAGAGGCGTCGAGACGAGTCTCGACGCGGCACGCACGAGTGCGTGCGCCACGGGGACAGAGAAAAGTTAGAGAGCACCGGGATCAGTCTCCAAATCCCATGGCGGTTTCTTCCGCGTCGAAGGTGGGCTTGTGGCGGCCGCGCCACCAGCCTAGCAATCCCGCCATGTAGGTGTAGACCACGGGCGTCAGATACAAGGTCACGAGCTGCGACAGCAATAATCCGCCGACCACGGCTAATCCAAGGGGACGCCGCGCTTCGCCCCCCGATCCATAGCCTAGCGAGATGGGAACCGCGCCCAGCAGGGCGGCCATTGTGGTCATCATGATGGGGCGGAAGCGAACGAGGCAGCCTTGATAGATGGCTTCCTTCGGAGTCTTGCCTTCTTTGCGCTCGGCCTCCAGCGCGAAATCGATCTGCATGATGGCATTTTTCTTGACGATGCCGACCAGCATGATGAGTCCGACGAAGGAGTATATGTTCAGATCCACCTTGAAGAAGATCAGCGTAAGCAGCGCGCCGACGCCTGCTGACGGGAGTCCGGAGAGAATCGTCAGCGGATGGATGTAGCTTTCATAGAGCACGCCGAGGACGATGTATACAACCAGGATCGCGACCGTGAGCAGCAGGCTGAGATTTTTGAGCGAGCTTTGGAACACTTTGGCCGTTCCGGTGAAACTGGTGGTGACGGTATCGGGCAGCGTGCGCGCCGCGAGGTCGCCAAGCTTATCTACCGCGGTGCCAAGCGCTACGCCGGGCTTCAGGTTGAACGAAATCGTGACCGAGGGAAGCTGGCCGGAGTGATTGATGCTCTGCGGCATGGCGTCGGATTTGAGGGTGACCACCGAATTCAGGGGGATCAGCGCGCCGCTGGTCGACTTGAAATAAATCTTCGACAGATAGTCCGCGTGCTCCTGATACTGATGCTGGATTTCCATCAGCACTTCATATTGATTGGCGGGCGAGTAAATGGTGGAGCTCCACTTAGGTCCGTAGGCGTCGTAAAGGGCGCTCTCGACCGAAGTGGCATCGAGGCCGAGGGACGGCGGCGCGGTCGCGATTGACCATTACGTTCACGCGAGGGCTCTTGATTTGCAGGTCCGTCGTGACGTCCTGCACAATGTCGGTCTGCTTTGCGACGGCGGCTTGCAGGCGGTCCGCTTGTTTGTACAATTCCTCGGTATCGGCGCTCTGCACCGTCAGCTCATAGGCGCTTTTCGACATGCGGCCGCCGATGCGGATGGTGGGAGGGACGGTCATGAAGCAGCGGAAGCCCGGATAATTGCTGATCTTGGGACGCAGCTCCTCGATGATTTGCGGAACGGTGAGTTTCCGCTCTTTGCGCGGCTTGAGCAGCACGCTCATGCGGCTGTTATTGACGCTGGCGCCGCCGAATCCACCGCCGACGCTGGCCATGAAGGTATCGACATTAGGATCGGCGCGAACGATGTCGGAGAGGCGCTTCACGTACTCGACCATCTTGTAATAAGAAGTGCCTTGCGCGGCTTCGAGGGAGAGCTGGATCTGATCGGTATCGGCGTCCGGAATAAAGCCTTTGGGGACGCGGTCGTATAGAAAAATGGTCCAGCCAATCACGGCGAAGAATACGACCGCCATAATGATGCGATGCTTCAGCACGCGCTGAAGGGTCCAATCGTAGCCGTGGAGCATCCCGTCGAAAAACTTCTCGGTGGCGCGATAGATGATGTTATGGCGTTTGCCCGGTTCGTGCGCGCGCAGGAAGCGGCTGCACAGCATCGGTGTGAAGGTGATCGACACGACGCCGGAGAATAGAATCGCCACGGTGATGGTGACAGCAAATTCGCGGAACAGGCGCCCCAGAATGCCGCCCATGAACAGAATTGGGATGAAGACTGCGGCCAGCGAAATCGTCATCGAGAGGATGGTGAAGCCGATCTCTTTCGAGCCTTGGAGGGCGGCTTCAAACGGGGCCATGCCATGCTCGATGTGACGGACGATGTTCTCGAGCATCACGATCGCGTCGTCGACCACGAAGCCGACCGAAAGGATGAGCGCCATCATCGACATGTTGTCGAGGCTGTAATTCAGCATGCCCATGACGGCGAGCGTTCCCAGAATGGAGAACGGCAGCGCGAGGCTGGGGATCAGCGTGGCCGAGGCGTTGCGGAGGAAGAAGAAAATAACGCCGATGACCAGGACCAGCGTCAGCAGCATGGTGACCTGAATGTCCTTGAAGGCGTCGCGAATATTTTTCGAACGGTCGCCGCGGACCAGGAGAGTCGCGGATGGCGGAAGCTGTGCCTGGAACTTCGGCAGCAGCGCCTTAATGGCATCGGCCACCGCGATGGTATTCGTGCCGGGCTGACGCATCACTCCGAGCGTGATGGCGCGCTGGCCGCCCTTGCTGGTATAGAGCCAGGAGGCATTCTTATCGTCCTGTACGCTATCGATGACGGTGGCGATGTCCTGCAAGCGGATGGCGCGGCCGTTCACCCACGTAATCACCAGCGGGCGAAACTGCGCGGCATTCATCAGCTGGCCATTCGCGAAAATATTGTAGGCGACCTGCGGACCGTAGAGAGTTCCGAGCGGAATATTGATATTCCAGCTGTTCAGCGCCGCATCCACTTGATTGAGGCCTACTTTTTTCGCGGCCAGCTTGTCCGGATCGATCTGCACGCGCACGGCGTACTTCTGCTGGCCCATCACCTGGACTTGCGCAACGTCGTTCACCATGGAGATGCGCGGCGCGATCAGAGTCTCGGCGAATTCGTCGAGCTGCGACATCGAAAGCGTGTCCGATACCAGGCTCAGGAAAACGATCGGCTGGTCCGACGGATTGCTTTTGCGGAACGAAGGAGGGGCCGGCATGCCGGGAGGCAGCAGCGGAGTCACCTCGGCGATAGCTGTTTGAACATCCACCGCGGCGCCGTCGATTTCACGGTCCAAGTCGAGCTGTAACGTCACGCTGCTGGACCCGGTGGAACTGGTCGAGGTCATCGAGTCGAGTCCCGCGATGCCTGTGAACTGCCGTTCGAGCACGGTCGCGACGGCGGACGACATGGTGTTCGGATCCGCGCCGGGAAGGCTCGCGCCCACAGAGATGGTGGGGTAATCGACGCTGGGTAGATCGCTGACCGACATGGTGCGGTAGGCCACGATGCCGAACATGGCGATACCCGCCATCAGCAGGCTGGTGGCAATGGGACGACGAATGAATATTTCGGAGAAGTTCAAAGGACTCGTCTCCTAAATCAACAGCTAACCTGGAGGCGTCGGGCGATTCTTCTTCTTGCCGTCGCCCTTCCTGCCATCGCCGCCGGTGGGCGCTTCACCTTGCTTATTAGCGCCGCCGCCGCGGCCACCTTCGCGCATTTGCACCTTGATTCCAGGCGCCAGGCGCAACTGGCCTTCGGTGACAATCGTTTCGCCGACGGAGAGACCTTTGTCGATCACCAGATCCTGATCCACACGAACACCGGCCACGACGGGACGAGCCTCGACGCTGCGGTCTTCCTTCACCACGTACACGAATGCGCCGTCCTGCCCGGTTTGCACGGCCTGGTTCGGCACGACAATCGCGTTCGGCTGCATCGCGAGCCGCAGAATCACGTTGACGAATTGGCCCGGCCACAGCTTGCGGTCGCGATTGTCGAACGTGCCTTTCAGCTTGATGGTGCCCGTGGTCATGTCGACATTGTTGTCGATAAACGTCAGCGTCCCGGATTCATTGCCCGCGGCATCCTGCAGCTTGGCCAGCACCTGGACCTTACCATCCGCCATGTATTTCTTCACGTCGTTGAGCTTCGATTCCGGGACGGCAAAGGTAGCGTAGATCGGCTCGATCTGATTGATGGTCACCAGCTCGGTGGTATTCGGGGGAACCACATTGCCTTGCTTAATAGTCAGATTGCCGGTGCGGCCGTCAATGGGCGATTTGATCGATGTATAGCCAAGCTGTACCTCGGCGTTGGCGATATTCGCCTGATCCGCTACCGCCTGGGCGCGGGCGCTTTCAATCGCGGCCCGATCGGCGGCTACCGACTGCGCCAGAGCATCGGCGTTCGATTTGAATTGTTCCCCCTGATCCTTGGAGACAATGCCTTCGGCCGCCAGCTTGTCGTAGCGTCCGGATTGGGTGCGCGCGTAGAGTTCCTGCGCGGTGTCGCGAGCAAGATTCGCTTTCGCCTGGGCAAGAAGCGCTTCATCTTTAGCCAGGTTCGCTTTTACCTGTGCCAGCGCTGCCTCGAGCGGCCGGGGGTCGATAGTGAACAGAGGCGCGCCCTTTTTGACGTAATCGCCCTCTTTGAAATACACCTTGGTGATCTCGCCGCCCACCTGGGCCTTCACGCTGATGGTGGAATACGCTTCCACGTTGCCAACCACGGCAACATCGATCGGGACATCCCTCTGAGTCACTTTGGTGGTCACAACTGGCACCGCGCCGCCCCCGCCTTTGCCACCCTTGCCGCCTTTTCCGGCAGGCGCTGCGCCTCCGTCGGCCGTGCTGGCCGTCGAACAGCTCTGCAACAGAAATATGCCAAACAGCATAGTGCACGCAAACAGTAAACCCGTGTTGGTTAACCGCGTCTGGAGGTTATAGGTGAGTTGGGCTTTCACGCTGGATAGATTCTAGTATAGATGTGACTGCCAATGTTGGGCGATTTCACCTCGACTAAAGTTACAGTCGCCTGCCAAAGGGCAGCCATCCGAATTTTTCAGTACTCCCGCGAACGATTCGCTTCGTCAGTAAAAGTGTAGTTCTTCCGCGTCCCCTTGCCCGAAAAAGCTGCTCCGCGCAGCTATCATTGAAGGAGTCCTCATGTTTCGAACCCGGCGAGCCTACGCCATCTTTTTGTCCGTTACGGTACTGTTGATCGGCAGCGCGGTTGGTCTTGTGTCTCAGAGCACCGGCCGCCGGTCGCTGGCTCAGATTCACGACAAAGTGGATGAAAACAAGTTAGTTACCCTTGCCGGGAACACCCGTTCCGAGGCCAATTCGGCGAATGACACAGGCTCGGTCGCGGACGATCTCAACATGGAACACATGATGCTCCAGTTGAAGCGGTCGGCGAACCAGGAGAAGGCTGCGGCGCAGTTCGTATCGGACCTCCATAATCCCAAATCGCCGAACTTCCACAAGTGGCTGACGGCCGGGGAATTCGGCAAGAACTATGGCGTGGCCGAGGCCGATATTCAGGCCGTCACGGGTTGGCTGGAATCCCACGGATTCACGATCAATTCCGTATACCCCAACGGCATGGTGATCGATTTTTCGGGCAGCGCGGGCCAGGTGCGGCGGGCGTTTCACGCGCCGATTCATCACCTGGATGTCGATGGAGTCCGGCACATCGCGAACATCAGCGATCCGCAAATTCCGGCGGCGCTGGCCCCGGTTGTGGCCGGAGTCGTTTCGCTGCACGATTTTCAGCCTCATTCGATGAAACGCGCCAAGTACACCTATAACGACGGTAAATACACTAACCAGGCTGTGGTTCCCGCCGATCTGGCTACGATTTATAACTTGAACCCATTGTTCGCGCAGGGGATCACGGGTGCGGGCCAGACCATCGTGGTGATTGAAGACACCGATCTGTACAGCTCGGCCGACTGGGACACTTTCCGGTCCACATTCGGACTTTCGCAATATAGCGGAGGGTCGCTGACCACGGTCCATCCGACGCCAGCGGGCGGATCGAACAATTGCATCGCGCCAGGAGTGGTGGCGGGCGACGATGGCGAGGCGATTCTGGACGCCGAATGGGCCAGCGCCGCTGCACCCAGCGCGGCCATCGTGGTGGCGGCTTGCGGCAACACGCGGACCACTTTCGGAGGGTTCATCGCCATGGCGAACGTCGTGAACTCGAGCAATCCTCCGTCGATCATCAGCCTGAGCTACGGTAATTGCGAGGCGGAAAACGGCGCCTCGTCGAACGCAGCCATCAGCGCGCTTTATCAGCAGGCGGTGGCGGAAGGGATTTCGATCTACGTATCCGCGGGTGACGAGGGTGCGGCCAGTTGCGATGCGGGGAACGCCAGCGCGACGCACGGCATCGGCGTCAGCGCCTACGCGTCCACTCCTTATAACGTCGCCGTAGGCGGCACCGACTTCTCCGACGCGATCGACGGCACGACCGGCAACTATTGGAGCTCGACCAATACCGCAACCTACGGGTCGGCGCTTTCTTACATTCCTGAAATCCCGTGGAATGATTCCTGCGCGGGCAGCCTGCTGGCCAACTATCTGGGCTATTCGACGGTCTACGGTTCCAGCGGCTTCTGCAACAGCAACACAGCCCGCAGGGACAGCCTGGTGGAGGTCGTTGCAGGCAGCGGAGGACCCAGCAACTGCGCGGCGGGAGCGCCTTCAACGTATGGAATCGCCAGCGGAAGTTGTCAAGGCGTCGCGAAGCCGGAGTGGCAGACCGGGCTCGACGGGATCCCGAATGACGGCGTGCGCGATCTTCCGGATGTCTCTCTTTTTGCGGCGGACGGTATTTGGGGACACTATTACGTCACCTGCTGGTCCGACGCGAAGAACGGCGGGTCGGCGTGCACCGGCGCTCCGAGTACCTGGTCCGGAGCCGGCGGCACCTCTTTCTCCTCGCCGATTCTGGCGGGTATTCAGGCTCTGGTGAATCAGAACGCGGGAAGCGCGCAGGGCAATCCGAATTATGTGTACTATGCGCTTGCCGCGTCCACGCCGAGCGTCTTCCACAGCGTCACGCGGGGAGATATCGACGTGAATTGCAGCGGAAGCACGAACTGCTTCGGCTCCTCCGGAACATCGGGTTATGGCCGCGGCGGGCGTGTGAGCGGCAATGCGACCAGCGGCGCGCTCTCCGTCTCCAGCAGCTCCTTCACGCCCGCTTATGCGACAGGCGCGTCATGGAATTTCGCCACTGGAATCGGCAGCGTGGACGCGTTTAACCTGGTCATGAATTGGGGCAAGTGAGCCCGAAGATCGCTCCCTGCGGTCGCGGCTCTGAAACGGCGACACCTGGTGGTCTGGTCCTGAATGTTACGTGGCGCACGCACTCGACTCGTGCGTGCCGCGTCGAGACTCATCTCGACGCCTGTTGAAAGCTCCGAAAACAACGCAGGCCGTGCCCAGAGGGCGCCCACAATCGGCCCCAGGCTACCAGCCAGGCTACCAGCCTGCCCCACAACAGAGAAGGCTTTTCATCGCTATTCTGTGGCGCATCCCAACCACGATTGTCGACGCGACTAGGAAGTTGCTCCAAGCGCGGCCAAAGTTTCACGCGCCGCCCGTTCCCAGGTAAATTCGCGGGCGCGCTCGGGGCCCGCTTGGGCGAGCCTTACACGTAGCGCGCCATCGGCGACGATTTGCTCCAGCGCACCGGCGATCGCATCGTCGTTCAATGGATCGAAAAACAGCGCGGCTTCTCTCGCCACGTCGCGTAGCGGCGGAATCGCTGAGCAGGCCACCGGGATGCCCGCCGCCATGGCTTCCAATACCGGCATTCCAAACCCCTCAAAGGTGGACGGATAGACGAACGCCTGCGCCCGCGCGTAGAGCTGGAGAAGCTGCTCGCGCGGAATCCAGCCGGTGAGCTCTACGGAATCCTTCACGCCCAACTCCGCGATCAGCGCGTCCAATCTCCCGGCGAAAAACCCACGCATTCCGGCAATTAGCAATCGCCAATCGCGCTTCCGGCGGGCGTAGGCGCGAATCAGGCGGTCGAGATTCTTATGGGGATGCAGCGTCGACACGCACAGGACGAAGGGTTCTATGCGCGAGCGGTCCAGGGCAAAAAACTCCGGCTCCACGCCATGCAGGACGACGCTGATTCGCTGGGGAGGAAGACCATAAACGCGCACCAGATCGGCCTTCGTCGCCTCCGACACCGCGATCAGCCGGCGCGCGCGATGTGCCGAAGCCCACAGAAGCAGCTTCCAGAAAGGGAGATCGAACCAGCGGAAGTATTCCGGATGATGTATATGCTGCAAATCGTGAAACACGGTGACGCACGGGCAGGGAGCGAGGACCGGCGCGGTAAAGCCGGGATTGAAAAGAACGTCCAGCCGGTAGCGCGCAGCCTCGAGCGGCATGATGGTCTGCTCCCACAGGATTCTCGCCGGCCGGAAGCGCGCGTGCACCGCCTGAGGTTTCCAGTGAAAATTCGCCTGACGGGGAACCAGATCGGCTCCGGTCTCCAGATTCGTGAAGATGAAATACTCATCTTCGGGATCCACTTTTGCGAGGGCGGCCAACAGACGGCGCAGATAGATCTCAGTCCCTCCGACCCCGCCCGGAATCAAGTACAGCGCGTTGACTCCGATGCGAGCCATTCTAGCGGCCCAGGCGCTTGAGCGCTTCACGAGCCGCGCGGTTTGACGGCTCGACCGCCAGCGCGCGCTGATATTGCTTGTACGCCGCGGCGCTGTTGCCCAACAGCTCATAAACTCCGCCGCGATTCACGTAGATCTGCGCGATGCCCGGATCGATGGTCTCCGCCTGCTGCAGGACCGCCAGCGCCTCATCGAATTTCCGCTGCTTGCCGTAAACGGCGCTCAACCCGACGTAGGCTTCAGCCAGATACGCATTCACCTGGATCGCATTCCTGAATTGTTTGATCGCCTCATCTCCCCGGCCCGCGCATTCGAGGGCATTCGCCCAATCGACCAGCAGACGGTAATCCAGGTTATCGATGTGCGACGCCGCTTCATAATTCGCAGCCGCCCCAATGCAATCGCCCGCCTGATACTGGGCGAAAGCAAGATGAAACCGCGGGCGCATTTTTTGGGGAGACTTCGCCACTGAGTCCTGCCACAACGCGATCGGGCTGGACCACACGTCGCTGCGCTGATAGGTGAGCACGGTTGACGCAATAAGGGCCGCCGTGCAGGTTCCGACGGCTTGCGGGAAAGACAAACGGCGCAACGGTTCGAGGGCGATCAGGATCAGGCCGATAAACGGCAGATAAACGCGCCGCTCGGCAAGAACGTCGCGGATCGGGATCACCGACGAAGTAGGCGCGATCAGCAGTATGAAAACAAGCACGCCGAAGCACGCCAGAGGCCAGCGTTTTCGAAAAATCCACGCGCCGGCGGTGACGGCCAGCAGTGCGATCAGTCCGAAAATCGCGCCGTGATCCAGGATCCCGGCGGATAGGGGAATATCGGGATCGACATTCTGCCCGAAAGGCAGGAAGAACATACGGATGTAGATCCAAATCACCCGGCACTGAGTGAAAAAATACGAGACCGGTGAGAGATCCGTCATCTTGAAGCCCGCCGTATTGGCTCCCAATAGGAGCTTCCAAACCACGAACGCTCCAGCCGCGCAAACCAGTCCGAGGAGCCCGTAAAGGACGCGGTTCTTTCGCAATCCTCCGCGGTTCCAGTAGAAATCGGTGAGCAGGATCAGTGCGGGGAGAGTGAGCGTGTGCTCCTTCGATGCCGCCGCCGAGCCGAAAAGCGCCACCACCGCCAATGCGCGAAGCAACGACATCGACTCGCGATTCGAATAAAGGAAAACCGCGAACGCCGAGTAATAGAACAATACGCTCAACACTTCGGAGCGGCTGGCCACATAGGCGACCGATTCCGATTGCAGCGGATGCAGCAGAAAGAAGGCTCCGGAGAATATGGCCAGGGCTTTTCGCATGCGTCCCGCCACCCCTGCCCAATCGAGCAGTCGCGCGGCGATCAGCATGACCATGATCGACACGAGGAAGTGCAGCAGCACGTTGGTGACGTGGTAGCCATGCGGGTCCGTTCCACCCATCTGATAGTCCAGCCAGTAGCTGAACATCAACAGCGGACGCTGGTTCGTGACCCAGCCCAGCAGCGTTCCGGGAGCCGTATGCTCTCCGTAGGGCAGATACAAATCGTCCAGGACGAAGGGGCTGTGTAGCGCAGGGCCGTAGGCTTCGAACAGGAGAAACAATGCACCCAAGCCGACGGCCCAGATCCACCATGGCGGCATCTTATATAGAACAGCCGACCACCCCGGAGGAGGAGCAGACTGCGGGGCGGGTTTAGTTTCCTGCCGTTTTTGCTTCTTCATGAGACTCAATGCGGAACTCGAGGATCGCGAGGCGCTGTGCGAGCGCGATGTTGGAATCCTTCAAGCTGGAAATCATCATGGACAATCGGTAGAGCACCAGCAGGAAGACTCCGCCGGTCATCACCAACAGCGCGAGGCCGGCGCTTTCGAGGCCCATCACTCCGGCAATCCCATCGAGCAGTCCGCGCCATTGCGCCAGAGTCAGCAGCGCCAGCGCGGCGACCAGCCAGCTTACCGAATATTCCACCCGAATATGCGCGCGCCGGACCGACAGCAGCACTACAAGAATCAACAGCACGCTGAATCCCGTCATAACGTGGAGAAGACGATCCATAACTTATTTTCTCCTGCCTTCAAATTTCAGCACATTCACGAAAACGCCCAGCAGCACATGCACCATGTAGTACAGCGATTTCAGAGGCGTGATGGTAGTGCGTCCGGTGCGGCGCGGGCGCATCCGGCACGGCACCTCGACGAACCGGAATCGTTTCCGCTGCAGCACGACCAGCGCTTCAATTTCCGGATACTCCAGCGGGAAACTGTGGCTGAACACCGCGAGCGCGGTGCGATTCACGCCCACGAATCCCGAGGTCGGGTCGTGCACCGACTCTGCCGAGAATCGGCCGCAGGATCGCGCGAAAAAACACGATCGCGGCGGCGCGAAGCACTCCAGAATGTTCGCCTTCGCCGTTCACAAATCGCGACCCGATAACCATCTCGCATTCCTGGCTCTCAAGCGCTTCCAGCATCCGAGGAATATCGCGAGGATCGTGCTGGCCGTCGCCATCCACGCGGATTACGTAATCGAAATCAAGTTCGAACGCCAGCTTGTACCCGGCTTGAACCGCGCCGCCGAGGCCAAGATGATGCGGCAGCGACAATACGCGCGCGCCGGCTCGTTCCGCGTTTTGAACCGTGGCGTCAGCGGAGCAATCGTCCACCACCAGAACGGGCGCGTCGGGCATGACGGCGCGCACCTCGCTCACCACGCCGCCCACGGCGCCTTCTTCGTTGTAGGCCGGAATGAGGATCAGCAGCTTACTCATTACAACTCAGCCACCTTGCGCAGCGAAATGGAATGCGCGGCCAGCAGCGCGCGAAATTCCCCGGAACTTAATTTGCGGGTCTTGAAGATGCGCCGGCGCTCGCGAAAAAGATAGGGCAGGCGAACCAGCGCCGATGCGTGGGCCCGCAAAACGAGGAACGGCAGCAGCCATGGCGTGTGGCCGGCATCGCGAAACTCCGCTGCCTTTCCAGTCCGCGTGATCATGAACACCAGGTGCCAGAAGTATCGCGCGAGCGAATAAAACTTGACCAGCGCCAGCATCGAAAAGGGAAAGGTTCTTCATCACAGTGTAGAGCCGGTTGCGCTCCACGTAATACGCTTTCAGCGCCGACGCACGGCCTGCCGACTTCGAATAGGCGTGATCGACTACTGCACCCGCCACATAAGCCGCTTCCCATCCGGCCCAGCGGGCGCGCAAGCCCAGGTCGGTGTCTTCGCAATACAGAAAAAAACGCTCGTCGAACAGGCCGATCTCGTCCAGCATTTTCCGGCGGTACAGCGCGGCCGATCCGGTGGGGAACAGGATGTCGCTATTCGCCGCAAACTGCGCTGGAGGCTCGCCATGGCCTCGCTGCTTACTGGAGCCATCGAGCGCGATCAGCATGCCCGCCGAATCGAGACGAGCGGTATCGCTCATCCGCACCTGCGAGGCGAACATCCCCGCCTTGGGCCTGGACTCCGCGGCCTTCACCAGCTCGGCCAACCATTCCGGATGAGGAACGGCGTCGTCATTGAGCGCCGCAATATACGGCGACTCGGAGTCGCGAATCCCCTGATTGATGGCTGCACCGAATCCGACATTGCGATCGTTCGAAAGAATGCGCATGCGAGCGCTGCCCACGCGGGCGCGGCCGGTGCCGCTGTTATCCACCACAACGACTTCGAAGCGGTCGAATGTTTGGGAGTCGAGGGAGCGCAAACAGTCCGCCAGAGCGTCGTCGGCGGCCAGCGTCGGCACGACAACGGTTACCAAAGGAGCCGGCAAGATTCGATTTTAGCCCGTTTTGTCACCGCAACCAAGGAACGTACGCCGATACGCGGCTCCGGTATTGTCGAAATCGCTCCCCGAAACGCTCGTCCAGCAGCCGCTCCTCGGCGCGAACCCGGATTTCGGTTCCGACGATCATCACGGTTACCGCCGCGAGCAGCAGCGGCAAAGGCGTGACCAGAAATCCAGCAGCCAGAAGCAAGCACAACATCGATGAGTAGATCGGGTGTCTCACCAGGCGATACGGCCCCCAGGTGACCAATTCGTGATCGGCATTGAGCCCGGCGTCCAGTCGCCATTGGCGCCCCAGCGCGCTCGCGCCGGACCAGGAAAGAGCGCTGGCCATCGCGAAGAAGCAGACCGAGGCTGCGATCCGACCGGGCGGCGGCGATGTCTTCCAGAATCTGCTCTGCCACAACAAGCAGTACGAGAGCGCTTGCAGAATCATCCCCCAGCGCGCGCTCCGGTCGACCTTTATCGCTATTTGCCTTTTTCGCCTGGCTAGAAGGAAGGGCATGACCCAGATCAGCCATCCGGCTAGCAGCACGCCATAGGCATAGGGAGGCACCTTTAGTCCTGGAGCACCACAAGCGGATTTTCCACGCCGCGATCCTCCGCGAACCCGTCGAGATCGAGATAGCGCGGGTCCAGCAGGCGGCTGGTCTCCACGTTGCCCATCGCCGATAGCAGCGTTTCGCGCAAATGCGGATGCTCCGCTTCGAGTCCGCCGAGTAAATCGCTCAATGACCGGCGCACCGTCCCCGTACGCTGCGAACAACCGCAGGGAATCACCGGCGCGCCCATGGAAGCGGCGTACTTCTCGGTCAGGTCTTCATGAACGAACACCAGCGGACGGATCATGCGGAAATCTTTCTCGCGCGACCACGTAATCGCCGGCAGCGAGCTGATCCGGCCGTTAAAAAGCGCGTTGCGCAGGAAGGATTCGCAGATATCGTCCGCCGTGTGGCCGAACGCAATCACGTTCGCGCCTAAGCCGCGGGCGATTTCGAAAACCGCGCGACGCCTGATAGCGGCTGCACAGGTCGCAACCATGATCGGGCTGTTCTTCGAGCAGACGGAACGACGGATTGTCGCGATGGTAGCTCCAGTCGATCCCGCGCGATTTGAGATACTCCGCCATCGGCTCGAAAGGACGCAGAAATTTTCCCTGCTCCACGGTGAACGCGCATACGGTGAAATCGCACCGGGGCCCGCTTCTGCAACAGCAGCAGCGCATCGAGCATGGTGAGCGAATCCTTGCCGCCCGATAGCGCAACCGCCACGCGATCGCCGTCGCGGATCATCTTGAACTTCGCGACAGCCTCGCCGACCTTGCGAAGCAGTAGTTTTTCTAAATCCACAATCCTATTTTGTCAGGAATCCGGAGTCGCCCGGTTTCCCGGCGTCGTAAACCTGGTACTGCGCCTGCCCGAAGCCTCCGCGCGTCAGCAGAACGGTGCCCAGCGGACTATTGCCCGCCGCGATCAGCACCATGCGCTTTTTGTTCAGCGGATTCGTGGCGGCCAGCACCAGGGCGTCGTTTTCGGACGAATGATCCTTGCCCGCAAGCTGGAATACCGCGCCGTCGTAGTCGAGCGCCAAAGGCTTCGCCCATGCCGCCAGAGCGGCGTTTGTTTCCGGCCGTCCAATGAACAGCACGTCATGGTCGGCCAGTTCGCGCTCCGTCACTTCAAAATCCTTGTAAACGCGGACTGCGCTTTCGAACTGATCCAGAAACTGCTTCTGCCACTGCTCCGCCGCGTAGCGATTCGCGCCGCCTTCGGTCAGCGTGCCGTAAACGATGATCGTGGAGCCGAGCCGCCGCCGCAGATCGCCGGCGCTATACAAAGGTCCATCGCTATGATCCGGCAATCCTGTCTCATTCAGCCACTTCGTGAACAGAGCCTGTTGCCCCGCTCCAGCCGCGGCCATGAAATCCGCGGCGCGGACGGTTTTCGTGGTGTTCTTATCGAAGAAGTCCTTCATCAGCGCGTAGAACGCGTCGTCGCCCATCGACCGCCGCAGCGCGTCCAGCAGCAGCACGCCCTTCGCCTCAGCCAGCGTGTGCCAGTTCGAAGACATCGTCGATTGAGTAATCTTCGAGAGCGTCTGCTCGCCATCGAGTGCCGCCGCACGATACTGGGCCCGGAACGCGTCCAGCCGTTTATCGGCGTCGGTTGCCGTCGCAACCGAGTGATACGCGGTCGCGCCCGCCGTCAGCCACACATCGGAGTCGCTCGCCGGAAGAATCCAGCCCTTCCACAATTTGTCGTCCGCGGCCGAGGCTCCACCGCGTCCGCGACGGCCGCCGCGCCCTCCTGCCGTTTCGCCCGCCGCCGTCGAAGCGTTAATCGCGCTAGCCTTCGGCGCGCCGTCGAGCAGCATCTTAATCGCATCCGCCGGATGGCCCTGGAATAAGCGATAGCCCGACGAATACAACCCGTCGTTGCCCGCGAACTGCATCTTCTGGCCCGGCGACGGCACCCACTCGCGCTGATTCGGCTTGCCGAACAGAGCCCACGTCATCATGCGCTTCGCCATATCCGACGTCGCGATCTTCGCGTCCATTGTGGTCGAGCTCACCAGCGGCGCGGTCCGGAACGCCAGCGCAGCGAATCCTTCGTCGATCTTGCCCTTGTACTGCTGATACATCTCCTGCCACTTCACGTCGCGCGCGCCGACAACGAACGGAATATCCTCCGGAGTGCCGTGCGGATCGGGCACATATTCCAGACGGACATTCAGATCCTTGGCGTTGTTGCAGCCCCAATAAAACCCTTCCGTGCCGCCGAACCATTCGTTCTTCGCGCTGCTGTACAACTTGGTGCGATACGTCCCCAACTCCAGCATCGCGATCTCGTTGGTGCGCGAATCGCCGACGATCCATTCATTCGTGTACAGCCCGTTATTCTTCGTCGATAGGAGCTCCACTACCTTGGCCACGCTATCGCCGTACTGAATCGCCCTGCGCGCCCGGTAAGCCACCGGCGTCCCTTCTCTGTTGAACGGACTCTGGCGAATAGTCGTCTCCGTCAGCACCACGCCGACGTCGTTCTGATACCAGTCCGTGCCGCTCTGGATGCCTCCTGGATAGCTCTGCATCAGCATGCGATGGCCTTCCGTCGGGCACCACGTCGAGCATGATGTTGGTCTGCTCCGCTAGCGTCAACGGCCACATCGTCAGATGTCCGATCACCATCTTTCCATCGCGCGTGGCCTTGCCCGTCGCCGCGAACGCGCTGCATCGCGCCGTAACGGGAACATCCGTCTTCGACGCGTCATAGCGCGGCTTCATCAGATTCAGACCTTCCAGACCGCTGGGCGTCATCGGCATCGCGCCGTTCAGTTCGCCCAGCTCCGTGATGGTATTCAGCGTCACCACGTCCACCAGATCGATGGTCCGTCCGTTGACCTTGGCGCCGGCCGCTGCCGCTCCATCGGCGATCCCTTTCATCTCCGTCAGAATCTCTTTGTCGAAGCCGCGCAGAAACAGAGCGTTGGCCACCGTCCGTCCGTTATCCCACGCCGTCATCCTCGATTTCGAATCGAGCTGCGCCGCGCACCGGTCGATATACTGCTCGATCTCGCGCGCCAGCAAATATCCATGCTGATACCCGCGTTCATAAGGTGCGCCCTCGATGTGAACATACAACCAGCCGCCGCGCGGATAGCGATAGGCCGGTCCGAACGTCCGCAGCGTGGCCTTCTGCGGCAGCACGGCCGATTGCGCCACCTCTTCCACCGAAATTCCTTCGAACCACGCTTTGCCGGAGAACGCTCCGCCGCCCGCGACGCTCAGCACCACCTGATCGTCGGCGCGCGTCGCCGTGAATCGCAGGTTGACCCGCGTCCATCCCCTGGTTCCTCCCAGCGATTCCGAATGCACGTCGAACGGCATAGATGCCATGCCGATCGATGCGCCGGTCGCGATGGGCGAGCGATCCGTATCGCGCACGTCTAGCTTGTCGGTCCGCATCCAGCCGGATAGCTCGTAGCTTTTGCCAACGGTCAGCGTGACCGGCGTCGAATGAACGTATGCGTCGGATACGCCGTTCGGCTCGATTCGTAGCGACCCGTGACCTTCGCGCTGCACCTGATTATCGGGCGTCGCAATCCCGCGCTGCGCCTCCCAGTGTTTGGCGCTGGAGTCAAATGACGCCTGGTAAAGCGGTGCGGCGAGCAGGGCCGAAACGGAGAGCAGTCCAAGGGCAAGCAGTCGCATGACTGTATTGTAATGTCAAATCACCCGCTCGCGGCAAATCTTGCGTTCGTAAGTTGCGTTTCTCTCTAGACTCGTTGCCCTCTCCGGGCGAGATTGCAGAAAGCATAGTCGCTTCACTGGTAAGTTCACCGGGCCGCCGCAAATACAGCGAGTGACACCGCGCCCGAGCTTTTGAGTGGGCATCTACATGCACGGCGCTCTCTTCGAGAAAGTGTTCGTTTGACGGACCGTCTTTGCCATCATTTTCTCTCCTCAAAGAGTTTTTATTGCGTGGAGGGCGAGGTGTTTGCAGCACCAAAAAGTCGTCCACGTCGACCTTAATTTCTTCTTAATAGGACTCTTCATCATGAGAAAATTCATCCCAATTGTTATGGTTGCTGCATTCCACGCCTCAGGCGCTAATATAATCACATTCGGCGACAACGCCAATCGCTGCGGCGGTGCGGTTATGTGCAGTACGAACGGCACCTCCGGGTACCTGATCAACGGCACGGGCCAGGCTTTCGATTTGAGCACTTTTAGCAATTGGTTTCAGATCGATCCCGGCGGTACGAACATGCTTACTGCCACCCAGACCGAAGCCGAACCCAATGGCGGAGCCGGCAGCTTCCTGGTGATGAACGACACCGGGTCGCTGGTAACCACCTTTTCTATCGTCATCAGCGACTCCTTCACTGCGTCAACCCCATCGGTCACCTTTTGTGCTGGCTCACCAGGGCCGTTGTGCGATAACTTTCAGGCGAACAAGGGCGCTTTAACAGGCACTTCGGAATCATTGAGCGGGCCCAATTTTTACTCCTGTACGAACGGTACACAAGTTGGGCAGACCTGTACGAGCAACGCTGGACAGGCCGCGGCTAACTTCACCCCTGGTAATGTGACCTATACCTGGAACGGCTTAAATATCGCGCCAGGTGAGAAGTTCGATATATCCTTCGCCTCTTGGCAGAGCGGGAACAGCGCCTTCACCGGCGGCGCCAGTGTCCAGGCCGTTCCCGAACCTTCTATTCAAGGTCTTTCCGCTGCGGGCCTGTGCGGCCTGATTGCTTTGGCTGCCCGGCGGCGCAGGACTCGTTTGAAGTAGTTGCTATTGCAAAAAGGAAGCGGGCGGGCAACGAAAGAAACACGCGCGCATCCACCTAAGCAAGTTGTGCAGACGCGCAGTAATTTTTCCCGGCCTCCTCCGAAGATGTATTCGTACCGCGGAACGGAGTACTGGATTGAACCCCTGTAAATCAGTGTCTGGCGTAATTCCATCCCGTTTGGGCAGGTTCTTGCAGGGTCGAACGCGTCCTCATGATCCACGTCTGTACGTCAATCGGAAATCTCTTTTCTTAAGGACCCCTGCACTCATGCAACAGATGCTGTATTTTTTTCGACCTGGAGCCATCATCCTCGCGGCTTTCTTTATTTTCAGCGTTGTGGTGATGCCGATTCTCCGCGGCCGCCAAATTCCACAATGTTTTCAGTGCGGAGCTGTTAAGGTTAGGCCGTCTCCTCCCTCTGGGCTCTGGGATTCGGCCTGCAACCTTCTGTCGATCCGCTCTTACCGTTGTTCAGGTTGCCGCGCGCGCTTTCACGCCATGAGGCTATTTGCGCGAACGGAGTAACATCCTGCCCCTCGAACGATCAAACCTTTTGAGGGCTCCGCTATGAAAAACGTCGCATACATGGCCGCCGTTTTTACCTTGGCCGCAACCTCCAGCTTCGCCGATACTTGGACCGGGAAGCTGGTGGATGCCTCGTGCAAGGCGAGCGACGAAGCAAGGAATCAGTCCGAAGCAAACTGTCAGGCCACCAACTCCACCCATCTGTTCGGCATAGAACTAGCAGACGCGAAGTTTCTTGCGCTCGACGCAGTCGGAAATACCAAGGCTGCCAACGCGCTCCAGCGGATCAAGAAGACCGATCTGCGCGCGACGGTCACCGGATTGCGCGAAGGGCAAATTGTAAAGGTGGAAACCCTGGATATTCAGTGACTTCTTGCCGCGATTTACACCCTTCGCGGCAAATAGAAAGCCGGGCCCCTTTCGGCGGCCCGGCAATTTTTAAAACCTAACTTCTACTACGCGCACCTGACAAGTTTCAGGCAACCTGCTGCGTCTTATACTTTCCCAGCATCTCGTTCATCTGGTCTTTCAACCGCAGCTTTACCTTTTTCAAGCGATGCTCCTCAGCCTGTTCCTCATCGGACAGGTGCGGCTTCGCCTCCAGCGCCTCCAGTTCCTTGTGGTACTGGCAGTGCTGCGACGCAAGCGAACGGTACTCCTCGCTTGTCGCCATCAGGTGCGCCTTCAATTCGTCTTGATTGATCTCCATCAGCAGCTCTCCTTTGTAAGGGAAATGCCACGCCGAGTCTGTTTGTTTGGATTGATTCGGGCTCGGTGGGTAGTTTTTATCCACACTTGAATCACGCCATAGCCGGTCACCGATGGCCAACTACGCAACATGACGATATCATGAAAAAACTCTCATGACAATAGCCGCTTCGCAGGGGTCGTGGTAGTAATTTTCCCGGCGCCCGGCGGCGGCGAACCCTAATGTTTTGTAAAGAGTAATCGCTGCTTCGTTCGATTCCCGCACTTCAAGGAACCAGGCCCCCCGGTAGCCCGCTAGTACCGTTTCCATCAGGATCCGGCCGATTCCGGCGCGCCGCGCCGCGGGATCAACCGCAACATTCAGAATCTCCCGTTCATCCGCGGCCGTCGCCCGCGTCACCAGAAATCCCACCACGCGATCCTTCACCACCGCGACCACGCAATCGTGATCCAGATAGCTCTCCGGAGTCCATTGCGACGCCCCCGCCGACACCCGTTGAATCTCTCGAATCGCCGTGAGATCGGCCTGTGTCGCGGCGCAAATTTTCACCGGATTCCCCGTCAGTTCCCGCGTCAGTTCCCGCTGGCGCAGCCCGATCGATCTCCAGTCGAACTTTTTTTCCACATGAGCGCGCCCGGCCGCCGCGATGTTCGACCGCAATTCGTCATCGTCCAACAACTTCGCGATGCCGCTGGCAAAGTCCGCGGCGCTATCCGCGATCCACACGTTCACTCCGTGCTCGCATCCCAGCCCCGCGCAGCCCGACGAGGTCGAAACCACCGCTCTCTGCATCGCCATCGCTTCTAGCACCTTCACATTGGTCCCCGCCGATTCCAAAGTCGGCACCACCACCACGTTGGTCTCGTGATACAGCGGACGCACGTCGGCCACAAACTCAAGAACTTTGAACGGAGGCCGCGTGTAACTGGTCCAATGCAGCCACGGGTCCGGACCCGCTACCACAGTCAAATCGACCCCCGAAGCCAGCGGCAGAATCTCTTCCGTCAAATAACGAAACGCCACGACGTTCGGAAAATGCCGAAAGGACCCAATAAACAGCACCCTCCGTCCCGCAGCTTCCGCGAGCGGCGCAAACCTCCCCAGATCCACCCCGTTCTCAATCACCTCCACGTTTGTGGCGCGAGCTTCAGCTTGCAGCGCCGGCTTCAGCCGACGTCCGTCCAGCAGCCCCCGATCCTTCTCCGACATCACCACCACGCGTCGAAACTCTCTCACCGCCCGCATCTCGAACCGCCGCCACCGCCACCAATCCCACCACGCGCCAAGGGTTTTCTTCCGCGCCCGGACCTGCGCGTAAAGGTCGAACGTCACATCGTGCGCGACAAGTACGTCGCCGCCGTACGACGCCAGATAGGTATACTCCACCTGCGCCGCGTCCGCCTCGCGCGCCCGCCACAGCGCCAGCATCGCAGGCGAATAATACTCACCCACCTCCGGCGGCGCAATCGTGGACCAACGCGGCTCACGATACCGGGGCTTCTCCACTAGATAGACACGCGAGCAAAACTCCAGCACCGGCCCGGCATCGAGTTCGCCGCCCTCCGTGAACGCGTACAGGATCACATCGAACTCCCGAGCCGTCTCGCGCAGCAGGTTGAACATCCGCACCGCGCCGCCGTGTGCCAGAGGATAGGGAAAATAAGGAGTCAGCACCGCGACACTCTTGCGCTTCGTCCTTCGCGCACGCCCCTCGATCACCCGATGTCCAGCCGGCCGTACGGTTTGCCGGCTGAAGGGCCGCAGGAAAATCCGGTCAAGGGGCACGCCGCGTGCGAATAACCAGGACGCAATTGACGGCGTCACATGATGTCTTTCGAGACGCGAATTGTAAGCCAGAATCTTCCGCGGCGCCAGCATCCAGGCTGTCCGCGGAATCGGCAGCAATACCGTTATCAGCCCGATGCGATATTTCCGGAACCGCCTCAGCAGTTCCGAATACGGCTCGTCCGCCCGAGCCTCAAACACCCGTCGCGCAGGCTCCAGCCGCCGGATCTCCTCGACCATCGCATCCGAAAGCGCCTCATCGGAGGACCGCAGGCAAACGATCACCGCCTCGGGATCCTTCCCCAGCAGCGAAAAAAGCCACCGCTTCAGCCGACCTCTCATATCGCGGCTCAATCCGTTTGAAAACACCGCTCCCTCTGGTCACGGCTCGGTAACTTTCGAAGATCTACCGAGCCGTGACCACAGGGAGCGGTGCTCATGAGCCTTACCGAACCCCGACTGTAAAGGAGGGGATTCATACTAGCCGCTTCGTCCTGGTCGTCACCTGCAAAATCCAGACTCCCACCAGAGGCAGCACCGACATGGCCACGCACACCGATGTGAATCGCCCATGGTCCACCATGGCCCCGATGACTGGCGAAACAAAGAATTGGAACAGTCCATACGCGAAAGTCAGCACGGCCACGCCGAACGCCGCCCGCCTGGGACCGAACAGATCGATCGGCAGAGCGTAGAGGTTAGTTGAAATACAGACCGTCCAGAAATAGCTGACACTGACCGCAACCGCAGCCAGCCCTCTGTTGGGCACCATGGGAATCGCCGCCGTGAGCAATACGAACACTGCGCATAGCCACGAAACGCGCAGTCGAGCCGCCACCACCTCGGTCCCGACGCGAATCGCGCGATACGCCAACCACCCGCCGAAAAATCCTCCCACGGTTCCGGCCACTGGTGGAATCCATGCGAAGTCCCGGTTCGCTTCCTCCGCGGTCATCTTCCAGACCTCCACGAAATACAACGTCGTCCAATTCGTCCATAACGAATAGAGCGACATGATACACAGGGTCCCGAATGCCAGCCCCCACACCCGCCTGTCGCGCAGCAGTTGTTTCAGGCTGGCCGCCCCCGGCTCTTCCGGAGCTAGTTCCTTGGGCGGAGCTTTTCGGGCCACGAACCACCAGATCGGCACCCACACGAGCCCCAGGGCTCCGCACAGCACGAACGACGATTGCCACGCGTAATGCCGCGCCGTCATCGCCGCCACGATCAACGGAGCCAGCGCGCCGCCTAAGCTGATTCCGATTTGATTGGTTGCCGTCCCGATCGCCCGTTCGCTCGGCTCCAGGTACATCCCGTTCGCCTTGCCGAACAACGGAAGGCCTGCCGCGGCCGACAGGCCGAACGCCGTGCGAATTCCCAGCAGCGCGCGAAACGACCCCGCCCATCCAGTCGCCGCGCCGGTCAGCGAAAACGCCGTCACCGCGATCATCGCGCCCAGATTCAAGCCCACTTTGTCGATAAATACCCCGGCCAGCGGCGCGGTCAACGCATAGGCTAGCGAAAACGCCGAAAGAATCCACCCGTATTGCGTATTATCGAGATGAAAATATGCCTTGAGCGTCGGCGCCAGCGCGTTCACCAGGCTGCGGTCCAGGTAATTCAACATCGACGCGAAAACGAAAACACTAATTGCAATCCACCGCAGCGGGAGCCGAGTCATCAGGGGAACTCTACCACCAGCACATCCCCCAACGTTCCCAGCTTCGTATCGGGCTTCGCTTGATACGACAATCGGATCTTCTTCGCAGGTTTCGCGATCCCGCACACGAACCTCGCCTCATTCGTACCGTCGACAGTCAGCCTTTTCAGGTCCCTGACTAACACTTTCACCAGCGCTCCTCCGTCTTGCTGCACCGTTAGCTTCATGGCGCCGCCATTCAGGCAATCCACCCGTATGAGTTTCCCTTCCACCTTGACACCCGTCGGTTCGTCCATCCATTCGACCGGTTTCTGATACGGAGCCTTCCCGGCGTTCATCCGCTCGCGCGAAGCCGCTTCCGCCGCGTGAACCTCGGCCGCCGCCGCCGCTTTGACCCTGGCGAGATCGCGCGCCGCTTCGTCGATGCGACGCTGCTTCTCCGCTTCGGTGAAATCCGCCCGAGCCGCGTCCAAAGCCATCTTCGCGATATGAATCTTCGCCCGTTCCGCTTCATCTGCGGCGTTATGTTCCGCCAGCGACCACGATTTTGCCGCACCGGCGTAATCGTCCGCCGCCGCCTGCGCCTCCGCCAGCGCCCGCCAGTACGATGCATTGCGCGGATCCAGCGTGGCCGCCGCCTTCAGCTCCTTCATCTTCTCCAGCGAATTCGTTTCCAACGCGGCCAATTTCGCCTGCGGCTCCGCCCACTTGGGATTCGCCTTCGCCGCCAGCTCCAGCGAAGCGTGAGTATTCTTCGCGAGCAATCCGCGCGGACTATCCGGTGGAAAGGTCTTCCCCCCTGCCTCAAGCTCCGCCACCAGGCCATCGACGAATGTCTTATCGAGAGGCTTCTCGGGAAAATCGCGATTGGGATCAAGCGGCTCACCCGGAACTGGAGCAGCTTCAAATTTCCCCGCCTTGATATACGCGTCCAGAATCGTGTCGAGCTTCGACGGCGTCAAATCGAACGCGTTGCGCACTGCCACGCCCTCATCGCCCGTCTGTTGAATGTTGTTGATATAAACCCGCAGCTTGCCGCTATAGTCCGGCAGCGTCGCCAGCATCTGCATCTTGGCCCACATCCGCATCCGATCGGGAGGAAGCTCGTTCGCCGATGGCGGCGCACCCAGTTTCACATGCGTGTTGGTCGCTTGAATGGTGGAAAATAAATCGCACAAAGCCGTCTCGAGCGTTTCCGGCATCCGTGCCGCATTGTCGTCGATGAGCAGCCGGGTCAAGGCTTTTAACATTTCATGAGGGAACGCCGCGTCTGAGGTCCAGGCACTCAGCGTCGCCGATCCTCCTGGGATAAAAGGTTGGGACACCTTTCCAAGAGTGTGGCTAAGATATTCTCGCTGATTCGGGAATAGCACGATATCAATCGGCCACACCGTGTCGAGACCGGTCTTGCCCATCCCGACCTTCCCCAACTGCGTGCCCACCACCCAGCGGAGCTGCTCGATCTGATTCAGCTTCTCCCGAGCTGCCTTATCGCCCGCATTGCTAATCAAATGAAATGGCCCGATGCGATACTCCACCCATCGGTCCGCCGCGAATACGCGCGACACAAATATCAGTGCAAGCAGCGCTCGCCTTACTGACGCGTGGCGCCCTTCTTTAAACACGGCCGCTCTTCATCTCCTCCGCCAAATAATCCGTCGCCCTCCACGCCAGCGCCAGAATCGTCAGTGTCGGATTTTTCTCGGACGCCGTAGTAAACGCCGCCCCATCCACCACGAACACATTCGGAACATCGTGCATTTGGCAGAACCCGTTCAGCGCGCTCCGCTTCTTATCGGACCCCATCCGGCAAGTCCCGTGCTCGTGAATCGCGCTCCCCGCGACGTCCAGATGCCCGCGCTGGAACGGCACAATCTCTGCCTTCGCCGCCTTCAGGATCGACTCCGCGGTGTCGTACATTTCCTTCGCCATCTTCTGTTCGTTGTCGCCGATCTTGTATTCGATCCGCGACACCGGCACGCCGTACCGGTCCTTATGCGACTCGTCCACCGTCACCCGATTCTCCGCCCGAGGCAACACCTCACCATAAGGATGCAGCGCGACCAGCGCCGGATACCTCTTCTTCACGGCAGTCTTGAAATCGACCCCGAACCCTGGCAGGGCCTTCGCGAATCCCGCATCCGCCTGCGCTCCCGATCCCCAGAACTGCGCTCCAAACCCCCGCAAATAATCCCGTTTCGCTCCGCGATGATTGAACCGAGGCAGATACACATGCTCCCCGCCGATCCCGTCGTCATTCTGCGTCGGCCCGCCAATCAGCTCCGGCAAAAAACCATACATGTGGAACCGGATCTGCTCGCTCAAATATCGCCCGATCACATCCGACGAATTCCCGATCCCATTGGGATGCGCGCTCGACTTCGAGTTCAGCAAAATCCGCGTCGAATCGATACAAGACGCCGCTACGATCACGACTCGAGCCTTCAGGGTACCTTCTTCGCCGCTCACCCGATCGAAATACTGCACCCCGTTCGCTTTGCCCTCATCATTCACCAGCACCCGCGCGACCACCGCGTTATCCATCACCCGCAGCTTGCCGGTCCCCATCGCCGGCTCGATCAAATAGTCGCTCGAGTTGAAAAACGCCCCAACGTCGCACCCGCGCCCGCAGGCCCCGCAAAAATGGCACTTCGCATGCCCGTTGTGAGCCTGGGTCAGCACCGCCCGCCGCCCCGCGACGATCGACACGCCGATCGATTTTCCGGCCTTCTGCAGCAACCTCTCTCCACACCGCGGCGCCGCCGCCGGCAGCATGTATGGACTCCCAGGCAAAGAATCCTGATCGTCCGTCCCTCCGCACACGCCTATGAACTGATCCACCTTGTCGTAATAAGGCTTGATGTCCTTATACCGGATCGGCCAGGGAATTTCCCATCCATCTCGCTCCGGCCCCGCGAAGTCCACGTCGGAATACCGCAGCGCTACCCGGCCCCAGACGTTGGTCTTCCCTCCACGACCCCACACCCGAACCAGATCGAACGGCTGACCCGCCGGCGTATCGTACGGCTGCTCCTTGGTATCGAGATAAAACTGCGGCGGCCGATCCCCTCGGTCGACGCGCGCATTCCACTCCCAGGGCTTCACGTGCGTCCAGAACTTCTCCCGCGGAAATCGCGTCCCCGCGTCCAGCATCAACACGTTCACGCCCTGGCGCGTCAGATTCCAAGCCGCCATCCCGCCGGAAGCCCCGCTGCCGACCACAATCACGTCATGAACTTCAGACTGCATCACGACTGGTGCTCCGGATGCGTACATCCCTTGAAGTCGGCGACGAACGTGTTCCCATGCCACCCCAGCTCCTGCGTGAGCCCCTCTTTCGACGTGTAATACCCATCGACGGTCAAATTCTTAAGCAGCTTCGAAAACGGATCGCCGTCCTTCAATTCCCCATCAAACGACCGCAGCCCAGCTAAAAAACGATCCTTCAGCTCGGCATCCAGCGACAACTTCCGGTCGATATATTCCGGCACATGCGCATCCGACGCCCCCGGCGTGTCCGTGCGAGGAATAATCAAATCCACCAGCGCCGCCACCCGCTTCATCTCCTCGGCCGACAAAACTTTCGTCGTATAAGCCGCCGCGACCGAAGTGTCAGGATGCTCATGTTGAGCCGCCACCGGCACCGCGGCGGCAATCGTTAAAAGTAAATCTCGTCGAGTCGTCACGGCCATAAGTGTATCTCTCTTTGCGTGAGAAAACTTCCTGCTCCCCGCCACCCACTAACTTGAGAAACCCTCTAATCCCACCAACCCTAGGAGTAGCCGCGGGAATCCTGACCTCGCACTTCTTCGCCTTCTCCATCCGCGACGCCGCGCTACCCCTTTTAGCCTTCTCAATCCTCTCCCTGATCCCCCAATCCAAATGCCTCCGCGCCACCTGCATGTTCTTGGTCACCTTCTTCACCGGAGCCCTAACCGAATCCTGGCACCGTCCCGGCCCGCCGCCCACTATAGAAGCCAGCTCCAAGGAAACTATGCTGCTCGAAGGCTGCGTGGTGGACCCGACAGTCTTCTCCGAAGCCCGCGAACAATTCACCCTGGAACTGGATCCCGGCGCCAGAGCCCGGGTCACCCAAAACCTCGACGAATCCGATATCCCGCAACGCCTCAACTACGGTCAGCGAGTGGAGATCGAAGCCAGAATCCGTCCTCCTCACAACTACAACAACCCCGGCTCCTTCGATTACGTCCTCTTCCTCGCCAGACAAAAAATCTTCTGGACCGCAACAATGTCGCGCCGCACCGCCGCGAAAGTCCTTCCTGGCCGCTGCGGGTCGAGATTCTGGGCCGCAATCTTCGCGCTCCGCACCGCCGCCATAGACCGCATCGAAAAACTTTACCCGGCCGACACCTATAACCAGGCAATGATGGAGGCCGTTCTCGTCGGAGAAAAATCCAAGCTGGAAAAAGTCTGGACCGAAAACTTCCGCCGCACCGGTACGTATCACACCCTCGTCATCGCCGGCTTCCACGTCACCATCCTCGCCGCATGCCTGCTCTTCCTCCTCCGCATCTGCACCCTCGACGAGATGAAAGCCCTCGCCATCACCTGCGCCGCCGCCTGGCTCTATGCCCTTATCTCCGGATGCAACGCCCCCGCCGTCCGCGCTGCCGGAGGATTCACCCTTTACGCCATCGCGAGATTCTTCTTCCGCCGCGGACGCGTGCTGAATCTCCTGGCCGCCGTCGCCCTCGTCTATCTTCTCTGGGACCCCGATCAGCTCTTCGATGCCGCCTTTCAGCTCTCGTTCCTCTGCGTCGCCGCTATCGGAGCCTTCGTCGTGCCCCTATTCCAAGCCACATCGCTCCCCCTGGCACAAGCTCTGAAAAATCCCAGCTCCGTCGAAACCGATCCGCATCTGGAGCCGCGTCTCGCACAATTCCGCATCGAGCTGCGCCTGATCGCCGAAACCTTCCGCATCCATGTCATGCTCCTGGCGCTACCCCTCCGCGTCGCGCTCTTCGCCTATGAACTCGCTGTCCTATCCGCCGTGATGCAAATCGCCCTAGCCCTCCCCATGGCCGTCTATTTCCATCGCGTCTCCTCTTCCGGATTCACTTCCAACATCATCGTCACGCCGCTCATGGGAGCCTTGGTCCCAGTAGGCTTCCTAGCCATCTTTACTGGCTGGCATTGGACCGCCGCGTTAGCGGGCGAGATGCTCCACATCTCCGCCGCCGTAGTCGACTGGCACGCCAAAATCGAACCTAACTGGCGCATCCCCGATCCTCCTCTATGGCTAGCCCTAACCTTCCTGGCATCGCTCTTAACCCTAGCCATCCTCCTCGACAAGAAGTATCTCCGCTGGCCCGCCCTGTTAGCAGTCCTCGGACTCTTCACGTTACTGATTCGTCACCCTTTCCCCGCCCAAACTTCGTGTGAATCGTGCCCGCCAACCCTGGAACTAACCGCAATAGACGTAGGCCAAGGAGACTCCCTCCTCCTGGTCTTCCCCGCCGGTCAAACCATGCTGATCGACGGCGGGGGCCTCCTCGCCTACGGCCCCCGCAAACGCCGCACCAATTTCGATACCGGCGAGGACGTAGTCTCTCCCTACCTCTGGTCCCGAG
This sequence comes from Bryobacterales bacterium, assembly GCA_963813145.1. Taxonomy (GTDB): domain Bacteria; phylum Acidobacteriota; class Terriglobia; order Bryobacterales; family Bryobacteraceae; genus Palsa-187. Next base: position 341,740 of record CAWEXX010000002.1, read on the forward strand.
GTATCCGCCGCCTGGATATCGTAGTCGCCACCCACGCTCACGAAGACCACTCCGGAGGCTTGGCCGCGATCCTCGAAAATTTCCACCCTCGCGAACTCTGGACCGGCTCCAACCCCAAGCCGGCCTTGCTCGACCAAGCTGAGCGCCTTCATATTAAAACCATGCAGCGCTACGCCGTTCCGGCCTTCGACTTCTCCGGAGCCAAAATCGAAATCCTCTCCCCGCCCCAGGATTTCGCCCCGGCCAAATCGGGCAACAACGATTCCCTGTCCTTCCGCGTCCAGTTCGGTGCCCGCTCCTTCCTGCTCACCGGCGACATGGAAAACCCCATGGAAGGCCGCTTGCTTTCCGAATCCGCCGACCTCCACGCCGACGTTCTTAAAGTCGGACATCATGGCTCGAAAACCTCCACCATTCAACCCTTCCTGGACGCAGTCTCCCCTTCGATCGCCATGATCTCCGACGGTTTCGAAAACTCCTTCGGCCACCCCCACAAAGACGTACTAGCCCGTTTACAGAATCGTCACACAGCCATTCTGCGCACGGATCTAGACGGCCTGATCACCATCCAAACCGATGGCCAGCACATCAGCTGGTCAAAAGGAACCTCCACCTGGCTGCCATTACCCCTCTTCCAGTAGCGTCCAACCGTCCGCCTTCCCCGCCCCAAAACTCCAGCACCTGGAATCGGTAGCTTTCGCCGCCCGGCCCGCCCGCGTGGCGCACGCGTCCACGCGTGCCGCGTCGACAGTCGTGTCGACGTTCGGCCATTGTTTCCGTGAGCCTGGACGGACACATCGACACGACTGTCGATGCGGCACGCCTGGAGGCGTACGCCACATAGCATTCAGGATTTCCGACGCAGACCGCTAATCCCGGATCTGATACACTGAGGGCAGGTCACGTGTGATAAATTGATCACGCCGAGGGGTAATTTGTTGCGTCTGTCAGCCGGTTTAATAGCGTCCTTCGTGATTGCCGTACCCTTCTCAACTAAGGGTCTGGCTTTCGCCGGGGACGATGCGAACCTACCCATCATCGCCCAGTACCAGGACGCTACTCGTACTCAGCAGGCCGCCTTACGCGGAGTGCAGATGAATGTAGCGATTGACGCAAAGCTCCCCAGGCTTGAAAAACAAGGCAAGCTGATCGCCCTCCGCACCATCTCGACACTCGGCAAAATCGGCTATAAAATCCTTGGTTTTCAAGGAGATGACACCGTCAAGCAGGAAGTGATCGCCCGCTTCATCCAGGCCGAAATGGAAGCTACAAAGAGCGACGACATCGCCATCACGCCTGCCAATTACAAGTTTCGCCATAAAGGCACGATCGAGCAAAATGGCAATCGGACGGAGCTGTTTCAGATCTCCCCGAAAAAGAAACGCGTCGGCCTGTTTAAAGGCGACCTGTGGCTCGACGCCAAAACCGGCATGCCCGTGAGGGAGTCCGGACAGTTTGTGAAAATGCCTTCCGTTTTCCTGAAGAAGGTCGAATTCACGCGCGAATACGAAATTCATGATGGCATAGCCATTCCGAAACACCTGGAAAGTAAGGCGGACGTACGGTTAGTGGGTCGCGCGGAGTTGAATATGGACTTCAGCAATTTCAGCAAGCAAATTCTCTCCGAAGACTTCGCCGCCGCCGCTCACTGAGGAGATTTTTTTTAATTCAATGCCCAGCTCTACCTCTGGTACTACTGCAAAAAAAACACTTTTCCTAAATCCCCCTTCATTTGAAGGCTTCGATGGCGGAGCCGGCTCGCGCTGGCCTTCCACCCGTGAAATCGAGTCGTACTGGTACCCCGTGTGGCTGTGCTACCCGGCCGGCATGCTCGATAACAGCAAGCTGCTCGATGCTCCTGCTCATGGCGTCTCTATCGAACAGACCGTTGCCATGGCCAAGGATTACGAGCTGCTGGTCCTGTTCACGTCCTCGCCCGGTTTTCACGTCGATGTGCGCATCGCGAACATGATGAAGGACGCGAACCCCAAAATGGAGGTTTGCTTCGTCGGCCCGCCCGTGACCATTGAGCCCGATAAGGTGCTCGACTCGTCGCCGGCCATCGATTTCGTCATCCGCCGCGAATTTGACCATCAGATCGTCGACTACGCCAAAGGCAAGCCATTAAGCGAAATACCCAACGTCAGCTATCGCAAGGACGGTAAGAACGTTCACAACCCCGAAGGCCCCGTCGTTGAAAATCTGGACGAATTTCCATGGGTGTCGAAAGTCTACAAGCGCGATCTCGATTTCCGCCGCTACAACGTTCCGTTTCTTCTAAACCCGTACATTTCCTTCTACACGACGCGCGGCTGTCCCGCGATGTGTACCTTCTGCCTGTGGCCGCAAACGCACTCCGGGCATCGGTGGCGCTTGCGTTCCGCGCAGGACATCGCCGCCGAGTGCAAATACGCGCTCGAGAATTTCCCCGGCCTAAAAGAGATCTTCTTCGACGACGATACTTTCAATTACCGCAAAGCCCGCACCCTCGAAGTGACTGCGGAGCTGAAGAAGCTGAATTTCACCTGGTCCTGCACTTCGCGCGTCACTACCGACTACGAAACCCTCAAAGCGATGAAGGAATCCGGCTGCCGGCTGCTGATCGTCGGCTACGAATCGGGCGATGAGCAGATACTCCGCAACATCAAAAAAGGCGCCACCATCGACATGGCCAAGCGCTTTACCGAGAATTGCCACAAGCTCGGCCTGACCGTCCACGGCGATTTCATCATCGGCCTCCCCGGTGAAACCCGGGACACCATTCGCAACACCATCGATTTCGCGAAGAAACTGGACGTCGAGACCATTCAGGTCTCCATCGCGCACGCCTTCCCGGGCACCGAATTCTACGATTACGCCAAGAAAAACAACCTGGTCAGCATCAAGATGTCGGACGACGAAGGCCACCAATTGCCCAACGTCATCTACCCCGGCATTCTCGACAAGGGCGAAATGGTCGAGTGGGTGGAGCGCTTTTACGGCGAGTATTATTTCCGCCCCAAAGCGGCCTGGCGCATCGTCCGCAAATCGCTGTTCGACAACCACGAGCGCAAGCGCCTCTATAAGGAAGCCAAAGACTACCTGAGCCTCCGCGCCAAGCGCAAGAAATACGTAGCGGAACAAAAAGCCGACCGCCTGGCGGCCGCCGAGCGCGTCTAATATCGGATGAGACCAGACGCACGCCTGAAATGGAAGACGCGCGTCTTCGCCATCATCGTGATCCTGTCGAACGCCTTCGGGAATTTCTTTCTCGATCGCGGCATGCACGGACGCGTCACCACCACCCCGTTTGAATATGTCACCGCGATCCTGACTCCGTGGGTGATGCTGGGCATTTCTCTATTGATTCTCTGGCTGCTCTCCCGCATGGCGCTGCTCAGTTGGGCCGACCTCAGCTACGTCCTGCCGGTCACCAGCCTGGGCTACGTCGCGAGCGCCCTTATTGGGTATTTCTGGCTCAACGAACACATCACCCCGCAGCGCTGGGCAGGAACTCTACTCATCGTTGCAGGCACCGTCCTGGTCGGCATGGGAACCCACGCCGGAGACGAGCTGTAATGAAGAACTGTGTCTTGACTTGTGGCGCGTGCCACCAGGCGTGCCGTGTCGAGATCCGTCTCGACATTTCCGGCCGTCGGCACGACTGCCGACGCGGCACGCCTGGAGGCGCGCGCCACAAAAACCGGACCGAGGGCCAACTTGTTCTTCAGGGGAGCGGTCCCTCATGAACTCCTGGGTCCTAGTCTCCACCGTAGTCGGCGCCACCGTGCTAGGCGACCTCCTCCAAAGCATCGAAATGAAGCGCCACGGAGAAATTCAAAGTTTCCATCCGCGCGGCATCGCAAAACTGCTGGCGACGCTCGCCAGAAAAAAATTCCTCATCCTGGGAATCTTCTTCATGGCGATCTCCTTCTTCGCCTTCATTACCCTCTTAGAGACCGCCGACCTGAGTTTCGCCGTCCCCGTCTCCGCCGCCAGCCTGGTCCTCGAGACGGTCTTAGCCAAGGTGGTCCTAAAAGAGCGTGTAGACGCGCGGCGCTGGCTGGGAGCCCTGCTGGTGCTAGGCGGCGTCGTGCTGCTCGCCCAGTGATTCTTTTCCTCATCCCCGTCGCCTACCAGTTGTTGGCAATTCTCGCCTGCCTGCAATATAAACGCCAGCATCTGCATGGACAACAAACGCTGGTCTCCATACTGAAGCCGGTCCGCGGAGCCGACGGAAATTTAGCGAGCGCGCTGGCGTCGCACTCCAAACTGGACGCCGAATTATTATGCGGCGTCACCAGCATGGACGACCCTGCTGTCGCAGTCATCAAAAAATTTCCTAAAGCAAAAATCATTGAGTGCAAAACGATCACTCCGAACGCCAAAGTAGGAGTCCTCATCGATCTGGTCAAAGCCGCCCGCCGCGAAATCATCATCGTTAACGACTCCGACATCTGCGTCGAACCCGATTACGTGGCCCGCGTCACCGGGCTATTGGAACATCCCAAAGTCGGTCTGGTGACCTGCCTTTATCGAGCAGTTGGCGACACCTTTGCCGCGCGTTTTGAGGCACTTGGCGTAGTCACCGATTTCGCCCCGTCAACCCTGGTCGCGCGCATGGTCGGAGTGGACGAGTTCGCGATGGGATCGACACTGGCGTTTCGCCGCGCCGACCTCGAAAAAATCGGCGGGTTCGAAAGCATCGCCCACTATCTCGCCGACGATTATCAGCTTGGCCATCGCATTCATTCGCTAGGCCTAAAATGCGTTCTGTCGGACGTGATTGTCGAAACGCACCTGGGCGGCAGTTTCTTAGACGTCTGGCGGCATCAGGTGCGGTGGGCGCGGACGATTCGGGTCTCGAAGTTCTACGGCTATCTGGGACTGCCGGTAACTTTCGCGACTCTGTGGGCGGTGGTGGCGGCGGCCTTTGGACATTGGGCGGTTGCCATCGGAATCCTATTGATTCGAATGCTGATGGCCGTCGTCGCCGGGTGGTTCAAGATGCGCAGCAAAGATGTCTTACGGTTGTTTTTCCTGATCCCGGTGCGGGATCTATTCGGGGTAACGGTGTGGGTCTTGGGTTTGTTTGGTAATTCCGTGGTCTGGCGGGGAGAGAAACTGCGATTGGACCGCGACGGACGAATTACCAGGTAACCGCAAGGCTTTTAGAGCCGGCGAAGTCATCAGAGTGGTGACCAGAGCCATCACCACCATCATCGAAAACAGCGCCGGAGTCAGAATGCCCAGATCCAGCCCGACATTCAGGACGACCAGCTCGACCAAGCCCCGGGTATTGAGCAGGCATCCCAGCGCGAAGGCGTTTTTCGTGTCGAATCCCATCACCCTTGCGCCAGTGAAAGCCCCGCCGATTTTTCCCACCACCGCGACCGCGACGATGATCCCGGTATAGGCCCAATTGACCGTGCCGATGTTCGTTCGCAAGCCGGTATAACTAAAGAACAAGGGAATAAGTACAGCCATCGCGATGGGTTCGATTTTCGCGGAAACTTCTTCAAACTTGACGCTGCCGCGCGGCCAGATCACGCCGGCGAAAAACGCGCCGAAGAGGGCGTGCAGGCCGGCCAGCTCAGTAACCCAGCTGGATAAGAACACAAAGATCAGCATGGCAGGCAACTCGTTCGGAACCCAGCGCAACAGGGGTCGAACGATCAGCCACATGACGGCGGAATAAATTACCACCACCGCAATCGGCTGAAAGAACGAAGCTTCTCCGGATCGGGAAACGGCGACGATCCAGGCGAGCAGAGCCCAGGCAAGCACATCGTTGAACGCGGCGCAGGCGATGGCGACGTGGCCGAGACGTGTCGTGTTCAATTTGTGATCTGCCAGAATTCGGGCAAGCACAGGGAAGGCCGTAATGCTCATCGCGACGGCGACGAACAGCGAAAACGGCAGCATCGGGGCGGAGGGTGCGAGCTCATGCAGCGGACGCGCGAGCGCAAATCCGGCGGCGAAGGGAACCGCGATGCTGAGCAATCCAGCGAGTCCCGCGACACCGCGCAAGGCCCACACTTCGGCCAGATCGAGATGCAGGCCGACCAGGAACATGAAGAGCACCAGCCCGATCTGACTCAGCGCGTTCAGGGCGGGCAGGCTGGCGGGCGGAAATAATCGGGCAAACAAAGCCGGCGCGAGCCAACCGAACAGCGAGGGACCGAGCAGCAGTCCTGCGATGATTTCGCCGATAACGGGAGGCTGGCCGATGCGCTCGCAGACTTCATGGAGGAGGCGGCAGACTGCGAGGATAACCGCGATTTGCAACAGCAGGAGGACCAGGGTCAAGGCGCGATCCAGACGGATTGATTGACTTGATACGCCGTGTCGGTGAGGGCGTTTACGGAAAAGCTGAAGTGGCCCACCGTGGAGACGGTCCCCAGCTTAATGTTGAACTGAGAAACCCCAGCAACGATTCCCGGCGCCGCGCCTGCGTACGGCACAGCGGCGCTCGAAACGCCTTGAATGGATGACACGCAGCAATTCCCGGAGAAGACGGCTAGCGCGGCAGTGGCGACCTGGCCGTCGGCGAGCTGGAAAAAGTCCGATTGCCAGCCGGTGGCGTAGAAGGTGATTACGGTGCCGGAGTGCGCCGGATGGGTTTGGGAATTGATGGTGCCGTCCTGATTCAATACCGTAGGATACGCCACCGGCGCGGCGTCTACCATCCACACAGGATAGTCGGGGCTGACCGCGGTTCCGTTGATGACTCGAATGGTCGCGGCCGCGCCGGGGGCGATGCCCATGGGCACGACGGCGTTGATCTGATTGGCGGAAACATACAGCAGCGGCATGTTCTGACCGTTAATGGTGACCTGGACTCCGGTGAATGTTTTGGGATAGAAACCGTTCACAGGCGCGGCTGTCGCGGGAGCGGACGGGCCGATGCCGGGGCCGTAGATCGAGATCACCTCCGCAGGAGAGACCCGAGCGGTGAGGTTTCCTCCGAAGCCGTTTTGAAAGCCGAAGATCTTCATCGAAGGCGCTCCAGACGGGGCGATAGCGGAGACGAATCCGTTCGAGCCAGCAACGTGAACCAGGCCCGAGGGATCGAGCGCAATAGATTGCGCTATGGTGCCGTCGGGGTAAAGCGCGGAGTAGGTGAATGCAGTGCCGGAACTATTCAATCGCACGACGAACTCGTGACCTGTGGTCCATCCGTTGGCGTTCGGGAACCCAGGGGAAGCTATGCCGGTTGCCCAGACGTTTCCGGCCGAATCGACGGCGATGGGACCTACGGAAGTGGCGTCGGATTGGAGGGTGTTGGTCCAGAGGAATGTGGCGTTGGGGTCGAGCTTGGCAAGGGAGGCTTCAAAGGGTCCAGCGGCGCTTTGGGCGCTTAGCAGTCCAACGTAAATATTGCCGGCGGAATCGACAGCGAGCGCGGAGGCCAAGGAACCGAGATTCGCTGTGAAAATATTCTTGCCGCTGGGGTCGAGCTTGGCCAGGTAGCCGTCGGGGGTGTACATCGGTGCGGCGGCATTGTAGGCGAAATAGGCGTTGCCGGACGCGTCGAGGGCAACACCGATGCCCGCGGTGGTCAGGCCCCCCTGACTCGGGGTCGGCCCGGCGAAGTTGGCTCCGGCATACAGGATCTTATCTCCGGCGGCCGAGATCGAGGCGTAGATGGCTGCGCCCGAACCTTTGGTGAGCGCGCTGCCGACGTTCGGGAAGTCGGCGGATGTTGTGCTGCCGGTGAGATAAAGATTCCCTTTCGAATCGGTTGCGAGCGCGGTGATCGATGTTGAGCCCAGAACGCCTCCGAAGTAGGTGGAGTAGAGAATCGTCGTGCCGTCGTTGGTTAGCTTGACGATGAATCCGGTGCTGGTGGAGCTGGCTTGGTTTTGAAGAGGTTTACTGAGCGGGAAATCGTCGGAAGTAGTTGTACCTGCGATGTAGATATTGCCGGAGGGGTCGAGGGCGATGGCATTGCCGCGGTCGGTGCCTTTTCCGGCGAAGGTGTCCGTGAACAGGAGCCTTCCGGTGGGGTCGAGCTTACTGACGAAGACGTCGGAGGCGCCGAACTGGAGGCCCGATACGATGCCATCGGTGCCAATGCGGAAAGCAGCGGCGGGAACTGCGAGGGTCCGGCTGCCGACTACGTAGGTGTTGCGGGCCTGGTCTGTGGCTATTGCGGAGACGGAGTAGGGATAGCCGTCGCTGAGGGAGGTGGAGAAATCGGCTGCGATAGAGATGGTTGTTAGAAGGAAGAGGGAGAATCGCATGTGGCCATGATAGCGATTGGGGCAATGTCGCCTCACAGGCTGAAGCCTGTGCCACCGTGGCAGATGGATGCTGGTGGCACAGACCTCGGTCTGTGTTTACGGCGCCACGAAGACAATCTGCGAGAGCGTGCCTGACGGACCGGTCAGGTTGAAATTGAATGACAGAGCGGTTTGATTGGGCGCGAACCGGCCGAAGCGGACGTTGAACTGGCTGACTCCGGCGACGATGCCGGGGGCGGTGCCGCCGTACTCTACCGTGGCGCTGGGAGCGTACACGTTGAACTTGGGGACGACCTGGCAGTTTCCCAGGCAGAAGTCCTTGGCCGCGGTGGCGATCTGACCGTCGGCCAGAGGATAGAAATTCGGTTGCCAGCCGGTGCCGTAGAACGACACGACCGAGCCGCCTCGTGCAGGATTCGAGGTGCCGTTAATACTCCCGTCCTGATTCAACACCGTGGGATACGATTGGGGCGCGGAGGGGACGATCCAGACTGGAAAATCCGGGCTGACCGCGGTCCCGTTGATGACGCGGACGGTCGCGCCGACGCCGGTTGCCAGCGCCATGGGCACAATCGCGTTGATCTGGTTCGGGGAAACGTACAGCAGAGGCATATTCCTGCCGTTGATGGTGACTTGCACGCCGGCGAGCGTCTGCGGATAGAGGCCGCCGCTGGGCGCAGCCGTCGCCGCGACCGGCGGGCCGATGCCTGCGCCGTAAATCGAGATCAATTCCCCAGGCGCGATCCGTCCGGTCACGCTGCCTCCGAAGGCATTTTGAAAATAGGTGATGTTCTTCGTAAACGGAGTGGCTGAGGGAATGGCGTAGACGAATCCGTTCGAGCCTGCCAGATGGACGAATCCGGAGCCATCGAGCCCCACCGATTGCCCGATGGTTCCCGCGGGTTCATTCAAAGAGTAAATCTGCGTGGAGCCCGTGGCATCCAAGCCGACAAGAAAGTCGGGGTTTTGGGAGACTCCGCTCGTGTTTGGAAGAGGCGAAGAGCCCGTGATGCCGGAGGCCCACAGGTTTCCGGCTGGATCGATGGCGACAGATTGCACAAACGTGTCAGAGCCGCGGTCCAGATAGGTACCCCACGCCATGGCGCTGCCGTCCGGCTTGAGTTTCGCGAGAAACCCTTCGTATACGAGCGGAGGATCTCCAGGACCGCCAAAGGGAGGCGGATGGATCGTCGGTTGAAGGGAACCTGGGGTGGTAGGAAAGCCGCCGGAACTGAATCCTCCGAGGTAAGCGTTGCCCGCGGCATCTACCGCGATGGCGTTCACGGTATTGGCGGGAGTGATGGCGGGACTCATCAGGCTTTGATTTTGTGCGGCGCTGAGGTACGTGAGATAGCCGAGGCCTGTGCCACCCGCGTTGACTTTCGCGACGAATGCGCCAATTCCTTTGGGTTGGAGGACACCCGTGGTGGTGGCGAGATTGGTCGTGTTCGTGTTCCCCACGATGTAGGCGTTGCCTGCGGCATCGACGCCGATTCCCGCGCCGCTTGTGTAGCTAGGAGCGCTGACGTAGGGGTTAGGGACCGCGCCCCCGACGATCGTTCCCGCGTATAGAATCTTGTCGCCCGCAGCCGAGATCGATGCGACAATCGCGCCAGTGAATCTGCTAAGGGGTGGCAGGCCCCCATACGGCATCCCAGCGGTGTACGGGAAGTCCGCGGCGCTGGTGGTGCCGGCGAGATAGAGATTGCCTTTCGAGTCGGTGGCGAGCGAGGTGATGGAGGTCGAGCCGAGTGTGCCGCCCAAGTAAGTGGAATAGAGAATGGTCGAACCGTTGTTCGAGAGCTTGATGATGAAGCCGGTGACACCAAAGCCGGAATTCTGGGTTTGGAGAGCATTACTCACAGGAAAGTCATTCGAAGTGGTCGTGCCGGCGATATAGATGTTGCCCGATGGGTCGAGCGCAATCGCGGAGGCGGTGTCGACGCCCTTCCCCGCGAAGAAGTCGGTGAACAGGTGTTTGCCGTTGGGGTCGAGCTTGGTGACGAAGACGTCGGAGCCTCCGTAGAGGTTTACGAGAGAATCGACGGGGATCAGGGTAAACACTGCAAACACGCCGAGGGGAGTGTCAAGCGAACGGCTGCCGACGAGATACGTGTTGCCTGCGGCGTCGGTCGCGCTGGCGGCGATCCTGTAGGGATAGTTATCGCCGATGGAGGTGGTGAATTGACCGGCGATGGTTACGGTGGCGGTTGTTAGGAATAGGATGTATCGCATAAGTTCTTCTCAGATTTTGAAGGGACCGCAGCAAAAAGAGCCGCGACCTGCGGGAGCGGTTTCCGGATCATCAGGGAGTGACCCAAATCGTTATGAGCTGATTGAGACCGCTGACCAGGATCGTTATCTGTTGGAGCGCAGTGACCGATACCGGTTGCTGACCGCCATTCAACTGAAGATTGAATTGCGTGACACCCGCGACGATCCCCGGGGCCGCGCCGCCGTAGACGATGCTACCCTGGCTCGCGGAACAATGGTAGTAGAGGCTGCACCAATCCCTCGCGCTGACGGCGACCTGGCCGTCCGTCAGTGGACTGAAGTCGGTCTGCCACCCGGTCGCGTAAAAGAAAACAGTGGAATTCACCTTCGCCGGGTTGGTGGGAGAGTTCAAGGTGCCGTTCTGGTTCAATACGCCGGGGAAAACGGCGGAATCAGCCGTGTCGATCCAGACCGGATAGGCGGCGGTGGTGATGCTGCCATTCGCGATCTGGATGGTTGAGGCTGACGGCCAGTGCACGTCCATGGGAACGACGGCATTGATCTGGGTATCCGACACATAGAGCAAGGGGGCGGCGATTCCATCGATGGTCACGCGCACTCCCGCAAGCGTGGTGGGATAAGTGGGCCCACTGCCGGTGGCGGCAGTCGCAGGCCCGATGTGGGGACCATAAATCGAGATCACTTCAGCGGGCGAAATGTGACCGGCGAGCGGTCCTCCAGCGACGTTGCCCATGCCGAAGATTTTTGGCGTGGGAGGCGCGGTGGAGGCGATCTCCGAGAGAACTCCGGTCACGCCCGCAGTGTGAACGAAGAGCGTCGAATCGAGGGCGAGGGCTTGGGCGACCGTTCCGGTAGGATAGCGCGCAGCGTAAGCTAGAGCGGACGCGTTGGGATTGAACTCGACTAAGAAGTCGCCGCCTTGGGACCATCCTTGCGTATTTGGGAAGTTCGGGGAAGTGGTAGTGCCGGTGGCCCAAACGTTTCCAGCGAGATCCACGGCGATGGATTTCACGGAGTCATTCCCGGAGCCACCGACATACGTGGCCCAGGCGAAGCCGGAGCCGTCGGGCTTCAGTTTGGCGACGAAGCCGTCGGTGTTGGAAGGATTACCGAACTGTTGGTTGACAGGGTTTCCGGCGAAATTAGTTTGGTAGGCGCCGGGAGTAACGGGGAACTTTGGGTCGCCGGTGGTACCTGCGATATATAAGTTGCCTGAGTTATCCACTGTGAGCGAAGAGAGTTGGGTCGCCCCGGTGTATTCGGCTCCGAACTCGATACCAGGGCTGAGATAAGTGAGGTAGGCCAGAGCCGGTCCATTCGCGGCGATCTTGCCAACGAAAGCGCCCAGGCCTTTCGAGACGAGGGCCCCAGGCGTGGTAGCGACACCGCTGTTCGTGTTCCCTCCAAAATAGGCATTTCGCGCAGCGTCGAGCGCAATGCCTGTGCCGGAAGTTATCTCCGCACAGCCGAAGCCGGTGGCAGGGCAACCGATATACCCAAAGTCGCCGAAGGATTCGGAAAATAGGATTTTATCGCCCGCCGCGGAGATCGCCGCGACGAACGCCACCTGGCTAAGCCCGCCCTTCCCGACAACGGGTGTGGGTAGCGTCCCAATGGTGACCGGAAAATCAGCCGCAGCGGTACTTCCGGTCAGATAAAGATTTCCCGAAGCGTCGGTCGTCATGGCGTTGATCGACGTGGGCCCTTGCAGACCTCCAAAGTAGGTCGAGTAAAGCATGGTCGTACCGTCCGCGCTGAGTTTCACGATAAATCCCGCGCCCGAAAGGCCGGTCTGCGACTGAAGGGCGTTGCTGATCGGGAAGTCGGGTGAAGTTGTCGTGCCAGCGATATAGATGTTGCCGCTGGGGTCCACCGCAACCGTCAAGGCTTGGTCTGTGCCCTTTCCGGCGAAGGTATTGGTGAAGAGGACCTTGCCCGAGGGGTCGATTTTGCTGACAAAAACGTCGTTGGGAGGAACCAGGGAATTGCTCGGGACGAATGAAAACGGGTTCCCGACGATGATCACGGCTGTCGGTACGCCCGATGCTCCGCGATTCCCGGTTACATAAGTATTGCCTGCTGCGTCGGTTGCGATAGCTGCGACGTTGCGAGGGTATGCGTCGCCGATGTAGGTGGTGTATTCGCCGGCGATCGCTAGCGTGGAGAAAATGAGGAAGACGGATCGCATGTGCTTATGATAGCTGTCGTCCAGAGATGGCAGCGCATGGCGCCGCCCCACTTAATTAAAGGCCGCTCCCGATGGTCGCGGCTCTGAAGAGTACGTTAGCGCTACTGAGCCGCGACCGTCAGGGAGCGGGCAATTAGACTTGTTCGATTGGAAGATCGACGCGGCCGGTCCCGCGGCCATGATCAGTGACGCTGGAATCAGCGGCCACCTCACCGCCCTCGGCCACGAACCGTTCCATTACACGACATTCTACGCGCAAGTGGACGACGTGGCCGCGCACATCGTCAAAGCCGAGGGACTTGGCTGCAAGAAACTCGTTGGACCGGTCATCATTCCGACGGGTACTTTCGCGTGGATTACCGATCCCGACGGCAATACGATCGGATTGTGGAAGAACGCAGCCTAGTGGACTGTGTCCGGTAGCGCAACGAGAGAAAATCGTTACCGACGCGCACAACGCCGCTTTGCCGCGTGTGCTAGCCCCACGCTGACGCATGGGGCTAATAACAACAACCAATTGGCGCGTCCAGAGCCCCACGCTGACGCATGGGGCTAGCGCGGGCAGACGCTTTCGCCTGCCTCGGTCCGTAAATCGATTAGACTGGCCTTTTGCCCCCCGCCATCAGCCTCGAAAATATCTCGCAATCCTTCGGCAGCTACGCTGCGGTCGCCGGCATCGACTTCGAAATCGGAGCCGGCAAATTCGTCTCCGTCGTCGGCCCCAGCGGCTGCGGAAAATCGACGCTGCTCAACCTGGCTGCAGGGCTGATCGCGCCCACGCGAGGCTCGGTCTCCATCTTCGGCTCTCCACTCGACGGCCTCAACCGCCGCGCCGCCTACATGTTTCAGCAGGACGCCTTGCTCCCCTGGAAAACCGTGCTCGAGAACGTCGGACTCGGCCTGCGCTTCCGCGGGACTTTCTCAGAGGCCAAAGCGCAACAGTGGGTGGAGCGCGTCGGTCTCGCCGCCTTTGCCGATAAATTCCCTGCGCAGTTGAGCGGAGGCATGCGCAAACGCGTCGCCATGGCCCAGTGCTGGATCGTCGATCCCGACATCTTATTAATGGATGAGCCATTCAGCGCGCTCGACATCCACACCCGCATGCGCATGGAAGGCGAACTGCTCGACTTGTGGACCGGATCGCCCAAGACGGTGCTGTTCGTCACCCACGATCTGGAGGAAGCCTTGTCGCTCTCGGACGAAGTCGTGGTCCTCTCCGCCGGACCCGCCAGCCACATCGTTGCCCGCCACACGATCGATTTACCGCGCCCCCGCAACCTGATGGACATCCGCACCGAGCCGAGATTCGCCGAGCTTTACAAAGAAATCTGGGCCGAACTCAAACAGGAAGTGCTCACCTCCTATGCGCGCTAAGTTATCTCTGCTCTTGGGCCAGATCCTGATCGCCGTGGCGTTTCTCTCCACCTGGCAGATGCTGGTCACCACCGGCAAGCTCGACAAGTTCTTCTTCAGCCGGCCCAGCGACATTGCCGCCCGGATCCTGACGTGGTTGAAGACCGGCTCCATCTGGCCGCACCTCTTCGTCACGCTGGAAGAAGCAGCCTTGGCATTCGCCTTCGGAGCAGGAGCCGGAATTGTCTGCGGATTCGCGCTGGCCCGCTCGCCCAGACTAGGCGCCTTGGCCGACCCGTTCATCCGGGTGCTGAACGCGCTGCCGAGAGTAGTCCTTGCGCCGATTTTCCTGCTGTGGTTCGGACTCGGCATCTGGTCGAAAGTGGCGCTCGGGGTCACGGTCGTATTCTTCATCGTGTTCTTCAATACGCATCAGGGCGTCCGCGATGTGGACCGGTCGGTAGTGGATAACGCGCGGATGCTAGGCGCATCGGAGTGGCAGCTCACCCGCCACGTTCTGATCCCGAGCGCCCTCACCTGGGTCTTCTCGAGCCTCCACATCAGTATCGGCTTCGCGGTGATCGCCGTTGTAGTAGGGGAATATCTAGGCGCGTCGCGCGGAGTCGGCTACCTCATTTCTCAAGCCGAAGGAGTCTTCGACACCACCGGCGTCTTCGCGGGAATGGCAGTCTTGAGCGCGTCGGTCCTATTAGTTGGATTAGGAGTCAACCGCCTGGAGCGCTGGCTGCTGCGGTGGAAGTCATGAAACGAGCGCTCCCGCTATTATTCCTGCTAACGTCCTGCAACCATCCCGGCCCGGTGAGGCTAGCCCTCCAGCCGCCCTCGACCAACAACTACCCCAGCTATTTCGCATCCTGGCTGGGCTTCTATAAAGAGGAAGGGGTCGATGTAGCGATCTTGCAAGTCGCTGGAGCCTCAAAAATCCTGGAAGCAGTAGTAGCCGGCAGCGCCGATGTCGGCGGAGGCGTTTACGAGCAAACCATCCAGATGGCCGCCGAGGGAAAACCGATCGTCAGCTTCTTATCGCTGCTTAAATCGCCAAATTTCGCCATTTTAGGGGCTCCCGGAATCCTGAAACTGGCAAATCTGCGCGGCAAAAACGTCGGAGTAACCTCGCTAGGTTCGCCGTCGCAATTCTATCTGAATTACCTACTAGAGCTGGCGGGCGTAAACCCTTCAGAAGTAAGCACATCGACGGTTGGCATGGGTCCCAGGGCGATGGCCGCGATCGAACACGGACAGGTCGATGCGGCAGTCTTATTCGGCAGCGCAATCACTACTTTAATAGCCCGAAAGCCCGATATGGTCATCTTGGCGGACACCCGTACGCCAGAAGGCCTGCGGGCGGCATTTGGGGTCGACGATTACCCTGCTTCCTGCCTGCTGGCTCGCCGGGAATGGCTTGATTCTAATCGAGATACGGCGAAGAAAATAGCTCGTGCGGTGCTCCGTGCGCTGGCCTGGATTAGGGAGCATTCCGCGGAAGAAGTCCTAGCCCGGGTTCCAACCGAAGTTCGCGCAGGAGACGCTGCCGCGGAGGTCGCGGCGATCCGGCTGGCTCAGCCGATGTACTCGACGGACGGACGCATTAATCAGGAGAGTGCGGAGGCGGTGCTGGCAGTACAGGCCGTTAAGAGATCAAGAGTTGACCTTTTAGCCACGTATGAGAATCTAATTTCACCGTAATTATGAGTCGTCGCTGCAAGCTGAAAGGGTTGTGGAAAGACGACAGGCGAAACGCCTGCACCGGTAGTGGGTCCATTTGAACGAGCTTCACTTGATGTGGCAGAAGAATTGCCGCACGCTCAAATTGTGCCGAACCGGTCAAGCAAACGAGGGTAGCGACCGCCCGATCCAGATGTGCTCGCCTTCAACATCGTCCAGATGGCAACAGGGCAAATGCCAAAGCCAGAGGAGCCGGTCAAGAACCAAGCTGTTGTAACGCTAGGGCGATTGGGAGGGCTCAAGGGGGCAAGGCGGGGCAGACTCGCTCACGCCCGAAAAGCGCAAGGAGATCGCGAAGAAGGCGGCTGAGAAGCGTTGGGGCAAGAGGTAATCTTAAGACCGCTTACCAGCCTTCCCCTACATCCTCTTGCTGCTTACTCGGCGATGAGCGTTCGCTCTCAATCTTTCTAACGTAGCGATCAAAATCAGAAATGTCGGCGTCTTTCTGAATCGCCTTCTGCTTCAGGTGGTACTTTTCGTATTCGCGTTCGGCGATTTCATCACTTATTTTTTTTGAGATGCTTCCGGCATGTGTGAGTATTTCCTGATCGTTCAATTTTAGAAAGTCGTCAAGCTTCCTGATCCAATCGGCCATATGCATCGGGCGACGCTGCTTCGCCTGGAACTCCGCGAACGACAGATACTGATCAACAAGCAAATTCAGCCCCTCAATCTCATCCTGGTTTAGATAATTCTTAGCGACGCAAACATCCGATTTTCGAATGCGCTCGCCATCCCAACTTGTTAGTCCCATGTTGGGCTTGTTTGCGTCTGCTCGCTCTGCGATGAGCTCCGCTGCTGTGTGCCGATGAATAGCATAGTGAAACTTATTTTGGACCGTAGCAAAAAACTTGCTCGTCAAGGGCGAGTGTGCATCATAGTCGATGCTGGTCGCGTAGACATCGGTGATCTTCCGGTAGAAGTTTCGCTCCGACGTTCGAATCTCTCGAACTCGCTTGATGAGTTCGTCAAAATAATCGTTGCGCGTTCCAGCATTCTTTAGGCGCTCATCATCGAGCGAGAATCCCTTTACGATGTACTCTCTAAGGCGTTGTGTCGCCCACATTCTGAATTGCGTTCCACGGTGAGATTTGACACGATAGCCAACGGATATTATCACGTCCAAATTGTAGAGCTTCGTTTGATAGCCCTTGCCATCCATGGCAGTTAGTAAGGATTCCTTACTAACTGAACTCTCGGCTAACTCGTTCTCTATGAAGATGTTCTTGATGTGTGTGGTGACATTTGGCCTAGTCGTTTGGAAGAGTTCGGCCATCTGCGCTTGGGACAGCCACACGGTTTCATCTTCTACGAGCACATCGATGCGAGTTTTCTTGTCGTCGCTTTGATAGAAAACTATTCCCGAATTGCCAGAAAGAGATTTCTTTTGAGCCCACCTACTTTCGGCTCCTCTCTTAGCTAAGTCCCTACGTTCTTCGGGAGTTAGCTGACCCATTCTGGCTGCGCCAGAACGCGACCGACCGCCTTTAGGGGCCGATGCTGGCAATTCATCATTGATGTCCATACCAGCATTATTGCACAATACTGGCACGGTTGAAATAAATTCTATGCCAGTATTGACTTTCTCTGGTGGGCTCAAGCATACCAGTTCGTATGAATGAGCTAGATTCCGCCAAACGCGCTCAAATCCTCTCCGCTCGCTGCGAGGCAAACTCGATCCGGTCGATCACCCGCACCGGTAGTGGGTCCATATAATTATATGGACGCACTACCCCCGCACCCCCTAATTTGACAACCTGACCGCTCATCCTGTATTCTCGTAAAGGTTTCGCGAGTTTTGATCTTCTGCTCCCGTGCTACCACTTCTCTGATGGGAAGTCCGGCCGGGGGCCGGTCCCGCTGCTTGGACGGTTTTCACCGTTCCGGTATGGACTAGTCCGAAGTTACTACCCTCGCAGGTTTCGGAATAAGCGTCGTTTGCTTATCTCCGGGTAGATTCATTCAATTTTTCTTGGAGTGTAAGTTTGCCGACGTTCAACCAGCTCGTGCGCAAAGGGCGACGCCCTACGCGTTATAAGACTGCCAGTCCGGCGCTGCAGGCCTGTCCGCAGCGGCGCGGGGTTTGCACTCGTGTGTACACCACGACTCCGAAAAAGCCCAATTCGGCGCTGCGAAAAGTGGCTCGCGTACGGCTCACCAACGGGATCGAGGTCACCACCTACATTCCGGGCGTGGGACACAATCTGCAGGAGCACTCGATTGTGCTGATCCGCGGAGGCCGCGTCAAGGACCTTCCGGGTGTGCGCTATCACGTGGTGCGCGGAACGCTGGATACGGCAGGCGTCAGCGGACGCCAGCAGAGCCGCTCCAAATATGGCGCAAAGAGACCTAAGGGCGGAGCGGCTAAATAGGAGACACAGGGTAAATGCCACGCAGACGCAGACCAGAAGCCCGCGAGATTACGCCGGATCCGGTGTACAACTCCACGATGGCCGAGAAATTCGTGAATTCGATGATGTGGGACGGCAAAAAAGCTGTCGCGCAGAAGATTTTTTACGGCGCAATGGAAAAGATCAAGGAGCGGTCGGGCGACGATCCCTTGAAGCTGTTCAAGAAGGCCGTCGAGAACTGCAAGCCTTTGCTCGAAGTGAAGACGCGGCGCGTGGGTGGTGCGAACTACCAGGTGCCGGTCGAAGTGCCGAACAACCGCCGGACATCGCTCGCGATCCGCTGGATTCTGATCAACGCCCGGACACGTCCCGAAAAGGGCATGCCGGAGAAGCTGGCTAACGAATTATCCGACGCGGCCAATCTCCGCGGCGGGGCGATTAAGAAGAAGGACGACGTTCACCGCATGGCGGAAGCCAACAAGGCTTTCGCGCATTATCGCTGGTAATTTCTTTTAAGTTTATGGCTCGCACTGTACCGCTCCAAAAAATGCGCAACATCGGCATCATGGCTCACATTGATGCCGGGAAGACGACTACGACCGAACGTATTCTCTATTACACTGGCCGAACTTACAAAATCGGCGAAGTGCATGAAGGTACGGCGGTTATGGACTGGATGGAGCAGGAGCAGGAGCGCGGCATCACGATTACATCGGCCGCAACCACCTGTCAGTGGCAGGATTGCACCATCAATATTATCGACACGCCGGGTCACGTGGATTTCACGGCTGAGGTCGAGCGCAGCCTTCGTGTTCTGGACGGCGCGGTGGCGGTATTTGACGCCGTCGCGGGCGTTCAGCCGCAGACCGAAACGGTGTGGCGCCAGGGTGACAAATATCGCGTTCCGCGCATGTGCTTCATCAATAAGATGGACCGCGTGGGCGCGGATTTCTTCCGTTCCTTCGATACCATCATCGACCGGTTGAAGTGCCGTCCGATCGCGATTCAGCTCCCGATCGGCGCCGAGGACAAGTTTTTGGGCGTGATCGACCTGGTGAAGATGAACGCGCGTATCTGGCGCGACGAAACGCTGGGCGCGGAGTTCGACGATGTCGAGATTCCCGCGGAATACGCGGACCAGGCCAAGGAATATCACGACAAGCTGGTGGAAGCGGTTTCCGAATCCGACGATGCGCTTGTTCCACAAGTTCGTCGAGGGCGAGAAGATCACCGAAGCCGAGTTGCGGGCGGGCGTTCGCAAGGCGACCATCGCGCAGAAGATTTTCCCGGTGATTTGCGGCACGGCGTTCAAGAACAAAGGCGTGCAGAATCTTCTGGACGCGGTGGTCGATTATCTGCCTTCGCCGCTCGATGTGCCGCCGATGCATGGCCACGATGTCGACAACAAAGATGTCACGGTGATTCGCGAGGCCAGCGACACGGAGCCGTTTTCGGCGCTGGTGTTCAAGATCATGACCGACCCGTTTGTCGGTCAGTTGGCGTTCATTCGGGTGTACTCGGGCAAGTTGTCGGCGAGCGAATCGATTTATAACGTCGCCAAGGGCCGCAAGGAACGCATCGGCCGCCTGGTCAAGATGCACGCCAATAAGCGCGAAGATATTACGGAGATTCTGGCGGGCGACATCGCGGCGGCGGTGGGCTTGAAGATCGGTATCGACCGGCGATACGATTTGCGATGAGAAGCACCCGGTCATTCTGGAAGCGATCGACTTCCCGACGCCGGTGATTCAGCTGGCCATCGAGCCCAAGACCAAAGACGATCAGCAGAAGCTGGGCATGGCGATCGCCAAGCTGGTGCAGGAAGATCCGACGCTCAAAGTTTCGACCGATCCGGACACGGGGCAGACGATTCTGGCCGGCATGGGCGAGCTGCATCTGGAGATCATTGTCGATCGCATGCAGCGCGAATTCGACGTGGGCGCGAATGTCGGCAAGCCGCAGGTGGCGTATCGCGAGACGATTCGCAACACGGCGGAGTACGATTACACGCACAAGAAGCAGACCGGCGGCAAGCGGTCAGTATGCGCGCGTGAAGTTGCGCGTGGAGCCGTTCCCGGGCGGCGAGTTCGAGTTCCTCAACGAAGTGACGGGCGGCAACATTCCCAAGGAATTCATTTCGGCGGTGGAAAAAGGCGTGGTCGAGGCGCTGGAACACGGGATTATGGCCGGGCTATCCGATGTCGGATATCCGCGTGGCGGTGTACGACGGCGACTATCACGATGTCGATTCGTCGGAAATGGCGTTCAAGATTTGCAGCTCGATCTGCGTGAAAGAAGCGGCACGCAAGGCTAAGCCGGTGATTCTGGAGCCGGTGATGCAGGTCGAAGTGGTGGTGCCGGACGAGTACATGGGTCCGGTGAACGGCGACCTGATTTCCCGGCGCGGACGCCTGGAAGGCACGGAAATTCTGGGTTCGACGCAGATTATCAAAGCAATGGTTCCTCTGTCGAATGATGTTCGGTTATGCGACGGAGCTCCGCAGCCGCACGCAGGGACGCGGCGCGTTTACGATGCACTTCGGTCAATACGAAGAAGTGCCCAAGAGTACGTCCGACGAGATCATGAAGCGAAATAATCCCGCGGCTTAAGGCGCGGGGAAACAGGAGAAGCGAAACAACATGGCGAAGGAAAAATTTGATCGAAGTAAGCCGCACGTGAACGTGGGGACGATTGGTCACATCGATCACGGGAAGACGACGCTGACGGCGGCGATCACCAAGACGCTATCCAAGCACAATCCGAAGAACAAGTTCCGGAGCTTCGATTCGATCGATAACGCGCCGGAAGAAAAGGCTCGCGGGATCACGATTGCCGCGGCGCACGTGGAGTACGAAACCGCCAACCGGCATTACGCGCACGTGGATTGCCCGGGTCACGCCGATTACATCAAGAACATGATCACCGGCGCGGCGCAGATGGATGGCGCGATTCTCGTGGTGGCGGCGACCGATGGTCCGATGCCTCAGACGCGGGAACACATTTTGCTGGCTCGCCAGGTGGGTGTGCCGTACATTGTTGTCGCTCTGAATAAAGTTGATATGGTGGACGATCCGGAGCTGCTCGAACTGGTCGAGCTGGAAGTTCGCGAGCTGCTGACCTACTACAATTTCCCGGGCAACGATCTGCCGGTCATCAAAGTTTCGGCGCTGGGCGCGCTCAACGGCGAAGAGAAGTGGGAAAAGACGATCGACGAGCTGATGGAAGCGGTCGACAAGTACATCCCGATGCCGGCGCGGGTAACGGACAAACCGTTCCTGATGCCGATCGAAGATATTTTCTCGATCCAGGGCCGCGGCACGGTCGTCACGGGGCGTATTGAGCAGGGAATCTGCAAGGTCGGCGAGGACATGGAGATTGTCGGGTTCACCGATACTCGCAAGACGGTCGTGACCGGCGTCGAAATGTTCAAGAAGCTGCTCGACGAGGGTCGCGCGGGCGACAACGTCGGACTGCTGCTGCGCGGTATCGAGAAGAACGATGTCGAGCGCGGGCAGGTGGTGGCGAAGCCCGGGTCGATCAAGGGTCACAAAAAGTTTAAGGGCGAAGTGTACGTGCTGAGCAAAGATGAAGGCGGGCGGCACACTCCGTTTTTCAAGGGATACCGGCCGCAGTTCTACTTCCGGACGACGGACGTGACGGGTGTCGCGCAGTTGCCGGAGGGGATGGAGATGGTGATGCCGGGCGATAACGTACAGCTGGAAATCGAGCTGATCACGCCGGTAGCGATGGACAAGGGCTTGCGCTTCGCGATTCGCGAGGGCGGCAGGACGGTCGGGGCCGGGACGGTTAGCGAGATTTTAGGATAACGGTCGATTCATGAGTAGCTTACGAGAACGCATTCGAATTCGCCTGAAGGCGTACGATCACCGGATTCTGGACCAGTCGACGACGGAAATCGTCGATACGGCGAAGAGGACCGGTGCTACGGTGGCCGGACCGATTCCGCTTCCGACGGTAAGAAATCTGTACACGGTATTGCGGTCGCCGCACGTGGACAAGAAAAGCCGGGAGCAGTTCGAGATTCGGACGCACAAACGTCTGCTCGATATTCTGGAGCCGACTCAGGACACCGTGGATGCGTTGATGAAGCTCGATCTGCCGGCTGGTGTGGATGTCGAGATCAAGGCGTTTGGGAAGAGCAAGTAAGAAGAAGTAGCCAGAAGCCAGTAGCCAGGAGCCAGAATACGGACACTGGGGCTTCGGTGGTAGAGAAGGAAAGCTTGGGGTTGGGGACAGCGAGTAGGTAGTCGATTCTGGCTACTGGCTCCTGGCTACTGGCTCCTTCTTGAGGATTGTATGAGTCCAGGGATTCTAGGCAAAAAAATCGGCATGACGCAGGTGTTCCGGGCGGATGGGCAGGTTGTTCCTGTTACTGTTCTGAAGGCCGGACCGTGTGTCGTAGTGCAGCGGAAGACGCCGGCCACCGACGGCTACGATGCCGTGCAGCTCGGGTTTATGGAATACGCCAAGAAGAAGGGCGTAACGAAACCGGCGGCGGGGCATTTGAAGAAGTCGGGCGCGGAGGGCGTGAAGTTCCAGCGCGAATTTCGCCTGGAGTCTTCGAATGGCGACATGAAGACGGGCGACCGCGTGCTGGTCGACGAATTCAAGCCCACCCAGAAGGTCGACGTGATCGGCATCAGCAAGGGCCGCGGGTTTGCCGGCGTAGTCAAGCGCCATCATTTCCGGGGCGGCGATGCGACGCACGGGTCGATGTTCCATAGAGCTCCAGGATCGATTGGCGCGTCCAGCTTTCCGTCGCGCGTGTTCCCCGGGACTCGCATGGGAGGCCAGATGGGAACGGACCGGGTGACGGTTCGCAATCTGGAAATCGTGCAGGTGGATACCGAGGACAACGTGATTCTGGTGAAGGGCGCGGTGCCCGGACCGAACGGCGGCTACGTCATGCTACGGAGGTCGAAGGTATAGTTATGCCGAGCGTAGACGTCATCGATTTGAGCAATAAGGTAGTCGGCACGGTAGATCTTGCCGAGGAAGTTTTCGGCGCGCCGGTGAACGAGAACCTGCTGTACGAAGCAGTTCGCCATCACCTGGCGGGCACGAGGCGCGGTACGGCGTCGACCAAGACTCGCCATGAAGTGGCTGGGTCCGGCAAGAAACTGTGGAAGCAGAAGGGCACGGGGCGGGCGCGCATGGGCTCGATCCGGTCGCCTCTGTGGCGCCATGGCGGTACGACGCATGGTCCGCAACCCCGCGATTACAGTTATAAGCTTCCGCGCAAGATGCTGTTGGGCGCGCTGAGAAGCGCACTGTCGGCGAAGCTGCGCGACGGGGAGCTGCGGGTGGTGAGCGAGTTCTCGATTTCGGAGCCGAAATCGAAGGGAATGCGCAAAACTCTGGACGCGCTGGATGCGTCGCGGACGATTTTGCTGGTCGATAATACCGCCAACAAGAATCTGGCGCTGGCGAGCCGGAATCTGGCAGGCGTGAAGCTGGTGGCCAGCCGCGAAGTGAATGTGTACGACCTGCTGGGTCATCAACATGTGCTGCTGAGCCAGGAAGCGGCGAAGAAATTGTCGGAGGCGCTGGCATAATGTCGACTATCTACGAAGTCATCAAGCGTCCGATCGTGACCGAGAAGGGCGTGGCCAAGAAAGACGCGGAGCAGACCTTGTGTTTTGAGGTGAGCGCGAGCGCGAACAAGACCCAGATCAAGAACGCGGTGCAGACTGTGTTCAAGGTGAAGGTCGAGGACGTCCGGACGTCGATCACGGCCGGGAAATTGCGCCGCCGGGGCCGCTTTGCGGGGTACCGTTCGGACTGGAAAAAGGCGTATGTACGCCTGAAGGCCGGCGAGAAAATGCCGGAATACGCGGAGATTTAAGCCATGGCCGTTAAAAGCTACAATCCGACCACGCCGACACGCCGTTTCCAAACGGTGATTTCGCGCGATGACATTACCAAGCAGACGCCTGAGAAGAGCCTGGTCGAGGGGAAACCGAAGACCGGCGGCCGATCGTCCACGGGACGCGTGTCGTCTAGATTCATTGGCGGCGGACACAAGCAGTCGTACCGGGTGATCGATTTCAAGCGCGACAAGAGCGGAATTCCGGCGAAAGTGGCCGCGATCGAGTACGATCCCAACCGGAGCGCACGCATCGCGCTGCTGCATTACGTGGATGGCGAAAAGCGGTACATTCTGGCGCCGGTGGGCTTGTCGGTGGGGCGGATGGTGACGTCGGGTCCGGAAGCGGATATTTTGGTGGGCAATTCACTGCCGCTGAAGAATATTCCGGCCGGCACGGTGGTTCATAATATCGAGCTGAAGCCGGGCAAGGGCGGACAGATGGCCCGGTCGGCGGGGACGCAGGCGCAGTTAGTCTCCAAAGAGGGCGACTACGCGCTGTTGAAATTGCCTTCGGGCGAAATTCGCAAGGTGCAGGTGGAGTGCACGGCGACGGTCGGCCAAGTGGGCAATGTGGAGCACGAGAACGTGAGCCTGGGTAAGGCGGGACGGTCGCGGTGGCTGGGCAAGATGCCTCACAATCGCGGCGTAACGATGAATCCGGTGGATCATCCGCATGGCGGCGGTGAGGGCAAAACGTCGGGCGGGCGGCATCCGGTGACGCCGTGGGGTCAGCCGACGCGCGGATTTAAGACGCGCAACAACAAACGCACCAATAAGTGGATCGTGACGCGGAAAGCGAAGAAGAGGTAGCGGATGGGACGTTCGTTAGCAAAAGGTCCGTTTGTCGATGACCACCTGATGAAGAAGGTGTCGGCGATGAACGAGAAGAACGAAAAGAAAGTATTGCGGACGTGGTCGCGGCGTTCGACGATTTTGCCGGAGTTTATCGGCCACACGCTCGCGGTGCATAACGGGAAGAAGTTCATTCCGGTGTATGTGACGGAGAATATGGTCGGCCACAAGCTGGGCGAATTTTCGCCGACGCGGACGTTTAAGGGACACGCGGCCAAGGCAGCGGCGGAGAAAACCGCCAAACCGTCCTAGGAGAATTTACGATGCTAGCCAGAGCGGAAGCCAGATATCTTCGAACGTCGCCCCAGAAGGCGCGGTTGGTCATCGACCTGATCCGCGGCCAGCGGGCGGGCGATGCGATCAACATTTTGCGGACCACTAACAAGCGGATTGCGCCGTCGATCGAAAAGGTGCTGCGGTCGGCCATCGCCAACGCGGAGAACCGGTCGAACGACGTGGATGTCGACAAGCTGATGGTGGTCGAGTGCTATGTGAACGAAGGGCCGCGCATGAAGCGGGTCCGGCCGGCGCCGATGGGCCGGGCGTATCGCTACCAGCGCAGGATGTCGCACATTATCGTCAAGGTCGGAGACGGGAAGACCGAGGAAAAGAACTAAATGGGTCAGAAAGTACATCCTTACGGATTCCGGCTGGGCGTCACGAAGACGTGGCGTTCGCGATGGTTCGCCAAGCAGGATTACGCGAAGCTGCTGCGCGAAGATCTGGAATTGAAAGACGCACTGCGCAGCCGTTTGAAGGCGGCGGGCATCAGCTCGATTGAAGTGGACCGGCCGGGCAACAAGCTCCGCATCACGATTCACACGTCGCGCCCGGGCATCATTATCGGACGCAAAGGCGCGGAGATCGAGAAGCTGAAGGGCGACCTGGCGAAGAAGACCAAGCGTGAAGTTTTCATCGATATTCAGGAAGTGCATAAGCCGGAGCTGGATGCGCAGCTGGTCTCGGAATCGATTGCCCTGCAGCTGGAAAAACGCGTGGCGTTCCGGCGGGCGATGCGCAAAGCGGTCGACTCGGCGCTGCGGTTCGGTTGCAAGGGAATCAAAGTTCGCGTCTCGGGGCGTTTGAATGGCGCTGAAATCGCGCGTACGGAATGGTATTTGCAGGGTCGTTTGCCGCTGCATACGCTGCGCGCCGATATCGACTACGGATTCACCGAAGCGCACACGACCTACGGCGTGATCGGAATCAAGTGCTGGGTTTATAAAGGCGAGATTCTTCCCGGCGGGCCGCGCAAGGGTTTGCGGAACGATCCGGAACCGCGGCGGCCACCGTCATCGCGCGATCGGGACCGGCGTGAGCGCGCTGGCGATCGAGGTGGGGATCGAGGAGATCGGGGACCGCGTCCGGCATTTGTGCCGCCTTCGCAGGCGAATGCGCCGGTGGGTGGTCCGAGTGGCGTGACGCAGGCAATTCCAGAGGATTCGCCGGCTCGTTCGTCGGCGCCGATTTTACCGCCGATGGCTCCTCCACAGCCGACTTGGAAAGACAAAGACAAGCCTGAAGGTGACAAACCTGAAGCTGGCGGCACTCCTGAAACCAACGGAGGCAAGGAATAATCCATGTTGATGCCCAAAAAAGTTAAGTACCGCAAGGTACAGCGCGGACGCATGACGGGCAAGGCGTGGCGCGGTTCGACTCTGGCGTTCGGCGATTTCGGGCTGAAGGCAATGGAGTGCGGCTGGATCACGGCGCGGCAGATCGAAGCGGCTCGCGTGGCGATGACACGTTCGATCAAGCGCGGCGGCAAAGTCTGGATCCGCTTGTTCCCGGATAAACCGATTACGAAGAAGCCGGCTGAAACCCGTATGGGAAAAGGCAAGGGCGCTCCAGATCAATGGGTGTGCGTCATTCGTCCGGGCAAGATTTTGTTCGAGATGGAAGGCGTGAATCGCGAGATAGCGCAAAAGGCGATGTTGCTGGCGGCGGCGAAGATCGGCATGCCGACGAAATTCATCATGCGCGATGGTGTTGAGTAATGAGGGTCGAGTAGTTATGAAAGAGAATGCGGAAAAAGCGCGGGGCCTGGATGCGGCCGAAATCGCCAAGCAGATAAAAGATACTGCGGAGCAGATGTTCCGGCTGCGGTTCCAGATGTCGATGGGGCAGATGGACGGAATCAAGAAACTCAGGTCGCTGCGCAAAGAGCGCGCGCGGATGCTCACGGTTTTGCGCGAACGTCAGGACGGAGCATCGCCGGTAGCGCAGAGACCGGCGCGGGCGAAGTCCCTTCCGAAACCGGCGGCCACGCATGAAGCTCCAAAGAAGGCCGTGAAGGTCGCCAAGCCTACGCCTGTCGCGGCAGCGCCCAAGGTTCGAAAAGAAACGCCTCAGGTTAAAGTGAAGCCCACGGCTGCGCCGAAGTCGGCCAAGATCAGTATGCCGCGGAAGTCAGGCAAAGGATAACGGATGCCAGATACAAAGACGCCAGAAAAAACGCCTGAGAAAAAGCAGGGAATCAAGAACGAGAAGGTCGGCTCGGTGGTCTCGGCTAAGATGGCCAAGACGATCGTGGTCGAGGTGTCGCGCAAGGCGGCGCATCCGGTGTACAAGCGCGTTGTGACCAAGCGCAAAAAATTTTACGCCCACGATGAAAACAACGAAGCCAAGCCGGGCGATGTGGTTCGGATTATCGAATGCCGCCCGATGAGCAAGCTGAAGCGCTGGCAGTTGGGGGAAGTGATCCGCAAGGCCGTGCAGGTGACCACGGATTTAAGCTCGATCGGTATTCAGACGGGTCCGGAAAAGCGTCCGGCCAAAAAGAAAAAGTAACGTAGCCAAGAGCCAGGAGCCAGAATTTTATGATTGGGATGCGGACAATTCTTGAGGTCGCCGACAACAGCGGCGCGCGCAGGCTGCAATGTATTTTGCCGCGCGGAGGCGATCTCGGATTGCGCGCCGGCTTGGGTGACATAATCACCGCCAGCGTGAAGGAAGCGGCGCCCGATTCGGCCATCAAGAAGGGCAAGGTCGTGCGATGCGTGGTGGTGCGGATGCGCAAGGAAACCCGGCGTAAGGACGGCACCTATATCCGCTTCGATTCGAATGCCGCGGTATTGATCAATGAAGTAGGCGAGCCGGTGGGGACGCGCGTATTCGGCCCGGTGGCTCGCGAGTTGCGCGACAAGAAGTTCATGAAGATTGTTTCGCTCGCGCCGGAGGTTATTTAGTTTCATGGCGAAGAAAATTCCGTTTCGGCATCAAAACGATCCGAAGATAAAGCTGAAAATCAAAATCCGCAAAGACGACACCGTGAAGGTGATCGCGGGTAAAGACAAGGGCAAAACCGGCCGCGTATTGGACATCGACCGGGTGAACGCCCGCGTGCTGGTCGAGGGTGTGGGCATGGTGAAGCGGCACACGAAGCCGAATCCCGCCAAGCAAATCAAGGGCGGCATCGCCGAGCGCGAGGCATCGATCGCGGTGTCGAACGTGATGATTCTCACCTCGGGCGGAGTGGCCACGCGAGTCGGCTACAGGATTGAAGGCACGGGGGCCACCAAGCGCCACGTGCGCGTCGCCAAAAAGGGCGGCGAGATTTTGGATAAGAAGGCGTAATTATGGCGCGTCTCAAAGAAGCGTATTTAAAAAACATCGTTCCGGCCATGACCAAGGAGTTCGGTTATACGAACCGCATGGCAGTGCCGAAAGTGCAGAAGATCAGCGTGAACATCGGCTTGGGCGAAGCGACCGGTAACAGCAAGCTGATGGACGGCGCTGTGAATGAGCTGAGCCAGATCGCCGGTCAGAGGCCGGTGATCAACAAGGCTCGCAAATCGATTGCGGCGTTCAAGCTGCGCGAAGGCATGGCGATCGGATGCAGCGTGACGCTGCGCGGCGACCGCATGTACGAATTTCTGGACCGCCTGGTGAGCGTGACGCTGCCGCGCGTGCGCGATTTTCGCGGCGTGTCGTCGAAATCGTTCGACGGACGGGGCAACTACACGCTGGGTATCAAGGACCAGTTGATTTTCCCGGAGATCGACTATAACAAGGTCGAGAAAACCAAGGGAATGAATATCTGCATCACGACCAGCGCCAAGACCGATGCCGAGGGTCTGGCGTTGTTGAAACATCTCGGAATGCCGTTCCGGGCGCAGTAAGGGAGAACTATGGCGACGACAGCGAAGATTGCAAGAGACGAAAAAATCGCGGCGGCGACGGCGGCATCGATCGCGGCTGGAAAAAAGCCGAAGTTTGCCTGCCGGCACCGCAACCGCTGCTTCCGCTGCGGGCGTCCGCGCGGGTTTCTGCGCAAGTTTAAAT
The DNA here is from genome assembly GCA_963813145.1 of Bryobacterales bacterium. Taxonomy (GTDB): domain Bacteria; phylum Acidobacteriota; class Terriglobia; order Bryobacterales; family Bryobacteraceae; genus Palsa-187. Next base: position 370,865 of record CAWEXX010000002.1, read on the forward strand.
TATGCAGAATCTGCTTTAGGAAACTGGCGCTGGCGGGAGAAGTCCCCGGCGTGATCAAGGCGAGCTGGTAGGGGCAGGGGGATTTTACAGGAATGATGACAACGGATCCAATCGCCGATATGTTGACGCGCATGAGGAATGCGCTCTCGGCGCGCCACGCCAAAGTGGATGTGCCCGCATCGCGGCTGAAGAACGATATCGCCAAAATCCTCAAAGACGAAGGCTACATCGCGAACTTCAAGCTGACCGAGGATGGCACCAAGAAATCCATCCGTATCTATTTGAAGTACACGCCGGGCAACGTACCGGTGATTTCGCGGATCGAGCGCGTATCGCGCCCGGGGTGCCGCGTGTATGTCGGATCGAAAAAAGTGCCGCGGATTCTGGGCGGCCTGGGAATCAATATTCTGACGACGCCGCAGGGCGTGATGACCGGATCCACAGCGCGGAAGCAAGGCGTGGGCGGGGAGGTTCTGTGTCACGTCTGGTAGTCGAAGGTTGTCACCAATATCAACCAAGGGAAGCGTATGTCTAGAGTAGGAAAAAAGCTGCTCCCGTTGCCGAAGGGCGTGAAGATCACGGCCGGCGAGGGAAGTCTGTTGGTCGAAGGTCCGAAGGGCAAGCAGACGGTTCCGGTTCCGGCCGGCATCACGCTGTCTCAGAAGGACGGCATCGGCGAATTTCAGCGCGACGGCGAAAATAAGGCCGCGTTGCATGGGCTGACCCGGGCGCTGACGGCGAACGCTGTCCAGGGCGTCTCGACCGGCTTCACGCGCGAGCTCGACATCGTGGGAATTGGATACCGCTGCGATTTGAAGGGCCGGGTTGCGACGTTCACGCTCGGCTATTCGCATTCCATCGAGTTCTATCTTCCGGACGGAATCGACATGAAGATCGACAAGCAGACGCACCTGGTGCTGACCGGGTCCGACCGCCAGTTGCTCGGTCAAGTGGCCGCGAATATGCGCGCGCTGCGTCCGCCCGATCCGTACAAAAATAAAGGCGTCCGGTACACGGGCGAAGCGCTGCGCAAGAAGGTCGGCAAGACCGGCGCGGGAGGTAAGTAATCGATGGCACGACGGGATTCTAAAAACATCATCCGCCTGCGCGTTCACAAGCGGATCCGGAGCCGGGTGGCTGGAACGCCGGAGCGTCCGCGCCTGGCGGTTTTTCGCAGCGTGAAACACATTTACGCCCAGGTGATCGACGACACCAAGGGCCATACGGTGGTGGCCGCGGGTTCGATCGAGAAGGATACGAAAAACGGCGGCAACGTGACCGGCGCGAAAGAAATCGGCAAGCTGGTGGCCGAGCGCGCCAAGGACAAAGGTATTAAAGCCGTGGTGTTCGATCGCGGCGGTTATCAGTATCACGGCCGCGTCAAGGCGCTGGCCGAAGCGGCCCGCGAAGCGGGACTGGAATTCTAATATGGGCATGCAAAAGCGCATCGACTCGACCAACCTGAACCTCAAAGAGCAGGTTGTTTCGATTAACCGCGTGACCAAAGTGGTCAAGGGCGGCAAGAATTTGAGCTTCTCGGCTCTCGTCGTGGTGGGCGATCCGGGCGCGAAGATTGTCGGCTTCGGCACAGGCAAGGCGAAAGAAGTGCCGGCGGCGATTAAAAAAGGCATCGAAGCGGCGAAGAAGAATCTTCGCAAAGTGAACGTGCTGGCGACCACCATCCAACATGTCGTGTTGGGCGAGTTCGGCAGCGGGCGCGTATTGTTGAAGCCGGCTCCGGATGGAACCGGCGTGATTGCGGGCGGCGCGGTGCGCGCGGTGATTACGGCGGTGGGAATTCCGAATGTGTTGACCAAGTCGTTGGGGTCGCACAATCCTCACAACGTGGTGAAGGCCACCATCGACGCGCTCGAACAGTTGCGGGACAAAGCCGAGGTTGCGGATCTGCGCGGCTTGGCGATGGATAAAGTTTAGTCAAGGTGTAAAATGCCGGGAACAATTAAAATCAAGTTGATTAAGAGCGTCATCTGCACGCCGGACAAGCACAAAGTAATGGTCCGGGCGCTGGGTCTGCGGACGCTGAACCGCACGGTCACCAAGCCGGACACTCCGGCGTTCCGGGGCATGGTGAAGAAAATTCCTCACTTGCTCGCGATTGTAGACTAGGGAGCCCCGATGAATCTCAGCCAAATTAAACCTCCAGTAGGACAAAAACACAAGAAGCGGCGCTTGGGCCAGGGCATGGGCACGGGCCGGGGAAAGTTTTCCGGCCGCGGCGCGAAGGGCGCCAAATCCATTTCGGGCTATTCGCGCATGCGTGGATTTGAAGGCGGCCAGATGCCTTTGCATCGCCGTCTGCCGAAGCGCGGCTTCACCAACATTTTCCGCAAGGAATATGCCATCGTGAACGTGGCGGCGCTGGAAACTCTGGAAGGCAACTCGTTCGACGCGCAAACGCTGCTGGCAGCGGGCGTGATCCACAAAATAAAGCACGGTTTGAAAATTCTGGGGACGGGCGATCTGAAGAAAGCGATTACCGTCAAGGCGCACGTGTTTTCGAAGGCGGCGCTCGAGAAAATTAAGGCCGCCGGCGGGACGGCGGAAGTGATTGCTGAGAAAATCAGTGCAGAGAAGCAATAGGCTTTTCTAGTCAGGGCCTGGAGAATCATCGCATGAAGTTTCTGGAAGCCGTTGGTAACATCTTTCGCATTCCGGATCTGCGCAAGCGGCTCCTGTTTGCGTTGGCTATGCTCGCGGTGTATCGCCTGGGCGGGCACATTCCGATCCCTGGTATCGATACTCACCGTTTCGAAGATTACATTAAGCAGAACCAGGGATCTCTTTTCGGCTTTCTCGATCTATTCAGTGGAGGCATGTTCCGGCGCCTGACGATTTTTGCGCTCGGCATCATGCCGTACATCACCTCGTCGATCATCCTGCAGCTATTAACAGTCGTCGTCCCGACCTTGGAAAAGCTGCAAAAAGAGGGTGAAATCGGACGGCGCAAGATCACCCAGTGGACTCGTTATCTGACTGTGGGTCTGGCGATCGTGCAGTCTTTCGGCATCGCCGAAACGCTGTCTCATGCATCGACTCCGTTTGTCACGCACCCCGGCTTCAGTTTCACCGCGATGACGATTCTGACGCTCACCACCGGCACGGCTTTCATTATGTGGCTGGGTGAGCAGATCACCGAACGCGGGATCGGCAATGGGATGTCGCTGATCATTTTTACCGGCATCGTGGTCGGGCTGCCGAATGCGATTTCGGACATGGTGCTTAAGGTTCAAAGCGGCGACTGGCCGCTCATCCAGGTTCTGATCATCGTGGTGATGATGATTGCGGTAGTAGGATTTATCGTGCTGGTCGAGCGCGGCGAGCGCCGGATTCCCGTTCAATACGCCAAGCGCGTCATCGGGCGCAGAATGATGGGCGGGCAGTCGACGCACCTGCCTCTCAAAGTCAATGCCGGCGGCGTGATCCCAGTGATTTTCGCGAGCTCGCTGCTGGCCTTCCCGATGACCGCGATGCAGTTCGATTTCGTGAAGAACTCGACCGTGCTCAGCGGGATGCTGGGCGCGATCCAAGGCGCATCGCCTCTTTACTACCTGCTCTACACAGTCCTGATTATCTTCTTCTGCTTCTTCTACGTTTCGATTATTTTTAATCCGAACGAAGCGGCGGACAACATGCGTAAGTACGGAGGGTTTATCCCGGGCATCCGTCCGGGCCGGAACACCGCCGATTACATGAACAAGATTTTGACCAAGATCACGGTGGTGGGCGGGCTCTATCTAGCTATTCTCTCCCTGCTGCCGCAGATCATGATCGCGGGAATCAAGCTGCAGCGGTTGCCGCTGATCGGGAATTTCATCGACGCCCATTTCCCGCGCTGGCTACTGGATGGTCTGGGAGTGAATTTCTCCTTCGGCGGGACCTCGCTGCTGATCGTGGTCGGTGTGGCGATGGATACGGTGAATCAGATTGAGGCGCAGTTGATCATGCGCCATTATGAAGGCTTTACGCCGCGAGCAGGCCGTATCCGTGGCCGCCGCAGCAGCATCTGACCGCCGCCGCCTCCGGCGGTTTTGGGTAGCGATTTTGGAGCCGCGCAAAGGTGCGGCCGTTATGAGTTTGGAGCCGCGCGAAGTGCGGCCGTTATGAGTTTGAGCCGCGCGAAGTGCGGCCGTTATGAGTTTGGAGCCGCGCGAAGTGCGGCCGTTATGTGGAGGGGAAGCCGAACTAAGCGAGTGAATGAGTCGACTCTGTCTGATTTTGTTCGGTCCCCCAGGATCTGGGAAGGGGACGCAAGCCAAGTTGCTGCGTCAGGCATTGGGAGTGGCTCATATATCGACCGGCGACATGCTGCGGGAACGCGCGGCATCGCACGATCCGCTGGGAGAAGCGGCGTCGGCCATCATGAAATCGGGCGGCCTGGTGCCGGACGAAATCGTAAATAAGATGGTGGAGGAGCGGATTGAGCAGCCGGATTGCGCCAACGGGTTTATCCTCGACGGGTACCCGCGAACGGTGGATCAGGCGAAGCTGATTTCAGGGGTGCTGGCGGCCAAAGGGATCGTGCCAGTGGTGGTACACCTGAAAGTCGATTATAATGTTATTATTGCCCGTCTCTCCGGGCGCCGTCTGTGCCCCACGTGCGGCGCGCTCTACAGCGTGTCGTCCAAGACTCCGGTGGTTTCGGAAGTTTGCGATTACGACGGATCGAAGCTGGGGGTCAGAGATGACGATCGCCCCGAGGTGGTCGCCGAACGGTTGAGGGCGTATGATCGACAGACTTCTCCGGTATTGGAGTGTCTGCGCGAAGAGGGATTCGCGGTGTGTGAAGTGGATGGCGCGGCAAGTTCGCCGATGGTGATTGCGAAGCAGATTCGGGAGTGGGTTGAAAGCCGTCGTGGAAATGGGAAAAGTCAGCAGGCATGATTGTGCGTAAGAACATGGCGGAGCTGGAAAAAATGCGGTGCGCCGGCCTTCTTGTCTGGAATATCTTAGACACCCTGAAGAAGATGGTCGCGGAAGGCGTCACCACGTACGAGTTGGAGCTGACGGCTGAAAAGATGATGGCGGATGCGGGCGCACGGTCGGCTTTTAAGGGTTATTCGACGCCGAGCGCGGGGACGAAATTCCCCTCGGTGTTATGCACGTCGGTGAATGAAGAAATCGTCCACGGGATGCCTTCCCAAAAGAGGATCCTCAAGAAGGGCGATATCGTTTCGATCGATACGGGCGTGCAGTTGAACGGATATTACGGCGATTCGGCCGTAACCGTCGGCGTGGGCGAAATCTCGGACGAGGCCCAGAGGCTGATGAATGTGACGCGCGAGTCGCTGGAACTGGCCATCGAGAAGGCGCGGCCGGGCAACCGGCTGTTCGATATCTGTGGCACGGTGGAGCGGCACGTGACCGCGAATGGATTTTCAGTGGTTCGGGAGTTTGTTGGCCACGGCATCGGAACTCAGATGCACGAAGAGCCGCAGGTTCCGAACTACGTCGACCGGCGGAGCGAGAATCCGCGGTTGAAAGAGGGAATGGTACTCGCGATCGAGCCGATGGTGAACGCCGGGAAAGCGGGCAGCCGCGTCAAACCGGACCGCTGGACGGCCGTAACCGAGGATGGAAAATACTCGGCGCATTTCGAGCACACCGTGGCGATCACGGCAAACGGGCCCTGGGTATTGACCAGGCCCTAAAGGATTAAGGCGGGAATTTTATGAAGGTTAGAGCATCGGTTAAAAAAATGTGCGACAAGTGCAAGATCGTCCACCGCGAAGGCGTGGTGCGCGTGATCTGTACGAATCCAAAGCATAAGCAGAGGCAAGGATAATCCATGGCACGACTAGCAGGCGTCGATTTACCGGCGAAAAAACGGGCCGAGATCGGTCTTACGTATATTTACGGCATCGGTCGGACCAGGGCGAACTCGCTCTGCCACCGCGCGGGCGTCAACCCGGATACCAAGATTTCCGACCTGACTGAAGACGAAGTCAACAAGATCCGTATCATCCTCGAGGAAGAAGGCGCGGTCGAAGGCGACCTGCGCAAAGAGACCTCCATGAATATCAAGCGCCTGATCGAGATGGGCGCTTATCGCGGCTTGCGTCACCGCCGCGGTCTGCCTGTGCGCGGCCAGCGCACGCACACCAACGCCCGCACCCGCAAGGGTCCGCGGCGCGGCACGGTAACTAACAAGAAGAAAGCGACGGGTAAGACATAATGGCCAAAGCACCCGCAAAAGCCGGCAAGAAAAAAGCGTTTAAGAAGAAGGAAAAACGCTCGGTCCCGATGGGCCGGGTTCACGTGCAGGCGTCCTTCAACAACACCATCATCACCATCACGGATCCCATGGGCAACGTGATTTCGTGGTCCAGCTCGGGTTCGCTCGGGTTCCGGGGCTCGCGCAAAGGCACCCCGTTCGCAGCGCAGCAGGCGTCGCTCACGGCGGCGAATAAAGCGAAGGAATCCGGTCTGCGCACGGTCGAAGTGGCCGTCAGCGGTCCGGGCGCGGGACGCGAGTCGGCTGTCCGCGCGCTATCGACCGCGGGCCTCGATGTTCGTTCCATCCGGGATCGTACGCCGATTCCGCACAACGGCTGCCGGCCGCCCAAGAAGCGCCGCGTTTGATTTTGGATTTTGTATAAAGCAGGAAGAAAGGGCCAGAGGCCCCGTAAACTGCACCTACTTGTAATTGACCAGGGAGGTCTGATTTGGCTCGATATATTGGTCCCGTGTGCCGTCAATGCCGGCGCGAGGGCATGAAATTGTTCCTGAAAGGCGAGCGTTGCTACACCGAGAAGTGCGCCATCGAGAAGCGCAACTTCCCTCCGGGACAGCACGGCAAGGATCGTAAGCCGAAAATCGTCGGCTACGGCCTGCAGCTCCGCGAAAAGCAGAAGGCGCGCCGTTATTATCAACTTCTCGAAGGCCAGTTCCGCAACCTGTTCGAAAAAGCCAGCGCGGCCAAAGGCATCACGGGCGAAAACATGCTCAACATGCTGGAGCGCCGGCTGGACAACACGCTCTACCGCATGGGCCTCGCCACTTCGCGAGCTCAAGGCCGCCAGTTGGTCCGCCATGGCCATCTGAACGTCAACGGGAAGCGCGTCGATATTCCGTCGTTCATGGTGAAGCCGAACGACGTCATTGAAGTTCGTGAAAAAAGCAAGAACAACCCGACCATATTGCATGCGCGCGACGCCACGGCGCATGCACCGAGCCCCAACTGGCTGGAAGTCGATCGCGAAAATCTCAAGGGCCGAGTCATCAGCCAACCTAAACGCGAAGACCTCGTCCAGATCCAGTTGAACGAGCAGCTCATCGTCGAGTTGTACTCGAAGTAAAAAGGAGCCTATATATGTTCAAAGGATTCCAGAAACCCAAACGGTTAGTTGCCAATACCGAGACGCTCAACGAGCGTTACGGCATGTTCACCGCGCAGCCTTTCGAGCGCGGCTTCGGTTCCACCATCGGCACCGGCCTGCGCCGCGTGCTGCTCAGCTCCATTGAAGGCGCCGCCATCACCGCCGTGCGGATTGAAGGCGTAGCCCATGAATTCAGCCCCATTCCCGGCGTCGCCGAAGACGCCACGGACATTATTCTCAACCTCAAGCAAGTCCCCTTCAAGATGATGGGCGAAGGCATGCGCACGGTCCGGCTCAAGGCCGACGGCGCGGGCCAGATCCTCAGCGGGCAGATCGAGACCGATTCCGAAATCGAAGTGCTCGACCGCAATATGCACATCGCCACCATCGGCGAAGGCGGCAAGCTCGCCATCGAGATGCGCCTCAAATCCGGCCGCGGCTACGTCTCGGCCGACCGCAACAACGACGAGGACCTGCCGCTGGGCTACATTCCGATCGATTCGGTTCACTCGCCCGTTCGCAAAGTGAACTTCTCTGTCGAGGCCGCGCGCCTCGGCCAGATGACCGATTACGACAAGCTCACCATCGAGGTCTGGACCAACGGAGCCATCTCGCCCGCGGACGCCATCGGCCAGGCGGCGAAGCTGCTCAAAGATCACATGGCGATCTTCATCAACTTTGAAGAATTGCCGGAGTCGGCCGAGGAGCCGGCCGAGCGCGCTCTCAGCCAGATGAACGAAGTGCTCAACAGATCTGTCGAAGAACTGGAACTGAGCGTTCGTTCCTACAACTGCCTCAAGAACGCCAATATTCAAACCATCGGCGATCTGGTGCAGAAGACCGAAGCCGAGATGCTGCGCACCAAGAATTTCGGCCGCAAGTCGCTCAACGAGATTAAGGAAATCCTCTCCGGTTTGGGCCTGACCTTCGGCATGAAGTTTGACGCGCAGGGCCGCCTGGTGTCGCCCGCGGGCACTCCCGCGTCCATCGGAGCGATGGATGACGGCGCGGACATCGACGATATCGAAGATGACGACGATGAGGATGAAGGCGAAGAAGGAGCCATCGCCGAGTAGGCGGGACGAACCATGCGACACGGAAAATCCGGCTTTAAACTCAAGCGCGACGTCGGCGCGCGCAACTCACTTCTAAAAAACCTGGTCACCAGCGTCATCGATCAGGAGCGCATCGTCACCACGGTTCCGAAAGCGAAAGCGATCAAGCCGTTGGTCGATAAAATGATCACGCTAGGCAAGCGCGACACGCTGCACGCCCGCCGCCAGGCGGCGGCGTTTCTAATAACGCCGTCATCTGTCAAAAAACTGTTCGACAAACTCGGCACGAGATTCGGCCAGCGCAACGGCGGCTACACCCGCATCGTCCGACTAGGCAACCGCAAAGGCGACGGAGCGGAACAGGCCATGATCGAACTAGTCGGCAGCGAGCTCGTCAAACGCGCCGCAGACCGAGCCAAGCGCCGAGAAGAGCGGCTGAACGCGATCCGGCAAGGCAAAGAAGACGGGGAAGCTCCGGAAGAATAGGCAGTTTTGATCCATCATGGACCCGAAGAGATTCGGAACTAGCTCATCGGGTAAAGTTGTCAAGATTGGAAAGGGAGAAACCGCCTATTGGGCTTTTCTTCCCCATTCGCTGCCTCCGGATTTGTCTCTTGGTTCTGCCTTATTCAGCGCCCTCTCCGATGCGGACCGGGCGCTCGGAGAGTTGGCCGGTCTGGCTCGCAACCTCTCAAATCCGCATCTTCTCATTAATCCGTTCATTCGCAAAGAGGCTGTTCTGTCTTCGCGAATCGAAGGAACACAAGCTGATATCTCCGACTTGTATGCGTATGAAGCATCGCAGCTCCCTCTGTTGCCCGGAACCAACACGCGCGATTCCGATGTCTTCGAGGTTAGGAATTATGTGCGAGCGCTGGAATACGGGATCGAGCGCCTGAAAGATTTCCCAATTAGCCTCCGATTCATTCGCGAAGTCCATGAACGATTGATGAATGGGGTTCGGGGTGGGCATGCCACGCCGGGTGAATTCCGAACCGGTCCGAATTGGATTGGGGGCAGGGGTCTGAACGACGCTGTATATGTCCCACCACCGGCCGAGGAGATGCGGCACGCGCTTGACGCTTTCGAGAAATACCTCCACAACCCGAAGGGGTATCCACCGCTTGTACAGCTTGCCCTCATTCATGCCCAGTTTGAAATGATCCATCCGTTTGTAGATGGTAACGGCCGCTCTGGCCGCTTGCTGATTACCTTGCTCCTTTTACACTGGAACCTGCTTCCCCTTCCCTTGCTGTACCTTAGTGCTTATTTCGAGCGGTACCGCGATGAATATTGTGCTCTCTTGCAGTCCGTCAGCGAGAAAGGTAATTGGCTCGAATGGACAATTTTTTTCCTCAATGGCGTCACATCGCAGTCGAAAGATGCGATCGCGCGATCAAAGCGACTGCAGGATTTGCAAACAGAGTGGCGGAAGGAACTCACAAAATCAAGAGCCTCCGCTAGATTGCTTCAGTTAGTGGATATCCTCTTTGCCGTTCCTATCACTACCGTTCCATTTTTGCGTACAGAGCTCGCCTCGACAATGGGCTCCAAGGTTAGTTATCAAGGCGTTCAGAATATGATTAAGCGCCTGGAAGCCACCGGTATGGTGACAGCTCGGGACATAAAGGGATCGGCGAGGCTCTATAAGGCAGATCGGATTGTCGAAATCGTTTCCGACTAGAGTAAAGGGACTCAACTACAGTTGAATCCCTTAGCCTTCCATTCCAATTTTTGACTCTAAAACGGAATTGCTTGGTTTAAGAACTAAGGGACACAACAACAGTTGAATCCCTCAATGCGCTATTCCAATTTTTGCCATAAAACTTGAATGCATGGCAAGTTGTTTATTTTCCTTGTGTTATGGCTCATCCACCGCAAGTCCAACACTTTTCTCGCGTCATCGCCCCGCCGCACTGTCGAGGATTCTGTCACGAATGCGAAACCAGCCGCGACACGGATCACGTCCCTGCCGCAGGATCCTTCCCCAATATTCCCAATCACATAGCTGCCAATGATCGCTGCCAGATGATCCCGCAGCAACGAAGAAAAGCCTGGATGCAGCTATCCTGTCTTAGATTCGACCTGGGCGCACAACCCTCACTGAAAAATTACGAAACGAACCCAAAGTGCGGCTCCCAGAGCCTAGCTACAACCGCTCGTCCCCCCGCAATTCTCACACTTGTAGCACGACCCGTTTCGCGTCATCAGCCCGCCGCATTCCGAACACGTCGGCGCATCCGACACCGCCGCCGAGAACAACAGAGGCTGTTGCGGATCCTCTTCCGTTACCCGCAACTTCGGCGCATCCCCCGCCTCTCCCGCCGCATACTCGGGACCCAAAAACTTCGCCCCCAGCCAGCGGAAGATGTAATCCATGATCGATTTCGCGTACGGGACCTGAGGATTGCCCGTCCACCCGCTCGGCTCGAACCGCACATGGCTGAACTTATCGACGAAGAATTTCAGCGGCACGCCATACTGCAGCGCGTAGCTGATCGCCGTCGCGAAACTGTCCATCAGGCCCGAAATGGTCGAGCCTTCCTTCGCCATCGAAATGAACACTTCGCCCGGCGTCCCGTCTTCGTACATCCCCACCGTGATGTAGCCTTCGTGCCCGCCAATCGAGAACTTGTGCGTGATCGACTGCCGTTCGAGCGGCATCTTGCGCCGCGTCGGCTGATAGACGATCCGTTCCCTAATCTCAACGGAGCTCTCCACCTGCGCCGGACCGTTCGCCGCCTTCGCGCCCTTCGACGTACCGGAGCTCAATGGCTGCACGCGCTTCGAGTTGTCGCGGTAAATCGCAACCGCCTTCAGACCCAGCCGCCAGCTCTCGGTGTAGGCGTCCATGATCTCTTCGACCGTCGATTCTTCCGGCATGTTGATGGTCTTCGAAATCGCGCCCGAAATAAACGGCTGCACCGCCGCCATCATCCGCACATGACCCATGTACGCAATCGACCGCGTCCCGTTCTGCGGGCGGAAGCTGCAATCGAATACCGAGAGATGCTCCGGCTTCAACCCGGGCGCGCCCTCAATGGTCCCCGAAGAGTCGATATGATCGACAATCGCGTTCATCTGGTCAGTGGAATAGCCCAGCTTCAGCAGAGCCTCCGGCACAGTGTTGTTGACGATCTTGATCACGCCGCCGCCGACCAGCTTCTTGTATTTCACTAATGCCAAGTCTGGTTCGATGCCCGTCGTGTCGCAATCCATCATGAAGCCGATGGTCCCCGTCGGTGCCAGCACCGTGGTCTGCGCGTTGCGGAATCCGGCGACGCGACCCAGTTCGTACGCTTCTTCCCAGCACTTCCGGGCGTTCTCGTAAACCGCCTGCGGAACCCGCCTGCTATCCAGCCGCGCCGTCGCGTCGCGATGCATCCGAATCACTTCTAAGAAGGGCTCCTCATTCATCGCATACCCTTCGCAAGGACCGGTCGAGCCTTCGGAAATCCGCGCGCTGGTTAAATACGATTGCCCGCACATGATCGCCGTCAATGCGCCCGCCCAGTCGCGGCCGTGATCGCTGTCGTAGGCGATGCCCATCGACATCAGCAGCGCGCCCAGATTCGCGTAACCCAGCCCCAGCGGCCGGAAATCGTGCGAATTCTTCGCGATCCTGTCGGTGGGATACGCCGCGTTATCCACGATGATTTCCTGCGCGATCGTCACAGTGTCGACCGCATGGCGATAAGCTTCCACGTCAAACTGGCCATCGGATCCTACGAACTTCATCAGATTCAGCGAAGCCAGGTTGCACGCCGAATCGTCCAGGAACATATATTCCGAGCACGGATTCGACGCATTGATGCGAGCCGTGTTCTTCGATGTGTGCCAGCGGTTGATCGTGGTGTCGAACTGCATCCCCGGATCGCCGCACTGATGCGTGGCTTCCGCAATCTGCCGCATCAGGTCGCGAGCCTTGAACCGTTTGACGGGCTGGCCGGCCAGCCGCGAACGCGTCCACCAGTCACCGTCGCTTTGAACGGCTTCCATGAACTCATCGGTGGCGCGCACGCTGTTATTCGCGTTCTGGAAGAAGATAGACCCATAGGCGTCCCCGTCGAGCGACGAATCGTAGCCCGCGTCGATCAGCGTGTGCGCCTTCTTCTCTTCCTTGGCCTTGCACCACACGAACTTCTCGATATCCGGATGGTCCGCGTTCAGGATCACCATCTTCGCCGCGCGCCGAGTCTTGCCGCCGCTCTTGATCACGCCCGCGAACGCGTCAAAACCCTTCATGAAGCTCAGCGGACCGGACGCCTTGCCGCCGCTCGAAAGCAGCCCATCTTCTTCGCGTAAGGTGGAAAGATTCGTGCCCGTGCCGCTGCCCCATTTGAACAGCATGCCTTCGGTTTTCGCCAAATCCAGAATGCCTTCCAGCGTATCGCCCACCGAATTGATAAAGCACGCCGAGCACTGCGGCCTCATCTCGCCCTGCTCCAGCTTCTTGATGCTGTCGGACGCTTCGTCGAAATACCACCCGTAGCCGCGCGGCTCCTTCACGCCCACGTTGAACCACACCGGAGAATTGAAGCACGCCTTCTGCGTCAGCATCAGGTGCCCCAGTTCGCTGCGGAAATTTTCAGTGTCCTCTGCGGTGCGGAAATAACCCTGCCCGCCGCCCCAGCCCGCGATGGTATCCACCACCCGGCCGATCAGTTGGCGGACGCTGGTTTCGCGCTCAGCCGAGCCGATCTTGCCGTAAAAATACTTGCTCACCACGATGTTCGTAGCAGTTTGTGACCAGTCTGCCGGGACCTCCACGTCGCGCTGCTCGAAAATCACCGCGCCTTTATCGTTGCCGATCGAGGCGGTGCGAAGCTCCCATTTCACCTCGTCGTAAGGTGTTTTACCCGCCTCCAGGCGAGAGGTGAAGTAGCGTGGAAACTCCACTCCCGCCCTCTCCGCAACCGGCACCGGCCGGCGCACATCTTTCAATTTCATCGCAACACCTATCCCTAATTGTCCCATGGTGATTCCCTTTATGTGAAGGCTTCTTTTGCGCCAAACATTGACGATCTCTTCCGACGCTGTTGGCAATCATGCCGCAACATATAGTACTTCGTCAAGAACTATATCTATATACGGGACAGCCTGTTACGAACAGGTGTCTGAGTACCAGTCAAAGACCCATTTCCTGATGGACAAGGAAGTCATTGTGTGATAGCATCAATCATGGCTATCAGAATCAGCCACTTACGAGTTTTCCTATGATCGAAATGCTCAATCTAAGCAACGCCTGCATCACTTGCAGCTTTCAGGCGGAAGATGTCGTAGTACTGCATCAGGCGATTCAGCAGCGGCCCGATATTCCGGTGCTGTTTCTCGAAACGGGTTATCACTTTCCGGAAACGCTCCGGTATCGCGATCAGATTGCGGCCCGGTGGAGTCTCAACCTGCAGAATCTAAGCGCGAAACAAAGCGTCGCCGATCAGGAATCCCAGTTCGGCATCCTGAATCAAACCGCGCCCGACCGCTGCTGCGGATTCCGTAAGGTAACGCCGTTATTCGAAGGGCTCGCGCCGTTCGATACCTGGATCACCGGATTGCGCCGCGAGCAGTCGCCGACACGGGCGAACCTGCAGATCATAGAGACTTTCAGACTGCCCAGCGGGAAGGAACTCCAGAAAGTCAGTCCGCTGGCGATGTGGACCAATCGCGAAGTCTGGAAATATCTGGAAGCTCACAACATACCGGCGCTTCCTCTGTACGACCAGGGTTACACCAGCATTGGCTGCGCGCCTTGCACGGAACTTCCGTTCGATCCTGAAAATGCCCGCTCCGGCCGGTGGCACGGCAAGAAGCTGGAGTGCGGGATTCATATTCAAGCGGAATAAACTGTAAGGATGCAACCGAAGTTTTTCGCGACTCCGGCGGAGTGGCGCGGCTGGCTTAAGAAGCATCACCACACTCATACTGAGCTGCTGGTGGGTTTCCACAAAAAGGATTCTGGAAATCCGAGTATCACGTGGCCCGAGTCCGTCGATGGGGCTCTGTGCTTTGGATGGATCGATGGCGTTCGCCGGCGGATCGACGATGCGACCTACAGCATCCGATTCACCCCGCGGAAGACTGTCAGCACTTGGAGTGCGGTAAACATCCGGCGTGTCGGAGAGCTGCGCGCCGAAGGCTTGATGCACCCGGCGGGGATAAAGGCATTCGAAGCGCGGAAAGACGCGCGCTCCCGTATATATTCGTTCGAGCAGGAGTCCGTCGAGTTCGATGGTGGGCAGGAGAAGCGTTTCCGGGCGAACCGCACGGCGCGGAAGTTCTTTCAATCGCAACCCCAGTCATACCGGCGGGCGGCGACGTGGTGGGTGATCAACGCGAAGCGGGAGGAAACGAAGGACAAGCGTCTCGCAGCGCTGATCGCGTGCTCAGAGCGCGGGTCTACGCTTCCGCAATTCACTCGCAGGTCTTAGGCGCTGTTATTGGCCGCCGATGAACGCCGATGAACGCCGATGGAAAACAAATGGTCCGATCCGCGTTCATCCGCGTTCATCGGCGGCTAATATTCTTTTGTCAGCGAATCACGCCACTACTTCGATGGCGATAGGCGCTAGCTTTCTGCGGCCCATTCGCAGCTCTAGTTGATGCGGGCCTATGCCAATCTGCTCGGGGAGGCGGAAATTTACTTCGAATTTCTGCGGGCGCGGATCGACGCAGAAAAACTCCAGGTCGGAGACGGGATGGCCGTCGACTGAGGCTTCGAGATCATGGGGGCGACTGATTTCTTCCAGCGTCACCTTGATCATTCGTGTTTCGATACGTTTGCCTGCCACCAGGTTGATTCCGTCGGTGACCGACGCCACGCTCGGCACGGATGGTCCCGGGGGAATCACGCGCAGAACGGCGGGAGGAGAAATGCATTGGCCGAACCATCGCACTTCGACGGGAAGCAGACCCGTCTCTTCCAGTTCAGGCAGAATGACGTTCAACTGCTGCAAGCCGATGCCATCGGGCGGACCGATATAAGTGATGGTTCCGAAGTAACTGCCGACCGTGACTCGCAAATGCTGGAGGCCCGCGTCTGGAGGAAGATTCTCCACCCAGATGGAGATCGAGGCCCAACGGCCGCGCGACGGCGCGACGGGTTCCGAACTGCCCGCGTTGGTGATCCGGCGGATGCGAAGGTCGGCGGCGGGTTCAGTAGAATCTTCCTTCGCCCGTTGCGCGTCGCTCCAACCTTCCGGCTGTTTGCGCCAGGAGGTCCACATGTATTGCGTGCCGACGCCTTCCATGGCCAGCACCTGGAAATCGTTGGCGCGGGCGAACTCCATCAGCTCCTGGGCGGAGAATCGCGCGCCGGACCAGGTGTCATAAGCAACGCCTCCGCCTTGCGGCAGTCCGTTGAATTGCAAACGCGCGAGACCACCGGGTTTCATCACGCGATGCGTTTCGCGCAAATATTGGAGCACCACCTCGCGGCTGGGGATGTGCTGAAAGACGGCGTAGGAGTAAACGAAATCGAACGTCTCCGCAGGCCAGAGCGAGAGGCTTGCGCCGTCAGTGTGATGGGGACGCGCGTTGGGAAGATCGCTCAGCCCCTGCCGGGCGAGGGAAATCATTTCGTCCGACACGTCGACGCCGTCGATCTCGATAAAGTGGCGGCTCATGGGCCGCATCAGGCGGCCGGGCCCGCAGCCGATTTCGAGCGCCTTCCACTCTAAGCGCTGGGATTTGGGAACGCGGCGCAGCTCGGATTCGAGGCTGTTGACCATTTCGGTGGCAGTCGCGTAAAACTCCGCGTCGTCCTGATCGCGCCGGCCGAAAGCCACATAGTAACCGGCGTCTTCCCGGGCGCGCGCATTCCAATCGTCTCGCATGCGCGCGGAAACGTCCCCTGGGTTCTCGGCGTCCGGCATTTTACTTGCGGCTCGAATAGCGGTTCAACTCCGCGAGCATAGGCTGCGCGGGCGCGGGCGGCGCGATGGTGGAGGTGAGAATTTCGCGATTCGTGATCTTGCGGCCGTAGAGTTCGTTGTTCCAGTCCGCATCCTCGCGCATGGTCGCGCCGCTGAGCGAGATGCCGGCAAACAGGCCGCGGGCGCGGGACCAGGTGAGAATCTCAGCGGTCATGAAAGCATCCGTCTCGGCCTGGGTCGAGCGGCCGACCGGCCCCGCGGCAGCGGAGGCATCGCCGCCTAAAGTGAATTTACTGGTGAGCAGACGTTTCATGCCGCGTTCATTCATCACCAGCATGATGACGTCGGTTTCGGATCCGCCAACCTGAAAGCCAAAGCTGCCTCCTTCGACGCGAACGGATCCGGGAGCGCCCCAGCCGACACCGCTCTTCGCGCGGCAGGAGACGAATCCCTTCCCGTATTTCGCTCCCACGAAAAACGCGCCCTTCTTCAGACCCGGAACGATGATGACGCACTGCGCCTTGTTGAGTAGATCCTGGGGAATGGACTTATCGGGAATCCCCATGACTTCCTTGAAAACATCCGCAGCGGCCTGCAGGCGCGCTGGCGCGTCGGACTCGGCGGATAGAATGGCGGTGCTCAGACTTAGCGCGGCAATTAATTTTTTCATCGTGGTTGTGGTCCTCCCGTTTCGTTTTACCGAGCACGCTCTCAGCGGGGCGGTAGCCTCCGCCTATGGTCGCGGCTCTATTGAAACGATGATCGCACAAGCGGGCATCGAAATCGTATTAATATGATGGCGACATGAGACTCGACGACAAAGTAGCGGTGGTGACGGGCGCGGGCACGGGAATGGGTCGCGCGATCGCGGAGTTGTTCGCTCGTAAGGGGGCGAAAGTGGTGGTGAACTACAGCAGTTCCCGCGACGCTGCGGTGGACGTGGTGGCGGCGATCCAAGCCGAAGGCGGCACGGCGATCGCGATAGGCGCGGACGTTTCGAAAGAAGCGGAGGCCGTTGCGCTGATGGACGGGACGGAGCGCGAGTATGGGCGAATCGATTATCTGATCAACAACGCCGGCTGGAGTACTCGGATTCCCCATGCGCAAATGGGCGATCTGACCGACGAGATCTGGGACCACACGCTGAACGTGAATCTGCGCGGAGTTTTTTACTGCGTGCGGGCGGCGACACCATTTTTGAAACAGCAGGCGGGTGCATCGATCGTGAATATTTCTTCCGTCGCATCCATCACGGGACAGGGCAGCTCTATCGCGTACGCGGCGTCGAAGGCGGGAGTGGTGACGATGACCAAATCGCTGGCGCGGGCCCTCGCTCCAGGAATCCGCGTGAACGTAGTGCTGCCGGGATTCGTGCGGACGCGGTTCGCCGGATGGCCGAAAGAATCGTTCGACGCGGCCGAGAAAATCACGCCGCTGCGCGCATTGGCGTCGGTGGAGGATGTGGCGGAGGCAGCGCTGTTCTTCGCGGCGGTGGCCAAGAGCACGACCGGAGAAAGCCTGGTGGTGGACGGCGGCATGGCGACGCTGGGCCCCAGCTTATGACCGAGATTCTGTTCGCGAAAGACGGACACATTGCCACCATCACGTTGAATCGTCCGGCGAAACGCAACGCGTATTCCGAGAAAATGGTCCACGAGATTCTGGAAGCGCTGGCGGACGCTCGCGACGACGACGAAATTCGCGTGGTGATTCTTACCGGCGCGGGCAAGGGCTTTTGCGCGGGCGGAGACATCAGCCGCGATTTTCAGTATCCCGCTCGATACCGCGGGCATCGGCTGGAATCGATGCTGGAAATGCGGGAAAACATGCACGTGCTGATCCGCTTCTTAGACCGCTTCGATAAACCAGTGATCGCCGCGGTCAATGGAGCGGCGGTGGCGGGAGGACTGACGCTGGCGCTGGCGTGCGATTTTCGCATCGCGGCGGAGAGCGCCAAGCTGGGCGACACGAGCCTTAAATTCGCGCTGATTCCGGATGAAGGCGGCGCGTACCTGTTTCCCAGATTCATGGGGCTGGATAGAGCGCTGAAAATGTCGCTGTTGTCGGAGATCTATACGGCTCGGCAGGCGCTGGAGTTGGGACTGGTCACGGAAGTGGTAGCCGATGACGAATTGACGGCGCGCGCGCGAGACTTCGCGGTGAGGCTGGCGGAGGGTCCGCCGATTGCGATTCGCGTTACCAAGAGAATGATGTACAAGCAGCGGTCGATGCAACTGGACCACGCGCTGGAAGATGCGGCTATGGCGACGCTGGTCACAAATTATACAGACGATGTGAAGGAAGGCACGGCGGCATTTCATGAGAAGCGCAAGCCGCAGTTCAAAGGGCGATAGACAAATGAAGGCTTGGAGAGTGCACGCGTGGGGCGAGCCGGAGACGATGACACTCGACGAGGTCGCTAAGCCGGAGACGGCGGCGGGTCAGGTGCGGATTCGCAATCACGCGGCGGCGCTCAATTTTTTTGACATCCTGCAGGTGCAGGGAAAATACCAGGTGAAGCCGCCGTTTCCGTTCACACCGGGCGCGGAAGTGGCGGGAGTGGTGGATGCGGTGGCGTGGGGCGTGAGTTCGGTGAAAGAGGGCGACCGGGTGATTGCGATTCCGCGCGGCGGCGCGTTCGCGGAGTATTCATATGCGCCGGAGTCGAGCGTGTTCGCGATGCCCGACGCGATGAGCTTCGAACAAGGGGCGGCGATGCCGATTGTGTACCAGACGTCCTATTTCGCGATGACGCATCGCTGCGAGATTCGCAAGGGCGAGTGGCTGCTGGTGCACGCCGGGGCGAGCGGCGTCGGGATGTCGGCGATTCAAATCGGAAAGGCGCTGGGGGCCAGGATTATCGCGACGGCGGGGAGCGCTGCCAAACTCGAGTTCGCGCGCGAGCAAGGCGCGGACCACGCGGTCGACTATTCGGACGCGGGCTGGGTGGAGCGAGTAAAGGAGATCACGGAGGGTCGCGGCGCCGATACGATTTACGATCCGGTGGGCGGAGATATTTTCGATCTATCGACCAAGTGCGTGGCGGCGGAGGGGCGCATCCTTATTATTGGTTTCGCCGCGGGGCGCATTCCTTCGATCGCGCTGAATCGCGTGCTGTTGAAAAATATTTCCATCATCGGTGTGCTGTGGGGAGGCTACGTGCAGTCGCATTCGGCGTATGAAGCGGAAGCGCACACGGCGTTGATGAAGATGTACGCGGCCGGGCAAATTCGACCGTCGGTCAGTTCGGTATATCCATTTGCCGAGGCTCCGCGCGGGTTGAGGGATTTGGCGGATCGCAAAGTTACGGGTAAGGCAGTGCTGAAGTTTTAGCACACTCCCCTGTCATGAAGAGGATATGCCTCTAGCTCGTGGCGCGCGCCTCCAGGCGTGCCGCATCGACAGTCGTGTCGATGTGACTTTCCGGACTCACGAAAACAAAAACCCGAACGTCGACACGACTGTCGACGCGGCACGCGTGCACGCGTGCGCCACACACCATTTAGGATTTCCGACGCAGACCACTAACTCTCGCGCTCCACGATGTTCGAGATCTCCGCCGATCGCACGCCATACACTTTCCGGATCTGGCGGCAGATTTCGGAGGCGAGGCGCTCCGGCTGCTCCTTGTCATCGATATCGATCTCGACCTTCAAATAAACGTCCGTGCGCGCCATTTCCCGATCATACGATAGGATAGAGATGTCTCGCGGTGAGTATTCTTTGTAAGCTTTGCGAAAAGCGGCGTGCGCGCAGGCATTGCCCCGGCGTCGACGGCGATATTTGTCCGCAATGCTGCGGGACAGGGCGCGAGATTACCATCGATTGTCCGCTCGATTGTCCTTTTTTGCGGGAAGCGCGCGTTCATGAACGGCCTGCGCCGCTCACTGAGAAAGACATTCCCAATCTCGATATCGAGTTGAAGGAGACCTTCATTCAGGAGCATGAGCGCGAGGTGATGTCGCTTAGTCTCGCTCTGGCCCGCGCAATGGAGCGTGAGAAAGCGGTGGATTCGGACGCGCGGGAGGCGATTGAATCTCTCGTGAAGACCTATCGCACACTGCAATCGGGATTAATTTACGAGAGTCGTCCGCAGAACCCGTATGCGGCCGGGATTCAGGAACGGCTCGCGAAGGCGATCGAGGAACTGAGGAAAAGTATGGCCGAGGAAGCCGGGCTTCGCGACACGGATTTACTGGCGACTCTCGTGTTCTTGCAGCGCCTCGAAATTCAGCACAATAACGGACGGATGCGCGGGCGGGCATTTTTCGATTTTCTGCGAACTTACTTTCCGGAGCCCGCCGAGAGCATACAAGCATGACCGGCTACGTGGTGTTCGCACATGGGTCCAGCGTGGAAAGCGCGAACGAAGCGGTTCGGACCGTTACCACGCAATTGCGGGATCGGGGCGGATACGAAGCGGTGGAGACGGCGTTTCTGGAAAGCGGGAAACCCGATTTGCAGGGCGCGGTGGCGTCGTTGATGGCCCGCGGGGCCGAGTCTATCGTGGTGATCCCTTATTTCCTCACGCTCGGGTTGCATCTTCAGCGCGACTTGCCGCGTCTTATAAGGGAGATTGAAAGCTCGCATCCTGGCCTGAAGATCAGTGTCACGGCGCCGCTGGACGGGCATCCGGCGATGATCGACGCGCTGTTGGATCGGGCGGAAACGACATGGAAGCAAAGCTAATCGAATCGACGGAAATCGCGCCGGAGGTCCGGCATTTTGTGTTCGAAGTTCCGGAGCTGGAGAAGTTCACCTTCGTTCCGGGGCAATTTGTTTCCATGAACCGCGTGATCAATGGAAAGAAAATCACGCGAGCGTATTCCATCGCATCCGCGCCATCGGATACGAACCGCTTTGAGCTGTGCCTGAACCTGGTGCATCAAGGACTGCTGTCTCCGATCTTGTTCGAGATGCAGCCGGGCGAAGCGATCGAAATTCGTCCGCCGCTGGGCATGTTCGTACTGCGCAATCCGCCGCGCGAAGCTGTTTTGATCGCCACCGGCACGGGCATAGCGCCGTTCCGTTCGATCCTGAAGGGGCAGTTGCACGAAGGGTCGCAGCCGTTCACGCTGGTCTTCGGGGTCCGCCACGAATCGCACTTGATGTATCGTGAGGAGTTTGAGGAAATGGCGCGCCGGTTTCCGCATTTTCGATTCCTTCCGACATTGAGCCGGTCGACGGAATCCTGGACCGGGCGGTCGGGCCACGTGCAGAAGCATCTTGAGGAGGCGATCGGCGAGCGTCGCGACCTGGATGTGTTTCTGTGCGGCCTGAAGCTGATGGTGGACGATGTGAGGAATATCCTGAAAGAGATGGGCTTCGATCGCAAACAAATTCTGTTCGAGAAGTACGACTGATGAAGCGCGGATTGATGTTGGGTGCGGCGGCGTTGTGCGTGTTCGTCGTGGTCGCGGGCATCCTGCTTAAGGTGATGCCGGCGCCGTTGAAGGAATCCGACTACATGGTCATCGGATCCGTGGCGACGCTGGTGGCGTTGGGCGTGGTGTTTCTGGTGCTGGTGTCGACCACCATGAAATCTACGGACATCTTCTTTAAGAAGCGGCGCAAATGAAAACGCCGCCAATGTTTCTGCCGGGCGTCGAGCAAAATCCCGAACCGGGTCCGTACGCGGACATGATCCGGATGATGCAGGCCGCGGGATCGGAATACTCGCAGATCTGGCACATGTTTGCGTTCAAGCCCGCAGCGACCAATCATCTGGCCAGATTCACCCAGGAGATTTTAAGGGAGCCAGGACCGCTGACGCCGGGAATGCGGGAGCTGATCGCGGCGTTCACTTCGGCTCGCAATCACTGCCCTTTTTGACTGAAGTCTCACGCCGCGGTCGCGGCGGTATTACTGGAACAAGAGAGACCGGGACTTCACGGAGAAGAGTTCGTATCGGGCGTCGTCCACGATCTGGAAACATCGGCGCTTACGGAAAAAGAGAAGGCTCTCTTCCGTTTTGTCGATAAGGTGAACTCACAATCGCCGCAGATTTCACCCGCCGACATGCAGCCTCTGTACGACGCCGGCTGGGACGACGAGGCCATCTACTACGCCATTACGGTTTGCGCGCTGTTCAATTTCTACAACCGATGGATCGACGCAAGCGGCGTTCATGCACTCTCCGATGAAGCGCACCGCCAGAACGCGAAGCGGTCGGCGGCCGCGGGGTACATTAGAAAATAGTTATCGCACCGGCCGCACGTCGACCTGCTTGTAGATCGCCCGCGTCTGCTCCATGGTCGGGAACGCCATACCGGGGAGCGCCGCCGACGCCGTGCCCGCTGCGACGCCCCAGCGCACCGATTCGTAGAACGCTTTTTTCTTGTCCATCGCCCAAACGAACGCCGCCGCCATGGAGTCGCCGGCGCCGATGGGACAGAGCGCGTCCACCCTTGGCGGCAGCACTTCGAAGACTCCATCCGGTCCCGATCCGATGGCTCCGCGGCTGCCCAGCGACAGGAGTACGGATTCCGGACCCATGGCCTGCAGGCGATGAACGGCATCCAGAAACTGGCTGCGCGTGAGCAATGCGCGGCCGAGCAAGCGCTCCGCCTCCTGCTGATTGGGAGTAATCACCGTCGGCTTCGCTTCCACCGCATGCGCCAGAGCCTCGCCATCGGTATCGAGCAGCGTCTTGACGCTGCGGGCTTTCGCCATCTCAATAATCTCGCAGTAAAAATCGGCAGGCACACCGGGCTGGATGCTTCCGCAAATCATTAACCAGCGCGCCTTCGCTAGCCTCGCCTCCACCAGCTGCCGGATCTGTTTCAATTCGTGTCCGTCCAGCGCATGACCCACTTCATTGAGCTTGACCGTGAGCCCCTGCTTGTCGGAGATCGTCATGTTCGTGCGGCTCTCGGGACGTACGCGAACCACCTCGAAAGGGAACCCCATGCCCGCCAGGGACTTCTCCATCCGTTCGCCCGCCGTTCCGCCCGACGTCAGCAGAGCGAGGGTTTTTCCGCCGAATGCGTGAAGAACGACCGATGCGTTTACACCGCGTCCGCCCGCCACTTCCGTTTGATCCAGAATGTAAGCGCGGTCTTCGAACACGAGTTTATCGACACTGACAATGCGATCGATCGCGGGATTAATAGTTAACGTGAGGATCATGAACTCGTTACCATGGTAGCTTCTAGGTAAATAGCCGCACAACGAAGGCGTGCGGCAGTTTCCTTAAATTCGACGAGGCGGCCGCCCGCCTCTGTGCGGCTGACCCTTGCGAAATCATCCACAATTTCAGGCATATCTTGCCTTGGCCTGCGTGTGCATTTTCTGGGGCACCACTTACCTGGGAATCCGCGTGGCGCTGGAGGCATTTTCTCCGGTCGCGCTGATGGGCATCCGCTACACGATCTCCGGCGGCGTGATGCTGATTGTCGCGCGAGCCATGGGCGCCCACCTGCCGCGCGGACGCGAGTTGTGGCAGACGGCGTTATTTGGAATGTTCGCGCTGGGCATCGGCACCGGTACGCTCTCGTGGGCCGAACTCACCATCCCCAGTGGACTCGCGGCGCTGTTCTGCACCACCTCGCCTTTCTGGATGGTCGGTATCGAAGCGTTGATGCCCGAAGGCGAGCCTCTTCACGCGCCGACCATCTTCGGCATGCTGGTCGGACTGGGAGGCGTTGTCTTCCTCGTCGCGCGAACGGCGTTCGCAACCGCGACGCCCGGCATGGTGAGCGCGTTCCTCCTTCTGCAGATGGGGCTCGGCGCATGGGCGCTAGGGGCGATTCTCCAACGGAAACAGACGTCGAAGGCGCATCCATTCGTCAGCGGAGCGGTACAACAATTCGCGACCGGGATCGCATTTCTCGCCGCCACGCTGATTTTTCATCCTAGAATGACGTGGACGCCGCGAGGCATCGGCGCAGTGGCTTATCTTGCGATGTTCGGTGGAATCGTCGGCTATAGCGCGTTCGTCTATTCGATGGCGAACCTGCCGGTCGCGATCGCATCGCTGTATAACTACGTCAATCCGTTAGTCGCCGTCGCGTTGGGATGGCTTTTCTTCCGCGAACCGTTCGGCGTGCGGGAGTGCATTGCCATGGTGATGATTTTTATCGGAGTCGCGATCGTGAAGCAGCAATCAGTCGCGGTCAAGAAGCTTGGCGCCGACCGCGCCGCCGAAAGCGGGCAATATGGTGAATAGCAAAAAGAACAGACCCAGCGCGGCGGTGATGCCCGACGGACTCCGTAGCGAGTCGATCATCTGATCGAGATTCGCCTCCGGGATGCCGCGCGTTTTGATCTGTTCCCGCAGCGCCGTCACAACCGACGGCTCAGAGAGCGCGACCACGAACAGAGTAAGCAGAACCGTCACAATCACGAATCCGAAAACGCCGGATATCCAACCCAGCCTGGCTCCATTGACTACCGATAGCCGCTGCCCGGTACTGCGCCGGTAAAGAAAGACCGCCAGGAACCCCGCCGCTGCCAGCCACACGAAAATCAGCGCCTCCGGCAATGCGAGCTGGCCGACCACCAGCAGGCATAGGAACGCCAGAAATCCCATGCTGACCGCGATTCGGACGGCAGTGCCGTTATGAAAGGTGATCACCGAAGACTCCGGCGAAATCGCGGAGGCCGTGGTGGCGACCGGGATCGGCGGTGGCACGGATGCTTCGGGTTCGTCGACGCTCACGATCTCCCGTTGCGGCTTTCCGCACTTGTGGCAGAAGAGCGCGTCTTCCGGGAGTTGTGCGCCGCAGGTACAACGTTCAGGCACGACTCTAGTGTCCCACGTTATCCTAATGGATTGCGATGTCCGCTCTCACCCTTCTAGTTACAGGCGATCCTGAAGCTCCTTATCTGACCGGGCTCCATCAACTGCCCGCCGACGTTCGCGTGATCGTGAGCGCCGATCCGGCGAAGCTTGCCCAGGCCGCTCCCCAAGCCGACGTGCTCCTGAACGGCGAATTTAAGGATCCGCAGTTGTTGAAGAATGCGTTCCCACTGGCGACGCGGCTTCGCTGGCTGCACGTTCTATCGGCGGGAGTCGAGCACGTGCTGTCGCCTGAAATTATCGCGAGCCCCGTGCCTCTCACGAATGGACGCGGTGTGTTCAAGCGTCCTCTGGCCGAATGGGCCGTAGGTGCGATGCTGCATTTCATGTACGACCATCGACGCCTGGTTCGCCAGCAGGAAGCCGGTATCTGGGCGGATTTCGATATCGAGGAACTGGGCGGGAAGACCATCGGGATCGTCGGTTATGGCGAAATCGGCCGCGCAGTCGCGGAGCGCGCGAAGCCCTTCGGATGCAGGATTCTCGCGCTGCGCCGCAAGCCGGAAAACTCTTCGGGCGATCTTCTGATCGACCGCGCTTACGCCCCCGCCGAGATCGATGCGATGCTCGCGGAATGCGATTTCGTGGTGGCCGCGGCGCCGATGACGCCCGAAACCCGCGGGCTGATTGGGCCGGCGCAAATCGCGGCGCTGAAGCCGTCGGCGATAGTAATCAACATCGGCCGCGGACCCGTGATCGACGAGGCGGCGCTGATCGCGGCGCTCGAGTCCAACAAGATTAGAGGCGCGGCGCTCGACGTATTCACGGTAGAACCGCTGCCTCCCGGGCACGCCTTTTACAAGCTGCAAAACGTGCTGCTCTCTCCGCATAGCGCCGATCACACCGCGGGCTGGCGCGACCGGGCGTTTCAATGTTTCTTGGACAACTTCGCTCGCTTCGTGAAAGGTGAGCCTCTGGAAAACGTGGTGGATAAACATGCCGGCTACTGAGATGACAACCGCAGAAGTACAGTTCGAGGACGTGCAGCGCGCGGCGGAGCGCATCAAAGGCCTTGCCCAGCGCACTCCGGTGATGACGTCGCACGCGTTTGACGAGCGTTCCGGCGTCCACGCCGTTTTCAAGTGCGAGAATTTCCAAAAAGGCGGCGCGTTCAAGATTCGCGGCGCGGCGAATTTTCTGTATTCGATTCCCAAGGCGGATTTGCCGCGCGGCGTGGTCGCATATTCGTCGGGAAATCATGCCCAGGCGGTCGCGATCGCGGCTAAATCGGTGGGCGCTCCGGCGACCCTCGTGATGCCCGAAGATGCGCCGCGCTCGAAGATGGAAGCGACCCGCGCGCAAGGCCCCCGCATCATTACCTATGACCGGTTCAAGGACGACCGCGGAGCCATTGGCGCGAAAATCTCAGCCGAGACGGGTGCGATCCTGGTGCCTCCGTACGATCATTCGTGGACGATGGCGGGTCAAGGGACGGTGGCGCTGGAGCTGCTGGAGCAGGCGCCCAATCTCGACTCCTTAGTCATTTGCATCGGCGGCGGCGGGTTGATCGCGGGCTGCGCGATTGCCGCGAAGCATCTCAAGCCCTCGATCCGGATTTTTGGAGTCGAACCGGCCGCGGCCAACGATACTTATCTCTCGTTCGCGGCGGGCAAGCGGATAGGAATATCCGCGCCCGATACCATCGCCGACGGATTGCGGTCGCCCTCGCCTGGTGAGCTTACATTTCCGGTCATCCAGAAACACGTCGAGCAAATCGAGCTGGTAACCGAAGATGAAATCAAAGCGACAGTCAAGTTTCTGCTCACGCGGATGAAGATTCTAGTCGAGCCAAGCGGCGCGGTGTCGGCCGCAGCCGCGTTGTTCGGCAAACTACCCGCAGGCCTGGGCCGCGTAGGGATTGTCCTGTCGGGCGGCAACGTGGATTTAGACCAGCTGGCCGGATTCTAGTGGCCTGTGGCGTACGCACTCGTGCGTGCCGCGTCGAGACTCGTCTCGACGCCTGTTGATGGAGGCATCAACATCGGTGTGACGAGCTGCAGAATACTGTTGTCTTTGCGACAGGCCGCTACCCCGGCAACTTCCCATTCATCAATCGATAGATATACGCGAGAATCTCCGCCACCGCTCGATACAGATGCGCGGGAATCTCCTGTCCGACATCGACCGACGCGTACAGCGCTCTCGCCAGCGGAGCATTTTCGACGATCGGCACCCCCGCTTCAATCGCGCGTTTCCGGATGCGCGCCGCCACGTAGTTCTTACCTTTCGCCACCACCATCGGCGCCGCAGTTCCCTCTATCGCATACTTGATCGCCACCGCGTAGTGCGTCGGATTCACGATCAAGGCCGTCGCGGTCGGGACCGCCTTCATCATGTTGCGGCGAGCCAGGTCGCGTTGCAGACGCCGAATTTTCTGCTTGATGTGCGGACTGCCCTGCTGCTCTTTCGCTTCTTCCTTGACCTCGTGCTTGCTCATCTTGAGCTGCTTGGTGTAACGATGCCGCTGCCATAGCAGGTCGCAGACGCCGACCAGAAGGAACAGCGCTACCGCTCGCCACAACAGCGTTTCGATGGTCGAGCCGATGCGGGCGATAGCCGGCAGCGCGCCCATCCACGGTAATTCCAGGAACGAGTCGAGATTTTCCCAGGCTTCGTAGTATACGACGAACCCGACCACCGGCAGCAACAGCAGCGCTTGCAGAAATATCGGCAAATTCTGGCCGGGAAGCGACGTCAGCTTCTTAAGCGGATTGAGACGTTTTATATCCGGCATCAGTTTTTCAAGCGAAATACCGAGTCCGGTCGTGGCCAGCTGCGCCGACAGGCTGAGCACCATCAGCGCTACTCCGGCCAACATGAGCGGCACGAAACCAGGAACGATTTCGTAGCGGAGCAGCGTCGTCAGCCGCGCGACGGTCAGGTCACCGGTGAAGGCGAACGCCAGCAGCGTGCGCATCAGCATCGCTACTTGCCGCAGCAGCGCGCCGCCGAAGGTCACGCTGAGCGTCACGAATCCGGTGAATTGCACGGCCGAGATGAATTCCCGGCTGGCGGGAAAGTTTCCCTCTTTTCGCGCTTTCTTAAGGCGCTGCTGGGTCGGCTGCTCTGTGCGTTGTTCGCCGGCCACTTCAGAATCCTGCCAAGCGCCACAGTGCGCTGATGGTGTGCCCGGCGGCGCTCGAAAACAGCTTGGGCATGAGCGGAGCCATCGCGGCCAGCAGTCCCAAAGCTGCCATCATTTTGATCGGGAACGCGAGCGAAAGCAGTTGCAGTTGCTGCTGCATGCGGCCGAGCAAAGCGAGCGCAACGTCGATCAACAGCAGCAGCGCCACCACGGGCAGCGCCACACGCAAGCCCAGTGTGAACATGCCCGCGCCCAGGTGAATGATGCTTTCCATCGTCGCGGCCGAAAAGGACCAGGACCCGGCAGGATACTTCTCGAAGCTCGCAGCCAGAATTCGGATCACCACGCCATCGATGCCGAGGGAGAAGAACAGCAGCCCCGTGGTCAGCATCGTGATGACTTGCAGCACGCTCGAATCGGCCTGACTGTTGGGGTCGATGGTCTGCGCATAACCGAAACCGGCCGGCATTCCCAGCACCTGCGCGCCCACCTGAAAGCCCTCGTTCAGGAAAGCGACCGCGAGTCCCGCGACCAATCCGAAGCCCATCTCGGAGAACGCCCACACCGTCAGCTGGCCGATGGAAGGCGAGACGTCGGGCAGATGCGGCCACACGGGAAAGAGCGCGATTGTCGTCACGAAAGCGAGGACCGCGCGGAAAATCATCGGCGCGTTGCGGAACGCAGGTACAGGCAAAAACGCAATTAGTCCCGCCACGCGCGCCAGCACCAGCAGGAACGCGTACATCGTACTCAGCGGAAGCCCGAGGGTCATGTGGCGCGAGCTTTAGCTTCGAGCGCCAGCTTTAACCGGCGTTCGGTGTATTGTAGCCAGATCGTGGGATGACGGATGGTAACGATTTCCATACGACTTAACGCATGCCTTGAGGTGGGGCGGTCCCCCTGGACCGCTGCCGACGCCCTCGTCGGCCTCCACTGTGAGCGCGTTCGCACAGCCGGACCGGGGGGCCCGGCGCGGACGAGGGCGTCCGCCCTACCCGAATTAGTAGACGAATTCAAGATACAGGACACTAGTGCGCGAATCGCCCGAAATCGCCAAATAAAGTGGTCGTGTATGCGATCAGCTTGGTCAACATCCACGGCATCGCAAGCAGCATCGCGCCGAGAAAGGCCAGCAATCTCGGCACGCTTGCGAAGCTCGAGTCTTGAATCGACGTGAGGATCTGTGCCAGGCTCATAATGATTCCGATCACGAATCCCACGGCGAGAATCGGCAGGCTTAACCAGAACGTGGTCATGAACGCCGTTCGCAACAGGTCGACAACAGCAGCGGTGGTCATGTTAGTAGAAGCTCCTCACCAGCGATCCGATCACCAGGTTCCATCCGTCCACCATCACGAACAGCAGAATCTTGAAAGGCGCCGAAACCATCACAGGTGGAAGTTGGACCATGCCGACGGACAGCGTAATCGACGCGACCACCAGGTCGATGATCAGGAAGGGCAGAAACAGCACCGCGCCAATTTGAAAGGACGCCTTCAGTTCGCTGATGACGTACGCCGGGACCAGCGCGGTCAGCGACACGTCCTCGGGTTTGGCCGGCGCGGGAGAATGCGAAAGCTCGACAAAGAGTCGTATATCTTTCTCGCGTGCGAATTTCAATAGGAACGTTTTGATGGGCGGCGTCGCCAGGTCCCAAGCCTCGCTGGCGCTGATTTTGCCCGATTCCATCGGCTCCCAGCTCTTGTGATAAATGTCGTTGGCCACCGGTTGCATCACCAGCAGCGAGACGAACAATGCCAGTCCCACCAGCACTTGATTCGACGGCGTCGTCTGCGTACCCAGCGCCTGCCGCAGAAAATGCAGCACCACCACGGATCGCAGGAACGGAGTCACCGACATCAGGATCGCCGGCAACATCGTCAGCGCCGTCAGCAGAAGAACGATCTGCATCGGCACGCCCAACGACGCTCCGCCCTTGCCTTGGATGAGCGTGATCCCAGGAAGCGAATCACCGGGAGCGGCGATCATGGGCGCAGCGGCGAATGCGGCCGCGAGCAGCAGTTTTCTCACGCCCCGGCTCCGATTGCCCGCTCCGCGACTTCTGTGACGAGCGTGCATCCCTGAGGATGCGTCGCGATCACAAATTCGCGGTCGTTCACGCGCACCATGTGCAGCGTATGCTGCGGCGTCAATGACAGACGCTCCACCGCCGCCATCGCTCTGGTATTTCCCTGGGACCGCTTCCTTGCGAACCCGGAAAATGAAACTCTTCCGCCCCGGCGCAAGCCCCATAAGACCGCGCCCAAAAGCGAGAAGACCAGCAGTACGGAAAGTACCTGCCGCAAGACATCCATGTCTTCACTCCTCCTCGTTGAAATCCGTTATCCGAACGCCCACCGTCTCCTCGATGATCACGATCTCGCCGGAGCCCAGCATCGTGCCGCCCACGTAAATATCGATATTCTCGCCCGCCGACCGCACCATCTTGATGACGCTGCCCTTGTCCAGCGAAAGAAGCTCGCGCACGCTCATGGTCTTCCGGTCGAGCTCGACATCGACCTCGATCGGAATATCGCTCAAATGCCCGATTTGTTCAAAAGCCGTCATGATTTACGGTTTCAGAGCGATGGTGGCCTGGCTCATCTGATCCACGGTCGTCACCACGTGCGCGCTCGCCTCGTAGCTGCGCTGGTACACGATCAGATTGGTGAATTCGGTCGCCATATCGACGGTCGAAGACTCCACCGACTGACCCAACACCGTGCCTCGCCCGCCCGTTCCCGGCGTCCCGATAGCCGGCAGCGCAGTGAGTCCGCTCGCCAGATAATTATTATTCCCGGCGCCGATCAGCGAGTCGGGATTGCGGATGCTGGCCATCGCCAACTGTCCCACTACTACCTGCTGCCCGTTGTCGTAAAGCGCGATCACTTGTCCTCCCGCGCCCAGGCTGACACTCGCCAGATTCGCCGATGCTGCGCCGTTTTGCGTCACCGCGGAGGCTGCGGAAGCCTGCGCGTACTGCGTCATCGTCGGCGTCGTGCCGTTCGGACCGTTATAGAGGTTCCAGGTGATGCTCATATCGGAAGCTCCGTCGGTCATCCCCGTCGCCGCGATCACTGGTTGAGGATCGGTGGGCAGAGGGCTGATCAGATTGCCATTGGTATCGAAGGTCAGCGTGCCAGTCGCGGGTGTGACCGTCGCCGCGTCGCCTGCGGGAATGGTCGCCGAGAAGTTCCATTGATTCGGTGTTCCGCTCGGCGTGAAAGTGTACGTCACCACATGCGCCGAGCCCAGCGAATCGTATGAGGTCAAGGATGTCGAAAACGATCCGTTCGCCACCGTCGCCGCGGAATTCAGATTGACACTCACGGTAGTGGCCGTGGTAGCGATCGGAGCTGTCAGCGTTCCAGTCGGCACCGTGATATTGCCGGTGGGACCGGAAGTGGTCAGCACTCCGCCCGCGGCCGTCCAGCCTTGCAGCGCATTTCCCGTCGACGTTCTCAGCGTTCCGTTCGCATCCACTTGGAAGTTGCCGCCGCGCGTATATTCGGTCGCGCCCTGCGCTCCGGTCACAATGAAGAATCCGTCCCCCTGAATCGCGGCATCCAGCGGACCGCCCGTCGCCTGGATTGCTCCTTGCGAAAAATTCATGAGCGTGACCGGCGGAGCGACGCCTCCTCCCACCCGCGTCTGCGGACCCAATGACTGCGTGACCAGGTCGGAAAACGAGACCACGGTGTCTTTGAAACCCGGCGTATTCAGGTTCGCGAGATTGTTGCCCACCACGTTGATGGCGATCTCGTCCGCTTTAAGCGATGAAAGTGCTGTGGAGAATGAAGTAAACATATTTGTCCTCTATTAGGAAGTCACGATCGGCGTTTGCGCCTTCATCGTCGCCAGAATCTGGTCCAGGTCGCTCCTGCTTTGTGTGTCTTCCTGCAGCGTCGTGAACTGCGCCAGCTGAGTGACGAACGCGGTCCCATCGGTTGGCTGCGAAGGGTCCTGATTCTTCAGCTGCGCGACCAGCAGCTGGAGAAACACATTCTGGCTGGCTAGGTTCGTCGCCGTCGACGGAGCATTCGGCGACGGGTCTGGTGTGGCGGCCGGGGTAAGCGCGGCGATACTGCTGATGGGGAGTGTTGTCATGATTGTTCTTCCAATTCTTCGAGCCAGTTGCCCGATCGTTTCTGTTGTGGTTGCCGCCGTCCACCGGTAAAATCGCCGGATCCGTTGCGGTTTTGCGAAGGATCCTGCCGATCCTGATTCGTGGTTTGCGCGCTTGCCGCCGCGCGGCCCGCGCCCGATGGAGTAAATGTCTCGGCATGATAGCCCACGCGCTGTAGCGAATTCGTCAGCGTTCCCAGGTCCTGACGCAGCGACGTCTGCATAGCGGCATCGGATGTGCGGACATCTACATGAACCTGGCCGGCCCGTTCGACCACGCGCAGGTCCACCGCGGGCGAATCCGGCGGCGCAATCCGGATCGAGATTTCCTGCGCGATTCCAGTGCGCAGCTGCGGCGCCGCCTGCAGATTGGACTCGGATGCGCGAAGCGCGTTTGCCGTCGAGTTGAATGGCGTGGCGGGCGCGGCGGCTCCCGCGTTGACCGGCGCTGCTGCCGCATGCTCCACAACCGGCGCGATGCTGGTTGGCGCCATGCTGGTTGGCGCCATGCTGGTGGGCACGATGACCGTGGGAACCTCACGCGCCCCGATGACCGGCGTGGCCTCACCGTCGTCCTGCTTAGGCGTCGGCGCTTTAATTCTCGAGTTGGCCGCAATCACGATGGGCTGCGCCGGAGCCTGTAAATCTTCGCCTTGCTTCGAACTCTCCTGCTGCGAAGCCCCCTCGCCTCCAGCCTTCTCGCCGCTTGCCTGTACGCCGCTTGTCTCCCCGCCGACGGGGGCCGGTTCGGCCATATTTTGTGGCGGCGCGGAAACCATGGGAATGGATGGCTCTGCCGCGGGTTCCATCGCAACAGCGATCGGTTTGCTGGCCTCCGGAGTCAATACCGCCGTGAACGCAACTTTCGCCTCCGGTGAATTCTTGAGTAAACCCATTGCCAAGGTCGCCTGCGCCGGTGATCCGGCAGAATTCTCAAGTACCGGTGCCGACTTGGGAGTGGGAGCCGCCGTCGGCACCAGCCCAGGTACGACTATCATCGGCACGGGCGTTACGACCACCGAAGTCACCGTGGCCAAATCGAGAATGCTCCGCGACTCCTTCGGTGGTGCCTGATCTTTTGTTGCCGAGCCCGGCAAATTCGGCGCATCTTTCGGCACGGCTTCCCGCACAACTAATGACGCCGCATCTGTCGCTGTTGCCGCGGCCGGCGCCCCCAACATCGAACGGATCATCGCATCCGCAATCTGCGACGCTGTAGCCAACGGCGCGGAAACCGCCGCAGGTGCCTGGTCTGAACTCAGCGAGTTGGGACTCAAGAACAAACCAATCAAGTGGTCGAACACCGGAACCTGGACGTTGCCATTCGCCGCAGGCGTTCCCATCGCCGCAAGAAACCCGAGCTGGTTTATTCCGACGTTGGCGACTGCGTTCACGCCTCGGACAAATGCAGTTCAGTGCCCAAACCGCACCATCCTGAATGCAGTTACTTAGCATTCCCGAATTGACAAACAATTGGCGCTCGCACCGAAACGGCACAATCTTGTCGATGCCATTCCGGCTCTTGCTTCCTTATCGCCCTTGTTTCAGCACTCTTTAACAACGGCGGCCTGATTGCTAACACTACTCGCGAGAAACAAACCCGAGAAATCAATATGGACCAGCTCCTCATCAACGCCGCCAGTGGGATGAAAGCCCGCTTGGACTCGCTCGACCTGCTGGCCAACAACATGGCGAACTCCGGAACCGCCGGCTTCAAGACCGATCGCGAATTCTACAACCTCTATGAGCAATCGCTTCCAGTAGTCGAGCGTCAGTACACAGACTACTCGCAAGGCCAGTTGCTGGCCACCGGCAATCCTCTCAATGTTGCGCTCAACGGGAAGGGATTCTTCGCGCTGAATGCCCCCTCCGGCATCGTCTATACACGCGCTGGAAATTTCCGCGTCTCCACCACCGATCAACTGGAAACGATGGAGGGCTACACGGTCCGAAATATTCTCGACAACGGCAAACCCATCACAGTCGATCCTAAACAGAAGATCGACATCGGCAAGGATGGTACGGTCCGGCAGGGTGGTCAGGACCTGGGCCAGATGGAAATCGCACAGCCCGCCTCGCCCTCCGACAGTTTGAAGAAGCTCGGCAGCACATACTTTGCGCTAATTAATAAGGACGGCGCCGCACCGCTCGCGAAAGACACCGAAGTTTTGCAAGGCCAGATCGAGCAGTCGAACGTTCCGGTAGCCGACATCGCCGTCAAACTGATCAGCATCATGCGCCAGTTCGAAATGATGCAGAAGGCAATTAACTTGGGCACGGAAATGAATAAGCAGGCAATCGCAGAAGTCGCCAAACCAACTTAGGACTCAACAATATGATTAGAGCTTTATACAGCGCAGCCAGCGGGATGACCGCCCAGCAGATGAGCATCGATACCATCGCCAACAACCTGGCCAATGCCAATACGGCCGGCTACAAAGCGCGGCGCACCCAGTTTCAGGACCTTCTTTATCAGAATGTCGTCCAACCGGGAACGTCCGCCGGATCGCAAACCATCGTTCCGAACGGCTTGCAGCTCGGCCTCGGCACGCGCCCCTCCACCAACACCATCATCTTTACGCAAGGCAGTTTTCAGCAGACCGACAATCCTCTCGATCTCGTCATCCAAGGGAAGGGATTCTTCCAGATCAAGCTGCCCAGCGGCAACATCGCTTATACGCGCGCCGGCAATTTCCAGCTCGATGCCACCGGCAACGTGGTCGATTCCAACGGCAATGCGCTCCAGCCCCAGATCAATATTCCAGCAGCATCGCAATCGGTGGCCATCGCGCCAGATGGCACGGTTAGTTACACCTTGCCCAGTCAGAGCGCCTCGCAAATCGCCGGACAGATTCAGCTTGCGAATTTCATCAACCCCGGCGGCCTGAACGCGGTGGGCAGCGGATACTTTGAACCGACCGACGCCAGCGGCGAAGCGCAGCTTGGTGTTCCCGGCGGACAGGAAGGCGTCGGCACGCTGCAACAGGGCTACACCGAAAACTCCAACGTCAGCGTGGTGGAAGAATTCATCAACATGATCAGCAGCCAGCGCGCGTACGAGGCGAATTCGAAAGTCGTGAAGGCCGCCGACGAAATGTATCAACAGGTCAACAACCTCACGCAATGAGACTCCTCCTCCTCGCCGCGATCATGCCCGCATTCGCATGCCAAGTTGTCGACTCCGATCGTATCTTCGGAAAAGACGTCGCCGCGGCCAGTCCTTTATTCGCGGCGCTCGACGCGCATCTCGAAATCGGCGCGACCCCGCTTCCAGGGGCGCAGCGCGTGCTGCGTCCTGAAGAGCTCGTTCGCCTGGCCAAGCAGAATGGCATTTTATTATCGGAACCCGCCGCCGCGCTCTGCTTTGAGCGCGCGACGCAGCCCCTCACCGCGGTGCAGCTTCTAACCGCGCTGCGGCAAGCCCTCGGCTCCAACGATGCGGCCATCGAGCTTCTCGATTTCAGCCGCGCCGGCGTCCCGCGCGGCACACTTGAATTTTCAAAATCCAGCCTGATGCCGAATGGCTTGTGGCGCGGCCGGCTGGTCTACGATCAGAATCACAGCATGCCGGTGTGGGTCAGAACCCGCATCACCGTCGAGCGGACCTGGGTGGAAGCGTCGGAAACGCTCGCCGTCGGCAAGGCGATCGAGCCGCAACAACTCATCCTGAAAACTGGTCCCCGATTCCCCTTCGATACGGCCTTCATGACGTCCGTCGAACTGGTCTCCGGGCGCAGACCAGTGCGCACCCTGGCTGCCGGAACGCTCATTACGCCGCAGATGTTAGCGATTGCGCACGATATCGAGCGCGGCGATCGCGTATCGGTCGAGGTGAAAGTCGGCCGCGCCATTCTCGACTTCGAGGCCACCGCCGAATCCTCGGGCCGCGCGGGCGATTCCATCCTAATCAAAAACCCCGAGAACGGGCGCTCCTTCCAGGCAAAAATTCAAGACAAAGGGCATGTATTGGTAGAGGCTAAATGACGCGCTTACTTATTTTCATGATTCCCGTTTCGCTCTTCGCGCAGCTCGGCGCATCGCCAGGCTCGCTCTATTCCGCTTCCGGCCGCTTGGCTGACTCGGCTCGCGACGTGCGCGCCAGCGAAGTGAACGACATTGTCACCATCGTCGTGCATGAAGCGGCGTCGGCCGTCGTGTCCGGTGTTTCGAATTCCTCGCGCAAGTCGTCGGCCAACGCCTCCATCACCGGAGCCTACGGCATCACAACTCCCAAGCTCACCAACTTGCTTGGCTTGTCCAGCGATACAGAGCTTGCCGGAGCGGGAACCACTTCCCGCAACCTCGCTTTGTCCACCACGATTTCCGCTCGTGTGATCGAAGTCCAGTCCAACGGAAATCTGGTGATCGAGGGCACCAAGGACATTGGAGTCAACTCAGACAAGCAGTCGATCACGGTACACGGCGTAGTCCGGCCGGCCGATTTGAGCGCCGCAAACATGGTGAACTCCGTGCAAGTCGCCGGCCTGCAAATCAAGGTCACTGGCAAAGGCGTAGTGGGCGACGCCGTTCGCCGCCCCAATTTCTTATATCGTTTGCTACTCGGATTGCTTCCGTTCTAATGCTCCAACCGAACCCCGACAGTCATGGAGGGGTATGCTAGCGAACCCGCTAAGACAGGCTACTACCTCCGAACCCCGACAGTCATGGAGGGGTATACTAGCGAACCCGCTAAGACAGGCTGCTACCTCCGAACCCCGACAGTCATGGAGGGGTATGCTAGCGAACCCGCTAAGACAGGCTGCTAGCTCCGAACCCCGACAGTCATGGAGGGGTATACCAACGAACTCTCTGACACAGGCTACTACCATGAAAAAACTACTCTCGATTCTCATTTCCACCGCCGTCCTGGGCTTCTCCGAAGGCGCGCGCCTCAAGGATTTCGCTTCTATCGAAGGCGTGCGCGATAACCAGCTCATCGGCTACGGCATTGTGGTCGGACTCGCCGGTACAGGCGACAAGCAACTCACATTGTTCTCGACCCAGACGCTATCGAACCTCTTGCAGCGCATGGGCGTCACCGTGAATCCCACCGCCATGCAGGTCCACAATATGGCGTCGGTGATGGTCACCGCCACGCTGCCTCCGTTCGCGCAGCCCGGCACCCGGATCGACGTCACGGCGGCTGCCATCGGCGATGCGTCGAACCTGCAGGGAGGCATCCTGCTGCTCGTCCCGCTCAAAGCCGCCAACGGGGAAACGTACGCCGTGGCGCAAGGCCCCATCATCACCGGAGGCTTCGTCGCCGGCCGCGGAGGCAACTCCGAAACCAAGAATCATCCCACCGTGGGCCGCTCTCCCGATGGAGCGATTGTCGAACGGACTCCACCATCTCTCCAGCCCTCGTCTCATTTGAAGCTGCAACTGCGGCAGTCCGATTTCACCACCGCCACTCGCGTCGTGGAAGCCATTAACAAACACTTTGCGTCCCCCGGAATGCCGGTGGCGCGCGCCGAAAGCTCCGGCCTGCTGGTGGTCGACGTGCCTCCGTCATACTCCACGCGCCCCGTCGAATTTATCTCCGAAATGGAATCCCTGACCGTGGACGCGGACCGCCCCGCGAAAATCGTGATCAATGAGCGCACCGGAACCATCGTGATGGGCAAGGACGTGAAAATCACTCCGGTAGCGATTATGCACGGCGCCCTCAGCGTCGAAATCCGCACCAAGCTGGAAGCCTCGCAACCTGGACCGCTCTCCAATGGACAAACCGTCGTAGTCCCGCAAGTATCAGTCGCCGCGCAAGACGCGAAGGCCAAGAGTTTAGTGCTGCAAAAAGGCGCCACCGTGGAAGAACTGGTGCGCGCGCTCCAAGCCATCGGTTCCACGCCGCGCGATGTAGTGGCCATTCTCCAAGCCATGCGCTCCGCCGGCGCACTAGAAGCCGAAATCGAGGTGATCTAAATGAATGTCGGCGCCATTTCCACCTTGACCGAGACTCCGAAACCAACCAAGATCGAAGGCGCAGCCAAGCAGTTCGAAGCCTTGATGATCGCGCAAATGCTGCGCACCGCCCGCGAAAACACAGAGGAAAAGGATTCCTCCGCATCGACCATGCTGGACGTAGCCGATCAGCAGTTCTCCCAGCTGCTAGCCAACAACGGCGGCTTAGGCCTAGCCAAACTAGTAGTGAAGGGACTAACACGCAGCCCCACGCTGACGCATGGGGCTAATAATAACGACAAATGACGACAAGTACAGCCCCATGCGTCAGCGTGGGGCTATGGGTGGCCTCCTCCCTAATTCGCCGACGCCCTCTCCACACTATCGATCACGACCATCTCGACAGCCCCCTTCTGTGAAACCAGCCGCAACCCGAGCTGCTCTTGCAGCGCCGTAAATATCGATGGCCCATTCTTTTCGACATACGGCGGTGGAATTCCCGGAGGCATACCCATGTACTCGGGATCACCCTCGTTAGGGGCAGGAGACCACTCCAGCGCGAAGTCGTACTGGTCCTTCAAGCCCGTCCGGTCGAGCACCACGCGTCCTAATACTCGTGACAGCCATTCCACGAACCAATTCATCCCGATCTTCTTGACACTGAGGACTCCGTTCCCATTACGAACCTGCTGCTCCGCCCCGGCATGAGCCACGAGTCTCGAACCCTTCTTGTCAACAACCAGCGCGTATACCGGCATTTCCCTGGTCTCTTCGTGGACTTGCAAGTGAAAGCGTTCCACGATCAGAGCCTTGATCATCGGCCGCATCTGGTCAATCGGCAATCGGCCTTCACCTTCCGCCGTTGCCAAAACGTCCCATCGCTCTGTCCGACTCCAATCCGGCCCTCCTGAGATCTGAAACGCCTTGATGTCATAAGCCACCATGACGACCATGCGAAGAGGCACACCGGCGAATCTGATCCCGCGTGGTTGCATCCGCATCATCAAACCCTTCCCGTCGTCCGGCGCGCTCGGCTTTACCGAGACGACGTCGAATTCCTTCCGGACGCCCGGCGATTGCGCCAGAGAGCACGCCAGCGCCGCTGCCAGGACGAAATATCTCATAAACATCAAGACGCAGAATATTATATAACCGTGGAAATCACATCACTTTTTTCTTTCGTTATCCTACGCTTACCGCTTTCAAACGCCTGCGCTGTCGAAGACCGGCTCTATCCTTCAATCGAGAGGTTGGCGCACCGATTCGGCGTCCAGCCCACCGAGGGTGAAAGCCTGCAGCCACATCATCCGACGTCATGAACGATACGGCCCAGTCCCTCTGGGTTATCAAGGGTGGAGCGCTCCAACTTTATTTTTTAAGGAAGTTCAACCGACCAGACGCCTTCGAAATCGACAAAATACGGGTCCACCTGCACGCCAGGCAACTCGCGCAGCAGATTTGCCGCGGCGAGTCGCAGTTCCGCGTCATGATGATCGGCCTCTTTGCGCGCATCGCCGTCAAACCCTCCCGCCAGGCCCCCGTACGCGCCGCAATCGGAGTGCAGCATCAGGATCACGCGCCTGGTCCCGTGCAGTCGAATCGATTTGCGAATCTGCTCCATCACAAACTCGCGATCCCGCTCGAGCTCCGGCGAAGCCAGGCATTTCGCGCCGCCGGCGACTTTGATCGGGTCCGCATTGGCCACTCCGATCCGCTTCAGGAACTTGCTGAATGCCAGGTTAAACCGGTTGTCGAAGCACCACACGATCGCGGCGTCGCAGTGATACTTTTCACGAGGCGAATCGAAGTGAAAGACCTTCTTCATGCATTTTAAGAAACGCCTTTTCGGGTCTTGATTTCCGCCAGCAGCTTGTCGATCTCGTCTTCTTTGCCCAGCGCCGCCAGCCGCTCTTCGATGTCGTCGGTCGCGATACTCGCCTTCGCGTGACCCACGGCTTCGGCGTGCTGGACCTTCTCCTTCACCCGGTCGAAGGCCGCCGCTTTGGAGCTGTCGCCGATGGTGATTTGCGCGTCGCTCGCGCGTGCTCAGCGCTCGCGCCCGCCTGTGCTGCGCGATCAGAACGTCGCTCTTGTTCTGAGCTTCGGTGAGCTTCAGCTCCAGTTTGCGCAGGGCCGTTTTCAGGTTCTCCACCTGCGCCGTCTGATCGGCCACCTGCTCGGCGAAGCTCGATGCGACGCTTTTCGCCGACATCGATCGCTCCAATGCCGCGCGCGCCAGGTCGTCCTGTTTCTTCTCCACCGCCAGCTCCGCCTTGCGAACCCACTCCTCTGAGGCGTCTTCGTTTTCCTGCTTCTTCTTGAGCAGCAGGTGCTGATCGGCAATCGAGATTGCCACTTGCGTTTTGACTTGCAGCAACTGATTCTGCATGTCGAGGATCACTTGTTTGATCAGCTTCTCGGGATCTTCCGCCTTGTCGATCAAATCGTTTAAGATTTGCGCGAACCAGCGTCGCGACGCGTTCTAAAAGTGCCATGAGTTACTCCTTTGCGGGCGTTTCTCCGATAGTCTTTACTTTTCCAAGCAGCTCCGACATCTTCATGCCGCTGAGCGTTTCAAACAGGGCGGGAATCTGCGCCGCCATTTCCGTCATGTCCCCAGTGATCTTGTTCATGCCCGCCGTAGGGCCGTTGCCGGTGGAAACGATCGTGATCTTGTCGACGTTCGCCAGCGGCGAAGCCAGAGCGCGCACGATTTCCGGCATGTTGGTCAACAGCTTGTCGATGACCGCCGCCTGGTTCCATTCCTGATAGGCCTCGGCTTTCACGTTCATCGCCTTCGCCTCGGCCTCGCCTTTCTTAAGAATGATCTCGGCTTCCGCCTCACCCTGAGTGCGGATAGCGGAGGCGCGTCCTTCGGCTTCGAAAATATTGCGCTGCCGTTCGGCGGCGGCCATCGTTTCGATGCGCTTCCGCTCCACCTCGGCTTGCTTTTGCATGGTCGCGATCAGCTCTTTTTCATGGCGCAGAATTTCCGCTTCCTGCACCTTGATTTCCTGTTCTTTTTCCACCTGCCGGACCTTCACCGCCTCCACCACCACCTGCTGCTGCATGATGTTGGCCTGAATGTCGTAAGCCTTGTCGGCCTGCGCCTGCTGCCGTTTGGTCATTTCCTGATACTGCGCCTTCTTGACTTCCAGATCGCGTTGGGACTCAGCTTGTTTCGCTAAAGACAGCGTCTCGGCCAGCACCCTCTCCTGATCGGCCTGCGCCGTGGCGACCGCGGCGGCCCGGCTGGCTTCGGCGCGTTTAATCGCCGTATCGCGTTCCGCTTCGGCAGTCGCGATCTCGGCGTCGCGCTTTACCCGCGCCACGTCGGGACGGCCCATGTTGGTGATGTATTCGTTCTTGTCGCGAATTTCCTTGATGGTGAAGGAAATCACTTCGAGACCCATCTTGGTCATGTCGTCGGCGCAAGTCGCGCGCACGCGATCGCCGACCATCTCCGGCTCTTTCACGATCTGCTCGACCGACAACTGGCCGATGATGCCGCGCAGGTGGCCTTCCATCACCAGCTTGATCAGCCCCTGCCGTTCGTCGTCGTTCTTCGTAAGAAACTGCTCGGCGGCGGTGATGATCGATTCCGGATCCGACTTCACCTTGATCTGCGAAACGGCTTCCACGGTGACGGCAACGCCCTGCGCCGTATAAAGCTCCTGCTGCGGAGCGACGTCGAAGGACATCAGCTGCAGCGACAGCTCGCGATAGGTTTCGACCATCGGGAAAATTACGGTGCCGCGCCCTTTAATGATGCGTGTGCCGCGGATTCCATACACCACCAACGCCTGATGCGGTCCTGCTTTTCGATACAGCTGCGCGAACATCGCCATCAGGAAAAACATGGCGATAAACGCCAATACAACAACGATGATCACATCTTGCGGAATATGCATA
Source organism: Bryobacterales bacterium (assembly GCA_963813145.1). Taxonomy (GTDB): domain Bacteria; phylum Acidobacteriota; class Terriglobia; order Bryobacterales; family Bryobacteraceae; genus Palsa-187. Next base: position 412,951 of record CAWEXX010000002.1, read on the forward strand.
TAACCTTTCTCACAGCTTCTCGCCGTTGAGCTCGTCCCAGCGGCGCACATATACAATGCCTTTTTCAAATCGCGTGACGACAACTTCGGAATCGCGCGGAATCTCCGTGCCATCCTCGCTGCGCGCGGCGGCGCAGCGGCGCGAACCGGCGCGGGAATAAATCAGCTCACCCGTTCCACCAGGGCGTATCGGGCTCGCGACCTTCCCCAGCACGCCGATCATGTCGTAATCGGCCGGGTCCAGCGGCTGCTCATGCTTGTTCAGCTTCCACAAGAACCAGAAGATAATCGCCGCGCCGCCGAGGCCGCTCATGACGGAAATCAGCAGCGCAAGATACGCCCAGATGGTCGAATAGCGCTCCAGCAGGTAGCCGATGCCGCCGAACCAGCACAGGAACGCCGCGAAGGTGCCGAAGTTGAACGGCGAGACTCCGCCTTTGCCGGCGCCCTTGCCGAGCCCATGACCATGATGGTGTCCATGAAAATGCGGGATGCGCAGAAAGCCGGCAAAGAAGGAAAACGCGCTCAACAAAAAGCCGACCAGAAATGTCGCGAGGTAGAAATTTTCCCAGGTCATACTGCCTCTTTGAGCTTGGCGCTCGGGCTCAACACTGTAAGCAGGCGATCGACCAGCTCCGGCGTATCGAGAATCGAATAGAGCAACACCAGGCATTTGCGCGAATCGGCATGACGCGCCAGGGCCAGCAGCGCGCGGCTCACTTCGCGATCGCGGGCGAAGCGCTCCGCTCCGCTGATCAGCCACAGGTCAAGCTGATCTTCTTCCACGCGCACTCCGCTGACCAGCTCGGTATGAAAGCCCTCCGGATCGTCCACCAGGTAACCGGGATGAACCCCGAAAAATTTGGCCAGCAGCATTCGGGTTGAGTTGGTGAGATGCGGACGCGCTCCGCTTTCAATCTGCGACAGATAGGACTGGCTGATGGTCTGCTTCATCTGCCGCGCGATCGCGCGCACGACTTCTTGCTGCGTCATCTCGCGGTCGAGCCCGCGGAGAGTGCCTTCGACCAGCCGCAAGTACCGGATTTTCTCTCCGAGTCTCATATCGCAATCCGTGATAAATATATAGCAATTTGCGATATTCGTCAAGTACCAATTGGAAACTTCCCTCATTCGCTATCGGAGACGGGCATAAAATTATTGGTTTGTTCAAGATATGGGGATTGGATTTCGGGACGCGGCTATGACCGCTCCCTGTGGTCGCGGCTCGCTTGGACGGCTATTGACCGCTCCCGATGGTCGCGGCTCTGAAGCAGGCACGGAATTTCGCTGGTGTGGGCGGTTACTACTTTTGAAGAGGGAGTTCGTGGCCGCGCGCGGTTACGGGCTCTACTCCAACTACTCGGCCGTGCTCGACGATTACTGCGTGGTCGAAGTTATTCACGGTAGGGCAGACGTGGCGGGGGATCAGGTATAGCAGCTCGCCGATTTTCGGAAGAGATGTGCCTTCGATTGGCAGGTGCTCCTCGCTCGGCTTCAGCGGCGTAAGATCAGGGCGGCCGGCGACCACACAGGTTGGAATGCCTGCGTCCGCGGAGACGCTCTTGTGCCCCGCATCGCAGGTGGCGACCGTCGGCTTCGGATGGCTGACCACTGTCGAGACGACGAGCGCGGCGGGTTCGTAACCCCATTCGGCGGGTAGTTGCTTGATGCTGGTGGCATCGCTGTAAACGACCGTTCCGGGCGACGCGCGATGGATGAACTTTCCGGATTGAAAGGGCGCATAGGTCGCGGCGCAGGGGAACGCGGGCGTGCCGCTGGTGATCACTTCCTCTATCGCAAACCCCACATGCCCTACTGCGGCGACGATCTCCATCAAGCGGTCGTAACCTTTATGGGCGAGCTTTTCACGCTCCTCGAGCGACGCGGCGGACATGTGACCGTCGTAATAATGAAGTCCGCGAAATTGCGGGCCGGCGGCGCGAACCAGGTCCAGAATCGCGGCGATGCCATCTTGAGAGATGCCGGTGCGATCCATCCCGGGGTTCACGTCGACGAAGATTCCGATGCGGCTGCCGGACCACGATTCTATCTGGGCGGCATTTTCGACCAGCACCGAGATGCGGACATCGCGATAAAGTTCGGCAATCTGCCTCACGCGCTTCGCGTTCGCCCCGACCACCGCATAAGCCAGCAAAACGTCTTTCATGCCCGACTGGCAAGCCGCGGTGAGTTCGACCGTCGTCGAGCATTTCGCATTCACCACGCCTTGCGCGGCGAGTTTTTTCATGATGAATCCGAGCTTGGCCGTCTTCAAATGAGGGCGCCAGCGATTCGCGTCGCCGCCCAGCAATCGCAGCGTCGCGGCGATGTTTCGATCGACGATCTCGGGGTAAATCACCAGCGCCGGCGTGAGCAGCGCTTCGACATTCTCAATCTTATAAGACGTCACTTTAATACTGTAACGGGAATGTTGAACACAGCCGTGTTGACCACGCCCTTACGCTGGAACTGCACCCAGACGCGGTAAATGCCTTCGCGCGGGAAAATCAAATTGAACTGGATTTGTTTCGCAGCACCGCCGTCGGGGTCGGTCACCAGAAACGGATGGGTGTGGATCAGGTCGATCAGGTCGGCGCTGGCAGCCAGCATGTGACCCATGGCGCCGATATAGGGCTCGATGCCGTCGCTCGGCGTGAGCCGGAAAAACATCAGCGTCTTCATGCCGGCGATCGGCTGGGGCGGCTCCATGGCGAGCGATACTTCAAGGTTCTCGGTTTTGTTCGGCGCCAGGTCCGCTGTCAGTTTCGCCGGAGACATTTTCATTCCGGAGCCTGCAACGAACAGAGTGTTGGCGATCAGCTGCGGGGTCGCTCCCTTGGGATAAAAATCGCTCAAAACGCGGTACAGGCCGGGATGCGGAAACCTCACGTTGAGGTCGAATCTGCCGTCGCTGTGCATCACCGGATGGACATGCTGGAAAAACTGCATATCCTGGCTGATGAGGAACTGATGAAACAGCTTCTCGTGCATGATCTCGAAATCGTGCACGGTTTTGCCTGTGGAAGGGTCCTGGACTCGAAACGTGAGCAGGGACTCCTCTCCCGGCTTCAGAATTTTTGGCGCGGTGGTGATGCGGACCGGAAATTCGTGAGGATCCGGGATGCCGGCCACCAGCGTCATTCCACAGCGAGGGCATTTGCCGGGGACCTTCGAGCGAACGTCCCTATCCATGGGGCAGATAAACTCGACCTCCGGATCGTCCGGCGCGGGCACGGTGGCGGGCTGCTGCCATAGGAGAGACGAAACAAGAAGGACGAAGGCGCGGAACATTGCGGCTACTCCTATTATCGCCCGACTGACTGCCGATGAGGCTCCCGTGGTGTTCAAGGCGGGAAAGTACCTGACGTTTCGGGTGGCGCGGCAGGACTTCGCGATGTTCGCTGAATGTGTGCGCGGCATCCTACCCATGCACGAGATGACGTCGCTCGAGGCTCCGCACGAATGGATTTGCGGATTCGCCGCGGTCGGTGGACGCGATTTTCCGCTGGTGGATTTGAGGGTGAAGCTGGGCATCGCGCCTGGGTCGCATGGGAGAGAACCCTTTATCGTGGTGGTCGAGACGGGGGGACGGCTGGTGGGTTTCGTGGCGGACCGCGTTACCGAAGTGATGGACCTGCGGGTCAGGAACATTTGCGGAGGGATGGTGCGTGGGCAGGGGAGGCCTCGCCGCGTGCTCGATCCGGATCAGATTATAAGTGAAGAAGATTGGGAGTTTTTGAAAAGAGAATATTGGCCGCCGATGAACACGGATGAACGCAGATAAGGCCATTACCCCTTAATTCCGTCGAAGGCTTGCTCGATTTCTTTTTTCGCCTCGGGACCGATCGGGGTCAGCGGCAGGCGAGGGATGCCTCCGTAGTAGCCGTTGAGATCCATCGCGTACTTCAGGCCGGGCACACCGTACTTGGTGGTGACCAGTTGCGCTGCCGGAGCGATGCGATTCTGCCAGTCCAGGGCGGCGGCGGTTTCACGGGTGCGGTGCGCCTCGTAAATGGAAATGACGGAGTACGGAGCCGCGTTGGCATACGCCAGCACCGCGCCGACCGCGCCGATAGACAACGACGGCGCAAGCGTGGGAGCGGAGCCGACCAGCACCTGAAAGCCCGGCTTCACCTCGCGAATCATCTGCATCACTTTTTCCAGATTGCCGGAGCTTTCCTTGATCGCGATGATGTTCGGATGATGCGACAGCGCGGCTACGGCGTCGGTCATGATGTCGATGCCTGTCGCCTGCGGCCAGTTGTAAATCATCAGCGGGATTTTCGACGCGTCGGCGACGGCGCGGAAGTACAGCATCTGCGCGTCGGCGCGATCGATCAGGTTCTTGTAGTAGAACGGCGTGCGAACCATGGCCGCTTTGTATCCGATGTCCGCCGCGCGATTGGTCAGCTCGATGGTTTCGCGGACGCCTTCGACGCCGGTTCCGGCCATCAGCAGTTTGTCGGGTGCGGCGTATTCCGCCACCCATTCCCACAACTGAATCTTTTCAGCGGACGTGAGATACACGCTCTCGCCTGTCGATCCGCAGACGACGTATCCGGCGAGGCCCGTGCGATTCCACTTTTCGACGTTGTGCTGGACCTTGATCTTATATAAGTCGCCGTGGTGATCGAAAGGAGTGGCGATGGGAGGGAAAATGCCGTGCAGCTTTAACATGAGATCAATGAGCGGTGATGAAAAGCCCTTTACAGGCTGAAGCCTGTGCCACCCTGATGGCAGGTGACACAGACTTTAGTCTCTGCTTTAAATGAGTGGCTTTACTTGGGTTTAACCAGGAACACGATGAGCAACGTGAAAATCGCCAGCGATTCGATAAACGCCAGGCCGAGCACCAGCAGCGTCTGAATTCCCGCGCGTGCTCCAGGATTCCGGGCCACCGCTTCGGCGGCGCTCGCCACGGCTTTACCCTGGCCGAGTCCGCAGAGTCCGGAGGCGATCGCCATCCCGACTACTAAGCCGACGATGGTCAATTCACCGGCGCCGACGCCGCTTGTGGCCGGGGTTCCCTGCGCGAACGCGGGCACTGCCGCGATCAGCAGAAAGAACGCCATCAACATCAAAAGTTTGGTACGCATTTTTTCTTTCTTCTCCTATCAAAATTCCGCCAAGGAGGTGGTTCCGGTCCCGCGCTGGGGCGCTGGCGGCTCACACTTGTGCGGTTAACAAGCCAGTATTAATGTTCCTCGGACGTGGCGCCACCGATGTAAATGGTCGTCAGCAGCGTAAACACGTACGTCTGTACCACAGCCACGAAAACGTGCAGCAGGATAAAAATAATCGGGATCACCAGAAACGTCAGGCGCAGGAAGACTCCGGTGACCTGTTCGCCGGCAAACATGTTGCCATAGAGACGAACGCTGAGCGAGAGCGGACGCACGAAGTGGCTGATCAGCTCGATGGGAATCATCAGCGGCGCGAGCCATGCCACGGGACCCAGGAACTGTTTGAAATAACTGAAGCCCAGCTCCCGCATGCCGGTCACGTTGTAATAAACGAAGGTGCTGATCGCGAGGCCGACCGTCACGTAAACGAAATTCGTGGGCGAGTCCAGCCCAGGGATTAGACCGATCAGGTTCATCGACAGAATGAAAATGAAAATCGTCCCGATGTAATAGATGAAGCGCTCGCCGTGATGCACTCCCACTTCGTGAATGGTGTCGGCTATAAAGTTGTAGATTAATTCGAAGACGTGTTGCAGCTTGCCGGGATTCTCCGCCGAGAGCCGGCTGCGCAGGATGGCTACGGTCAGCATGATGAGCGCGACTACCAATAGCTCCATCACCAGCCAGTCGGCCCACGGACGTTTTTCGGCCGGGATGCCGACAGCGGTCAGCACCGCGTTGGCCGGTCCGGCAAGGTAATCGTTGAACAGCGCAGTTAGCGCCAGCTCTGGTTCTGCTGCCATATGAATGTTAAATTATTTGGAGCCCACGGCCCCCCAAAGGAGTTCCAGCGTCAGGGCCACGAAGGATACCAACAGCCCCACGATCAGCGCCGCCGGAGTGCTTCCCAAACCTTCGATGATAGCATAGATGGCCACTCCGATCAGCACGTAGCGCAGCGCCAAAAACACCGCCGAACCCATGGCAGGGGGCTTTCCGGAGGCTCCTACGGAATCCGCCAGTTTGCCCCAGGAACGGAAGCTCAGGTACGAGAGCGCAGCTCCCGTAAGGAATCCCAGCGCGTCGCGCAAGCCCCACTTCGCCAGCACCGCCAGAGTGCCGATTGCGCCCAGCGCCAGCGTCAGCCGGAGGACCCTGTGGTTCGAGATTTCCACGCTACTTCGAGCCCGAATCCCGCATCAGTTGGCGGATGAGCTGCACGAATCCGCCCGCGATGCCGAGCAGCAGGAATACGATCATCAGGTAGCTGGTGCCAAGCCATTGATCCAGCCAATGGCCGATCAGGTAACCGGCGAACGTCGATGCGGGCAGCATGGTGGCGATGGCCGTATAGCGCAGCGCTGACGCCGTGAACCCGTCGCCTTTTTCCTTCACTGTTTTGATTGTAGGATTCCCGCGGCCTTGGCGGCGGTTTCATTCACCAGAAAGCCCATCTTGGGATGGGACGGTTCGAGGTCGGGCTCGATGCCGAACTCGCGCAGAGTCTCCGATGTGGACGGACCAACCGACGCCACAACCACTTTCTTCATCGCGCGCCGGACGCCGTCTTCCAGGCCTTCCTCCGCTGCGATGGTCATCAAATGCGGCACCTGCACGGACGTCGTGAACATTGCCACGTCGATCGCGCCCGCCGCCAGTCGCTTCACCGCTTCGCGTAAAGGAGCGGTATCCAGTGGCAGTCCCCATTGATAAACAGGAACGGTGGTGACTTCCGCGCCTCGTGCTCGTAATGCATCGATCAGTTCGGATGCAGGCCGGCCATATTCCTGCACTACGATTTTTCGCTCCGTGCGTCCCTCGATCGCCGCCAGAATTTCGCGCCATGTGTTCGGCTCGGGAATCATCACGGTCGCTGGGATTCCCCATTCGCGCAGCACTGCCATCGGCTTCGATCCGCGCACCACCAGCGTGAGCGATCGCAGCGCATTCTTGAAAGCGTCGGCAGGGTAGCGGGTGGTCAGGACGTCGTTCAGGAGACGCGTGCCGACTCCGGTGAGCAGGATCATCATGTCGAAATCGCCGCGGAAAAGCTTTTCGGCGAACTCGAACGCCTTGGGATTGTGGGCGAGAGGAACTTCGCGCATCGACGGCGCGACGAAGGGGTCGCCACCCTGACTGCGGATCAGGCGTTCGATTTCGGTCGAGCGCCGGCTTTCGAGCGACAACACCCGCAGTCCGTCAAAGGGCACGATTTACTTCGCTGCTGGCGCGGGCGGCTTCTCGGCGGCCGGGGGAGCCGTTGCCGGTTCATGAGTGCCGCGATGGCAGGTGTAGCACGTGACGTGCTCCATATTGTCGTCGAACTTGGCGTTGATCTCCTTGGTCATGGTGATCATTTTGCGGGCGACGATTTTGTGCGGATTCTCGTCGCTCGCGAAATCGCCCTGGACGTGACAGATCATGCAGTTCCCGCCCAGCGCGGCCGCAAATTTCTGCATAATGCCGCTGTGCAGCTCTTCCGGTGTCAGGATTTTGAGATTCTTCGGCGGAGGAGGAACGCGCTTCCCTTTGCCGTCCTGCGGAGGCTGAGCGAGAAGAGCGATGGAAAAAATGGCGAGACTGGCGAGAACGCGCATTTGAATATGATACACAAATCCCGTCGCAGCTTCACTTCGGGCTTCACTTCGGGGACAGTCAGCTATGTTCCGAAGTCACCGATTACGCCGCGAGGCGTCTCAATCAATCCAGCAGGTTAGCGAGAAACCACGGGCCGGAGTTCCGCCACCGCGCCCCTCCTAGCGAGCTATGCTGATGAAAATACAAGAAGAAGGTGTTCCTCAGGATCTCACTTCGGAACATAGCTGACTGTCCCCGAAGTGGACCGAAGTGGATCCCGAAGTGGACCCGTATCCGGAAACCCGCCGAGCGTTTGAGTTCGCAATCGGACGCACCTTCAAAGTGGATGGTGTCGATTGGGGCGGATGGGCCTGGCTCACTCTTGGCGACGAGCATGGCGGGATCGGAATCCAGCCCGATTGCGTCGACTTAGTCGAATCGGTCCCGAGGGGCTAGCTTGCCACACTTTTTCGAGCGCGGCCACGCTCCCCGTTTGAGAATGCGCTATCGTAGTCCAAACGGTTGATATGCGATTGCTGGTTACCCTTTTCCTGGCACTACCCATTTTCATGCAGGCGCAAGGCCGCGGACGCGGAGCGGGCGCAGCTGCTGCTCCTAAGCCGGTGGTCGAAGAAGGCATCCCGGTCACTGACCCGCTGGTCATCGCCAAGTGCAGCGGCTGTCATAAGAAGGATGAAAAGGGAAATCTTTCGCGCATCTCCTGGGAGCGCACCACGCCCGAAGGCTGGCAGGAGGCCATCAAGCGGATGGTTCGCCTGAACGGGCTGGAGCTGAAACCGGAAGAAGCCCGCGCCATCGTGAAGAGCTTGAGCGCCGATCACGGTCTGGCTCCCGAAGAAGCCAAGCCGGTGATGTACTTCGTCGAGCATCGCGTGCAGGACGAAACATTTCCCAACGACACCGTGCGCGAGGCCTGCGCCGCGTGCCATCCCATCGCCCGCGCGCGATCCTGGTATCGCTCTAAAGAGGAATGGGATCTGCTGGTGAACATGCACCGCGGATACTTTATCGTTTCCGAACAATCGTTCAGGGGCCGAGGCGCGCCTCCACCGGCCGCAGCAGCCGCGGGACGTGGTCGCGGCGCGACGGAGACACCGACAGGGCCGCCCGTCGATACCCGTCCTCCGTCCGATCAGGCTGTCGAATATCTCGCAAAAGATTTTCCGCTCGATACTCCCGCGTGGGCCGCGTGGCGAGCTCGCATGCGCGCTCCGAAACTCAGCGGCCGCTGGCTGATCACCGGCTCGCAGGCTGGGCGCGGCAAGGTGATGGGTGAGATGGTGATCGAGCCCGGGGCTTCCGAGGACGAGTTCACCACCAACGTCAAACTCACTTACTTAAAGGATGGCAGCACTGCCACTCGGTCCGGCAAGTCGGTCGTCTATACCGGTTATTCCTGGCGAGGCCGCTCGACGACTAAGAATGCCGTGGACGCATCCCCGCAAGCGGCCGGAGGCGTGCCGGCCGAGTTGCGCGAGACCATGTGGATCGCTCCCGACCAGAATGAGATGGAAGGCCGCTGGTTCTGGGGCGCTTACGAAGAGTTCGGCTACGATGTGACGCTGCATCGCGCCAACGACGGCGTCACCGTCATCGGGACAGACATCACGATGCTCAAGACCGGCGCGACTGCGCAGAAGGTCGTTATCTATGGCGATAATTTCCCCAAACTCGCAGCCGCGGACGTTGACTTCGGAACGGGCGTAACGGTGAAGCGAGTCGTCGATCAGACCGCGCAAAAAGCGACGGTTGAAGTGGATGTGGATGCGAAGGCAATTTTCGGCAAGCGGGACGTTTCGGTGCGCCGCACCGTCGCTCCCAATGCGATCGCCGTCTACGACAAGATCGACTACATAAAGGTTTCGCCCGATACCTCTCTCGCGCGCCTGGGCGGCGTCAAGTTTCCCAAGGGGTATCAGCAATTCGAGGCCATCGCTTACAATCGCGGGCCCGACGGCAAACCCAACACTCCGGATGATGTGGAGCTTGGCCGCGTGGAGGCCGAATGGTCGCTGGAAGAATTTTACGCTGTGTATGGCGACGACGATAAGGAGTTCGTCGGCAAGATGAGCCCAACGGGTTTCTTCACGCCAGCGGTGGAAGGTCCGAATCCCAAGCGCAAGTTCAGCCGCAACAATTATGGCGACGTGTGGGCCGTCGCAACCTACAAAGGCGCACAGGATAAGGAAGGCAAGCCGCTGACCGCGCGATCCTACCTGGTGGTCGCGATTCCTCTCTATGTAAGATGGGATGAGGCGGAGGGTCCGAAGTGAGCGCTACGTTTCAGCTCGGCGAATTTCATGCGTTTTCTGGAGGCGGGCGGCGATTCCTGTACACCGTGCCCAGCGCCGGAATCTTCGAACTGGACGACGCGACAGCCGCTGTTCTTTCGCTCTTAACTGAGAAAGAAGCCACCGAGGAAGAACTGCTGGCTGTAGCCGACCGGGAAACCATCGGCGAGCTGTATCAGGCTCGCATCATCAAGACGACTCAGGGCTTTGTCGATCAGCCCCAGCCGCTGCCCGATAATTTTCCGTTGCAGACCATGGTGATGAACCTCACCAATCAATGCAATCTTTCCTGCCAGTATTGCTACGAATTCGGCGAGGACAAGGTCGCGACACCCGAGGGCAAACCGAAGTTCATGGACTTCGAAACTGCCTCCGCATCGGTGGACTATCTGTTCACGCAGTCGGCAGGACGCCACGGCGTCCACATTACGTTCTTCGGCGGCGAGACGCTGATGAACTTCCCGCTGCTTAAAAAGGTGGTCGATTACGCGAAGCAGAAGGCGGCCGATCAGGGCCGCTCAATCGACTTCAGCCTGACGACCAACGCCACGCTGCTGACGCCCACGATCATCGAATATCTTTCCGCGAACGAGATCGGCGTCACCGTGAGCATGGACGGCGATAAAGCCTCGCACGACAAATTTCGCGTCTTTGCGAATGGCAAAGGCAGCTACGACATTATCGAGCCGCGCGTCCGCGAGTTGATTAAGGAACACAAAACGCGCCCCATCGTCGCCCGCGTCACCATGACGTCTCAGGCCATGGATGTGCTTGGCACGTATCGCCACCTGAAAAACGATTTGGGTTTCCACGAAATCGGATTCGCCCCTGTCACGACGTCTCCCAATCGCCTTTATTCGATCGACAGCCGCGGCCTCGATTCGGTGCTCGACCAGTTCGGCGTGCTCGCGTCGGAGTATCTCGCCCATGCCCTGCGCGGAGAGCATCACGGATTCTCAAACGTCAGCGATACACTCGCTGAGCTTCACCAAGGCGTAAACAAATCGCATCCCTGCGGCGCCGGACTCGGCCTGATCGGGGTCGGTCCATCCGGCGATATCGCCCCGTGTCATCGCTTCGTCGATTCCGATACTCACACGCTGGGCCACGTCTCCACCGGCATCGACAAGGCCAAGCAGAACGATTTTCTTTCTCGCGGCCACATCCAGGTGAAGACCGATTGCCGCACCTGCTGGGCTCGGCCGGTGTGCGCCGGCGGATGCCATCACGAAGCTTACGTCCGCTATGGCGACACCGGGCATCCGAACCTTCATTACTGCGATTGGATTCGCGGCTGGACCAATACCTGCCTCGAAATCTACGGCGCCATCGCCGCGCAGAACCCCGATTTTTTGAGACACTTTTCCGATAGGAAAGCCGCCGAATGAAACATCTACGAGCCGTGAATCACAAAGCGAAGAGAATCGAAGAAATAGTGGAAAACGATGTCGTCGCCCTGCAGGGACCGCAAACCCCCGCGGGTCAGCGTCCCCACATGCCGATGGGCTGCTCCATCGTTTTCTCGCCTGGCTGGGAAGTCGATTCCGCGGGCGGCACGGCCGGTCTGTGCCAGCCGGTCGAGCGCGACCTCTACGATTGCTACATCAGTTGCTACTGGCCCGCGCAAGTGCCGGACCACATGAACAACTATCCCGACTGGACCGCGAAGTGCGCCGCCGCCACCAAGGACTGGCGCAATATCGATCTGGTATTTCCATAAACATCATGACAAAATTGTTCGCCATCGCAGCGGCCCTCGCGTCGCTGGCAGCCGCACAAGGAACGCTTTTCGTAGGCACCTGGCCGAAGACCATCCAGGTGGTCGACGAAAAATCGCAGAAGGTCGTCGATCATATCGAGCTGCAAACCGGCACGTCGCACTCGATGCAGATCTCGGACGACCGTAAGACCATCTACGCCTCCACCATCGAGAAAAACGGCATCGAAGTGATCGACGTCGCCACCCGCAAAGTGACCAACGCGTTCCTCCTCGACGAAGGCGGCAAGAAGATGCGCTTCACCGCCTGGGCTCCCGACCCGACTGGCAAGTTGGTTTACCTGATCGTCCGCCCGATCGAAAAGAAGATCGACCGCTTCGAAGTGGGCAAGACGCAGTTCGCCGTGGTCGATCTGGCGCAAAAGAAAATCACCAAGTTCGTCGATATGCCCGGCGGCGAAGATGCCGTCAACGGTGGCGGACGCGGAGGCGCTTTGCGCTTTTCGCCCGATGGAAAATATCTCTATCGCATGGGCGCGACGATTACCATTTACGACACTACTACGCCGGATTTCAAAGTCGTCGATACCATCGAGCTCTCGAAGCCTCAGTTCCCCGGCATGCAGAACGTGAACCTCAATCAGCAGCTCGATTCATTTCAGGAGCCCGGCGTACTCGTCAGCCTTTTCAATTCAGCCGACCCCGTCGTGCACCGCCAGATCTTCGGCATCGCCCGCTTCGACCTCGATAAGCGCACGTTCCATTTCACACCCATCGGCCCCGCGGTTCCCAGCATGCAAGGCCTGCAAATCACTCCGGATCATAAGACCGGATACACCGTTACCACCAGCGGCACCAGCGGAAACAAGCGTTCCGAGTTTTGGGTGATCGATATCCCCACCGGCAAAGTCCTTCGCACGCAGGAATTCGACGGGCGCGCTCGCTACACGTTCGGCATGTCGAGCACCGGCAAGGATCTCTATATCTACGGCGCCGGCTACGACATAGAAGTGTACGACCCCGCTACGCTGAAACTCCGCAGCGTGATCGATCTCAATGCCGATCAGACAACGGGGATGATTGTGGTTCCCGGTAAATAAACACCACCACGTATCCGCACCCCACCACCGCGAGAAACATGGCCAGCACCACGCTGGTGCCCAGGTTCACTTCCTCCCACGCCGCGATCATGATCGCGATGATCACCGCGATCGCCATATGCAGCACCCACCGCTCGTCCGATTCTTTGGGCAGCCTCCGCAGCGTGACCACAAAATCGTACAGCGCGCGCAGCAGCATCCATAGCAGCATCAGCATCGTCGGCACACCGCGCTCCGCCGCGTAGTGAATATAAACGTTGTGCAGATGCTGATAATATCCCGTCGGCAGCTTCTTTACGTCGGCCGGAACGTAACTCTTATAAACCTTGCCCACCTGCTCCGGACCCACCCCGAGCCATGGATGCGCCTTGATCATCGCCCATCCGATTCGCCGCGTCACCGACCGATGCTCGTTCGAATCTTTGTCCCCGTGCGGCTGAAACACCGACCGCTCCCGATCCCCGATGCCGAACGGATTCACCAGCATGATGATCCCCGCAACCACCGGCAGCGCGATCACCGTCCATCGCCTCCAGAACCACAGTAGATAGACTCCGCCGCACGCCGCGCCCGCCCACATGCTGCGCGTTTCCGCCGCCACCAGTGCGACTCCCACCACTGCGCCAGCGCCGATCAGCCACGCCACGCACCGCCGGTCGCGGCAGAAAAACACGACGCTCGCGATGATCATCAGCGCCATCATCATCTCGCCGCTGAACGTCATCCAGTGATCCAGAAATCCCGTGATGCGGTCCGCTACATACGAGCCGTAAAAATCCTGATGCGTCTCAATCGCGTTTTCGTACTTGTCGTAAAACTGATACAGTCCCAGTCCCGCCGATGCCGTCGCCGCCGCCGCCCACGCCAGCGCCAGCCATCGGATCTGCGCGACATTCCGGAACGTGCTCGCCACTACGAAGACCATCGCGTAGACGTAGAATTTCTTGATCTGCGGCAGCCCGCCGTGCAAGTCGCCCGACGCGAGCCATGAAATCACGGTGCCTGCGAAGAAAAGTAAAACCGGCAGCCAGATCGCCGGCCATCGAGGCTTCAGCCGGAACACGATCATCGAGAGGATCGCCAGGCCCAGGACAATTTCGAAGCCCGCGATCGTCACCACCGGCAACACCGCCGCCAACCCCGCCAGCATTACCGGAACATCTTCTTTTCGCATGTGGAACCATCATGATAATGTAAAAGCCTCGTATGCCTCTGCTACTGACCGAACCCGACGTGCGCGCCCTCCTCACCATGCCCGATCTGATCGCCGCCATGGAGACCGCGCTCGCCGCGTTCTCCGCCGGAGCCGTCGTGCAGCCGGTCCGCACCGTGCTCGAAATCGGCGAACAGAAAGCCTTCTTCGGACTCATGCCCGCCTACATCGCCGGCACGCCCGCCCTCGGCGCGAAGCTGGTCACCGTGTACGAATCGAACCTCGCGCGCGGCCTGACCTCTCATCTTGCGACCATCATCCTGCTCGACCCCGAGACCGGCGCGCTCGCCGCCATCGTCGACGGACGCTACATCACGGAAGCCCGCACCGCCGCCGTCTCCGCCGTGTCGGTGAAAAAACTCGCCCGTGAAGATGCGAGCGTTCTGGCGATCCTCGGCTCCGGCGTGCAAGCCCGCAGCCATCTGGAAGCCATCGAGCATGTGCGCAAAATCCGCGAAGTTCGTGTTTGGAGCCCGACTCAATCCAACCTCGATAAATTCGCCAACCAGACCGGAGCCCTCGCGACAACCTCGCCCGAAGCAGCCGTCCGCGGAGCCGATATCGTAGTCGTCGCCACGGCCTCGCACACGCCCGTGCTTTTTTACGATTGGGTGGATCCCGGCGCGCACGTAGTATCAGTGGGCGCATGCCGTCCGACGCAGCAGGAGCTCGATCCCGCTTTGATCGCGCGCTCTCGACTGTTCGTAGATTCCAAAGCGGCCGCGCTCAAAGAATCCGGCGACGTAATCCCGTTCGGCGAATCCCACATCGTAGCCGAGCTAGGCGAGCACGCCGCGTTCCGCAAATCACACGATGAAATTACGATTTTCAAATCGATGGGCCTGGCGGTAGAAGACGTAGTCTCCGCGCATCTAGCCGTCACCCGAGCCAAAGAATCCGGTCGAGGACAAACCATATGAGGCTCGCGCTTGTGGGGCAGGTTCCCGACCTGCCCGGCGGCTTTCAGGCGGCGCTGTTTTTCTTCACCGCTCTTCTTACACTCCCACTCGCCGCCCAAACCTACGACATCGTCATCTCCAACGGCCGAGTCATGGACCCCGCCTCCAACCTCGATGCCATCCGCAACATCGGCATCCGCGGCGGCGCCATCGCCGCAATCTCCGCCAGCCCCCTGCAAGGCCGCACCGTAATCGACGCCAAAGATCTGGTTGTAGCCCCCGGCTTCATCGACCTCCACTCCCACGGTCAGGACGACGAAAATTATCGCTATAAAGCCCGCGACGGCGTCACCACCGCGCTCGAACTAGAAGTGGGAGTCTCGCCGGTCGCCCAGTGGTACGCCGCCCGCGAAGGAAAATCGCTCATCAATTTTGGAGCCACCGCCGGCCACATCCCCGCGCGCATGTTCGTGATGCACGATACCGGAGGACTGCTCCCGCACGATGAAGCGGCGCATCGAAAGGCGACTCCCGAGGAGAAGCACGCGACCGAGGACCTGATCCGCAAAGGCCTGGACGAGAAGGCTCTAGGCATCGGCCTCGGTATCGCCTACGTCCCCTTCGCCACGCACCCCGAAATCCTGGACCTCATCCGCATCGGGGCCGACCGCAAAGCGACCATCTTCGTCCACATGCGTTCTCCCGGAGCCATCGAACCCGGCTCCGTCACCGAATCCTTGCAGGAAATGATCGCCGACGCCGCCATCACCGGCGCGTCGATTCACGTAGTCCACATCACCAGCATGGCGAACGCGCAAACCGGCCTGATGCTGGAGATGATCGCCGGAGCCCGCAAGCGCGGCATCGACATCACGACAGAAGCTTATCCTTATACAGCCGGCGAAACGCGCCTCGACTCCGCGATCTTCGACGGCGCACTGGCAGGAGCAGCTAGGCATCACTTATAAGGATCTGCAATGGGTCGCAACCGGCGAGCGCCTCACCGCCGACACCTTCGCAGAAATATCGAAAAGAAGGAGGCTTCGTCATCCTCCACTCGATCCCCGAAGAAGCCGCGAGGCAGGCGATGGCGAATCCGGATGTGATCGTCGCGAGCGACGGCATGATTTTCAACGGCACCGGCCATCCGCGCGGAGCCGGAACGTATGCCAGAGTTCTAGGCCATTACGCCCGCGACGAAAAAGCCCTGACGCTGATGAGCGCGCTGCGCAAAATGACTATCCTTCCCGCGAACCGCCTCAACCTGACACAAAAAGGAAGAATAAAAGTAGGAGCCGACGCCGACATCACAGTCTTCGACCCGGCGAGAGTCATCGACAAAGCGACGTTCGAGAAACCAAATCAATACTCGGAAGGAATCCCGTTCGTCCTAGTAAACGGCGTGCTGGTAGTGCGCGACGGGAAAATCGTAGAAGGAGTTAAACCCGGCGCAGGAATCAAAAGCCGCTAGTGGGGCAGGTCCCCGACCTGCCCGCTAATACCTTGGCACCGACGGATCCACGACCGCACTCCAGGCGTCAATCCCGCCTGCCATACTCTGACAAGCCTCGAGCCCCTGCCCCCGCAGCCAGTTCACGACGTTCAAGCTCCGCACGCCATGGTGACAAAACACAATCAGCGGAGCCTCGTCAGCAAGCCCCTCCAGTCGCTGCAACTCCCCCGGCACCTGCCGCATTGGGATCAACTCGCCACCTTCAATACGAGCCATCGCAAACTCACTTGGCTCACGCACATCGATCAGATGCAGCTTCTCTCCCGCATCCAACCGCTTCTTCACTTCAGCCGCTGTAATTTCAAAATCCATCAGCAGCAGTGTCTCACATTGATCTTTGTGGTGCCCCTGAGCCGCGACCGTCAGGGAGTGGGCAGACGCGAGCACCTAAAACTTCTTCAACTCGTCAACCAGCCCCCGCAGACCCTTCTTCCGATAAATCTGCGTAAGCCTCTGCTCCTCGGGCGACGGCGCAACGATTCCTCGCAGCTTCGGATCGTTCAACTCCCCGCGCGTCGGAATCCAGTACGACCCGTCCGAGTACTCGACACTCGCAACGAAACTGGTCATGCTGTCGATCTGCGTCCGCTCGGAGAATCGCAGAGCCGTGTCCTGCGTCACCGGCCCCGACTTCCCCGGCCCCAGGTTCACATCCGACGGAATCGACGCCGCTAGAAATTCGCGACCTTGCTGGTCTTTCACGATCCAGCCCATCTCCAGATGCCTGACCGCGCGCTCCGACCGATTCTGCACGCTGATGTGCGGCGCCCGCGCCTCATTCCCCGCAATCCGAGCCGAGCCGACCGTCGGATCCACTGGCGAATCCGGCATGTGCAGGAACGCGAATTGCACTTCCCTCTCCGGATCGGTATTGGTCGACCGTCCGCGCACCATCTGCACACCGGTCGACGGCCGGTCGCCTTGCCGGGCGATGCTGCTGAGGATTTCTTTCTGCAATCCGTCGTTGCCCGCCGTCTCCAGCAGCGTCTTGAAATATTTCCGGTCGCGCCGAGCTTCCAGCTCCCACACCATCATGGTGCGCCGCGAATGCAGTTTGTCGGACCCATAGAATGTCAGATCGTCGAACAGCACTCCGTCCAGCTTCACTTCCACCATCGGGCCGCCCGCGCTCAAGGGGCACAACAGCGGCAGATCGATCCGCAACGGAAACGACTCTCCCGGTGCGACGTCCAGGCTGGGCACGGAAACCGATCCCTTGCCGCCCGGCGTGACTTCCTGAGCCTGCACCGCGAGCGTGATGCCGCGAATCCTCCGCTGGCTGGAATTGCGCAGCGAAAGCACCGCATGAACGTCCAACTGGTAAGCGCCGCCGCGCGGAGTCGCCTTAGTCTCGCTCCAATCCGAAGAGACGGTCGTCACCGGAGAGTCCGCCGGAAAATCGATCTTCCGCCCCGGCGTCTGCGCGAACGCGACGATTGCGCCGCCCGTCAACAACACCGCCGCTACAGCTTTACTGCACATAAACACTCGTCACCGTAACCTGCCCGGTATCCTGATCCACATAATGCGCGCTCGCCGACCCCTGCGTGCTCACCGAAACCGTCATCAACCGCGCCGCATTCTGCGATACGCCCAGCGATCCGCCGTCTTTCCGCAATTCGATTCCCTCGGACGATGCCTCAATCACCGGACCACGATCGTAAGCCATCGCCGCGCGTCCGTGCCAGATCGACTTCATCGCCCGGCTCATCGTCTGCGCATCCTGCTGAGGCATGTTCAGCCACCATCCGCCCGACCAGAAGCACAGCCAGCGCTGCCGTAACCGCCGAGGCCAGCACGACCGGGCGCCAGGCATGGGAAACAGACCATGAAAAGGCAACTCCCGCTCGCTTCGCGCGCGGAGCCACGCATTCGCCCGCCGCCAGGCCGACGCGAATATTCGCCGTCATCTCCGCCGATAAGCGAGCCCAATCCAATCCCTCGGGTAGCCCCGCCGCCGCGTCGCGCAATGCCCTCGCGTCCGCCCGAAACTCCGCGACGCGCTCCTTGCACACTTCGCATCGCTGGATGTGGAAACGAGCCGACGCGCGCTGCCACAGGCTCAAATCGCCCGATGCATACAACGCCAAATCCGTCTCGCTCACGTGCCGTTTCATACTTTTCCTCTTCGCGGACGTTCCAGATACTTCCGCAGTTTCACTCGCGCATTGGCGATGTGCGACCGCACCGTCGCCTTGGAACAATTCAACTGCGCGGCCACTTCTTCCGCCGGCAAGCCTTCCACATCGCGCAGCAGCAGCGCCGTCCGCTCGCGCCCGGTCAGCGAATTCAAGCCCGCTTCCAGATACGCGTGATGCTCGCCGCGCAACACCAGTTGCTCCGGATTGTTTTGATGAGCGCTGGTCACCGGCTCCAGCAATTCGTCGATGTCCGAAAAACTGACGCGTCCCGAGCGCCGCAAAAAATCGATGGCTGTGTTGCTCGCGATGCGCGATAGCCAGTGCGCGGCCTTTTCCAGATCCTTCAACTGCTCCTGCCGCTGCAAAGCTTTGATGAACGCTTCCTGCGTCAGATCCTGCGCATCGGCGACATTGCCCACCATGCGGTAAATCAGCAGGAACACGCGCCGCATGTTCTGCTCGACGAACCGCGTCGCATGCTCCGACGACAGCGGCACGGCATCAAATCTGGTTGATCCCGGGGCTTCGCTCATCGCTCTTCCCAACGCCGATAGAACACTCGTCGCCATCTACGAGAAATGACGATGCTATAAGCCAAAGCGTGCATTGCTGTCTTCCTAACTATCGGGCGCGCTATCCTAATCATATATGAGAGAAGTGGCGGTTATCGGAATCGGAAAAACTGCTTTTGGCGCGTTTGCCGATCGGGACCTGCGTTCGCTGGCGGTCGAAGCGGGCTTGGCTTGCCTCGCCGATGCCAAGGTAAGTCCTTCAAAAATAGAGGCTTTCTATCTCGGAAACTTCGCCGGGCCGTCTTTCGTGGGCCAAAACCACCTGGCTCCGTACATCGCCGGAGCCATGGGAGTCGAGCACGTTCCCTGCACCCGTTTTGAGGCCGCGTGCGCGTCGAGTGGCTCGGCCTTCTTTCACGCCGTCTCGAGCGTCGCCGCAGGAATGTACGATCTGGTTTTGGTCGGCGGTGTCGAGAAAATGACCTCGCAAACCACCCCCAAAGTCACCGAAATTTTGGCCGGCGCCGGCGACATGATGGGCGAGGGGCGCGCCGGTGCGACGTTTCCGGCGCTCTTTGCCATGATCGCGCGCAGGCACATGTATCAGTACGGCACCACGCGCGAGCAGTTGGCGGCGGTGGCGGTTAAGAATCATGCGAATGGCGCGAAAAACCCGCAGGCACACATGCGGAAAGTCATCACCATGGAGCAGGCTTTGAACGGCAAGCCCATCGCGGATCCGCTGACGGTTTACGATTGCTCCCTGGTCAGCGATGGCGCCGCCGCGGTGCTGATCTGCCCTTTCGAAAGGGCATCGGAGTTCACGTCTAAGCCGGTTGTTGTGAGAGGGATCGCGCAAACGTCCGACCACGTCGCGCTGGATGAAAAGGACGACATCACGACCTTCCGCGCGGTCAAAGAAGCGGCGCAAAAAGCCTACAAAATGGCCGGAGTCAGTGCTAAAGACATTCAATTTGCGGAGTTGCACGATTGCTTCACGATCGCCGAAATCGTGGCGACGGAAGATTTGGGATTCGTCGAGAAAGGCTCGGGCGGTCCTTATGTGCTGGAAGGCAAAACCTGTTTGCACGGCGAGCGTCCGATCAATACGTCGGGAGGGCTCAAGTCGAAGGGCCATCCTGTTGGCGCGACAGGAGTTGCGCAGATCTGCGACGTCGCTTTGCAAATCCGTGGCGAGGCCGGGGAGCGGCAGGTCGCACGCAATGAATTGGGCCTGGCGCAGAACCTCGGCGGGTCCGGCGCGACCGCGGTCGTGACCATTTTGGGGGTCGCATGAAGGGCGTAATCTACACCGAAACCACGGTTTACGCGCCACCCGAGCAGTTTGCGGCGGACGCTCCTTATCAGCTGGCGATCGTCGCGCTTGAAGACGGTAAACGGCTCACCGCACGGGTCTTAGGCGACCGGGTGGCGATCGGCGATGCGGTGGAACTGGCTGAAAATCGCAACGGAATTTCCTTCTTCCAAAAAGCATGAAGCTTGCCGGACGCATGTCGCGCATCGGCACCGAGTCCGCCTTCGAAGTGCTGCGGCGCGCTCGGGCTCTCGAGGCGCAGGGTCGCAGCATCATTCACCTCGAGATCGGCGAGCCTGATTTTCCGACTCCCAAACACATTGTCGAGGCGGGGAAAGCCGCGCTCGATCAAGGGTTTACGCATTACGGGCCCACCCAGGGACTGCCTGAACTGCGGACGGCGATCGCATCCTATGTATCGCGGACTCGCGAAATCGAAGTCAGCCCGGACCGGGTCTGCGTCGTCCCGGGCGGCAAGCCAATGATGTTTTTTCCGATGATGGCCCTGCTCGAAGAGGGCGACGAGGCGATTTACCCGAATCCTGGGTTTCCGATCTACGAATCCATGATCCGGTTCTGCGGGGCGACGCCGATTCCTTATCGGGCGCTTGCGCGCGAAACGATTCGCTCAAAAATCACATCCAAAACGCGCTTAGTCGTCCTTAATTCGCCGCAGAATCCGACCGGCGGCGTCATTCCCGCGGCGGAGGTTCGCGCCCTCGCGGACCTGTTACGTGACCGCGACATCCTGGTTCTCTCGGACGAGATTTATTCGCGGATCTGGTTCGGAGAAAAACCGCTGTCGATCGCCAGCTTGCCGGGGATGCTGGAGAAGACGATCATCCTGGATGGATTTTCGAAGACGTACGCGATGACGGGCTGGCGGCTGGGCTATGGCGTGCTGCCGCAGTGGATGGTGGAGCCGGTGAATCTGTTGATCGTCAATTCCACTTCGTGCACCGCTTCGTTCACGCAGCGCGCGGGGATCGCGGCGCTCGAAGGGCCGCAGGACGATGTCGATAAAATGGTGGCGGAATTCCGGCGGCGGCGCGATGCGTTTTGCGCGGGGTTGAACTCATTGCGTGGATTTCGATGCGCGATTCCGGAGGGCGCATTCTACGCGTTTCCCGACATCACGGGGACGGGCAGATCGTCGAAGGAGCTGGCCGACGCATTGTTGAACGAAGCCGGCGTGGCGTCGTTGAGCGGAGCCACGTTCGGCGAGTATGGCGAAGGATATCTGCGATTCTCTATCGCGAATTCGTTTGAAAACCTGATGGACGCGGTGGAGCGCATCCGCGCGTTTCTGAAGTGAAGATTTTCCTCTACTACATCGGCAAGGCGCGCGACGCGCACGCGAATGCGATGGCGGAGGAATACATCAAGCGGTCGACTCGCTATGCGACGTGCGAGATGAGGGAGATTCATCCGGGGCGGTTCGATCCGTGGGTGAAGCATCCGGGGGCGGCGAAGATTCTGTTGGATCCTTTAGGAAAGAAGCTGGATTCGGCTGGGTTTATTGCACAGGTTCAGAAGCTGCACGACATGGTGTTTGTCGTTGGCGGATCCGATGGGTTGCCGGCGGAGTGGAGAGAGCGGGCGGATTTGCTGCTGGCGCTTTCGCCGATGACGATGCCTCATGAGCTGGCCAGGGTGGTTTTGGCGGAGCAGATTTATAGGGCACTGACTACGATGCGGGGGCATCCTTATCCGAGGTAGAGGGCGCTGAAAAACTAAAACACACCGCTCCCTATGGTCACGGCTCGCAAGCAAAGCTCAGCAGTCTGGCGAGCCGTGACCGCAGGGAGCGGAGTCTGTGGGTTATTGATGACTCTCGATTGTGGTGGCGGGGAAGTAGTGGGATAGGATTTCGCGGAAGGATTTGCCGCTGCGGGCCATTTGGGCTGCGCCTTCCTGACACATGCCGAGGCGATGGCCGGATACTTTGCCATGGACTGGACATTCGACGGCGAAGTAGGGATATGGCTCCGATTCCAGAGCTCTGGTTTTGCCGCCGCAGTTCGCCGAATAAAAGGCGGCGATCACCTGGCCTTGGTATGCGACCACCAGATCGCGGGTTTCTTCGGCGGCTTTCGCTGAGAGGCTCGCGGGGGGTGGAGCTTCGCGGAGAAATTGGCAGTGCGTGGTGTCGCAGAAATCGAAACCTTCGTGACGGCCTTTGGCTGCGATCAGGAACGACCTGGCAACGACTGCCTGGGCTTTTCTTGCTTCGATCGGCGCGGCAGGGGGGCTTTCGGCTTCCACGATGGAGGCTACTGCCAGCTCGCGGTTCATGTTTACGATGGCCAGGAGATGGGAGCCTTCAGCGCGAATTTCAAGGCGGCCGTGAAATTCGCGGCGGATTTTTCCGGGGACGCTGAGGATGAAGGCGGTCTCTGCGCCGTTGCGTCCGGTGGCTTTGGCGGGGGCGCGGAGCTTGATTTTGGTTGATCCTTCGAGGGTTTGTTGGCCTACGATTACGACGCTGCCGGGGGCGGGTTGGAGGTCCAGTTCGGTGGGGTGGAAGAGGGTGAAGACTGCGATGGCTACCATCATGGGAGCGGGGAAAGGCGGGCAGGTCGGGAACCTGCCCCACTATGGCGGAGGATTTGGGCGGCGGATTTTGCGGCTTCGGCGCCGGGGACTCCGTGGACTCGCACCAGGATTGCTATGCGCGGGGAATCGGCGGGAGACAGGATGATGGTGAAGCCGTCGCCTTTGTGTTTCACGCAGGGGGCGGTGCCGGTTTTGGCCAATGCTCCGCGGCCGATGGCGCTGGCGGTGCCCGATTCGGCGGCTTGTTTCATGCCTGCCAGAATTTCGGCGACGCGTGGTTCGATGCTGCGCGATGGTAGCTCGCAATAGGCGCGGGCCAGCGCTAGCGGAGAGATTTGCCAGTTGGTTCCCAGGCCGATTCTGGTTTCGGGAGTCTCGTCCGATGGCGCCGGGATGCCGAATTTCGCGGCGACTACGGCCAGGGAATGGGCGTCGACATCGCTCGCGAGATGCAGAAAATAAGCGTTGCAGGAATTTGCCAGCGCGCCGCGAAATTGCAATTGGCCATGGCCTTCGGTTAGCCAACAGCGGTCGATTTTGCCGTGACAGACGAACTCGGGGAACGGGCCGGCTGAGGCCAGGGCGACGAACGGTTTTACCAGCGATCCGACTGGGATCGGCCTATCTGCATCGGGCCAGTCGTGCTTGACGATCTCACGGGTATGGACATCGACGACGATGTAGTCGCCGAGGGCGGCGGCGAGAACGAGAGTGAGCAGCGCGGTCACGGAATCAACTTATATGTGACCGACTCGCGCAACTGGCCTCCTGCGTCGTGCACGACGATGGTCGCGGCGTCGATCCGTTTCAAAGTGCGGCCGAGGCTGGCCAGGTTGCCGGAAAAGTAGGGAGGCTCGCCCGCGTCTTGCGGTTCGTCAGGACCCGGCGGGGGCAGTTGCGGGAAGTCGATGAGCCTGGTCATGCGCTCAAAGTTGGGAAGCTCCCGTGCATGGCGCCATCCGGCGGCGTAGGCTGCGCCTGCGATCGGGGAGCGATTGCGGCGCGCGAAAACTGCGTTGACCAGTGCAGCGGAATCGCCGATGACGAGCAGTTTTCCATCGGCGGCCATCGCAATTTCGCCCAGGCCTTCGAGTTCGCGAACGCCTCCGGCGACGGTGCGCCAGGTGGCGGCTCCGGAATTGGACCACGTGCCCTCAGCCGCGGTACCGAGCGCGGCGCGGATGGCGTCCGCATCCCACGCGGTGGAGGACAACAGCGCAATTGCGGAATGAGGACGGACGTAGACCTGGTCCGGATCGACTTTGGTAGACGAAACATCGAGCATGGCGTCAATGTGCGATGCGGCGAGTTTATCGCGCAGCGTTTTGAGGGGATCGAGGCCTTGAGCGAACGGCCTTTCGTCGATACGGGATTCCAAATCTATTTCGCTGCCGGCGGCTCCTGTTTCGACGACCACGGGCGCGGTTTTCGACTGCTGCGTGGAGGCGCCGGTCTGCGCGAACAATATTTCCTCGATACGATTCGCTGCTTGAGTGGTGGATGGATGCAGCCAGGCGCGATAGAGACCGGCGTCATCGGGCACGGCGGCGAGAAGCTGGCCTGTGGCGCTTTCGGCGCTCTCCGTAGCGTCGGACGCGGTGGCGCGAAGGAGCACTCGGCGCTCGCGAATTTCGCCGCGCACGCGTTCGAGGTCGGCGAGGCCGGAGGAGAACTCGCGAAGATCGGGCACGTTGCCTTGCACCCAGTGAGAGCGGAACTGGTAGGTGCGGGCGAGGGTGGCCATATTGTAGACGAGGCGCAGATCGTTCTGGCCAGCGGCGGCAGCCTGCACCGAGTTTGAGAACCAAGTTTCAGAGGCGACCGAGGGCAGCGATTCGCGAGCCATCAATTGCAAGGCGCGGGCGATGAGGTCCTCTTTGGTAGCGAGGAGCAGCGTGTCTCCGGAGTAGGCAAAAGCTGCGACGCGGTGCGACGCTTTGTCTTCCTTGACGAAATAATCGCTGCTGCCGGCGTGGCGCGTCTGATAAGAGCCGCGCGCTTTCCAGAGGGCGGTATTCATGGCGCGCGCCGATGCGACGTGCGTTATGTAGAGGAATTCGAGCTTGCCGATATCGTACATCGCGACCGCGGAGTTGGAACCGGCGACGGAGGCGAGCAGGGCGTAATCGGGAGGGACACCGGCGGCGGTAGCGAATTCAGTCTGCGCGTCGGTCAGCTTCAAGAAAAGCTGCGAGCGCGAAAAGGATTCGTAATTCGCGCCGGCCAGCCAGTCGCGTTTTTCAGGCGAGGCGTTCCAATCCGAGAGCAGCGCGCCGAGATCCTGGGCTTCGAGGTAGAGCAGCGCGCCGGCTGGAAACACACTCGACATGGGCTGCGGCGCGGGCTGCGCGAACGCCCAGAAAATCATCGCCATGAGTACGGCGGCGACGGGAGACAAGAGCAGTAGAGGCCGTCTCATTGCACACCTACTTTCGGACGAACCAGGCGATCCTGATCGAGCGCGTCGTTCACTATGGGGCGACGGGTTTCATTCTTCGCGTCGGCTTCAAGACGCGCGCGAAGGGTCGCGATGGCGCGGCGGCCGGCATCGGTCGGAGCGAGGTGGTTCGCGATCTGACCGTACAACAGCGCGGCGCGTAGATCGCCCAGGCGCTGCTGCGCTCCGCCGAGGGCGCGGGCGAGGGAGACTCGCTCCGTGCGATCCAGATTGGGGAGGAAACTGCTAGCGAGCCAATCCGTGAATTCGCTCTCTTCGCGGAAGAACTGCGGGAGCAAGCGGCGGGCGGCGGCGACGGCCAACGCGTCGTGATGAGCTTCGATGGCGGTGTGAATCAGAAGCAGCCGGGGCGCAGTGCTGCGAGGATCCGCGGCGACGATGGCGAGCAGCGCTTTCTCCCGCGCGGCTGCGTCGGTGGGCATATTGTCCCACGGGTTCGCGGTCTTGGGCGCAGTGCCTTGCGCTTCGGCGAGACGGCGCGCGGCGGTCTGATTCCACGGCTCGGCTTTGAGAAGCGTCGCGAGGAATTCCGCGGCCTCGGTGGGATGATGGGTCCGCTCGAGCAGCGCGGCGGCGGGATCGAGGCCAGTGAAAGGCTCGCCTGAAATGAGAACCATGCGGCGCAGGAGCGCCATGGCGGCGGCGATATCCAGATTCTCCAGATTCACTTCGGCGAGGCCGAGGAAGGTGCCGTGGTCGAGATTTCCCATCTTCATTTGCGTGGTGTACACGAATTCCAGAACGCGGCGGGAGGATGCGGCGTCGCCATCGTCCTTCAGATTGTTGGCGGCGTTGCGGAGGGCTTCGAACGGGATTGGGTCAGTGTATTTCGCCAGCTGGGCGGGCAGCGAATTGGTGTGTGCAGCCAGGCGGATCTCTAGACCGATGCGGTCATCGGCGCGGAAGTTACGCGCTTCGGCGGGCAGCATCGCGAGGATCTGGCGGGCCCGATCGTTCTCGCCGCGCTTGAGGAGGAACTCGGCCCAGGTGAGCTCCCAGGTCCAGAGCTGGGTCTGCGCGTTGGAATTTTGTTCGCCGAAGGTTTGGGCGACGCGAGTCTGAGCGCTGTCGATAATCTGGCGGTAGAGAATGTCTTTCTGGGCGTCGGGAATCCAGGGGCGGTCGATGATGGCGCCCAGGAATTGCACGGGGTCGGCGGCGGCGCGGGAGAGCTCGGCCATCCATGTGATACCGGCTCCTGTGTCGCCGGATGCGATGAGAGCGCCTTCGAGGATGCCTTCGATTTGGAAGGAACCGTTGCGGCGGATATAGGTGCGGAGAATCTTTTCGACGTCGTCGCGCAGGGCGGGGAGCTGCTTGGCATCGCCGATGTGGCGGAGCGTGTCGGGCAGGTCGGTCCAGAATTTCTGCGGGACGCGGGAGCGGTCCATCATCTGCGAGAAGGCGGCGAGAGCGAGCTTCCATTCGCGGATCGCATCGGCTGGCAGATTATTTTTCGAGGCGATGACGGCGAGGCGATCGTGCACGTCGGCGCGGCCAGGATTGAGGTCGAGGGCGCTGCGATAATCGGCGGGGGAGCCGGAGTATTCGGCGAGCGTGAAGTAAGCTTCGGAGCGGCCGGGAGTGGCTTCGACAATCGCGGGCAGGTAGTCTTCGGAGCCCGCCTGCTTGGTCGCGACGAGATATTCGCCGTAGCGGCTGCCGTAATAGAACCAGAGATCGCCCGCGAGCTGCTGATCGCGATCCGTGGGCTTGCCGATGCGCGCGCCGACGGTCATGGGTCCGAGAA
Source organism: Bryobacterales bacterium (assembly GCA_963813145.1). Taxonomy (GTDB): domain Bacteria; phylum Acidobacteriota; class Terriglobia; order Bryobacterales; family Bryobacteraceae; genus Palsa-187. Next base: position 440,136 of record CAWEXX010000002.1, read on the forward strand.
TCCCAGTGAAGGCGGCTTTGACGGGGGCGGCGGCGCTGTTGAAATAGAGCCCGGTGAGCGAAGTATAGGCTTTGGTCCAGAGAGGTCCGGTCTTCTGGCCGCGCGCGGCGATGGCCTGCTGCGAGACGGTCACGCTGGCGTGTTGCAGGACGTAGTTCAGCATCACGTTGACGGTGTTCGTGTCGGATTCGGAGGCGATGGCAGCGGTGAGGCGCGTGGGCTGGGCGATCAGCAATTGCGTGTAGCGTTCGAGCACGGGGCCGTTGGCTTCGTGGCGATCGGCGAGCCGCTTAAGGGCGCGAAGCTCAGCCGCGGTGTTGCCGCTGGAGCGGTAGTCGTCGGCCTCCTCGGCGTCGTGAGGCTGATTGTTGGGAGCGGGGACCGCTCGGTCGTACGCTTCGAGTTGCGCGCCTAGCTCGTCGAAGCGGAGGCGGTCCTTTTGCACTTCAATGACGCGTTCGATGGACTTATTCGAGACGGAGGTGCCGGGCCGTGCCATCGCGGCGGCGATGCGCCACTTGATTTCAAGGTCCGGGAGTCCCGCGGCTTGGGCGAGAGAGACTCGAAGAGATTGTTTCTCGATGGACGCGGCGAATTTCGCTTTATCGGCGGGCGAATAATTCGCGGCGACGGCGGCCACGGTGAGCGCGACCTGCGACGCGGTCTCCGGCTTCAAGGTCGGAAATTTCGCGAAGACCGTTTCATACTGCTGCTGGCGGGCGGCGATGCGCGCCCAGATTTTTAGGGCGTCGTCGGGCGCGCGCTTAAGAGCTTCATCGGCGAACTTGCGGGCTTCGAGAAGCATGTTCCACGATTCGAGCTTCTGCGCGACGGTCAAATAATTTTCGGCGCGGTCGGAGCGGCCGTCGATCCAGGCTTTCTTGAGCGCGGTGACGGCGTCGGCGGTGCGGCCCTGACGAGCGCGCAGCTCGGCTAGTTTCTCCATCCAGATCGGATTGCGATAGGTGAGGTCGTACAGCTTTTGCGCGCTGGCGGCGGCTTCTTCGAAGCGCAGCAGGCGCTCCTCTAGATTGAGGCGGCCGACGATCAGGTCGGCGCGGTCAGGGCGGACGGCTGCGGCGCGCGTGTAGGAGGCGATGGCGGACGGATAATCTTCGGTCTGCGTTTCGATGCGCGCCAGCACCAGGGGCCAATGGAAATCCTTGGGTGAATCGGAGGCGGTCTTGAGGTAGAAATCGTGGATTTTTTTGGCGACTCCGTTCTGCTGGGCGTAGAGCGCGGCTTCGCGGGTGAGCTGGTCGTCCTCGGGAAAGCGGTTCAGAATTTCGATGTACTGATCGACGGCGGCGGAATAATCTTTCACGCGGGTGAGGACTGGGATCAGGGCGCGGCGCATGGCGGCGATCTGCTCCGTGCGCTGCTGGCCAGGGATCGTGGTGGCGGTCGATACGTTTTTGATCGAGGTATCGTAGAACGCGCGGAGGCCGCGGTCGTCGCCCTGGCGCGCGTAGGTTTCGGCTTTGAGGGCGATGTATTCGGCGCGATAGGGCTGGTCGAAGACTTGTAAATAACCGATCATGATGCGGGCGCGGCTATAGTCGCCGGCGTCGGTCGCCTTGCGAGCGGCTTCGATGAGGAACGGCGAGCGATAGGCGGCGGAGGAGCGGCTGGAGGCTTCTTCCAGGACGTCTACGGCGCGACGGGCGTTCTTGTTGCGCCAGTGATAATCGACGGCGGCGCGGACGATTCCGAGAATCGCGGGATTCTCCTTATAGAGCGCGTCGACGATGGCTGCGCCTTGCGCGGCTTGTCCCTGGCCTTCTTCGAAGCGGGCGAGGGCGAGGCGCAGACGCATCTTTTCGACAGGGTCCGACATCAGGGCGATCTGGCGTTCGATGGCGGCCTGTTGCGCTTTGGGGAGTCCATCGATGCGGGCGGCGTTCTCCACCTGCGCGAGAACCTCCAGCGAAGTCGCGCGTGATGCGGCATTTAATAGGAAGGCTTCCAGATCGTCGCGGCGGTTCTGATTTCGCAGCAGAGCGACGCGGAGCTGGAACATCCCCGGCTGCGGATTACGGTCGGAAACCAGGTTCGTGGTCAGCTGGTCTATCTGCCCGCGCAGAGCGGGGCGTCGGGCTAAAAGGAGCAAGCGCTGCTCGGCGTTCGATCCAGGTTGTGTGATGGCGCCCTTAGCGTATTCACGAATCGCACGATCGTAGTTACGTTGATTTTCGTGAATGGCGCCGGCTTCATACGCGAACAGGGAATTCTGTTTCAAACGCTTCCGGCCTTCTTCGATCCAGCGCAGAGCGTCTTCGTAACGATAGTAGTCCCAGTAAATGGTGGCGGCTTCCAGATAGCCGTCGGGCTTAGACGGCTCGATTTCGGGGATGCGATCCCATGCCGCGCGAGCTTTATCGAAACGCTCGCGCTCAGCCTCGATCTCGCCGACGGCGGTCAACGCCTGATGATTGCGAGGATCTGCCCGGCTGAGTTTTTCTTCCACGGCGATGGCGGTGTCTGTGAGTTTTGGATCGATGGTGCCGAGCGAGCGGTAGACGGCTGCGGCGCGCGCGCCAATGGAACGGTCGGCGGGAAAGCTGGATTCGAGAGCGAGCAAAAGAGGCGCGGCGTTTTCGAAATGACTGCGCCATGCTTCTCCTTCAGCCAGCAGACGAACGGCGGCGGGAGACAGGTTCATCGCGTCGTCCCACTTGCCGGCGGTCGCCGCGGGATTCGAGGTGCGGACGACGGACAGCTCGGCATCGAGACGGCCGGTCCGCGAAAGGCGTTCAAAGAATCGCATCCGAAGATCTTCCGCGTCGTACCAGTGGCGGCGCAGAACCGCTTCATAGGCGGCGTTATCCGCCGTGACACCGCTTCCATAAGCGCTCAGCAGATTACGCGCGAAGGCCAGGTAGTGCGGGAACCGTTGATGGGCGTAGAGATTCAGTTGAAGATAGAGCGCGGGACCCACGGGCTGCCCGGGCGTCACAATTTCGCGAAAATATTCATCAAGCTCGGTACCGGAGAAAATCTTGACCACGTCGCGCGTCAGCTTCGCGATATCGGCTCGGCGTTTCTCGCGTAGATACCAGCGAGCGAGCTTGTGCTGCCAGGTGTGATCCTGAAACTGGGCGATGGCGCGCTGATAGACAGCCTCGATTTCCGCGCCCATGTTGTTCTGTTCGAGGAACGCGGCCAGCGTGTCGTACAAGCCGGGATCGGAAGGGTTGCGGTCGATTTCGCGGCGATAGATAGCCAGCGCATCGCGGGTGCGCTTCAACGACACGAGCCGCGCGACGTAGCGATCGAGCACGCGGGCGTAATCGGGGGAACGAAGCGAATCGAACTGAGGCGGCGCCGCCTTCGCACCTTCGACGGGCGCCGATTTTGGAGCCGGCAGCGCACCTAGCGGGACTCCATCGGCTCGCTTCGCGAGGTCGGCCAGCAACGTGTCGTAGAGGGCGAATTCCGGCGCGGTCTTGTTGGTGCGTGCGTAGGCGTCGGCGATCCGGAGGGCGACCGCGATGCGATTCGGCGCATTGGGAAAATCGGCAAGAAATTTTGTCCCGATGCGAATGACGGCGTCGCTCGCGCCATAGACGGCGTATCCTTCAATCACGCGCTCGCGCAACTCGGTACGTTCGGGAGCATTCGGGAAACGCGATTCGAACAGCGCCACCAGCTCCGCGGCTTTCGCGCGGCGGAAGTAGGGGCCGGCGCTCAGCTCCTCCTGCTCATAGCGGTTCGCGGGATTGCTGGAGTTCAGCAACAAAGAGAGCGCGCCATTCAGGAATCCTGGATGAGGATCCATGGTGGCGACGTCGCGATAGAGTGCCAGATTGCCCGTTCCCAAACGTATGGACTGCTCCGGAGCCGACAGCAACAATCGGGCGATGCCGGCGAGCGCGGTAGCCGCAGTCTTGTCGTCTTTGCCCGCCTGATTATACAGCGCGTAATAATTGCGCACCGATTCATCGTAGTTGCGCGACGACTCATACAGCAGCGCGAGCGTCGAGAGCTCCTCGGTGGTCCACGCGGATTTCTTGCTCTCCTTGCGCTGGCGGAATTCGGCGAGCGCGCGCTCCGCCGCCGCGCTGTTGCCCTGCTGCTTCCAGTAATGATAGATGCGGGCGGCGCTCGCCAAGTCAGTTGGATTGGCCGCTACTCCGGCGCGCGCTTTTTCCAGATACGCGCGCAGCAGGTTCGCTTGCTTGAGCAGATCGAAGTACTGCTTGACCAGCGAATCCGGCCAGAGCGGTTTGAAACTGCGATCGTACACCTCAAGCGCGCGGGCCGCGGTGGTGGATTTGGACACCAGATCGGCCAAGGCTTCGATGGGATATTCCTGGTCGGCAGGGACCGCTTTTTTGTACGATTCGATCACGTTGCCTGCGACATCGTATTGTTGATGCGCCAGCGCGAAGGCGAAGTAGGCTCGATAAAGATTGGTCTCCGATGGATATCGCGCGATCCACTGGTTATACTGCCCGACCGCGAGCAACGGATCGAGGCGAGCTTCGTCCACCAAATCGACGGAACGCTGAAAAATCTTCCAGGGGCGCTGCGCGGAGGGTGGAAACAACTTTTCGGAAGCGGGAGCGGGCTCGAACGATGCCGCGATCAGCACGTTGAATTCGTCGCGCGAGCGCAGGCGGCGCTGATAGAAATCGGCTAGTGCGAGACGCGCCACGCCTTTGTCCGATGCTACCTCCGTGTATTTTTTCCAGTCCGCTTCGGCAGCTGTGAAATCGAGCTGCTGCTCGTCTTCGAGCGCGCGAAGGGAGTACAGTTCGGCATCGTCGGGAGCCGTGCCGATCAGCTTGGTCAGCTCGGGTCGCGTCTCCTTCGGAGGCCGGCGGACGGAGATGATGCCGCTGGGCAGCAGCACGTTGCGAAAGAAAACGGCCTCGATACGATTGCCGGCGCTGATGCCTTCGGCCCACTTGGTAAGCTCGCCACGCGCGGCGAACAGCCCGCCGATCGCCAGGGCAGCGGCTAGGAGTCTGGCCTTAGGGAAGAATTTCAATTTCCACCTCCCCGCTGCCGATGTTGTGCGCGAAATCCTCGGCCGTCACGGTCACTTTATAGCGTCCGGCGGCGAAGGATGCGGGCACCAGAAGTTCTCCGATGTTCGATCCCATCTCCGCATTCCATCTCAGATACACCGGAGCCGCGCCGCGCATTCTGGCGACGATGGTGCGCGTGGTATCCGACGCGCTGACGTGAAGTTTCACGGCTTCTCCGGCATGGAATTGCTTGCGATCGAGCCTCACCTTCACCACCGGCGGCTGACTGGCGATGACGAAGGTCTTCGATTCGCGATACGTGCGTCCCTGCTTGTCGCGCAGCAGCAGGCGGACGCGATAAGTGCCGTCGGCCAGATCCTTGGGCGCGAGGAATCGCGTCTGCCAGGTGTCTTCGTCCGAAAGATAGCGGAGCTTCTTCACCGTCCCGAACGGAAACATCGCGACCACGGACGTGATGGATTCGTCCGTCTTCACGCGCAGCACCGGATCGCCCGGGCGGATCAGGCGGGGACGCAGCAGCGCTCGGGGCGCGGCCAGGAACGACGTGTAGGGCGTGACGAATTTGTACTTGCGCGACAGGCGAATGATTTCGTCGATCGACGCCTGATCTTCGCCTTCGCGCTCGATTTTATCGAGCAGCGCATCGACGCGAGCCTTGGCCCAGGCGCGCGGCAGAAACTCATGTTCGGTATTTTGCGCAGGCAGAGGAACCGTGGCGCGAGCCTGCTGAGCGGTGAACGTGGCCTGCGCGGCCGGCTTCTTATACTGGCCCACCCACGTCTGCATCGAACCGGGAAACACGGTTTCTTCCAGGGGATAAATGAGGTCGAAATTCGAGGGCGTGGAATTAGTGAGCCGCAGATTGTCGACCGGCCTTCTGCCCGATCTTCGACAAAAACGCCTTCAACTTGAAATCGATCGGTTCAGTCGAGCGCACCGATTCCATGACGCCGTTGTTGCGCGCCAGCATGCGGGCCAGCGGCAGATTCGCGTCGTCGCCGATGGCGAAGACATACGTACGCGGACGCCGCGCCTCGGCCACCAGTTTCCACTTCGCCGCGTACCATTCGGCCAGCTTGCCGTTTTGCAGAATGCCGCGCGTCGCGCCCAGATCGCCGAGCACAACAATGTAAGGATCATGAGCCAGTTGCTGCGCGAGCGCCGCGTCGAGCGCTGCCTGCATGTTGGTGCCGCCTCGCAATGCGGCCGCGCGTAGAAAGTCCAGGGCCTTGTTGACTGCATCCGGTGTGACGGCAACCGGCGCCGGAGCAAACGCCGTGATCTTGTCGTTATAGATAATAAGGTTGAATTCGTCGGCAGGCTTCAACGACCGCAGCAGCGCTTCCAATGCCTGAAACTCCCGTTCGAGCTTCTCCCATTGCATGGAGAGTGACGTATCGAACAGCGCGACAACGGATCGCGGAGCAAGGGGCGTGTTGGCCGGCGGCATGGAGAGCAGCGCCGACGCCTCGAAGAAGCCGTGGTCATTTCCGTCGCGATAAGTAAGCACTTCCAGCGCATCCTTCGATGCGTCGAGCGCGTACTTCAACGAAAAGTCCTCCGTCAGCGCGACCGCCCGGCCGCTGAAGCTGGCCTTCACAGATTTCGCGTCGCGCGAGGCCGTCTGCATCGCATAAGCCTTGCTGACGAATTGGAAATCGCGCATCGCGTGGGCGGACTTCACGTCCAATGTAATCGACAGCCGCCCCGCGGTTTGCGCCCGATACACGTCGGGACGAAGAGGAATCGCGAACATGGATTCGGCTTGCTCCACCGTGAGGCGCTCCTGATATTCCATCTCGATTCGCTTGGTTCCGTACGCCGGAATCGGCACGATGCGCGCGCTGAAAATCGAAGACGCGCCGCGCTTCGTCGGCATCGCGCTCACCCATCTGGAGCAGCCCTGGGTCGAGCGCCTGGGCGCGGATGTCGTTATAGATTTCTTCGGCGCGCTTGCGTTCGAGGATCACGCCGGGGATGCGCGTGGCGTCGTCCCAAATGGCGAAATCGGAGATCAGCGCGCGGCCCGGAAGCGCGAAAACGTAATTTCCCTCGATCGGCGACCGCCGGTGTGATTCGCGAAAATCTGCTGCACTTTCACCTTGGCGTTGCCGTTGTCGATGACGATCGCAATCGACATTTCGTCCAGCGTCAGCACCTTCGGATCGGGCTGTTTCGCGGTCGACGGGATCAGCACGCCTGCGTCGCCCCACAGCAGGCAGGTCAGCGCGGGAATCAGAATCGCGAATCTCATTGAATGGTCGTTTCCGGCACTTTCACCAATCCGTTATCCGTTCCGATGTACAGGACGCCGCCGCGCGCCTCGACCGCGGTCACATTGCGCGAGGGCAAGCCGGCGGTGAAAAAAGTCCAGCGGCCGGAAGCCGCGTGATAAACGGCCAGCCCCTGGTCGAGCGTCCCGGCATAGACCGCGGTGGGCGTCGCGACCATCGCGTTGGCGTTGATTTCGATGGTCCCGCGCAGATCGTCGAAGGTTTCCCACACACCTTTATTAGTAAGGCGCAAAACACCGGCGCCGTACGTGCCCACAAAGTAATCTTTATCGACTTCGAACGATCGCCGTGATCCAGTTTTGTTTCAGCGCCGAGTTGGAGGTCGTGAAGCTCGCGCGGACCACCGCGCCATCGAGAATCGACAAGCCACCAAGCGTCCCGGCCAGCGTGCGCGCGCCATCCGACGCCAGCGCATAAACATGATTGTTCACCAGACCTTGAAACGCGTAGATGCTGCTGATGCCGGCGCCTTCGATGAAACTCACGCCCGCGGGAGTCGCCGCGATCAGGGAGCCGTCGGGGCGGAACACAACGTCGGTCACCTGGTTGGCGATCAAGCCGTCGGCTTGTCCGATCACGCGGCGGCGGGCGGTGGCGGCGTCGAACATCACCAGTCCATTGGCGGTGGCGACCGCCGAAACGCCTCTCGCAGAATCGTGCGCGATCCGATTTACGCAGAATAGATGATCGTCCTCGATGTGCTGGCCGCGCTCGCCATTGGCGTTGAGGATTTGCAAGCCCCGGTCGAAGTAGCCGATCCACAGGCGGCCCGCCGAATCCATCTTCAAGGCCGCGATGTTGCGGTCGGCCAGCAGCGCGTCATCGCGCCGGATCACCGCTTCGTTGCCGTGCCACAGAGAATCCTCGGCCAGCGCGTAGACCTCGCCGTCGATGGACAGAATTTTGCGGATCGAACATCCAGGGCACACGCTGGCCGCTCCAAGCTGCGCCAACCGCCCAGGATGGGCATCGAGAGGCACGGCGAACATGCCTTCTTCGAGAGTCCCCATATACAGTTTGTCGTCCGTGGCGAGCAGCGTCTGCGCGAAATATCCGGGGGCCAGGACGCGTGCGAATTTCCCTCCGCGAATCTCCGCGATGCCGACGCCGGTCCCTGCGTAGACGGTCTCTGCCGTGCTGCGCGAGCGAAAGGATTTGCTTATCCGGCAGCGCTTCGTCGATGGTCTCGAGCGCGCCCGCCTTCCAGTGAAGCAGGCCGCGGTCCATCGTGCCGATCCAGAGGTCGGCATCGTTACCGGCCAGCGCGGTCACCGGAATATCGGAAACGGAGGGGTGAAACGGAGCCAGCACGTGGCCGTCGTAAACCAGCACGCCCGCTTTCTCGGTGCCGATCAGAATGCGACCAGTGTCGGCGGGCAGCAGCGCCGTGATTTTCCGCAATGGCGCGGCATCGGCACGAATATGACGGAAGGAGCGGCCATCGAATGCGACCAGGCCTTCGCCCCACGTGCCGATCCACAGCTCGGGAGCTTGAGAATCGCCCGCGAGGCCGACGGCCAGCGAGGTGAGCGGCGCGGGCGGCAGCTCGGCGCCCACCCGATATCGCGCGGCGATGGTCCCGGAGGCTCCGTCATATTTTGTGAGGCCGGCGGGTCCGGCGATATACAGGTGTCCTTCGAAAACGACCGCGTCGTTGAAGACGGCGGGCGCGCCCAGGGATTCCAGGCCAGGGGGAATGACAGGGATGATCGAGCGTACCGAGAATCGGAAGGCGCCTCCCGCGGACACGTGTTCGCGCGCTTCGCGCAATGCGCCGCCTGCGCGCCAGAGAACGGATCCCCCGAAAATCATGGCCCCAGCTAAGATAGCGCCGGCAAGCCACACCCGTCTACGCGACATGTCACTATCAATGATACTCGTACAATAAAATCGTGTCCCGTTACGATGCTTTGCTGGTCCTTTCTTTCGGTGGTCCCGAGAAACATGAAGACGTCATTCCGTTTTTAGAAAATGTTTTGCGCGGCCGCAACGTTCCGCGCGAACGGATGCTCGAGGTGGCGGAGCACTATTACCATTTCGACGGACGCAGCCCGATCAACGATCAGAATCGCGCGTTGATCGCGGCGCTGAAGGAAGCGGTCGGCATCCCGATTTATTGGGGCAATCGCAACTGGCATCCGCTGCTGGCCGATACGGTGCGGCAGATGCGCGACGATGGCGTTCGCAATGCCATCGCGTTTGTCGCCTCGGCGTTCGGATCCTATTCTGGGTGCCGCCAGTACGCGGAGGATATCGAGAAAGCTCGGGCGGCGGTAGGCGAAGGTGCGCCGGCTATCGCGCGGATCCGGCCGTTTTCAGGGCATCCAGGCTTTATTCGGGCGATGACGGACCGGGTCCAGGCGGCGGTCGATGAATTGCCCGTTGGCCGTTTGATCTTCACGGCGCATAGCGTTCCTCTTTCGATGGCCAACGCCAGTCCTTATGTAGACGAATTGAATCGAGCCTGCGCGGCGGTGGCGAGCGGAGTCGGCAGGAGCGATTGGAAGCTGGTCTATCAGAGCCGCAGCGGCCCTCCAGGCCAACCTTGGCTGGAGCCCGACATTTGCGATTATCTGCGTGAGATTCGTTCCGACGTAGTGATCGCGCCTATTGGTTTTTTGTCCGACCACATGGAAGTGCTGTACGACCTCGATACGGAGGCTCGGGCGGTCGCGGATGAGCTGGGCGTCAAAATGGCGCGCGCCGGCACGGTGGGAACGCACCCGGCAATCATCCGGATGATCGCGGAACTAATCGAGACTGACCCGGGTGTTTGCGAAGCGAGTTGCTGCCCGCCGCCATCGCGCGCAGTTGCAGTGCGTCGTCCCTAACTCCGCTCTGTTGAAAGACTCCCCTCAAAAAACAACCTGACTTTGGCAGATCGCCTTTGTGGCGCGCGCCTCCAGGCGTGCCGCGTCGGCAGTCATGCCGACGGCCGGACATGCCGAGACGGCTCTTACCGAGCCGCGACCGAAGGAAGCGGACAACCCCTCAGCGAGCACTAGCCACGACCGCTCCCCATTCGCCCGGATCCACATCGCGCACATGCATCGAAAAGAGCCAATGATGCCCTTCCAAATCCTCGACGCCGTATTGGCGCTCGCCATAAATAGTCTCCTGCAGCTCCTCCACGATCTTCGCGCCCATCCCCTTCACCTTCGCGAAATGCGCATCGACGTCGTCCACAAACACCGTGAGCGATTGGCTTCCATGGCCGGTTTGCACAGGACTCGCCCGATTTCCCCGCGGTCCCGACACCATAATCCAAGCGTTTGCCCAAGTGCAGCTGCGCGCCGCTGACCGGATCGCCATAACGGTAATGCTCGCGGAAGCCGAACGTCTCTGCCAGCCAGTCGATTGCGCTATCCAGGTCGCGATAAACGACGTGCGGCAGAATGGCATCCGCCGGAACGGAACGATTCTTCATAGGGTAAGTTTGTAAACCTCGCGCTTCGACAATCCCCGAGCTTTCGCAACCTGCTTGATCGCATCCATCCGCGGGACCCCGCTTGTTTCCAGCGCCCGGATCGCCTCCTCGATCGGTGTGTCATCCGCTTCCACACCCTCGGCCTTCCCGATCAGCAGCGTGATCTCCCCCTTCACGGACGCGCGCGCCGAGAGCGTAGCGATCAACTCGGAAGCGGTGCCCCGCAGAAACTCTTCGTGCAGCTTCGTCAGCTCCCGCGCAATCGCCACCGGACGCGCGGGCATTACCGCCGCGATGTCTTCCAGCGTCTCCAAAATGCGATGCGGAGCCTCATAAAAAACCAGCGTGCACGTTTCGTGCTTCCATTCCTCCAGAACCTTTCGGCGCTGCGAAGTCTTGGGCGGAAGGAACCCGCAGAAGCGGAACGAATCGGTCCCGAGCCCGGCGGCCGCAAGCGCGCCCATCACCGCCGAAGGCCCGGGAATCGGGATCACGGTGACTCCCGCGGCGATCGCCGCCGCAACCAGCCGGTAGCCGGGATCGGAAATAAGCGGCGTGCCCGCGTCTGAGACCAGCGCAATGTTTTCCCCGCGCTCGATCCGTTCGATCAGCTCCGTCGCGCGCGCCGCTTCGTTGTGATCGTGATAGCTGGTCACCGGTTTCGCGATGCCATAGTGATCCAGCAGCTTGCGCGTTTGCCGGGTATCCTCGCACGCGATCAGGTCGGCTTCCCGCAGCACGCGCAGCGCCCGCAGCGTGATGTCTTCCAGGTTGCCGATCGGCGTCGCGACTATGTAGAGCGCTTTCTTCACCGTAGTACGATGAAACGTTACCTGAAATGGACCCAAGCATACAAGCGATCCCCGGTTACTACGTGTGGGCGGTGCCGGGAAAACCACTGGTGGTTCATCTTCATCTCAGCGTGATAGATCGGATGTCGGCGGAGGTGATGCGCGGATTCGGCGCGGTGCCCAAGCGTGGCGCGGAGGTGGGCGGCGTGCTGCTCGGGACCATCGAAGACGGCCCTGAGCCCGTCGTCAAGGTGGAGGATTTCGAGATCGTCGCCTGCGATTACCGGCGTGGCCCGTCCTACTTGTTGAGCGCTGACGATGGCATTGCATTTGACGACGCCTGGAAGAATTCGCAGCCCGATCCTTCGCGTCCTACCTATGCGGTGGGTTTTTTCCGCAGCCACACGCGCGAGGGGTTGTCGCTTGGTCCCGAAGATCTGGTCCTGATGGATCACTATTTCCCGTCCCCCTCGCAGGTCGCGTTGCTCATTAAGCCGTTTGCCACCAAAGTGAGCATCGCCAGTTTTTTCCTTCGCGAAAATGGACTGTTTCCTTCCACGCCGCTGCTTGAATTTCCATTTCGCCGGCGTGAGCTGACCGGCGAAGAAGCGCCTCCCCGGCGGTCCATGTTGGAGCGTGTTCCGAAGCGCCGGATACCGAAAAACGAGGAGCCTGGCGTCGATTTTTCAGAAGAGCCCACACCCGCGGAGCCGTCCGCGGTCTATACGCCTCAAACGCCGCGCACCGGATGGGTGTGGCTGCCATTATCGTTCGTTTTTCTCTTGCTGGGCGTGGTGCTGGGATTTCAGGCGGCGCTGACCATGGGCCCCAAGACCGCCGCCAACGGGTTGGTGGATTACTCTCTGGGATTGAACGTCATCCCGGAAGGCCGAAGCCTCAGCGTGAAGTGGGACCGCGAATCGCCCGCAGTGAAGGGCGCGCAAAAAGGTGTCCTCGAGATCGAAGACGGAGGCGTCAACAAACCCTACGATCTAGATGCCGCGCAGCTCCGCAACGGAAGCATTCTTTTCACAAACTCCTCCAAAACAGTCCGCTTCCGCCTGACAGTGTATCCCCAACCCCACGTCAGCGTCACCCAGACGATGGAGTGGAAAGAAGGCCAGAAGCCAGAAGCCAGTAGCCAGAAGCCAGAAGCCAGTAGCCAGTAGCCAGTAGCCAGTAGCCAGTAGCCAGTAGCCAGTAGCCAGAATTAGAGCGTGGCTCTAGCTCGCCCGTTTCGCGATTTGTTGTCCGGACGAATGCGACGGATTGACCAGTCAATATGAGAGGTTGTGTGCGTTGGGCGCACTATTCAGAGTGGCTCCAGCTCGAACGTTTCGCGATTTGTTGATTTGGCAGAAGGCACATGAATTTGTTCTCCGTGTTTACAAGGAGACTCAGAAATTCCCTTCTGATGAACGCTACGGTCTGACCCGCCAACTGCGGCGATCCGCGGTTTCTGTCCCAGCTAACATCGCGGAAGGTTTTGTGAAGCGAGGCATTCCGGACAAGTTGCGTTATCTCAACATCGCGCAAGGGTCTCTGGAAGAAAGTCGATACTATCTGATTCTCGCCACAGATTTAGGGTTCGCGGATCTCGCCAGCCTGGAAGCACTCGTAGACGAATGCAGCAGAATGATCGAAGCATCCTCACAAACCCTACGAAGGTCAATATCCTGAATACCTGCTACTGGCTACTGGCTCCTGGCTACTGGCTACTTCTTCCTCTTCTTCGCCATCCTCGAAAGCACCGCCATCTGCTCCAGGCACTCCTTCAATGGCCTCGCCGGAGTCCCCCAAACTACCTGGCCCGCTCGCACGACCTTGGATGTCAGCACTCCGCTGCCGGAACCCAGTACCGCTCGCGATTCTATCCGAGCCTTGTCGCCGATGCCGACTTGGCCTCCGATCACTGCGTAATCCTCCACGATCACGCCGCCTGAGAATCCGGTTTGCGCCGCGATCACCACGTGGCGCCCGATGCGGCAATTGTGTCCGATGTGGACCAGATTGTCGATCTTCGTTCCGTCGCCAATCGAGGTGACACCCAGCGCCGCGCGGTCCACGCAGGTGTTCGCGCCAATCTCCACGCGGTTCCCGATCTCCACCCGCCCCACCTGCGGAAATTTCTCATAGATGCCGTCGGTCAGCACGAATCCGAAGCCATCCGCTCCGATGACGCATCCCGAATGGAGCACCACTTCATTGCCCATCGCCACGTCGCGATAGACGGTCACGCGCGGATGAATGGTGCAGTTCTCGCCGATGTGAACGTAGTCTCCGATCACGCTGCCTGCGCCGATCACGCTGCCCGCGCCCACTTTGACGCCCGCGCCGATCGTGGCCATGGGGCCGACGGATGCTCCGAATCCGATGATCGCGCCGGGTCCCAGCAGCGCAGTCGGATGAATGCCCGGCTGCACCTCAATCTTGGGATGGATTTTGGGAATCGCGCGTGCCGCCGCGGCGCGTGGATCGGAGGTGCGAATGATGGTTCGCTGGGATTCGTTGCCGAAGTCTACCGGGACCAGCAGGCAGCCTGCCCGCGACTCCGCGGCAAGTTTCAAGCCCCGTCCGCCCGCCGCGAAGGACAAATCCTCCGGTCCGGCTTCTTCCAGGGGCGCAACTCTCCGGATCTCCCGCTCGCCATCGCCCTCGAAGCTCGACTCCAGCCATGCGGCTAACTCTTTAACTCGCACATCCTAAAGGTACGCCATTCGAGACAGCAATAAAATAAGCGTTCCACCTGAGTGGACAGGAGGAACGCTTATCACACGGTTCGGAGGACATTCTCTAGCGTTGATATTGAGTACGTTGAGGTGAGGAAAATTCTCAAAAAATAATCTCCGACGCACCCGCAGAGGCGAGACAGACGTGAATTTCCGGTGTCAGCCCGTAATGCGCCAAATATTCCCTGGTTAAGGTGCTTGATAACGCGTCGATCCCCTCTGGATTCACCAGGTTAACGGTCGAGCCGCCGAATCCGCCGCCGATCATTCTCGCCCCGAAAACTCCCTCAACCCCTAGCGCAGCGTCCACCAGGAAATCGAGCTCCGCGCAGCTCACTTCGTAATCGTCCCGCAGGCTGATGTGGGATTCGGAGACCACGCGCCCCATGCCGGCCGCGTCCTCTATCGCGGCAGCCGCGACGAACCGCTCGACACGGCTATTCTCGGTTACGATATGACGCGCTCGTTTGCGGCTCACTCCATCCAGCCGGTCGAGCGACGCCAATGTCGCCTCGCGCAGGCTGCCGACCCCCAGCCGGCGCGCCGCCTCCGCACACTCCTCCACCCTGGTTCGATATGCCGAATTGCCCAGTTGATGCTTCACCATGGAATTGGCGGTGACAATCGCCACGCCGGCGGGCAGCTTCACGCTCCGCCACTGGAGCGACCGGCAGTCGAGCAGCACCGCCGCGCCAGCCTGCCCCCCGCGGATATGAACTGGTCCATGATCCCGCAGGGCACTCCGACGAAATCCATTTCCGCCGAGCGAGCTGTCTGCGCAAGTTCGAGCGGTTCGGGCCGCCCGCCCAGCGCGAGTGCCAGCGAAACTCCGAGCGCCGCCGACGAGCTCAACCCCGCGCCCACAGGCACGTCGGAATCGATCAGGAGATTGGCCCCCTGCAACTCGACTCCGCGCCGCGATAACTCCCAGGCGATGCCGACGACGCGGTCGGTCCAGTCTCCCACCGGCAGGGCGTTGGGAATATCCGCGATGCGCCATTGCGAGCCCGCGCCCAGTTGCTCCGAATAAACGCGCAGCCACTCGTCATTAGAGGGCGAAGCTGCGATCCGGCAGGCCAGTTCGATCGCCATCGGCAGCACCAGTCCCAGGTTGTAATCGGTGTGCTCCCCAATCAGGTTTACGCGCCCGGGCGCCCGCCATACACGAGGCTTTCCCGACGCCGGATAACGCGCGCAAAATTTGTCTACGATCGACGCCGCGCCAGCCACAACATCACCAGGCCAAACAGAATCATGGTCGTGCCGACGTAGAAATTCACCGGGACGGAAGTCAGCGGAGCCGCCGCGCGCCAGTCGATAAACAGCAGCATTCCTACCAATGCGAAGAACAAGCCGATCGGGTTTCGCAAATCGTTCATGTGTCTTACCAATAGATTACGTTCAGAACCACCAACGCTACGCCCACAATACTTGCCAGCACCAGGGGCCGCCGATACCACGGCTCGCCCACGTCGCTGGGAACATCCGTCAATCCGTAAACCAGGCCGCGCAGTTCCGATTCAGGCTTGGCGGGAGTCATCAGGCTCACTACAATCGTGACGATGAAACACGTGGACCACGCGAAAATCGCCATCCAGAAATTCTGAGCCATGGTCGAAGGAAACGTGTGAACAGGCGAGATCCAGCCGCCCTTTCCCTCCGCCACCGTCAATCCGTGAGTCACCGCCGCTGCGCCGGTTCCCGCCAGCAGACCCGTGAACGCTCCGTGACCCGTCGTGCGTTTCCAGAACATGCCCAGCAAAAACGTGGCGAACAGCGGCGCGTTCACAAACGAAAACACCAGCTGCAGCAGGTCCATGATGTTGTTGAACAGCCGCGCCAGATAAGCGGTCGCGATGGACAGCGCCACACCTCCGATGGTCGTCAGCCGCGCGACTTTCAGGTAGTGCGAATCGGGCGCGCCGCGGCGAATGTAGCTCTGATACAAATCGTAAGTAAAGACAGTATTAAACGCGGTTACGTTACCCGCCATCCCGCTCATGAACGACGCCATCAGCGCGGTCAGTCCCACGCCCAGCATCCCCGATGGATAAAACTTCGCCATCAGCGTGGTCAGCGCCAGATCGTAATCCGGTCCCCCGCCTCCTTCTTTCATCGGAAATGCGTAGCCCGCGTTCATCTGGCTGAGCGCCAGCGCCGCGATGCCGGGCAGGATCACGATGAACGGCATGATCATCTTCGGAAACGCCGCCACCAGCGGAGTCCTTCGCGCCGCCGACATCGAGTCCGCCGCCATAGCGCGCTGCACGACCAAGAAGTCCGTGCACCAGTATCCGAACGACAGCACGAATCCCAGTCCCGCCACCATGCCGAACACTTCCACACCCATCGGATTCTGCGACGAATCGCCCAGATAGCGCCAAGTATGCGTCATCACCGGCGCAAGGCGCGATTGCAGCCCGCTCCAGCCGCCGACTTTCATGACAGCCAGGATCGAGAGCGGCGCGAATCCCAGCACGATCAGGAAAAATTGCAAAACTTCGTTATAGATGGCGCTGGTCAGTCCGCCGAGGAACGTGTAGACCAGCACGATGGCCGCCGAGAGCATCACGCTGGCCGTGAAATCCCAGCCCAGCACCAGTTGAAACAGCTTCCCCAGCGCGTACATCGAAATGCCCGACGAAAACACCGTCATGATCGCGAACGAGGCCGCATTCAGCGCCCGCGTCTTCTCATCGAACCGCAGTTTGAGATATTCCGGCACGCTGCGCGCCTTGCTGCCGTAATAAAACGGCATCATGAAGACGCCGATGAACAGCATCGCCGGCACCGCTCCCACCCAGTAGAAGTGCGCCGTCATCCAGCCGTATTTCGCGCCGGACGCGCACATCCCCACCACTTCCTGCGCTCCGAGATTGGCCGCGATGAACGCCAGACTGGTGATCCAGACCGGAACCGACCGGTGCGACGTCAGAAAGTCCGCACTAGTCTCAACCTTCCTCCGCATCAGGAATCCGATGCCGAGGACAAACACGAAATAGAGAGCCAGGACTACATAGTCAATGGTCCCAAGCGACATGCACTCTACTGTAACCCACGGTGTGAACCCTCTACCGAACCCCGACAGTCATGGACGGGTCTCCGCGACGGGCCACTACTGTTTGCCCTTCACATCCGGCCGCGAATCCGGAACAAACCCATCCCGGTTCGGCATCTTCACCTGCGGCAGAGTTTTCTCATTCAACTCTTCCGTCTCCTTCACGATGCCGTTCAGATAGAGAACGAACGCCGATACCGAGTAGACTTCGTCCGCCGACAGGCTGCGCGGATGATCGTACGGCATGGCGCGGCGCACGTAGTCAAAAAGCGTCGTGGCGTAAGGCCAATAGCTGCCCACGGTTTTCACCGGACTCTTACCCGTCAGACTGCCAACTCCTCCGGCCAGCGCAGGGTACTGATTCTCCCGGCCCTCGCCTTTTTCGTTGTGGCAAACCTCGCACTTATCCTTATAAATGGTTTTTCCCTGCCTCGCGTCGCCATGCCCTTTCGGCAGCCCGGCGCCGTTCGGCAGGACCGTCAGGTCCTTGGCTTTAATCTCGGCCTCGGTTGCGGGACGCTGGGCAAAGGCAATCGAGCATGCGACCAGCGCCATCGCCAACTTAAACATGGGAGACGCTCCCGTCCTGCTTGACATACCAGACCTTGATCCCGTTGTAGTGATACTGGCTGCGCGTACCGCGGGCCTCGACCAGTTGATCGTATGTCGGCTGCGTGTAGTCCGTCTCATCGATCGAGCGCGATTGCAGGGAGGTGGCTTCTCCAGTCCATTTCCACGCCATCCGGAAACGAGTGGCCGCCTTGGGCAGAACCGGCGATTGCAGCTCCGCGGCCAGCCATGTTTTGCCGCCGTCAGCCGAAATTTCCACCCGCTCGATTTTTCCGCGGCCCGACCACGCGAGACCCGTGATCTCGTAGGTCCCCGGACCGCCCGTCAGCTTCTGTCCGCCCGCGGGCCGCGTGATGATCGACTTGGCTTCCATGTCGAACGTAAAAATCCGCGCCTTCCCGCCCGGCAGCGAGTCGGTGTAGTGCGAGGTTTCATCCCGCGTCATCGAGGGCTGATCCACCACGTGCAAACGGCGCAGCCATTTGATGTTGATGTTGCCTTCCCAGCCCGGAACCACCAGGCGAACGGGATACCCTTGCTCCGGCCGCAAGGCCTCTCCATTTTGCGCAAACGCGACCAGAACGTCGTCGAGCGCCTTCTCCAAAGGAATGCTGCGCGCCATCAGGCAGGCATCCGCGCCCTCGGCGACCATCCATTTGGCTTCCGGTTTCAGCCGCGCTTCTTTGAGCAGCAGCGAAAGCGGTACGCCGGTCCATTCGCTGCAACTCAGCATTCCCGAGGCTTTCTGCGGATCCTCCAGCGGGTGGCTCCACTCCCCGCTGCTATTGCCGGAACATTCAATAAAGTGGATGCGGGAGACCGACGGAAAGCGGCGCAGATCGTCCATCGTAAACACCATCGGCTGCTCTACGAGTCCGTGGAGCAGGATTTCGTGCTTCGACCGGTCCAGATCGGGCACGCCCGCATGATGCCGTTCGAAGTGCAAGGAAGAAGGCGTAATCATGCCGTCCAGATCCTGCAGCGGAGTGCGGGTCGAACTGGTCCCGGGAGTCTTGGTCTCGCGGACGTCGCGCAGGGCCTTTTCGTTCGGGGAACGGTCGCCGTAGGCTCTTACGCCCGCCCCGATTTCGGTGGGCACTTCTTTCTTGCAGGCGGTGAGTCCGGCAAGTCCGGCCCCCAACGCCAGGAAGCGGCGGCGATTTTCCTCGGAGCTTTTCATTGAATTAGGAAGGTTATCACAGCTGAGTTCACACCGAACCCCGACAGTAATGGAAGGGTCTTCGCTCTGGGCCGCCTTCTTCGGCAGGCTCATGCGACCAGTTTCGTTTGAGCGCCCTGCTTCGAAAAAAGTCGTCGAAGGAGATAGCCTTTCCACATCCACAATCCCGAGAGCAGCATGACAGGAACGACGACATACCGCACGCGGTCAGCGTACTTTGGAAGCTCCTCGAACGGACTATAAATATAACCGAGTATCGGAATGCTGAAGACGATGTGAATCCAGCGAACAATCAAACGTTTCTTGACATCTTTCATATTCATTTCTCCTTTCCCTTTGGCGGCCAGTTGGGCGGTTCGATACCGAACTGCGTCGCGTACTCCATGTTCAATCGCTGCCAGCCGCTGTCCTTCGTCGCCTCGCCGCCCACGATCGGGCCGATCGGAGTTCCGCTGAGCAGGTGATCCAGCACATCGAAACTGATGTGCCAGCCGGCAGCGCCCATCGAGATGAAGCGGCGATCGATGTTGTGCCACAGCGTCAGGCGCGTGCCGCCGCCAAGGGGTTCGAGCTCCCATCGCATATCGCCGTACTCAAGCAACTTGGGAGCGTCGGCTCGCTTCACTGTTGTCTCCAGTGGCTTGGGCGCTCCCGCCCATTTGAGCTTCACCGTTCCAACTGTACCCAGGCTCGCATCCACTTGAAAGGGAGCCCACTCGCGCAGATGCGCCGGGTCGGTAAGCGCCTGCCAGACTTTTTCCGGCGAGTGGCGCAGCTCTCTGACCAGAATCAGCGTCCACTTCTCTCCGTCCTTTCGAATCTGCGCCCCGCTGGCCGGACCCGGTGTGTACTGCTCGCGATTGGTCATCTTCTTCACCTCTAATAACGCGCCAGTTGAGTGAGCTGGATGAGGTTGCCGCAGGTGTCTTTCAGCATGGCGACGATCGAGGCGGTTACGTCGGTCGGCGGCATCGTGAACTCGGCGCCCAGGGCCTTGATCCGCTCGTAATCGCCCTTGACGTCGTCGGTGAAGAACATGGCGGCGGGCTGGCCCTGTTGAAATATCCCCTGCTGATACGCTTTGGCCACGGGGCTGTTGTTCAGCGCCAGTTGCAATTCAGTGCCGGCCGGCTCCTCGGGCGAGGCCACGGTCAGCCACCGAAATGGCCCGTTGCTGAAATCGGCTTTCTTAGTAAAGCCCAATACCTCCGTATAGAAGCGCAGGGCCTTGTCCTGGTCGTCCACGTATATGCTGGTCACTTTGATTTTCATTTTCTTTCTCCTTTGTAATCCATGTCGTCGAGGTGGCGTTCGAGAGCATCTACGTGAGCCGACCAGAACCGGCGGAACGGAACCAGCCAGGCTTCGACCTCCTGAAGTGGCTCAGGTCTAAGCCGGTAGAGACGGCGCTGTGCATCCACCGTCGATTCCACGAAGCCGGCCTCGCGCAGCACGCGCAGGTGCTTGGACACAGTTGGCTGCGGCATGCGAAGGCGGCGCTCAATCTCACCGACCGACTGCTGCGACGCGGCCAGCAGGCTCAGGATCGCGCGGCGGTTTGGCTCCGCAATGATTTCGAAAACAGATTCCACGGTTTTAGTATGCTCCATGGAGTATATACGTGTCAAGGTATATAATTAGCGATTGGCAGACCCCTCCATGACTGTCGGGGTTCAGTAGAACCCGGTCATCCTAGTAGCAGCAGAATCTCTTGTTGCTGAGCCTTCGCCTCGGGTGAGCCGGAACCGGGGCGGCCCGTGGTGAACAAGGCCAGGTTCATGGCCGTGGAACCGTTTTTGTTGCGGAGCGCGGGATTCGCCCCGTGGTCGAGCAGAGCGCGTACCGCGCCCGCGCAACAGGTACGAACGGCGCGGTGCAGGGGAGTCGCCCCATCCATATTCTGGGCGTTCGGATCCGCGCCGGCATCAATCAGGCACACGATCGTCGCCGCTTGTGCCGCCGGATCCCATCGGTGCGATCCGGGACTTCCGAATGCGGCCGCGTGCAGGGGTTCACTGCCACGCCGGTTCTTCGCGCGGACGTCGGCTCCCGCCTTGATGAACTGGTCGGCCATTTTGTGCCGGTACGAGGCGGCGGCGAAATGACCCACTACCAAGATTTCGCGTGGAGCTGGTAGGCGTCGGGATCCTGGAGGGGGCCGAGAAGTCGCTGGGGCCGCGGACGTAGACTGCGCCCTGTGGTCGCGGCTCGGTAGAGCATGTGCGGCGCCGGCGGTTGTGGCGAGATTACGTATGGCGGTTCAAACACTCCGGGAGTCGCATAAAGCGAGTTCGCGAGTGGAAAGTCCTGGGACAGCGTAGAACCGGCGACATAAATGTAGTTCTCGCCGGTTTGTGCCGGGAACTCGCTATAATCACCGCTATGTCGAACAATACCGGCGAAAACCGGCGGCGGTTTCTCACTTATTTCTCAGGAATCGGACTCGGCTCCAGCCTTCTGCCCGGCGTCCTGTGGGCGGAGATGCAGCAGGATGGCGCGGAGCCGCGGGTTACCGACGACATGCTGAAGAACGCGCTGGCGCTGGCGGGCCTGACGTTCAGCGATGAAGATCGGAAAGCGGTGCTGCAAGGCGTGAATCGCAGCCTCACCAGCTTTGAAGAGGTGCGCAAGCTGACGATTCCCAACGACGTCGCGCCGCCGTTCTACTTCAGTTCGCTGGTGCCGGGCATGAAGGTGAATCGCACCCGCGAGCCGCTCCATTTCAGCGCGCCGGTGGTGAAGCGGCCCGCGAATCTGGAAGACGTCGCGTTCTGGCCGGTGGTACAGCTTGCGCAACTGATCAAGACGAAGCAGGTGACGTCGCTCGAACTGACGCAGATGTATCTCGGCCGCCTGCACAAGTACAACGGGAAGCTGAATTGCGTGGTCACTTTCCTCGATGACGTCGCCACCGCGCAGGCCAAGAAGGCCGATGCGGAAATCGCCGCCGGCAAGTACAAAGGTCCGCTCCACGGCATCCCTTGGGGCGCGAAAGACATCATCGCGGTGAAGGGCTACAAGACGACATGGGGATCGGGCGCGTACAAAGAGCAGATGATCGAGCAAGACGCGAGCGTCGTCGAGATGCTGCGCGACGCGGGCGCGGTGCTGCTGGCAAAATTGACCTCGGGCGAGCTGGCGCAGGGCGACAACTGGTTCGGCGGCCAGACCAAGAATCCCTGGAACACGGAGCAAGGATCGAGCGGATCTTCCGCGGGTCCCGGGTCGGCGACAGCGGGTGGCTGCGTCGCGTTCGCGATCGGAACGGAGACCAGCGGATCGATCCTGAGCCCCTCCGGCCGATGCGGCGTCACTGGTTTGCGTCCCACCTTCGGCCGCATCAGCCGGACTGGCGTGATGGCTCTTTCCTGGACTCAGGACCGGCTGGGACCGATGTGCCGCTACGCCGAAGATTGCGCGGTGGTGATGAGCGCGATCGCCAAGCCCGATGGCAAGGACCTGAGCGTTTCCGAAATCCCGTTCAACTGGAACGCGCATCTCGATATCCACAAGCTGCGCGTCGGCTATCTGAAAGACGGATTCGACGAAGTGCGCGACACTGCGGCAAAAACAATGAACGAGAAGGCCATCGCGCAAGTGGAAGCGCTGGGATTCAAATTGGTTCCGGTGAAGATGCCTGATTGGACGGTGGACGGCTCCGCTTACGGCGTCGAGTCGGCAGTGTTTTTCGACGAACTGATCAGGTCGAATGGCGATAAGCGGATGACCAACCCAGGCCGCGCGACCGGGTTCCGCAGCGCGCGTTTCATTCCGGCGGTCGAGTATCTGCAATCACAGAGAGCGCGCACCATGATGATGATGAAGCTGGCCGAAGCGACATCGGAGGTCGACGTCTACCTTGTCCCGGCTAACGGTGGGGGTGGTGGCGGCGGGCGCGGACGGGGAGCCGCTCCGGCCGATCCCAATCAGGCGCGCCGCAGCGTCATCCAGCGTCACTTCGCGATGGCGAACACGGCGTGTTATCCGGCGATCAACGTGATCCACGGATTCACAGAGACCGGCACGCCGGGCAGTCTCACGTTTTATGCTCGGCCATTTGGCGAAGGGGAATTGCTGGCGTTCACGAAGGCGTACCAGGATGCGACGGGGTTCCATCTGAAACATCCCACGCTCAGCGCATAATACATTTGTGGCGCACGCCTCCAGGCGTGCCGTGTCGAGAATCGTCTCGACATGTCCGGAGCCGTCGGCATGACTGCCGACGCAGCACGCCTGGAGGCGCGCGCCACAAAAACCGATAGAGCAACGATGTGGGGCGTGCTATTTAGCCGGCAGCCTGCTTCCAGCAGGCTTGTGTAGGGAGACGGAGAGGCCGGCAAGATTGCCCGCCCCACAAATCTCAAGGGCTCTTAACCCTTTTTCTTGGGTATGCGGGCCCCGGCTTCGCGCGCCTCGCTTAATGCGATTGCCACTGCCTGCTTACGATCTTTGACTTTCCCGCCGTGTCCCGATTTCAAGGTTCCCTCTTTGTACTCTTTCATTACCTTGTGGATTTTTTTGTCGCCCGTGGTCGCCATGAATTCTCACCTCCATCGGTTAGAGCCATGCCGATACCAGTCGTTACTTCGCGGCCTTCTGCCTGGGCTGAAGCACTCCTGAATCGACGGTCGCGCCCGCGCGGGAGATGATCTGGAAATTGAAATCGTTGCCCGCGATCTCAAACAGCCCGAACGATTGGTCGGTATCGAAACCCTTCTCCGTGTCAGGAGACGGGTTGAGATTGTTCGGCCGCAGCTCTCCGGAGTTGCCGAGAACGAAATAATTGATTCCCTGCTGCGGCTTCACGTGTTCGTACACATGCTCATGCCCATTGAGGACCACGTCCACTCCGTATTTCACCAGCAGCGGCTCCAGGCGCGCGCGAACGTCCAGGTCGGAGCCGTGAAATTTTCCATGCGAATACAAAGGGTGGTGAAAAAAGCAGATCTTCCACGTCGCCCCGGAGCCGGACAACTGATGATCGAGCCAATCCATCTGCGCCGGGTCCAGATAATTGCTGTCTATCGCGAAGAACTGCGTGTTGCCGTTCTTGATGGTGTAATAGCGCTGGCCATCCATGTTGAACGGCTTGTACAGCCGCTCCGACGTGTGGTCGTGATTACCGAGGCAGGCATAAAACTTGACGCCCGCCGAGATCAGGCTCCGGTAGGGATCTTCAAATTTTCTCTTAAAGTCTTGGGGACTCTTTCCGCCGTAGATGTTATCGCCCATCATCAGAACGAACTCGAAGGGAAAATCTTTGCGGAACTTCAACATTTGCTGAGCCACTTCGATTTGCGGACGCTCGCCGGTTCCGCTGTCGCCAATGATGGCGAAACGCACGGAATTCGGCTTCATCGGAAGCTTCAGCGCGGGGCCGATGGTTTGTCCAGATGGCTGCACTGCCGTCTGCGCGCCCGGCTGCGCCGCTGTCTGTTGTGGGATCCCCAGCGCTTTCGCGGCGGCAGCGACGCCGCGGAATAGCAGAGCTAAGAATACGGATCGTTTCATGGTCTCAGGGAATCGCGTTTGGCATCAGGTCGACCACGATATTCGCAGTGGCGTCGCGAAGCACCAGTGTGCGGTTTACGATGCGATACTCCAATCCGGTTGGCAGGATCGGCAGGTTCATCAGGATCGTGGGCGGTGTGGATTGCAGCGGGACATCTGCCGGATACGCATCGTTTACGTGCAGTGTCAGGCGCACCGGTTCGGCGCGCTCCAGGCTTTTCTTGATATGTGTGTCGTTCTGGCCCTGCTTCGCGAATCCCAACAGCCGGTGGAATTCCTTGGTAATTTCAGGAGTGAAAATCTCCCCTTGGGTCGCCTTATTCCGTGCAGCGCGGATTTTCTTGGCAAGCTCGCGCTGATGGTCGAGAATCACCTGCGGTTCCGTCGTCGGTTTTGAAGTCGGGAGATCTTTGGCAAGACTTTTCTGCAGGTTCAGGTAATCGGTCACGCGTTTCTCGAAATCCTTCACGATCAACGAATCGGGATTGACGCGATCCTGACCGAAAACTAAGGCCGCGAGGAGTAAGGCTGCTAAGGTCTTCACCAACTCATAGAGCCCTCAAAGCCTGATTGTGTAACAAAAAGTTTGAAATGAGACTCTAAACTTCGTGCCCACTGAGCAGCCTCGCCTTACCCTGCTGAAATTACTGAAGCCGTATTCGGGAATGCTGGCGATCGCTGTGTTCGCCGCCATCGGCGAAGGCGTTGCCGATTTGCTGGGTCCGCTGCCGCTCAAGCTGGTCTTCGATAACGTCTTCAAGCAGAAGGAAACAAGCGGCTGGCTGAATCATCTGATCCTCTCGACGGTGGGCGCCGATAAATTCGCGATCGTGAAAGTAGCCGCGATTGCCGCGCTGCTCATCGCGATTATCGGAGCGATCTGTTCGTACGCGGAAAAATCGTCCACCACCACGGTCGGCCAATGGGTGATGCACGATCTGCGGCGCACGCTCTACGCCCACATCCAACGCCTTTCTTTGTCGTTTCACGATGATAGCCAGACGGGCGATCTGATCAGCCGCGTGACCAGCGATATCGACGCGGTGCAAAGCTTCGTCACCTCCGGATTGCTCAGCGTTCTGATCAACTGCATCACCCTGTTGGGAATGGTCGGCGTGATGTTCTACATGAACTGGCGATTCACCCTGATCGCGCTTTCCGTCGCGCCAGTGCTGTTTCTGGTGGTGTTCCACTACACCCGGCTGATCCGGAAATCCTCGCGCGAAGTGCGAAAAAAGGAAGGGCAAATCGCTTCGATCATCCAGGAAGTGTTCACGTCCATCCGCGTTGTCAAAGCGTTCGCCCGCGAAGACTACGAAGAGAAACGCCTGGAAGAGCAGAGCCTCGAGAGCATCGAGATCGCGCTGAAGGCGCGCAGTCTCAAAGCGAAGCTCGCTCCGTTCGTCGAGATCATCGTAGCGGTCGGGACGAGTCTTGTTCTCTGGTTTGGCGCACGGATGGTGCTGGGGGGAGAGCTTTCGGCCGGAAGCCTGATCGTCTTCATCTGGTATCTGGGAAAGATGTACAAGCCGATGCAGGAACTCTCGAAGATGACGGATACCTACGCCAAGGCCGCCGTTGGCTATGAACGAATTCAGGAGGTTTTGCAATCGGAGCGCGAAGTGAAGGATCTGCCGGGCGCGCGCACCGCCTGGAGACTCAAAGGGGAGATCGAATTCGAGCATGTCAGCTTCAGCTATGAGCCGGATCAACCCATTTTGATAGACATGAGTTTCAAAATTGAACCGGGTACCGTAGCCGCGTTCGTCGGACCCACCGGAGCCGGAAAAAGCACGATTATCAGCCTGATTCCGCGCTTTTACGATCCCAATTCGGGTGTCGTGAAGCTCGATGGCACAGACGTGAGGCGCTTCCGCCAAAAGTCCATTCGCGACCAGGTGAGCTTTGTATTGCAGGACACCGTTCTATTTCATACGACCATCTGGCGCAACATCGCGTATGGAAAGCCCGACGCCAGCCGCGAGGAAATCCTGACGGCGTCGCAAATCGCCAACGCTCACGAGTTCATCGAGAAGATGCCGGAAGGCTACGATACCGTCCTTGGAGAACGCGGCGTCACCCTTTCCGGCGGACAGCGACAGCGCATCGCCATCGCGCGCGCCGTGATCCGGAACACGCCCATCCTGATCCTCGACGAGCCCAGCTCCGGCCTCGATGCAGGCTCGGAGCAGCTGGTATTCGAAGCCCTGGATCGCCTGATGGTAGGGAAGACCTCCGTCGTGATCGCGCACCGCCTGGCCACCATTCAGCGCGCCGACGTGATCTATGTAGTCAAAGATGGAGCCATTGCCGAGAGCGGCAAGCACGAGGATCTGCTGAAAGCCGGCGGCCTCTACGCCGAGCTGCATCAAATTCAGTTTCAAGCCTTAAACGAAGAAGTCGGGTCAGAGAGCCGTTAGCTCGCCGATCCTGCGCTCGACAACCTTGGCGAATCCTTCCGTTTCTTCCGGCGTGTAGCCCGCGGCCCTGAACGCATCGCGAATCTGCGCCGGCGACAGCCGCGCCAGCACTTGCCCCATCCAGCGAGCGTCGCTCCGGGGAATCCGCCTTCCGATCCAGCGCAGGTGCATCCGCATTAGACATTCGTGCGGATTGAAAAAGACGATGGCGGCAGGCCGCGACGGAACGCTGAAATCCACGTAATCGCTGGCCGTTTGTGTGATGAAACGCGAGTGCTCGTAATTCTTGAGATTGCCTTTCGATACCTCGTGGTTAGGATTGAAACCGGTCGTGCCGAAGCTCGCGCCCAGATCGCTGACCATGTAAATCCGCTCCGAATCCTTATCGACGATCGTGTTGTTCGCGTCTTTCAAATCCCAGTTATTCATCAGCGCCATCAGCACCCGCAGGCCGTTCCATTCCCGCGTGCGGGAAAAGGGATCCTCGCGCCAGCGCCATATGCCCACCTTCTCTTCTTTCACGTGCCGCTTCAACCGTACGTTTCGAATCTCGCCGTCCGGACCCACCTGCTTCTGTCCGCGATGCAGATGCGCCGGCAAACCGGTAACATGCACGTCCGCCATAAAGTAATCTTCGTTGGCGAAATATCCCGCCGCCCACACCAGTCGCGTGGCCGCCGTCTCCGGCCGCGCCTCCGAACCGAGCTTAATCTTCCACTTCGTCCCGTCGTCGGCCTTCACGTTGATTTTCGGGTTGGTTCCATCCAGATCCTCATCGACAAATGAAAACGTCGCGCCGCTCGGTTGATGTTCTTTCCCTCCGGGACCGTAAAACAGGTCGCGGGATTGAATATCGACCGGGTCCACCCATAGGGTCCCCTTGGGCCCTGTGGCAATTTTCGCAGTCGAATCGGCAAGTTTGTTCTTTCCAGGCTTCTGCGCCAACCCACTTACCGCGAATGTGAAACATACTACACAGACCGTCATCTTACTCAAATGCTTACGCATAACCGTAACCTCTTTAGTTTGGGCCTCGACAGCCCCGTCAATCACCCGAAGCACGGCCAATGCCAATTCTTTGGAGCGCGTCTTGCTCTAGGATATTTGTGAAACTTCTGATACAGCCCGGAGCGGGCGTCAATCCGATTGTAGAGGCCATAAACTCCGCTAAAGAAAGCGTCGACATCGCGATTTTTCGCTTTGATCGCAAGGAGATCGAATGCGCGATGGTCAATGCCGTTAGCCGTGGAGTGCATGTGCGCGCGCTCATCGCCTTCACCAATCACGGCGGCGAGAAACGCCTGCGCGACTTGGAATCGCGCCTTTTGAAGGCCGGCGTTACAGTGGCGCGCACCGCGGACGACCTGGTTCGCTATCACGCGAAATACATCGTCATCGACCGGCGGGAGTTATACCTGCTGGCCTTCAATTTCACCTATCTCGATATCGAGCAGAGCCGCAGTTTCGGCCTCATCATCAGGAACAAGCAGGCCGTGGAGGAAGCGGCCCGGCTTTTCGAAATGGACGTAAAACGCCAGCCCTATTCCGCGGGCTTGGATTGGCTCATCGTCAGTCCGGCCAATGCCCGAGAAGAGCTCACGCCATTCATCGCAGGCGCGAAAAAACAGCTGTTGATTTACGATCCCTGCATCAGCGATCCCGCCATGATTCGTGCCCTTGAGGAGCGCTGCAAAAGCGGCATCGAGGTGAAGATCCTGGGCCGGTTGACGCGCAGCTCGACAAAATGCGAAGTAATCAAGCTTCACAACATGAGGCTTCACACGCGGGTGATCCTGCGCGACAGCAAGCACGCGTTCCTGGGCAGTCAGAGCCTCCGCACCATGGAGCTCGACCGCCGCAGGGAAGTCGGAATCATCTTTGAAGATGCCGCCATCTTCGCCAGCATGGAAAAGACGTTCCTGGACGATTGGAAGAAGGCTGAGGAGGCCAAGTTGAAAAAAGATCAGACCCAGACTCCGGCAACGCAAATGGCTAAGAAAGTCGCCAAAGCAGTCGTGAAGGACTTGCCGGACATGATGCCGCTGGTCGAGACCACCATGGAAGAAATGGGCGCGAAACCAGCGGATATGAATCTCAACGCGGAAGAGCTCCAGGAAAGCGTGGAAGACGCGGTCAAACACGCCGTCAAATCGGCGGTCAAGGAAGCGGTCGCCGAGCCAGTCCCTGCCGAGTAACGCCCAGCCCCATGCGTCAGCTTGGGGCTATTATGATTTCCAGTGAAAGCCCCAAGCTGACGCATGGGGCTAACTCAGCGAGTTCATTAGCATACCCCTCCATAACTGTCGGGGTTCGGTGTGGTCAGGTCACGGACCTAAGCCGTCCCCTCCATCCGAAACTTCATCGTAGCCCTGACCCCCACCGCGATAAAAATAACCAGCGCGGTCAACTGCGCCACTTGAAAAGGAGGCTCAGACTGAGTGGGCGCCAGCTCCTTCAGCGCTGGAACCTTCTCGAACAATTGAAAGATCAACACAAAAAAATTGAAATACAGAGCGATCAGCGAAGTAATCACATACGTCCGCCGGTACCGGTTTCGCGCCCGAATCGCGATCGTCAGTACAATCAGCGACAGAATGCCCACCGCGTGCGAAGGCAAGAACTTATGAACCGGAAACATGAAACCGGTCACGCTCGTGGCCACAGTGCTCCAAAAAAACAGCGAAGTCCAGCCGCCGAACCGCCGAGCCGTCAGCATCCCGTACACCACCACGAAGCCCGCGATAATTCCGATCAAGCTCAAGATCACGTGAAACGCAGTGAAAACGCTCAACAGCATGATGGTCTCCTTTACTATCTATTCCGTCCGTTGTGCCCGCGACCCCTCAAGCCCCCCGCTGTCTCCCACTCCACACCGGCTGTAACGACATCCTCAGCCCCGCCCGCGCCCGAAACAATCTAGTCTTCGTCGCCGAAATACTTAGCCCCATTGCTTCGGCTACTTCGCGCAGTGATAGCCCTGAGACTGTGAACAGCGTGTAGGTCTCCCGCAAGTGCTTCGGCAGCCTCCCCACGGCGCTCGTGAACGCCGACGAAAGCTCCTTGCACCACGCGGACTTCTCCGGCGACAACCCATGCGACGTCATCGTCTCCGGTCCCTGCCAACCGTTCCGGTCTTCCAGTGGTATCCACGTCGCCCGCCGGCGACCTTCCCGCAGTTGCAGCAGGCAGCAATTGACGACAATCCGGCTGATCCATGTTTTAAACGACGACTCACCGCGAAAATCTTCCAGCCTCCGGAAAGCGAGAAAATAGGCAACCTGTACCGCGTCCTGAGCATCTTCGGAATGACGCAGAATTCCGCACGCAAGTTTTAGGGACGCTGGGTAATGCCGCCGGAACAACTCGGCGATCGAATCCTGGTCCCCTTGTCTGCTGTGGTCGATCAATACCGCTTCTGGTCTCTCGTGCATAAACTCCTTTTGGCAATTCGTCCGCCAAACCAAATCGTGAGCGAGAATGACAACATGAGCCAGGACCCCAACCTACTGAAAGCCGCCGCTTCTGAATCCGCGGCCGCGCTGGTAAAGGACGGCATGATCGTCGGACTCGGCTCTGGTTCCACCGCCGCGCTCGCTGTCGAGGCTCTCGGCCGAAGAGTGCGTCAGGGTCTTCGATTTGTCGGCATTCCGACATCTGAAAATACCGCCGCGCAGGCTCGAACCCTGGGAATTCCTCTCGCCAGCCTCGCTGACGTGGCCCGGATTGAGATGACCATCGACGGCGCCGATGAGGTCGAGCAAGGAACCTTGAATCTGATCAAAGGCCACGGCGGGGCGCTGCTGCGGGAAAAAATCGTCGCCAGCGTGAGCCGGCGCCTCATCATTGTGGTTGACGAAAGCAAGCTGGTCGCCCGCCTCGCCGCGAAATTCCCCGTGCCCGTCGAAGTGGTTCAATTCGGCTGGGAAGCCACCTCCCGTCAACTGTCGGCCTTGGGCGCCCGTCCGACACTGCGTCGAAATCCCGACGGTAACCTCTTCATCAGCGACGGAGGCCATTACATCCTCGATTGCGCCTTCGACCCCACGGTCGAAGCGGAGCCGCTGGCCAGAGAACTCGATCATGTAGTCGGCCTCGTCGAGCACGGCCTGTTCATTGGCTTCACCTCGGAAGTTCATATAGCCTCCCCCACCGGAGTCCAAGTGTTGAAGCATTAGGCCGCAGTAATCCCGAGTTTCTGCATCCTGTACAGCAAAGTCGTCCGCGCCACTCCCAGCCGAGCCGCCGCTCCATTTCGTCCTCCCACCACTCCCCGCGCCTGCCGCAGGACGTCTTGAATGTGATCCCGTTCCGCATCGGCCAGCGTCCGGATTGCCGTTGGCGTTGGAGATTTCACTAAGTTGTTTATTTCCCTGTGCGGTAGCTGCAAAGCGGGCCCCTGCGACAAGATCACGGATCGCTCGATGAAATTCTGTAGCTCCCGAATGTTCCCCGGCCAGTCGTGGAGCTGGAGTATCGAGAGCATTTCTTCCGGTATGTGATTGATTTCCTTACCAATTCGCCGCGCAAACTTGCGCATGAAATGCCGCGCCAGCACCGCGATGTCCCCGGTCCGCTCACGCAACGGAGGAAGTGTAATTGGGAAAACGTTGAGCCGGTAGTATAAATCCTCCCGAAACCGCTTCTCTTCAATGAGTTGCAGCAGATCTTGATTGGTTGCCGCGACAATGCGAACGTCCACCCGAATCGTCCGGCTGCTGCCCAGCCTCTCGAATTCCTGCTCCTGAAGAACCCGCAACAGCTTTGGTTGCAACTCGATAGGAAGATCCCCAATCTCATCGAGAAACAGCGTTCCCTTATGAGCCATTTGAAACCGGCCAGTGGTCTGCGCCCAAGCTCCTGTAAATGCTCCGCGCTCGTGGCCGAACAGTTCGCTTTCGAGCAGGCCGGCGGGCATGGCGGCGCAGTTCAGTTTTACGCACGGGCCGAGGCGGCGGCGGCTTTGGTTGTGGATGGCTTTGGCAACCAGTTCTTTGCCGGTGCCCGTTTCTCCTTGAATTAAAACGGTCGAATCGGTCCGAGCGACCATTTGGATTGCATTCCAAACGTGGTCGAGGCCCGAACCGATCAGTTCATCTTCCGCTGGCGCAGGCATTGGAGTGGCCATGTAAACGACTGTAAGCGGAAACGGCCCTTCAGAACATCCCGAGATCGAATGGTTTCCCTATACCCCTGAAGGGTTACTGCGGCGGGGAATGATGATCTCGCGGCGGCCGAACAGTCGGGCGTCGAGCGAGAATGCTCCGGGACCGAGAAGAGCGAGGGCGAGGGAGACGAGCCACCTGGCGTCGGAAAAACCCAGGATCGCTACGCTGAGGCCGGCTGCGAGCGGAGTGAGAAATCCGATGGCCAGGAGCCCGCCGGCGGCGATGGCGGGAATTCCGCCGTGTAGAATGGACCAGCCTCCCACGACGGCGCGTAAGAGAAGCAGTCCCACACCAGGTACACCGCCCGGAAAAGTGGAAAACAGCCGCTGCATCCTGACAACACGAGCATAAAGGTTTGTACGGAATCATGAATCACCCTTTTTGGTTATGTTCACAATTGCACAATACCCCTGCGAACGGCGATGGAGACGGCTTGCGTGCGGTCGGTGGCACCGAGCTTTTCCATGATGTGGCGGATATGGACTTTCACGGTCTCCTCGGAGATAAACAGGCGCTCCCCGATATCGCGATTGCGATTGCCGCCGGCGATGTGACGGAGGACCTCGATTTCACGCGGTGTGAGCGCATCGTCGCCCATATGTTCCGCAAGATGAGCAGCCACCTCGGCTGGAATCCGCTTCTTGCCGCGGTGCACAGAGCGAATGGCATCCACCAGTTCGTTCGGAGGCATGCTTTTCAGCAGGTAGCCGAAAGCGCCCGCCTCGAGAGCGCGGTGAATTTCAATATCACCCTCAAAGGTGGTGAGCATGATAACGCGCGCGGCAGGGGATTCCGTGCGGATCGCGATTAGCGCATCGATGCCGCTCATATCTGGGAGCCGGAGGTCGAGGAGCGTGATATCGGGAAGATGTTCGCGATACTTCTGAATCCCTTCGCCGCCACTCGACGCTTCGGCCACCAGCAGCAGATCGGGCTGGTTATTCATGATGCTGGCGATACCCTCGCGCAGCAGCGGATGATCGTCGATGCTCAGGATACGGATGGGCGCCGTTTCACTCAAAGATTTTTGCTCCGTTTTGTTTTAAACAGGCTGCTGAAAAACTCCGTAGCAGGCCATACGGCCACCCACTCTTTAAAAGCTATTTTACCGGGAATCGACAACTCGACTTCAGTCCCGGAGGCGGGACGGCTCCAGAGGCGCAGGCGGGCTCCAATTCTCTCGGCGCGCTCGCGCATGCCGGATAGTCCCCAGTGCCCTTCGCGTCCCGACGCCAACACCGCGGGATCGATGCCGCAGCCGTTATCGCGTATCAGAACGCGAAACTCCCGCGATGAGTATTCGAGCTCCACTTCAATACTGCGGGCCTTTGCATGGCGGAACGCGTTGGCGAGCGCCTCGCGGCCGATGCGATAGACTTCATCGCGGATAACGGGATGCAAGGGTCGAGGCCGGCCTTCGATAATCACGCGGAATGAAATCCCGTCACCGGCGGCGAGTTCCTGTGGGATGCGGGAGAACGCCTGTTGCAGATCGAGGGAAGCTCCGGGGGACATACGAAGATCCTGCAACGCATTGCGGCCTTCGCCGATGACGCGGCGCATCAGGTCGAGAATCCGGCCGAGGGCGGGTTTCGCTGACGAATCCCCAGGCAGGTTGTCCGCTGCGACATGAAGTTGCATCGACGCGCTCAGGAAACCTTGCAGCAGAGTATCGTGAAGCTCCTGCGCGATGCGGGTGCGCTCCGCGA
This sequence comes from Bryobacterales bacterium, assembly GCA_963813145.1. Classification (GTDB taxonomy): domain Bacteria; phylum Acidobacteriota; class Terriglobia; order Bryobacterales; family Bryobacteraceae; genus Palsa-187. The sequence goes on from CAWEXX010000002.1 coordinate 473,984, forward strand.
GGCGCTCTTCGAAACGGACGTTCATCTGGTCGGTCAGTCGGCGCATGCGCACGGCAATGTACCCGGCGATGGCGAGCGCGAACATCAGAAATGCGGACGTGCGGAACCACCAGGTTTGCCAATACGTGGGCTCAATCTGAAAAGACACGGCCGCTTCGGCGCTGTTGAACACCTGATCGAGATTGCTGGCGACGACGCGGAAAGTATAGGTGCCTGGACCCAGATTGGTGTAAGCTGCCTGGCGATCGGCGACGGGACTGCTCCAGCCATGATCGAATCCTTCGAGGGTGTAGCGGAACCGGGTGCGCTCTGGAATGGAGAGGCTGAGTCCCGCGTAATCGAGGGTGATTCTATGGGGGCTGGGTGGAATGCGAACCGGGTCACGCAGGGCGATGGAATTCCCGTCCGCCGAGATGGCCTGGATATGAACGAGCGCGGGAAGGGAGCGGCCGGTGAGGCGCGTGGGGTCGACAACGGATATTCCGCGGGTGAGCGACAGCCAGATTCTGCCGGCCGGGTCCGCAATTACGGAGCGATGGCGCTTGACTCCCCCAAGGCTCTGCAAGCCGTCGGCCAACTCAAATTCGCGCAGGTCGCCCGGGCCAAGCGCGCTAAGCTCGAGACGATCTCCGTTGACGCGCACCACGTGATTCGCGGTGGTGATCCAGAGCGAGCCATTTTTGTCTCCCTTACTTCGATCTTCGGCGATCCCGAAAATCTGCTCGTGTAAAGACGCTGGCAAGGCGGGAATTTCGATGTGACCGGAACGGAGGAGCGCGAGGCCACCGAGAGTCCCGACCAAAAGAGTTCCGGAGGAATCCTCAAACAGGCAATTTACATTTTCTGAAGGCAGGCCTTGCTGAACTCCGTAGGTGCGCCAGGAATTGTTGGCAAAGGAACTCAAGCCATTGGAGGTCGCGAACCACATGGCGCCGGCGGAGTCCTCGAGCATCGAATAAACGGTATTCGAAGCCATGCCATTGGCAGTTGTGAAGGTGGTGAAACGGCCGTGGCGGAGGCGGCTGACCCCGGCGTTCAAAGTGCCGGCCCATACCGCGCCATCGCGAGTTTGCCAGACGCTGAGCACGCTGTTCTGGGCAAGGCCATCGGCGGTGGTATAGGTTTTCGCGGCGAAGGAAGAGCCATCCGCCTGGAGATGGGTGAGACCGCCGCGCTGGCGGCCGATCCAGATGTCATTCTGGCTTCCGCCGATGGCGTAGACGACGTCGTTGTTCAGACCAGCCTCGGAAACGCGGTCTATTTTGCCCAGGTTGAGGGAATACAAGCCGCCGTCGATGGGTGCAAAAACTGTCCGATCCCGGGTTGGATAAATTGGTCCATTGGCATCCGACGGCAGACCCTGGGCGGCGGACCAGGTGGCAAATACGCTGTCGCGCAGGCGGTCGATGCCATTGGCGGAAGCGCTCCAGATATTTCCATCGCGATCTTCAAAGACGGTGGTGACTGGTTCGCTCCCCAGCTTGGAGAATCCGCGCGTGTTGACACGGTACAGGCCCTCGGCCGTGCCGATCCAGATGTTGTGGTCCATATCCTGGATCATGGCGAGAGCCTTGCTGTGCTGAAGAGGGGCCTGGACGCCATCTTTGACGATCTCAGTCCCATTCCAGCGAACAATGCCGTTGTCCGTTCCGATCCACAAACCGGAGTCGACGGGAAGCAGGCAGTTGATCTTCATGTCGGGCAGCCCCTTGGTGACAGGCGTGGTTTGTCCGGCTCGGAGGCGCACGAGTCCGGCATCGCGCGTGCCCAGCCAGATGTCCTCTGAAATCCTGGCGAGGGCGACGACTGGCGAACCGGGCATCGATTCCGGGGGGGCGATTTTTACCAGCTTGCCGGCGCGCAGGGCGAGCAGACCATTTCTTCTAGTGGCGAAGAGGACTTCGTCATTCGTGGTGCGAGTGGCTACGGTGACGCCGGAACGTTGCTGTTCAAGGTCCGGAGGGGGTTCGAAGAACACTCCTTCGCGGTATCCCAGGAGATTGGGACCGCGAAGCCGAATCCACAGGCTGCCGGAGTCGTCGGCTGTGATGCCGAGGGATTGACCGAGGGGCTGTTCCAGAGAGAGTTGGTTGGGGCGTGCGCTGCGAGTCAACTGGAAGGTGAGGCCGTCGAAGCGAACCAATCCGGCTTCGGTGCCGATCCACAGGTAGCCGTCGGTGGTCTGTGCGAGAGCGTAGACGGGGCCGGCGGGGAAGCCTTTTTCGAGACCCCAGTGGTCGTGGATGTATTGGGATAGAGAGCGGTTGGGGTCTATGGCGTAGGAGTTGACGGAGATTAAGAAGAGGCCGATTGCCAATCGGCCCGAAGGAAAGAAGGAGCCAGGAGCCAGGAGCCAGGAGCCAGAATAGGACGGACTGCTGACTTCAGGGGAGGTATTCGAACTTCTCAATGATTACCTCGCAGGGAGCGTGCGGCATTACTTTGGATGATTCCAGAACATAGACGCTTATGTTGACTGATTCGCCTCCAGGGGAGGGCACGCCCGAGGTGAACTCGTGGGATGAGATTGTGGCGGGGCCGCGGAGGGTTTTGAAGGCCACTTTGCCGGGTTCCCAACGAAACGTGTATGTGATCTGGCCGGGAGGGGTTTCGTAACGGACCACGTTAGCTGGTTCGTCGGCCGGCTGGATGGCGAACTGGGCATTCTTCATGGCGGGATCGCCCCAGCGGCCGATTTCCATATCTACTTCGCGATGGTGCTGGTCGGCGGCGAGATCATCCCAGGTGAACATGGCGAGCTGGTGGGCCGGCTCAAGACGGGACACGTCCCGCACGGTGAACTGATATAGACCCTGTCCAAGGCTATGCGTCAGCCGGGCTTCGGCGCCTGCCCACACTTCGCCTTGGCGGGAGGTGCGGAGATGGAGAAATCCGCGCTCATCAACCCATGCGTTAGCCGGATTGTAGGGAGCCGGCTTGGCTCCGCGGCTGCTGGGCTGACGGCGAATCTCCCAGTCGTATCCGCTGAATTGGACGATCTTACGGGCAGGGATCACGGGCGGGGAACCGGTGCCCTTCACAATCGCGAGGGCGGCTACGGGGCCGCCCAGTTTGGGCAGCTCGCGAGTGGTGAGCGGCGGGATAAAGCTGGGATCGACCAGAAGGGCGGCGTACTCGGTGCCGGGATGGGTGGAACTGCGCCAGGTGGAATCGGGTTGAACGGGGGTGAACGGATGGGTCAGGAGAGGCTGCACCCACCAGACCATTCCACTTTTCGCGTAGAGCACGATCTGCTGGCCGGGCTTTGCGCCGGTCACGCGTCCTTCAATGTCCTCGAGCCGGAAGGGAGTGCCTTCGGCGGAGGCGGGCACTTTCGTGAGTTCGACGGAGGGCTGGCGAGCGCGGCAGCCAGCGAGGGCGGTCAGAAAGGCCAGAAGGGGTAGGAATTTCAGACACCGCTCCCTGCGGTCACGGCTCGGTAGACCGCTGATAACTTGCGGCTTTGCTTCCGAGCCGTGACCGAAGGGAGCGGAGTTCATGAGTTTTCAGCAGCCTTATATTGATGGCCGCTTGAAGGCGAGGATCCTGGCGGTGAAGATCTGCACCGTCTCGCCATTCTGATTGAGGGTGACATTTCGTACTTTGACGATCCCCTGATTTGGCTTGGAGCGCGAGGGAAGGATTTCTACGATCTCACTTTCGACATGCAGGATATCACCGGGCCTGGTGGGGCGGGGCCACTCGATTTCGCCGCCGAGCCCGACCGCGCCGGAGGCGAAGGGCAGTCCGCCGGTGATCAGCAGGCGCATGGCGACGGCGGCGGTGTGCCAGCCACTGGCGGCGAGTCCTTTAAACACGCTGGCATCCGCGGCAGCTTCATCCAGGTGAAAGGGCTGAGGATCGAATTGGGAGGCGAAGGCCTTGATATTTTCCGTATGCATGAGATAGGTGCCGGAGCGGAATCGCTGGCCGACACTCATGTCGTCGAGATAGAGGAGTTCTGGGGTCTCATTCATTACAGGCCGACCTCGGTTTCGAGATAACGATTCAGGTGTTGCTGGACGCGGCGGAGCGCATCGTCATTTCGTTCGAGGCGGCTGATCATGAGCGCGCCTTCGAGTGAGGAGATGATCAGGGTCGCTACGGTTTTGGGGTCCACGCCTGGTCGTATGATGCCGGCTTCGAGTCCGCGTTTGACAATCAGTTGGACGCGGGTCATCCAGCCGCGCAGAGCTTTCGTGACGCGAGTCCGAAGCACTGTATTTCCGTCATCGGTATCGATGGCGGTATTAAGGATAGGGCAGCCGCCGGGGACGGGGGACCGCACCTCGACAAAATTCGCGATGAGTTGCTTCAGGGCGTCTACGCCGGTGGCTTGGTCGTCCACGTGTAACATACGGGCGCGGCTGGCGGCATCCCAGGTGTAATCGAAGGCCTCCGCCGCAAGCTGTTCCTTGCTGGAGAAGTGGCGGTAGATGCCTCCCTTTTTCAATCCAGTTGCGGTCATCAGGTCGCTGAGGGAGCTGCCTTCATAGCCTTGGCGGTTGAAAATCGGGGCGGCGGCAGCCACAATTCTGCGGCGAGTCTGCTCGCCTTTGGTGGTTAACTCCGTAAGGTCGCCCATCGGGATTGGCTCGTTCTCTGACATCGTAACATTCACCTGGAGATGTTAGATGCTCCGAGAGACCCATCGGTCTCAAACGAAAATGACCCCTCGGCATAAACTAAACTAATCAAGAGCAATTCATGACTCAAAAACTCCTCCTCCTCATTTTCGCCGCATCCGCGTATTGTTTTGCCCAATCGGAACAAGCCCGCTGGCAGCAGGAAGCCCGCAACGTGACCATCACCCGCGACGACTGGGGCATCGCCCACATCCACGGCAAAACCGACGCCGACACCGTCTTCGGCATGATTTACGCCCAGGCCGAGGACGATTTCAACCGCGTCGAAACCAACTACATCAACGCCATGGGCCGCCTCGCCGAGACCGAAGGCGAATCGAAAATCTACCAGGATCTCCGCATGAAACTCTTCATCAGCCCCGCCGCGATGAAGGCGCAATATAAGGAGAGCCCCGCCTGGCTCCAAAAACTCATGGACGCCTTCGCCGACGGTCTGAATTACTATCTCTCGAAGCACCCTGAAGTGAAACCGCGCGTGATCCAGCGCTTCGAGCCCTGGATGGCCCTCAGTTTCACCGAAGGCAGCATCGGCGGCGACATCGAAAAAATCAATCTCAACCAGCTCCAGGCCTTTTACGGAAAAATTCCCGCCACCGCCCCCTCCTTCAATGACGACGAGTTGGAAGCCGAGCCGTCAGGCTCGAACGGAATCGCCGTCGCGCCGTCCAACACCGCCGGACATCACGCGCTGCTCCTGATTAATCCCCACACGTCGTTCTTCTTCCGCTCTGAGCTGCAAATGACCAGTGATGAAGGCCTCAACGCTTATGGAGCCGTCACCTGGGGCCAGTTCTTCATCTATCAGGGATTCAACGACCGCACCGGCTGGATGCATACCTCTAGCGGAGTCGATGCCGTGGACGAATATCTCGAAACCGTCATCTATAAAGGCCGCACCCCGTACTACAAATATGGAACCGAAGACCGTCCGCTCACGGTCGAGCAAATCAACCTGCCCTATAAAACCGCCGGCGGTGTCATGGCGGAAAAAATCTTCACCGTCTACCGCACTCATCATGGACCCATTATCCGGGAGTCCAACGGTAAGTGGGTCGCCATCCGCCTGATGCAGGAACCCATCAAGGCCCTCACGCAATCCTACATCCGCACCAAGCAGAAGGACTACAAATCCTATCGCGAGACCATGGAGCTGAAAGCCAATTCCTCCAACAACACTATTTTCGCCGACGCCGACGGCGACATTGCCTATTTCCACGGTAACTTCATCCCCAAGCGCGACACCCAATTCGATTGGAAGCTACCCGTGGACGGCAGCACTCCCGCCACCGAATGGCAGGGACTCCTCACGGTCGATGAGACTCCGCACCTGTTGAATCCGAAATCCGGCTGGCTTTATAACACCAATAACTGGCCCTGGTCCGCCGCCGGCGAAAGCAGCCCTAAGCAGAAGGACTACCCCGCTTACGTCGAAAATGGCACCGAATCGGCCCGCGGCCTCCACGCCATTCGCGTCCTCGAAAATAAGAAGGATTTCACGCTCGATTCACTGATCGCCGCTGCTTTCGACAGCTACCTGACCTGGTTCGAAAAACCCATGCCCGCGCTGATCAAAGCCTGGGACGCGTCCCCCGATAGCCCTCTCAAAATCAAAACCGCCGACCAGATCGCGATCCTTCGCAAGTGGGACCTCCGCTGGGCAGCCGATTCCATCCCCACGTCATTGGCCGTCTTCTGGGGCGAAGACCTACGTCGCCGTGCAGGCGGAGGAGGTCGGGGCCGCGGAGGCGCATCGCCCGAAGACGCGTCCCCTCAAGTGATGCTCGAATCCCTCGCGGCCGCCTCCGATAAGCTAGCCGCCGACTTCGGCACCTGGAAAACTTCCTGGGGCAATATCAACCGCTTCCAGCGCCTCACCGGAGACATCGTCCAGCCCTTTAACGACGCAGGCCCCAGCATCCCCGTCGCGTTCACGTCCGCCGTCTGGGGATCGCTCGCCTCCTTCGGCGCCCGCGCCTATCCCGGAACGAAAAAATGGTACGGCACCAGCGGCAACAGCTTCGTAGCCGTCGTCGAATTTGGAGACCGCGTCCGCGCCAAAGCCGTCACCGCCGGCGGCGAAAGCGGCCATCCCAAATCCCCCCACTTCAACGACGAAGCTCAGCGTTACGCCACCGGAGCCCTCCGCGACGTCTATTCTTACCCCGACCAGCTAAAAGGCCACATCGAGCGCGAATACCATCCGTAAGTGGGGCAGGTCCCCGACCTGCCTTCTTCTCAGGAACAAATCCCCTTGGACACCGTCTAGCATTCATGCGCTCCGACATCCGCTACGCCCTTCGAGGCTTCCGCCGCGCCCCTCTCTTCGCCCTGGTAGCCGTCCTCTCCCTGGCCATCGGAATCGGAGCCAACTCCGCCATCTTCAGCGTAGTCAACGCCCTCCTCCTCCGCCCGCTCCCCTATCCCGACCCCGACCGCCTCGCCATCCTCTGGCTCCGCTCCCCGGGCGTGAACATCCCCCAGGATTGGCCCTCGCCCGCCCACTACTTCGAAATCCTGAACGGCAACCACTCCTTTGAGGAAATGTCGATCTCCCACGGCAATGACGGCACTCTCACCGGCCTCGACCAGCCCGAGAAAGTCGAGGTCCTCGAAACCTCTTCCAGCCTCTTTCACCTTCTGGGCGCCAGGCCCCTCTACGGCCGCCTCCTGCGTCCCGAAGAAGACAAGCCCGGTCAACCCGCCGTCGTTGTCCTGAGCCACGGCTTTTGGAAGCGTCTCTTCAATTCCGATCCCAATGTCGTCGGCAAAAGCATCACCCTCAACGGCGTCGGCCGCAACGGAGGCGGTGCTGATAAAAATCAGTTCACCGTCGCCGGTGTCCTCGGCCCCGAATTCCTTATGAATGCGGAGATCATGCCCACGGTCGCCAGCATCCAGCACATGGATGTCTTCCTGCCACTCCCCTTCAGCGCCGAAGCCGCCACCCGCCGGGGCGATGAGAACTACAACCTGATGGCCCGCCTCAAACCCGGCGTTTCGATGGCCCAAGCCCAGGCGGATATCAGCGTCATCGCGAGCCACATTCGCGAACGCGACAAGCGTGACAAGACCTTTGTGATCAGCGTAGTTCCCTTGCTCGACTCCGTGGTGGGCGATGTCCGCCGCGCCCTGCTGGTTCTCCTCGGTTCCGTCGCGCTCGTGCTCCTGATCGCTTGCGCGAATGTCGCGAACCTCCTCCTCTCCCGCGCCACCGGCCGTCAGAAAGAAGTCGCGATCCGCACCGCCCTCGGCGCAGGCTGGCAGCGACTCGTCCGCCAGCTACTCACCGAAAGCGTCCTGCTGAGCCTCGCGGGAGGAGCCGCAGGACTTCTCATCGCCAACTGGAGCCTCTATATCATCCGCACCGTTAACCCCGGCAACATCCCTCGACTCGAAGTCATCGGGATCGACCTCCGCGTTCTAGCCTTCACGTTAGCCGTCTCCCTGCTTACCGGTGTTGTCTTCGGACTCGCCCCAGCCCTCCGG
>CAWEXX010000003.1:0-1265247 GCA_963813145.1 Bryobacterales bacterium
ACGATCATCGTGATGATGATGAAAATGATCGGACCCGAAAACCGCGCCGTCCAATGCGCATCGACGGGAGAATCCACAGGAGTGGGCTCACTCATTTCTTCTTGCCCTTATCCTTGTCAGCAGCCTTGTCCGCGCCCTTCGCGTCATCCTTCTTCTCGTCGTCCGCCGCGTTGTCCTCATCCTCGTCCTCCGGCTTCGGCTGCTGAATCGTGACCTTCGCCTTATCCTCCAGCCCCAGCCCGCCCGACACCACCACCTGCTCGCCGTCCTGCAACCCGCTGACGATCTGTACCCCCCCTGCCGCACGCCCACCGACACTCTCCGCTCATGCGCCTTCGAATCGCTCGTGATCACCATCACCTTCTGCCCGCCGTCGTCCGCGTTCAGCAGCGCCGCCGCCGGAACCACAATCGTGTCCTGGATGGTCTCCGCGATGATCGACACCCGCACGCTCGCCCCCGGCTTCAATTTCTCGCCCGGATTCGCCACCTGGACCCATACTTCCACCGTCGTCGTGCTCGGATCCACCGACGGACTCACCACGGTAACCTTGCCCGCCAGATCTCCATCCGGACCCGCAATCCGCGCCGGCCTCCCCACCTGGATCGACGACGCTTCCTTCACCGGAATATTCGCCCGCGCCACCACCTGCGATATGTCCACGATCGAAATAATCGGAGTCCCGCTCGCGGGCATCTCCCCTGCGTATACCGACCGGTCCGCCACCACGCCGCTGATCGGACTCCGTATCTGCGCGTAGGAAAGCTGCACCGCGGAGTTCTCGTAGTGAGCTTTCGCTGCATTCACCTGCGCCTGCGCCCCCCGAATCGTCTCCCGCTGGCTCACCTGATTGATTGCCTGTAAATGCCTTTGCGCAGTCTCCAAAGCCCCTTTGGCCTGCGCCAGCGCGAACCTCGCATCGTCCACCAGCTTCTGCGCCAGTGCCCCCTCCTTCTGCAACGCGACCCGGTTGTCATACAGCTTCTGCGCCGCATCCAACACCTGCTGCGCCACCTGCACATCCGCCTGAGCTTTGTTCTCCTCCCGGAACCGTCGCTCCCGCCGTATTCTGATACGATGCCTGAGCCTGCTGATACTGGCTGTTGCTCTCGTTCGCCGCCGCCGCCAGATCGCCGCTCTCCAGCTCCGCCAGCAGCTGCCCCGCCTTCACATGATCTCCGCGATTCACCAGCATCCTCTTTACCGGCGCGTTCAGCTTCGGCGTCACATTCGCCTGATTAATCGGATAAAGAACCGCGTCCGCGATCACCATGTGATCCACCGCGCCCCGCACCGCCGTCTCCACCATCACCGGCGTCGGAGCCTCCCCCTCAGCCTCTTTCTTCTCCGCCTTCCCCCCGCATCCGACCAAGATCAAGCCCGCACCTACCACAAGCACCATCGGTTGCCAATCCCTCTTCATAAACTCCCCGTCAGCATCTTCAAATTCGCCAGCGCCACCCGATACCTCGCCAACCCGTCGTCATTCGCGTTCCGAGCCAGCGTGACTGTATTCTGCGCATCCACTACCTCCAGCGCCGTCGCCTCGCCCGCCTGATACCGCAGCACCGTCAGCCGCAAACTCTCCGCCGCCAGATCCACTGAGCTTCGCAGCGAATCCAACTGAGCCCGCGCCGCCTGCGACTCCGCATATGCCACCGCCAGATTGCTCTGCAGCGCCCTCTGTGCCAGCGATAAATCCAGTTGCGCCTGATCCCGTTTCAGCTCCGCCTGCTTCACCTTGTTGCGCGTCGCGCCCCAGTTCCACACCGGAATATTCATCGTTACCTGCGCGCTGTATCCCAAATTCTGCCTGGTCGCGCCATCCGGATACGTCGTGTGCGCCGCAAACTGATTCGCATCGATCCCATAAAAAAAGTCCAACGCCAGCGAAGGCAAAAATTGATACCGGGCCACAGTCACCTCGTACCCCGCCTCCTGCACTCCCGCCGTCGCCACTTTGATGTCCGGGCTGCTCGCCACCGCCGCCTCCCGCGCCCCTTCTACCGGAGGCAGCTCCGAAGGCTCCATCAAATCGTCCACCACCGTGAACTCGGAAGTGAAGTTCGGAAAAATCAAAACCCCCAGCGCGATCTTCGCCTTCTCGATCGCCAGCGCGGTTTCCTTCAAGTCTCTCTGCCGCTGCTGCAAATCGATCTGCGCCTTGATCACGTCGGCGTGCGCTACTTCGCCGCCCTTTTCCTGCTTCTGTGAAACATCCAGGAATCTCTGCGCCTCCGTGACGCTGGTCTGCGAATTAGCGAACTTTCTCTGCGCCACTACGATCGCGTAATAATCCTGAATCACCGTCCCATTCAGCCCGCGCGCCGCTACTTCCACCTTGGCATTGGCGATGGCCTCCAGCGCCGCCGCCCGATTGATCTCCCCGTGCCGCACCAGCGTCAACAGGTCCTGATGCGCCACCGCCTGCTCGTTATAGATATGGACCCCGTCATTCGCCACAAACACGCCCGACGGAGTCCCGTTGCCTTCGGTATAAATGAACTGGTTAAACGCGTTCAGCGACGGCAGGGTATTCGCCCGAGCCTGCACGCGGTCTTCCTTGGCCTGGAGCGCCGCCAGATTCGCGCTCTGAATTTGGCCCCCATACTGCCGCGCCCGCGCCAGCGCGTCCTGAAGCGAAATCGTCGGCGTCTGCGCAAACATCACGCCGCCAAATATCCAGATCAGCCCCTTGAAGGTCATTTTCAATGTTCCCAGTGGATCATCCATTCCTGAAGATAAGCTGAAAACCCCACAGTGAGGCAGGTCCCCGACCTGCCAGCCTTTGTTTATTGTCTTCAGCCCCCCCTTAAGCTTCCCCTGCTACCATCGTGAACAAATGCAAATCCTGGTCGCCGAAGACGACCACCGCATGTCGGAACTGCTCAAACGGACCCTCACCGAGGAAGGTCATCAAGTCGTCCTCGCCCACGACGGCCGCGAAGCCTTCGAAATCGCCCTCTACTCCCCCTTCGACGTCCTGGTTCTCGACGTAAATTGCTCCCCGCCCTCAGCGGCACCGCCGTCGCCCGCAAGCTTCGCGACGCCCGTAATCAAACCCCCATCCTCATGCTCACCGCCCGTGATTCCGCCACCGACATCGTCGCTGGCCTCGACTCCGGCGCCGACGATTACCTCACCAAGCCCTTCTCCATCGACGTCCTTCTCGCCCGCCTCCGCGCCGTCAGCCGCCGCGGAGCCATCGCCCGCCCCATCTGCCTCGAAATCGCCGACGTCCGCCTCGATCCAGCCAGTCACCGCGTCACCAGAGGCGCCGGAGACGTCTCTCTCACCCCTCGGGAATACCGGCTCCTCGAATTGCTCATGCGCAACCCCGGCCGCGCCATCAGCCGCGATACTATCCTCGAATCCGTCTGGGGCTTCGATAGCGGCATTAACGAGAACACCCTCGAAGTATTCATGCGCCTGCTCCGCGGTAAGGTCGATACCCGCGAGCCCAAGCTCATCCACACCGTCCGTGGCTTCGGCTACATGATGAGGGAGCCTTCATGAGGTCTATCCGTTTCCGCCTGACCGCCTGGTACGCAGTGATTCTCACGGCAGGCTTGGCCCTGTTCGGAGGACTCATCTGGCTCTCCCTCCGCCATCGCCTGGTGGAGGAAATCGATGAAGATCTGGACGGCCGCGCCGCCCGTTTCGAGAAATTCTTCCGCGCCGAAGCCGCTGAAACGTCCGATATGCAGCTTCGCGACGAGCTCAGCGAGTTCTGCCAGGCCCTCCCTCCCCGAAGCTACGTCGACGTGCGTGGAGCCGCCGGATTTGACTACCATTATTCGTCGGAGAAGCCCACCGCGCCGCAGGATTTGCGCATCCTCCGCCGGAAATTCGTAGTCGCAAATGAATCCTTCGATCTTGAGGTTGGCACCTCCATCATCAGCGTCCGCCACACTCTGGATCTGCTGCGCCTCCTGCTCCTCTCGCTGAGTCCTCTCGTCATCCTGATTGCCTGCATCGGCGGAGCCTGGCTGAGCGCGAAAGCCCTCAAACCGGTGGCCGATATCACTGCCGCCGCCCGCACCATCAGCATCGAAAATCTCTCCGGCCGCCTCCCCGTCCCCGCCACCGGAGACGAGCTGGCGCACCTCACCGAGGTTCTCAATACAATGTTGGCGCGCCTCGAAAGCGCGGTGAAAACTCTCTCCCAATTCGTGGCCGACGCCTCCCACGAATTTCGCACGCCTTTAACTGTCATCCGTACCAGCGCCGAGCTGGCCCTGCGCCGCGCACGCGAACCTGAAGCCTACCGCGACTCCCTCCATCAAATCGCCTCCGAAGCCGAGCGCATGACCGGCTTGGTAGAAGATCTCCTGATCCTGGCCCGCAGCGACGCGGGCGCAGTGGAAATGCCTCTAGCCCCCGTAGATCTTCGCGACATTCTAGGCGACGTATTAGCCGAAACAAGAAGCCTGGCGGAGTTTCGTCAAATCCGCATCAAGTCTTCGCTCAGCAGCGAGACAATCGTCTCCGGGAACCGTCCAGCCCTTCACCGCGCGTTTCTAGTGATCCTGGATAACGCCATCAAATATTCCGAAGCCGGCGCAACCGTCACAGTGACCCTGACGAATACATCTGTAGCAATCAAGGACGAAGGTCAGGGAATCGCCGAATCCGATCTCCCGAACATCTTCAAGCGCTTCTACCAAGCCGACCGCTCCCGCAGCCAAGGCGGCTACGGCCTCGGCCTCTCGTTAGCCGAAAGCATCATAAAAGCCCACGCCGGCAAGATCGAAGTAACCAGCACCCCCGGCACCGGCTCCGAATTCCGAGTAACCCTGGAACCCCGCCAAACCAGTTCCGAACACCAAGTCCCCACTCTCCGCTAACGCTCAAATCCCGCCGAGTTATTCTGGCGACTGGCTACTGGCTACTGGCTACTGGCTACTTCTTCAAGCCCCCCGCCGCCCCCCACCCGACGAATACTTATGCCGCTCCGCCGTCCAAGTAGTCTCCCCGTATTCACCCATATTCACTACTCCCGAAATCCTATCCCCCTCCACAGTCCCCGTGAACGCGTACGAGAGCCCCTGCCCCTGAATCCGGTACCGGCTTTGAAACTTAACCACATTCCCCGAAACGGACCCGTTCAAATCCCCCGCATCGAACTCCGCGTGATGCGTACCAGTCAACTTCTCCCCGCTCTGTTCCAGAACAATGTTGTGAAACGCCGACCCTCTCCCATATTCCAGCCGAGCCGTCCACTGCCCCGCCACCGTCACACTCGGCGCCTGCGGCGGCGGAGGATTCTCCATACGAGGAGGCTTCGAAAGCACCTCATACAGCCGGTCCCCGACAATCTTCACTTCGTTCGGCATCATCATGTAAGGCACCAGCGTGATCTGGCTGGCCATGTTCCCCGGCCGCGTGCCCGTTCCGCTGGCGAGAATGATGCGCGGCTCCGTGTCGCCCAACAGCTTGTGGACCTCCGCTCCCGTAATTCCGATCTTCGCGCCGTCCCACTTCACAATCAGCCGCGGAGTGCGATTCGACAGCCCCTCCCCCGGTTCGCCCACGCTGGTAGTTACACCGTCGATCTTCTTTAACCCGGCCCCCATCTGCTCGCACCACGAAATCCACGTCTTCCATTCGGCTTGGTGGTCGCGCTTCACCCACATCTCCACCGCCGCCAGCATGCCCATGATTTCTTCTTTGCCGACTTTCAAGGACCGCCCGAACGCATGATGCGGAGCGCTATTGGCCCACGCGGCCTGCAACAGGGCTTTCTCGCCGAGCAATAAACCTGCAGCCTGCGGCCCGCGAATACACTTCCCTCCGCTATAAACGACAACCGACGCGCCTCGGGCCAGGTGAACATTCGGCTTCAACGTAAGAATCTCCGCCGCCGCATCGACCACCACCGGAACGCCATGTTTCTTCGCGACCTCTGAGATCGCCTTCGTCCCAAGCGGCCCCTCGTCGCCATTTCCGGCCAAAATATAAACCATCGCCGACCGCTCGTTGAAAACCGTTGGCAGATCCGCCGGATCCTTCAGCTCGATAATCTTCACTCCCGTCATGCGTACCGCATGATCGTAAACATTGCGCGAATACGTGGGGATCACCACTTCATTCTTGAGCCCCGTCAAATCGGGAATGCGCTGCATCCTCTCCGGATTGAATCCCGCGATCGCCGCCAGTGTGCAATTCGTCACGCCCGCGCAGCAGCCGTTCGAAACGATGCCCCACTCCGCCCCGCTAATTTCGGCGAGCCTCTTCCCCACGCCCTCCATCAGCTCGTCCATCTGAACAAAACTGCGGGATGCCTCATCCATCGCCTTCTTCACTTCAGGCAAAGTCTGCGATCCCGTAATGATCGTGAACGTCCCGCGAGCATTGATAATCGGCCGTACGCCAATCGACCGGTACAAATTGGCCCCCAGCTCCAGCGGCGCCGCCGCCACTTTCTTCACCTGAGCCGCAAACGCCGTAAACGCACTCAGCCGAAACAAATCCCGTCGATCAAATCGCATACTCGCCTCCCGTATAATCTTTCACAGATGAAACCAGCGTACTTCATCGCAATCTGCCTCGCAGCCTATGGCCAGGACATCGGGAGCCAGCCTCTTCGCCGCCCGCTGCGCCCAATGCCACGGAGCCGATGCCGCCGGAGGCGAACACGCCCCTTCCATCACAGCCAGCCAGAACCTCCGCGACACCATCAAAACCGGAATTATAGAAAAAGGCATGCCCGCCTTCACCTTCACCAGTACAGAGTTGAACGCGCTGGTAGCCCACATAGAAACCCTTCGCGTCGCCGCCGCCCCGCGTCCTGTTTTCCCAAAGATTACCTCCTCCGTCGACTGGCCAACCTACCACGGCCAACTCAGCGGCAACCGCCATAGCGAACTTAAGCAAATTAACTCCTCCAACATTATGCGCCTGGCTCCCGCCTGGCTCTCGCCGATTGCAAACGCTAAACGCTTGGAAGGAACGCCGATAGTCGTCGCCGGAATCATGTACGTGACCACTGCGAATGAATGTTACGCGCTCGACGCGAAGAACGGCAAGCAGCTCTGGCATTATTCCCGCCCGCTCACCAAAGGCGTCATCGGCGATGCGGCATCGGCTATCAACCGAGGGGTTGCGGTGTTGCGCGACAAGGTGTTTATGATTACCGACCATGCGCATATTATTGCGCTAAATCGGTCGACCGGGGAGCTCGTCTGGGACACCGAAATGGCTGATTACAGGCAACATTTCGGAGCCACAGGAGCCCCTTTGGTGGTCGGCAATCTGGTTCTCTCGGGCACTTCCGGAGGCGATGAAGGGGCACCGGGATTTATTGCCGCTTACGATGCCGATTCAGGCAAGGAAGCCTGGCGATTCCAGACCATCAAGCCCGATTCCTGGATCGGCCGCGCCGCCGAGCATGGATGCGTAGATGCTTGGCTTACTGGGACTTACGATCCTTCGACCGATCTGATTTTCTGGCCCACCGGCAATCCCTGCCCCGATTACAACGGCGATGAACGCAAGGGCGATAATCTGTACGCAAACTCAGTGGTTGCATTGGAGCCGAAAACCGGTAAGTTGCGCTGGCACTATCAGTTCACTCCTCACGATCTGCACGATTGGGACGCCGTTCAGCCGCTGCTGGCTCTGGACGCCGTGTTCAAAGGCCAGCCGCGCAAGCTGCTCTTGCAGGCTAACCGCAATGGATTCTTCTATGTACTGGATCGAACGACGGGAGAATTTCTGCTGGGCGAGCCCTTCGTCAAAAAGATGGATTGGGCCGACGGCATCGACCAAAAGGGGCGGCCGCGCACTCGCGATTCTGCTACTCCCTCGACAAAAGGAACTCAAGCGTGCCCCTCGGTCGTCGGTGCAACCAATTGGTTTTCAAGTGCTTACAATAACGGACTGTTCTACGTGATGGCGCAGGAATCCTGCGGTATCTACACCAAATCGGACAAATGGTGGGAGCAAGGAAAATCCTTTTACGGCGGGACCCAGCGCCATGTTCCCGGCGAGAAAGCCGAGCGTTTTCTTCGAGCTATCGATATCCAAACCGGGAAAGTCGTCTGGGAAACTTCGGCCGGCGGACCCGGATGGGGCGGAGTTCTCTCGACCGCCGCTGGAATTGTTTTCTTTTGCGATGAAACCGGCACCTTCGCCGCAGCCGACGCAACGACCGGCAAACCATTGTGGCACTTCGACTTAAATCAGTCCTGGCACGCCTCGCCCATGACGTACGAGGTCGATGGGCGGCAATATATCGCGGTGGCGGCCGGTTCGAATTTTATCGCCTTTGCTTTAAATACAGGCGATAACGTCAATCTCCACTAACGAATTTCCAGGGATGCCTCCGGCCGCGGCGATCGTGGTCCGGACCGGCGGTTCCGGGCCGAATGCGCCGTCATAGACTGAGTTCATGGCGTCGTAGTCTTTTAGATCATTCAGATACACATTGACCTTCAAGACCTTTTCCATGGACGATCCGGCACTTTCAAGCTGCGCTTTGATGGAATCGAGAACGCCTTTGGTGTGTACTTTGATATCCCCCTCTTTGTGGTAGCCGACGCCGGCGATGAAAATCAGGTTCCCATAAGCTACCGTGCTGTTGAATCTAGGGGTCTTAGCCGGTTTCTTGCCATCGCGATAGATCACCCTCTTGGTGGGTCCGGTTTGGGCCTTGGCGGGGACGGCGGCTACCGCTGTTACGGCGGCTGCGCCACCCAGGAAATTGCGTCGATTGGTGGTTTTCATGGTGTTATTTTCTCCTTAAATTCGTCCAAATTTGGCTACTGCTTCCTTAATCGAATGGAACTTCTCGATGAACGGGATCATGGTGTGTTCGGTGTTGTCGAGATCTTGGGCTTTCTTCAAAACTTCGGCGGCCTTGGCTTTGGGAACGACTGCGATTCCGTCTTCGTCGGCAGTGATTATGTCGCCGGGATTTACTTTGGCGCCGGCGCAGGTGACCGGGATGTTCATGCCGGCGAACCGATAATGATTGATGGTAGTCGAAGGGGCGACGCCTCGGCTGAACACTGGGAATTGGAGTTTCGCGATTTGCGGCGTGTCGCGGACGCTGCCGTCGATGACGGCTCCTGCGAGGCCCCGGTATTTCATAGCGGTGGCCATTAAGCCGCCGATGCCGGCGAAATCGGCTCCGTCTTCGAGGACCATCACGTAGACCGATCCGGCGGGCGCGGAGTCGATGGCGTCGAGCATACCCTGGGAGGCGGCTGCGCCTTCTTTGTGCTCTTCTTTCTTCAGCAGAACCGTAACGGCGGGGCCGGCGAACTTGGTTTTGGAGAGAGGGCGCATGTCGTGCGCCATGTAATTGCGCTGACCGTAGAGCTGCTCCATTGCGTCGGATACGGAGGCTACTTCTACGCTGCGGAATCCTTCTATCAGGGGGTCGGCGGAGGGTTGTTGGGCTAGCAGCCAAGCTGAGGCTAATAGGATGCCTGCTAAGACGAACACTAGGGGAGCAGGTCGGGAACCTGCTCCACTGGGCACGAGATGCTTCATAGCAATCGATGATAACTCCACTGCCGTGGTAGGATGTACCCCGTGACAAGACGCCAATTCATGGGCGGCCTCGCCGCCACTGTTCCTGCCGCGCTGCTCGCCTCATTTGACCGGCCGCTGGGCGCGCAATTGTATACCGTTCGAGGATTGCTGCCGACCAAGGGCGAAGAGACGCTGCGGGCGATCGCGGCGATCGGGTACAAGGAAGTCGAGATCTCCTTGCCCGACGCGAAGACGTTCGCCGCGGTGTTGAAAGAGACGGGATTGCGGGCGACAGGCTCGCATATCGACCCGGGCGCGGCCGCGCTGGCTCCCGCGAAGTTAGATGGATTTATCGGGCAAGCGAAAGAGCTAGGGATTCCGGCAATCGGGCTGGCATATGTGATGCCGGCGGAGCGGACGAATCCCGCCGAGTTCTGGCCGAAGTTCGCCGATCGGATGAATGCGGCGGGAGAACAATGCAAGAAGGCCGGTCTCGAGTTCTTCTACCATCATCACAATTTCGAGTTCGAGCCGCCGGTGAGGGCCATCGACATTCTGCACGCCAAACTGGGCAAGGACGTGAAGATGGAGATCGATTGTTTTTGGGCCAGCGTTGGCGGTGACGATCCAGCGGCCTTAATCCAGAAATGGAAGGGCCGGGTTTTCGCGCTTCACTTAAAAGACAAAGCGAAGGGCACGCCGGTGTCCTATGACACCAGCAAAGTGAAGAAGGAAGAGTTTCAGGAGGTCGGTGCGGGCGTGATCGATTGGAAGAAAGTGCTGAAGGCTGGGATGGATGCGGGGGCCCGGCACTATTACGTCGAGCAGGATTATACGCCGGGGGATCCGGTGGAGAGCCTCAGGAAGAGTTATGCGTTTTTGAGGAGGCAGTAGGGTCCGCGTGTGCCCGCTTGCTGACGCGCGCGGCTCAAGGGGCTGATACTCGTCTTGTAGGGCGGCCAATATTGTCAGAGCCGCCTTACAGGCGGCTCTGACAGGGGGAAAAGCGCAGACACTGATGGATCATCACACCGTTGCAGCGATCAGCATCGCCGGGAGCTGTCTCGATGTGTTGGGCAGTCTGTATCTTGCTTATGACCTGTTGGGTGGTCAGCATGGGCCGCTGCGGCTGCTGACGCGCATGGTCACTTATTCGATCGTGTTCGGGGTCGGTTACGGAATCGGTCTCGGATTGTTCTTTGGAATTACGGCGGGCGCGGCGACTGGCATCACGGTGGCGATGGAGTTGGCGCGCACGGCGCGCACGCAAGAACACTTCTCGCTATTCTGGGAAGCCGTGTTCAGCGCCATTCGCGGGGCCGCGTTCGGCGCGGGTCTTTCGTGGATGGTTGGATTTCGATTCGGCACCGCCTTCGGAATCCTCATCACGGTGGGCCAAATATTCGCTTATAGCTGGGGAATGCGCCCGAGCGTCGACTATGGCGCGTCGCGACGCCCTCGCCTCTCTCGCCGCCACATGCTGATGGTCGTGGTCCGGACGGTGGGCTACATCGCGACGGCATTGATTTGCAGCGCCATGGTGCAACATCTGGACCACCCATGGGTTTTTGCGCTGCGGGTCGGGATCGCCACGGGCATCGTCACGGCCGTTGGAAATGCCTTTGTTCCCTTCATTGAATATTTCTCCGAAAACCTGCCCGCGCGCATTATGGGCGCGTTCGGCATCGGACTGATTTTCATTGGATTCTCCTTGCAATCGTTCCAATACTGGCTGGTGGTGTTGGACGTGCCCGTGAAGTAACTGCGAAAATACAGTCCAGTGGAAGCATCCAGCAAGCGATACCTGCCGTGGCTGGTGGCCGTCGCGTTCTTCATGGAATCGCTGGACACCACGATTCTTAATACCGCGGTGCCCGCCATCGCGGAGGCATTGAAAGTGGCTCCGCTGAGCATGAAGTCGGTGCTGGCCAGCTACACGTTAAGCCTTGCGGTCTTCATTCCGATCAGCGGCTGGATGGCGGATCGCTTCGGCACGCGGCGCGTTTTCGCGGCCGCCATCGGACTGTTCACACTGGGGTCGCTGCTGTGCGGGCTCTCCAGCGACATTCATGTCTTGGTGGCGTGCCGGATTCTGCAAGGCTGCGGCGGAGCCATGATGGTGCCAGTCGGCCGCCTGACCCTGGTACGGACTTTCGCGAAATCGGAATTGATCCGGGCCATGAGTTTTGTCGCGATCCCCGGTCTGATCGGCCCGATGCTCGGCCCGGTGGCAGGTGGGTTTTTGGTGGGGTATTTTCACTGGCGCGTAATTTTCTTCGTGAACGTCCCGATCGGCCTGGCGGGGCTGTACATGGTGTATCGCCATTTGCCCGATTACCGTGAGGAGCATACGAATCCGCTCGACGTGGCGGGACTCTTGCTGTTCGGATCCGGAGTCGGATTGCTATCTTACGTGCTCGAAGTGTTCGGCGAACACACGATGAGCGGAGGTGAGATTCTGGGGATGCTGGCGCTCTCGGCGCTGTTGCTGGGCGGCTATGGATTTCGGGCGACGAGAACGAAATTCCCGCTCCTGCGCCTGAGTCTGTTTCGCATTCGCACGTTTCGCGCGTCGGTGAACGGAAGTTTTTTCACGCGCCTGGGGATCGGCGGCATTCCGTTTCTGTTCCCTTTGTTGTACCAGGTGGGGCTGGGGTTCTCGCCGATTCAATCCGGCATGCTGCTGATGCCGCAGGCGATCGCCGCGATGAGCCTGAAATTGACCATGCCGAAGATTCTTGCGCGCGTCGGCTACCGCGGAGTATTGATCTCAAATACCGTGATCATCGGAGTGCTGATCATTCTTTTCGCGACTATTGGGCCGGGGACGCCGGTATGGCTGATCGTGATTCAGGCCTTCTGCTTCGGGTTCTTCACTTCGCTGCAATATACCAGCATGAACACGCTGGTGTACGCGGATGTGAACGAGGAGCAGACCAGCAGCGCCAGCACGATTGCCAGCACGATGCAGCAGATGTCGATGAGCTTCGGTGTCGCCTCCGCGTCGCTGGCCACGGCATTTTTTATCCCGGATCGTTTCCATTCCAGTGCGCCAGAGATGATCCACGGCATCCATAACGCGTTCCTGGTCCTGGGAGGATTGACGGTGCTATCGACGCTGATTTTCGCCGGGCTGAAAAGCGGCGACGGCGATAGCGTCAGCCAGCACAAAGCGCTGCAGCACGCGGACTGAGTCCAAAATCGCAGGCGAAACCTACTAGTAGTCTGTCGAAGAGACCCCTCCACAACTGGTAGGCGTTGAGGACCAAGCCATCCAGCAATACATTCTCCCTACACCGAACCCCGACAGTTATGGGGGGGTAGTCACGCCAGGGCTTTTTGAATGGCGATCACTATGCGGTCGAATTCCTTGCGCTCCGCTGACAATTGCTTTTTGCCTTCGGCGGTGAGGGTGTAATAACGCGCCCGGCGGTTGTTTTCGGACACACCCCATTCGGCTTGCACATAGCCATTCAGCAGCAACCTTTGAAGGGCCGGATAGAGCGAGCTCTCGCCTACCTGCAATACGTCTTCAGAGATGATCTTCAGATGCTGCGCGATCCCGTAGCCGTGCATTCGGCCGCGGGCGATGGTCTTCAAGACCAGAAGATCGAGCGTGCCTGGAAGGAGTTCGGAGGATTTATCGGTTCCCATCGTCTATCGGGGGAAGTATGATGCATCTGGAGGCGGCTGTCAAGAGCAACTAAAATACGATATGGTCTGGAAAGCACTTTTGTTCGCGGCTGCGATTGCGGCGGGTCAGGACGCCGGGCAGAAATCCTACGCGGAGCACTGCGTGGCCTGCCATGGCGAGAATGCCGATGGAACGGATCAGGGGCCGCGCCTGGCCGGAAGCCGCACGGTGCGCAGCAGGACGGCGGCCCAAGTGCGGACTTTTATCGATCAGGGCGCGCCGTCGGCAGGCATGCCGCCGTTCCATTTACCTCCGCCGGAGCTGGACGCGTTGGCGGCTTTCGTCCATTCGTTGAATTCTCCGGCAGCGGAGAATCCAGCGCCTGGTTCCGCGGAATCCGGACAGGAATTCTTTTTCGGAAAAGGGCAATGCGGCGGCTGCCACATGGTACGCGGCAGGGGGAAAGCTGTCGGCCCCGATCTTTCGAACGCCGCGCGGGAGATGACGCTCAGCGAGATTCACGAGGTCCTGCGGAATCCCGATGCGCGTATCACGCCGGGGTATCAGTTGGTATCGGTGCAGTTGAAGGACGGGCGAAGCCTGCGCGGATTCGCGCGCGGCAGAACGAATTTCGATCTTCAATTGCAGGGGCTCGATGGAGAATTCCATTTTCTCGAAGCCGACGAGATTGTTTCGCTGCGCGAGGAAAAACAGTCGCTGATGAAGCCTCTGGCCGGTAACGCGGAGGAAAAGAGAGATTTGCTGGCATACCTGACTCGATTGACGGGCGGGGTTGGCGGATCTGTCAGCGCGACGGATGCAGGGGGCATTGCCTTCGAGAGAATCAAGAATCCACGGCCGGGTGACTGGCTGACTTACAACGGCACGCTGAATGGAAATCGCTACAGCGGCCTGACGCAGATCAATCGGGAGAACGTAGCGCAGGTGGGCTTGAAATGGATGTTTCCGATCGACCATTTCGGCCTGGAAACGACACCGATTGTTGCCGATGGCGTGATGTACATCACGGGGCCGAATCAGGCGATTGCGCTGGATGCATCGACCGGCCGCCAGATCTGGAAATATGCGCGGCCGATGACTCCGAAGCTGGTGGGGGACGCGTCGCTGGGTACCAACAGGGGCGTCGCGATTCTGGGGAACAACGTGTTCATGGCGACCGACGATGCGCACCTGCTGGCGTTGAATCGGATCACAGGAGCGCTGGTGTGGGAAGTTTACATGCCCGATGAACCGATGCATTACGGCTCGACGGTGGCTCCTCTGCCGGTGGGCGATGCGATCATCGCGGGCGTTTCCGGAGGCGATCGCGGAATGCGGGGATTCCTGGCGAGTTACGACGCAGCGACCGGCGAGCGTCTTTGGCGCAAATGGACGATCCCACTCAAAGGCGATCCGGGCGCCGAAACCTGGAAGGGAGCCGAGCCGCTGTTTGGCGGCGGAGCCACGTGGCTGACGGGGGCGTACGATGCCGAGAGCGACACGCTCTATTGGCCGACGGGGAATCCTTATCCCGACTCCATGGACCGCGACCGGCAGGGCGACAATCTTTTTTCCAACTGCATTCTGGCGATGAATCCGCACACGGGCGAATTGAAGTGGCACCACCAGTTCACTCCGCACGATGTCCACGATTGGGATGCGACGGAGCCGCCGGTGCTGGTGGATATCGAGTATCGGGGGAAGCCTCGCAAACTGCTGCTGCATGCGGATCGGAACGGATTTTTCTATGTGCTCGACCGGATCAGCGGCGAGTTGTTGCTGGCGCGGCCTTTCGTTCAGCGTCTGACTTGGACGCGAGGGATCGGTCCGGATGGGCGGCCGCTGCCTGCTCCTGAAAATTCGGCGGCGCTGGACTGTCCGGTGAATGCGGCCAACTGGGATTCGGTGGCGTTCAGCCCGGTGACGCGGCTTTTTTATGTTCTGACGCTGGAGGAGTGCCGCGCGGGGAAGAAGTGGAAGCCGGGGACCAAGATGGAGACGGCGCAGAAGTTCCTGCGCGCGATTGACGTCGATACAGGGAAGATCGGTTGGGAGATCCCGATGACGGGCTCGGTGTTTTCGAAGACGTGGCCGGGAGTGATGGCGACGGCGGGAGGGCTGGTGTTTTTCGGCGATCCGAACGGCGCGTTCGCGGCGGCCGATGAGAGGAATGGCAGGGTGCTGTGGCACTTTGCCACCAACGTATATATGAAGGCTTCGCCGATGACGTTCCTGCTGGGCGGGAAGCAATTCGTGGTCACAGTGGCCGGTCCGAATATCCTGTGCTTCGGATTGTGACTGGTATCATGGACGGCTAGTGGGTCGTCCTGGTTATTTCAATCCGCATGCTTACGCATGGCGGTTCTGGTCTCTTGTCGTGGTCGTCGCGGCCGGGCTGCTCTGGCACGCGACGCGGACCACGGTATCGGCTGCGCCCACTGGACCTTCTTTCGTCGAGTTTGAAAGCGGGCACGTCAGGCCGATCGCGATTTCACCGGACGGCGGCACACTGTTCGCCGTGAACACGCCCAACGGGACCCTTGAAGGCTTCGATCTGACATCCGGCAGGCTGAATTTGAAATTTCGGGTTCCAGTCGGCCTGGAGCCGGTCGCGGTTGCGGCTCGCAGCAACTCCGAAGTGTGGGTGACGAACCATCTTTCGGACAGCGTTAGCATCGTCACGCTGACGGGCACGCCGCACGTGGTCAGAACATTGCTGGTGGGCGATGAACCGCGCGATATCCTCTTCGCAGGCAATCCCCGGCGCGCGTTCATCGCTACGGCGCACAGAGGACAGCAGCGGACCGATCCTTCGATCGCGAATGTGCCGGGCGCGGGCAATCCCCAATTGACGACGCCCGGGATTCCGCGAGCCGATGTGTGGGTGTTCGATCCGGCGAGCCTCGGAAATACGGCGGGTGGAACGCCGGTTAGCATCCTGAGTTTCTTTACCGATACGCCGCGCGCACTGGCGGTGAGTCCGGATGGCAATACGGTTTACGTCGCGGGCTTTAAGACCGGCAATCAGACGACGACGATTAGTCAGGAGCGAGTCTGTGAAGGTTTTCAGCAGCACCAGCCGTGCACGCTGCGCGATGGCACGATCAGTCCGGGCGGGAATCCAGGTCCGGCGACGGATTCGAAAGGAGAGCCTGCGCCGGAGGTGGGGCTGATTGTCAAATTCAACAATGGCAGCGGCCATTGGGAAGACGAACTGCATCGCAGCTGGGATAATTCCGTCCGCTTCAATTTGCCGGATACCGATGTATTTTCTTTCGACGCGAACAGCTTGAAACAGACCGCCGCGTTCGCGCACGTGGGCACGACGCTGTTTAACATGGCGGCTAATCCGGTGAGTGGGAAGCTGTATGTTTCGAATACCGACGCGATCAACAATGTTCGCTTCGAGGGGCCGGGGACATACGCTGGGCACACTGTGCAAGGGCATTTGGCTGAGGCTCGCATCACGGTTCTATCCGGAACGGGCGTGGCGCCGAGGCATCTTAACAAGCACATCGATTACACCAAGCTCGCGGGGACTTCGGGCTTCGATCCAACTGCGAAGAATCATAGTCTGTCTATGCCGCTCGACATGGCTGTCTCGAAAGATGGAACGACGCTGTACGTAGCGGCTTTCGGGTCCAGCAAAATCGGCGTTTTTAAGACGAGCACGCTGGAGGACGACACGTTCGATCCGGTGGCGCTGAGCGCGAACTATATTCCGGTGAGCGGAGGCGGCGCGAGCGGGCTGGTGCTCGATGAGAGCCGCGGCGTTCTTTATGTGATGACACGGTTCGACGATGCGGTGAAGACGATTGACCTGGTGTCGCATCGCGAGGTTGGTCGTTTCGCCATGCCCAATCCGGAGTCTTCGTCGATCGTGCGCGGGCGGCCGATGCTTTACGACGCGACTCGGTTTTCGGGAAATGGCGAGGCGTCGTGCGCGAGCTGCCACATTTTCGGCGACATGGACGATCTGGCGTGGGATCTCGGAAATCCGGATAACACCGTGACCAAGAGTCCGATCCCGATTAACCTGAGCGGCCTGGTGAACCTGCTGATCGCGGCGGGGGCCTCGGGGGTCTCGACTCCGATTAACGGCAGTAACAAGCTGGCGGACTTCCATCCGATGAAAGGCCCGTTCACGACGCAGACGCTGCGCGGGCTGAGAAATTCCGGCGCCATGCATTGGCGAGGCGACCGCTCTACCGGGATTTCGGGCACCGATCCGTTCGACCCCGGTGTGTCCTTTAACAATTTTGTGGTCGCGTTCCAAGGGTTGATTGGCAGCGCGGACCAGCCGCTTCAGAGCGAGATGCAGATGTTCACGGACTTCCAGTTGCAGGTCGTGCCGCCGCCGAATCCGATACGCAATCTCGACAACTCGCTGACTCCGGCGCAGCAGCGTGGACAGGCCTTCTATTCCGGCACTCGCCCTTCCGATGGCGTGGTGAATCCGCTGGTGACCGCGATCGCGGGCCAATCGTCGTTCAGTTGCGATGGCTGCCACACCGTGGATTCGTCCAAGGGTTTTTTCGGCACGGGTGGGAACCAGAGCTTTGAGGGGCTGACGCAGGTGGTGAAAATTCCGCATCTGCGCAACGCGTACGCGAAGATTGGGATGTTCGGCACTCCGGTAGTGGGCTTTTTCGACCAACCCGACAGCGGTCCGACCGGCGATCAGATTCGCGGATATGGCTTCACGGGCGATGGCTCGGCCGACACTATTTTTCGCTTCTTGACGGCTGCGGTATTCCGTCCCACGGCGACTACGGGCTTTCCTGCGGCGAATCCGGATGGAACCAGGCGTGACGTCGAGCAGTATCTGCTCGCGTTCGATACGGATCTTGCGCCGATCGTAGGTCAGCAAGTCACGTTGACCAGCGACAATGGCGCTGCGGCGGGAGCGCGCATCGATTTGCTGATCAAGCGGGCCGGCGCTCTGTTCGTCTCTAAGTCGCTCAACGGGACCGTGACTGAATGCGACCTCGTCGCTCACGTTGCGCGGAACGGACGGATTATGGGCTTTTTATACGATCCGGTGGGGAATAACTTTATTCCCGACGACGGATCCGCGCCGGTTTCCGACGCTGCCATCAGAGCTTTTGCGGCCACTCCCGGTCAGGAAGTGACGTATACGGCCGCCACCCCGGGATCCGGCTCGCGCATTGCGTTCGGGAAATGGATGCAGCGACCGCCGCATCAACGCCGCTAGCGGGATTACTGCTCCACCCCTCCATCAGTCTCGGACTTTTTTGTGTCCTTCTTCAGATGGTCGTCGTACCAGCGTAGGATCCGCTCGTGGAAATCCTTCACTTCTTCTACCGTTGTCGTCGGCATACCGTGCCCGCCGTTCACGTAGCTGGCCCAGGCGACTTCTTTGCCCAGGCGTCGCAGAGCGAAATACATTTCCATGGCCTGGCGGGGCGGAACATTTGGATCCGCTTCACCAGTGGTGAGCAACAGAGGCGTCTTAATGCGGTCCGCATACATGATGGCGGAGTGCGCCAGATATTTTTGCGGCTGCTGCCAGAGAGTGGCGCCCAGACGGTCCTGGCTGTGCTCCGGTGCGTGAATATTTCGCACCCCGAGGCGCGGGCTGTCGGTATAGAAGCTGATCATATTGACCTTGCCCGAAATATTGATCGCGGCCTTGAACCGGTTCGTCTGTGTGATCAGTAGATTTGTAGCGTAGCCGCCGTAGCTGGTGCCCTGGACGCCCAACTTGTCCGGATCGGCAACGCCCATTTCGATGAGCTTATTGGCCGCGGCGGTTACGCCTTTTGCCCACGCCTCGCCCGGGAAACCGATCTCCAGATCCACCGACGGCTGCATCACGGCGTATCCGTTGGCGGTGAGAACACTGACGGTGGCGTTGAACGTATCGTCAAAAAATTGTTCGTACAAATTGAATACAGTGGGATACTTTTTCCCCTTTTCATAGTTCGAGGGATAGTAGAGAACTCCGAACTGCTTCTTGCCGTCGGCATCGAGGTACGGAATCAGTTCAGTCTTCGCGAGGTTCTTTTCGGCCAGCTGCGGATTCAAATTGGTGAGGCGCCGCTCCGCTTTGAAGTCAGCATTGGCGGTGAATACCTGTGGCGGACGATTGCCTTCGGCGACGAGATACACCCAGCGGCTGCCGTCGTGGGACAAGCGAAATCCACTGTAGATGCGAGCGTCCTTCACCAGCGCTTCCAGCTTTTTCGACGCAGCGTCGTATCGCGAAACGCCTCGCTCCCAGTTCGTGCGCGAAGCATAGCTCAAGTAAACCGCGTCGCCTGCGGGATTCCAGTCCAGCACCTGATAATGCGGCGCGAGCTTATCTTCTTCCGGCATCTTCACGAACAAATCCTTTTTCCCCGAGGCCGTATCGATCATCCACAGGCCTCCCTTCGAAGACGCCACCAACCGGTCGCCCCTTGGGCTGAGGCGCACCGCAGTGTAGGATTCTTTCTTAGCCTTCGCGTCGTCTTTTGGGTCCGCGTCCTTGGACTCTTCCTTTTTCTTGCCTGCGATGAGGCGAGGTTCTTTGTCCCCTCCGCCTTTGAGATCGAACGCCGCAAAATAAATCGCGCCGTCTTTCGAGTACGCGTAAGAATGCAAATCGCGCGACCAGATTAACGTCATGCCCTTGGTCGATGGAATCAGCGTCCGCGCCTTCGCGCCGGAGGCTGTGGCGAGAACGTCGATGCGAGCCTCGCCCGCGCCCAGCGTCTCGTAATCGGTCTTCTTCGCGATGTCCTGATTCAGGATCAGAAAGGAGCCGTCCTCGGCTGCGTTGAAACTCGCGATCAGCGAAGTGGGAGCAATCTCAGTCACCTTTGAATTGGCCACATCATAAGAGCCGATCGATTCTTCGAGCGACATGCGGCGCACATCGATCCATGCAAGAAAAGGCTCTGTAGTGGAATGGAAAATGACGGGTCCGATCGTCTCTCCGTGAAACCGCTCCCTTACGCGATCTCTCCAATCCGCTGCGCGCAGCGGCATGATCAGCTTCGCACTGTCGCGAGTCCAGAGCAGTTCCCCTGCTTCATCGATGGCCTTGCCTTCGGGCGCCGTCACAGTGGTGAAATTGCCGCTGGCCCGATCCCAGATTCGCAATGTGAAAGACTCGCTGCGCTGGGCCAACATCGCCAGATACTTCCCGTCAGGCGAAAATTTGAACCCCTTGGCCTGCGTGCGGTTCTCGAAAATCTTGGTGGTGGCTCCGGTCTGAGTATCGACCACCAGCACGTCCATTTTGTGCGGCGCGATATACGTCGGATCGCCATAGCGATGATTGTCGATGCCGATGCGATCTTCAAGGTTGGAGACAATCACCGCGACAAAACGTCCGTCAGCGGAGATATCGCCGATGGTTGCATTCGAGACGTGCAACACATCGTCCACCGTGAACGAGCCCGGGGCTGCGCATAGCGCGGACGCAAACGACAACAGCAGGACAAAAAGATACCGCATCCATCGACTCTATCAAACCAAAGCCGATTCTCAAATCTCCCCGCGCCGCATCTGCTCCGCCAGGTACTCCGCGGAACGCATCGCCAGCGCCGAAATCGTCAGCGTCGGATTCTGGGACCCGCCTGAGACAAACGCGCTCCCATCCACGACAAACAGGTTTTTGATGTCGTGCGATTGGTTATATGCGTTCAGTACCGACGTCTTCGGGTCCGCGCCCATCCGGCACGATCCGACCTCATGAATGCTCTCTCCCGGCGGCACCATCTCCCAATGTTTGGCCAAAATTTCGAACCCGGCCGCGTGACATAACTCCTCCGCCACCTGCATCGAATCTTTCGCCATGGCGAATTCGTTCTCAGTGTACTTGTGCTGGATGTGGAGCGCCGGAATGCCCCACTCATCCTTCACTTTTTTGTCGATCGTCACGCAATTCTCGTAGCGAGGCAACACTTCGCCCATCGTGGTCATCGAGAATTGCGACCCGCTGGTCGCCGCCAGCTCCTTTTGCAGCGCCTCGCCGTACAGCGGAAAATAATTCGCGCCGGGCGATCCGCCGCTGCCAAAATCGTAGGCATAGCCGCGAATGAAATTCTTCTCGCGCGTGTCCAGATTGCGGAATCGCGGGATATAGCCGCTCCCGCCCATCAGCCCTCGGCGAGGCGCTCCGCCTCGAGCTTCGGGGACAATACAAGTCACCACGTTCTTCACGTAAAACTGATCGAAGACGTAATGGCCGAGGACACCGCTAGAATTGGCGATCCCCGAGTTCAGCAGTAACCGGGAGCTTTCGAGCGCCGACGCGCCCACTACTACCACCCGCGCCTTGGCATGAAATTCGCGCTTGCTCCGGCGGTCAATAAAAAGCGCGCCGTTCGCGAGGCCGGTGTTCTTGTCGACCGTGATCTCGCGAACCACTGCGTTGGGAACAATCGTCAGATTCCCGGTGGCCAGGGCATCCGGCAACAACAAGTTCACTGAGCTCGCCAGCCCGCCCGTCGCCCGGCGAGGCTTGGTCGTGGGAACACCATTATTTTTCGCCGCCGCCAGGAAGCGCTGCATCGATTCGCTATCGGTAGACGCGTCTTCCAAGAACACTCCATCGGGAATCTGCCGAAATCCTTCTTTGCGCCCCGCGACGCGCAGTAGCGGCTCCACGCGATCGTAATAAGGAGCCAGATCCTTGTAACTGATGGGCCAGTTGTCCCCAAAGCCGTCGTGATCTTTGCTCTTAAACTCGTAATCGCTCAGCCGCCACGACGCGCGCCCCCACATCAGCGTTTTTCCGCCGATCATCCGGATGCGAACCCAGTAATAAGGACTCGCCGGATCGTATGTATACGGATTCTGCTTCTCATCGGCCCACACATTCGCATTGAACTCGCTGGCCTGCGTAACGTGGGGGAATCGCCCTGGCTGCCCAAATCCGCGATAAGGAAGCTCGTACACTTTCTTCGGGCCGCGGGCGCGCTCGAAATCCACCGCTGGACCGGCATCGAGCATCAGGCACTTAATGCCGCGCAGGGTCAGCTCGCGAGCCGCCATGCCGCCCGAAGCGCCGGACCCGATGATGAGGACGTCGCTATTCAACGGCATACCAATATTGCCCCACTCCACCCGCGCTGCGGCGTTTTTGCGAGACCACCGTAATGTATTCGCGCGAATTCGCGGTGGCGGTTAACAAATCATTCTTAGCGGCGAGAAGAAATTTTGCGAACGCGTCGGACGGCTCGCGATAAGACCACGGCGCATCGAGAGGAGCAAGGATCGGCTCCGCCTGCTGCGCGGTAATTTCACCAAAAGACTTCTGGTAGCGCTTCAGAGCTTCGGCGTTCAATCGGTCCAGCCCGTCCTTATATAGCGCGACACGATCCACGGGAGACACGCCGATGAGAAAGTCGAGAAACTCCGCCGCACCGGCTTCTAAAGCTCCAGGAGTATCCTGCGCCGCCGGCATCAGCATCTCTCCTAACTTGCGCAGCGCGGAAAACTGAGCCTTGCTGAAAGTTTTGACGACGGATTCAGCAGCCCCGTCCGCCCCGGTCGTCGAAAGGTTGGGAGTCTCAGTCGTCTGCTGCGCGGCCACTGGAAGGGGCACCGCGGCGGCGACGGGAGCGATAAGGAAAGTGCGGCGTTTCATACCGACTAGTGTAGTGCGTCACTCATAATGAGTATTATCTTTCCCGCCGTGGCGCACGCGTCCACGCGTGCCGTGTCGACGTTTGGTTCTTGCTTCCGAGAGCCTGGAACGCCGCATCGACAAGAATGTCGACGCGGCACGCCTGGAGGCGTGCGCTACATAACATTCAGGATTCCCGACGCAGACCACTAGGATCATAAAAGTTGAGCGATGCTCTATCTCCGCACCACTTGAGGCGACGCCTTCACCGCTCTCTCAAATGCCCAGCTCCGGATATGATTGATCTGCTCCTTCATGGTCCGCGACAAAGGAACCATCTTCGCCGCAATCATCACCAAATCCTCCTGAGTCACGACTCGATCCGCCAGCCGGGCCTTCGTCACCGCCGCGATCACGCACTGCTCGATCTCCGCGCCGGTCCAGCCGACGGTGAACTTTGTGATCTGCGCGATGTCGAATCCTGTCGTGTCCACGGCACGGCGCTTCAGGTGAATCTTGAAGATCTCCGTCTGCTCGTCCTCCAGAGGAATATCGACGAAAAATACCTCGTCAAATCGGCCCTTTCGAATCATTTCAGCCGGCAGAAGATCGATGCGGTTGGCGGTCGCCGCCACAAACAGACCGCGCGTTTTCTCCTGCATCCAGGTAAGAAAGAATGCAAAAATCCGGCCCTGCTCCCCGCCGGATTCGGAGGAAGTGATCCCCATTTCAATTTCATCGAACCACAGCACCGCGGGAGCCATGTCCTCCATCATGCGGCAAGCCGCGACGAACGCTCCTTCCGGCTTTCCATGCCGCCCGGAGAAGATCTCCACCATGTCCACGCGATAGAGAGGAAGCCCGAAGTAGGAAGCGGTCGCCTTCACGGTCAAACTTTTTCCGCACCCGGGAATGCCCATGATGAGAATCCCCTTGGGCACGATCTCTTCGCTCAAACTGTCGCGCATTTCAAACAGCTTCCGGCGCTCCAGGAGCCACGTTTTCAGACCGTCGACTCCTCCGACCTCTCCCAACTCCGTTTCCGTCGAAATAAACTCAATCACTCCGCTGCGATTGATGAGAAGCTTTTTCTCCTCCAGCAGCGCAGGCAACGCTTCCGGTCCCAATTGAGGGCTAACGGTTAGTGCGCGCCGGAGCGCATATTTGGCCTCGTCCAGCGTCAACCCCTGCAGCGTGCGAGCCACCGAATACAAAGTTTCCTCGCCCGCGCCGGTCTCTTCTCTCAGGAACTCCACCAGTTCAATCAAATCCGGCGGACGCAGTTCGAGAAAAATGATGCTGCGCTCGATCTCCTCCGGAATGAACCGTACCGGAGAACTGATCACGACGAACTTTCCCTGATCGAGCAAATGCTCATAGACATCCCGCAGCCGGCGCCGTATTTCCGCCGATTCCCGCAGTGCTTCATGGAAATCCTTGAGATGAAAAATCCCACCGCCCTTTTGCTCGATGATGAAATCGAGCGCTGCACGAGGAGTTTCCGCCCCTGCCATTGCCTCGGTCTGACTCCATGTCCAAACAGGAATGTCGAGTTTTTGCGCAACCTCGCGCAAGACTCGAGCCACGCGCTGCTCCTCAGGCGAGCGGACATACGTCAACGGCCGACCGGAAGCAAACACTTCTCGAATAGTCCGAGCGGCGCGGCTCTCCAAAATGTTTACGGTCATTTTGTTTATTATCGCTGCCAGGCGGCAAGTGGCGGTGGCATGCGGCGCGCCGAACTCCGCACAGGGCTACGTCGACTATGCGCTCCCAGCGATATTTATTAGCGAGAGTTTTCGGGCCTGCCCGCATAGTATCCACACGGAGCCGCGACCGTCAGGAAGCGGACATGCGCGGAAAACTGCGCTTCCGAAAATACTGGGACAGCTTAATAGTGGCTTGTCGCAGTTCGGATTCCTCTTGTAGGGCGGCCAATACTGGCTGCAGCCGCATTTCAGGCGGCTTTTTTTGATCGCCAAAGGCACGCCGCAGCCAATATTGGCCGCCTTACAAGGCCGTGTGGCCTCTACTAAGAATCGGAGGGGAAGGCACGGGATCGATAATGCCCAATCGTCCATCCGCGTGGAAGAGCAACAGCTTTCATAAAGATATTGTCGGCGATTCCGTGTTTCTTGTAGTCCTGGGCTTGGCATATGCAGAAATTCCTGGTAGTATGCACAGCGTAAGCACGCGTAAGAACTGCAATGGCTCCCATCCGCTGGTGCCTTTGCGTGATCCTCACGCTGTGGATGGTCGGCTCGCGCCGGTCAGCGTCCATCCTGCCCGGAGCTTCTGCCTCTGGAGCACGGTGGGGCACGCTGGAATCAAAAAAAATCGCGCAACAAGCTGACAGTGCTCGCCGTGCAGGCGACCTGGTCGCCGCCGAATCCCATTACAAGCGAGGATTCGACGACGCCGTGCGCCGGCACGACGAGCGAGCGATGGTCGGTTATCTGAGCGGCATCGCGGCCTGTCAGTTGACTCAACTGCGCTATCGCGCGGCGCTCGAAACCTTGCTCGAAGCGAAGAGTCACGCCAAATCGATGGGGGATCCTGAGGCGTTAGGGGCGATCGCGGTCAACCTCTCCAGCGTATATCTTCAGGTCTGGGATTTCGAGTCGGCCCTGAGAGAGGCCGAAGAGGGGCGTGCCGCGGCGGCGCTCCTGCCCCACTACCCCTATTTTCTCCCGAACCTATTGATTCAGCTAGGCTATACCCACGATATTCATCGCGATGGTACCGCCGAATCGTATTACAGGCAGGGTATCGCCGCAGCCAAGGTTTCTGGGGATAGACCGCTCGAAGCATTAGGGCTGGACCTGCTGGGCGCGGAGCTATTGGGGCAACGCCGTTTAAACGAAGCCGAGACAGCCATCAAAAGCGGAATGCGCCTGCGTGAAGAGGTGGCGCCTGCGGACCTGGGTTATTCCTGGCGTTGGATGGGCGCGCTGAAACTGGCGCTGGGAGAGATGGAGGAGGCAGCCGGGTATACCGAGCAGGCTCTGCATGCGGTGCGGAAAGCACCGGAGTATCTTCTTAAGCACCAGCGGGGACAGGTCCGGATGGCCATGGGCAATCGCGAGGCCGCGCTGGCCGATTTTGAGGAAGCGGTCAATCTGGCATCACTCTGGCGGCTCGAAGTGCTGCCGGCTAGCTCGACGCTGACGGCGGCTAATGAGCGTCTTGAGCGGGAGGTCTTCACATCCTTTATCGAGTCGGCGGCAGACCAGGGGTTGGCCGGCAGTGGGCGTTGGGCTGAGAAAGCCTTCAAAGCGGTCGAACTCAATCGAGCGGCAAGCCTTCGCGACAGCCTGGCGCTCTCCGATGCCTGGCACCGCAAGGTGCCGCTTCAGTATTGGGAGACGCTCGGAAAGCTTCAGAAGGTGGATTCCCGGCGGATGGGGAAATCAACGCCCGGGGAAGAGTCGCGTCGTCTCCGTTTGGAACTCTCGGAGATGGAAGCCAAAGCGGGACTTGGTTTTACTGCAAAGAACTCCGAGATTTTTCGCGATCAGACTTCACTTATACATTTTCGACACGGACTAGGTAGATCAGAAGTACTACTTAGCTTTCACTTGGGGGATCGGGAGTCGTATTTGTGGGCTGTGACGCGCGAAACGTTGCAACTACAGAAGATTTCAGGGGCGGTCGAGATTCGAACCCAGGTTTTGGCGTTAGCCGAAGCGGTTAGGGCAGGACGACCGGAGGCGGTGGAGCTGGGCGAGAAGCTGTATCGGGAGCTTTTCGGTCAACTTGGGCAGGCGGCGGCGGCGAAGCCGTCGTGGCTGCTCTCCCTGGAAGGGACGCTGTTCGAGGCGCCGTTTGCAGCACTTGTGACGGAGCGGAAGGGCGGCAAGGTGATTTATCTGGTGTCCGAGCATTCTGTGCAGACGATACCTGGGGCGTTGCTGTTGAGCAAGCATCCAGAGACCGGAACGGGATCGTTCCTTGGACTTGGCGATCCTATCTATAACGCGGCGGACCCACGATGGAAGGGATCGCGCCACCTGGATTTCGTAAACAGGTTTCGAACCCTGCTAAGAGTGGACGAACCGGGGGCGCAGTTCGGCCGTTTGGTGGGGAGCGCCGGGGAGCTGAAAGCCAGCACGGCGAACTGGGGCGGCCAGACGGTCTTGCTGGAGGGTGCTGCCGCACGGCGGGACCTGTTCCTGGCCCAGATCGCCACCGGTCCAGCGGTGATTCATCTGGCGACGCATGTGATTTCGCGAGGCACGCAGGCGTTGATTGCCTTCGGGTTAGGGACAAAAGGCGAGAACGAATTCCTGACTACTACAGATGTAGCGTCGCTGCGGGTTTCCGGAGCTATCGTGGCGATGACCGGATGCGATAGCGGAGCTGGCGATGCGCTTGCCGGCGCCGGTCTGCAAGGTTTGACCAGGGCCTGGCAAATGGCCGGAGCGAGTGTGGTCATCGCGACTGCCTGGCCGGTTCGGGATTCCAGCGGTGAAATCTTCGCTAGTTTTTACCGCCACCTGCGGGAGGTTCCGGCGGCGGAGGCGTTACGGCTCAGCCAGATGGAGATGATCCAATCGGGAACCTGGCGGGCGATGCCATCCTATTGGGCGCCTTATCAGGTGGCCGGGGGTGCCCGATGAGAGAGGTCGAGGAAATCCCCGAGGGAATCGTCATTCCGGTGACCGGTCTGGAGTCCCCGGATATCACTGACCCGGACATCGTTGACAAGGACGACGACGATTCGGAATCCTACGCGGAATGGGTTGACTTGGTGGACCGCATCCGCCTCAGTGAAACGGATGGCATGGAGGAGTTGTATCAATTGTTCTCAAAAGGCATCCGCTTCTATCTGTGCCGCCAACTGGGGCCGCAGGAATTGGATGATAAAGTCCACGATACATTCGTGGTCGTAGTACAGGCCATCCGCCGCGGAGAACTGCGCGAACCCTCTCGATTGATGGGATTTGTCCGAACCATCGTGCGCCGGCAGGTGGCAGCTCACATCGACAAAGTGGTCCATACCCGCCGCGACCAGATTGACATGGATTCCACCATCCGCCTGGCAGATCCGGAGGGAAATCCCGAGCAAAAGGCGATATTCAGCCAGAGAACGGCCCTGATCAATCGGGTCTTAGGAGAACTCTCCGACCGCGACCGGGAAATCCTGACTCGGTTTTACCTTCTGGAGCAGGATCAGGATCAGATCTGTTCGGAGATGGCGCTGAGCGAGACTCAGTTTCGGCTCTTGAAATCGAGAGCGAAGGCAAGATTTGGAGAACTCGGCAAGAAAAAGCTGATTCATCGCTCCTTACATGCAGTTTTTGTGAGAACTTCGGCCGGCCTGTACCACTAAGGGAATGAGTTTCCAGTTCGGGACGGCACCATTGGACATGGGGTCGAGAGGGACAGATGCTGTGACTATAAGGCAAACCCCCAGCAGCCATCCTCACGAGGATGTGTTTGAGGAATATGTATTTGACAGGCTTTCGAATACTGAGGCGAGCGGTTTCGAAGAACATTTGCTGATATGCGAGGAGTGTCAAGACACCCTCGACACCACTACAGAGTACATTCGCCTGATGAAAGCCGCCACGGCTCCATATGCAACCGGCCGCACGAGGGTCTTTGCGTCTCTTCTTTCGCCTTTGCCGCGGTTCCGCAGCGATGGCTTGCGCCGAAATGCCGCCACTGCTGCGGTGCTTCTGCTGATGTGTATCACCGCGCTCATATCCTGGCGCACCCCTGCGGCTGACCCCAAAACGATCACTCTGGAGGCTTACCGCGCCGGAGATGCGTCGGCCGTGCCTCAGGCTCCCGCCGGGCGGCCCCTTGATCTCAAGATCGATATAAAGGATCTGCCGCCCGCAACTGGCTATCGGGTGGAAGTAGTCGACGCAAGCGGGCGCAGGGTATGGTTCGGTGGAACGCCCGCGCGCTTGACCAAAGGATTGGTCCGAGGCTCCTATTGGATCCGCCTTTACACCGATACTGGCGAGCTGCTGCGCGAGTTTGGTCTGCACGCCGGATAAACACGTCTGCACGCTTCGGTAAATTTTGCATTCGCGGCCACGGGACTTCTGCTCCTATCCCATAGAATCTATTGAGCCATTTGGTTGGCTAGCAAAGTGCCATGATGCAAATATGGTACTCAAATTCTACGCGACAGCTTTGGCCCTGGTGGCAAGCTTTTCATTAAGCGCACAGGAAACGAACCCAACGCAAAGACCGCAACCGCAGGGGGCGATCCAACCGGATACCAGCGCCCCGCAAGCCATTTTCCGCATCGAGGTGGTGGAACACACCATTCAAGCCGTGAATTATCTCCATCGGGGTGGCTCTACCCGGATCGACTTCGCGGGCACGCCTATCATGGCGATGGGCAAGGGATCGGCCAAGGTGGAAAGCGAGCGCGGCGTGATTAAGATCAGCGCCGACTTCAAGAACATGGCCCTGCCGAGCAGTTTCGGACCCGAGTATCTCACCTATGTGCTGTGGGCAATCTCGCCGGACGGACGCCCGGTGAATCTGGGAGAGCTTACGTTGAACGACTACGGGATGGGCTCGAGCAGTAAGATCGATACCACCAGCGATATCCAAACGTTCGGCATGATCGTGACGGCCGAACCTTATTACTCGGTCACGCAGCCGAGCGACGCGGTGGTGATGGAGAACATAGTGCGGCCCACTACCCAGGGCGTGGTTGAAAATATCAACGCCAAGTTTGAGCTGCTGCCGCGCGGCATGTACACGAACCACGGCAGAGCCTCTGGATTCGTACCTATTCTGGTCGGGAAGAAGGACCCATTCGAGCTGTATGAAGCGCAAAACGCGGTCCAACTGGCGCGGCTCGCTGGAGCGCGGAAATATGCAACGGACAGCTTCCAAAAGGCCGAGGATGCTTTGCAGCAATCGCTGAAGTATCAGGTGCAGAAGCCGGGCCAAAAGCCGGTGATCACGATGGCTCGCGAGGCTTGCCTCCGGGCGGAGGATGCCCGCATTATCGCCATCAGAGCCGAACGCGCCGAAGCACTGGAAAACGAACGTAACGCGGGGATCGCCCGGGAGAATGCTGAGAAGCAGAAGGCCGACGAGGCCCGTATGCGCGCTGAAGACGAAGCTCGGGCGCGCCGTCAAGCGGAGCTCGATCGCCTGGCAGCCGAACAGGCCAAGTCCGAAGCCCTGACTTTGGCCTCGAATGCCCAACGCGACGCCGACACCGCCCGCATGGAGAAGGAAGCGGCGAATCGCGCCAAGGCAGAAGCTTTGCAGGCCAAGACCGACGCGGATCAGGCCCGAATGGCTGCGGATAAGGCTCGCATGGACGCCGAACAGGCTCGTGCCGCAGCGGTAGCGCAACAGCAGCAGCTCGCTGGGGAAGCGGATCGCGCCAAATTGGCCGCTGCCGATGCCGACCGTGCGCGCGCCGATGCCGACCGCCTGCGAATGAAGGCGGAACAGGATCAGGCTCAGTTGCGGCAGCAGCTGCTCGACCAATTCAACTCGATTCTGCAAACGCGCGATACGGCGCGAGGGCTGATCGTGAATATGTCCGACGTGTTGTTCGACACTGCCCGCTACACGTTGAAGCCGGGCGCGCGGGAGAAGCTGGCCAAGGTATCTGGAATCATTCTGGGCCATCCCGGTTTGAAGATTCAGGTGGAAGGCCATACCGATAGCGTCGGCGGCGACGAATACAACATGAAGCTATCTGAGAACCGGGCCGGCGCGGTGCGCGATTTCCTGGTTGCCCAAGGCGTGTCCGCATCCGCCGTCAGCAGTCAGGGCTTTGGCAAGACGATGCCGGTCGCGGATAATTCCACTGCAGCTGGCCGCCAGCAGAACCGGCGCGTGGAGCTCGTCGTCTCGGGCGAGATTCTTGGAACCACGCTGACCACCGTCCGGACCACCACTTCAGGGGGCACGCCGAATCCGCGTTAAGCCCGCCCAACGTAGAATGGGAATAGAGGAGCTAATGAGCAATCTCCGCTATTCCCAAGTCACACCGAAATCAGAATATTTGAATCGCCGCCGGTTTCTTGCCGGCGGCACCGCCATCTTCGGAACTGCGTTTTTACCGGTCAACGGACACGCGGGAACGAAACTCGAGGGAGTCGTGAAGAGTCCTCTCAGCACGACGGAGCCGGTCACCTCGTACGAGGCCATCACCGGGTATAACAATTACTACGAATTTGGGACTGCCAAGGGCGACCCCGCTAAGAAATCCCAAAACTTCAAGACCTCGCCCTGGACCCTGACAATTGAAGGGAACGTTGGCAAGCCGAAGACCCTCGATCTCGACGGGATCATGAAGATTGCCCCGCTCGAAGAACGTATCTATCGTCATCGCTGCGTCGAACGATGGTCGATTGTGGTTCCCTGGATCGGCTTCTCGCTTAGTGCGCTGCTCAAACAAGTGGAGCCGAATTCCAAAGCGAAATACGTGGCTTTTCAGAGCTATTACGATCCCAAGCAGATGCCCGAGGGCAAGTTCGCGGGAATCCAGTTGCCGTACGTGGAGGGCCTCAGAATCGATGAGGCAATGCATCCGTTGGCGATGCTGGTGGTGGGTCTCTATGGCGAGGTTCTGCCCAATCAGAACGGCGCGCCTTTACGGCTAGCGGTGCCGTGGAAGTATGGGTTCAAGAGCATCAAATCCATCGTCAAGATCAAGCTGGTCGAAAAAGAACCACCCACAACCTGGAATCTCTCGAGTGCCCGCGAATACGGTTTCTATTCGAACGTGAATCCCGAGGTCGACCATCCCCGTTGGAGCCAGGCCAAGGAGCGCAGACTACCAAGTTTCACCATGCGTCCCACGCTGAAGTTCAATGGCTATGAGGATCAAGTCGCCAGCTTGTACGCAGGCATGGATCTCCGGAAAAACTACTAGTGCTGCGACCACTCTCGAAAACAACGCAGGCCGATTGCCGGAGCGGCGCATCCAGACCACGTGCGTTGCTGGTTTCCGCTCCGCAAGCCCCACGCGTCAGCTTGGGGCTATTATGATTTCCAGTGAAAGCCCCAAGCTGACGCATGGGGCTGAATTGCCTCATCCTCGGCATGAATAGGATTTTCGCCAAGGCCATCTTGTTCCTGTTGTGCCTATCGCCCGCTCTCATGCTGTTGTGGAGCTGGCATGAGGACGCTCTAGGGCCGAATCCGGTCGAAACCATCACCCACACCACCGGCGATTGGACCCTCCGCCTGCTTCTGATCACTCTTTCAGTCACGCCTTTGCGAAAACTGCTCAAGCTGCCGATGTTGATCCGTTTTCGGCGGATGCTCGGGCTTTTTGCGTTCTTCTACGGCTGCCTGCACCTGGCGACCTATCTGTGGCTCGATCAGTTTTTCGATTGGGCCGGTATCTGGAAGGACATCTACAAGCGGCCTTATATCACCGCGGGATTCACAGCCTGGCTGCTGCTGGTTCCACTCGCCCTCACGTCCACTGCCTGGTCTATCAGGAAGCTTGGTGGAAAGCGCTGGCAGATACTACACCGGCTGATCTATTTCAGCGCGCTCGGCGGCGTGATTCATTACTACTGGCTGGTGAAGTCCGATATCCGGCTTCCGCTGATGTACGGCGCGATCCTGCTGGTGCTGATGCTGTATCGGGTGGTGATCTGGTTTAAATGATCGCAGTCGCGGCTCTGTTACGCCTTCGGCTGTTCGTCGCCCGACAATCCAAGCGGGGTGCCCGCCGCTCGATTCGCATCGTGAGCTTCCTCAGCCGCCTCCATGCGAACTTCGTCGAACTTCTTCTTCTCATCCTCTTCC
This sequence comes from Bryobacterales bacterium, assembly GCA_963813145.1. Lineage (GTDB taxonomy): Bacteria > Acidobacteriota > Terriglobia > Bryobacterales > Bryobacteraceae > Palsa-187. The sequence goes on from CAWEXX010000003.1 coordinate 32,451, forward strand.
TTCGGCGTGTAGTAAGAGTGATAGTAAGTGTACTTGCTATACAGTTCTCCGCGGCGCGCGCCATTTACAACGATGCCCAGGACATTGTTGTTGCACAACGACTGCATCGCGCGCGTCACTGAATCGATGGTCGTATGACCGATGCGGACCACCAGTAAGGTTCCATGGCACAGAGTCGACAACAGGTTCGCATCGGCCGCGAACAGCAGAGGAGGGCTGTCGAGAATAATCCAGTTAAACAACGTCGGCAGGCGGTCCAGCAGGTGCTTCACCTCGCGCAGGTTCAGCAATTCGAGCGGATTGATCACCGCCTCGCCCGCCGGCATGATGTAGAGATTGGTTCCCGCCACTTTACGGATCGCTTTATGCAGCGGAACGCGCCCTAGTAAGTAGTCCGTGATTCCGGGGCTCCGATCGATGCCGAATAATGTGTGCACAATGGGGCGGCGGAAATCGAAATCCGCCAGCAGCGTTGTGTTCCCGGCCAGATGCGCCTGCGCCAGAGCCAGGTTCGCCGCGGAGAGAGACTTGCCTTCGGCGGGCGAAGGACTGGTCATCACCACGGTGTGAATCGGCTGCAGCGTCTTCATGTGGTTGAGCCGCGTTCGGAGCGTGCGGAACTCTTCCATGGGCGCTTCGTGGGGCCGCGCCACGTCGATCAGCAGGGAGTCGGTGGCCGCCCGGAACGGGATCTCTTCCACCTGATCCAGCAGCTCCGCCATGTTGGGACCGTGCTCCGGAGCAGCGGTTGTCCCGGCCGGGCGCGCCTCGCCATTTCCGCGGGAAGCCGGAGGAGTGAGAAGTCCCACCTGTTCGGCGCGTCGCAATGCATCATGTACTCGGCTCATAATATTTCCTCCGGAGCGCAATCCGCGCAGCGCTTGTTCCGCCCCTCGCTCTGCGCCAGTGCCCCAAAATCGTTCAAACTTTTGTCACGTAATAATACACAACGGACCCGGACATGATCACCACCGCGGCCAAAGATGCCGTGGTCCATCCGAGCCATGCCAGACGTTTCCGGCGTCGCACGACGAAGTCGTTCTCGAGCAGCGGAATACTGCCCAGAATCGCCATCTGAGTGTAGGCCCGGACATCCTTTAAATTTTTGAGAGAAGAATCCTTCATTTCGAGAGCGCCTGCAATCACGAAGCCCAGCAGCAGGCCGACACCCGCGCCGATGGCAATAATCAGGGGCCGTTTGGGCTCCGTCTGAGTCTGCGGCAGCGTCGGCGGATCCAGAAGTTCCAGTGTTTCGCCCTGCTTGCGGCCTTCCATGTCCTGGGCGATTTGCGCCTTTTGCAGATTTTCGTCCAGCTTCACGTACTTTGTGCGCGCGATTTCCTTTTCGCGCAGCAGGTCGCCATACTGGCGTGCGCCGGCGGGAACCGTTTCGACGCGAGAAGAGTAATTCGCGATCGAATCGTTCACCCGTTTCATTTCCTTGGTGTATCCAGCCACTTCCAGATCTTTTGCCTCGATGTTGGCTTGGAGAGAACGGATCTGGCCGTCGATATCCCGCAACTCGCGCGCCTGCTGGGGAGCCATTGCCCTTGGGGGCACAGGTGCAGCGCTCGCCGCGGTGACCGCATCGGTTTTTTTCGCCGCCGCTTCTTCCTTCAGCAATTCATCCCGGACCTTTTTCGCAACCAACAGCCGGCCGCGGGCGGCCTGCACCTCCGGCCAATTCTCCTGATATCTCTGCAGCAGCACATCCAACTGGGTTTGAACATTTTTCACGTCGCGTTCGGCCTCGGTCAGCTTATCGTTCTTCTGTTGAACCTCCCGAGTCTGTGGTTCTATGGGCTGTTCCTTGGCCACGGCGGACTGGCGGTCTTTCAGAATGGAAATGGTGGATGTCATCTGGAGACGGTCCTGCTGAGCGCGGCTGATCTGGCTGCTCAAATAGCTCACCTGCGATTGCAGGGTCTGCAATTGCCGCATGTTGGCATCCATCTGATCCGGCAGCCGGCCATTATTCTCCGTCTGGAACTGCTGTAATTTGATTTCGACGTCGTCCAGTTCCTTCTTGGCCTGTTCCAACTGATCTTTCAGGAACGTCGTGGTAGCATACGTGGCGGCCGACCGGTTCCGGGAGCTCTCGTCCATGAACCTGCTTACCAGATCCGCTGTCACCTTCTGAGCCTGGTAGCGATTCTCATAGGAGAAAGAAACAGCGAATGCCGGCACTCCGCGGTGATCTCCGGAGCCCGCCATCGTAGGCACCGGAGTAATTCTGATCTGGTTGGTCTTCATATCTTCCACCAGATCTTCGATCGGCTGCCGCGTGCGTTCCTTCGGATAAAGACCGAACGTATTGATAATATTTGTCAGCACCGAGCGGCTGAGAATGGTCTGCGCCATGGAGTTGAGGCGCTGCTCCATCTGCTGATTCACCGCCGACTGCACCATCGACTCCGGCACCTGTTGAGGCACGACCCTCACAATGGCCTGGGATTGATATTTATCCGGCCACAGATACACGCCAACGACACTCACTACCAGCGTGAAAAGAAACGGCCCGAAAATCCATCCCTTGTGCCGCCGGACGATGTCGATATAATCCTCGACATCCAGTGCCCGTCTTGGAATGCTCATCCCCTCGGTTGGCTGCATTTGCTTGTGACTCCTTAACTCTGATGAAACTATGGAACGTAAATTGTGTCGCCCGGCTCCAGAAAAATATTTTGCTCTAAATGCTTGCCGTGAAGCACGTCTTTGTAATTGAACTTGATCCGCTTGTCGCCCCGGAGGATGATGATCTTGCTGGGGTTGGCAAAATCCTTGAACCCCACGCCGCTCAGCGCGTCGAAAACCTTGATCGCTACCACCAAGGGATACGGACCCGGCCGCATCACTTCTCCCGCCACCGTGTAGCGCTTGCTGTTAACCTGTCCAAGGCTGACCGTCACGTCGGGGTTATTGATAAAAGTTCCTAAGGCTTGTTTCAATTGGGCGCTGAATCGCTCCGGTGTCAAACCAGCCGCCTGCATGTCTCCGATGAGAGCCATCGTGATCTTGCCGTCGGGCCTCACGGCAACAGGTCCGCTCAGGTCCGCTTCGCGGAATACTCTAATGAAAAGAATATCCTCGGGACCAATAACGTAGGTTTTGGGATCCACCGGCGCACCGGTAGCGTCCTTTGGCATACTGTCGGGAAGAGTCTTCGGCGCCTCTGGAGGTTTTTCACGAGGGGGCTGCTGTTGTGCCGGAGTCTGTGCGGCGATCCCAAATGCGGTCGCGACTAACAATACTGGTAGGCATAGTGCTAAACTTCTGGGGACCACTGCCAACGTTCCTCCTCATGCCCGCGTTCCGAGCGGAACTTGCGGGCGCAAACAGCAAACCACTTTGTATTGTACAACGTTCGCCACAGGGAGTGGATTGCCCTGTTACTATTTATAAAACAACATTTTGCAAGGTGTGTCCAGTTACCTCGGTACCGTGACCTTCGACCATGAAACACCCTACACCCATCCGCTACTACTTGGCTAAGACCGAGCCTTCCGTTTACTCTATTGACGACCTCAAACGGGACAAGAAAACCGTCTGGGACGGAGTCGTTAACCCGCAAGCTGTGCGTGCCATCAAGGAGATGCAGCCCGGCGACCGCGTGTTTCTCTATCATAGCGGTGGAGTTTCAGCCATCGTTGGAGTCTCGCTGGTACTATCGGCGGGTCGGCCCGATCCCAATAACCCAAAATCCGCCGTGGTAGACCTGGAATACCTCGCAACCCTCGATTCTCCTATCACTCTCGCCGAAATCAAACAATCGAAATTGTTTGACGACTGGGCCCTGGTTCGCCAAGGCCGACTCTCTACCATGCTAGTTCCTGAGAAATTTGTAGCTTGGGTACGCGATAAATTCCCCAAAGCCGGGATCTAGTGGCCCCCATGACTGTCGCGCTCAACGCCGACATCGAACCCCGACAGTTATGGAGGGGTCTCCACGTGTCGTCGCAAAACCCGCGCTAGACTATGACTTGGCAGCCCTTGCACAATCCGTAGCCGATCTGTCCTCCGCTGCCGGCGTACGGGCGGCCCTCGACTGGTTCCGCCGTGAACGCTCCTGGATTCAGGATCAGCACGTCAAGCTCTGCCGGATCCCCGCACCCACATTTTTCGAGCAGAAGCGTGCCGAATGGATGGCCGCCCGCTTCCGCGACCTGAAGTGGGATGCCAAGATCGACCGCGCCGGCAACGTCGTCGCCTCCCTCGAAGGACAGTCCCGCCGGGATGTGCCAGTAATCGCCGTAACTGCCCATCTGGACACGGTCCTTGCTCCGCGTACGCCGGAGGACATCAAGGTTTCTGCCGACGGCAAATTGTTCGGTCCCGGTGTATCTGATAATGGAGCCGGCCTTTGCGCGCTTCTCGCCATCGCCGCCGCCTGGCAGTCCGCTAAACCTCTTGACGATGGTGCCCTCGCGCCCACGCTGATCGCCAATGTCGGCGAAGAAGGCGAAGGAAATCTCTCCGGAATGCGCTACCTTTGCCGCTCCTCCGCCACATCCCGCATCCGCTCTTTCCTGGTTCTGGACGGCCCCGGTACCGACCGAATCACGTCGCAAGCCCTTGCCAGCCGCCGTTTCGACGTCAGCATCACCGGGCCCGGCGGACATAGCTGGAGCGATTATGGCGTCGGCAACCCCGTCCACGCCCTCAGCCGCGGCGTGACCCTGTTTAACGACCGCGCCCCCACCTCAGGCCCGAAATCGTCCTTCAACTTTGGATTGATCGAAGGTGGATCCAGCATCAATTCCATCCCCAGCGAAGCCCGTGCGAAAGTCGATCTCCGGTCGGAAAGCGCCGCCCGCATCGATGAAATGGCTTCCCTTCTCGGAACCTCGGTCGACGAAGCGGTAAGTCTTGAAAACGCCCGTACGCCCCTTGCGTCGTCCAATGCCGGACGCGTTTCCGCGAAGATTAAAGAGATCGGTTCGCGCCCCGGAGGAGGACTTGCCGCCGACGCACCCATCCTCGAATACATGCGCGCCGTCGATACGCATCTGGGAATTCGAAGCCATCTCGATTGTTCCTCGACCGACGCCAATATTCCTTTGTCTTTGGGAATTCCAGCGATTTCCATAGGCACCGGAGGGCAAGGCGGCGGAGCCCATACCCCGGCTGAATGGTATCAACCAGAAGGCCGCGAACTCGGCCTCAGAAGAATCCTGCTGGCGCTGTGCCTGATCATGACTAACTTGGATTAGCAGGCTCTGGGAAATTAAATATTGGCCGCCGATGAACACCGATGAACGCCGATAAGGACCATTTGTTTTCAATCGGCGTTCATCAGTGTTCATCGGCGGCCAATATATTTTTTTGAGGTTTTCAGCGTGGGGCTGCTCGCGACCTACTTCTCCACCGCCAGCCCCGCCTCATTCCACGCTCTCCAGCCCCCATCGAGCGAGATCGGATTCTGATATCCCATCTTCTGGAGCGCATCCGCGACCAGCGCCGAGCGGAACCCTCCGCCGCAATACAGCACCAGCGTGGTCGATTTATCCGGCACCTTATTCTCGATATCGCGCTCGATAATTCCCTTGCCCAGATGAATCGCGCCCGCCGCGTGCCCGGCCGCCCATTCGTTATCCTCGCGCACGTCGACTAACAAGTGGCCCTTCGGAGGGAGCGTCTTATACTCCTCGATGCCGATCTCCTTCACCCGCGACTTCGCGTCGTTTACCAGCTTCAAAAACCCTTCGCTATGCTTCATTGCACTCTCCTGATTCGAGCGCCCGCGCCCGCCAGTTTCGACTCGATCTTCTCATAGCCCCGGTCGATGTGGTAAACCCGGTCGATGCTCGTTTCGCCCTGGGCGGCGAGGCCCGCCAGCACCAGCGATGCGCTAGCCCGCAGATCGCTCGCGATCACTTCCGCGCCCGAAAGCCGCGTGACGCCCGCTACGATCGCTCGACGCCCGTCCAGCCGGATGTTTGCGCCCATTCGCGCCAGTTCCTGCGCATGCATGAACCGGTTCTCGAAAATCGTTTCCGTCACGATTGCGATTCCCTCGGCCTGCGTCATCAAAGCCATGAACTGAGCCTGCAGGTCGGTTGCAAATCCAGGATGCTCTTCGGTGGTCATATCGACGCTCTTCAGCTTTCTTCTCGCCCTCACTCGCAGCGAATCGGGAGCCGGCTCTGTAACGTCCGCGCCGCAATCGTGCAGCTTGGAAATCAAGGCTCTGAGGTGCTCCGGCGTACAGCCTGTCACCATCAGATCGCCTTTGGTAATCGCGCCCGCGACGACGAATGTACCCGCTTCGATCCGGTCGGCAATAATAGTATGCTCCGCGCCATGCAGCTTCGCGACACCCTTGACGCGGATTGTCGACGTACCCGCGCCTTCAATCGACGCGCCCATCTTCGCCAGCAAATCCGCAAGATCCACCACTTCGGGCTCGCGCGCGGCGTTATTGATCACGGTTTCGCCCGACGCGAGGACCGCCGCCATTAACAGATCTTCGGTGCCCGTAACCGTGATCCGGTCGAAGGAAACCTCCGCTCCTTTGAGGCCGTTCGGAGCCTCGGCCTCGATATAGCCGTGTTCCTGCCGCACGGTGGCGCCCAGCCGTTCCAGGCCCGAAACATGCAAATTGATCGGCCTCGACCCGATCGCACAGCCGCCCGGCAACGAAACCCTGGCCCGCCCGCACCTCGCCACCAGCGGACCCAGCACCAGACTCGAAGCGCGCATCGTCTTGACCACTTCATACGGAGCTTCCGGCCGCGTCAGCTCCGCCGCTTCGATAATCACCAGGCCGCGCTCGTGTTTGACGCTGGCACCCGTGTATGCCAGCAATTTCTCCATGGTCCGGACATCCCGAACCTTGGGGATTCGGCCCAACTCGACCCTTTCACCAGTCAGCAGCGAAGCCGCCAGTGCCGGCAGCGCCGAGTTTTTCGACCCGCTGACCGCAATCGCGCCCTCCAGCGGCGTCCCGCCCTGAATTAAGAATTTATCCATGAAAGCTCTATTCCGAATCCTGACTCCTGGCTCCTGACTACTGGCTACTTCTTCAAAGCTTCTCCAATTTTCCCTTGCGATTTCAATAACATAGCTTCAGCCGCTTCCCGCGAGACCGTCTTCTTACCCATCACGATGGCCGTCCGCACGCTGCGCCCGGACTCCGCCAGTAATTCAGCCGCCCGCTCCGCCGTCACCCCGGCCGCTTGTTCGATGATACGCCGGGCCCTGTCCTCCAGCTTTTGATTGGTCGGCTGCACGTTCACCATCATGTTCCCGTAAACACATCCCAGCTGGATCATGACCCCTGTGCTGATCATGTTGAGAACCATCTTGGTCGCCGTCCCTGCCCGCAAACGGGTGGAGCCGGTCAGGATCTCCGGCCCCGGCTTGGGTTCGATTGGTAAATCCACCGCCCGGGACAGCTCCGAATCGGGCGTGCAACTTATCCCCGCCGTCAGCGCTCCCATCTTCCTGGCCGCAGCCACCGCCCCCAGCACGTAAGGAGTTCGCCCGCTGGCCGCGATTCCCACCAGCGCGTCTGCCGGAGCAAATCCGGAAGCGAGAAGGTCCCGCACCCCAGACTCCGGATCGTCCTCGGTCGCCTCGGTGGCGCTGCTCAGAGCCTTCTCTCCCCCGGCAATGATGCCGCGCACCAGATCGGGAGGGACGTTGAACGTCGGCGGACACTCCGATGCGTCCAGGACCCCAAGCCGCCCACTCGTGCCCGCACCTATATAGGTCAAGTGGCCGCCGCTCTGCAGCCTCGCGGCGATGGCGTCCACGGCAGCCGCGATTCGCGGAATTTCGAGGGCAACGGCCAGCGCGATCTCGGCATCGGCAGCATTCATCACCGTCAGCATTTCAGCAGTTCCCATCTCGCTGATCCGCGCTGAAGCGGGGTTCGACTGCTCTGTCAGAAGTTTTTCGATCATTCCTCAACCATCCTAACCTAGGCATACCTTCTGAGTTTGCTGGTTCTACGTGCTATCTGCCTAATTCTATTCGAGTTATCGATTTTGAAGGTCGTGTGATACAAAAACTCCCAGCACGTTCTTATTTGTCTCCAGACACAAAAAGAGCGCTTTCCCGTTCTGCTCCAGGGAAAGCGCTCTTTTGTGCTTGCGGACGAAATGTCTTTATGCGCTGAATGAACTGCCGCAACCGCAGGTCGACTTTACGTTCGGGTTATTGAACTTGAACCCCGAGCCTTCCAGCGTCTCCACGAAATCCACCTGTGCTCCATCCAGATAGAGCAGGCTCGCCTGATCCACGAACACCTTCAATCCATCGAAGGCATAGGTCTTATCGAGCATCCCGGGGCTATTCTCGAAGGCCATCGAGTAGCTGAAACCCGAACAGCCTCCACCCACAACGGCGATGCGCAGACCGGCCGGCTTCGGCTCCTGCGTGTCAAGAATCTCTCTCACCTTGGTGATTGCGGTCTCTGTCAACTGAACCATTTGGGTTTTCCTTCATTCCAATTGTACTATGGGGTCCGTCTGTTCGACAATGGTGTTTCGGGGCCGGGGGTCCTCCAAAACCGGGGAACTTGTTGAAACCCCTTCCGTTTGGGCTGCGTCGGAAATACAGTTATGAGCGGCCTATTGGAAGCCATTCCGTTCCCGGCAGTGGGCGAACGGACCCGAACCAGGACCCGAGTGGACCACAAGAACAGCGAAGAGGCAGATCTTGTCCGGCGCATCCAGGCCCATGACGAGCTCGCTTTCCGTGAAATCGTCGACCGCTATCAGTCCAAGATTTTTTCCATCATCTACGGCGTCCTCCGCAATCATAACGATGCCGAGGATATCGCCCAGCAGGTTTTTTCCAAGGTCTATTTTTCCATTCGCAATTTCGACTTCCGCAGCTCGCTGCTCACGTGGATTTACAAAATCACGGTCAATGAATGCTACGACTATCTGCGTAAAAAGCGAGTCCGGAAGCTGGTCTATGAAAGCGATTTCTCGGAAGAGGACGCCCAGCGCATGGAAGCGTCGGATCCAGCTATCGATCCCACGGCGCCCATGGATAAGCGGCTGGCGCAGCGCGACCTGGTCACCAAGCTCCTTTCGAAAGTGTCTCCAGAAGATCGCAGCCTGATCATGCTCAAAGAAGTGGAAGGCCACTCGGTCGAGGAGTTGGCGCAAATGACCGGTTTGAACGAGAATACTATAAAGGTTAAGTTGTTCCGGACCCGCCAGAAGTTGCTCAAAGCGGCTCAGCGGTTAAACCGGGTTCGCGGTTCGTAATAAAATAGCGGGCAATCAGACCCGTGAAGCTGTGGCTGTAAAATTTTAGAGGGAAGAATACAATGCATCGCGTAATTCAGGATCATCTCGAAGAGGTGCTGGCGGGGGCAACGAGTTCCGGTCAGGCTACCCATCTGGCTGAGTGCGAGGAGTGCCGGGAAACAATATCCGCCATGCGCGGGCAAGCGTCCGCGCTCCGCTCCTTACGAGCGCCGAACTCTGCATCAGGCGATTCCGTCGCTCCGCGTCCAGGGTTCTACGCCCGTGTCATGGAGCGGATCGAAGCCCAGCGCCCCATCGATATCTGGCAGCTCTTTTTCGATTCGGCCCTCGGCCGGGGCATCGCCGTGGCGTCCATGGCTCTGGCGTTTCTGTTCACCGTTTACCTGGTTTCGTCGGAGCGTCTCGCTCAACAGGCGGTCACAATTACCGTCGAAGAGAATCAGCCTCAAGTGGCGCAAGCCGGCCTGCCCGATAAGGACACCGTTCTCGTCGATCTCGTCACTTATCGGGAGCAGTAGCGCATGTCTGGAGCAATGACGTTAGCCCCGGAGCGCGCCACCTGGCAGAACCCCCGCATCTTAACCACCCTCCTGCTGGTGTTTCTGGCCGGGGCCACGGCCGGCGCCGTGTCTATGAAGTTCGGCCTCCATCAAATCCTGCACCGCCCGAGCGTCCCGACGTCGAAGGAAGCGGTGATCCAGAAATTCCGCACGGATCTGAACCTCACGCCGGCGCAAACCGAGAAAATCTCGCTGATCCTCGACGACTACCGCCACTATTATCAAAGCGTGCAGGATCAGCAGGACGATATCCGCGCCACCGGTAAAATGCGAATCCTCCAGGAACTCGATCCCTCGCAGCGCGACAAATTTCAAAAAATGATAGGCGAAATCCCGCCGCAACTGGCTCCGAAACCGTAGTGGCCTGTCTCAGAGAAAACTTTACTATCCCCTCCATAACTGTCGGGGTTCTGTGTCAGCGTTGAGGACCAGGCCATCTCGCGATATCTACCGAACCCCGACAGTCATGGAGGGGATATGCTAACGAACTCGCTGAGACACGCCACTAATATTCCCTCGCCATTGACCGCTACCGATGGTCGCGGCTCTTTTTGCGGCCTGCTAAACTACAATTGAATGACCCTCGAAGAACTGGAAAGAGAGTACGTTTCGCTCCGCCAGCAGGCTGACGCTGTGCGGAGCTATCTTTGACGCGCCCACCCGCCGCGCACAGCTAGCCAAAACCGACGACCAGATCAACGCCCCCGACTTTTGGAATCAGCCAGAAAAAAGCCAGAAGATCATGCAGGACCGCAAGCGACTGGAGGAGCAAATCGCCCAGGATAAGAAAATCTCCTCGCTCGCGGGCGATCTCGACGCGCTCTTCGAACTCGCCCGCGAAGGAGAGGACGTCGCACCCGACCTGGACCGCGAAATGAAGTCTTTCGCGTCATATCTCGAGTCCCTCGAAACCCAAATGCTCCTCTCAGGAGACAACGCCGCGCGCCATGCCATCATCACCATCCACCCCGGCGCAGGCGGCACCGAAAGTCAGGATTGGGCCGAAATGTTACTGCGCATGTACCTGCGCTGGGCCGAACGCAACCATTTTGAAACCGTGGTCACCGACCGCCTCGAAGGCGAAGGCGCGGGCATCAAATCCGTCACCTTTGAAGTAAACGGCGAGAATGCCTACGGCCTGCTGCAAAGCGAAGTAGGCGTCCACAGACTGGTCCGGATCTCTCCGTTCGATTCCGCCGCCCGCCGCCATACATCGTTTGCCAGCGTCTTCGTTTACCCCCAAATCGACGACGAGATCAAGATCGACATTAAAGTGGAAGACATCCGCGTCGACACCTTCCGCGCCTCGGGCGCTGGAGGCCAGCACGTCAACCGCACCGATTCCGCCATCCGCATGACTCATCTGCCGACCAACATCGTCGTCCAGTGCCAGAGCGAGCGCAGCCAGCACAAGAACCGCGCCACCGCCATGAAACAGCTCCGAGCCAAGCTCTACGAACACGAATTGGCTAAAAAACGCGTCGAGGAGCGCAAACTCGAAGACACCAAGCTCGAAATTAACTTCGGCAGCCAGATCCGCAGCTATGTCCTCGCGCCCTACCGCCTGATCAAGGACCATCGCACCAAGCTCTCCGTCGGCGACGTGGACCGCGTCCTCGATGGCGACCTGGAATCGCTCATCCACGCCTATCTGGTATTAGTGAAGACAGGGAAAACCGCATCGGATAAAGATGAACCTATCGATTAAAGAAGCGGCCCAAATCCTTCGCGACGGCGGCCTCGTCGCCTTCCCTACCGAGACCGTCTACGGGCTGGGCGCCAACGCCCTGGACGCCTCCGCTGTCGCGAAAATCTACGAAATGAAAGGCCGCCCCGAAACCAGTCCTCTCATCGTCCACGCCTCGTCGATCGAGATGGCGCGCACACTGGTCACCGAATGGCCTCACGAAGCCGATGAGCTGGTCCAACGCTGGTGGCCCGGCCCTCTCACCCTGGTTCTTCGCAAGTCTGCGCGCATCCCCGATATAGTTACCGCCGGACTGCCGACGGTCGGTGTCCGCATCCCCGCCCACCCCCTCGCCTTGCAACTGATCGAAGCCGCCGGAGTCCCCCTCGCCGCCCCCAGCGCCAATCGATTCAAGGAACTGTCCCCCACCACCGCTGCCCACGTCCGAGCCGCATTCGGCGACACGATTCCCGTGCTCGATGGCGGACCCACCCGCGTCGGCATAGAATCCACCGTCGTCTCCATCGCCGACGGCAAAATCACCCTCCTCCGCCCGGGCATGATCTCGCTGGAAGAAATCGAAAAGGTGGCTCACGAAGTGGTTCCCAGCGACCTGGTTGCTCCGCACGGCGCTCATCCGTCTCCCGGCATGGCCGCCCGGCATTACAGCCCTCACACGCCGCTGTTGCTGGTTCATACCCCCTCCGAAATGCCCGACCGCCGCGGAGCCTATATATGGTGGAATACTTCCGGTCTCACCGCCCGCAGCATCCGCCTCCCTGACGACCCCGTCTCGTACGCCCGCCGCATCTACAGCGTGCTCCACGATCTCGACCAGGAAAACTGGCCCTGGATCGCCGTCGAGGCTCCTCCCGATACCTCCGCCTGGGCCGCCATCGCCGACCGCCTCAAAAGAGCCGCGTCCAAGTGATGAGCGATGTGACTCTCCTCTCCCAAATCGACCAATCCATCACCGCCACTCCCTCCCTTTGGTCGCTTGGTCAATCCGGATTCGTCGTCCGCTTCGCGTCCATCACCTTCTACGTCGATCCCTGCTTCACCGAACTTCCCCTTGCCCCCGCCGATGTCACTCACGCCGACATGATCCTCGCCAGCTCGGCCCAGCGCATCGACGCATCAATCGTCGCTATGCTCGACGCTTCGAAACGCGCCAAGTTGATTCTTCCCAAAAGCGCCTCCGACCAGGCCCAAGCCGCCGGTATTCCCTACCAGCGCATGACGACCACGGATTCCGGCCTCCGCATCGAGTATTTCAAGGACAACCTCTACAGCCGCATCTATTCCACGCCGACGTCGCGCTATCCCGAGCTCGGCTACATCCTCCGCTTCGGCCGCTGGACCATCTATCACGGAGCCGCCGGCGCACCGCATAAAGAATTGGCCGACCGCCTCCGGCCGTTCAACGTAAGCGTCGCCCTGCTGCCCATCGGCGGCGAATTTTTCTCCCCCGCCGGCGCCGCCCAACTGGCCTCCGACATCGGAGCCACGTGGCTGGTTCCCTATCATGCCGCGGGTTCCTGCGTGGAACATCTCCTGGGACACTGCCCCGAGCAACGCTTCAAATCCTTCCAACCCGGCGAAGGATGGACAGTCCCTGAAGATTAGTGATCCCCTCCATAACTGTCGGGGTTCGGTGTTCGCGTTGGCGACGAGGCCGTCCCGCGACTCCTACAGAACCCCGACAGTCATGGAGGGGATGTGCTAATGGCCGATACAGGCTACTAGTCGCCTGAATCGCATGTGGATCATTGATTCGCCATCGAAAACGCAAACACCTTGTTATTCGGCACCCCCCCAGTCTTCTTATATCCCGACCCCCAGTAAACAGTCCCACTCGCAATCGACGGCCCGTCAATCACCGATCCGCCGCTCGCGAACGTCCACAGGATCGCACCCGTCTTCGCGTCCAGCGCATGCATGTTGCCGGACATCGATGGCGCGAAAACCACTCCATTCGCCACGCTCACCGCGCCCATATCCAAGGCCTGCGCGGGATCCGCCGTCTGCCACAGGATCTTTCCCGTAGCGACATCCAGAGCGCTCCACGCTCCCCACGTGATGGTCGTCCCATTAATCAGCGGATACGGCAGCTTCTTCGAATTCGTGATCGCGACGTAGACGCGCTGCCCATCTGTCGCCGTTCCCCACTCGATCCCGCCGAGCGTCGCCCCCGGACCCACCATGGTGTTCCAGAGAACCGCTCCCGTATCCGGATTGAACGCCCAGTACATCCCGCTCTTCTGCCCGAATCCCACGAAATTCGCCAACAGGTTCGGTCCCGACCCGCCCAAATCAAAATCCGGACTGCTCGGCTCCGGACAGGAAACCGGATTCGGATTTTTTGTACACGCCACTGTCCACACGTCCTCGCCCTGTACTCGAGTCGACCACTTCACCTGCCCGGTCTTCGTATCCAGTGCCAGCGCAGTATCGAAATGATCGGCCGGATCGAAGCACGCCGACTGTGCGCTGCCAGTATTTGCCGCCAGGCAGTCCTTCACGGATTGCGGCACTTCATAATTGTTTCCCGTGCCCACATACAGCAATCCCCGGGTCGGATCCACCGCCGCCGTCTGCCAGATCGCCCCTCCGCTATAGCCGTCAACTTGGCCATGATTGTCGGGCATCACGAACGTCTGCCAGAGGATCGCTCCGGTATTCGCATCCAGCGCGACCATGCTGCCGCGAAAACTGCAGCATGGATAACTCGGATTGGTAGCCAACCCCTCCTCGCTCGAGGAAACGCCAATGTAAACGACGTCGCCGGCGATCGTCGCAGCTCCCGTGATGATCGCCGCCGGATGCGGATCAACGTTTGTGATCCAGTGGAGCGTGCCCGTCTGCCGGTCAATCGCCATCACGTTTGCTCCGTTGTGTGCGGCGGTCCCGCTCTGAATATCGCCAATGATGAGGTCGTTGCCGTGCACCGCCGGGCTCACTCGCGAAACCGACCCGGGGAAGTTATCGTAGTCGGAAATTTTGTGAGTCCAGAGCTGCGTTCCGTCGGTCTTTCGCACCGCGAACAGGTTGCCCGCCCAATCCGGGAAATACACAGCGTCCCCCGCCACCGTCGGCGTCGCCGAAACGTCGCCTCCCGTCGTGAACGTCCACTTGGTCGTGAGAGAAGCGATGTTCCCCGCGTTGATCTGCTGCTCCTTGTTCTGCGAGCGTGTGTTGCTATGATCCTGACCCGAAGCCGACCACTCGCCCGCGTTCCGTTCGTCGCTTCTTAAAGCCAGCGCCGCGGCTAGCGATAAAAAAATAACACCGCCGCTAATTGCCCAATGTTTCGAACTGTATTTCATATTAATAGGACCTCCGCTCTATAGATGGCCCCTCATTCCCGGACGTGTCGTAAACAGTTTGTAAGAAATATTTGACATGTCGCCGAAGCATAGATAGTATATCCCTATAATATCTATGCCTAAAACTGAGATGCCTTCCGGCGCGCTATCCCTTCTGATCCTTCGCGTCCTCCGCTCCGGCCCTCTTCACGGATATGCCGTAGCCCAGCGCATCCATACTCTCTCGTCGGAAGTCCTGCGAGTCGAGGAGGGCTCGCTCTACCCCGCGCTCCAAAAAATTCTGCTCAAAGGCTGGGTCACCTCCGAATGGGGCATCTCCGAAACCAACCGCAAAGTCCGCTTCTACCGCCTCACCCGCCAGGGTCGCAAGCAACTGGAAGCCGAGCTTCACGAATACGACCGCGTCCATGAAGCCATCCAATCCATCCTCCGGACCGCCTAGTGGGGCAGGACACCATGACCCAACTCCTCCGCCGCCTCCTCTACCTTCTCCACCGCCGCCGCCATGATCGGGAGCTCTCGAACGACCTCGAGTTCCACCGCGAAATGGCCGCCCGGGAAGGCCGAGCCCTCGGCAGTACCCTGCGCCTCCGCGAAGAGGCGCGCGACGCCTGGGGCTGGACCTGGATCGAACGTCTTTCTCAGGATCTCCGCTACGCCGCCCGCATGCTCCGCAAATCGCCCGGCTTCACCCTCGCCGCCGTCCTGATGCTGTCCATCGGCATCGGCGTCAACGTCGCCGTCTTCGGATATTTCGACCTGATGGTGCTGCGTCCGCTCCCGGTTCGCGATCCCGAAACGCTGCTCCGCTTTCAAAGGCTATCTCCGAAGTTTTACGCGTCCGTTCTCCCCTATCCGGAAATGGTTTTCTTCCGCGAGCATTCGAAAACTCTCTCCGCCGTGCTCTCTTGGAGTCCCACCAAACTCGTCATTGATAACGAAGAAACCCGCATCGCCGGCAACTTTGTCACCGGAAATTTCTTCACCGAGCTCGGCGCCGTCCCCGCCCTCGGCCGCCTGCTCGATCCATCTCACGATGACTCTCCCGGCGCAGATCCCGTCGTAGTTCTCAGTCATGCGTTCTGGCAGCGTCACTTCGGCGCCGATCCGTCTATCGCCGGCAAAACGATTCGCCTGAACGGCAAGCCCGCCACTGTTATCGGAGTCGCCACCGAGGAGTTCTGCGGACTCAGTCTCAACCTCACGGACCTCTGGTTGCCGGTCACCCAGCAGCCCTATTTCGTGGATGGCAGCCACATGCTGACAGACTTCTCCGTGTCCGGCAGTGGCCAGGAAACCTGGGGACGCCTCCGCCCTGGCATCACTCCCAAGGTTGCGGAGGCGGAGCTGAGCTCCCTCGCCGCCGCCCTCCGCGCCAGCCATCCGGATGACATTTGGGACAAGGAAACTCTGCCCAGCCAGCCCGGCGGCTATACCACCAGCGCCATCACTACTTCGCACGACGGCACCGGCAAACCGGAGTCCAGCAAAGCTGGTCCCATCACGGGTCTCGTAGCAGCGCTCGCGCTGTTGATTCTCGCCGTAGCCTGCGGCAATCTAGGCAGCCTCCTGCTCGCCCGCGGAGTCGCCCGCCAGCGCGAAATCGCCATTCGCGTCTCGGTCGGAGCCGGCAGCGGACGCCTCATCCGCCAGCTCTTCACCGAAAGCGTCCTCCTCGCTCTCCTCGGCTCCGTCGCGGGACTCGGGCTTGGCTACGCTGTCCTGCGCGGCATGATGCTCATGACCAACACGCCCTCCTGGCTGAACCCTTCGCCCGATTGGCGCGTCATGGCCTTCGCCGTAGCCGCGGGATTCGCCGCGGCCCTGCTATTCGGCCTCACCCCCGCTCTTCAACTCGCCCGCCAGCGCCAGCGAGCCACCGTTATGCGCCAAGTCCTGCTCGGCGCGCAGGTCGCGGGTAGTTGCGTCCTGCTGATCGTCGCCGGACTCCTCGTCCGCGCCCTCAATCACGCTGTCTCCGCGAACCCTGGTTTTGAATATCAGCAGGTCGTCTCCATCGATCCGTCGCTGGGCGCTCACGGCTACTCCTCGGCGAAAGCCTCCGCCTGGTTCGAGACCCTTCGCAGCCGCCTCGACGGACTTCCCGGCGTCGAATCCCTCGCACTCGCCTCCAGTCCTCCCCTGGGCAACAAAACCGTGGTCCTCAGCACGGACGATTTCGGCGGACGTCAGCTCGACATCCACGTCAATCGCATCGATCCTCAGTTTTTCCAAACGATGAGAATCCCTCTCCTTCGCGGACGCGGCCTGCTCCGCGGTGACACCCGCTCCCTGGTCGTCAGCCAGTCCATGGCCGCGATCGCATGGCCTGGCCAGGACCCCCTCGGCAAACCATTTCCCGTGGGCGACATGAAATATACCGTAGTCGGAATTTCCGGCAACGCGCGAGCCACGGCCCTGCAGGACCCCGACGCCGTCGAAGCCTATTTTCTCGCGGAACCTTCGGACCAACAATCCATGATCATGCTGGTGAAGACCTTCGGCCCACCCGAAAGCGTCGCGCCCACCCTCACCTCGATTGCCCGATCCATCGACCCCCGGATACTTCCCGAAGTTCAGTTCATGAGGAGCAACTTCGACCGCAAGCTGCGCGGGTCGAGATATAGCGCCCTCACTGCCAGCGTCCTGGGCTCCGTCGCGCTTCTCCTGGCCTGCTTAGGTATTGTCGGATTAGTCTCCTACGCAGTCTCGCAGCGCACCCAGGAAATCGGCATCCGCATGGCATTGGGTGCGACGCCCGCGCACGTCCTCGCCATCGTCTTGCGCCAGTTCTCAACGCCCGTAGCCATCGGCCTGCTGATCGGAGTAGCCGCAGCCGCTGCACTATCCCAAATCCTCCGCCGCCAGCTATACGGAATCAGTAACCTGGATCCCATCGCATATCTGGCAGCCATAGGAATCTTCGCCGCCATCGCCATCCTGTCCGCCCTGGTGCCGGCCAGAAGAGCCCTACAAATAAACCCAATCATCGCCCTCCGCTACGACTAGGCGTGCCGGCCCCACGCTGACGCATGGGGCTAATCATAACGACGAATGAACCCATAGCCCCGTGCGTCAGCGTGGACTCGACACAAGTTCTTTTCGCCGCTAACGAAATGACCCATCCACAAATTTCCCTCTGACTTTTCACAGTCGACTGTGGGGCAGCCTGGCAGCCCGCGGCCGATTGCCAATCGGGCTCCGTCCCCTTTACTCTTGACGCAAGTCGTATCCCGGAGTAGACTCGACTACGACCCAAAGATAGAACCGTCTAAGGAGGAAAGATGGCTTATTTGTATTTGAAGAGAATCCTGATCGCAGCGTCCGTCGCGACTCTTGCATTAGCACAGGATAAACCCGCCGCGGCGCCCGCGAAAAAGGCTGCCACCGCGGCTCATCCCGTTGCGAAAGAGCCCGCCGACAATGAGATGGGCCACGTCCACTATCTCGACTATAAGAACGGCTTTCGCGGCACGAAGTTCGGCTCGCCATCCTCCGCGATCCAAGGCCTCAGTCTGACGCACGAACACGGGGCCATGAAGATTTACCAGAAGTCGGGCGACAACCTCGTTCTCGGTGAGTGCCACCTGGACAAGATTCTCTATCATTTCGTCGATGATAAATTCCTCGGTGTCAGCCTCTTCCCCAAGGACGCCGACGACGCCAAGGAATTGCTACAGATTTTCGAAATCGCCTTCGGCTCCGGTGCGACGGCGAAGGCGCACGCCGATTCCAGCGAACACAAACAGCACGCGGACGATTTTTACTGGAGAGGCAAAGTCGCCAATGCCCGGCTGAGCTACACTGAAGCTCATCAGGCGGAAGCTTGGATCGGTAACAACGATCTCCAGGAAGCCTACGGCAAAGTGCAGAAGAAAATGGCGGAGGAGGCAGCAGCTACCCTGTTCTAAGGGTGTTCAGCGGAGGTCATTATGATGAACAACAAATTTTTTCTCTCTCTAAAAGCTCGTAAAGCGCTGTGCTCGGCCTTCCTGGCCGGCGGACTCTTCGGGGGACAGGCGCTCGAGGCATCGGTTCCCGCTCCCACTGTTCCCGACCGCGTCGCGGCCGTGCGCGTCGAACTGAATAAGCGCGTCGCCGAAGCGCAGCAACTGGGCGGAACCGAAGCCATTCAGAAGCTGCCCTATACCCAGATGCAGGTGGCGTCCTGGCTCAATTGGGTGAACTGGCCGAACTGGAACAATTGGCGTGACTGGAACAATTGGCGCAATTGGAATAACTGGCGCAATTGGATCAACTTCTAATTCGCCGCATGTTATTCAAAAGGAGCTCCCTGAAAGTCTCGGCTTTCAGGGAGTTTTCTTTTTCCCGGCCAATATCCCCGCCATCCCCGCGCCTATGAGGAGTATCGATATGACCGAATACACCGGACCCCATATGAAAGAGATCGGACTGCTCATCCTTCAGCCCTCTCCCTTCTGCAACATCGATTGCGATTACTGCTACCTCGCGGAGCGCAGCAGCACCAAGAAAATGTCGCTCGAAGTGCTGCACAAAACCCTCGACCGGGTTTTCGAGAGCGGCATGGTCGGCGGACAGTTAAGCGTGGTGTGGCATGCCGGCGAGCCGCTCGCGGTTCCCCTCGCTTACTACGAAGAAGCGTTTCGGCTAATCGAAACCTGGGGCATTCCCAAGGGCAAAATCGTCCATAGTTTTCAAACCAATGGCACCCTCATCAACGACGCTTGGTGCGATTTTTTCAACAAGAACAACTGCAATGTCGGCGTCAGCGTCGATGGCCCCGCCGAAATTCACGACAAGCATCGTAAAGACCGCGCCGGCAAAGGAACCCACGATAAAGTCATGCGCGGCATCGAGTTCCTAAAGAAACACAGCGTCCCCTTCCACGCCATCGCCGTGATTACCAACGATGCGCTAGATCACCCGGACGACGTCTTCAACTTCTTCAAAGATAACGAGATCCACAGCGTCGGCTTCAATATCGAAGAGCAGGAAGGCATCCATCAAATCTCGACGCTGGGCGGAGAAGCGGTGCGGACGTCCGGACGGATCGAGAACTTTCTGCGCCGCTGCTACGAGTTACAGAAAGCCTCCGACGGCGCAGTCCGCATTCGCGAATTCGACCGTGCTTTTCAAGCACTTGCGCGCACCGAAGAGATGGATAAGGAAGTCATGGACCACAACGATCAGTCCATGCCCTTCGGCATCGTCAGCATCGATTGGCAGGGCAACATTTCCACCTTCTCGCCCGAGCTTTTAGGCGCTAAGAGCGTGAAATACGGGGACTTCTCCTGGGGAAATACCATGAACGACAGCCTTTTGTCGATCAAGCAGAACCCCGGTTTCATCCGGATCGCCGAGGAAATCCAGGAAGGCATGCGCATGTGCCAGGAATCCTGTCAGTATTTCGCCTACTGCGGCGGCGGCGCGCCCTCGAACAAATACTACGAGAACGGCAGCTTCGCTTCTAAGGAAACCATGTATTGCCGCCACACGGTGCAGCTTCCGTTCGATATCGTGTTGGCCGATCTCGAAAAAACGCTGGCCATCGTTTAAGACCGCTCCCTGTGGTCGCGGCTCGCTAATACGGAAACGCTTCACCCAAGCGAGCCGCGACCACAGGGAGCGGTGGAGTCCGCCTTATTCTTCTTCATACCAGGCACGCCATCGCTGCCGCGCCGGGAAGAGGCGAATCAGCAGCATGCCGATCACGAACCCCCCTATGTGCGCGAAATACGCCACTCCGCCGCCGCTATAGTCCTGCGACGCCAGCGACCCGAACCCGCTGAAAAACTGAATCGCGAACCAGTACAAAAGAATGAACGCTGCCGGAATTTCGGCCGTCGTCACGAAGAAGAAAATGAAAATAAGCGTCACAATGCGCGTCCGCGGAAACTTCACCAGGTACGCGCCCATCACTCCTGCAATGGCTCCGCTCGCCCCGATCGTTGGCAGCCGCGAATATGCGTTCACGATCACATGGACCACTCCCGCGCCAAGTCCGCAGAGCAGATAGAACGCCAGAAACTTCGGCCCCCCGATCAAGTCCTCCACGTTGCGACCGAACACCCACAGGAACAGCATGTTGCCGATCAGGTGCATCCACCCGCCGTGCAAAAACATGGACGTGAACAGCGTTGCGAGTCCCAGCCCCTTCATCTGATCCGGCACAATGCCGAACTCTGTGACGAATTGGTTCAGCGCGTATTGACTCAGCGTCGCCTGATAAAAAAAGATCAGCGTGTTGATGGCGATCAGCGATGCCGTGACCACCGCCGTCGAGTAAACTCGCTCCGTGGATCGAAGAGGGATCATGCGGAGTGCGAAGCGGAAACAAAGTCTTTATTCGCGCGCCGCTCTCCGCGTTCGATCAGTGCGCGCGCTTCGGCAGCCGTTGCGATTCCACCGCGTGCGCCCAGCTTCGTGCAATTGAGCGCCGCCATCGCGTTCGCGAATTCCAGCGTCTCCCGCATCGCCATCCCTTCGAGCACAGCGTAGCAAAACGCGCCGTGGAAGATGTCTCCCGCGCCGGTCGTGTCCACGCAATTCACAACAAATGCCGGCGAGTAGACGAACTTCCCGTCGATCAGCGCCAGCGCCCCGTGCGACCCGAGCGTCATCGCGGCGCACTTCATCTTATGTTCCTTCTGAATCGTTTCGAGCGCGCGAAAAGGATCCCGCTCCGTGGTCCACTGCCCCGGAAATTCCGAGCTCGCCACCAGATAGTCCACCGATTCCAGAACGTGATCGAACCCGTGATAAATCGTATCGACGTCGCATGTCACGGGAATGCCGCGGCTACGCGCCAGCTTCGCGGCCTTCTCCACCGCTGGCGTATCGTGCCCGTCGATATGCAGCATGCGGGCGCAGGCGATTTTCTCGAGCGTGATACTCTCCGGCTCCAGCTTCAGACAATTCGGACGGCTCCACAGCACGGTCCGCTCGCCGGTCGATTGATCGATGATAATGTACGCCGTCTGATTGGGACAGTTTTCACGGATCTCTACATCTTCCAGATCGATGCCGGTCTCCCGCAGGCTGTCGATCTGCACGCGGCCGCGTTCGTCGTCGCCGACTGTGCCGATATATTTGACGCGCAATCCGAGCTTGGCGACGGTCGCCAGAGCGCTCGCCACCTGCCCGCCGGGACTCAGAATTTCAGCGTCAAACGGCACTTTTCCGGCGTAGGCGGGGAAGTGCGAAACGATCAGCAGTGTGTCAGTGGCGTTTAATCCGACGCCGACGAGGTCGAATGTTTTAGACATGTCGTCCGTCTATCCGCTCCCTGACGGTCGCGGTTCCATGGCACCACCGCTCCCGTTGGTCACGGCTCGGTAGCTGGCTGAGTTCTACCGAGCCGTGACCGCAGGGAGCGGTGCTTATGGGTTTAGTTAACCTCACTGGATCAGTTTGATAATCGCCTGCGCGATCGCGTCGTCATCCTGGACGATGTGAATGATTTCAGAGATGTGGCCCTGGCCGGGCACGTATAGCAACTCCACCGGATCGAAGGCTTTCTTCAGTGCATCGGCAAACTCACGTGCCTGCAGCGGCAGCGCCAGATAATCCCACTGGCAATAGCTGACCAGAAACGGCGGAGCACCCGAATGGACGTGCCTTAGGGGCGAAGGATTGGCCGCGCCATCGGCGGCGGGAAAGCCTCCAATCTTGCTGACGTCGAATACCCCGGAGATGGACGCTACCCCGCGAATCGCGCTCAACGGAATGTCGTACTTCTTCAAATATGAAGGCTCCAGCGCCAGCAGCGCGACCAGGTGTCCGCCGGCGGAATGGCCGGCGATATAGATGCGGCTGGGGTCTCCGCCGAACTGCGCGATGTTTTTATAAACCCACGCGAAGGCCGCCGCCGTGTCCTCAATCTGCGCCGGGTGCGGATTCTTAGGCATCAGCCGGTAACTCGGAATCGCCACGCCGATACCGAGCTTCGCGAAACGATTGCCCAGCGCCGGATACGACGAGCGATCGCCCGACTTCCACGACCCGCCGTGAATGAAGACCAGCACCGGGAAGTTTTTCCTGTCGTTTGGCAGGTAGAGATCGAGCTTGTGCTTAGCCGCGTCCGCCTCCTCGCCTTCGGCATAAGTGATGTCCTTTTTCACCTCGACATTCGCCGCGAGCGTGCTGGACGGGAGCGAGAGATTGCTGCTCTTCGTCACATAGATCGGATTCGTGAAGATCCACGGGCGATCCTCCCCGTCAATGGTAAGCCACGCTTCCAGGCGATATGCGCCGGGTTCGGTCGGCTTGTAGGCGAACTTCGAATCAGTGCCCTCCGCCACCACCGCGCCATCGCGAATCAGCTTCAGCTTGGCCGGAATCGGCAGCGAAGCGTGAATGCTGGTGCTGCCCACGCCGAGCCCGGATAAAGGAATCTGATCGCCCATATCGAACAGCCCAAGATTATTGTCAGCGGTGAACGAAAAGCCCGTGGGATCGCACAACCAGTCGTGCGAAACATAAGCGCGGCCCGCGGCCAGCGACTCCCGAATGTCGGCCTCCTTGAGCTCGCGCGCCAGAATATGCGTGCTCACATGGCGGAATGCGACGGCGTACGGGTCGAACGTCGTGCCGTTAAAAATCTGGTTCTGGTGCGCGTCATTGGCGGCGATACCCGTGAACGCACGGGAGGAGAGTTCCTTGTCCCACCGAGTCGTAAACAGCGGCAGCGCATCGGTGCCGGCTGCGAACACCTCGTCGGGAAATTCCTTCTCCTTCGCCACCAGGTGCCTCCACTCCTTGGGATCCTTCATGGCAGCCTGGAAGTACTCGACCATATCCTTATGGATGACCGCATCGGTGTGGCGGTTGTATATTTCCATCCCCTGAAATCCTTCGGACGGCATGTCGGGACGCTCCTCGACGTGCGAAAGAAATCGCAATTCGGGGCCGGCCTTCGAAGCCGGGTAACGCAACAAATGGTCGTCCTCAGACCCGGGGATGAACAGCACGCCATCGCGCAGACCGGACCACGTCTCAGGCTTCGGACCGCGATGGTCGGTGAACATCACCACGCGGACCTCAGCTTCCCTAGCGGCCTTCAAAACCTCGGCCCGAGTCCCTTTAGTATGGTCGGCATCCTCGGCGTGGATGTGCAGGATGGCCCGGAAATCCTGATAAACGCCAGGAGCAGGCATCGCATGCGCCCGAATCTTCATCCACTCGACCCGCTGCGTGTGTACGGCCTGAAGGCGCGCGGTATCAAGGCGCTCGACGGAAGATCGCGCGAACAGCAGAGTGGTAAGGGCTAGAAGGGCGAGGGCACGCACACTTTTATTCTACGCGGTTGGCCGGACGGGATCCTATTGTGGGTATGGCCTCGGATTTCAGCGCTGAAAGACGACAACTGCATGAGCGAGTCGACCAGCTTCCGCCCGAGCGGAGCGGAGCTTTTCTCCGCGCCTTGAACTCGCTATCCACCGATACAGTACTACTTTCGCTCCTGAACGCTTATTCTGACGATGAACCATACACTGGGGCGCAGCGACGGGAAGGTGCGGAAGCGGGGGATTCCATTGCTCGGGGAGAAGGCATCAGCCACAAAGATGTTCTGCGAGGGCTCGGCGGGAGGCAGCGATGAAATACACAGTCAGTCTTGAACGTGAATCAGACGGTGGATTTGTGGCATCCGTGCCGGTTCTACCGGGATGCGTTTCACAAGGCGACACTCGTGAAGAGGCAATGGCCAATATCAAGGAAGCGGTCGATCTTTATGTGGAAGATTGTCTCGCCGCGGGTGACCCAGTGCCTCAGGAAGACTCCCGCGAGTACGTTGAGTTGGCCCTTCGTAGATGAAAATCCCAACCGATCTATCGGGTGCCGATGTTCGGAAGGCCCTCGGGAGAATCGGTTTGTGTTTCAGCGACAAAAAGGAAGCCATATGATCCTTCGTCGCGAAGCTCCGCATTCCCGTGTAGTCGTTCCAGATCATCGCCGCGTTCGTCCGGGGACGCTTCGCCAGATTCTTCATGAGGCGGGGATCAGCGTGGAGCGACTTATGGAATTGCTCTGAATTGTAAGCCAGACGACAACGTGAGTGAGGTTAGCGCCGGCTTCGATTCACAATACTTTTACATCCTCCAGCGACACATAAGCTCCGGCACGCACTCTAACCGGACAGATCGACGAGGAACTATGAAACAAACATTATTCATCACTGTACTCAGCCTTACTGCCGCGCTCGGCGTTAGCCGGGCCGCCGATACTTTCACTGGTGAAATCATGGACAGCCAGTGCGCCGACATGGGTTCACACGACAACATGATGAAGGGAGCGCACGCGTCGAACGCCAAGGAATGCGCGATCGCCTGCGTCAAAAAGGGCGGGAAATATTCGCTCTACGATCCAGCGGCGAAGAAGGCCTATGCGCTGGATAATCAAAAGAAAGCCGCAGCCTTCGCGGGCCAGAGCGTGACCATCACCGGAAAGCTGGATTCTTCCAGCGACTCCATTCACATCAGCGAAATTCAGGCTAAATAGTCACGCCCCATATCGCTCGCGCAGCACATTCTTCTGAATCTTCCCGGTCCCTCCCTTGGGAAGCGCCTCCGCCACCACCACCGAGGTCGGGCATTTGAAATGGGTCATCCGCTCCCGGCACCACGCGATTAGTTCCATCTCTTCGATCGAACAGTCCGGCCGGCACACCACTACTGCGCGAATCGCCTCGCCCCACTTCGCGTGACGCACGCCGATCACAGCCGCTTCCAGCACCGAGGGATGCCCCAGAATCATCGATTCCACTTCGGGCGAATACACGTTCTCCGAACCCGGCTTGATCATGTCCTTCTTCCGGTCCATGATGTACAGAAACCCGTCGGCATCCAGCCGGCCGATGTCGCCGGTATGCATCCAGCCGCCGTGCAGGGCGCTCTTGGTGATCTCCGGGCGATTCCAATAACCCTTCATCACGTTTGCGCCGCGCGCGATCACTTCACCGCATGCGCCCGTGGGAACGTCGCGATCCGTGGGATCCACAATGCGTATCTCGACCCCTAAAACCGGCCTTCCCGCCGCCGCCAGCCTCGCGCCCACATGGTCCTTGTGATTCAGAATCGTCAGCATGGGGCTGGTCTCCGTCATGCCAAACGCTTGCGAAAACTCGACGTGCGGAAGCTTGCGCATGGCCATCTCGATCAGCGGGGCAGGCATCGGCGACGCGCCATAGAGCATGCGTCGGAGGCTCGACAGATCGTACGATTCGAACGATGGATGATTCAGAATCATGCTGATCATGGTCGGCACAATCACCGTATCGGTCACCCGATGTTCCTGGACCAGGCGCAGGAACTCCACCGGATCGAACGTCGGCAGATAGAACTGTCCGCTGCCCAACGCCGGGTGCAGGTAGACCGACCATAGGTCGGCCGCATGAAACATCGGCGCGGCATGCAGCCACACGCCTTGCGAGATGCCGACGGCCAGCATGGTATGCAGCGCGTTCGACCAGAGATTTCGATGCGTCAACATCACGCCCTTCGGCCCGCCGGTAGTGCCGCTGGTATAGAACAGGCCGAGCAGGTCTTCCTCGTCCGGCTCGTCGAAGGAGACGTCCGCGTCGCTGTAGCCTCCGCTCATCAGAACTTGCGGAGCATGCTTCAGTTCGCCAACCTTAGCGGCAAAATGCGCGTCCACGAACAACGCCTTAGCATCCGAATCGATCAGCGTGAAATCGACGTCGCTCGGATGCCAGCGCGTGTTGATCGGAACGATGGCGATGCCCGCGATCGCAGTCGCGAAATATAGCTCCGTGTATTCATGCGAATTGAGCATCCACACGGCAACGCGATCGCCCTTTTCAATGCCGAGCCCGCGCAGAAACGCCGCCCGCCGATGGACGCGATCGTAAAGCTCGCTCCACGTGTAACCGCCACTGGCTGGGTTCGTTCCGTATAAATGATTCGCCCGGCGCAGGCCGAACAAGACGTTCATAAGAACTCCTCGTTATGCTCTCCCAGGTGTGGTGCGCGAGCAAGGGCGCGGCTCCCAGGCGTTTCGCTCAACTTCGGTAGTGGCGCGGCGCCATGCGCTGCGTGTCGAACGGGCGTCACGCAGCAGTCCTTAGTCCCGATCCGCTCAAACCATTCCTCCGCGGTAGCCGCTGAAAAAATCTCCGTCAAATTCGCAATCAAGCCAGCTTGATCCGAGGCGAACTGCTGTTCAATCAACTCCTCGCATCCT
Organism: Bryobacterales bacterium; assembly: GCA_963813145.1. Taxonomy (GTDB): domain Bacteria; phylum Acidobacteriota; class Terriglobia; order Bryobacterales; family Bryobacteraceae; genus Palsa-187. Next base: position 59,428 of record CAWEXX010000003.1, read on the forward strand.
AATTCCCGGCACAAGTTGCCCCAAAACTTAGACTCCAGCGCGCCAACCGCAACATGCGATCCCTGTGCAGCCCGATAAACGTGATAACACGCGAAGTCACCACTCAGGACTGGCGCGTGGCGCCTGGCGCCTGGCGCCTCGTCCGCAAGCGCGACCGCCAACAGCACCCCCGACCCGTCAGTCATCGAAACATCCACCCGCTGCCCACGCCCCGTAAGATGCCGAGCCTCGAGCGCAAGGAGAATCCCAATCATCGCCTGCATCGACCCGCCGGCAATGTCCGCAATCGTGACGTTCGGCACTACCGCAGGTCCGATCACATCCAGCACACCAGACATAGCGAGATAGTTTACATCGTGCCCGGCGAGCATCGCATGCGGCCCGTCGCTGCCATATCCTGTGAGCGCGACATAAATCAGCCGCGGATTTACGGCGCTCAAGACCTCATAGCCTAAACCTAGCCGACCCATCACGTCGGGACGGAATCCTTCGAGCAACACATCCGCGCCCCGCACGAGATTCAAGAACGATTCCTTCGCCGCCTTCAAATCGATCTCGACGCTCTTCTTCCCGCGATTAGTCTGCTCGAACAGCGCCAGGTAGCTCTCACGCGCATAGTCGCCGATCCCCGGCTGCTCGATTTTGATCACTTCGGCACCAAACTCGGCCAGCCACTGAGTCGCGACCGCGCCCGGCAACAGGCGGGTCAGATCGAGGATGCGGATTCCTTCTAGTGCGCCCGGCATTTGACCATTAGCCGGTCGATGTATATAAGGACGGTCTTCCCGTCCTGATTCAGCACCGAGGTTTCGAACGTAACCAGTCCGCGCACGCCGTCCTTGCTGTTCTTCTCCAGCGTCTTCTTCATCACGTGAATCGTATCGCCAATGAACACCGGCGCAAGAAACCGCAGCTGATCGACGCCCCGAAACGCAACGATGGCTTCATGGTCCGAGGTCATCTGCACCATCAGTCCGGTCGAGATGGAAAAAATCAGCGCGCCATGCGCGATCCGTCGTCCATAGGGTCCGGTCTTGGCATATTCCTCATTCACATGGAGCTCGACAAAATCGCCTGAAATGCCGGCAAAGTTGACGATATCCGCTTCCGTAATCGTGCGCCCGCGCGAAGTGCGGACCTGGTCGATGGAGTAATCTTCGAAGTACATACGCAGTACGTTATAATCGCATTTTATGCGCAATAAAGTGACGGTAGTGGGCGGAGGGAATGTGGGCGCGAGCTGCGCCATGAACCTCGCGTTTAAAGAGCTTGCGGATGTTGTACTTGTCGATGTCGTGGACGGCGTCCCGCAGGGCAAAGGGCTCGATATGCTGCAATCGGGACCCATCGAGGGTTACGACGTGACCATCACCGGAGCCAATGATTATGAGGCTACGGCAAACTCGGATGTTATTGTCATTACAGCCGGTTTGGCCCGCAAGCCGGGGATGAGCCGCGACGATTTGCTGCTGGCCAATTATGAAGTGGTCAAGAGCGTCACGGAGAAGGTGGCGCAGCACTCCCCCAACGCGATTCTGGTGCTGGTGACAAATCCCCTGGATGCAATGTGTTGGACTGCGTACAAGACTTCGAAATTTCCCAAGCATCGCGTCATCGGCATGGCCGGAGTTCTGGACACTGCGCGGTTTCGGACCTTTATTGCCGCGGAGTTGAATGTTTCCGTCGAGAATGTGACCGCTGTTGTGCTCGGCGGACACGGCGACACGATGGTGCCGATTGTGCGGTTGTCGAGTGTATCCGGTATCCCATTGACGGAATTGATGGATCAGGCCACGCTCGACCGCCTTGTCGACCGCACCCGCACGGGCGGCGCGGAAATTGTGAAGTATCTCAAGACCGGAAGCGCCTATTATGCTCCTTCGGCGGCGGCGGTGGAGATGGTCGAATCGATTCTTAAAGATAAGAAGAAGGTTCTGCCGTGCGCGGCATTGCTCGAAGGCGAGTACGGTGTCAAGGGCCTGTTTGTCGGCGTGCCGGTGAAACTGGGATCTAAAGGAATCGAAAAGATTTACGAGATCAAGTTGACGGATGAAGAGAAGGCGGCTCTGACCAAGAGCGCGGCGGCGGTGCAGGAACTGGTGGACGTGCTCAATACCAAAATGGGGGCGTAAAACGTGGAACCGACAACGATCGCGCAGATCGTCGCCGGGATTTTGGCAGTGCTGTGCGTCGTGATCATTATCGTGCGGCGCAAGAGCAAGTAGGCGCCCTCACTCGTCTCGAAGGGCGACCATCGGATCGACGCGAGCGGCGCGGATGGCCGGAAGCAGAATTCCAAGACCGGCGACCGCCAGCAAGGCGACCGAGACGATGGCTAGCGCGGCCGGATCGGCCGGTTGGATTCCGTAGAGCAAATTCGACAGCACGCGGCTGAAGGCAAGCGTGAAGCCGATTCCGGCGGCGAGTCCGGCGAGCACCGGAAATCCACCTTGACGCGCGATCAGGAATAACGGGTCGTGCGTCTGCGCCCCGACCGCTTTGCGGACGCCGAACTGCGGAATCCGCTGCGCGACGAGCTGGGACAGCACGCCATGAAGTCCGACCGCCGATAAAATCAAAGCGCTGAGCGCGAAGAAGGCGAGCACGTTTGCGCGGAATCGGGGATAGGCAAGTTTTTTGGATAGACGCGACGAGAGGGTCTCCGCGTCATCGACCGGAAGGGAAGGATCCTTGTAAGGGAGGGGGCGGAGGAGGACCGCGTCCACGATGCTGAAGACGGCGGTGGTGGCGCCGATTCCCAGAGCAAGGGTCAGGATGGCGACTGCGGTGAAGCCGGGTCGTTTCGCGAAAGTACGGGCGGCGAAGAGGAGGTCCTGATGGAAGGTCATTGTAGTTTCCAAAGAGCACCGATTGGCAATCGGTGCTCAGGCTGCCAGCCTGCCCCACAAGTCACAGTTTGGCGGGGCAGTAAGGCATTGGACGATTTTAGGGGCAAGAAGTTTGACGGTATTAATTTTGCGGCCGATGTTTGTGGGGCAGGTTGCCTACCTGCGGACCGATTGTCTATCGGTCCATCCGGGCGCAGCCCGGACATCTTAAAGAGGGGAGAACGTTTGGCTCTCTTCGTCGTACGCGGTAACTGAACCCGAGCCGATGTGGTAGACCCAGCCGTGGAGGGTCAGGTCGCCTTCTTTCATTCGGGCCGCCACGGCGGGATGGGTGCGCAGGTTTGTTAACTGGGCGATTACGTTGTGCTCGGTGTGCGCCAGCAGGTCCTGGTGCTCGACTTCGGCGTAGCGGAGCCAGGCGGTCACGTTGGGATAATCCGACAACGCTTCGGGATTCAATGCGCCTTTCATGACGCCGCAATCGGTGTGGCCGCAGATGACTACCGCCGGGACTTCCAGCACTCCGACGGCATATTCGATGGTGGCGGAGACTCCGCCGACCATATCGGGGTAAGGAGGCACGATGTTGCCGATCACACGGCAGATGAAGAGCTCGCCGGGCTTGGTTTGGGTGAGCAGGCAGGGGTCGATACGGGAGTCGGCGCAAGTGATAAAGAGAGCGTCGGGGCGCTGGCCTAGCGCGAGTTTTTCGAACAGGTCCTGATGCTTTGGGTAGACGTGTTTTTGGAATCGGGAGATGCCCCCCAGGAGCTTGTCGAATGGCACCGGGATGATGATAGCAGATGGAGTGATGGCGTCTGAAAAAGGGCCGATAAACAATCGGTCCGCAGGTTGGCAACCTGCACCACAATCATTCGATGCCCATTTGGGCCAGGCGGTAGCGGAGGGCGTTGCGGGTCAGGCCCAGCAGGCGGGCGGCGTGGCTTTTGTTGCCGTCGGCTCGCTTCAGGGCTTCGCGGATGAGGGACTGCTCATAATCGTCGAGCGTCATTCCTTCGGGGAGGAACTGATCGCCCGACGTCGACGAGCTGCGCGACCGCTGCTCCGTATCGATGCGCACGTCGGAGGCTTCGACCCTTGGGCCTTGCGCCAGCAGGACGCTACGCTCGACTACGTTTTCGAGTTCGCGGACATTGCCAGGCCAGTGGTAGCTCATGAAACGCTCCAGCGCGGCATCACTGATTTCTCCGTTGAATTTCTTAGCGAAGTAATCGACTAAATAAGGAATGTCCTCTTTGCGATCGCGCAAAGGAGGAATGTTGAGAGGCACTACATTGAGGCGGTAATACAGATCCTCTCGAAAGGTTCCTTGTTCGAGCGCGGCGCGCAGGTCGACGTTCGTGGCGGCGATCACTCGGACGTCGATGTGGAGAGTCTTGTTGCTGCCCAGGCGCTCGATCTGGCGCTCCTGCAGAACATTTAGGAGCTTTACCTGGATAGAGGGCGGGACGTCGCCGATTTCGTCCAGAAAAACGGTTCCTGTATCGGCGGCTTCGAACTTTCCTGGTTTCGACACGTTTGCGCCGGTAAAAGCTCCTTTTTCGTAGCCGAAGAGCTCGCTCTCCATGAGATTTTCGGGGAGCGCGGTGCAGTTGATTTTGACGAACGGCTTGTCGCGGCGCGGGGAGTGGTGATGGATGGCCCGGGCGATCATATCCTTGCCGACGCCGCTTTCGCCGGCCAGCAGGACGGTGGCTCTCGTGGGAGCGACGCGCATCACGGTGGCGAAAATCTCCTGCATAGGGCTGCTGTTGCCGACGATGTTTTCGAATTGATATTTCTGGCCGAGGGCTTCCCGGAGCTCGCGATTTTCGTCGCGCAGCTTGCGGACTTCCAGTGCTTTCTCCACGACTACCGTGAGATGGTCGAGGGAGAAGGGTTTGGGGATGAAATCGACCGCGCCTTTTTTCATCGCCTCGACCGCGTTTTCAATGGTGCCGAAGGCGGACATGACAATGACCGGGGTGTGGGTGTTCTGGGCGCGCAGTTTTTCGATAAACGCGAGCCCGTCCATGCCGGGGAGTTTAAGATCCGTAAGGATCAGGTCGACGTCGGCGGCGAGTTTGAGTCCATCCTCGGCGGTGGCGGCGGCTTTTACTTCGAAGCCTGCCGAAGAGAGGTGAAGGCCGACGACCCGGCGAAGTTTTTCTTCGTCCTCGATGACCAGGATGGCGGAGCGCGGCATCAGTTATCTATTCTCCACCATGGATAGACAGCGCTAACGGAGACTCCCGCCCGCGGGTTATTCTCCCCCGATGAAGTTCACACTGACAAAGTCTGTCGCGCTATCGCCGGCTGAATCCGTAACCATCAGCTCGAACCGGTAAACGCCGCGAGTCGTGAACTGAACAACTGGACTGGTGGTGTCTCCATGTAAGATCGCGGCCGAAGGCGACCCCGGTACGAGGGACCACTGGTAAGTTAAAGCCTGTCCATCCACGCTGGTCGATTGTCCGCCGTCCAGTTGAAATTCGGGAGTGGAGACGCTCTCGCCTTTCCGTCCGGCGACGGCGATGGTACGAGCCCTGGCGGCCGACGAAGGCAGGTGCGTCGCAACCGCATTTCCGCTGAACGACAGGAAGGTCGGATAGCCCGCCAAACCGCTGGGAGCGGAAAGGCGCCCGAACATGTTGGAAGTCCGCAATCCCGGCGTCAGGTTTTTGAAGTCGATGGTCTGCCCGTTGAACGTAAAGGGCTGGCTGAATTGCAGGGTGGAGTTGAATGTTTCAAACGCCGCGAATCCGATGCCCGTCAGAATGAATCCGGTCCGCAAGAACGTCGCCACCTTTTGTCCGGTAGCGAAGCTATCGGGATTGCTCCAGTCGTGGCTAGGATTGAGATTCAGGTAGATGTCGTAAGTCGCGCCGCTCGAAACCTCCATCACCTCGTCAATATTCTGGGGCAGCGGGAAGGTGGTGGCCACGCTCGTCTTGAACGTAAAAAACGCTGTCGCTTCGCTGGGCGCGCCATTGAACATCGGGCCGTTCACGCCATTGATATAGGTGTAATATCCATACCCGAAGGCATGCAGGAAATCGTTGCTCAGGGCGCCGCGGGACACCGACATCGACGCAACCTCCCCGGGAGACGTGGGGCCGAGGGGCGCCCCGCGGCGGACTGGACGTGCCGCGGAATCAAACTGACCGTAACAACTGGCGATGGTTATCAGCGCCATAACACTCAGGCTGCTTTCAATTTTTGAAGACATGTTTTCTATCCCCTCAATTGCCGGCGAAGTTCACCGCGGTGAAATCCGCGGAGCTGTTGCCGTCCGCATCCGTAACCGTGAGTTTGAATGTATACATACCCCGCGTGGTGCCGAAGCGAACAGTCGGTGTTGCGGTATCCGCGCCAAGAATATCGGCCACAGGGCTTCCGGGCGCGATAGTCCACTGATACTTCAGTCTGGTTCCGTCCGCGCTGGTCGAACGAGAGCCGTCCAATCGAAACTCAGTGGTCACGGCCGTCGCGTGAGTCGGCCCGGCGACGGCTGAGGTGGCCGACACTCCGGAACGCGTCAGGTGGGTCGCAAGGGCGTAGGAACTGATCGAATAGACCAGCGGAAAGTTCGGGGAGAAGCCCTGGCTTGGGATGACTCCGAGATAATCGCCGACCGTGATGCCGGGGGCGAAGTTCTTGAAATCGATGGTCTGACCGTTGAACGTGAAGGGCTGGCTGGAGACCAGCTTGGCGGAATACGCCTGGTATTGGGTCACATAAAGTTGCTCGCCCTGGAATCCCGGCCGGGAGTACGTCGCCACCTTGGTTCCCGTCGAAAAAGTATTGGGATCGTTCCAGTTGCGGTTGGGCTTGGTATCCAGGTAGATATCGAACGTCGCAGGGGTGGTCAGGAACAGATTCTGGTCGAGATTCGACGGCAGCGGGAACGCTTGAAACATAGAGTATCGGAAGCTGAATATTGCCGTTGCTTCACTCGGCGTCGCTGCGGTGAACATGGGGCCAGGCACGCCGTTGATAATCGTAAAGTATCCATACGGGAGTACGTTTCCGTTGGTGGGGTTAAAGCCCGCCCTGCCCAGCCAGAACCACGCGATCTCCGCGTCGGATGTGGGTGCAGGGGCAGTTTGGCCGAAACAGCCGGCTACCGTCATCAGAATCGCGGAAACGCAGATTCCTTTCCTCAAAGACATTGCATCCCTCCTTTTGTGCACGTGAGTATCGCCAAGGTACATGGGCAAATCTATCACGTTTAAAAGGGTCAATGGGGAAAGTCTCATGGCGTGGGAGCGGGTTATAACTTCGCCATATGATAGGATTGCCATTGCGTAAAGGACGCATCCTGTCCGCGGAAAGGGTAGAAGCCCACCTTTTAGGATCAAGTTTCAGAAACCTTCTTTCGGCCCGATTGTGCGGACAGCGGGCGCTTCGATGAAAGGAGGTCGCCATGCCGGCCAATTCACAACCGCTTCCCGACCGTCCCAATCTCCGCCATCTGAAGGACCAGGCCAAGGATCTGCTCAAGACCGGCGAGGCAGCGTCGATCGCCGATGCGCAGCGCAGGGTCGCGCGTCTCTACGGATTTGCGAGCTGGGCGAAGCTCAATGCTCATGTGGAATCCTTTGAGGAAATCGGGCAGCTCAAGCAGGCGATCGACTCGAACGACATCGTTCGCGTCCAGACGCTGATGACGCGGAATCCGGCGCTCCACAATGCTCCGCTTGGTTACGGCAAGGATGGGCCGCTGACGTGGGTTGCCGAATGTCGCGTGCCTTGGGAGCCGCCTGGTCCAGCCAGGATGGCGATGGCGGAATGGATGATCGCGCATGGATCGGACGTGCACCAGGGCGGGGACGGCCCCCTCATGCGAGCGGCCCTGAACGGATATCGAATCCCGATGATGGAGCTGCTGGTGTCCCACGGCGCGGATGTGAACGCCTTGTGGCACGGACATTTCCCCATCGTCTTTGCCCCTTGCGAGTCCTGGGATCCGGACGCCCTAAAATGGCTTCTCGATCACGGCGCAAATCCGAATTGTCGCGACCCTCGGCAGAGCGTGTGCGGCGAGGCATTTCCGGGGACCGCGCTCGACTATCTTATTGCGGGCTACGCGCGTTCTGTGGAGCGGCTGGCCGCCTGCATCGATATCCTTCTCCGGGCCGGCGGCGAGACCAAGTGCAAGGCGCCCGCCGTGCTGGCATTGCTCCGCAACCGGCTGGATGTTCTGGCAGAGCGGATAGACGAAGATCCCACGCTGGTGAGCAGGCGTTTTTCTGAACTCGATTGCGGCATGACCGGCGGGCGCCGCCTCACGCTTTCGGGCGGCACGCTCCTCCACGTAGCCGCGGAATACGGGAACCTGGAAGCGGCCACTCTGCTGCTCGACCGCGGGGCGGGCGTCAATGCCCGCGCCACCGTCGATGATGCCGGCGTCGGTGGGCACACTGCAATTTTCCATGCGGTGACGCAGTTCGACGATGGCGGCTATGCGATAACGCAACTACTGCTGGATCGCGGCGCCGATCTTACCGTTCGCGCGAACCTTCCGGGCGATTACGAGCGGCCCGGTGAGTTTGTCGAGTGCACCGCTTTGGGCTATGCGATGCTGTTCGGCGGCGCGAGCCAACGGAAGACCGTCACTCTTCTGCGGGAGCGAGGCGCCATCGAGTAATTGCGGCCAATGTAGCTGTTTTGTGGCGTACGCACTCATGCGTGCCGCGTCGAGACTCATCTCGACGCCCGTCGAAAATGTCCCCAGACATCGACATGAGTGTCGATGCGGCACGCGTGGGCGCGTGCGCCACGAACTGCGACAAGCCGCTAGCGTCTTCCTCGATGTTAATGCATCAAATCCAAAGTGTTATTCCCATCATTTACAAAATAGATGCCCTGCGCGTTCGGCCGGATCGCCAGCCCGAACAAGGTCCCTGCACCGGCGCCCGTGACGTCCACCGCTTTCACCGCCACTTGGGTTCCGGCCGGCGTCGTTTCCACCATGTTCCCATCGTTCGCATTCGCGGTGAGGATGTTGCCATTGGGCGCGATCGTCAATCCCAGCGGCCCGTTGAGAGCGCCGCCGCCGGAAATCAGAGTTCCGGTTCCGGCGCTCGCGACGCGCGTCGCCGCCTGCGAAATCGCAGCAATCCCGTTGCCCAGCGTATCCGCGACATACAGCGTGCCATCGGCGCCTAACCCGACTCCCGTGGGTCCAATCACCAATGCCGCCGGATCGGTCCGCTCCCCGAATCCCGAGCCGATGACGGTGCGCGACGTTTCCACCGGCGCGCCGCCGCCAGAAATGGAAAGCACAATTCGCAGCACGGTTCCATTTGTGACCGTGCCAGGGCTCGCCGCAACGGTTCCATTCAGTACGTTGGTCACGAACAATGTCGCGGTGGAGCCCATGTCGAGAGCGGTCATGTCCCAGGGCCCATTGATCGCGCCGCCTGAAAGTGTCTCCACTGCGTGGCCCGCGCTGTTGAGCACAATCAGGCATCCAGCCTGCGCCGTCGCTGCCGTGCCATCCGATGTCGGCAGGCTTCCCACGATTACCCATCCGGATTTAAGGACCACCAAAGCGGTAGTCAGGCCTACGCCGCCCGGGCACGCTCCCGGCAGTTTGCTCGCGTCGATCTGCGCAAACAGTTTCGAAGTCCCATCGCCCGGCGAGACCTGCACAATCGTCGTTCCCGTCCCCTGGGCGTTTGTTGAATTATTAAAATTGCTGACCAGAATATGATCCTGCTGCAGTTGGCCCATGCTGACGGGCACAACGGCCACGCCGTACGGATTCACATCGCCGTTGGCGGGCATCGTCGAGGCATGCGCCTTGATGGTTTTCATCGGCCCGATAAAAGAGACAGCGGCATAAAGGCTCAATGCGCCGCAAAATAAACAAACCTTGAGTTTCATAAGTGATCCTCCTCACAGTGGAGAAGTCGCACCGGGGCGTCGTTTCGTAAACAGATTGTGTAGGAATTATGCGTAACTCGACGCAGTGGAGCGATTTCGCTCCGATCGGTCCCGTGCCGCGCGAGCCAGATATCCGCTGGACCGAAACGCCTCTAGTGGAATCTCCGGCAGGCTTTTCGCTCGGCGCCATTCCCGAATCGCTGGGCGGACGTCGGTCGAGAACGCGTTTTGCAGGCAGCTCTCGGCGTCGATCAACTCGGCATGTGATTGAAAATGGGCGAGTCTTTCAAGATCCACCAGCGCCGCTTTGGCGAACAACTCCTGCGCCATGGAGGCCGTCTGAATCATTTCCTCGATTTTCGGCTTCAGATTGTGGCTTTGATCCACCATGTAGGCAATATCTGCTCTGGTCCCCGATTCCCACTCAAAATGCCTGATTTCATGGAAGATCCGGAAAATCTGGTAGGGATCGATCGATCCCAAAGTCAGATCGTCGTCGGCATACCGCCGATCATTGAAGTGAAAGCCGCCCAGCATCTTCTCGGCTAGCAGCCAGGATACGATTTGTTCAATGTTTTGCGCCTGATAGTGATGTCCCGTATCGACCAAAACCCGAGCCTGCGGCCCCGCAGACCGTGCAAGCAGCAGAGCCATGCCCCAATCGGCAATATCGGTGTGGTAAAACGCCGGCTCAAATGGCTTATATTCCAGTAGCATACGCTGATCCGGATCCAGCCGCGCATGCACTTCCCGGAGGCCCTCTTCAAACCAGGCTTTGCGCTGGCGGATGTTGGCGGTGCCTGGAAAATTCGAGCCGTCGGCGAACCATAAGGACAGATCGCGGCTTTGGGTTCGTTTCGCAATTTCCACGGACTCGATCAGGTGCTGCAATGCTGCGGCGCGGACTTCGGCATCAGGATTTCCCAACGATCCGTGCTTGTAGATTTGGTCTTCAAACAGGTTAGGATTGATCGATCCGATGGCGACGCCGTACTTTGCCGCCATCGCCTTATCGCACGGCGAATCCCATTTCACGTGCAATGCGACGCTCGGGCAACACCCTGTGAATGCATGCACTTGCCCGGCATCGGCAAGCTTTTCCTCGGTGGTAGTTGCGGCTGCTTCCTGAATGAATTTTCCGAACCGGGTGCCGGTGTTCGCAAAACCCCAGCTGGGCAGCTCTATCGCAAAATCGTCTAAAGCCTTGAAAACTACATCGTTTTCCATGGTTTACCCTGCGACTCTGCGACCGCCGCGTAAACAATGTGGCCCTGATAAGTATTGACGCCTTCGCGGATCGCGTTCGAATGCTCACAAGCCCCTTCGAGTCCGCGATTTGCGAGTTCCAACAGATACGGAAACGTCGCGTTGTTCAGCGCGAAGGTGGAAGTATGAGGCACCGCCGCCGGCATGTTCGACACGCAGTAATGAAGGACACCGTCCACAAAATAAATGGGATCCGTGTGCGTTGTCGCGTGGGATGTTTCGAAGCAGCCGCCTTGATCGATGGCGACATCCACCATCACAGCGCCTTTTTTCATGAGCGGCAGCATGTCTCGGCGGACAAGTCTTGGGGCGCTGGCGCCGGGAATCAGGACTGCGCCGATGACCAGGTCGGCGTGCCTCAGTGATTCACGGATCGTATAGATATTCGAGGCGAGTGTGACTACCTGGCTGGAATAAATGTCATCGAGCTCGCGCAGGCGGTTGAGATTCTTTTCAATGATGATCACATGCGCGCCGAGGCCGACCGCCATTTTCGCGGCGTTGTGACCGACCACTCCGCCGCCTAGAATCACTACGTTCGCGGGCGCAACGCCGGGGACGCCACCGAGCAGAATTCCGCGGCCACCCATGGGAGCTTCGAGATATTGCGCGCCTACTTGCACCGCCATGCGCCCGGCGACTTCGCTCATGGGCGTCAGCAGGGGCAGGGAATTGTCCTGTTCCCGGATGGTTTCGTAGGCTACTGCGTTTACTTTGGCGTTGACCAGGGCGTCGGTCAGATCGGGGAGAGGCGCAAGATGCAGATAGGTGAACAGCGTCAGGCCGGGGCGCAGAAAGGGATACTCAGAGGGCTGAGGCTCCTTTACTTTGACCACCAGATCGCTGCCGGACCAAAGGGCGTCCGCGGTGGGAACGAGTTCCGCGCCGGCTTCGCGGTAATCTTCGTCGGTAAGAGAGCTGCCCAGGCCGGCTCCGGTTTGCGCCAGCACGCGATGGCCGGATTCGACCAGCGTTTTCACTCCGCTGGGCAGGAGGCCGACGCGGGCCTCGTGATCTTTTACTTCTTTGGGAACTCCGATGATCATGGTTATTTTTGTTCCGGTTCTGTGGCTGGCTCGCGCTTGGGGCCAAGGCCGAGAGCGATGAGAGAGAGCGACCCGATTTTGCCGTCTTCGACCAGATTCTGATCGTGCTGGAAGCGCTTTAGCGCATCGATCGAAGAGGGTCCCCAGGAGCCGTTGGGCTCGCCGGTGTAATAGCCTTTTCCGGCGAGGGCTTGTTGGATTTCTTTGATCCGGTCGGGGGAAGGTTGTTGGGGGGCTCGGTGGACGGCTACCGCGGGGCGCTTGGCTTTCGATTTTGCGGCTGATGTGGAGGTTTTGGGGGCGGTGCTTTTGGTGGTGGATTTGGCTACGGATTTCTTTTTTTTGGCGGTGGAGGCGGGGGTGGTTTGGGGAGATGTGGCTCCGGCCCACGCGCCGAGGGCCAGGGCTGCGAATAACGGGATCGGGATTAGATGCAAGAACTAGTTTACACAGAAGAGGCCGCCTTGAAAGGCGGCGGCAGGTCGGGGACCTGCCCCACTGCGGGCGCACTCATAATGTTTATTGTCTTCCCATGTGGCGCACGCGTCCACGCGTGCCGCGTCGACAGTCGTGTCGACGTTTGGGTGCTTATTTACGTGACCTGGAAAGACACATCGACACGAATGTCGATGCGGCACGCCTGGAGGCGCGCGCCACACAGCATTACAATCAGGATTTGCGACACAGACTACTTAGGGGATGCGGATGCTGTGTTCGCCGCAGGTGGTGAAGACTGACAGGACGTTGGTCATGCCCAGAAGCTCGCGGACTCGTTTGCCCAGGTTGATTAGTTCCAGGCGGCAGCCTGCGGATTTGGCGGATACATAGAGACGGATGATTGTGCCCAGGCCCATGCTGTCCATGTAGGCGAGTTCCGATAGGTCCAGGACAAGATGTTTCGTGGTGGGGATCAGTTTGGCGATTTCGGTTTGTAGAGGCTCGGTGCCGCCTGCTACCAGTTTGCCGGTTAAGCGCACTACTACGGCGTCGTCGGTGCGTTCCACGGCTATGTCCATCGAGAAATTATACAGGAAGGATGACGTGGAAGACGCTGCCTTCCCCGGCGGAGCTTTCAACCGTGATGTGGCCGCCGTGCTCGTCTACGATTTTCGAGCAAATGGCCAGGCCCAGGCCGACGCCTTCCGGCTTGGTGGTGAAGAAGGGATTGAAGATGCTCTCGAGATCCTTCGCGTCGATGCCGGCGCCGCGGTCGATCACAGCGACTTCTACTTCCTTATCGTTTAAAAGACGGGTTTTGACGGTGACCACGCCGCCGGGCGGGCTGGCTTGGCTGGCGTTGAGGATCAGGTTCGAGAAAACGCGCTCCAGCAATTCGGCGTCGACGCGGACGGGTGGAACGTCGGGGGAATAGTTTTTATAAGTTGCGACGCCGGGGAGGCTGGCGATGGCTCGGTCGACGATGGACGCGATGTCGGTGGGTTCGAGCCGGAGGGGCTTAGGGCGGGCGAAGTCCAGGAAGCGGGTGATGAGCGAGTTGGTGCGATCGACTTCCGACGAGATGTAACCGGCCATTTCCTGCGCCATGGGATTTTCAGTGGAGACGGTGCGCGCGAGCAGCTCGGCGGAGGTTTTCATGGTGCCGAGGGGATTGCGGAGCTCATGCGCGAGGCCGGCGGTGAGTTGTCCTAACGCGGCGAGGCGCTCTGCGCGGCGGACCTGGGCTTCGGCGGTTTCGAGTTTGGCGGCGGTTTCCTGAAAGCGCCGGGTTTCACGCCGGCTCGCTTCGGCAAGCTGATTCGTCAGAAAGCCAACGACGATCAGGATCAGCATGCGGAGAAGGAATTCGCGGCCTTCGGAGCTCGACAGCACAAAGCGTCCTTTTTCCGGATCCAGTAGAAGGATGAAGGACGCGTTATGTAAGCAGGCCAGCAAACTGAAGATAGTTGTGCCGAGGAGTCCGAAATTCGTGGCGGCGGAGATGACCGGAAGGACCAGAATTACCCACAGGCCGCTGGAAATACCCTCCCCGTAATAGATCATGACCCAGATCAGCACCAGCTTGATCAGAATCGAGGTTGCGGGTGCGATGCGAGCGTCGAAAATCTGGAGAACAGCGAGGGCGGCTAGCGAGAACAGGACACGCGGGTCGCGATAGGGGCTGACGACGGCGATGGCAGCGAAGGCCAGGAGCCAGACGAAGTCCTGAGGTCGGAGAGAGCGGGGCATTTGAAGAAAGTAGCCAGTAGCCAGTAGCCAGTAGCCAGAATAAGAACATAGTAGCCGGAATGTGGCAATCTGTGGAACAATCGATTGGCCTGAACGTATTGAGGATTGGGAAAGAAGGACCTTTCAATGTTCTGTAGCAAATGCGGGGCGCAGGTACCGACGGATGCGCGGGTTTGTCCACAGTGCGGGGAGCCGCAGGCAGCGGTGTTCACGAATGCGCCGGCATGGGTGGCTCCGGTGGGGGTGAAGGCTCAGACGGGAAGATGGATTTCGGCGGGCTGGGAGATGGTGAAGGCGGATCTGGGGAATTACGCGCTGGTGTCCTTGATCTTCGTGCTGGTGAACTCCTTCGCGTCGATTGTGACGCAGGGGCCGCTGCAAGTGGGATTTCATTTGCACATCATGAAGCGGATGTACAACAAGAGGTCCGATATCGGGGACTTGTTTAAGGGCTTTGATTATTTCGTGCCGGCGTTTGTCGCCGCGCTGCTGATCGGGATATTTGTGTTCGTAGGATCGCTGCTGTGCATCATCCCGGGGCTGGTGGTGGCGGCGGTGTGCAAGTTCACGTACTTGTTTATTCTCGATAAGCGGATGGATTTCTGGCCGGCGATCGAGGCGAGTCATAACGTGACTAAGAACGACTATTTCGGGTTCACGATTTTCCTGCTGGCGTTGGCGGGGATCAATGTGCTCGGGTTCCTGTGCTGCATAGTAGGGCTGCTGGTGACGGTGCCGTTGAGCATCGCGGCGATTACGGTGGCCTATCAGGAGGTGGTGGGATTTGAGCAGCGGACTGTGGACGCGTTGTAATGGGTGCCGGCGTTTGCCCGCTTCCTGACGGTCGCGGCTCAATCGGAGAAAACGTCAGAGAGCGCCGGGGCTTGGTTCGGTGGGCGCTGGCGGCTGCGTTGTTTGGGATTTTATTTTTCTTTCGGGCGCCTCATTTCCGATTGTGCGGGTTTTACTGGCTGACCGGACATCCTTGCGCTTTATGCGGGATGACGCGGGCTATGTTTGCTCTGGCGAAGGGGCATTTTGGGGAGGCGGTGCGGTTTCATGCGCTGGCTCCGCTGGGATTCGCGATGGTCTTCGCGGTTTTGGGCGACGTGAAAATTTCGGGACGGATGTGGACCATGGTACTGGCCGCGTTTGCAGTCTACGGAGTTTGCCGGGTTTTTGTGACACAATAAATAAATTCCGGTTTTTCCGCATGCCCCAATCTAATATTTCTGATACGCCTGAGATGTCCGCGAACGACAATTCTTTCGGCGACATACTTACCCAATTCGAGCAGACGCATCACAATCGCGGCGAGACAGTGGAAGGCACTGTAATGACGATTACGGCCGACACCGTGTTCGTCGATATCGGCCGCAAGATGGATGGTGCGATGCCGCTCGATCCGGCGCTGAATCTGAAGCCTGGCACTAAGCTGCTGGTCTCGATTCGCGGACGCGACGAGGATGGGACGTATCAGCTTTCGACCATCAAAGTGGAGACGCCTCGCGACTGGAGCGCGCTTGAGGCCGCGTTCGCCGCGAAGAAAATTATCGGCGGGACGGTGCTCGAAGTAGTCAAGGGCGGCGTGCGGGTGGATGTCGGCGTCAGGGCGTTCATGCCGGCGTCCCGCAGCGGTGTGCGCGAGCAGGCCGAGATGGAGAAGCTGATCGGGCAGCAGATCGAGTGCCGGATCACGAAGCTCGATACGGCAAGCGAGGATGTGGTCGTCGACCGGCGGTCGGTGCTCGAGGAGCGGGAGCGCGAGGCGAAGGAACAGGCGTTCGGGACGCTGCACGAAGGCTCGATTGTGCGGGGCACGGTGCGGACGCTGATGGATTTTGGCGCGTTCGTCGATATCGGCGGCATCGACGGGCTGCTGCATGTTTCGGACATGGCGTACACGCGGAACGTGAAGCCTTCCGACGTGGTATCGATCGGCGACACGATCGACGTCAAGATTTTGAAGATCGGCAAGGAATCGAAAAAGATTTCGCTGGGACTGAAGCAACTGCTGCCGGATCCGTGGTCGCTGGTGCCGGACAAGTATCCGGTGGGGTCGAAGGTGAAGGGCAAGGTCGCGCGCGTCGCGGAGTTTGGCGCATTCGTGGAACTGGAGCCGGGCATTGAGGGACTGATTCACGTGTCCGAAATGTCGTGGAGCAAGAAAAATGTCCGCGCGCAGGATGTGGTGAAGGAAGGCGACCAGGTCGAGGTGGTCGTGCTGGGCGTGAATCCGGCGGACAAGCGAATCGCGCTGGGCCTCAAGCAGGCGCTGGGCGATCCGTGGGAAGAAGCGGTGAAGAAATATCCGGCGGGCGCGACGGCCGAAGGGAAGGTCACCAGCTTCACGAAGTTCGGCGCGTTCGTCGATTTGGGCGACAACATCGAAGGGATGGTCCACATCGGCGATATCAGCAACGAGAAGCGGCTGAATCATCCGCAGGAAGCGCTGAAGCTCGGCGAGACCGTGAAGGCCCAGGTGCTGGAGGCGGATAAAGAACGGCGGCGCATTCGACTGGGGATCAAGCAGCTGATCCCGACCAGCATCGACGAGTACATCGCGGAGCACAAGGCGGGCGATGCGGTGTCGGGACGGCTGGTAGAGGTCTCCGGTCAGAAGGCGAAAGTCGAACTGGGCGAGGGCGTGTTCGGCTGGTCGAAGCTGCAAAGCGAACAAAAAGCGAAGACTGCGGCCGGCGCGGCGAAGGCCGATCTGGGTTCGCTGACGGCGATGCTTTCGCAAAAGTGGAAGTCGGGCGGCGGGGGAGACGCGGCGGTCACGGAGGCTCCGAAGGCGGGGCAGGTCCGCAGTTTCAAGATCTTGAGCGTGGACCCGGCGGCGAAGCGGATCGAACTCGAACTACAATAAACACGGGTGTGTCAGGCATCGTAAAGGACGGGACATTTCCGCTTCGAGTCCGTCCATATCAATAAGTTGAACCGGAAGAGTGGAGCCGCGCGATTGGCCCAAAAGACGAATGGGCAATTGGAAGAGACGGCGCTGATCCGAGCTGCTCAGGGGGGCGACCGTGCCGCGTTTGAGCAATTGGTCCGCGCCTACGATCAAAGTGTGCTTCGGCTGGCGATGAACCTGCTCCGGTCGCCCGAGGACGCGCAGGATGTTTACCAGGAAGCGTTCCTGAGGGTCTATAAGAATCTCGACAAGTTCCGGTTCGATTGCAGTTTTCACACCTGGCTGTACCGGATTGTGACGAATCTTTGCCTGGACCACATGCGGAAGCGCAAGGTCCGGAAAGAGGAGCCGACGATCGTGGCGACGGCGGAAGGTCCGCTGGACCGGATGGACGCGGTGCCGGAGGAGCGGGTGGACGGCGATCCGCAGAGGTTCCTGTTTAGCGGCGAATTGCGGAAGCGGGTGAAGGAAGTTCTCGCGGAGCTGACTCCGCGCGAGCGCATGGTGTTCGAACTGAGGCATTATCAAGGGTTGCGATTGCGGCGGATCGGCGAGATTTTGGGGACGACGGAAGAAGCGGCGAAAAACTGCCTGTTCCGGGCGACGCAGAAGATGAGAGCTGCTTTGGGAGATTTCGTATGAGTGCTGAGATTACTTGCGCGGCCGCGAAGGATTTCTTCGCGCTATATCTTTACGGCGAGCTCTCGTTCGACGAAGAAGAGCGGGTGGAATCCCATCTGGACGGGTGCACGGGCTGCCGCACGGCGTTGGAGCGTCAACGGGAAGTGCAGGTGGCGCTCGATAACCTCGGTATTGAGCCTGCGCCGTCGCTGTTGCGTTCGTGCCGCGAGGATCTGCATTTCCGGCTGGTGGAAGAAGAGGCAGGCGGGCATGCTCTGGCCAAGCATGGATGGTGGGATCGGTTTACGGATGCGCTGACGGGGCGGTCCGGGTATTCCGGATGGATGAAACCGGCTGGCGCGCTGACGCTGTTGGCGCTGGGATTCGGAGTTGCACGAATCGTGCCGCCAGGTTTCGGGGTGGGCGGCGCATCGGAAATGGGAGTGATGGCGTCGCGTGTGAAGTACGTGGAGCCGGAGTCCGAGGGACGCGTGCACATCGTGCTGGATGAGACCAGGCAGCGCATTGTTTCGGGCGGACTCAACGACCAGAATATTCGCGTCCTGCTGCTGTCGGCCGCGAAGGATCCGCTGGATCCGGGGCTGCGTGCCGAAACGGTGGAGATTTTGACGACCAGCGCGCAATCCTCCGATGTAAGAGACGCGCTGATGTTCGCGCTGCAGCACGATCAGAACGCGGGCGTGCGGTTGAAGGCGATGGCCGGATTGAAGGCTTTCGCGCAGCAGCCGGAAGTGCGCTCCGCCATGACCCAGGTGTTGTTGACGGATGCGAATCCCGACATGCGATCGCAGGCGATCGACCTGCTGACGAAGAGTCTGAATCAGGACACCCCCGCGCTCAGCTACGACCGGCAGGTGATTGGCGCGATGCAGGAATTGATGCAGCGAGAGAATAATGCGTACGTGCGGCAGCGCGCTCGGGCGGCGCTCGAAGCGGTAAAGGCTTCGACGGAGACGTACTGAAGAGAGCAGCCAGTAGCCAGAATGTTTAGTATGCGGTTTGCGTTATTTATTTCGATGACGGCGGCGTTGCTTATGCGGGCAGGACTCGCTGCAGATGACGCGCGAGGGGCCGTACTTCGTGCATACTATGAGCGCTCCGGTCTCTGGGCGGGTTCCGGCACAGCTTCGAATCGTCACGCACGGAAATGTGGTTCTGCGCGGATCGAAGGGCGAGCAGATCACTTATAAATTAGTGCAGCGGGTGAAGGCCCGCTCGGAGGCCGACGCCCATCGCTTGCTTTCGGGAGGCGTGAGCGCGACGACGCCGCCTGGGCTCAGCCTGACGACGTTAACTGTGATTTCACCTCTCAATGAGCAGGTTTCGAACGATTTTGAAGTGGCCGTACCCCGGCAGGTAGTACAGTCGATCGTGATTACGCGCGGCGGTAGTGTGGAGGCTTACGATCTGGACGGCAGCGTGCAAGTGAACGCTTCGCTGGGAATTCGCGGCGACCGGATTCGCGGGAACTTCGAAGGCCGCACCGGGGGAGGCGAGATCCGGCTGGGCAAAGTAGGCGGCTCCGCGGTGTGTATTTCGGGCGGCGGGTCGATCTTCATCGACAGCGTGGGCGGCTCGGGCCGCTGCAACACAGCGGGTGGAGAAATTGTGATTAAGGAAGCGGGCGGGCCACTGCTGCTTTCGAACATAAGCGGGAACATTGAGGTGGACCGAGCGGCGTCGACGGTGGAAGCGCATACGGGCGAAGGAGTGATCGAGGTGAACCAGGCGGGCGGCGAAGTGATTGCCGACACGCGTGGCGGCTCGATCCAGATCGGCTCGGCGCGCGGCGCGCGGTGCGAATCGGCGGCGGGCGCGATCCGGGTAAAGAACGCGTCGGGTCCGTTGAACGTGCAGACGATGATGGGCAGTATCCTTGCGGAGTTGATCGCCGGGGCGCGCATCGAAGACTCCTTGCTGGCGGCGACATCGGGAGACGTGACGGTTCTGATTCCGTCCCGGCTGGCGCTGTCGGTCATGGCGAGAAACGATTCGGGCAGCAACCCAAAAATCCAATCCGATTTCACCGAGGTAAAGGCGAAATCGTTCGGGTTCAGCCATCCGCCGACCGTGGCCGAAGGACAGATCAACGGCGGCGGGCCGGTGCTGCGCATCAATGTCGGAGCTGGAATCATCTATCTTAAGAAGTTAAAGCAGTAGCCAGGAGCCAGTAGCCAGAATGCGGTCAGTAGTTGTTGTCAGTTTATTTGCGATGTTGTGTACGTATGCCCAGACGCCTCGGGTGGGCGGCAGTTATCTCGGCGTGATGATGCAGGAAGTTGATAGCGAGCGCGCGAAGGCGCTAAAGCTGCATGAAGAAGGCGGCGTTGAGCTTACTGTTGTAGAGGTGGATAGTCCGGCGGAGAAGGCGGGATTGAAGGTCGCCGACGTGGTGGTGAAGTACAACGGCCAACGCGTGGAGGGAATTCAGCAGTTCGCGCGCATGGTACGCGAAACGCCCCCCGGACGCGAAGTAAAGATCGACATCATCCGCGGAGGAGCCGCGCAGACGGTGATGGTCCGGGTGGCGCAGCGCAAGATGCCGCGGATGGAAACAGGCGAGGGTACGCCCACGCCGATGCCGACCGAGCGCTGGGAAATTCATATGCCGGACCTGCCTCGTCCGTTCATCGCGCTGCGAAGCTCGGTTCTGGGAGTGGAAGCGGAATCGATCGACGGACAACTGGCGCAATACTTCGGAGTAAAGGAAGGCGTGCTGGTCCGGTCGGTGGGGAAGGGCTCAGCGGCGGAGAAGGCGGGAATGCACGCCGGCGACGTGATTGTGAAAATCGAAGATGCGCGGGTGGCCACGCCGGCGGATATCTCCGTGCGGTTGCGGTCGCTGCGAGGCAAGTCGGCGCCTGTAGTGTTGATGCGGGATCACAAAGAGCTGACGGTCACGGTGGCGATTTCGGACGAGATACAGTTCACGCCGTTTCAAGTGACTCCGCCGAATTAGCTTGGATATTCAGCGTATGCCCGCTCCCTGACGGTCGCGGCTCCGTGGGGCGGCAATTTTGGCCGGCAGCCTGCTTCCAGTCGGCTTCTTCATCTTGCTGCTACTGCGAAGCTGCTTGCGCGGCGCGGACCTTGCCGATCGACTGGACACGGATCAGCAGCTCCACTTCCCTGCGAGGCACTCCGAGCGCGGCGGAGATGTGGCCGATATCTTCGCCCCGCCGCAGCATCCGCATGGCGTGGACTCTTTTATTGAGATTCAATCCGGCGCGCAACGGCGCGGGAACAAACTCCACTGGTAACGTTTCCGGCGGACGCTCTTCGCTGAACCGGGCCGCGATTTCCTCCATGCTGATTTTCTGATGCTGGGCGTGACGCCGGATTTCCCGCTTGAGCGCCAGGAACAAGGAGAGCGTCGAGAGCAGACTCGCCGTGGTCAGGAGATAGGGCAGCAGCGGCACCCATTTCATCAGATGGTTCATTTAGTTGAGCGTCCGCAATCTTTCCTGGCGGCTGATCACCTGGCGGACCCGGACGCCAAAATTTCCATCTACCACCACCACTTCTCCGCGGGCGATGACGCAGTTGTTGACGATCACTTCCACCGGTTCGAGAATCGAACGATTCAGTTCCACGATGGACCCGGTAGTCAGTTTCAGAACATCCTTGAGCGAAACCTGCGCCCGGCCGAAGGATACGCTGACCGGCAGCTCGACATCGAGCAGCAGCTCGAACGTTTTTGAATTGACGGGTCCGCTGAAGGTCGCGCCCGCCGCCCCCGGCTCCGCTTTCTCCGGCAGTGAGGAAGGGACCATGGCCGCCGCCAGCGCCGCTTCAATACCGACGGCGATGCTTGCGGTTTCCTTGCCCAGATGGACATGGAGTATGCCCCAAGCCGCGCTGGTTGGAGAGGCGGACGATACCTCGCCGCTGATGCAGTTTACTTCGCGTCCAATCCGAGCGCCCATAGCGCCGGCGACGCCGGAAAGCGCTTGGCCGAGCGTTTCAATATACGTGGACTTGAGGCTCGCATCGTCGTTCTCTTCGATTCCAGCGGCGCGAAGGACGTGCCCTCCGGCAGTTGTCCATGCGGCTTCTGAGGCGGCGATCCATACCGAACCCGGAATTCCCGAGAACGACTGATGCCAGCGGAGCGAGGTATCGGCGGGGGCATCGCTGGACTCCGCGGCGTCGATATCGATGTGCGGCCGCTCCCCGGCCATCGTCTCGAAAACGGTGGCGAGGTGGGAGGAAAATTCCTCGAATAACCAGCGGTGGATGTGGACAGACATATTAAATCCCGCGCGGCGTCGGCCAGCGCTTTTCCATATACGAGCGGAGCCTCATGATGGCCTGGGACTTCAACTGGGAGATGCGCGACTCGTGCAGATGCACGATCTTCGAAATCTCGCGCAGTGTCAGCTCCTCGTGGTAGTACAGGCTGAGCACGGTCTTTTCGACGTCGGGCATTTTCCCGATGGCTTCGGCCAGCAGTTTCTGGAGCTCGCTGCGCTCCAGCAGGCGCGAAGGCCAGTTCTCTTCGTCGCCGGAAATGTATTTCAACAGGTCCCGGCTGTTGTTGTTCTCGTCCTCCGGGGTGGAGCTTTCGAGGCTGCCCAGGTTCAGGCCGCGCACATCGATCAGCCAGGTGTGATACTCCTCGATATCTACACCCAGCTGGGCGGCGATCTCTTCTTCGCTGGGCGAGCGGTGCAGCAGCTGCTCGGCCCGCGAAATGGCAGCCTCAATCTGTTTAGAACGCTTGCGCTGCTGGCGCGGAGCCCAGTCGAGCCCGCGCAGGCTATCGAGAATGGCGCCGCGAATCTTGTACTCCGCGTAGGTCTTCAGCTTGACGTTGTGCGACGAATCGAAACGGTCGATGGCGGATATGAGCCCGACAATTCCCGTCGATATCAGGTCGTCCAGACTGACGCTTTCCGGCAGCCGGTCGTGAATGCGCCGCGCGATGAGACGCACCTGCGGCAGATGTTCGAGGATGAGTTGCTCCCGCTCGTCGGCGGTATGCGCGGTCGCCCCGTAGGCCTGGGCTCCGTAAGGATTGGGGATCGCCTGAGTCATTTCTTTCGTGGTCTTGGTCGCTTGCTTCATGCGGTTGCTCCGAGGGTGCGGATAGGGTCGTGCCGGCGCTTCCCGCGGACTTGATCCGCCAGCCATTCCTTCGAAGCCGGTTCGAGATCATCGGGAATCTGCTGCCCGGTGGACAGAAACGAGATCGGCAGGTGCCGCCGCGCCGCCTCGTTGATCAACATGCCGTAGCGGTCGGTTTCGTCCAACCTTGTGAAAAGAAGCTTTTTCGGCTGGAAGATTTCGTAGCGATCGATCACGCGGGCAAGGTCCGCCGGTTTCATGGACGCCGAAAGCACCAGGTGCGTGTCGATTTCAGGATGGGAAGCAATCAAGCGGGCCAGGTCCGCGCAATCTTCCATTTCGTTAGCCGCCAGCCCCGGCGTATCGATAAACACCCAATCCTTCGCGCGATGTTCTTCGAGCGATTGCGCCAGCGCCACCGGAGTCTCGACGATGTCGAAGCCGATTCCAAGAATCGCCGCCAGCGACCGCAGCTGGTCCGCGGCGGCGATGCGGTACACATCGGCCGAAAGAATGTACGCTGGTTTGCGGGAGGTGAGTCCGAATCGCGCGGCCAGTTTCGCCAGCGTCGTGGTTTTTCCGACGCCCGGAGGCCCGACCAGGGCGATCACTCCCCGAGCCGCGCCGCGGCGGCCGGGAATCGAATCCGTCTCGAATAGATCTTCGAGCGAAGCTCCCTCGGCGACCTGCTGCGCGAGCGTCGCATCGAGCTCGTTCTCGATCAAGGAATGATAGAGGGCGTCGGAGGGGACGTTTTGCGGGAACATTCGCCCGCCCCGCAAGGCCGCCGTCATGCGCTCCATTTCACGCTTCAGATCGGCGACGTCCTGCGCCAGATTTTCCGACGCCAGAAGCCGGGGCTTGGGAATCGCTACGGGTTCCGCTTTGGCGGGCACGCCGAACACCACCTCATAGGCTCCCAGACTCCTGGTTTCCGGCGTCGAAGGGCGGGCGTTGACCAGTAACGCGTCTTCTCCCAGCTCCTTGTGGGCCAGTTCCATGGCCGCTTCTACCGTTCCCGAAAAATAGCTTTTTAGTCTCACTGAATTAGCCCCATTGACGTTACGCGGACACCGGACGGAATTTCGTTATGCGAAAGAATCGAAAGATTCGGAATCTGCCCTTCGATCATCTGGCGCAGATAAAAGCGGGCCGAAGTACTGGTCACCACCGCCATCGGAGAATCGCCCGGCCCGGCCGCGCGCGCGACCTTGTCGAGAATCTCGCGAATCTTCGGTGGAGGCAGGTTGATATGGCTCGACTGCTCGTTATATTCGATGGCGCGCTCGATGGTCTGTTCAATTTGCGAATCGACAAAGAACGCCGACAGATCGCCGGATTGGTTTAAATAAGGTTTGATCAACATCCGGCGGATCGCCTGCCGCGCATACTCGGTGAGCAGAATCGGATTCTTGGTCATCGCCGCAGCCTCGCCCAGCGATTCGAGAATAGTGACCGAATCCCGAATCGACACTCGCTCTCGCAACAAGTTCTGGAAGACCTTCTGCACAGTGGCGAGAGGGAGCAATTTCGGCACCAGATCCTCGACAACTCTGGGATTCTCTTCGGTCACGCGGTCCAGAATATTCTTAGTGTCCTGTCGCGAGAGCAGTTCGAACGCATGACGCTTGATCAACTCAGCCAGATGCGTCCCAAGAACGCTCACGGCATCCACAACGGTGTATCCCTGAGAGCGAGCATGCTCGGCTTTATCCGAGGGAATCCAGAGCGCCTGAATGCCGAACGCCGGTTCTTTCGCAGCGATTCCTTCGAGTGGCGGCGCGGATCCAGCGGGTCCGGAATGAATCGCGAGGTCGCAGTTTTGCATCATTTCGAAACGCGCGATTTCC
Source organism: Bryobacterales bacterium (assembly GCA_963813145.1). Taxonomy (GTDB): domain Bacteria; phylum Acidobacteriota; class Terriglobia; order Bryobacterales; family Bryobacteraceae; genus Palsa-187. The sequence continues at coordinate 84,143 of CAWEXX010000003.1, forward strand.
GCTCCCTTGAGCAGAACGACATACTCTCCGTATTTCAGCTGCAAATTGTCGGTGACGCGCACTGGAGGCACCATGTAGCCGAGATCGGCGGCCATCTGCCTCCGAATGCCGGAGATCCTGCGCAGCAGCGGCGAATTTTGCGCGCCTTCGACCAGCCTCACCAGCCCTAGTCCCACTTCGATAGCGAGCGGTTCCACTTTGAGCAGCGTTTCAAGGTTGTCCTTATTGGAGGCAGCGGCATTCGCCCCGGCCGCGGGGATTGCTTCCTCTGCGAGCATCGCTTTTTGATGCAGTTTCCATCCTGCGAATCCCACTCCGGAACCCAAAATCAAAAATGGAATCGTCGGCAAACCGGGAAACGCCGCCATGGCCATCAGCACTCCGCCTGAAAGCATCAGAGGCTGCGGATTGCTGAACACCTGCTTCTTCATATCCGACCCAAGCTTGTTATCCGAACTGGCACGAGTGACGATCAGACCGCCCGAAACGGAAACCATCAGCGCCGGGATGACCGTAACCAGGCCATCGCCAATGGTCAGGATGGTGTAAGTGGCCAAGGCGCGCTTCAGATCCATTCCATGTTGAAACACGCCGATCAGAAATCCCGCAACGATATTGATGGTTGTGATCATGACGCTGGCCACCGCGTCGCGCTGAGTGAAGCGGGAAGCGCCGTCCATGGCGCCGTAAAACTCCGCCTCAGCCGCCAGATTCTTTCGCCTGCTGCGCGCTTCATGCTCGTCGATCAGGCCGGCATTGAGGTCGGAATCGATGGACATTTGTTTGCCAGGCAGCGCGTCCAGCGTGAATCGCGCCGTCACCTCGGAGATGCGCACCGCGCCATGATTGATAACCACGTATTGAATAGCGAGCATGACGAGGAAGATCACGATTCCGATGATGTAATTGCCGCCCACCACGAAATTGCCAAACGCCTCAATCACCTGGCCGGCGGCGCGCGTCCCCCCGTTTCCGCGCATCAAAATTAAACGAGTGGATGAAATATTAAGTGCGAGCCTGAACAGCGTAAGCAGCAACAAAGTTGTTGGGAAAACACTGAATTCCACTGGCTTGGTGATATACATCGAGACCAGCAGGACAATGACGGCGATGGTAATGTTGGCGCTGATCAGGATGTCGAGCAGGAAAGCGGGCATCGGCGTGATCATCGCCATTACAATGCCGAGCACCGCCAAAGGCGCGCCGATTTCACTTAGGTTCCCAAATGGGGATCCTCGTTTCGCAGCGCCCTTCGCCTTCAAAGCAACGGCTTGCGATGAGGGAGCACCGCCACGCGCAGGTTTTAGTGCCGAAATGGGAGCAGGTTTAAGGGCAGCGGCCATCTATCGGCTAGATAGTGCATTTCATGAACCGGATCCGCAGTTGGGAGGCTGGGATTATTCTTTAACTCGTGGAGCAACCGCGCATAACTGTGGCGTTGGTCTCAAAGACACGCAGGTCACGGCAGGCCTGCTCGGGGCTCCGTAGTACCGGAAGTTCATCTCCAACGTGCTACGATTTGCGAGTGCTCTGCGTTTTTATTCTTTGGGTTCTTTGTTCTTCCATCGCCCTAGCGGCTTCACAATATACTTTGATACCGATTCAGACGCCTAGTGGTTACCAGAACTTCCAGCCGATTGGAATGAACGATTCTGGGCAAGTAGCGGGGACACTCACCCTGCGATCAACATTCCAAGCGGCTGTAGGCGCACCATCTAACATTGTCGCAGTTCCGTTCCCAACCGGATATTCTCAAACCTTTGCCGGGGGGGGTAATAACTTCGGACAGGTATCGGGCACCGGTCAAACGGCAAACTCACCACAAGCGTTCATCGGCACAACCGCTGCGGCTTCAGCAATTCCGTCGGCAGCTAACTGTGCTGGCTCCCTTGGCTATGGAGTCAATGATCTAGGTCAGGTAGCAGGTGTGTGCCCTTCAGGGAGCCTCCTCCTGCCGTTTGTCGGAACCACTGGAGGAACTTCACCGATTCCTTTGCCGGCCGGTTGGAGTCTAACCGGAGGAGGAATGGCGATCAACAATGCCGGCCAAATCGTCGGCGTTGTAGACAACGGCACAACTCAACAAGCATTCGTCGGCACAACGTCAGGGAGCACGCTGATCCCAATGCCCTCCGGATGGACTACTACTACTACTGCAACGGCGCTGAACAGCTCCGGCCAGGTTGTGGGGTCCGGGACGAACGGATCTGTTCAACAGGCATTTGTCGGTACGACGGGAGGAGCAACCGCAATCCCCATGCCCCTCGGCGCGTTCAACGCCAACGCGAATTCTATCAATAATCAAGGTGTCGTTGTGGGAAACAGCTCAGCAGGCGGATGGATTTGGGATACAACCAACGGGACTCGTTTGATCCAGAACCTGATCCCCTCAGGCCTCACTGTCGAGAACGTAACTGCGATCAACAATAATGGCGTAATCCTTGCGACAGTTTCGGTAAACGGAAACGGAACTCCGATTTGGGTCGAGATTGTGCCAACCGCTGATTCAACATGCACCTATTGGATCTCGCCGTCCAGCTGGGCTCCCAACGGTACCGGCGGGACTAGTAATTTTTCGCTATTCGCGCCAGATGGATGCAGTTGGAGCATATCCTCCAACGCCTCCTGGCTCACGCTAGTCGGTACCCCCTCGCCGGTCTTTGCAAGTGGATCTGGCAGCGCTTCGATCGCTTTCAGTGTCGACTCAAATCCCGGACCTTTTGCTCGTCAGGGTACATTCACGGTTGCCGGAATCACGTTTACAGTGAACCAGGCACAGCCTGTACCGGCCATTCCAGCGCTCTTGTCTCCAGCGAATGGGGCGACGGGAGTTCCCACATCGCCACTCCTTACTTGGGCTGCATCCAGCGGAGCTGTCTCCTATTACGTTTACTTTGGAACTTCAGCCCAACCCGACTATTTAGCGAACACAAGTCAAACGAGTTTCATACTGCCACAGCCGCTACTGCCGAACCAGACCTACTACTGGAGGATTGTTGCCCAGAATAGTGTCGGGACCGACAGCTCGCCGATTTTCTCGTTTATTACGGCCAACTCTTCCTGCACTTTTACCACAACGCCGTCCGCCGTGTTGATAGGTAACCCAGGCGGATCCGGGACGTTGAACATAATTACTCAGTCAGGTTGCGCGTGGGTCGCCACCAGCAACCTTTCTTGGTTAATAATCAATGCCGGCAGCGGCGTGGGGAATGGTTCTATCTCATTCATGACCGGGCCGAATTATGGCCCGGCTGTGCTGGCAAGCATTTCCCTTCCCGACAAACATACCGCTAACGTAATGCTGGCGGGCTCGCCCGCATTTCAGTTCTTTAACGACGTGCCTTCATCGGACCCGTACTTCGATTACGTGTCCCTGATGTACATGGACGGAATCACGGCAGGCTGCTCGACCAGTCCACAGCTATACTGCCCGACCACTCCCGTCACCCGGGCCCAAATGTCAGTCTTCATTGTCGCGGCCATCAATCGCGCATTGGGCACGTCGCTCACGTATACACAGACTCGCTATTTTCAAGACGTCCCCAGCACGAGCACTTTCTTTCCCTTCGTCCAGAGAATCAAAGACCTGGGAATCACCGCGGGATGCTCGACGAGTCCGGCGTTGTTCTGTCCCGACGACAGCATCTCGCAAGGACAAATGGCGGTATTCATGATCGTCGGCTGGATGCTGGAAAACAACCTGAGCACCTTCACCTACTCGACGACGCCCTATTTCACAGACGTCCAACCCGGCGACAGCTATTTTAAGTTCGTCCAAAAGATGCGCGACCTGGGAATCTGGACCGGATGCAGCCAGACGCAATATTGCGAGAGCAGCGCGGTCAGGCGGGATCAGATGGCTCCCATGATCATGCGGAGCTTGTTAGGGGCTCCGTAATACCAAGATGGGCTCCCGCAGGCGACAATTGACTTAGTCTACTTCATGGCTCACAATATAGTTGTGAAGCGAGTCAACATACACGATGCAAAAACCAACTTGTCGCGCTATCTGGCCGAGCTGACGCCGGGGGAGGCGCTAGTGCTTTGCAACCGCAACCAGCCGGTGGCTGAAATTCGGTCGCTTCGCAAGAAGGCCGTCCCTAACCCGCGGATCGGCGCAGCTAAGGGTGCCTTCGTGGTTCCCGATTCATTCTTCGAGCCGTTGCCGGATGAGATCCTGAAGGCCTTTCGTTGAAACTATTAGTAGACACCTGCACATTTCTATGGATCGCTTCGGGTTCTCCGCGGCTCAGCAAGACCGCCGCCGCGGTTTTTCTGGACCGGAACAACGAACGGTATCTGAGCGCGGCCTCTGGCTGGGAAATCGGGATCAAGTACAACGCGGGCAGACTTCCTCTTCCCCAGAGGCCGGACATCTTCGTGCCTATGCTCCGCGATGGGAGCGGTATCGCCTCATTGGATATCGACGAGGAATCCGCCCTCCACGCGGGCCGACTACCAGCGCTCCATGCGGATCCGTTCGATCGGATGCTTGTGGCGCAGGCTATCGTGCATGGGATGACGATTCTCACGCCTGACTCGGAGATTGAACAGTATGCAGTGCGGGTGTTGTGGTGAGGTCGGACGCCGCTCGACGGGCGGCACGTTCGAGCATCCAGGTGGCGATCATGGAAACGAGCGAAGAAAAGGCAGCGAGCGTCCAGATGGGTGCACCGGCCGGGATCAACATGGCTGCACCTGTGCGAAGGGCGATCAGCCACGCCAGTGTGATGACGGCTCCCGTGATACATGCGATCCATCTGACCCTGGACGCGATGCGCGTACAGGCGGCCATGATCGCCAGTACGAGTGGCGGCACAACAATCAAGTCCACCAGATAATGTTCACCGAAGCCCAGCGTCGCTACTATAGTCAGAACGAGGTACGCCGTTGCGATCAGCCTGATCCACCAGGCCCGTCTTCGCGTGCTCCAGAACAATAGCAGCATCCAAGCCACATGCAGAGACGGCATGGCGTTGTGCGGCGCCGGGCCGAGCGGCGCCGGATCGACCGAGAGTCCGATGATGCTGGGAGCTTCGCGGGGGAACTGCCCTGGGAACAGGTAAACGGGTCCAGCCGCGGGAACCACCTGGTACAGCAGAAATCCGACGATTCCCAGTGATACCGCCATCCATAAAAGATCAGCCGCCGGTGGCGTAGGGTTCTGCCGGTCCCTCCAGCGGAGCCACAGGCACCCAGCTATTCCCAAAGGTAGACTGTTGTAAGCGTAGACACTCAATAAGAATATTGACGCGTGGGACTGCACGAGTCTTCCAACGACCCAACTTGGGGGTCCGCCAAACTTGTAGTCGAAGGCGTACAGCAGCCGGTCATAGGTAAGGGGCGTAAACCGAGTTGCCAAACTCACCCCAACCATGGAGCAGATACACAAGATAGGGATCAAGCCGGCTTCGCGCAGGACCTCGAAATGCGAATCTTTGGCAGCAGGCGGCGCGAAGATCCACTTGGAAGAGAGTACCAGGAGACTACCCATGCCAAGAAAACTGCCGGGGAAACCTACTTCGATTCCAAAATAGCCGCTCACTTTTCCATGAAGCAGAAAATACATTCCGACGAACGCCAAGGAAGACGCGCAGACCAGCAGCATCTCGCGCCAGGACGGCCGCATCGCCACGTGTATGCCCAGGGCGCCCGTCAGCCCAAACGCGAGATAGGACTCGCCGGCCTCAAAAAAGACCGCCGCAAATAGTAGAATCGCCGCCACGCTCAGCACCTGAAGGGAGAGCAGCATGGCTTCCGCGCGGGTTGCTGCCTGGACGACAGGAGGAGTGTTAAGTGCCGACAATGCAGGTCTCCGATATGCCCCAAATGGTCCACGCGAGTCTGTCTTGGGCTTTCGAAAAGTATACTGCAAGTCGGCGCGATGCCGGCCTGCCGCAAAGAAACATTACTGGTTATCCCCTCCCTGACGAGTCTGTGTGAAAACGTTGCCGGTGACCGCTCCCGCTGGTCGCGGCTCTGTTGGTACGAATGATTTTCAATGGGCTTGAATTACCGGATCGGTTTTTGGCGACTGTTCACTTAGACTCTGACGGTCGGGGTTCGGTCGCAAACGCCACAACCACTGACGGCAAACCCTGTCGCTGAAGGCGTCGCTATCGTCTGATACGCCCATGGCCCAAAATCTGGGATACTAAGACCGGTGTCCCGCTTCAAAGAATTGGAGTCGCGGCTCGAACATACGGAACAGCAGCTCCGTCTCCTCCAAAAAATATCCCGCTTCATGGTTCGAGACATTGGCCTTGCCGAATCGTTTCGCGGCGTGGTCGACCTGGTGGTCGAGTTCATGGAGTGCGATTCCTGCCTGCTGTATCTTCTCGAACGCGACGAACTGGTGCTGTGCGCGTCCAATAATCCACGTCCGGATACTATCGGGAAGGTGCGATTGCGGCTCGGCGAAGGATTGACGGGGTGGGTTGCGCGGGAGCGGCGTTTGCTCTCGATTTCGCGGGAGTCCTACACGGATCCCCGGTTCAAGCTGTTCACCGACCTGCCGGAAGATAGCTTCGAGGCGTTTCTAAGCGCCCCCGTGATCGTGAAAAACCGCGTCGCGGGCGTGATCAACGTCCAGCACCGCCAGGCGCACTTTCACACGGGGGGCGAAATGGAGCTGTTGACCACCGTGGGCGAACAGGTGGGATGCCTGGCCGCGCTGGCCGCGGTGGATGCTCGCCAGCTTTCGACAAGCGTGATGGACCTGGTGATGGCTCCGCGAGGATGATGAAAAACGTTCTTCTGTCCTGCACCTTGATTTTGGCCGCGCTGGCACAGGACAAGCCCGCTCCGAAGCCTCTCAAAGCCGAGCAGAAGTGGACCATCCAATATTTCTACGATGAGCTGAAATCGGAGATGGAGATCACCGACCTCGCGTTTCCTTCCGCGCAGCGAGGCATCGCGGTCGGTGCGATATTCGAAAAAAATAGCGGCAAGGAAAGGGATACCGCGGTCGTCACCAGCGATGGCGGGCTTCACTGGTCGCTGGTTCCTTTGAAGGAGTTTCCGCGGTCGCTCTATTTTTTGAACGACTCGATAGGCTGGATGGTCACCGACAGGGGTCTGTGGTTCACCGAGGAATCTGGCCGCACCTGGAAGAAGGTGAGCGACCAGATCAAGCCAGACAAGACGCTGACGCCTGAAACCACCATCGGCCTGCTGCTGCGGGTGTGGTTCCTCGATGAAAAGCACGGCTTCGGAGTCGGGTTGCAGAAAACCATCGTCGAGACCAAGGACGGCGGACGCACATGGAGTCCGGTGGACGCGGCGGCGAAACCCGCGGGCAATCCGGCTTATACTGCCTACACCCACATCGTCTTTAGCGACGCGAAACATGGCGCGATCGTGGGTGGATCGCAGCCGCCCCGGCGCGACGAAGGAATGCGCGGCTCGCTTCCCGCCTGGATGGATCCGGAGCGCGCCTCGAAGCGCAAGCAGGTCCCGACGCTGACGCTGCTCGCCCAGACCTCCGATGGCGGCGCGACCTGGGACGCGACGACTGCACCCTTATTCGGAATGGTGACCAGTCTAAGATATGCCGGCCGCGACGGGCTGATGGTGATGGGATTCAACGAATCTTTCCAATGGCCGTCGGATGTGTATCGTTTGTCCGATAAAGAGACCGGCCGCGTGTTTCGCGACAAGTCTCCGCGGGTGATCGATGCCGAGCTCTATTCCGGCCCCCACATCTATCTGGCGGGAGTGGAACCCACAGGGAAAATGAACATGGCCGCCATTCCCGGCCAGGTGAGAATTCTCGAAAGCGATGACTTCAGGACGTTTACGGAGATGAAAGTAGACTACAGAGCGCAGGCACGCAATGTGGTGATGGCTGGCCCGGACGCTGACCATATATGGGTGGCGACTGACACCGGAATGATTTTGCATCTCGGCGTTGTCTTAAAACCCTAGAATTACAAACAGATTCAGCCGCCGCTGTTTTATCCACAATCAGTCCACTGATTGATCCTTCTAAGTATCAGATTCAAATAGAGATATATCTTGAGGTAAACGACGCCCTGCGATCGATTTTTACTTGACTGTAATGGGGACTAGGCGCATGATGACTATGGTTCCAAGAGGTTCGAAGGACAGCGAGCCTGGCGGGAAGTAGCGGATCTGGAACGATGATCCGACGCGCAAAGCGATAAGTAATTATTCAAGCGCGGCGGGGAGCGAAGGAAGATCGGGCGACTCGCAAAGGCAAGCCTTAATGTTTGGAATCAGGCTGGGCGCTACGAGCCGAAGGGATTGAGAGATCCCGACGGGGAGCGGAAGCTTGACAACAGACGTTGAGTTCCGAGAGTGGAATCGGCAACGGGTTACGCGCGTTACGATCGTACCTCGAACGGCCATAAAAAAGCCGAACGGGGGCGGGAGTCCGGAACCGAACGGGCCGAGGAAGATTTCGGAATCGTTTCGAAGATGCAGGCCAGGAACGTTGACCCGGCCGCGGAGGTTGGCCGCAAGGTAGATCGTCGCTGACGGAGAGCGAAAGGCCGTATCGAGAAGCGGGTTTCTACCGGAACGGGACAGCGGACGCGCACCAGAGCATTAATCCGAGGCTGGATAAAACCGGCAGCGGGGAGCAAAGGGCACAACGTCACGCCGTTTTCCGGATGCCATGTTCTAGCCGTGCATGCCGGCTGGAGAACGAGTTGACTAACGGGTCACTTGGAACCATTTTCTATTTCCTACCCCAACAGACACCGCTCCTTACGGTCACGGCTCGGTAGACCTGCGGCTTTCCTTCCGAGCCGTGACCAAAGGGAGCGGTGCTATGGCCGTTGGACCCGCTGCGGGCCTGCGCTGCGCTTAGATTCCTTCGACTTAGGCCGCGGCGCCGCCATTTGAAGGCGCGTCACTTTGCGCGGGTGTTCGTAGTTGTGTCTCCTCGGTTCGGGCGGAGCTATCGGATGCTGGTAGGGCACTTGGGCAAGTGCGCTGGCCGAAATCGCTATAACAAGGACTAAGGCACGATGCGCGCACGGTGCGAAGCACTTCATACTCTATGGATCGGCAGCCCGGGGTCAGTTCATTACGCGCGGCACCCTCATCGAACGATTCGGGCCAGAAGAGGGCCTAGAACTGCCAACAGCAGAACATACGCCGCAGACACCGGACCTAGTCCCGGTTCAATCCCGTATCCTAAGCCCGCAATGACAATCGAGAACTCACCGCGGGCGATTAAAGCCATACTTCCGCGGAGCCTCGCCCGCATGTCTTTCATAACGCGGGAGGCGGGCCAATAGCCCGTCGCGATTTTCGTCAGCGAAGTTACGGCGACCAAAGCCAATGCGACCGGCAACGCAGCTGGAAGTGACGCCGGATCGATCTCGAGTCCGAAGAAGAAGAAAAACGTCGCGGCAAACAGGTCTCGCAGAGGTCTGAAGAACCGATGCGATTGCTCATGAATGGGCCCGGAAACGGCAATGCCGACCAGAAATGCTCCGATCGCGGCCGAGACTCGAAAGTGTTGGGCAACTCCCGCCACCAATAAAACGGTGCCAAACGTCGACAGTAGAATAATTTCGTCCGACGACCACGGCCACCGCGACCGACCGGGCGATCACGAACGGCCCCACCGCGACCACCGGGAGATAAACGGCCATCGCGAGATCCTCCAACACCCAGCACCGATAGTATCGAGGGAGTCTCCGGATTCTCGAGCCGGCCCAGTTCCGCCAGGACTTTCGCGATGATTCCCGACCACGAAATGTAGGTTACGCCTCCGAGCAGAACGGCTGCCAAGGGAGTCCAACCGAGCAGCAGTCCTGCGATCAAACCAGGTGGAAAATTCAGCAGCAGATCGACCGCGCCGGCGGGCAGGCCGGCCTTGAGGTTCCTTCTCAAATCCTCGCCCGTGTATTCCAGGCCAAGCATGAACAACAACAGCAGGACTCCGATTTCCGCTCCGATACCGATAAAACTCTTGGTAAGGTGAAGAGGCGCGATGCCGCCGTTTCCGAAGGCTAGGCCGGCAATCAAGTATAGGGGAATCGCGGAAAACCAGAAATTACTGGCCACTCGCGCGAGAATCGCCAGACCCACAATCGCGGAGCCTAATTCGATGAATAGAAGAGAGATATCGTGGTTCGGCATCGCTGGCTGAGACGCCCAACGTTATCCCTTGGCTTCGTTCGGCTCTTCAGAAGTAGTCGGTGGTGTCTCGGTAACCCGCCAACTGTGCCTTTCCCGGCACGGACGGAAACTGGCGAAATTGCAGCGGCAGGCAGGACAGCGATAAGGGGTGGCACCGCAGCGGAGCATGATAATGGTCCACCGGGGCGGGTGATAGTACTGCTCGCTCCAGGTGGTCAACTCCTGGCGGTAGCATCGCGGACAGCGTGCGAATTTCCAGGCGCCCGCGGCCCATACGCTGGTTCTCCAGCGAGTCCGGCAGCGGCGGCATCGCAGCGGGTAGATTCCGAACAGAGCCCGCACTTCCTCCACGAAATTCTGCTTATGCGAGACGCGTACATCCCGTGTTCCGCACTTTGGACAAGAAAGCTGCATGACTCCCGAACCGGATAGAACAACCTTGTTTAGAATTATAGACCGAAGTCCTTTAATCCACTAGTACCTATACTACTTTTTCGATTTCCCTGACTCTTCCGGCCACATATGTCTTGGTATATTCCGAAAATGCCTGCTGCAGCCGGTCGCGCACCTGTCGTCCCCCCCGGATCTTCAGCCCCTGTATCGACACCACTGGCATGAGGTCCCGCGTGGTGGAAGTAATAAATACTTCATCGGCGGATTCCAGGTCGGCCGATAGAAGAGTTTTCTCCGATACCGTGAGCCCCGGCACGTGAATCTCTTCGAGCAGCAGGGCCCGAGTCACGCCGGGGAGGCAGCCGCATGAAAGCGGCGGCGTAAACACGTGATCGCCGCGGACCGCGAACAGGTTCGCCGAAGTGCACTCGGCCGCTTCGCCGCGTTCGTTCAGCAACACCACCTCGTCGAATCCCTGTTCATGCGCGCGCTCATAGCGGGTCAAGTTCTCCGACCAGGAATTATATTTTGTCCCGGCAAATTCACTAGCCGCATGACGAGCCTGTGGGACGATGCCGAGTTTCACCTCTTCGCCCCAGTCCTGAAGAGGCGCGGTAAAAGCGATGGTGTCAAAAGCTCGTTCGGCCGCCGCCGGTCCTTCCCACATGCCTCCTCGATTGCGCACTACGATCGCGCGCAACGTCGCGTTCGCCGCCCGATTCGCATCGATCAACCGATAGAGCCGCTCCTCGAGCCAGTGTGCGTCTTCTGGAAACGGAACGCGCATCCTCGCCGCATCGCGCCGCATCCGTGCCCAGTGCCGCTCCCAGGCGAACATCACTCCATCCTGCACGCGAATGGTGGAAAAGATCCCCCATCCGTTCATCAAGCCCACCTGTCCAGGCGAAACAATGCGGTCCCCCGCGTCGCGAATGTCATCGTTGTGAAGGAGGAAGCGGTGCATGATTTATTCTATTACCTAAATTTGGGAGAGTAGCTCCTGTGACACCGAGCGAGCTAACATCCTAGGATGCGCGGACTGGAAGTTCATCTCAATGGAGAAAAGCTATGCACCGCCGGAATCGGCCCGAGCGGCGTGCTAAACACGATCGTAGACGTCGTCGGACGAAAAGACGAAGAAACAGGTGACGACTATCACATGATGATCCGCGTCGGAGGCCTTGAAACCGACGAATTCCTGATCTGGGCCAGAAGCAAACTTTGTACCGGCGACGAAATCACGATACGCGTGGTGGAGGGCGAACCTTTCGATCCGCCGATCGAAAGAAAAAGTAAGGCGGAAGCGCTCGGGAAATGAGCTGGTGAATCACTTCGATGAACGCTCCAGCGCCCGCCGAACGGCGTTTGGATTCCGGTCGATCACCGTCAGATACGCGCGAATCGCGCCGTCGGGATTGCGCCTGCGCTGTTCCCAATCCTGCAATGTCCGCGCACCGATGGCGAACTGCCTTGCGAACTCGCTTTGCGACAAGCCGCTGCGTTTGCGAATCGCACGAACGTCGATAGGATCAGGGATGTCGTAGTGATAGGCATGAAGCTGACGTTTTCCCTCCAGATGCTCCCTAAACTCCTTCAGACCCTTCAGGATGCTGCGGCCGCGCGCACTCATGCCCTCCTTAGAGTCCTTCTTTGATTTCAGCAAGCTCACGCCTGAGCCACTTTTTATCGACTTCATTGAGATCCTCCTTTTCGGCTTTCGAATCGACCAGGGCCACGGTGCTGGCGGACAAAGCATAGAAGTAAACGATGCGCACGCCGCTACGTTTTCCTTTGCCCCGGCTCTTCTGTCCCCAGCGTGCCTTTCGAAGTCCTCCAAGTCCCGGGATCACATCGTGCGCCTCCGGGTTCTCCACCAGATGGGCCCGCACTTGGACACGCTCAATCTCAGAGAGCAGCCGCGCCGCCCGACGACGATAAGTCGCCGTTTCAAATACCGTCGCCTTCATTCGACAGTATACGGCATTGCCGTATGTTCCTTCAAGGGATCAACTCGTTCGTGTAAGTCTTCCCCAAATCAATCTTCGCATCGCGAACCGCTGGCAGCGACGTGCTCATCACCTTCAGCACCGCCTCCACAGCCTCCGCCGTAAACTTTCCGTCGACCGACAGCATCGCCTGGGCTGTTCGCAGCACTTCAACATCAGTCTGAACATCCTCCGTGCGAAACGACGCAGGCATCTTCTCCCGAATCTCTTCCGGCGTGTGCGCTCGCATCCAGGCCAGAGTGCGCGTAATCGCCCCCGCCAGCAGTCTGGCCGCGTCCCGATTCTTATCCACCCATTCCGCTTTCGAATACAGCACCGCCGAAGGATAGCTCTCGACCCCAAACACCGACCGTACGCCCTCCGCCGTTCGCGTATCGGCGAGAATGTGCAGCCCCGGCATCTGCTTGCGTACGATGGCGAGCGCCGGATCGGTCATGATCGCCGCGTCTACCTTACTGTGCGTGACCGCAGCCACGGCGGTCGCGCTCATGCCGATCGATGCGTTGCTCACGTCATCCGCCTTCATGCCGTGCGTGACGAGCAGGTAATTGAGGAACATGTGGGTGGACGAACCCGGCGCGGAAACTCCCACCGTCTTGCCCTTCAAATCTTCGATTCTCCCGACACTGGGCGACGCCAGCACCAGCCCCGGGTAGCGCAGCATCGCGACGAACGCACGCAAGTCTTTCCCTTGCGCGGCCATTTGAATGGTGTGGTCATAGAATCCGCAGACCACGTCCGTACTGCCGCCCATCAGCGCTTCGAGCGCCTTCGCTCCGCCTGGAAAATCGAGCAGCGTGACGTTCAGGTCCGCATCCTTATAGAAGCCGAGCTCCTGCGCCAGCGTCGCCGGAAGGTAAATCAGTTGCGCCTGCCCCCCGATGGCGATCCGCACTTCCGCCGGCTTGCGGCTCGCGCACCCCGTCAATAATAAACAGCACGCAACGATTCGCGTCAGCACGTTTTGACACTATACCAATGCCGCCATCCAGCCTGTTTACCGCGCTGCGACCACGAGTAGAAATGGCTTCGTGGCGCGAGTTTCAGCGTGCAGCGTCGGCTTCAGCCGCCGTTTCCGCGATTGAATAGGCGGAATGCCCCATGGGCGCCCATAACAATGAAGGGCTTTCTTCATGTCGACAACGAGGCTGCCTCGCAATACTCTTGTCATGCGCGGGGCGCGCAACTAAGGAATGAAAACAAAGTACGTCGGCTGAAGCCGGCGCTGCAAGCTAAAGCTCGCGCCACAGGCTCCGAGCGGGTGTTTTCGAGGGTGCCCGCTACCAGGATCTTCTCCGTCTGATGGCGTGATAGACGACCAGCACCACAATGGAGCCCATCACCGCCACGAACAGACTATAAAGATTCAGTCCGCTTACGCCGCGGGCGCCGAAGATGTGCAGCAGATAGCCGCCAACAAAAGCGCCGACAATCCCCAAGAGGATGTCGAGCAGCATGCCCTCGCCTCTCCGGTTTACAATCTTGCTGCCAATGAAACCCGCAACCAGGCCCAGCAGGATCCAGGCCAGGTATGACATGGTTTCGTCCGACTGTCCGGTCAATCTCCGTAGTTCACGGGAGGTTTGGCCGTAAGCGCATGTTGCCCAATAGGAACAGAGCACCAGCGTCAAGAGCGTGTGAAACAGGTTTTTCATCGAAATCATATTTTTATTCCTGCAGGTGCGGGTCCAAACCGTAGCGGATCCACCCTTGTGATACGATCAAGTGCGGTCATGCTCCTCTCCGACAAGTTCACCGTTGAGCGAGGCAGCGTCTACCTCACCGGCATCCAGGCCCTGGTCCGATTGCCGATGGATCAGATGCGCCGCGACCGCCGCGCGGGGCTGAAAACAGGCGCTTTTATCTCGGGTTACGAAGGTTCGCCGCTGGGCGGCTATGATCTGGCGCTGGGCCGTTCCAAGAAGCTGCTCGATCAGCATGGAATTCATTTTCATCCCGGCCTGAATGAAGATCTGGCGGCGACCTCCGTAATGGGCAGCCAGATTTTCGATGTCGCCGGCCAAGCCAATGTCGACGGCGTTTTAGGCATCTGGTACGGAAAAGGTCCGGGTGTCGACCGTAGCGGCGACATCTTCCGCCACGCAAATTTGGCCGGCACAGGTAAGAATTGCGCCGCGCTGGTACTCGCCGGAGACGACCACGGCTGCAAAAGCTCCACCATCCCGCACCAGAGCGATTTCAGCCTCCTGAACGCCGGAATCCCGTTTCTGTTCCCTGGCAACGTCCAGGAAATCATCGACTATGGCCTCTTAGCCATCGCTATCTCGCGATTTTCAGGGGCCTGGGTGGGCCTGAAGCTGGTCACCGACGTGTGTGACGCCGGAGCAACCGTGATGGTCGATCCGGACCAGCCGCAAATCCATATTCCAGCCAATTATCAGAAAACGGTGGACGCGCGCCTGGTCCCGCCCATCACCCTGGCGCTCGAATATGAGGTCAATGCGCGCCGCTTGCAGGCCGTTCTCGAATTCGCGCGCTTGAACCACGTGAATCGCTGGCACGGCAAGAAAAAAGGAGCTTGGCTCGGCCTCGCCAGCGCAGGAAAAGCATACTACGATCTGGCGCAGGCTCTGCGCGATTTAGGCATCGGCGAAACGGAGCTCGAAGACCTCGGCATCCGCGTAGCGAAATTCGGGATGACGTTCCCGCTCGACCACGAATTCGCGCGCGAGTTCGCCGAGGGCCTTGACACGATCCTGGTGGTCGAAGAAAAGCGCAGCTTCCTCGAAATTCACTTGCGCGACGCTCTGTATGCGACCGCTTCGCACCCGGTCATTCTGGGAAAAATCGATGCGAACGGTGCGCCGCTGTTTCTGCCTTCGGGCGAGCTCGATCCCGACAAAATTGCCCGCGTCCTGGGCGGCGTATTATCCAAGCGCCACACCACGGAGAAGGTCGCCGCGCGCGTCCAGTTTCTCGAAGGCGTCGCCGCCCAGCCGCGCCCGCAGGCCCTTTCGATCCGCGCGTCCAATTTCTGCTCTGGATGCCCTCATAATCGTTCGACTCTGCTGCTGGAAGGGCAGATCGGCGGCGGCGGCATCGGGTGCCACACCATGGCCATGCGCCTTACCGATTCCGGGCGTGCATTTTCCTACCTGACCCACATGGGCGGCGAAGGCGCTCCGTGGATCGGCATGGCTCCGTTCGTAACCCACGACCACGTGTTTCAGAACATCGGCGACGGGACGTTTTTTCACTCCGGCCAACTCGCCGTCAATGCGCTGGTCGCCAGCGGCCTGAACATTACTTACAAGATTCTCTATAACGGCCACGTATCGATGACCGGCGGCCAGGATGCTATCGGCGCGCTGCCCGTTCCGCAGCTAACGAAGAAGCTCGAGGCCGAGGGCGTGCGCCGGACTATCGTCCTCACCGAAGATCGCACCCGCTATCAATATGTAGAGCTGGCATCGAACGCCGAGCTGCGCGACCGTTCGGAGCTGGAGAAAACTCTCGCCGATCTGGCCCAGGAAAAAGGCGTCACCGCCATGATCTACGACCAGGAGTGCATGGCTGAGGTCCGCCGCAAACGCTCTCGAGGGAAATATGCCGAGCCCGTGAAGCGGCTCATGATTCACGAAGAAGTCTGCGAAGGCTGCGGCGATTGCGTGAAGCAATCGAACTGCATGAGCCTGAATCCTGTCTCGACCGAGCTGGGCCAGAAGATGCGCATCCACCAGTCGTCCTGCAATAAGGATTACTCGTGCGCTCTAGGCGACTGCCCTTCGTTCGTCACTGTGAAGATCAAGGAAGGCACCGGGCTGCGCCGCAAAGCTCTTCCGAAATTGCCTGATGCCGACGTGCCTGCTCCGCGCGCAGTTGTGCCCGTAGGCGACGGATACCGCATCGTGTGTCCCGGCATCGGCGGCACCGGAGTCGTCACCATCAACGCCCTGCTCGCGACCGCCGGCTGGATCGACGGACTGTATGTGACGACGCTCGATCAAACCGGCACCGCGCAAAAGGGCGGCGCAGTGGTCTCGCACATTTTACTAAGCCGCCGCCCGGTCGAGGCGCCATCGCGCACTAATACCGGCAACGCCGACGTGATTCTCGGCTTCGACCTGATCGGCGTCGCCAATGCCGAGCTCCTCAAGACCGCTTCCCCCGAAAAAACAACCGCGGTCCTGAACACCAACGTCACGCCGACCATCGATAACATCCGTTCGCGGATGCCCATTGCCGGGCCGGAGCGCATGTTAGAAGCCGTGCAACTCGTCACCCGCCGAGGCCACAACATCGTGGTCGACGGCACTCGCCTGGCGGAAGGATTGTTCGGCAGCCACATGGCGGTGAATCTTTTCCTGTTAGGCGTCGCATGGCAGGGCGGGCTGATTCCCTTAACGCTCACCGCAATCGAACAGGCCGTGCGGCTCAACGGCGTCGATATCGATCGAAACTTACAGGTCTTCATCTGGGGCCGGAAGTATTATCACGACGCAGCGTCGGTAGAGCAGTTGCTCGCGCCCAAGCATGAGCGCGTGGTGCCTCTCGATCGAGCCGACGAGCTCATGGCGTATCAGGATGCAGCCTACGCGAAGCAGTACGCGGATTTCGTGGCGGATGTCGCCCGCCGCGCGCCCGCTTTGGCAGAAACCGTCGCCCGGAATCTGTACAAACTGATGGCGTATAAAGACGAGTACGAAGTCGCGCGCCTGCTTACCAAGCCGTCGTTTGAAAATCAGGTCAAGGAAACCTGGACGCAGGTGGAATCGATCTCCTATAACCTGCATCCTCCGCTGCTGCGAAAATTCGGCTTTAAGAAAAAGCTTTCCATCGGCCCCTGGTTCCGAACGCCGCTCAAAATGCTGGCTTCCATGAAAGGCCTGCGCGGCGGCCCGTTCGATATTTTCGGCCGCGCCAAACACCGCCGCATGGAACGCGAGCTCATCGGCTGGTATCGCGATCTCATCTCCCAGGTTCTGGACCGCGCCACGGACGAAAATCTCCCCCGAGCCCTCGAAATCGCCGCCCTCCCCGACCAGATCCGAGGCTACGAGCAGATCAAGGAAGCCAGCATCGCCCAAGCCAAAAAACGCGCCGCCGAAATGCTGGCGACCCTCCAGCCGGAATCCACATTAGCCGAGATTTAGTGCCAACGAATATTATCTTTCCCGCGTGCCGTGTCGACGTTCGATTTTTGTATCCGTGAGCCTGAGGGCGTGCGCCACAATCTGTTACCCGTCGCCCTTGCTGAGCCACGACCGCAGGGAACGATCCCAACAGTCCGACCAGTTTACCAAGACGCTTTCCCGCAGCCCGACCCCAATTTGCGCCAAAGTAACCCCCGGACCGCCTAAATTAGCGCCTAACCCCTCCTCCGCGCAAGGATTTTACCAAGATTGCTTCAGTAACCACTTGAAGCTGGTGCCATCGTCCTGTAATACTGGTTCATCTTTGTTTTTTGGGGGCAAAATCATGATCCATACCACTCAGCCGAGTATTGTCTCGTCTGTCCGACGGCTTGCCGTCCTCTTTTTCGCGCTGGTCGCGCTCTGTCTCGCGCAGACCAATACCGGCCGCATTGAAGGAACTGTTCAGGATTCTTCCGGCGCCGTCGTGCCGAACGCCAAGGTCGTGGCAACGAATGAACAGACCCTGACCAAATCCGAATCCACCGCGAATAGCAGCGGAAATTTTGTCATAACCGCGCTGCAACCCGGAACCTACACTCTTACCGTGGAAGTCACCGGCTTCCGCCAGACCGTCATCAAAGGCATCGACGTGGAAAGCGCCGCCACTGTCTCCCAGATCATTAAGATGCAAGTGGGCCAGGTATCGGAAAGCGTCCAGGTGGAGGCGAATGCCGTCTCCGTCAAGACGGCCGACTCGCAGGTCGCCGAATCGATCACGATTAAAGATATTGATACGCTTCCGCAGTTGGCCCGCACTCCGCTCACCTTAGCGATTTTCGCGACGCCAGGTGTCCAGATTACCCAGAACGGCAGTTCGGCGGGTACCGACAACAGCTATTCCCACATTAACGGTATGCGCCAGGGCAGTAACAACAACACGCTCGACGGTATCGATGCGAACGATTCCGTGGCCCCGCGCCTGGGTCTCTCTCTCACCGCGAACAACAGCGACTCCGTCGAGGAGTTCCGCGTCATCGCGGACGGCGGCAAGGCCGAATATGGCCGCAACGCCGGCGGTCAGGTTCAGTTGATCACGCGTTCCGGAACCAATCACTATCACGGAAACGCGTTCGAATACCTGCGCAACACGGATCTCAACGCCAACGATTTCTTTAACAACAGTTCCGTTCCCGGCGTCGCACGGCCGGTATTCATCCAGAATCTTTTTGGCGGATCGTTCGGCGGACCCATCAAGCACAACAAGCTTTTCATCTTCGGAAATTATCAGGGTCGCCGCACCGCCCAGCAATTGGTTCGCAATCGTCTGGTTCCTTCGGACCTGATGAAGCAGGGTATTTTCCAATGGATTTCGCCCGGCTCCAGCACCGTCCAGCAGTTCAATCTGCTCACCGCCGACCCCCGCCACCTGGGAATCGATCCCTCGGTCGCCGCTCTCCTCAAACTCTACCCCGAGTCGAACAACATCGGCACCAGCGATGGATTGAATACGCTCGGCTACCGCTTTAACAGCCCGAACGGCAGCCTGGAAGATCAGTTCACGATCAAGGCCGACTACAACATGACGGACAAGCAGCACATCTTTTTCCGGGAAAGCTGGCAGCGGAATTCTTCGATCGACGGCTTGAACAGCGCGGATGCTCCTTTCCCGGGCGGAGTTCAGGGAACCCAGGGTGGCCATCGCTGGGGCCTTTCGACCGGCCACGATTGGACCATTTCGAACAGCCTGATTAACGAATTCCGATACGGCTATCAGAGCGCATCCGTCAGCTTCAATCGGCCGGAGCGCATTGCGGGTGAGGCGATCATTCCCAACACCTGGACCAATCCCATCCTCGCGGCCTTCCCGCAGGGACGCAATTCGCCCGTCAACCAGTTCACCGACAACCTGACCTGGGTCCGGAGCAATCATACGTTCAAGTTCGGAGTCAACACCGAATGGACCGATCAATTCGGCACCAATTCCGCCGGAATCTTCCCCAACGTATCGCTCTCGGCAACCGCCAACGGAGCCACCCCGACCATTCCCGGTTTCAACACGGCGGGAGCAAACATCTCGGCCGCCGATCTCACCCGCCTCCAGGGCTATTACAACAACCTTCTCGGGCGCATCTCTTCCATCACCACCACCTACTACAGCAACCTCAAAACGTTTCAGCCGGCTGGGTCGCAGCGCGTGCGCAATTTCGAATATCACGAGATCGGAATGTTCGCGCAGGACGATTGGAAGATTCGCCGGAATCTAACCCTCAACATTGGCATACGTTGGGACTACAACGCCAATCCTTCCGAACAGAATGGTTTGCAGGGAACGCTCGTGCAGGCGGCCGCCGTTAACTTCTCCAACCAGATCTCGGACCTTACGGTCAAGCCGACCAATCAGTACTACAAGAACGACTACCTTGCGTTCCGGCCGCGCTTCGGATTCGCCTGGGATCCCAAGGGCGACGGCAAAATGTCGATTCGCGGCGGCTATCAAATCTTCAGCGACCGCGTCATCGGCGCTGTGGCCGGCTTGGTGGACGGCAACACGCCAGGGTTCTCGCAGAGCGTGCCGGTATTCCCCAACGGCGCCGCGGGCGCAGACGTCCGCCTCTCCGACAATCCGGCCGCGCCCGCGTTGCCCGGTGCTCCTTCCTTGACGCTTCCCGCGACCCGGTCTACGGCGATCGTATTCCTCAACCCGAATTTGACCACCGGGTATGTGCAACAGTTCAATTTGAATATTCAGCGTCAGATCGCCAAGGGCACGGTTCTCGATGTCGGATACGTCGGCAATCGCGGCATGAAGCTGTTCTATTCGTACGACGTGAATCAGGACAATATTTATCCCGATTTTCTGGGCGCGTTCCAGCAGCTCCAGGCCTTCCAGGCCAATGGAACGGCTGTCCCCGCCAGCAACACGTTGGTCAAGATCTTCGGAACTCCCGCCGCGGCCATTTCGGCGCTGGGCTCGAGCAACGTGCAGACCGGTCAGGTCCGGCTCGCTGCCGATAACCTGGACACGGTTCCCGCGAATTTCAATAAATACGCAGCCGCGGGTGTTTCGCAGTTCTACCTTCGCAACTATCCGCAATACACTCAGATTTACGAAGGCAACAATAACGGCCGGTCGTGGTACAACTCGCTGCAGGTCAGCCTGCGGCGGCAAGTGGGTGCGGTTCGCCTGACGGCGAACTACACGCGCAGCAAGTCCATCGACGACTATGCGGGCGAAGGGAACGGCACCAACGAGCCTATCGACAACACCAACTGGCGCCTGAACGTCGGTCGTTCGGGCTTCGATATTCCGAACGTGTTCAACACCTCCGCCACCTACACGCTTCCCATCGGCAAGGGTCACACCTTTGGCCGCAACATGCCGACGTGGGCGGATAGTATCGTCGGCGGCTGGGATCTCGGCGGTCTCTTTACGTGGACCAGCGGCCCGCCCATGACGCTCAGCTCCGGCCGCGCTACCGGTCCGGCGGATGTCAATACGTGGGCCAACTATAGCGGCAGCCGCACCATCGGCGGCGTCAGCGAGCTGGGCAACGGCGTGTTCTACTTCACCCCCGCGGAGATCGCGGCGCTGTCCAATCAAACCACCAACTACCCGGCTGCCGGCACTATCGGCACCGCGGGTCGCAACACCTTCCGCGGACCGGGTTTCGCCGACGTGGATCTATCGCTGGTCAAAAAATTCCGGATCACGGAAAAGACCGCGGTCGCTTTCCGTGCGGAGGCCTACAATCTGGCCAACCACGCCAACTTCGCGACGCCTGCCTTCAATATCAGCACCCCGCAGACGTTCGGGCAGATCACCTCAACCGTTTCGAATCCGCGCTTCATGCAAATGGCGCTGCGCTTCGATTTCTAAATACGAATAGTGGGGCAGGTTCCCGACCTGCCCGCGCTAGTTAAGCTCGATAATAGTGGCGGTCGCCATGCCGTAGCCGATACACATCGACTGCAGCCCATAGCGGCCGCCAATCTGTTTGAGGATGTTCACCAGTTTCGTCATCAGCACCCCGCCAGTGGCCCCCAGAGGATGCCCATGCGCAATCGCCCCGCCCTGTATATTCAGCCGCCCTGCAGGAGGCTGAATCTCGCGAGCCCAGACAATCGGCACGACGGCAAAGGCTTCGTTAATCTCAAAAGCGTCGATATCTTCGGCTCTTAACCCCGCCATTTTCAGCGCCTTCTGTGTTGCAGCAATGGGCCCTGTGAGCATCAACTCCGGATCGCTGCCGACCACCGCGCGGGCCACAATGCGAGCTCGCTTCTTCAAGCCGTATCTGTCGATCGCAGCCCCGCTGGCGAGCAAAACCGCGGCCGCTCCGTCGGAGATCTGGCTTGAGTTTGCGGCACTTACCACTCCATCCGAACGAAAAACCGGCTTCAAGGCCCGCATCCGCGCCACATCCGGATTCGCCCGCACTCCTTCATCGCGGTTAAGACCGTTTAAGGGCAAAATGCCATCCGTCGGCGCGGACGCTGCCCGGCAATGGCTTTCGATCGCGAAGTCGTCCATCTCCTCGCGCGAAATCCCCCACTTTTCGGCGATCAGCTCAGCCGAGATCCCCTGATGCAGCAATGGGATAGGGAAACTGGCCCGGAACTCCTCAGTGAGCGCCGCATCGGCCCCCATCGGCACCCTGCTCATCGACTCGACCCCACATCCGATGGCCATTTCCATATCGCCTGCAGCGATGGCTTGTGCTGCAAAATGAATGGCTTGCTGGCCGGATCCGCAGAAGCGGTTTAGCTGCAAGCCTGGTACTTCAATCGGAAATCCGGCCTTCAACCCGGCCAGGCGGCCGATGTTGGTGCCTTGTTCTCCGGTCGCTGTGACGCAGCCCGCGATAATGTCTTCAATGGGATACGACTTGAAAGGGCTCAACACGTGAGCCAGCAGATCGACCGGATGAACGTGGTAAAGCGCTCCATCGGCCTTGCCGCGGCCAATGGGAGTTCGAATGGCATCAGCGATGTATACATCCATTTTTATGTCCTCATGCGAACCAGGAAATACAGTCCGGCCAGTGAGAATATCACGTCCGGGGACCACGCGGCCACCTGCGGGTCCAACTGGCCTAAAGCGCCAACCTGTTCAAACAGCTTGTCTACCGACCAGTACGCGATCGCCAATGCGAGGCTGACTCCGACGCCGGCCATCGCACCGCGGTTGCCGGCCAGGAATGCGAACGGGATGGACACCATGGCCATGATAAAGGCGAACATCGGCACCGAGAATTTCTTGTTGAGTTGAACCTGCAAAGACACGGTATCAAAGCCTTTATGCTGCAGGTCCGCAATATAGTTCTCGAGCTCCCTGAAATTCATCTGCCGCGATTGCTTCACTTCGCGCATGAAGTAATCGGGTTTTTCCTCCAGCTCCGGAAACGTGCGGGTGCCGTCCGCGAAAGCGTCGAAACTGGTGGTTCTAGTGCCTTTAATGTCCGCCGACCAGCCGCTTTGAAAAACCCATTTCGCAAGAGTCGGCTCCCAGCGGGCGCGCTTGGCGTAAATGTGGCGCTTCAGACGGAACAGGCCGGGGTCGATTTCATACACGTTGACGCCGCTCATCACCAGCGAGGAAGGATCGAAATACTCGTAGTAATAAATGCGGTTGTGCTCTGTATTGATCCACTTGCGACCCGGATTCAAGTACGTTTGCGGAGGCTTGCCCTTGATGATGGAGCGCAGCTGATCCTGCCGGCGGTCGGCGTCGGGAACCCAGAAATGATCGAACGCGAAGAGTCCGCCGCTCAGACACAAGCACGCGGTGAGGATAGGCACCGTCAGCCGGTGCGCGCTGATCCCGCAGGCCTTAAACGCCGTTATTTCGTTATGTTTACTGAGAATCGCAAAGACCACCAGGACCGCGGCCAGCACGCCAATGGGCGTGAAATCGTAAATCAGGCGGGGGGTCAGAAAGAAATGATACGAGAGGATGGTGCTGATTCCGATGCCGTTGCGGATGATGTCGCTGAGCAGTTGGAAGAATTCGAAAATGTGAAAGATAGCGACGAAAGTGAGCACCAGCATCACGAAGTAGAACAGGAAGCTGGCCAGTACATAGCGATCGATAATTTGGGGAACCAAGGGGAAGCGGCCGGCCAGCACTTTGGCTTGCTGGCGGTCGAGCGCGCGCTGCATCCGTAACTGCTGCTGTTGCGGCATGTTAAAGAGTCCCCGCACATAAGCCAGGATGGGACCCAGAAAATCGCGGTCGCCCGGCCGCTCCAGCCGGGTCATTGCAAAGATTCCAAAAACGGCGAAAAGAATGTCGGGCAGCCAGACTGCCAACGCCGGAGACAGCTTGCCCTGCTTCGAAAGATTCACCAGCGTGCCGAGGCCGATGTAATAAATCAGCGCAAGAGCAACGGTGAGCACGACCGCTCCGGACTTGCCGGCGCGGCGCGTGGTGATCCCAAGCGGAACTCCGGCGAGCGACAGCAGAATGCACGCGAGAGGCAGCGCAAAGCGGGTATTCAACTCAATCTGCGCATCGAGCTTGGAGGTCCGATCGAGGGCTGGCGTGCGGTACGCGAGGCGATAGAGAGGGCGCGTATCCATCTCGGTGACGGGTTTCGAAAGAGTGGCGGCCTTGGGTTTTTCGGCATACAGCGCCTGGTCGCTTTGACCGGAGTACTCATAGATGTGATAATCGCCCAGATCCTTGCCGGGCTCGTAGGTGCTTCCGTTCTGGAGAGTAAGTTGGAGGCGGTTGAGGGCAGGGTCGGGTACGGCGATGGCTTCGCCGGCGAGCGTGATGGCGGGATTCTCGCCGCGTTCCGCCGCGGAAGGGCCGCGCTCGCCCGGAGGAGTCACGTCGGCGACAAAGATCTGACGCCAGCGGGAAGGAGGGCCGACGATGACGTCGCCGATATAGAGCACCTTGTTGGGAAACTGCTCCTCGAAGACGCGGGCCTGGACTTCGGCGGTCAGCTCGCTGGCGATCAGGATGTTGCGAACGCGAATCCCTTCTCGGAGGGACCAGGGGGTCAACCACAGCGAAGTGCACGCGGCGCAGCACATGGCGAGGAATCCGAACATGAGGATGGCGGGGACGACGCGGCGGCCGGGGACTCCGGCAGCGCGCATGGCGGTAATCTCGCCGTCGGTCGACATGCGGCTGAGAGTGACCAGAGTTCCTATCAGCACACCCAGAGGGATAGCGAAGGGCAGCATCACGGGGAGAACGAGTGCGAACAGATAGGCTACGGTGCGGGGAGCCCCGGAAGTGCGGACCAGGAATTCGAAGAGGTGGCCGGATTGTTGGAGGAAGAGGACAAAGGTGAACATGGCCGCGCCCAGCATCGCGGTGACGAAGATTTCGCGGAAGATGGTGCGGGTGATCAGGCGCATGGGCTATGTGTCGGAGGCTGTCCGCTCCCTGTGGTCGCGGCTCGGTAGAGCACGGATAACACCGCGTCCCGGTTCTGAGCCGTGACCAAAGGGAGCGGTGTCCAGCATGGCATGTTTTACCTGGTCGGAGGCGGTACCACCGGGAGCTTGGGGAGCTGCTCCTGGGGGACCTCGAACTCGATTTCTTCGAAGAGCAGGGCGGGGGAGACGATGGCGGTGGCGGCTAGAAATCCTCCTCCGCCCAGCATGGCCAGGGGCGCGCCGTTGTTTACGAAATCAAACAGCGCGGTTTCCTGGGAGGCGGCTTGAAGATCGCGCAGCGTTCTGGTAGAAACGCCTCGGAAGCGGAGGCCGCGGACTAGCTCTTCGCGGCCATCGGGGTAAATGCGATAGACGAGGACGGGCGGACTGATGGGGCGTACCGACCCTCCGGACTGCTGCCCGCTCTGGGCCAGAGCCTGCAATTCGTTGCGGCCGGCGGAAAAAGGATAGTCGAGTTTCCGCACCAACATGCCGTAGGGCTTGTTGCGCTCCTTGCACATTTCGATCAGTTTTTTCTTCAATGACGCAAGCGACTCGGTCTGCGTGGTTTTCACAAAAAGGTTGCTGATGGCGGCGGAGCGAGCGCCGTAGTTTCCCGAGAGACGCGCGTGGCCGTTCGATATTGCGGAGCTCTTAATAGGCTGGCGCGTGGTCAGGAAGCTTTTCAGAATGCCTTTCTCCACCACCGAAACGGGTTTTCCCGGGACCCCTTCGAGATCGAATTGATAGAAGCCGGCGAGCGCCTTGCCCTGCCAGACGGTTTGCGTGGGATCGTCCACCACATCCATCCAATCGGGGAGGATCCGGGAGCCGACTTTCGTTTCCAGCTCGCTGGGCAGGAAGTTGATATTGCGGCCCGGCTCGGCCAAAGGCTTGCGCGGGGCGCGCAGATTGTCGCCCAGCAACTGGGCCAGCAACTGGGCGGCGGCGCGCGGCTCAAACAGAGTGGGTCCGGAAAAAGATTCGCCGATGGGAGCGTGAGCCAGGGCGCGGACATTCTCGGCGACCTGGGTGAACCCGGCGCGCATGTCCGCTTCGGAAGGAAGTTTATCGGGATCGAGTGACTGGAAGGAGGAGGCGTCCCGCACCATCATTCCATCGGTAGCCTGGCCTTCCGCGCGAACGAAGACGCGCGACAGCGTGTCGTCATAGCGCAGAGCGGTGCCTTCGTTGGTAAGCAGGTAGGTGGTGCCGTCGAGAAACTGGAGATCGAGGCCGGAGGCAATCACTTCGGGGACGGGGCTGAACACAGCCGAGAGTTTCACAGCCCGCGCTGTCCAGGAGGCGTCATCGAACTTGCGGCGATTAACTTTGGCGATGCTTTTCACCGGTTCCACGCGCGAGAAATCGGGCAGCTTATCGGTCTGCGCGGCGGCGGAGTTGAGAGCGGCGCGTTTACGGGACATGGATTCGACGGCGGTCTTGTACGCCGCATCGGTGGCCAGCCAGAGGGAATCCCGCAGCGTGGAATACTCGTCGTCGATGGGAAAGGACGTGTCGAAGCGGGCGCCGGTATAGCGGCCGCTGAAAATGTGGCCGGTATCGTCGAAATCGTAACTGCCGGTGCGGGCTTCGACTTGCGGTGTTCTAAAATGGAGCCGCGAAACCGAAATGGGCGATCCGTTCACTGCGGCCACCTGAAACTGATACGTGTCCGTGACGTCGTAGCTGAAAAAATAGGGCGCGTCATCACCGCCGCCGACCACGCGAAGCTGGCGGGAGCGGTCCAGTTCGTCGCGCATGGCGCGCAGGATAACGTCGTCATTTTCCTGTTTCTGGGGAAGCAGGACGGCGGCGGAGGCGGCCAGAAGAGCGGTGAGTGCAAGGGTGCGGGTGATCATTGTCGATGCGACCCCAGACTAGCTGTTAGCGTCAAATCCCCTGGCTCACGCCAGGGGTTATAACCCCGTCCCGTAAGGGCGGGGAGGTTTTCGCAGTTGTGAGTCGCTGCGTAATCAGGGCGTTGGAGCCATTTATGTTTCATTTCTGACCTTCGAGAGAGGGGCGCGGGAGGTAGGGCGGGCGGTCCTGGGAACGCTCCTTGCGCTGAATTTCAATTTGCGAAACCAGCAGCGCGGGCGAGACGGCCGAGACCGGGACCTGCCCCGATTCGGCTCCGCAGATGCCGTTGAAAACTTCCATTTTGTCGGAGGTCGCGATGATTTTCTCGAAGCTGGCTAGCGGGGTGCCGACGATATCTGCGCCGCGAATCAGCTCGTCCGGCCGGCCATCGGCGAACACGCGGTAGACAATGAGGGGAATCACGGTGAAGGCCTGCAAGCCGCGGCTGGCGGTGGTGGTGTAGCCTCCGGTGACCTGGTCGAAATAGAGGCCGTAGGGCTTGTTCTGCTTCTTCACTTCCTCGATCAGCATTTTGCGCAGCTCGGCGTCGGTAACCTTATTGGTGGACTCGACGATGAGGTTCGATTGCCGGGAAACCACTTCGTTGCCGGCCGATCGGCGGCCGTGGCCGTTCGAGTTGGGGAAGCCCGCGATGGGCGAGCGCGACATCAGGAACGTTTTCAAAATGCCGTTTTCGACCGCGACGATACGCTGCGCCTTGACTCCTTCGTCGTCGTAAGAGTAGGTGCCGTTAAGCGCGATGCCGTTAAACTCGACGCGCGTGGGATCGAAGATCACCGAAAGAAACGTGGGCAGAACCGGCTTGCCGACGGACTTGGTGAAGGTCTGACCCTCGGATTCGTCCTTCTGACGATGGCCCTCGATCCGGTGTCCGAAGATTTCGTGAAAGAAGACGCCGGCGGCGCGTCCGGATAAAATCGCGGGTCCCACAAAAGGATCGGCGGGCGGAGCGTGCAGCAGCTCGGTGAGATTCTTGCCGGCGCGCTCGACGGCGGCGAGAATTTGCGGGTCCTTGGGAAGCGTGGACGGATCCGCTGTTTCAAAACTCTCCATGGAGGCGAGGTCCATGCCATCCGTCGCTTTGCCGCGGGCAGTGATGATGAGGCGGGCAAACAGGCGGCCGGATTCGACGCGAGTGCCCTCGCTATTGACGACCGTGGTCATCATGCGCTGCGCTTCGACGGCGACATTGGAGTTGATGGCTCCGGGAAACTGCGACATCTGGGCCGACACTTTGCGCAGGCGGGCGGCCCATTCGGCGGCATTGAACTTGATGACGGGCGGAGAAGAGAAATAAGTTTGAGGTTTCTCGGCCGAGAAATCGTCTGAGCTGTCGGCGGCGGCGGAGCGGAGTTTTTCGTCCGATTTGAGCCGGATCAACTGCTGGGCAGCTCCGCGATAGACGCGGTCCGTGGTCAGCCAGACAGTCTTGCGGATGGAATCCGGATTGTCGTCGAGAGCGATCCGGGTGGCCAGGGTGAATCGCGGACGGTTGCCGCCGACGCGCCGGTAATTGTCAAAGTTAGGGGTTCCGGCGCGAACCGTGGTATCGAGGATGCGGTCATGGGTATGATTCTGCCCATCAATGGATCCGCGGCTGGCGACGATGATGTCCTCTTCCTGGTCGGTCACCTCGTAGCCGAGGAAGTAGGGAGCCGGATCGGCCTTCTGTTTGAGAGCGGTGAAGTTCCGTTCCAGTTCGTCGGAAAGAATTTTAACGAGCGGCGACTGCGCGCGGGCGCAGGCCGATAAGAGCGAAAGGACAACGAGAGTGCGCACTTATTATAAGAATACCAGGGGCGATGCGTTTACTGAAAAGTTATCGCGTCTGCCCGACTCCCTGACGGTCGCGGCTCAGCGCGGAAGGAAGAGGCAGGGCATGGCCCCGCTCTACGCTGGGATTGCGATCAGGCCGCGGTCTTTTAATCCGCTGAGGGCCAGGCCGTAGCGGCCGCGGACGCCGGTTTTCTCGAAAATGTGTTTGAGATGGATCTTGACCGTGCCGGGTCGGATGCCGAGCTCATTGGCGATCTCCTTGTTTTTGCAGCCCTGCTCGACCAGTTCGAGCACCTGCTGTTCGCGGGAGGTCAATTCGCTGCGGGGGTAGCGGTCGGCGCGGCTGGAATCGCGAAACACGCAATCCTCCATCCAGCTGCGACCCAGGGCGACCGTCCTGAGACAAGCGAGGACCACGGCGATACCAGCGGTTTTGCGCAGGATTCCCTTGGCGCCGGCCTGCAGGAAGCGAAGCGCTTCGGCCTCGCTGACGGAGACTCCCCAGATGACAATGGCAGTGGGGCGGTCGCTCTGGTCGGTGGTTTTCCATTCGGTCAGCCATTCGAGGATGGCCTGAATCCCGAATGCTTTATCCAGCATCAGGACATCGGGCGCGGTGCGGCGCACCAGTTCAAGCGCATGGGATAGGGATTCGGCCGATTCGGCGAACACCATTTCAGGGGAGCCGGCCAGCAGGGTGCGGACGCCTTCGGCAGTCACGGGCTGGGTATCGCATACCGAGACCCTCTTGACGGGGCTAAATTGCGGCCCAGCCGGCACATTCGTCACGTTTTGGAGCGGGGGGTTGATTTCAGTCAGGTTAGTCATTCAGCTCTCTTTCTACACCTTTCTATTCCGTGGCTCTGCTACTTGGCTTTGCCAACTCTCATCGTCCGGTGGTATCACTTTGTTAGTAGAAGGAAGGGCAAATGGCTCTCATGTTATGATCGCTTGTAGCCGATTTACTTCTTTGGAACACATCCCAAAGTGGTCCGCCAGACGCCATGCACAGAAGTGAGGCCCCTCCCGCATCCTCGAGAAGGACTGTTGTTATCAGTCCGAATACGCGGATGGCGGATGAGCTGACTCCGCTGCTCACCACCCATTTGCCGGGCGTGGCGTTGAATCACGTCCGAAATTATCCTTCGCCCAGGGACGTGGGGGGCGCGCTGAGCGGCGGCGGGCTGCACCTTTGCTTCCTCGACGTGGTATCGGATCCTGAACAGGCTCTACAACTTCTGGGTGAAATGAGCCGGATGGGCCCGTCCATCCAGGTGATCGCCCTGCTGGCGGCCAACGATCCGGACGCGATGCTCCGATGCCTGCGCGGCAGGCGCCACGGACTTTCTGATTCAACCGTTTACAGGCGAGCAACTGGAAGGAGTACTGGCCAAACTAGCCCGTATTCATCCGTCGGAGGGGGGCGGTAAGGAGCCGGCGAAGATTTACGTCGTCATGCCGGCCAAGGGCGCGTGCGGAGCCAGCACGATCGCCTGCAACCTGGCTTTCCAATGGAAACGTAAGGGAGCGAAGCGGGTACTGCTGGCCGATCTCGATCCGCTGACGGGCACGCTGTCGTTTCTGCTGAAGATCAAGTCGACTTATAGCTTCGTGGACGCGCTGCTGCGATCCTCGGAACTGGACCACGATTTGTGGAATTCGATGGTGACGCAGGTGCAAGGCATCGACGTGATGCTGGCGCCGGAGCTGCTCGTCGAGGGCGCCAGCGAGCTGCGCGATCCGTCGCCGATTCTCGATTATGCGCGCCATAACTACGATGTGGTTGTGATCGACGCGGGCGGCCCGTACGGCGAATGGAATCTGAATCAGGCCCGGATGGCGAACGATCTGCTGCTGGTCACGACGAATGAATTGCCAGCGCTGCAAGCCGCGCAACGGGCGTTGTCGTATCTGGACGCGAATCGTATCGGGCGCTGGAAGATTCGCTTGATCGTGAATCGCTATTTGCGCGATGTGGGCCTCAGCCGCGAGGTGATCGCGACGGCGCTACACACGGAAGTCTACGATATTTTCCCCAGCGATTACGACTCCGTGCAGAAGTCGTTGATGGACGGCAGACCGGCGCCTTCCAGCACGATGTTCGGTAAGAGCGTGATGCAACTGGCCGACAAGCTCAGCGGGAATACGGACAGCGCGAAAAAGAAGAGTTCCTCGCTCGGCGGACTGCTGGGATTATTTACGAAAACGTCGAAATAAGAGACGTATTTCCAGGCCTTTTGGTTCCTTCTTTATTTATTCCCGCCTTGCAACTTTCCTGCCACCATTTCGTCGAATGAAGTGAGGAGCGGTAAAGAAATGAAGAATAAATGGCTGGTAGCCGGGGCGTTGGCGGCTGTGATGGGGCTGGCTGCGGCCGCTCCGGGTCCGACGCTTACTCCGGTTGAAAACAAAGTGCGGCATGAACTCGTGATGCTGCCGTATCTTAACGTTTTTGACGATATTTCCTTCCGGGTCGATAACGGGACGGTCACGCTGTTCGGAGAAGTGACGCGGCCGATCCTGAGAAAAGATGCGGAAAACGTAGTCAAGAAAGTAGAGGGCGTCGCCAGGGTCCAGAATCAGATCGAGGTGCTGCCGCTATCGAGTTTCGATGACGGAATTCGTTTACGAACAGCGCGTGCCATCTACGGGTACACGCCTTTGCAACGATATGGATTGGGCACGCAGCCTTCGATTCATATCATCGTAAAAAATGGCAACGTAACCCTGACGGGCTTCGTCAATAACGATACGGACAAACAAATGGCCTTTATCAGAGCCAACGGTGTCCCTGGAGTCTTCGCAGTAAATAACCAGCTCCAGATTAATAAGTAATTACGACCTCGGATAACCTGGACGCAGTCACCCTCCTTTGCTCGTGGGGTCCAGGTTGATCCAGCGGCGGTCCGGCCCCCTCCGACCCGGACCGCCGACCCTTTTTTAGAAGTAGGCCAAATCGAAGCCACCTGACGTGATGATGGGCAAGCCGCGTATAAGAGGCACCCGGATCCCGGTCTAGCTAGTACTTCAGGAAATGGCGGCCGGGGAAAGTTCAGAAGCTCTGCTCGCGGCCAACCCCCAACTCACACACCAAAATCTAAGCGCCTGCGTCGAATATGCAGCCGCTTTGGCGGGTGACGTGAAGTTATCTTAGGGATTGCTGGATCGGGTTTGGAAAAGCTAGGACTTGAGATTGCGAACCCACGGCTCAGCTGACAGGCGAAAGGGGCTGCCCACCTGCCTCGGAGTTGAATAGTTTTACATTGGTGGGACGGGCGCTTTCGCCTGTCGGCGCCTTTTCTCCGCAGCCTCGGTGATAATGCGGGCAGACGTTTCAAACTCTCGCGCTGAACCGCCATGCGTAAGCATGCGGGCAAGTCATCTAATTCCGCCCGACCACCGCCGCACTCACCTTCGCCCCCGTCAACCCAGCCACCGCCCCTAGCGTAGTCTGCGCCGCATTCAACCCCAGCCGAAAATCGTCGTCGCTGAACGTCGTATACAAATCCGTCGGCTGATGATGATGTGGATCCCACCCGTTCCCGATCTGCGGACCTCGCTCTAACTCCCGCAAACTGATCGCCGCCACAATATCCTGAAACGGCCCCGAGTCCGTATTCGACATGTGCGGACCGATGTTCGCCGGATAATCCGTGGCGTATTTCTCATTCGCGAATTGGAATTTCCGCGCCAACTGCATCGCCTCTTCGGACTTCTTCGCCGTGATCTGGTACTCGATATTCACGTCCGCCTCCGGCCTCTGCACCGGACTCATCGAGCCATCTTTGCGCGGCATCCCGTGATCGAACATCATCATGTCGTGCTGAATCATCCCCAGCCACTTCGGCTCCGGATATTTCCCCGACCCCGCCGGCGACTCGATCCCCTGCAAATCCTTCCGCTGCGCGACGTACGCCCGAGCCCCGTTGGTTCCCGTCTCTTCGTTATTCCACAGCGCAAACCGGATCGATCTCTCCGTCTGCACGTCCGGACTACTGAAGACCCTCGCCAGTTCCATCACCAGCGCCGTCCCCGACCCATCGTCGTTCGCCGCCTCGCCCCACCCGATCCCGTCCATATGACCCGCGACAATGTACATCTCCTCCGGATGCGTCGTGCCGATCTTCGTGCAGTAAACCTCCTCGCGCTCTCCCGGCACCGACTCCTGCGAATTCAGCGCGCGCAGCTTCTCATCCGGCTGTTTCATCGGGTCGTTATTGACGCCCTCCGGCTGACGGTTCCCGCGCCGCCGCGAGCCTCCCGGCCCAACGTTGGGATCCTGCGCCCCGCGTCCGCGTCCCCCGCCAGTCCTCGGCGCTGGCTGATAGTCGTATTTGATCCGCTCCGTATTCGTGCACCCGTAGCTCTTGAGCTGAGCCTCAATCCAATCGAGCGCCGCACGATTTCGATCCGTCCCCTGCCTCCGGTCCCCAAACTTCGTCAGGCCTTTGATCGTGGCTTTATACTTCTCCAGATCGAGCCGTCCGACCATAGTCGCAATCGGATCCGGAGCAGGAGCAGGCTCCTGAGCCCAAGCCAGCGTGGCGCAGAGAATGAGAGCTGGAAGTCGCATAGGTATTCAGATTAGTGTAAGACATGAACGACGATCAAATCCAACGGGTCCGCAAAATCTGTCTCGCGCTCCCCGGCACAACCGAGAAACTGTCCCACGGCGAGCCCACTTTTTTCGTGAACAAACGAGTCTTCGCCACATTCTCAAACAACCACCACAACGACGGACACGTAGCCGTCTGCATCCCCACCCAACCCGGCGAACAGGAAGCCCTCATCGCCGCCGCCCCCAAGATCTACTACCGCCCTCCCTACGTAGGCGTAAAAGGCTGGGTGGGAATCGAACTAACCCACATCGGCGACGAAGAACTCGGCGCGCACCTAAGCGACGCCTGGAAACAAATCGGCGCCCCGAGTCGCTAGTAGCCTGTGTCCAAACAGTCTGCCTTGTAGGGAGTCTCCAAAGTGATCGACTGCTAGTGCCACCGTGTGGGGCAAGTTCCCGACCTGCCCTCTGCTCCCTTACATATTCATGCCGGCCGCCGCATGCGTTTGATTCCTGGAAAACTCCGGCAGACCGCGCTTGTCATGTTGATTCAGATGCGTCAACAATATTTTTCGCAGACGTTGACACCTTGTTTCAGCGCTTCGATAATCGCTAAATACAGAACTCGATGGCCGCCGGACTTTCTTGATTTCTCGAAAATGAAGAACTGCTTCGCCGAAGGCGACAAGAAGCTGATCACATTCAAAGCAGCGGATTGTGTGCGGATGCATGACGGGTAGATCTGCATTTTTCACATCTGTTTCACATTACGTGCTCAATACCGGTGGTCTGTCTCAGAGAGAACTTTACTATCCCCTCCATAACTGTCGGGGTTCTGGGATACTCTCTCCTACCGAACCCCGACAGTCATGGAGGGGATAAGCTAACGAACTCGTTGAGACACTAGCCGCCTAACTGACTCCAAGACGCGAAAATGCCGCGAACCAAACAATCGTGGTGTGTCCGTAGCTCACCTGGAAATTACAAAGGATTTACCACACATCGCCACGCTTACCCGATCTAATCAGCGTGTCGTGCAGAGTTGGCGATGGCTCTATGAATACTGCTCAAACAGTAAGTCCGGACCAGGAACATGCCATTTGGCTGGAACCAGACGGCAGGATGCGGCAGGGTGAAGTCGAGAACCTCCAGGCCAGACTGCGGACTTGGAAACTCGATGCCCTGCTATTTGGCCTAGCAGTGTGCGCAGTGCCCATCTCGATTGCGCTTTCTGAATCATTCCTCGCAGGCTCCCTGCTGATTCGCGCGATCGCTCTAACTCGAGGCCGAGCGCGGCTTTCGCTTCCACGGGTGTTCCGGTTCTGGCTTGTTTGGGCAGCTTTAGCTGTCGCAGCATGGGTCCGGTCGCCGAATGTTCGAATGGGGCGCGGGGAAATGCGGCATTTGCTCTTGATCGCCACTCTCTTCCTGCTTGTTCCAACAATTTCACGCGCCCGCGACCGCGTCTTGATATGGAGCGGAGTTGCTTTCACCTCGACCGTGAACTCAATTGTCTTAATTGGACACTTTATCTGGCAGTTGCATTTCTATCGAGGGGACCAAGATCCGGTCGTTTATCTGCGAGGCGGAGGTTTGCTGCATCACTGGATGGTATATGGCACAGTCGAGGTGATCGTATTTGCAGGGTTGCTCGAGTTATGGCACTTCTACCCTGAGAAACATTCGTGGTTGTGGGCGGTCTTGTTAATAAACACCGAGGCGATGGTCTTAAGCCTGACCAGGATGGTTTGGATTTGTGCCCTGCTGTTGCTGGGGCTGTACCTTGCTCGTCTTCGCTCCCGTTGGTTTTGGGCAGTTCCCGCGATGCCATGTGTTCTCTTCCTGATCGCACCGACCGTCGTTCGCTCGCGGGTTACCGATTCTCAGAATCTGGCGTACTACTCAAATGCTGAGCGGATCCAGATGTTGCGCGTCGGATGGAAGATGGTGCGGGAGAAGCCGCTGAGCGGCATTGGTCCGGGACGCGTCGACGGAATCTATGCGACTTACCTTTCATCGGCCGATCCTCTACCTGCCTACCATGGTCATCTCCACAATAATGTTGCCCAGTTGGCAGCCGAATTCGGTTTACCCGTAGTGGGAGCGGCATTAGTGTTCGTCGCAATCCTAGTCGTTGACGTGAGAAGACGATGCCGGATCGCCTTCGATCGCGACCAGGAATTCCTGTGCCGCACTGCTTTACTCGGATTCGCCGGGTTCGTTGCCGCCGGAATGTTCGACTATACATATGGACACTCTCTAGGTCTGATTTTGCTCGCCTTTGCAGTACTATCGCCCCTGACTCCACCAGAGCGGTCAACTTCGCACTGACCTCCGGCTACACATCGTCCATACCGCGCACCCCGCCACCGGAAACAGCGCCGCCAGCAAGAACGCTGCATCATATCGATGCAAGTCAAACAGCTTCCCCACCGACGGCATCACCAGCGCGATCACTAACGACCAGCTCCCCGCTCCCAACCCCGCGATAAAACCTGCGTGGTCGCTGGAGAAATGATGCGTCCCATACGCCACCGCCCCAATAATGAATCCGGACGTCACGAACATCGCGAAAGACATCATCGCCAGCGTCAATCCGTAGGACGAGACGTAAGGAATGAGCAGCAGCGGCAAGCTGCATAGCATCAGTACCCGAAACTGTCTCCGCATCGCCGGAATCGAAGTCCCCGCGCCCGAAAACCGGTCCGTCGCCCAGCCCCAAAAGAAGTATCCGATCTCCCATCCCAGCGGTGGAATCCACAATACTTTCCCAATTTCCACTTGCGACTTCGCAAACACCGCCGTCAAATAAATCGAAGCCTGATACAGCACGAATCCCGATGGAAACGCTCCCATTGCGTACGCCGCAATGAACGCCCATACCCGCGGATCTTTGAATCCCGGCCCATCGCTCCGCACCGCCGCGAGCTTCGGCGCCTTCCTAATATCTTCGCGACGCGACAGCACCGCCCACAGCAACAGCCATGCCAAACCCACCGCGCCGGTTGCCCAGAACGCTCCTCTCCATCCCCATAGTGCCGCGATCGGAGTAATGATCACCGGCGTAATCACCGCGCCCAGCGATCCTCCGCTGTACGACACCGCAATCCCTCGCGACCTCTGCTCCGGTCTTAGCGTCTGCACCACGGTTCGCAGGCTGCCCGGAAACGTCGCGCCTTCGCCGAATCCCAACACCGCCCGGGCCGCCGCGAATCCCTGGAATCCAAACGCGAAAACGTGCGACACCGACGCCAGGGTCCACAACGAAACCGCCGCCGTCATGCCCTTCCTCACGCCGATACGGTCCAGAATGTATCCCCACAGCGGATTGCCCAGCATGTAGGCGATGGAAAATGACGAAATGATGAATCCGTATTGCTCGTTGGTCAAATGCGCTTCCCGCAGAATCGTCGGAGCCAGCAGCGCCAGCGTATTACGGTCGATATAGCTGATCGTCGAGACCAGCATCATGGTAAAAGCGGGCAGCCATCGCATCGTTATTCGTCCGTCAATCCTCGTCGTTCGCCGGTTTGGCGTAACCTGGTTTTACATTCAAAGGTATCGTCAAGCATGAAGCGAAAAAAATGGTGGCTATTCATCGCCGGAGCCCTCGCCTTCATCATCGGATTCCTCTCCACGCTCCGGAGCGCCCCCGCCCAGCAAACAGATCGCTTCGATGTGAAAGTCCGCGAATCCTTCTTCGCCGGTTTCGCCGGGGACAAAGAAGCCTTGGCCCGAGGTATGAAAGCATCGGAAGAACTGCTCGTCTCTAACCCCAAGAACGCTGAAGCCTTAGTGTGGCACGGCTCGGGCCTCACCTTTCAATCCGGCCAGTCGTTCAGTGCTGGCGACCAGCAAAAAGGCATGGAGCTTTGGACCAAAGGACTCAAAGAGATGCAAACCGCGGTCGACCTCGCGCCCGAAAGTGCCCCGGTTCGAATCGCTCGCGGAGCCGATCTGCTCGCCGTCTCACGCTTCGTGACGGACCCGGAATTAGTCCAGTCGTTGGTTAAGGATGGCGTATCCGACTACGAGCGCGTGTACCAAATCCAAAAGTCTTATTTCGCCACCCTGGCCACGCATCCGCGCGGCGAACTGCTGTTCGGCATCGCCGAAGGCTACAGCCGGTTAGGGGATGAGGAAAAAGCGCGCAGGT
This sequence comes from Bryobacterales bacterium, assembly GCA_963813145.1. Taxonomy (GTDB): domain Bacteria; phylum Acidobacteriota; class Terriglobia; order Bryobacterales; family Bryobacteraceae; genus Palsa-187. The sequence continues at coordinate 121,520 of CAWEXX010000003.1, forward strand.
ACTTCGAACAGATCCGCGCCGACCTTCCGGATACGCCTTACGCGAAACGCGCGTCGACGTTTCTTGAGACCGGCAAGTTAGAGGAAACACGGTGTATCGGTTGTCACAATTCGCACAACTGACTCACTGTTTCGAACGCGAATCCAAGCTCTTTCAAAAGCGGCAGAGTATACTCAATTGCCTCAAGAGTTGCGCGAACGTCGGGTGCTTTCTCCAGCTCCCGTCCATCGTGCAGGCACAGGATGGCGCCGTTTGCAGCCTTACTTAACAACAACCTGGAGATCCTGGACGCGGGCCATTTCCAATCGCGGGCAATCGCGGTCCACATCACGCCGGTTACATGAAGGCGATCCTGGGAGCCGCGCAGGCCGGGCCACCGGACTCCGTAAGGCGCCCGAAACAAGCTCGGAGTCACCCTTGTTATCTGATAGATAGACTCCTGCGCCAGCGCCAGTTCACGATAGATAAACTCCGGAGATTTGAAATAAAGAGGCGCGTGGGAGTCAGTATGATTGCCGATTTCATGGCCGGCGGCTGCGACTTCGCGCGCTATCTCCTTCAAGCGGCGGACGTTGTGGCCGCACATGAAGAAGGTGGCTTTGACATCGTGTTCGGCCAGCAGCTCGAGCAGCGCGGGGGTGGATTCGCTGGGTCCATCGTCGAAAGTGAGCGCCAGCGCGGGGCGTTTTCTATTGCCGTGCCATATAGATGGCGCTATCAGACGCGATGATTTTCCGCGTACGGCGTAAGCCGCGAGCCCCACTCCGGCGGCTCCGGAAACGAGGATCTCTTCAAGCACGCCCGATGTCCTTCAAGGCGCGAGCGGCAGCGGTTACGCCACGATACTGCGCTTCTTCGAAGACGCTAAAGCCGCTTAGATCGCTATTCGCATAGATCAAGAATCCCTTGTTTAATCCGTTGTTCTTGCGCGACTCCAAAAAGCCCGGAACGGGACGCGCCATGGCGTGGCCGATGCGCATGATGTCTATGCGCGACACGCAATCGCGAATATTGGGATGGGCGCGCGAAAGATCGTGGAGAATCGCCTCGCGCCAGTACATCCAGTCTTTCTCGAGCAACAGTCTTCGCATCTCGTCTGGCGGTTTGTGGGCGAGAGCCCAATAGAAGGTCCAGACCGAGCGGTCGATCTGCGACTTGAGGCTCATATGCGTTGCGACCACGTAGCCGAGCGCGGGTGAATCGTAAATCACGTTGTCCCAGGCTGTTTCTTCGGCGGGCAGACGACTGAGCGTGAGGTTGGCGGTCAACCATGGGGAATAGACGATGCGCGGCGCGGGGGCGCCTTCGATGATATACGGCGCGAGAAATGTGGGCGCGGCGAAGATGACTCGTTCGGCGATGTACTCGACCGCTTCGGTATACACGTGCGACTTCGAAATGTGAAAGACCGGAGAGCTGGTGCGCAGCCACGGCCTCAGGCGCTCCGTCAGCCGGCGGACGATCCAGCCGTTGCCTTCGGGCCACACCAGAGGACCCTTTTCCTCGGGCTCGCGCGAGGCGAAGTAATGAATCCCGGCCCAGGCCGAGGTGTCGGCGGCAAGTGCGCCGTAGTCGTCGCGGCAGGCGTAGTTGACGTACCAGTTGAGATAGGGCGAGGTGAAGCGATTGGTCTCCATCCACTGCTGCATCGACATCTTGTCGAGTGTCGATGGTTTCGCGCCGCGTTCCATGGGAATAGTGAACTCGCCCGAGGCGCGGCGTTCGTCGATCAGGCTCTGGAAGCGGCGGTAATCGTCGCGGTCGCGGTTGGTAGACGCAATTTCGGGCTCGATTCCTTCCTGCCAGCGGCCGTGGAGGAACAGGCGCTCCTGCGGAGAAAAGCACAAGCGGCGCTCGTCCCATTTGCCGTCCTGAAGCACTCCGAGATCCTCAAACAGCTCGCGGGCAAGCGTTTCATGAGGGCCCGGCACGGGCACATAATGAGCGGCCCACGGATAGGCGGTGATTTCGTTTTCACCCCAGCGGGAGTTGCCCCCGGCGTCAGGCTCCATCTCTAAGATGATGAAATCCTTAAAGCCTTTCTTGTGAAGATGCCAGGCGGCGGTGAGTCCGGCAATGCCTCCGCCGACGACGACGATGCCGACTTTCTGGGTTCGTTTAGGGGAAGAGAATGCCCCGCGGTCGCGGATGCGATGGCCCAAAGGGAATCCATCGTTCACGAATTGTCCGTCGATGCGTTTTTCGGCTTTAGAGGTGAGTCCGATGAGGGCGGGAGCGGCTACTGTGCGGAAAAATCTCCGTCGCGTGGACACGTAGTTAGTTTAGCGTCCAGGCAGTCCCGAAGTGACAGGCGAAAGCGCCTGTCCCACCTCACACGCACCAACAGAACCGCGACCAGCGGGAGCGGTCAAATGAAAAGGGCGGCGGGCCTGAGCGGCCTCACTTGGAATCTTCGTTGACGCCATCAGAATGCGCTTCACGCGCCACCTATCGGTGTATCCGGCCGTTCGCGATCCCTAACTGCTGGTGAAGAGGCTCAGGCTTTCGCCGTCCTAATGATGGGTCCGGTGGATTATCCAAAGGCCTCCTTTCTTCTGTTCCGGCATTGTCGCCGGCACGTCGCATCGATCTCTTTATCTAACTGAAATATGCTCCTGCCGGTTGTATTTGTCAATAGGCGCACTGCTAAGATTTGTCCATGCGCGTCGCTCTGCTCACCACATTTAAAGCCAGCAAAAAAGAACCGCTGGCCGAGCACCGACGCGCCTCTCCCGGGATTTGTCTCGAGCGTGGACCGCGTGCTGAAACGCTACCCGCAACTGGAGCGCTTCGTCGTCTCGTCGAGCCCTTATCCTGGCGGTCTTCCTATAAAGCAGATTGCGGAGAGGCCGTGGAGTTCCCGATACTGCTCGCGATTGCGGCGGGCGTGCCGAGGTCGTTTCCCTTTCAGAACATCGTGATTCAATTTTCGAGCGCGGCATTTGGCTCGGCCTGAGAGTTGGCTCACGCCAGAGATAACCCCGTCACGTAGCGGGGATTCGGTAATAGTGCGGCAGGAGTGCAATCTCCATGATCAGTTCGAAGCCGCCCAGTACCCCGCATTTGCGTTTACGCGCCACTTCTTCTTGCATACGATGACTTCGATCTTCCGGTATTTCCCGGCCAGAGTATATAGCGTTCTCGTCCGCCGACAAACGTGCTGCGAATCCCATTGAAGAGATCGTTGCTACCCCCCGCCCCTTCCGACGGCGATCAAATCGATAGGCCGGAAATCGCTCCCTGCGGTCCCAACGTGATCTTCGTTTTTATCCCCTTTCCCTACTGTGCTTTGCGACTCTTGCGGGAACCGTGGTTGGCCTTTCCGCTTGTACTCTTAGCCCAGAAGGGGTTCGACCATCGGACTTCTTTGACAGTTTTTTCCCGGCCGGGAAATGTCGTATTACGGTGGTCCTGAGCCTCACGGAGCCCGTCAGACCGGCTTGCGGCCTGAACTTTATGTATTGGGTCGACGGAGGGACTTTGGGATCGATCCCATAACGTTACGGGACGGGCGGATATTCTATGATTGCCGCACCCGGGAACTTCAGAGGGCTGTGCATCGAAAGCATTCTGCCGCAGGCAGTGGCTAGAGACAGTCCAATCCGCTAGCGGCCGGTGCTAACCCGCCGGTCGCTCACGACTTTTCGCACAGCCGAAGTGTGACCGCTCCCAATGGTCGCGGCTCTGAAGGCCTGCGTGAGTGGTCAGCGGGACTTTTCAAACAGCCAAGGGATTCATTACTTCGATTTCTTTTTCGACACCGATGCCGAGGCCTGCGCGATCACCCGTTCGCGGTCGCCTTTTTCCCACGCGGCTTGCACCTCGGCTTCGGGCAGTCCGGCGATTCGGCCCAGCAATAAATAAGGCGGCAGGGCGTGGGCCAGCGTTTTCCAGCGGGCCATCTCGATCAGGGATTGCAGGGCGCGGTCGCGGATCTGGTCGAGAATGCCGGTGTCGGGCTTATCGGTGAGGATCTGCAAGGCCATCACGGCGCGGTTGCGGTCGGACCAGGAAAGGGAGTTCAACATTTCGATGAACCACGTCGGCGAGACTTTCAGGTTCAGCTTCGGGTCCAGCTTGGAAAGCACTTCGAAGGCGACCAGGCTGCGCGTGGCGTTGGAGCGGACCCCGGCGTCGGCGTCCTTGAGGGCGTATTGCAGGTCGTTGAGGACGGCGGCTTTGTTCGGGGCGTAGCCGATGACGTAGGCGGCGATAGCGCGCTGCTCTTCATCTGAGGAGTTGCGAAGGACGTCGCGAAGTTCGGCCAGATGGTCGGTGGCGAAGAGCGGGAAGCGATCCTGAATGGTACGAGTGGCAGGGTCGGCGGAGCGGGCGTGGCCTTGCGTCAGGTCCTCAGCGGTGATTTTCGCTCTCGATGCCGCGGCGGAGGCTTCGACGAAACTACGGTACTCGGTGGTGATAATCTCGGGCAGCTTCATGTCGCCCTCGGGAGCTCTCGCGGAGGTCGAAGTGGGGCGCGCCTCGCTCTTCGAGGCCAATGTATAAGATCATTTTGCCGGCGTCGTATACCGCTTCGAGATGCGACTCTACTACGCCGGGAATTTCGTCGAGATGCTCCTCGGTGTCGCCTTTGGACATGGGGAGCGGGTCGCCTTCCTTGACCGCCACGGTTTGGCGGACCTTCGCTTCTGGGGTTTTACGGAGTCCGTAGAAGTCGAGAACGTCGATCCGCGGCGGCTTGGGACCTTGGGCGAAGACGGCTCCGCCCAGACACAAAAATAGAGTAAAAGATCGCACTTACTCTATAATGACGCGCGGCGGACCGGTTAGGCTCCCGCTTGTTTTTCGGCCAGAGGCCCGATGAGGGGGATCACGAACTTCTCTTTGTTGTAGGCCTTGTACATCAGGAACAGCCAGAGGCCGAACAAGCCGAATCCGCACACTGCCCACAGCAGCACCATCACGAGCGCGCCCAGAACGGGAATAAAGTGCATCACAAAGCCCAGGATCGTGAACACAATCCAGAGCGGGATGATCGCGACGTTGAAAAAGATCGACTGGAAGGCGTGGAACCGGATGGTCGGGTTCTTGTTATAGGGCTCCAGCACCAGGAAAATGACTCCGGTGAGCCAGCCCGCCAGATAGCATAGCGCCGATGCCACATTCGTTTCGATCCCGGCGGACGCCTGCGCGACGGGAGCGGCGGGCGGCGGCACATAGGCGCCTCCTCCTCCGGGGGCGGCAGGCGCGGGCATGGGCGAGCCGCATTTGGCGCAGAACTTCCCCTGTGTATCGGTACCGCAGTTTGGGCAAAAAGCCATTCATTCCTCCGTGACAACAACCGTATTGATCAACTCTACTCCGTACAGGCGCAATCCGCAATGGATTTTGATGTGTCAAGATAGACGGAAATGCATCGCACCCTGCTTCTCACTCTTGTAATCGCGGGAAATCTCGCCGCATCGGATCATCTTTTGAAAATCACCCCGGAGACCGTGGCTTGGGGGTACTACTGGTCGGCCGCGAAACCGGTTTTGACGGTCAAGAGCGGAGATACGGTCACGGTGGAATGCGTTTCCGTGGGCAATCCGAAAACGCTGGAAGCCGCGGGGCTGCCCGCCGATCAGGTGGAGGCCGATATTCGCGCCCTCTACGCCAATCCCCCTAAGGACAAGGGTCCGGGCGGCCATCCTCTGACCGGGCCGATCGCGATTGAGGGCGCCATGCCGGGCGATGTACTCGAGGTGCGGATCAAAGAGGTCCGGCTGCGGTCGGCGTATGCGTTCAACAGTTTTGGCCCCACCAGCGGGTTTCTGAAAGACGATTTTACGACGCGCAAGACGCGCATCATCCCGCTCGACCGGGAAAAGATGGTGGGACATTTCGCGCCCGGGATCGATGTGCCTCTAAGGCCGTTTTTCGGAAGCATGGGGATCGCGCCGCCGGAATCGGCTGGGAAGATCAGCAGCGCGCCTCCGGGGATTCACGCCGGCAACATGGATAACAAGGAGTTGGTGGCCGGGACCACTTTGTTCATCCCAGTGCACGCGGCGGGCGCGCTGTTCGAGGTCGGCGACGGGCACGCGGGAATGGGCAACGGCGAAGTGGACATCACGGCGATGGAGACCTCGCTCACCGGAGTTTTCCAGTTCATCCTGCACAAGGATATGCACCTGAAGTGGCCCCGCGCAGAGACGCCCACGCATTACATCGTGATGGGCATCGACAAGGACCTGACCGAGGCGGCCAAGATCTGCGTGCGGGAGTCGATCGACTTCCTGGTAACCCGCAAGGACATGACGCGCGAGGACGCCTATCAGCTCTCGAGCATCGCAGTGGATTTCAACATCACGCAACTGGTCGACGGGACGGTGGGCGTGCATGGGATGATCCCGAAAAGTATTTTTGTGGGGAAGAAGTGAAGCTGACAGGCGAAAGCGCCTGTCCCACCAACGCAGATCATCAAGTGCACACTAAGGAGGCAGCGACGAACGCTGACGCATGGGGCTGAATTGCGAACAAGTCATCCCGTCGCAGCACTAGGTGGGACAGGCGCTTTCGCCTGTCAGCGCGCACATGTCATATTAAATACGTGCCGCCGTACGAGGATGAACTGGCTCAGATTGTCGCGGAGCTGAACCGCGTCTCGCCTTCGGGGCAGGCCCGGTATTCTCCGGAGAATCTTGCTTCCCTCGACCAGTTGCTGGCGCAGGCGGTGCGCAAGGCGGCTTCCGATCTCCTGCTAATTGCCGGCGCACCGGCTCATTTGCGCATCGGCGGATCCCTCGCGGCCACCGGGCCCTCGCTCGATGCCGAGGAGATCCGCAACCTGCTGCTTCCGCTTCTCACCGTGGAACAGAACGCGGAATTGCAGCGCGACAAGTCGGTGGACCTGTGTTTCAGCCGCGACGGCATCGGCCGGTTTCGCGCCAACGTGCATCATCAGCGCGGGACGATAGCGGGCAGCATCCGGCTGCTGCCGGAAAAAATACCCACGCTCGAATCTCTTCACCTGCCGCCGATTCTTCGCAAGCTGGCCGACGCTCGCCAAGGTCTGGTGCTGATCACCGGCCAAACCGGATGCGGAAAAAGTTCCACGCTCGCCGCGTTGCTGGAGCTGATCAACACCAATCGCCGCGACCACGTGGTCACCATCGAGGACCCTGTGGAGTATGTGCACGCCAACCGCACCTCCATCATCGAGCAGATTGAAGTGGGCCACGATACGCGCGATTTCGCCAGCTCTCTGCGCAGCATTCTGCGGCAGGACCCCGACGTCATTCTGGTCGGCGAGATGCGCGACTCGGAAACGATCGCCACCGTGCTGACCGCCGCCGAAACCGGACACTTGGTGCTGTCGACCATGCACACCAACGACACCTCACAGGCCGTGTCGCGCATTCTCGATTCGTTTCCGGCCGGCAATCAGACGCAGATCCGGCAGCAGCTTTCGTTGTCGCTACTGGCCGTGGTCGCGCAGCAACTGGTCCCTGCCTTGGGACAAGCCGGCCGATATCCCGCCGTGGAGATTCTGATGGCGTCGAGCGGCGTCCGCCACCTGATCCGCAAGGGCGAAGATCAGCAGCTTTATAGCGCCATCTCGACCGGCCGCAACGAGGGCATGATGACGATGGAGCAATCGCTGGCCGAGATGGTCCGAGCGGGAAAGATCAGCAGGGAGACGGCGCAGGCGCATTGTTTCCGGCCAGAGGATTTGCGGCGGTATTTGCAGGATTAGAAAAAGGATATTAGCCGCTGATGAACACAGATGAACGCGGATAGGACTATTTGTTTTCCATCGGCGTTCATCTGCGTTCATCGGCGGCCAACATAGCGTCTTCTCTCGCCAGATTCCCGATCACGTCCAGACCACCGATCTCGATCGAACCATCCGCGATCAGCCTTAAGAACGCCCTCGCCACCGCCGGATCGAACTGGCCGCCGATGTTTCGCTCGATCTCTTGAATCGCATCCGGCAAACTCAGCGCGGACCGATAGGACCTGGTGGTGGTCATCGCGTCGAACGCGTCCGTCACGTGAACGATGCGGGCCTCCATCGGCACCATGTTTCCCGCAATGCCGTAAGGATAGCCGGTTCCATCGTGATTCTCATGATGCAGCTCCACTACCGTCAGCAGCCCTTCAAACCGCCCGACTTTTTCGAGAATCCTGCGCCCGATCTGCGGATGCAGCTTGATCAACCCGTACTCTTCCGGAGTCAGCCGGCCGGGCTTTTGCAGCACCTCGTCGGGAATCCCGATCTTGCCGATATCGTGCAGTTGCGCCGCGATGCGGATGTTCTCGCATGCTCCCGAGCAAAGTCCCATCTCCACGGCCAACGCATGCGAATACACCGCCACCCGCAAGCTGTGGCCGGCGGTATAAGGATCGCGCGCGTCCAGTGCCTGCGCCATGGTCTCGACGAATTGCAGGTACGCGCGGTCAAGATCCTCCTGCGAGTGCAAAATGGAGCGAGCCGCGCCGTTCAACGCCACCGCCAAGCGGTTCACTTCCGGCAGCGATGAGTTCACGGGAAAATTGGGCGTGAATTTGCCGGTGCGCTCGCTTTCGAAAACCGCGATCCTTAGATCCTTCCAGGACGCGGCCCGCAGCCTGGCGATGGTAAAAGACAGACCGAGGGAAAGCGCCAGCCCCACCAGCGCCGTGCTCCAAGGCGAGGAGCAAATGGTTCCCGTGGATTGAGCGATGGCCAGCGTCAGGCCCAGCGATACCGCGATCAATAGGAAAGTTCTGCCCGTAAGGTTTAGGAGACGCGTCATGGGCCTGTCCTTGCCCATATCGTCCCCGGCGTCAGGAATGTGAGAGATCACAGCAAAGCGGCAGCTATATTTCGTTCAGATTCATAGGGATAGTAGACCGCCGAGGCCGGCGGCCAATGCCAATTGGCTTACCTTGGGCACGTACCGGGGAGCCCGCTCGCGTCACAATCTGCCCGACATCCTCAAATCTTTCCCACCCCTTCATCCCACCCGCTCATTGGAGCGTCCTTCCAACTGCAGCCGGCTCCCCGGCTCTGTTGCCTCTTCAGAGCCGCGACCACAGGGAGCGGTCAGCCTACGGGAGCAGGCAGGTCGGGGACCTGCCCCACTGCACACTTCGCGCACCTCCATCGTCTATCGTCAAAAGATACCCAATGACTCTGCGCAAGGTCATTCTCACCATTCACATGATCCTCGGGCTCGCCGCCGGGCTTTTTCTGGCGATTCTCGGCCTCACCGGCAGCATTATGGCATTTGAAGGGGATCTCGATCACTGGCTGCACCCGCAGCTCTGGTACGTCACTCCGCGCGGGCAGCCTCTGCCGGAGCACGATCTGATTTCGGTGGCGCGAAACCGGTTTCCACGCGCACCGGTCATCGCGGTACAGTTCCCACGCGCGGCGAACCTGGCGCAGATGATGCAGCTCACCGACGGGACTCATGCGTACATCAATCCCTACGATGGGACCGTTCTCGGAGATACCGTGGGCCCGTCCAGCAGCGATCGTTTCATAGGCTACGTGCACCAGTTCCATCTGCGGCTGGTGCCCAATCCGCGTTCGGCGCCGAAACTGGCGGAGATCGGCAAGGTAGTGATCAGCGTCGCGGGGCTGCTGCTGTGCCTGCTGGTGCCCACCGGCTGGACGCTGTGGTGGCGAAGCAAGAGCGCCACCGTCCGCTTCAAAATGTCCAACTGGACGGCGCACTGGTCGCTGATTTTCCACGACGCGCATCACGCCATCGGAATCTACGCGTCGCTGTTTCTGTTGATCGCAGCCATCACCGGCGTGCTGATCGGCTTCGATTTCGGCGAGAAGTTCTTTTACTCGGCTACCCATTCGGAGAGGCCGGCGCGGCAAGAGGCATGGCAATCGGTTTTCGTGCCGAACGCAGTGCCGCTGACGTCGGACCAGGCGCTCGACATCGCGCGCCGCACCATGCCCAACGCAACCGTCGCGATGATGGTGCTGCCTCTGCGCCCGACCGGAGCGTACACGGTGCTGATGCGGGTGCCGGAAGATACATCGGAGACGGTGCACAGCAGCATCGCCATCGATCAGTTCAGCGGCAAAGTGCTCAACGTGCGAAATTACCTGGCCGAGTCGCCCGGCTACCGGCTGATTCGCCTGAACCGCTCCATCCATACCGGCGATATCTTCGGGCTGCCGTCGCACATCCTGGTGTCGCTATCCAGCCTGGCGCTGGTGGCGATGGCGATTACGGGATTGGTCATATGGTGGAAAAAGCTGGCGTGAAAAATTCAAACAGTCCCCAGGCTTACGCCAAGGGTTATAACCCCGTCCGTGAGGGCGGGGATTGTGTACTGGAAGTTGGCCGCTGATGAAAAAATCGGTCTTATCGGCGTTCATCCGCGTTCATCGGCGGCTAATATTTGTTTTTCTGCTAGCCGCAGTCGGCCTCCACGCCGGAGTCGTGCAGGGAACTGTGCAGGAATACGCATCCGGCTACGCCCTCTCAAGAACCGTCGTTCGTCTGGTTCCAGTGCCCCGCGCCGATAACGTGGACCTGAAGCAATTGCAATTGCGGACCGCCGCCGCGGGACAGTTCGTGTTCTTCAATGTGCCCGATGGATATTATTTCCTGATCGCCACCCGGGAGGGCTATTTTCCGGGAGCGTACGGCCAGAGGCGGCCCAACGGGCAGGGGACGCCGATCTTCGTCACCAAGGAATCCGACTTGTTCGCCCAGCTTCGCATGCGGCGCAAGGGCGCGATCACCGGGCGGGTGCTGGACGAAAACGGCGTAGGCATCGAAGGAGTCCCGGTGGTTGCGTACCGGGCTCGCTTGCCGCTGCGCGTCGCGGCGCAAGGCGTGTCGGACGATCGCGGCGTGTACCGGATTCACGGGCTCGATGCCGGAAAATATTGGGTGCGATCGACGGCGCATACGCTCGACGACGGGTCCGGTATGCTGCCGACCTTCGGTCCTCAATCGCGCGAAGTGAGGGAAGCGCGGGCGCACGAGGTCCGGCTGGACGACGATACGCCGGATGCCGACGTTCATCCGGAGGTCGGTCCGCTATTCACTCTCAGCGGCGAATTGCAGTGCTTCGCGCCGGACACCATCAAGGTCACGCTGACTTCCGAGACGATGCGAAAAACCACGCAGGGAGCCTGTGGAGGCATCTATAGCTTCGTGAGTCTCGCGCCGGCGGTGTACGAAATCACGGCGGAATTTCTCAGTGGAAAGGAGTCCGGATACATCGAGCTGTTCGCCGACAAGAACAACATGTCCGCCTCGATCAAGCTACAGCCTGCGCCCACAGTCGAGTTCGATGTGCGCCGCACCGGGTCGGCCAGTCCGGTGAATTTTCCCGTCACACTTACGGGGCGCAGGCAGGATCTTTATGAGGCGGGAACCGAGCAGCAGATTCCCACGCCGAAGGCGACGCTGCTGGCGGGCCACTGGGAGTTGAGCGCGCAGGCGGGTCCGGACCGGTACATTGAGTCGATCGCAAATCTCTACTCGGGGGTGCGGCGGGAAGGGCAGAAATCTGTTGAATGGTTCGATGTCTTCATCGATATGCGGAATACGGCGCGCGTCAGGATCACGGTGGCTGATAAAGCGTCGCAGATCGTGGGCAGCGTCACCAATAAGGAAGCGAAGCCGGTGCCCGGAGCGCCGGTGTTCCTGTGGGCGCTGGCGGAAGGCGCCAGGCGGTCGTTAAAAGGATACCGGATGGTGATCGCCGATACCGATGGCAAATATCACTTCGACGGCTTGCCGCCAGGAGATTACCGGATGCTGGCGACGTACGATTTCACAGAGGTGGATGAAGGGTCCATGGACGAAGGTCAAGCCATCACGGTGCGAGCCACGGAATCGCAGAGGACGAGCGCGGATTTGTCATTGTGGGTAGCTCCTTGAGCCGCGACCGTCAGGGAGTCGGGCAAACGAGATTTCCAGAGAGAAATTCGCGCTATCCTTCACTGCTTATCGTGGCCGCATACCTAATAACCTTTTCCTGCTACGCATCCCACATCCCCGGCGAACAGAACGCCATCGACACTCATCACAATGTCCCCGGCACACGGCCGCCGGATCCCAATCCTCGATTGCGCCAGCACATGGAATCCTCGCTCCGACAAGTCGCCCTTCGAAATGGACGCCGAACACCGCGCAGTTGTTCTTCAGGCGATCGGCGACGTCTGCCATCATAAGCAGTGGAGTCTGCTGGCGGCGCATGTTCGCTCCAATCACGTGCACACGGTGGTCGATGCGAACGATGTTGCGCCGGAGTTCGTGATGAATGCCTTCAAAAGCTACGCCAGCCGCGCGTTGAACCTTCGGTCGCCGATGCAGAAAGGAAGAATCCGCTGGGCGCGGCATGGGAGCACGCGGTATCTCTGGTCAAGAGAAAGACTTGAGGCCGCGATGCGTTATGTGCTGGAGAAGCAAGGGGAGCCGATGGCGTGTTATCGTTTGCCCGACTCCCTGACGGTCGCGGCTCACGGCTGCGCCGTACCAAAATTTCATGGCAAGCGATAACTTTATTGACACTAACTCAGTCGGACCCCTGAGCCGCGACCGTCAGGGAGTCGGGCAAACGAAGACTACTTGCGTGAGCCGCCCTGCGCTAAGTCGGGCAAACGAGAGACTACTTGCGCGCCCCGCGCTGCGGGCTCTTCAACTTCGATTGACGCCGCTTCGCCGACTTGCGCTTCGGTTTGCTGATGATAAAGGTGCCGCTACCCATGTATACGGCTTTGTAGAGCTTGTCTTCTGCCATGTAGGTTTTAGTTTAGCGCATGTTACTGTGAAGGTGAATGGTCGTTCGTCTCGTCCTGCTGGCGCTTCTCGCCCACTCCGCGCTGGCGCAACAGAAGCCGGCCAATTTGTTTCAGGAAGTCGACGAAATGACGTCGGCTCTTTCTCAAATCACCGGCTGGCCCGTCAAACGAAAAATCCCCGCGAAAATCATTACCAAGGACGAGTTCCGCCACCAGGTGGAATCGCGCATGAAAGGCTCTTCCACCAACAAGGAGCTGCGCGCCGAAGAGCTGACGCTCAAGATGTTCGGCTTCATCCCGCAGGATTTCAATCTCGCGAAGGAAACCGTGGACCTGGTCAGCGAACAGGCGGCGGCGTTTTACGACTATTCGAAGAAAAGGCTGTTCGTTTTGGATTCGACATCGGAGGGCACGGAGCAGAGGGTCGCGCTGGTGCATGAGCTGGCGCACGCGCTGGCCGATCAGCAGCATCCCTTGGGAAAATATCTGCACAAAGGGTCGCCCGACGACGACGCTTCCACCGCGCGCGAAGCGGTGATGGAAGGCCAGGCCACATGGCTCACGTGGGCTTATGTCTCGAAGCGCAACGGCGGCAAAGCCGAGGTGTCGCAGGAGATGATCGAAAAGCTCACCGACAATTCCGGCGCGGGCGGCACGGATTTTCCGGTGTTTTCGAAAGAGCCTCTCTATCTGCGCGAATCGCTGGTGTTTCCTTACGACGAAGGAATGAAGTTTCAGGACGCGGTATACAAGAGGCTCGGCAAGAAGAGTTTCGACGAGCTGTTCAATCGGCCGCCGCGCAGCACGCAACAGATTCTGCATCCGGCGGCGTATATACAGGATGAAAAACCGGCCGAACCCGAGCCTCCGGCGCTCGACAAAGAAATCGTGAAACAGTTTCACCTGCTCAACGACGGCAGCGTCGGCGAATTCGATCACTCCATGCTGCTGCGGCAGTTTGTCGGCGAGAAAGAAGGACGCACCGCGGCCCGGGCATGGCGCGGCGGAGCGTTTCGGTTATACGAAAACCGGCACGAGAAATATTCCGTGCTGACCTACGCCTCGGAATGGTCGTCGCCCGACGCGGCGCGCCATTTCTTCACGCTCTATCAGCGGGTCATGAAGGGCAAATGGAAGCAAATGAACGTCTCTGAAAAGTCGGCCGATCACGTGTATGGCACAGGCGATTCCGGAAAATTCCAGCTCCGCGTTTCCGGCACCAGCGTGACCTTTATCGAAGGTCTGAGGTAAGATCGAATTATGCGTACTACGGCGCTTTTATTAGCCCTGTCATTCGTCTCCGTCTCACTTTCGGCGCAACCGGCCATGCCGCGCAAAGCGCCGGAGTTCGCCATTGTCGACCCATCGGGCTCGCAGACTCTGCTGTCCAGCTATAAAGGTAAGGTCGTCGTGCTGGCGTTCATCTTCACCACCTGCCCGCACTGCCAGGCCGAATGCGGAGTGCTCACCAAACTGCAAGGCGAGCTGGGCGCGAAAGGCTTTCAACCGCTGGCGGTCGCGTTCAACGACAACGCCGGCATGCTGGTGAACGAGTTCGTGAAAACATTCCACCCCAGCTTCCCGGTAGGCTATGCGGCTCGCCCGACTGTCACCAATTATCTTGGACTTTCCGACAATCCCAACGACCGCTGGTCGGTCCCGCAAATAGTGCTGATCGACCGAAAAGGCATGATCGTCGCACAAAGCTTGCCCAGCGGGTCCGCGGATTTGCAGGAAGAGAATTCGCTGCGTCAGAAAATTACCGACTTGCTTGGCGGCAAGACGGTCTCTAAAAAATCGGGCCTCTAAAATGCGCCGCGCCTGCGCTTTTATCCTGTCTGCCGTGATAGCGTTAGCGATTCCGGATCTGCCCCGCAAATCGCCCGAATTTACCATCGTCGAGCCGGGCGGAAAACAAACCAAGCTCAGCAGTTATCACGGCAAAGTGGTTGTCCTGGGATTCTTTTCTACTGCCTGTATCCATTGCCAGAACACCGCTAAAGTGTTCACCGGATTGCAGCAGGCGTTCGGCGCGGAGGGTTTGCAAGCGATTGGAATCGCGATCAATCCCGAAGCCGACGAGCAAAAAGTCAAGGACTTTACGCGGCTTTTTGCCCCCGCCTTTCCGGTCGGCAAGAGCACCGCGGACAATGCTCTCACATACTTAGGGATTTCAGTCATGGAGCGCTGGGTGTATCCGCAAGTCGTGCTGATCGACCGCAAAGGAATGATCCGGGCTCAAAGCGACGCGAAAGGCTCGCCGGAGCTGCAGGAAATGGTGAAGTTACGGCCACAGATCGAGAAGCTGCTTAAAGAGCGCTAGACTAGATATGTGGCGCGCGCGTCCACGCGTAATAGACAATATTCATTGTGACATTTCTTGAAATACGGCTTCGGCGATGATTTTGCCGTGGAAGCGGCCGTTTTCTATGAAGATTTCGTTGGTGTGCATGCCGGCCACCAAGCACTCCCGCTAAATATATTCCCTTGCTGTCGCTTTCGAGGGTTTCGGGATTTGTGTAGGGGCGCTTCGTTGCGGGGTCCAGGCGGATGCCGTGGGCTTCGAGGAATGTCAAATCGGGGCGATAGCCGGTCATCGCGAACACAAAATCGTTTTTGAGCGTAATTTCGCCTTCCGGAGTTTCGATCACTACGCTTGCATCTTCGATTTTGATTACTCTTGAGTTGAAAAGCGCTTTGATTTCGCCACTTTTTATCCGGTTTTCGATGTTCGGCTTGATCCAGTATTTGACGTTCTGATGGATGCCGGGGCCGCGGTGAACCATGGTCACTCGCGCGCCGGACCACAGCAGCTCCAAGCGCAGCTGATGGCGGCGGAGTTCTTGGCGCCGACGACGAGCACATCGTGGTTGTAATAAGGATGGGCTTCCTTGTAATAGTGGATCACCTTGGGCAGATTCTCGCCGGGGACGTTCAGCATGTTGGGGACGTCGTAGTAGCCGGTCGAGAAGATCACTTTTTTCGATCCGTACTCGTGGGCCAGGCCGTGGCTGTCGGTGGAGTGGGTGACGAAGGCTCCGTCGCTGCCGGAGACGTGGCTGACGTGCTGATACTGGCGGATGTCGAGCTTGTAGTGTTCGGCGACCTTGCGGTAATACTTGAGCGCTTCGACGCGGACCGGTTTGTCGTTCAGCGACGTCATGGGGATGTCGCCGATTTCGAGCAGCTCGGGCGTGGTGAAAAACACCATGTTGGTCGGGTAGTTGTAGAGCGAGTTGACGACGCAGCCTTTGTCGATGAGGACGGCGCTGACGCCGCGGCGTTTCAGCTCGATGCCGCAGGCGAGGCCGGTGGGTCCGGCGCCGCAGACGACTACGTCAAAGGTTTCCAGGTTCACGCAATCATTAGTCATTTCAAAGCGTGTTCGCGTCGCCCACTCCTGACCGGCTCAATGAGCCGCCATGCGTAAGCATGCGGGCCGGCTCAGAGCATCCCCTCGACCGAGGTGTAGACTTGCGCTAGCGCGGCGGGCAATGCGGATGCGTCTTTGCCGCCGGCTTCGGCCATGTCGGGGCGGCCGCCGCCTTTGCCGCCGACGGCTTGGGCTACCGAGCCTGCGAGTTTGCCGGCGTGGACTTTCGAGGTCAGGTCCTTCGTTACGCCGCTGACGATCGCGACGTTGCCGTCTTCGACTGTCGCGAGAACGACTACCGCAGTCTTCCATTTATTGCGCAGCGAATCGACCAGGGTGCGGAGCTGCTGGCGGTCGAAGCCGTTGACTTGCGCGGCCAGGACTTTCACGCCCTTGATGTCGCGGGCCGGTTCGAGCGTATCCGGCTTCGGCTTGCGCGGCTTTGTTCTTTAATTGCGCCAGTTGATGTCTCCAGCGACTTTTCTTTGGCGAGCAGTTTTTCTACCTGCTCGACCAGCTCGGATTCGGGGGCGTGGATGATGCTGGCGACTCGCGCGAGCTCTTTTTGCGCGTCCTGGAAACGGCGCAGCGCGCCTTCGCCGGTGATGGCTTCAATGCGGCGGACTCCGGCGGAGATGGAGCCTTCGTACACGATCTTGCAGACGCCGATGTCGCCGGTGCGGGAGACGTGGGTGCCTCCGCAGAGCTCCTTGCTGAAATCGGCGATGGAGACGACGCGGACTTTGTCGCCGTATTTTTCGCCGAACAGGGCCATGGCTCCGGTGGAGAGGGCCTGGTCGAGGTCCATGACGTTGGTGGTGACTTCGCGGTTGAGTAGGATCTGTTCGTTCATCAGGCGCTCGACTTCGGCGAGCTCGTCGGCATCCATCGCGGTGTAATGAGTGAAGTCGAAGCGGAGGCGCAGGGTTCGACGACGCTGCCGGCTTGTTTGACGTGGGTTCCGAGGACGGTTCGCAGGGCGGCGTGCAGCAGGTGCGTGCCGGTGTGGTTGCGCATGGTGGAGCGGCGGGCTTGGGGATCGACATGGGCGATTACCGTTTCGCCTTCTTTCAGGGCGGCGAGGAGTCTGGCGCGGTGGACGCTTTTGCCGGGGGCGGCGGAGTAGGTGGATTCGATGATCGCTATTGGCTCTTTCGTTTCGGACGAGAAGCAGAACGCCGGTGTCGCCGACCTGGCCTCCGGCTTCGGCGTAGAAGGGGGTTTTGTCGAGGGCGATTTCGGCGTGAGTGTGCGGCGTTTGCCCGCTTCCTGACGGTCGCGGCTCAGGGGAGGGCAGGTCGGGAACCTGCCCCACTTTGGTGGTGGTGGTGATTACTGCGGTCACTGTGGCTGGGGATTCCAGGGTTTCTCGGCCGATGAATTCTGTGCGCGGTAAGGCTTGATAGACGGGATTGACTTGGGCTTTGTCGGCTCCTTTCCAAGACGCGCGGGCGCTGGTGCGCTGCTTCTCCATCTCCGCTTGAAAACCTTCGCGGTCGATGGTGACGCCGGCTTCTCGTGCCATTTCTTCCTGCTCATCGAGAGCGAGGCCGTAGGTGTCGTACAGCTTGAAGGACGCTGCGCCCGGCAGGACGCCTCCCACTGCGGTTTTGGCTTCGTCGTGGAAAACTTTTTCGGCCACCATGAAGGTGGTCGCGTAGCGATGCTCCTCATCCTTCACTACGCGGGCGACTCGCGGGATGCTTTCGATCATTTCCGGATAGGCGTCGCGCATGTGCTCGGCGACAAAGCCGGTCAGTTTGAAAAGGTACGGATCGACGGTGCCCAGCATGCGGGCGTTTCGCATGGCCCGGCGCATGATTTTGCGGAGCACGTAGCCGCGACCTTCGTTCGAAGGCACAACGCCATCGTTGATCAGAAACGCCGTGGCGCGCGCGTGGTCGGCGTTGATTCGCAGGACCGTGTCGGAGCGGGCGTCGTCGCCCACTGTCTTGCCGAACAGCTCGGCGGCTTTATGAATGATGGGATGGATCAGGTCCGTATCGTAGTTCGAAATTACGCCTTGCATCACCGCGGCGATGCGCTCTAGGCCCATGCCGGTATCGATGGAGGGCCTCGGCAGCGGGGTCATTTTGCCAGTGGAATCGCGATCGAACTGCATGAAGACCAGGTTCCAGATTTCGACGAAGCGCTCGCCTGGATCGTGGGGAAATTCTCCGGGGCCGGCGATTTCACCGAAGTCGTAGTGAATTTCCGAGCACGGACCGCAGGGGCCGGTATCGCCCATCTGCCAGAAATTGTCCTTTTCATCCAGGCGGAAGATGCGGCACTTGGGAATGCCGGTGACTTCCTGCCAGAGATTTTCGGCGTCGTCATCTTCGCGAAACACGGTGACGTAGAGCCGGTCTTTCGGGAGGCCGTATTCCTTGGTGATCAGCTCCCAGGCGAAGTCGATGGCTTCGCGCTTGAAGTAGTCGCCGAAGGAGAAGTTGCCGAGCATTTCGAAGAACGTATGATGGCGGCGGGTGTAGCCGACGTTATCGAGATCGTTATGCTTGCCTCCGGCGCGGACGCATTTCTGCGAAGTGGTGGCGCGCGCGTAGTCGCGCTTGTCTTCGCCCAGGAAAACGTCCTTGAACTGGTTCATGCCGGCGTTGGTGAACAGCAGCGTGGGGTCGTTAGCCGGGACCAGCGAGGAGCTTCGCACGATGCGATGGCCCCGGGCGGCAAAGTAGTCGAGAAATTTCTGGCGGGTATCGGATCCGGTCATGGTTTCACTTTGAAGGTGTGTTCTTATTGTTGCAAAAGAAGGAGCCGGTAGCCAGGAGCCAGTAGCCAGAATGGGGAAGCGGAGATCAGGTTAAGGAGTGTTAATGACCGAGCAGATCTTGTTGTGGGGACAGCTTATTTAGACGGATGGATGTACAGGAGGGTTACAATTCTCCGGGTACTGGTTACAATTCTGTGTTGACGACGGGCTCCCTTATCTGTTATCACATTTAGAACGCACACCGAGTCCGTGTTGAACCGCCTGTTGCGGCGCTGTTGGGGCAGTTTGGGGCATCACTAGCATTCTTGTTAGAAAAAAGGGGAGTTACATGCGAACTTTGAGACTGGCCGCAGTGTTTTCACTGCTGGCCGTTTTTGCGTTTAGTCAAGCTGGATCGTCGCTGAGCGGGGTGGTTTCGGACCCGACCGGGGCGGTGATTCCGGCCGCTTCATTAACGCTGACGAATACCGCCACGAGCGGCGAGCAGACGACCCAGGCGGACAACTCTGGCCGCTACAACTATCCGTCGCTAACGCCGGGCAGGTACAAGCTGACCGCCAAGCATCCCGGGTTCAATGACGTTATCGTCAACAACATTGAACTGCTGGTGAGCACGGCGACCACGATCAACGTGACGTTCGAAAAGGTGGGCTCGACTACCACCACGATCGCGGTGGAAGCGAGCTCCGTACAGGTAAACACGCAGGACGCGACGCTGGGCAACGCGATCAACACGCAACAGATCATAGAACTGCCTTCTTACGGCCGAAACGTCGCAGCCCTTCTGATGTTCCAGCCGGGCGTTACGCCGGGCGTGCAAAACGCCGACGGCACGATTTCGGGCGGCGGAAACGTGAACGGCGGCAAGTCCGACCAGGGGAATGCGACGCTGGACGGAATCGATGTGAACAACCAAAACACCCGCGCGGCGTTTACCAGTGTTCTGCGCGTGACACTCGATTCGACGCAGGAGTTTCGCACCACGACGACCAATGCCAACGCGGACGAAGGCCGCAGCTCGGGAGCGCAAATCGCGCTGGTGACCAAGAGCGGCACGAATCAACTCCATGGATCGCTGTACGAATATCGCCGCGGCACAGAGACATCGGCGAACACATTTTTCAACAACGTTAGCGGAGTAGCGAGACCGGCGCTGCTGATCAACATCTTCGGAGGATCGGCGGGTGGCGCGATCAAAAAGAATAAGCTGTTCGCCTTTATCAACTACGAAGGCCGGCGCGATGCGAGCGCGGGCTCTCCGACGACCGCCAACATCCCCACTGTACCGTCCGACCTAATGCGGCAGGGCATTCTGCAATACGTGAATACCTCTGGCACCATCACGACGGTGAACGCGGCGCAGTTGAAGGCCCTAGACCCGGCGGGCATCGGAATCAATTCGGCGGCGCTCTCTCTGCTGAGCCTGTATCCGCATGGGAACGATACAAGCTTGGGTGACGGTTACAACTTCATCGGATACAGGTTTACCGCACCGCAACATGCCAACCAGAACACGTACCTGACCCGGTTCGATTGGAACGTCGATTCGGCCGGCAAGCACATGGTCTTCGTGCGAGGCCAGTTGCAGAATGACAGCGCGGACGGCCTTCCGCAGTTCCCGGGACAGGCGCCATCGTCGGTGACGCTGACCAATGCGAAGGGAATCGCAGTCGGCTACACGGCAACGCTGAAGCCGAACCTGGTGAATACCGCCCGCTACGGCATTACCCGATGGGCCAACGAGACGACGGGTGTTCTTTCGGGCAATTATTCGCAGTTTCGCGGTCTGACGACGATCAACCCTGTCACCACGGGCACAGCCCACAAGATTCCGGTCAACCAAGTCTCAGATGAAGTGGCGTGGACCAAAGGCGCGCACGATATCCGCATTGGCGGCGTTTACCGGTTCATCTCGAACCAGTCTGTCAGCTATTCGCACTCTTACAGCAACACGAGCTCGAATCCTTCCTGGCTGCTGGGCACGGGCAAAGACTTGCAGCCGGCCGATCTTTCGAGCGGGTTTCGCACGAACTATAGCTACGCGGCGGCGACGCTGCTGGGCATCCAGGCGCAAGGCAGCGAGAACATCAACTACCTGGTGGATGGCACGACGCTACCGCTGGGCGCAGCGGTTCAGCGCGATTTCCGCAACAAGGAATTTGAGTGGTACGCGCAGGACACCTGGAAAGTAAGCCGCGCGTTGACGGTGACGTACGGAATCCGGCACACGATCGTGCCTCCGATTTACGAAGCGAACGGCCAGCAAACGTCGACCGATCAGTCGATCGGCGATTGGTTTTATAAACGCGGAGACCTGGCGTCGGTGGGTCTTCCGCAGAGCATGGCGGGGTTGATTACATATATCGCCGGTAACGATCCGAAGGCACGCCCCTTGTATCCGAATCACCTCACGAACTTTGCGCCTCGCTTTGCCATCGCCTATTCACCGCAAGGCACGACCGGATTGTCAAAGTTCCTGTTCGGCGGACCTGGAAAGACCTCGATTCGCGCGGGCTGGGGAATGTATTACGATCTGGTGGGGCAGCCTTTGGCCCAGACGTACTCGAACTCGGCGTTCGGCCTTTCGACGTCGCTCTCCAACGCTTCGAGTTCGCTGAGCTCGCTTACGGCTCCGCGCTACGTTGGTTTCTACAGCCCGCCGACGAGCCTGTTCCCGGCCGCGCCGAAGGGTGGTTTCCCGGCGACGTATCCGAATCTGTTCGCGATCACGAACAGTATCGACGACACGCTGAAGGCTCCGTACACGATGAACACGGACCTCAGCGTCGGACGCGAGCTCGGACGAGGATGGTACATCCAGGGCGCCTATGTGATGCGTCAATCGCGTCGGTCTTTAGTGAACAAGGATCTGGCGCAGCCGACGAACCTGAAAGATCCAAAGTCGGGTCAGACGTACTATCAGGCCGCGCAAATCTTGGCCGCGCAGTACAATAACGGAACCAACCCGGTGCCGATCGCGAACGTCGCAAAGCAGCCGTTCTGGGAGAATATGTTCCCAGGTCTGGCCGGCGGCGGTTTGACGGCTACACAGCAGGCGTACAAGCAGTTCGGCTCGGGCTATTCGCCAGACTACACTTCGGCGCTGCAAAACATCGATATCAACTGCAGCCCGTCCTGCGGCATCTACGGCCCGGGCATGATTTTCAATGAGCAGTTTTCGGCGCTCTCGGCCTGGAGCTCGGTGGGCAAAGGCAATTACTATTCGATGCAGTGGACGGCTCGC
This sequence comes from Bryobacterales bacterium, assembly GCA_963813145.1. GTDB lineage: Bacteria > Acidobacteriota > Terriglobia > Bryobacterales > Bryobacteraceae > Palsa-187. The sequence continues at coordinate 143,580 of CAWEXX010000003.1, forward strand.
AAGCGGTTCAGCCAGGGCTTGACGATGGACTTCAACTACACCCTGGGCAGCTCCCGCGATCTGGCGTCGAGCTCGGAAAACGGCGGATCGTTCAGCGGCGTACTTCAGAACGACTGGGTTGCTCAGCAGAGCTGGGCGTATTCGAACTATGACGCGCGCCACATCCTGAATACGTTCGTCGTTTACCAACTTCCTTTCGGTAAGGATCGCAAGTTCCTGGCGAATTCCAACCGCGGGCTGGACGCATTTATCGGCGGATGGCAGTTGGCGCCCACGGCGCAGTGGTCTAGCGCGACGCCAGTGAACGTCAACGAAGGCCTCAACTGGGCTACGAATTGGGAAATCGCCACTAACGCAACTCAGATCGGGCCGGTGACCACTACCGTAGTCAAGAATGCTCCCGCGGCGGTGGCGAGCCAAAAGGGAGGTGCGAATCTGTTCGCCGATCCCGCGTCTGCGTTCAAGCAGTTTACCTTTACTCTGCCCGGCGACAGCGGGGATCGCAACGTGCTGCGGCAACCCGGCGCGTTCGCGATTAATCTTTCGCTCTCGAAAGAGTTTTACCTCTACACGATTCACGACAACGCCCACAAGCTTCAGTTCCGGTGGGAGACGTTCAACCTGACTAACACGGCGGTGATGAACAGCCCGTCCCTCAGCGTGGCATCCATCAACACGTTCGGCAAGTTCACCAGCCAGCTGGGATCGCCGCGCGTGATGCAGTTCGCGCTGCGCTACTCGTTCTAAATCCCCGCCCTGACGGGACGGGGTTATAACCCCTGGCGTCAGCCTGGGGACATCTTAATCAGGCTCCTGCCCTTCGGGGTGGGGGCCTTTTTATTTCCGCAGCAGTTTGAAGGAGTGATTCCAGGTGTTGGTGCGGATGCCGTAGTTCACCCACAGGATGCAAAGAGGCTCCAGCAGGCGCGCGGCTTCGATACCTCCGGTGTCGATGGTCGCCCAGCCGAAGGCTTTCAAGATGGCGGTGACGGTATCCTTCGCGGGACCGTCGTTGCCGGCGATGAACATATCGGGAGGGCCGCCGGGGAAATCGGGCTTGAACATGTGGGCGAAGCCGACGGTGTTGAACGCCTTCACCACGTGCGCCTGCGGCAGCCATCGCTGGATCTGCTCGCCTGCGGAATCGGTGTGACCGATGGCGAGGACGGGTAGTTTGCCCGATTCGTAGACCAGGGGGTTGACGGCGTCGATGACCACCTTGCCCGCGAAATTCCGGGCTCCGGCCAGCTTCAAGGCGTTCTCGGTTCCGGTCCATAACAGCGCGAGCACGACGATATCGCCGAACTCCGCGGCCTCGGCAAAGGTGCCGGCCGACGCGTTGATCCCCGATGTAGAGACCCACGCTGCCGCTTTTTCGTTGTGGGCCTCGCGCGATCCCATTTTCACTTCGTGGCCCAGGGCGATGAATCCGCTGGCCAGAGTTTTTCCGACGTCGCCGGTACCGAGGATTCCAATTTTCAAAAGTGCCTCCTCCGTTTGCCCGCTCCCTGACGGTCGCGGCTCAATTTATATCGATGAAGAGCCCGTCTTACAGGCTGAAGCCTGTGCCACGCATGCAGGTGGCACAGACTTTAGTCTGTGTTTTTCAGCATCCTGTTACGCCGCCCTTGCCGGCGTGTAGGCCAGGCTGGGCAGCATCACTCGAAGAACTTCCTCGACGCGGTCGACGAAGACGAACTCCATTTCGTTGCGGACCTCTTCGGGCAGATCGCGCAAGTCTTTCTGGTTGGCTCGCGGGACGATCACGCGCTTCAATCCCGCGCGACGCGCCGCCAGCACTTTTTCTTTCAATCCGCCGATCGGCAGAACCAGGCCGGTAAGCGTGATTTCTCCCGTCATCGCGGTATCTTGCCGCGCCGGAACGCCCGAGTAGATGGACGCCAGCGCGGTGGTCATGGTCACGCCGGCCGATGGACCATCCTTCGGAATGGCTCCCGCGGGGACGTGAATGTGCAACCCGGAGTTCAGGAACAATTCCGGATTGATGCCCAGCTCCGCAGCGTGCGCCCACACAAAACTACGCGCCGTTTTCGCGGACTCCTGCATCACCGCGCCCAGTTGACCCGTGATGGTCAGACTCCTTGCCGTTCGGCTGCAGCGAGGCTTCAATGTAGAGAACATCGCCGCCGGTTTCGGTCCAGGCAAGCCCGGTGGCCACGCCCGCCGGTAGTTCGCGGCGCGCCATTTCGGGAGTGATCGGCTCCGGTCCGAGCATCTCGACCACGTCGTCGCCCTTTACGATCACCGAGTCGGTTACATTCTCGGCGAACTTCAGAGCGACCTTGCGGATCACGCGGCCCAGGGTCTGTTCGAGGCGCCGCACACCGGCTTCCCGGGTATACGACGCGATGATCTTCAGCAGCGCTTCTTCCGTGATGTTGCACTGCTCCGCAGTCAACCCGGCATGGGTCAACTGACGCGGCAGCAGGTAGCGCCGCGCGATCTGCGCCTTTTCCTCTTCGGAGTAACCGGAGAGGCGGATGATCTCCATACGATCGAGCAGCGGCGCTGGAATCGTGTCGAGCGAATTCGCCGTCGTGACAAACAACACCTTCGACAAATCGAACGGCAGGTCGAGATAGTTGTCGCGAAACGATTTGTTCTGCTCCGGATCCAGCACTTCGAGCAAAGCCGCGGCCGGATCGCCCCGGAAATCGCGGCCCAGCTTGTCGATTTCATCCAGCATCAGCACGGGATTGTTCGCGCCCGCCCGCCGCATGGCCTGAATCAAGCGGCCCGGCATGGCGCCGATGTAGGTCCGGCGATGGCCGCGCAATTCGGCTTCATCATGCAGACCGCCCAGGCTCATGCGCTCAAACTTGCGTCCGATCGCACGGGCGATGGATTGTCCCAGCGAGGTTTTGCCCACGCCCGGCGCGCCGACGAAGCACAAGATTGGCGCCTTCGCTTCGGGATTCAGCTTCAAGACAGCAAGCTGTTCGAGGATACGCTCTTTCACTTTCGTGATGCCGAAGTGGTCCTCATCGAGCACCTGACGGGCCCGGGGAATATCGAGGTTGTCCTCGCTGCGCGTCTTCCACGGCAGTTCAACCACGTATTCGAGCCAGGTGCGGATGACGTTGTGCTCCGGCTGCGCGGGGTTCATCTTTTCCAAACGGCCCAACTCGCGCTCGGCTTCTTTGCGGATGTCTTCCGGAAGATCGGCCTTCTTCAGCTTCTCGCGCAAGATCTCGACGTCGGCCTGATCCCCATTCTTTTCGCCCAGCTCGGCCTCAATGGCTCGCTTCTGCTGCCGCAGGATGTAATCGCGCTGCTCCTTCGACATTTCTCCGCGAGCGTCTTCGGTGATTTTGTTGCGAAGGTTCAGCACCTCCACTTCATGCGACAGCCAGCCGTGAACCAGGCGTAGCGCCTCAACCCGCGTGGGCGCTTCGAGCAAAGCCTGCTCGCGAGTGCCTTCCAGATTCATGATCGACGCGACCATGTAGGCCAGCTTCAGAGGATCCTCATGGGTGGTGAACATGCGCGCCAGCTCCTGCGGAGAGTGACGCTCATTCTGGATCAAGCCGACGAATTTCGAACCCATCTCGACAATTGCCAGCGTGAGAGCTTCCGTCTCCCGGCTGGAATCGTCGGGCATGGGAAGCGCGCGGACGCGGGCAGTCATATAGCCTTCGGCGTCGTCTACTTTGACGATCACCACGCGCTCCATGCCCAGCACCAGCACGTCGATTTGCGACGCGTTCGGGCGCGAAACCTTCTTGATGATCGCGCGCGTGCCGAGAGTGAACAGATCTTCCGATCCGGGCGCATCTTCGGAAGGATCGCGCTGCGCGACCACGACGATTTCCTTATCCTCGGATGAGAGCGCCTTCTCGACCGCGCCCAGCGACGCCTCCCGGCCCACTGAGAGAGGCATCATCAGACCCGGGAACAACACCGAGTTTTTCAGCGGCAGCAAAGGCAGCGTGCGAAGATTATTTTCCATTTCGATCCTCTTTCTTATTTAGTCTTAATGCATACCCGGAGATCGCTCCCTGCGGTCGCGGCTCTGAAAAGGCGACAGGTATCGATTGGCAGCGCGGGCGAAGGGTATCAGTTGGCATCGCATTACTTAGATGCTTCGGCATGTAACACCGATTCCACCTCTATCGTGATTGCATGGTCGCGGTCGTCCACAACCACCTTTTGGCCGTCGCGGATCTCGCCGGCGACCAGCTTGCGGGCCAGCGGCGTTTCGATTTCTTTTTGAATCGCGCGTTTCAGCGGCCGCGCGCCGAATGCCGGATCGTAGCCGACTTTGACCAGCCGTTCGCGCGCCGCATCGGTTAGAACCAGCTCGATATGGCGCTCCGCCAATCTGGCGCGCAGACCGATCAGTTGGATGTCGACGATCTTCTTCAGTTGAGGCTCGGTCAGCCGATGGAACGTGATAATCTCGTCCACGCGATTGAGAAACTCAGGTCTGAAGAGTTGCTGCAAGGCATCCTTCGGGGCGTTCGATGTCATCACCACGATGGTGCTCTTGAAATCGACCGTGCGCCCCTGCCCGTCGGTGAGACGGCCATCGTCCAGCACCTGAAGCAGGACGTGAAACACATCGCTGTGAGCCTTCTCGATTTCGTCGAGCAATACCACCGAGTAAGGACGCCGCCGCACGGCCTCCGTCAACTGGCCTCCTTCGTCGTATCCCACATAGCCCGGAGGCGCGCCCACCAAGCGCGAAACAGAGTGCTTTTCCTGATACTCCGACATGTCGATGCGGATCAGCGAGCGCTGGTCGTCGAACAAGTACTGTGCGAGGGCCCGGGCCAGCTCGGTCTTCCCGACTCCGGTCGGACCCAGGAACAGAAAGCTGCCGATCGGCCGTTTGGGATCCTTCAATCCGCCGCGCGCGCGCATCACTGCGTCGGCCACCGCGTCGACTGCCTCATCCTGTCCGATGACGCGTTTATGCAACTCGTCCGAAAGATGGAGCAGTTTTTGAATCTCGCCTTCGAGCAGCTTCGAGAGAGGAATCCCCGTCCAGCGGCTGACCACCTGCGCGATGTCCTCTTCGGTGACTTCCTCTTTCAGCAGCGTGGTTTCATGCTTCGCCGCTTCCAGCTGTTTTTCGAGCCCCGTCAGCTTGCCGTACTTCAGCTCCGCCGCTTTGTTCAGATCGTAGGCGCGCTCTGCCTGCTCGATCTCCTGCTTGACGCGTTCGATTTCCGCGCGCAAATCGCGCTGCTTGCGTAATACCTGTTGATCGGCGCTCCACTGAGCTTTCAGAGCCGCCGAGCCGGTCTTGATCTCCGCTAACTCCTTCTCCAGCTTCTTGAGGCGCTCGCGCGAGGAGGCGTCCGATTCTTTCTTGAGCGCCTCGCGCTCGATCTCAAGCTGCATCTGGCGGCGCAGCGCCTCGTCCAACGCGGCGGGCATCGAATCGATCTCCGTCCGTAATTTCGCGGCGGCTTCGTCCACCAGATCAATGGCTTTGTCGGGCAGGAATCGGTCCGAAATATAGCGCTGGCTCAGCACTGCTGCCGCGACCAGACTCGAATCCTTGATCCGGACGCCGTGGTGCAGCTCGTAGCGCTCCCGAAGGCCGCGGAGGATCGAAATCGTGTCGTCCACCGTCGGCTGATCGACGAGAACGGTCTGGAATCGACGCTCCAGCGCCGCATCCTTTTCAATATATTTGCGATATTCGTCAAGCGTAGTCGCGCCGATGCAATGCAGCTCGCCACGCGCGAGCATAGGTTTCAGCAGATTGCCGGCATCCATCGATCCTTCGGACGCGCCGGCTCCCACCACCGTGTGAAGCTCGTCTATAAAGAGGATGATTCCGCCCTCGGCCGACTGCACTTCTTTCAGGACGGCCTTCAAGCGTTCTTCGAACTCGCCTCGAAACTTCGCGCCCGCGATCAGCGCGCCCATATCGAGCGAAACGACCTTCTTATCCTTCAAACCCTCGGGAACGTCGCCTCGGACAATGCGCCCGGCCAGGCCTTCGACGATGGCGGTTTTTCCGACGCCCGGCTCCCCAATCAGGACCGGATTGTTTTTGGTCCGGCGAGACAGGACGGTAATGACGCGGCGAATCTCGTCGTCGCGGCCGATGACCGGGTCCAACTTGCCGGCGGCAGCTAATTTGGTAAGGTCGCGGCCATATTTTTCCAGCGCCTCGTAGGTCGCTTCCGGATTCTGGGTGGTGACGCGCTGGCTGCCGCGGACCTCCTGCAGAGTCTGCATCAGCCGTTCCCTGGTCAGACCCAGGTCCTTGAAGGATTTTTCCTCGGTAGCCGCAAGGAGAATATGTTCCACCGAAACATACTCATCCTTAAGTCTCTTCGCTTCCTTTTCCGCTCCGCTCAAGAGAGCCTGTAGGCGCGGGGTGACGTAGATCTGGTCGACTCCGGTGGCTGCACCGGAAACGCGCGGCAGCTTGTCCAAATCCTGCATTAGTCTGCGGTGCAGCAGCTCAGGATTTACCTCTGCTTTCAACAGGATAGACGAGGCAAGTCCGCCCTGCTGCTCAAGCAGCGCCAGCAGGAGGTGCTCGACGTCCAGTTGCTGCTGGCCATGCCTGGCGGCCAGGGATTGTGCAGCGCGCGTGGCTTCTTGAAGTTTCTCGGTAAATCGGTTGAAGTCCATACTCAGCGACCTCTCTCAAAAGAAGTATAGCATGTTAGTGCAATACAGTACAATAATCTTAGTCCTTTGTAGTCAAGTAAGAGATGCGCCAATGTTCTGTTCGGATTCTGGTCGTTTCGTGATATTTTGGAGCTAGGCATGACGACCCCGTCGACATCCCGTCCTTCCCTGTTCGGCTCCGACTAGCACTGTTCCTGTCGGCGGCGAACCCTCAACCTTAGGAGAAGGAGCTTTTTATGAAGACCCTGGAAGAAGTCCGTTCGGACTTTCCTCATCTGGTCACAAGCCTGCCCGGTGCGAAAGCGCAGGCGATCATCGACCGTGACAAAGCAGTTCTATCGCCATCCTACACGCGCGGCTATCCGCTGGTGGTCGCGCGAGGCGAGGGGGCGATGATTGAGGACGTGGACGGGAACCGCTTCCTGGACTGCAACGCGGGAATCGCGGTAGTCGCGGCGGGACACTGTCACCCCAAGGTCGTGGCCGCCATCCGGGAGCAGGCCGGCAAGCTGATCCACATGTCGGGCACGGATTTCTATTACGAAAACATGGTGCAGCTGGCGGAGAAACTGGCCGCTCTAGCTCCGGGTGATTTTTCGAAGCGGGTGTACTTCGGTAATTCTGGCACGGAGGCGGTAGAAGCTGCGCTCAAAATGGCTCGGTATCATACAGGCCGCGGTCAGTTTGTGGCGTTTTTTGGGGCTTTCCACGGCCGTACGATGGGGTCGCTCGCGCTGACGGGGTCGAAGAGCGTCCAAAAGAAGGGATTTTTCCCCATCGTTCAGGGCGCCCACCACGTTCCATACGCGTATTGCTACCGCTGCGCCTATGGCAAGACGCCGGATTCCTGCGCGGTGGAATGCGTGACGGCGATCGAAGACACGCTGTTCCGCCAAACTCTGCCGGCTGAGGAAGTTGCCGCGATCGTAGTCGAGCCGGTACAGGGCGAAGGCGGATACGTGGTGCCCCCGCAGAAGTTCTTCGACGAACTGAGGCGAGTAGCCGAAAAGCACGGCATCCTGCTGATTTTCGACGAGATTCAATGCGGGATGGGACGGACTGGCAAGATGTTTGCGGCCGAGCATTTCGGCATTTCGCCCGATATCATGACCGTGGCTAAAGGAATCGCCAGTGGAATGCCTCTCGGAGCGACCATTGCCCGGGCTGAGGTGATGAACTGGAAGCCGGGCGCGCATGCATCGACTTTCGGCGGCAACCCGGTGTGCGTGGCGTCGGCATTGGCGACGATTGAGCTGCTGGAGCAGGAACTGGTCGACAACGCGGCGAAGGTCGGCGCGCATATGAAAGGTCGGCTGGACGAGCTGCCGAAGCGCTTCCCCATCGTCGGCGATGTGCGCGGGCTGGGCCTGATGATCGGCATCGAGATGGTCCGCGATCAGGCGACCAAGGAACGCGCGCCGGAAGTGCGGGACCGGCTGGAGCAAATGTGTTTCGATCGGGGCGTTCTGGTGCTGGGCGCGGGGCCGAATACGCTGCGCATTTGTCCTCCGCTGGTAATCAAGAAGGATCAGGCGGATTTCGCGGTGGATATGATCGAAGAGTGTTTGAGCGAAATGATAAAGTGAAATTATGAGAACGCCGGTTATTGTCGATACGCCGTATCCCACTGTGTGGGAGACCGCGAAGAAAATGGGCGTTTCGAAGAAGCGCACGCTGGAACTCATTCAGATGGCCGACGAAACACACGCGCGAATGGAAAAAAAGCGTCAGGCCAAGCGCACTCTCGCTCGGAAGAAGCGGCTAAAGACTTCGTAAGATGCCTGTCGCTCAGCGTGACAGTGCATTTCTGAATATTCCCTACGACCGTGCTTACGAGGATCGGTTTCTAGCCTATATCGCGGGACTGACCGCATTCGGTCTTTACCCGCGCGCCACGCTCGAACTTACCAGTGGCGACCGCCGGCTCGACCGGATTTTCGAGTTGATCTCGGCATGTCGCTATTCCTTCCACGACCTATCCTTGGTGAAGCTCGACCGGAAGCACCCGCCGACACCCAGATTCAACACGCCTTTCGAACTAGGGCTGGTCGCTGGATGGCAGAAGGCAGCCCCCTCCGGGCACACAAGGTTTGTCTTCGAGGCGTCCCCATACCGATTGCAGAAATCTCTGAGCGATTTGAATGGCACCGATCCATTCATTTATGGAGAGCGCGCGGAGGGAATTCTAAGCGAAATTCGAAACGCCCTGGCCAGAAGGAACAATCAACCAACAGTCCACCAGATGCGCAGCATTCTTGAAAGTCTGAAAGCAGATGTCCCCAGGATCAAGAAAAATGCGGGCGCGACCTCTCTCTTTGAGGCGGGCGCATTTGCGGAATTAGTGGTTGTCGCCCGCCGCCATGCGGAATTGGATATTCCCGCGCTGAAAGATTCCTAAACATGCGAACCCTCGACGTCGGCTGCGGTATCAATAAACTCGCGGGCTCCATCGGCATCGACCGCAATCCCGCCAGCCGCGCCGACGTGATTTGCGAGCTAGACCACTTCCCCTATCCTTTCCGCGATTCCTCCTTCGACCGGCTGCAAGCTGTCCACGTGATCGAGCACGTCGGCGACGTCATGAAGACGATGGAGGAGTTTCACCGGCTGGTCCGCGCCGGCGGCGAGGTGTTGATCGTCACGCCGCACTATACCGACTTCAGTTCTTTCTGCGATCCCACCCACCGCTGGCATCTCAACAGCTTTTCGCTGCGTTATTTCGGCGAGGACAATGCGGGCTACGGCTATTACTCCAACGTACGATTTGAGGAGATTTCCGTCCACGTAAAGCTACTAGCTTTGTGGAGGTGGCTCGGATTTCAGTTTCTCGTGAACACTTTTCCCCGGTACCGGCGATTCTGGGAACACTATCTGTGTTTCATCGTCCGCGGAAAGGTGATCGAGTGGCGGCTTCGAGCGATTAAACGTTGATCTTGCAATTTTTCGACCGGCTCCGGCACGCGGGCCGCCGCCGCGATTGGGCTCCGAACCTGGCTCTGGGCCGCCTTGGCGAAGATCTGGCGCATCGTTTTTTGCGCGCGAAGGGTTATACCATCGTCGCTCGCAACTATCGGCTTTCTTCGGGCGACGCGGAGGCCGATCTGATCGCCTGGGACGGGACGACGCTGGTCTTCGTCGAAGTAAAATCGCGCGAGACAGCTGATTTTGGGCCTCCGGAGCGTGCTATCGGGGAGGAGAAGCGCGCCCACATGCTACGGATTGCCCGCGCATACACTCGCAAGACGGAGACGCCTTGGGACCGGATCCGGTTCGACGTCGTGACGGTCGTGATGACCAAGCCACCGGCGATCGAGCTGTTTCGCAACGCCTTGTCAACTAGTGTCGTGCGTCGCTCACAATGAACATTATCTTTACCGCGTGGCGCACGCGTCCACGCGTGCCGCGTCGACAGTCCTGTCGACGTTCGGCTTTTGATTCGTAGCCGGGAAAGACACATCGACACGAATGTCGATGCGGCACGCCTGGAGGCCTACGCCACATAACATTCAGGATTTCGACGCAGCCCACTAGGCTCATTCTCCAGAGCATAATAGAATCTTGGACGCTGAAAAAACACGACTCCTGGAGGCATCCAGCCACGCCCAGCACTGGCGTCGATGGGGGCCGTTTTTATCGGACCGCGAATGGGGCACCGTCCGCGAAGATTATAGTCCTGATGGCACCGCCTGGGAGTATTTTCCTTTTGAGCACGCCCATCTGCGGGCCTATCGCTGGGGCGAGGACGGTATCGCCGGCATTTGCGATAACCACCAGCGCCTCTGCTTCGCGCCCACATTCTGGAATGGCCGCGATTCGATTCTGAAAGAGCGCCTCTACGGCCTTACCGGCAATCAGGGCAATCATGGCGAGGACGTCAAGGAGATTTATTACTTCCTCGACTCGACGCCAACCCACTCCTACATGAAGTGCCTGTATAAATATCCGCAGGCTGAATTTCCCTACGCGCAATTGTACGGCGAGAACCGGCGACGCACCCGCCTGGACCCCGAGTTCGAATTGATCGACACCGGCATCTTTAACGATGACCGTTATTTCGACATCCAGATCGAGTACGCCAAAGCCGGCGTGGACGACTTGTTGATCCGCATCACGGTGACCAATCATGGGCCGGAAAACGCCATGCTACACCTGCTGCCGACGCTTTGGTTTCGGAACACCTGGGCCTGGACGACCGATGCGAAGCGGCCCTCGATGAACAGGTCCGGGGATGCCACCATCGACATTCACGAGGCCTCTCTCGGCTTCTATCAACTGACGCTCGATAGCACGCGGCCGATGCTGTTCACCGAAAACGATACCAACGCGCATGCGTTATGGGGCATGGAAAACGTCCCGCCTTTCGTGAAGGACGCGTTTCACCGGCGCATCATTCACAACGAGCTGGATGCCGTGAATCCGGCGGAGACCGGGACCAAGGCGTGTGCCTGGTATCAACTTGATCTCGCGCCCGGGGAAACTCAGATTATCCGCATGAGGCTGGCCGAGTGCTGCCAGCCCTCGACCATGGTCCACGATATCGACGGCATTTTCGCGCGCCGCATTGCCGAAGCCGACGAGTTCTATTCCTTCTGCCCTTCCTTTCTGTCGGAGGACGGCAAGCGCGTTCAGAGGCAGGCATTCGCGGGCCTCCTGTGGTCAAAGCAGTATTACCATTTCGTGGTCAACGACTGGCTGAAGGGCGATCCCACGCAGCCCCCGCCGCCCCGCGAGCGGCTCCGTGGGCGCGATTCCCAATGGGTCCACTTGTTCAATGAAGACATCCTTTCCATGCCGGATACCTGGGAATATCCGTGGTACGCGGCCTGGGACATGTCGTTCCACGCAGTCGCACTGGCGCTGGTGGATCCCGACCTCGCGAAAAGCCAGTTGAAACTTTTTCTGCGCGAATGGTACATGCATCCCAACGGGCAGATTCCGGCCTATGAGTGGGCTTTCGGCGATGTGAATCCTCCGGTCCACGCCTGGGCTTGCTGGCGCGTTTTTCAGATCGACCGCAAGTTGAACGGGCGGCCCGACTACGCGTTTCTCGAAACGATTTATCACAAACTGCTGCTGAATTTTACCTGGTGGGTGAATCGAAAAGACTCTGAAGGCAGCAACATTTTTGAAGGCGGATTTCTCGGCCTGGATAATATCGGCGTGTTCGACCGCTCCGCGCCGCTGCCCACCGGCGGCCATATCGAGCAGTCCGACGGCACCAGCTGGATGGCGATGTACTGCCTCACCATGATGAAGATCTCGATCGAGCTGGCCACCAAGGTCGACCGTCTTTATGAGGACGTGGCCAGCAAGTTCTTCGAGCACTTCCTCTACATCGCGCACGCCATGAACGCCATGGGCGACGGCGGATTGTGGGACGAGACCGACGGTTTTTTCTACGACTCGCTGCTTCTTCCGGACGGAACCCTGATGCGAATGCGCGTCCGCTCCATGGTCGGACTCATTCCGTTGTTCGCGGTGGATACGATGGAGCGGGAAATCATCGAAAAACTGCCCGGGTTCCGGCGCCGCATGGATTGGTTCACCACCAATCGTCCGGACCTGTGCGGGAATCTCGCGTCCTTGTCACGCCAGGGCGTCGACCAGCGGCGGCTCCTCAGCGTGGTCACGCGGCCGCGTCTGGTAAGAATCATTGAACGCATGCTCGCCGAAGCGGAGTTTCTCTCGCCCTTCGGCATCCGGTCGCTATCGAAGTTCCACGACGCCAATCCTTACCGGATGACGGTTCATGGCGAGGAGTACCGGGTCAATTACGAGCCGGCCGAATCGCGCACCGGCTTGTTCGGCGGCAATTCCAACTGGCGCGGACCGGTCTGGTTTCCGCTGAATTTCCTGCTCATCGAAAGCCTGCAGCGCTATCACTATTATTTCGGCGACGACCTGAAAGTGGAATTCCCCACCGGCTCCGGCAACCATATGAATTTGAGCGACGTGGCACAGCAGCTATCCCGGCGGCTCTCCCGCATCTTCCTGCGCGACGGCCAGGGACAGCGCCCGGTGTTCGGCGGATCGCAAAAATTCCAGAACGATCCGCATTTCAAGGACAACATTCTTTTCTACGAATATTTTCACGGCGATAACGGCGCGGGCATCGGGGCCAGCCATCAAACCGGATGGACCGCGCTGGTCGCGAAACTGCTGCAGCAGAGCGGTGAGTAAAGCTATTCTGGATAAGATCCTCTTGACTCCGTCCACGCCAGATCAAAAACGCCGTTCCGTGTATCTGATCCTGCTGTTCACGTTCCTCGCCGCATCGGCGCAGGTACTTTGGAAATATGGAACGGGCCGCCTGGGAGATCATCCCTCGCTGCTTATTCTCATCACCGACGTCCCTCTCATCGCTGGGCTGGCTATTTACGGACTGGGCGCCATACTGATGATCATCGCGCTGAAGCATGGCGAACTCTCGGTGCTTTATCCGTTGATCGCGCTCAGCTACGTGTGGGTGGCGATTCTCTCCGTGCTGCTGTTTCATGAGTCGATGCATCCGGCGAAAATTGCCGGGATCTGCATCATCATGGCCGGGGTCGCGACTTTGGGCCGTGGAGCGCACCGGTGAATACTCCATTTTCGTCGATGGTTTGGGTGACGGTTGGCTCCTTCATTGGCAGCCTCGGCGCGGTGGGATTGAAGGCCGGCGCGAAGCATCTCGAACTGGATATCCGCGCGCTCGCGACGAACTGGAAGCTGGCAATCGGCCTCAGCCTCTATTTGATCTCCACCGTATTTTTTGTAAAAGGAATTTCGCATGGCGAGATCAGCGTGCTGTTCCCGCTGGTATCGCTCGGCTATGTCTGGACCACACTTTGGTCGAAGCTTTTCTTCGGTGAGTCGATGACCCCGCCAAAACTCATCGGCCTCGGGCTGATTCTTGCAGGTTGTGCGCTGTTGAACCTCGGCTGAGTGTAATGACTGGGGCTGACCGCTCCCGCTGGTCGCGGCTCTGTTGGTGCGTGCGATTTCAATGGGCGTGGATCAGAGCCGCGACCTGCGGGAGCGGTTTTTTTGGGTTCCTTACAGCGAATGCAACCGCACCAGATCTTCCACCGACATATTTCCGCCGCAGAATATCAACACCACGTGCTGGTCCGGCGTAAACTTCATGTGCAGCTTATCCGCCGCGGCCAACGTGCACGACGCCGCAGGCTCCGTCATCACTTTCAGCCGCTCTAAAATAAACCGCAGCGCGACCATCGCGTCATGATCGGAAACCACCGTCACGCTCTCGAACAAATCCTTCGCCATCGCGAAAGTGGTCGCGCTTGGGGCAGGCGCGCCTAGTGTCCGCGCGATCGACGTGATCGCGTCCAACGTCACGATTTCTCCGGCGGCGAGCGATTTCGACATGCAATCGGCGCCTTCCGTCTCCACACCCCAAACGCGCACGCTGGGCTTCAGCGCTTTGATCGCCGTAGCCACACCCGCCGCGAATCCTCCGCCGCCGATGCTGATCACGACGTCCGTCACCTGCGGTACGTCCTCGAGAATCTCGAGCCCAACGGTTCCCTGGCCGGCCATGACGAGAAGATCGTCGAAAGGATGCACGTAGGCCCATCCCTCGCGCTCGAACTCGGCCACTTCGGCGAATGCCGCTGCCGCCGTAGCCGCGAATTTCACCTCCGCGCCGTACCCGCGAGTGGCATCCACGTAGTTGCGCGGCGTCGATTCCGGCATAAGCACCAGCGACCGCAGCCCGAGCGCGCGCGCCACATACGCCACCGCCTGCGCGTGATTGCCTCCGCTTACCGCGACGATGCCCCGGCCGCGTTCTTCGGGTTTCAGGCTCAGCGTCTTGTTGAACGCTCCCCGCACCTTGAAGGATCCGGTCTTCTGAAACAATTCCAGCTTGATGTAGACGTTCGATTTTAGCCGCTCGCTCAATGTAACGCTCGGCGAGAGCGGCGTTCGCCTGATACACGGAGCGATCCGCCGGCGGGCGGTTTGAATATCCGATAACGATAGCGTTTCAGCCATGAACTAACAGTGTAGAACGCGCGAGTACTATAAATACATGAAAGATACCAAGGCCATCATCCGCTACGCAGGAGACGAGTTTTTTGTGGCCGTCCCGCCCAGCGGCCATGCGCTCACCCTCGATATGAATGGCCAAAGATCCAGCGGCGCCAGTCCTCTCGAACTCCTATTAGTCGCCGTCGGCGGATGCACCGCGGCGGATGTCGTGGATATTCTCCGCAAGAAACGCGAGGTGGTTACCGAGTATCGCGTCGAGGTCCACGGCGAGCGCCGCGAGGAGCATCCGCGCAGCTTCCGCCGCATTGAAGTCCGCCACATCCTGCACGGCCGCGGCCTCTCTGAGAAGGCCGTGGCCCATGCCATTCAGTTGTCCGATCAAAAATACTGCAGCGTCTCAGCCACGCTCCGGCCAACCGCGGAAATCGTAACCAGCTACGAAATTCACGAACAGGTTTAGAATGCCGCGTCTTGTGAATCAGGCTGATCCGCGAGATAAAGTCGGACCCCTCCATGGCACATGCGCTGCACTGAGTCAGGCTCTCCCCCCCAACCGAACCCCGACAGTTATGGAGGGGTCTTCCACTAGTCCGAAACTTTTCTGCCCCGAATTGGCGTCTAATCAAAACAATGGCCTGCGCGAGACTAGCTCTGCTCTTATGCATTAGCTCGACCGCCTGTTTCTCGCAGGGTGTGATTTCGGGCATTGTGGTCGAGGCTACCAGCGGCGAACCGGTGCGGAAAGCCGTCGTTACGGTCACGTGGCAAGGGACGCCTCGATCCTGGGCCACAACTCGCACCGACGGTTCCGGGCGGTTCACCTTTGAGGGACTCCCGGCGGGCAAGTACAATCTGAGTGCCACCAAGGCCCAACTTGGCACGGCAACCTACGGCGCGGCAAGCGTTCGCGAGCTGGGCGATCTCATCACACTGGGCGAGGGTGAAACCCGCGCCGACCTGAAGCTGCGCTTCATCCGGTCCGCCACAATCTCCGGACGCGTGCTTGATCCTGACGGCGACCCCGTCCCGGGCGTGAGCGTGAACCTGCTGCGCAGCGGGAGGAATCTGGGCGGGCGCATCCTCGTGAACTTTCGAAACTCCAACACCAACGACCGCGGCGAATACAAGATCACAATGGTCGATCCAGGCGAGTATTATCTGCGCTGCATTCCGAACATTCAACGCCAGATAGGGATGGTGCCGCACGACATCGTGGTCCCGCAATATTACGGCGGCGGCCGGGACTCGAAAGATGCGAGGGCTATCATGCTGCGAGGAGGCGAGGTTTTGACCGGCATCGATTTTCGTCTGGTAACGGAGCACCCCGCGAAGATTACGGGCCGCGTGACGGGTGTACCGCAACTGGATCCTCCGGCCGAGATGACGCCGGCCGGCGTCGTTGGTATAGGCAACCAGGCAGTGCGATTCAACCGCGGCAGAGGTCAGGCCGTTCAGGTCGATCTGAGTCCAGCGGACGATAACCAGATGTGGAGCAACGGCTCGGGCGCGCAGGCTCCGGAGTATCGGTTTGAGATGCCGGAGAACGCGCCGGGGCGATATCGTCTCCAGGCAACCGTCCGCGCCAAGGATAAGACGTACTACGCGACCCAGGTGATCGATGCGCACGAGGGCACCAACGACGCTGTGCTCGATCTGGCTCCGGCTGTCGCCGTCAAGGGCCATCTGAAAGTGGAAGGACCCGCGGCGCATCCCCTCGAAAGGTTTACTGTCGCTCTCGTGCCGCCCGGAACGGGGCCGCGCCGCGACTCGTTTACGGCCCACGTGGGAAAAGACGGAAGTTTTACGATCGACCAGGTTCCTCCGGGAGAATGGCGCTTGAACATCAATCCGGCGCCGGCGGGACTCTTTGAAAAATCGGTGCGACTGGGGGACAAAGATTTTCTTTTCCAAACCCTCGAGATTCCAGCCGGCTCGAACGCGCCGCTCAATATTGTTGTCAGCTCGAATGCAGCGACCGTGTCTGGCGAAATCGATGGCGAGTCGAAGCGGGCAGGCATCCTCCTGGAGCCGGTGGGAAAGTTGCACACCCTGACTCGGTTTTACTACAGCGCGGTCACCGACGATGCCGGCAAGTTCAAGCTGAGCGGCGTCGCGCCGGGGAAATATAAAATTTTCGCGCTGGAAAAAATCGCGACCGTCAACTTCAGGACGCCGGAGGCGGGCGAGCTGCTCGACGCGCTGGGCGAGGAATTGGACGTGACGGAAGGCGCGAAGATCGAGTCTCATCCCAAGCTCATTCCCGAAGAGAAGGCCAGGGAGATTCTCAAGCCATGAGGGCGGCGCTGGTTCTTATTTTTTCCACTACCGCTTTCGCCCAAACTACCGCGGGCACGGACCAGACCGGCAGTGTGACTGGTACCGTGACCGATGCCATCACGCACATGCCGGTGAAGAAGACCATGGTTTCGGTTATGCCCATGCAAAATTTCGCGCGGGGTCAGGCGGCGCAGTCGGCAGTGACCGACGCGAGCGGGGCGTTTACGGTCAGTAATCTTCAAGCCGGCAAATACCGGTTGACGTTCCAGCAGCAGACCTATCCGCAGGCCCGGTTCGGCGGCGTGGCGAAGACGGTTGACGTCAAGCCTGGGGAAGCAACGGCCGCGGTCAACGTGGAATTGATCCCGGGCGCGTCGGTCAGCGGCCACATTGTCGATGAGGACGGCGATCCGGTGCTGAACTGCAACGTGCAGTTGCATCCGGCGAAGAATCCGGAACAAGGTGTCCCGATGATGGGCGCCACGATGTCCAATGACGACGGCGAGTACCGCGCTTTTGGGATAGCGCCCGGCAAATATATTCTGTCGGCGCAGTGCCGTCAACCCATATTTCACGCGCGGCCGTTTTCGGCTGGGCCGGATCCCGCGCCCTCGAAAGCGTATCCCATGCAGTACTATCCGCTGACCAGCGAGCTGAAGGCGGCGCAGGTGGTGGAGTTGACCGCGGGGTCCGAAAAATCCGGCATCGATTTTCAAATGATGCCCACCGCTGTGACGCAGGTGCGCGGCGCGTTCGTGCCGGGTGGAGCGGATTGGCATGGTCCGAACACACTGATCCTGCAACTGGTTTCGATCGAGCAGCGCGGGATGAATATGGGCGCGGCGCTGAACCAGGACAAGGGGACGTTCGAATTCCGGCAGGTGTTTCCGGGTTCCTACATCCTGGTGGCTTTCTCCAATAACACCGGGCAAATCGGGGTCGGCGCTTTGCAGCGGGTCGATGTGGGGAAGACTCCCGTGGACCTGGCGCTGGAGCTGCGACACGCCATCGATCTCAGTGGCAAAGTGGAGATCGAGAGCAGCGGAAACACCACCAACAAAGTCACGCCCGGCCAGATCCAACTTTCGTTGATGCCCCAATATCAGGTAGGCGTGCCGGGTTCTCAAGCGCAGGTAAACGACGATGGGACCTTCACGATGAAAGGCGTGCTGCCTGCGCCCTGGCGGCTGCAAGCGAATGGGCCGGCGATGTTCCTGAAATCGGCGTGGCTGGGGAGCACCGATGTGACAAATACCCCGATGGACCTTTCGGGCGGCGCGTCCGGGGCTTTGCGGATCGTGGTGAGCACGAATACGGCAACCATTCGCGGGTCGGCGCCGGCGGGACAGACGATCTTCGCGCAGCGCATCGACGATGACATGCCATTTCGAGGGATGTCGACGCGAGGGACTCAGGTGGATCAAAGCGGGCAGTACAAGTTCGAAGGGTTGGGTCCGGGAAAATACCGCTTGGTGTTGGTGGAAGCCGGAGGTCCCATGCCAGACGAAGGCGGGCAAGAGATTTCCGTTCACGAGGGCGAAACGGTGATGGCGGACCTGAAGGCGCAGACGACACCTTGAGCCGCCATGCGTCAGCATGCTGAAAGACCGCTCCCGCAGGTCGCGGCTCTGAAAACGCGGCTAAGGGACTCCACTAGGCGGCGGATTGGCCGCGGCAGGAGATGGCTTTGCTGACCAGGTTTGCGCGGTTGCGGGCGTGGATACCGGCGTTGATTTGCGGCTCTGAAAAAACGAAGCCATGGGCCGCTGGGTCGTAGATTTCTCCTTTGCACTGATACATCTCGATGACGTCGAGGAGGTTTTCGAGCTCCTGCGCTTCTCGATCGCGGCGGGTTTTCTGGAGCTCGTTGAGCTTGTCCACGGTGTGCTCGAATTGACGCGACAGACGCTGGCTGTGCATGCTGAGGTTCGCCAAGGCTTTCGACTGGCTTTCGAGTGCCGCGGCGATGGCTAGGGCGTCCTGGATTTGCTGCGGGGCGCTCAAGAGGGGGCCGGAGGCGGAGGCGACGCCGAGGGTCAGGAGATTCGTCTCGAGAGCGGCCACGCGGTTGAGTCGCCAGGAGGTGTCGGCGAGGGCTTGGACTAAATGGGCTTCTGTTGGGCCTTTCGGACGATATTCTTCGGTGAAAGATTCGAGGTGGCGCTGGTAGGCTTGGAGGTCCTCGGTGGGCATCACGACGATTTGGCCGGTTAGTCCGTGGCGGAGGGCGTTGAGGGAGGATTTCCTCTTGCCCTCGACGGATTTGGGGCCCGTGGAGTGCTGGGCGTTCGCTTGATTAATCTCGGCTCGGTTCGGAGTTGACATATATTTCCTTCGAGTGATTAATAGCATCGGGGGAGTGGGGAGGGAACGGATGGAAGTGGGAGGTTATTGAAAAGGGGGGAGTTGGGGGTGGGTAAAATGTCGGAATTGTTGGGATCGCTCCCTGCGGTCGCGGCTCTGAAAAGGCGACGGTTAGGGATTGTGGGCTTGCCCGCATTCTGACGCATGGCGGTTCGGGGGGGCGACGGGGAATGGTTTGTCAGCGTTTGCCCGCATGCTAACGCATGGCGGTTCAGGGGCGCGACAGGGAATGGATTAGGGCGTCTGCCCGCATCAGCGGAGCTGGGAATAGAATTGTGGGGGGGTGCCGGGGCGGTCAGATGATCGTGGTGCCTTGTTGGCCTATGATCGCAAAGACCGAGGAAAGGTGGGTCACGGCGAGAAGTTGCCGGATCCGTGGGCCGATGTTAATCAGCTCCAGATCGCAACCCGACGATTTGGCGGAAACGTAGAGGCGCACCACGGTACCCAGTCCCATGCTGTCCATGTGCGTCAGGTCCGTCAGGTCCAGCACGATTCGTTTAGTGTCCGGAATCAGTTCGCGAACTTTGGCGTACAGAATATCGGTCACACCCGCTACCAACTTGCCGTGGCACCGCACTACCGCCCCGCTTTCGGTGCGATCGATGGAAAGAGTCAAGGGACCAAGCATCTGAGCGATTCTCCCACATATATGGTAAAAACATATATGCGATCAGTAGGCGGCCGCCTTGTTTTTTTGGCTGCCACAGCTCCAGCTTTACTCGCCCAGTCCTCGCAAGCCGATTTCTTCGAGACCAAGATTCGCCCGGTGTTCGCGGAGAAGTGTAACGCCTGCCACATAGAAGGGCGCATGGGCGGGCTGCAGCTCGACTCCCGGGAACACTTCCTCGAGGGCGGGAAGTCCGGACCCATCGCCGTCCCTGGAAATCCCGACGCAAGCCTGCTGGTGAAAGCCCTGCGCTACGACGCCAATCCTAAGATGCCGCCCACCGGCAAATTGGACGCCGACCAGATCGCTGCGGTCGAAGCCTGGGTCAAAGCCGGCGCTGTCTGGCCGAAGACTGAGAAAGCCGCTCTGCCATCGCCGCCATACAAAATCACTGCGGAGCAGCGCGCGTTCTGGTCCTTCGAGCCGGTAAAGCCCATGCCTGTGCCGGCCGTGAAGGATCCTCATTGGAACCGCACGGAGATTGACCGTTTTCTTGCGTCGAAGCTCGAAGCGCGCGGACTTCGCCCGGTCCGCCCCGCCGATCGCCGCACGCTAATTCGACGCGCGGCCTACGACCTGACCGGGCTGCCGCCCACAGTGGAGGAGGTCGACGCATTTGAACGCGACCGGTCGCCCGACGCTTTCGCCAAAGTCGTCGATCGCCTGCTGGCCTCGCCCCGCTATGGCGAGCGCTGGGGACGCATCTGGCTCGATGTCGCCCGCTACTCCGACGACAAGCTCGATTCAGAGCGCGACAACCCGTATCCGGCGGCCTTCCGCTATCGCGATTGGGTGATTCAGGCCCTGCAAAACGATATGCCGTACGACGTTTTCGTGAAAGCCCAGATCGCCGGAGACCAGCTTCCCGATCGCGAAAAATACCAGGCGGGCTTGGGCTTTTATGCACTCAGTCCGGAGATGCAGGACGATCGCGTGGATGCCACCACTCGCGCTTTCCTCGGCCTGACGGTGGCCTGCGCGCAGTGCCACGATCACAAGTACGACCCCATTCCCACTCGCGATTTCTATTCCCTGATGGGCGTCTTCCGCAACACCGATCTCCATGAGGTCCCGCTTACTTCCAAAGAGACGGTGGATGCGTATAAAAACCACGAAGCCCTGATTCAGAAAAAGGAGAAGGAGCTCAAGGATTACGTCGACGCGCAATCCGCGGAACTGGTTCTGGTCCTGGCTTCTCAGACCGCGCGCTACATGCTCGCCGCACCCAAGGATCCCGCTCTAGATGAGGAAACGCAGGCCCGCTGGATCAAGTATCTTGCGACGCCTGAAAAGCAGCATCCATTTCTGAAGGACTGGTACGCTGCCACTACGCCGGATCAGCGCGCGAAGGCGGCTTCGGAGTTCCAGGCGCAAGTCCTCGCGGTCATCGCGGAGCGGGCTCGCGTCGATGATGAAAACCACGTGCGGCTGGGGATCAATCCCAGCCGGGAGGATCTTTCCAAAGCGAATCTGGTTTCGCTCGACCGCGTCAAATATGGCCTGTGGGAAGACGTTGTCAGTAAAAGCGGCGTGCTTTACTACGGAGAATCCAAGAAGGACGAAGCAAAGATCGACCGCTTTCTTTCGGGCGTCTGGCTCGGTCACCTCACTCAGCTTCGCGAGCAGTTGGAGGCGCTGAAGAAGGATCTGCCGCCTGCCTATCCCATGCTCCAGACCATTGCCGATAAGGAGAAGCCCGAGGAACAACATGTCTGGATTCGCGGCGACCAGAACAATCCCGGCGACCTTGCTCCTCCGCACTTTCTGGCCATCCTATCGCCCAAGGAACCGGAGCGCTTCCATCGCGGCAAGGAGCGACTCGACCTTGCCGAAGCCATAGCCAGCCCTGCCAATCCGCTCACCGCCCGCGTGATGGTCAATCGCGTATGGCAGCAGCATTTCGGATACGGCCTGGTGCGCACGGCGAGCAATTTTGGCTCCCAGGGCGACCGGCCTTCTCATCCCGAGCTGCTCGACTATCTCGCCGCGCGTTTTGTCGGCGAGGGTTGGTCCCTCAAGAAACTGCATCGCGAAATCATGCTGACCGCGGCCTACGCCCTGAGCGACGGGCCCTCGGAGCGCAACTATTCCGAAGACCCGGACAACCGCTTGCTGTGGCGATACAACCGGCGCCGCCTGGATGCCGAAGCGCTCCGCGATTCCATCCTGTTCGTCTCCGGGAAGCTGGATTTGCAGGCAGGCGGTCCGCCCGTCCGGTTCGACAAGGAAAATAACCGGCGTACGGTGTACGGTTACATCTCGCGCCGCCAGCTGGATCCGATGCTCTCGCTGTTCGATTTTCCGAATCCGAATAGCACGAGCGAGCAGCGCCTGCAAACTACGGTCCCGCTGCAGAAGCTGTTCTTCATGAACAGTCCGTTCGTCATGGATCAGTCCGCCGCCCTCGCCGCTCGCGTGGCCGCGGCTGCGTCGACGGACGACCAGCGCATTACGGCCACCTATCGCATGGTGCTGCAGCGCGATCCGACGGCGGAAGAGCGGAGGCTGGCTCACGAATTCATCGGCCACACGGGCGGATGGCCCGAATACACCCAGGTCCTGCTAAGCTCCAACGAGTTCACTTATCTCAACTAAGGAAACCAAGATGATCTTCCAGCCATCGCGACGCCAGCTGCTCCGCACCATGGGGACCGGCTTCGGCATGGCTGGACTCGCCGGGATTCTCAACGCATCCGAGCCGCCTGCCGCGGCCGCGCCGATGGCTCCTAAAGCTCCGCACTTCACGCCGACCGCGAAGCACGTGATTTTTCTCTTTCTCAACGGCGGCCCTTCACAGGTGGACACGTTCGATCCCAAGCCGATGCTCCAGAAGTACAGCGGCCAGCCGATTCCCAGCGGCAACCTGAAGACCGAGCGCAAGACCGGCAACCTGTTCGGCTCGCCCTTCAGTTTCCGCCGCTGCGGCAAGAGCGGCATCGAGGTCAGCGAGATTTTTCCCAAGCTGGGCGACGCGATCGACGACGTGTGCGTGATCCGCTCGATGTACACGGACATCCCGAACCATGAGCCTTCGCTGTTCCTGATGAACTGCGGCCATCGCGTTCCCGGGCGCCCCTCGATGGGTTCGTGGCTGACGTACGGCCTGGGCTCGGAGAATCAAAACCTGCCCGGCTTTGTCGTCTTGTGCCCGGGGTACCCCGTGGTGGGAGCGCAACTGTGGAGTTCGACGTTCCTTCCGGCGATCTACCAGGGCACTTACATTCCGAATGGCGAGAAGACTCCGGACAAACTGATCAGCTATATCCGAAATCCGTCAACGCCGCTGCCAGAACAGCGGCGCGCATTGGATCTGCTGCGCCAGTTGAATCTCGCCCAGGAAAAGCGCGAAGGCGAAGATAGCCAGCTGGACAGCAGCATCCAGGCCGCTGAAATCGCGTACCGGATGCAGAGCGAAGCGCCGGAGGTGTTCGATATCACCAAGGAGCCCGAAGCCGTCCGCGCACGGTACGGGGACCAGGATTTCGGACGAGGCTGCCTGATGGCTCGCCGCCTGGTGCAGCACGGCGTTCGGATGGTGCAGGTCTATTACGGAAACGGCCAGCCATGGGACAGCCACGACGATATCCTCTCTCATCGCAGGCTGGCCCATGATGTCGACGCTCCCATCGCCGCCCTGCTGGCGGACCTCAAGGCCAGCGGCCTGCTGCAGGAAACGCTGGTCATCATCGGTGGCGAGTTCGGCCGCACGCCGGTGCTGGAAGTCAGCGGCCTGGTGAGAGTGCAAAATGGGCGCGATCACAACAGCCATGGCTTCTCGACGCTGGTGGCCGGCGGCGGCGTCAAAGGCGGTATCACGTACGGCAATACCGACGAGTTCGGCTTCAAAGCGGTGGAGAATCCCGTCCACATTCACGATCTGCACGCCACCGTGCTGCACGCCCTGGGCATGGATCACACGAAATTGACTTATCGCTACAGCGGCCGCGACTTCCGCCTGACCGATGTTGCGGGGAATGTCGTGCATGACATTTTGGAATGAACTCGGTCGGTGCGTTACGAGCCCCCTCCATGACTGTCGGGGTTCGGTAGGACAGCACTGACAGTTATGGAGGGGCCAGAGGACAACACCGACACTGAACGCCGACAGTTATGGAGGGATGGTAAAGTTTTCTAGACGTTATGTTTAATAAGGTACACAGCGCGTTTCTTGTTGCCGGTCTGGCGCTGGCCGCCGAGAAGCCGGTCGACTTCGATCGCGACGTGCGGCCCATCCTTTCGGACAACTGTTTCGCCTGTCACGGACCGGATGACAAGCGCCGCATGGCTAACCTCCGCCTGGACACGGAAGAAGCTTTTGCAAAGATTGTGAAGCCTGGCGATGCCGCCGGCAGCCGTCTGCTGGTGCGGATCGGTGCCGCCAATCCGGCCGCTCGCATGCCTCCTCCGCAAGCCGGATTAACTCTCACCGACGCGCAGATCTCCGTGATCCGCAAATGGGTGGAGCAAGGCGCCCGCTGGGAACGCCACTGGGCTTTCGTCCCGCCGCAGCGCTCGCCCCTGCCGGTAGTGCGAGATGAAAAATGGGCTCGCAACGCCATTGATCGATTCGTTCTGGCGCGCCTCGAAAAAGAGGGACTCCAGCCGTCGCCCGAGGCCGACCGCGCCACGCTGTTGCGCCGCCTCAGTTTCGACCTTACCGGCCTGCCTCCGACCACCGCCGAGCTGGATGCTTTTCTGGCCGACAAATCTCCCGCGGCTTACGAAAAGCAGGTCGATCGTTTATTGGCGTTGCCGCAATACGGCGAGCGCATGGCCATGCAGTGGCTGGATCTCGCCCGCTATGCCGATACCCACGGCTACCACATCGATTCGCAGCGCGACATGTGGAAATGGCGCGACTGGGTGATCGACGCGTTCAATCGCAACATGCCCTTCAACCGCTTCGGCATCGAACAACTGGCCGGCGACCTGATCCCCAACGCCACGATGCAGCAGAAACTGGCCAGCGGATTCAATCGCAACCACATGATCAACTATGAGGGCGGCGCCATCCCGGAGGAGTATCAGGCCGAATATGTGGCGGATCGCGTCGACACCACCGCCAACGTCTTTATGGGACTGACTCTGGGGTGCGCCCGCTGCCACGATCACAAGTACGATCCGATCTCGCAAAAGGACTACTATCGCTTCTTCGCCTTCTTCAACACCATCCCGGAAAAGGGGCTCGACGGCAACAAAGGCAACGCCGCTCCGATTCTCGAGATGCCCACCGCCGAACAGGCCAGTGAAGCCGCATGGCTGCAACAGGCCATCGCGGAGCATGACGCCGCGCTCCCGGAAAAGGAGACGGACGCGCTGTTGGCCGCTTGGGCGAAAACGCGTCTCGGCACTTTGCCGGAGCCTCCGCGCGACGGCCTGCTGGCTCACTATGCTTTGGATGGGAGCCTGGGCGATGCGCGCGCGGTCAAGGGCGATACACCGTTTGTCGCGGGACGTCCCGGTCAATCCGCGGCCTTCAACGGAGAAGCGCAAGTCGAATTTCCTGTCGTGGCTGCCGATCGTTTCACCGTCGCGTTCTGGATGCGCAGCGGCGCGATGCCGGAAATGAGCGTGATGGAACGCGGGTCCGGATTCGAGATCGGCGTGGAAGAATCTCATCCGCAGCCGGATTTCAAACGCGGCTCTCCGCTATATGTCGAATGGCAAGGCCGAAGGTTCCGCAGCCGGGCCATCATTTACGGTGCTCAATGGCACCACGTGGTGCTGGACTTCTCAGGATCGCAGCCCCTGCTCTTGCTGGATGCCAAGGCCGTTCTCATGGACCCGGCGGGTCCGGCGGGCTCGCACGCATCGGGTCCATTGTCGATCGGAGATCCGCACAGCGGGAAGCCGTTCAAAGGCGATATCGGCGATCTCCGGGTTTACTCCCGCGCGCTCACTGAAGGTGAAGCCGAGGTGCTGGCCGTGCATGAGCCGGTGCGGGCCATCCTCCTGGTGGAGGAAAGCAAGCGCACCAAGGATCAGAAACAGCGGCTGCTGGATTATTTCCTCACCCGCGACGCGCCGGCCGATCTGCGCCGCGTTTACGCCGAACGGAATGTCCTCAAAGACAAAGCGGCTCGCCTCAAGAAGGAGATCGTGACGGTTCAAGTGATGGGCGAGATGGCCAAGCCGCGCGATACCTTCATTCTGGCTCGTGGCGATTATCGCAACCAGGGTGACAAGGTGACGCCCGGCGTTCCATCGCTGTTCCCGCCGCTGCCCAAGGATGCTCCCGCGAATCGTCTTAGCATGGCGGAGTGGTTGTTCGGTCCGCAGCATCCGCTCACGTCCCGGGTCGCGGTCAACCGGTACTGGCAGCTCTATTTCGGAATCGGCCTGGTCAAAACCACGGAGGATTTCGGCTCGCAAGGCGACGCGCCGGTTCAGCGCGAACTGCTCGACTGGCTGGCCACCGAATTCCGGCAGAACTGGGACATCAAGGCTCTGCAGAAGCTCATCGTGACGTCGGCGACCTATCGTCAGTCATCCCGAGTCAGCGCAGCCCTTTTGGAGAAAGATCCGGAGAATCGGCTATTGGCGCGCGGCCCCCGCTTCCGGCTGCCGGCCGAGATGGTCCGCGATAATGCGCTGGCCGCCAGTCATCTGCTAACCCGGACCATCGGCGGCCCCAGTGTTTTCCCCTATCAGCCGCCGGGCCTGTGGGAAGAGCTGTCACGCGGCGAAACGTTTACCGCGCAGGAATACCACGAAAGCGAGGGCGCGGACCTCTATCGGCGCAGCATGTACACTTTCTGGAAACGCACCGTCCCGCCCGCCGCGCTGACTACCTTCGACGCACCGGATCGCGAAAAATGCACGTCGCGGCGGCTCATCACCAATACTCCCTTGCAGGCGCTGGTGCTGCTGAACGATCCGACTTATGTCGAAGCGTCCCGCGTACTGGCGCAGCGTTCCATGCTCGAGGCCGGCGCCGATCCGCAGGCGCGCGTGCGCTTCCTGTTCCGCGAGGCTACCGCGCGGCGTCCGACACTCGCCGAGACGCGCATTTTGATCGATCTGGCCCAGCGGCGTTTGGAATATTACAAGAAGCATCCCGACCAAGCGGCGGCCCTCATCACCACAGGCGCTTCGAAGAGGACGAATGTGGAGGCTACGGACCTGGCTGCCTGGACCGTGGTCGCAAGCACCATCCTCAATCTCGATGAGACGATTACCAAGGAATAGTTATGGACATCACACGGCGTCATTTCTTTTCCCGCAGCAGCACCGGCATCGGAATCGCGGCGCTCGGGTCGCTGCTCGGTCAGGATGGCTTCGCCGCCGGACTCCCGGGACTGCCGCATTTCCCTCCCACCGCGAAGCGCGTGGTCTTCCTGCATCAATCCGGCGGACCTTCGCAGATGGACCTGTTCGACTACAAACCAAGTCTGGAGAAATACGCCGGCACCGAACTGCCCGGCACCATCCGCATGGGCCAGCGCATCACCGGCATGACTTCGGGTCAGAGCAATTTTCCGGTGGCGAGGTCGATTTTTAAGTTTCAGCAATATGGCCAGTCGGGCACCTGGGTCAGCGAGCTGCTGCCCCACACGGCGAAAATCGTGGACGACATCACCATCGTCAAGACGGTAAACACGGACGCCATCAATCACGATCCGGCAATCACATTTATTCAGAGCGGCAGTCAGCAGCCGGGCCGTCCCAGCATCGGCTCCTGGGTCAGCTATGGATTGGGCAGCGAGAATCAGAATCTGCCGGCGTTCGTCGTGATGCTTTCGCAGGCGCAGGCGCTGAATCCGGATCAACCGCTGTTCTCGCGTCTGTGGGGCAGCGGTTTCCTGCCTTCGAATCACCAGGGCGTGCGCTTTCGCGCGGGCAGCAACCCGGTGCTCTATCTGCACAATCCGGACGGCATCGATCCCACGACGCGCCGCGACATGCTGGACGCGGTGGGTCAGCTCAATCGCATGCACTTCGATCAGTTCGGCGATCCCGAGATCGAGACCCGCATTTCGCAGTACGAGATGGCGTATCGCATGCAGACCTCCGTGCCGGACCTGCTGGATCTTTCGAAGGAGCCGCAGCACACCTTCGATCTTTATGGACCCGATGCGCGCAAACCCGGCACCTACGCCGCCAACTGTTTGCTGGCGCGGCGACTGCTCGAACGCGGCGTGCGTTTCGTGCAGCTTTATCATCGCGGCTGGGATCAGCACAACGATCTTCCTCGCGACCTTGCGCTGCAATGCAAAGGCACGGACCAGGCATCCGCGGCGCTGGTGATGGACCTGAAGCAGCGCGGTCTGCTGGACGACACGCTGGTGGTCTGGGGCGGCGAATTCGGCCGCACGGTCTATTGCCAGGGCAAGCTCACGGACAGCAATTACGGACGCGATCACCATCCCCGCTGTTTCACCATGTGGATGGCCGGAGGCGGAATGAAGAAAGGTTTCAGCTTCGGGGAGACGGACGATTATTGCTACAACGTGGTGGCCAATCCGGTCCATGTCCACGATTTACAGGCAACGATTCTCCGGTGCCTGGGTGTGGATCACCTGAAGCTGACGTATAAATTTCAAGGCCGACACTTTAGGCTGACGGATGTGCATGGTGAGGTGGCGAAGCAGATATTGAGAGAGGGATGAGTCGTGGTGCAGGCTGGCAGCCTGCGGCCGATTGGCAATCGGCCTCCGTTGTTTTCGGGGCAGCAAAGGCGTCCGCTCCCGGCAGCCTCCAAGCTTGTGGCGCACGTGTCCACGCGTGCCGCATCGACATTAGTGTCGATGTGTCTTTCTAGGCTCACGGAAACAAGAGCCGAACGTCGACACGACTGTCGACGCGGCACGCGTGGACGCATGCGCCACATCACATTCAGGATTTCCGACGCAGACCAGTCGGCACTCACTTCCCGTAGTTCGGGCGATAATGCAGATGGCACGTGGTGCAGGACGCGCTCAGTTGTTCATTCAAGTCGAGGATCGCCTGCATATCTTTTTTCTGAGCCGCTCGAAAAGCCGCGGCCCCGGCGTCGATCATCAGCTTGGTGTCTTTGACCCAACGGTCCTGATCCCGGGCGCGAGTGCCCATCAGCAGCAGATTTCCGGATTCAGCCAGCGTGAGCGCGGCGCCCCGAATCGCGTTCCAATCGTGATCGTTCTTGGGCGGCTCGCGTTCAATGTAGAACAACGCGTCGGAAGTCGGGTAGATGATATCGACCATCAACTGGCTCACGCTTCCAACCTGCCGGAAGGGAGAGGGCGCCTGGGCGGTCACGACCCCGGCAAGTAGCAATAGCCCGAATCTTCGCATACTCGGATTGTAGGCGAAATTTATTCGGTGATTTCGCCGTTCCAGTGCCGCGCCGAACGTTCGGGCGCCGCCATCCATCGCGCGAGTGCGTCGGGATTCAGCAGAAGCTGGACCACCGTCGCCTCATTGCGCTCCACCGCGGTAATCAGAAGTTTCCAATCTCTCCCTTGCTGACGCATGTAGACCAGCACGGTCTCTTCGTGACCCTTGCGATGGGAGCGCACCTGGACAAAGGGTTTCCACGATCGGCCCACGGCGTTGAGGATCGATTCGGGCAGGTTGCGTCCGTCGCGGTCGCGGCTCTGGAGATTTTCGAAGACGGCGAGATCGATGTGCCGGGCTCCGGCTGGATGAGCGACCGCCGCGACGACATTGACTAGGCCGAAAAATGGAATCGAGAGAGGACGGGTGTGGAATTCATCGGAGATGACGCGCACCACGTCGGTAAATTCACGATCGGCGGCTTGCAGGGAAGCTGCGCCGAGCAGGCACAGGGCGACCACTGGCAGGCGCGTCACAGTTTGTCCTCCTTGTCGTCCTTGTCCTTGTCTTTATTTTTGTTTTTGTTCTTGTCCTTGTCTTTGTCGTACTGGCCGCCGAGGTCGATCTTCGGGATACCCATGTGGCCGCCTAAGTCGCGAATGTCTTCGGGCCGGATGGAGCCGATGATGTTGACGAAGGTCAGCTCCCTGGGCTCGGTCACGATAATGGCCAGGCCGCTGATCTGTCCGCCGTCCGTCTTGAGATAAATCTCGGAGTTATCGCCGTTCCTCTTACTGCGCGCGCCGACAATGCGGGACCAGCCGGGGGCGCGCAGCTGCGACCGCAACTCTTCAACATCGCTCTCCTTATATTGATCGCGCTCGTCAAACTCGAAGCTTTTGACATAGACGCCTTTCAGTCCGGTCACCAGGCGCTTTACATGGGCTTCATCGGAGTCTTTTTCAGAGAGAAAGCGGCTGGCCAACTGGAGCAGCGCACCGTCCAGCGATACATCCACCACCTCGGTCGCCTTCGCCGCCAGCTTGTCGAAGCTCGCGGGCATTTTAATCTCCTGGGCGGCGAGCGGGAGCGCCGCGACCAATGCCGCCATCGCAAATTTCATAGAAATCCTCATCACTGCTGAATCCCTTCCACCTTCATGCTGATCTTCTGCAACTTCACGCTGGTCACTTTGAGCGCCAGTTCCAAACGCGCCTTCGCGTTCTTGCCGGCCGCTTCTTCCTGCCGGCTCTTTTCGAATTGCCAGGCCGACCCCGACATCAACAGGAGCCCGGCGGCGACCGCCGATGCCCACCACATGCGCGCCGATGCCCGACGCTCGCGCGCCTGCCGCTTGGCCGCTCCCAACACCCGGGCTTCGAAAAATGGCGACGGCTCTTTCTTCGCCAGGGCCTCTTTTATCTGTTTTTCGAAATCGTCCATCATCGTACGTCTCCCATACTGCGATCGATCTTTTCGCGCAACATCGCGAGCGATCGCTGCAAATGACTCTTCACCGTCCGCACCGGCATATCGATGGCCGCGGCGATCTCTTCCGGCATCATGTCCTCCTGATAACGGAGGATCATCACCATCCTCGGTTTCTCGGGCAAGGACGCGATCAACGACTGCAACCGGCGATTCATAAAGTGGTCCTGCGGTTCGCCGTCCACCGAAGGCACCGGAGCGCTGTCTAAGGCCACCGCCGCCCGCGATTTCTGCTTTCGGGCGTAATCAATCGAGCGATGGCTGGCCACTTTTCTCAGCCAGAACGAAATATGAGCGTCGCTCTCGAACTCCGCAAAACGCTTGTGCAATTGCAGGAATACATCCTGCCCCACTTCCTCGGCCGCCGAGCGATCCCGCAGGAAATGGTAGGCGATGCTGAACACCATGGACTGCTGCGCCCGCAGGACCGAAGCAAACGTTCGCGGCTCAGAATCCACATCGCGCTCCGTCCCCGTTGCTTGGCCCGGCATGGTCACTTTCTATTGATTACTAACGCAGATTGCCCCGCGGGGGGACGCATTAAATCTACCGCAGCCGGATTTAGTAGTGTGGAGGGATGGCAAGACGTCTCTTCACCGCGATGTGGCTCTTAGCGGCGGCGCTCGTCGCCCGGGACAGCATCCCCAACGGAACCTATAAAGGACAATGGACCGGGGGCAGCGCCAGCGGTAACATCCATATGACCTTTCGCACCGACGGCGATCCTGAAGTGGGGTTCACCCTCGCCGATCAGGAGGTGAAGTGCAGGATCCTGTCCTTCAAACCCGACGGCTCAAAGTTCAAGCTGGTCTATGAGTTCGACGCGCAGGGCACTATGCTGCAATCGGCCATCGACGGGGCGGTGAAGGGCAAAACGATCGAGGGGACCTACAAGACCACCGCGGGCGATCAGGCAGTGGATGCCGGGACCTTTAAAGTAACCGCTCCATGACCGGCTGTGGTAGCCTAGAAACGTAGTCAAATCCCGCAGGAAATGCGCCCATAGCTCAGCTGGATAGAGCGTCTGGCTACGAACCAGAAGGTCGGCCGTTCGAGTCGGTCTGGGCGCACCACTAAAACCAAAAGAATTAGTTAGTTACAGGGGGATTCGCGAATAGTGAATCTGCGTTGGAGAATCGGGGTGTGCTCAGAATTGTGCCCACTCAACGCCACTCGAGCCTTCTCCATCGCGGCACGTGTGCTGTATTCCTGGAGGTGAACGCGCTTCGTGATGCTCATGTCGCGATGGCCAGGTAAGCGAGCGTCCAGGGATCCATGAAGGGCGCCCACCGAGTCAGGCAAGTGTGGCGAAAGGTGTAAATCGGGAAATGTTCCACCTTCGCCAGCTTGCAAGCTTTGGCGTGCTGGCCGCGAACGCTCCACGGTTCGATGTGGCCGCTCTTGTTTGGCGCGGGAAAAATCCAGGGCCCTGCGACTTCTGTACGTCCACATCGTTAGGATTGACTTCACTCGCTTCGAGAGCGGAATGCGCCGGCGAGCGTTATCGGTCTTGCCTTAGGTGATTTCGATCGTGTCGTCCTGACAATGTTCCCATCGAAGGCGAAAGCACTCCTCCGGCTGGATGCCGCAGTCGAGGAGAATCGTCGAGACATCCCGGAGCAGAAACGGTTCGCGCGGCTTGCCCGGGGTCTCACCACGCTGGGTGGCGCGGATGCCAACCAGGGACCTCTGGTGGGCTTCGCGCGCTGCGATGCCGATACCCTGCGCGGCCTCAAGATAGAACTTTTCTTGGTTCACACTGACGACTCTGTCGCGGTGCGCTTCGCCGGGAATCATCCGCACGCGAGCGCGAACATGCGCCGAAGAACTTGAAGCTCGCGATTGACCGTGGAAATCTTCATTCCCATGTCCTGTCGGCGGCGTGCGTAGCCGGCAATCTTCTCGCCCGTGATCGTGTCCAGAGATTCGTCTGCCACCGGAGGATACTCCAGGAGACGAGCAGCTCCGTTTTCGTAGTAACCGAGCGTTTTGGTCTTGGCTGCGAACGTCGATCTACAGAAAGGCAGGAATCGGTCTTGGCGAACTGTCGAATTGTTGCGGCGGCCTTCCGGTCGCGGATTCCCACTTCGCCCTTCGCGAGCGAGGTTTTGTGCGCTGATTCGATTTGTTCCGCGACGCGCTTATTCGTCTGCTTGGTACTCTCCCGGATTGCTTCCGCTTTCCAGGTGAACCGGTACCACCAGACTTTGCCGCGCTTGTAGACGCCCATCGCTACGCGCCCGCCCGTTCCGCGAGCCATGACATTGGTCGCGTGGTCGGAGCGCACAAGTCAACCGCGAATCCGGGCTGGAAGAGGCGCATCACTGTGACGGTTCCTCTGGGAAAACACCCTTCGCACGCTGGCGCGCGATCTACTCGGCGCTCGCGCAGGAGCAGGGGACGAACTTGCCATCCACGAGACGTGCCCCCCGTCCGCGAATCTTCGAATCACACAGGGAGCACTGATAGGTCATCTCCTCGGCGTCCCCCGCGGTCACTGGATCGCTCGCCGGCCTGGTCTTGGTGCGGAACCGTTTGGCTCGGTCCCGAAGAAACCCCGCAGGGTTGCGCCACTCGTTGGCCGAATGCTTCTTCACTCCCGCGAGGAATGCGCCGAAGCTCACCCCGCTCAACTCAAGGTCTCCCCTGATCGAGGCCAAAAGGTCGAGCATCATCGGTTCGCCGGCCTTTGCGAGGTAGATGGCTTTTAGCTCATCTTCGTGCGAAGCGTAAACCATGCCGGGTTTTTCTTCATCATCAGGCCTATAAGGGTTTTTCTTTGCCGACTTGGAAGCCCAATCACATCTGGCGCGCGATCGCGAATCGTCTCTCTTATCTAACCGCGAACCGGAGCAGAAGAGCGATCTAGCCCACCCGAAGCGCCCGCTACCAGTGTCACTAGATCGATGAATCTCACCAATCGGCAATTGGATCTTCTTCGCATACTCGTAACCAATCACGAAGCCACCAATGGTAAGGAGTTTTATTTCGCCCGAAACGTGAATGGGGGAGGGATCACTTATGTAGGCGGACCATCGATCCAGATCGAACACACCGCGACCCGACCAGCTTCAGCGTATAGCCCGGGTACTCCTTGAACGACCAAATGAGCATGTATTACGTGGACAGCCAACTCAACTTGGGATTGATACGGTTCACGATCAAGAGTCTGGTCGCAACGTGCAGACTTCCCCCAAACTGCCTCATTTAGGCCCTGAAGCGCACGAAAGAATCGAGCGAGCGCTCAACGACGCACGTGCTCACTTGGTAGGTGGGTCCGCTGGCCTTGCCGACAGAGTAGCTGCGGTGCGGCACTACCTTGATGCGATGGCCTGGGAATACGTGTGTACGAGGCCTGCCTCTGCATTCGAGGGGCTAATCGAGACGATTGGAGAAACAGCGAGAACTGCGTTTGACGAAGGTATCGAAAGTGCTGGCTAGCGCAATCGTCACTGGATCGCCGAGGCAAGGGAACGTGAGGCAAATGGCATCATCGGTGAAACGATTCCCGTATGGATCGACCCGAACAAAGCCGCCATCTTGCACGAACTTTACCTTAAGTTCCAGTCGCTGCCAGGTGCAAAGCAGGATTTGCAGGCGATGTTCATAGATGGCGGTCAAAACGAAATCTGCCCGGGTCCGAAGAATGCCTCGCGATATTCATTTCTCCGGAGGGAATATGAGCGCCTCGCGAGGCGAGCCATGGCTGCAGCTTACGGAGATAGTTGCCATCGATGGATTCATGAACAGTGAAGACCTAGAGGAGTTCATCCAAAGTTTTCCCATCGACAGGGTGTGAAGTCTGGGGCGAGTGGCGGCGGCACGACCGCATCGTAGCGTAGAGGTTGACCAATGATCGGCATTCGAAAACGACTCGTGAAGCTCGAAGGGGTCCTGACGGACGCGGTCGGACTCGTGCCTTACACAGACAAGTGACTGGTTTATTGGGACCGGCAATACGCTCTCTACCTCGCCGGCGACGATGAGAACGCCATCCGGCACAGCGGAGTTGCCGAGTATCGGGCCGTCATGAAGTATGCCGAGGAGAATCCGGCCTCACTCGCGCGCATGGCGATGGGTGAGGATGCGTTCCTATGAACTCGCGGATTATGGCCAGGAACATCCCGCGACGGTTGGAGCGGCTCGACAGCAGCGGCCTTTGACGGCCGTTGTCAAAGTTTGGCAGATCGTCACTATCGATTCCGCCGGTAATCTAGAGCACGCGGACCCGGCTATCAGTTTCCTAGCCTGCCAAAGAACGGGTTTCGTCCGACCCATCGCCCGCAGCAAACACGTGGCCGATAATGCGCGTTATCAGTTCAGAATGTTGGGACTCCCCTTAGCCTAAATCCTAGCTTTGTACGAGTGCCGCGTTACCTGACCGGAACCGCATTGCAGCGTGGCTTTTATCTGGCGCACTATCGAGAACCGCATGCCTATTTTTCAAAAATGAACGTATTTGCGCCAGAGCTTGCATCGGACACAGCTGCCACCTGGACATATCCTTGAGAAGGCAAGGAGCCCGTCGATTGTGCAACCTGCAAAGGACGCGGCGTCGCGTTTCCGTTCACAAGGGTTCCGACCATCACGTATCCATTCAGCGTGTTCCCGCCAAATCCAGTAATGATGTAGCCGGCGGCGGCGAGATTACTCGCAACGACGATCGCCTCGCTAGATGTTGGCGCGGTCGCCACACTAGCTTGATACGTCGAGTTATCGTTCCGCCGGCTGTAAGACAGGAAGCAAATCGTTCCAGGTGACGAGTAAGAGACTGCCGTAATGACCCTGCCTTGGGAGGCCTGTTGAGATGCGGCAACGGCGAAATTCGCGGCGGCAGCCGTTTGAAGTTCTCCGTCGAAGCCGCCGGTAGCGGTCGTTCGCATCGCAGCGATGGCATAACCGGAAGCTTCAAAATCGATCGCGGTTATGACCGTAGATGCGGTCATCAGCGTGGCCACATCGTTTGCGAACAATCCGTGTCCGGATGCGACGATACCGCTGACAGGCGTCTCCGACCCGGCGGACTGCAGCGGATCGAATCGCCATTCACTGCCACTGGGCGCTAAGGCCGAGAGAGATGCGATATCCGGTACAGTGAAGCCGCTCCCAATCTGAACCTCGCAGTTTTCAGGATTGTTGCACAGCGGATCCTCGTGGAAGGCGACCGATGCGTGGATGCCTTTGAATCGCAGGTCGTCCGGCGCTGGGGGCGTGGCGCCCAGTGGCGGCCCAGCCACGGCAACCGTCACACCGGCCTGGCTGGAGACCCCGCCCACCTGAATGGCAAGCGGCCAATTTCCGCCGTATGGCAGATTGGCAGGTACGATCGCGTTGATCTGGGAGACGCCTTCAATGATCCCCGGAGCCTTTCCCGCGTATAAGACTTGGGCCGGTTGCCCGCCGATCGAAACACTCAGCGGCAGGACGATATTGGCAGCCTCGGGCGCCACCGCGCCCGCAACGGACGGAGGATCGGTTTGACCGGCGCCCGTGATATAGAACGTAATGAACGAGCCGGGGGCCGCGGGGTTCGAACCGCCATTGAGAGTAGCGTCTGCATTGGCGGCCACGGCCTGCCCAAAGCCTTGCGAATTAGCCGTGAAGATAGACGGCGCGGCGGTCAGTAAATTGGCAGCAATCGAAAAGCAACTCGGCAGGTCATTTACAACGAGGCTGACGTACCCACCCGCGAAGTTGAAAGGGACGATCGCCGAAACCTGATGTGCGGACGCATAGATAACCGGCGCTGGTATTCCCCCGATCAGAACCTGCACCCCGTCGAGTGTCGTAGGTACTTGGCCTTGTTGGTTCAATTGGAAACTGGCGGATTGCGCGGGTCCAAGCTTCTGTCCTAGGACGGTAACGATCTCGCCAGGGGCAACGCCCGTGCCGGCGCGATCGTAGATCCATTGAAAGCTGGCGGCATCGTCTACAAATGCCCCGGCGCATTGGCCCCACGCCGCTGACCCGAACGCTACGGGCAGCGCCAGGAGAGCGAGACGGAGATCCGGAAACAGCAAGCCTGTGTGGTTTCGATTAGACGTTTTCTTCACAAATTGGCCTCGGCAAGTCCGGACCAGCAGATCGCGGTTGGTTTAATCGGGGAGTAGACCGGTCCTGTATAGAGGACTAGAACGTGCGCTGAAAATTCCCGGCATTAACGTTCGGAGTGGGGGATTTTCGCTAGCACCGGCTCGGGAACTGACTGGTTCCACGTGCCTGTATCCAGGTCGGTGGGCTGGCTGGCAACGGCTGAGTCGAGGCGCACCGCAACAAGGCAGAAAGCGGATGCGAGAGGACGGTGATCTTCGGACAAACCGCCTGGGAAACATGATTAACGCGATGACCGAATGGTCGGCCACTCGGAGAATGGCCCTGAATGGCGGTCTGAGAATTTACCGTTAATGGCAATTATCTGGCCGGAAAGACCGCCCAGTAGCGATCAGGATTGTTCGTGTTCGGACTCGGGCGGCCATTCCTGGACCCGTTTCTCGAGCGCGACTCGGACCAGCTGGCTTCTCGTCCGTACGCCTGTCTTGTCGAACAATTGTTGCATAACGGCTTTCACCGTGCCCTCCGTCGTATTCAGCTTTGCGGCGATTGTCTTGTTAGAATACCCCTCGAAAACAGCCAAGAGCACAGATCTCTCCCGCCTGTTCAGCGTGCGTCCTGGTTTCTCTTCCTTCTTCGCGGCGGCGGTCGCGAGGATCGTTTGCATGATTCTGACATCCAGCCATGTTTGGCCTCCGGCCACACGGTGTATTGCTTCGATCAGTTGGCCGGGAGGCGAATGCTTGAAAAAGATCCCCGAGGATCCGTTCCTTAGCAAGTCCAGCGTCACATCATCGCGCAGGGCCGCGGTAACCATCAGCACACGGCACTCAAGATTTCGCGCCCGCAATTCCTCCAGGAATCGTGATCCGTTACCCTCTCCGAACTCATAGTCGAGCAGCACGATGTCGACCTGGCTCCGATCGAGCACCAGGAACGCTCCGGGAATAGAATCGCAGCTGCCGGCAATTTGAAAGTCAGGCTCAGCCTCGAGCAGTCTTCGGAGGCTTTCTCTGAAAAGATTGTGATCGTCGATGAGTAGAATCCGGATCGGGGCCATCTCCTTCGCTCCGCGCCGGCCACATAGGCGACAGATCCACGCAAAACCACCGGGTTTGACTCCCCAATTCTAATCGCCTGCCACGAAGGACGCCATCAAAAAACAACGCTTAAAGCCATTCGCTGCGAAAGATAGCAAGGACTGCATCGAACGCTTCAAAACTTGAGATCAAAAGATATATCGATCCTATCCAATAGCTGAAAAGTTAATCTTTCCAGGACCGAAATATACTGGTTTCCCGTCCTGGTCCACCGCTATATTCCGATCATGATCCGTGGACTTGTCGATTTTGCCCTGAACAATCGGGTTCTCGTCCTCGCCATGTCCGTGGTGTTGTTTGTCTGGGGAATCTTCTCGTTCCACAGCCTGCCCGTCGAAGCATATCCGGATGTGGCCAACAATTACGTGCAGGTGATCACGCAGTGGCCTGGCCGTGCGGCGGAAGAAGTAGAGCAGCAGGTCACCGTGCCGCTCGAAATCGTCATGAATGGCATCCCGCACCTGACGTCGCTTCGATCCACATCCTTATTCGGCTTATCGTCGGTGACCATGGTCTTCGACGACGACTCGGAAAACGAATGGAATCGCGCGAAGGTTTTGGAGCGGCTGGCGCAGGTTACGCTGCCGCCTGGCCTTCAGCCGCAGATGGGCACCGACTGGAGCCCCGTTGGTCAGATTTATTTCTTCCACTTGCACAGCACGAATCCCCGGTTCGACATCATGGACCTCAAATCCATAGAGGATTGGTTCGTCGAAAAACAATTCAAGTCGGTGCCCAACGTGGTCGACGTATCCAGCCTCGGAGGCATCACCAAGGAGTATCAGGTACGCCTCGACCCCAATAAGCTGATCTCTTATGGCTTGAGTATTGCGCAAGTGGAGCAGCAGCTCACGAACAACAACATCAATGCCGGGGGTAGTTTCATCGAGGCGGGACTTCAGCAGGTCAACGTCCGGGCGGTCGGTTTGGTGAAAACGGTTACCGACATCGAGAAAACCGTGATCGCGATGAAAAACGGTGCTGGCATCCGCGTGCGAGATATTGCCACCGTCGCACAAGGCCCCAAGATCAGGCTCGGAAGGAACGGCAGGGCCATTCACAAAGTGAACGGCGCGATTCTTGATAACGACGACGTAGTCGAAGGCATTGTGTTGTTGCGGAAGGGCGCTGAAAGCGATTCCACGCTCGATGCGATCCACGACAAGGTGAAAGAGCTCAACGGAACTCCCGATCGTCCCGGCCTGCTGCCGCCGGGCGTCAAAATCGTGCCTTTCCTCGACCGCAGCGACCTGGTTCATTTCACCACCCACACCGTTCTGCGCAATCTGACCGACGGAATCATTTTGGTCGCCATTATCCTGTTCGCGTTTCTCGGCAATATTCGTGGCGCGCTGATCGTCTCCATGACAATTCCTTTCGCGCTCCTCTTCGCGTCGACGTGTCTGAAGCTGAAAGGCATTCCCGCGAATCTTCTTTCGCTCGGCGCGCTCGATTTCGGGATGGTGGTCGATGGGGCTGTCGTGATGGTTGAAAATATCCTGCGCCACCTTGGACGGCGGGAAGGAGCCGGCAAGCCTCCCCGCCAGCAGATTGCGGAAGCCGCGCATGAGGTCCAGCGGCCTGTGTTCTATGCCATCGGAATCATCATTACGGCGTATATCCCGATCTTCACCTTACAAAGCGTCGAGGGACGACTATTCAAACCCATGGCCTGGACTGTCGCATTCGCGCTGGGCGGCGCGTTAATCTTCTCGATGCTGCTCGCCCCGGTGCTGGCAAGCTTCCTCTTCCCTAAGGGAACCAGGGAATGGCGTAATCCGCTCATGACATTCTTTACGCGCGTGTACCGCTTCACCCTCAGCCGGGCGATTCGCTGGCGATACATCACAGCAGGCGGGGGGATCGTCGCCTTTGCGGGCGCGCTGCTGCTAAGCCAGCAAATTGGCAGCGAATTTCTTCCGCACCTCGACGAAGGAGCGATATGGGTCCGCGGAACCCTTGCGCCCAGCACCGGCCCGACGGAAGGCATTCGTCTTGCGAATCAGGCGCGTATCGTGCTGGCTTCGTTTCCGGAGGTGACTGTCGCCACCAGCCAGGTGGGCCGTCCGGATGATGGAACCGACACCACCGGCTTTTTCAACACCGAATATTTTGTGGATTTGAAGCCCAAAGAAGAATGGCGGCGCGTTTTTGGGGAAGACAAGGAGCGGTTGATCGGGGCGATAAGCCACGAACTCGAGAAGCTGCCGGGAGTGATCTGGAATTTCTCGCAACCCATTTCAGACAACATGGAGGAAGCGGTGAGCGGAGTCAAGGGCGAGCTCGCCATTAAACTCTATGGCGACGATCTGAAGACGCTGGAGGAAAAGGGCAACCAGATTGTCGACGTCATGCGCCGCATTCAAGGGATTCGCGACCTGGGCTTGTTTCGCGTGCTGGGACAGCCCAATCTGAACCTGACCGTGGACCGGGACAAAGCGTCGCGATATCAAGTCAACGTCGCCGATATTCAGGATGCGATCCAGACCGCGGTTGGCGGAGGCGCTGTGACTCAGGTCCTGAAAGGCGAACAGCGATACGACCTCGTCCTGCGCTACCTCCAGCCCTATCGCGATACTGCGGAAGCCATCGCCAATATCCGCCTGCTTTCCCCATCCGGCGAACGTGTTTCGTTGGCGCAGCTATGCAATATCGAGGTTTCAGACGGGGCGTCGCAAATCTCCCGCGAGCGCAATTCCCGCTACATTGCCATCAAATACAGCGTGCGCGGACGAGACCTCGGCGGCGCGGTCCAGGAAGCCATGAAGAAGGTCGACGAACGGGTCAAGCTGCCCACCGGGTATCGCATCGACTGGGCGGGCGAATACGAAAGCCAGCAGCGTGCGCAGCGCCGCCTGATGTTTATCATTCCCTTCACACTTCTGCTGATTTTCTTCATCCTGTACACCATGTTTTCGTCGATGAAGTGGTCGCTGCTGATTTTCGCCAACGTCGCGGTGGCGCCTATCGGAGGAATTGTGGCGCTCTATTTGACGAGTGTTAACTTCAGCGTCTCCTCCGGCGTCGGTTTTCTTGCCCTATTCGGCGTGTCCGTCCAGACCGGAGTCATCATGGTGGAATATATCAACCAGCTGCGAGCTCGCGGCCATTCGATCGTGGAGGCGGCGGAGCAAGGCGCGATTCTACGTCTCCGTCCCATCATGATGACGATGCTAGTGGCGACATTGGGCCTGCTGCCCGCCGCAACCTCCCATGGCATTGGATCCGATTCTCAGCGTCCCTTCGCCATTGTGATCGTCGGAGGGTTGCTCGGCGCGCTACTCATGAGTATCTACTTGCTGCCCACGCTGTACGTGTGGGTCGCTGGAGACCACGACAAACTGCCCGTCCCTGAAGCCGACTTTGTGGAGGCCGACTAGACCATGCGGAAAAGACTCCTGCTGGAATCTACCGATAATGCTTCATAACGGGCAATAACTTCCTGCGAACGGAATAGGGTGCGTATTGCCTTCTTTGTACGAATGGCTCGTGACTCGGGAGCAATCGCGAAGAGGCGC
Source organism: Bryobacterales bacterium (assembly GCA_963813145.1). Taxonomy (GTDB): domain Bacteria; phylum Acidobacteriota; class Terriglobia; order Bryobacterales; family Bryobacteraceae; genus Palsa-187. Next base: position 184,913 of record CAWEXX010000003.1, read on the forward strand.
TGCGAAGGTGCCCGGCGATTCGGGAATTGTGCGGTATTGCGGCCCGACGGGTCCAACAGGCTAACTAAGCCCATATACCTTCGGTCATAATCGGAAGAGTGTAAGGCTCGCCTCGACATCCTCCCTTTACGTATATGTCTTGTCTCCGCCGAACTGCGAATCCCAATACGTCGTAGGATCGGTGAAGAACTCACCCTGCCTGCAGAGGGGGCGCATCGCTTCTTCATTGACTTTGATGCCCAGACCTGGCCCCGTTGGAACGGGGATGTAACCCTTAACCACGAGGTCCCCTGCGTCGGTTATGTCTTTGTGCCAGGCTGGCTGCGGCATGTGCCATTCCATGGCGATGAAGTTTTGGCAGGCGGCTATCGCGTGCACGCCGGCTACGTAGCCGATCGGGGTAGCGTTGCTGTGGACCATCATCCCCACCGAATATTTCGCCGCCATGTCGGACACCTTCTTCAATTCCAGAAGGCCGCCGATAACAAGGTGATCCGGGTGGATATAATCGACTGCGCGGGCCTGGCAAAGCGCCTCGAGCGATTCCATCAGGTAGGCGTCTTCGCCGGTTAAGGTGGGCACCTTGACCGAATTGGTGATGAGCTTCCACTCCTCTACCCGGAACCACGGGACCATGTCTTCCAAAGTCGAGGGAGTGACCCTCTCCAGCGCGTTAGCCAGCTTGATGCAACTTTTCGCGGTGAGGTGCCCGAAATGGTCGTGACCCATGGGGACGTCGGCGGCGTCGCCCATGGCCTCCTTAATGGCAGCGACATGGTCGGCTACGAGTTCACATCCCTTGTCGCTGATCTCCATTCCCTGATAGTAGTTCTCGGGGCCTTCCCCCGGTTCCCCGTTATAGCCTGCCGGCGCATACATCGTGCCCTTCTTGCCTCGGAGGATAGGAGCTACGCCCAGATCATACTTGAGCATCGTAAACCCAGCGTCGACTCTCTCCTTATAATCGGCGGCGATATCTTTAATGTCGTTTGAGCGCGGGTCACCCTCGGAGTACATGCGGACCTTGTCGCGAAATTTCCCGCCAAGCATTTGATAGATCGGCACGCCATAAGATTTGCCGGCCAGATCCCACAACGCGTTCTCAATCGCGTTGACGCCGCTCCCCCGACGGTTGTATGCGCCATGGATCTTGATCTTGCGGAAGATCTTGTCAACGTTGCAGGGATTCTCGCCGAGCACTCGGGTCTTATGCGTCAGCACGTAGTTCGGCTGGGGGCCGTCTCCAATCGTCTGGCCGTAACCCGAAATTCCCTGATTAGTATCTATTCGGACGATGATCGTGCCGCCTGATGCCCCTCCCGTGCCGGGAGTCGCAGGAGGCAGTGGTCCCCTGCCGCCGCCGCGTCCCGCCCGACCCTCGCCCGCCTGGCCTCCCGGCCCTCTCAGAACGGCGATGCGCATGTCAGTAATTTTCAAGTCTGACGGAATTGAATTCCGGTTGACATCCTGGGGATACGCTTCGAGGTCAGTCAAGAGGCCAAGCCCCGCGGCGGCCGCGCCCGTGCTCAGAAGCGAACGTCGCCCAATTGCGTTTTCTTTTGTGGACATTTACTCTCCTTTTCGCCAACAAAAACCTACTCGCGTCTGGAACCGGTCCATTCTCTCATCAGATATGGTATCCGACATTGAATCTCGAAGCAGATGCTCGCCCGCCCCGAGATCTAATCCACCAGTACAGCTTCGCCGGCTCGGTTACGCTGTGTTCGCAAGTGGCGTCGGCCTATGCCTCGGACAGCCTCAATTGCGCGGTGACCGCCGCTTCGAGCAGCCGCGGCGAGGGACGGAAGATCAAGGACGCGCTACTCGCACGAGAAACGGTCGAACAGGTGGACGACTTCGCCGGCTGGGTCAAGGCGAAGCGCAGGGAGTTCGCCCCCCGCACCACGATGTCCTCTCTCGCGGAAAGGCTGAACGATGGCCGGCTGCCGGATGGAGAGGTTGTCGCCAATCTGGAGAGCGAGATCCGCAAGCTGTAAAGTGGATGGGCGCCGGTTCCGAGTGGCGCTTCTGCCGACAGAGACTCCTGCGTCGCGGAACCCGGCCTGCGGCTCAATCCGCAACTGCGGCGGATTCCGGCCGAAATGCGAGCGGACCTGACGAGCGCCGAAATTGCGATGAGCGGATCGTATTCCGATGACGTGCTACGCGATCCGCGGCGCTACGGCATTGAGAACACCACCGACAAAGAGCGCCGGCCGGGCGCTGTTCGACGAAGACGCAACGCCGTGTGCACCGAGCGCATTGTCGGCCACTCGTACAAAGCGATCCGTTCGTTCAGTTTATCTGTTTGTTGGCCGCAACGACGTCTAGGGAAATCCCATCCGGTCGGAGTATCCGGGGTTCCGATAATGCTTGTTAACGGTCCTCAAAACCTTCCGTAAGAGGCTCAGAGCTCAGTCGAGGGTTTCGCGCGACTGACGGCCCGGCAAACTGCCGCGAAATATAATCTATCTGAATCGGAGCATGCGGTCCAGATTAGATCGACGCAAGCCTGTCGTCAGGTTCGCTTCGACAATGACGCGACTTCCTTCGCTCGGGCGCGCGTCAAACAGGATTGAGCACCTCATCCGATTTGCACTATAGCAGATTCTGGAATATGATCGTCTCTTATGCCCCGACGAGTCGAGCACGAACCCACTCCCGAGTCCTTCCTCCCCTTGCATCGCGATACTTTCCAGATTCTAGTCTCTTTAGCCGACCACGACTGCCACGGATACTCCATCCTTCGCGACATCGAGGAACGCACTGGTGACGTACGCTCCATCACTCCCAGCACTCTTTACAGTTCCATCCATCGTTTGCTCGTAGCCGGTCTGATCGAAGAACTCGCCGAACGTCCCGCGGATGATGATGAACGCCGGCGCTACTACCGTCTCACCCGGCTCGGCCGTCGCGTGGCCGAACTCGAGGCACGGCGGCTCGAACGCCTCTTGCGAGATGCCCGTTCGGGCGGCTTGCTCCCCAAGCGGACTTAGCCCATGAAAGAGCCGCGCTTCACACTTTGGGCCTACCGAATGTTGTTGCGGCTTTACCCCGCGCAATTTCGGCAGGACTACGAGCGTGAAATTGTGTCCACGTTCCTTCGTCAATGGGAATGGCAGCGTGGCCCAGCGGGAGCACAGCTGTACTTCCTTCAAGCCTGTCTTTCGATCGCGTGCAATGCACCCGGAGAACACCTCGATATGCTCATCAACGACCTGTCGTACTCCTTTCGCGCCTTTCGGCGCAGCCCCTGGTTCACCATAGTCGCTATCGCCACACTGGCGCTTGGTATGGGAGTAAACGCCGCTCTCTTCAGCGTTGTCAAATCCGTCCTCTTGGGAACCCTTCCCTACTCCAAGCCTGATCAACTGGTGCGGGTCTGGATTCGCAATCCCAAACAGGGCTTCGAGCGCGACATCTCGAATCTGCCGCGGCTCGAAGACTGGCGGCGTGCTCCTTGCTTCCAGGGTGTGGCCGGCTTTACTTCCGCAAGCCTGATTTTCACGGCGGCCGCCGAGCCGGTCCAGCTTCGCGGAGCCCAGGTGACTGCGGATTTCTTCCGAGTGATCGGCATCCGGCCGCAGTATGGCCGCGACTTCGACGCTGGCGACGATCAGCAGGGGCGTCCTCTCAAGATCGTCATCAGCCACCAGTTTTGGCTGCACCAGTTCGGCGGCGATCCGGAGGTCGTCGGCCGCCAATTGGAGTTGAGCGGCCGCTCCTACCAAGTGACTGGCGTCGCGCCGCCGTTGATCCGCTTTCCCGAGCGCGACCTCGATTTTTGGACGCCTCTACAGATCGACGACCGCCTTCGGCAGAGCCGCGGCGGTTTCTGGTTGAACGTGGTGGGACGACTGCGAGACGGAATCGCACTCCGACAGGCGCAAAGCGAGATGGATGTGCTCGCGCGCGCATTGTCCGCTCAACACCCTGAAGACCGCGACCTTGCAGGCGTCACCCTGATCAGCCTCCGGGACGATCTTACCGGGCCTATAAAGACCGGCCTTGCCATTCTAAGCGGATCCGTCCTCTTCATTCTGCTGATTTGCTGCGCGAATATCGCCGGGATGCTCTCGGCTCGCGCGGCAACTCGCTCCTCCGAACTCGCGATCCGAACAGTGCTGGGAGCCGGGCGCAGCCGCGTGGTGCGACAGTTACTGACCGAGGCAGCGCTCCTGTTTTTTGCTGGCGGCGCAGTCGGAATCGCGGCAGGTTATGGAGGCGTCGCCCTCCTGCTGCGCCTGGCACCGCCCGAACTCCCACAGTTGCAGGACACGAAGCTGGATCTCACCGTTGCCGGCCTGGCCCTGGTCGCATCCACGGCCGCGGGCCTGCTTTTCGGACTCCTGCCGGCGCTTCAGGTGTCACAGTTCGATCTTGCAAGCGGCATCCGCGAGGGGGCTCGTGGACTTGCCGGCCACATCGGTAGCCGCCGTTTCCGTTCCTTCCTCACCGTGGCGGAGATGGCGCTTGCCATGATCCTTATTACGGGCGCATGCCTGCTGATTCGTAGTTTCGAACGCGTCCAGCAGGTTTCCCTCGGCTACGACCCTCGCAAAGTGTCGATCGCGCTAGTGCAAATTCCTCGCGCCCGGTATAGCAGCGATGCGAAGATTCAGGAGTTCTACCAACGGATGTTCGAGCGCCTCGTGAATACTCCCGGGATCCAGTCTGCTGCGGGTATTACCAATTTCTTCTTAGATCGTCTTCCCAACTCGGCTACGTTCAGCATTGAAGGTCGCTCGGACCGCATCAGCATGCCGTTGACTGCGGACTCAGTCACTCCTGACTTCTTCTCCGTAATGAAGATTCCTCTGATCCGCGGCCGATTCTTCGACGATCACGATCGCGCCGATTCGCCGCCCGTAATCATCGTCAATCAGGCCATGTCGGACCATTACTGGCCGACTGGCGACCCCTTGGGAAAGCGCATCACCTTCGATTCTCCCGATCAGCTTACAGCGCGTTGGTACACCATTGTTGGAGTGGTCGCCGATACAAGGCGCGCCGGCGCCGACCAGCCGGTGTTTACTGAATCGTACGGACCCTTCGCGCAGGGGCCTTCTCGCTCCATGCAAATTGTGTTTCGAGGCACCGGCACCCGCGCTGCCCTACAAGCTGCGATGCAGGCGGTGGATCCGGGTCAGCCGATCAGCCGGTTCGGCAGTCTCGACGCAGCTCTCGGGGAACAGTTGGCCTCACGGCGCTTCACCACCTTCCTCCTCTCCCTGTTTGCCGCCACGGCCCTGGTCATCACTGCAGTGGGACTCTACGGCCTAGTCTCTTATTTGGTGACCCAGCGCCTCAGGGAATTTGGGATCCGAGTGGCGCTGGGCGCACAACCACGCAATGTCCTTTGGATTGTGGTCTCACGCGTGGGACGCTTGGCGGCTTACGGCCTGATCGGCGGTACGGTGGGTGCGCTCGCTTTGGGCCGTTTGCTGGATTCTCTGCTCTTCGGAGTCACGCGTTTCGATCTCGGTAGTTATTTCTCCGCAGCCGCGGGACTGCTCTTAATCGCGTTTGTCGCGGCGCTGTCGCCTGCTGTCCGCGCAGTGCGCACGAGCCCGATGATCAGCCTACGTGCCGAATGAGATGTTGGCCAACGTAGCCTGCCATCGATAGCCGACCTCGAATGGAACCGTTGAAACGCCGAGCTGCATAGTTGCCGATAATCCGCCACATCAGGCACATCCGCGATTGCGCGTCACGCGGACAAGTGAACGGCGCTGCAGCGATTCCGAGAAGTTTCGGGACGCCGCTGCGGCGCGAAAGTCGCGAACAAAATCGCTGGAGGTGCGTGGGACACTTGAGGTCTGTATGGACGACAGTCGCCAACTCTGTGTTTCGCTTTTAGCCAAGATTCACGAACAGATTGACGGTGCCGTGCATCTTACCCGTCTCGTGCCGCCAGATTGGGTGGATTGGGCACCCGCCATCTCCGGCGCGTGGCCGACCGGCGTTCTGCTTGGCCACCTGCTCGATTGTATGGCCGGGTTCTGCGCCGTTCTAACCGCGTTTGAACCTCAGCGTTTAGCCCATTTCGTTAGCCTGCGGGAGTTGCCGGTGAATCACCGCTGCTCACCGGACGAAGCGGGTCGCAGAATGGCGATCTATCGAGCGCGCATTGACGAAGGCTTCCGGCTGCTCCGCGACTCGCACCTCGGAAAGCAAGTGCCTACCGTATTTGTAGAGCAAGGTGAGTCCCTTCTTACTTTGATGCTGGGTAATTTGGAGCACCTGGTTAACCATAAACATCAGTTGTTCACCTATCTGAAGCTGCAGGGTGTAAGCGTGGCTAGCCAGGATTTATATCGTTTCCGGGAATGAGACGTGCGGTCTCCTTGTACGTCACACAGGAAGTACGTCGGCGAACACAAATCCGTCGCGTTCGACCACTTCTCCGGACACCACCGGGACAGGATGTGAGAATACGGGTGCATCATGCACAAACGTGTGAAATTCACCGTTTTCGCCGCACGGATCGATTCCAGGAGGCAACGCTTCAAGGAAGGGCTGATCAAAATCGCGACCCGCAAATGATTTTGCGAGCTTGGACGGATCCACGCAGGTGATTTTCGCTTTCACACCGGCGTCGATCATGTCGAGAGCCAAATCTTTCGTTGGAATTTGCCAGAGCGGGAACAGCGGTTCGAGGCTGGTGCCTTGCAACTGCCTCACGCGGTAATCGCGAATGTCCTGAAGGAATAGATCGCCGAACGCCATGACCGTGATTCCTTCCGCAACCGCACGTTGACACACACCGCGCATCCGATCCTCATATTCCGCGTTAGAGCATGGCCAAGGCAGCTCCACTGCCCACAGGGGAAGGTTGGTGCGCTCCGCCTGGGCCTCCACCAGCGACCGTCGGACGGCATGCATCGCCACCCGATTCGCCTCCGTGTTGAAGCTGGTGACCAGCGCGACCACCTGAAGGTCCGCGCGTCCCCGCAAAAGCTGCAAGGTCCAAGCACTGTCTTTCCCGCTGCTCCACGATAAGAGGACCCTCGTCAAGCCCTTCGTCAAGCTTGGATCACCATCGTGCCCAGCGAATCGGGCGACGTCGCCGGTTGCACACGACGCCAATGGATTCCCTCGGTTCGAGTACCGAATGTGACACCGTGCAGAATCTCGGCGATGATCTCCGCGGTTTGGGAGATCGTCATTCCAGAGCGGTTAAAGAAGAGATTGCCGTCGGCAAACACAAGGTTGCCGTTTCGCACCGCCTGCAACTCGCACCACCAGTCATGCCGTTCCAGGACAGGCTGGTCCAGCAAAGCGCGCTCCAAGTTGAAGCCGCAAGGCGCCACGATCAGAAACTCCGGGTCGGCGTCACGCAACTGTTCGGCGGGGATGGCCGCGGAGTATTCGCCCTTTCGCCCCAGTAGCAATTCACCATTGGCGATTTCAACCAACTCCGGGCCCCAATTGCCCATCGCGAACACCGGATCGGTCCACTCCATCATGACAACCGTGGGCCGCCGGAAACGCGCAGTTTGTTCGCTCACGGCGCGCAGTCTTCGGCGCTCGCGTTCCACCAGGGCAAGTCCGCGCTCTCCCAGGCCGATCCGATCGGCGACGTTCTTGATACCTTCAAAAATGCCATCCACTGTCGACGCCGACAACGCCAGTTGATCCACGGAGAGCCCGCACACTCCGCTTCGCTCGACATCGCTGGGAGTAACGGCGCACACCTCGCAGTGGGCTTGGGTGATGACCAAATCGGGAGCGAGTTCGCGAATCAGATCTGAGTGGAGGATATACAGCGGCTCAGCCGCCCGAAGCCTGCGCGTTACTTCGGCGTCGATCTCGTGGCTGGAGACAGAAACGTCGAAAGCGGGTTCGCTACACGCCGGCAGCCCTCGCACCCAAGGCGGATTGTCGCATTCGTGCGAACGGCCCACCAGCATTTTGCCCGCGTCCAGGGCACAGACGATTTCGGTAGCGCTCGCCAGGAGGGAAACGATCCGCACGTTAGGCAGCCTGAGGTAACGGCCAAAAAAAACGAATGAGGACCGCATAGCCACCGAATAACGCAGCGGTGTAGAACGCGTCGCCCATGAGTTGGTTCCGATAGAAAGGTATCCCCGCTGCGAAACAGGTGGCGAGTCCCGCTATCGTGTGCGGGTACAGGCTGTACGTGGCCCAGACCATGAAATTAGTGATTAAGAAGAACGAAACACTGGAACCGAAAGCCGCGGCGATAATTGCAGGGACACCGTCTGTGTTGCGAATCAATCTGCCGAGCAGAACCGGGATCAGCATCGCCCCATATACGTACCAGAAGCCGCTATAGAAACCCATCACCGCGTCGCTCAGAGCCAGTGCGGAAAGCGTCGCCAGAACTCCGGTGGTGGCGAATCGCGCCTTACTGCCTGCAAACAGCCCGATCGCGATAAGAGGTGTGAAATTCCAAGGATGGGGAAGCAGTCTAGCGCATGCACCCAGAACCACCATTCCGATCCACAATCGTTTTGAGAATTCCATGTAGCTATTGTAACCCCCCATTCCTGTTGATGACATCCAACTGGCGGCAACGGTAATAATGGCCGAGACTGCTGTACGTGGGTGGCGGCAGGTCATAGAAGTGCCAACCTGCCCAATCTCTAGCGAACAACGTTTTGTTGCATGTGTCCGATAATGACCGACACCGGGCGAGAACTGTTTTCTGCAAATCCCAAAGTCCAGGACCTGACGCCGCGTATGGTTCGTGAGTACGCGGAGATGCGCTCGCAACCACGGATGACCCAGGCGCATGGGCTCTTCATGAGGACTGGCGCATGAACTTGAGGGCCTCGATTGCCGCGCCGCGCGCCCCGGCAGTATCGCCGTTGGGCATAATGTGAATCGGAATCCCCGCCTGCTCCGCGCGCTGGCGCGGCATGCCGCGACGTGTTTCCGCGATAAACCAGCGCTGAAAGTCGGCGCCGGTTTCAATGGCGCCACCGCCGATGATCAAGACATCGGGATCGAACGTGTTTACCATCTCGTCGAAGAATAAACCCAGCGCGTGAGCTTGCACGCGGAAGATGTCACGGCAGAGGGGATCTCCCTTTTCGGCCAATCCGCGTACAAGTTTTGCCGCCTTGTTCGTGCCGAGCTTGGCCAATTCGTGGCCCGGGTAATGTGTGAGGAAATGGGGCAGCAGCGTTTGGGTGATGGCGGTGAGCGAGCACAGCGACTCCAAGTCGCCGATGCGCCCGCAGTTGCATTTTGGCTTGAGGCCTTCGATGCCCGAGATGGCTTGGTAGGGAATGAGCACGTGGCCGAGTTCTCCGCCGAAGCCCATTCTGCCCTTGACTACGTTGCCATTGACGATGACGCCGCCCCCGAGCCCGGTGCCGATCACGGCAGAGATTGAAGTCTCGCGGCCATTGGCGCCAAAGATGGTGAAGTGTCCCCATAAGGCTCCGGCGTTGCCATCGTTCAAGTATGTGACGGGACGGCGGAGACGGGTTTCAAGGTTCTTGCGAATATCGAAACCGGTCCAATCGGCGTGGACGAAGTTGGTGGAACCGCGCGCGCTGAGAACGCCAGAGGAACTTGCCGGACCTGGTGTGTCCAGGCCGACCGCGGCGATGTCGTCCAGACCTATGCCAGCTTTCTCGACGGCGATTTTCAGGCCGTCCTCAATCTGCGCGAGGCAGACGTCCGGCCCTTGTATGGAGAGCGCGGGATGTTCGCATAAGCCTTCAATGAGGAACTGCTCTTGTTCGTTGACGATTGTATAGTTAATGGCAGTGCCGCCAAGGTCGACGCCAGCAACTACTTTCACTGTCGAATACTCCTCTCAGGTCGAAAATGCCGGAAATGCAAGCTTAGCAGGAGGCGAGGCTTTTCGTCGGCGCTCCGCGCTGGCGATAATGGTGGATATCGAGCCGAAACCATGTCTCCAGGCGAGTCAAACTTCCCATATCCGGACTTTTCCAGTCCACCTCGGACGCGTAAGTATGGCGCGCCATGTGCGAGGAGTTGGCGCGAGTGTCGTCGCTCCTGAACCACGAATCGGTGCCGGCCCTCCCTGCGCCAAGAAATTCTGCGGGGCATGTCAAAAGTGCCTGATCAAGGTAGAATTGACGCATGCATCGTCAGCGTGTCCTCGTCGTATCTGCGGGGGGCGCATTTGCCGCATCGATCCGCGCAATCGCCGTGGCCGATCTCAATAGCGACGGTCATCCCGACATCGCCGTTTGCCCGGAGAAGCTCGGTTGTTTTGTTTACTTCAATGACGGCAAAGGCAATTTCGGGTCCGGTGTTCAGTTCCAGAAACCGGACGCGCTGCCGTACTCGATGATTGCCACGGATCTCAGTGGAGATGGCCGCCCGGCTCTCATCGTCGGCTATGTCAACGCCCCTGGCGTCATTTATTACAACGACGGAACCGGCAGGAACTTCGACGCGCATCCGTTCGGCGACGGAAAAGGCGATATCTATGGAATGGCCAGCGGCGATCTCGATGGAGACGGGCGACTCGATTTAGTGGCCGCGCGGAGTGGTGCGCCTTCTTTTATCCTTTTCAACCGAGGGTCGAAGTAGAAAAGGTCCAAGATTTGCCAGATTGCCGGCTATGCAGACGCAACCACGCTTGCGGGTTTCTGCCTTCTTTTCCGGAATCCGTTCGGCGTTGTACGCCTCCCTTAAGCCAAGGTAAGCCTGGATGTCCTTAGACGATCTGTGACGTCAGAGCGGTCGGAGGCAGCCTCGCGCTTTCTCGGCACAGGCGATGAGAACTGGAATCATACGGGAAAGAATTGACGGCCGCTTTCGTTCCTTTGCACGTTGGCGATAAAACATGGGGTGCCTGGAGGGCGAAGTTGGTTCGCGGCGGATTGGAAACGGGTACCTAACAGAGCTCAACTTCAAGTTTCCGCCAATCAAGTGTGCCCATTTTTGTGCCCACACCCCGCATAGAAGCGTTGCTCGGCGTTGCCAGCGTCGGTGCGCGACCAGCGCGGAACTCTTTGATAACTCGCAACAATTAGCAATGGATAGAACTACTTGTGCCCACCGCTAAGTCTATGAAAGTACGTTGGTTCTTAGCTACGAACCAGAAGGTCGGCCGTTCGAGTCGGTCGGGGCGCACCACTAAAGTCAAAAGAACTAGTTCTCCATCGCCGCACGGGTGCTGAACTCCTGTGGGTGAACACAACGCTTCGTGATGCTCACGTCGCGGTGGCGGCGAGGTAGGCGAGCGTCCCGGGGGCCCATAAAAGGCGTCCACCGCGTCAGGCGGGTATTGCGAAAGGTGTAAATCGGGAAATGTTCCACTTTCGCCGGCGCTGGAAAAATCCAGGGTCGTTCGACTCCCGTTACGTCTCGTTGTTAGGATTGACTGCACTCGCTTCGCACGTCATCAGCCCGGTTCCCGCGAGAGGCGAACAGAAACGCTTCGGGAGCGAAACCGGGCCCGGGAGCCGCGGCCGCTGCCCAAAGAGCAAAATCGGCCATGCGCGGTTTGCTGTCAATCTGCACCTGCTTAATTCGCGAAAGCCCCAGGCTCACCGCCGAATACATCCACCAGGATCAGTGGAAGCTCGCGCTCAAAATCCGCATTGCCGCCGCTCAGCCTTGCGGTCATTCGGTGCGATTCGTGGCAAATGCAGGATTAGGGCGCGCTCTGCAAGGTTGGCCCGCTCAGTGAGGTGATCGCTTCCATCTAGGATCACGAGCCGAATCGCGTCGAACATCACTTCAACCACGAGCGCTGTTCGAAGTTCCCGCCGACTATAAGGTAGCGAGCGAGGGCTCGCCAATCTGAACTTGACTTGCATCATCTCATCGCTGTAAGCTAAGAATTCTTGGTATGGGACGCAAGGCACAAAAGAACGATTCGCTGCCCGGTTCACTGGACATGTTAATTCTGCGGACGCTGTCGCTTCGTGACCTCCATGGATACGGCATCGTCCAGTTTATTCAACAATCGTCCGACAATGAGCTCCTCGTCGAGGAGGGCTCGCTGTATCCGGCTCTCCAGCGATTGGAGCTGAACGGCTGGATCGATGGCGTCTGGGGCGTGAGGTCGAATAACCGGCGGGCGAAGATTTACAAAATCACGGCGGCTGGACGCAAACAGCTGGCCATCGAGACTCGGAAATACGCGAAACTCAGCCTGGCGATCGCCCGTGTGATGGGAGCGGAGTGACGGACATGTTGATACGACGGCTGAGGTATTGGATGGAAAGCGCCAGGCGCAGTGAGGCGCTGCGTGAGGAAATGGAACTCCACCTTGCGGAAAAATCCGCGGAACTCGAAGCAGACGGTATGACGGCGGAGCGGGCTCAGGCTGAAGCGCGCCGGCGATTTGGCAACGTCGGATTGAAGCAGGAAGAGTCACGGGAGATTTGGATGACACAGTTTTTGTCGGAACTGGCCCAGGATATCCGCTATGGCTTTCGCACCATGGCCTCCAACAAGGTATTCAGCGCTCTGGCGGTCTTGTCGCTGGCACTTGGCATCGGCGCCAACACCGCTATCTACAGCTTCATGGAGGCGGTTCTGTTGCGTTCGCTGCCGGTGGCCGATCCCGAGTCGCTGGTGGTATTGAATTGGCATAGCCGACCGCCCCAGAACGCAAACAAGGAGTCGGTCCACGTCATGCACGGGTTACAGGGCTTGGCGTGGCCCGGCGACAAAGGCGAGATGGTCCTTGGCATCTTCCCATACGGAGCTTTCGAGGCCCTTCGCGAGGAGAATCCCGTCTTTTCCACGCTTTTCGGATACTTCAACGGACATAACAAGACCCTGGCCATCCATTCTCAAACAAGCGGGCAGGCCACGAGCGCCAGCACGGAGTACGTCACCGGCGAGTATTTTCGCGGCCTGGCAGTGTCGCCAACCGCGGGACGCCTGATCGACTCCGAAGACGACCGTCCAGGCGCAGCGCCAGTCGCTGTCATCAGTTATGCGACCAGCCAGCAGCGCTTTGGTGGACCGTCGAGTGCGATCGGACAACCGGTGCTAGTCGATAATGTGCCCTTCACGGTGATCGGCGTGGCGCCGCCGGAATTCTTCGGAGTCGATCCCGCGGCGGCGCCGGACCTCTACCTTCCGTTGCACACGAATGTGCTCGAGGACGGCGCCCGAGCCGCTCGTATATATCCCGACGGAAACTTCTACTGGATCGAAATCATGGGCCGTCTGCGTCCCGGCGTAACCATGGCCCAGGCGCAGGCAGCGCTGGCTCCTCGTTTCCATCAATGGGTTGCCGCCACCGCGACCACCGACGGTGAGCGCGCGAAACTGCCCGCGCTGATTCTGAATCCCGGCGCCGCCGGTCTGGGCAGTTTGCGCCGCCAGTATTCCAAGCCTCTGTACGTGCTCCTGACAATGGTGGGATTGATCCTGGCGATCGCGTGCGCGAACATCGCCAATCTGCTGCTGGCAAGGGCCGCCGCGCGACGCCGCGAAATGGCTGTCCGGCTCAGCCTGGGAGCGGGACGGTTCCGCGTCGTGCGGCAGTTGCTTACCGAGAGTGTGATGCTGGCGTCGCTCGGCGGAGCATTCGGGATTTTGTTTGCAATCTGGGGCGTGCGAACACTGACGCTGCTGCTCTCCAACGGGCGGGAGAACTTTACGCTGCACGCGGAATTGAACTGGAGCGTGCTGGGCGTGACGGCGGCTCTCTCCGTGGTTTGCGGCCTGTTATTCGGCCTCGTTCCAGCAATTCAGTCGACGCGTCCGGACGTCCTGCCCGCGTTAAAAAATGGAAGCAGGGGCGGACCGCGCCGCCGCGCTCAGAACGTGCTGGTGGTCGCGCAAATCGCGTTCTCTTTTCTCATCCTGGTCGCCGCCGGTCTGTTTGTCCGGACACTCAACAAACTGCACTCCGTCCAACTGGGATACGCCCGCGAGAACATCCTTCTGTTCTCGCTGAATGCGCGCCAGGCCGGGCATCGCGACCCAGAGATGGCCACGTTTTACGCGGATCTGCGCAAGCGCTTCGAATCGATTCCCGGCGTGAGCACCGCGACGTTTTCGCAATCCTCCATAATCAGCGCCGGCTTCGCCGGGCCGGCCATCAAGGGGCCAATGAAGATTGGCGCTGTGACCATCGAGAACGCGCACGTCCTGGCAGCCGGACCGCGTTTCCTCACGACGATGCAGATTCCGATCCTGGCCGGGCGTGAGATTGACGACCGCGACCAACCGGGCTCCCGGCCGGTTGCCGCGATCAGCGAGGAGCTGGCGCGAACTTACTTCAGGAACGAGAATCCAGTGGGCCGGAGCATCACGCTCCCGGAAGAGAAGCGCGATCTCGAAATCGTCGGTGTGTCGGCTAACCTGCGGTACGGTGGTCTGAAAAATGAAGAGGAGAGTGCCATGACCGTGTTCGTAGCGGTCAGCCAGTTTTCTCCGGACCGAATGACCTACGCGCTGCGCACCGCGGGTGATCCGCTGAGGATTGTTCAGAGCGTGCATGAGATCGTGCGGGAGGCAGATTCACGCATACCGGTCACCAACGTGGCCACCCAGGCGGCGGAAATCGATCGGACGATCAGCCGGGAAATCACGTTCGCGAAACTATGCACGGGTTTCGCGATTCTCGCTCTGCTGATGGCGTGCGTGGGACTCTACGGGACGATGTCCTACACCGTCACGCGACAGGTCGGCGAGATTGGAATCCGTATGGCGCTGGGCGCGCAACGCGGCGCCGTGGTTTGGATGGTTCTGCGCCGCGTTCTAATACTGGCCGCGGTGGGGCTCGTCATCAGCGTGCCTGCCGCGTTAAGTACGTCAAGGCTTGTCAAATCGTTTCTGTTCGGGACCCAGCCCAATGATCCGGGAACCCTGGCGCTGGCCGGTGTCATCCTCCTAAGCGCCGCGATTCTCGCTGGCTATGCGCCGGCCAGGCGAGCTTCCCGAATCGATCCGCTGGCGGCTCTGCGAAACGAATAAGACATGGTCCTTCGTACCGCAACGAAGGTTGAGGGTGGAGATCAAGCTGACGAGAAACGCGCATGTCGTTGAAGTGAACCGCCCTTCAGCGACTGCTGGCGGTATCACTCCCGTGAAACGCCGTTCCCGGAAAGTCGCCGATAATGACCGATAACGTCGCTGGGATTATTGTTCCACTCGCGGAGCTCAAAACGCCTTCCCCTGGTTGACTCGGCCAAAATACTTGTCCAGCCATGCGACCACTTCCCTCACCAGGTCGGGGCGCTGCTCGGAAACGTCGTGCGCCGTATCGAAGAACACTACCTTCTTGTCGGCCGGCGGAGTTCCTAACATTTTCATCAACGCATCCTTGCCCAGGAACACCCAGTCATACTTCCCGCTGATCAGCAGCACCGGAATCTTGATGCGCGGCGCGAAGTCCGCCTGGTCCGTCCCCGGCAGCATCTTCTCGACATAAAAACCTCCATCCAGGAAAATCGCAGTCCTCAGCCTCTGCTCGACAGCCGCGAAATTCACTCCTGCCGCCGCGCCCATGCTCACTCCCAGGTACCCGATCTTCGCCATGTCGATATCCGTGCGAGTCTCCAGGTAATCGATCGACCGTCCCAAGTCCTTCGACTGCTCTATCAGCACGTTGGCGCCGGCTCGCGTCGTGGCGACGTTATCCGGCCCCGGTCTTTCATAAGTACCCTTGAACACCGGGTACAAAACGGCCCGTCCGCTCTTGATCACGTAGTCGATGAATTTCATGTCGCCCAGCGTTTTGCTCGACGGAATGTCCGTCACTCTCGCGCTGGGAAAGAACACGATCGTCTGATACGGAGGCCGAACGTTGGCCGGCACAAATAGATACGCCGCCATGCGCTCGTCTCGATACGCTGCGTTGAAGACAACTTTTTCCTTGTGCCAGTCCGCCGAATCCTGTTCCACCGGCTCCTGCTTCGTGTTCAGCGGCGCGCGGTCGTAGGCGTACATCGCTCTGTAGATTTTGAAAATTTCGTCGGACGCCGGGTTGGCCTTCGAAAAATCCCGGATCAGCGGACGAATTTCCGCCACCGCCGCCGCCGGAAGAGCCGAACTATTCTTTACACACCGGAACCCGATGTCCCCCGTCCTGGTGAACGGAGGCAGATTGCCCGGCTCGAAATAATCCGAACTCGCCGTGTTCCATGTTCCACCCAAGCTGTACCGCGAACCTCCGCCCGCTTCATTCCAGACCCACTCCCCAATATTGCCCGCCATGTCGTACGTGCCCCAAGGGCCAATCCCCTGATACTTTCCTACCGGCGCCGCCGAGGCCTGCGAAAAATTACTCAGCTGAATTACGTATCTGGCGATCGGGCTCGGCGCGGCCAGGTACCATTGTGAGAGCGTCGGCAAGCTTTTCCCTGCGAATGCCGCATACGCCGCCGCTTCGTACCAACTCACGCCTCCCACCGGCACCTCCTCCTGCCCAGCCGGAAAGTGCCCCGCTTCCCAAGTCGATGGACCCAGCCTCCCACTCGCGTCGCGAAATAGATCCATCGCCTGTTCCCAGCTCAATTCCTTCCCGTCGCGAATGAATCTCTCTTTCCAGTACTCCCGTTTCTGATAGCCGCCCCGATCCACGAACTCCTGATACTGCCGGTTCGCCACCTCAAATCGATCCATATAAAACGCAGGCAGGTCATAAGGCCCTATCACTCCCATGGACCAAATCAAATCCTCATACTGCGTCTTCGGCACCGGAACCATTCCCTTGGGAGCCGTCCCCGCCGCGTCCAGCGAAAAATCGAACTCCTTCCTCAGCCCGTGAACGCCCTCGAACGTCGGAGCCCCTTCGAAGGGTTCAGTGCCGGCCTTCAAGACGCGCCAGCGAAAATACCCCGCCGGAATCCTCACATTCTCGAGCGGCGTAGTCCCTAGCGGATACCACGCATCGCCCGGAGACAAATAGTCCTTGATCTCGACCGTCGCTCCCACGGGCGTGGATCGCACCGTCGCCACGTGTGTCAACCCATCTATCATCTGCGCCACTTGCGGGTCACCCGGTAAAATCCCCAGAGCCTTCTGCGCGACTAAAAAAGCAGCCAGCGGCTTCTTTTCGCTGGTCAGCCTTGCAATCTCCGGAATGCCCTGCTCTCGAGCCCAGTGCCGCTTCTCGGATCGCTGATAAAACCACAACGACCCCACGGCAGCCAACACGACCGCCGCCACCGCCGCCAAAACATAAGGCGCCCGCACCGACTTAGGCGCAACCGGTGCGTGCGCTCCCGAAAGCGCGGCAATCGCCGCCGCAAGATCCCGAGCCATCTCCGCCGCCGACTGGTACCGTTTCGCCGGATCCTTTTCGAGCGCCCGCATCACGATCGCATCCACCGCCGCCGGCAGGTCCGGCCGCGCCTCGCGCAGCCTCCTCGGCATCGTGCTCACAATCGCATGCATCACCTGCAGCTGCGAATCGCCGGAGAACGGAGGCTTTCCCGCCAGCATCTGGTAGAGTACCGCTCCAAGGCTCCAAAGGTCGGTGCGATAATCGACCGCTTTTCCCGACGCCTGTTCCGGAGACATATAGAGCGGCGTGCCCTTCGTCGAGCCGTCCTCGGTCACCGTGGCCTCGCTCGATTTCGCGAGCCCGAAGTCGATAATCCTCGCCACGCCGTCTTTCGCGACAATTACGTTGCTAGGTTTAATGTCGCGATGAAAGATCCCGCACTCGTGAGCCTTGCTTAGCCCCGACGCAATCTGCCGCGCGATCTCCAAAGCCTCCGCCACAGGAATAGGCTTCTCGATCTTCTGCGCCAGCGTCGCGCCTTCATGAAACGCCATGGCGATAAACAGGTCGCCCTCCGGCGATTCGCCGATGTCGTGGATCACGACGATGTTCGAATGGTCCAGCGCCGACGCCGCCCGCGCCTCTTCTTTGAGGCGCTGCTTCAGTTCCTGGTTATGCCGGAGGTGCGGAGGCAAAAATTTCAGCGCCACCAGGCGGTCGAGCCGCGTGTCCTGGGCCTTATACACCACCCCCATGCCCCCCGTGCCCAGAACCTCCAAGATCCGGTAATGCGAAACCGTCTGCCCGGTCAGGCTGTCTCGGGTAACGGCTCCCACCGCTGGACGATCGAGAAAGCTCCCCGCCTTATCATGCGCTTCCACCAGCGAGCGCACTTCGCGCTCCAGCTCCGAATCGCCTTTGCACGCCTCCCGCAGGTAAGCATCGCGCTGCCCCGGAGCCATCTCCAGCGCGGCATGAAGCAGCGTGTCTGCCTGATTCATACCTTGCTCAATTCGCGATAAAGCCACGCCTTCGCAGCTCTCCATTCGCGCATCGCGGTGACAGCGGACACTTTCAGAACCTCCGCCGTCTCCTCCACGCTCAGTCCGCCGAAAAACCGCATTTCCACCACCTGTACCTTTCGCGGACTGATCGCCGCCAGCGCGTTCAGTGCGTCATCGAGCGCTACCAGGTCCGTCCCCCCGCCCGCCACCGCCGCTGCTTCGTCTAGTGATACGTGCTGCACACCTGCGCCGCGTTTCAAGTTATGCCGCCGCGCACGATCCACCAGTATCCGCCGCATCACCTGCGCCGATACCGCAAAAAAATGCGCCCTGTCCTGCCATTGCATGCGCTCGTAATCGACCAGCTTCAAATAGGCTTCATTCACCAGCGCCGTCGTCTGCAAGCTGTGCCCTGGCCGCTCCCCTCGCATGTGCCTGCGCGCCAAGCGGTGCAATTCGTCATAGACAATCGGCGTCAAGCGGTCGAGCGCCCCCCGGTCCCCCTCGCTCCAAGCCCGCAGCAGCGCGCTCACCTCACTCTGCATCGCTGAATTATACGCCCTGAGCCGCGACCGTCAGGAAGCGGGCAGACGCAAAAACTCTCGATGATAGTTTTCTTCCTCGCTCTCCGCCTACTTCATCAGGAGCGTTCTATGAAACCAATTATGACTTTACTCGCGCTGGCCGCCTTCGCCGCGGCCCAGCCCCGCTACACCATCGCCGACCTGGGCAACGTAGGCGCGACGCCCGGCCAGCCATTCACCATCGTCAACACCGGACTGGTCGCCGGCGCCGCCGGGGCCGCCAATGGCGCTACTCACGCCGTCCTCTGGTATCAGGGACAGAAAGGAGACATCGGCGTCCCCGGCCTCGGAGGCCTCAACAGCATTGCCTTCGGCGTGAACGAAAGAGGCCAGGTCGTCGGTCAGGCGGAAACCACCACCCCCGACCCCAACGGAGAAGACTTCTGCGGCTTCAAGCAGCTGGGCCTTCCGGTCCACGGAACAACCTGTCTGCCTTACCTCTGGCAGTACGGAATGATGACTCCGTTGCCCACCCTGGGCGGTCCCAACGGCGTGGCTAACCAGATCAATGCGCGCGGGACAATCGTCGGGATTGCGGAAAACAATACGCCGGACCTAGCCTGCCCGGGCCCTCAAAAGCTCCAGTTCAAGCCAGTCCTCTGGGAAAAAGGAAATATTGAGGAAC
This sequence comes from Bryobacterales bacterium, assembly GCA_963813145.1. GTDB lineage: Bacteria > Acidobacteriota > Terriglobia > Bryobacterales > Bryobacteraceae > Palsa-187. The sequence continues at coordinate 204,278 of CAWEXX010000003.1, forward strand.
TTCCCACCTTCGCCGGAGATCCCGATGGGTTCGCCGTTGGCGTCAACAGCAATAGACAGGTGGTAGGCGCCTCGGGCATTTGCTCGACTTACGATCCCTACAGCCTCACCGATCTTGTGCAGTTGCACGCACTGCTGTGGGAAACCAACGCCGTGATCAACCTCGGCAACCTCGGAGGTACGGGCCGCGGTGGCGGAAACGTCGCATTTAGCATCAATAATTCCGCCCAGGTCGTCGGCAATTCCGACCTGCCCGGCGACGCCGTGACTCACGCCTTCCTGTGGACCAAACAGAAAGGCATGCAGGACCTAGGTGCTCTGCCCGGCGACACCGGCAGCGCCGGCCTCTACATCAACGAGGCCGGAGACATCGTCGGCGTATCCACGGATTCCAGCGGCAACCCGCGCGCTTTCCTTCGCGAAAACGGAGTGATGGCTGACCTCAACAGTTTAGTCCCCGCCGATTCGTCACTCTACTTATTGGTCGCTTGCTCGATCAACGCTCACCGGCAGATCATCGGCTTCGCATTCGACCCCGCTAGCAATGAAGTTCACGGTTACCTGGCAAGCCCAACGACCAACGCCGGCGGCCTTTCGATCGCGGCACATGCCGTGAGGGCGCCCGCCGTTCTCCCCGAGGAAGCTCGCCAGCAGCTTCGCCGCCAACTGCGCCTCGGCCGATTCGGAGCCCGGTTCCTGTCTCCACGATGACTCGGCCGGGCCATCTTTGTCGAGTACGGCCGACAAGGACAATGGAGCCTGTCGTTCAGGCAGGCTTCATTTCTTCGGTGAAGTCGATAATGTTGCACATTGGTCGCTGATTCATCGCGGACTCGCCGGACAGAAAACTACTGGCATCGACCGACGCTGCCGAGGGCCTGACTATTGCGGCGAAGTTGCTCAATCTGATCAGCCTTCGCGGAGCCTTCAGCAGAGATGCGCTTAATAATGGGGCCGAGGAACCGGGTGTAGCGGCCGAGCGCGGACCAATCGCCCTTGGCAATCGCTTGTTCCACAGACTGCTTCGTTTCGGGAGTAATCAGTTCTATCCGCCCAACGAAGACACGCGCGGTTTGCGATGCGGCGGGCTCCACGCGAAGCGGCAGAATGGCATCGATCGCGTGGGACGGCACTATGTATATCAGTCGCGAGCCTTCCTCGAACCACGAATCCCGCCAAGTCTCGACCATTGCCTGAGCCTCCCTGGGAAACAGGCCCTGCGAGACGAGCGTGGCTTCAAGATCCGCCAGCAACTGGGAGAACGAGCCGTCCAGCGAAGGCCGCTGGATCGTGACGGTGTCGCTCACCGCGCCCACGCTCCGAAATCCAAGATGTCCTTCCCGGTTCTCGAAAAGGATTGCCGCTGGAATCTGGTCAGTGCCGCGGTTTCCTACCGTCACAGCGCCATCGCCGGCCAGTCGCGCCGTAAGAGGAACCTGGAGTCGTCCAACGCCGCGATAGAAAAGAAATTTCTCATGCTGATCGCCGACGGTAATCGGCGCGGCATCGGTTGCGCGCGCCGCGTAGTAGCGGCTGGGACGGCTCTCCAATGGATAATCTGGAGTCGTCCCAGGCTGGATCTTAATGCCGCTCCAGCCGATGGAGCCCATCAGTTGACGGAGCGAGGTGTCGAGCCCGTTCCGCGATGGACCCAGGCGGACCAATGACGAATCCAGGCCAGCCGGAGGCGCATCCATCAGGTTCTTGGTTTCGTAGACGGCGTTATCGGCATAAAGGCGCGATTTCATGGAAACGCTCATTCGATCCATCAGACTCTTCGACTCGTAAATCTCGTTGTTACCCTTTGGGTACCATTCCGTGATCAAGCCGAACGGAAACCGCACTTGGACGTTGGCCACAATCTCGCGTGGGCTGTAAAAATACATCACCGGAGTTTCCATGCGGACCGTGCCTGCCAGGCCGAACTTGAAGCCGCGATAGCCGACGCCGTTGACGAACCCAGGCAGATCGTCCTTACAACCCAGCGTGTCCCATTCGACGGACAAGCCATCCTGCCCAGCGACGGAAGTAAAGGTTCCCCACTCATGGACGGTTAAATTGTTGGGCTGAGTGATGCTGCTGTCGGCCGCGATGAGCAGGATTGCGGCGGAAACAACCAAAGTGAGCGCAAGGATTGCCGGTTTCATTTGTTCCCTCCCTGGGTGAGCGCTTTCAACGAAGTTTCGACTTCCGCATCAGTGGCCAGACGCGGGAAGAATTTAGAGGAGTCTCGAATGAAGCCCTTCGGTCCGATTGGAACAACGGCTCCCGCGGTTGCACTGGCGCAGGTTCCCTTCAGGTTTACCACCCATTGGCCCTCCGACGGCCAGTCTTGGAAGACCGCATAGATGCCCGGCTTCGCGCTGGTCACGACCCTCAGAGACACCGACTTGCGGGCCCCTTTCACCAGCCCCTCCGCCGTACCGGCGATTTGAGCCTTCGCCGGTTCAGCGCAGCCTTCCGTGCGAAACACGAAGGCGGCTGACTTCATCTGAAAGTCCTGGGAGGCAACGGGATTGCCAATGGTAAAGGTGAAACCTTCCGCCACCAAAACCACAGAGGACACGAACGCAGCGAGACCGAGTCGCAACATCGAAAACTCCTTTCAGCTCCTTAGACGAACGCGCTTGCAATTTTCTTCCCGGCTTACCACTTCCAAGCCAGTTCTTCTTTCAAAAGCCTTAATGTCTCGGGATCCAGCTTCAAAACCTTCTCCCGCGAAACCGCTGCGGGAACCGGAGCCAAAGCCGCGATACGATCATATACACGCTCCCGATCCCCGGCATTAACGCGCGACAGCAGATGCCAGAGCGTGAGTGTATCGCGAACGCGGGCTTCGGCAAGGACGACGCTGAGCGCACTCTGGCTTTTCTCTGCGGCAAAGCTGTCGAGAGCTTGTTTCATCACCTCTAGTGCATCGTCGAAGTACGGGATCCCCGGTCCGATGGGCGTCCGTGTGTGACAGCTGGCGCCCGCCGGCACCAGCGATTCGAGTTCTTTCCACTGGAACGACACCCAGCCCTTGGTCACACGCAACAAGCCTGAGCCGCTCTGGTCCGTCTCCAGCGTGTACTCGCAGCCGAGATCGATGGCGGTTCCTGCCGCTGTGTCGACAAAAAACAGCCTGGGAGGCGCCGAAATTCTCGCGCGGATCTCTCCTCGCGAAAGGGCAATCCGATGCTCGGCAGCCTTGGTCTTCACAACCCGAAGGCGCGTATTCGGCTCAACCTCGACCGATCCGATTTCGCCGACTCGGATTCGGGCGCGCGAGGAAAAGTCCGTTTCCAGCCATTCACCGGCGCCGATATACCCGGTTCCCGCGACATGCTTCGTCTCGACGAATGGAGCGCCTTCGAGCCGAGTCACTTCCCACCGCGCACTCGGCTCACGGGGGATGCGCCAATAGATCAGGCCAGAGAGCGCAAGCACGGCGCCGGCGAGAACCCATTGCAATCTATGGCCCGCGGGGCGCTTTTCCCGAAACGTGGTTTCAAGCGCGACTTCGATCGATGCCCAAATCGCGGTGGGCGCCTCCACCGGCGGCAGATGGTCGATCATCGCCATCCCGAATTTAATTTGCTCGTATTCGGCCCGGCACGACGCGCACTGGCGCAGGTGACGCTCGGACGGTTGTGAATCCTCCCGCAGTTCGCCATCAATGAGTGCCGCGAGCTTGTGCGATATGTGCTTCGAAAAGATGCTCATTCCCTAGCTTCCCCTTAGGCCCTTCAGTCGATCGGCAAGGATTCTGTGCCCCCGGCTGAGTCTCGAAGCCACCGTGCCCATGGAGCAGTTCAAAGCTTGTGCCATTTGCTCGTAGGAAAAGTCCTCAAAATGACGCAACAGAACGGCCATCCGAAACTTCGGTGGCAGTGCCGCGATGCCGGCCCGCACCGAGTTCGCGATCTGTGCGCGAGCATAATCTTCTTCCTGGGAGCCGGGCGCGGCGAACTCTTCGATTCCGCGAGTGTGTTGGCGATCATGGATCACACTCTCTGATTTGCGGCGGCGGGCAGCGTCCATGCACGTGTTCACTGCCAGCCTGTGTAACCAAGTCGAGAACTCCGCATCTCCTCGAAATTGGCCTATATTGGTCAACAATTTGAGAAAGATCTGCTGAGTAACGTCGCGGGCAATCGCTTGATCGCCGTGGAAAAAATACAGCGTGATGGAATACACCCGGTCCTTATATATGTCGTAGAGCACACGGAGGGCGTCCCGATCGCCTGAGCGACAAGATTCGATGATCTCGGCGCTGATCTCGCGATCACTCAGATGAGCCACCGATATTGAGACGCAACATCACGAAGTTCTCTTCCATTTTCTCAGTTTCCGACGCCACTACCTCTTAAATTCTTTTCTCAGTTCACCGCCGGAACCCCTCCGTAGCCGCGATCTATCCATGATTCCTGCTTGATGTGTCGGCTCCCAAGAGGTAATGTTCAGGTGGCCGACTCACACGTTTCTCTCGATAATGTTCTCGCCAGGTCCGGTATCATCTTTAATGTCCTTCGCTCGGCATCCTTAGCGAACGGTTCAACATGGATAATCGCTTCTTCGAGCACCCGATCCTCAATTCCCCGTACGCCTACCCGATTCGTCACTGGGAGCTCGACGACCAGGGCCAGCCGACTCAGCGCATCGTCGAATCCCGGCGAAATGCCGAGTTCATCACGCCGATTCCCAAGCCGCGGAAGCGGAAGGCCGCGCCAGATCAACAGCAGCTCGACCTGGACGAAGCTAAGGGAATTTCAACCAAGGACCAGCAGTACGCGACCACCTCCACCATTAACGAGTTGCGCTTCCAGGTAGACAAGTGGCGTCACGCGCCGAATCCGAATGACTGGCAGGTGACACAGGAAACCGCGCGGCTCCTTCAGCATTGGCGACAACATCAGTTCGGCGCGATCCGTCCATTCTTCTGTCAAATCGAGGCCGTCGAAACCGCGATCTGGCTGACGGAAGTGGCCCCTAAGGCTGGAAAAGCAGGCGAGCGATTCCTTACACACCTCGCCAACGCCAATCATGAGGCCAATCCCGAGCTGATGCGCCTGGCTCTTAAACTGGCAACGGGCGCGGGCAAGACCACCGTCATGGCGATGATCGTCGCCTGGCAGACGATCAACTTCGTGCGTCGTCCGGGCAGCACGAAGTTCACTCGTGGATTCTTGGTCGTATCGCCCGGACTAACCATCAAAGACCGGCTCCGCGTTCTCCACCCGAACGACCCCGACAGCTATTTCAAAGATCGGGAGCTGGTTCCCAACGACATGCTTGGTGATCTCGATCGCGCCAAGATTGTGGTCACGAACTACCATGCTTTCAAACTGCGCGAGCGTATCGAACTTTCGAAGGGTGGACGTTCCCTGCTCCAGGGGCGAGGCGAGGCGCTCAACACTCTCGAAACAGAAGGGCAAATGATCCAGCGCGTGATGCCGGACCTGATGGGACTGAAGAACATCATGGTCTTGAACGATGAAGCGCACCACTGCTATCGCGAAAAGCCCGGCGTCGATGAGGTGGGCGAACTGAAAGGCGACGACAAGGACGAGGCAAAAAAGAACAATGAGGCCGCGCGACTGTGGATCTCGGGTCTCGAAACCGTAAATCGCAAGCTCGGTGTCACCCGAGTTCTCGATCTTTCGGCGACGCCGTTCTTTCTCCGCGGCTCCGGCTATGCCGAGGGCACTCTATTCCCTTGGACCATGAGCGACTTCTCTCTCATGGACGCGATTGAATGCGGCATCGTCAAACTGCCCCGCGTGCCCGTAGCCGACAACCTTCCCGGCGCGGGTGACATGCCGATGTACCGCAACCTGTGGGAACACATTCGTACGCTGATGCCCAAGAAAGGCAGAAGAGGTATGTCCGCAGATCCCGATCCACTCGAATTGCCGTTGCCTTTAAGAAGCGCGCTCGAAGCGCTCTATGGGCACTATGCGAAGACATTCGAGCTCTGGAGGGATGCCAAAGTCTCCGTGCCGCCGTGCTTCATCGTGGTTTGCAACAACACGTCCACGTCAAAGCTGGTCTATGACTACATTTCCGGCTTTGTTCGCACCAACGAAGACGGCTCCACCAATATCCAAAATGGAGCCCTCGAACTGTTTCGCAATTACGACGAATACGACAATCCCATCCCCAGGCCTCGCACGCTTCTTATTGATAGCTCTCAGATCGAATCCGATGACGCGCTCGACGACAACTTCCGCGAAATGGCCGGCCCCGAAATCGATCAACTCCGGCGTGACAAGATCGCTCGCACCGGCGACCTCCATGCCGCTGACAACATTACCGACCAGGAGTTGCTCCGCGAAGTTATGAACACCGTCGGCAAGCCGGGCCAACTCGGCGGGTCCATCCGCTGCGTCGTTTCCGTCTCGATGCTCACCGAGGGCTGGGACGCCAATACCGTCACCCACGTCCTCGGGGTCCGGGCCTTCGGCACCCAGCTCCTTTGCGAACAGGTCATCGGACGCGCACTCCGCCGCCAGTCCTACGATCTGAATGAGGAAGGTCTCTTCAACGTCGAGTATGCCGACGTTCTCGGGATTCCGTTCGACTTCACCGCGAAGCCCGTGATTGCGCCCCCGCAGCCTCCGCGCGAGACGATTCAGGTCAAAGCCGTCCGGCCCGGCCGCGATGCGTTCGAAATTCGTTTCCCACGTGTGTCCGGTTACCGGGTCGAGTTGCCCGCGGAAAACCTGACGGCGAACTTTAACGCCGACTCGGTGCTGGAGCTGACTCCCGACCTGGTCGGCCCGTCGCTCGTCAGGCAGGAAGGCATCATCGGCGAAGGCATCGAACTGAGCCTGAAGCACCTCGACGAAGTGCGCCCGTCAACCGTGCTGTTTCACTTGACCAAACGCCTGCTCTACAACAAGTTTCGCGACGCCGGCGAAGACCCGCAGCTCTATCTGTTCGGTCAGCTCAAGCGCATCACCAAGCAGTGGCTGGATACTTGTCTCGTCTGCAAGGGTGACACCAAGCCCGCCCAGCTCATCTATCAGGAACTAGCCGACATTGCCTGCGAGCGCATCGCCGCCGCCATCACCCGCGGGCACATGAACTCCCGGCCCATCAAAGCCGTCCTCGATCCCTACAACCCCGCCGGTTCCACCGCCCACGTCAGATTCAATACCTCCAAGCTCGACCGCTGGGAAACAAAGGACCGCTGCCACATCAACTGGGTCATTTGGGATAGCGACTGGGAGCGCGAGTTCTGCCGCGTCGCCGAATTCCACCCCCGCGTGAAGGCGTACGTCAAGAATCACAACCTGGGGTTTGAGGTGCCCTATCGCTTCGGCTCCCAGATGCGGAAGTACATTCCCGATTTCATCGTATTAGTGGACGACGGGCATGGCGATACCGACCTGCTGCACCTGATTGTCGAAATCAAAGGCTACCGCGGCGAGGATGCCAAGGAAAAGAAATCCACCATGGACACCTATTGGGTACCCGGCGTGAATCACGATGGCCGGTACGGCCGGTGGGCATTTGCCGAGTTTTGTGATGTTTACCAGATTCAGGCGGACTTCGCCGCCAAGGTTGAATGCGACTTTAATAGCATGATCGACGCTCAACATGCCTAAGAAAACGAAATCCGAGAAAAAGAAGACGGTTGAAACACTAACCCACGAGGAAGCTTCGCGGAGAAATATCCCCACGGCCGAGTTCCAGTCCGTGATGCAGAAGAAGGAGCAGAGTCCGGTTCGTGTGGCGTTCCCGCGCGGCGTCTCCGGGCTGGAACAGGAAAAGAAAGACCGTAATCGCGACCTCGATCCGCAGCTCGTGTGGCGTGGAAAGGACGAGCAGGACTGGTCAGACCTGGTGACCCACGCGCCGCCCATCTACATCCAGGAAAAAGTCCATCCCAAGGTTCTGATCGACGACCTGCTGCGTCGCAGCGAGTCCGATACGAAGTCCGCCGCGGATCAAATCAGCCTCTTCGCCGACTTCAACGGCGTGCCGGAAGGAAACGCTAAGACCGAGTTCTACCAGCACGACGCCAACTGGACAAACCGCATGATCCTCGGAGACAGCCTGCAAGTGATGGCGTCGCTGGCGGAGCGGGAGGGTCTGCGGGGGCAGGTCCAGTGCATTTACATCGATCCGCCATATGGGATCAAGTTCAACTCCAATTTCCAGTGGTCAACGAGAAGCCGGGATGTTAAAGACGGTAACGTAGATCAGATCACACGTGAGCCAGAACAAGTAAAAGCTTTTCGGGACACGTGGCGAGATGGGATTCACTCATACCTGACCTACCTGCGAGACCGGCTCACTGTGGCGCGCGATTTGTTAGCGGATACCGGTTCAGTCTTCGTGCAGATCGGGGATGATAACGTACACCGCGTTCGCGGGTTGCTAGAGGATGTATTTGGCGAGGACAATGCCGGTCCCGTAGTGGACTTCAAAACCACGGCCGGTTTGGCCAGCGATTTCTTATCGAGTTCTACCGATCATCTTGTGTGGTTCTTCAAGGACCGAAATAAGGCGAAGTTCCGAAGGTTATTTGCACCGAAGGATCTCGGGCGGGAGGGTGCGACGCAGTATTCGCTGATTCAAGATCCATCCGGCTCCACAATGCTTTCGGCCAGCGACTGTCCGGATCTTGAAGAGAGGCTCAAATCGGGCTGGCAACTGCTCGCTCACGATAACTTTACTTCGACTGGCTTCGCAAATACGACGAAATACGAACTAGAGCTTGAGGGCAGACGGTTCCCGCTGCCTTCCGCAAGCATTCGTTGGAAGACCACGCCGCAGGGTGCACTTCGCGCAGGTCGAGCCAGCCGATTAATGATTGTTGGGAAAACGCCTCGATATCGTAGGCTGTTCGCCGATTTTCCAGTCTTCCCACTGGTCGATCTTTGGACCGACACCGGAACATCAGGATTCGCGGACAAGAAGGTCTTCGTCGTTCAAACGAATCCAAGAGTTGTGCAGCGTTGTGTGTTGATGACCACCGATCCCGGCGATCTCGTTCTCGATCCAACTTGCGGCTCTGGCACGACGGCCTACGTCGCCGAGGAATGGGGCCGCCGCTGGATCACTATTGACACTTCGCGCGTGGCGCTCGCCTTAGCCCGAGCACGAATCATGGGGGCGCGCTATCCGTATTACTTACTCGCCGACAGCAAGGACGGTCAGCAGAAGGAAGGCGAAGTTACGCGCTCGATTCCATCGGAGACTCTGACCCACGACGACATCCGTCAAGGTTTCGTCTATGAGCGTGTTTCGCACGTTACGCTGAGGTCGATCGCCAACAACGCTGAGATCGACGTGATCTGGGAGAAGTTCCAACGCATCCTCGAACCGATGCGCGAACAACTCAACACCGCCCTCAAACAGAATTGGGAGGAGTGGGAAATTCCTCGCGAACGCGGACGAAAAATGGCCAGACAACGTCAAGACGCTGCACGCTGAGTGGTGGAAACAGCGAATCGCGCGCCAGAAGGAAATCGACGCCTCCATCGCTGCCAAGGCGGACTTCGAGTATCTCTACGACAAGCCGTACGACGACAAAAAGAAGGTCCGCGTCGCCGGTCCGTTCACCGTCGAGAGCCTCTCCCCGCATCGCGTACTGGCCGTGGACGAAAACGACGACCTGATCGATAACCTCGACAAGTCCAAAGGACGCCGACGAGCAGGACTTCGTCCAGATGATCCTGGAAAACCTCAAAACCGCGGGCGTCCAGCAGGCACACAAGGAAGATAAGATCACGTTTTCGTCCATCGCTCCCTGGCCCGGCGAACTGGTCTGCGCCGAAGGGCGCTATTCCGAAGGCACCGGAGAAAAACGCGCCGCCATCTTCATCGGCCCGGAGTTCGGCACCGTTTCCCGCCTGGACCTGGTGACCGCCGCTCGCGAGGCCGGCGACGCCGATTTCGACGTACTGATCGCTTGCGCCTTCAACTATGACGCGCATTCCTCGGAGTTCACCAAGCTGGGCCGCATCCCGGTGCTGAAGGCCCGCATGAACGCCGACCTGCACATGGCCGACGATCTGAAGAACACCGGCAAGGGCAACCTGTTCGTCATCTTCGGCGAGCCCGACATCGACATCGTCCCAGCGGACGGACGGAAAGATCCAGGTGAAGGTGAACGGCGTGGACGTGTTCCATCCCAACACCGGCGAGGTCCGCAGCGACGGCGCCGAAGGCATCGCCTGCTGGTTCATCGACACGGATTACAACGAGGAGAGCTTCTTCGTTCGCCACGCCTATTTCCTGGGCGCGAATGATCCGTACAAGTCGCTAAAGACGACGCTGAAGGCCGAGATCAACGAAGAAGCCTGGGCCACACTGAACAGCGACACGTCGCGTCCGTTCGAAAAACCCAAATCCGGCCGGATCGCCGTAAAGGTGATCAACCATCTTGGCGATGAAGTGATGAAGGTATTCCGGGTAGGTTGATGGAGTTTCGAATTGCCGACACATTTACGGACAGCCTTGCCCGGCTCACCGGAGACGAGCAGAAGTCCGTGAAGACGGCGGCGTTCGATCTCCAGCTGAACCCGGCGCATCCGAGTCTGCAGTTTCACAAACTCGACAAACCAAAGGACAAACGGTTCTGGTCGATTCGGGTGAACAGCGATGTCCGTCTGATTGTGCACCGGACCGAGTCCAGCTTGCTGCTCTGCTACGTGGCGCACCATGACGACGCCTATCACTGGGCGGAACGGCGGAAGCTTGAAACCCATCCCAAGACGGGAGCGGCGCAGTTTGTCGAAGTTCGCGAGACGGTGCAGGAGATCGTCGTTCCGAAGTACATAGAGGTGGCGCGGGCGGCCCCTCCGAAGCCCCGTCTATTCGCAACCGTCTCCGAGGATAATCTCCTCAGCTACGGCGTGCCGCGGGAATGGCTCGCCGATGTGCGCGACGCCGACGAGGATACGCTACTGGATCTGGCGGACCATCTTCCGGCTGAGGCAGCGGAGGCATTGCTGAATCTTGCGACGGGAGTGACGCCACAGATCGAGAAGCCGGCCGCCGGCGCCGATCCCTTCCAGCATCCCGATGCGCAGCGTCGCTTCCGTGTGATGAACAACATCGAGGAGCTCGAACGCGCCCTCGATTTTCCCTGGGACAAGTGGACCGTCTTTCTCCATCCAGCGCAGAGGACCTTGGTCGAGCGGAATTACAGCGGCCCAACCCGCGTTTCAGGTTCTGCCGGTACCGGGAAGACGATTGTAGCTCTGCATCGCGCGGTATTTCTGGCTCGTGCGAACCCTGACGCGCGGGTCCTGCTGACTACGTTTTCGAACACGTTAGCCAATGCGCTGAGGTCAAAGCTACGCGGTCTCATCAGCAACGAACCGCGCCTAGCCGAGCGCCTGGAAGTGCATTCCATGGATGCGATCGGCCTACGCCTATACGAGAAGAACTGCGGTCGCCCACAGATTGCTTCTCGCGAAACGATTCGGGAGCTCCTGGCAGAATCTGCTGCCGCAGTCGAAGGGAACAAGTTTTCTACGCATTTCCTGCGGATGGAATGGGAACAGGTAGTCGATGCCTGGCAGTTGGAGACGTGGGAAGGCTACCGCGACGTGGCCCGCTTGGGACGAAAGACGCGCCTAACGGAGAAGCAGCGGCAGATGTTGTGGTCCATTTTCGAGCGCGGTCGGTCCGGGCTGAAAGCGCGCGCGCAGATCACGCAGTCTGATTTGTTCAGTCGGCTTGCATCCAAGCTTCATGGGAATGTGCATCCACCATTCGAGTTTGCGGTGGTGGATGAAGCGCAGGATATCAGCGTCGCTCAGCTCAGATTTCTGGCGGCTTCCGGTAGCAGACTGTTCTTCGCGGGCGATCTCGGTCAGCGAATTTTCCAGCAACCGTTCTCGTGGAAGGCGTTGGGCGTGGATGTCCGGGGGCGTTCGTCCACATTGCGAATCAATTACCGCACGTCGCACCAGATCCGCATGCAGGCCGACCGGCTGTTGGGCCCCGAGTTATCCGACGTGGACGGCAACACTGAAAACCGGAAGGGCACGCTTTCCACTTTCAACGGGCCATCGCCGGAGATCATGGTCCTGAAGACGCCTGCGGCCGAAATCAAGACCGTGAGTGACTGGCTCGCCGCAAGAATGCGCGACGGTATCGTGCCTCATGAAATCGGCGTTTTCGTGCGCTCCGCGGCAGAACTGGGGAGAGCGCGCGCCTCCCTAGAGGACGCGAAGGTTCCGTACAGGGTGCTAGACGATACCGTTGAGACGACTAGCGGGCGAGCTTCAATCAGCACGATGCACCTAGCCAAGGGACTGGAGTTCCGCGCCGTGGTGGTGATGGCCTGCGACGATGAAATCATTCCGTTGCAAGAGCGCATCGAAACGGTGGCGGACGACGCTGATCTTGAAGAGGTGTACAGCACAGAACGCCATCTCCTCTACGTCGCCTGCACCCGAGCGCGGGACAATTTACTGGTAACAGGCGTCGATCCAGCGTCGGAGTTCCTGGACGATCTAAGGATCTGACTCGCTCTCACAGCAGGACCTCGCGGCCATCGAGCGTGTCGCATCGGCCTTCATGAGCGCGCATTCCGTTCCAGGATTATCGGTGGCCGTGGCCCGAGCGGGAGGGCTGCTTTACGAACGCGGCTTCGACGACACCGGCGGAGCGCTGGACAGAATGATGGGGGATCTGGTCCGTCAGGTGAAAACCTGGAAGGCATAATTCAATCGGAGATTTGAAACTCGCTGACGATCCACTCCACCTAGGGCTTTTGAAAATTCACCAGCAGACTGCGCTCCGACGCTCGCAAATAATTCAGGCATTGGGCCGGGTGCTCGTTCGATGCTGTGGCGCGAACGGCCAACATAATGTTCCAAATGCTACGATTTTCTATATGCCCAAAGGATTCTCCCGTCGAGGCCTATTCAAAGCTGCGCCCCTGGGTGCCGCGGCCTTCCTCGCCCCTCAACATGCGAACGCTCAGGAGCAGCCCGCCGCCATCCCGAGCCTCAAATTCGATATTGAAGCTCAGACTCATTGGAAAGGCCCGGCCGGCTCCGCCAACGAGGCTACGGTCGCCGAGTTCCCCATCTCGCAGAGCATCGCCGGCGTCTCCATGCGCCTCAAGCCCGGAGCCATCCGCGAGCTGCACTGGCACGCGCTCGCCGCCGAGTGGGCATACATGATTGAAGGCCGCGTCCGCACGACCGTGGTCATGCCCAACGGCCAATCCGCCATCGACGAGTTCGGCCCCGGCGACACCTGGTATTTTCCGCGCGGCCACGGTCACCTGCTGCAAGGCCTGGGACCCGGCGAAGCGCACTTCCTGCTGGGTTTCGACAACGGGCACTTCTCCGAATTCGGCACCTTCAGCATCACCGATTGGATCGCCAATACGCCTCCCGAGATCGCCAGCCGCGTGTTGAACGTCCCCGCTGCCACGCTCGCGAAATTCCCCCGGAAGGAAGTCTACATCGGCCCCGGAACCATTCCCGGCATCACGCTCGAGGAGCTTCGTCTTAAGGAAAGCCAGACCAGCCAGTTCGCGCACAAATACCGTCTCGACATGCAACCACCCAGAGTCTTTGAAGGCGGCATGGAGTACATGGTTACGCAAAAGGACTTCCCCATTCAGTCGACGTTCACAGCGGTGAAGATGATCCTTCAGCCCGGCGCGCTGCGCGAAATGCACTGGCATCCGCACGCCGACGAGTGGCAATACTATCTCAGCGGGCAGGCTCGCATGACGGTCTTCGGCTCCCACGGCCGCATCCGCACCGAGGATTACCGCAAAGGCCACGTCGGCTTCGTGCCCCAAGGCTACGGCCACTATATCGAGCAGATCGGCACTCAGCCCACCGAACTCCTGATCCTGTTCAATAGCCCCGAATACCAGGAGATTTCGCTAGCCAACTGGCTGGGCGGGAACCCCAGCTCGCTGCTGTCGGACAACTTCGGTGTCCCGGCGAGCGTGATCGACCAGCTCCCGAAAAAAGAGCGCGGCATCCTGCGGAAGACTTGAACCACAGACTAAAGTCTGTGCCACCGCCTTTTGGTAGCACAGGCTTCAGCCTGTGAATGCCTTCATGGTTTGATCGCTCTACACCCGGGCACCTTCAACACCGGGTTGCACCGCGCAACCTCGCCCTTCGGAAAACTGACGGAAAACCCGGTCCACGACGACTTCTCGTTGAAATAATAATCGCTGCTCAATATCAGCGCTCCGCTCGCGAGCGCAGCATCCCTCATGGTCGTATCGCCGTTGCGAGCCTGCACCGTATCCGCATCCGTCCGCGTGCGAATCAAATATCCCTTCTTCACCAGGCCCGGAATCAGCGCCGGATCCTTCACCGGATCGTTGACCTCCACAAACGCCGCGTCGGGCGTTCCCGGCTCGGCATTGGTAAAAATCACGCGACCCTTTAACGAAGGATGCCCCGCCAGATAATCCGGCCCCGCCTTTCGCTGATCCAACAAAAAAATCACCTTGCCCCGCGCCGATTCAAGCGCCGGCCACCCGTCCGCCAGCACCGCTGCTTCCAGCGTCGTGTGCTTGCCGCGAACATCGTCGGGGACAATCATCTTGTCCGCCGGAATCACGGATCGAATCTCCTGATCGACCGCATCGAACGCGGCAGGCGTGAACGGTTCCGGCTCCACTTGATACGGCCGCGACTTGCCGACCTTCGTTTCGATCAACACAAATACCGGCAGATGCCCCGGATGCGCCTTCGACCAATTCAGGATCACGGCGAGACATCCCGTGAACGGCTGGCAATTGCTGCGGTAATCGATATCCTGCGCGTGCATTACCTTAAATCCGGGCTTCAGGAACAGTCCCTGCGGATCGAAAGGCGGATCGGCGGGCAACCCCATGTCCGCGATCATTTTCAAATTCGCCGGATGCGCATAGAGTCCGCCCGCCGAATCGCCATAAATATCGATCTCCACCTGCCGCACTCCGTTCGATAACTGCACATCGAGCGAAGGGTGCCGGTATTCCAACGCGGCGGCTGATTTTGGATTCAGCTTTTCGAGCCAGGCTTTCTCGCTGGGCGCGAGGCCGGAGTGATAGCTGTTGTGGCTCCCAATCACTTGAATCTGGTTCAGGCGGATCTGCGCGTGGAGAGCGGCGCAGGAAAGAATCAGGGTTGCGAAGCGTGGATTTATGGTCATTTAAGGTCTCACAGAAGGTAGTTTATGGCAGTTTAAGGTTGACTAAGGGCTCGCAAGGAAATAGAATCCTCAGTCATGAAGCTAGCTTTCGTTCTCAGCGCCTGCCTCGCCGCCGGAGCCGGGTTGCCCACGTCGTCTCCAGCGGAGCAAGGATTTTCCCCCGAACGTCTGAACAAGATCAACGTCGTGATGCGCCAACATGTTGACGCCGGGCACGTTGCCGGCGCGTCCGGACTGCTGGTCCGCAACGGCAAGATCGTGTTCCGCGAAAATTGGGGCGAAATGAAGCCCGATTCGATCGTCCGCATGTATTCGATGACCAAAGGGGTCACTGGAGTGGCAGCGATGATCCTTTATGAAGAAGGAAAATTCGCGATGACCGATCCAGTATCGAAATATCTCCCGGAGTTCTCTCACATGCGAGTTGGGAAGGAATCGACCGACGCCTCGGGCAAGAAGATTTATTACAGCGTCCCCGCCGAGCGCACCATGACCGTCCGCGACCTGTTTCGCCACACTTCGGGGCTGGATTACGCGGGGCCGAAAGACGAAAATGGCGAGCCTGCCTATAAGAAGGTAGAAATGATGGGCGGCGCGCCGCAGGTGCCTTTCGATCTGGCGGAGGCGGTGAAGCGGCTGGCTACTGCGCCGCTGAATGACGAGCCCGGGACGATGTGGCGCTATGGCTACTCGATCGACGTGCTGGGACGGCTGGTGGAAGTGCTGTCCGGCAAGACGCTCGATCAGTTTTTTGAAGAGCGGATTTTCAAGCCACTGAGCATGAAAGACACGGCGTTCTTTGTGCCGGAAGATAAATGGAGCAGGCTCGCGACGGTTTATCGTCCCAAACGGGAGGGTGGAATTGAGCCCATAAAAGGTGGCCCGCAGGACAGTTACAAGAAGAAGCCAGTGCTGCTGCTGGGCGGCGCGGGGCTCGCCTCGACCATGGAGGATTATTCGCATTTCTACGCCATGTTGCTGAACGACGGGCAGTATGACGGCGCGCGGATTCTGGGCCGCAAAACGGTGGAGCTGATGCGCAGCGATCATCTCGGCTCCCTGCCGCACACGGGCGGCGGGCTGCCGGACTGGGAAGGATTTGGGCTCACGTTCGCGGTGAATCCCGGACCCGGCAAGTCGCCCGATATCGCTTCGCAAGGAACGTACCGGTGGGGCGGCGCGGCGGGCACGACATTTTGGATCGATCCGAAGGAGCATATTTTCGGCATGTTCCTGGTTCAAATTTTACCCGCGAATTTCGGGCCGGCGGCGGAGTTTCAACGGATGGCTTACGAGGCTCTGGTCGACTAGAATCCGAATCCCCGCCCTCACGGGACGGGGTTATAACCCCTGACGTCAGTCAGGGGATCTACGGTTTGACCAAGATGTCGAACTTGTCCTTCACCTGAAACGACGGAGCATCGGCCTCCGAATCGGTCACTCGGACCATCTCCGCGCGCAGGCGATCTTTCAGCAGGGTCAGGCGCACGTAGTGATAATTCGGGAACATCATGCTTTGATATTGATCTTCCTTGGTACGCTCGATGAAGTACGGCGGAGCGCCTCCGCCTCCTGACACCAGGTACGTCACGTCGTCGACGGTGTTCCGCTCATAGTTGTGAATGTGCCCCGCGCTCACCATCATGCGAGCGTGCAGCTTGGGAGCCATTTCACTCAACAGATCGCGCAACGCCATTTCGTTCGGCCGGGGATTGTGGGACACCGTGATATGCGTTTGCACATCCGCCACCGGAGGGTGATGGATCGTGATCAGCACGAAATCTACTTTGGAAGACAGCGCGGCGAACTGCTGGCGGACCCAGCGGTCCTGATCGCTGCCCGGCAGTAGCGAGGTATCGCTGTCCAGCGCCATCACATACACCCGAGATCCGAACTGAGCGGCATACCAGCGCCGGTTGCGCATCTCGGGAAATGAGTCCCACCAGTTTTCGAGGGCTTTTTGCGGGTCGCCATGAAACTCGTGATTGCCCAGCGTCTGGAATACGCGAATGTGTTGGTCGCGCCAGGCCTTGGTCTCCTGTTTGTAGACCGCGTAATCGTTAGCCACATCGCCTCCCAGCGGAAGATCGCCGTTGATTAGAATCATGGAAGGCTTTTCACTGGCGATTTTGTCCACCAGCCAACGCCGCACTTTAGGATTGGACGACTGCGTGTTCGACGGGTCGGTGAAGCGGGTATCGCCGTACGCGACGATCGTCGGAACGGATGGAAGCTCGCTATCCGCGATCCGGAAAGTCGGACCCGCCTCACTGGTCAGCTGGCTGGTAGGCAGAGTCGCCGCGGTGACTCGAGGGGGAGCCGGCTGCCTCTGGGCTAACGCGCAAGCCGCGAGGGAAAGAACTACTGAAAAGCGCTTCAGGAACATGACCTTCGCATTGTCGCAGGAGATTGTTACAACAGTCTTAATGACATGCTGAAAAGTAACCGGGATGGTCGGCCGCTCTTGTGGCGCGCGCCTCCAGGCGTGCCGTGTCGAGAGTCGTCTCGACATGTCCGACCGTCGGCATGACTTCCGACGCGGCACGCCTGAAGGCCCACGCCACATGCTCCGAATGTTAAGACACAGAGATCTGATCCGTTTGCGGACTGGTTTACGCGCTACATGATAGAATCCGGTAACTTGCTCATGATGCCTCGTGAGAAGAGACTCCGGAGGTAAACACTTGTGGCAGATTACAAACAGGCTGACAGACCGCTTCAGATTAAGACGCCCCTGGGCCCGGACATCCTGCTGATTACCGGCCTGAAGGCCGCCGAGGAGATCTCGCACCTCTTCGATTTCCGCGTCACCCTGGTTTCCGCCGTGACCAACGACGTGAAGTTCGACAAAATTATCGGACAGAGCGTCACCGTGGAGATGCGGCTGATCAACGGCGATAAACGTTTTTTCAATGGGATCGTGAAGCGCTTCAGCCAGGGCCGCCGCGACGAGAATTTCCTCCACTTCAAAGCCGAAATCGTCCCCAAGTTCTGGTTTTTGACGAAGAAGGTCCGCAGCCGGACCTTCCAACACCTGACTATCCCGGACATCATTAAACAGGTACTTGTGGGGCTCGACGTCAATTACGACCTCACGGGCACCTACAAGCCGCGCGACTATTGCGTTCAATACCGCGAATCCGACTTCGATTTTGTCAGCCGCCTGATGGAAGAAGAAGGGATCTACTACTTCTTCAACCATTCTGACGGCAATCATCAGTTGATGGTCAGCGACAACATCAGCAAGCATCCGCCCGTCGACGGACAAAGCACCGCGATTTATGAAGAAGCCACCGGCGATGTGCGCACCGATATGCGAGTCACTCACTGGGAAAAAATCCAAGACCTGCGTTCCGGCGAATATACCTTGTGGGACCACTGTTTCGAGCTCCCCGGCAATCATCTGGAAGCCAAGGAAAAAACCATCGCCAGCGTAGCCGTGGGGAAGGTCACGCACAAGCTGAACCTGGCCAACGATCAGCTCGAGATTTACGATTATCCCGGCTGCTACGCGCAGCGCTTCGACGGCGTGGATCCCAACGGGGGAGATCGGCCGGCGGATATCCAGAACATCTACGACGACCGCACGCGCACGGTGCGGCTGCGCATGGAGCAGGAAGAAGTATGCGCGCTCCTGATCGAAGGGCAAGGCGACTGCGGCCAGTTTCTCCCCGGTCACAAGTTCACTTTGGAAAGGCATTTCGACGCCGACGGCTCCTATCTGCTGACCCGCGTCGAACATGAAGCCACCGATTCGTCCTACTTAAGCGACGAGATAGCGTCGGCTCCGTTTTCCTACGAGAATCACTTTCGCTGTATCCCCGAGGCGCTCCGCTTCCGGCCTCAGCGCGTGACGCCGCGGCCGAAGATCGACGGGATGCAAACGGCCACAGTGGTCGGTCCGAAAGGCGAGGAAATTTTCGTCGATAAATACGGGCGAGTGAAGGTCCAGTTCCATTGGGATCGCGAAGGCAAGCTCGACGCGAACAGTTCCTGCTGGGTGCGCGTGGCGCAGGTGTGGGCGGGCAAACGTTGGGGAGCGTTCTTCTGGCCGCGCATCGGACACGAAGTGGTGGTGAGCTTCGAAGAGGGCGATCCGGACCAGCCTCTGATTATCGGCAGTGTGTACAATGCCGACAATATGCCGTGGTTCAAGCTGCCCATCAACAAGCAACTGGCGGGCTTCAAGTCGGCCAGCGTCCACGGCACTGCGCACCAGAACTATAACGGAATCATCTTCAATGACGAAAAAGGCAAGGAACATGTGTCGATTCACTCGGAACACAATCTGAGCCTCAATTCCGAAAAAAGCAAGGTGCTCCACGCTGGCGCCCACAAGGGGGAACGAGTGGGGGTCGCCAACATTCTCACCGTGGGCAAGATCATCCCGGTGACGGGCGGCAGTGGCGGCGGCTTTGACGGGGGAAATACGGTAAGCAGCCCACCCCCGAGCGGCGTCACGGGCATGAACGCGATGGTTACCTACGGCGACCAGTTCCAACTCGTCAGCGGCGTGTCCCACGCGGACACCATAGGCCAGAACCTCCAGCTGTGCGTTTCGCTTGGTGCGCTACTTGCTGAAGCTAAATCCGTCGTTTCTGCGCCCCCCGAGATCGAGTACGCCGCGGGCGCCGCGCAGCTACTTGCTGGTGGCATGGGCTCCATGCAGTTCACCATTGGATCCAGTGCCCAATTCACGCTCGGCCAAAGCTTTGAAATCTCCGTCGGACCGCCGAAGGTTGAGATTCATAAATCGCATAACGTAAAGGGGGATTTGACTCGCATATTGTGCATCCTCCAGGGCGTTTTGACAGAGACCTTCTCGCTTGTGTATGACCATCTGAAGGGAGCGAATAACGCGATGAGCACCTCTGACGGGCTTCCCGCGACTCCCGACGAGCAATCGGGAGATGAGGAACGCGCCAAGTGGATACTCGCCTATCAGGGCCTCACGGACGTGATGATGGTCGCAATCCTGGCTGCAGAGCGCAATTGCGACACTGTAGATTGGTACTCTTGCGACGCAGCAAAGAAAACGTACGAGTTGTTTCCCGGAGCCTTCTCGTTGTGGGGATCTACGGAAGTAACCCCGGGTGGCGAGGACAAGCCTCCCACTGATGCCAGCCTCGACACCTATACCGGTGGCGCGCCGGTATTCTTTGGCATCGTGGGGATCATTATTATGTTGGCCTTGGAGCTAACAGCCATGGGGGATGACGTGTCAACCCAGTAGTCAGGGCCAATACTCAGGAAGGGATCAGACCATGGAAGAAAACGACATAAATCCAGGCGGCGGGTCGGGCGGCGGCGACGACGCGGGAACCAAAGGCCATCGGATGGTAACGTCCGACGGCACGCACGAGACTCGCGCCAACCAGATCTCGCTTGTCAGTTGGAAGAACGTACCGCCGGCTACAGACAACGAAAGCCGGATTGGACTCCTGGCCATGGGAGGCTTGGAGGGCGCATTCATTGACGATGGGACGGTCGACATCCGGGGATGCAAAGGGGTGCGCATCACTTCCGGGCCGATGATTCCTGTAATCAATCCGATGATGTCGTCGGCGGGGACTAAAGGGATCGAGATCGAAACCGGCGAGTCGCAATCGATCACGATTAAGCGGGGCCAGTTACCCGAAATCGATCAGTACATTACGATGACTCCGGAAGGGATTACGATTAACGCTGGATTGGCGGGAACTCTGACGCTGAACGCAGGGCTCAGCCAGATTGTCATCGGTCCGATGGGCATCACCA
The DNA here is from genome assembly GCA_963813145.1 of Bryobacterales bacterium. Taxonomy (GTDB): domain Bacteria; phylum Acidobacteriota; class Terriglobia; order Bryobacterales; family Bryobacteraceae; genus Palsa-187. Next base: position 225,160 of record CAWEXX010000003.1, read on the forward strand.
TCATCGGCCTGCCGCTGGTGCAAATTAATCCTGGTTCGCCGGCGCCGCCGCTACCGCCGCTGCCGGAGGACGAGCCTGAGCCGCCCTCACCGGATGACATGGCCTGAATATGAGTTCCGCTCAGCCAGGTAATAACCCGCTGGTCTACGCTACGGCCTCCACTGCCGCTGAAATCTGTTCGCGTGTGTACTTAGATAAGGCCGCGCTCGACTTACTGCGGCCCGGGATGAGCCCGCGCGGATTCCTAGACGCGCTGGTGGAGACAGGACAGTATTTGGCGGGCATCGACTTCATGGCCCATGTGCTGCCTTCGCGCGAAGCCATCTGGTGGGGTTGTCTGTGCCTGCACCACACCTGCGGAAGCAAACTGGAGCCATGGGAAAGAAGGGCGTACAGGCTCACCGTGCAATGGGTGCTGCAGCCGACGGAGGCGAATCGGGCAGCCACCAAACAGCCGGCTGAGGTGTTGGGACCCGCTTCGGCGGCCGGCTGCCTGGCGGCGGCTGCGAACCAAACCGGGGGAAGCATCGGTCCGCCTGACGGGCCGCCGATACCGCCGAGTCCGTTAGCGCTAAACAGGGCCGTCGCCATTGCGGTCAAGATGGCGTCCACTAAGGTCGAGGCCCCTGAAATCCAGCGCACCCAGCGATCGTTGATTGGGCTGGGTATGGCCGTGGCGGAGGGCCGTTATGCGCCGCAGAGTTCGCAGTGATTTGAAGCTGGTCGAATAAGAAGGAAGGAGAAGCCGATATGCCGATGCCCGCCGCTCGAATCACCGACCCGCACATATGTCCGATGGTCACGGTCCTGGTTCCGCACGTCGGCGGACCCATCGTCGGGCCGTGTTGGCCGACGGTGTTGATTGGAGGCCTGCCCGCGGCGCGGATCACCGATATGCTGGTGTGCGTCGGGCCACCCGACATGATCGCGATGGGATCTCCCACGGTGCTGATCGGTGGGCTGATGGCGGCGCGGATGTTGGATCCGACGGTTCACGGCGGCATGATCGTTATGGGCTGGCCGACGGTTTTGATCGGCCCGTGACAGAGGAGACGAAGATTACTCTATGAGTTCAGCGGCAACAGTGATCCCTTTCGAGAAGCAGTCCGAGAAACTGACTGGCCGGGCATGCGGCGCGGCGTGCCTGAGTATGGTCTATCGCTCCTTTGGCAAGCCAGTCGAGCAGACTGCAATCTGGCCCGTGATTTCCAAGGAAAACCGGTTTGGCAAGATCTCTTCGATTACTCATTTGATGACGCAGGATGCTTTAAACCGCGGCTTCAGCGCGGTCGCGATTCAGGCGCGTAATCCGTTAGACGCGCTGCGGCTTTGTAATGCAAAGGGCATTCGCGCGATTCTAAACCATCGCGTGCAAGCCGATTCAACCGCCGGCCACTATACCGTCCTGGTGGATATCGACAGCAAGGATGTTATTGTTCACGATCCTCTGTTTGGCGCGGCGCGGCGGCTGCCACATGCCCAACTGTTGGAATTGTGGACGCCGCAAATTGCGAACTCGGAAATCGTGGGAGGAGTGCTGATCGCGGTGGGAATGCCAGCGGACGCTGAGACACCCGCCTGCGAGTTTTGCCACACGCCGATGCAGCGCAGCATCCCGTGCCCCCGTTGCGGAAAACCCACCTGCCTGGAACCCGGAGCGGTGCTGGCTTGCATGCGGGACGGCTGTATCGCACGGATGTGGAATTGGGTTTGCTGCCCCGCTTGCGATTGTGTTTTTAGTTTGAAGGACGGACAAGCCGCGGGGGCTTCCGCAGCGGCTCCCAAGTCAGCCGCCGCCGGCGCAAATTCCCCAGCCGTTCCCGCGGTGGATCTCGCCAAGCTGTTCAGCGAGATAGACAAGTTCACCGGGGAGATTCGCAGCATGCCCGGGGCGGTGAACAATCCCGACATCAAGAAAAGACTTGATTTTATTGAAGCGACCAAAGGGGACCTCAAAGTAGCGCACGCCGCGGACTTTGCTCGTCGGGAGGCGGCTCTTGGACAACTCGCAGCCTTCGAGGAAAATAGCAAGAAGCAAAAAGAGGAGCAGCTTAAAAAGGCGGAAGCGCGCAACGCCCCTGGGCCGTCCGCTCGACGGCGATGCAATTGGCAACGCGATGCTGAAGAACCTCGGCTTCAAGTAGCTCGAAGTGATATTCTCGTGTGGAAAGGAACGTGATCCATGTTAACGAGAAGAGATTTCGGTAAGATCACTCTGGCCGCGCTGCCGCTCGCATCGGCTTTCGCTAAAATCAACTCCAAAATCAATGGAGTCCAACTGGGAGTGCAGACGTACAGCTTCCGGGATTTGCCGCCGGAAGGAATCGTCGACGCTGTCATTAAGGCCATGACCGAGATCGGATTGGGCGAGTGCGAAGTGTTCGGCTCGCAGTTCGAGCCGGCGCAGCCTCGCGTGGGACGCGGTCCTGGTGCTCCCGGCGGTGGACGTGGAAAAGGTACCACGCCGCCCGATCCAGCCGTGGTCGCCGCGCGCGAGAAAGCTCGCAACGATCTGCGCGACTGGCGCCTCCACGTCTCCATGGATCATTTCAAGAACCTCAAGAAAAAGTTCGACGACGCCGGCATCAATATTTACGCCTACAATTACAGCTTCAACAACAGCTTCACGGACGATGAAATTGAGCGTGGATTCGAGATGGGCAAAGCGCTGGGCGTTCACTGCCTTACGGCGTCCACCACCGTCAGCGTCGCAAAGCGCGTGGCGCCTTTCGCCGAGAAACACAAAATGATCGTCGCCATGCACGGCCATTCCGATCTCAAGGATCCCGAGCAGTTCGCCAAGCCCGAGAGTTTCAAAGCCGCCATGGACATGTCGAAATATTTTTACGTGAATCTCGACATCGGCCACTTCACCGCGGCCGGATACGATCCCGTGGCGTACATCGGCGAGCATCACGCCCGCATCAGCAACCTGCACCTGAAGGATCGCAAGAAGGATCAGGGCGAGAACACCGTCTGGGGCCAGGGCGATACGCCCATCAAGCAGGTGCTGACGCTGCTCAAGGAAAAGAAGTATCCGATTCCCGCCTATATCGAGTACGAATATCGCGGCACCGGCACTTCCACCGAAGAAGTGAAGAAGTGCTTCGAGTACGCCAAAGCCGCCCTCGCGTAGGACGTGCCTAACTCGCAATCTCCGCCGGCGGCGGCTGTGGTCCGCACTTGCGCTGCATCGCCGCCCGGAATTTCTCGCGCTCCTCGGCCGACATGTTGTTCCATCCGCTGTGATGGCCCTTGAATCCGCCGAACAGGATCCGGCTCAGCACCAGCACGCCCAGCGCCTGCCAGAACGTGATGATCTTCCCGCCGAACATCGCGGGAACCAGCCAGTTCCACAATCCCATCACGATCAATCCAAACAGCACTACTGCCAGAATTCCCATCGGTACGATCACTAATAATTTGCGCGCACGCCGTCTGCTCATCATTTTGCATCTCCCATAATTTCATCGTGAATTTCTCTCAACCGCTCCCGCAGATGGAGGACCGCGTATCGTTTTCGCGACAGCAGCGTATTCACGCTTACACCAGTCTCCGCGGCGAGCTCCTGAAAGCTCCGCCCTTCGATCTCATGAGCGATAAATACCTCGCGCTGCTTCGCCGGAAGTTCCCCGAGAGCCTCCTCGAGTTCCTGCCACAGGACGCTTCGCGCGTAAGCCGCCTCCGGGCTCGCATCGGCCGACGGCAGCAGCTCCTCGATGCTCAAGTCATCTTCGAGCTGCACCGGCCGCTTCCTGCGGAAAAAATCGACGATCCGGTTGCGAGCCACCCGAAACAGCCAGGCCCCGGCCTGATCCATCGGCTTCAGCAAAGAATCCGCCGCCACCAGCTGGTAAAAGACGTCTTGCAGTATGTCTTCCGCATCCGCCTCATCGGAGACGCGGCTCCGCACGAACCCACGTAAACGACCTTGTTCCCGCCGGAATATCTCGGAAAGCCGGTCGTTAGTCAGCACGTCCTCCATCTACCCATGAAGACGTTTCAGCGGCGAAAATATTGTAAGGATTAGGCCGCGCCGAAAGATGCTCCTGCACCGTACGGCTCCGGCGTCGTCGCGAACACCATCGTAAACCACGCCCGCCAGCGCCGCGCCCTATGATCGGAGCCACCCAGAACAGCCATAACTGCTCCAGTGCCCAGCCCGCCGACGAACACCGCCGGACCCGTGCTGCGCGCCGGATTCACGCTCAGGTTCGTGACCGGAATCCCGATCAGGTGGATCAGCGTCAGCCCCAGCCCGATCGCGATCGGCGCGAATCCCTTGGGCGCCCGGGCGTCGGTCGCGCCCAGAATGATCATCAGGAACATGAACGTCAGCACCACCTCCGCGGTCAGGCACGCCGCCATGTTGTACCCGCCCGGCGAATGCTCGCCGTATCCGTTGGACGCGAACCCGCCCGCCAGACTGAAGCCCGCCTTGCCCGCTCGCGATGGCGTACAGCACCGCCGATCCGGCGATTCCGCCCAGCTACCTGCGCGATCACGTACGCCGGCAGTTCGGACACCGGGAATCGCTTGCCCACCACCAATCCCACCGACACTGCGGGATTCAAATGGCAACCCGAAACGTGGCCGATCGCGTAGGCCATCGTCAGAACCGTCAGCCCGAACGCCAGCGCAACGCCCGACGAATCCGATTCCCAAGGGCGGGGAAAGCGGCGGCCAGCACCGCGCTGCCGCATCCGCCGAAAACCAGCCAGAAGGTTCCGATAAATTCCGCGAACGCTCTTTTCGATAGGGGCATCGATAAATCCTCCAGTCATGACCTCAACACGGTCGAGGGCAGAATATCACGTCCCTAACCTGTAAAAGTGTTGTAAAACAAGCCTCGCGAGTCTTGGAACCACTCGTCGAATACTGCCATAGGGGTTACAATCGCCGTAAGCTTTATATATATGCAAACCGTATTGGTGATCGATGACGACGCCAGCCTGCGCGATACCATCGGTCTCCTTTTAGAAAAGGAAGGCTTCCGTCCCGTTCTAGCCGAGGATGGAAAACAAGGCTTTCGGCAGGCGCTCACGCTCAAGCCCGCGCTCATTCTGGTCGATCTCCGCATGCCCGGCATGACCGGCGTCGAAGTCTGCAAACAGCTCCGCGCGGCCGGCATGAAGACTCCTCTCATCGTGCTCAGCGCTCTCGGCGACGAAATCGACAAAGTGCTGCTGCTCGAAATCGGCGCCGACGATTATGTCGTGAAGCCCTTCGGCACTCGCGAGCTGCTCGCCCGCATCCGGGCGCTGCTTCGCCGCACCTCGCCCGGCGATACCAAAGTCCTCACCTTCGCCGACGTCGAAGTGGACGTAACGCGCCGCATCGTTTCCAAGCACGGCGACGAGCTCAAGCTCACCCGCGCCGAATACAACCTGCTCACATATTTTCTCCAGAATCCCGACCGCGCCCTCAGCCGCGATATGATTCTCAATTCCGTTTGGGGCTACGAATCTTTCCCCAACACCCGCACGGTAGACGCCCACGTCGTCCGCCTGCGCCAAAAACTGGAGCCCGACGCCGGCAGCCCGCGCCACTTCCTCACCGTCCACGGCGTAGGCTACCGATTCCTGCCATGACCCCACCCTTGCCACCCTGTGCTGTCCACAGCCAGTGGGGCAGGTTCCCGACCTGCCCTCCGCGTTTAGAGTACCGCTCCCTATGGTCGCGGCTCGGTAGAGCAGGTAATCTCCCGCAGCACGGCTTCTTACTACCCCGATAAACCATCCACATGACCCGCACCATCCTCATCGTCGAAGACACAGAGCCCAGCCGCGATATGCTCGAAATGGCACTTATGCAACTTCCCGATGTAGTCATCCGCTCCGTCGCCACCGCCGAGGAGGCGCTCGCGTACCTTAAGTCCGGCCAGATCTCCGCCCTCGTCACCGACCTCAATCTGCCCCGCATGGATGGATTCGAGCTCATCGAAACTGTCCGCGCCGGCTCCGACATGCCCATCATGGTCATCAGCGGCGATAATCATCCCCGCACCCTGGAACGCCTCGTCGCCCTGGGCGCCAGCGCGTATTTCCCCAAGCCGTACTCGCCCTCCCAGGTACGCCACAGACTCGAGGAATTAATCGATGTCCCGTAAGCTCGCGTGTTTCGCTTTCTGTCTGTCTCCCACACTTTTATCCGCCCAACAAAAATCCGACCTGCAGCAGATTCTGGATCGCCTCGACCGTATCGAGCAGGAAAATCGCACCCTCACTGAAGAGGTCCGAGCCCTGCGTGCTGAGCTCGCCTCGCGAGGCGCTGCGGCACCACCGGCCGTCGAACCTGCCTCTCCTCAATCCGCGCCCATTCAAGAACGCGTCGAAGTCGCCGAACAGCGCATCGCAGACCAATCCCAAACCAAGGTCGAATCGTCCCAAAAGCTGCCCATCACGTTGACGGGCATGGTCCTCTTCAATGCATTTCTGAACGGGCGAGCCAATGGAGGAGCCGAATATCCCACCGCCGCCCAGCAAGGCAACAGCTCCCAGGTCGCGGGTGCCACCCCCAGTCAAAGCGTGATCGGCCTGAAATTCCAGGGTCCCGAGGTTCTCGGCGGAGGCCGCGTCAGCGGATCCATATTTATGGACGCCTGGGGCGGTTCGCCTTCCAATTCCCTGAACCATCTCATCCGCGTCCGCACCGCCACCATTGAAATCGATTGGAAGAACACCACCATCCTCGTCGGTCAGGACAAGCCCATCGTTTCTCCGCGCGAGCCGAACTCCCTCGCCCAGGTCGCCGATTCTCCGCTCACCGGCGCCGGTAACCTCTGGTTGTGGCAGCCGCAAGTCCGCATCGAGCAGCGCTTCGCCTTCGGTCAACAAGCCGGTCTTAGCGCCACCGTCGGGGTCTATCAAACCAGCGAACCCGCCTATGGCGTCCGCGGCGGCGATACCTCAGGTGCATCCACTCCCCGCCCCGGCCTCGAAGGCCGTTTCGAATTCTGGCGCAAATTCGGCGAATCCGCCCGCATCGAAATCGCGCCCGGCTTTCATGAAAGCGTCACCCATGCCGGAGGCTTCTCCGCTCCCTCCCGCCTCGGCACCGTCGATTGGTTGATTCAGCCGGTGAGAAAAATCCAGGTCACCGGGATGGCGTTCTTCGGCGAAAACGCAGCCGGCCTCGGCGGCTTGCGCCAGGGCTTTACCATCTTCAACGACACCCGCGCCGTCCCGGTCGGAGCCAACGGTGGCTGGACGCAATTCTCCTACCTGGCCACCAAGCGCCTCACCTTCAACCTGTTTGGCGGCCTCGAAAACGATCGCCTCGCGGATTTGTTGGCCGGCGACATCCACCGCAATCTGCTGTACGGAGGAAATGCAATTTACCGCCTGGGATCGAATGTATTGATAGGCCTGGAAGCCTCGCAGGTAAGAACGAACTACTTCCTGCTGCCGTCCCGATTGAACAACCACTATGACCTGTCGCTGGCTTATCTGTTTTAGTCTGCCCTTAGTCGCGGGCTCGGTTACCGGCAAGGTCGAGCTTCGCGACTCCCGGGAAGCCGCCGTGCGCAAACGCCTCGATTATTCTGGCGTGGTCGTCTCCTTGGAGGCTGCCAAATCCGCGCCCCTGGTCGACATCCACGTGACCATGCTGCAAAAAAACAAAATGTTCACGCCCCACGTTCTGGCCGTCGCCGCGGGAACTTATGTGGACTTCCCCAACGCCGACCCCATTTTCCACAATGCTTTTTCCAGCTACAACGGTCAGTTGTTCGACCTCGGTTTATACCCCCCCGGCTCCACCAAATCCGTCCGGTTCAAACGCGAAGGAATTGTGCGTGTGTTTTGCAATATTCACGCGGCCATGAGCGCCGTGATCGTAGTGCTGCCCACGTCCTATTTCGCCACTACCACCCGCGACGGATCGTTCCAGATCCCCAACGTGCCGCCGGGCGAATATCAACTGAACGTGTTCCACGAGCGCGCTACGGAGACCGCTCTCCACGCCCTCTCCCGGCGCATCAACGTCGATCAATCCACCATTTCCATTACGCCGATCGCGATCTCCGAAGCCGGCTTCCTGCAACTGCCCCACAACAACAAATACGGCCACGTCTACGCCCCCGAAACCGACGACCGCTCCATCTACCCAGCAGCGAAAAAAGAATGACCACGCTGATCAAATCCGCGAAGTGGGGCAGGTTCCCGACCTGCCCATCCGTTGTGGGGCAGGCTGGCAGCCTGCGGCCGATTGGCAATCGGCCTCCGTCTCCGTCACAGGAGGCCCCATGCTAACCCGCCTCCTACGCAGCCTGGCCCCCGTCTCCCTCCTCTGGAGAATCCTCCTCTCCACCTCCATCGCCGTCACTCTCCTGTTCGGCATCATCGGCTGGATCGTACAGGACAACGCCACCAGCGCCACCGCCGCCAGCCTCGATGAAGAAGTGCGAGCCAGCTTCCACGCCTACGATTCTCTCTGGCGTTCCCGAGCCGACATGCTTCGCTCTGTCAGCCTCGTCGTCAGCCGCATGTCCGACGTGCGCTCGGCCTTTTCCACCGGGGACGCCGCTACCATTCGCGATACCGCCCGCGAGCTTTGGGACAAAATCGAGCGCGAAGACGCCATCTTTTTAGTCACCGATCCCCGCGGCAAAGTTCTGGCCTCGCTGGGCGGCGTCACCGATAGCGACCTCATGGGCGACCTCCCAGTCGTGCGCCAGGCCGCGTCCCATTTCCCGAAACAGGCCTCGGGCTTTCTCATGTCGGGCGGACACCTGTATCAAATCGCGGTCACTCCTGTATACGTGCAGGCGGGATCGGAGCCGGGCTTGCTGAACGTTCTGGTCGCCGGCTATACCGTGGACGAAGACGCCGCCGGCCGGTTGAAGGAAGCCACCGGCGGCAGCGAATTTGTGTTCTTCTCGAACGGCAACGTCTGCGCCTCCACCATGAGCGCCATAGCCGATTCGCAAATCCGCGCCCGTCCCGCCAGCAGCGATCCCGTGCGGGTCCAGGCCGCGGGCGTTGAATATACGATGCTGGGCACTCCTCTGCCGGATGTGCAGGGCAACCCCATCGGCGAGCTGCGTATTCTGCGCTCCTTCGAAGGCGCGCGCCAGCATCTCTCCACCCTGCGCCGGAACATCGTGCTGCTATGGATGTTCGCCGTGCTGCTGGGCCTCGGCCTCACCTACTATGGAGCCAAGCGCATTCTGGAACCGGTCCGCGAGCTGGACCGCGGCGCCAGTGAGGTCGCGCAGGGCAATTACGAATACCGCCTCCCGGTATCGAGTACCGACGAGTTGGGCCGGCTCGCCGAAGCGTTCAACGCCATGTGCGCTTCCATTCAGGACGCGCAGCATGAACTGATCCGGCAGGAACGCATCATGACCATCGGCCGCCTGTCGTCCTCCATCGTTCACGACCTGCGCAATCCCCTAGCGGCGATTTACGGCGGCGCGGAAATGCTGGTCGATGGTGAGCTCACCCCTCCCCAAGTGCAGCGCCTGGCCGGAAACATTTATCGAGCCTCGCGCCATGTTCAGGAGCTGTTGCAGGAATTAGTCGAAGTGGGCCGCGGCAAAAGCATCCCGTCCGAAGTCTGCCGTTTGAAGGATATCGTCACCGCCGCCTGTGACGCGTACGCGACCACCGCCGAAGCCCAGTCCGTTTCCATGCGCGTGGACGTCCCGGAAAAGATCGAGCTGCCCCTGGAGCGCGCGAGAATGGAACGCGTTTTTCTGAACCTGATCGACAACGCCTTGGACGCCATGCCCGGCGGCGGCTCGCTACACATCTCCGCCGAAACCGAAGCGCACGCGGTGGTGGTCAGCGTAGAAGACAGCGGCCCCGGCATCAGCCCCCAAGTCCGCCCCAGATTATTCCAGCCCTTCGCGACTCTCGGAAAGAAAAACGGAGTAGGCCTGGGCCTAGCCCTCTCCCAACAAGCCGTCCTAGACCACGGCGGCGAACTATGGGCCGACGCAACCACAACAACCGGCGCCCGCTTCCTACTAAAACTTCCCCTCTAGCAGGTTATTTGGGTAGGGCATGGCGCCGCTCCACATCGCAAATCAATAAGATGCGTAGCACACTTTTCTGATCCTCTAAATTAGCTGTGGCGCGCGCCTCCAGGCGTGCCGCGTCGACAGTCATGTCGACGTCCCGTGCGCCGCCCAGGCCACAAGCGAGCCGCGACCGCAGGGCACGGTCTTTCGCGCTAAGCCCTTTTAACGACCTCCCGTACCAACTCCCAAAGTCCCTCGACGTGTTCCCTCTCCGTCAACAAAGCCCCAATCGACACCCGAACCATCCACCGCCCATCCAAAATCGCCGGTGTCAAATAAGCCTTCCCCGACTTATTGACAAGATCCGCCCAGGTCTGCGTGTGCCGATCCAGCGCTTCACCCTCTAACCCCTTTGGTTCGTGCCTGATACAGACCGTTTGCAGCGGCACCGGAGCCACCACCACCCAATCCGGCGTCTTCCGAACCTGCTCCGCCAGCCACTGAGCGTTTAGCAGATCCCTCCGCAGCCGGGCTTGTAGGCCGCTAACTCCTTGTTCCCGAACGGCAAACCAGATCTTGAGCGCCCGAAACCGCCGCCCCAAGGGAATTCCCCAATCACGAAGATTCTTCACCTGTTCGTCGGCCGCAGATCGCAGGTAACTGGGATTCGTCGACATCACCCGAATCAGATGCTGCGGGTCGCGAACATAGTAAAGTGAACAATCGAAAGCGATTCCCAGCCATTTGTGAGGATTCAAAACCAGCGAATCCGCGCCTTCAATCCCCTGCCACATCCATCGACACTCCGGCAGAATCATGGCCGACCCGGCCATGGCCGCATCCACATGCAGCCACATTCCATACTTCTTCGCAATAATGGCAATGGATTCAATAGGATCGAGAGCAGTGGAGGTCGTTGTTCCAGTAGTAGCAACCACCGCGCAAGGCTTTAATCCAGCCGCGAGATCCTCTTCAATCGCAGCTTCCAGAGCATTAAAATCAATAAGATGGACCTTCAATCCAGCCATCGCCGCCGCCTTCATGACCGAACTGTGGCTGTGCGCGGACGTATACACAATGCCGGGAGCTTTTTCACGCGCGCAGATAAGCGCTATCAGCGTGCAAGTAGAGGCTGTATCTTGAATGACTCCGGACCAGGCGCTGGACAGCCCGACCATTTGCCGCATCCAGTCGGTGGTGACTTCTTCGAGTTCGGTGAGCGACGGGCTCGATTGCCAGGACAATCCCAGCACCCCTAAACCGGTGCTGGCAAAATCTCCTAAGACGCTGGAAAGTAAGCCGTTGGAAGGAAAATAGCCGAAGAAATTCGGACTTTGCCAGTGAGATAGTCCCGGCAGAATGATGGTTTCCAGGTCAGAGAAGATCGCATCGAACGATTCCGGATTTTCCGGAGGCGAGGTTGGGAGTTGAGCGCGAACTTCGCCCGGCTCCGTTTGCGCCATCACGCTGAAATGAGCTACCTCTGCGCGATAGTCCGCGATCCAATCGATAAGCTGATGCCCTCGCTTCCGAAACTCCTCCGGATCCATTTAGCGGCCGACGACGACGATTTGAAAACTGTCGGGAAGTGCCGGCGCGCGGCCCTTCGCTGGAGCCGGGCCGAATTCGGCGGCGGGCAGATAAAGTTTGTGCGCTTTCTGATCCGACGCGATGGTGCGGGCGCCCTTCTGAGTGGGAATTGTTGCAACAACTTGGAACTTGTCGTCGACCATGGTGATGGTCGCGTCATTACCGTTGGCGCTGAAAGCGTAACCGTCGTCGAACGCGACTCCGTCGACTCCCGAGCCGATCGCGGGAGTGGCTAGGACTTTGCCGGTGGCGGGGTTGCTCACGATCATCATCTTATTGCTGCAAACCGAGTAAAGCAAAAGCTTTTTCGGATCGATCGCCAGGCCGCTGGGGCCGTCGCACGGAGCGATGGAATAACGCTTCGACACTAACGCGTCTTTCGCGTCGATTTCGATGATTTCGTTCTTGTCTTCGATATTGGCGTAAATATGACCTTTGCCATCTACCTGAGCGAATTCGGGTTTGCCGCCGACCGGGATGGAGGCGGTGACCACATTGCCGGTTTTGGCGTCGATGGCGGTGGCGTCGCTGCTGCGGCCGTTGAAGGTGAAAACGCGATGCGTGACCGGTTCGTAAATGATGGCGTCCGGGTTCTGACCGGTCTTGATCTTGCCCAATACCTTCAAAGTGGTCAGATCAAAGACCGTAACATCGTTATCCTGACCGTCGCTGGTGTAACCCTTGCCCAGATCGTTGGCGACAGCGATGCCGTGCACGCCCTTGGTATCGGGGATGGTGCCGACCAGCTTATCGGTAGCCGTATCGATCACTTCCGTTTGCGGCGTGTGGGAAACATACAGGCGATGATTGGCGCTGTCGAGAAAGGCGTAGTCCCAGCGAGTGCCGCCGCCAATCTTGATCTTGTTGACCACTTTGTAGGCAGGCGGTGCGGCGAACGCGAACACGGCTGCCGTCACGAGAAGGAACTTTTTCATGGTAACGAGGATATCGGTGCAATCTGAAGATTGGCTGAAAGCTCTAAACCGTGGACTCTTTAGGGACACGGGCCAGTTCGGAGGCCAGAATTCCGGCTACGGTCTGCATGCCCGGTTCGGCGAGAATCTCGCCAGGGGCCTGATGGGATTCGACTCCCTGCGGGGCGATATCACGCCATTCGAAGCGGGGATTGTGACGGAGCGGATGGATTTCTCCCGCGGGCCGGATATGCAGGATTTTTCCGTACCAGGGCAGCGGACGGTACAAACGCAGGGCTTCCGCCATGAAGGGACAGGCGGGCGCATGCTTTCTCCGGAAGACTCGCAGGGCTGCGTACAAGGCGCGCCAGACTTTCGATACTGGGGGATGAAACAGCTCCGACGCGTCGAGCATGGCGACGAACGCAACATGTTCGCCTTCTTCTTCCAACAAACGGGCCATTTCGAGCGCGACCAGGCCCTCGGTTCGCCAACCCGCCAGCGCATAAGGACCATGATGGCGGAAACGGCGCAGCACTCGGACACATTCCGCGGCGACGTGCTGGATAGTATGGGGCGCCGGAAGGTGTTCCAGGCTGGGAGGGGTGATGCCGATGACGGGATGGTGGGCGTCCAGGCGGTTCGCCAAGCGGCGGTACGCGAGCCCTGGGGCGATGAGAACCAGGGGTATTGCACTCGACCGGTTCTTCCACGCCGGCGGCACTTCGGTGACCCGCGGAGGGGCGACGGCGGCTTCCAGGGTAAAGACGCCGGCTTCGAAGTGCCGCAAAACGTTGGCGACGGGAATCCCAAGGCTGCGTGCAGCGTCTCGCGATGGGTGTTCGCCAGGATGCATCAACAATAACTTAGGGTCGATTTCGAGCAGCAGCGATTCGTATTGTTCGCGTGAGCGGGAAGGCTCAAGGGATGAGTAGTTTGCGTGCGAGCAGGCAGTGACGGCCAATCTGGCTGTGGTGGCGTCGGGCCCTTCCGGAAGGACACTGGCGACCGAGTCTCCGAAGCGCACTCCGAGTTGTTTCAACCGTTTATAGGTCGATTGGAGGTGCTCCTCGAGGCGCGCCTGATCCAGTGCGCCGCGCCCGGGGGCGTTGATCGATTCGACAGAAATCGAGTCTTCCATTGTGGATAAGTGGGACAGAGGAGACGTTCTCCTTCATAAGAAACCTCAGAGGGGGAGAAAGTTACCAAGTTTATTTTTGAATTTTAAGTATCGAGTAATGTTGGGATTGGGGAGGGTGATCGCTCCCTGTGGTCGCGGCTCTGCAAAAACGACGGGCATGGGTTCTTGAGGAAGATTGGGCTACCGGTCGGTTATGTGGCGCACGCGAGGACGCGTGCGACACGCGGGGGAAATGATATTCATTATGAGTGATGCACGACGCTAGCTTAGTTTTTCGGCTATGGATTTGGCTTGCAGGAATTGGAGGAGGTAATCGGGGCCTCCAGCTTTTGAGTCTGTTCCGGACATATTAAAACCGCCGAAAGGGTGCGCGCCTACCATGGCTCCGGTGCATTTGCGGTTTAAATACAAATTGCCGACGAAAAAATGTTCGCGGGCTTTGCGGAGTTTCTCGGGATTCTTGCTATATGCCGCGCCGGTGAGGCCGTATTCGCTGTCGTTGGCCAGTTCGAGGGCGTGATCGAAGTCGCGGGCCTTGGTTACGGCCAGGACAGGACCGAAAACCTCCTCTTGAAACAGGCGCGCTTTGGAATCGATATCAGCGATGACCGTGGGTTGGATGAAATGGCCGTCGCCTTCGGCGGCGCCTCCGCCCGAGATCAGGCGGCCTTCCTTCTTGCCAATCTCGATGTAGTCGAGGATCGATTTGCGGGCGCTGGCGCTGATCACCGGGCCCATGAAATTGGCATTATCGTGAGCCGGGCCGACGGTGAGAGCGGCGACTTTGGTTTTCACTTTGTCTAAGAACTCGTCGTACACTGCTTCGTCCACAATCGCGCGGGAACAGGCGGAACATTTCTGGCCTTGATAGCCGAAGGCGGACTGGACGACCCCGGTGGCGGCACTTTCGAGGTCGGCTTCCCGATCCACGATGATGGCGTCTTTGCCGCCCATTTCGGCGACCACACGCTTGATCCAGATCTGGCCTTTTCTGGGCTTGGCAGCTAGTTCGTTGATGCGCAGACCTACGTCGCGGGAGCCGGTGAAGGAAATGAAACGGGTTTTGGGATGCTCGACGAGAATATCGCCAACAGAAGAGCCGCTGCCGGTGCAGAGAGAGAAGCTGCGGGGAGGGAATCCCGCTTCGCGCAGGACCTCGGCGAATTTCTGGGCGATGGTGGGAGTCTCGCTCGACGGCTTGATGACGATGGTGTTGCCCGCGACCAGCGCGGCCAGCGACATGCCGGCCATGATGGCCAGCGGAAAATTCCACGGCGGGATGATGATGCCCGCGCCGAGCGGCAGATAGATCATTTGATCGTGCTCGCCGGGCATTTGGACGGTGGGCTCGGGCGAAGCGAACTTCTGCATTTGGCGCGCGTAGTATTCGGCGAAGTCGATGGCTTCGCTGACGTCTCCGTCGGCTTCCGGCCAGGTCTTGCCGGCTTCGACCACCAGCCAGGCATCGAAATCGAGTTTGCGTTTACGAATGATCGAGGCGACTTTGACCACCAGCTCGATGCGGCGCTCGGCGGAAACGCGGCTCCATTCGGAGAAGTAGGCATGAGCGTCTTCAATGGCTCGGGTGGCGAGCTCGGGCGTGGCTTTGTGATGCTTGCCGACGACTTCGGAAGTTTTCGAAGGATTGACGCTGGTGAGCAGGTCCCCGGTTTTATGAGCGGCTCCGGCGATCCACAGGTCGTGGTCGCGGCCCATTTCGGAGCGGACACGGGCGAGGGCGGCCTCGGCGGCGGCGCGGTTGGCGGGGACGGAGAAGTCGGTGACGGGCTCATTCGAGAAGGCAGAAAGCCGCCCGGTTACGGCAGGGGTGGTCATGTTAACGCTTCTTATCCTTCTATGATTTTGCGTCCGCGCTCGAACAGATCGGCAGCGTCGTCGGCCATGCGCCGGCCTCTGTCAATCAGTTCTTTGCCTTTTTCGGCGAGATCGCCGCCGGCTTCGGCCAGCGCTTCACGGCCCTGACGGGTTTTCTTGTGAAGTAAGCGGCGTGTGTCTCTCCCCGTTTGCGGTGCGTATAGAAGAGCGATGGTGGCTCCGATCGCTGCCCCTGCTGTGAACCAAATTATAGTGTTGCCGTTGTCTCGCGCCATATTAACATTCTACCCCCTGTTTGGAGGCTTTTGAGGGCGATTGTGTTTCGGGGCGGGGAGGTTGGTGAGTATGCGGGGGATCGCTCCCTGTGGTCGCGGCTCTGAAGAGGCGACGGGTTTGGAATTTGTGGAATGGTGACGTGGAGAGCTCTGCGTGTGGGTGGACCGCTCCCTGTGGTCACGGCTCTGAAGAGGCGACGGGTTTGGGATTTGTGGAATGGTGACGTGAGGAGGGTGATAAGAGATGGGTGGCGGACCGCTCCCGGTGGTCGCGGTTCTGAAAGGCGACGGATTTGGAGTTTGTGGAACGCTGACGTGGGGAGAGCGAGGGTTGGCGCGGCAAGGGCTTTCTGGAATGATTAAGCTGGAGATATATGGATCCTCGGGAAGAATCGCACGAATTGGATATGGTGACGGTGTTTCAATCGGCCGGGACTACTTCGGAGATGGAGGCGCTTTCGGTGCAGTCGCTGCTGGAAGCGGCGGGTATTTCGGCGATGGTGGTGGGCTCGCAGAGCCTGCCGAATCTGCCGGAAGAAGTACGCGTGGCCCGGGAGCACGTGACGGAAGCGAAGAGAATTATCGCGGACGCGCTAGCGGCTGGGCCGGCGGGTGCCGCGGAGGCCGAGAAACAGACCGAGTAGCGCGAGGCTGGTGATCCAGGTTGCGGGTTCCGGAACAGCGGATTCCGATTGCGTGGACGCGGGAGGATCGGTGAGGAGAACAGCGTGCTCTACTCCATCGAAGATGCCGACGCCGACTACCTGATTGCTGCCGTTGATGCCGTATAGCTGCGTGATTACCCAGCCAGGGGCGTCGATGAGCAGAGAGTTCATGTCCCACATGACTCCGCCATCCTCTAGGAATCCGTGCGTGGCGGAATTGCCGGCGATCCAGGAGTAGCCGACTACATTGCCCGCGCCGTTGATGCCGTAGCCGTAGCTGGCAATGCCGCCGAGCGTTCCGAGATCCTGCATGATTGCTCCGTTTGACAGGAAAGCGTGTGAGTAGCCGCTGGACGTTTGCGCGCTGCCCGTGGCGGCGCCGGAGTTGTTGATGGCCATGGCATAGCTGTTGGCGCCTCCGAAAGTGCCGAGGGTGGTGTAGCCTTGACCGGGGGTCCAGAGGAAAGCGCGAAAGCTTCCGTTGGCCGTCATGCCATAGCCGGCGGCTTGTCCCGCATCATTCAATCCGTAGGCCGCGGACCAGGAGCCTCCGGCGAATGTGCCCAGGTCAATGACGGTGCCGTTCTGCGCCACGAAGGCGTTCCCCTGCCCGTTGTTGACCAGCATCCCCGCGACTTCTCCCGCACTGTTAATGGCAACCGCATAGGAACCGGCGGTACCGACGATCTTCGCGGCTCCGTCGCTCCAAACCGTGGCGTAGGCTTGTCCACCGAGATACTGCGTACCTGCGATTTGTCCGGCGTTGTTGATGCCGGAGGCCTGGCCTTGCGCTGAGGAGTTGACGGTGAGGTCGGTGAGTCCGGATCCCAAGGACGAAAAGGCGTGCATGTAGCCGAACATCGTGGTCGCGGAACCGACTGCCTGGCCCTGATCGTTGATGCCGGCGGCCATGGTGGAGGAGCCGCCCAATGTGCCGAGGTCGGCGAGGGTATAGATAGGTCCGGCATGAATAGATGCTGCAAGGGCGAGGGCGGATGCGGTGATCGTTGCCAGTTTCATTTGCGGTGAACTTAGTATGGGCGCGGAGGAGTGGCTTCGAAAGATCTAAACGGTCTGAAATTCTAGAGTACCGATTGGCTACTCTCGCGAGATTAAGGAGATATCTTAGTTGGAGGACCCCTCCATAACTGTCGGGGTTCGGTGATCTCAAAGCGATTGGCTACTCTCGCTTGCTTGCGTGGATCCCCTCCATAACTGTCGGGGTTCGGTGGCGGCGTGGATATATTCTCCTACCGATTGGTGCTCTCGCTCGCTTGGACCCCTCCATAACTGTCGGGTTGATATATTCTCCAACCGACCCCGACAGTCATGGAGGGATTGCTAACGAACTCGCAGCCACGGCAGACGTTTCGATCACGTCCAGATCCGCTGCCGAGCCTGGCAATCGCGTATTCTGAACACTTGGAAAATTCTTACGATTGGAAGCGCACGGCTCGCGGGATGGTGGGGCTGGCGGCGGTTTATTGCGTTGTCGTTTATCTGATCCCGAAGCCCGATGCGGTGAAGCCCGACGGGTGGAGGCTGACGGGGATATTCATCGCGACGATCGCGGGGTGCATTTTTCAGCCGATTCCAGGGGGCGCGCTGGTGCTGCTGGCGGTGACGCTGGCGGCGATCTTCGGCGGACTGACGGTGGAGCAGGCGCTGGCCGGGTACGCGGACAAAGCGGTCTGGCTGGTGATGGCGGCGTTTTTCATATCTAGAGCGCTAGTGAAGACGGGCCTCGCGCGCAGGATCGCGCTATTTTTCGTGCGGACGTTCGGGAAAAGTTCGCTGGGCGTGGCTTACGCGCTGTCCCTATCGGACCTGGTGCTGGCGGGCGTGATTCCTTCGAACGGTGCGCGGTCGGGCGGGGCGATCCTGCCGATCGTGCGGTCCATTGCGGAATTATATGGATCGAAGCCGGGGGAAACGGCGGGGCTGCTGGGGTCGTTCCTGATGTTGGCGGTTTACCAGAGTATCTGCGTGACGTCGGCGATGTTTTACACCGGCCAATCGAGCAATCCGCTGGCGGCGCGGATCGCGGGGACGTTCGGATATCAGGTGACGTGGGCGAGCTGGATCGAGGCGGCCATCGTGCCAGGGATGCTCTCGATGCTGGCGGTGCCATGGGTGGTGATGAAAATGAATCCGCCCACGGTGCGTCACACGCCGGAAGCGTCGGCATTCGCGGCAAGGGAGCTGCGGGAAATGGGCGCGTTGAGCCACAGCGAGCGAGTCATGGTTGCGGTATTCGTGCTGGTGTGCGGATTCTGGGTGTCGTCGTCGTGGACCAAGATCGATGTGGCGGTCACGGGCCTGCTGGGCGTGATCGCACTGATTCTGACGGGCGTGCTGAGTTGGGAAGACATCAAGACCGAGCGGGCGGGATGGGATGTTTTCATTTATTTCGGGGGATTGGTGCGGTTGGGCTCGGCACTGTACGAAGCGGGGGTCACGAAGGCGTTGGCGGATGGCGTGGGACATACTTTCAGCGGCTATGGATGGGCGGGACTGTTCGCCATCGCGCTGATCATTTATTTTTACGCGCACTACGCGTTCGCCAGCATCACGACGCATCTGATCGCTATGTTCCCGGCCTTTCTAGCGATGCTGTTGGGAAGAGGGGCGCCCTTGGGATTGATGGTTTACGCGTTCGCGTGCTTCGCGAACCTATCGGCGGGCCTGACGACTTATGGGACGACTCCGGCGCCAATGTTCTTTTCTCAGGGGTATGTGCCGTTGAAAAAATGGTGGCAGGTGGGGCTGGTGATCAGCGTGGTGAACGTGACGATCTGGTCCGTAGTCGGGTTTGGCTGGTGGAAAATCTTGAAGATTTGGTGAGGGAGGCGGCATGTCTGATATATTGCATCCGGATTTGACTGGGCGCGTGGCGGTGGTTACGGGGGCCAGCAGAGGGATCGGGAAGGCGCTGGCGCTTCGGTTGGCGCGGTGCGGGGCCGACGTGGTGATCGCGGCGAAGAGCGAGACATCGAGCGAGAAATTGCCGGGCTCGATATACGATGCGGCGGAAGAGGTTCGCGCGCTGGGGCGAAGGGCGCTGGCGGTTCCTACCGACGTGCGGAGCGACGACGCGGTGCGGACGATGATCGAGAAGACGGTGGCGGAGTTTGGGCGGATCGACATTTTGATTAATAACGCGGGGGCGCTGTGGTGGCAGAAGGTGGTCGATACGCCTCCGAAGCGGTTCGATCTGATGATGGGCGTGAATGTGAGGGCGGCGTATCTGACCAGTCATTACGCCTTGCCGCATATGGTCCGGCAGAAGTGGGGGCACATTGTGAATATGTGTCCGGCGATTTCGACGGGTCCGAATCCGGGGCACGTGTGCTACATGATCACGAAGATGGGGATGGCTCGCCTGGCAATCGGAATTGCGGCGGAGCATCGGGCGGACGGGATCGCGGCGAATGCGCTGTGGCCGCGGACGATTATCGAGAGCCAGGCGTCGATAAATTGGGGGATGTCGACTCGGGAGCAATGGAGGACTCCGGAGATTGTGTGCGACGCGACGCTCGCGATGATCGCGCAGGAGCCGCCCAGTTATTCGGGGAAACAGGTGATCGACGAAGAGGTGTTGAGCGAGCTGGCGGGGATCACGAATTTCGATCATTACTGGTGCGAGGGCAAGCCGCCGGAGCGGCCGATTTATATCGATAAGGCGCTGTAGGGCAGGCTGGCAGCCTGCGGCCGATTGGTAATCGGCCTGTTCTATTGCCGCCCTGCCCCTGATTTATCTCCTTTCCTTTCCAAACTTTGCGACTTCCGTAAAACCCGCCCCGACGTTTCATGGCGTACCCTCCAATCAGAAGGAGGATGGGCAAAAATCCAGCTTCGGTGGGTTCGTTTCGTAATTTAGACTTGGTTCCAATGGCTGATCCTAAGGTCACGACTCTTCGTACAGCCCAACTGCGCGTTGTGGTGCAGGCTGGCAGCCTGCGGCCGATTGGCAATCGGCCCGTTCGGCTTTTGATTCCGCCAGCCTGGAAAGACACATCGACACATTCAAAATTTCCGACGCAGATCAGTTGGTATCATTACGAGCTATGAATCGTCTGTTGCGCCGCGAGTTTCTCAAGTTCCTGGCGGCTAGTCCGCTTTTGGCGCAGGGGAACGCCAAAGATGCGATCAATGTGATGGACTTTGAGCCGCTGGCTCAGAAGGCGTTGTCGCCCGCGCATTGGGGATACCTGGCTACGGGGGTCGATGACGATTTAACGATCCGCGCGAACCGGGAGGCGATGGGGCATTACCAGTTGCGGGCGCGCCGGTTGGTGGACGTCTCGAAGGTCGAACTGCGGACCGACGTGTTTGACGCTCGCTGGGACATGCCGATTTATGTCAGTGCGGTGGGCGGCCAGAAGCAGTTTCATTCCCAGGGCGAGTTGGGGACGGCGCGCGCGGCCAGGGCGCAGAAGGCTATGCAGATGCTGTCCACTGTCACTTCCACCGCGGTGGAAGACGTCGCCAAGGCGTTGGGAACCGCGCCCTGGTATCAACTTTATATGCCCTCCACTTGGGGCGACACCGAGAAGATGGTCGGGCGGGCGGAGGCGGCTGGGTGTCCGGTGCTGGTGTGGACCATCGACAATCTGGCGGGCCGAAATACGGAAACCGTCAAACGCTTCGCGAGGACGGACGCGCGCGATTGTCTGGCTTGTCATGCGACCCATCCGATCACGGGGTCGAGGCTAGTGCGCAATCGTACCAAGCCGATGTTCGCCGGACTCTCAGGGGAGATGGATCCGGCCGGCGCGGATTGGAGCTATGTCGACCGGCTCAAAAAGATGACGAAAATGAAGCTGATTCTCAAGGGAATCGATACGGCGGAGGACGCGCGGCTGGCGCGGGAACATGGGGCGGACGGAGTCGTCGTATCGAACCATGGGGGGCGCGCTCTGGAAACCGGCCGGGGGACCATGGACATCCTGCCGGAAGTGGTGGACGCGGTGGGCGGACAGATTCCCGTGTTTGTCGATGGGGGATTCCGGCGGGGCACGGATGTTCTAAAAGCGCTGGCGATTGGGGCGCGCGCGGTGGGCATCGGGCGGCCGTACATCTGGGGCCTCGCGTCGTTCGGCCAGGAAGGGGTCGAGCGGGTGCTTGAAATTCTGCGGAGCGAACTGGCGCTGGCGATGCGGCAGTGCGGGATCACATCTGCCGGGCAGATTACGCGGGCGGCGGTACTGCGGAATGGGGCGCGGTTGTAAACGCTCAGAACATCAACCGTCGCCTTTTCAGAGCCGCGACCGCAGGGAGCGATCTACTGTCCGGACGCGGCTATTCGAACATGAATAGAGGCGTCGCGGGGGCCGGAGTTTCCTCGGGGGCGGCGGGGTCGCCGGAAACGCCCACGGGCTGCTCGACGGGCTGACCCACGGGGATCAGCGGACGGCAATAGATTCCGCCGTCGCCCAGGTAGATTTCGAGCTCCGAGGGGCGCGGGAGGCTGCCTTGGATCAGGGCCTCGCTGAGCGGATCCTCGATGTATTTCTGCAGCGCCCGGCGCAGCGGACGGGCTCCGTAGCTGCGGTCGGTACAAGTTTTTTCCAGGATGTATTTCGCGGCATCGTCGTTGAGGCGAATCTTGATCTGTTTGGCGACCAGGTTGACGTTGATCTGGTCGGCGAGCAGATGCATGATCTTCAACAGATCTTCGTCGGAGAGCGAAGTGAACAGAATCACTTCGTCCAGGCGGTTGAGGAACTCGGGGTTGAAGGCCTTTTTCACTTCGGCCATTACCTGATCCTCAATTTTCGCGGGCATGCCGCTGCCGGGAGCGCTGAAGCCGATCTGGCTTCGTTTTTCCAGGAAACGCGCCCCGAGGTTCGAGGTCATGATGATGATGGTGTTCTTGAAGTCGACCGTGTTGCCGAGACCGTCGGTCAACTGGCCGTCTTCAAACACCTGCAACAGGATGTTGTAGATATCCGGATGCGCCTTCTCGATTTCGTCGAGCAGGATGATGGAATAAGGCGCGCGCTTCACGCGTTCGGTGAGCTGCCCACCTTCCTCATAACCGACATAGCCCGGAGGCGAGCCGATCAGCTTCGAAACGCTGTGCTTCTCCATGAACTCCGACATGTCGAAGCGAATGAGAGCCTTTTCGCTGCCGAACAGAAACTCGGCGAGGGCGCGGGCGACTTCGGTTTTGCCGACGCCGGTGGGGCCCAGGAACAGGAACGATCCGGCGGGGCGCTTGGGAGACTTCAGGCCCGCGCGCGAACGGCGGATGGCTCGGGATAACGCGGAAATGGCTTTTTCCTGGCTGATGATGCGGCGGTGAAGCTCGCCTTCAATGCGCAGGAGTTTGGCGACTTCTTCCTCGCGAATGGCGGTCATCGGGACGCCGGTCCAGCGCGCGACTACGTCTTCGATGTCGTCCTTCGTGACGATGCCGGTGGAGGTGTCGTCCAGATTGTATTTTTCGCGGAGCTGGCGGAGATTTTCGCGCTCCTTGCGCTCTTCATCGGAATAGAAGCGCGCCTTTTCGAACTCGTGATTGGCGATGGCGTTCTCCATGCGGTGCACGATGAACTTGATGCGCTTCTGGATGTCGGCGACCTCGCCGGGAAGCGTCGTCTGGCGGAGCTTTACGCGGGCGCCGGCTTCGTCGATCAGATCGATGGCCTTGTCGGGCAGGAAGCGGTCCGGGATGAAGCGGGTCGAGGTGTAGACGGCGTTTTCGATGGACTCATCCGTATAAGATACGGCGTGGAATTTCTCGTAGCGCTCTTTAATGCCGAAGAGAATGCGAATCGCGTCGGCTTCGTTGGGTGGAGGAACTTTTACGGCCTGGAAGCGGCGTTCGAGCGACCGGTCCTTCTCAATCGATTTGCGGTACTCAGAGGGCGTCGTTGCGCCGATGCACTGAATCTCGCCGCGCGACAGAGCGGGCTTCAAAATATTGGCCGCGTCGAGCGAGCCTTCGGCGGATCCGGCTCCGACCAGCGTGTGGAGCTCATCGATGAAGATGATGGCATTCTGATTTTCCATCAATTCCTTCATGATGGTCTTCAGGCGCTCTTCGAACTGGCCGCGGTATTTGGTACCGGCTACGATGAGCGAGAGATCGAGGGCAAGGATTCGCTTGTCGGCGAGGAAGCTGGGCACGTCGCCGTCGGCGATGCGCTGGGCCAGGCCTTCGACGATGGCGGTTTTGCCCACACCGGGTTCGCCGATGAGGACGGGGTTGTTCTTCGTGCGGCGGCAGAGGATCTGCACCACGCGTTCGAGTTCGTAATCGCGGCCGATGAGCGGATCGAGCAGGCCGTCCATGGCGGCTTGCGTCAGGTCGCGGCTGAACTCGCTGAGCAGAGAGCTTTCCTTGGGGCGATTGGAGGACATTTTTTCAGAGCTCGATCGAGCGATCTCCTCTCGGACCTGCGAGAGGCGCAGTCCGCGTTCATGCAAGATATCGGCGGCGAAGCATTTTTCTTCCCGCAGCAGGCCTAACAGTAGATGCTCGGTTCCAATGTGTTTGTGATTCAGCCGCTCGGCCTCTTCCGCGCCGTAGGCAAGCACCCGCTTGCACTCATGGCTGAGAGGAAGGTCGACGGACGTCGAAACTTTTTCACGCAGCGTAGTGTGGGCCTCAATCTGTTTGCGGATCGATTCCACCGACGCGCTGGACCGGAGGAAGCGATTGGCGAGCGCCTTATCTTCTCTCAGGAGCCCCAGCAACAGATGTTCGGTCTCAATGCACGGACTGCCGAACTGGCTGGCTTCATACCGTGCGAAGAAGATCACCCGGCGAGCCTTTTCGGTATAACGTTCAAACATAATTCCTGCTCTATTCGAAATCGGACGGATTCAAAGGAGCCGGTTGGCTCCGGAATTTCGCTAAGTCAAAACCTTGTTCCAATAAAATCTGCGCGGCCAGGCACCTGTCCTGATGCAACAGCGCCAGAAGAAGATGCTCGGTGCCTACCGACGGCTGATGATGTTTCCCGGCTTCCTTCACCGCTTCCTCAAACACACTCTGGCAGTCGATACCGAGAGGCATGTCGACGGAATCGGGCACCTTTTCCCCTCCAGGGGAGTGCGCCTTGATCCGTTCCCTGATTCGCCGTGCGGCGCCCGCGTCGGGGAAAGCCTTTTCAATCCCCAGGTCTTCCCGCAGCAGCCCAAGCAAGAGATGCTCCCCCGCGATGCTTGCTGCGCCGGCCGCCCCAGCCTCCTTGCGAGCAAAGACAACAGCTAGCCGGGCGTCCTGTGTGTATTGATCAAACATCGGAACCCACCCCTGTATTGGCGGTAAGCTGCCCGCGCTCCAGCGCGAGCACCCGGTCCGCACGCCGTGCGAAGGTCAAATTGTGGGTTACATGGATCGAAGTAAGATTGCGCGAGCGATGGAGGTCCTCAATCAGGCCTACGATCATATCGCCCGTCTTGTAGTCGAGACTGCCGGTGGGCTCGTCTGCCAGGAGGACTTTGGGATCCCCCACCAAGGCCCGTGCCAGCACGACACGCTGCTGTTCGCCTCCGGACAGTTCGCCGGCGCGATGGGTAGCACGATTTTTGAGCCCCACTTCATCGAGCCTGGCAAGCGAAACGGGCTCCGCCTGATCCCGTGATTGCCCGCGGATGAGCAGCGGCATCATCACGTTCTCGAGAGCCGTGAACTCGGCGAGTAATGTATGAATCTGCCAAACAAAACCCAACTCCCGGTTCCGAAAATCGGCCAGCTCGTTGTAAGGGAGCTTGCAGATGTCTTTATGACCGAAGTATATCGCACCCTCCGTCGGCCTGTCCAGACCGCCCAGCAGGTGCAGCAGAGTACTCTTGCCCGCGCCCGATTCGCCCACCAGGGCCAAGCGCTCCCCGCGGGCGACTTCGAAGTCGAGACCGGCGAAGATGACCAGCTCGGAGCCGCCGGAAAGGTAGGACTTCGAGAGATTTACGGCTCGGATGGCAATTTCAGGGGAAACAAACATGCGCTTAACACTATCTTATCGTCAGCCAGAGGATTGTCGCGGCTCCGGCATTAGCGCCTGCCCGCTTCCTTACGGTCGCGGCTCAGTGGCGATACCTAAAACATTATCACAACGATTTGTTTCGGTATGTGCTAGATTTTTGGATAGAGAAGTGCTTCCTATCAAGCGTGAAGGGTGGATGAATTTGATGAATTGCCAAAAGATTTCGCTGTTTGGGACGATGCTGTGCGTGGTGGGACTGGGTTTTTCCGACACAGCCTATGGGCAACTCTCCGCAACCCCGAGTACGATGAGCTTTCAGGTACAGAGTGGAGGCGCGAGCTCCTCACAGAACCTTACCATCACAAGCGCCAATGGAGCGACCACGCTATCCTTTAGCCTGCAGGGCTCGCCTACGTGGCTGACCGTTAACAGTTACACTTCCGGCAGCACCTTTCCCTTGAATATGTCGGGCTCGAGTGTTGTTTTCCCGGTTTCAGTGAATACGGCTGGACTGAACAGCGGCCAGACGTACTCGGGCACCTTTACGGCGCAGATATCGGGGCTGCAGTCCAGCCTGATCACATATACCGTTGCGCTGACCGTAGGCACTCCGACGCTCCTGTCGGCGAATCCGGCGACGCTGAGTTTTAGCGCGACGCAGGGAGCGACGCAGGGGAGTCCGAATCCGGCCAATGTCTCCATCACGAGCAGCGGGCAGGCTTTGAACTACAACATCAGCCTCGGCTACCCTGCGACGGGTCCACAAGGCTGGATTCAGCTCTCGACTACGACTGGAACAACCGGGGGCTCGGCCTTCTCGGTTTACGTGAATCCTGGATCTCAGCAACTTACCCAGGGTACTTATACCGGAACGATTCTGGTCTCAAGCACAACCACGGGAGATACTGTCACGATTCCCGTGACGCTCAGCGTGACTGCGGGGTCGGTCCTGAACGTCACGGGAACGCTTTCGAACTTTGTGTACCAGTCGGGGTCCCAGTTGGGAAGTAACCAGCAGCAAACGCTAATGATTTCAACTTCGAGTGGGAGTTTGAATTATCAGGTGCAGCTAACGGCAGTATCAGGGCCGGGCGGGGTTCTGACCACCAACTGGCTGGTGTCGGACAAGACAGGAGGTCTGGCTACCACTACCCCGCAGACGTTAACTTTGAGCTTGTCCTCTAACAATGCCCTCTCGCAATTGTCGGTGGGGACTTATGTCGCCAACATCTCGATTTGCCCAACAAGCGGTTCCGGGTCCTGCCCAACAGGCGGCAACACAACCGTCGTTCCGGCAACCCTGGTGATCAGCAACAATCCGCTGCTCAATGTGACCCCCAGCAGTCTGTCATTTACCGCACCCTTCGCAAGCGGGACACAGTCGAAGACTCTTAACGTAACCAGCTCCGGCGGCACGATTCCGTACACCGTATCCTCCAGCCAGTCCTGGTTGACCGCAAGCCTTCAGGGCGGGACAACTTCGGCGAATCCGACATTCTCCGTTACGGTGAACCCTTCGGGCCTCCAGGTGAGCACTACTCCCTATTCGGGAATCATCAGCGTTCAGCCGAATAACACCGATGCGGGTCTGTACTCGATCCAAATCCCGGTGTCTCTTACCGTGACGTCGGCTACTTCGGTGATTTATGCGGGACCGGACCAGCTCCTGTTCAGCTATCAGACGACGCAGGGGGTTGTCGCCCAGTTGTCGCCGCAACTGGTGCAATTGACCAGCTCGGGCACGCTTGGATTTACGGTTACGACCACGCAAAATTCCGCAAGCAACTGCCCCACGGGGACTTGGTTGACCGCGACACCGAACCAAAGTGTGACGCCAGCCACTCTTACTGTCGGCGTCGCTCCTACCCAGATGACCGGCGGATCCTGCTCGGGCACGGTGATTGTGACCTATAACAACGGGTCCAACGGCAACTCGACGGTCATCATTCCAGTGACGGTGGATATCTCGACCACGGCGACGCCTTTGTTAACGATCACCCCGCCGTTCGGCTTCGGAGTGTTCACGGCCTCTACGGGGTCGGCGGCATTCACAAGTCAGATATCGATCAACAGCACGGACGGATCGGCCATTCCATTTTCGGCGAACGTGTCGCAGTCGGCCGGTGCAACCCCGTGGTTGTCCCTGCTGGGATCCTCCACGGGCGTGACGCAGCAATATCTGACGGTGCAGATTTCGCCGAAGGATCAGTTCGGCAATGCATTGCCGGTAGGTGTTTACACCGGATCGATCACGATTCACGCGACGAACAGCGCGAACCTTCCCAGCGGAGACGTTACGCTGCCGGTTGTATTGACCGTTTCGGCGAATACGACGGTCGCGTTATCGCCGACTTCGCTAACCTTTAAGCAGGCTCAAGGGGCGACGACCGCTCCAGCGTCGCAGCAAATCACTCTAACTGCGACCGGTGGTAGCACCACGTTCACCGCCGCGGTCTCGCCCGGAACGGGTGGGAACTGGCTCCAAATAACGCCGCTGAGCGGCACGGCGAGCGGCACCATTACGGCCAGCGTCGCTCTCAATACACTTTCGCCGGGAATTTATAACAGCAACATTACGCTGCAGTTCCAGAATTCAGCCACTCCGACTACGACGATTCCGGTGCAGTTGATAGTGTCGGCGGCGCAATTGGTGACGGTGACGCCGGCGTCGCTCAACTTCAGCTATCAACTGGGAGCCGGGGCACCCGCGACGCAAACGCTCAACGTGGTCAGTTCGGGGGGGCCGACCACCATATCCGTCGGGTCCACCAGCAGCAATCCCAGCGGCTGGCTCTCCGTGACGCCGACCACTGGCACCACGGGGACCGGAGGTGGATCGCCGTTGGTCTTGACGGTCTCGGTAGCTCCGGCAGTCTTCACGACCACTGGCACATTTACGGGCACGATTACCATCACACCGCTCGCCCAATCGCCAATCACGGTGAACGTGACGGTGACGGTGACCGGGGTTCCGGTCCCGCAGCCGTCCTCGATTTCCAATAGCGCCAGCGGCGTATTCGGAGTGATCGCGCCAGGAGAATTGATTACGATCAAGGGCACGAATCTGGGGCCCACGACCGGGGTCAGCTTCAGCGTGGGAGCCGGCAACACAGTCAGCAGTACGCTCAGCGGTGTACAGGTGCTGTTCGATAACATCCCGGGTACACCCACCTACGTTTCCGCGACGCAGATCAACGTCGTGGTGCCGTATGAAATCGCGGGACGCACGACAACCAACATCGTGGTGTCCAATCAGAACCAGCTGTCGGCTGGGATCTCACAATCCCTCCTGGGTCAGGCGCCGGGCATCTACACGTTCAGCGCCACGGGCGCGGGCCAGGCGGCGGTGCTGAACCAGAACGGCACTTATAACGGACCTTCCGCGGGTCTTGTAATTAATGGGCAGACCATCGGAACCACTCCGGCGGCTGCGGGTCAAGTGATCTCGGTGTATATGACGGGCGGAGGGCAGACAAGTCCGACAAGCACGACCGGAACCGTGACGCCGGTCGGCACCTTGTATAAGATTCCGGGCACGGTGACGGCGACGATCAATGGCGTTCCCGCCACGGTGACGTTCGCAGGCGACGCGCCGGCCCTGGTCACGGGCGTGGTCCAGGTGAATATCCTGATTCCGCCCGGAGTGTCGGGCAACGGGCTGTCGCTGGCGGTTACGATCAATGGGAGCACTTCGGTGGTGGGTCCCACGATCGCGGTGCAGTAAAGAGGGCGGGCAGGTCGGGAACCTGCCCACTCAGACCACTAGTTTCCAGGGCTTTCGGTACTCGCGCGAGAGGTATTTCCTGGCGTCCGATTGCGCGACGGTCCATTTCTGCGGGTCGAAATCGAGGCGCAGTTTGCTCCGCAGAGCGACATTGCCCAGCAGGCAGGTAGTGGTCGAGTGCTGACACTTCTCGATGTCGCTGGTGGGCTTTTCTCGAGTCTTCACGCAGTCGAGGAAGTTGGCCCAGTGCTCGCGATTACCGCCGCTGGTCGATTTCATCTCCGACGCTTCGAGCGTGGATCCTTTCTCGGGGACGATCTTGTAGCCGCTGCGGTCCAGATACATTGTACCCCTGGTCCCGTGGAATAGAATCCCGCCGCTTTTCTCAAACATAGACTGGGCATTTCCCTCGCGATTTTCGTAGACGGCGAGGAATCCTGGATACTGATAGCTCACCTGCAGAGTATCGGGCGTTTCGCGATTGTCCTTCAGGTAGAACTTTTCGCCGAAAGCCGCGATTCCGGTCGGCATTTCCTCGTCGAACGCCCATTGCACGATGTCCAGCCAGTGGACTCCCCAGTCGGTCATCATGCCTCCGGCGTAATCCCAGAACCAGCGGAAGCGGGAGAAATAGCGGTCCGCCGGATCGACGCCGAAGCGATTCGGATTGAAGGCGCGCTTGGGCGCGGGGCCCAGCCACATGTCCCAATCCAGGGTGGAGGGCGGCTCCTGATCGGGCGGTTCG
This sequence comes from Bryobacterales bacterium, assembly GCA_963813145.1. Taxonomy (GTDB): domain Bacteria; phylum Acidobacteriota; class Terriglobia; order Bryobacterales; family Bryobacteraceae; genus Palsa-187. The sequence continues at coordinate 254,953 of CAWEXX010000003.1, forward strand.
CCGATGCCTTCAGGGGGCGCTAAGCCGTAGTTCCAGCAGCGGACGAAAGTCACTTTCCCAAGCTCGCCGCCGCGCACGATCTCCGCCGCTTTGGCGAAATGAACGGCGGAGCGCTGCATGGTGCCGGCCTGCACCACGCGTTTGTACTTGCGCGCGGCCTGCACCATCTTGACGCCCTCATCGACAACGACGCAGATCGGTTTTTCGACATAGACGTCCTTGCCTGCCTTGCATGCCTCGACCGTCATGTAGGGATGCCAGTGGTCGGGAGTGGAAATGCAAACGACGTCGATCGATTTGTCGGCGAGTATTTCGCGGAAGTCGCGGATGCCTTTGGCAGCGCCGCCGGGCTGCTTCTTCGATATCTCGACGGCCATATCGAGGTTGCGATCGAAGATGTCGCACACGGCGGTGACGTTGAGATTGTCCTGGCGCATGGCGGCGCTGAGGTTCGAGCGGCCCATCTTCCCCATGCCGATGAACGCGGCCGAAATGCGGTCGTTCGCGCCCCGCACATTGCCGGTGAAAATCTGGGAGGTGAGCGCGACGGATGCGGATGTCTTAAGAAAGTCTCGACGGTGGGAGTCCATGGCGAGGACTATTGTACGTTACTCGAATATTTCGGAGAGGGGAACTTCGAGCGTGGGATTAGTTGTGCGGAGAGCGTCCGTAACTCGATGGAGGTCGCCGGCTGGGGTCGCCATGTGAGCGAGGCGCGTCTGGGGATCGATGACCCAAACGTTCGGCACACCCATCTTGAAGTAGTCGTGTAGGCGCTCCCAGACGCGAGTTATTCGGTCTTCGGGAGATAGGATTTCGATGCAAAGGAATGGAGGGACGCTGAGCACCTCCTCCTCTGTTGAACCAAGAAGAACACATACGTCGGGAACGCGGTATCGTCCCGGTTGGACTTGTACGCGCTGTTCAACGATCGCGTAGGTACCCAAGTGCTCCTGGCGAGCCAAGAAAAATGCACCTAACTTTAACTGCAACCGCCCGTGTTTTCGTCCGCCCAAGGTGCGCTCCAATACTTCGCCATCCACGTAATCGCAGTCGGGACGATAGTCGCTCGTCAGGTAGACTTCCACCGGAATGAGAGCCTTCGTAGCCATAATTTACTTTACGACGATATTGACCAGCTTATCGGGCACCACGATGACCTTGACGACCTGCTTTCCCGCGAGGGAGGCCTGGGTCTTGGGATCGGCGAGGGCCAATCGCTCCAGCTTTTCTTTCTGCGTGCCGTGTGGCACCGAAATGTGGCCTCGCACTTTGCCATTGACCTGGAGCACTACATCGGCGGCGTCTTCTTTTTCCAGAGATTCGTCATAAACGGGCCAGGATTGCTTGAACACCGGACCCTTTCGGCCCAATTGTTCCCACAGCTCCTCTGCCAAATAAGGTGTGAAGGGGCCCAGCAACAAAACCAGGGACGGTAGAATCTGGTCCAAAGCCGCGCGCGACAAGCCGGCTTCTTCATCGGTCAACGTATTAATCAACTCCATCAGCGCCGCGATGGAGGTGTTGAAGTGCCAGCGGTTGCTGAAGTCGTCGGTCATCTTGTGGATGGTCCGATGCAATTTGCGCAGTGCGCGGCGGTCCGCGGCGGGGTCGCCTGCGCCGGCATCACGATTGACGTTGCGGGTCACGAACTTCCAGACGCGTTCCAGGAAGCGGCGCTGGCCGCCCACGCTGGCCTCGATCCACGGCATATCTTTTTCCGGAGGCGCCGCGAACAGGACGAACAGGCGGCAGGTGTCCGCGCCGTATTTTTCGATCATCTCTTCGGGATCTACGACATTACCCTTCGATTTCGACATGGCGGTGCCGTCGTGGCCGAGCACCATGCCTTGCGTGAACAAGTTCGCCGCCGGTTCGGCATTGGAGATCAATCCCAGATCCCGCATCACCTTAGTGAAGAAGCGTGAATAGATGAGATGCAGAATCGCATGAGTCACCCCGCCGATGTACTGGTCAATCTCGAACCACTTGGCGATCTTCGCCGAATCGAAAGGAGCCTTATCATTCTTAGGATCGCAGTAGCGATAGAAATACCAGGATGAATCGACGAACGTGTCCATGGTGTCGCTTTCGCGCTGCGCATCTTCGCCGCACTGCGGGCACTTCACGTGCATGAACCGCCGATTCTCCGCCAGGGGCGAGCGTCCCTTGCCAGTGAACTTGACGTCGTACGGCAATTCGACGGGCAAGTCTTTTTCCGGCACCGGAACCACGCCGCATTTCGGACAGTGAATCACCGGGATCGGCGTGCCCCAGTAACGCTGGCGCGAAATCCCCCAGTCCTTAATGCGGAACGTGATGGCTGCCTTGCCGAAGCCTTCGTGCTCCGCACGTTCGTTCATTACCTTGCGAGCTTCGGCGCTGGCAAGGCCGGAATATTCGCCGGAGTTTTCGACGATCCCGTCGTCGCAGAAAGGCAGCTTCCGCTCGCCCTCCACAGGACGAATCACAGGCACGATCGGCAGCCCGAACGTGGTGCAAAACTCAAAATCGCGCTCGTCGTGCGCGGGGACAGCCATGATCGCGCCCGTTCCGTAGTCCATCAGGACGAAGTTTCCGATCCAAACCGGTAGCTTCTCGCCGCTGTAGGGATTAATCGCAAAACCGGATGTGGGCGCGCCATCCTTGACCACATCGCCGGGACCTTTATTCGCACGGGCGTCGATCATTTCCTTGGCCCGCGCGCGGCCCTTTTCATCGAGAAGTTTCTGCGCCAGCGGATGCTCCGGCGCCAGGATTACGCAAGTCGCGCCGTAAATGGTATCGACGCGCGTCGTAAACACGCGGATTTTTTCACCGGTGCCTTCGAGCGTGAAATCGATCTCCGACCCCACCGATTTTCCGATCCAGTTTCGCTGCATCGATAGCACGCGATCCGGCCACGCACCTTCCAGCTTCTCGTCGATGTCGCGCAATAGTTCGTCCGCGTAATCGGTGATTTTCCAGAACCACTGTTCGAGCGCGCGCTGCTCCACCGGCGTCGATTCATGACGCCAGCAGCACCCGCCGACCACTTGTTCATTCGCGAGCACAGTGCCGCATTCCGGGCACCAGTTGACCAGCGCTCGCTTGCGATAAGCCAAGCCGCGCTCCAGCATCTTCAGGAAAAACCACTGGTTCCAGCGATAATATTCCGGCTCGCAGGTCGTGATTTCGAGGCTCCAGTCATAGGCGAAGCCCATGCGATTCATCTGGCGCGTCATCTCCGCGATGCGTGCGATGGTCCAATCGCGAGGATGCGCGCCGCCCTTGATCGCGGCGTTTTCAGCCGGTAATCCGAACGCGTCCCAACCCATGGGATGCTGTACGTTGTAGCCGCGCATCCACATGTAACGCGCCAGGGCGTCGCCGATCGAATAGTTTCGAACGTGCCCCATGTGCAGGCGGCCGCTGGGGTATGGAAGCATCTCGACCACGTAATATTTGGGCGCGGAAGAGTTGGGATCGGCGTGATAAAGGCCGGTATTATCCCAGCGCTCCTGCCACTTCAACTCGATTTGGTTGTGGTCGTAGACTTTTTCTTCCATTGGTTTTTCCAAAGTGTCTTCAGCGTGTCGAGATTGCGCCGCTCGTCGCCGTCTTTATCCACCGGCGTCTCAAGAATGAAGGCTTTCTGGCGAAGCTTCGGATGGGTGAGAATGCGACGAAACCCGTCCATTCCAATATAACCTTGCCCGATGTGTTCATGCCGGTCCACGTGCGACCCAAGCGCGCCCTTCGAATCGTTGGCATGAATGACGCGCACGTGTTCGAGGCCTAGAATGCGATCCGCTTCTGCGACCGTTTGGTTGAGCCCTTCCTCCGTCGCGATGTTATACCCCGACACAAGAAGATGACACGTGTCAAGGCAAAATCCCACCGGTAAATGCGTCATCTGCGCCGCGTATTCGCGAATCACGTGCAGCTCTTCGAGGCGCCCTCCGATTTGCGCGCCCGCGCCCGCCGTGCATTCGACCAGCAGCATCAACCTGTCGAACGTGAGACCTTCCGCCGCCGTCGCGACCCCTTGCAGAAAATGAAAGATCCCCTGCTCGATGGTCTGACCCTTGTAGTTCCCAGGATGCGCGACCAGATACTCCGCGCCGATTGCGATCGCTCGCACCAGCTCGCCCCGGAACGCCTCAATCGACTGCTTACGGATCCCTTCATGCGCCGACGCCAGGTTGATCAGGTAGTTATCGTGAATCACCAGCGGCGTCAGGTCATGTTTCTCGCGAGCCGCATTCAGCAGCTTAATCGCCGGCACGCTCGGGACCGACGCTTTCCACTGCCGCGGGCTGGACGAGAAAATCTGGAACGTATTCGCTCCCAGCTCCGCTGCTTTCGTGGCCGATCGTTCCAGCGCCCCGGCAATCGATGTATGCAGTCCGATTCTCACGAGTGAAAATCTTTGACCCACGCGTGTTTCTTCATCCTCGCGAGAACATCGTCAGGCAGCGCGCCTAAATCCGACACGGAGCAGCTCGACTCCACCGTCCGAACCTTGCGCATCCCCGGAATCACCGTCGATACCGCCGGATGCGACAGGCAGTATCGCAAAGCAATCTCGGGCAGCGAGCCCTCCACTCCCTGCAAGTCCTTCTGCAACGCGCTGACGTGCTCCACCACTTGCTTCTTGCGATCGCGGCCCCGAAAATACCAATCGCGAAATTCGCCCTTCTCGAACACCGTGTTTTCGGTGATGGTCCCGGTGAGCGAGCCTTCATCGAGTGGCACCCGAGCCAGCACCCCAACGTTAAGCTCCAGCGCCAGCGGCAGCAGCTTCGCATTCGGCGACTGATCGAAAATGTTGTACACCACCTGCACCGAATCGCAGAGCCCGGTGCGAACCAGGTCGAGCCCCGAATCCGGATCGCCCGCGTTCAGCGATACACCGACCGCCTTCGCCTTCCCCGACTTCTTCAAATCCTCAAACGCGCGTTTCCATTCGTCGCGATCCGTCCACTCCGTGTTCCATACATGAAGCTGCTGCAGATCCACCGCCTCCAGCTTCAGATTGCGCAAGCTCTCCTCGGTCGAACGAATCACATAATCGTACGGAAACACTTCGTCGATGCCGATTCCCGCCTTCGCCGGCCACTGCTTGTTCATCGGAGGCACCTTGGTCGCGACGTAGACCTTCCCCGGAGCCGACCGCACGATCTCTCCCACCAGCTCCTCGCTGTGCCCGTCGCCATAGGCCAGCGCGGTGTCTATCAGGTTGACGCCGAGCTCCAGGGCCCTCCGCAGCGCCGCCCGCGATTCTTCGTCCGATCCTCCAATCCACTGCTTTCCGCCGATACCCCAAGCCCCAAATCCAATGTCACTGATCTCGATCCCAGTGCGTCCTAATTTTCGATAGCGCATTCCTCCATAATAAGGGCAGGTAGCAACATGCTTTCGCGCGTCGTTTTATTTCTGATGATTGCCGGGGCCGTTTTTGGCGGGACCGTCCGTCTTTATCTCAAAGACGGCACTTATCAATTGGCCAGCGAATACAAAGTGGTGAAGGACCGGGTCAGCTATCTCAGCGCGGAGCGCGGCGAATGGGAAGAGCTCCCGCTTGAGATGGTCGACCTCGCCAAAACCAAGAAGGAGGCCACGCAGCACGAAGAGGACCTCCTGGTCGATGCGAAAGCGCAGGCCGAGGAGGATGCGGCCGAGCGGCTCGCGGCGAAACAAGTGGAGCAGATTCCCTCCGAGCCCGGCGTCTATTACCTCCACGCCGACAAACTGGAGGCCGTAAAGGTCGCCGAATCTAAAATCGTCAACAACAAGCGTAGGCAGATTCTGAAGGCGCTCTCCCCCGTACCGATGGTCGCCGGCAAAGCGACGCTGGAGATCGACGGCGACACATCATCTAAAGAAATTTCCGACAAACGCCCCGAGTTTTTCTTTCGTCTCTCCACGTTCGAGCGCTTTGGCATCGTCAAGCTCACCGCCACGAGAAAAGGTTCCCGCATCGTGGAAAACATCAACATGATCCCCGTCTCGAAGGAAGTCATGCAGGAATTTTTCGAGGTCAAGACTTTCAAGAAGCAGGAAGGCGACAACGTCTATAAAATCTGGCCTGAGGCCGATCTGGAGCCCGGCGAATACGCGCTGGTCGAATACACCGAAGGCCTCGAAAGCATCAACACGCAGGTCTGGGACTTCAAGATTAAATGATTCCCATCCTGGCGCTCCTGCTAGCCGCCGACTTCCGCGAGCACGTCATCGCCACCGATCTCAAAGGCGGCTATCAGGTGGTCGCAGCCGACCTCAACCACGACGGCAAGCCTGACTTGATCGCGCTGGCCAGCGGCATGACAGACCTGGTCTGGTTCGAAAATCCTAACTGGGAAAGGCACGTCATCGCCTCCGGCCTTACGGGTATGATCAACCTGGCAGTAGCCGACAACCAGATCGTTCTCGCCTACGGCTTCTCGATGGTCGCGGCGAACAGCAAAGGAATCGTCGCGGTGCTTAAGCCCAACGGCGATCCGCGCCAACCGTGGACCCTCACCGAGATCGACCGCCTGCCGACTTCGCATCGCATCAGGTCGGCCAATTTCGATGGATCGACGGTCTTCCTCAACGCTCCGCTGATCGGAGAAAAAGCCATCGCGCCCGAGTATCGCGACCGCGTTTCGTTGGTGTACTACAAGCCCGGTGAATGGAAACGTACCCTGATCGGCGCCGACAATGAAGGCGTGCAGCACGGCATCACCGTCGTCAATTGGGACGGCAGCGGCCGCGACTCCATCCTCACCACATCGTTTCTGGGCATCGACCTCTATCGCTACGCCAAGAACCAGTGGACGCGCACTGAAATCTCGAAAGGCAATCCCGATCCGTGGCCAAAAAGCGGGTCGAGCGACGTCGCCGTCGGACACCTCGGTAAGCAGCGTTTTCTGGCCGCGATCGAGCCCTGGCACGGCAACAAGGTAGTGGTTTACACCGAACATAAGGGCCAGTGGCAACGGGAAGTCATAGACACGACGCTGGTCGACGCGCACACCATCCTCACCGCCGACCTCGATCACAACGGCCACGACCAGATCGTAGCCGGCATGCGCGGCAAGCCCTATCAGGCGTTGATCTATTCGCACAAGAAAGGCGGCTGGACCCGCCAGGTGCTGGACACCGGAACCATGGCCGCCGCCTCCTGCGCCGCCGCCGATTTCAACGGAGACCAGCGTATCGACCTGGCCTGCATCGGCTCCGCGACAACCAACCTGAAGTGGTACGAAAACCTAGTAAAATAACTCGCCCGTGGGGCAGGGCCAGCCGGCGCTCTTCGCCTGCACTGAATCGCCATGCACCGCTCCCTGCGGTCACGGCTCGGTAAGACCGGTCTGCCGCCTTCAGAGCCGCGACCATCGGGAGCGGTCAAATTGAGGGGGGGTGGGATCGCTTCCTGCGGTCGCGGCTCAGCAAAGGCGATGGCTCTACTTCCCACCGAACCCCGACTGTCAAGGAGGGGACAGGCTAACTCGCTGCGATGGGCTGCCGACGCTAAAATAAATCATGCGCGCCCTCCGCTACTCCCTCCGCACCCTGGCCCGCAACCCCGCATTCTCCGCCGTCATAGTGCTGCTGCTAGCCTTCGGCATCGGCGCGAACACGCTGATCTTCACCGCCGTAGACGTGCTCCTCCTGCGCGACCTCCCCGTCGACCATCCAGAGCAGCTCGTCCGCCTGGCCGATATCCATCCAAATGGCTTTAAGAGCATCGTTCCCACCTATCCAGACTTTTACAAACCTCTCCTCACCCAACGCGCCAAAAGTTTTAGCGACGTTTTCTCCGCCGAGGAAATCGAACTGTCCTTCCAATCCGCCGGTCGAGTCGAGAACGTCTCCGCGCAGGCAGTTTCCGGAAACTATTACCGCGCCCTAGGCGTAATTCCTCTCCTAGGACGCACCATCACAGAGGATGACGATCGCACCGGAATTTCTTACCCGGTGGTGCTGAGCTACGCCTTCTGGCAGCGAGCCTTCGTAGGCCGTAACGATGTCCTCGGAGAAACGGTTCGTCTGCGCGGAATTCCCTTCACCATCGTCGGAGTGACGCCGCGAGGGTTCAACCATCTGGAGGTGGAAGGCGGTCCTGACGTGATCGTCCCGCAGGCGTCCGCTTCACTCTGGTCGAACAAGGCGGAATACGCGCAGATTTTCGCGAGACTCCGGCCGGAGGTGCCACTCGCCCAGGCGACCGCCCAGGTTCAGACAATCTATCCGGGTCTGGTGGATGCGTGGGGCCAGCACGGGGTGTTTGACTTACGCGGCGACCAAGAGACGAAAGACTTCATTACCTCCGAGAAAAACAACCGCGCCATTCTGGAGCCTCTTTCGCTCGGAATTTCGTCGCTGCGCAAGCAGTTCGCCGTCAGCGTCAAGGTCCTGATGGGAGCCATGGGAACTCTGCTGCTGCTCGTGTGCGCGAACATCGCCGGCCTCATGTTGGCGCGGGGAGAAGCGGCGCGAAAGGATATCGCCATCCGCCTCAGCCTGGGCGCCTCTCGCTTCACCGTTGCCTCTCAGTTGATTGTGGACGCTTTGGCCCTTTCAGTCTTGGGAGCCCTCGGAGCAACGCTGGTCACACGCTGGGGCGGTCCACTGTTGCTTGCTTTTCTTCCTTCCCGCCGGCCTCTGACGCTGGAACTCGTCCCGGATCTGAAAGTTCTGGCTTTCGCGGCCGCCGCGTGTGTAGCCACGGCGCTCGCCATCAGCGTCGTTCCCGCGCTGCATCTTTTTCGGGCGGATCTCACCCGCATGATGGGACGAGGCGGTCCCGTTCATCGCCGTTCGCTCGCCGGCATCGTACTAGTGGCTTCCCAGGTTGCCCTCTCCACCATCCTGCTGATGGGCGGCGGAGCACTCGTCAGGACGCTGCACCAACTTCGCTCCGCCGACCTTGGCCTGAATCGACACAATCTCATAGTGATGGTGGTCAGGCCGGAGACAACCGGCGTAACGGGCCTAGCCCGGAAAAGTATTATGGACCAGATTGTACTGGGTGCGCAAGGTTTGCCAGGAGTGGAAGGTGTCAGCGTGACCTCCTATCCGCAAATGCGCGGCATAGGCATCAAAACCACCGTTGCTCCCACCGGAACTCCCATCCGCGATGCGGACTTTTTGAATACCACCTTCAGCGCGGTCAGTCTCGGCCACTTCGCCAACGCTGGAATGCATATCGTCGCCGGCCGCGAATTCCGGCCCGCTGACATTACTGACGCCAAGCCCATGCACGTGGTCGTCAGCCAGTCTTTCGCGCGCCGTTTTTTCCCCAACGTGGATCCCATCGGCAAAACTTTCGGCAGCGGCCGGAATATCACCGCCCGCGCCGATCTTGAGATCGTCGGAGTGGTCAACGACATCAAGTTCCGGTCCATGCGCGAAGAATCGCCTCCTATTTACTACTTTCCTCGCGAGCATTCGGACGATCCTGCCCTCTACGTCCGCACGAGAGGATCTCCCGGCCCGGTCATGGCCGAACTCCGCGCCATGCTCTCCGGGGTTGGCCCCGGCCTCGCACCGACGGAGGTCGCCACCATGGAGCAGGATATCGAGACATCTCTCTGGCAGGAGCGTCTGATCGCGGCGCTGGCCTCCGTATTCGCGGCCGCATCCGCCGTGCTGGTCGCCATCGGGCTGTATGGAATGCTGGCCTACGCCATTGCCCGCAGGGCCCGGGAAATCGGGATCCGCATGGCGCTAGGTGCTCGTCCCAGTCACATGGTGGAAATGATTTCGAGCGATGTCCTTCTCAGCATCGTCCCTGGCCTGCTTGCCGGAACCCTGATTTACGCCGCGTGCTCCCGCGTAATTTCCCCCGTACTCTACGGCGTGCGTCCCATGGATGCAATTTCCATCGCCACAGCCACCGCCCTGATCGCCCTGGTAGCCGCCATAGCCGGATGGGTCCCAACCCGCCGCGCGCTAGCCATCGAGCCCTCCGAAGCCCTGCGTCAAGACTGAGGTGGTACAGATTGCTGAAAAATTCAAAAAGAATATTGGCCGCCGATGAACGCGGATGAACGCCGATTAGCCGTCTTTTGAAGCCTGTGACAACCCCGTCTCCCAGTTACCTGTCGCCCTGAAAGCCGCGACCCTGAGCCGCGACCGTAAGGAAGCGGGCAAACGAGCAAACATAAACCCTAGTTCGTGGTGGGACAGGCGGTTTCGCCTGTCGAGTTTTTCAACAGCCCTCCGCCAACAAGCCCGCACAACAAACTCCGGTAGAATAGTGGCAGCCAATCAATGCCGGCTCAACTCGATCTAACCAGACTCAGCGTCCGCCAGTTCGCCGAACGTTTCCGCAGCGAAATGATTCCGCTCAGCAACACGTTTTCCTACTTTTGCGCCTCCGTTCCCTTGTCCGAGGACGATTTGAAGGAGTACCTGCAGGAGCCCGTCGCCGCTCTGCCGCCCGCCGTGACGGCTGCGCTTCCCAAAATTTCCATCCTCCTGGTCCCCTATCTGGAACGAGCCCACGGCGCCAATGGAGCGAAGAGCCGGTCCAAAACGCCTGCATCCGACTACGTTTCCATCGAGAAACCCCCTGAGGGCCGGATTTCCACTTCCACCCAGCTCCGCTTGGGCGACGAAACCGTGCTGGCCTTCGCGTTGAAGGATCAGGAAGTTGCCGAGTATCACTACCGTTTCTACCACCTGCTCGCGACGCTGTTGGGCGATCACTGGTCCAACGATATTGAGTCCGCCTACGGCCGCGTCCTGCGCGAGGAATTGAACGCCGACGCTCATGGCGAGGTGGATGAACCGAGCTGGCGCTTGAAGCAGAGCCTGCGGCGCGTGCAAAACTCGCGGGGAGGCGCGGTCAAGAACAGCAAGACCTTTCGCGAGTACGCCCGCCAGTCCTTCATCGATACGTTGACCCTTTATCTTCACGGAATCTGCTGCGATATCGACGTCGATACCGGTCCGCGCCAGTTGCCCAGCCGCTATTTGCGCCGCCGCCTGATGGCCTTGGAGCAGTTGTTTCCGCCGCCGAGCGGCTATGCGGTGTTCCCCGAACAATTGGAGCCGTAATGTGCGGGATCGCCGGATTCACCCATAGTCAGAGGACTCTGGATTCGTCGCGAATCTGGGCGATCACGCGGTCGATCACGCATCGAGGGCCTGATCAGCAGGGAGTCTGGGAATCCGAGCACATTTCTCTGGGCGCGGTGCGCCTGAAGATCATCGACCTGGAGCACGGCGCGCAGCCCATGCTATCCGACAACGGCGACACCGTCCTGGTTTTTAACGGAGAAATCTACAACCACGCCGAACTACGCCAGGAGTTGGAAGGTCTCGGTCATAAGTTCGAATCCCGCTGCGATACCGAAGTAGTGCTCCGCGCATTCCTCCAATGGGATAACGCCGCGTTCACCAAACTGCGCGGCATGTTCGCCGCCGGATTCTGGACCGAGTCGCAGCGCCGCCTGGTGCTGGTGCGCGACCGCTTGGGCATCAAGCCCCTGTACTTTGCCAATCAGGGCGCGAACATCTACTTCGGTTCAGAAATGAAGACGATCCTCGGCCATCCCTCCATCAGCCGCCGGATCGATCCCCTGTCGCTCGACCGTTATCTTTCGCTCAACTACACTCCGGGCCCGCGCACAATGATCGAGGGAATCGAAAAACTCCCTCCGGGCACGTTCTTGGACTGGCGCGACGGCCAGCAATCCTCGTCGCCGTACTGGACTTTGGAATTTCGCCCCGATTCGAGCCTGGATCTGCCCACGGCCAAGGACGAACTCGACCGCCTGCTGAGCTCGGCTGTCCGGGAGCACCTGGTTTCCGATGTTCCTCTAGGCGTGTGGTCGAGCGGCGGATTGGATTCTTCGACGATTCTGCATTACGCCGCCGAAGCCACGCCGCACCTCAAGACATTTTCCGTCTCGTTCTGCGGCCGCGAATTTGACGAGAGTCAATACTTTAGGGAGATCGCCGAGCAATATCAGACCGATCATCACGAATTCGATCTCAACGATGGCATTGATATTGCAAGATGCGCTCTATTCCGATGATCCCATGGCAGATGCGGGCGCGGTCCCGGTCTGGTTTCTTTCGCGGATGTGCCGCCAGGAAGTAACGGTCGCGTTGTCTGGCGACGGTGCCGATGAATTGTTCGGCGGCTATAACACGTATCTTGCTGACGGCTATGCGCGTAAGCTGCGCATGCTTCCCATGTCCGTCCGCAAACTCGCCGCCCGGATGACCGGTCTGCTGCCTGTTTCGGACGACAAAATCGGCCTCGATTACAAAATCACCCGCATGCTGAACGGTTCTTTGCTGGACCCTGTCGAAGCGCATTTTTTCTGGAACGGGACCTTCAATAAGGAGGAAAAACGGCGATTGCTGCTTGATTCCATCGAGCAGCCGGAGCTTCGGCTGCCCGGAAACAGCTTCCTGTGGCTCGATCAAGTCACTTATTTGCCTGACGATATCCTCCACAAGTGCGATCGGATGAGCATGTCGCATTCGCTCGAGGTGCGGCCTCCGTTTCTCGATCACCGGATAGTGGAGTTCGCGGCCGCACTGCCCGAGAAGCTGAAAATCCGCAAAGTCGTGCTGCGGGAGCTGATGAAGGACCGGCTGCCGAAATCGGTTCTATCTCGCAGAAAAGAAGGGTTCGATATACCGGTTCACCACTGGCTGCGAACTGTTTTAAAACCTCTTTTGCTGGATACCTTGAATGAGCAGACCGTCCGCGCGACCGGGATTTTCTCGTGGCCGGCGATCGACCGCGCTATTCGCGATCATCTGGATCGTCGCCTAAACCTCGGATACCATCTTTGGGGTCTGCTCATCCTGTTCCTGTGGATCAAACAGTGGGGTATCGAGACCGATAAACGAGCCTTGCTGGCCCTTAACTACGCGAATAAATGACCATCATTCTGGATGCCACCTCGACGCTGGTGCGGAGCGCCGGCGTTAAGAATTACGTGTGGCACTGGATTCGCCATCTTCGTCGCCAAGCTGGTGAAAATATTGATATTCAGTCATTTCCTTTCCTCGGCGATCTGGGCCAGCTAGACCACGAGTCGAGCGCTTTGTCGCGTCCCGCCACGATGGCTCGCCTTGGGCTGATCAAAGTGATGAACGAGACAGGTTTTCCGCCGCTCGACTTGCTCATTCGGGGGGCCGATATTTTTCACGCAACGAACCTGCTGCGGCGGGCTCCCAGCCGCGCGAAACTGACGGCGACTATTCACGATTTGACCTGCTGGCTGATGCCGGAGCTTCACACGCCGGGGAACGTGAAGGCCGATCGCGAGTTTGCGGATAGGATTCTGCGGCGCGCCAATGGGTTGATTGCGGTGTCCGAGAACACGCGGCAGGATGCGATTCGACTGCTCGGCATTGCGCCTGATCGCATTCAGACCATCTACTCGGGGATCGCGGAAGAGTATTTCACTGCACAACCAGTCAGGCGCGCGCGCCCATATGCGCTGTACGTCGGCACCATCGAGCCGCGAAAAAATCTCGCCGCACTGCTCGATGCCTGGGCATTGCTCAAGCCGTCGCTGCGAGCCGATTTCGACCTGGTGATTGCAGGACCCCGAGGCTGGAGCTCCGATCAGACGCTCGAGCGCATTCAACGGGAGGCTACTTACCTCGGTTACGTGCCGGAGGCCGATTTGCCTGGACTCTTCGCAGGTGCGACGGCGTTCGTTTATCCATCTCTCTACGAAGGATTCGGATTCCCGGTCGCGCAGGCGATGGCGGCGGGGACGCCGGTGATCACGTCCAACAATTCCTGTTTACCGGAGATCGTGGGCGATGCCACGCTGCTGATCGATCCACGGAGCCCCGCCGAAATCGAGTCGGCCCTTACTCGGTTGTTGGAATCCGAAGCACTTCGCACCGATCTTGCGGCGCAAGGCCGAAAGAGAGCGGAGCTCTTTCGCTGGGAAAAATGCGCAATCCAATCGTTACAATTCTTCCGTGGCGTTTGCGGCTCCGTTTAGGTTAGCCTCGAACAAGTGTCGAAGACTACGCCATCGCGCCGGGCCACCGGACTCGCCGGAATGAGATGGAGATTCGTGGCTGTGTTCGCGATTCTCGGACCCGGGTTTATAACTGCCAACGTCGATAACGACCCAGGCGGCATTCTCACCTATTCGCAAGCAGGGGCGGAGTTTGGCTACTCGCTGCTGTGGGTGCTTATTCCGATAACCATCGCGTTGATCGTGATTCAAGAAATGGCGGCGCGCATGGGCGCGGTCACGGGGAAGGGCCTCTCGGACCTGATTCGCGAGGAATTCGGATTGCGCGCTACCTTTATCACGATGGCGATTCTGGGGCTGGCGGATTTCGGAAACATCGCAGCGGAGTTCGCCGGCATTGCTTCCGGGATGGAGATTTTCGGCGTCAGTAAATACATTTCGGTTCCCATCGGCGCGTTTATTGTATGGTTCGTCATCGTGAAGGGTCGCTATAAACCTGTCGAGCGGACGCTGGTCATACTCTCCCTTATCTATTTCGCGTATCCAGTCTCGGCGTTTTTCGTAAACGCGGATTGGCCAGCGGCTCTCAAGGAAACGCTGGTTCCGCATCTATCGAGCAATCCCGATTATGTGATCGTGGTAATCGGTCTCATCGGAACCACGATCACGCCGTGGATGCAGTTTTATCTGCAAGCATCCATTGTCGAGGCGGGTATAGATAAACGGCGTTACTGGATGAGCCGCTGGGATGTGATCATCGGCTGCATCATCACCGACGTGATCGCCTTTTTCATCGTCATTGCTTGCGCCGCCACGATTTTCAAATCCGGGCACGGTAAGATCACCGACGCCGCGCAGGCCGCGGTAGCCCTGAAGCCGCTGGCGGGCAAATTCGCAGCCGTGCTGTTCGGAATCGGCCTGGTTAACGCGTCGGTTCTGTCCGCGGCGATTCTACCTTTGGCGACGGCTTACAACGTTTGCGAGGGGCTGGGCTTCGAATCGGGCGTCGAGAAGCGTTTCTCGCAGGCGAAGGTTTTCTATGGACTCTATACGCTGCTGATTGTCAGCGGCGCGGGGTTCGTGCTGATTCCGAAGATGCCTCTGTTCAAGGTGATTGTGTTGTCTCAGGTCGCCAATGGGATTTTGTTGCCGTTCGTGCTGTTCTACATGTTGTCGTTGATCAACCGCAATCACGTGATGCACGAGTACAGGAACAACCGGTTCCAGAACCTGATTGCCGGAGCCACCAGCGTCACGATGATTCTGCTGACGGCGAAGTGGCTGTGGTCGATGTTTTGAATATTATGTGGCGCACGCCTCCAGGCGTGCCGCATCGACATTCGTGTCGATGTATCTTTCCAGGCTCACAGAATCGAAAGCCGAACGTCGACACGACTGTCGACGCGGCACGCGTGGACGCGTGCGCCACAGCGGGAAAGATATTATTCATTCTGAGTGACTAGACCCGTTCACAACACCAACGCACGACTCAATCTGCCCTCTTTTCAGCTAGATCCCGCTTGCATCCGTCGCCCGGCCAAACATTGATCGGATATTGTGTGGGCAGGAGTCCATGTGCTCTGCCAACGGAGAACGGGATCGGTCAAGAGGGACATACTAGACACTGTCACCTGCGGGCCTGTGTGCGTTGGATGTCCGCCGGTACACGACCGGTGCCGAGCCGTTACGGCGCAAGCCAGACGGTCTTCTTCGCCGGGAGAAGTAAAACCCCGGCTAAAGGGCGCGCGCCCAATAAATTGTTCGCCGATCTTTGAAAACTGAACAGCTTATTAAAGCGGCTCTATGGAGCCGACTTTGATGGTTTTGCTCTTTGGGTCGAGTGTGCCTGTCACCTTTACTTTTTGAGCTGCGAACTTGGAGGATTTGTTTTGATCGCTTAGCTTGAGGACCGTCTGTCCGTCGAAAAGGGCATATTCGCTGGATCCTTTGACGCACATCTTTATGCACTTGTCGTCTGGTTGATCTTTCATCATGGTGTGCTTGGCGCCGCACATGGTGTCGGTGATGACTCCGGTGAAGGACTCGCTTAGGGCGAGCGCGAAAATCAGGGTGATCATGTATTTTTCCTTAGTCTGAATCGAACGTAGATGTTGCCGCCGACGGGATGGCTGCCGTAGTAGGGCTTGATCGGGTCGGGAAGAGAATAGAAGCTGAAGTTTGCGCCGATGCCGGTCTCGACGTTGGAAAAAAGCGCGAAGTCGCGCGTGTAGCCTAGAGTGTATGCGCCAATACGGAATGTGCTTGGCGCGTTGAATAATTCATCTTTGTCGACCAGCTCGATGCGGCCGGTGATGAAATTCTTGCGGGAGACGGGAATCACCGACTCCGCCAGGTAGCTGTTGAGATTGCGGCCGGTGGGCATGAGGTGAACGCGTCCCCACACGAAACTCGAGGACCAACTGGAGCCGGCCATGGGCTTCGTATAGTGCAGGGATGCGGTGGAGCGCACCTGATCGCCGGGCTCCAGCGCCTCGGGATGCGCGATCCGTCCGACGGAGACTTGCGCGGCCCAGTTCTTGCTCGGGTAATACCAGAGGCGCGTGGACCACGAATCGACCGCGCCAGTCTGGATGATCCATCGATTCTCGCCGGGCTCGGCTCCATGGAATCCGCTGGCTTCGAGGCGAAGTTTTTTGTGGGATATGCCGACCGTGACGACCTCATCGGAGATATGAGTGGAGTCTTGCAAATGATGGGAGATTGCTGCTTGCGGCAACTCCGCCGCCGACGCTCGGTGGGGATAGGCGATGGGTCCGAGCGCCGGGTCACCTACTGGGGCGAAGTATGCGTCGATGGTGGTGTTCTCGGCAATTTCGTAGGCGTAATGGAAGCCGAGCGCCATGATGAAATTGTGCGGGTGCTGGGCGTCGATCAGGGGACGGCCGTAGGCTGTCTCACCGGTTTGAAACAACAGCGGGTAGCGCTCTCCGGTCATCGTGGCGGGATCGAGGCTCAGCATCAGGTCGGCTTGAAATGAGCCTTTGGCTCCGGCGCGATGCTCGGTGGTCGCCATGAACCAGTTGGGCGAATAGAACTTGTCGCCACCGCGCGGGCCGGATTGCTGGGTGTCAACCAGATAGGCGACGCCCATGAACATGGTGTTCCAGGAGCCGAGGTGGGTCATCAGCATCGGCATGGGCCAGGATGCGGGATTGGTGGAGGTTCCGGAGGCGAGGTTCATCAGGGACATGGCTGCGGGGTTCATGTCTACCATGTCCATGCCGGGCATAGTCTTATCCGGCATCTTCATGCCTGGCATCTGCATGCCGGGCATGTCTGGGGGCGGGGGGGATTGGGCGGTGGCGAACTGCGCGAGGAGTAGTCCTAATAGAATTTTTTTCACGGGTTTTCCTAGAAGAAGAGCAACTATCAAAGGGTGTCCGCATGCTACGCATGGCGGCTCGGTTAAATTCGCAATCGTGACGGCGCTCGTGCGCTACGGGACGTCGGCTGAAGCCGACGCTGCAAGCTGAAGCTCGCGCCACTAAGGGCGGTCAGATTCTTAGGACGGGGGGTGGGTTACTGGGGGGATCGGGAAATGCAACTCGGATGGCCGGGCTTTCCGGAGAAATTTGGACGCCGGGAATGAATTGGGTGTCTACTGCTTCCAATGAAAACAGGATGCCGGCATGGAAAGACTGGACGATGGTGGCGGGGACTAGCTCGTGCGAGCAACTGGGCGGCTGAGGTTTGTGATGGTGGCACGGAGGCTGCGGATCGGCGCAGGATACGGGGGTGCAGGCGGCCGCGCACTGGACGGAGCTGACGATCAGCGCGAGGGCAACCAGAACGACCAATCTCGGCATTACTTCTTCAGAGTACCATCGTCACTGACACCCAATATTTCGCAGTTCGCCGGTTTTGAGAAGCTCGGCGCGAGGGGATCGCTTATGCTCGATTGCGATGAATTCGGAAGGAACTTTCGAACGCCAGCTGACGGTGACGGGTCCGGTCAGCCTCGATGTGAGTGTGACTTCGGGAGTGATCCGGGTGTTCGGTGGCGAGGACGGGTCGGTTCGGATTCGGGGGATTCTGCGGGCGCGGCCACTGTTTTCGCTAGGAGTAATGGAAAGAATCCGGCGGCTGGAGTCGGATCCTCCCATTGAGCAGGACGGAAATGCCATTGGCATTGGAGATGTGACGAACCGGTGGCTGCTGCGCGGCATCAATTTGCTGTTGGAGGTTACTGCGCCCGCCTCGACGGAAATCCGGGCGCTGGCCGATTCGGGAGACATCCGGATCGAAGGGATCGACGGGCCAGTGGAGTGCGAAACGGATTCCGGCGAAATCAATATTTCGAACATTGGAGGCGACGTTCACGCGTCGAGCGACTCGGGCGGGATCCACATCGGGAAAGTTAAGGGCGGGGTGGATGCGCGCACGGATTCGGGGCACGTCGAGGCGCTGGAGGTGGAAGGCACGATCGACGTGAAGACGGATTCGGGGAATATCCGGCTGTCGCAGACGATGGGGAAGCCGGTTTGTGCGCAGGCTGATTCGGGGCGGATACGGGTGCAGCTGGCCTCGGGTGGCGGCTATACCATTCGGGCGCGTACCGATAACGGCCGGGTTGAATTGCCGGTGCTGACGCGGCAGCGGTTATCGAAGCACGAGATGGAGGGAGATGTTCGCGGCGGGGGGCCGGTGGTGGATCTGGAGACGGACTCGGGGGATATCGAGGTAGTTGCGGATTAGTGGCGGGCGCAAAGACAAGGTTATTATGCCGATGCGGGCGTCGAGAGGAGTCTCGACGCGGCACGCACGAGTGCGTGCGCCACGGTAACGATAATACTAGGTCGGGCGGCTAAAGCATTCGCGCTACTACTACGGTGATGTCGTCGGCCGGGGGTGCGCCCTGGGTATGGCTGGTGACGGCGCTGTGAATTGCTTCGATGATCTCTTCAGACGAGCGATCCTTCATTCCCGCGACCAGCGCGCCCAGGCGGTCTTCGCCGTATTCGTCGTCGCTGGGATCCGGGGCCTCTGTTACGCCGTCCGTGAAGAGCACCAGAACGTCGCCGTGGTTCAGTGTCATCCGGGCTTCCTGATACGTGGCCATGGGGAGGATGCCGAGGATCACGCCGCCGGCGCCCTTGAGCGTTTCGAACTCGCCCGTGGCGCGAACCACGACCGGCGGATTGTGGCCGGCATTGGTGTACACGAACTCGCCGTTGGTGGGGTCGATGACGCCCATGAAAAAGGTGATGAACCGATTGTCGGGACAGTTGGCGGAGACGGCCTTATTCAGGCGTCCGATTTTGCGGGCCAAGTCGTCGCCGTCCTCGAACAAAACCTGGCAGCGCGCTTGCAGGCTCGACATGAGCAAAGACGCGGGCATGCCTTTTCCAGCGACGTCGCCGACCAGGACGCCGACTCGGCCATCGGGGAACAAAAGGTAATCGTAATAATCGCCGCCGACGGTGCGGCAGGCGGTGGTTCGGCCCGCGATATCGAGCCCTGGGACGACCGGCGACTTTTCAGGCAGAAGCCGCCGCTGGATCAGCGCGGCCTGCTGCATATCCTTCGCCATGGCCCGCTCCGCCTCTTCAATTTCGTTGAGACGGGCGTGCTCGATGCGGATCGCGGCGACGTTCGCCATGACCGTGAGCAGGTTTAGATCTTCGCGCGAAAATTCGCGGATCAGGTGCGGGGAATCGACGTAAATCAGCCCGATGACGCGGTCGTTGGTCTGGAGGGGCACGGCGATCATGCTGCGCACCTTTTGCTCCACGATGCTCATGTGCTCGCGGAGCGCCTGGTCGAGCTGCGCATCGCGCACCAGCAGCGATTCCTTCTTGCGCAGAACGCGGTCGCGGACGGTGGTCGAGATCTGGAAGCCGTCGCCGCGCGCGGCTCGCACTTGCAGCTCATCGTTCTCGTCCAGCGTCATCAGCACGCCGCGGCCCGCCATGACGGCCTCGACCGAAAGGTCCATGATCACGGTGAATAGCTCGTCCAGCGGGCGATGCCCGGCCAGTTCGCGGCCGGCGCGAATCAGGGCCCGCATCTGCGGACTGCCCTGCATGACGTGGGTCTTGTTGAGATCGTCGGCTGAGGGCCCCAGGACGGCGTCGAGGCTTGCGACTACGGTGGTCGAGGTGTTGGAGAACGCCTCGTTTTGCTCGACAAACACCACGGTGTTGGCGGTGTTGAGCGCGGCGTCGGCGAACTCAATCGTCAGGTGGCCGGCCGAAATACGGTCGCCCTGATTGAACGGGGTGGCTTTGTCGATTCGCTTGCCGTTAAGGACGGTGCCGTTCTTGCTCCCGAGGTCCTCCACTTGCCAGGAGTCGCCGGTGCGGGTCAAAGCGAGGTGTTGGCGCGACAGACCAGCGTCGTCGGGATAACAAAGCTCGTTGGCGCTCGAACGGCCCAGGGTGATACGGTCCCGGTCGAGCGGCACGCTTACGTTTTTGCCATCGATGTTACGGATTACCAGTTCGCGGACAGTCATCGGAGCCAAAAATAAGCGTAACACCCCTAGCAGGGTGCTGAAAAACTCATGAACACCGCTCCCTTTGGTCACGGCTCGGAAGCAAAGCCGCAGGTTATCAGTAGTCTACCGAGCCGTGACCGCAGGGAGCGGTGTCTGCTAGTGGCTGTATCGCGCCGGCCAGTCACTTATCGCTGACGACTATTTCACGGATATCCCCGATCGGGCGCTGGTTACTCCACCAATCGTAATACTCAGAAACCGGGCCCCTGCCGTCAAATCGGTGGGCAGCCGCACGTTCACTTGGAAAAACCCGGTCGGATTGAGCGGCGACGCACCGGCGTAGAGCACGCTGGCATTCTCGCTGGCGATGGAGACGGTCACCGCCTGCGTCAGATTCGCCAGGGGCATCGCGGACGGCCAGAGCGCGCCCGTGACCGCGACTGGATTGCTGAGCCCTCCACCGGTTCCATAGATACTGACGAAGTCTCCCGCCGCTGCCGGATTCGATGGCGAGTTTTGGGTGCCGTCGGAATTGTTGATATAGAAAATGCCGGGCGAGGCAGGCGCGACCGCGACTGGCGTCGTCGAGATGTCGGTGGATCCCGATGGGCCCGTGTAGGCGACGCGAACCAGCGTGGATGTCTCGCCGGCGATTTCCCACGGCACCTGCGCGTTCACCTGCTGGTCCTGAGCGTAAAACAGAGGCGCGGCGAATCCATCGAAGGAAACTTCTACTCCTGTCAGTCCTGGTGGGACGACGCCAGTTGCGGGTCCGAGCCCATAGCCGCGAATAGCGACAATTTCGCCCGGCGCGATAGGATTTGCAGTCAAACTCGCTGCGTTCTGTATCGTGAGTGCGGGAAAGATACTGATGACCGAGGTCGGTTCCGCGAGCACAATCGAGCCGTTAGGAGCCACTGCGATCAGCGGGGCGGTGCCGGTCTGCAATCCTCCTGCGTAGGTTGCCCCGGCGAGCTGACCGTCCGGCGTGAATTTCGCCGCAAACGCGCTGGAGCCGGTTCCGCTGGTTTGAAACCCGCCTGGACTCGCCGCGAGAATCCCACTGCCGACGACACCGGCGACGAAGGCGTTGCCGGCGGAATCGATATCAAGCCCGCTAGGCGTGGGAACAAAATTTGAATAAAGCAGTTCCGAACCGTCTGCACTGAGATGAGAGAGGTAGCCTCCGAACGACTCGGCGGCCGCACCCACCCCGAGCACGTACGCGCCTCCTTGAAAATCCACCTTGATCTCCCAGGGTCCGGCGGTGGCGCTGGCGCTGGAGCCGACAAAGGTGGAGTACATAAGGGCGGTTCCTTGCGGATTCAACTTGCTGACGAAGCCTGGGTATGCGCCACTTGGGAAAGAGGTTTGAAATGCTCCAGGCGTTACCGGGAAATTCTGCGATTGAGTGTATCCCGTGACGAAGGCATCGCCGGCGGCATCGATTGCGATTCCCTGTAAGAGGTCAAGATCGTTCCCGGATAGGTAGGTGGCATAAAGCAGCGCCGAACCGGCCGCATTCAGCTTGGCGATGACGCCCGAACCGTAAGGATTTTGCGGCGCGGATTGAAACGCGCCGGGCGTTGTCGGGAATGAGGGTCCTCCGGTCGAGCCGGTTATGTAGGCGTTCCCGTCGGCGTCGATGGCCATGGACAAGGGATGGCGTCCGGGGAACGTCGAAGTAGTGGTTGGAAAAAGTGGGAGAAGCGTCGCATAGACGATCTGGCTTGCTGTCGGATTCAGCTTGGCCACAAACGATCCTGCATTCGCGGGATTTGTGAACGCGGCACCGGAGGTCACGGGGAAGGCATCGGGCTGATTGGAGGTGTTCGGCGAGGTGGAGCCCGCGATATAGATATTGCCCTGCGCGTCCACCGAAATGGCGCTGGCGGCGGTTTGGCTACCTTCGCCTCCGAAATAAGTCGCGAGTAACACGGTTCCTTTGGGATCAAGTTTGATTACAAATGCATCGGTGCACGGAAATATGAGATTTCCTCCTCCGGGCGCACGCAACACGGTGCAGTTTTCGCCGGTGAACTGGGTCTGAAGAGCACCCGGAGTTACGGGAAAAGTCGTCAAGGTCGTGGAGCCGGTCAGGTAGGTGTTTCCGGTCGAATCCACTGCTACGGCCGTTATCGTGGTGCTGAAAGGAGCGGTGTAGCCAAACGTCGGAAGGTTCCCCGCGAATGCCGACGAGGCGAGCAGGAGAATCCAGGTGTCTCGCATGCAGTTAGTATATAGTCCGCTCAGTCTATAACCGTGGCGCACGCGGCACGCGTGGGCGCGTACGCCACGATCTGCACAATAATGCGACAGACCGCCCGGGCTGGGAACTCCTGCACAAACATCTGAAGAAGTTGAACTTCGGCATGAGCCGCCGATAACACCGCTAGCGTTGAAGGAATGGACCCGAGAATGCTGGAGCAACAAGGAGTCGAGTTCACTTAAGAATGACTGGGAAGCTTCCAGCGCAGCCTGTATCAGCCACAACAAGCCGCCTGAAGCGCGGCTGCAGGAGTTCCGAAAGTGATCGATATGCTAGCGGATGTATACTGATGACCATCGGGAAGCGTCCGAGATACCGGAGGTGCGGCGTCTATGAAACGCTTGGTATTGATCATCTTCACGGTGGTTCCGTTGGGTTCTACCGGCCCTTTCGATCAAAGGCTGTCGAAAGATCAACAGATCGTGCAGGCGCTGAACCGGTTGACCTTCGGGCCGCGTCTGGGTGATGTGGACGAAGTCCGGCGTGTGGGGGTGGCGAAATGGATTGAGCTCCAGTTGCACCCCGATCAGATTCGTGAAAACCCGGCGCTGGAGGCGAAGCTCAAGCCGCTCGAATCCATACGGATGGATCTGCCCGAGATTGTGAAGCAATTCGCTCCGCAGTCTAACTCGATGATGATGACGATGATGCAACCGGTACGGTTGAACACTTTGCTCTCTCAAGAGGAGGTTCGCAAGGTGCAAATGGGAACCGCCGAGGAGCGCACGGCCGTTCTCAAATCGCTGGACCCTGAAAAGCGGAGACAGGTTCTGGCTACGCTTCCTCCCAATGTGCTGACCTATACTCCGGAATACCAAAAGGAAGGTGAGGATGCCCGGAGGATGCAGCAGGAGGACAGGCAGAAGGAGCTTCGACGCCGCAATCCGCAATTGAACGACCTTTTGAATCCCGACCAGATGAATGCAGCCAGGTCCGGAAATAAGGAGCAGCTCGCCGCGCTGTTTGCGTATCTGGATCCGGACAAGCGCCTGTTGGTGGCCGGCCTTCTTCCACCCCAGAGTCTGGCCGCCCTCCCGGAGTTGCGGCGCGCGGGTCAGGTCCAGCGGACACCCCGGCTGGTGGTGAGCGAGGACCTCAAAGAGGCCAAGGTTTTTCGTGCGTTGTATTCCAACCGGCAACTAGAGGAAGTGCTGGTGGATTTCTGGTTCAACCACTTTAATGTGGATCAAGCGAAAAACGTGCGTCAGACCCAAAACGTGATGCATCTGCTGATCGGGAGCTACGAGCGCGACGCCATCCGCCCGCACGTGTTGGGGCATTTCAAGGATCTCTTACTGGCCACGGCGCGGCATCCGGCGATGCTGTACTATCTCGACAATTGGGAGTCCGTGGCTCCGGGAGCATTTAATATAGGGCCGTTCGCGCCTGTCCGGGGCTTCGTGAATGGAGTGCCGAATTCTATCATCCCGACGGCGCTGTCGCGGCAAGCGCACGGGCTCAATGAAAATTACGGCCGTGAGGTGATGGAGCTGCACACGCTGGGCGTGAAGGGCGGCTATACGCAGGACGATGTGATCGCGGTGGCGCGCTGCTTCACCGGATGGACGGTCCGAGACTCGGAGAATCCGCAGTTCGTGTTCGCGCCGTTCATGCACGATTTTGACGAAAAGACCGTTCTGGGCCACAAGATCCGCGCGGGCGGCGGCGAACAGGACGGACTCCAGGCGATCGATATCCTGGCGCATCATCCTTCCACAGCGAAATTCATCTCGCGCGAACTGGCGCAGCGTTTTGTTGCCGACGAGCCGCCGCAAGCTCTGGTGGAGCGCATGGCGCAGACTTTCACGAAGACCGATGGCGATCTGCGGGCAGTGCTCGAGACCATGTTCACTTCCCCCGAGTTTTTCTCGGAAGGCGCATGGCAGGCCAAGGTCAAAGCTCCACGTTCGAGATGGTGGTGAGCGCGGTGCGGGCGGTCGGCGCCGAGGCGTCCGATACGTTCACGCTGGTACAGAAGATCGCCGATCTGGGGCGAGCCGCTGTACAACAAACTGGAGCCCAACGGATACCCCAATACCGCGGAGGCGTGGCTCAGCACCGTCGGGAGTAATGGGACGAATGAACTTTTCAGCCGCGCTTGCTTCGGGCCTGGTTCCTGGAGTCACGATCGATCCTTCCCGTCTGACGGGCAAAGGCCGTCCCGACGATCGCACGGGATCTATTGGGGCGGGATGCTTCCGCGCAAACGCAGGCGGCCATTGAGAAAGGTCTCGAAGGCAAGGAACAAACTCCGCCATTTATCGCATCGTTGGTACTCAGCTCACCCGATTTTCAGAGGAGGTAAAACCGACCATGTTGACGCGACGCATTTTCTTACGCGGCTCGGCGTTAGTCTTGGCTGGAATGGGCGCGGTGCCGTCCTGGCTGGCGCGAGCCGCCGCCACTGAAGGCAAGAAGCGCAAGATCCTGGTGGTAATTTTCCAGCGAGGCGCGGCCGATGGGCTGAACATCGTGGTGCCTTTTACGGAGAAGCGTTACCACGAGCTGCGGCCCAGTCTGGCTATCGCGCCTCCTAATTCGGCAAACCCCGACAAACGGTCTGATCAACGGAAACGCGATCGATCTGGACGGGCGTTTCGCTTTGAATGGCGCGATGCAGCCGCTGAAGGCGCTGTGGGACAAGCAGCAACTCGCGATCGTCGAGGCCACCGGCTCACCCGACCACTCACGGTCGCATTTTGACGCGCAGGATTCCATGGAATCGGGGACGCCGGGCAAGACATCGGGAGACGGATGGCTCAATCGGGCGCTGCCGCCGGCCGGCAGCTGACACGTCGCCCTTGCGGGCAGTCGCCATGGGGAAACAGGTGGCGCGTACGCTTCGCGGCGAGCGCGAGGCGATTGCCGTCGGCGATCCGCAGCAGTTCAATGTGGGCAACCAGGACGCTGCGACCATCCTGGAAAGTATGTACGCGACTTCCGCCGACGCGCAGTGGAGCCGTACCGGCAAGGACGCGTTCGAAGCCATGAAGTTGATTCAGTCCATCAACTTGAGTCCGTACAATCAGCAGGTCGGTGCGCAATACGCGCAGGCGGCGACCTCGGACGAAGCTTGCAGCAGCTTGCGCGGCTGATCAAGGCAGATGCGGGAGTCGAGGCCGCTTTCGCCGAGATCGATGGCTGGGACCATCATGGCAATGAGAATCCACAGTTGTCGAACATGCTGCGCCAGTTCTCCAACGCGGTGGCGGCGTTCAGCCAGGATATGGGCGACCGGATGGAAGACATCGTCCTGGTAACGATGTCGGAGTTCGGGCGGACGGTGGAGGAGAATGGCAACTCCGGCACCGATCACGGCCATGGCAGCCTGATGATGGTGTTGGGCGGTCCGGTGCAGGGAGGCAAGGTCTATGGCAAGTGGCCCGGCCTTGAAAAAGAGCAGCTCTTCGAAGGGCGCGACCTGGCGGTGACTACCGATTTTCGCGCCGTGCTGGGCGAGCTGATCAGCGGACACTTGGGACAGAAGGATTTGGGTCCGGTCTTTCCGGGCTATCAGCCGGGCGATCCTCTCGGCCTCCTGCGTTCGTAGGTTATTCTAAGCCATGTCGCAAAAAGGCGTCGATCATCATTTGAAAGCGGCGGAGCTCCTGGAGCACGCCGCGAAACACCAGCGCATGGCCGCGAAGTTTCACGGGACTGGAGAATTCGATAAAGCAGCGCATCACGCCATGGTTTCCCACGGCCATCTGGTGCATGCGATGGAGCACGTCGAAGAAGCCTCCAAACACCAGGCTGAGCATCACGATTCGCACGAAGAAGGCCCGCTCACGGGGAAATAGGGCCCGCTCACAAGAATTTGACCCGGTGCGCATTGCGTTGGCCGTCATAATAGGCGATTACCCTAAATATGAGCTTACGGCGTATCGCGGTCATGCTGGCTGTTTTTGCATGCCCGGCGTTTCCGCAACCGGCTAAATTGATCTCCAAGGACGATGCGATTCGGATTGCGCTGGCCTACAATCAGTCGCTGCGCGCGCAACCGCATCAACGTCGACCAATCGAAGGCGCAGGAGGTGACGGCTTCGCTGAAGCCGAATCCGACGTTCAGCACGCTGGTCGACACGATTCCGATTTTTTCTCCCCAAACGATCCGGTTCAACACACAGATCTATTCGGAAGGTCTGAGTTACACGGTGGAAAAGGGCGGGAAGCGGGAAAAGCGCGTTGTGGTGGCCAAGGACAACACGGAAGTTGCCGCGCAGACCGTCACCGACAACGAGCGAACGCTGCGATTTCAGGTGGCGCAGGCTTTTATTAATGTCCTGCTGGCGAAATCCGTGCTGGTGCTGGCCAAGGACGATCTGGCGAATTTTTCGCAGGAAGTCGAACTGAATCACGCGCGGCTGGTGGCGGGAGATCTTGGCGGAGGGCGATTATCTCAAGCTGTCGATACAGAAACTCCAATTCGAGCAGGACGTTTCCGCGGCAGTGTTGGGACTAGTGCAGGCGCGCGCGACTCTGCGGCAGCAACTCGGTTATCAATCTGTGACCGACGATTTCGACGTGAAGGGGACTCTCGATCGCACGAAGGCCGTGGTCACGCTGGATGAGTCTGCAAAAGAAGGCTTTGGAGAGCCGCCCGGATTTGCAATCCGCGCACACGGGCGTGAAGCTGGCCAACGATACGGTATCGCTGGCGTACGGGAATCGCGCGCGCGATTGGACTTGTCAGCGGCGACTACACCTGGCAATCGGGATTCAATGGAGTGGGCGCGGCCTTCTCAATGGAGCTGCCGATTCACGACCGGAATCAAGGGGAAATCGCGCGCAGCCAGGCCGCGGTGCGGCAGTCCGTGGAGACGGAATCCTCCACGCAAGTTGGAGTCATGACGGACGTGGTGAACGCGTATTACGGGTTGAAGAGCAACGACGAGATTGTCGGTCTTTATGAGAGCGGGTACCTGAAACAGGCATCGGATTCCCGCGATATCAGCAATTACGCGTTTCAGCGCGGAGCGGCGACGATTCTGGATCTGCTCGATGCAGAGCGCAGCTATCGGGCGACGCAACTGGCGTACCGGCAGGCGGTGGCGGCGCAGATGATTGCGGCGGAGCAGGTGAATCAGGCAGTAGGAACGCAGGTGATTCCGTGAGGGCCCGCGTCTGCCCGGATGCTTACGCATGGCGGTTCAGGTGTTGCGTCATTTTGCTGGGCGCGACGATATTGGCCTCCTGCGGGCTTTATAAGAAGGCTGCGCCGGCTGCGGCGGCGGCTCAGACGGATGAGGCGGCGCTGTTTGAGGTGCCGGCCAAGCAGCTTGCGCATTTGAGGATTGTCGAGGTTAAGAAGAGTGCCTGGTCCTCGGTGGTTCGCACTACCGGCACGGTCGATTGGGACGCGGATCATACTACGCAAGCGATCACGCAGGTCAACGGGCCGATCTCGAAATTGCTGGTCGATCTGGGCAGCAAGGTCACGGTGAATCAGCCTCTGCTGTACGTATCGAGTCCCGATGTGGCGACCGCGATCTCCACTTATAAGAAGGCCCGCAACCATCAGGACTATTCCAAGAAGACGCTCGATCGCAGCAAGGACCTGCTGGAACACAAGGTCATCGCGACCAAGGATCTGGAAGCGGCCGAACAGGATTACAACGATGCGCGCGCGGAAGTGGAGAACGATCTGCAGGCGCTCAAGATTTTCGGCGTCACTGAACAGGAGATTGAAGCGGCGCAGCATCAGGGCGTTTCCATCAATCCACAACTGGCTGTGCGCTCGCCGATCTCGGGCATCGTGGTGCAGAAACTGGTCACTCCGGGGTTGGTGATCCAAGCCGGAACGACCGCCTGCTTCACGATCAGCGACAACTCGACCGTATGGGTGCAGGGCCATATTTACGATCGCGATCTGGAAGCGGTGCGCATCGGCGACGTCGTGGACGAGACCGATTCGTCGCTTCACCGGACGTTCCACGGAGTGATTGGATATATCGAGGCGCTGATCGATCCCGCGACGCGCACCACTTCGGTGCGGATCGTCACGAAGAATCCGGACGGATTGCTGAAAAAAGATATGTTCGTCGACGCGGTGATTCACACCCGGTCCGGCCGCAGCGTCCTGAACGTGCCGACATCGGCGATTCTTGCGGAACGATGAGAATCTGCCGTTCGTGTACGTGGAGGCGTCGGCTGGAAAATTCGCGCAAAGGCTGATTAACATCGGCGTCTCTCAGGCTGACGAAACGGAGATTGTGACTGGATTGAAGGAAGGCGAAAAAGTGGTCGCCCAGGGAAGCGTGTTTCTTCAGTTTGCCAACAGCAACCAATGATCGCACGCATCGTATCCTTCGCCCTGGCGCAGCGCTTCGTCATCGATCACGGCGGCTCTGGCATTGATGTTCTGGGGCGCGGTCTCCTTTCAAAAGCTGCCGATTGACGCCTATCCGGACCTTTCTCCGCCCCACGTCGAGATCATCACGCAATGGCCTGGACATGCCGCGGAAGAGATCGAGCGGCTGATTTCCATTCCGCTGGAAGTGGAGATGAACGGCATCCCGAAGATCGAGGCGCTGCGTTCGATTTCGCTGTACGGCCTGTCCTCGGTGACGATGAATTTCGAATATGAGACCGATCCGTATTTCGTGCGCGAGCAGGCGTTTGAGCGCATGGCGAATGCGACGCTGCCTGACGGCGTTACGCCCGGCGTTTCTCCGCTGTTCAGTCCCAGCGGATTGATTTACCGCTACGTGCTGGTGAGTCCGGACCGCTCGCCGCAGGAGCTGAAGAATATCGAAGACTGGGTGCTGGAACGGCAGTATCGCGCGGTCCCGGGCGTCGCCGACGATTCGAGCCTGGGCGGCACGACGATGCAGTATCAGGTGAAGCTGAATCCGTACCGGTTGTTCTCCCGCGGCGTGACGGTTCCGCAGGTGTTCCAGCAGCTGAGCACTAACAACGCGAACGCCGGCGGCGGATTTTACTCGCAGGGAGGCCAGTTTTATTACATTCGCGGGCTGGGCGAGGTAAAGACCACGCAGGATATCGGCAACGTGGTGGTTGCGACCAATAACGGCATCCCGACGTATGTAAAAGACGTCGCGACCGTCGAAATCGGGGACGCCGTGCGGCTGGGCGAGTTCGGCTACATGAAGCAGGACGACGCGGTGGAAGGCGTCATTCTGATGCGCGTGGGCGAGCAGGCGCAAGTGGTTTTGAAACGCCTCCAGACGCTTACGAAAGAGCTGAACGAACACGTGCTGCCGCCGGACGTGAAGATCGTTCCTTATTACGACCGCAGCTCCCTGATCGAAGAAACCACCAACACCGTGGAAGACAACCTGATCCGCGGCATGGTGCTGGTGCTGGTGGTTCTGGGAATATTTCTGTTCAATGTTCGCGCCGCGATCATCGTGGCGATTACGATTCCTTTCGCGCTGATGTTTTCCTTCATCTGCCTCGATTGGAGGCACATTCCGGCCAATCTCTTGTCGATCGGCGCGATCGACTTCGGCATCCTGGTGGACGGAGCGGTGGTGATGGTGGAGAACGTGTTCCGCGAACTGGCGGCGCGTCACGAGGATGACGATTACGATTTGATCTACGTCATCCGCGCGGCGGCCAAAGATGTCGAGCGGCCGATCTTTTACGCGGTGGCGGTGATCATCGCCGGATATCTGCCGATTTACGTGCTCACCGGCCCGTCGGGGAAATTATTTCAACCGATGGCGGATACCATGGGATTCGCGCTGGTCGGATCCGTCCTGTGCGCGCTGGTGCTGCTGCCGGTGCTGTGTTCGTACCTGCTGCGCGGCAAAATCAAGGAGCCGAAAGTATCGTTCTTCGATTTCATCCGCCGCGGATACGGGGTTTTGCTGGGCTGGTGCCTGCGCAATCGCACGATATCGACGGTGGTGCTGCTCTCGATCTTCGCGGCATCGCTGCTGCTGATCCCGTTGATCGGGGCGGAGTTCATGCCTCACCTGGATGAAGGCGCATTGTGGATGCGCGCGACCGCTCCGTACACGATTTCGTTTGAGGAGGCGGCCAAGCCTCTCGCCGCAGATCCGCGACATTCTGCGAAGCTTTCCGCAGGTGACCACGGTGGCGAACGAGCTGGGGCGTCCAGACGACGGAACCGATCCAACCGGTTTCTTCAACAACGAGTTTTACATCGGATTGAAGCCTTATTCCGACGCTTCCTGGATCGGAAAGATTCGCAACAAGAAGCAACTGGTGGAGGCGATCAACGACAAGATGTCCGCGTTTCCAGGCGTGATTTTCAATTTCACGCAGCCTGCCGAGGATGCGGTGGACGAGGCCGAGACGGGACTGAAGAGTTCGCTGGCCGTGAAGATTTTCGGGGGCGATCTGGCGACGCTCGAAGACAATGCGCGGAAGGTGAAGCGAATTATCTCCAAGGTCCCCGGCATTGTCGATATCACCGTGGTGCGCGAACTGGGTCAGCCCAGTCTGATCGTGACGCCGGACCGCGAGAGGATCGCGCAATACGGGTTGAACGTGGACGACGTCAACACGATGATTGAAACCGCGATGGGCGGCAAGGCCGCATCGCAGGTGATTCAAGGCGAGCGCCAGTTCGACCTGCTCGTCCGCATGCAGGAGCCGTATCGCAAGGATGCCGACGCGATCAAGAATCTGCTGATCGCGACGCCGGCGGGTCAGCATCTGCCGCTGAGCCAGTTCGCCGACATTAAGGTGAACAACGGCGCGTCGTTTATTTATCGCGAGTCGAATTCGCGATTCATCGGTGTCCAGTTCAGCGTCCGCAATCGCGATCTGGCCGGCGCGGTGGAGGAAGCGCGGCGCGAAGTGGACCGACAAATGAAGCTTCCACTCGGATATACGTTCGATTGGGGAGGCGAGTACAAAGACTATCTGGCGGCGAAAGAGCAGATGAAAGTGATCGCGCCGCTGACCATCGTGCTGATCCTCCTGATCTTGTTCGCGCTGTACGGAAATTTGAAATTTCCGCTGATCATTTTGTTCAGCGTGCTGGTGACGGAGCCGGTGGGCGGGTTGCTGGCGCTGTGGTACACGGGTACGAATTTCAGTGTGTCGTCGGGGCTGGGATTCGTGGCGCTGATGGGCGTGGCGGTGCTGACCAGCGTCATTTTATATTCGTTCATCAACAAGCTGCGGCTGGAAGGAAAAGATATCGTCACGGCGACCTATGAAGCGTCGCTGCTGCGGCTGCGGCCGATCATGATGACGGCGCTGGTGGCATGCATCGGGCTGCTGCCGGCGGCGATGTCGACGGGAATCGGAAGCGATTCGCAGAAACCGTTTGCGATCGTGATCGTGGGGGGGCTGCTTTCACGGCTGCTGCTGTCGATCTTTCTGGCTCCCGTGCTGTATGCGATTGTGGCGCGGCGGGATGATGTCTTGAAGGTCTGAGGATAGGGCGGCCTATTGGAGGTGCTTCCCGTCGTCCAGCAGAATCGGGTATCCATGATAGATTTGGCCGCGCACGAGATCGACGGTGGTGAACGGCACCACCTTTCCCCCGTCGGCCGGCACCCGATAGATGCCGGAACCGAAGCCGTTTTGCGGCGCTAAAAGGATCCTGCCGTCAGAGCTCCACGCGCCGCCGCGGGGCGCGGTGGCGTCCGCCAACGTCTGAAGGTTGCCGCCATCGATGTCGATCCTTTCAACCTGGCAGCGGCGAAGAGTCCGATCGACCGTCCGTCGGGTGACCAGAAGGGCGCGGCCGCGTTCTCGGTCCCTGCGATCTCATGGGCCGTCGGCGAGTCCAGGCGCTGGACCTACAGTCTCGATTTAGCATCGCGATTGGAAGCCGATTAGACACTCATTTTGTCCCAAGCCGTCAACCCACTTCGGCCTGCGAGATTCCTTAGCAGTGTGAAGGCTTGAGTTAGCCTGTTCGATGAAATTTGAAACCTGGGGTCCTTGTTTACTTCTGACTGGCGGACTCGAACTCCCGTTCCATGACTTTCAGCAAGTCCCTACGCTTTTGCGCATCCGCTCCGTCGTCGAGCGCTTTTAGTCCCGGCATCACCTTTAGATATTCAATGATCGCCATTCGTTCCTTAAGCGTCAACAAAGGACCGATGACGCCCTTGGTCCCTTTGGGCGCATTCCGAAACTCGTGGCCCAGGTTGGAATTTCCGGCGATGTCGCGATTGAACTCCAGGTGGCCCGCCAGGAGCTGGCGGAAGGAAGAACCAACCGCGCCCGGGACGCTGCGCCGGGTGACAAACTCGAAGCCGCCTTCAAACGGGACGCTCCGGTAGCCGAGATGAACCGGATCGAACTCCAGTTCGCCGGTCCAGTACGATGCGGAGCGCTCGGCCACCGGGCTGAGCAACTCATACATATTAGGAACGGCGCCGTTGTGCAGATAGGGTGGCGCCGCCCAATCCCCTTGCAAGGGCTGCGCAGGATAGGCCAAGGGAGCGCGAAAGTTATTCTTCCGGTATCCGGTTGCCGCCGACCGGTCGTCGGGCGTCAGCCGCTGGTGTCCGAGCTCCGCCGTCATGACTGCCGAGGTCGTCACCAGAAGTGCTTCCCCGATTCCGACTTTCTCCTTCCCCCCGAAGGCCTCCCGAAGAACTCCGGTATACACCTCCCGTCCGTTGAAGTTGACGGCAACCCCCGGATCGGTGCCGATGACGTTCAGCTTGTACATCGGCAACTGCCAGTAGCGTTTTCCGAGTTCGTTGGCGTACGTCTCGGCCACCGCCGCGTGGCAACGGGCGCAGAGACCCTTTTTGTGTGTTCCGGCATTCGGACAGGGCTGCCAGCCGTCCTCTCCGGGAGAGCCCGGAGTCTCGGGGCACCACTGCTCCTCGGCCGGACTGAGGGCGTTATCGAACACCTTTTCCTCATAGAGATACTGCCCGAGCTTCACCGCTTCCGGGTCGACTTTGCCCAGGATCTGCTCCGGCCAAACCGGAGGCGTTAATACAGAGATCAGCGTCTCCATGAAGAACATGTTTTGCATGGGAATTGTGGAGTGGAAACGCTTGGCGGGATCCGAATTCACGAGGTCAACGACGGCGTATGCGCCCCATGACTCGGCGACGTTGCGTCCCAGCGGTTGACGCATGCCCGAAACAGTCTCCACCCAACCGTAATCATGGGTGTACCACAGAGGAGGAATCACTACAGGCGCATTCCCGCGCCCAATATTCCTGGGATCGAGCACGGAAAACTGCGCGTTTAATCCACGCCCCAGGGCATCCAATCGGCCATAACCTTCTTCGGTGGGGTAGGTCTGCTTGAGGATCGCGACAATGCCGTCGAAGATGGTGGGGCTTGCGAGAAACTCCCGCATTTCCTTTTTCAACTTCGCGCGTTCCTCAGGCGTGTCGGGCCGGCGCTCGCGCGTGAGGACCCTGGGCGCAAAACGGTCGAACATCGGCGGGGAAAGACTCGTCACCAGAATCAGGTTGGCCAGCGTAGTGTTGAAGACGGTAAAATTCCATCTTCCTCTGCCTCCGTCCACGCCGAAAGTCTTTCCCTGGTAGTTGAGCTGGGAGGTGTGGCAGAGGGCGCAGGTATAGGTTAGCCACTCCTTATGGAGGGACGCCCCTGGTGCGCAGGGTGGCGAGCCGCAGCCGAATTCCTGCAGGTACTCGTCGGATACGGTGTGCTTGAAGATCCCTACCGGCAGATGATCGGGATCGTATTTGCTGTAGGAGTCCGAGATCAGGTTGTACCGGAGCAGACTTTCGTCGGTGTGGAATAGCTCATGGTTGCCGGTTTCCGGCCGTTCCAGGGCAAGAAACCAGGTGTAGGGGATGATCAGCGAGCCTTGCGATGCTTTGTACCATTTCCCGCGTTGATCAGCCGACCAACCTTGATCCAACCAGGTGATTTCACGGGCGGGCTGCGGCTTAGGCAACGCGGGAAACATCATGTAATAGCCTGCCACCGTCAGAATCAACACCAACAAACCCGTAACGATTCCCAAAATCGTTATTTTTCTAAGCATCACTCGGCCTCTTCTTTCCTACCCGTGCAAC
Organism: Bryobacterales bacterium; assembly: GCA_963813145.1. GTDB lineage: Bacteria > Acidobacteriota > Terriglobia > Bryobacterales > Bryobacteraceae > Palsa-187. The sequence goes on from CAWEXX010000003.1 coordinate 289,582, forward strand.
ATTTTCTCGATCTTCGGATCTGAGGTTGTATCTATCCGACAAAGTGATTCGCCTGCTGGATGATTTGTAGATTCCGGCACTAGTTTCCCTTTGTCAGAAAAAGAGTAGCCAGCCGAGCTTAAGGCGGTTTAAATGGCTCTTTTGAAGCAAGCCTAGTCTAGCAGGCTAATGAGCCTGGCGCGTGCCTTCTTCGCGAATCAATCGCCCATCGGCAGAGCTGCCCCTGATGCAATCCCCAAATCAGGGATTGTTCCAGCACTGCATTATTTCGATATCCCTTCGGACTCGACCATCTTTGGCTGAAGCGAGTTGACTTTCCACCAGAGATTCCGGGGAGCTGGCGGAAAGAAACCGTGCGAACTGACCCAGGAGGAACCCGATGCTGGCAGCGATGGAACGCGCACGAGTGGCGCAGAGTGGGCACAAAACTGGGCACAGTGCCGATTCTGATCGCCTAAGCCAACTTGCCTAAATCGCGCGTATCTTTTGAAGACGGGAAGGATGTTTGGTCGGGGCGAGAGGATTCGAACCTCCGGCCTCCTGGTCCCGAACCAGGCGCTCTACCAGGCTGAGCCACGCCCCGAGGCATGCGCAATATCGAGTATACCATCGTTGGAGCGATCGTCAGTGCCGCGTGACCATCACGCTGCGCCATGACGAATTGTTCGCCGCGTCATAGGCGCGGATCGTCACTGAATTCGAGCCCACCAGCAGCGGGATCGAGGCCGACCAGTTGGCCGTACCGCTCGCCGTCCCGGAGGACCCCGTGTTCGTCGCCCAGGTCACCAACGTCACGCCTACGTTGTCGCTCGCCGTGCCGCTAAATGCCATCGACACCGAGGTGGTCGAAACCGACGTCCCTCCCGGCGATCCGATGGTCAGCGTTGGAGCGGTCGTATCCGTCACCGGCGTGCTCGATTGCCTGGTGACGGTCAGCACTTGCGACACATGGCTGGTCCCCGCCGTCGCAGTCACCGTGATGTTGTTCGCGCCTGCGGCCAGCGGGAAATTCGAAATCGTCCACGACGCGCTCCCCGTAGCAGTGCCCGAGGACATACCTGACGACCATGTCACGGAAATCGTGCCCGATCCTCCCGATGCCGTGCCGGACAGGCTAACCGTGGATGCCGTAGTCGTCGCCGCGGTCGCATTCACCGTCAAAGCCAGTGCGCCCCCAGTCGGAGTCGGCGTGGGTGTGGGAGTCGGCGTCGGTGTAGGTGCCGAGGTCCCCTGCGCCGCATACAATGTCTGGATCGCCGTAATATCTCCTGGCGCCAGTCCCGACATCAGCTTGTAGTACGGATACATCACATCGTTCGGATTATCGGAATGCCCAAGCCCCAGGGCATGGCCCAACTCGTGCAGCGTCACGCTGAACAGGTCCGTCGTTGTGCCGATGTGCCAGCTCTCCGAATCGTCCAGATGCATGTCGCCCGCCACCGGCTCCGGATTCGGATTCGCCGGATAGAACGTGTGCGCCAGCTGCCCTCCGTACCCATCAAAAGGATACGCATCGCCGTGCGCGCCCGTGGCCCATAGAATATTGACGGTGTGAGCCGCCAACGAGCTGTACCCCGGAGCCCACGTCACTTTCACCACGTTCGCCCACTGCGCCATCGCGCGGGCGATCTCCGCCTTCGCCGACGCGGCATCTAACTGCCGGGTCACGTTGCTGTAGTAATAAAATACCGTCGCCGACCCCAGCCCCGGGCCGTCCCATCCATCTCCGTATGTGGGAATGGATTGCGTGGTGGCGCCGTTCGTCGTCAGGGCGCCCGCGCACGGACGCACCGGCAAACCTTGCGCCAGTTCATCCGACGCCGGGAAAATATAGGACACCGCATCCAGCGCCGCCAGCGTCTGCACCAGCGCCGCGTCATCTGTGCGAATCATCAGCGCGTGCCGGCCGAGATCGGGATTCTCGCTCAATACCGCGCCCGCGTTCAGCACGATACCCCGCGCCTCGTCCATATTTACGTCGGGATAAAACTCGATCAGCAGAAAACCATTCGTGCCCCCGGCCAGCAGCGGACTAATCTTATCCGCGGACGCCAAAGCAGCCGCATATCGCACGCCCAATCCGCCCAGCCGAACCGGTCCCGCGACCGAAACCAGCAGTCCGCCCACCGGGACATCGGCCAGAACAGTGACCCCGCGCGCTATCAGGTCCCGAATATGGGCCGCCGAAACCGGCCGGTTGAACTGCATCAGCAAGTGACCGGCCCCGTTGACGCTGGGTCCCTGGGTTTCGATTACTACCTGGGCTGGGTCCGTCATCACGCGGCGTGTTTTGAGAATCAAAGAAGTCTGCGCGCTCGCGACTCCGGAAATGAGAAGTGCGGTCCATAATGACCGCTGAAATATACTATCCACCTTTCTCTCATCGAATCCAGATGGGAGAATTCCTGCGACATTACTACTGAGGTGAATTGGTCTAAGCTACTTACTCTTCCTGTTTCGGTGGGCTAGGAGCTTGCTGAAAAACTCAAAAAAGTATATTGGCCGCCGATGAACGCTGATGAACACCGATTGAAATCAAATGGCCTTATCGGCGTTCATCGGTGTTCATCGGCGGCTAATATTTGTTTTTCAAGCCTGCTAGTAGACCCCTGGCACCCACGCCCACGATTCCCGCCGGTACTCTGCGTATTCACCGCCAAACTCGGCGGCCAGGCGAGCTTCTTCGAGGCGCAGCTTCCGCAAATAGGCGACCCCCACCACGGCCACTCCGGCCAGCCCGAGCCACTCGCCCGTCACGATCGCCGGACCAATGTACATCGCCAGCAGGCCGGTATATATCGGATGCCGCAGCCGCCGGTAAGGACCGGAGCGCACCAGGCGATGCCCCACCTTGATCGAGACCGCTCCGCTCCAATTCCGGCCCAGATGCCTGCGCGCCCAGACCGCGAAAAACGTCCCCATGGCCTGCACCAGCAGTCCAGCTGTCATCACGAGAGAGGAAACCGGAAGGTCCCGCCCCAATCCGCGGATAGGAGCCAGGACCATCAACTGCGCCAGCGAAACGAGGGTCACATGCAGCCCGCGCGACCACCTGGATTCCGAGCTCTTGGCCGCAGCTGCTTTCTTCGCCTCCGCCTCCCAGTACAGGCTGAACAGCACCCACCCGGCGATACAAGCGATATAAAACGGCCAGTGCCCATCGAGCGCGGGGTCCAACGAGTACCACGCTGTTCCGTGCCGAAATGACGGGTGCTTCAGCCACCCGGCAAACCGGTACGCGACCACCGCTCCGATCAGCGCACTGATGGCCGGACCGGAGAATTTCTTCACCATTCCGGTAACTCTATCATTTTGGTAGCGCGAGCTTCAGCTTGCAGCGACGGCTTCAGCCCGCAAGGTCATCTTAGAAGACACCCAGCGAGCCGTCCGTGTTCCAGGACGGCGCCGAGCTTCTTCTTATCTTCCGACTTTTCGGTACTTTATCATAAACTTCGGGCCTTTCCCCACTCGCTTGAATGCAGCGTTTTTGACTGAGCCGCTATGCGTAAGCATGAGTTTCGGTAGCGAAGTCTCCCCAACGATATCGGTGAGACATACCCACTGATTCACGCGGCCACTCCCAATTGAGGCCCGGGCCGATCCGGCAACACGGCGGCTCATCGGTGGGATTCTCCCCAAAGTCGAGGAGCCTCCGCGGCCCGGTCCCCGCCTCCCACAGGCCTAGCATTGAGTTGCCGGCCCACCAATCAGATAGATGCAACCTTCGGGTCCTCAATAACTTGAGCCAGTTCAAGCTCCAGCCTCCCGCAAAACTTCATAGCCCGTTCCAGGTCACGGACAGTCAAATGAGCGTCAAAGAGGTCGCGAATAGGAGGATGTCGTTTAGTCATGTCGTCCTATTTTGCTAGCTATTCCAGTACCACGAGCCCTGTAGTACTGGGTAAGAGGAAATAAAAGTACTTCTCAGGTTCTCCGGCACTCACTTGTACGCTTCGCCGATCCGATGCTCTGAGGGAGGGAGAAATTCGTATGACGAAGTTGACGGCTTGCTTGTTGCCCTTTGCGATGGTGTGCACCATGCCCATCGCCAGATCGCAAACGTCTTTTATCACGGGATTTGAGCTCGGCTCTCTGAGCGAGGGATTCGGCACTCTGAACGGCGGCGCTGTGCAAAATGGAACAAAGCGGTCCGGCAACTACGCTTATGAGGCTCGTGCGCTCTACTCCAACCCGACCATAGTGTTTGCTTCGCGGTCCGCCGGAGGTGGAGGGCGCCAGATCTACAAATCAGCGCGTTTCTACATCAATATCGCACAGCTTCCGCTAACCGGCAGCGTCTCGATTGTGAAGATCGGCGGAGCGGCGACACTCAACCCGGAAGTCGATTTGAATGCCGATGGCACTCTCACTCTGGCCGATTCCTGGTATCCGGCAATTGCAAGGTCGACAAAGGCATTCACCGCCGACGGCCAGTGGCACCGCATCGAGTTTGACCCGGGCGTCGGCATCCGGGTGTACGTGGACGGCGTTCTGTGGGCAAGCGGCGGATCGAACTCGTACCCGCCGGGCGTCGCCATTTCGTTTGGAGCGGGCGAAGCGCCGCATTCCATCAACGGTACTTGCGACCTGTTCTTCGATGATGTCCTGGTTTCCGCCAGCTCTTTCGGCAGCAACCTGCCCGGTGATGGGCATGTCGTGCTGCTAAAACCAATGACCGATTTGGCAAACAACTCCTGGGTCGGTGGCGGCGGGGCAACATGGGGCCTTTGGGTCGGCGTAGACCACGCGCCCGCGTTGGGGTTGTCTGCTTCACAGGCGAGCAACACGTCGCAGATCAGGAATGGCACGCACGGCAGCAATCAGGACTACAAGCCCGCTTTCCCCACGTACGCGAGCGCCGGGATCACAGGGACCATCAACGCCGTGATGGCTGTTACCAACGACGGGCAGGAAAGCATGAACGGAGGCGCGAGGACGGGAGGCGTGTGGATCGATCAGAATCCAGCGCAGCCGGCAGGAGGATACTCGTTCGACTTCGGCGACACCGCCGCCGTTATCGGTGCGTTCCCAGCCGGCTGGGCATCGCATTTTGGTCCAGTCAGCTCTGGCGCGGGCGTGAATCTCGCCGCGTCGCCCGTGGTAGCGGTCAGGAAAGCGTCCGGCAGTAACGTCGACGTGGACTTCCTGGGTTTGTACGTGGACTACCGCTAAGCGCGTTTCATCGAGATATGGCGAAGGTCCGGGTGAAGATCCGGACCTTCGCGTTTATGCGCTCAATTTTTCTGGGGCGGTCGCGGCCGCGCCTGCCGAACAGGCGTGCGTGTGGATGGCGGCTTCGCAATGTTCGGGCTAGGAGAAACGGGCAAATTTAGTGTCGGGGGAAATTGGGGCGTGCAATAGTTCGCCAGGTTCAGCACGAAGCAAACCTTCGTTTGGCCATTTACCAGGGTCACGTTCCCGCCGGCGCAGTCAGGTCCAGTGAAGGCGCCCGGCGTGGCCGGTGGCGTCCAGCTGTTTAAAGCCTGATTCCAAATGCCGCCCGGAGCAACCTCGGTGATTGAGTGCTGTCCGGCACTAAGCGTCGTAATTGTCTGCATCCCGCCGCAACCCAACGTGGTCAACGGATTTGCGTCGGCGTTCACCGAGAACATCGTCGGGTCGGATGCCGCCGCGCAGGTTTTCGAGACAATTAGCGTGGCGACTTGATCGCTATTCGTGATTGTGCAAGTAGCCGTCCCACCGTTGCTCAATACGCCGCTGCAGGTGGTGCTATATGCCGTATCGTAGCCGGAGATTGGGACTCCCAACTCAACGATACTGTAGGTACCTGCGTTCACCGTCAGGGTATTCTTGCCGTGGTTCTGATCGGTGTCCTGGAGGAATGCTGTCGCCGTGCCACCATTCACTATGAAGCTGAAGTCCGTCGCGTGCTTGGTGCCGCCGTGGGTATTACTAACTACTTTTACGACGGTCAGCGTTGCCGCCTGATCGCTATTCGTGATTGTGCAAGTAGCCGTGCCACCGCTGCTCAATACCACGCTACTGCAGTTACTATACGTCGTAGTGTAGCCGGAGATTGGGACTCCCACCTCAGCGATATTGTACGTGCCTGCATTCATCGTCAAGGTATTCTTGCCGTGGTCTTGGTCGGTGTCCTGGAGGAAAGCGGTCGTCGGGCCAGCATTCACTGTGAAGCTGAAGTCCGTCGCGTGCTTGGTGCCGCCGTGGGTATTACTGACTACTTTTACGACCGTCAGCGTTGCCGCCTGATCGCTATTCGCGATTGTGCAAGTGGCCGTTCCACCGTTGCTCAATACCACGCTACTGCAGTTACTATACGTCGTAGCGTAGCCGGAGATTGGGACTCCCACCTCAGCGATATTGTACGTGCCTGCATTCACGGTCAGGGTATTCTTGCCGTGGTCTTGGTCGGTGTCCTGGAGGAATGCGGTCGCCGAGCCACCATTCACTATGAAGCTGAAGTCCGTCGCGTGCTTGCTGCCGTTGTGGGTGTTACTAACTACTTTTACGACGGTCAGCGTTGCTGCCTGATCGCTATTCGTGATTGTGCAGGTCACCGTTGCTCCCGCCGCAATGGTTCCCGAACAGCCAGCCCCGATGGCCTTGGTATACCCGGAGACAGGGCTTTCGTCGACGCTATACGTCGAGCCTGGATCAACCGTCACCGTCGTTCCAGTTTCGCTACCCGAAAATGACGGCATTGAAACATTTGTGCCAGTCACGAGCATAGTGAAGTCGCCTGCGGCCTTTGTGCCACCATGGGCGATAACAACATGCTTCTTCACTATTAAGGTCGCCGCAAGACGGTGGTTCGTATAGGTGCAAACGACGTTATCGCCCTCCTTGAGGCTGATGGAGACGGTTGTCGTGGAGCTGCTGGGCGGAGTGGTACTAGTTCCTCCCGAGACCGTGCAGGAAAGCGAATCGAACGTCCAGCCGGACGCGACCGCCTCGGTAACCGTATATGTCTGGAAAGTAGTTATATTGGCAAAAGTGTTGTCACAAGTATTTGCGCCGCAAAGCGTGAAGCCCGAGAGAGGAGTCGGGCTGGCAGTAAAATCAAATCCCTGAGTCGTGATCGGACTGCCGCTGACGTTGGCGACCTTCACAATTTTGATACTCGCTGGGAAAATGGCGGCATCCGACGAGAGAGCGCGATCCTGATTTCCGCCGCTGCCATCAAGATCGATCAGCCGTGTATGGTATGGCGAGCCAGAGATGGCTATCGCTGAGTTCGCAGCGCCCCAGTCCAAACGGGTCGCAATGTGTCCGCCCCAGGCGAGCACCGGATTCGCGACCGACGCGGTGAATGTGATAGTGATCCTGGTCGAACTATTTCCCGAATACAAACCGGAAAGTGTATAGACCGATGCTGCCGTGATTGAGCCGCCGAAGAGCGTGAAGTTACCCGAAACAGGCGTCACGTTCTGACTTGTGACATTTGGATCAGCTGGAATTGCAAAAACTGTAGGGGAACCACATCCGCTGATGCCCGCGCAAGGATTCGCAGGCTGCGTTCGATTGTAGGTTGTAATGTAATCGAGCGCGTGCTTTCCACCCTGCGTCGTATCCCATTCGATCGTGACTTTATGCGATGCCAATGAAACGTTCGTCATTGTCAGCCGATAGGGAATCGAGTCACCTTCCAGGTAATGTGCCTTGCTTGCCCCGAGATTGCCGTTGACCCAGTCCGTGCTGCCTGCGCACAGAGTATTCGTTTGGGGATTGGCCACCGCGCCGTTGGCGCACTGATCAAGATTCGCTCCTGTGCTACCGCCAGTTTGCCCCGCAGCCATAGGTGACGTGGCGGTGACCGTGAACCTCCCCGGCGTCTGCGCAAGCGGCTGGGAATCCGAAATCCTCCCGGTCGCGTCTGCCTTTACACTCTTGGTCAGATCCTCTCGCGTCTTGGGCTGATGCTGTGTCAGCAGCGTGACTTGATCGCCCGGCTGCCAGCCGGAACCGGCGATCTTGAGGGCGTTATCCTCCTGCGTGGCGGTCAAGGTCGGGAAGCGATACAAACTCGAACTGTCCAACGCGCGGTTGCCGGTGCTCCCGCCGCTTAGCAGAAGGAGTCCTTCGCTATCCAGCGTAGATGCGATGGCTGCCCTGCGCGCTTCCGTCGATCCGGATGTGGCGCTGAAAGCGTTGCGCCACGGCGTGAACAATTCCGTGGAGCGATTCGTTTGATCGCCGCCGATCAGCAGTACCTGGTTATTGTTCGGGAGCAGGAAAGCGAGATGCCCGTGCCGCGGGGCAGTCATCTTCGCGGCCCCGTCAAATTTGCCGGCGATCGCGTCGAAGATTTCGGCCGTCGCCAAATCATTCGAACCATCGTTTCCACCGGCAATCAGGATGTTCCCGTCCATCAGAGCAGTTGCGGAAAGACCACTTCGAGATGAGGCGAGTTGCGGGCCTGCCGAAAGTTGGTCCTTCACAGCATCGTAAATCTCCGTCGAGGCCAGCGCCGAGGAGCCGTCGGATCCTCCAGCGATCAGAACGCGGCCATCCGGCAACAGCGCAGCGGCGTGTTCTTTCCTGGAGAACGAAAGCGTCGCCGTTGTGGCGAGCCCGAAGGAATTGGAGACGGGATCGAAGATTTCGAGCGTGTTCCGAACCGCGCCCTGACCCTCGCCGCCGGCAAGTAGCACGCGGCCGTCCTTTAAGCGCGTCGCGGTATGGCCCGAACGGGAGTATGCCATGTCTCCGCCCTTTGACCACCGGTTCGCAATCGGATCGAAAATCTCAGTGGTGCTGAGAGAACCTACTGCGTCCGCCCCTCCAGCGACCAGGACTCGCCCGTCCTGCAGAGTGACGCAGGTTGATGTGTTCCGGCCCGTTGACATTTCCGCGGCTGCCGAGAATCCGCTGTTTACGTCGAATAATTCCGCGCTGTTCAACACTCCGCGGGCACTCACGCCGCCGGCGATTAAGACGCGACCGTCCCGCAACGGGGCAGCACATGCGCCCGAACGAGGTTCCGTCATCATAGCCATGGGAGTCCACAGCCCGGGTTTACTCGCGCCCATTCGAGACTGCTGGCCATTAGTCAGAGAGCCTAAAACTGTAAGGATCGTAAAGCACGCCAATAGCGATGCGGATACGTTTGTTTGTCTCATTTCGATCGACCTCCGCGGCAAAATATATCTAACGGCCGGCCGCCTGACGTGGGTCTTTCCAATCCTGAAAGTGGTCGTGAGCAGGGCTCTGCACAGCCCCGAAACTGCACGATTTTCGAAATCGAAGACAAACTTCCCCGTTGCGGCCATTCGGCCGACTTCCGGTCCCACCCGGAATTTTTCAAATTAGATAGGGATTAAGTTAAACACGGTAAATGTAATATGACAATCTATCTTTTGGGGGTATGAACGGTTACACTCTCATACAATAATTTGAGTTAGTACGGACGGTACTTTCCATTGGTACCGCGATCGACGCTGTTTCTTTTCACAAAATCCGCTTGAGAAAATTCCTCTCCGAATATCACTCCTTCTATTCAGGAGTATCCCGTCGACTCTTATGCGGATTTTCTCTTTCTTATGCCTCTCGCTCTCCGCGTTCGCCGGCAACTACAACATCTCCACCATCGCCGGCAGCGACTGGGTGGGCGAGAACATCCCCGCCACCTCCGCAATCCTCCTCCAAGCCGAAGGCATCGCGGCCGACAATTCCGGCAACATATATATATCGGACGCCAACAACCACCGCGTCCGATGCGTCTCGCCCAACGGCTTCATCCGCACCATCGCCGGAAACGGGGTCGCCGGATTCGCAGGCGATAACGGACCCGCCTTGTCCTCGCAGCTGAACTCCCCCTACGGCCTGTCATTCGATTTCGCCGGTAATCTCTACATCGCCGACCTCGGCAATGCCCGCATCCGCCGCGTCACTCCGTCCGGAATCATCTCGACCGTGGCCGGTGGTGGCGCTTTCCCTGCCGGAGGCACAAATGACGGCAGCATGGCCACCTATGTCGCATTTATCGCCCCGCGCAATATCGCGATCGATGGCAACGGCGTGCTGTACATCTCTGATTTCGGAGCCCACCGCGTCTACCGGATGACTCCCGATGGCACCCTCACCACGCTCGCTGGCACCGGTTTCGCGGGATATTCCGGCGACGGCGTGGCGGCACTCACGTTGTTGAACTATCCCACCGCGCTGGCCGTCGATCGTCAAGGCATTCTCTACATCGCCGACAGCGGCAATCATCTGGTCCGCAAAGTCGCCGGCGGACGCCTCATTTCGATCGCACGCGCCTCGCTGCCCACCGGCCTCGCGTTTGACGGAGTGGGCACATTGTTTGTCGCCGATCATTCAGCGGCACAGATTCTCGAAATCCCTCTTTCGTCCGGCACGGCCACGGCGATGAATGTTTCCGCCACCGACGTCGCCTATGGCAACGACGGTAATCTCTATGTCGCCGATGTCACGGTCGCCCGCCGGGTGAGTCTCTTCGGAACTTCTTCCAAAGTCATCGCGGGCGGAGGCAGTCTGGCCGCGGGCGATGGCGGATCCGCGCTTCAGGCGCGCCTCAACCACCCGACCGGCGTGGCGCTCGATTCCATTGGCAATCTGTACATTGCAGATCACGATAACAACCGCATCCGCCGCGTCGGTCTGGACGGCACCATCTTCACCATCGCCGGCACGGGAGCACCGGGAAATACCGGCGATGGCGGGTCCGCGCTGCTCGCGACGCTCAACGGCCCGACCTCCGTCACGTTCGATGCCGAAGGTAATCTCTATATCGCCGACACCGGCAACGCCCGCCTCCGCATGATCGCTCCCGGCGGCATCATGCTGCCGGTATCGACCGGAGCTTTGTCCGCACCCGCCTACATGATGTTCGACGCTTTCCGGAACTTATACATCGCGGACACTTCCAACATTTTCAAGATCACCCCGGCGGGCATCACCACCATAATTTTCGCGGGCGTCCAGTCGCCGCGCGGCATGGCCTTCGATGCCGCCGGCAACTTCTATTTTTCCGAGCCAAGATTGAAGCACGTCTGGATGCTGACGCCTACCGGCAGTCACTCGCTGGTTGCGCCCGGCGTCTGGAGTTCTCCCCAAGGCATCGCCTTCGACTCGCAAGGAAATCTTCTCGTCGCCGACAGCGGCCTCAATCAGGTGTTGAGCGTCAACTCGTTCGGCCAGGCGACGCCCGTTGCCGGAACCGGTTCGGCTGGATTCGCGGGCGATGGAGCCTCGTCGCTGCTGGCCCAGCTCAGCGCGCCTACTGAGGTTCTGGTAACCGGGTCCGGAATCTATCTGGCCGACTCCGGCAACAATCGCATCCGCAAACTGACCGGATCGTCGTCGCAAGTCACTGTGGGCCCGATTCTGGTGGTCAGCGCCGTCAATGCCGCCAGTTTGACTCCGGGTCCGATCGCGCCTGGAATGCTGATGGCTTTGCTGGGAACCGGATTGACCATCAACGACTTATCGCAGACGCAGGTGCTGTTTAACACCATCCCCGCGCCGATTCTTGCAGTCACACCCACCGAAGTGCTGGTGCGGGTTCCGTTCGCGCTCGCCGGGGTGCAAACCGCGCAGATCGCCGTCAATCAATTGGGCGCGCCCATCGCACAAATCACGGCGAATGTTGTAGATGCCGCTCCCGCTCTGTTCGCCGACGCCAGCGGCCAGGCTTCCGTGGTCAACCAGGATGGAACGCTTAACAGTCCGTCCAATCCAGCCGCGCGCGGCAGCGTGATCGCTTTGTTTGGAACCGGCGAAGGCATCACCGGACTGCCGTTTTCGGTCTCGATCGGAGGGTACGCGGCCGCGATTCAGTACTCGGGTCCAGCCGGTAACTATCCTGGAATGTTTCAGATCAACGCTCAGGTGCCTTCGGGCTATCTCTCCGGAGGAACGTTGCTCATTGAAGTTACCGTCGGCACGTTCACGACGCAATCCGGGTTGACCGTTACGGTTTTTTGATGCTCTGTACTTCTTCCTCGAGCCTGACACCGAATTTCTCCCATACGCCAACCTTCAGCGTTTCAATGAGATGCCATAAATCTCGGGCTGTTCCGCCGCCTTTGTTGTAGATCAAGTTGGCGTGATAATCGGCCACTCGCAGGCCTCCTATCGCTAGGCCTTTGGCTCCCGCGGCTTCCAGAAAATAGGCCGACGGAACCTTGCCTTCGCGCACCACTTTCGCCGGCACTTCGACTCCGGGCGGCAAATCCGCCAGCATCAGGTTTTTGAAGATGCTGCCGGCGCATTTCATGGTGGGAGGGTACTTTTCATTGCGAATTTTGAGGATTCCGTCGGCGGTGGCGCGCAATTCGGCGGAATCGGCCGGCTGCAGATTCAGGACCACATCGAGCACGATCCACTCCTTGAATGACTTAAATATGCTGCTGCGGTAGCCGAAATCCACCTTATCTGACCGTAATTCGCGGGTTGTGGAACCGTCGAAAAAGCGCACGCTCTCGACGCATTCCTGGATCGAATGGCCGTAGGCTCCGGCATTGCCATAAATCGCGCCGCCCACCCAGCCCGGAATTCCGGTCATCGTTTCGAGGCCGCGCAAACCGGCGTCGATGGTCTTGTCGACCAGATCCTGCAGCACCGCTCCGGCTTCGACGCGCACCCGCGTGCCGTCGATCTCAATGTTCTTTGAAACATAGCGCACCACTACGCCGGGAAACCCGTCATCGTCGACGATCAGGTTGGTGCCTCCTCCGATAATCGCGTGCGGAGTGCCGCTGGTTTTGGCGAGGTGCAAAGTTTCCGCCAGCGCTTCGACCGTCGAAACGTTGGCCAGCATGCGCGCCGGACCACCGATATCGAAGCGCGTATAGCGCGCCAGCGGAGCGTTCACGAAAAGCTGTACATTGGGAATCGCCGAGAGGCGAAAGAGCATCTCTTTCAATTATATGTTCCCACCGGAAGCCATCACATTCTTAAAAGGCCTGGAGAAAAACAACACGCGCGAATGGTTCCAGCCGCGCAAGGAGATCTTCGACACGAAGCTGAAGGCTCCCATGTTCGAGCTGGTCGAGGCGATCAACGCGGAGTTGTTGAAGTTTGCGCCGGAGTTCATTACGGAGCCCAAGAAAGCGGTATTCCGTATCTATCGCGACACTCGATTCAGCAAGGATAAGACTCCGTACAAGACTCATCTGGCCGCGATTTTTCCGCGCCGTGGGCTGACCAAAGATTTGGGCGCTGGATATTATTTTCACGTGGCCGCCAAGGGGGTCGGGATCGCTTGCGGGGCCTACGGACCGGGGCCGGAGCAACTTCGGAAGATCCGTCCGTTTCTGGCTGAGAACGCCAAGCAGTTTCGAACGATGGCGGCCAAGTTGAAGAAGCCAATGGGGGCATTGAAGGGCTCGACCTTACAGCGTGTGCCCAAGGGCTTCGACCAAGAACATCCGGCGGTGGATCTGATCAAGATGAAGCAGTGGTACTGGTGGGTGGAACTCGATAGCAAACTGGCGACGTCGCCGAAGATGAAGGCAGAAGTGGTGAAGCGGTTTCGGGCGATGGCGCCGATGGTGGAGTTCCTGAATAGGCCGCTGTTGGGAAAGCGCTGACGGCCGCATTACCGTGGTAATGTGAAGGCATGGCACTCGCTCAATCGAAAGTAACGGCCCAAGGGCAGATATCGGTGCCTGCCAGCATTCGAAAGAAGCTCGGCATCGGACCGGGATCGGTCATTGAATGGGACGAAGAGGGTGAAAAGATCGTCGTGCGGCGCGCGGCGAAGTATTCGTCCGCGGACATTCGCAAGGCTCTGTTCCCGGATGGGCCTCCAAAACGGGCATCGATAAAGGATATGAAAGAGGGAATCCGGCGCTACATCAGAGAGAAGCATGCGCGCCGTTGACACCAACGTTCTGGTCCGGATGATCACTGGGGATAACGCTAGGCAAACGGGGGTTGCCGATCAATTTATCGAGAAGGGCGCCTGGGTATCGATTCTCGCGATCGCCGAAGTCACCTGGGTTCTCGATTCCTCGTACAAGCAGAGCGCCCTCGAGATTGCCTCGGCGGTCGAAATATGGCCAACCATGAACATTTGGTTTTACAGGATTCGGACGTCGTGTCGGCGGCATTGGAATTATTCCGGTCGCGTCCAGCGCTGGGTTTTTCCGACTGCCTGCTGCTTCACATCGCTCGTAAAGCCGGGCATCTGCCGCTGGGGACGTTCGACCGTGCTCTAGCAAGAGTCGAGGGCGCGCAGAAGTTGTCAACTCGTCAGGGCCGACGCTCTTTCTCCAGGCGCTCTGCCAAGAACACTTTGAGCAGAGACTGATACGGCACGTCGCGTTGATTCGCGAGAATCTTCAGATCCTCGATCATCGATACGGGCAGGCGAAGCGAGATGGTGCGAAGCGACGGCTTCAGTTTCGGGAACTTCCCGTGCTGGCCGGACTGCCAATCGATGAAATCGGTGGAGTCGTTCTTCGCCCAGAACTTGCGCTCGTCTTCTTCAGAGCGAAACTTAGGAATCGGTTTCTTCGTATTTGCCATAGATTTCTTGTTCCCTCCGGTTCATGTCTCGCACGGAAATTACACGTATCAGGTCGCGGCGTATCGTGAACGCGACAAATAGGAAACGTCCTCGATCGGTCTGTCCAAGGGCGTAGAACCTCTTCTCTTTTTGAGAGTGGCGAATGTCGCCGCGAACCACAAGAGGGTCATGAAAGAAGACATCCTCCGCCTCTTCCGGAGTGACTTGGTGCCTGTCCCAGTTCTTCTCGGCATTTGCATCGTCCCAGTCAAAGCCGGTGCATTGATCCAGGAAGTCGTCACGATCCGCCACCTTTCTCAGTATACGATGAACATATACAAGACTCTTGCCGGCTGAGTTCTGTAAGATGAATGACTCAGCCATGTGGGCGCAAACTTATACTCCTGTTTCCGATAGTCTGCCTCTTTCCGCGCTCGTCGCGGCTCTGCCGGTGTTTGTGGTGCTGGCGCTGCTCGGCATTTTTCGCAAGCCGGCGTGGTTGGCGGCGCTTTCAGGGCTGGCCGTCGCGGCGGCGGTTGCGCTGGGCGTGTATCACATGCCCGCCGCTCTGATCGCGAGCATCTGCGGTTATGGAGTCGCTTATGGAATCCTGCCGATTGGATGGATCGTGTTCACGGCCCTGCTGCTCTACCGGTTGACTGTCGAGACCGGGAAATTCGAAATCATTAAAGACTCGATCGGCAGCCTCACCAGTGATCAGCGGTTGCAGGCCCTGCTGATCGCGTTCGCATTCGGGGCGTTTATCGAAGGCGCGGCCGGCTTCGGCACGCCGGTCGCGGTGGCAGCGGCGATGCTCACCGGGTTGGGATTCAAGCCGTTTTATGCGGCGAGCTTGTGTTTGTTAGCGAATACATCGCCCGTGGCGTTTGGATCCATCGGAACTCCGCTGGTGATGCTCGCAACGGTGACGGGACTTCCACTCGGATCGTTGTCGGCCGACGTGGGGCGCATCTGCGCTCCGGTGTCGCTCTTCGTTCCATCCTATTTAATGCTGGTGATGGGAGGATTCGGAGCGCTGCGGGCGGTGTTTCCGGCGGCGGCGGTGTGCGGGATCGCATTCGCGGGAGCGCAGTTTCTAGTGTCAAGCTATCTGGGCCCGCACCTGACGGACATCTTCGGCTCGATGGCGGCGATGGGATCGCTGGTGGTGCTGCTGCAATTCTGGAGGCCGAAGGGAGTGGAGCCGGCCAAGGCGCATGGGCATGCGACGCGGGAAGTGCTGCTGGCGTGGTCGCCCTATGTGCTGTTGGTGATATTCGTGCTGTTGTGGGGACTCGACGCGCTGCCGGTGAAGGCCTGGGTGAATCGGGCGACCATCACGTTCGCGTGGCCGGGCCTGCACAACCAGGTGATGCGGATGCCTCCGGTGGCGGCGAAACCCTCGCCGTACGCGGCGATGTACGCGTTCAACTGGCTGGCAGCGGCGGGAACTTCGTGCCTGTTCGCGTTTTTCGCATCGGCGATGGTTTTGCGGGTTCCGATAGCGATGCTGGGCCGCATCGTCGCGACCACATCGCGGCAGATGGTTTTGCCGATGGTGACGATCTGCGAGGTTCTAGCGCTGGCGTTCCTCATGAATTACTCCGGCGAGTCGGCGACGTTAGGTCTCGCGTTCGCAGCCACCGGAGCGATGTTTCCGTTTTTCAGCGCGCTGCTGGGATGGCTGGGAGTTTTTGTGACCGGGAGCGATACGTCGGCCAACGCGTTGTTCGGAAATTTGCAGGTGGTGACGGCGAATCACCTGGGGTTGAATCCGGCGTTGATGGCGGCGTCGAATTCGAGCGGCGGAGTGATGGGGAAAATGATCAGCCTGCAAAGCATCTGCGTGGCCGCAGCCGCGACAGGAATGGCGCAAAGCGAGGAAGGCAAGCTGTTCCGGTTCACCATGAAGCACAGCATTTTTCTCGCGGTGGTCACCGGGCTGGTCGTGATGTTCTACGCGTATATCATGCCGGCCTGGGTCAGATGACCTCCGGCGGCTTTGAAATCGGCTAGAACTTTTGAGCCGTCTTCTTCGCTTAACGCGCGGATTGCATCGGTGACGATTTCGACTCGCTTCCCGGTTTCGAGCAGGCCGAAGGCGGCCATTTTCACGCAGACCTCGGTGACGACTCCGTAGACGACGTAGCGCTCGGCCGCGAAATGATCGAGCAGCGTCTTCAGGTGGATGTTGGAGAAGCAACTGAAGGTTTGCTTTTCGAGCAGGATCTGGTGCGCAGCGGCGACGTGAAGCGCGGCGGGCTTGTTGGGCACGATCACGCGCTTTTCGAGCAGCGTCGACGCGGGCTTTTGCTGGCCCACTGTATCGACCACGCAGTGCGGCGGCCAGTCGCGAAACTCCGGATCGTTTTCGCTGTGCGCGTCCATGGTGGAGATGACGGGGATTCCATGATGCGCGGCGTAGTGATTGAGTTTCGCAATGGTGGGCACGATTTTCTCCGCGCCGGGGGCGTAGAGGGCGCCGGAGGGGAATAGAAAATCGATTTGGGTGTCGATGTCGAAGAAGAGAGTTTTCATTTTACGGCTAGAATTGTCGCACAGGACCGCTCTGGATGGAGCCGCTTTCAGAACCGCGACCATCGGGAGCGGTCATCTTAACGCTTCGCTTAACCGGCGATTCCTTTTTGCACTTTTTCCGTCAGGCCTTCCAGCTCCGGGCTGAGATTGACGCGCCAGGCGTCGGGACGCTCAAACAGGCTGTGGCATGCGGCCGGGAGGCGTGCGAGACACGCCGCGGCATGATCGCGGGCTTCGGCGGCGGTGGGCAGGGGCTCGAGCAGTTCGCCGCCCAGCATTACGGGGCGCAGCAGGGCTTCGGATGGCGCGGACCCTTCGGGACACGACGGACATTCGGTCGATCGGGCCAGGACGTCGTGGGTCGCGTAGCGAAAAACCTGCTTGGAGCCGGGCAGGGTGTGCTTGTCTTCGCTCAGCTTGGCAGTGTAGCGGCGCGTGCCGGAGTCTTCGAGCTCGACCATTTTATAGACGACGCCGAGCGTGGGCGCATCGGCGGATGTCGAGAGCTCCGTGCCGACGCCGAAGACGTCAATGGGAGCGCGGGCAGCGACCAGCTCGTGAATTTTGTATTCATTGAGGTCGCCGGTGGCCATGATTTTCGTCTCGGGAAGGCCCGCGTCGTCGAGAATTTTTCGCACGGCGGGGGCGAGCGTGACCAGATTGCCGGAATCGAGGCGGACTCCCCAGAGAGGGCGGCCCAGTTCGGCGGCGCGGCGGGCGCCTTCCAAAGTATCGTAACTGTCAATCAGGTAGACAGTGCTTTCGCCGAGCAGTTTTTGCAGCTGCTCGAAGGCTTGACGCTCGCTGGGGAAGGACATCACCCAGGAATGCGCGGCGGTTCCGAACACGGGGACGCCGTAGCGCATGCCAGCTTCGGTATTACTGGTGCCTCCGCAGCCGCCGATGTAAGAGGCTCGGCCAGCCAGCACTCCGGCTTCGGGGGAATGAGCGCGGCGGGTCCCGAACTCGACCACGCTGCGACCGAGAGCGGCTTTGACGACGCGCGCGGCTTTGGTCGCGATCATGGACTGGAAGCCGACGGTGGCGAGGAGGTACGTCTCGGGAATCTGCGCTTCGACCAGCGGGGCGCGCAGGGTTAGAAACGGCTCATTGGGAAAAAGCGGCGTGCCTTCAGGGACAGCGAAGAGGTCGCCTGTGAAGCGGAGGTTCGCGAGGTAATCGAAGAAGGCCGGGCTGGTGTGGGCGAACTGCGGCAGGGTGCGGAGATAATCGATCTCGGCGGCGGTGTAGCGGAGGTTTTGCAGATATTCGACGGCCTGCGCGAGTCCAGTAGCGATGACGAAATTTCTGTTGTGAGGCAGGCGGCGGACGAAGAGCTCAAACGTGGCGCGCTCGGCCAGCTTGCTCGCCGCGAAATAGCCCGCCGCCATGGTGAGCTGATAGAGGTCGGTGGAGAGGCCGATGGGCATTAATGTATAAGGCTCACAGGCTAAAGCCTGTGCTACCAGGCACCATGGTGGCACAGACTTCAGTCTGTGTTCCTATTTCTTCTTGTCGGCTGCCTTGGACGCTTCTTCTTTCACGTCCGCCGCGACGCCGCGCATTTCGGCGATGGTGTTGCCTTCGATTTCGTACATGGCGGCTTCGCCTTCGCGCTTGGCGATGAATTTACCGCCGGTTGCAGGGGCGATCAGGACTTTCTCGGTGCGTTTGCCGTCCTGCGAAACCACCGTGATTTCAACCTGCGCGAGGCCGAATCCGGTATCGACGAATTTGGTGGCGGACAGATCGCGCAGCTTATCGACCAGCGCCTGAACCGTGCTGGAGTCCATCGTCTTGCCGTTGGAAGTCCATTTATCGCCGGATTTTACATAGGTGGCGGTCTTGGCGTCCTTGAACTCGATCTTGGTGGGATCGCTAAAGCCGAAGTCGAAGACCTTCTTGTTGCGGAAGTCGTCGAGGCCTTTGTCGACGCCGGTTCCCAGGTCCTTCGAGACTTTGTGGACGCCATCGACGACGCTCGATTTGGCGAAATAGTCGTCTTTTACTTTTTTGATTTCGATAGACTGCGTGCCGCCCGGATCGGTGATTTTGACTGTGGCAATGGGAGTTCCGGATGCGAAGGAAGCTGCTGTTTTCTTGGCATCGTCTTCCGCGACGCTCAAATCCATGTTCGCTTCTTTGAGTTTGCGGACCAGTTCCTCCACCGCGAAACCGTCGGCGCGAAGCGGCTTGGGTTTCAGGATCTGCCAGTCGGTGGAGTTAATACGCCCGAATTCGATGGATTCCTTTTTGGCGTTGAGCTCAACCCGCGTGGCTTTTTCCTGATCGAAGGTCAGCAGGCGCTTGTCGCGCAGGTCTTTGGTCTCTTTATCGAACGAAGTTTTGGACGACGACGCCATGGTGTAGAGTTTCCCGCTGCCGGCCAGCTTGGCGTAAACATCGTTACCCGCGGGGTTGGAATCCCCGATGAGAAGCGTAGTGGTTTTGCCGTCCTTCATCTTGAAGGTAACTTCGTCCGCGGCGGGAGCGAGCCCGTAAGAAGAGAGATCCGTGGCGTTTTCGTCGATCAGGCGGTCTGAAAACAAGCTGGCAGCCGCGCTGACTAGGGTCGAGACGGCGGACTGATCGGCCGGCAAAACCTTAGGCGCGGTGATCGACCAGACTTCGGAGGCGTTCTTCGCGAGAACGGTATCCTCGCCGCCGCGCTTTTTGATTTCGAGGCCGACCACGTCGCTTTCTTTGATCGCGAGGATCTTCGGAGATTTCTCCTCCGGCGGTTTTTTTGCTTTTGCCTCCTCGTTCTTTTCAGACCAGAAGTAGGCACCCACAAGTCCCACCAGTACGACGGCGGCGATCAATAGACGGCTGAGCTTCATTGGTGTTGTCCTGACATTAGCGACCGCTCCCGATGGTCGCGGCCCTGAACACAAACCTCACCTGAGCCGCGACCGTCAGGGAGCGGGCAAACGTCCACGGCGCGACCCACTAGCGGCGCTTCCACCATACGCTGACTCCCGCCAGGATGATGAACAACGGGATCATAATGACAGTGGCGTAGAACACCATAGTCACCTGGCGCGCATTCATGTTCAGGCGGCGGTCTTCCGGCTCTTTGGGCCGGATCGAGATGAGGTCTTCATCCGAACTCAGCCAGTTAAAGATGTTGAGGAACAGGTCGCGGTTGCCGTTGAAGCGCAGGAACGAGTTTGAGCACCAGTTGGACGAACCGATTACCACGAAGCGGCCTTTGTCGCCGCTGCCATTGTAGGTTCCAGCCGCGCCAAGAACGAGCGGTCCTTTCTTATCGCCGGCTGATTCCTTGATTTCCGGCGAGGACAGGTTCGTCGTGGCGAAGCTGTTATCGGTGGTCGAGAAAAGTTTTTCGACCGTCGTTTTATCGCCGGATTTTACTTGTAGCGATCGCGCGATGGGGAAGCCCGTGGGCGTTTCCTTCATCGTGTTGACAATGGCGTGCGATTCGTAGGAGGTTACCAGCGGGAACTCCGGTCCGAGACCGAAAATCTGTCCGACGCCGCTGGTATCGAGCACTAAATCTTTATCGACAGTGACGCCCCAGCCGGCAAGTACTCCGAGCAGCGCGTCGTTGGGATCGGTCTCGTCCTTGGCGAACTTCAATGGAGGATCGAGGAAGAAGACCGCGTGTCCGCCGCCTTCAACGTACGCTTTCAACGCGTCAACTTCGGGCTGAATATAATCGCGCTTCGGACCCGGAACAACCACGATGGTACAGGTCGGCGGGATCTGCGGTTTCTCCAGCATCTTCAAGGTCTGCGTCTTATAATTGTTTTTTTCGAGCAGGTCCTTGGCGTTCGAATAGCCGCTGCGCTCCGTGCTGTCGATGGAATGCTCGCCCGAGCCGAGGACGAAGCAGGCCAGGCGGTCGCCGCCTTTCAGTGCCCGGACGATGGCTCCAGTGACTTCCTCTTCGGTGAGGCTTTTCGCTTCCTGATGCTTGGTGCCGATATCTACGAAAATCGTGCCCAGCGTTTTCACCCCGGCCGCGATAGCCTGGGTGCGCTTCTTATCAGCGTCCATGTATTGCACGTCGACTTTGGGGGAAAGATTCTTGTAGCGGTCCAGCAGATCTCCGGCGGCTTTGAACTTGGTGGGCTGGTCCCAATAAGTAATCGTCAGCGTCTGCTGCAAATTTTTCGCGATCTTCACGGTCTGATCGGAGAGCGTGAACTGCTTGTTGGCGGTCGAATCGTAGCTCTTGTTATAGCGGTTGGCAAAAAAGTTGATCAACGCCAGAATTGCGATCACGATCGCCGTGTACAACAAGCCTTGGCCAAGGGCGGTATTTCGACGGCTGCCAGTATTTTCAGCCATTATGCCCTCCACCTGACCGATTCAAGCGACCGGGAAGTTAAGAACAAGCCCAATGTGATCATGCTCAGGTAGAAAATAATATCCTTCGAATCGATGACGCCTTTCGAGAACGATTCGAAATGCGCCTGCACCGACAGGTAACCGATCACCTTTTCAGTGGCCGAGCTGCCGAATTCGGAAACCCAGTTCAGCACGAATAACATAAGCGAAATCGCGAAGCCGATGGCTCCGGCGACAATCTGATTGCTGGTGCAGGTAGAAACGAAAGTGCCGATCGCCAGCAGGCAGCCGCCTTGCAGCAACAGCCCCAGATATCCGACGGCCAAGGGGCGCCAGTCGGGCGATCCGTAGCGGAACAGGACGGCCATGTGGAGAACAGAAACCAGCAGCATAATGCTGTACAGGCCGACCGCCGCCAGCCATTTTCCGAGCACGATTTCGAGATCGTTAATGGGCGAAGTCATCAACAGCTCGATGGTGCCGCTCCGTTTCTCTTCGGCGAACAGGCGCATGGTGATCATGGGGATCAGGAACAGCGCCACTACGTTGACGTTCGAGAGCAGCGGCCGGACGATCCACTCATTGATGTTCATGGGGAAGCTCTGTCCGGTCATGGCGCTTTCCATGCTGCGCTGCACGAAGAAGGACAGGCCGAAGTAGAAAAAGAAACCTCCGATCAGAGCCCACAGGGCGATGACGGTGTAGGCGATCGGCGAGCGGAAATAACTTTGCAGCTCCTTGCGGCAGATCGTAAAAGTGTTCATTTAGACTCTTCCTCAGCGGGAGTTTCCGCAGCAGCTTCTTTCAGAGCTTCCACGGCCTCCGGTTTATGGGACGACGTCAGCTCCAGGAAGATTTCTTCCAGGCTGAGCGCCATGCCATGCAATTCGTTCAAATTCCAACCGCCTTCAATCACGGCGCGGGCCAGGCCGGGGCGGATGTGGCGGCCTTCCAGGCTCTCCACCGTGAAAATCAAGCGGTCGCCCTTCGTTTCCCCAACCATCACGCGGCTTACGCCGGCCACTTGCTCCAGGCGCGATTGAACGGCGGCCGCGTCGGTCGCGATCACTTCCACTGCGACCGTTTCCGATCCGCGCAATCGGCTGGTGAGGTTTTCCACCGAGTCGGTGGCCACCACTTTCCCCTTGG
Organism: Bryobacterales bacterium; assembly: GCA_963813145.1. Lineage (GTDB taxonomy): Bacteria > Acidobacteriota > Terriglobia > Bryobacterales > Bryobacteraceae > Palsa-187. Next base: position 312,038 of record CAWEXX010000003.1, read on the forward strand.
CGATGATGATCACTTTTTCGCAGATCTGCTCGACTTCAGGCAGAATATGCGTCGAAAGAATAATGGTGTGATCGCCGGCCAGGCCCTTGATCAGGTCGCGCGTTTCGATGATTTGCTGGGGATCGAGGCCGGAGGTGGGTTCGTCCAGGATCAGCACGTCGGGGTTGTGCAGAATCGCCTGCGCCAGGCCGACGCGCTGCCGGTAGCCTTTCGACAGCTTGCCGATCAGCTTCGTTCTTACGTCGCCGATGGCGACCTTTTCGGTCACATCGCTGATCCGCTTCGGCAGGTCCGCGGCGGGGATGCCCTTGATCCGGCCCACGAAATCCAGATATTCGATGACTTCCATATCCGGGTAGAGAGGCGGAGTTTCCGGCAGATAACCGATGCGCCGCTTCACTTCCATGGGGTTCTGCTGCACGTCAAATCCGGCCACGCTGGCCGTCCCGGAGGTGGGCGGCATAAAGCAGGTCAACACGCGCATGGTCGTGGTTTTTCCGGCGCCATTGGGGCCCAGAAATCCGACGATCTGCCCTTTCTCCACTTCAAAGGAGATATTGTCGACCGCGATATTACGAGCGTATCGCTTGGTAAGCCCTTCGACTTTGATCATATATATAACTCAGGACGAGCAAGAAAGCTCTTTGTGAGCGTAGACCATCATGATAGAAGGCGGGGAAGCGATGTGTCAATCACGTCTCCACTGTAAGCGGCGCAGTAAAATAAAGGCATTATGCTTTACAGCCAGCTTGGCAATACCGGACTTTTTGTCTCCCGACTGTGCTTCGGCACCATGACTTTTGGCGGAGCCGGCACGATTTATGAAGCCATCGGCGGACTCGCGCCAAGACGACGCAGACAAATTAGTCGGACAAAGTTTAGACGCGGGAGTCAACTTTTTCGATACAGCCGATGTGTATTCGGCGGGACAGCTCGGTAAGGCCTTGGGAGCCAAGAGGAAAGACGACGTGGTGGCGTCCAAGGCATTCGGGCGGACGGGTTCCGGAGCCAATGACGTGGCGTTGTCGCGCGGGGCACATCCTGCGAGCGACCGAAGAAACCCTGGCGCTCATGGGCACCGATTATATCGATCTGCATCAGATTCACGGCTTCGATCCACTGACTCCCACGGAGGAGACGCTTTGCGCTCTTAACGATCTGGTGGATCAGGAGGAACGTCGGTGCAGAATGCCGCGGATACTTTGGACAATATCCAGACCACAACTGGAATAGCTTCCAGTTTCGAATTCTAAAGCTCCCCGGCCACGGGCAACGCGTATTGATTTTCATTTCTTCCTAATCGCGCTTTACGATTCTGGACTCCAAACTGCGCGCGAAGTTCCGATCACTCGTTAGAATAAAGAGATGCAACCCGACCAAGAGTTCTACCGCATCTCCAAGCTCCCCCCCTACGTCTTCGCCGTCATCAATGAGATGAAGGCTAAGGCACGCGCGGCGCAGCTCGATGTGGTCGACCTCGGCATGGGAAATCCCGACGGCGCCACCCCTCGTCCTATCGTCAACAAGCTCGTCGAAGCCGCCCGCAACGCTCGCAATCACCGCTACTCCGCGTCCAAAGGCATCCCCCATCTGCGCGAGGAAATCGTCAAGCGCTATAAACAGAATTACGACGTCACGCTCGACTCCGAAAAGGAAGCCATCGTGACCATTGGAGCCAAGGACGCCCTCGCCCACCTTCTATTCGCCGTCATCGGACCCGGCGACGCCGTCGTCTCTCCCAACCCCTGCTACCCCATCCATCAATACGGAGTCCTCATGGCCGAAGGGCACGCCTGCATGCTCCCCATGCCGGACCCCGCCACTTTCCTGCAGTCTCTTGAAGACCTCTACCGACGCTCGTCGAAGCCGCCGCGCATGATTCTCATCTCCTTCCCGCATAACCCCACCACTCAGTGCGTGGACCTGAATTTCTTCAAGGAGATCATCCGCCTGGCCCGCCGTCACGGCACCATGGTCGTGCACGATTTCGCCTATGCCGACCTCGGCTTCGACGGCTACCGCCCGCCCAGCATTCTGCAAGTGGAGGGCGCGAAAGACGTGGCCGTGGAAATCTTCTCGCTCTCGAAAAGTTACAACATGGCTGGATGGCGCGTCGGATTCTGCCTGGGCAATCCCCGCATGATTGCAGCCCTCGCGCGCATCAAAAGCTATCTCGATTACGGAGTCTTCCAGCCCATTCAGATCGCCTCGATCATCGCTCTGCGCGAATGCGAAGAGGACACCAAGAAAATCTGCGCCGTCTATCAGAAGCGCCGCGACGTGCTGATCGACGGACTCCGCCGCGCCGGCTGGCCGGTCGAGCCGCCTAAAGGAGCCATGTTCGTCTGGGCGCCCCTCCCCGAGCGGTACAAGGACCTCGGCTCGCTCGAATTCTCGAAAAAACTTTTGGAAGAGGCCCTGGTGGCGGTCTCCCCCGGCATCGGTTTCGGACCCATGGGCGAAGGCTTTGTCCGCTTCGCCCTCATTGAAAATGGCCAGCGCACCCGCCAAGCCACCGCCGCCATCAAGAAGATGATGAAGCACTAACGCATACCCCTCCATAACTGTCGGGGTTCGGTAGGAGACGGTATGGCCTCGTCATCAACGCCCATACCGAAGCCCGACAGTTATGGAGGGGATAGCAAAGTATTCTCTTTGACAATCCACTGGCGTGGGGCGGGGTCAGCCCTGCCAAACAACCTCGGGTGTAGCATGTGGGTATGGCCGCTCGCGCCGAACCGCCATCTCCGCTTACGCCTCCGGCACAAGCGGTGGATCTCCGCAGCATCGATGTCGAGAGCCTCGCCCCCGTCCTCGAGGAACAAATCTCCTCCTGGAAGTTCGAGCTCGATTGGGACTTCTCCACTTCCGCCAATCTGGTCCGCCGGTTCGTCCAGATGCACGCTCTCACCGGCTATGCGCTGGTATCGCGCAATCCTCCCGGCCGCATCGTCGGCTATTCCTACTATGTGTGCGAGGACGGCAAGGGCCTGATCGGCGATCTCTACGTTCTCCGGGCACACCGCACCGCGGAGAATGAACACGCCCTCTTTCAGGCCTCGCTCGACGCCATGTGGCAGACCCCCGGCATCCATCGCGTCGAATCTCAACTGATGATGTTGAGTAATGTGACCAGCGAATCTCACCGCCGCCCCCCCTACTCGAACTGGTTTCAATCCTTCCCGCGCTTGTTTCTGGAGGCCCCGCTCTCCGCCCATCTGCCCAAGCGAGATCTCTCCTCAGCGATCGCCATCACTCCCTGGACCGAAGCCTCTCAGGAACCCACCGGACGCCTGATCGCTTTCGCCTATCAGAACCACATCGATTCCCAGATCAACGATCAATACCGCTCCGCCATCGGCGCGCGCCGCTTCCTAACCAACATCGTCCAATATCCCGGCTGCGGAGCTTTCTTCGCCCCCGCGTCCTTTGCGGCCAACTCGAAAGGCGTTCTCTGCGGCGCCTCGCTCGCGAGCCTGGTCGCCCGCGACGTCGGCCACATCACGCAAGTCTGCGTTGCTCCGTCCTATCAGGGAACCGGCCTGGGCTATGAGCTCATGCGCCGGTCAATGGAGGCACTAGCCGCCCAGGGCTGCCGAGCCGTTAGCCTGACAGTGACCGCAGCCAACACCCCTGCCCTCCGCCTCTATCGCAACATGGGCTTCGTCCAACGCCGCGCCTTCTCCGCCTACGTCTGGCAACCTTAAACACCATCCTGTAAGAGCTGATCCAGCCAGTGGGGCAGGTCCCCGACCTGCCCGCCTCTCCCCCCTCACTTCCCAATCTTCTCCAACTCCGCCCTCGCCGCCGCAAACCCAGGATTAATTCGCAGAGCCTCATTAAAATAAGTCACCGCATCCTTCGCCCGCCCCTGCATCACCAGCACCCTTCCCAACCCGTAATACGCCGTCGCCATCCCCGGATTCAACTGCAACGCCGTATTCAACTCCCGAATCGCATCATCGATCCTTCCCACGTCCACCAGCGCGTTGCCGAAATTCCCGTGAGCCTCGGCGTTCCCCGGCTCCAGCCGTATCGCCTGCGTAAACTGCTCCAGCGCCTCATCCCTGCGCCCCATCGTGAACAGCACTCCGCCCAAGCTATTCCGCGCATGCGGCTGATCCGGATTCTCTTCGATCGAAGTGAACAATTCCCGAGCCGCCTCTGGATAATGCCCCTCCGCCGCCATGTCGACTCCCAGATTCAGATGAGCCAGGTAGTTCGCGTCGGTCACCGCGATCGCCCGGGTATACAGCGCGGCGCTATCTTTCCAATACGGAATCTGCAGCCAGGTGATCAGCGTCCACCAAGCGCACACCACGATCGCGACACCCGCCAACACCTGCCTCGCCCGAGGCCACTTCTCAAAAGCCTCCGCCGCTGCCCACGCCACCATGGTCGAGATCCCGATCAGCGGAATGTACGTGTAGCGGTCCGCTCTCGACTGATGACCCACCTGGATAATCCCGATCACCGGCGCCAGCGTTCCCAGAAACCAGAACCATCCCACCGCCAGGTAGGGGCGTTTGCGAAATGCGAGCACCACCGAAACCGACATCGCTGCCAGCGCGGCTCCGGCAAACGCCACCTCTCCCATCGGCCACCGTGCCGGGTATGGATAAAAAAACGCCAGCCCCGTCGGCCAGAAGAAATTTGCTACATAGATCGCGTACGCCATCAGCGCATTCGCCGCCCGAGCCGCCAAAGGAATCGCCTCGAGCGTCTGCACTGCCCCGCCGTTCCTTTGCGCCAAAAACGCAATCGCCGATGCGGCCACTGACAGGGCTACCAGCGGCACCTTTTCGAGAACCAGCATCTTCAGCCCCGTCCGCGTCCGCTTCAATGGCCAGAAATCCAGCAGCAGCAGCGCGAATGGCAAGGTGACGATCATCTGCTTCGACATCAGACCTAGACAGAACGCGGCCACTACCAAGAGGTACTTCGCACCCGTTCTTTTGTCCAAGAAATCCAGGTACAGCCAGGTCGTCAAAAACCAGAAGAACGCGAACAACACGTCCTTCCGCTCCGAAATCCAGGCCACGGATTCGACATGCAGCGGATGCAGCGCAAATACAAATGCGACAAATGCGCTCTCCCACTTCGCGCCCGTCATCCGCTTCAGCAGCGCGAACAGCAATACGGAGCTGATCGCATGAATCAGAACATTGACCAGATGATGCCAGCCCGCATCCATCCCGAAGAGCTGAAAATCCAGCATGTGCGAAAACCAGGTCAGAGGAAACCAGTTCGAGGCATAACCCGTGCTAAACGCCCAAACAATTCCGCCCCAACTGAATCCGTCCCGCACCTGAGGATTGTTCAACAACCCCTGCGCGTCGTCAAAACTAAGGAACGCGAAGTTACGAACCTGGCCATAAATGACCAGCGTGGCCACAAACAGAAACAAATAGATCGCTCGGTCCGATGACGCAGTGCCCTGGCGCCTCATCTTCCCGGCCCCTTGAGGCTCAACGCCTTGTTCAGCCCCTCCCGCGCCGGCGCCAAGCTAGGATCCAACCGCAGAGCCTCCGAAAATTGCGCGATCGCTTCGTCGTTCTTCCCTTCATTAATCAGCGTGCTACCCAATCCAAAATGCGCCATCGTCAAGTCCGGCGACAAACTCAGCGCGATGCGATATTCCGCCTCCGCGTCGGCTAATTTGCCCTGCGCGAGCAAAGTATTCCCCAGGTTGAAATGCGCCTGCGCGTCTTTGGGCTGAATCCGAATCGCTTGAGCAAACTGCTCCGCCGCCTCGGGCGTCCGCCCCAGTTGTCCCAGCACCGCGCCCAGATTGATGCGTCCATCGGCATGTTCGGGATTCTCTTCTACCGAAGTGTAAAGATGCCGCAGCCCTTCGTTCGTATGTCCCTGCTCCGCCAGCACCACTCCCAGATTCGTCTCCGCGATGAAATTGCCGCCCGTCGCTGCGATCGCGTGCTGGAACAGCGCGACGCTATTCTGCCAATAAGGAACCTGTGTCCATGTTACTGCCAGCCAGCCCAGGCACGCTAAGACCGAAACAGCTTGCAACGCGGTCCGAGCTCGCGGCCACTTGCTCATGACTTCCGCCATGCCCCACGCCAACATGATCGAAATGCCGACCATCGGTATGTAGGTATACCGGTCCGCCCGAGCCTGCATGCCCACTTGCACCAGTCCGATCACCGGCACCAAAGTTCCCAAATACCAAAACCATCCGACCGCGAGATACGGACGGCTCAACACCAATACGGAGATCGCCACCAGAACCACAGCGCATACCACCACTAGCGAGGTCTGCATCGCCGGAGGATACGGATAAAACGCGGCCAGTCCGGTGGGCCAGAAAAACTGTCCCAAATACTCGATGTAAGAAAGGACAGCATTTTCCACCCGCGTCCCAAGCGGGAGAAGACCCGCCGAAAGCACCGCTCCGGCCTGATGCTGGACACGGTACGCGATGAACGACGCCCCCACGCTTAAGGCCAAATAAGGCAACTTCTCCACCAGTAAACGCGTCGTTTTAGGCCTCCTCAGCGGCCAGTAGTCGAGCAGCAGCAGCACAAACGGCAGAGTGACCAGCATCTGCTTCGACATCAGCCCGATACCAAACGAACCCAAGCCCAGCAGGTACCGCCAACCCGGCCGATCAACGTAATCCAAGTAAAACCAAGTAGTTAGGAACCAAAAGAACGCGCTCAAGACGTCTTTGCGCTCCGAAACCCAAGCCACCGATTCCACATGCTGCGGATGAAGCGCGAAAACGAAGGAAACAAAGGCGCTTTCCCACATGCGTCCAGTCATCCGACGAAGCAGCTCGAACAGCAGAAGCGTGCTGGCGGCGTGGATCATCAGATTAGTAAGGTGGTGCCAGCCGCTATCTAGCCCAAACAACTGGAAGTCCAGCATGTGCGATATCCACGTGATTGGAAACCAGTTAGCTGCATACGAGGAAGTGAAAGCCCACCCAATCGCACCGAGGGAAATCCCATAACGGACATGGTCGTTCCCCAGCAGCGCGTCGCGGTCGTCCAGGTTGACGAATTCGAAGCCATGGACCTGCCCGTAGACCAGCAAAATCAGGCCCAGCAGCGATAAACTGACGTAGAGCTTCAACTCAATAGTCTAAATGATTCCTCGACTTGCCACTCTCAACGACGCGCCGTTTCTGGCCGCCATTTATAATGAAGGGATCGAGGATCGGGTCGCGACGTTCGAGACCCGCCCTCGGGCTGAAGAAGATATTCGCGCCTGGTTCGACGGCCGCCATCCTATTGTTGTGGTCGAAGAGGAAGGACAAGTCGTCGCGTTTGCATCGACTTCGACCTACAGGGCGCGCGAATGCTACGCCGGAATCGCCGAAGTTTCGGTGTATGTGGCGCGCAATTTTCGCCGCCGCGGAGCGGGCCGCGTCGCGCTGAGTGAAATGATTAAACAGGCGCAAGCAAAGGGTTTCTGGAAGCTGGTTTCCCGCGTTTTTGTAGAAAACCAGGCCAGCCGGAAGATGATCGCCTCGCTGGGATTTCGCGAAGTGGGAATTTACGAGAAGCACGGAAAACTCGACGGAATATGGCGCGATGTAGTCATTGTCGAGCGCCATCTGGTAGCTTAAGAAGGTGTTAATGGCGTGGTTCGCGCGGGAAAAACCGGGAGTAGAAGGCACACCGGAGGCGGATAAGCGGGTGCGCACCGAAGGCCTGTGGCTGAAGTGCGAAACGTGCGGGCAGATCATCTGGAAGAAAACGCTCGACGAAAACATGCAGGTGTGTCCGAAATGCGAGCACCATTTCCGGCTGGACGCGCGGACGCGGCTCGCGATGCTGTTCGACGACGGCTCCTACGAAGAACTCGACTCAGAGCTGGTTTCGACCGATCCGCTGAACTTTGAAGATTCGAAAACATACGCCTCGCGGCTCGAAGGGATGCAGCAGGCGACGGGGATGGCGGATGCGTTGATTTCAGGCGCGGGCACGCTCGAAGGGCGGCGGGTTCAGATTTGCGCGATGGAATTGAAATTCATCGGCGGCAGCATGGGCGCGGTGGTGGGAGAAAAAATCACGCGCGCGATCGAGCGCGGCCTCAGCCGGCACGAGCCTGTGATCATCGTGTCCGCATCGGGGGGCGCGCGGATGCAGGAAGGCGCGATCAGCCTGATGCAGCTGGCGAAAATCTCCTCCGCGCTGATGCGCCTGGATGACGCGAAAGTGCCCTATATCAGCGTTCTGACCGATCCGACCACCGGCGGTGTCACGGCCAGCTTCGCTATGTTGGGCGATTTGAATATAGCCGAGCCGGGAGCGTTGATCGGCTTCGCGGGGCCTCGCGTGATTGAACAAACGATCCGCCAAAAGCTGCCCGCGGGGTTTCAGACCAGCGAATTTCTGATCGACCACGGATTTCTCGACGCGGTGGTGAAGCGGTCTGAGATGAAGGCTTATATCGCGCGGTCGCTCAGCTTTTTTTGTGATTAAATGATTCAACTGCAAGGCGCCGGAAAACGTTTCGGCCACAAACTGCTTTTTGAAAATTGCGACTGGCTGATTACGCCTCGCGAGAAGACCGGCCTCGTGGGCGGCAACGGCACCGGCAAGTCCACCCTGCTGAAGATTATTTGCGGGTTGGAATCGCTCGATTACGGGTCGATCAGCTACACCAAGGGGATCAAACTCCGGTACCTGCCTCAGGACGGGCTGACGCTTTCGGGACGCACCGTGTTCGCGGAGTGCATGACGGTGTTTGCCGACCTGCATGAGATGGAGAAGGAACTGGAAACGCTCCACCATTCGCTGGCGGAGCTGGATCCTTTGAGCGACGAGTATTCGACTGTTGCCGACCGGCTGCATCATATCGATAGCGAATTCCGCAATCGCGACGGCTATGCGATCGAGGCGCAGGTGGGCACGGTGCTCGACGGGCTGGGGTTCCGCAAGGAAGACTGGACGCGGCGGACGGAGGAGTTTTCGGGCGGCTGGCAGATGCGCATTGCGCTGGCGAAGCTGCTGCTCGAAAAACCGAACCTGCTGTTATTGGATGAGCCGACCAACCACCTGGATCTGGAAGCCCGCAACTGGCTGGAGCAGTATCTGACCAGCTATCCCTTCGGATACGTGCTGATTTCGCACGACCGCTACTTTCTGGACACCACCGTGAACCGGACGGTGGAGGTCTGGAACAAAAAGGTCTGGTTTTACAGCGGTAACTACGAAAAATATCTGGCTCAAAAGGCCGAACGCAAGGCGCAGCTCGAAGCGGCTTACAAGAATCAGCATGATCGCGTGGAGGCGCTCGAAGCGTTCATCAACCGCTTTCGCGCGACAGCAACCAAGGCCAAGCAGGTGCAGTCCCGAATCAAAGAGCTGGAGAAGATCGAGCGGATCGAGATTCCTCCGGACGAGCAGACCATCCATTTTTCGTTTCCGCAGCCGAAGCCCAGCGGACGCATTGTGGCGGAGTTCAAGAACGTCTCAAAAAGCTACGGCGCGAAGCATGTTTTCAGCGACGCGAGTTTCGTGATCGAGCGCGGCGACCGCATTGCCCTGGTCGGCATCAACGGCGCGGGAAAATCGACCATGATCAAGCTGCTGGCGGGGACGGAGCCGTTGACCTCCGGCACGTATACGCTGGGGCACAACGCGATGCCGGATTATTTCGCGCAGGATCAGTACAAGGAGCTGGACCCGGAGCGCCGGATGCTGGACGATCTGGGCGATGCGGCTCCGCGGTCCACGAATACGGAGCTGCGGACGCTGCTGGGATGTTTTCTGTTCAGCGACGACGATGTGTTTAAGAAGATCGGAGTGCTGTCGGGCGGCGAGCGGAACCGGTATGCGCTGGCGCGGATGCTGCTGGCTCCGTCAAACTTTCTATTGTTGGATGAGCCTACGAATCACCTGGATATGCGTGCGAAGGACGTGCTGCTGGAGTCGCTGAGCAAGTATTCGGGTACGGTGGTGTTTGTATCGCACGACCGGTATTTCATCGATAACCTGGCGGCTCGGGTATTTGAGATCGAGGACGGGCACGTTCACGTTTATCCAGGCAACTACGAAGATTATTTGTGGCGGAAGGCAGGCGGGCCGGAGCAGATTCAGGCTGCGACCGTTGCCGCTGTTGTTGTGCCCGAGCCGGAGCCCGTGGCGGTGGCGGCGGATTCCAAGAAGCGTGTGAATCCGATGAAGCTGAAGAAGCTCCAGGAACGGCTGCGCGCGGTGGAGCAGGAAGTGGCTTCGCTCGAATCCGAGATCGCGCAGCATGATGCGGCGCTGGCGGATTTCAAGAGCATGGAAGAGACGTTACGGATTTCGGAGATTGTGGCGGAGAGACGGAAGCGGTTGGAGGCTCGGGTGGCGGAGTGGGAATCGGTGTCGGCGGAGTTGGAGGGGGCGTAGTGAAGGCGGGCAGGTCGGGAACGGTTCGAGTGGCCCGTCGCAGAATATCCCCTCCATAACTGTCGGGGTTCGGTGTTGGTGTTGAGGACCAAGCTGTGCCACGATGTATTCCCCTACCGAACCCCGACAGTCATGGAGGGGATATGCTAACAAACTCGCCGATACAAGCCACTAGACATCCCGCGGAACTCACCGAGATAAGCGAAGAGGCCGATTACCAATCGGCCGCAGGCTGCCAGCCTGCACCACACACAGCTCCACTGTGTTGATCGCTCCCTGCGGTCGCGGCTCTGAAAAGGCGAATTGGCGAGATTTGAGCGCTTGTACAGCGCTAATGTGTAGGTATGACGGGACGTCCTCTGGCTACGGAAGCTGCGCCTTATTACTTCACTTATATCGATCAGGTGGCGGGGGACGATGCTCTCGCTACGATTAAGCAACAGGTGGAGGAGGTGCGCGACTTGTTTGCGGGGATCTCCGAAGAAGAGTCTCGCCACCGCTATGCGCCGGACAAGTGGAGCATCCGGCAGGTGCTCAATCATGTGACCGACACCGAACGGGCGTTCGCGTTTAGGGCGCTCTGGTTTGCGCGAGGTTTTACCGATCCGCTGCCCAGCTACGATCAGGACATTGCCGCAGCCGGAGCTGAGGCAGATGGCGTATCGTTGGGCCGCTCATGTGCAGGAGTTCCAGGTGGTCCGCCTGTCTACGATTCTGCTGTTCCGTAACATGCCTGCGGAGGCTTGGACCAGGAGCGGCATTGCCAGCGGTAATTCCTTCACGGTTCGCGCGATGGCTTTTATCGTCGCGGGGCATGTGACGCATCATGTCAGGGTTCTGCGGGAGCGATATTTATAGGCTGCCGCTGCAATTTCAGACACCGCTCCCTGCGGTCACGGCTCGGTAGGACTGCTTCTGTGCTTCCGAGCCGTGACCAAAGGGAGCGGTGGGTTCGAGTTGTTTGTGCGCCGCGCTAAAGAGCGTTAGTATTGAACTCGATGGCTACCAAAAAGAAAACACCTAAGCCCCGGGAAGAAGGATTTTTGACGACTGCCGCTCAGGCGATCGGGTCGACACTTGGCCAAATTGCCGTGAAGACGGGCGTCGTTGCCGCTCCGCCGGCGCGAAAGAAAGCAACGCCGAAGAAGGCCGCAGTCAAGAAAGCGCCTGCCAAGAAAAAGACTGTCGCGGCGAAGAAGAAAGCTCCGGCGAAACGGAAGTAATTTACTCGCTGCGAAGCGTGTCCGCGGGATTCAGCCGTGCGATGCGCGAGGCTGGGATCAGGCTCGCGAGCGCTGTCGCCAGCAGCAATCCCAATCCGACTGCGACCAGCGTTATTGGATCGCCGGGCTGCACGCCAAACAGGAAGCTTTTTAGGAATCGTTCAAGAGCGAGAGCGGCGGCGGTGCCCAGGGCCACTCCTCCCAACACCCAAGTCAGGCCAGGCCGCAGCGCGACTTCGACCGCCCTGCCGACGCCTGAGCCCAACGCCATCCGGATCCCCAGCTCCTTGGTTCTCTCCGTTACCAGGTTCGAGATCAGTCCGTAGATTCCCATCGCCGAAAGCAGCATGGCCAGCGCCGCGATGGTGCCGGCAAGCACGGCAAGGAAACGCTGGAAGGTAAGCGACTCGAGCTTCACATCGCGCACGGAGCGGAACGACGCCATGGGCAGCAGAGGGTCGGCCGACCGCGTGGCATCTTCGATGGCCTTGGCGACCTGCGGGCCGTCGAGCGAACTGCGCACGATCCAGCTGGGCGAAAACCAGGTATGTAACAGGGTCAGACCCTGCGCCTGGGTGGCGGGAATATAAATCATCGGAATGGAGGCGACCGGTCCGTAATTGCCCCATCCGGCCCGAGCCTCCAGCACATCGCCGACGATTCCCACCACGATTCCCGCGCTCAGGGGCTGGCCGAGAATATCGCCATTCTTGAAATAACGCTTCACGAAAGCCTCATTGACGATCGCGACCTTGGCCGATGCGCCGGAATCCGCAAGCGAGAAGGCGCGGCCGCGCAGCAGAGGGATTCGAAGAGCGGTGAAGAATTCCGGGGTCACGTAGGTCATGTTGGTGACGACGCTGTCCATCAGACCGGGCACTTTCACTCCATTGTTCAAAGCTCGCTCATAGGGAAGCGAGAGCGAAACCGCGGCGGCCTCGATACCCGGAGTTTCATGCAGCCGCACGAGAGCGCGGTCGTAAAGCTGATTCATCTCCGCCGCGGTTTTGTATCGCGCGTCCTGCATGGAGAATCGAGCGGTCATGACGTGATTCGGATCGAATCCCGGGTTGAGATTCCACAAATGAAGGAACGTGCGAAGCAGTAGTCCCGCGCCGAACAGCAGAGGAACCGTGAGCGCGACCTGTCCCCCAACCAAGCCGCCCAAGGAGAGGAATCGCTTGCGCCCGGCGACTCCACGGCTTCCGGATTGAGCCGAGCGCAGATCGACGCGCGTCGCCTGCCATGCCGGCGCAAGTCCGAAGCCGAGGCCGGCGGCGAGAGTCAACACCAGCGTTCCGGCGAGCACGCGCCAGTCGAGTTCCACCGTTTCGAGGAACGGAAACGTCAGAGCCCCGAATTGACGCAAAGCGGCAAGCGCGCCCCATCCGGCGACTGCGCCTGCGATGCCGCCCAGCAATCCCAGGGCAGTGCTCTCGATCAGCAATTGGCGGACAATGCGCGAGAACGGAGCGCCCAAAGCAAGACGGGTGGCGATCTCGCCGACTCTGCCGGAGGAGCGCGCCAGCAACATGCCTCCGATATTGATGCAGCCGAGGATGAAGACGAAACCGACGGCGGCCCACAGGAGCATCAGGGGCTGGCGCAGATCCGCGGTCAGGCCCTCCAGCAGAGGGATGGCCGTGAGGCGCACGTCGACATTCTTGTCGTAAACGCCCTCCCGCTTGAGGTCCTGGGTGAGCGCGGCAAGCTGTCCCGAGGCCTGTTGCCAGGTAGCGCCGGGCCTGAGCCGGGCCATGATCTCATAGTTCTGGCCGCCACCTTCGCCGGTGCGGGAAGGGCGGATGGGGGTCCAGATATCGGCCTTTGTATCGGAGCGGAAACCCGCGGGCATGATACCGACCACGGTGTACGGCTCGCCGCGAAGGACGATGCCGCGTCCTGCCACGCTCGGGTCGCCATGGAAATACTTTTGCCACAGAGCGTGGCTCAGGATGACGGCAGGCGCGCCACCGGGGCGATCCTCGTCGGGCGAGAATTCCCGGCCGATCAGCGGAGCGACGCCCAGCACCCGGAAAAAACCGGCGCAGACACGCTGCTGCTTGACGTAGACTGCATTGCCATCGACCCCAAGGTTGACACCGGCGACCCAATCCGAATAAACGGCGGCATCGAGCGAGGGAGTGCGATCGCGAATCGCCTCCCAGGTGACGCCCTTGAAGGCCTCCATGGAGCCGTCTTTCCCTTCGTGATGGAACTTCGCGACGAGCTGCGCCAACTGGTCAGGCTGGGGATAGGGAAGCGGCTGGATCAGGGCGCTGTTCACGACGGCCAGGACCGCGGTGTTGACGCCGATGCAAAGGGCGAGGATCGCGATGACGGTCAGCGAAAAGGCCCAGTTTTGACGGATCAAGCGGAAAGCGTAGCGTAAGTCGTGCATCTTATAGCTCCGTTGAATGTTAAACGAAAGATGATGGAAACAGTTCCTCTCAATTTCGGGAAAAATCTATTGCACCTGCTACGGCAAAACTGGTGTTACCGCTCCCTGCGGTCACGGCTCGGTAGCGCCGGATAGCCCGCCGGTTTGGGCCTCTATCGAGCCGTGACCAAAGGGAGCGGTGTTTTTCAGAGGACCCTCCCCTATTCGCTTCGGAGCGTATCGGCGGGATTCAGCCGCGCGATTCTTGACGCTGGGATCAGGCTGGCTAGCGCGGTCGCCACCACCAGGCCTGCGCCTACCGCGACCAGCGTTACGGGATCGCCGGGTTGCACGCCATAGAGAAAGCTCTTCAGGAATCGCTCGAATCCGAAGGCTGCGGCGGCGCCCACGGCGACTCCGCCCAGCACCCAGATCAGCCCGGGGCGGAGGGCGACTTCAACGGCTCTGCCTACTCCCGATCCCAGCGCCATACGGATGCCGAGCTCCTTTGTTCGCTCCGTTACCAGATTCGAAATGAGGCCGTAGATTCCCATGGCGGAGAGCACCATGGCGAGCGCGGCGATGGTCCCGGCGAGCGCGGCGAGGAAGCGCTGGAAGGTGAGCGATTCGAGCTTCAGGTCGCGCACGGAACGGAATGCGGCCATCGGGAGCATGGGATCGGCCGAGCGGGTGGCGTCCTCGATGGCCTTGGCGACTTGAGCGCCGTCGAGCGAGCTGCGCACGATCCAACTGGGCGAGAACCATGTGTGGAGCATTGTCAGACCGCCGCTGCCGACCTGGGTCGCGGGGATATATACTTCCGGAACTGCGGCCACGGGTCCGAAGTCGCCCCAGCCGGAGCGGGCTTCGAGAATATCGCCCGCGATGCCGACGATCATGCCCTGGCTGAGAGGCTGGCCCAGGGCGTCGCCGCTCTTGAAATAGCGTTTCACGAAGGCCTGGTTGACGATGCAGACCTTCGCGGAGTCGACGGAGTCGGCAGGGGAGAATGCGCGGCCGCGCAGGAGCGGGATGCGAAAAGCGGCGAAATACTCGGGAGTCAAGTACGTCAGGTTGGTGATGACGTTGCCGGGCAGGCCGGGAACTTTCACGCCGTCGTTCAAGGCGCGCTCGTACGGCAGCGAGATCGCCACCGCGGCGGCTTCGATTCCGGGAGTTTCGTGCAGCCGCACGAAAACTTTATCGTAAAACTGTGTCATCTTGGCGGCAGTCTGGTATCGCGCATCTTGGAAAGAGAACTTGGCGGTCATGACATGATTCGGATCGAAGCCGGGGTTCAGATTCCACAGGTGGAGGAATGTGTGAAGGAAGAGCCCGGCGCCGAATAAGAGGGGAACGGTTAAAGCGACCTGGCCTCCGACCAGCGCCCCGAGCGAAAGGAATCGCTTACGTCCGGCGACTCCACGGCTTCCCGATTGGGCGGAGCGGAGATCGACGCGGGTGGCCTGCCAGGCGGGCGCGAGTCCGAAGGCGATGCCCGCGATGAGTGTTAGAAGCAGCGTTCCGGCGAGCACGCGCCAATCGAGCTCGACAGTTTCGAGGAAGGGAAACGTCATGGAGCCGAGGTCGCGAAGGGCGGCGAGCGCTCCCCAGCCGACGGCGGCTCCGGCCAAGCCCCCGAGCAATCCCAGCACGGTGCTTTCGATCAGCAACTGGCGGACGATGCGCGAGAAGGGAGCGCCCAGGGCGAGACGGGTCGCTATTTCGCCGATGCGGCCGGAGGAGCGCGCCAACAGCATGCCTCCGATATTCACGCAGCCGAGGATAAATACGAATCCCACGGCGGCGGACAGCAGCATCAGAGGCTGTCGCAGGTCGCTGGTGCGGCCTTCGAGGAGAGGAATAATATCGAGGACGGCACTGCTATCTTTATGGAAAACGCCCTCCCGGTTCAGGTCGCCCGTGATCACGGCAAGCTGCGCGGAGGCTTCCTGCCAGGTGGCGCCGGGTTTGAGCCGCGCGATGAAATGATAGTTTGTGCCGTTGCCTTCTCCGGTCCGCGAAGGGCGGATGGGTGTCCATAGATCGGCCTTCGTCTCGGTGCGGAAGCCGGCGGGCATGATGCCGGCCACCGTGTAAGGCTCGCCACGTAACAGGATCCCTTGCCCGGTCACGCCCGGATCCCCATGGAAATACCTCTGCCACAGAGCGTGGCTCAGAATGACTACCGGAGGTCCGCCGGCGCGGTCCTCGTCGGGGGTGAACTCGCGCCCGATCATCGGTCGAACACCCAGCACGCGGAAAAATCCCGCCGAGACACGCTGCTGTTTCACGTAGACGCCGGTGCCGTTGACACCCAGGTTGATTCCGCCCGCTTCTTGCGAGTAAACAGCGGAATCGAGCGAGGTCGCGCGATCGCGGATTGCCTCCCAAGTCGCGCCGTTGAGGTTCGAAGCAGCGTTCTGCTTGCCCTCGAAGTTGTATGTCGCGACGATCTGCGTCAGGCGCTCCGGCTCAGGATAAGGAAGGGCCCGCAGCATGGCTCCGTTCACGACGGCTAAAACGGCGGTGTTGGCGCCGATACAAAGGGCCAGGATCGCGATGACGGTCAGCGAAAAGCCCCAATTTTGGCGGATCAGGCGGAAGGCGTAGCGTAGGTCATGCATGTCGAACACCTCGGTAATGGTAAGACGATAAATTACAGATACTGTTCCTCAATGTTTTTGTTACCGCTTGAGATTGCCGACTCCCAAAAATCGCAGCACTGTGAGGTGTACCCTGGAGTTGACGATAAAGGCGCCTCTACTGTATCCTCAAAAGGTACCTATGCCGTACGAGTTGTTTAAAGTAAAGTCGACAAGAATTGGGTCTCCGGTGTTGACTATCACGGCGGAGGGGAGGATCATTCTCAACGCAGACGCTGGTGATCTATTGAGGCGCGAAGGGGCAAAGTTCACTCAGATCCTTTGGGATGCCAGTACGCTTAAGATGGCACTACGGCCGCTGAAGAGGCCCGCCGAGAGCTCTTACAAACTCTCGGAGAAAAGTGGCAGGAGGGGGATGGCCTTTTCCGGGACCACTTTTCTTCGTCATATCGGATGGAACTGGTCAAAGTCTTCTACGATTCTTCCGGTGGAGTGGAATGAGAAACAGAAGCTTCTAGAGGCACTACTTCCTGAAGCGAACATTGACCAAGGAGGCTGGTAAGAGGCAGCCCAGGAGATAAGTATGGCGCGCCCAAAATATATCGCCGACGCGGACCTCAGCGAAAAGATCATCGCTGGCGTGTATCGGCGCGAGCCGTCGATCGATTTCCTGGATGCCTCTGACGGAAGTACGCGCGGACTATCGGATCTAGAAGTACTGGCTCTTGGCGCGGCAACCGGGCGGGTAGTGGTATCGAGCGATCAAAAGACAATGCCCGCTCACTTTCGTAGATTTCGAGAAACCAACGATAGTCCTGGCCTGATCATCGTGCGCCAGTCTGTCGGCTTAGCACGAGCAATTGACGAGCTTATCTTAATCTGGAACGATCCCTTTCCGGAATCATTGCGCAATGACATCAGCTGGGTGCGAAGCCGGGACTGAGTGACGCTGGGCTTCGGCGGCCTCTCTGGCCGCATCGAGCCTCGCGTAAAATGCGGGATTTTTTGCCCGGGCTTCCTCGTAAAGCCGGTCGTACTCGATCTCGCCCTGCCGGAGATATTCATCGATCAAAGCGCGATTCGCGAGGTAGTACGCCAGCGATCCGAAGATCTGCTCGAGCGTCAGTGACTGGAATTCATAAGCAATGCCTTCCGGAGACTCGCCATTGAGAAACGCGTACACCACGGAGTCCAGGGACACCCGCGTCCCCGCCACATAATATCCGCCGTTCCGCTGCTCGACGTACTCCATGACACCAGTATACGCTGGGCAGTATACGCCGTGTTACACTTGAGTTTTTGGTTTCCCCCGGTAAACCGAACCATAATCCCTGGAGGAGTTTCAAATAGTGGCAGAAAAGATGCGGCATATTTTTACGTCCGAATCGGTGACCGAAGGTCATCCGGACAAGATGGCGGATCAGATCTCGGACGCCGTGCTGGACGCGGTTCTGACCGAGGACCCGACGGGCCGCGTGGCCTGTGAAGTTCTGGTCACCACCGGAATTTGCGTGGTCTCTGGGGAGATCACCACCAAGACTTACGTCGACGTTCCGAAACTGGCCCGCCAGGTGATCGCCGACATCGGCTACACCGACGCCGATATGGGTTTCGATTCCAAAACCTGCGGCGTGCTCAACACCATTCAAAGCCAGTCCCCCGACATCGCGATGGGCGTGGATACCGGCGGCGCGGGCGATCAGGGCCTGATGTTCGGCTTCGCCTGCAACGAGACTCCGGAGCTGATGCCTCTGCCCGTGATGCTGGCTCACAAGCTGGTCCGCCAGTTGAGCGAAGTTCGCCGCGCCGGGCAAGCTGAAATTCCTCCGGCCCGACGGCAAGAGCCAGGTCAGCGTCGAATACGTGGACGGCAAGCCCGCCCGCATCGACGCCGTCGTCGTCTCCACTCAGCACGACGACGATGTCACCACCGAAACCCTGCGCGCCGAAGTAAGAAAGCACATCATCGATCCCGATTCTGCCCAAGCACATGGTCGATGCCAACACCAAGTTCCACATCAACCCCACCGGCCGTTTCGTCATCGGCGGACCCCACGGCGATACCGGACTCACCGGCCGCAAAATCATCGTCGACACCTACGGCGGCATGGGCCGTCACGGCGGCGGAGCCTTCTCCGGCAAGGATCCGACGAAGGTCGACCGCTCGCGCCTGCTACATGGCCCGCTACGTCGCCAAGAACATCGTTGCTTCCGGTCTGGCCGACCGCTGCGAAGTGCAGCTCGCCTACGCGATCGGCGTCGCCGAGCCCGTCTCCGTCATGGTCGACACTTTCGGCACCGGCAAGATTGAAGAAGAGCGCCTGGTCGAACTCGTCCGCGCGAATTTCTCGCTCACGCCCAAGGGCATGATCGAATCCCTGCAGCTGCGCCGTCCGATTTACCGCCTGACCGCCGCCTTCGGACACTTTGGCCGCACCGAAGATACCTTCACCTGGGAAAAGACCGACAAAGCCGCGGCACTGAAGGAAGCCGGCATGGCTACTGCGGCCGCTAGCAAATAATTTTCGGAGAACATATATATGAGTACAGCAACCACCACTGTCCCTTGCGACGTAAAAGATCTTTCGCTCGCCGAAGCCGGCAAACGGCGCATCGAATGGGCGGCGCAATCGATGCCGGTTCTGGCCACGATTCGCAAACAATTCATCAAAACCCAGCCGCTGGCCGGCATTCGCGTGGCCGCCTGCCTGCACGTCACCACCGAAACCGCCAACCTGATGATCGCCCTGCGCGACGGCGGAGCCAACATCACGCTCTGCGCCTCGAACCCGCTGTCGACTCAGGATGAAGTCGCGGCGTCGCTGGTGCGCGATTACAACATCCCGACCTTCGCCATCAAGGGCGAGTCGAACGATTCTTATTACTCGCACCTCAATTCGTGCGCTCGATTCCAAGCCCGCAGTTCACCATGGACGATGGCGCGGACGTGGTCGGCCTCCTGCACACCAAGCGCAAGGAACTGCTCGCGAACGTGATCGGCGGCACGGAGGAAACCACCACCGGCGTCATCCGCCTGCGCGCGATGGCCAAGGATAAGGTGCTCGCCTATCCGATCATCGCCGTCAACGACGCGCTGACCAAGCACCTGTTCGACAACCGCTACGGCACTGGCCAGAGCACTCTCGACGGCATCATTCGCGCCACCAACGTTCTGCTCGCCGGCCTCAATGTGGTCGTCGCCGGCTACGGCTGGTGCGGACGCGGCGTCGCCATGCGCGCCAAAGGCATGGGCGCGAACGTCATCGTCACCGAGATCGATCCCACCAAGGCCATCGAAGCCGTGATGGACGGATTCCGCGTCATGACGATGTCCGAAGCCTGCCGCCATCGGCGATATCTTCGTCACCGTCACCGGCAACAAGAACGTGATCGCGCGCGACCACTTCGACAAACTCAAAGGCGGAGCGATCCTGGCCAACTCCGGACACTTCAACGTCGAAATCGACCTCGATGCCCTTGGCCGCCATGGCCTCCAGCCGCAAGGAAGCCCGGCCCTTCGTCGAAGAGTTTTCGATGAAGGACGGCCGCAAGCTTTACGTGCTGGGCGAAGGACGACTCATCAACTTGGCCGCCGCCGAAGGCCACCCCGCTTCGGTCATGGATATGAGCTTCGCCAACCAGGCTCTCTCGGCCGAGTACATGGCGAAGAATCACGCCACGCATGGAGAAGAAAGTTTACTCCGTGCCCGAGGAACTCGACAAACAGGTGGCCAAGATGAAGCTCGAATCCATGGGCTTCAGCATCGACCGCCTCACGCCGGAGCAGGAAGAATATCTCGCCGGCTGGGACGAAGGCACCTAAACTCTCTGATTGCTCCCTGCTATTTCCGCCGCGTTACCGAGCCGTGACCGCAGGGAGCGGAGTCCTAAAGAAAAAACATGGCATTAGTCGAAGGTTGCAAGCACTCGCTCGAAGTCACCGTCCCCGTCGTCGAAGTCGAAAAGGAAACCGAGCGCGCCGTCGCCGAAATTCAACGCAAGGTGAAGCTGCCCGGCTTCCGTCCCGGCAAAGCTCCGGTTGGACTCGTCAAGCAGCGTTTCGCCGGCGACATCCGGCAGGATGTGATCGAGAAACTGGTCCCCCGCTTCTTCCGCGCCGCCGCCGAAAAAGAGAACCTGCAAGTCGTCGGCCAGCCCAACGTCAAGGACGTCCACTTCCATGCCGGCGAGCCGATCACCTTCAAAGCCGAGTTCGAAGTCGCCCCCACCTTCGAGTTGGGCGAGTACCGCGGAATCACCGTCACCTATAACGAGCCCGAAGTGACGGACGCCGAAGTCGACGCGCGCATCGAAGAAATCCGCGAGCAAAAAGCCGAGTACGTCAATGAGGAGCCACGTCCGCTTGTCGATGGCGATTACGCCGTCGTGTCGCTGGAGAGTCTTTCCGGCGTAGCCGAAAAAGTCTCCCAAGACGAGCTGATGCTGAAAATGGGCGACGACGCGACCATGAAGGAGTTTAGCGAAAACCTGCGAGGCGCTGCGCCAGAAGAATCGCGTGAATTCGACGTCACCTATCCGGAGGACTACGACCGCAAGCAGTTAGCCGGGAAAACCGTCCGCTTCAAAGCGACCGTGAAAGCAGTCCGCCGCAAAGAGCTCCCCGAAGTGAACGACGAATTCGCGAAGGATCTCGGCGATTATCAAACAGTCTTTGAACTAAAGGAAGCAGTCCGTAAATCCCTCAGGCACGACCGCGAGCACAAAGCCCAGGACGACGCCAAGCATCAGCTCATTGACAAGCTTGTCGACGCCCACGATTTTTCGGTTCCCGAAACCTACATCGATCGCCAGGTAGAGATCAATGTCGAAAATCAGCTGCGGACCTTGGCCGCCCAAGGCATCGACCCCCGCGGCATCAAGCTCGATTGGGCAAAGGTTCGCGAAACGCAAAAAGATAAAGCAGCCCGCGACGTCAAAGCGTCTCTTCTACTCGACAAAATAGCCGACCGCGAAGCCATCGGAGCCACCCAGGAAGAGATCGACCGCGAAGTCCAGAAGATCGCCCGGCAGCAGCGGGAAGCAGTAGCCGCGGTCCGCGCCAAACTCCAAAAAGATGGAGCGATCGGAAGAATCGCCGGGCACATTCGCACCGAAAAAACCCTGTCATTCCTGTTCGAGCACGCGAGAAAAGAGGCGGGAAAGCGGGAGCCAGTAGCGAGTAGCCAGGAGCCAGAATAAACGCCTGCCTTGTGGTGCACGCCGCACATCAAGCCGACCACTCACTGTCACCGCTCCCGATGGTCGCGGCTCCTTGAGCCGATCAAGAGTTCTCTTTGGAGCAGTGACTGTATGACCTGTCTTGTGGCGCGAGCTTTAGCTTGCAGCGTCGGCTTCAGCCGATGTATCCGTGGATGAATATCTCCCAAATTTCTCGCCGTCGGCGGCGTGAGGTTTATTTTGCCCTACTGGCTACTGGCTACTGGCTACTGGCTACTTCAGCATATACACCGCGAACGTAGCCAGCCAGTGAGCCCCTTCATAATGTTCTGCCGTAACCGCCGCCAACCCGGCTTCTGCGTGCAGATCCGCGAGCGTCATCAGCTCTCGCCCATCCGGTAACCCGCGAGCGATCCCCCGCATCATCCAGGCCCGGCTCAAATTCAACCCATCTAAATGTGAAAACTTCGGATCGCCTGAATCCGGCGACACTACCGGCGTGAACTTCGAAACATCCGGTAGGAACTCAGCAAACCAATCGGTAAACTCGCGTCGCGGCAGCACCCGCCGCATCACATCCGCCTCGGCCAGCGACGGTGAGAGAAAGTCCTCGCCCGAAGGCTCATACGCGACCGGCGCATTCTTGTCCTTCAAATAGAAATCCCGAGCCCGCTGAACAAGCAAATCCCGCGGATGCGAATCCAGCACCAGCCCCAGAGCGAACGCCGTGTTGCTGTGCTCCCCCGACCGCACCGGATAAGGCAGTTTTTCGAGCCAGGCGGAAAACCGCTTCAGCACGGCCGATTCCAGCGGTCGCAGCACATCGGACCGCATTTCATCCGCTAGCGTCAACAGCCATGCCAATCCGTAAGGCCGCTCGAACGCCGCTCGCCCGACATCCGTGAGATACCGAATCTCGCCGGCCACATTCTCTTCTGTAATGTTCCGCGCAATCGCTGCGCGAGCCTCCTCCGCGAACTCCGCCCGCGGAAACAGCCGGATCAAACGAACCAGCAGCCAGTGCCCATGCACCGCGGAATGCCAGTCATAACATCCGTAAAACGCCGGCGTCAAGATTCGCGGCGGAGCCACATCGGAGTCGGATTGCAAGGTGTGCGCGATCTTGTTCGGATACTCTCGAGTCACACAATCCAGCGCAAGCCTGGCAAACCGCGCCGCCATCGTGACATCAAGAGCACTCTGCATCTCTTCACGCAATTTCAGCCCCATGCGTCAGCGTGGGGCTATTACGATTTCCAGGAAAGCCCCAAGCTGACGCATGGGGCTGAAATGCGGTGGGTAACGAGGCGTTCCGTCTACTCGTCGCCTGGGTCTTTCACCGGAGGCATCTCATACACGTAAATCACGTGACCCTGCTTGCCTTCCGTGCGCTCCACCTTCGTGGGCTTCCACCCAGGAACCGCGTAATCGTGCGAAACCACTCGTGCTCCAGCGCGGAGATATCTTTCCAGGCGCGGACGTAGCTGCGCGTTTAGCGACGTGCCGAGATAGATGGTCACCACGTCGGCGCCCGTCAGGTCGGCTTCCAGAACATCTCCTTGGATAATCCGCGCCCGGCCGTTCAAACCGGCTTTTTCGATCGCGGAATTAGCCTGCGAGGCGAGCTTCGGGGAAATCTCTACGCCCACCGCTTTGGCCTTATATCGCAAGGCCGCCGCCACGACGATGCGGCCATCGCCGCAGCCCAGATCGTACACGGTATCGCCGGGCTTGATGTTCGCCAGTTCCAGCATGCGGTCCATCACCCGAAGCGGCGTGCCTACATAGGGCGCGAGCTTGTTCGAGTAACGAGAATCCTGAGCCGTCGCAGGAATGACTGCGGGCACACACACCAGCGCTATAAGACTAACCCAACGCATAGACAACTCTCCACTTAATCGTTAGACCCCGAGGGCACGACCACCCTGCCGTGCTTCGATTTTACTATACGCGAGACCATTTCCGTCACGGAGAACCACAAATCTCTTGGACGGCTGATGGTATATTCGGTTCCCCGAAAAACCTTGACCGCGCGGCTGATGGAATCCTTCCACGGCACCGCTTGCGGGTTCAGGTTGTAATTCATATAGAAAACGGGATAATCGACATCGGTCGCGATGGGCGTGAGGGTATCCTGCGGAACGGCCGCATCCAGCATGATTTTGGGTCCCGCGAAGACTAACGCGTCGGGGTGGTCTTCGGAGCCCATCTCCTTCTTAATCAAGTCGGTAAGGAATTCAGTGTCGCCGTGCTTCTGGGCCAGACGCTTGAGGTCCACCGTGCCCAGCTTCATTGATCGGAGCGCCTGTCCCAGGGCGGGAAAGTCAATCCGTTCGGAACTCGACTGACGGTACAGCACCCTCTGCTCCTGAATGTTGAAGGCGACCAGAGAGAATTTGCCAAATTGGGGCTCCCGGGAAATCCGCCTCAGGATCGATACCAAGGCGACCGTATCCAGGGGCCGCAGCGTCGGCGAATCGTAATTCTGGGGTGCAAAATTGACCAGAACCTTGATATTCAGCGGCGCGCCGGTGGATTGGGTCCGTTCGACCGGGGGGTCCTCAATGAACTGCTCGTCTTGAGAATGCCGCACGACTCCCGCCGGCATTTCGAGGGCGATCTGCTTGTCCTTGACGGGCAGCGATGCTTCCGATTCCCAATAGAAGGAGCAGACTCGCTCGGAGCGGTCCCGCATCAGCCAGTCGACGTGATAGCTCCCTTCGCCCAGGTCGAACATGCCACCCAACGTCGCGTCGCCCTTGGCTTCGTCCTCGATCGAGGGAACATGCACGTGCTGGACAAAGTACACCGGGTCGTCTTTATGGTCGGCCGGGGTCACCCGAAACAGGATGGTCAACTTGTTTTCAGATCCGGAGAGTTCCTTGAGGGGAACCGTCACGTCATAACCGGCATGAAAACGCAGGTCGAAGCCAAGAACCGGTTTCGACGGGGTGACGCTGCAAGGAAGGTCTTTACGGACGTCCTGAGCTTCCAGAACCGCCAGATCCGTGTTCATCATGTGGAGCGAGTTGCCGCCGGTTCCAGCAAGCTGCGACTGGGCGCAAAGGGGGACGGTTAACGAAAACAACGCGAATCGTGGCCAAGAGATTATCGCTTTCAATGCGATCTTCCTTACACGGGCGATCCAACAACAACCATTTCCGTTACAAATTAACTATCGGGAGGAATGGTACTTCGTATTATGGCTGAAACGCCGGGAACGTCAATAGCAAAGGATTCGCGTCCGGAGTATTACCGGCTTAGCGTCCCCACTCTGTCAATTGCTGAAGAATCTGCTGCGCGGCCTTTTGTCCGGCGCTCTTCTTCGACATCCCCTGCGCCTGGCTCACCCATTCCTTGCCCAGCCGCACTTCGACGGTAAACGTCTTCGAGTGTTCGGGCCCGTCTTCATTGATGATGACGTATCGGGGGGGGGGCAGCTTCAGGGCTTGCGCCATCTCCTGCAATGAGCTTTTGTGGTCGGCTACTGCGTCGTCGATGCCGTCGTCCGCCGGTTGGAACGAACCCAGCACACTGGATTCGATAAACGCGCGCGCCACCTCCAGTCCCGCGTCCAGATAGAGGGCGGCAATTAACGCCTCCACTGCGTCCGACAGCAGCGCCTTCTTCTCGCGACCGCCGGACATTTCCTCTCCCCGGCCGAGCAGGAGAAAGGCGCCCAACTTCAGGTCCTGTGCCACCTCGTACAGGCGAGCGGCGCTCACCAAGTGGGCTTTCAGCTTCGAAAGGCGCCCCTCGGGCGACGAAGCATAGCGCCTGACCAGGCAATCGCTCATTACGAAGCCCAGGATCGCGTCGCCCAGGAATTCCAATTGTTCGTTGTCCGTGGAGGTCTGCCCTTCCGCAGACTTCTCGTAGACCCTCGATTTGTGCGTAAGTGCCCGCTCCAGGAGCTTTTTATCCCGGAATGTGTGCCCTAATGCCTTTTCGAGAACCTCCAGATCGGAACCCATCTACCTTTAGTGTCTCGCGCGGGTCGGTTCGTTTCGTCGGGAAACGTTATTTTTTCGCGGCTTTCAGTGCCTCGGCTCGCGATTTTTCCTTATCTGCGAACGGTTTAAGGGCGGGATTGGTCACTTTGGCCAGCACGGCCAGTGCCTCATCGGGCTGCTTGTTGTCGTTATAAGCCGCCGCCAGCCGAATGGAAGTGGCTGGGTCGGGCTCAGCCGGGATCGATACCGCCTGTTTATACTCCGCGATGGCCACGTCGAACTTCTTGCGGACAGTCGCGATCATACCCAGATCGCGATGGGCGTCGGCCACGAATTCCTTCTTAATCTCCTCCCATTGAGCGTCCGGAATCTGCGGGTTAGGCTTCGGAGCCGTCGGGGCTAGTTCCATCGCTTGATGGGCCAGCTTATCGGCTTTGGTCAGCTTTTCTTCTTTGTCCAGATCGTTCTCGCGGGTGCTGCGGGCGAGCTCCGCGGATTCCATCAACATCGGTTCGTAGGCCTTGGGGTCGGCTTCGAGCGCCAAGTCCGAGTAAATGATCACCTTAGGTCCAGCGTTCATTTGCTCGGCTGAGCGGGCTGCCTGCGTGTACAGCCAGGGTTTGAACTCAGTGTCGGCGAACTTGATGACGAAGGCGTCCACTTTGGCCATCTTCGCGGTCGGATCCTGTTCGGCCTGAATGGCCCCGAGTGCATCGCCTTCGGCCTTTGACTTTACTTTCTGCGCCATAGCCAGCGCCGCCACTGCCAGGAAGGCAGCCAACATCTTGGTCTTCATCCGTCTTGCTCCTCAAATTTATTTTTGCTTCAAACCTTTTTCGGCGGCGGTCCGGACAGAATCCGGTGCGCCTTCTACCGCCAGGGCCGCTTTGTAAAACTGCTGCGCTTCTTCCGGACGGTTGCCCTGGGAATCCGCTAAACGTGCCAGGTACAACAAACTCCACGACTTAGTATAGGCGTCCGGGTCCAGTTCCAGCACTTTGCGGAACAACATATCGGCTTCCTCGGGCTTGCGCTCCAGAACCGTAATCCGCGCCAGACCATAATAAGCCTTCGCATGCATCGTAGTCAGGGGAGTTTCGGTGAGCACCCGCAGATAGAGGGCCTTCGATGACGCTAAATCTCGGTTCTTGTAGCTCGATTCGGCTTTATCGAGCGTTAATTCGGCTCCGGTGAGCTCCACGGGGGGCTTTTCGCCCGTCACCCGGACAGTGCGGCTGGTGGCGGCGGTGGCGAACTGGAAGTTCTCGAACCGCTTCTCTTCGGTGCGGAAATTGAGCGACTCCACCATGTCGGGGAAATGGAGCCGTAGGACGACGTCCTGCTTCTCGTAGTCGTTGGCAAGGATCTCGGCGAAACCGGGTGCAAGAACGAAACCTTCCTTCGCGGCTTCGATCGCCATCTCCGGTTTCTTGTCCATGCGGCTCTCCACCGCCTTGATGAAGGATTCGGTGGCGAGCAGGATGAAATCCTTCTTAAAATGGTCGGCCAGCAGCGGGGCGCCGAGCGCGTAATCTCCGATGGGAGATTTGGTGAGCAACTGTTTCGCGTATTTGAGACCCAGCGGATCGAACAGGTAATGCAGATAAGCGTGCCGGATGTCCTGCACGCGGGGTTCGGTGGAAGGCGTCACGACCACGAAGTAATCGTCGACATAACTGCGGGTTTGCACCTGATTTGGCGCGCCTAGCAGGTCGACGTAAATCTGAAAACGGCGCCCTAGAAAACCGCTGGTCGGATTCCGCGCGTAGGCGTTCACAAGCAGGACGGCGCGGCTCACCGGGGCGTGATACTGCTCGATCACTTTATCGATGGCCGGTTGCGAGCGCTTCCAAAGGTCCTCTATGTGCGCCTCGCGATAAAAGTTGATGAGCAGGGGAGTGAACCCTTCGAGCGCGGCGGCGTCCGGCGGCATCATGTTGTTGAGGTAGCGCGGGGTGAACGAAGGCGGCGCATCCACGGAAAGCGCGAACGAAATGTACTGGCTGAGATCGGCCGCAGGGTCTGACTGCTTGTGGTCCCTCACGAAGCGCTTCAGCTCAAAAACGCTCTCCAGTTTTTGTCCCGCCAATTGCTGGCGGATGGCCCGGCGCAGAGGGTTGTTGGAGGGGGAATCGATCTCGGCGTCGTATCCGGCGGCGTTGATGGCGGCCATCACCGTGAAAAGAGCCTCGTTGCCATCGAGCTGGTTCTCCGGTTTGGCCGACTGCGGCAGCGCGGGAAGGGCGGCGAGGATGAACAAAGGAACTGCGAAACGCACTATTCACCCAGTATATCGAGCGCCGCTTCGAGTTCGCTGCGCGCGTGGGGATCGCGCGTGACGGCGATTCCTTTGCGGTAAAACTCACGCGCGGCGTCCAGGTTGCCCAGTTTTTCGAAGGCCTGGCCGCCGTGGAAATACGCGGCGGAATAATTCGGATCGGTCCTGGTGACTTCCTCGAAGGTCGCGACGGCGCGATCGAGATCGCCGGATTTGACGTACTCCATGGCGAGTCCGTAGCGTGCGAACGTGCTGCCGGGGTTCTGCTCGAGGAGCTGCTGGAGAATTTCGATGCGGGTAGGTTCCAAACTGTTAGGATACCTGTTAAAGCCGGTGCTCTGATGTCGTGTCCATTTTTCAAACCGTTGCGGCTGATGGAGTGGAGCTCGGGCCGGGCTCCGCTGGGCGGGACGTATCGCGGAGAGTGCGACCTCGCGCAGGGGGCGGAAGAACCGCGGCTATGCAACTTCGGGTACGCGCGGGGCTTGTGCTCGCATTTCCCCGAAGGCTCGGCTGCCGATGCAGTTCGATTTTCGGTGGCAGGCAACGCGAATGGCGAGGTGCGCCTCGTGTGGATTCTGGAAAAAGATCACGCGCCGCTGGATCATGGCGTGGTGGAATACCGCGAGTCTACCGGGGAGTTCGCAGAGGGGTTGGAAGGCGCGCTGGGAGTGCAGGCCAAGGTTTTTCTGGAGAATTATTTGCAGCGGTAGGCACTTCTAAAGGCAGTGGCGCCGCTGAAATTAATCCGGTTGAGTTCATTGAGCGGAAGATTTACCTGATCCGCGGCCACAAGGTGATGGTCGATGGGGACTTGGCGGAGCTGTATGAGGTACCCACGAAAGTCCTCAATCAGGCGGTTCGTAGGAATATCGACCGATTCCCGCCGGACTTCATGTTTCAGTTGAACGAGGATGAGCTGGAAAGTTTGAGGTCACAGACTGTGACCTCAAAGGTGGGCCGCGGCGGGCGACGCTATCTACCCTTCGCGTTTACCGAGCACGGGGTGGCGATGCTCTCTTCCGTTCTGTCAAGTCCTCGCGCCATCCAGTTGAACATCCTGATTGTGCGTGCTTTTATCCGTCTGCGGGACTATCTGGTAACCCACAAGGACTTGGCCCGCAGGTTAGACGATGTCGAGCGTACTCAGCAGGACCACGGCGGCCATATTCAACAGATTTATGAGTATATCCAACAGCTGCCTGAGCCGGCTCCGGAGCCTCCGAGGCGACGCATCGGTTTTGCGCGAGAGTAGCCGAAAAATTGGAGGTCACAAATTGTGACTTCCAACGGCAGGTCGGGGACCTGCCCCACTCAGGCTTTGTACATGTACTTGATGTTCGACTTGAACACGAGCAGGTTGGGATCGCCTTCGCGGTTCACTTTCAGGCACGATTTGTCGTACCACTCGATGACGCCTTTCAGGACTTCGCCGTCTTTGAGCACGATGGTCATCAGCGTCTTGGACTGCATCTGCTTCAAATAATAGAAATTTTCCGCGTTGGTTTGATCGGGCGGAGTGGTTTTTTTAACCCCACCATCTTTGCGGGGCGGAGCGCTGCGTGGGTCCTTCATTTCAGTAAGAGACGGCCGGATCAGTTTTCGGTTACTGGGCTCCACATGACTCCTTGGATCTAATTGATTGATAACATGAGTGCTAGCGCCAGCGCAATGTGCCATTCAGAGTGCCTTTTAATTCAACGGCCCAGGCGTCGAGGGCAATCGACTTCTGAATGTTGCGGCGCACCAGCTCGACCAGCAGATCCACCTTTTCGACGGCGTGGCGGAGCCAGTCGAACGACACTTTTTGAGCAACCGCCTGGAGGTCGGCGCTGATATCGGCGTTGCGGCCGGCCGGGACGCCCTGCGAGAGGCGGAGCACGTCGCTGAGCAGCATGTACAGAACTTCGAGGTACGAATCGAGCTTTTCGGTGCGGCGCGCGGCGATGGATTCGGAATACTTCATCCAGGCTCCGAAGGTGTCGGCTCCGCTGGCTGCTTTGAGGAGCGCGAGCATGGCGGTGCGGCGGCGGTCGTAGGTTTCGAGGTCGATGGAAACGGCCAGGCCCGGCGCGCCGTCGGCCAGTTTTTCACGCCGCTGAGGATGGTCGAGGCCGCGGTCCGCGATAAAGCGCCACATGGTTTCGGAGTCAAGGCGCGCGAGGCGGAACGGGACTGAGCGGGAGCGGATGGTCGTTAGAAGATCATACGAATTGCGCGCGGTCATGATGAGGACAAGGTGCGGCGGCGGCTCCTCCAATGTTTTCAGGAGGGAGTTGGCGGCCTGCTCATTGGCGCGGTCGATGGAGTCGATCAGGAACACGCGCCTGGATCCTTTGAGAGGCTTCAATTGGGCGCGCTCCTTCAGGTTGCGCATTTGCTGAATGGTGAGCTGGCGCAGGGGACCGTCCGGTGGAAAGGTGAGGAAATCGGGATGGGTCGAAAAGACCAGGGGGTCGTCATTGCGTTTGTCGGAGGTCCATTTTTCTCGGTCGGTAATGCGGTCGGCGTTCGATTCGAGGCTGAGGTCGTCCTGCTCGATTTTTTGGGGATCCCCCAGGAGCGCGGCAGCGAAACGGCGGGCGAGCGTGGCTTTGCCGACGCCTTCGGGGCCGGAAAAAAGCAGGGTCTGAGTGATGCGGTCGCCGCGGATCATCTGCTCCAGAGTGTCGACGACGTCGGCGTTGCCGTAGAAGTTCTCCAAAGACAAAGTTAGCACTTGCCCGCATGAAAATTCAAAGACTAATATTGGCCGCCGATGAACGCGGATGAACGCCGATTGAAAACAAAATGGTCTTATCCGCGTTCATCGGCGGCCAATATTCGTGCGGAATGCGCGCGGACGATTGCGCTCTCGGCGGCCTTTGCCCTCCAGACCTGTGCTTCCTCCGGCCGCTGGAGGCGATCTTCGATCTTCGCCATGGTCTCCAGGGCAAATTCCAGACGCTGGTCGCCTTTTTTCCGCTCTAGAACGCCGATGGCGTTAATCAAGAGTTCGCGCGCCGCCGATGACTTGCCCACCTGGAGATAGATTGCCGCCAGACGAGCCTGCGTCTCCGCGGTTTGCTCGCGATCGCCGCCTATCTGGCGGTCCTTGAGCGCGAGGACCTTCTCATATTCAGCGGCCGCGCCTGCGGTGTCGCCCGATTCCTCGAGCGACGAACCCAGATGCATCAGATCCAACGTCACCTGTTGCGAATCGGCTCCGGAAACCGCGCGATGAATCTGGAGCGCTCGCCGCAGGCAGCGCTGCGCCTCGACATGATTGCCTTGTTCGCGGTAGCGCGCGCCCAATTCCGTGAAGGAATCGGCGGTCTCGGCATGATCCGGGCCGAAGATTTTTTCAGAGAGCAAGACTGCTTGTTCGAACGCCTTTAAGGCATCCGCCGGACGTCCCTCGTGGAGCAGCGCGGTTGCCAGTTTGCGTTTCGATGCCGCGATGCGTTTGAAATCGGGCTCGGCGAAGGAGCGCTCCAGTTTTTCAATACGCGCGACGGTGTCTTCCACCTCGCTATATTTTTTTTGATCGAGCTGGATGTCGGCTAGAGCGTCGAGAGCCCTGGACTGAAAACCTATACTTTGCGCGGCAGCGGCCAGATCGACAGCCTGAAGCACGGTCTGTTCCGCCTCGGCTGATTTGCCTTGTTTGCGCT
The DNA here is from genome assembly GCA_963813145.1 of Bryobacterales bacterium. Classification (GTDB taxonomy): domain Bacteria; phylum Acidobacteriota; class Terriglobia; order Bryobacterales; family Bryobacteraceae; genus Palsa-187. The sequence goes on from CAWEXX010000003.1 coordinate 343,676, forward strand.
GGGCTTCCTTCAGCGCCAGTAAGAGGTCGAGGCGATGGCCGTTGGAATGGCGGCGCTCGGCTAGTGCCAGTTGCAAATGCCTCTCGGCTTCGCTCCAATTGCGGGCGGCCAGATGTCTTGCGCCTTCCACGCGATTCAGGTGACGTTTACGATGCCATTCTTTCGCGAAGGGCGTCGCCCAGGCGGCGATACGGACGGCAAGGCGGAAAATTCTTGTGATACCGATCATTTGCTTCCTGCGGTCCTCTCTTTATCTGATCGGTGCGTCCGAGGTCTTACTTTAGGTTGTGTAGAATGTGCCAGGGGGAAGCATGACGGCTGAGTTTGAAGAAGTGTTCGCCGCCCTGAAGGCAATTTTGAAGAAGCACGAGCGCACATTGTTCGTCCTCAAAGACGAGCCGCGGGAATACACCCTGGTCACCAACGCCAACAGCAACCGCGGGATGAAGATGTGGTTCGGAGGCGTGCGCGCCGGCAAAGCGTATGTAAGCTACCACCTGATGCCGCTGTACTTCAATCCGTCGATGAACGCCTTAGTGTCGCCCGCGCTGAAGAAACGCATGCAGGGTAAAACGTGCTTCAACTTCAAAGGCGTCGACAAGGAGTTGTTCGCGCAGTTGAAGACGCTGACGCAGGAGGGGCTCGACAGGTACCGGAAACGGGATTTGCTGTAGATGCCGAAATATGTCGCGTTTCTGAGGGCGATCAACGTCGGCGGACATGTGGTAACGATGGAGGCACTGCGAGAGCTTTTCACCGGCCTGAAATTTTCCGGCGTCGAGACGTTTATCGCCAGTGGCAATGTGATTTTCGAGACGAAAGCCGCACAGGATCAGAAGCTGGAGCAGAAGATCGAGAAGCACCTGGAAGCGGCGCTCGGGTATGAGGTAGGAACGTTCGTGCGGTCGGTGGACGAGATTCGCGCGGTCAGCGTCTATGAGCCGTTTTCCAACAAGGGAATTGCGCTGAATGTCGGCTTCATGCGCGGCCCGCTGGGCGACGCCGAACAGGTGAAACCGTTTGTCACTGACGTCGACGATTTTCACGTACACGGACGCGAGGTCTATTGGCTTTGCAGAATCCGTCAGAGCGATTCGAAATTCCCAACGAAGAAGTTCGAGAAAGCGATCGGCGGCGCGGTGACCTGGCGCAATATGAATACCGTAGTGCGGCTGGCAGCCGAGTATCGCTGAAGGCTGTTGGGCAGACGAAATATAGCCATTGACAATATATCCACTATGGCTATACTCGTGACATGAAGCCCGATTCCTTTCTCCCCCTGCCCTCCGCGACCTTTCACATTCTGATGGCCGTGGCCGACGAGGATCGTCATGGATACGGGATTATTCAGGACGTCTCGGCCAGCACCAACGGAGAGCTGAAGCTGAGCGCAGGCACACTCTACCGGTCCATCCAGCGGATGCTTGAGCAGGGCCTGCTGCTCGAAACCAGGGACAGGCCTGCGCCGGAGGACGATGACGAGCGGCGGCGCTACTACCGGATCACTGCCGTTTGGCAGAGAGGTGGCCAAGGCGGAGGCGAATCGCCTGACGCAACTGGTCCGCCTGGCGCGCAAGAGCGGATTCGCGGCGGGCAAGGCCTGACACCATGTATAAGGCCTTACTTCACCTGTATCCAAAATCGTTTCGCGCCGAGTATGAGGGCGAAATGTGCGCGGTCTTCGCGCAGCGCGGGCGCGACGCCTCCGGGCCTCTCGGATTCGCCGCGCTGTGGATCGAAACGTTCTTCGATGTGCTGTTCAATGCGCTGCGGGTGCATCTGGATATTCTGCGCCAGGACCTGAGCTATCTCGGCAGGACGCTGCGGCAATCGCCGGGCTATGCGCTGACGGTGGTGGGAATCGCGGGGCTCGGAATCGGCGCGACGACCGCGGCGTTTTCCATCACGGATCACGTGCTGCTGCGGCCTCTGCCATTTCCCGATGCGGACCGGCTGGTGACGGTTTATGAGAAGGAACCGCGCTATTCGCGCACGGAGCTCTCGCCCGGGAATTATCGCGATTGGAAGGCGCAGAGCAAGTCCTTCGAAGCATTCGGCGCGTATTCGTCGCTCAATGCGAATCTGGCGGGTGAGGGCGAGCCGGAGGCGTTGAGTGGGCGAGGTGATGACGGCGGAGGTCCTGCCGCTGCTTGGCGTGAAACCGATGCTCGGGCGATGGTTCACCGCGGACGAAGATCGGCCTGGTGCGCCCTGCACGGTGCTGGTGAGCTATACGCTTGTGGCAGGCGCGGTTTGGGGGAACCCCAGACGCGATCGGGAAAAAAGTCTTCTTGGACACCGAACCCTGCGCGGTGATCGGCGTGATGCCGGCGGGATTTGCGTTTCCGCGCCGGCAAGACGAAATCTGGATGCCGGCGCGATTTGCAGAAGACCGGTTCCAGGATCGCGATGACACGTATCTGGTCGGTGTCGGTCGATTGCGGCCCGGAGTGCGGCTGGAGCAGGTCAATTCCGAGTTGCGCGTGCTCGCGGCTCAGACGGAGCGGCAGTTTCCCAAGGAATTAAAGGACGTCAGCGCCGCCGCCTACGATCTGCACGCCGCAATTTCTCCGCAGTCGAAAACCATGCTGATGGCGCTGCTGGGCGCATCCTTGTGCGTCCTGCTGATTGCGTGCACGAACCTGGCGAATTTGCTGCTGGCGCGGGCGCTGGCGCGGCGAAAAGAGCTGGCCGTCCGGTCGGCGATGGGTGCGGGACGAGACCGGCTGGTGCGGCAGTTGATGACCGAGAGCCTGCTGCTGGCGATGGCCGGAGGAGCGCTCGGCATGCTGATCGCGGTGACGGCGACGCCATTGTTCGCGGCGCTGGTGCCGACCAACCTGCCGGTGGCCGCCCTGCCATCCGCGGATTGGCGCGTGTTGCTGTTCGGAGCGCTGGCGACGGTTCTGACGGGGCTCGCGTTCGGCATTCTGCCGGCGCTGAAGGCCACCGGGGGCGCGGACTTGCGTGAAGGATCGCGATCGGGCGTCGGCGGAAAGAAGGAACGGCTGCGCGGGGCGCTGGTAGTAGCGGAAATCGCCGCGTCGGTGGTGCTGCTGGTGACTTCGGGATTGCTGATCCGGGCCATGTTGCGGATTCAAGGAACGGATCCGGGATTTCGCGCCGATCGCGTGTTGACAATGGTCACGCCGGTAACAGGGCCCAGGTATACAAACACTGTGACTCGAGTCGCGTTCTATAAACGAGTGCTGGGCGGCGTGCGCGCGCTCCCCGGCGTCGAGAGCGCCGCCTATATCAGTGCGCTGCCGATGGTGTGGCGCGGCGGGATCTGGACCATCGCCATCAATGGGCAGCAGCCCGTGGACCCCAGCTCGCAACGCGCCAGTATCCGTTTCGTGACTCCGGACTTTTATAAGACGCTCGGGATTCCTCTGCTTTTAGGGCGCGACATCGCCGAGTCGGATGTCATCGCCTCGCCTCTGGTCGCGGTGGTGAGCGAATCGTTTGGGAAGCAATTCTGGCCGGGTGAGAATCCGCTGGGCAAACGCTTCAGCACTCAGATGGAGGATCGAATTGTCATTGGCGTTGTGGGGAACGTGCGGGTGCGCGGCCTGGAACAATCCAGCGAACCGCAGGTGTACCTGGCCTATCAGCAGGTCAGGGATGGCTCGGTGTCAGGCTATACTCCCACCAGCCTGGTGATCCGCACGTCGCAAAGCGATCCGGTGAAGATGGCGCCCGCGGTTCGGAGAATCATCGCCGAAGCGGAGCCTCAGCTGCCGGTGACGAAAGTCCGCCCGCTCACTGATATCGTGAACGGAGAGACCGCCTCGCGGAGGGCTCAGTTGGTTGTTCTGGGCGGATTTGCCGCTATCGCGTTCTTGCTGGCGGCCATCGGAATTCACGGCCTGCTTTCCTACGCCGTCTCGCAGCGCACTCAGGAAATCGGGGTCAGAATGGCACTGGGGGCGACGCGGAGCAATATTTTGCGGCTGATCGTAGGCGATGCACTGGTACTGGCGATCATCGGCATTTTGACCGGCAGTGCCGCCGCCTACGGGTCCGGGCGCGCGCTTCAATCGCTGCTGGCGGGGCTGAAGCCGAACGATGCGGACGCATTTTCAGCGGGCATACTGCTGTCGTTGGTAATGACGATCGCCGGAAGCTTTTTGCCCGCCATGCGAGCAGTTCGCGTCGACCCAGCAACGGCCTTGCGCGCGGAATAGTTCGACAGGCGAAAGCGCCTGTCGACGTTTACTTATTTCCCAGCTGCGCGAGCCGACACACGAGCTTTTGTTCGAACAGCTTCCACAGGCTTCGGCGCGGGAGCAGGAGCAGCGGCGGGCTGCACAGGGTAGTGCTGTCCCAGCCACTTCTCAATCATTTCTTTTTGGGTCGCCAGAACCACACGTTGCCATTTGACGGTGCCAGTGCGCTCACTGTATTCGGCCATGACGTAGGAACCCTCATTGAGCACTTTAATGATGCCCTGGGTCTTGGCCCTCTGAAAGTGATACGAAGAAAGAGCGGCGTGATGTTTTTGCATCTGTAATCATTATAGCAGGTGCCCAAAATTCCGGTACTTTTGGCGATTCGCGTACTATCTAAGTATGGCTTCCGCGCCCACGGAGATTTCAAATCCCCAATCGAAACAGGGACTTGCGTGGATCGCCTTCTGGCGCTCCGTTACCCGCCTAGAGCCGGAAAAGGTAGTGCCAGGCCGCTCCGCCCGGAATGCCATCGGCGTCGCGCTGCCGCTGTTCGCCGGATACCTCCTCGGGAGCCTGCCGGCGGGTCTGATCGTCAGTTCCGGGGCGCTGAACGTCTGTTTCACCGATGGCGACGATCCTTACCGCCAAAGGGCGCGCCGTCTGCTGCTGGGTACGCTGCTGGTCGGCCTCGCGGTCATGACCGGGACCCTCACCGGAGGCCACGCCGCGATTGCGATCACGATCGCCGGTATTTGGGCATTTACCGCCGGCATGATGGTGGCCATCAGTCAGGCGGCCACCGACATGGGCGTGGTCACGCTGGTGACGCTCGTCGTCTTCTCCGCGCAGCCGATGGAGCCGCATCGCGCCGTATCGGCCGGGTTGTTGGCGATCGGCGGTGGATTGTTCCAAACGCTTTTGGCGCTCGCGCTGTGGCCGGTCGAAGGACATGAGCCGGAGCGCCGCGTGCTGGCGAATCTGTTCGACGAAATGGCGCATGCCGCCGAGGCGCCGGCCGCCGCTACGGAAGCCCCCTCCGCCAGCGTCCAGGCCACCGATGCGCACAATACGCTGGCCGCCCTCGGACCGGTTCACACCGTGGAGGCGGATCGCTACCGGTCCTTATTGAATCAGGCCGAGCGCATACGTCTCAGCCTGTTGATGCTGTCGCGGTTGAGAGTTCGCATCGGACGCGAAAAAGCGCACGGGGAAGAGACTGAGGCGCTCGACCGTTTCTGCGCCCTCTGCGCAAAGTTGCTCCGGGCGATTGCGAGTTCGCTCAAGACCAACGCCACTCTCGATCCTCACCAAGACTCGCTCGATCAGATCGACGCCTTGGCCGAAGTCCTGCGCGTGACCCGCGGGAGCGCCGAGTCCGAGATGCTATCGGCGCTGGTGGGCGATGCATTGTTCCAAGTCGACGCGCTGGCCGGCCAGCTTCGATCGTCAGTGGAATTGGCCGCGCACGCGACGCCCGAAGGACAAATCGAGTTCGAGCGCAAGCAGTCGCGCACCCCCTGGACCTTGCGCCTGCGCGGCAGCGTGGCCACGCTCCGAGCCAACCTGACATTCCGTTCCGCGGCCTTCCGGCATGCCGTTCGATTGGCTGTCTGCGTCGCATTGGGCGCGGGAATCGGGCGCGCGGTAAGCTGGCATCGGACCTATTGGCTGCCGATGACCGTCGCAATCGTGCTGAAGCCGGATTTTTCGGCGACCTTCAGCCGAGGCGTCCTGCGCGTGGCCGGAACCCTCACCGGGCTGGCCTTCGCCACGGCGCTGTTTCACATTCTCTCGACCACCGTAATGACGCAGATCGTGCTGATCGCGCTTCTGACATACGTCCTGCGTTCCTGGGGCGCGGCGAATTACGGGATTCTAACCGCGGCCGTCAGCGCGCTGGTGGTCCTGCTGATCGGGCTGACGGGAGTCTCGGCAAGTGACGTGATCGCGGCGCGTGCTCTCAATTCCGTTGCCGGCGGAGCCCTGGCGCTGTCCGCCTATTGGCTCTGGCCCACATGGGAACGCTACCGCATCAACGAAAACGTCGCGCGCCTTCTTGACGCTTATCGCGATTATTTCCGCGTCATCTCCGAAGCGTATCTGAAACCAGGCGCGCCTCCGCCCGAGTTGAACGCCGCGCGGCAATCGGCACGACTGGCGCGGTCGAATCTGGAGGCGTCGGTCGATCGCCTCAGCGCGGAGCCCTACACCTTTCAACTGGTCGCGCTGAACGATATGCTGGCCAGCTCCCATCGCCTGGTTCACGCCTTGATGGCCTTGGAAGCGGGCTTGTATCAGAGCCAATTCGTAACTCCGCGCGATGCGTTCCGCACGTTCAAACACGATGTGGAGCGGACCCTCTATTTCCTGGCGGCGTCGCTGCGAGGATCGCCCATTCATCCCGGCGATCTGCCGGACCTGCGCGAGGATCATCATGCCCTGCTGCAATCCGGCGATCCGCGGGCGGAGCGCTACGCCCTGGTGAACATCGAGACCGACCGCGTAACAAATAGCCTGAATACGCTGCGGGAGCAGATCATCTCATGGCCATCGTGATTTTTCTTTCCGCCATGGCCCTTGCTCAGACCGCGCCGTCGATTCCCGACCTCAAGACGCTGCTCAATGAAGTCCAGGCCAATCAACATAAAATGGACGACGTCCGAGAAAACTACACCTTTCATCGGATCAGGACGGAAGAGGATCTGGATGACAAAGGCGCGGTCGTCAAAACCACATCGCAGGAGCGCGAAGTCTTCTTCGTCAATGGCCGCCAGATCGCGCGGCTGGTCAAGAAGGATGGCAAGCCCCTCAACGCGCAAGAAGAGAAGAACGAGCAGGCTCGCGTCACGAATATGGTCAAGATGGCCATGAAATCGGATGGGAAAGTCCGCCGCGGCCGGGGAAACATCTCCATGATCAGCGAGATTCTACCGATGGTGAAAGTCGCGAGTCCGCGCCGCATTTCCTTTCACGGCCGAAGCACGCTGGTATTCGATTTCACCGGCGATCCCCAGGCCAAGGCCAAGGACACCAATGAAAACGTAGCGAAAAAGATGGCCGGAACCATCTGGTTCGACGAAGCCGACCGGCAGGTAGCCCGCATGGAAGTGCATCTCTACGACAATTTCCGAATGGGCGGCGGATTCCTGGCCAGCGTGAAAAGAGGCAGCACCATCGAAGTGGAGCAATCCCCGATCGGCGATGGTCTGTGGATGCAAACCTCCAACGACCAGCGCTTCGATCTTCAAGAAGTTCAACGTGGACGTACGGGAGAAAACCGGTCCACTTGCTAAATAACTCCGTTAGCGAATGTACGCCGATTCGAGGAGCCTGTGGCGCGCGCCTCCAGGCGTGCCGCGTCGGCAGCAGTGCCGACGGCCGGACATGTCGAGACGACTCTCGACACTGCACGCCAGGAGGCGCGCGCCACAAAAAACGACAGAGGGAGCGATCTTTCCCGCACCCCTCTTACGCTCTCCCCTCCAAACAAGTGCAGGGTGCCGCGAGCTTCAGGTTGCAGCGTCGGCTTCAGCCGGCGTTCAAGTGGACATTGGCTAATGTCAATCCTGCAAGCTGAAGCACCCCTCTTAACCAACCTCTTACGCTCTCTTTATCTCTTCCTTACGACGCAAACCCCTCGCAAGGGCTATCATCTCGATTAGGTTCATGCGTGTCCGTCCAACTGTGTTGGCCCTGCGCGTAACCGCGAGCCTGGCTGCGGTTGCCGCCATCACCTTCATCTGCTCGCGCGTAATTCCCGTCAACCCCACGACCGTCGGATTCATGTATTTGCTGGGCATTCTGGCGATCGCCGCCACCTGGGGACTGATCGAGTCGCTCTTCGCCTCGGTCGCGGCGATGCTCTGCTTCAATTTCTATTTCCTGCCTCCAGTGGGAATGTTCACCATCGCCGATCCCCAAAACTGGGTGGCGCTGTTCGCATTTCTGGCCACTGCGCTGGTAGCCAGCCATCTCTCCGACCGCGAAAAAAAACAAGCTGACGACGCCAAGGGTCGACAGCGGGAAACCGAGCAGCTCTACGCGCTCAGCCGTGCCATCCTGCTCACCGATCCTTCGCAATCGGTGGGCTCGCAGGCGGCGCGGCACATCTCGGAAGTCTTCGATTGTCCAGGCGTCGCGCTCTACGACGCGAAAACGTCGGAGGTTTTTCGCGGCGGCGCCGACGACCTGATCGGCATCGAACCCAAGCTAAAGCAAGTCGCCGTGCAGGGTAACAATTTTGTCGAGCCTCCGTTGTTCGTCGCCGCGATCCTGCTCGGCGGCCAGCCCATCGGAAGCCTGGCGTTAAAGGGCTCGTCGCTCTCCGATGGCGCGCTCCAGGCGCTTCTCAATCTGGTCGCTATCGCTCTGGAGCGCGTGCGCACGGAAGAGGCGGCGAACCGGGCCGACGCGGCTCGCCAGAGCGAGGAGTTCAAGTCCACGCTGCTCGACGCCATCGCTCACGAATTCAAAACGCCGCTGACCTCCATCAAGGCCGCCTCCACGTCCATGCTGTCCGATCCCGCCGCCCTCTCGCCGCAGTTTCACGAACTGGCGGCTATCATCGATGAAGAGACCGACCGCATGAATCAGCTCGTCACTGAAGCCGTCCGCATGTCGCAGATCGACGCCGGCAAGATTCGCCTCCAGCGCGAGTCGCTCGATGTCGGCGAGCTTCTGCACCAAGTGGCCGGCCAGTTCGAATCGCTCGCCGCGGGGCGCAACCTCGAAGTGAGCTGCGGCGCGAACCTGCCCCGCATTTCGGCCGATCCGGAGCTCCTCTCGCTCGCGCTGCGCCAGTTGATCGATAATGCGTTGAAATATTCGGCCCCCGCCTCGCCCATCGGAGTCTCCGCCCATCTCGAAGGGGAGCGCGTCGTTATCCGCGTGCGCGACCGCGGCCCCGGCATTCCGGAGCGCGAGCGCGAACGTATCTTCGACAAGTTTTACCGCCGGAGCGCGGGGGCCGGCTCGCGCGGAGGCGTCCCCGGCACCGGCCTCGGCTTGTACATTGCCCGGGAAATTCTCCGTACCCACGGAGGCGATCTGTGGATCGAAGGCGACCCCGGCGAGGGATCGGAATTCTGCGCCGCCGTTCCTCCGCCCAAGGAAGGTCGCATCAAATGAGTTCCGGCCGCATCCTGGTGGTCGACGACGAGCCGCAGATCCGCCGCGTCCTCCGCGCGACGCTCACCGCCGAGGGCTACGAGTTTTACGAAGCCCGCACCGGCGAAGAATCCCTGGATTCGATTCGCGCCCAACGCTTCGATCTGGTGCTTGCTCGATGTGAACATGCCCGGAATGGGAGGCCTGGAGGCGTGTCGCGCCATCCGCAGCGGATCCGAAGTCGCGATCATCATGCTGACCGTGCGCGATTCCGAACAGGATAAAGTGGCCGCGCTCGACGCCGGAGCCGACGATTACATCACCAAGCCGTTCAGCACGCCGGAGCTACTGGCGCGTATCCGTGCCGCGCTGCGCCGCCAGCCGTCGTCACCCGAAGGCGGACCCCAGTCCGTGCATCTGGACAACATCGAGATCAACCTGGCCACCCGCCGCGTGATCACAGACGGCCGCGAGGTTCGTCTCACGCCCAAGGAATTCGGGCTCCTGCAATATCTGCTGGCGAATCCCAACGTCCCCATCCCGCACGGGCGCCTGCTGCAAGCCGTGTGGGGACCCGACTACGGCGATCAAGTGGAATATCTGCGCGTGTTCATCAACCAGCTGCGCAAGAAAATCGAACCCAATCCCGCCCAGCCCCGCTACCTGCTAACCGAACCCTGGGTAGGCTACCGCTTCGCCCTACCAGCCGCCACCCCACCATAAAAGTCCTTCAGAGCCGTGACCATCGGGAGCGGTCATTTCTCTGCCTCGGCAAGTGGGGCAGGTTCCCGACCTGCCCTCCGTCACCCCGCCAGCGACTCCCGAACCTTTCCCACCAACGACCCCAGAGTAAACGGCTTTTGCAGGAACCTCGACCCCGGCGGAATAGCTCCGCTCCGCACCGCATCGTCGTCTGTATAGCCCGAAATATAAAGCACCCTGATGTCCTGCCTGGTTTCGCGAATCTTCTCCGCTAGCTCGCGGCCGGATGCTCCTGGCAGCATCACATCCGTGACCAGAAGATCGATCCGCCCCGCCACCGACGAAGCCATCGCAATCGCCTCTTCAGCGCTCCCGGCTTCGAGTACGTTGTAATTCTCCCGCCGTAGTATCTTCCTCACCAGCGCACGAATGCCAGCCTCGTCCTCCACCAATAAGATCGTTTCCCGCACCGGCTCGGGAGCCGGCTCGACTACCGGTTCTGCCTCGACCGGCTCCGGCATAACCTCGACCACTGCCGGCGCCGCGCAGTACGGCAGATAAATCTGGAACGTCGATCCGCTAAAAGGCTCGCTAAAAAAGGCGATGTCGCCGCCCCATTCGCGAACGATCGCGTAGGATCGCGCCAGCGCGGGACTGGCGCTTTTCTCGCCCGGCTTGGACAGGAATCCTTCGAATACCACGTCGCGTTTCGCCCGATCCAGACCGCAGCCGTCATCGTGAATCGTCAGCCGGGTGTACCTGCCCGGAGCCAGCGTCGTGCCGGGAACCTGCTCCGCAATCGTGTCCACCTCGCACCCGATCGTGATGTGGGACCTTTCCCGCGCGTCCTCGCGTTCATGCGAAAGCAGCGCCAGAACAATCGCTTCGAGCTGCCCTTCCTCGGCCATCGCCCACACGCCGGTGCCGGCGGCAATATGAATCAGCACACCTTCGCCCGCCTCGCGAGAAATCTTCTCTTCCACGCGACTGAGAATTCCGGACACGTTCACGGGCGCTGCCGGATTCGCCTGCCGCCGCGTATAATTCAGCAGCTGCGCGGAGATTACCGTGATGCGGTCCGTCGCCTTCAGGATCTGGTCTAGATCGCCGCGCATCGGGTCGTCCTCGCGCAATGTGTTCCGCATTTCCTCGGCGTACCCGGTGACAATCATCAGCGGATTGTTCAGATCGTGCGCCAGCCTGCCGGCGATTCCTTCGAGCGCGTGCGTCCGCCCGGAGCGCAGCAGTTGATCCTCCAACTGTTTGCGTCGTTCGATCGAGGTCGTCACCCCAGTCAGCGTACCGGCCTTCACGCGTACCGTTTCACGAACCCAGATCGCTCCGCCCGATGCCGTGACGCCCCGGAATTCCGCGCCGGCATCGCCCGACCCGTGCCTGATCGCAGCTTGATAGAACTCGAGCGTCGCCGCTCTATCTTCGGGATGAATGCGCTCCTCGAAGAATTTCGCGGTGCCCGTCCAATGTGGCGCCGGAAAGCCCGACAACGCTTCTACATCTCCGCGCACGGAACGGAATTCCAGCGTCGCCGCGTCCGCCTCCCACACAATCGCCGGAATTTCCGGCAGCGTCTCGACCACTTGTGCCGGAGCCTGAGCGGCTCCGCTCGCCTCCTGCACCATCAGCAGCGTCTCGATCTCAGAATCATCGCCCCAGTTGCGCATCGGCACGATGGCCAGGCTGAACTGCTTGCCCTCGTGCTCCAGGGGAAACGCCGTGTGCGCTACGCCGCTCGTGTGAACGTCGCGAATTTTCTCCACCAGCCGCTCGGAAGGCAGTATCTGATCGATGGTTTTTCCCCGCAAATCATTCGTGCGTAATCCGAAGGTCTGGCGGAAAACCCGGTTGGCCGACGATACGGTCCGGTCGGCCGAAAGCACCACCAGCGCCACCGGCAGCACCGCCACGATCTCCTGATAGTAACGTCGCTCGCTTTCCACTAACGCGAGCAGTCTGGCAACTTCCTTTGCTTTCCACTGCTCTAAATCTGCTCGCTCCATTAAGGGGACAATTCCTTGCCCTGAGTTTGCCGCGTAGCCCGGACCGCAACAAGGTACTTGGGGGTTAACTGGTTCTGGTACCTGCCAAGTACTATGATCAAAGAACCTCCTTGAGCACTCAAACTTTTACCCGTCGCCCTTTCAGAGCCGCACCACAGGGAGCGATCTCATGCATATGTCATTCCTAGCCCTGATACTTCTCCTCCCCGCGCTGGCGTCGGCCGCGGATAGTAGTGACGGTAGCGATTGGCCCCGCTGGCGCGGCCCCGATAACGATGGCATGGCGCGCGGCGACGCTCCTCTGCATTGGAGTGACAGCGAACATATTAAGTGGAAGGCGGAAATCCCAGGACGCGGCCACTCCTCGCCCGTCATCTGGGGCGACCGCGTTTTCGTGACCACGTCGGTCCCGACCGGTGTCGTCCCGCCGAACCCGGCTCAGGAGGCTACACCTGTTGGACGCGGCGGACGCGGAATGGGTAACCGCGGTCCCCAACCTGAACAAAAGCTGATGCTTATGGCCCTCGACCGCAAGACCGGCCAGCTGCTTTGGCAGCAGGTGGCCAAGGTCGCCACGCCGCACGAAGGCTATCACCCCACCTACGGCAGTTTCGCCTCCAACTCGCCCGTGACCGACGGTAAACGCGTCGTCGCCTTCTTCGGCTCCCGCGGAGTTTACTGCTACGACATGGACGGCAAGAAACTGTGGGAAAAGGATTTTGGCATCCAGCTCAAGATGTTCATGACCTTCGGCGAAGGCGCATGGCCCACGCTCGAAGGCTCCAAACTTCTGCTGCTGTTCGATAACGAAGCCGATTCGTTCCTGGTCGCTCTCGACGTCGCCACTGGGAAGGAGTTGTGGCGCACCCCCCGTCCCGACGGCAACACGAACTGGAGCGGCCCCGTCGTCATCACCCACGAAGGCAAGAAGCAGGTGATTGTTTCGGCCACGAAAAAGGTCCACAGCTACGATCTCGAAACCGGCAAACCGATCTGGGAAGTCGCGGGTCTGGGCCAGAACACCATTCCGGCCCCGGTCGCCGCCGATGGCCTGATTTTCCTGATGAGCGGCTTTCGCAACCCGAATCTGATGGCCGTAAAGCTGGGCCGCGAAGGCGATCTCACCGGGACCGACGCCATCGTCTGGCAAAATCAACGTGGCAATTCCTACACCGCGTCGCCAGTCCTTCACGACGGCAAGCTGTACGTATTGACCGACAGCGGCATGCTGTCCTGTTTCGACGCCAAAACCGGCAAAGCCTTCTACCAGCAGCAGCGGCTCCCGAAGCCCTACAACTTCAAAGCGTCCCCAGTCGGCGTGAACGGCAAACTCTATCTGGCGTCCGAAGAAGGCGACGTGATCGTAGTAAAAATGGGCGAAGTCTATGAAGTTCTGGCGACTAACACCCTGGAAGGCCAAACTTTCATAGGAACCCCTGCCATAGCCGACGGCGAAATCTACCTGCGCGGCCAGAACACACTTTTTTGCATTAAATAAATTAACCGCGCGGCCGCCGAAGCGTCTTCATTTCCCAATGCAAAACGTAGAAAAAATCCGATTGAGAATATCGTCCGCCGTAGTCGCCCCGGTAATCGCGTCGATCGGCCGCAAAGCCGCGTACAGATCCAGCAGCAGCATCTCATGCGGAATCCCCAGCGAGTTCGCCGTCAGCGCCTGCTCCAGCGCTTCTTGCGATTCGCGCAGCAACTGCTCATGCCGCAAGCTGGTGATGAACCCACCCTCTTGTTCGATCCGCCCCCGCGGCGCAAGCGCATCCACAATCGCCCGCCGCAGCTCCGGAATCCCCTCGCCGGTCAGTGCGGAAACAGGCAGCCCCTTCGCCGCTACGCCGAGGTCGCACTTGTTCGCGGCCACCAACATCTTCCCCTGCGCCCGGGCAATCAAAATCTCATCGGATGCCTCGAGCGGGACCGACAAGTCGATCACCACCAGCGTCAAATCCGCGTCCGCCATCGCCTGATAACTGCGCTCGATCCCCAGGCTCTCGACTATGTCCTGACCCTCCCGAATCCCCGCCGTATCGACAAACTTCACCGGGATTCCCTCCACGGAAGCGGTCTCCGATACCAGGTCTCGCGTGGTTCCAGGAATGTCCGTGACAATAGCCCGGTCCTGTTCCAGCAGGCGATTAAAAAGGCTGCTCTTGCCGACGTTAGGCCGTCCTACGATGGCCAGCGTGAACCCTTCGTGCACCAGTTTGCCGTACGCGAAGCTGGCGATCAGCGCCTTCACGTCATCGAGAATCGGCCGGATCATCGCTTCAATCTGAGAAGCCGAAGCAAACTCGACGTCGTCTTCGGCGAAATCGATTCCCGCTTCCAGCAGCGCGATTAACTGAAGCAGCGATTCCTTCACCGGCTTCAACCGCCGCGAAACCGACCCTGAAGTCTGCTGTGCCGCGATGCGCGCCTGATAAAGTGTGGTCGCATCAATCAGATCGCGAACTGCTTCAGCCTGCGGAAGATCCACGCGGCCATTGGTGTACGCGCGCAGCGTAAACTCGCCCGGCTCCGCGAGTCTTGCGCCAGCCTCGCAAGCCCGTTCGAGCGCGAACCGCAGCACCACAGGCGACCCGTGGCAGGCGATCTCGACAACATCCTCCGCGGTATACGATCGCGGCGCAGCGAAATAAGTGACCACCACCTGATCCACATCCGCCAGTTCGGCTAGTGCCGCGGTCCAGGGCCGCCATGAAAAATCGTCGGAGAACTTCAGGATTCTAGAAGCAATCAACCGCGCGTCAGCCCCGGAGAGTCGCACAACACCAATTCCCCCACGCCCCGGCGGCGTGGAGACGGCAACAATGGTGTCCTTGAGATTCACAGCCTGTATTATTTGCCCGCTCCCTGACGGTCGCGGCTCATTGGGTGGATGGAGCCGCGACCGCCAGGGAGCGGGCAGACGAGAGAATCGCCAATGAGAGGTTACCTTCGCGGCCCGCGATCCCGCCCGCCCCCGCCGAATCCACCGCGGGGCCCGCCACGACCCGGAGGTCCACCGCGCCGATCGCGTGATCCGCGCATCCCTCCGTCGTCTTCCGGTCTCGGCCGCGGCGGGCGAATCGGCTCCGGAAGAACCTTCAGATCGAAGGGAACAATAACCACTTGCCGGATAGGACCTTCGCCGACACTCTCGCTCCGCACGTCCGTTTCGCCGCGCAGCGCCAGATGCAGAATGCGCCGCTCCCGGCTGTTCATGGGGCTGAAATGGAACGGCATTTTCGATTTCTTCACCCGCTCCGCCGCCGCCAGCGCGCTCATTCTCAACTCTTCGATCCGAAGAATCCGCCGGTCGTTGGCGTCGAAACAGATCCGCGAATGCTCTTCGCCCGCCATCCCCAGCGCTTCCATGGTCAGGTGTTCCAGCGCCAGCAGAAGCTCGGTTTTGTTCTCGAGAAGCAGATCCACATCCGCTCCGGTGAACCGGACCATGAGGTCGGGATTCTCGAAATCCGGGTGCGGCGTCTCGCCTTCCGCCACCGTGAAATCGAGCTTGAAACCGGCCAGCTCGAACACGTGCTTCAGGAATTTCTCAATGCGCGGGCCGTCTTCGGCAACGGTAAACTTCTTTTGGGGCAACGTTCAGTTCCTGTTCTTTTTCTTCGGGACTGCCTTCACATCCACGACCTTCGGCGCTACGGCTGGCGTGCCTCGATTCAAGAACCACTGCTGCGCGATGCCCACCACGTTCGAAGTCAACCAGTATATTACCAGCCCTGACGTCGCAAAGTAGAACATGTATCCCAGAACCAGCGGCATCACCAGCATCATCTTCTGCTGCGCCGGATCCACGCCGGGGCTGGGCGACATTTTTTGGGTCAGGAACTGCGTCGCGATCAGGATCAGCGGGAACACGTGAATCGGCAGCGTCTCCGGTTGCGAAAGGTCGGTCACCCACAGGAAATGCGCGCCCCGCAGCTGAATCGCGACGCCCAGCACTCCATAAAACGCGAAGAAGAACGGGAGCTGCAACAGCATCGGCAGGCAACCTCCCGCCGGATTCACGCCGTTATCCTTATATAAGGCCATGATCTCCGCGTTCTGATCCGCTTTTTTCGGATCGTTCAGCGAGAGGCCTTTGTACTTGGCGTTGATCGCGGCAATCTGCGGCTGAATCGCCTGCATCTTCTTGGACGACTTCATGCTGGTGATTTTCAGCGGGAACAACACCATGTTGATGGCCACGGTCAGCAGGATGATCGCCCATCCGTAATTGCCCCCGACCAGGCCGGCCATCCATTTCAGCGCCTCGAACAGAGGCTTGGCGATGATGCCGAACTTGCCCCAGTCGACCACCAGTTCCAGCTTCGGATTCACCCGTTTCAGGATCTCGATATCCTTCGGACCGGCATACAACTCGAAGGAATTGAATCCCTCGCCGCCCACCGCCGCGCCTACCCGCGCCACTTCTTTTCCGTCCTTGGGAACGTTGTCGGAGAAGGTGGTCATCTCCACCGAAGAAGCGCCCGTCGGCAGGAACACCGCGGTGAAATAGCTGTCCTCAATCCCTGCGAAGGTGTACTGTCCGCTGGTCGCCACGGGACCGCTTTTGGCCACGCCGGCGTCTTTCTTCTGCAGCTCGTTTGAGAAAATCCCGTACGACCGCGGCGCATTCGGATCGTATAGCAGCGCGTGCTGATTGGCCGCTGGAGCGTTGACCGTCTCGTCCCCAAAGCCTCCGCGCCAGTCCATCGAATGCGGCAGCATCACGCCATTCTGGGTAACCTGCGAACTCACGCGCGACAGGTAGCTGGTCTTGCTGAACTCAAACGTCTTCTTCGAATCGATCCGCCCGTCGGAAAATTCGAACGTCAGGCTGTCGCCGCTGCGATCTACCTTATACAGCGCCGCGTTCAAATCGACGGTCGGCTTCTGGCTTCGAAACTCCACCGAGAACGGCGCCGGCACTTTCCCGACCGACTCGGCGTTCACCAGGTCCATCGGCTTCCCGTTGTGATCCTTGAAATTCTTGAGAACCCAGCTCTTCACCACCGCGCCTTTGTTGGAGAACGCAACCGTGTAGAGGTCGGTATCGATCACCACGGTCTCTTCCTTATCGGCGTGGATCTGTCCCGGCATCTCGATCGCAGCCGTCGCAGGCGGAGGGGCAGGAACTTCCGCGGGCGGCGGAGGCGTGGCCGCTTCCTTGACGTCGGTAGTCTTGGAAGTCGCGGGCTTGTTCGCACCCGCAGCCGGAGCCGTCGCCGGCTTATAGATGTAAGGCGTCAGGAACAACACCAGCCCCATCAGCACGAATGCGATGAGTAGCCGCGCCTCCATCGAAAGATCTTTTTTCATAGGCTGAAAGGGTCCTAGCGGACCGGATCCAGACCCCCTTGATGAAATGGGTGGCAGCGGACGATGCGTTTCAGCCCTTTCGCAATCCCCCGCCACACGCCGTATTTTTCTACCGCCTGCATCATGTAAACCGAACAAGTCGGCTCAAACCGGCACGCCGAGGGCAGCAGCGGCGAGAGCCATCGCTTATAGATACGCAATGTTCCGATCACGAGTGCCCGCATTTTTCGATTACCCTCGCGAGCGCCCGCTCGAGATCGGCAAACGGCGCGAGGATCGCCGCCTTGCGGGGGTTAAGAACAATGTCCCAATCGATCGGCGTCCAGTCCGCCCGGTGCAGCCGGAAAGCCGCCCGCAGCCGCCTTTTGATGCGATTGCGGACCACCGCTCCGCCCAGCGCCCGTGGTACCGTGAGCCCGATGCGCACTCCTGCTCCATCGCCTTCGCGCGCCAGGCAAAAAGCGGCGAACAAAGGACCGGATACGCGGGTGCCGTTATCATAGACCGTTCGGAAGTCGGCGGAGCGCAGAATGCGGGAAGAACGAGGGAACGACTGCTGGCCGCCGGAGCCGGTTTTAATGGGAGTTCCGGACAGCTCTTTCGTCGCTGACCGTCAACTTGTGGCGGCCCCGAGCGCGCCGGCGCGACAGCACGGCGCGGCCATTCTTCGTTTCCATCCGGGACCGGAATCCATGAGTCTTCGCGCGCTTGCGATTATTGGGCTGAAATGTACGTTTCGGCATGGTCTTTCTTTACTCGGCGCAATAGGCGCACCTGTAGGGCAATATTTGAGACGCTTTTAGTATAACCTATCCGCTCCCTCCGCTTGAGCCGCGACCGTCAGGGAGCGGGCAGACGCATCACATCTCCAACTTCCCCTTCACCACCATGTCCTTCACCTTGAACTCCACCGTCCGGTAAGGCGGCGACACGCCGGGCAAATACAACTCAAACGTGACCGACTTGTCGCTCTCCTTCACCTGTCGCGGAAAAGCCAGCCGCAAATAAACATCCTGCTGCGTCGGCGGAAAAGTGCCGGTCACCTTATACTTCTTCCGGCCCACCAGCATGAGGCATTCTTCTTCCATCCTCTTGGTCTGCGCCCCGTCGTCAAAATCCTTGGTGCGAGGAATGCGGACCGCCACCACGATCTGCGCCGCCCGGTTGTCCTCCAGCCACAGCCGGTATTCCGTCGCCATCGGATCCTCCACCACCGGTCCCGGCCGCTTGCGCGCGTACCGCCGTTCCCGCTCCTTCTCCGCCTCCTGCATCGGCCCCGCGGTGGCTAGATAAACCTGCACCGCCGCGCTGTGAGTGTCCTTAGCCCCATCAGGCGCGGCCAACTGAGCCCACGGAGAATCGGTAAAGAGCCGAATCAGCTCGTCGTCAGTCCAGTCGGCGGGAGCCTTGGTTTCCCAGAAGGACGCGGCGAGGAAGAGGAAGAGCGCGGCTAGGCTCATAAAGCTTTTTGACTACCCAATTCCAGCGAAAAACCCACGCCACTCACGGGTAATCTCTCGTAGCCTTGGGCGTCCAACTCCCGATGCTTTTCGGTGGCGTATCGAACTGACGTAGGGCCTGAGTCCTAGTAAACGAAAATTTGCGGAAACTAATCCGGCTGATGAGGTTACCTTCGTACACCAAGAAGATTCCTGGAAGCCAACCCGGCTCGAACTCATCCCACCCAGACGCCTCCTCCTCCTGCTTCCTAGTGGGATTTCTGGGATACACAACTACGGAGCGCCTCGCCCTCTCAGAGCCGACGTAAGATCCCTCGATTTGCTCCACGATGTTACATCCCGCGCTGCAGTTGTCGAGCGCTTGCTGGAAGTCGCTCAATACCGACTCGTAACTAGGGGAAAGCTTGTCCAGCGTAACATCGAACCCCCACATGCGCATGACCGGGTTCAAACGCGATTGGCGGCGATCGAAGCCCCACAGCGGATGAATCAGGTATGCATTCCCTTTGGTCTTCACATCCCAGTACATTTCGTCCCCTTGCGATCTCGTCGGTCGACCAAATTGTGTAAAGACCTCGTGCAGCGAGAGTCCAAACGAGAATTTCACTGTGTTGTCCTGGGATTGAGCGGGGCCTTCCTGAGGGTGGCCGGGTACGATCGACAGAACGAACGCAATAATCAAAGCAGAAAGTTGTCGACATCTGCTCATAACATGGATGAGTATATATGAAAGGCTAAGAAGGCGTTTAATGTGGTCGACCCACCAATTTTGATTCGCCCTCCGTTAGCCAACGGGACGCATTCGGACAACCGCGGACGATTTGGGTTATAAAGAATGTGCCCGCAACATTCAGGGGGTAGGCGAGATTATGGGACCTCAAGCGGTGCTCCAGAGGATCTGCTGGAATTTGCAGGATTGGCGGCTGCCCAGTGGCAGCTCGACCGACGAACAAGGTTATCTTCAAGACCACGGATTTGGCCATGAAGAATGGAATTTCAATCTTGACGATGCTGTCGATGGTTTTGTGCACGGTCACATACCCTATATGCCATCTATGTCTGTCAGGGCTGAATGCGCGAACCAATTCGATGTCGCCTTCTGGTCGAAGGCGCCTCAGAGTACCGACTGCCTTCTGGTAGCTTTCTACAGAGGAGCAGAGGTGGCGGATGCGGAAGACTTTCGCCGGGTGGCCGAAGAATTTCGAAAGAGAGGCGTCTTTGATCGTCGCGTTCGAGAGGTGAATGCGGTTCGCTACACTTCGATTCGTGACACGAGAGATCTTGTTGATCCCGCGAGACGGACGGTGGGCCACTGGTTAAGATGCGATGTGAACAGGGTGCAACTCCTTTCTCCCTACATACCGCTGCCGAGTCGTATTTTGGGGAATGGATTGAGCCAGCGATTTAGTAAAGCTAACCTGTTGGCCAGGATGCCAACAATTGATGAGTTCATGTTGTGGCGACCATTGATGCCATAGACGAAGAGGATCGGATACTTTTGCCTAACCTGGAGCAAAGGGTGGCGCCCTGGCATCTCTAAAGCTGCTATCACTGGAGGCGGCCCTTTAATGCGACAAATCACGAAAGATATTCAGTCCCTCACCAGCTTCCGCCGCCGGTCGGGCGAGTTTATGAAGCGGCTTAAGAAGACCAAGCGGCCCTTGGTGCTCACGGTGAAGGGGAAAGCGCTGGCTGTGGTCCAGGATGTCAAAGCCTATCAACGCCTGCTCGACATCGCTGCTAAAGGGGATGCCCATGAAGGGATTCGACAAGGCTTGGAACAGGCACGCCAAGGGCTGGGTCGCGACGCCGAAGAGTTCTTCGCGGAATTCCGAGCCAAGCATGGCATACCTCGTTAAGTAGTCAGCAGTTGCAGCAGTCGTGTCGGCGGGCGATTTTGCCGGCAGCCTTATTCCAGCAGGCTTCTGGTATGAAACGAAGAAGCCGACTCGAAGTCGGCTGCCGGCAAAATTGGCCGCCCCACAAAATCCAGAGGCTATCACTTCTCGCTCAACAGTACCGCTGGACTTTCAACGCTCGCATCGCTGGGACTGCGCAGGCGATCAGGCTTGCTCCCAGCACCAGCGCCGCTGCACATGCGCTTGCCCATGGCGACGTCACCGGGCCTAGTTGCGCCGCGGCCAATCCGACCGCTGTACCGACCGCCGCGATGATCATGCCTTCGCGCATCAGCATCGCGAAAACTCTTCTGTGACGCGCTCCCAGCGCTACGCGAATGCCGATCTCTCGCCTTCGCCTCGACACGCTGGCCGACACTACGCTATACAAGCCGGTGAGCGCCAGCAGCAGGCCTCCGATTCCCACTACGCTCGCGATCCGCAGCGCGACGTTGACGCCGAACATTGCGCCGTGGTCGAAATACTCCCGCAATTTGCGAGCATCGCTCATCGACATCTCGCGAGTCAGCTTCCGAATGGCTCCGAAGACATCGCCGTCTCCATCAATATGGAGCGTCATCCTGGACGCGTAGTTTTGCGCGTACGGCAGGTACAAAAAGGGACGCGGGGGCTCATCCCAGCGCATGTATTTCGCTGTCCTGACCACTCCCATCACCTCCATCGTCCGCCCGCCGACTTGTATCTTTTCGCCGACGGCTACGCGGCGGGCGAGTTCCTCGTTTACGATGACCACGGCGCCGTCGCGTTCCTGAAAACCGCGACCGGCGACCATTCCGATACGCATCGTGGCGAAATATTCCGGCGTCACGGTGTTCGACCATACGGTGAGAGGCTCCTCGTCGCGGATGCGAATCTGTTTCTGCGCTCCGGTCATCCCCAGGGGCACGCTCTGCGCCAGCGCGACTCGCCGGACGCCGGGAAGGGTCTGCGCCCGTGCGAGAAGATCGCGATAGAAGCCGCGTGTGCGCTCTTCATTGAACCCGCTTTGCGCCGGATCGAACGTCATCACGGAGATGTGCTCCGCGTGATAACCCAGGTCGGCGTTCTTCGCGGCGGTCAGGCCGATCCATAAAGATCCTCCGGTCGAAGTCACTGCCGCGGCCAGCGCGACTTGCAAAGTCGCGATCACTTTGTGGGCCCACGCGCCGGCGCTTCGCGTCTTGATTCCTTCCCATACATCCGTTCTCACGGCACCGACGATCGCCGCCGCGATTGACGACACGAACGCGAGCGTGACGACGCGCACGTCGATGCGCGCGGCAACCGAAATCGAGAAATCAGTCGGCAAGATAATCGACCGCTTCAGCACTTCGGTCACCACCCATGCAAACGGCAGTGCGAGCCCGCAGCCTGTCGCCGCGATGGTGCCCGATTCATGCAGCGATTCGCGGAGCAGCCTGACGGGACTGGCTCCCAGCGCGATTTTCAACGCCGTCTCGTGCGAACGCGCCTCGCGCCGCATCAGCATGGCCGCGCAGGCATTCGCGAAGGCGGCGGCCAGAATGACCATCGCTAGCGCGCCCAACAAACCCGCAAGAGCCGGCATCATTTTGTCGGTTCGCAGGCGGGCCGTCAGCTCGTCGAGCACGACCGCTCGCCGGCCACGATTGGTGTCGGGATGCTCATGCTCCAGCCTCTCGGCAATTGAAGCGATCTCGGCCGCACCATTCCCGCGCACGTGCACGGTCAGGAATCGCCGCGACCGATCCTCCAGAATCTTCCCGTCGCCGTAGGAATGGATCGGTATATACAGGTCCGCGTGCATAAAGCGATCGAGCCCGAAATTCTCCGGCGCGATGCCGATGATGGTGTAGAGCTTGCCCGCAATGCGCAGATTCTTGCCCACGTCGCCGGCATTCCCGCGAGCCAGGATCACAACCATTCCGTCGTCGGCGGCGAAGGTCCGCCCGAAGCGCGCGCTTACACCCAAAATCTGGAAGTAATTCGGGGTCACCGCCAGCGCCATCTTAATTTGCGGCGGCTTGGCTAAAGCCACTGGAATCAGGCACTCGGCGATCGCGCCTTGAATCGAGCGCGCCCGGCTAAAGTCCAAGAAGTCAAAATACGAAACGAACCCAAGCGGCTGCCCTTCGGAGGCGGTGAAAACGCGGGAAATTTCCCAGGGTCGGGCGACGGGCAGAGGACGCAAGAGGATGGCATCGACGATACTGGCGAGCGCCGCGGCCAGTCCGATTCCAGCGGCTAATGATAGGACAGCTAAGGTACGCATTGGCGCCTGATGATACCCTCTGTTTGTTCCGCGCGCGCTCAGTTACACTTGTCCCAAAGCATATGCGTATCGCAACAACCCTTCTCGTCTCGATAGGTTACGCCGCCTTGGCCCAGGTTCCAGCCGAGGATTCTCGCAACGTGACCGTGATTGACTCGGACACCCATTTCACTCCGCCCGCCTTCAAATCGCGAGCCGAGTGGGAGACACGGGCGGCTCATTTGAAGAAGCAAATCCAGTTCGCCGCGGGGCTGCTGCCGATGCCCGAAAAGCAGCCGATCCGTGCCCAGGTATTCGGGCGCATCGAGCGCAAGGGCTACACCGTCGAAAAAGTGCTGCTCGAGACTATGCCCGGCTTCTATTTGGGCGGCAATCTGTACCGCCCGCTGGGTCGCAGCGGACCATTTCCGGCCATCGTTTCGCCGCACGGGCACTGGGCTTACGGACGCCTGGAAAACTCCGCCACGGGTTCGGTCCCGGCCCGCTGCATCAATCTGGCGCGCCAGGGATTCGTCATATTTTCCTATGACATGGTGGGTTACGACGACACGATGCAGATGCCCCACAAGGCGACCGGCAAGCGGGAGCAGTTGTGGGGATTCGGCCTGCTGGGCATGCAGCTTTGGGATTCAATTCGCGCGGTGGATTTTCTGGAATCGATTCCCGACGTCGACCGCCAGCGCATTGGGGCGACTGGCGCGTCGGGGGGCGCGACACAGATTTTGATGTTGCAGGCGATAGACGACCGGATCAAATTTTCGTCGCCGGTGAACATGATTTCATCGATTTACCAGGGTGGGTCGCCGTGCGAGAACGCGCCGCTGTTGAGGATCGGGACCAACAATATGGAGATCGCCGCGCTGATGGCTCCGCGGCCGATGTTAATGGTATCTACAACGCAGGATTGGACTAAGAACACGCCGCGGGTGGAGTATCCGGGCATGCAGGCCATGTACCGGCTGTACGACAAGGAAGTGAATGTGCAGACGGTGCAGATCGACGCGCCTCATAACTACAATCGCGACAGCCGGGAGGCGGTGTACCGGTTTTTCGCGAAGACGGTGCTTGGGGCGGACCCGCAATCGCCCGATTTCGCCGAAAAAGGCTTCACGCCGGAAAAGCCGAACGATCTGCTCGCGCTGTTCGGTCGGACGCTGCCGAAGAATGCCCTGACGTACGCGCAACTTGTCGATCAGTGGGTCACAAATGCCCAAAAACAAAACGCTGCCGGCGGGCCGGACCGGGAGCGGATGATGCTCGCGCTGGCGGCCGACTGGCCGGAAAAAGTGCTCGACCAGCACGAGGGGGAGCGCCTGGTCTTATCGCGAGCCGGTGTCGGCGATCGGGTGGTGGGAATCTGGCACGACGGCACGAAACCGGCGACACTGCTGGTGGACGCCGACGGTTCGGACCCGGCGCAGGCGGCATTCAAGATCACAGTTTTCCAAACCGGCTCCGCTGTGGCTCCGCGGGATCGCAGCCACGATATGTTTCTGACGTTCAATAAAACCGACGATGCCGAGCGGGTGCAGGATATTCTTACTGCGCTCAAATGGCTGAATCAGGATTCGACAAAACTGGTGTGTAAAGGCAAGGCCGCGATCTGGTGTACGCTGGCCGCCAGCGTCAGTCCGAAAAAAGTAGAGCTCGACGCGCCGATTCCGGCGACTTTTCGCGGCACGGATCAGGATTGGATCGACTTTATGTTCATCCCGTCTATTCAGCGCGCGGGGGGATGGGCCGCGGTGTTGAGGCTGGCGAAGTGATTATCGTTCTCGGGCAGTTCGATTTTCATCCGGAAGATTTTGAAGCGGCGAAGGCTCTGGCGGCGGCGTTGATGAAGGAGACGGTCAAGGAAGACGGGTGCGTCCAGTATGCTTTTGGGGCTGATTTGGTCCATCCGAATCGCATGACGTTGGGTGAACTGTGGCGCGACGATGCGGCGCTGAGCGCGCATTTCCTTACTCCGCACATTCAGGCTTATAGGGTTGGGCTGAAAGGGTTGCGGGTGGTGAAGCGGGCCGTGCAGCGGCATGAGGTGACGGGATCGCGGGAGCTTTGAAGGAAGGTCCCGAAGTATCGGGGGAAGGAGATCGCTCCCTGTGGTCGCGGCTCTGAAAAATCGACTGGTAATTGGTCGGCACCGGAAATCCTGAATGTTATGTGGCGTACGCGACGTCGTGTCGATGTATTTTTCCGGGCTCAGCCAAACGTCGACACGACTGTCGACGCGGCACGCGTGGACGCGTACGCCACAGCGCAGGGAAGATAATATTCACTATGAGTGACGTGACCGGCGCCGCAGTTGCGGCGATTCGCGACGGCGATGACATAAGTCTGCGGGGGCTATT
This sequence comes from Bryobacterales bacterium, assembly GCA_963813145.1. Lineage (GTDB taxonomy): Bacteria > Acidobacteriota > Terriglobia > Bryobacterales > Bryobacteraceae > Palsa-187. Next base: position 368,953 of record CAWEXX010000003.1, read on the forward strand.
GCGCGCAAATCCCGGGCTGGCAATCGCCAGGATCGATGGGAGCCGCACGCTGCTGCACGTGGCTACGGACTGGCCGGGGCATCTTCCCAATGGTGCGGCTATCGTGACGACGCTGATCGAAGCGGGAGCCGATGTCAATGCGCCGTTCCAGGGCCGGCATAGGGAGACTCCGCTGCACTGGGCTGCGAGTTGCGACGATCTGGCGGTGCTCGATGTGCTGCTCCATCATGGCGCGAATATCGAAGCGACGGGAGCAGTGATTGGCGGTGGAACGGCTTTGTCCGATGCGGTGGCATTCGGGCAGTGGAAGGCGGCTCGGCGATTGGTGGAGAGGGGCGCGCGAGCTTCGTTGTGGGAGGCCGCGGCGCTTGGGTTGATGGATCGGGTGGAGGAGTTCTTCGTTTCACAGAGCCCTGCGGCAGATGAAGTGACCAACGCATTTTGGTGCGCGTGTCATGGAGGGCAGCGAGGGGCGGCGGAGTTCTTGATGGCGCGGGGCGCGGATATTAATTGGGAGGGATATGACGGGCTGACGCCGGTCGGCGCGGCTGTTCGGAGTGGAGCCATGGAGTTGGTGGAGTGGCTGCGAAGTGCCGGGGGAAAATGAAGGTTTTTGCGAGGCTCATTTTGCGGTCGTGAATGGGACGAGGGCGAACTTATCGATGTGTGGGAAAGGGCCTTCGCTCGAAACAGCCATAGTCAACGTCCCTGAGGCGATTCTGAACACTCCACCGGAGAACCAGTGCTGCTTTGACGGATAGAAGCCACCTGTCGTAATGCCGCAGAAATCCTTGCTCACGGTCTTCCCGTTGAGGGTCAGAGCGACCGGCCGGGCTCCATCGGAGGCGTAGCGAGCATAAATCTCATAGTCGCCAGTCTTTGGAATGTTGATCTTGTACTCGGCGGACGCTGGTGTTTTGGGAGTCGTAATCACGCCGATTCCGAGTCCGTAGGAGTCTTTGTCGACGATAGCGTTGCCTCCCGAAAAGGTCTCCGCTTCGATTACGATCGCGTCTGGACTCGAAGGAGCAGCGGTCGCTGATGAGCCGGCGGCGTGCGGCGTAAGACCTTGAATCGGAATGCCCGGCAGGGACAGAAGGTAGAGATTTTCACTATCGACACTGTGGGGCGTAAGCGGTATTCTTTCGATTCCCGTTGCCGCGGGCCACTTCTCTTCGTACAGAAATGAGCCCTGAAGAAGGAAGCATTTCCCCGCGCGCAGCTGGTCGAGCACCCATATCGTCCGATCCTCGCCGCCCCAACCTTGAAAGGTGCCCATAAATGTGTGGTAGCGAGTCGCGTCCGGGTAGAGGCTCCGAAGGAGCCCCGCGTGCAGCCCACCCGAGCCTTCGTCGCCGAAAAACAATTCCGAAACAACGTTCGAGGACCCATAGTAGCCGATCACGCGGCAGTTTCCCTCCTCCGCGACGGCTCTTCGAATCTGGGCGATTGAGAGGTTTAAAACGCGGCGCCTTTCCGCCCATGTCGAGACCGTCTGCCAGCTTGGATAGAGGCTTGCGAGGGTCAGGATCGCGACCGAAGCCCGCGCCCTGCGTCCGCCTTGGACCAGAACGAGGGCCATTCCAAAAGCGATCGCCGCGAAACAAGGAATCAGGTAGCGTGGTCCTGGGTGCTTGATGACGATCGCCAGCTGAGCCAGGCAGCAGAGCCCGGCTATCAGCAGCGGCCGGCGGATTTTGGGAATCAGAACTGAAAAGACCAGAAGCGAGACGATCCACACGGGTAGAAACATCTCTGCTTTGAACTGTTCCTTGGCCGAAGTGGCCAATAGAGATAGACTCGGAAAACCCGTTTCTCCGCTTCCGTAAATTCCTTGGTGAGTGACAATCCGTGACAGCCAATCGCCAACGTATGACAGCCTGCTCAGAATCGGTACGATTGCGACCACCCCGGCGACGGCGGCGGCCGCTAGAAATCGCAACCAATCGCGCCAGCCGGGAAGAACAAAGACCATCAACACCAGTGGGAGAAAGGTGAATTTTGTCGAGACCGCCAGTGCGAAGATTATCCCCGCCAGAATGGCGCATCGCCGGGCATCTCGCGGATCGATTTCGCCGTTCGCCGCTTGGGCGCAGGCGAGTTCGAAGAACGGAAGGACGTACAGCAGCGACCACGCAATCAGCATCGGTTCCGGATCCACCCGCGCAATGGACGTCAACGCAATGGGAAACAAAAGAACGATCCCCTGCAAGGCAACCGCTGCTGGCAAGGATCCCGACAGTGCATAGACGCGATGCCCGGCATAGAACATGACCCCGACGATCAGGGCGAGCAGGCCCAGTTTGGCGAAGCTCAGGTATCGCTCCGGGTCTCGAATCACGTCTTCGATCACTGAATGGTATTCGCCGTTGAGGGAGGTTGCTGCATGCACCAACACGAAAACCGCCGCCACGAAAATCTGGACGGGCGTGCCCGGATGATCGACGTGGGCCGGTGCGTGCAGGGCGATGACATTGAGCGCGTTCATCCCATAAACGTAGTCGGGATCGGAATTCTCGGCCACATAAGACGGCCCCTGCGTTGCTGAAACCCATAGGGCGGCGAACGTAACCAGCAGAGGTACCACCGCCAACACGCCTCGATGGCTATGTATGAGCTTCATCATGGAAGGAATGTGATTCTCAAGGAAGGTCGCGAAGGTTCAAACGTCATCCTACACCGTTCTATTGAGTGGGTGCCCTTTGCAGCGCAGGCTCGGGATAGTATCGAATCTTTTCAGGCTCCGGGGCGCAAGGAACTACAGCGAAGCACCGGTCCTCCGGCGGCACGGGGGCCCAGATGCGATCGCCCGACGGGGTGAAGGCGAGTCGAAGCTTCAGCGGCATCATCTTGGGCCACTCGAGCTGTTTTTCAGATCTGGCTGCGCTGGCCAGCCCGACGACTAGAACCGCGATCACGACCCATGCATTCGTAGCCTGCAGGCCCAACAGGTCAATACTCTCAAGTCCGTAGGCTAGAATGAGAAATCCCGCCGCATATATGAATCCAATCCCGAAGCGCGGGTCCGGAGCCGAGATAAACCAGAACATCAGCGCCACGGCGATCACCGACAGGAGTCGCCAGTCGACCTGGCGAAAAGCCTTTTTCCAGACGAGAAAAAAAACGCCTACACCGAAGAGCTCAGCAGCCATCTTCACCTGGTCGTTTTCATAAGTCCGCTTCGCCCAGTCACTGACCCAGCCGAGCCCGCGGGTCTCCTCCAGTCCTTTGCCGGGAATCCGCGCCCAGGAGGTGATCCAATCCGCCGTATTTACCGTCATCTCCGTCGGAACTGCCCAGGGCACCGGAAGTCTGGTCACCGCTACGGGAAAGAGCAGATGCCCACTGAGAACGACATTTCTTGCCACCCAGACAAACAAGAACGCGGCTCCGAGGGCTGCAGCAACTTTTTGCTTCGGGGGGGATTTAAAGCGCAGCTCTTTGAGGAACTTCCAGTCAAGGAGGAGCAACAACGGCGCGGCGACTAATTTGACCGTGATCAGGTACGGCACCCACATCAGGAATGCCACACGGCGTTTCTCCAAGTACAACAAGACCGCATATACGATGCCTATCGCAACGACGGGGTCAGGGCTGATGTAGCTCAACTGTAGCAGCCATCTGGGTTCGCAGAAAAGAAAAACGATGGCGATGAAGGCGTACACTCTGGCGGCCTTTTCGGCAGAAGACCGTATCGATAGCAGCAGCGCGGTGACGACCATCCCTTCGATGAGCACGGGCGATGCCAGCGCGAAATGCCAGCCCCCGAAGAAGGGAATATTCATCCCGGCCGCAAAAACAAAAACGGACGAGTCAAACCCGAGGCGCGTCTGAACGTTGGCGATGCCGGCAACGGCCGGTTCCAGCGTATTCCACATCGTACTCTGAAGGTGATAGAGGCCCTGATCATACGCCGCAGGATAACTGCGGCAAAGCTGAAACGCCCACCAGATCATCACTGCCAGGATCGGCAGTTCGATTAAGAACCGCCGCTTGAAAAAGAATGGGAATGCGATCACGCCTGGCACGAGAAGGAGCAGATTCGCGATTTGTCGCAGCGGCACGAAAAAATGCGCGGCCATGAAGAGACTCGTCAGGATGGCAATCCCGATGACTCCATCGCTCGCGAGGTTGTTGCTTGGCGGATTCTCGTCCGACTGCGTAAACCTGGCGGCCATAAGGCCGTATCCAAGAGTCGACAGGGTGGCGATTGTGTAGCCGATGGCAAGTTTTAGCGGCTCATTCATGCCTGGATGCGGCACGAACCACAGCGGCGAAACATCGAGCGACGCAACTAGCGGTTTGATTCATCGTATTACCGGGGAACCGTCCACCGAGTTAGATTAGCATGCTTGACGGTCATTTTTCGCGGGGGATGACCATGAAGAGTCAGTGATAGTAACGACTGCCTCCAAGCAGCGAATGCTCCGGTTTGCCTGCAGGCTTACGCATGGCGGCTCAGGACAAGGGGGCGACTATGATGGGCGTTGTGGTCGGGGCGGGGGAACCGGACTCGGGCTCTATGGTTACTGCCACTGCTCCGAGGGTTGCCGTGTCCAAGGGACCTGACAAGATATGCATCGCGGTGCCGCCGGATTCCGATTGGAACAGGCCGGCGGGGCGGGGGGCGCCGCCTTTCGGGATGACCCACATCTCATATGTCTTGCCGGCGGCGGCGGGCGGGAGGTTGGAGGCGATCAGCAGCACTCCCAGTTTTGAATGAACGAAGACGTTGCCATGCGGCGGCAAGGGTTTACCTTTTCCGAAACTGACCGGGAGGGTCGCGGGATCGTCCAGGAAACTCAGCGCCTGCATCAACCGGTCGCGCTGCGCGCTCACTTGAATCAAGGTATGCCGCGCTTGCGCCAATTCGGCGGCGCGCGAACGTTCCTGTACGCTGAGCCACAAGGCTACGACCAGCATGCAGGCGGCCGCCATCGCGGCGAGCCAGCCCCAGCTCATGCGCTGCACGCCGACTCCGGCCAGCAAGCGGCGCTTCACGCGGGACGGCGGCACCACGTCGGGAGCCATGGTCATCATCATCGCGTTCAAGGCCAGCGCTTTCTTCAAGGCGGCTTCGCAGGTGGTGCAATCGGTACGCAGATGGGCGTCGATCTCGGCCATTTCCTCGGGGTCGAGGACGCCCAGCGCGTACAGCTCGAAATCGTCGCGGAAGTCCTGGCAGGTTCCGCTCATGCGATGGCCTCGCCCGCGATGTCATCGCGCAGGGCTTTGAGGGCGCTGCGTACCCAGGTTTTCACGGTGCCCAGGGGCTGCTTCATGCGGTCCGCCATCTCGGTTTGCGAGAGGCCTTCGAAATAGGCGAGCTCGATGACCTGGCGCTGGGTGGGGGACAATTTTTCGAAGGCGGTTTTGAGGACTCGCGCACGATCCAGGGACAAAGCTTGTTCATCGAAGCCCGAAAACATCACGGGTGTTTCCAGGCGATCGAGCTCCAGGGTTCCGGCGGACATTTTGCCGTCCACCGACCGCAGATAATCGATGGCTCGATTGCGGGCCACGGTCAGCACCCACGGCCCCAGCGCGCCGCGCGTCTGATCGAAGGATTGAACCCGGTTCCACACGCGCAAAAACGTCTCCTGCACTAAATCTTCGGCCGCACCGGCGTTGCGCACTACCCGGTAAATGAGGGAGTACGCAAGGCGGCCATATCGTTCATATAGATCTGTCATGGCGCGCGGGTCCCGATCCTTCAGGCGCTTCGCCAGATCGCCTTCGTCCTTGAAGCGCAACGTAACTTGCAGCAGGGCATACGATAACCCTACCGGCAGCAGTTTCCAGAGCATAAGGGGCGCTAGAGGCGCCTCAAACAGTGTATACGCAATGGGGTAGCGTGCGGATTGCGGGCTGGTCTGGATGGGAAATCCTGAATGTCATGTGGCGTGCGCCTCCAGGCGCAACGCATCGACATTGATGTCGATGTGTCTTCCCGGGGCCATGGAAACAATCGTAGAACGTCGACACGACTGTCGACGCGGCACGCGTGGACGCGTGCGCCACACGCGCGGGAAAGATAATATTCACTGTGAGTGTTGCGCTACGCTAGGAGGTTGATGAAAATGCTCGACAGGCGAAAGCGCCTGTCCCACCCTGGCTGCAAGTTGCTGAATTGTTGTGGTGGCGCGACTGCGAGGGCGGCTCGACTCCCACGAATTGCGTCCGCCAGGGCCCGGCGAGCCAGAACCGCGAGAATCATCCACATTACCGGATGCATCTCCAGGGCCGGATCGCATTCGTCGAATCCATTCATCCGGTAAGGGGGAAACGTCTGCGCGGGCTATTCGAACAGATCCGCTGGGAGTAGTGGCGCACGCGCCACAAAAGCGACATGGGGCGCCCATCCTCAACATCGCTATCGCGTCCACTCTCGTACAATCGAAAGATGGCCGCCGCCGCTGATACCGCGTTTCATACTTCCGGATTCATCCGGCTGACGAAGCCGCAACTCTACGGCACTCTGGGCGGATTGCTGCTCGCGCTGCTGGTCGCCGCACTCGATCAGACCGTGGTCGGGACCGCCGAGCCGCGCATCATCGCCAGCCTCTCCGGCTTCGACCGCTATCCGTGGGTAGCCACCGCGTACATGCTGTCGATGACAGTTTCAGTGCCGATTTTCGCGAAGCTGTCCGATATCTACGGGCGCAAGTGGTTGTTTCTGGGAGGTTTGATCGTGTTCGTAGCCGCCTCGGCATTCTGCGGAGCTTCGGGGCAAATAGCTCTGCCGCTCGACGGCATGAATCAGTTGATCCTGTTCCGGGGCATTCAAGGGATCGGCGCGGGGATTCTCTTTGGGCTGACGTTTACCATTGTCGGCGACATCTTCTCGCCCATGGAACGTGGGAAATATCAGGGCATCTTCGCCGCCATGTGGGGACTCGCGTCGATTTTCGGGCCCACGCTCGGCGGCTGGCTGACGGACCATTATTCATGGCGAGCGGTGTTCTATGTGAACCTGCCGGTGGGGATCATCGCCGCCATCGCGATCTGGTTGGAGTTTCCGTCGTTCCGTCCGCAGGGCGCGGACCGAAAAGTGGACTACGCAGGAGTGTTTACGCTCACGGCCTGCCTGGTCCCTCTGCTGCTGGCATTCACCTGGGTGACCGACTACGGCTGGACATCGCCGCGGGTCGAATCGCTGATCGGATTTTCGATCGTGATGCTGGCCGTGTTCCTGTATGCCGAAACCCGAGCCTCCGAACCGGTCATTCCTCTGGCATTATTCCGAAACCCTGTGATCGCCATCTGCTCGGTCGCGTCATTTGTGCTGGGAATGGGCATGTTCGGCATCATTATTTATCTGCCGTTGTTCATGCAGGGTGTGATGGGCGTTTCGGCCACACAATCCGGCTCATTGCTGACGCCGCTGATGATGGCGGCGGTAGTCGGAAGTATTGGCGCGGGGCAGTACACCTCGCGGTCAGGGAAATACAAGGTTCTCGCGCTGGCCGGATCGGCGCTGATCGCCATCGGCATGATCCTGTTCGCCATGATGAACGGAGACACGCTGCGATCCGAAGTCGTCCGGGGCATGGTGATCGTCGGCCTGGGGATCGGATTAATCCAGCCGGTCTACACGCTGGCCGTCCAAAACGCGGCGCCGCGGGAGCACATGGGCGCAGCCACGGCTTCGAGCCAATTTTTCCGCTCGATCGGCAGCACCATGGGCGTGTCCATCTTCGGCAGCGTGTTGCTGACGATTTATAAACACGACTTCGCCGGTGGCATCCCGAGCGGCACTCCCGCGATTGCTTTGAAACCGTTCTCGAATCCCCTGATGCTACAGCAGATCCTGCCGCAGCTCGAAGCTGGATTTGGGAAATATCCCGGCGGCCTTCAGCTTCTGAAAGTATTGCTGGCCAACGTGCGGGCCGCGCTGGTCCACGGCATCCACGAAATCTTCTTCGTAGGCGCGATCGTCATGTGCGGTGCGGTGGCGCTCAACGCATTCCTGCGCGAGGTGCCGTTGCGAAGCGGGATGCCGGTGGAGCCGGAGATCGGGTAGGAGTGCTTCAGCGTTGTGCCCGCATGCTCGTCAGGCTGCGGGAGATGTTGTGATCGCTCCCTGCGGTCGCGGCTCAGCAAAGGCGACGGACGGGGCACTGAGTAGCCACGCATAAGCGTCCGGGCAGACGGGTCGACTACAGACAACCCATTAGTTGACCATGTAGCGGGCTTTTAGGGCGAAAGGGGCGATCTCGATATCGAACTCGGTTCCTCCGGCGCGAGCCATTTGATAGGTGCCGCACATCATGCCGGTGGGGGTTTTTAGAGGGCACCAGGACGAATACTTGAAGGACTCGCCGGGCGCTAGGACGGGCTGCTCGCCGATGACGCCGGGGCCTTTCACTTCTTCCACGTGGTCCAGCGCGTCCGTGATGATCCAGTGGCGGCTCAGCAGCTGCACGGTTTCCGAACCCTGATTGGTGATGCGGACGGTGTACTCGAACACCCAGACGTCTTGCAGGGGGCGGGAGTTTTCGGGCGAATATTTCGACATTACTTCGACGCAGATGGAGTGCGTGACCGCCTGGGACATCGGAGCTGGCATTACTCGTAGCGTAGCGCGATCAAGGGGTCGACTTTCGTGGCGCGGCGCGCCGGAATGATGCAGGCCGCCACCGTGACCGCTCCCAGCAGGAGGGCCATCGCGCAAAACGTCAGCGGGTCGAAGGAGCTTACGCCGAACAGGAGTCCGCTGATCAGCCGGGTGAGGGCGAGGGCGCCCAGGGCTCCGGCGACGACTCCGGCGGCCGCGAGTTTCAAGCCTTGCGAGAGGACTAGGCCGAGGACGTCGGCGGCGCGGGCGCCCATGGCCATGCGGATACCGAACTCGGTCATGCGGCGCGTAACGGAGTACGAGATGACGCCGTACAATCCGACGGCGGCGAGCAATAAGGCGGTGCCGGAGAAGAGGCCGAGCAGAGTGGTGAGGAAGCGCGGGCGGGAGCGGGCTCCGGCGAGCACTTCATCCATGGTTCGGACCTGCGCGATGGGGAGCGACGGGTCGATGTCGCGAATCGCAGCGCGCACGGCGGAGATGAGAGAGTGCGGATCGCCCGCGGTGCGCACGGCGAGATAGAGTTGCTGACGGGGGGAGTTCTGCCTCTCAGCGACGAACAGCTCGGTGCCTGCGGGCTTGTCGAGTCCGGCGTTTTTCACATCCTCGACGACTCCGACGATGGTGTACCAGGGATCTTGAAATCCGAGGCGCATACGACGTCCGAGAGCGCTGTCATTGCCGTAGTATGTGCGGGCCAGCGTGTGATTGACGATGACGGCGGGCATCGCGCCATCCACGTCGCGGGCATCGAATAGGCGGCCTTCGAGGATGCGCGTGCCCATCGTCTCGAAGAAACGGTCGCCGACTACCTGCCAGTAATCAATGTTATGACCGGGGCCACCCGGAACAGGGGTGAAGTTTTCAATTTGCGTGTCGTTGGCGTTGATGGGCCGCTCCGGAGGGAGTCCGTTCATAGCGGTGGAGGAAACAACTTCAGGAATGGTCGCGATTTTTTCCTGGACGCTTTTCCAGAATCGATCCACATTCGCCGGCTTCGGATAAACAGTGGCGGGAAGATTCACGCGCAAGGTGAGGAGTCCTTCGGGGCGGAAGCCGGGATCAACTTCGCTCAGTTTCCAGAATGCGCGAATCATGAGCCCGGTGCCAATGAGGAGCACCAGCGCGAGGGCAAGTTCGCTCGAGACCAGCGCGGATCGGAAACGGTTGGAGGCGATGGAGCCGGCGGTGCCGCGTCCGGCGGCGGCTTTTAGCGCGTCATGCAGCGTTCCGCTGGCGATTTGCGCGAGTGGCGCGAGGCCGAAGAATAGCGCGGTCAAGAGAGAGACGACAATGGTGACGGCCAACACCGTGGGATCGATGCTGACCTCCGCGGCGCGGGGGATGCTGGCTTTTCCGGCCGCGATCATCAGCTTCAATCCGGCAAACGCGAGGCCCAGACCGAGCGCGGCGCCGCCGAGCGAGAGGAGCAGTCCTTCGGTGGTGAACTGCCGGATAAGTTGTCCCGTGCCTGCGCCCAGTGCTTTGCGAACGGCGATCTCCCGCTGACGCGCTTCCGCGCGGGCGAGGAGCAGATTCGCGACGTTCACGCATGCAATCAGGAGGACGAAGGCGACCGCGCCCATGAGCGTCCACAACGCCGGACGGATGGAGCGCACCACTTCATCCTGCAAGCCGTAGGCGACAATCGGGTGATTATCGGCGCTGAAGGGATGATTTTTCTGGCCCACGCGGTCGGCGGACTGTTGTACATGGCGCGCCAGTTCATCCTGCGCGCGATTGAGCGGGACGCCGGGCTTCAATCGCCCTATCAGATAGAGAAAGTGGCTGCCACGCTGACGCGGATTGGGGGCGGGAAGCTGCAGGGGAGTCCATATTTCCGGTGGATCGAGCTCGCCCGGAGGGAACGAGAATGTCTGCGGCATGATGCCGACGATGTTTGCATTGCTGCCGTTGACCTGGATGACGCGGCCGATCACACTTCGATCGCCCGCGAATGCGCGCTGCCAGAGGTCGTGCGAAATGAGGGCGACGTTGGGCGCGCCGGGAATATCGTCCTGCGGCGTGATGACGCGGCCGAGCTCGGGTGAAACGGCGAGGGACGGGAAGAGTCCGCCAGTGACCGAGGAGCTGGTGACGCGAATGGGATCGGCCGCGCCCGCGAGATTCACACCGCCGGTGGTCCAGGCGTCCAGCGATTCCCAAGAGGTCAGGTTGTGCTTCAGTTCGTCGTATTCAGGGGGCGAGGTCCAGAAGCGGCGCAACCCGCCATTGGGAAATTTGGGAAATTCGGTGTAGAGGCGGACCAGTTGTCCGGGATCGCGATAGCCGAGCGGGCGCAACAGGACAGCGTGGACGACGCTAAAAATCGCACTGGTCGCGGCGATGCCCAAGGCAAGGCAGATGACCGCGGCGGCGGTGAATCCGGGGCTTTTCGCGAGCATCCGGGCGGCGTAACGCAGGTCCTTGAAGAATGTCGGCACGAGAATCTCCTTTATGTATATACGGCGGCGGTGGGGAAAGGATACGCAGGAAGTTTCAGTAGAGCAGGCAATATTGCCAGCACTGGCTAAGCAGGGTATTTTGAGATGCAGAGACCCCTCCATCACTGTCGGGGTTCGGTTGCGGCGTTAAACCCCGACAGTCACAGAGCTCGGTGCCGGCGCTCCTACCGAACCCCGACAGTCATGGAGGGGTCTGCTAACGAACTCTCTGCGACGGACCACTGGGCTGACTGCTCAGCAGGAGCATCGCCTCCAGCGCCCGCGCCCGCTGCACCTCGTTCATCACGAAGTAGCGATGCTTGCCATCGGCCGATGGAACCAGAGTCGTGACGCCGGCTGCATCGACGCCGATCGTGCCCGGCTCCGACAGCGAAAAATATCCGTCGTTGGGACGGACCGCGTAGAGCGCGGCTGTGATGTCCCACGTCGGGCGGTCGTAGGGAAACTTTTTGTAATTACGGTAGGCGTCAGCGACGGGGTTCTCGCCTGGGAAATCGCGCGTGATGCTGGACGCGGGAAACAACATCGAGTTGCCGATTTCGAATCCGCTGGTGACGATGGGCGTCGGCCAGTCGCGAAAGAGTTTCTGCGCCGACGGAATATCCATCTTGATGTTGAACTCCGGGCTGCGTTTGGAAAAATCGCCGGCCATCATGACGAGCAGCTTCACTTTGCGCGCCACTAAAGAATCATCTAAAAGGTGCGCCAGGTTGGTGCTGAAGCCTACCTGGACAATCACGACGCTGTGGTCGGGCTGCGACTCCATCGCCTTGCGAAGCACCAGTACCGCATCGGGAGCATCGGCGCCGCTCAAGAGTTTGTGAGGATAAACGAACGATCCATCGGGACGCTTACGCTCAGCGGGAACACGGATCATCGGACTGTCTTCCGGAGTCACCTTGCTGCCCTTCACCATGCCGATGGGAATGCCGGCGCGTCCGTAAAACGTGTTGACCAGATCGATGTAAGGCGCGGCCCACGGATGGTCCTTCGTGATGGTGACCGCGATCAGGCGGCACTCGCCGCGGGTTTCGAGCGAATGGAGCAGCGCGAGCGCCAGGGCATCGTCGATGTCATTGCCCATGTCGGTGTCGAAAATCACGGGGACCTGTGCGAACGACAGCGCGCCGGCCAGCAATAATAGAATCAGATGCCGCATAAAGTCTTCTCTATATTACTGCTCGTGTTGGCCCTCGGTGCCTGCAAGGACAAGGCAGCGAAAAAGATCTCGCCGATTGAGCAGTATCATCTGGACGGCGTGGTCGTCGCGCTCGATCCGAAAGCGCACGTCGCGAAAATCGACGGCCAGAAAATCGAGGGCTGGATGGAGGCGATGACGATGGAGTATCCGATCAAGGATGAAAGCGAGTTCGCCAAGCTACACGCGGGCGATCACATCACTGCCACGGTCTTTGTCCAGGATCTCAACTATTGGGCGGCGGACTTTCATCAAGTCCGGTGAGTGTGCGGATGCGTGTGCATCCCCAGCGCGGGATGCGCGTGGCGATGCTCGTGAATCAGGTTGCTGCTGCGCAGAAGCGCTTCGTCGTTGAGAATGCCGCCCGGTTCGCGATGAGCGATCACCTTTCCGCTCTGGAGCAGAAAGCAATCGTCGGCGATGTCTTCGACGAGGCCGAGATCATGCGTCGCGGTGATCACGGTTTTCTTGCCCTCGCCCCAGCCGATCAGCAGGTCGATGATCTGGCTCTGACTGCGAGGGTCGAGCGCGGCGGTGGGTTCGTCGAGCAGCAGCACTTCAGGATCGAGCACCAGCACCGACGCGATCGCGACGCGTTTTTTCTCGCCGCCCGAGAGGCGGTGCGGCGGCCGGTCCTTCAGATGCGTGATCTCCAGCGTATCGAGCGTCGCGGCTACGCGCTCCCGGATCTCGTTCTTAGACCATCGCATTTGCAAGGGTCCGAACGCGACCTCATCGAACACGGTGGGATTAAAAAGCTGCACGTCGGGATTCTGGAACACTAATCCCACACGGCGGCGGAAATCGTATGCGAAGTCGTCGTGCTCGAAGTGCGACGCATCGAGAATCTCGTTGCGAAAAGAAACGATGCCCGCGTCCGGGAATAAGAGCCCGTCGAGCATGCGCAGCAAAGTGGATTTGCCGGAGCCGTTCGCCCCCAGCAGCGCGATTCGCTTGCCTTCGTCAATTTCGAGCGACACGTTATCCAGCGCCACGACCGACTGATACCGAAACGTGACGTCTTCGACAATGAACATCAGCGCCCCACCCAAATGACGGCCGCGGCGGCGGTGAAGAACAGGAACAGCCAGTACCAGTCGGCGCGGCGGGCCTCAAACTCGTCGAGGATGTAAACCTCGCCGCGAAAGCCGCGCGACTGCATGGCGAGGTGGACGTCGTTGCTCAAGTGATAACTCTTGCTGAGAAGAACGCCGGCGGTTGCGGTTACCAGGCGCCGCCGGTCGGGGCCAGGGAGGATGCCCACCGTACGGCTCTCGCGCGATTCGAACATATCGAGCGCGGTCTGGAGGATCACAAACAGATAGCGGTAGGTCATGCCGAGGATTACGACGAAGACCACCGGCAATCGAAGCACGCGCAGCGCTTTCAGGATGTGCGCCCAGCGCGTGGTCAGGACCAGCAGCGTGGATAAACTGACGGCTGTTTCGGCGCGCAGCAGCAGAAATCCGGCGGTCCGGAGTCCTTGGGACGTGACCGGCCAGCCCGCGTGAACGGGATCGCCGGGCGTGAGGAAAATTGCCGGCAGCGCGATGCAGCCGGTGAAAATCAGCACCGGAGTCCACACCAGGCGGGCAAGAGTGAAGGGCGAGATACGCGAGAGCGCTGCGAGGACGACCGCGAAAACGAACGTCCAGGCGATGGCTGCGAGGCTATGCGTCAGCGCGACCGCGACGATCATTGCCAGCGCGCCGGCAACTTTGATGCGCGGATCGACGCGCTGCAACAGGCCGCCGGAACGCGCGGAATCTTCGGCCAGCGCCGCGAAATTCAGACCCATCGACAGGTTGAAGATGGTGCGTTCGATAAACGAGCGCGACTTTCTGAGGTGGATCTGGCTCACGGTTTCACCCTCGTGAAAATCCAGGAGCCGCCGAGGAATGCCAGCACGATTAATCCGGTGCCGAGCATCGCCGAAAGGATGTAGCCGAGCTGAGCGCTTTTCAAGATCGGGGGCGCGTAGCGGGGCATGGGCGCGGTCCACACGGCCGACAGTTTTTGCAATCCAGCCGGGGCAGCCGCGGGCGGCGCGTGATTGCCGGATCCGGCCGCGATTTGCTGGCGTGTTTGCGGCCTCGAAAAATCCTCGGGCGCCCATTCGCCCCAGGCCGCGCCGGCAGCGAGAATCCCTAGCGGCGTCAGAACCAGCAGGATTGCGAGTGCAATCCACAGGGGCCGGAGGCCCTTCCAGCCGACAGCTTCGCCGCCGACAGCTTCTCCGCGGATGCTCGCGCCGGGCGCGGTGGCTTTTAACAACGCTGGTTCGGCTCGTTGGAGATACGCGACGACTCCTCCGGAGACGACCAGTTCGGCGAGTCCCGCGACGGTCAGGTGGCCGATCATCATCGCGGGGATCGCGATGTGCAGCGGGTAGGGCGCATATAAAGGAGAGCCTGAGGCGTCGTGAAAGAACCTTGGCTGGATGCCAAACTCCAGGGCGGCGAGCAGCGCCGATGCATTGATCGCGCAATAGCCCGCGATGGCTGCGGCGACCACGCGGCGCGGCGACTCGATGGCGGCGGTCCCGGCGATGAGCCGGTATATCGCATAAGCCACCAGCGATCCGACGATGGCCATGTTGAAGCAGTTGGCTCCGATAGCGGTGATGCCTCCGTCGCCGAAAAAGAGGGCCTGGATCACCAATGCGACAGAGATGGCCAGGATCGATCCCCAGGGTCCGAGCACGATGGCCGCGATGGCGACTCCCACGGCGTGACCGGTTGTGCCGCCGGGCAGCGGCAGATTGAACATCATGATGACGAACGAAAACGCGGCGAATACCGATAGCAGAGGCACCGCATGCGAGTTCAACTGGCGCTTCATTTTCTGAAGCGACACATACCAGAACGGGGCCGAACCCGCGTAGAGAGTCGCGCAGGTGGAAGGGCTCAGGTATCCGTCGGGGATATGCATGATCTATCTCTGACTACGTTATTCGGGCGGCGAACGGTTTTAAATCTGGGTTCGTAGCACAATAATAACATTCGTGACACTGCCAAGAGCTGCCTGAGAAATGACGGCAGGTCGGGGACCTGCCCCACAAATCGCTACAATAGCGGGATGAAGACGTTCATCGCTCTGACGATTCTCGCGGTCCCGCTGTGCGTTGCCGCGAGCGATGAGGCTGGTTCGTGGAGTGCCAAGGGGGCTGCCGCCTACCTCGATGGGCGCGCGGATTGGTGGATCGGCTGGAAGCAATCGCAGCGCGATCACGAAACGTTCTGCATTTCCTGCCACACCGCGCTGCCTTACGCGCTGGGCCGGCCATCGCTGCGGTCAGCGCTGGCGGAGAAGGCTCCTTCGAAGAGCGAGCAGCAGGTGCTGGCGAACGTCACGAAGCGCGTGCGGATCTGGAGCGAGGCGGAACCTTTCTATAAGGACAAGGATGGCGATCCCAAAAGCTCGCAATCGCGTGGGACCGAGGCGGTTCTGAACGCGCTGATCCTCGCCAGTTACGATCCGGCGATGGGTGCGGACACGAAGCTGGCGTTTCAGAATATGTGGGGCCAGCAGGTGAAGACCGGCGCATTTACCTGGTTGAATTTTCACAATGAGCCGTGGGAGGCCGACGATTCCCAGTATTGGGGCGCGACGCTCGCGGCCATCGCCGTGGGGAATACTCCGAAAGAGTATCAGGCGACCGTGAAGGACAACGTGATGCTGTTGAGCGAGTATCTGCAACGCGAGCAGGCGGGGCAGTCGCTGTTGAATCGCACGGTGCTGCTGTGGGCGTCGGCGAAGCTTCCCGGGTTGTTGAAGCCGGAGCAGCAGAAGGCGGTCGTCGCGGAATTGTTGAAGAAGCAGCAGGCGGACGGAGGATGGAGCGCGGGCTCGCTGGTCCTGGATACCTGGAAGCGGAGAGATTCGACGGCGTTTCCTTCGGTCAGCGATGGCTACGCTACCGGAATGGTCACCTACGTTCTGGCGCAAGCGGGGGTGCCTCGCGCGCAGTGGAAGGGCGGGCTGGTGTGGTTGTCGCAGAATCAGGACAAGGAGTCGGGGCTGTGGCCGGCGACGTCGTTGAATAAGCAGCGCGATCCGGCTTCGGATGCCGGCAAATTCATGAGCGACGCGGCAACGGCGTTCGCGGTCATGGCGCTGGCAGAGGGGAAGTAGCTCGCGCCACAAACTAGCGTTTCCAGGCTGCGATATGCAAGGGCGCAGGCAACTGCGAGTGAGCCAGATCCAGATCGTCGGCAGCAATTGGGATCACTATCGAGAGTGATCCCGCGGACGCAGGAAGGTTCGGGCGAAACGATAGCCGCAGACTTGCGGATTTGCTGCCGCCGCTCGCCGCCAGCGTCCGCGTCTCGTCCGCGAAGGATCTTAAAAGCTGTGCCTGCTTGGGGTCGTCGGAGGTGATCAGCGCCTCGCGGATAACCTTGTCCCTGGAAGCGTAGCTGAGCACGCCGATCACGTGAGTTTCCTTGAGGCGGACATCCTTTACGTCGTCCGCCGCGACTTCCAGGCCGGCGTATCGATACTCTCCCCCTTCGCCTAATTTGACCAGCGGCACGTAGGTATCGAACAGGTGCGCGCCGTTCGCGAGCCGGTAAACGGACCACCACTCGACTTCTTCCAGGCCTCGCGACACGATAAACAGGTCGTCCTCGACGACGCGGCTCTCCGAGCCTTCGACCGTCACAGAATACAAAGGCTTCGCTTTTATGTCGGTTCCAAGCTTCCACGCTTCGGTCGTGGTCGAGGCTTCCATCCCCATGTCGCCGAGCACCTGTTTGGAGTGCGTGGTCGCGCGAACGACTAAGGTAATGTCTCCGCGACCGGCGATCTCATAATGGACGTTGGTGATTTCGACCGTCTTCTCATCGCCCTTGACGGAGTAGCGGTAAGAAGAGACCGGCTGCGCCGGCAGCGAGCAGGCCGCAACGGCCGCGAGGATCGAGCAGCGGAGGATGGTCATCTCGTGAATCATTGTATATTAGCCGCCGATGAACACCGATGAACGCCGATAAGGCCTTTTGTTTTGAGTCGGCGTTCATCAGCGTTCATCGGCGGCCAATAACTTTTTTGAGTTTGCGATACTGAATCCTTAATGCCTGTCACCCTGAAGAATCAGACGGTACTTGTTGTCGGCGCATCCAGTGGAATCGGGCGTGCCATCGCGATTCAGTTTGCGCGCGAAGGGGCGAATGTCATGGCGTCCGCCCGCCGCCAGGATCGTTTGCAGATCCTACAGGACGATCTGGCCCAGGAAAATATCGACATCGGAATCTCGACGGCGGACGCCACCAACGCGGCGGCGATGGAGGAGCTGGCTGCGCGCACGGTCGAAGTGTTCGAAAAAATCGACATCCTCGTGTACGCGAGCGGCACCAACACCAAGGATCGGGCGCTGAAGAATCTCACGACGAAGACCTGGGACGAGGTGATGTGCGTGAACCTGAACGGGGCGTATTATGCGACCCGCGCCGTTCTGCCCGCGATGCGGGAGCGCAAGAGCGGGCACCTGATTTACATCGCGTCGATCTCCGGACTGGTCCCCGATATTTCGGGCGCCGCGTATCAGGCATCGAAGAGAGGGATGCTCGGCTTGGCGCACGCGATCCGGGTGGAGGAAAAGGAAAGCGGCATCCGCACTTGCGTCATTTGTCCGGGGCTGGTGGACACGGAGATTCTGGAGAAGCGGCCGGTAAAGCCGCCGCCGGAGACGTTGGCGAAGGCCCTGCAGGCGGAGGATGTCGCGGAGGCTGTGCTGTTCTGCGCGAAGCTGCCGGCCAGGGCTGTCGTGCCGGAGATGCAGTTGTTGCCTACGACGATTTAGCGGTTCACAGGCTGAAGCCTGTGCCACCATGTCCTGATAACAGTTGGCACAGACCCAGGTGGCACAGACTTTAGTCTGTGGTCTTTCAATACTTGACCGCTTCCAGAAACAATCCCGCCGACGGTGCCGTCCACGATGCGACGTCGAGCTTCGCATCCTTCTTTCCCGCCATCAAACTCTTGAACTGGTCGAGCGTAATCTCCCCCAACCCGACTTTTACCAGCGTTCCCGTGAGCCGCCGGACCATCTTCCATAGGAAATGCGAGGCTTCGATGCGGAACACCACCATGTGGCCGTCGATGCCCACTTCGGCGGAGTTCACGACCACCGTGGTGGGCTCGCCTGGACGCGACGGGTCGGGCGCGCAGAAGCGCACGAAGTTGTGCCGGCCGGCGATCAATTCCGCGGCGGCTTGCATCGCTTTCACGTTGAGAGGCTCCTTGATCCACCACGCGAATTTCTTGGAGAGGGCGGCTTTGCGAATCGAGATCTGGTAGAAATACGCGCGCGAGGTGGCGTCGTGGCGGGCGTGAAATGTCTGCGGCACCGTCTCGCATTCGACGACCGCGATGGACGATGGCAGCTTGTCGTTCAGCTCGATCATCAGGTGTGACGGCGTGTATTTTCGGCGAGCGTCGCGAACCTTGATATGCGCCACCTGGCCCAGCGCGTGGACCCCAGAATCGGTGCGGCCGGCGCCTTGCACATCGACGGCGACTCCGAACAGCTCGTCGGCCACCCGCTGCAACTCTCCCTGCACGGTGCGGGCGTTATTCTGCACCTGCCAGCCGGAGAATTTCGAGCCGTCATATTCCAGAGTCAATTTAAATGTCATATTCCTGCTAAATTTGCGTGTGGTAAGGGTAGTTTCTGCACGAAAGAGCCCGGAGACATTGTATTTAAAGGCCTTTCCGATTGGCAGCCAAGCTGCATAGTACTAAGGTGTCGGATGCTGGAAAGGAGAATTAGAATGTTGAACTGGGCGGTAACCTTTTTTATCATCGCATTAGTTGCGGCAGTCCTGGGCTTTACCGGCGTCGCAGTCGCCGCGGCAGGAGTCGCGAAGATTCTATTCGTGGTGTTTTTGGTGTTGTTCCTTGTGTCGCTCATCGCGCACACCACGCGAAGAGTGTAACCTTCGGGCGCACAGGCTGGGGACGTGTGTAAAAAAGCCTTCAGCTTGTGCGCCCGAAATCAATAAATCCCTTCTGTACATCTGTTGCCAGTAATTTCACCTGCACCTGATCCCCTACATCCAATCCCCGTTCGCCTTCGACCACGCGACCTTCTGCGGGCGTCGAGATGACGCGTACGAACGTCCCCTTCGGTGTGACCCCCGTCACAACTCCCTTGAAAATCTCTCCGATCCGCCCGCTCAACGCCACGGCCGCGATGCGCTTCTTCATCACGCGCTCCACTTTTCGCGCAGCATCTTCGCGCATGGTGCAGTTGCTGGCGATGACGTCCAGCTCCGCGGCCGTGTAGGCTTCGCTCCCCGACTTGATTAAGCGCTGCGTCACCAGATCCGCATAGCGGCGATTCGGCGCGGTGGCATGGGTGTAGTCATGCACGGCCAAACCGAAATGTCCCAGCGGAGGATCGCCGGGTCGTTCGACCACGTATTCGCCCGGTCCCATCAGTTTCACGACCGAGAGCGAGAGATCCGGAGCATGCACCGGATCCACCGCCCGGCGCTTCATCAGAAAATTATTCAACGCCGATGAATCCGGAGTGGGCGGCAGGTGCTCACCCAGCGCGGCGGCCAATTCCACGATGCGAGGCCATCGCTCCGGCGTTTTCACGACGCGGCGGATGGAGGCGACCCCGGTGGACGTCAGCAGCCTCGCGATCACCTCGTTGGCGGCGACCATGAAATCCTCGATCAGCTCCGTGGCGCGATTCTTGAGCATCGTCTGCAGGCCCGTGACCTGACCGTTCACCATAGAAGGCGTAGTCTCGATGCTCTCGATGGCCAGCGCTCCGCTCTTGAACCGCGCGGCGCGCATCCGCTGGGCGACGTCATCCTGAAGCTTGAGCTGAGCCTGCAAATCGGCCGAGGCCGCGACTTTGGGAGGAGCCGCGCCGGTCTGTTCCAGCCACGGTCCGACGCCGCTATAAGTTAATTGGGCGCGATTTTTCACCAGCGCCCGGTAAGCCTGGCCGGATTGAACGATGCCGTCGGCGGTGACGGATATGTCGATGATGACCGATGCGCGGTCAGCGTCCTCATTGAGCGAGGTCAGGCCGGTGGACAGCTCTTCCGGCAGCATCGGAAAGGTTTGGACGCCGGTGTAAACCGAGACGCACTCGCCCGCGGCGTGCAGATCGATCGGCGGAGCCCTTTGGAACCGACCCATCGACGTCGGCGATGCCGATCAGAATGCGAGTGCTGCCATCGGGCTGGTGCTCCGCATACTCGATCTGATCGAGGTCGCGGGAGCTATCGTTGTCGATCGACGACCAGAGGAGGTTTCGCAGATCCTTGACCGCAGGCCCCGGAGCAACCGGCGCGGCGGCTCGAATCGCGGCGATTTGGGTTTGAGTCTGAGGAGGGAAATCGGGGTGAAAGCCGTGGTCGAGCATTTCCTCGTGCGCGGCCGCTTGCAGGTTATTCGGATTCATGAGCGATGAGCAAAGCGTATCATCCTCATGGGCTTAAAATGAACGTGGCGCACGCGCCCACGCGTGCCGCGTCGACATTCCTGTCGACGGTTGGCTCTTGTTTCACACCCATCGATACGACAGTCGATGCGGCACGCGTGGACGCGTGCGCCACATTAACATTCAGGATTTCCGACCGCTACCGCTTGCCGGCGTGATGCTCCCGATGCGTCTCTTCGTGGCTATGGCCGTAAGCGGTCTGCTCATCGGGCTTATACGACTTCAACCATTCGTCGGCCTTCTTCTGAGCGTCTTCTTTCGCCATTCCATAACGCTCCTGAAGCTTGCCGATCAAGCTCTCGCGCTTGCCCGCAATCACTTCCAGATCGTCATCGGTAAGTTTTCCCCACTGCTGCTTGGCAGCGCCCTTCATCTGTTTCCACTTTCCGCTCATTTGATCTGTATTCATAAGAACTTACTCCTAATTTCCAGGTTGCGGCGGGGCATTCCGTGGCCCAGCCAGGGAAAGATCGAGCAGTCGCTTTGCCACATATGCATCTTCATCGACTTGCAGATTTTGTGTGCAAAACAGCTCGGAACAACTTGCTGTCTTCGGGAAAGATTTGCCGGTGTAACGGCGCCCCGAGCTGCATGATCGAACGAATGAGTCGCAGTACGTTTCGCGGCTTCGGAAAGAGGAAGAAATGAAACGACAAGCACTTAAACTGCTGTTCCCGATGTTGGCGGGCGCATGCCTGCTGCTCGCGGACACCAAGACCGACTTCGACCATAAAGTAGATTTCACCCAATACAAAACTTATTCGTGGATCGGCGCGAAAGCGAGCAACGATCTGTGGGCCGACCGCATCACCGAGGATGTCGATGCGCAGCTCGCAGCCAAGGGCTGGGTGAAGGTCGCCTCCGGCGGCGACGCGACCATCTCGGCGTTCGGCCGCACGCACACCGAGCAGACTCTGGAGACGTACTACAACGGCTTCGGAGGCGGCTGGCGTTGGCGCGGGTTCGGAGACGCCACCACGACGGTAGAGAATACCGAAGTGGGAACCTTGGTGGTGGACATATTCGATGGCAGAACGAAACGCCTGGTCTGGCGCGGGTCGGCCACCTCAATCCTGTCCGAAAAGCCGGAGAAAAACGAGAGGAAGCTTGAAGACTCGGTAGCGGACATGTTCAAAAAATTCCCACCCTCGCGTGACTAGTTTCTCTACTATCCCCCATAACTGTCGGCGTTCCGCGTCTCCGAACCCCGACAGTTATGGAGGGGTCAGCCCTTTTTCGTAAAGTAAGAGGATGGCCGAACAGTTCGGGATCCTGGTGCGGATCGCAGTCCTGGTAGTGGCGACACTGCTACCGCTCATCAATCCGGCGGGATCCGCCGCGATCTTCCACTCAATGACCCTGGGCATTTCCGACGCGGCACGCCGGAAAATGGCGCGGCAGATCGGTCTGAACAGCTTCTTTCTTGTGGTGGCGGCGACCTTCATCGGCTCTTACGTCCTGGATTTTTTCGGCGTCTCGCTCACATCGGTGAGAATCGGTGGAGGCCTTCTGGTCGCGGCCAGTGGATGGAAACTGCTCAATGCGGATGAGAAAGCGGGTCCGGTGGTGACCGATGTGAACAAGGTCGCCTCCCGCGCCTTTTATCCAATCACGTTTCCCCTGACCGTCGGCCCAGGCACGATTTCCGCCGCCATTACGATCGGAGCCAGCCTCAAGGAACCCGGGGGCGTCCTATGGCAGAGGGCGTTGGCCAGCTTTGTGGGCCTGGTAGCCGTCGCGTTCACGGTCTATCTTAGTTTTCGATTCGCCGCGAAACTGATTCACTTTCTCGGCGCCACCGGCACCGTAGTGATGCTGCGCCTTTCCGCGTTTATCCTGATGTGCGTGGGCGTCCAGATTGTTACAAACGCGATCCTTGCCATCGTACAAGGCCTCGAGAAATCCCCTCCATAAGGTGGGACAGGCGCTTTCGCCTGTCAGCGCGTGGTAAGCTATGTACGGCCGGGGACATAGGTAACACTTTAGCCCGGCGACATGGGTGACACTTTTCGGAGAGGTGTTTGGTCGCCTTTGGTGAGTATAAACGGGATCGTCGGGCCTGTGGGAATGTGGGAATCGCCGTGGCGATTTCCAAGGGCGGTGGGAAGAGTGGAAATCCGCTGTTTGGATTTCCACGCTTTCCACCGCCCGTCATTTCCTCAGGCCTGTTGGGTCGGCAGCTGACGCGGCAACTGCCGATGAAAGCGGGGGCGGAAGGTGTCGAACCAGCCGATCACCAGCGGGCCGTACAACACTTCGTAGTAGCGATCGTCACTCGCCCGCAGCCCGAGATATTCATACGCGAAAGTCTCGCTGACAAACGTGCGCTGGCCGTTCCATCGCATCTCGCCCTTTTGTGAGATCCGCCGCACGTGGACGTCGGCGTCGTATTCCACCTCCGGCACGCGCCGCGGAAACGCCCGCAGGGAGCGCGCGTAGCAACTCGCCGGCGTCCGATAGTCGAGCGATTCATGCGGCCGCTCGTGGTTATAGATTTTCTGCCAAGCATGAAACGCGTCCTGTTGCCGACGCGGATTACGCTCCGGCGGGCGTAGCGTTTCCTGCTTGAGTGTGCGATGCATGCGCTCATGCCGGCCGTTGTCCTGCGGCGATGCGGGACGGCTTCGTTGGGCGACGATTCCTAACCGGACCCAGCGCATGGACAACCGGCTGAGGCCTCCCGGAGCCCGGCTGGCAAAGGGCGCGCCGTTATCGGTGTGAATCACGGCGGGCATTCCATATTCACGAAACGCTATGTCGAACAGCGCCTCCACATGCGCCCGATCGGTCTTGGCCGCGATCTGGCAGCACAGCAAATAGCGGCTGTGCGCGTCGGTGATGGTCAGCGGATCGCAGCGCGTGCCGTCGGCGGTCAGGAACCATCCCTTGAAATCGGCGCACCAGGTCTCATTGGCCTGGGCCACGGCGGCGATGGGCGGCCCGTACAGCGGCGTCCGCACGCGACGCCTCCGCGGATGACTCAGCCCTTTGCTGCGCAGCAACTCCGCGATGGTGCTCGCCGCCGGGACCTTCTGATCGGGCACCGCCTGCGCCAGTTTCACCGCCAGCTTGCGCGGTCCCCAGCCCCAGCGCAGCCGCGCCTCGACGATCCGCGCAATCATCTCTTCGCTCAGCCGCTGCGGGCTCCGGTGCGGAGCGCGGCTCCGATCCCGCAACCCGCCGCTCCCTTCCACCTGATGACGATCCAGCCACTTGTAGATCGTCTTGCGCGACACCCCGTAGCTTTCGGCGAGCCAGACAATACTTTCTCCTTCGTCGTGTAACCGAATCAGTTCGACTCGTTGTTCCATTGTTCCGTCTTCCTTCCATGGCATCGCCTACCACCTTGGCGTGCTTTGCTAAGGTCGACCTGATCCACCCATCGTCAATGAACTGTCACCCATGTCCCCGGACTAAAGTGTCACCCATGTCCCCGGTCCGTACCCTACGGCGACCCCTCCATAACTGTCGGGGTTCAGTGTAGGCGCTCGAGGACAGCTAGCCTATCCCTCCATAACTGTCGGGGCTCCGTGTCGGCGCTACAATCAGCTACAGCCATCCCCTCTATAACTGTCGGGGTTCCGTGTCGGCGCTTGAGGTCAGCAGCGGCTATCGGGGTTCAGTCTCAGTCTCCTACCGAACCCCGACAGTCATGGAGGGGTCCGCTAACGGACTTGCCAATACTAGGCCACTAGGTACACGCGCTTCACCTGTCAGCCCCTCATTCTGCAACCTCTTAAAACCCGTAAGTGCGACAATAGAGGTGCTTGGTCATTTACGGCATCTATTACGCAGCGGCGCTGCTCGTGGGCGCGGGTGCGGTCACATACCTTACCAGTTGGTATTGGGCTTTGCCTCTCTTTATTCTGGCGGCGTTTTGCTTGTATTTTTTCCGCGATCCCGACCGCAAAGTGCCTCCCGGACCCGTGGCCGTTTCGCCCGCCGATGGAAAAGTGGTGGTAGTCAAGCCGGAAAACGGCGGCCAGCGGATCAGCATCTTTCTCAACGTCTTCGATGTACACGTGAATCGGACCCCGATTCCGGGCAAGGTGACTGACATTCGTTATCAGGAAGGTCAATTCCTGGTGGCGAGCAAGGAAGAAGCCAGCCATTCGAATGAGCAGAACACCATCGCGGTGGAAGGAACTGTCGGCGGCCAAGCGACTCGGGTGGTGTTCAAGCAGATCGCCGGATTGATCGCGCGGCGCATCGTCTGTTATAAAAAGCCGGGCGACACACTGGCCGCGGGCGAGCGCGTGGGGCTGATCAAGTTCGGATCGCGGGTCGATATTCAACTAGGTCCCGAATGGGAGGTCGCGGTGCGCGTCGGGGAGCGCGTCTCCGCCGGCTCCAGCGTGATTGCGAGGATAAAATCGTGAACCTGCGCGAGCGCCTGGTCGATCCTAATTCTCCCGAACGCCGTCCGCGACGAGCCGCCTATGCGCTGCCGACTCTGTTCACGGCGGGTAACGTATTTTTTGGTTTTTACGCGCTGATCGAGATTTTTCAGGGCGCGATGGAGATGGTGCAAGGCTCGCCTGTCGCGAATCAGCACTTCGTCAAGGCCTCGCTGGCGATCGGCCTCGCGGTATTTCTCGACGGACTCGACGGCCGCATCGCGCGCATGACGAATACCGTGAGCGACTTCGGCCGCGAGATGGATTCACTGGCCGACGTGATCGCCTTCGGCATTGCGCCCGCCGCGCTGGCGTTCGTATGGGGCGTGCGATTCGTCGAGCCGGTGGTCGATATGCCCGCGAAGATCTTCGAGTATCTGAACAGCGCCGGATATTTTTTCTCGTTCATCTTTTTGCTGTGCGGCGCGATGCGCCTCGCGCGGTTCAATATTCAAAAGAATCCCATGCCCAAAAATCCGGGGCGGCCCGACAGGAAATATTTCGTCGGGCTGGCGATTCCCTCCGGCGCGGCCGTGGTGGCGAGCATTGTGTACGCGTGCGACGGCGTGCCGCTGCGAATCTGGCCGTGGTCGGCCGGATGGCTGGTGCTGTTGGCCTTGCTTTCCTTCCTGATGGTGAGCACGTGGCGCTATCCGAGTTTTAAGGACCTGAGCCTGACGCGTCCGCGCTCGCCTGTCACGATTATTCTGATCGGCGCGGTGATTTTTTTAGTCTGGCGATTCCCGCAGCCTGCGCTGCTCGCCATGTCTGTGGGTTATATGTTGAGCGGTATTATTGTCCGGATCGGTGGGGCCGCCCGCAGGCGATTCAAACCGCCGCCGCCGGAACCGGAGCATCAAGTTGGCTGAACCTTTTCTGGTAAGACCGCTGGTCGCGGTAGTGGGTGGAGACACCCTGTTGGCAAGGGAATTACGCGAGTTGTTGGCCGAAACCAAGCCTGCGCCGCGCGTGGAACTGATCTCGGGCGTCGCCGAACAGACGGAGACCGAGGACGAGGATGCAGTGGTGATGGTGCCGCTCGCCGCCTCGAGTTTTGAAGGCGCGAAGGTAGCGTTTCTCGCTGGATCGCACGCGTCCAGCCGCAAGGCGTTGAAGGTCGCCTCCAAGAACGCGGTGCTGATCGATCTGACATCCGCGCTGGAGGAGCAGCCGAATGCCCGTCTGCGCGCGCCGTTCGCCGAGAAAGCGCCGGTGAAAAATCTGGCCGCGGTGCAGGTGATCGCGCATCCGGCCGCGATCGCTTGTGCAATGTTCCTGGCGCGGGTTTCCGAGTCCGCTCCGGTACGCCGGTCCATCATTCATGTGTTCGAGCCGGCCAGCGAGCGCGGCCAAAAGGGTCTCGACGAGTTGCAGCAGCAGAACGTGGCGGTGCTCTCGTTCCAGAAACTCAAGACCGACGTCTTCGATACCCAACTGGCCTTCGCGATGCTCGCCCGGTACGGCGAGGAAGCGGACGAGCCGCTCGAAGGAATCGAGCAGAGAGTGGAGCGTCACCTGGCGTCGCTGCTCGCGGCATGGGACGGTATCCCGATGCCGTCACTGCGCGTGATTCAGGCTCCGGTATTCCACGGACACAGTTTTTCCGTGTGGGTGGAGTTCGAAGAGAATCCCGGCGTCGAAGCCTTGCAGCGAGCCTTGAATGGCGATGGTATCGACGTGCGGACCGACGAGCCTCCCACGAATATCGGTGTCGCCGGCCAAAACGGCCTGAGCGTGGGTGCGATTACGGTGGACCCGAATCAGCCTCGCGCGTGCTGGTTCTGGATGGCCGCCGACAACTTCAGATTGTCAGCGGAAAACGCGGTCGCGGTGATGAAGGAGTGGGTGTGAGGCTTTTGTTGGCGATCGCGTCGCTGACGCTGGGCGGCTGCGGCTACCACGTTTCCGGGCACTCCGACCTGATGCCGAAAACCATTCACAGCGTCTGCATCCCAGCGTTCAGGAACGCGACTTCACGCTACAAACTGACCGACCGTTTGCCGGAGGCGATCGCGCATGAGTTCATCAGCCGCACGCGTTATCACATTGTTACCGATTGCGATACCGCCGACGCGGCGCTGCGCGGCAGCGTGCTGAATTACCTGGCGAATCAGACCACGGTGGATCCGAAAACGGGCCGCGCCACGGCTGCGGACATTCACGTAATCCTCAGCGTCACCTTCACGGAGCGCGCAACCGGCAAGATCCTGTACAGCAACCAGAACTTCGACGCGCGCGAGCGGTACGAAATCAGCGTGGACCCGATCGCGTATTTTGAAGAGAGCGACGCGGGATTGAATCGAGTCGCGGTGCAAGTATCGCGGCAGGTGGTCAGCGCGATTCTCGAAAAGTTCTGATGAGTCCCGACCAATTTCTCGATCGCTTAAAGAAGACCGGCCCGGCGCCGGCATACCTATTCCTCGGCCCGGAGGCGTATCAGCGGGAACGCTGCCGCAAGGCTTTGCTCGACGCCGCGCTGCCGGTTGAGGATCGGGACGGCGGACTCACCCGTCACGACCTGGACGAGATTCCATTGGCATCGGTCCTGGATGACGCGCGGTCGATGTCGTTATTCGCATCGAAGCGAGTCATCTGGATCGCCAGCGCGGAGGCAGCCCTGCCGCGAGGGCGATCGAAAGCCGCCGATGACGGCGATGAAGAAGGTAAATCGGGCGACGCATCGGAACTCGCCTCGTATCTAAAGGACCCGACGCCCGACACAGTGCTGGTGATCGAATCGAGCCGCTACGATTTCGAAGGTGAGGACAAAGCGAGAATCGAGCGGGTGCAGAAGTACTACGCGTGCGTCCCCGCGCAGGTGGAGTTCCGCCCGTTCGACCCGTCGGAAGCACGCGCGCTGGCGCAATCGCTGGCGAAAAAGATCGGCCTGCAACTCGGGCTGGGCGAACTGGCGCTGCTGCTGGAGGCAACCGGCGGCGATGCGTCGCGAATCGCTGTGGAGATCGAAAAATTGTCGCTCTACGCAGGCACGTCGCGCAAAGTGACGGCGGAAGATATCGCCGACCTGGTTCCCGACGCCCAGCAAACGACGGTGTTCGCATTGGTCGCCGCGCTCGGCCGGGGCGACCGTACGCGCGCGCTAGAGATCCTGGATACGTTGGCCCGCGAAGGCGAATACATGCCGCTGGCGCTGACTTTCTTAGCGACCCAGTTCCGCATGGCGCTAGTCGCGCGCGAAGCCGGACTGCGTGGAGCAGGACAGATCCAGGCGCATTTCAACAAAATCGGCGCGCGGATGTGGCCTGAAAGAGCGCGTCAGATTGAGCAGACCGTGGCGGCGTTTCCCAAGTCGCGCCTGGAACTCGCGATGGTCCGATTATTCCAGGCAGACCACGCCCTCCGAGACGCGCGTCCAGACGACCGCATCGTGATGGAAGAGATGATTCTAGCGTTGACAACAGCGTGAGTTGAAAGCGCTACCGAGCCGCAACCACAGGGAGCGGTTTAACCTAAGCAGCAGCGAGCTTACGAAGACGCAGCGTCATGCGGCTCTTATACCGCGCCGCCGTATTCTTCTTGATGATGCCCCACTTAGCGGAACGGTCAATCATAGAGAACGTCTGCGGCATGATCGCCGAAGCCTTTTTCGCGTCCTTGGCTTCGAGCAAGCGGCGAAGAGAACGAATCTGGTGGCGCAACCGTGATCTGCGAATGCGGTTGACTTCCGTTCGCCCCTCGGTGATGCGCACACGCTTCTGGGAAGAAACTGTGTTTGCCATCTAAGCAATTATCATACCGCGCGCCCCCGTCCAAGGTCAATTGAACCGGAAACGCCCCTGGATCTGCGTATTTTCCCGGAGGTAGCTATGATCCTTCGAACGCTAACGGCCGTTTTCCCCGCGCTCCCCTTCGCCGCCGCGCAGACACCCCGGCCCAATCTTCCCTGGGGAATGACGCTGCCCCTGGCATGACAATGCCGCCCATGAATTCGGGCCGCCGAGGGGCAAGAAACAAACGCAATGAGCCCGCATCCGCCGCGAAGCCAGCCGGCGTCCCAATCTCCATGGACTGTCGGCCGATGCAGGCTTTTCAGAAAGATGACCGACGAGAAACTCGCCAGGCTGCTAGTGGAAATAGAAAAGATGGCCGCGAAAACGATGGCCCAGTCTCTGGCCCAAGTCGTCGCGATAGGAAAAAAGCCCACGACATGTTCGAATGGCAGTGCAACACCGTCAAGAGGCCCGAAGTGGATGAAACCGCGCCGCCTCCGCTCACCGATCTGCAAGCCGCCGGCGACCAGACCCTCGACGGCGTTCCCGTCACCACCTACGAGTTTTTCGTTCAGGAAAAAGGCCAATACCACGGCCCCATGCGGATGCATATCGCCAAAGACACCGGCCTGCCCTTCCGAATCGATATGAGCGACCCGCAAATGCGCGGCGCCAAAATGCAGATGGACTATTTCGACATCGACAAAAACGCCGACATCGAAGCCCCGGGATGCCTGGCGGGAGGGAAGTAAACTACTCGCGCCAAGCTCTTCCCGCGACCACCCATAGAGCGATAGGCACCAGCATCACCACCCCCGTGGCCACCGCCACGGTTCGCACATCGATCCCCCGGTCCACCGCCTGACCCGCGACGAAGCTGGAGATCGCCATGGTCAGCATGCTGAACGCGAACTCCGCTGAAAAGACGCGTCCGCGAAATCGGTCGTCGGTCTGCTTCTGCAGCAGCGTGCTCGATGCCGTCCATGCCGCGGACCCGCCGGCGTGCGCCACGATCAGGCACAGCACCGCGACCGCGAGCGATCCCGCCGATCCCAATGCCACATAGCCCGCGCCGATCATCGCGAAGCTGGCCAGAATGGTCCATCGCAGCCGTGCGCGATCCGTTCCCGCGAAGTTTCCGCCCAGCACCGATCCGGCGATCGCCCCGATTCCGCGCGAAGCCAGCAGCGTGCTGATTCCCAGCGCTCCCGCTTGCGCCTCCGAAAGCCCGTGCCAGTGTACGCGAAAGACGCGCTCGCCCAGAACCGGCAGGATCACCCAGTTTGCTCCCGCGATACCGACGCCGCCCTTCACGAAAATCGTCGCCATCAGTTTCGGGTCGCGCCGGACATAGCGGATTCCCTCGGCGATCGGCGAAAAGTCGATCAGATCGCGGGCATGCAGCGGAGGCAGGTGGTCGGCATGAGGCTCGGCGAACTTCATGCTCCTGATCAGCAGCGCCGAACCAATGAAGGACAGCGAATTGACAATGAACACCGTCTCGCGCCCGAACGTCACCAATACGAGTCCGCCCAATCCGGCGCCGAGCGCGAAGTTGATCGACCACGTCGCCGATGCCAGCGCGTTGGCCACCGGAATGTCTTCGCCATCGGTGATGCTCGGGATCACGGCGCGGTGCCCCGGCTCGAACAGCGCCCAGCACACGGTTTCGAGCAGCAGCAGGAGATAGAGCAGCGGCAGCATGCCGCGCGTGCGAACCAGCATCATCGCCAGCACGATCGCCGCGCGGCACCAGTCGGCGAACATCATCACTTTGCGTCGGCTGATGCGGTCGTTGATCACGCCCGCGGTAGGCGCCATGAACACCTGCGGCAGCACCTGCATCAGGAAGGCGAACGCCACCATTTGCGCGCTGCCGGTGAGTTGCAGCAGGAAACTGAAAATCGCGACCGAATAGAACCAGTCGCCCAGTTCACTGACGATCTGCGCGATCCACAGCAGACGAAAATTGCGGTTGCTTCGCAGCAGGCGCCAGTACGCCGACAGTTTCAAGGTGTATACAAGCCCATCGCGCGCTTAACCTTTTGAACCGAGTCGTTCGCGATCGGCCTGACCTTTTCCGCGCCATCTTCCAGCACGCGCGCGATGTAACCCGTCTCGGCGACGATCTCGCGATAGCGCTGCTGAATCGGCTCCAGCGCGGCAATCACCGCCTCGGCTACCGTCTTTTTCAGATCGCCGTAACGCATGCCGCTGAATTGAGCCTTCAACGCGTCGTCGGTGCATTCGGTGAAGGCCTGGAAAATCGCCAACAGGTTGCGAACGCCCGGGCCGGCCGTCTCGAAATCGACCGCCGGATTCGAATCTGTAGTCGCGCGCAGCAGCTTCTTGCGAATCACGTCGGGCGGATCCAGCAGGCTGATCGCGTGTCCGCTGCCCGCGGCGGATTTGCTCATCTTCTTCTCCGGATCGTCGAGCCCCATGATGCGCGCGCCTACGGCCGGCAGCTTGGTCTGCGGCACGACGAACGTATCGCCATAGAGCGAGTTGAAGCGCTGCGCGATGTCGCGCGTCAGCTCCAGATGTTGCGATTGATCGTCGCCGACCGGCACAATCGCCGCCTGGTAAATCAGAATGTCGGCGGCCATCAGCACCGGATATTGCATCAGGCCGGAGAGAATCGATTCTTGCGACTCAGATTTGGCCTTGAATTGCGTCATCCGCTCCAGCCAGCCGATGGGCGTGACGCAGGTCAGCATCCACGCCAGTTCTGAGTGCCCCGCCACGGACGATTGCACGATCAGCGACGAATGCGCCGGGTCGATCCCGATGGCCAGCAGCATTCCTGCCAGCTCTTCAATCTTGGCGCGCAGCTCCACTGGATTCTGGTACGCCGTGATCGCATGCAGGTCGACAATGCAGTAGATGCTATCGTAGTCGTACTGGATCTTGGCCCAGTTCTTCAGCGCGCCAAGATAATTTCCGATGTGCGGGCTGCCCGTGGGCTGAATGCCTGATAATACGCGTGGTCTCATTATTGTTTTGGGGGAAACTTCTATCCTAAACGAAGTGTCGCATCAAGTAATAATCGACAAATGGGTTTATGGCGGCGACGCCATGGCTCGCATCGAAGGCCGCGTGGTCTTCGTGCCGTTCGTGCTGCCCGGCGAAGTCGTGAAAGTCCTGGCGAAGGAGGGCGATATGCACGCTTCGCTCGCTGAGATCGTCCAGCCCGCGCCCGAACGCGTAACGCCTCCGTGCCCCTTGTTTGCGCGCTGCGGTGGCTGCCACTATCAGCACGCGCCGTACGAGTTCCAGCTCGCGCGCAAGGTGGATATTCTGCGCGAGCAGCTGCGCCGGGTAGGAAAAATCAAGTGGGAAGGCGAGATCGCGACCATCAGCGGACCGCCCCTCGGATACCGCAACCGCGCGCAGTTTCACATCGCCAATGGAAAAATCGGCTACCTGGCGCCGGCGTCGCACGACCTAGTGCCGGTCGAAGGCGAGTGCCCCATTTCGTCGCCGCGATTGAATCAGGCGCTGGCAGAAATGCGCGATCGCATGTCCGACCGCCGTTTCCCGAACTTCGTCCAGTCGCTCGAGATATTCACGGACGAGACGAAGGTGCAGATCAACATCCTCGAGACCGACCGCCCGGTGGCGAAATCGTTTTACGACTGGTGCGGATCCACCGTAGCACTCGAATACACGACCACCTTCGGGAAATTCCGCGTCAGCCCCCGCTCGTTCTTCCAGGTCAATCGTTTTTTGGTAGACCAACTCGTCGAGGCCGCCATCGGCGATGCAAGCGGCGCAACCGCAGTCGACCTGTACGCCGGAGTCGGACTCTTCGCGCTACCCTTGGCCAGAAAATTCGCGAAAGTAGCCGCCGTCGAAGCCGGAGTCACCGCCGCGCGCGATCTGGAAGTGAATGCGCAAAACGCAGGCGTTGTGATTCAACACATCCAGGGCCGAGTCGAAGATCACCTAGCGCGCATGACCGCGACCCCGGACTTCGTGGTAGCCGATCCCCCTCGCGCCGGCCTCGGCAAAACGGTAGTGTCGCATCTCGCGCGCCTGAAACCGCCCAAATTGACCATAGTGTCCTGCGACCCCGCCACGCTAGCCCGCGACGTCGCCGCCTTGACCGATTACTCCATCGAAAAACTGACCTTGGTCGACCTGTTTCCCCAGACCTATCACCTGGAAACAGTCGCCCATTTATCAAGGCGTTAAACCGCTCCCGCAGAGCCGCGACCACAGGGAGCGGTCAATTTGCAATGAAAGCTACTGTCCCACCGCAGACAATCATCCACACCTAGACAAGGTGGGACAGGCGCTTTCGCCTGTCGGCGCTGTCGCTAATCCCCCTGCAATCAAAAGATGAGCGTTTCAACCACGCGCATCCCTCCTACCTATCCCTCAAACTACCCAGAGCATGATAAGTAAGATCCGCAGTGGGGCAGGTCCCCGACCTGCCGCCCGATGTTTCCAAGACCTTCTCACATCAATAAACTCATGACCTTACCGACCCACCTCCGCACCCCCGCCGTCATCCTGGCGTTATTTCTTGCTGCGCTAGCCACCCGCAACTCCCCTCCGCCCCAACAGATTCAGCAATTTGCGCAAAATCCCACAAAATCCCTGGCGTTATCGGGGCGTTATTCTAACGCCCGCAACGTTGATAAACTGGGAGCGGCCATGCTTACCAGCACAACATCGGAGACTGACCTTAGCGCACTCCCCACCAGGCTCGGGCGCGACCAACGGATCCAGGCTTTTCGCATCATGTACCTCTCCCGCCGCATCGACGACCGGGAGATTCTTCTCAAGCGGCAAAACCGGATTTATTTCCAGATCAGCGGTGCGGGGCATGAAGCCATCGGCGCCGCGGCCGGGCTCGCCTTGCGCCCAGGTCACGATTGGTTTTACACCTATTATCGCGACCGCGCATTTAGTCTCGCGCTCGGGGTCACCTCTGAGGAGATGCTGCTGCAGGCGGTCGGCGCGGAGGCCGATCCAGCCTCCGGCGGCCGTCAGATGCCGTCGCATTGGGGATCGCCGAAGCTGCACCTCATCACCGGCTCGTCGCCCACCGGCACCCAGTTTGTACAAGCCGTGGGATGCGCCGATGCGTGCCGCAAGCTCGATCCGCAATCGGACGCGATCACGCTCGTGACCACCGGCGACGGAGCCACCAGCGAAGGCGAGTTTTGGGAAGCCATGAACATCGCCTGCCTCGAGAAGCTGGCCATCGTTTTTTTAGTCGAGGACAACGGCTTCGCCATTTCCACGCCGGTCGAGAAACAGACTCCCGGCGGCGATGTTTCGAAGGTCGTCAGCGGGTTTCCGAATCTCAAAATTTTCAACTGCGACGGCACCGATTTCGACGCATCCTACGAGACCATGGTCGAGGCTGTCGCGCACTGCCGCCGCGAGCAATCCCCCGTCCTGGTCCGCGCCACCTGCATCCGGCCGTATTCGCATTCGCTCTCTGACGATGAAAAGCTCTATAAGACACCGTCGGAACGTGCCGATGAGGCCAAGCGCGATCCCATTGTGACTTTCCCGGAGCGCTTGATCGCCGAAGGCGCGCTCGATCGCTATGGCCTCGAATTGCTGACCCACGAAATCGATCTTGAGGTTCAAGAGGTCACCGACCGCGTGCTGAAAGCCGCCCCGCCCCCCAAAGGCTCCGCGCTCCGCTTCCTTTATTCCGAGCGCATCGACCCGACGTCACCGGAATTCGACGCAGCCCCGAAATTCGCGGGCGAGCCGCGTACCATGGTCGACGAGATCAACCTCACCCAGCATGAAGAAATGCGTCGCAACGCCCGCATGGTCGTGTTCGGGGAAGACGTCGCCGACTCCAGCCGCGAGGGGAATCTCGGGCAGGTAAAAGGCAAGGGCGGCGTGTTCAGCGCGACCAAGGGCCTGCAAATCGCGTTCGGCTCCTCCCGCTGTTTCAATACGCCGATCGCCGAAGCGGGGATCGTCGGCCGGGCTATCGGCATGGCCACGCGCGGCATGAAACCGGTAATCGAGATTCAGTTCTTCGACTACATCTGGCCGGCGATGATGCAGATTCGCGATGAACTCGCCACGCTGCGCTGGCGCTCCTACAACGGATTTTCCGCGCCGCTGGTGATTCGAGTCGCCATCGGCGGCTACTTGAACGGCGGCGCTATTTATCACAGTCAGTCCGGTGAATCGATCTTCACGCACATCCCCGGCCTGCGCGTCGTTTTTCCGTCGAACGCTCTGGACGCCTGCGGCCTGCTCCGCACCGCGATTCGCTGCGACGATCCAGTGCTGTTCCTCGAACACAAACGCCTTTATCGCGAGCCCTATAACCGCTCCCCGCACCCCGGTCCTGATTACACGATTCCGTTCGGCAAAGCGAAAATCGCCAAAACAGGCGCGAATCTGACGATTGTGACTTACGGCGCTCTGGTCCAGAAATCGATGCAAGCGGTCTTGCAAGTGGAGCAGCGAAATCCGGGCCTATCGATAGAAGTGATCGATCTGCGGTCGCTCGCCCCCTACGATTGGGAGTCGATCCGCGCCTCGGTCGAAAAGACCAGCCGCGTCATGATCGTCCACGAAGATTGCCTGTCCTTCGGCTACGGCGCAGAAATCTCCGCCCGCATCGCGAGCGAATTATTCAGCTCCCTAGACGCCCCCATCGGCCGCGTCGCCGCGCTCGATACCTGGGTCGGGTATCACCCGCAGTTAGAAAACGAAATCCTGCCGCAAGTAGAGAATATCGTCGCGGAAGCGGATCGGATTTTAGGGTATTGAAGCATTCCCGCCACGACCATGATTGAGGGTTCAGGCCGAGCATCGTTCTTGGCCTGCGAACCCTCGGCGATGAAGTGGCTTCAGCGGCCGTTAACGTCCAATTGCGGCTGTGCCGCTCTTTCAGCGTCTCGCCAGCGTCGCTCGACACGCTCGCTGGATGACGCAGTACTTCAGCCGTCGGAAGCTGACTCAACGGTCGAGCAATAAGTTCGAGAGACGATTCCTGGGCTTACACTCAGTACGCATTGAGGACTTGCCGCTTCTAGGCTGCTCACGACATACGGACCTCGGATGACGACTTCGACGTATTGACCCTCCGGAAGCCGAAGTTCGGTGATCTTCCACGGAGCGCAGGCGGTAACAGATGTGTCGCGGGCGCTTCAACGAGCTTCGTTCGGACGTCTCCAGCGAGACTCCTGTTGCATCAACTCCATCCGATGGTCCGATCGGCATCTAAAGTTCGCCAAGATGCGATGCGGATGAACTCAGGAAATTGCTCGCGTGGTTTCGTTCGCAGACAATGTCAACAGATGATAGGCAGGTCACTATGTCCGCTCGCCAACGCACTACACTAACAAAATGGAGCAAGAAAACCGCCGCAATTTTTTGAAGACCACGGGAGCCGTCCTCGCCGCCGGATTCCCGGCGCTGGTTCGGGGACAGGCCACTAACGCGATTAAGGTCGGCCTGGTCGGGTGTGGAGGCCGAGGAACCGGGGCCGCTTCGCAGGCCATGAAGGCGGACGATTACGCCGAGCTAACCGCCGTCGCCGATGTCTCTCAGGAGCGGGTCGATCAAAGCCTCGAAACGCTCACCAAGATCAATGGCGCGAAGGTCAAGGTCGATCCCAAGAACGTATTCCTCGGGCTCGACGCATATCAGAAAGTGATTGATAGCGGCGTGGACGTCGTGATTCTCACCACGCCTCCCGGCTTCCGGCCCTCGCATTTGCGAGCCTGCATCGAGGCCGGAAAGCACGTGTTCTGCGAGAAGCCGATTGCCGTCGATGCCTTCGGCGTTCGCGACGTTCTCGAAACGGCGAAGCTCGCAAAACAGAAGAATCTCGCCCTGGTCTCCGGCTTCTGCTGGCGCTATAGCAACTACATCGTCGCGACGTTCGACCAGATTCATTCGGGCGCGATCGGCGATATCGTCGCTTATTACGCGACTTACTACACCAATCCCGTGAAGCCGATGCCGAAGGCGAGCACTCGCCCGGCCGGGATGAGCGACGTGGAGTGGCAGATCAAGAACTGGTACAACTTCCAATGGCTCTGCGGCGACAGCATTGTGGAGCAGGCCGTGCACAGCGTTGATAAAGTTGCGTGGTCGCAAAACGACAAGCCGCCGATCAGTTGCGTCGCCGTCGGAGGACGCCAGATCCCAGCGGAAGACGGCAACATCTACGATCACTTCGAAGTGAATTATCTCTATCCGAATAACGTGCGTGCGATTGTCGGCTGCCGCCAAATCGAGAATTGCTGGAATGAGAACGCCGATTACATTCTGGGCACCAAGGGCGCCTGCACCATCGGCCGATCGCCCATGCCGAAAATCACCGGCGCGAAGGATTGGACGTTCGAAGGCACGAAGTACGACATGTATCAGTACGAGCACGACATGATGTTCCAATCGATCCGCAAAGGCCAGCCGATTAATAATGGCGAGCGGATGGCGACCAGCACCTTGCTCGCGTTGATGGGACGCATGGCCGCCTACACCGGCCGCGAAGTGACCTGGGACCAGGCGCTCAATTCGCAGGAGCGGATTTTCCCTGAGAAGCTCGATTGGAACGGCTCGATGCCAGTGGCGCCGATGCCTCGGCCGGGCGTCAATAAGCTGATCTGATGCTGTTGCCGTTTCTGTTTCTGATGGCGGGAGTGAACTTTGAGGACAAGATTGCTCCGGTCCTCATCGAGCGCTGCGTCCCCTGCCACAGCAGCGCCAAAGCGGCGGGTTCGGTGCGGCTCACGACCAACATTGCAGTGTCGCGCGTCGTGGTGCCGGGCGCCCCCGAAAAAAGTCGCCTCTATTTGACCGTCGAGTCCGGATCGATGCCTCCGGGAGGCCCACAACTTCCTAAGCACCAGCGCGATGCTATTCGCGACTGGATCAAGGAAGGTGCGAAATGGCCTGATGGTATCAGCCTCGAAGGCACGACGCGTCTGCCCGCAGCCGAGCGCGCGACCATCGCTCGCGTCCGCGAAAAGATCATGGCCAATAAGGCTGCGATGCCCGCGAGCATGGTGGCGATTCCGGAAGGCGATTTCATCATGGGGTCGACCGCCCATAAGGATGAAATGCCGCCGCACAAAGTTCATATCGATCCCTTCTGGATGGATAAATACGAAGTCACCTGGGACCTGTATCGCCAGTTCATGTTCGCGAAAGATGAAGGGGCGGATGCCGTGAGCCGTCCTACTCGACCTTATGTCGAGATGTCGTTCGGCATGGGAATCGAAGGCTATCCGGCCATCAGCATGACGCAGCACGCGGCGAATAAGTACGCGGAATGGCTCAGCCAGAAGACGGGGCAGTTTTATCGCTTGCCGACCGAGGCGGAGTGGGAATACGCGTGCCGTGCGGGAACGACCACCGCTTATTCGTTCGGCGACGATGTGAAGCAACTTGTGAATTACGCTTATTTCGCCTCAAACAGCGGTGGGAAGTACCAAAAAACAGGCTTAAAAGCCCCAAATCCGTGGGGCCTGTACGATATGCACGGCAACGTGATGGAGTGGACCCTGGATCAGTATGCGGCCGATTTTTACACCCGTTCGCCAGCGGCGAACCCATGGAATCAGGCGACAAAACCGTATCCGCACGCGGTCCGCGGAGGCTCCTGGCAGGATCCGCCGGAACAGTTGACTTGCAGTGCGCGCGTGGCTTCCGACCCAAGCTGGAAGGAGCAAGACCCCCAGCTTCCAAAAAGTATCTGGTATGAAACGGATGCGCAGGGGCTGGGTTTCCGGCTGGTCCGGCCGCTGAAAATTCCCACGGCGGAAGAGATGTACAAGTATTGGAACAGCGGCATTGAGAAGGATAACTAGCGCGCTCTTCTTCGTGTGCGTGTTGCGGGCGGAGAGGTTTGAAGCAGTCGAGCCGCACATGGGCACGCTGGTTCGCATCACTATTTACTCGAAAGACGCATGGCCGATGCGCGCGGCGTTCGATCGCATTCGCGAATTGGACGAGAAGCTTTCAGACTATAAGCCAGATAGTGAACTGAATCGACTGTGCCAGGTTCGGAGTATGCGTGTGAGTGAGGATCTGTTTCGCGTGCTGGAAGCGGCGCAGAAACTTTTCGCGCTGACTGACGGGGCGTTCGACGTGACCATCGGTCCGGTGACGCATTTATGGAGGCTCGGGAAAACGGCGGATGCGGAGACGATGGCTCGGGTG
The DNA here is from genome assembly GCA_963813145.1 of Bryobacterales bacterium. Lineage (GTDB taxonomy): Bacteria > Acidobacteriota > Terriglobia > Bryobacterales > Bryobacteraceae > Palsa-187. Next base: position 407,947 of record CAWEXX010000003.1, read on the forward strand.
GGATGGAGGAACGTCGTGCTCGACAGAAAGCATCACGCGGTTGAGTTGAAACTCGCAGGAATGCAGTTGGACCTTGGGGCGATCGCGAAAGGGTACGCGGCCGATGAAGCTCTGAAGACGCTGCGCGGCCTTGGTGTGAAGCGGGCATTGATTGCGGTGAGTGGCGATATCGTCGCGAGCGATGCTCCTCCGGGGACTCGCGGATGGCGTGTTGGACTGGAGCCGGCGGGCGGAGAAATCTTTCTGCGAAACGCGGCGGTCTCGACTTCGGGCGATGCGGAGCAGTTTCGCGAAATCGGAGGCGTGCGATATTCGCACATCATCGATCCTAAGACGGGGTTCGGGTTAACGTCGGCGATCGCGGTGACTGTGGTCGCGCGGCGAGGGTTGGATGCGGATCCGATTGCGACGGCGGTGAGTGTGATGGGGGAGGAGCGGGGGCGGGCGGTGTTTCAGGGGCGGGTGAGGAAGTTGATCGTCGTGGGTGTGAAATAATTGGATGGTGCCAGAGCTTGATCGCATCACGCGTAGTCCTGAGGTCATGGGAGGCAAAGCCTGCGTGCGCGGGATGCGTGTGACCGTTGGTACTGTCGTGGGCTTGGTTGCATCAGGACATTCCTTCAGCAAGATCCTGACTGCCTATCCGTACCTGGAGGAAGAGGACATCCGGCAGGCTCTGGCGTGCAATGTGTAAGATTTAGTTATGAAGCTGCTCGTCACGTTGGAGCCCGATGAGACTGGAATGATTGTGGCCGAGTGCCCTTCAATTCCCGGTTGCGTTTCGCAAGGGAGTACTGAGGCGGAGGCGCTGCAGAATATCCAGGAAGCAATTTCGGGTTGCCTGGCAGCGCGAGCGGCGAATCATATGCCACTGACTATTGAGGTGCGCGAGGTCGAGGTTCCTGTTTAGTGGTGGGACTCCCGCGCGTTTCAGGTGAGCGCGTTGTCCGAGTTTTTCAGAAGGTCGGGTGGACAAAGGATCGGCAGCACGGTAGTCACGTCATTCTCATTAAGCGTGGGAGTCAAGTGACCTTATCCGTACCCCTGCATCGCGAATTGGCTCCCGGCACGCTGCGATCACTAATCCGGGCGTCTGGAATGACGGTTGCGGAATTCGCGGAGTTGCTTTGATCAATCTAAAACAGGTCATAATTCCAGCCATTCGTTGGGTATTGCTGTGACCGAGCCTTTTCTGGAATAGTGGACGACCAGTTCCTTGCTATGCCCTCCAAGCTCTGGGTGGAACTTAATGCAGGGATCACCAAGATCGTTATTTACGCGAATCCTGAGGGAATCTTGTCTAACGCGGTCCTGAAGAAACGCGGTCTTGTCAATGTAAGCCGCAGCGTCGTTGACACACGCCCAACGCGCATCATCTATCACAAGCGGCCCGAGGCTGAGGACCACACGATTGCGCTTGCGCCACCATGCAATGATGTCCCGCGTGGCCCAGATGACTACTGCGACGATCCAAATGCCAAAAAGAATAGCCAACACTAACGCCAATGGCTTGTTCTCATAGTTGCCAAGCTTCTGAGCTAGAGCAAACCCAGCTAACGATAAGCCGACAGAGGCAATGTGCTTTCCCGTCATGGTGCCAGCCTAGCACGGCATGCTATAGCGACCATGTCGTTCTAGGCTCCAAGAACATGATAGACCTACGGATTCTGATCGTCCTCGGCTCCTCGCCGCGTACCCGCTGGCGGTCTGGGCGAGGCTTCTCGGTCCATTTCTGTCATGTCTACTCGCTGGTCCCAGTCGCCTAACAGGAATCTGCAGAAGTAGTCGGCTCTTACCCAGAAGAAGTAGTTGGCTTCCGCGGCGTAGCTATGGCGCTGGCCGGGGAGGATGAATTGGTCGAAGCGTTTGTTGGCTTTGATCAAGGCGTCGGCGAGGCGCATGGTGTTCGCCATGTGGACGTTGTCGTCCATATCTCCGGTGGTTAGCATCAGGTGGCCTTTTAAGTTCCTGGCTATTTCCGAGTTCTTCTCGATGTTGTATTCAAACTTGACGGAGCCGTCTTTTTCGTTGACTACTTCCTTAATCCCGTGATGCTTCTCGCTCCAAGTCTGGTTATAGACGTTGTTCTCATGGTTGCCGGATTCGCTGACGGCTACCTTGAAGAAGTCGGGGTATTGAAGCATGGCCGCGGCGGACATGAAGCCTCCGCCGGAATGGCCGGTGATGCCGACTCTCTCAATATCGATAAAGGAGTTATGACGAGCCAGCTGCTCAATGGCCGCTTTCTTGTCGGCCAAACCATAATCGCGGAGATTGCCGTAGCCGAAAGTGTGATACCATTTGGAGCGATGCGGGTTGCCTCCGCGATTGCCTACTTCGATTACTATGAAGCCTAACTGAGCTAAGCCTACGTTTGCGCTTCTCGGAGTAAAGACCTGCGTGACGCTCTCGGTCTGCGGGCCAGGATAAACATAGGCGATGATCGGGTACTTCTTGTTGGGGTCGAAGTCGAAAGGTTTATACATCACTCCATAAAGGTCAGTGAGTCCGTCATCGGCTTTCACCGAAAATGGCTCGGGCATTTTGAAACCGCCGTCCATCAATGCGGAGATGTCAGTAGTCTCCAAGTCTAAGTTCGGCGCGCCAGAACGGTCGTAAAGAACGGAGTGAGGAGCGGTGTTCACACGGGACGAGTTATCGACGAAGTATTTTCCGTCATCGGCCATCGCTATGGTGTGCGAAGCATCGCCGGAGTCTAACATCTTCAGGCCTGTGCCGTCGAGTTTGATGCTATAGGCATGAGTGAAATAAGGATTCTCGCCCGGCTCGCGGCCTTCGGCGGTAAAGGTGATTACCCGGGCTTTTTCGTCGATATTGTCGATGGCTTCGGTAACAAACTCACCGGAGGTCACTTGATTCTTTAAAGTACCCTTACCATCGTAGAGATACCAGTGGCCCCAGCCATCGCGCTCCGACCAATAGAGCAGTTCTTCACCGTTGTTTAACAGACGCAGAGGCTTGGTCTCGATATAAGTGTTCATCCGATCTTCAATCAGCGTGGTAACTTCGCCGGTTTCAGGATTGGCGACGCAAATATCCACCTTATGAAGGTCGCGGCTTTGACGTTCGAAGTAAACCTTGTCGGAGCCATCGGCCAGCCACGTTAAGTCTGTCCGCTGGCGTTCGCGCTGGCGATTAGAGACGGGAGAAGTTAGAACCCGCGCGAACTGATCTTTGAAGCGATCGACTTTCATCTCCTTACGCGATTTGGCGGCGAGATCGAACACTTCCATGTGCGGCTGAGGGACGTTGGCATCGCCGGGCATCGCGTACTTGTAGGATTCGAGCGTGGGACGCGGATTTTCGAGCGTGTGAATGACCCACAGGTCCCCTACCTTGCGCTCGTCGCGGCGCACTACTGAGAATTTCTTCGAGTCCTTGGACCAGGCGACGACAACGGGCGGGACGCGTCCGGTTTTGTCGCGCGCAGTGGCGCCTGCGCCTTGGCCGCCCTCCTGAATTTGCTGTTGCTGCTGATCGCGCTCGGCTCCACTGATGCGGCGGGCGTAACCGAAATGCTCTTCGCCATCGGTGGTGAGCTGAGTCTCCTTAATCGCTGGATCGTCGGACTTCTTCAAGGCCAGCGCATAGTTGGTGGCGTCCATCATCCAGAGATTGTTCTTGCGGGCGAAGACAACGGTCTTTTCGTCGGGAGACATGGAGGCCCAGGCGGGCTTGCGCGGCTCCGGAGTGAACTCGGGCGGAAGAGTCAGCTTGCCTGTTGCGAGCTCATATTCGAAATAGAGAGTGCGCATGCGAGGGTTCGGAGCCGCTGCGCCGCGTCCGCCTCGACCTTGCGGGACCGCTTCCTGGTTGACGGCGGAGGTGGTTTGCGTCATGTCACCTTCCTGCTCGCCGCCGAGGATGGTCTGCTTGCCGTTGATATCGGCATCCTTCTCTACTTGCAAGTCGAACTGAATTGCAGTGTCGTTCTTGACGAACTTGATAGTGCGGATGGGGAGGTGCTGGGCGTCGTAGGGGGTACGTGTGATCAGCGTCAGCATCGCGGCCATCTTTGAAACGTCAAAGATAGGAGTCTTGGTTTTCTTGACCGGGTCGACCAGTATGTAGTGGCGGCCATGGCTGGTCTCGTAGCTGTACCAGAAGCGGTCGCCTTCGAGCCAGTGGGGAGTTACCTGGGTGTCGAACACAAGCTTGCCAATTTTGGCGGTGGTCCAGCGCTGGGCCAATTCGTAGTTGGCTTTTTGAACTTTTACGGGTTCGGTCTTGGTGTCGGCGGCAGCGAGGAGGAGCGGGAGGAGAGGAAGCAGAGAGAACTTCATATTAGTCGTTCATTTTACACGCCTGGAGGTAGTGGGTGTTATTTGAGGCTCCTGGAGAATCTACGTCGACACGACTGTCGACGCGGCACGCCTGGAGGCGCGCGCCACAAGAGCAGATGCAGTCAGTGATCTAATGCGACTTCCTTGCGGCCAGGAAAGCTAGGAAGCTGATGGCGAATCCGGCTAGGGCGTCGGTGGCGAAGTGGTAGCGGCCGTAGATGGTCGCGATGGCTACGGAGAGGGCGAAGATCGCGACGATACAGCTGTAGCGTTTGCGATCCGGCATGGTGAGGAGGAGTCCCCAGGCGCAGGCGAATGCCGACGAGACGTGGGCGCTGGGGAAGACGCTGGAGTGGATGCCGTACTCGCCTAGAATCGCCAAGTTGAAGCGCCGGAAAACCGTGACGATTTGAGGCAGGTCCTGGCCGGCGAAGACGGTGCGCGGAGGATCCGACGGGAAATAGGGGAACAACCCGTAGGCGGCAAGGGTTCCCGCGAGATATGCCAGCCAGAACAAGCTCAGGCGATCGCGATGGCGGCGGAGAAGCAGGATGGCGACGGAGATCGGCGCGATGGCGTAAACCAGGACGTAACAGATCTCCAAATAAGAAGGGATCAGCGGGCCGGCGCTTTCAATCGCGGCACGTAGATGAGCGGTGTCGAGCAGCCAGCGGTCCCAGACGATCCAGGCGCGCTCCAGATGATGATCGCGGACGGAGGGGGTGAACCAGTTCATTTCGCGATACGCGGCGAGAGTGAATCCGATGGGAACCCAGTCGCGCAGAATCGAGTTATGACGGGAAAGGCCCAGCAGAATACCGGCGACGACGCCTGCGATGGCCGCGGGGAGCCATCGGGTTTCGCCGGTGGAGATGAAAAAGGGAGCGATGGCGGCTACGTAGGAGAAATAGGCGACGATCAGCCACTCGTATGGTCTTAAACGCACGTCCCCTATTGTTGCGTTTTCGCGGACGCCTTGGCCGCAGCCTCGCGTAAAATCGCGGCGATGTCGGTCTCTCCCTGAAGTTCGGCCAGCCGCAGCGCGGTATCGCGTCCGCGGGCTCCGGCGCTGGCGTTGAGGTCGGCGCCGGCGTCGATCAGCGCTCGCACCGATCCTGTCTGATTCTTATGGACGGCGTGCATCAGAGGAGTCCAGTCGTTGACGCCTCCTCGTTCGTTCACATTGGCGCCGCCTTTGACGAGTTCGGCGATCCGTGCGGTGTCGCCTTCCCGGGCCGCGCTAATGAGAGGAGACAGGGGCGGGCCGGGGTTGCATGCGGCCGTCAACAAAGAGGCAAGAATGATGATGGCAGGCTTCATACAAGAAGCCTATAGCAAGAACTCTGTTATGTAAAGTACTTTTACTGAGGGGCCATCAGTTCCGGCATTGGCTTGGCCAGAAATAACTTACGAAGCGGCTTGGCGATCCAGCGGGCGGTTCGATTGGCCTTTTTTTTGCGCGCGCTGTCGGTGGAAATACCCGTCTTGGCGTACATTTGGCGGTAGAGTTTCGAAACCAGTACGAAAGCTACCCTTGCTTTCAATGACTTGACGCAGTTGGAGCGGGTCCAGATAGAACTGAAGCTGTAGAAGCGATCCCAAACGCCTTGGGTTCGCTCGCGAATTTCGTCGGCGCTCATGGACGGGTGGGGGGTGAACATTTTGGGGCGGTCGGACGCGGGGATCAGCCAATAGCGCGTAAGCGGCACGCCGCCGACCATCTCGGGATCGGCCGCCTGTTCTTTTTCCCAGCGCAGAAAGTCGACGGTGCCGGGGAAAGGCGTCATCATGACGAACTGGGCGAAGGTCACGCCCGCTTTCTTGGCAAGCGCGGCGGTGGCATCGAAGGTATCGGGCTTGTCGGTGGAAAGACCGAAAATGAACGAACCGAGCACGTGCACGCCATACTCGCGGAAGGTTTGCAGCTGCTTCACCAGGCCGTCGCCCGAGTAGTTGAAGTCCTTGAACACGGATTTGAGACCCTCGGCGGTGACGGCTTCGACGCCGACCAGCGCGCCTCGAATGCGGGCCTTGTTCATGGCTTTGAGAAATTCGATATCCTCGGCCGCTTCCATGGTGATCTGGGTGTAGAAAACCATGTCCTTGGGCAACTCGGCCAAGCGGTTCATCAGGACGAAGCGCTCAGCGCGAATGGATTCGAGCTCGGCGACTCGGGCGTCGTTGCCCTGCTGGCGGGCCAGACGAAGATCAGTGAGGGTGACGGGGTAGAAATTGTCGTCGGCTAACGCGATGAAACGGAATCCTTTGCGGCGCAATTCCACGATCTCCTGGATCACGCCGTCCGAGGCGCGCTGGCGCGGACGCTGGCCATCGGTACGCCATACCGAGCAGAACGAGCAGTGCTTCGCGCATCCCCGGATGGTCTGGACAGAGGCCCACATATAGCTGTTATCGGGCATCAGGTCCCAGCGGGCGGGAAGGAATTGATCGGGCTCGATGCGTCCGCCGTCGTACAGCTTGCGGGGATGTCCGAGCACGCAATCGTTCAGGGCTTCGGCCCAGATGACGTCGCCATCGCCTTTGACCACGGCATGGGCGCCGCCCAGTTCGACGGCTTCCTCGGGATAGAGGGTGGCATGGATGCCGCCGAAAATGACCCATGCGCCACGCTCCCGAGCCATTCGGCCTACCTCGTAGCCGCGCAGGGCGTTCCCGGTATGGACGCCGATGCCGACCACGTCGCCGGAATTGACGTTGAGAGGGTTCAGCAGCTCCAGGGTTTCATCGCAAATGACGGCGTCCCCGAACGCCTTAGGAGTCGCGGATGCAAGAACATACAGCCAGCGGGGAGTAATCACGGCGGTCCCGAAGGAGATGTCGCTGGGGTTCACCAGGTGGACGCGCATTCCGCTGGGCACGGCGGCCGTAGCGGCACGCAAATTGACGATATTCACTAGATAATCCTTCCACTAACGGCCTTCGGACACACTGCGCATCAGGAGCAGGAGGGCCGTCAAACGATGATGCTGGGAATGACAATTACGAGGCGGACGCCGGCGGCGACGAATCGGCCGCGGATCGCAGATCAAAAATACCCGCAGAGGCAATCGTGCTCTCTGCATCGAAGAGACTTATTCCGGCGCAGATATTCCGGGAAGGAACTGCCCACGCCACAAAGATAGCGCTAGCTGTATCAAAACAAGCCGGATCTGAGATTCCCACGGACTGAACCTGCTGGACGCAGCGTTCTTTGAACACGCCGGGATCGTCGGGAATCCGGTCCAGGAAGGCGAATACGATCAGGGCGAGAATCACCCCGGCGAAGAGCTGCGCCTGCCGGATAACAGTATTCACGAAGGTGCTTTAGAGTCTAGCAGGTTCAACCTAGGAAAAACGGTCTCTTTTGCTCAATCTTTTGCTGGCTAACCGCCGCAAGGTATTGCAGTCTAAAGGGTGAATGGAAGACTCGGACAGCGTCGCCGTGGCGCGAGTGAAGGCCGGCGATGGGGACGCGTACCGCGCGCTGGTGGATCGCCACAGCCGTAGTGTCTTCCGGTTGGCATATCGAATGACAGGCAACGAACAGGACGCCGAGGACGTGGTGCAGGAAACCTTTTTGAGGGCCTATAAGCAACTGCATCGCTATGAGGCGAGGGCGAGCTTTGGCACCTGGCTGTACCGGATCGCATCGAACTATTCGCTGGATCTGGTCCGGTCGAAGAAGCGGCATCCGCAGACGCCGCTCGACGAATCGCCCGTGCAGGGGGAAGAGGGGAACAACGTGATCCATACCTTGGCGAGCGATGCTCCGGGTCCGGACCGGCTGCTGTTCGGGGATGAAGTGCAGCGCAAGGTGGCGACGACGCTCGACGGGTTGAGCCAGCAGGAGCGCACGGCGTTCGTGCTGCGCCATTTTGAAGGGCAATCGATTGAAGAGATCGGGTCGGCGCTGGGACTTTCCGGCAACGCGACCAAGCATAGTATTTTTCGCGCGGTGCAGAAGATTCGCCGCGCATTGGAGCCATTAGTGAATTCGGCAGGTGTTTCATGAATCATCCAACGGAAGAACAATTCGTTTTCTATTACTACGGCGAAGGCACGGAGATCGCGGACCATCTCGGCACGTGCGAACAGTGCCGGACGTCGTATCAGGCGCTGCAGCGGGTGCTCAATTCGGTGGACAGCTTTCCGGTGCCGGAGCGGGCCGCGGATTATGAGAATCGGGTGTGGACGGCGATCGAGGGTCGGATCGAAAAGCGGTCATGGTTGTCACGATGGCTGCTGAGCGGCTTTGGACGGCCCTTATTCGCGGCGGGTGCCGTGGCGGCGCTGGTGGTCGCGGCATTCTTCGCGGGACACACATGGCAGAAACCCGCGCTGAAGCAGATGGCCATGGATCCCGGCGTTCGCGAGCGGGTGCTACTGGTAGCCGTGGGAGATCACCTGGAGCGCAGCCAGATGATCCTGGTGGAACTGGCCAACGCCGGTACGCCGGCGGCGGGCAATCTGGATATTTCGTACGAGCAGCAAACCGCTGAGGACCTTCTTGAGTCGAATCGATTGTACCGGCAAACAGCAGCAACCAACGGGGACGTAGCGACCGCGGCGCTGCTGGAGGAACTGGAGCGCGTGCTGCTGGAAATCGCACACAGCCCCTCGGAAGTGTCGGCGCATCAGCTGGAAGAATTGCGCAAGCAGATTGAGGATCGGGGCATTCTTTTCAAAGTCAAAATTTTCGGATCGCGGGTGGAGCAATCCGTGGGAAATACAACAACTCTGTAACGGGAAAAAAGGGAACAAAGCATGAAACCATTTCGTAGAACTCAAGTAATTACTCTCATGGCAGCCTGTGCCATTTCGACGGCCTGGGGCCAGCCGACCGCGGCTCCGAAGGCGATGCCTGCGCCGGCGGTAGCGCCAGATGACTGGCAACCGGACCTGGACAGGGTACGGGCACAGATCGACATGGCGCGCGAAAAAGCGGCCGAGGCGCGGGACATTCTACGCGACCAGATTAAGGAAGAGACCGTGCAGCGATCCATGGATATGGCTCGGGACGCGGTCCGGGCGATCGAGGGCCGGATCGACGCAGGATTTGGCGCCGGGATCGGGATCGGCATTGGAGACAAGCTGCGCATGAATCTTGAACTGGCGCAGGACATTACGCCGAAGGCGGCCATGGCGCCCATGGCTCCGATGGCGCCGATGCCTCCCAAAGCGTTCAGCTACGGCGGCGGCTCCTATGAATCGGGCAAGTCGGCGCTGGACAATCACAGCTACGAAAGAGCGGTGGAGATTTTCGACCGGGTGATTAATGCGAAAAATGCGTCCTCGCGCGTCGAAGGTGCGTATTACTGGAAAGCATACGCATTAAATAAGCTGGGCAAGCGCGACGAGGCCTTGGCGGCGCTGGCCGAACTGGCCAAGCAGTTCCCCCAGAGCAACTGGCAGAACGATGCCAAGGCGCTGCAGGCGGAAGTCCGGGCGGCAAACGGCCAGCCGGTTTCTCCGGAAAATCAGGCGGATGAGGATTTGAAGCTATACGCCATCAACGCGCTGAGCAATTCCGACGCGGATCGCGCGGTGCCGCTGCTCGAAGGGCTGCTGGGCAATCCCAAGATGTCTCCGCGATTGAAGGAGCGGGCGCTGTTCGTGCTGGCGCAGAGCCGGTCGGACAAGGCGCGGGAGATTGTCGGCCGCTACGCCAAGGGCGGCTCGAATCCGGATCTGCAATTGACGGCGGTGCAGTATCTGGGCACTTACCGGTCCAACGAAAGCCGGCAATTGCTCTCTGAAGTTTATGGGTCGGTGAGCGATGTGAACGTGAAGCGCTCCGTGCTGCGGAGCTTCGAAATGTCGCGCGACGTCGACCATCTTGCGGCGATCGCCAAGAGCGAACAGAATGTAGATCTTCGCCGCGAGGCGGTGCGCCAGCTGGGAAATATCCGCGAGGATCGGGCTGTGACCAACCTGGTTGCGATTTATGGTGCCGAATCCGATCGAAACATCAAGAGCGAGATCCTGAATTCCCTGGCCAACGAAGGCGCGATCAAACCGATGATCGAATGCGCTCGCAAGGAGAAGGATCCGGAATTGAAGCGAGTGGCGTTGCGCCGGCTGGGCGAGTCGAAATCGAAGGAAGCGATGGACTTTATTGAGGAGTTGCTCAAGTGAAGGTCCCAGGTCTGGCGTCGAGACAGTCTCGACGCGGCACGCCACGGGCGTGCGCCACGAACATCGCACTCCTGCTGGCGGCATTTGCGGGATCGGTATTTGGGCAGGTGCAGCCCAAAATCGAGAACGCGAAGCTTCAAACGCGGGCGGTGAACGGAGCGCTGGACGCCGCGTTTCGCACCATCGTGACTACGCAGGTTGAGCCCGCGTGGATCGGATACTCGGTCTCGCAGGTGGCCGGAGAACGCAACATGTGCGGCACGGTGAGCCTGGAAGGTGCGCGGGAGTTCGTGATGCTGTATCGCGTGGAAGGCGGCAAAGTGGAAAAGATCCGGACCTACGCGACGGACTGCATTTTCGACGCGGGCGACTTGCCGGTGTACTGGCTGACGGGAGTGGATGGATCGCAGAGCGCGCTGCTGCTGTCGTCATTCATTCCGCCGACGGATCCCGTGGACCAAAAAGAGAAGCGGGGCTTGACATGGCAGTTGGCCAACAGCGCCCTTTCCGCGATTGCGCGTCATCATGACGGCGCTCCGGCCCTGATCGATTTAGCGCGCAAGCCGCAGGTTTCATCGCAGATCAAGCAGGAAGCAGTGCGGTGGCTGGGCCGATCGAAGGACCCGCGCGCCGTCAAATTTTTCGAAGAAACGCTAGCAGTGAGGTAATTTTTATGGCTGAAACAGAACGCCGGCAGTTGATCCATCTGGAAGATGTGTCGAAGATGTTTGTCACCGACGACATGGAGACTCACGCTCTGTTGAGCATCCACCTGGATGTCCGGCAAGGCGAATATGTATCGATTTCCGGGCCATCGGGCTGCGGGAAATCGACGCTTCTGGCGATTCTGGGGCTGCTCGATTCGCCCAGCGGAGGGTCGTATACGCTGAACGGGAAGTCCGTGCAGGGCCTGAAGCTAAGCGAGCGGGCGCGGATCAGGAATCGCGAAATCGGCTTCATTTTCCAGGCGTTTAACCTGATTGGCGATCTTACCGTATATGAAAATGTCGAATTGCCGCTGACGTATCGGGGCATGCCCGGGTCGGAGCGAAAGCAGAAAGTTCACGCGGCGCTCGAACGGGTCGGGATGGGGCACCGGGTGAAGCACTATCCTTCGCAGCTCTCGGGAGGCCAGCAGCAGCGCGTGGCGGTGGCTCGAGCGTTGGCGGGAGATCCGTCGATCCTGCTGGCGGATGAGCCGACGGGAAATCTGGACTCGGCGAACGGCGAGGCGGTGATGGATCTGATGAGAGAACTGCATCGCGGCGGAGCGACGATCCTGATGGTGACGCACGATCCCCGGTATGCGGCGTGCGCGGACCGGAGTATTCATTTGTTTGACGGGCGGGTGGTGGAAGAGATGATGCAGTCGGCGTAACTTAGGTCTCCGGAATTCGCCGTAATTCTGGCAGCGCTATTCGCAGTGATTCAGTGCAATGCGTCGGCGTCGTTGCTCCATTTCGCGTCCAGTTCCATAGAGTTATCGTACCGGCTGTTATCAAGGTATCAACTGGGCGCAGATGATAGTCCGTTTCCTCATCGACAATCTCGCCGCTGAGGCAAAGAACCCACGTTTCGATGTGACGCTTGGGGATAAGAAACGCGATCGCTTCATTTGGGGCACGGTCGGCGGGTAGTTGGTTGCGCCGTTCACTTACCAAGCGGGTATCAGCGTCAATGGCCACCACAAGCGCAGTCGCGGCCCGCGCATTCCTGGCTCGGCATTCCGCAACCACTTTCGAGCATCGTTCCCTAACCCACTGCTCTCCGCAGCCACGTCCACTCGGCACAGCCTCAAAGCGAATCTCGTGCGGGGCATAGCCGAGCCGGTAAAGATAATAGCGAACAAATCGTTGGTGCCGTTGGTCCTCGGCGAGGACGATGATACGTGATACCCTACTCACCGTCCCATCCGCGAGCAATCAGTTCCGCGGGCGGAAGTAGGCTGTCAGGATCACCATGAAACTCTTCGACGCTCACAGGCCCCATTCCGTGGCGGACAAATCGTACTCCATAACTAGGCGCCCACTGATTGATGAGTTCTGGGTGATGAGAAATAATGAGAGCCTGCCCCCCTTGACTCTCGATTGCATCGTCAACGGCGATGAGCCATGGCTGAATCTCTCGTAATGAAATAAAATTGTCTGGCTCGTCCAACACTACGGTGCCGCCCTTTGCAATAACGAAGTGTAGGATTGTGTACAAGCTGATCAGGTTGCGTTGTCCATCCGATAACTGATTAAAACCCACGCTTAACGGAGATTCGTCCCCTGCGAATTCTGCCACGAGAAGCCTCACATTTTGCCCGACGTCTTCGAGACGGAGAAATTCGAAACCATCCAAAGCAGACTGCAGGCTTGTTAGGAGGGCTTGCGCTTGGCGCGGATGCTGCTGAGCTAGATGCCGATACCATGGTGCAAAATTCGAAAGGTCGAACTTCGGGGCCCGATCCTCGGCTTCTGCGCGCTGCGACATTGCGAAGGGATTAATCCTAAAACAGAGGATAGTTTGTGTCCACCGCTTGAAGCTCATCAGCTTTTTGTTGTCATCGCCCTGAGTCACAGTGGCTAATGCCGATCGGCTCGAGTCAAATGGGTACGTCGAGGTTTGCTCAGACCGATCGTTATAGAGAGAAACGTGGCCGTTCACAAACTCAAAGACCCGCTGGGAATCACAATAAAGCTTTTCTAAAACAACTTTTGGTTTAGTTGGATCATCATCAGAATCCAACTCTAGCGTGTAAACGTATCGATTTCCAGCTAAGGTCGCTTCCAATTCAAAACTCTGTTTAGTCTCACTCAGCCATCGAGTGCGATTGCTGAAATGAAAGAAAACTTCCGCTTTCTCTCCAGTAAACAAAAACTGACGGAGGACGAACAAGGCGTCCATTAAGCTCGATTTCCCCGAGCCATTGCCGCCGAGGATGAGCTGCCTCTGCCCTGGCTTGTATTCAAAATCGACGAAACACCTGAAATTATTGATGTAGAGCCGAGTCAGCATCTGACTAGATTCTACACTCTCCCGAGCCGCCTAACCACGAAAAACGGCAGCATGACGATCGACCATACCAGGTGCAGCGCGCCTCCCACGGCGATTCCGACGATGCGGAAGGGCAGCAGGATGAGCCACACAATCGGATAAATGAAGAGCGCCGCAATGGCCACGGGCCAGCACACGACAAGCAAAAGACACCAAAGCAGGAAACTGATCATGTTGGATTTCTCCGCTCTAGAATACGATAGGCGCAGGGGAAAAGTTCAACCGACTTTTGGCTCCCACATCATCGCGCCATCGGGCCGAAGCTGAGCCGAAATCTGCCCGCGCCGGGACATATATTCCAGGTGAGCGAGTATTTCGAACGCCGCGAAGTGATGGTGAAACGCCGATAATTTTCGGCGCCACATGGCGAGCACCAACTCATGGGCCGTCATGGGCGCTTCGGCGAGGTGGGCCAGAATCTTGCCGCAGCGTTCCTCATGATGCTCGGTAGTCCGCCGGATGACGGTCCGATGGCCTCCGAATCTTTTGCCATGGGAGGGGATCACGACGTCGACCTCGTAGGGCAGCAGCAGATTCGAGCGATGCGATGAACTTCGCCAGCATATCCTCATTCGGGATGCCACGCGATGTTCGGCGTAATCCATTCGAGGAGGTGATCGCCCGAGATCAACGTGCGATGCTCGGGGGAATAGAGGCACACGTGACCCGGCGTGTGTCCGGGAGTCCAGATGACTTTGAGCGTGCCGCCTCGAATCGCCAGCGTTTCGCCGCCTTCCAAAACCTGGTGCGGATGATGCGTGCGAAACGCCGGGCGGTTGCCTCGCAAAGACCGTTCGATCTCGTCGGCGAGCTCCGCCGGGACGCCCGCCATGCGCATCGCCTCCGCGAAGCACGGCACGCCGTTGGCGAGCGCCAGCTCGGCGAGATAATCGACGTCTGCGCGATGCATGACCAGGCGCGCGCCGGTCAGCTCCAGGATTTTCCACGAGTGCCCGATGTGATCGGGATGGTAATGGGTCAGCAGCAGCGTACGCACGTCGGACCACTTCACGCCTCGTTCGGCCATGGCCGATTCCAGCACCTGGAAACATTCCGCGGTGGCGACGCCCGAGTCGATCAACATGAAGCCTTCGTCCAGTTCGACCAGATGGACGTTGACCGATTTCAAATCCCAAGGGACCGGAAGAGTGATGGTGTGAATCGGGAGGCCGTCGCTCATGCGACCGCGTCCGCGGCATGATAGGAGCTTCTGCACCAGCGGTCCGCTCTCGACGTGCCGGAAGCCCATTTCGTAGCCGCGGCGCTTCAACTCCGCGAACTCGTCCATCGTCACGTAGCGGATAATCGGCAGATGTTTCGGCGAAGGGCGCAGGTACTGTCCCAGCGTCAGAATATCCACTTTGCTTTCGCGCAGATCGCGCATCACGGCCAGCACTTCGTCGATCGTTTCGCCGAGTCCGAGCATCAATCCGGACTTGGTCGGGGTCTCCGGCCTGACGCGCTTCACGTGCGCCAGCATGTCGAGCGATCGCTCATATCGCGCGCCTAATCGGACTTGCCGGTACAGACGGGGCACGGTTTCGGTATTGTGATTCAGAATATCGGGCGCGGCTTCGAGCACGATCTCCATGGCGCGATGGGAGCCTTGAAAATCCGGGACGAGAACTTCGACGCCGCAGCCTTCCACACGATCGCGAATCGCCTTGATCACCAGCGCAAAAAGCTCCGCGCCGCCGTCCTTGCGATCGTCGCGATTCACGCTGGTGATCACGGCGAATTTCAGACCCGAGCGCCGCGCAGGCCTCCGCCACGCGACGAGGCTCGTCGTAATCGACAGGAAGCGGAGCGCCTTTCTGAACGGCGCAGAATCCGCAGCGGCGCGTGCACACGTTCCCGAGGATCATGAACGTCGCGGTGCGCCGGTTCCAGCAATCGCCGATGTTCGGACATGCCGCGCTTTCGCACACGGTGTGGAGATTCAGCGTCTCGACCAGATGCTTAAGATTGCGATAATTTTCGCCGACCGGCGCCGGAGCGCGTAACCAGGCGGGTCTGGGAGCTTTGGGCTCGATGGTGACTAACACTTGATTCTATTTTAGCAATTCGGCAATCCGAGTCTCCAAAATCCGCGATTCGTCGAAGTTTTCCGCGCGCTGGAAGAACTCGGGGGCCTGCTCGAAGGCGCGCTGGGGAACGAATCCGATCAGTTGGCTCGACGCGACGCTGGTGTCCGAGCCGCGCGGCTTCCTGGACCACTGCTGCCCAGACTTCGTCGAGCGGAGTTTGCGCAAAGTTGACGAAATTGCATGGACACCTGAGCGCAATCGCGCGATGCGAGGGCGAGGCCGATCGCTTTGACGAATGGGAATCCGCCCGACGATTCGCGAATCTTCTTGCGCGACGCTGCGCGCGATTTCCACATCGCGAGTGGCCAGGTTGATATTGAAGGCGATCAGGAATCCGCGCGCTCCAACCACCGCCGCGCCCGCGGTGGGATGCGCCGCGATGTCTCCCACATCCGGCGGAAGGCCGTCAAAACCGGGCCTGCGCACCAGTTCCAGTCTCTTGCGTCCGGCAATCCTCGCGGCCGATTCGTAAAAGTAGACGGGCACACGGAAGCGATTCCAGATCTCCTGACCGGCGCGATGCGCGGCGTCGACGCACTGCTCCATGGTGCCGCCGTCGAGAGGCACAAACGGAATCACGTCGGCCGCTCCCACGCGCGGATGCACTCCTTCGTGACGCTGAAAGGTCGATCAACTCACGTCGCGCGTGCCGACGCCGCGAATCGCTCCTTCGACTACGGCATCAGGCGGTCCGGCGAACGTCACCACGCTGCGATTGTGATCGCGATCCACTTCCCAACCGAGCAGCAGAACGCCGGACGCACTGGCAATGGCGTCGACAATCGACCGCACGACGCCTTCGTCGCGGCCTTCGGAAAAATTAGGGACGCATTCGATCAATCACGCTGTACGATCATAAGAAGTGCCCGTGGAGCAACACAAGCCTAAGACATTGGACCGCGTCCTTTCGAAGGCGGGAATCGGTTCCCGCACCGACGCCCGGCGGTGGATCGGCGCGGGCCGCGTCGCGGTGAACGGGAAGACAATCCAGTCGCCCGATCTGTGGGTGGATATCAAGCGCGATCGCGTCACGCTCGACGGCCGTCCGCTGGCCGCGCCCAAGAAACGCTACGTTCTGCTCTATAAACCGAAAGGCTACCTGACGACATATAAGGATCCCGGAGGGCCGCAAGACCATCTACGATCTGTTGCCCGACGAAGAGTATCTATCTTACGTAGGCCGCCTGGATCAGGACACCAGCGGACTGCTGATCATGACCAACGATACTGATTTCGGCGACTACATTATGAGTCCGGAATCGAAGGTGCCGAAGACGTACCTGGTGAAGTCGTCGATGCTGCTGACCGACGAGCAACTGGATCGCCTGCGCAACGGCATCGAACTCGCCGACGGTCCCACGCGCCCGGCTGAGGTGAAGCGCATCCGCGACTCCGCGCGCTACACTTTTTTCGAAATTACCATTACGGAGGGCCGCAACCGGCAGGTGCGCCGGATGGTGGAAGCGCTGGACGCCGACGGTGCTCAAATTGGTCCGGACGCAGATCGGTCCCATCGCGATTGCAGGGCTCGAGATCGGCAAACATCGCGCCCTCACTGCGAATGAGGTGAAAATGTTAATAGCGTCTCCCACAAAGAATGCTCCGACCCGAAAATCCTGAACAGCTCGCCGCGATGCTGCGCGAGTCGGCTTCCGCGCATCGCACGATCCGCTTGGGAGGCAATTTTTCGAAAGACTGCCTGGGTGGGCCGGCTTTGCCGGCGGATGTGACTATCTCGACGGCCGCCATGAATCGCGTGCTGCAATATGAGCCGCGCGATCTGACGATCAGCGTCGCAAGCGGGCATGCCGTTCGCCGAACTGGTGCGCACGCTCGCGGCGCAGCATCAGATGCTGCCGCTCGATCCTCCGTGGCTCGATCAGTCCACGGTCGGCGGCGTGCTCGCGGCGAATTTGAGCGGTCCCCGCCGCCGTCTTTATGGCACCGCGCGCGACATGGTGATCGGCATGACCTTCGCGACGCTCGAAGGGAAGCTGATCAACAGCGGAGGCATGGTGGTGAAAAACGTCGCGGGCCTCGATATGGCGAAGCTGATGATCGGCTCGTTCGGCACGCTGGCCGCGATCGCGACGGTGAATTTCAAAGTGTTTCCCATGCCGGTTGCATCGCGAACGTTTGTGATGGAGTTCGACTCGGCCGCTGAAGCGTTCGCCGAGCGCGACCGGATTCTGAGCGGCGTCTTGCAACCGGCCGCCATCGATATCGTCAACTGGCCTCATGGATTCCGCCTGCTGATTCGCGCCGGCGGGAAATGAGGCTGTGCTCGACCGTTATGCTCGCGAACTGCCGCAGGCGCGTGTTGAAGACGATTCCGTGTGGGACGCGATCTGCGAGTTTCCCCGGCATTTTCTGGTCGCGAATCCGACCGGAAAGGTTGTCCCCATATCGATGCCTCTATCCAAGATGCGCGAGGCGGCGGAAAAACTCCACGTGCCGTTCATCGCGCGCGCAGGCTCGGGTGTCGTCTATGCGCACTATATAAAGGATGCTCCCGAGACGCCGCTGGCCAGCGATTTTGCGACCATGACAAAAGTGAAAGAAATGTTCGATCCTGAGCGTCTGCTCAACCGGGGAAGGCTCTATGGCCGTATCTGACGCGCCCCGGCAGGCGGATCTGGATAAGTGCGTCCACTGCGGTCTTTGCCTGAACGCTTGCCCCACGTATCGCGAATTGGGCGTCGAAATGGATTCGCCGCGCGGTCGTATTTATCAGATGGTGCAGGTGGCCAACGGCGCGCCGATTACCGACGCGTATCAGGAGCACATCGATCTCTGCCTGGCCTGCCGCGGCTGCGAGACGGCGTGTCCTTCCGGCGTAAAATACGGGCGATTGATCGAGGCTGCGCGGTCCGATATTGAGCAGCGCACCACTCGGCCACTCCTCCAACGAATCACGCGCAAATTGGTCTTCGATTATCTGTTGCCGAGCCGCACATTGCTGCGGGTGGCTGGCGCCGGGCTATGGATTTATCAGCGGTCCGGGTTGCAACGCCTGATTCGAGCATCAGGAATCTTAAGTGAGAGGCTGGGCGAAGTGGAGTCACTTGCGCCCTCCGTCGAAACGCCGTTCTTTTATCGCCACATGGGGCGCGTGTTTCCGGCGCATGGAGAACAAAAACATCGCGTGGCGCTATTATCCGGCTGCATCGCGAACCTCTGTTTCGCGCGCCTCAACGAAGCGACCGTGCGCGTGCTGCAAGCCAATGGCTGCGAGGTCACGATTCACGACGGACAAACCTGCTGCGGGGCGTTGCACGTTCACGCCGGCCTGCGCGATCGTGCTCGCATTCTGGCGCGCAAGAATATCGATGCCTTGGCCGACGCCGGATTCGATGCCATCCTGACCAACGCCGGCGGCTGCGGCTCGACACTCAAGGAATACGACGAGTTGCTGGAACACGACCCGGCCTACGCCGAACGCGCGCGTCGCTTTGTCAGTCTGATGAAGGACGTGAACGAATTTCTCGCGTCCATCGACCTCAATCTCAATATGGGTGAAGTGCGCGGGTTGGTGACGTATCAGGATTCCTGTCATCTGGCCCATGGTCAGCGTATCCGATCGGCTCCGCGCGAGCTGCTGAGAAAGGTGCCCGGGCTGACGCTGAAGGAGATGCCGATGTCCGATCTTTGCTGCGGCAGCGCCGGAATTTATAACGTGGTTCACACCGATATGGCGCTCGCGCTGCTTGAGAAGAAGATGCAGTCGGTGAACTCGACGCGTGCCGATCGCATTGTGACCGCAAACCCCGGCTGCATGCTCCAACTGCGCGCCGGTGTGGCTCGCCACGGCCACGGCCAACGCGTTTCGCACGTGGTCGAGGTTCTCGACGAAGCCTATCGTTCGGCCGGGGAATCCGTCTGATATTCTGAAACCAAATCCAGTGCGCATCCTCCAGCTCACTGCCGGCGCCGCGGGAATGTACTGCGGAACATGCTTGCGCGACAACTCGCTCGCCGCGGCGTTAATGAAACTGGGGCACGACGTTACGCTGTTGCCGCTGTACACGCCCACGCTCACGGACGAGGCGAATGTTTCGAACGACAAGATTTTCTTCGGCGGCATCAGTGTCTATCTCGAACAGAATTACGCGTTGTTCCGAAAAACTCCCTGGCTGCTCGACAAGCTTTGGGATTCGAAAGCGGCGTTGAAAATGGCCGCCAAGAGCACCATCCCGGTGGATCCTCATTTCCTGGGCGAGATGACGATTTCCATGCTGCAAGTGGAGCACGGGCGTCTCAAAAAGGAGCTGCAAAAGATGCTGCGGTGGCTGGAGTCCGAGCCTCGCCCGGATGTCGTGAACCTGCCTTACACGCTGCTTATCGGGCTGGCCGCGCCTTTGAAGAAATCGCTCGGCAGGCCCGTCTGCTGCACTCTTCAGGGCGAGGATCTGTTTCTCGAAGGCCTGCAGGAGCCTTACAAGACCCGCGCGCTCGATCTGATTCGTCAAAACATTCCACACGTCGATTGTTTCCTGGCGGTCAGCGAGTATTACGCCGAATTCATGGGCCGCTACCTCGGCATTCCCGACCATAAGATGGAGATCGCGCCGCTCGGCGTCACTTCCGATGGTTATCGCGCCGAGCCTGCCTCCACGAATCAAAAGCCCCGAATCGGCTACTTCGCGCGCATCGCTCCTGAAAAAGGACTGCACATTCTAGCCGACGCCTACAAAATAGTTCGCGATACGGGATTCGATTGCACGCTGGAAGCGGCCGGCTACATGGCGCCGGAACAGCGTCCTTATCTGAACGGCATCGAAAAACAATTGCGCGAGTGGAATCTGGATTTCCACTACCACGGCGCGCTCGACCGGACACAGAAAATCGCCTATCTCGAAAGTCTCGACGTGCTTTCGACACCCACCGTGTACGCCGATCCGAAAGGGATGTTCGTGCTGGAGGCGATGGCGGCGGGCGTGCCGGTGGTCCAGCCCGACCACGGCGCATTCCCGGAGATTATTCGTAAAACAGGCGGCGGAATTCTAGTCGAACCCGAAAATCCCCAGAGCCTCGCCGAGGGATTGCTGCAGGTTCTGGGCGATCCCAAACTGCGCAGCGCCCTCGCCCGGCGTGCTCATTCCGGTGTTCGCGAGCATTATCGCGTGGACGCGATGGCTGAGCGCACCGTCGAAATTTTCGCACGCCAAAAATCCCCAGTGTTACAGGATGCCTGAATTGCTCGAAGCCAGAAATCTTTCCAAATCCTATTCCACGCCGCGCGGCCCTCTGCCGATTTTGAGCGGCGTGTCGCTTTCGCTTGCCGAGGGTGACGCGATCTCCATCATCGGCCCGTCGGGTACAGGAAAGAGCACGCTGCTCTATATCCTTGGCGCACTGGAGCCTCCGACCTCGGGTGATGTAATGCTCGATGGTCGCAACCCGTTTACCCTTTCCGATAAGGACGCGTCGGCGTTTCGGAACGAGGAAGTTGGCTTCGTTTTTCAGGATCACTGCCTGCTGCCGCAGTGCACGGTGCTCGAAAACGTCCTTATCCCGACCATGGTGGGGACAAACAAAAACGACGTCCAGCAGCGCGCCAAGCAGCTGCTCGATCAGGTCGGTCTCTCGCACCGCCTCGATCATCGGCCCGCTGAGTTGTCGGGCGGCGAGAAGCAGCGCGTCTCGATCGCCCGGGCGATGATTCGCGGTCCAAAGCTGCTGCTGTGCGACGAGCCGACCGGCAATCTCGATCGCCACACCGCCACGCAGGTTGCCGACCTGCTGCTGGAGCTGAACCGCGCCTCGAAAACCATCCTGGTAGTTGTCACCCACAGCGCCGAGCTCGCTGCCCGATTTCCGAAGGTTTTCGAGTTGGTCGAAGGCCAGCTCACATCGAAATGAGTCTCGTCCGCAGGAGCCTCCTTTATTACTGGCGGACGAATCTCGCCGTGATTCTGGGCGTCGCGACGGCGGTGGCCGTACTCTCCGGAGCGCTGCTGGTGGGCGATTCCGTGCGCGCGAGCCTTCGCGACCTGGTTCTTTCGCGGCTCGGGAAAACACAGGCGGTCGTGACCAGCGCGCAATTGTTTCGCGAACAGCTCGCTGCCGAAGTGCCCGGGTCTGCACCGCTGATCGTAATGCAGGGTGTCGTGACGCATGACAAAGATGGGCGCCGCGCGTCGAAGGTCGCAGTCTACGGAGTCGATGATCGGTTTTTTCAATTCAACGGCTATCCGCAGCACGCGCCATCGGGTTTGGAGGCGATCGTCACTCCGGCGTTGGCGCGGGAACTGAGCGTGCAACCCGGCGATACCGTGCTATTGCGCGTGGAAAAGCCGTCGGCGATTCCGCGCGAATCGCTGCAAGGGCGCAAGGAGGACTCGGGCCGCACGATTCGCCTGACCGCTACTGCCGGCGCCCCCGAGTTCGCGCTGCAACCAAGCCAGGGGGATGTTTCTGCGATCTACGTGTCGCTGCGGCGTTTGCAGCGCGATCTGGCGCAGCCGTCACGAGTCAATGCGATGTTGCTGCCGTCTGCGGGATTTCCGAAAGATAGAGTCACGCTCGACGATCTCGGCATCAAGATCCGAACGCTGCCTGCCGGGTTGTCCGTCGAAACTGCGAGCGCCGTAATGACCGACGCGTTGGTGAGCGCCGTGACCCAGGCGGGCTCGAACGCGCAGTCTATCTTGACCTACGTCGCCAACAGCATCCGTAGCGGCGATCGCGAGGTGCCCTATTCGATCGTTACGGCCATGGGCACCGATCTGCCGGCCGACGGCATAGCACTCGACGATTGGGCCGCTCAGGATCTTAAAGCCCGGCCCGGCGACGAGGTGACGCTCGACTATTATTACTGGGAGCCCTCCGGCAGCCTCATCACGCGAACCGCGAAGTTCAAGTTGACAAAAATCCTTCCGATGAGCGGAATCGCCGTCGATCGCGATCTGACGCCTGAATATCCCGGCATTACCGAGGCGCAAACGATCGGCGATTGGGACCCTCCCTTTCCCGTTGACCTGAAAAAGGTTCGCCCTCGCGACGAAGAGTATTGGAAAAAATATAGAACCGCACCGAAGGCGTTCGTCTCCCTTGAAACAGGCCAAAAGTTATGGGGATCGCGATTCGGCAAAGTAACGTCAGTGCGCGTCGAAGGTTCCGACGCCGCGGCATTCTCTCAAAAATTGCGCTCTCTCATCGACCCGCAAACGCTCGGCATGGCTATAGTCGAGCCGCGCGCGCAGGCGCTCAAACAAGCCGAAGGCTCTACCGACTTCGGCGAATACTTTACTTATTTCAGTTTCTTTTTGGTCGTCTCAGCACTACTGCTAACGGGACTCTTCTTCCAACTCGGCATCGGCCAGCGATTGCGCGAGATCGGAACCCTGCGAGCCGTCGGATTCTCCGCGGCTAAAATCCGGCGCCTGTTCCTCGCCGAAGGACTCGCCCTGTCGATCGCCGGAGTCATCGTCGGATCGATCGGAGCAGTCGCCTACGCTTGCGTTCCTGCTCTACGGACTAAAAACCTGGTGGCGCGGCGCAGTCGGCACTGGATTGCTCACTTTGCATGTGTCGGCGAACTCGCTAACCGGCGGTGGAATCGCTGGCGTTTTGGTCGCGATGCTGTGTGTGTTTGCGACTTTGAGAAGCCTGAAGCGCAGCTCGCCGCGGGATCTGCTCTCTGGAAATCGCGCCACCGAAGAAAATCCGAAACGCGGCACGCGATGGCTGCGCATCGTTGCAGCGTTGGCTATCCTCTTCGCCCTCGGACTCGTGGCAACGGCGTTCTCGCATCCGGATGCCGGAGCGTTCTTCGGTGCAGGAACCCTCCTGCTGATCGGAGCCATCTTCTTCGAATGGGCCCGGCTCCGTGGCTTCAGCGGCACCGTTTCAAGCGTCGTTAAGCTCGGTGTCCGCAACGCCAGCCATCGCCCCGGCCGTAGCGTCCTGGTGATCGCGCTGATTTCCTCCGCCGTATTTCTGGTTGTCGCCCTGGACGCATTCCGCCGTCCACCCGTTGCCGCTTCGGATCCGCACTCCGGCGCCGGAGGATTCCCGTTCGCCGCCGAATCGCAGTCGTCGATTTTCTGGGATCTCAACACGCCCGCGGGCCGCGAAAACCTGAACCTCAACGCCGTGAAGGACACGAAGTTCTACGCCTTTCGCCTACGCCCCGGCGAGGACGCGAGCTGCCTCAACCTCTATGAACCGCGAAATCCGCGCATACTCGGCGCCAGCCGCGCGTTCCTCGACCTGAATCGTTTCTCGTTCACGGAGGCCAGCGCGAAATCGGCGAACCCTTGGCTGTTGCTCGACGCTGACCCCCAGGACGGCGCCATCCCCGCCATCGCCGACGCCAACTCCATCACCTACGTCCTCCATCGCAAGATCGGCGACGTCTTCGATGCCGGCGGAATAAAAGTGAAACTCGTCGCCGCCCTGGATGACAGCATCTTTCAGAGCGAACTCATCATTTCTGAGAAAAACTTCACCCGCGCTTTTCCCGATGAGCAAGGCTTCCGCTACTTCCTGATCGATGGCCCGCCTTCGGTCGCAGCCCCTTTGGAAGAGGCGCTGTCCGACTACGGATTCGACGTCGTCTCCACCCCCGACCGCCTCGCCGCTTTCCATCGTGTCGAAAACACTTACCTGTCGACCTTCCAGGCGCTCGGAGGCTTAGGACTCCTCCTCGGCACGCTTGGCCTCGGCGCAGTGCTGCTCCGCAACGTCATGGAGCGGCGAAAGGAATTGGCGCTGTTGCGCGCCGTCGGCTACCGCCCACAGCACTTGCAAATCATGGTGATCGCTGAAAACGCCTATCTTCTGTTAGCCGGAACCTTGATCGGAGCCGTCTGCGCCACCGTTGCGATCCTCCCCGCATTTCTCCAGCGCGGCGGACACCTCCCGAATCCGTCGCTGGCTCTCCTTCTCCTCGCAGTTCCGTTAGCCGGAATGACTGCATCGCTGACCGCCGTGAGGATCGTCGCGCGCGCTCCTCTGCTCGAAACATTGCGCGCGGAATAGCCTGCTGGCACCGCTCCACCATGAGAGGGTATCCTTTTCTGATATGAAGCCCGCAGCGATTCCTGCACTTCTTCTCTTCTTCTTCGCCGCCGCTTTCGCCGAGAATTGGCCCCAGTGGCGCGGACCCTCGGCCAACAGCGTCAGCGCCGAAAAAGATCTGCCCGTGCATTGGACCACTGACGAGAATATCGCCTGGAAACTCCTTCTTCCGGCCTGGAGCGGCTCGACGCCCATCATCTGGGGCGACCGCATTTTCATGAACGTCGCCGAAGGCGGCAATCTATATCTCTGGTGTGTCGATCGCAAAGGTCCCAAAATCGAATGGAAGAAACTGCTGGGCGATGGCGACCACAAAGAGCGCAAACAGAACATGTCGTCTCCTTCGCCGGTTACCGACGGCAAGAACGTATGGGTGCTCACCGGCACCGGCGTCTTGAAAGGTTTCGATTTCGCCGGAGCCGAAATGTGGGGCCGCGAAATTCAGAAGGATTACGGTAAATTCGGCCTCAACTGGGGCTACGCTTCCAGTCCTGTGCTGTACGAAGATTCGCTGTACGTGCAAGTGCTGCAAGGCATGAAGACCCGCGACCCCAGTTACATTCTGCGCATCGATAAGAAGACCGGCAAGACTCTCTGGCGCATTGAACGCCATACGGCGGCCATTCGCGAGTCGCCCGATTCTTACTCCACGCCGATGATCGCCAAGACCAGCGAGGGAACGCAGCTCATCGTGCTCGGCGGCGACGTAGTCACCGGTCACGACCTCAAAACAGGTGAAGAAATCTGGCGCGTCAACGGCTTCAACCCGGAGAATCACGCCGACTACCGCACCATCGCCTCCGCCACTTTCTTCGACGGACTGGTCTACGCCCCCACGCGCGAGCGCCCGCTGCAAACCTTCAAAATCGGCGGCAAGGGCGATATCACTGCCAACGTCGTGTGGAAGTTCGATAAAGGACCTGATGTCCCCACGCCCGTGACCGATGGAAAATACTTCTACTCCATCAACGATCGCGGCATCGTCTTCTGCCTCGACGCCAAGACCGGGAAGGAAGTCTACGGAGGCCAGCGCATGAAGCCGGGAACCTATTCCGCGTCGCCGATTCTGGCCGATGGGAAGATCTACATCACCAATGAAGACGGCCTCACCACTGTGTTGAAAGCCGGTCCGCAGTTCGAAATCCTTGCTGAAAACTCGGTAAACGACTATTGTTTAAGCACCATCGCAATATCCGATGGTCAGCTTTTCCTGCGAACGTCGCAGACGCTGTATGCTATCGGAAAAAGAAAATAAATGAGAACACTTTTAGGATTTCTGCTCTGCGCATCGTTGGCTGTCGCTCAGCAGGAAAAACCGTTGCGCGTCGCCATCGCCGGACTCGCTCATGGCCACGTCGACGGATTCCTCCGCGCCATACAGAACCGCAGGGACGTCGAAATCGTCGGAGTGTTCGATGCCGACAATATCCTTCACCAGAAATACGGCCTGAAATACCATATTGCAAGCACTCTGTTCTACACCAGCCTCGGCGCGATGCTGGATACGGTGAAGCCGGAAGCAGTCGCCACGTTCACCAACACATTCGATCATCCCGTGGTCGTCGAAGCGTGCGCTGCCCGCAAGATCCCGGTCATGATGGAGAAGCCGCTCGCAGTCAGCATGGAGCATGCCGACGTGATTCAGAAAGCCGCGGAGCGCAGCGGGATTCCCGTCATCGTGAATTACGAAACCACTTGGTACCGCAGCCACGCCGCGATGCACAACCTTATTAAGGACCAAAAGGCGATGGGCGATATCCGCAAGATGGTCGCCATGGATGGCCACCAGGGGCCCAAGGAGATCAACGTGCCGCCGGAGTTTTTCGGTTGGCTCACCGATCCGGTGAAGAATGGCGCGGGCGCGCTGTTCGACTTCGGCTGCTACGGCGCGAACCTGATGACGTGGATGATGGATAACCAGCGCCCCCTGCGCGTCACCGCGATCACTCAACAGATCAAGCCGGAAATTTACGCCCGCGTCGACGATGAGGCAACCGTGCTGGTGGAATATCCCAAAGCCCAGGGCATCATTGAAGGGTCCTGGAACTGGCCTTTCGCGCGCAAGGATTTTGAGGTTTATGCGCAGCGCGGATACGCCAACGCCATCGGCGGCAACGCCCTCCACGTGCGCCTCCCCAGCCAGCAGGAAGAATCGCGCACGCCTCCGGAAATCGGTCCCGACGATCGCGATTCCGTATCCTACCTGATCGCTGTCGCCCGAGGCCGCCGCAAACCCTCCGGCCTGTCGTCGCTGGAAAACAACATGATCGTGACGGAAATCCTAACCGCCGCCAGAGAATCCGCCCGGACTGGGAAATCGATAACGCTCCCACGGAACTAGAGTGGACCGAGTCCCCAGGCTTACGCCAGGGGTTATAACCCCGTCCGTGAGGGCGGGGATTACGCGGCTCGCAGCGCGGTACCGATATCGCTGACAGGCGAAAGCGCCTGTCCACCTCAGCCCAAAACCGAACCCCGACTGCAAGGAGGGACATTCACATCTCCATCGAAAATAATATCTCCTGTCCTTTGTGATGTTTGTGCTCTGGTATGAGCCTGCCTTGCTCCCCCTTGGTGTACTCTCCCATCAGAAGGAGTCTCCACCGAGGCTCTTTTGACAGTTTTTTCGTGGCCACGAAATGTCGTATTACGGTGGTCCTGAGCCCTCTGGAGACGGAGGGACCTTGGGGTCGATCTCATAACATTCGGTGTAAGAAGCCGGATTTCAGAGGGTTGTTTACAGCTTGGGATATTTTTTCCCTTGCATGACGCAGCTCGAATCACTGGCGGCCGGTTGAGCTCACAACTCAGCCGGTCGCGCGCGACTTTTCGTACAGCCGAACTGTGCCCTTACTTAGGCTCCGGCACCACCGGCTTCGCATAAACTTTCTTCAACGACTCCCGATACTCATCGAACAACACTCGAATCCCGTCGAACTCCTTCTGCACCGCCGCCCGATAATCCGGCCGAGTCAAAAAATCGTACAGCAGCGCCGTCATCGCCTGAGCATCGACCACGAATCCTTGATGCCCCACCTCCGCCAGCGCATCGCTCTCCATCCCGTATGTATGAAACGGAGCGTCCGTAGTCGCCGCGCTAAACCCGATACCGGGAACGGCGCTCGATAGCGCGCCGGCCTCTTCATATCCCTGCGGTTTGCCCGGCGCCTCCTCGATCTTCTTCCCTCCGTAGTGCTTCAGATACGCAAACGCAAGTTCCCCCAGCGTCGCTGCCGACACTCCGTCGCGCATCCGTCCATACGTGTCGATCTTGACCTTCGTCCCGGTGGACAGCGCCGCCGCTTTGGCCGCATTGTCGGTAAACTCGCGCACCTGTTCCAGATAAACCTCGTCCGGATAGCGGATGTAGAAGTCCGCCACCGCGCGATCGGGCACGACGTTCGGAGCCGCCCCGCCCTCGGTGATAATCCCCTGAATACGGGCCTCCGGACGAATGCTCGCCCGCACCGCGTCGATGTTATTGAACAGGTGGATCACGCCTTCCAGCGCGTTGCGCCCGTTCCAGGGCATCATCTGGTGCGAAGGCGCGCCGCTGAAAGTGAACTTCACGCCGTCGATATTCAGGCAGCAGGACCCAAACCCCGGCGCCGGCCTCTGCGTCGAAGGACTCGAATGGCTGCGCACAATCACGTCGATTCCCTTGAACACTCCCGCCTCGAACATCTGCGTCTTGGCCACCGGCGGCATCATTTCTTCACCCGGCGTTCCGAAAACCGTGATCGATCCCGGCGCGTGCGTCCGTTCCATCAGCTCCGCGATCGCCACCGCCGCCGCGATCCCCACCGGCCCTTGCGCGCTGTGCTGGTCGCCGTGAAACGCGCCCTTCGTCCCGCGCAGCGCGTCGTATTCGACAATCACGCCCAGTGCCGGATGATCGTGGCTTCCCTTGTATCGCGCGACAAACGCCGTCTTCAGCTCGGCCACTCCAGGCGTAATCTCAAACCCATGTTGTTTCAGATAGGCCGTCAGCTTCTCGACCGACCGCGTCTCCTCAAACCCAATCTCCGGATGCTTCGTAATATCGTCGGCCAGCGCGAGCAGTTCTTTCTCCATCAACTCCCGAGCCCGCCCCGCCGCCTGCTCCCGCGCCGCATTCGGAGCCGTCAGCTTCGAAACCACGAAGGCACATCCAACGACTTCTCCAACTCCCCCATCTTCCGAATCACGTCATGAGCAGCCTCGCGCTCGGTGGGGGTGTCCTGAACTAATGCTGTGGCGGCAAGGAGAACGTGCAAGAACATTCATAAATGATAATCTGAGGTCGAGATGCGGATCACTACAACTCTCGACCCCGACGTCGTTCTGGCTCTCAAGAAGCTCATGGCGGCGGAGAATCTTTCGTTCAAAGATGCCGTGAATCAGACGCTCGTAGTGGGGCTGAGGGCGATAGAAGAGGATGAACTTCCGGCAGGTACGGTGAAATGAATCGACGCAGATTCCTCGAAACCGCAGCCTTGGCCCCGCTCGCCGCCCCGCAGTCAGTAAAAGCCGCACCCACTCCCACCGGCCGCATGAAGTGCGGGACGCAGCACAACTCCACCGACGAAGTTCTGACCATCTGCGCCGCCTTCGGCGTAAATCACATCTGCAGCACGCTTCCGTCGCCGAAATTTGACGCTGCGTGGTCCGTCGAAGGACTCACCAAACTCCGCGAGCGCGTCGAATCCCACGGCATCACGCTCGAAGCCGTGCCTCTCCCGCTCAGCTCCGCCTACATCACCAAGAGCGAGAATCCCAACATCATGCTCGGCAAGAGCCCGGAGCGCGATCGCGAAATCGAGAACATCCAGCAGATGATGCGCAACGCCGCCCGCGCCGGCATCCCGGAGCTGAAGTACAACATGAGCATCCTGGGCGTCGTCCGCAGCGGCACCACGCCCGGCCGCGGGAAGGCGAAGCTCAGCACGTTCGTCTATGCCGACGCCAAACAGGACCCGCCGCTCACCGAAGCCGGACCCGTCAGCGAGGATCAGGCCTGGGAGCGCATCACCTATTTTCTGGACCGGATCATTCCCGTCGCCGAACGAATTAAAGATACGCATGGCCTGCCACCCGCACGACCCAGGCATGCCGCGAGATCGAAGGCTTCGCGGCGTCCATCGTGTGCTCGGCAGCGTCGACGGTCTGAAGAAATTCATCGCCATCAAGGAGAGCCCCTATCACGGCCTGAATTTCTGCCAGGGCACGGTTTCCGAGATGCTCAAGGATCCGAACGAAGAAATTCACGACGTGATCCGCTACTTCGGCCAGCGCAAGAAGATCTTCAACGTCCATTTCCGCAACATCAAGGGCGGGTTTCTGAACTTCCGCGAGACCTTCCCGGACGATGGCGACGTCAACATGATCCGCGCCATCCGAACGTACAAGGAAGTCGGCTACGACGGCATGTTAATGCCCGACCACGTCCCGAAAATCGACGGCGACGACAGCGGCAAACAAGCTTTCGCCTTCGCGTTCGGTTATATCCAAGCGCTGATCCAGATGGTTTACATGTAGGCCGAAGACCGCTTCCTGCGGTCGCGGCTCTGAAGAGGCGACAGGTATTAGTGTCTGCGTCGTAAACCCTGAACGGTATGTGGCGCGCGCCTCCAGGCGTGCAGCATCGACATTCGTGTCGATGTGTCTTTCCAGCATCACGAAAACAAAAGCCGAACGTCGACACGACTGTCGACGCGGCACGCGTGCGCCACTCGAAGGTGACAACTACCGCAGTGGGACTTTCTTCGGCAGCGCCGCATCCTCTGGCTGCCGGAAATGCAATAACCGCGGACCCTTCAGCGTCCCGCCGCGTCCATACCGGTTCAGCGACACCGACGCGATGTGCAGCGCTGCCGCAATCGAGATCCAAACCTGCCAGTGTGAAAAAAGTCCGGTGATCGCGAACTCGCCCGCCATCCCCAAATCCGACGCGAGCCGCCAGACTCCCAGAACGTAGGCCAACAGCGCGGCCGGCATCAGGAGCGCACCAATGGCCGAAGCCACCTGCCGATTCTTCCCGACCTTCCGTTGTACCGGAGGCCCCAACCGAAGCTTGATCCGGACCATCATAAAGACCGACCCTAGCCCAAGCCTAGCAGAAATTGCCCGGATTTACTTTAAGCTCACGGCCTTACCCGACTTAACACTCACCTTAGCCGCGTCGATAATCTCCACCACCTGCACGTTAATATCGAGCCCGACCAGCCCCTCCGGCGCCTGATGATTCTGCACCGCGTTGGCCATATATGCCAGCGGACTCGCCCTCTCCTTCGGCAGCGGATCGATCTTCATCGCCTCGTTCGTCGCCCCGCGGCCGCTCTTGTGAACCTCCACCTTATTGTTCACCATCGTCATGCTCGCCGACCGCCCGAACACCTCCAGATCCTGAAAACTGCGCGGCAAATCCCAGCTCCCCTCGAACAGCCCCTCGCCGTCCTTGTATCCCAGCACCAGCGTCGCGTTATCCTCCACCTTCGGAAACCGCTCCGGCTGAATATGATCCACCCGCGCGTAAACCGTCTGCGGCTTGCCCATGTACCACAGACTCCACAGCGCGTTATAGCACCCGAAATCCATCAGCGCGCCCGCGCCGTTCTTCACCGGATCCGTCAGCCACGCGAAGAAGAACGAATTGCGAGCCCCTTCCGATCCCGGCCCGCCATGACCCACCACGCCCCTCAGCCGGTACACTTTTCCCAACCCGCCCGAGTCCGCGATCTTCCGAGCCGTATAATTCGACGCCCACCACGCCATCTGGTAATTCGTCATCACGTAGATCCCGCTCTTGGTCGCGATGTCCCGAATCGCCGCCGCGTCCTTCGCCGTCGATGCCAGCGGCTTCTCGAAAATCACCGAGATCTTCCGCGCCGCGCACGCCTTCACAATTTCCAGGTGCCGGTTATTCTCGACGAACGCCCACACAAAATCCGGCTTCGCATCGTCCAGCATCTTGTTGTAATCGGAATAAATCAGGTTGTCGGCGACCCCGGCCTTCTTGGCCTCCGCCACCAGCTCCGGATGCTCCTCGGCCACCCCCACCAGCTTCACCACGTCGCCCTTCACCATGTTCGGCAGCTGACTCCAAACATGAGAATGAAGCAATCCAATCACAGCAATCTTAGGAGGCGCCGCAAACATGGGCAGCGCCGTTAACAGAATCAAAAAGTTTTTCATTGGAAGATAAGGGCAGGCAACAGCCCGCCCTAAAATCATACACCGTCTTATTCTGGCTACTGGCTACTGGCTACTGGCTACTGACTCCTTCTTCCTAGCGCCGGCAGGCGAGAGAGGCATTGATCTCCCGCAACGCCGCCTCCGTCGCCCGAACCGCCTCTTTCCGATGTCCGCAGAAGTCGTGCGGCGCGCGTTCCAGCTCGTGCTTCGCCTCAAGCAGTTCGTTGGCCGCTGCCCGCAAGCGCGGATACCCCGGCGGCGGAGCTGTATTCGCAGGCCTCGGCACCGCGATCGTGCCCAGCGCCAGCAGCATCACCCATGGTCCAAATTGCAAAATGCGTTTCTTCAATGGAATACCCCCTCGAATAACCTACACGAAAACCTACTCCGAGTGAGTCTGGGTGAAACTCCGGGCCCCACTTCGGCCCCACTTCGGGGACAGTCAGCTATGTTCCGAAGTGAAGATTCCAGTCATCGACGAACTGTTCTTCGGCGAGTTTTCTAGTAGATAGCCCAACGTGCTGGGAGCATACGGGTCCTTCACCGGTGTACTCAGCAGCTTTTCCGGGCTGGCCCGCGCTATTTGTCGTACGGGAATATACGACTTGGTACCATAGCGGACTGTCCCCGAAGTATTAAAATCATACAACGCCTCCTGGCTACT
Source organism: Bryobacterales bacterium (assembly GCA_963813145.1). GTDB lineage: Bacteria > Acidobacteriota > Terriglobia > Bryobacterales > Bryobacteraceae > Palsa-187. The sequence goes on from CAWEXX010000003.1 coordinate 440,373, forward strand.
GGCTCCTGGCTACTGGCTGCTTCCAGTTGTAAGATTCCTGTAAAAAGATTCCCAGCTCGCCCCCGATGAGCATATAGCCCTGCACACGTGGCAATCTTCAGTGATAGAGTAGAAATCCAAGATCCTCTGGACGCTTTTCAGGGGCTAGGGTGAAGGAGACTGTAGCGATGCGGTTCTCTCGGGTTGCATTCATACTTTCTATCGTGGGAATGGGGATTTCCGCGCAAGATCCTGCCGGTGAATCCTGGCAGCTGGAAAGCAAAGGCGAAGCCATGCAGGCGCGCGAGCGTTTGCAGAAGGCCGCTGACGCGTCCCCTCAGAACCCCGCGGCTCTGCGTGCCTACGCGGAGTTTCTCGACCGCCACCGCGACCCAGCTACGCGCGGCGTCTACATCAAGCTGGAACAGTCCTTCGCGCGCTCCGCGAATCACTCTCCCGAACACGCCGCCGTCCTGCGCCGCCTCACGCTGCTCGACCTCCTCGCGGGCGATCGCGATGCCGCCCTCAAGCACGTCAATGCTTATAACGAAGCCGGCGGCAGCGGCCTCTCCCTACCGGCCCTCCCCGCGCCCGAAAGCATCAAGGAAAGCTTCATCGAGATTCCCGGCCCTCTTCGCTCCTTCGCCCGCATGTCCGCGCTCGCGCCGGATCTGCACCCCGAAGATCTGCTGACCGCGCTCGCCCGCAACGTAGTCACCAACGGCTATCAGGCCGCCAGCTCCAACGAGACCCTCGATCAAACGGAATACCTGAAGCTCGTCATCCGCTATCTTTCCCAGGCCCGCGAGCTCGAGCGCCTTGGCGGCGATAAGAAAATCATCCGCATCGAGACTTGCGAATCCTCTCAAACCGGCGATATTTTACGGATTCTTGGCTACCGCATGCGCGGCGGCTGCGGTTCCGAAGTGGTTCTCGAAACCGTGAACGCTTCCCGCGCCTTCCTGACGATCGATTCCGGATTTCCGCTTGCCCAACTCGAAGAGGCCCTCCGCACCAACCGCCCCTTCGTGCTCGATTATCATCCGGCCCGCGTGCCTGTTCTTTACAGCGCCGATTACTGGCAATCGGCCAAGGAAAAAACCACCGGCGAGTTTATCGACTATTTCCTGTCCGATCCTTCGCTCTGCCGCCTTTATCTGGGTCTTTCGAAGCTCGATCCTGAAACCGCGCTGATCCTTCGCGAAGCCATTCCCGCGCCGCGCCTCAAGATCTACTCCCATGTGCTCGATTTCTATGGAGGAATGTTCCAGATCCGCGGCGGCAAAGCTATCGTCCCGGGCGGCGCGCGTAGCGAAAAAATGTGGGGCGAGCTGGCCGGCGCTCCTCCGTCCAGCGGCGCAGCGTTCATCGAAAAACTGGTCTCCCGCGATGACGGCTGGCTCGCCAGCTATTTCGACGCCCTGGCCCGCATCAACGGACCGGTGAAGGATTACCTCTGCGATCCGGACCGCATGAAGCGTTTTTACACCGCGATTCGCGGCCGCGTCACCAGTCCCGGTCCCGCGCGACCCGTTTTCCGGGCCAACACCGATATGATGCTGCTCACCACGCGCCTCCGCCTCGATAAGGACGGAAAACCGCACGTGCCCGGCAACATCGATATCTGGAAGAACCTGTTCATCAACCATCCGCAAGGCAAATACGACGCCAAGCTCACCAAGGCGGCCAGCGGCTGGAAGGATTCTGACGACGTGCTCGAAGCCCTCTTCGGCCTGTCCCGCAAAGCCGTTGAAAACGAGCCTCTGAAAATCTTCATGGCGCTCAGCGATGTGGAGCGCAACCGCATCACTCCGCTCGAAGCGTCTACCGTCGATCGCCTGGCGCGTGAATATCACACGCTCTACGCGCAGTATCCCTTGTTCTCCGAGGCCCCCGCTATCTCCGACAAGACGATTCTGGCGTTCCTCGACGCGGTGCACGGCATCACGAAGATTGGCGACCAGGCTCTGCGCGCCGATGCCGCCGGGACGCTGCAAGCGCTCGCCAGCCTGTGGCAGATTTTTGTGCGCCAGGGCAGCATTCCCACGGCCCAGTCCGATCAGGCGCTGGCGCAAATAGTGGAAGGGTTCCAAAAAATCCAGAACGAGCGCGAGATCTTCGACGGCGGCCGCACGGGCGTCAAAGTGCTGCTCGAAGCCGCCCAGTCGCCCAAGAATATTTCGGTGCAGGATCGCATGATCGACCTGCTGGCCGGCACCGGATCGACGGTAGCGTCGGACTCCCGCCAGCAGATCGCCGAAGACATGATCCGCGTCTTCGAAGCGCAGCGCCTGGTCTCGATCACCACCCTGTTCGACCTCGCCGACAACCTGGAGAGCGTCACCAAGGGCGAAAAGCTCAACACCGTGCTCGCTGGAAAGCTGGCCTCCCGTATTTCCGATATCAATCTCCCCCGCAGCACCTTTACCACGACCGAGAGGAACTCCCTGGCTTTCGGCTACTACACCGAAAAGCACATTGAGCAGCAGCGCAAGCTCAATCTTCGCCAGGCCATCGAGAAAGCCGCCGCCGATCCCAACAAACTGCGGGAGCTGCGCGGCACGCTCGCCCCGTTCCTGCGCGATACGCTGGTCGGGTACAACTATATTCACTACGCCCCTCCCGGCGCGCAGGTGCTCCACACCAATCCTCTGTTTGTCCGCAGCCACGATTTCATTGGCATTCAGGGCGCCAATCAGACCTGGAAACAGACGGAGCTGTTCGGCACCGGCTGGCCCGCGAACGCCGGAGGCCGGCTGGTAGGCTCCCTGGTCGCGTTGCCCTACGCCCTGGCCGAGGCGGAACAGAACTTCCTGATTCCCACCCGGGAACAAGCTCTCATCTGGGGCGACCTGGTCCCCCAGATGATCCTGAGCGCGACAATCCCTCGCTGGTGGGACGTCACGCCGCTCCAACTTCACTGGGTTGGCCTGAATATGTCCTACGCCGAAACGCTGCTGGCCGAAAGCGCTCTCAACTCCGATCGCCGGACGCAGGTGCTGACTGTTCTCGAACGCTATGCGCCGCCCGCCAGAATCAAAAAAATGGAGCGTCTTCTGACCGCGGGCGACGTCAAGTCCGCCCAGGAAAATGTAGTTCCATCGGAGATGTATTTGCTAGCCACGGAAATGGCTGTCTTAGACAAGGATTCGCCCATGGCTTCGAATATCGTGAAACTGGGCTCGCAGTCGCCCGAGCAGGTGACCCCGCTGGCCATCTCCCATGCCTTCGGAACTCCCAAGCCGACGCTAGCCAATTCCTATAAGCCGGAGCTGCTCAACCTCCGAACATTCCCCACGTTAATGGGATATTCCAGCCGCATTCTGGCCGAGAGCTGGGAATCGAACATCCTGTTTTACGCCGCCCTGGCCGACGAAGTTCATGCCAGTCCTGCGCAGCTAAACGTGCTGATCCCCGCCTGGACTCAGCAGACAGTAGAACAAATCTTCGCGACCCATCTGGAGGACTGGCCCGCCCTGCTCCGCAGCCTCCGCACCGTAGGAGATGACGTGCGCACAAAAGCCCACAAACAAATGACCATCCCGGCGGACAACGAATGACCAGCCATGTCAGCCACCGCCCTCGTGGCGTACGCACTCGTGCGTGCCGCGTCGACACTAATGTCGACGCTGTGAATCCGTACCAAACGACACCCATCGGAGGACCAAACCGTTGATTCGCAACAAGGGGATTCTTCAGAAATCCGCATTACTCCTCACCGTAGTCACCCTGGTTTTCGCCCAGGACCACCCTATCTTCAAAGTAAAAGTCGACATGGTGGTGCTCAGCTTCCAGGTGACCGACAACAAGGGCAAATACATTAACGGACTAAAACCGAAAGATTTCCGGATCCTCGAAGACGGCATCCCTCAGAAATTCGTCACCTTCGCTGAAGGCAGCAAGCCCCCGGTCGAAGTCGCCTCCGATGGCACGCTTCGGCCTATCGCGGTCACCGAAGCCGGCATCGCCGAAGGCCGGTCCGATGCGTTCGTCGGGACCAACGTGTTCGTGTTATTCGACACCAGCAATTATATGTACCGCGGCTTCGTGTACGCCTCCGACGCCATCGCGGATTTCATTCGCGGCCTGGATCGCGCCGATTCCGTCGCCGTCTACACCTATAGCCGCAATCTCAAGCGCGATTCTCCTCTCACCAAGGATCGCAGCGACGCCATTTTCGGCCTCCGCAAAGCCATCGCCGGCGACGATTCCGCGCTCTATAACGCTCTGCTGTTAACCGTGCGCGATGCTGCGAAGGTCCCGGGCCGCAAGGTCATTATCGTGTTCTCGAACGGCCCCGACAACGCAAGCATGGTGGCCCCCAACGATGTCTCGACCGTCGCCGAGGACGAAGGCATTCCGCTGTACGTTATCTCGACCAACGAAGTGAATAAGGACCCCATTTCCTCCAGCGTCTTCAAGCGCATGTCCACCAGAACCGGCGGAAAGAGTTACTTCGCTAAAACCTGGCAGAAGCAAGTCGAAGCATTCGAGAACATCCGCGAGGACCTGGGCAACTCATACACAGTGACCTATTACCCGCAGCCGAACCCCAACGAAGGCTTTCGCAAGCTAACGGTAGAAGTCCTGTCGGACGTAGGCAAGAAATATCGAGTCCAATGCCGCCCCGGCTATCGCCCCCGAGGCGGGTTCTAGTGAAGATTACACTTCTGTTCTTGATCGTGCTCCTGGCATCCTGCACGCAAGCACCGGACACACGCGAAGCCGACGCCAAAGCCATCAAAGAAGCAGAATCCGCCTGGGTGAAAACCGCCGCCGCCAAAGACGCCGACGCCTTCGTCGCCTACTACACCGACGACGCCTCCGTCCTGATGCCCAACGCCCCCATCTTCACCGGCAAGCCAGCCATCAAGGACAGTCTGAAGCCGATGATGTCCGACCCCAACTTCTCCCTCACCTTCATGCCCACGCGCGTCGAAGTTTCCAAATCGGGCGACATGGCCTTCACCCAAGGTCCCTACAAAATGTCCTTTTCCGACATGCAGGGCAACAAGTTTACCGACGAAGGAAAATACCTCACCGTCTGGCGCAAACAACCGGACGGAAAATGGAAGGCCGTGGAAGACACGATGAACTCCGACCTCCCGCTTCCGCCTCCACCGCCAATCTAGTTGCTGAAAACTCAAAAACCGGGTTGGCCGCCGATGAACACCGATGAACGCCGATTGAAAAACATATGGTCTTATCCGCGTTCATCCGTGTTCATCGGCGGCGAATATTCATTTTTCTCCCATCACGACCGCCGCAGCCCCCACCACTCCTGCATCCGCCCCAAAATGAGCCGGCACAATCGGCAATTCCCCAGCATGAGGATTGATCGTTCGCCCTGGCACGATCGCCCGCAGCTTCTCAAACAAAGGCTCTCCGATTTTCGATACCCCTCCGCCGATCACGATAATATCGGGGTCCAGCAAGCTCACCACGCTGCCCAGCCATGCCCCCAGTTGAATCGTAATTTCATCGAGATCGTAGCCCCGCTCCAGCACGTGCCCCGAAGCCAGCGCCTCAATGCAACCCCGCGACCCGCACCGGCAGACCGTTTCGCTGCGGTAATCGATCGATACGTGCCCACCCTCCGCGGCCGAGCCGTTTTTGCCGTGATAAATCTTCCCGTCCAGAATAATTCCCGATCCGATTCCCGTCCCGATCGCCGCATAAAACACGCTGTTGCAGCCTTTTGCCGCTCCAAACCGCGCCTCGGCGAGGCCAGCGGCGTTACAGTCGTTCTCGACGCGCACGGGCAGCCCGAGTTTATTTTCCGCTATCTCCCGGAGCGGAATATTGCGCCAGCCCGGAAGATTTGGCGGATTCAAAATAACACCTGTTTTGGGGTTTAGAGGCCCTGGTGCGCAGATGCCGATGGCTGCTACCTCAGCAGTCAGGCTGTCTTCGATCGCCCGCCAGACCTGTTGGATGGAAATGTCAAACCCTTCCTTCGCAAGCGTGGGAATAGAGCGCGCGCACGATACTTCGGCGCGTTCATTTACTAAACCAGTCGCGATTTTCGTCCCGCCGATATCGACACCCAGCACCATTGGTATGCTCGATTGTAGCGGATGGCACTCCTGACAATTTCAGGCGATCCGGCGTCGCGATGGGAAGAAGTCGCGCACGCCGCGGCGCAACTGTTGCGATTTGAGCTGGTTACCGAAGCCCGCCTGGCGCAGTGGATGACCGACGAGTTCGGAGATCGGGAAATCCCCGAAAAAGCCTGGAAACCGGCCGCAATTTCGATTCTCTCGCGCATGGCGATGGAACATCATCTGGTGGTGGCGATCGCCGGGTCGGAATCCCTTTTCAAGTCTTTGCCGATGCTCCTCAGAGCCGGAATCGCGGCACCGGAATCGCGGCGCGCGGGCAACGTAATGCTCGATCAACGCCTGGAACGGCCCGCCGCGCTCAAGGTACTCGCCGATCTGGACCGGGAATCGAAGCTGGTTCGCAAATCGCGCTTCGGAAAAATGGCCAAGGCGTTCGATATCGTTTTGAACATGGAATTCATGGACGCGCCGCAGGCGGCCGAGGTTTTGCGGGCAGCTTGTTGCGTACGCAATCTTGCTGACTACGGCCTGCTTTCGGGCGCCGCCGAAGCGCAGATCCAGTTTCAGACGCGCCTGATTCTGGCGCAGCACGGGATTACGCCGGCGGGCCAAGCCAACTTAAAACGCGTCGCATTCGGGCATCCCAGCGAGCAGATGTTCGCCAATCTGCTGGATTTTTACCGCATCGAGTGGGATTACGAGCCGCGCAGTTTCCCGCTACAGTGGGACAAAGACGGCAAAGTGATGGAGGCCTTCACGCCGGATTTCTATTTGCCGGAACTGGATCTTTACGTCGAAGTGACTACCATGAAGCAGGCGCTGGTGACTAAGAAAAACAGGAAAATCAAGCTATTGCGGGCCATTTATCCACATATCAACATTCAGGTGTTTTATCAAAAGGACTTTCAGGATCTGATCTTCAAGCACGGACTGCGGGTATGACGACGCCTCCTATCGAACGGATTTTGTTTACCGAAGAACAGGTGGCGGCGCGGATCCGGGAAGTGGCGGCGGAAATCAGCGTGAAGTTTCACGGCCGGGAACTGAAGCTGGTGGGTGTTTTGAAAGGGTCGGTGTTTTTTCTGACTGCGCTGGCGCGGGCGATCGAGATTCCGGTGAAGATCGATTTCCTGGCGATTTCGAGTTTCGGAGGAAACACGCCGGGAATGGTGCGGATCGCGAAGGATCTCGACGACCCGATTCAGGATGAAGACGTGCTTCTGGTCGAGGACATTGTCGATACCGGGCTGACGACCCGGTATCTGCTGCAAACGCTGGCGGGGCGCTCGCCGCGGTCGATCGCGATCTGCACTTTGCTCGACCGGACGGTGCGGCGGATTGTGCAGGTTCCGGTCGATTTCCGCTGTTTTGAGATTCCGGACCGCTTCGTGGTGGGCTGCGGACTGGACTATAAGCAGCTTTATCGCAATTTAGGCTACATTGCAGTCATGAATCCCGATCGAGGGTAAAAGCATCTAGGACAAGTACATATGACCAGCTACCAAATAGATACCGCTCACACTCATGCCCAGTTCAAGGTCCGCCATCTGATGATCTCGAACGTCAAAGGCGAATTCACCAAAGTCACCGGCAACGTTGAGATAGACGAGGAGCACCACCAGAAGTCCTCGATCAACATCACCGTCGACGTCAACAGCATCAGCACGCGGGAGCCGCAGCGCGACGCGCATTTGAAGAGCGCGGATTTCTTCGATGTCGAGAAGTTTCCCACCATCACGTTCGTGTCGAAGGAAATCGTAAAATCGGGCGACGACAGTTTTGAGGTGGTCGGCGACCTGACGATTCACGGGGTCACGAAAACGGTGGACTTGGATGTGGAGGATGTGACGCCGGAGATGAAGGATCCGTACGGGATGTTCCGCCGCGGCGCTTCGGCGAAGGCCACTATTCTGCGCAGCGATTTTGGGTTGAAGTATAACGCGGCGCTGGAAACGGGCGGGGTTCTGATTGGGGACGAGGTGCACATTACGATCGATACGGAGTTAGTGAGGAAAGGCTAAAGGCCGGCGGGCAGGTCGGGGACCTGCCCCACAACACAATGCATCAACCGATGGAATTTCTCGGGCCGGCATGGGTATCCGCTGCTGTTTGCGATGGTGCTGGCGGAGCAGTTGGGCGCGCCGATTCCCTCGGGTCCGGTGCTGTTGGCGATGGGCGCGCTGATTGGCAGCGGCAAGTATTCATTTGCCGGCGCACTTTCGCTTTCCCTAGTCGCGTGCCTGCTGGCCGATGGCGTGTGGTACGGAATCGGGCGCCGCAAGGGCTCCTCGGTTCTAAAACTGTTGTGCCGCATTTCACTGGAGCCGGATTCGTGCGTCTCTTCGACTCGTTTTTGGTTTAAAAGGCTCGGCGGATGGGCTCTGGTAATCGCGAAATTCGTGCCGGGTTTGAGCACGGTGGCTCCGCCGATGGCGGGGCTGTCGCACATGGCGTGGTGGAAATTCCTGGTGGCGGACGGCTTGGGGGGATTCCTCTGGGCGGGCGTGTTTCTGGGGCTGGGGCACGTATTTCGCAAGCAGTTGGACGATGTGGCGATGTACCTGGGCAGGCTCGGCGGATGGCTGATCGTGCTGCTGGCCGGCGTCATAGCGCTGTGGATCGGGTGGAAATATTATCAGCGGCGGAGGTTTATCCGGAGCCTGCGGGTGGCGCGGATTCAACCGGAGGATTTGAAAGAGCGGCTTGGGGAGGTCGTGGTGCTGGATCTGCGCACGGCCGAGGAGTTTCAGAACGAGGGTGCGAAGATTCCGGGAGCGATCTGGTTCGACCGGAAGGAGCTGGAGGAAAGACATCTGGAGATCCCGAGGGATCGCGATGTGATCCTCTATTGCACTTGACCAAACGAAGCCACTAGCGCCCGTGCGGCGCTACTCTTACAAAAATATGGGATCACGCGGGTGAGGCCGCTGGAGGGCGGGTTCGATGCCTGGCGTGAGCGGAATTATCCGGTGGAAGTGGTGGGCTTGGTGAATCTTCAGAAGAAGCCAGTAGCCAGTAGCCAGTAGCCAGAATAGCTTCGGCTTCTGTGGACGGCGCAAGAATAAACGTCGGCTGAAGCCGGCGCTGCAAGCTGAAGCTTGCGCCACAGAAACCATCCCTGTGGTCATCTGGGAACAATCTCAAGCTGGGCGGCGTCTATAGGCTGTGCTCGAAGCTCGCGCGTTGACTAAGCGGTACACCACTACTACGGCGGTCGATGACGTTAGCTTTGTGGTCAAGCCTTATGAGGTGCTGGGATACCTGGGGCCGAACGGGTCGGGGAAGAGCACTACCGTTAACATGATTACCGGGTTGTTGGAGCCGACCCGGGGTGAGGTTTGGTTTGACGGGAAAAGTATTCAATCGCAGTTGATCGAATACAAGAGGCGGCTGGGGTATGTTCCGGAGCAGGCGCATCTTTATCCTCACTTGACCGGGCGCGAGTATTTGCAGCTGGTGGGCCGGCTGCGAGGGCTTCCGAAAAAATCGCTCGACCGGAAAATCGACGATCTGCTGCAATTGTTTTCGCTGGGGCCGGCGCGGCATTCGGTGATCGGGTCCTATTCGAAAGGCATGCGCCAGAAAGTGCTGATCTCGGCGGCGCTGCTGCACAATCCCGACATTCTGGTCTTCGATGAGCCTTTATCCGGCCTTGATGTGACCACGTCGCTGGTGTTTCGCGACCTGGTCAAGTCCCTGGCTCGCGAAGGGAAGATCATCCTCTATAGCTCACACATGCTGGAGACGGTGGAGAAGGTGTGCAGTCATGTGATGATTCTTCGCAAGGGGCGCATCGCCGCGAACGATACGGTGGAGGGGTTGCGCAACCTCATGCATCTGCCGTCGCTCGAGGATATTTTTTCGGAGCTGGTGCTGGAGCAGGACACGGAGACCACCGCGAACGCGATTGTCGATGTGATGAAGAGCGCGTGAGAGGTAGCGGCCAGTTCGACGCATTAGTCCGGCATTTTTTCGGGCGATTCTTCGACAACGAGTTCGTCGCCAAGAATACGGACATGCAGGTGGCGGTGACCAAGATGCTGGCGCTGCTGGCGTCGCCGGGGTTTATCCTGCCGTGGCTGCGCTACACGACTTATCTGGGGCTGGACCACATGCCTCCGGAACTGCGGAATCCGATGATGTGGTCCGACCGGACGGCTTACCTTTCTTTTTCCATGTTGGTGATGGGCGCGGTGACGGTGCTGGAGTGGGACGCACTTTTCCCCGACCGGAGGGACTACGCTTCGCTGGTGCCATTGCCGATTCACTCGCGGACCATCTTCCTGGCGAAGATCGCCGCGCTGGTGCTGTTCCTGGTGGCGTTCACAGTGTCTGTAAACGCGGTCTCGACCGTGATGTTTCCCGCAGTGTCATATCGAGGGCCTTTTCTGGGCTTTCTCAGGACAGTGGCGGCGCAAGGGATTTCGCTCTTCGCTTCCAGCGCGTTTGTGTTTCTGTTCCTGGTTGCCCTGCAAGGAGTGCTGCTGAATGTTTTGAGCGTGCGCGGGTTTCGCAGAGTATCGGCATACGTGCAGGGCGGCATGGTGTTCGCGCTGCTGTGGCTGTTCTTCCTGTTTCCGGAGATCTCCGGAACCGTGGCGGAGCTGAAGGCGCAGCATGTCTCGGTGCTGTTCGCGTTTCCGCCCACCTGGTTCCTGGGCATGAACGAAATGCTGCTGGGATCGCGCGACCCGGTATTTTTAGCACTCGCCCACCGGGCGGAATTGGCGCTGGGCACGGCCTTTGCGATCGCGGGACTTTCTTACACGGTGGCGTACCGGCGGCATGTGAAGCGCACGCTGGAATCGACGGAAGGCGGCGATTCGACGCGGACGGCGGTTCACGAATGGGTTGGAAGACTGGCAGACCGGCTGGCTCCGGACCCGGTGGAGCGTGCGACGGTGGCATTTATCGGCAAGACGATGGCGCGCAGCGCGAAGCATCGCATCGTTTTGGCGGCGTATGCGGGAGTAGGGTGCGCGCTGGCGGCGCAGATCCTGACGGCGACTAAGATCCACGACGAATGGCTGTCCTTACCGCTGGTGATGGCATTTTTTCTGTTGAGCGGAATGCGGTACGTCTTCACGATGCCATCGGAGCTGCCTGCAAACTGGCAGTTCCGCGTGGCCGATACGGACCGGCAGAGACCGGCGTTGAACGGGGCGCGGACAGCGATGCGATGGTTCGGAGTGGCTCCGTTATTCGTGGCGCTGGCGCCGGTTTATTTCATCACGTGGAGGCCGGGAGTGGCGGTAGCCAACCTGTTGTTCAGCGTTGCGATTTCGCTTGTCTTGATCGAAATTCTGACCATGGAGTTTCGCAAGATTCCATTCACCTGTTCGTATCCGCCGGGAAAAACGAACATGCCGCTGCTGTGGGCGGCGTACTGGATGGCATTCGTGATCTTTGCGTTTGAGATGGCGAAAATGGAATCGTGGATGGTGAAAAAGCCGGTGAGGCTGATTCCATTTTGCGTGATCGTCGCGATCCTGTTTGCGGGCTTCGAGTGGTGGCGGCGGCGAATGGACACGGTGGGCGTCACGCTGATCTTCGACGATGCTGCGGATCCGGCGGTGCTTACGCTGGGACTGGGTGAGATTGCGTGGACGACGACCACGACTTCACGTCAAGAGAACGTTGTTCGGCGACCATCTTCATCCCGTGTTTCGCGCGTAGAGTGATCAACGCGTTGGTGGCCACCGGATGGCCGGGCACCAGTTTAAATCGCCAGCGCTGCGCGATTGTGGCAAGCAGCAGGACGCCTTCCATCCACGCGAATCGTTCGCCGATACAGACGCGGGTGCCTCCTCCGAAGGGGAAGTAAGAGAACTTTGGGCGGTCGGAAGCCTCGGCCCATCGCTCGGGGCGAAATTCATCGGGGTCGGTGAACCAGCGGGCGTCGCGGTGGACCACCCAGGGGCTCATCATGAGAATCGCGCGGGGAGGCACAGTGAAGGCTCCGATGGCGTATTCGGTCTTGGCGCGGCGTCCGACGACCCAGGCCGGAGGATAGAGGCGCATGGCTTCGGCGAACACTCCTTCGGCGTACTTGAGCTGGGGAAGATCGTCAAACGTGGGCAGGCGGCCTCCGAGGACGCGGTCGATTTCGTCGTAAAATTTCGCCGAGGCGGAGGGGTTTTGCGAGAGGAGATACCAGGTCCACATGAGGGCGTTTGCGGTAGTCTCATGGCCGGCGAGGAAGAGGGTGAGAGCTTCGTCGCGAATTTGTTTATCGGTCATGCGGCTCTTGTCCTCGTCCTGCGCAAGCAGCAGCATGGAGAGGAGGTCGCCTTTGTCTTGTTTGCTCGCGCGGCGCTCGGCGATGATGGCGTAGATGGTCTGATCGAGGAAGTCGCGGGCCTTCTGAAAGCGGCGGACGGAGGGCAGAGGCAGCTTTTCGACCCATTCTGAGAAAGGCATCAGGACCATGTCGAACAGGACCATGACCTGAGTGAGAGCGGCGCCGATGTTGTCGGCTTCAGAGGTCAGGTTGGCGCTGAACAGGGTCTTGGTGACGACGGCAAGGGTGAGGTGCATCATCTCGCGCGAGAGATCGAGCTGGGCGTCGTTGGTCCACTGATCGCGGGCGCGGGCGGTGCATTCAACCATTGCGGCGGCGTAACCGATGAGGCGGTCGCGATGAAAAGCGGGCTGCACGAGGCGGCGCTGGCGGTGATGAAACTCGCCTTCGCTGGTGAGAAGGCCCTCGCCGAGCAGGATTTTGGCGCGTTCGAGAAAACGGCTTTTGGTGAAATTGGTCTGGTTGGTGACGAGGATGTCCTTGATCCAATCGGGATTGCTGACGAGGTAGATATCCTGCGGGCCGAGCCGGAAATGGACCAGATCGCCGTGGGAGCGGGCGGTGTGTCGCAGGAACTCGGGAGGATTACGGCGGAACTGCGGCAGCACGCCGAGGAGGGGAAGTCCTTTGCGCAGGGGCGGGCCGGCGGTCATGCTTCCAGCTTAACGCGCACGGCGTAGAGCCGATACTAGTGGCCCATATCGGCGAGTTCGTTAGCATACCCCTCCATGACTGTCGGGGTTCGGTAGAAGCATATATCGCGGGATAGCTTTGTCCTTAACAGCGACACCGAACCCCGACAGTTATGGAGGGGATAGTATCGTTTTCTCTGAGACAGGCCACTTGTGCTTCGACCGCTTGAATAGTCGAACAGCGACCAACGCTGACGCATGGGTCAGCTTGGGAAGCAGTGAAAGCCTCAAGCTGACGCATGGGGCTGAATAAGCTGTTCGCGAAACGCCTGGGTTATAACCCCGTCACGTAGGTGCGATGATCGTTGGGCATTATTGCTGTTGTTGTTGCTGCACGTCGATTTGTTCGACTTCAGAGGCGGGCTCCCACTGCGGAGGCGAACTGAGTTCTGTTTCGGGCGGAGGCGGGGCGTCGGAGGGGGCGACGCGGACCGATACCTTCAACTCGCTGGAGGCTTTGCCCTTGAAAACTCCGCGCGTGGGAGGCACGTCGGCGTAATCGCGGCCGATGGCGGTGCGGATGTGGCGCTCGCCGGCCAGCAGGTTATTGGTGGGATCGAAGCCGACCCAGCCGAGTCCCGGCAACAACGCTTCCACCCAGGCGTGAGTCGCGCCCTCCGAAGAACGGTCGGGATGCAGCGCGTGGGGATATAAATAACCGCTGACGTAGCGGCAGGGAATCTTTACATGCCGCACCAGGGTGGTCATGATGTGTGCGAAATCCTGACAGACGCCGCGGCGAGTCTCAATCGCTTGATCGATGGGAGAATCGACATGCGTCGCCTTGGGTACATAGTCGAACCAGGTGTAGATGCTCTCGTTCAGCTCACGCAGAAACGCGAGGGGATCGTCGCGGCGCACGACACCGAGCTCGTCGGCCAATTCCAGCAGCGCGGGAGTCGGATGCGCGAACTGGCTGGGCATGATCATTTCCCAGTAGTCTCCGGTAGCGACTTGGGCGTCGAGCTGGGTCCAGGCATCGGCGCCGAGGCGCTTCGGCAGCTCCGGGACCACCTGCACTTCCACCAGCGCCTCGGCCACGATCCTCAGTTGAATGTGCTTTCCCGGCACATCGAAGTGATGGACGCTGTTGCCGAGATAATCGCGATACTGGTAAACCAGCGCGCGCGGATCGACCGAAAGCTGAAACGAGAGACAGCGCTGCGGACCCTCCGTGCGGGGTTGCATGCGCACTTCCATCAGGCTTTCGCTGACCGCGGAGTCGTAACGGAATTGAGTGAGGTGGCGGATGGAATAGAACATGATTAAGACGCTTGCAGCGCCGCCTCGATGGGATATGTAATGTAGGTCTGATACAGCGCGCTATGGGCCTGCGAGCACTGGCGCAGCACTGTTTCGAGATAAGCGTGTAATCCGCCGCCGATGATTTCATCGATCTGCCCGAATGCGAGCGTGGCCTGCATCCGGCCGGCGATTCGCTCGACGCGCGCGGACCTTCTGCTGGATACCTCCGCGCCGATCTGCTTCATGGCCGTCTCCAGCGCATCGGCCGAAAAACGGATGGAGTGAGGAAAGCTTGGATTGAGCATCAAAAATTCCGCGATGCGGTCGGGCCGGATATCGGCGGTGTAGGCTTTGCAATACGGCTCGAATGCGGTGCAGGATCGTAACAGGCCGGTCCATTCGAGCGGCTCCGGCTCGGCACCCTTGCCGTAAAATTCGCGGAAGTGCACGCCCAGCAGTGTCGCGAGCGCGGATGCACGCTCCAGCGACCGGCCGGCTTGGATGAACTGCCAGCCCTCACCGTGCGTCATGGTCGAATCGGTGATGCCTTGAAACAGATAGGTGCCTTCCTTGATGGCGTACAGGAAATCGTCAATGTCCGACGACTCATCTCCATCCGCGCGCTTCACCTCATGGAACATGCGGTTCAACTGTTCCCACATCTCGGAGCTGATCTGTTCGCGCACCTGGCGCGCATTCTCACGCGCGGCCATAATGCAGGAGACAATCGAAGAACGGCTTTCAGGGGACTGGATCAGCGCCTTCGCGGCCGCCTGCGCTTCGCCTTCCTTGACGTCCGCCATCTCGACGGCAAGCGATTTCAACATCCGCCGCCAATGCCGGTCGTCGTCTTCGGTTTCGCGCTCCAGCATCAGGTTCAACTGGACCTTGACCACGCGCGCGGTATGCTCGGCGCGCTCAAGATAGCGGCTCATCCAATAAAGACTCTCAGCGACGCGTGAAAGCATTAGTGAAGCACCCAAGTGTCCTTGCTGCCGCCGCCCTGCGACGAATTTACCACTAGCGATCCTTTCTTGAGAGCGACGCGCGTGAGTCCGCCCGGCACCACGGTCGTCTTTTCTCCGAACAAAATGTACGGCCGCAGATCGACGTGGCGCGGCTGCACTTTCCCATCGATGATGCACGGCGCGCGCGACAGCATGATGGTGGGCTGCGCGATGTAATTTCGGGGATCCGCTTCGACGCGCGCGCCGGAATTCCTCGCGCTGTTCGGCTGTGCTCTGCGGTCCGATCAACATGCCGTAGCCGCCGGATTCGCCCACCGCTTTGACGACGTATTTCGCGAGATCGCTCAGCACGTGGCGGCGCTCCACCGGATCCGACATCTGAAACGTCTCGACGTTGTTCAGCACCGGATCTTCGTTCAAATAATATTTAATGATCGCGGGGACGTAGGCGTAGACGGCCTTGTCGTCGGCGACCCCGGTTCCCAGGGCGTTGGCGAGGCTGACGTTGCCGGCGCGATACGCGTTGAACAGGCCCGGGGCGCCCAGCGATGAATCCTGGCGAAAAGCCAAAGGGTCGACAAAATCGTCGTCGATGCGGCGATAAATCACATCCACGCGCCGCAGTCCCTCGGTGGTTCGCATATAAATAAAATTATCGTGAGCCACCAGATCGCGGCCTTCGACCAGCTCAATCCCCATCTGGCGGGCCAGGAATGCGTGTTCGAAATAGGCAGAGTTGTAGACGCCCGGAGTGAGCAGCACGATGGTCGGCTCCGACACCCCCTGCGGGGCGAGCGCACGCAGAGTGGCGAGAAGCGCCTGGCTGTAATGCTCGATTCCCTGCACGCCGCATTGCCGGAACAAATCGGGGAAAATGCGCTTCATCACTTGCCGGCTGACCAGCATGTAACTGACGCCGCTGGGCACGCGAAGATTGTCCTCGAGCACCACGAACTCGCCCGAAGGAGTGCGGATCAGGTCGGTTCCCGCGACCGTGACGTAGGCGTCTTTGCGGACGTAAAGTCCCCGCATCTGGCGCCGAAAATGTTTGCAGCTATAGACGAGCTCGCGCGGCACGACGCCGTCGTTAAGGATGCGGCCTTCGTGATACAGGTCCTTCAGAAAAAGGTTGAGCGCGGTGATGCGCTGGATCAGGCCTTTCTCAATGCGCGACCATTCGTCGCTGGTGATAATGCGCGGCAGCAGGTCGTTGGGGAAGATGCGTTCGGTGCCCTCGGTGCGTCCGTAGACGGTGAACGTGATGCCCTGATGGAGGAAGGAAAGATCGGAAATCTGCTGCCGTTTGCGGAATTCGCTCGCCGGGCAGTTCGCGCAAGCGTTTGATACAGGTGTTCGTATTGCGGACGCGCGGTTCCATCCGGTGCGACCATCTCGTCGTAGGCGTCGTCCAGTCCGTAATCCTGAAACGGAGCCGGAAGCGCGCTCTGACTTGCTGTACCCGCCATCAAATCCCCATAAACTCAGGTCGGCCGCTTCTGACGGGGAAGGGCGATGAATAGGAAGTTAGTTTAGCACGCTCAATCGGGCGCTGCCGCTGGAACCTCGCGGATGACAAGGAGGGTAATCTGGGTTAAGTTAGGACCATGGAAACCAAGGCGCTGGACTTGCCGACCGATCTGCTTCAGGTTGTCAGCCAGCTGAATGCCGGCGATTTGGCAAAAGAGACCGCCAAGCTGCTGGCGCTGGAACTATTCAGGGAAAACAAAATTTCGATGGGCAGAGCCGCGGAATTATGTCACACGCCACTGGCAGCCTTTATGGAGTTCGCGGCTGAGCGGGGCGCTCCGATGCACTACGGGATGGCCGAGTTTGAAGAAGACCAGCGCACTTTAGCCAAACTACGTGACCGTCGTTTCTGACTCCTCACCCCTGATCACGCTGGCCCGCATAGGTTGCTTCGAGCTTCTGCCGAAGCTGTACAACAGGATTTACATTCCCGTTGAAGTTTACAACGAAGTCGTCATCAATGGGGCGGGTTTGCCTGGAGCGGATGAAGTCTCGCACTCTGATTGGATTGAAGTGGGGCGAGTGCAGAACCCCGTTTATTCTAGCCACCGGATTGGGAGCCGGTGAACTAAGCACCATAGCGCTAGCCGAGGAATTAAAGGCTGATCTGGTTCTAATCGATGAGTGGAGAGCGCGGCGCTATGCCCTCGAAAAAGGGTTGGCCGTGATCGGATGCGTTGGTGTCTTGGAGGAACTCCACCAGCGAGAACACATGAGTGACCTGCGAGGAGCCTATCAACGATTGATCCAGCATAAAACGCGGATCGATCTTAAAACGCTTCAGCAAAGTCTTGCTAAGTTCGACCTGCATCCTCTCTAGTCGTACCCAGCCACTTCACCCACCGGCTTCAACACCAGATGGTGAAAATCGAAACTGAAATCGGTGAGCGGAGACACCGCGGCCATCTTGATCTGTTCCACTGATCCATCCGGCTTTAGCGCAAACGTCACGTAGGCATCCGCGTCCATGGCCCGATTCTTCCATCGCGCGATGAAGGTGTCGTATTGCCAATGCTCCAGTTCTCCTGTCAGATCCGGGGAATGCGAAAAACGCATCACCAGCTTGCCGCCTTCCTCTTTGATGCCGACGTCTCCATACCAAGGATCGCGGAACCGGCCCGCGTATCCCGCCAGCGCCAGGGACGGCTTTGATGACGCGTTTCGTTTCGCGCCGGCCTTCTTCATCACCTCAGCCGCGCCTTTCTCGCGCTGCTTCGCGGCGGCATCGAACGCGGCCACCCAGTCTGTGGCCGGAGCTTTCATATATTCGTCGAGAATCGCCAATGTGATGGAGGAAAACGCTCCGCCCGCTTCCTGATTGGTCAGCACGATCACGCCCAGCTTCAGTTCCGGCACCATCATCACTTGCGAAACCATGCCCGATAATCCGCCGGTGTGCGACACCAGCTTGTATCCGCGATAATCTCGCAAGCCCCACCCCAACCCGTACGCCGAGAAGTTTGTCTTGAACGCGGCCAGCCCGGGCGGCGGGTCGCCAATCGGAATGGGCGTGATGGCCGACCACATTTCTTTCGATCGTGCCGCGGTGAACAGCCTTTTGCCACCGGGAATTTCGCCGGTGTTCAATTGCATCGCGACCCATTTGGACATCTCCGCGACGCTAGATTGAATCGCGCCGGCCGGACCGTTATTGTCGAGAACGTCGGGACGAATCGCCTTCAATACGGCGTCCACATGGGCGTGCGGCGCGGCGAAATCGTCATCGGACTTGATGTCGCGAATGCTGGTTTTGCTGGTGGACATCGCGAGCGGCGAAAAGATCCGTTCCTTGATGAACGCACTCCATGGCTTGCCGCTGACCGCCTCAATCACCTTGCCCGCGACCAGATACAGAACGTTGTCGTATGCGTAGGCGCTGCGGAAGCTTGCATCGAGAGGCACGTAGCGGATACGCTTCACGATCTCCTCGCTGCTCAAATCCGACGCCGGGAAAAACATCAGGTCGCCCGCGCCCAGCGCCAGTCCACTGCTGTGCACCAGCAAGTCCCTGACTCGCATTTCGCGCGTCACATACGGGTCCGCCATCTGGAACGCCGGCAGGTGGTCGATCACGCGATCGGTCCAGTGCAGTTTGCCTTCATCCACCAGCATCGCCAGCGAAGCCGAGGTGAAAGCCTTGGTGTTCGACGCAATCCCGAACAGCGTGTTCTCCGTCACCGGCGCGGGTTCGCCGAGTTTGCGGACGCCGAAGCCTTTGGCAAAAACAATCTGCCCATCCTTGACGACCGCCACCGCCAAGCCGGGAACGTCGAATGTCTTGCGGGCCCTTTCGGCGACCGCGTCAATGTTTTGCTCGGCGAGTCCGGATACGGCAAATGCGACGAGAAGGATAGTTCTCATAATTGGCGCTATTATACAGTTCAAATGGCGACGAAAAACGTGCTCGTGATCGACGTCGGCGGCACCCATGTGAAGGTGGGTTCCACCGATCATCAGGATCTGGTCAAAATCGAATCCGGCCCCACCATGACGCCGGTAATGATGGTTGATGCGGTGAAGAAGGCGGCTGACGGTTGGAAATACGACGCGGTAGCCATCGGCTATCCGGGTCCGGTACTGCACGGGTCGCCCGTCGCGGAGCCGCATAATCTGGGCATCGGCTGGGTCGGCTTCGATTTTGAGAAAGCCTTCAACAAGCCTGTGAGGCTGGTGAACGACGCGGCAATGCAGGCGCTCGGGAGTTATGAGGGCGGGCGCATGCTGTTCCTTGGCCTCGGCACCGGACTTGGTTCCGCGATGGTGGTCGATGGCAACGTGGAGCCGATGGAACTGGCTCACCTTCCTTATAAGAAGGGTCGCACTTATGAAGATTATGTCGGCCTGCGCGGTCTGGAGCGGCTGGGGAAGAAGAAATGGGCTCGGAATGTGTTCGACGTGGTCGAAAAGTTGAAAGCGGCGCTGGAGGCGGATTACGTCGTGCTCGGCGGAGGCAACGTGAAGCTGCTCAAGGATTTGCCTCCCGGCGCGCGCTTGGGCGAAAATTCCAATGCGCTGAAGGGTGGAATCCGGTTATTTCAAAAGTAGCTACCATGCCGGCACAGGTTATCAGCAATAAATCCGCCGAACATTACAAGTGGGGAGGTCCGCACGCTACGGATTGCGACGGTTGGCATCTGGTCAAAACACCTGAGCTCAGCATCATCGAAGAACTGATGCCGCCCGGCACCAAAGAGACTCGCCACTCGCACATCCACGCACGCCAGTTCTTCTTCGTTCTCGAAGGAACACTCCATCTGGAAGTCGAATATCACGACTTCGTGGTCGAAGCAGGGCAGGGAATCGAAGTTTCGCCCGGCCAGCGGCATCAGGCGATGAACAAGGGCGGGAAAGCGGTCCGCATGATGGTGACCAGCCAGCCTCCCAGCCACGGCGATCGTGTCGAGGCCTGATCCTCACGGCAACTGTCGGATCTTAATACTCTTGAACCACGCCTCAGACCCGTGATTTTGAAAACTGATGGGACTCTCCGTGACCAGCGGGACATTCGCCCCAGCGCCCTTCGGCAGCATATTTCGCAGCGCCGTCTGCACAGCGGGAAGCGATGTCTCATAGCTCAACACGCGCACGCCGTTCAGCCAGTGCTCCACGTGGTCGCCATTGACGATCAGGCGCGACTCGTTAAACACACCCAATTTCCAGTTAGCGCCCGCCGGTGCGAGTATCGAGTACAACGCTCCAGTGATGCGCGTAGGATCGGCTGCGTCCGGTGAGTACAAGTCCACCAGTTGATATTCCAATCCGCGCGCGCGAGCCTGCCGGCCATCCTTATTGGTCCAGTCGTCCACGCGCTGGATCAGATACTTCACACCGGAGTTGCCCAGCTTCGCGATCTTCCATTCGAACTGCAACTCGAACGACTTGTAGCTCTCGACGGTGCGGATATCCTCGAACCCGTCTTTGCGCGGGACCGTTTTCAGGCAGCCGTCCTGGATGATCCATGAATGGGTGGGGAAGGGCTTGCCCGTCACCTCCACCCAGCTCTTCGCGGTGGTGCCGTCGAACAGCGAATGCCAGCCTTGATCCTGTGCGCAGGCAAGCTGCATTGCCGCGAAAACCGCGCTGATGAAGATCGCTCTCATACGATGATTCCCAATCCCCACCATACCTTCGAATCCTAACAGTTTGCCGTCGCCCAAAAATCTGTTGACAAACAGCGCTGTCCGTTGTATAAAACCAGTAGGTGAATTAACCAATAAGTAAAATACGATGCCGAACGATCAGTTGAGCACCACGTTTGCAGCGCTTGCGGATCCGACTCGCAGAGCCATCCTGGCCCGTTTGCTGTTGAGCGAATGCTCGGTTGGCGAACTGTCGGAGCCGTTTGAAATGAGTATGCCCGCCGTCTCGAAGCACCTTCGTGTGCTGGAAAGAGCGGGACTGATCGCGCAGAGGCGGGATGCGCAGTGGCGGCGATGCCGGATCAAGGCAGGTCCCCTGAAAGAAGTGTCCGATTGGACGGAGCGCTACCGGCAAATCTGGGAAGAGCGGCTGGATCGACTGGACGAATATGTACAACAACTAAAAGCGAAGGAGAACAAGACTCATGGTAGGAAGCGGCACGGTAAATAGCGAGAGCTTTAAAGTGACGACGCCGTCGGATCAGGAAATCCGTCTGACGCGCCTGTTCAACGCTCCGAGGCAACTGGTGTTTGACGCGATGACCAAATCCGAGCACGTGAAGAATTGGTGGGGCCGCCTGGGAGAGGGCTACTCGGTTCCGGTATGCGAAATCGATTTTCGCGTGGGCGGCGCCTGGCGGTTTGTGAATCGCCATCCCAAAGGGGAGGCCGCCTTTCACGGCGAATACCGTGAAATCGCACCGCCCGGCAAGGTTGTTTTCACCGAGATTTTCGAGATGTTTCCCGATACCGTGTCAGTGGTAACGGCCGAACTCAGCGAAGAGAACGGTCAGACGCGCCTCACGGCAACCGTGCGCTACCCGTCTTTAGAAGTGCGCGACATGGTGATCGCATCCGGCATGGCCAAAGGCGCAGGCACCAGCTACGATCGCCTGGAGGATCTGGTTGCGGAGCTACAGCCACTGAGCCGCCATGCGTAAGCATGCGGGCCGACGCGAAACCCTTGCCAACGCCCCCTTGATACGATTCAATTTTCGAAAATATCGCTAACGTTGTTATCCTAAGAGAAACAACATGAAATATGTCAATCATCTCTGGGACGACCAGAAAGCGGATTCCCTGTCCCCGGCCGAGCGCCTCGTCTATCGCTCGAACCTGCTCGGCTCCGACCAGCGCATCACCAATACCGGCGGCGGCAACACCTCCTCGAAGCTGATGGAAAAAGATCCGCTCACCGGACAGGAAATCGAAGTGCTGTGGGTGAAAGGCTCCGGCGGCGACCTGCGCACCAGCAAGCTCGAGAATTTTTCCTCGCTCTATCAGGACAAGTTGCTCGCCTTGCAGGCAATCTATGCGGCGGGTCACGAAAAGGGTCCAAAAACGCCTCACGAAGACATGATGGTGGGCCTGTTCACCCACTGCACCTTCAATCTGAATCCGCGCGCGTCGTCCATCGACACGCCGCTGCACTCCTTCGTCCCGCAAAAGCTCGTCGATCACATGCATCCGAACTCGGTGATCGCGATCGCCGCGTCGAAGCGGTCGAAGGAACTGACCAAGGAAATCTTCGGCGACGAGATTACCTGGACGCCATGGCTGCGCCCGGGCTTCGAACTGGGCCTGGAACTGGAACGGATCGCCAAAGCCGAGCAGAAGGGCAAAGGCGTCATCCTGGGCCAGCACGGGCTGATCAACTGGGCCAATGACGATAAAGAATGCTACGAGCTGACGCTGAACCTGATCGAAAAGGCGGCCGAGTACATCGAAGCGCGCGACAAGGGCGAGAAGACCTTCGGCGGCACGAAATATGAAACCGTCCCGGATACTCAGCGCGACGAATTGTTGTTCGAACTGCTGCCCTGGCTCCGCGGACAGGTGTCGCAAAAGAAGCGCTTCATCGCGACGCTGCAATCCGATCCGACGATTCTGCGCTTCGTGAACAGTCACGATGCGCCGCGGCTGGCCGAGCTGGGCACGTCGTGCCCGGATCATTTCCTGCGCACGAAAATCAAGCCGCTCTATGTCGATTGGAACCCGCAGACGGAAAACCTCGACTGCGCTCAAAGCCAAACTGACCGCGGGTCTGGAGCAGTATCGCAAGGATTACGCCGCCTACTACGAGCGCTGCAAACACGCCAATTCTCCCGCCATGCGCGACCCGAATCCGACCGTGATTCTGATCCCCGGCATCGGCATGATCGCGTGGGGCAAGGACAAGAGCGAATCGCGCGTCACGGCCGAGTTCTACAACTGCGCCGTCGAAGTGATGCGCGGCGCGGAGGCGATTGACGAATACATCGCGCTGCCGCAGCAGGAAGCGTTCGACATCGAATACTGGCTGCTCGAAGAAGCGAAGCTGAAGCGCATGCCGCCGGAAAAGGAACTGGCGCGCAACGTGGTGATCGTCGTCGGCGCAGGCAATGGCATCGGACGCGCGGTAGCGCACCGCCTCGCCAAAGAAGGCGCGCACGTCGTCTGCGCCGACCTCGACAAGAGCGCGGCCGAAGCGACTGCGAAGGAACTGACGAAAATCTACGGCCTCGGCATCGGCGTCGCCGGCACCGGCATTTCCGGCTGCGGCCCGGCCATCGGAGTCTCGCGTCAACATCACCGATCGCGCCAGCGTTCGCGAGATGCTGAAGCAGGCCGTGCTTGCCTACGGCGGAGTCGATAACATCGTGGTCACGGCGGGCGTCTTTGTCGCGCCGGATCGCGCCGGCCACGTCACCGACGATCAGTGGAAGCTGACCTTCGACGTGAACGTGATGGGCGGCTACCTGGTCGCCGACGAAGCGCGGCACATCTTCGCGCGCCAGGGACTGCGCGGCAGCCTGGTGCTCACCACCAGCGTCAACGCCGTCGTCGCCAAGAAAGGTTCGCTCGCCTACGACGCCTCGAAGGCCGCCGCGAATCATCTGGTCCGCGACCTCGCGGTCGAATTATCGCCGCTGGTCCGCGTAAACGCGCTGGCCCCCGCGACGGTCGTAGCCGGCTCCACCATGTTCCCGCGCGACCGCGTGATCGCCTCGCTGGTGAAATACGCCATCCCCTTCGAGGAGTCCGAAAAAGACGACGCCTTGCGCGACAAGCTGGCAAATTACTACGCCCAGCGCACGCTGACCAAAGCCGCCATCACCCCGGAGGATCAGGCCGAAACCGCATACTTCCTTCTCTCGGACCGTTCCGCGAAAATCACCGGCCAAACCATCCAGGTCGACGGAGGCCTGCAGGAAGCCTTCGTGCGTTAGTGAATCTCACTCTCCTCAAACACCGCGTGATTAATAATCGACCGCCCGTCGGACGTAAAGACCAGGTGTATCTTCCCGTCCCGCGTCTGAATCGCGTACGGATAAGCATAATCGTGCTTGCCCTCCGCGATATTCACGCGCGTCGGATAAGTGGCGCCGTTGTCCGTTGAAATCGCCACCGTCAGCGGCGTCCGATCGTGCATGCTGTCGTTAAACACCAGCAGCAGATGCCCATTCGCCAGCTTCAATAAATCCACCGCAGCGTTAGGATTGGGAAACGCGGTCTCGACCCCTTCGCTCCAAGTCTTCCCTCCATCGTGCGAATCGCTGCGAACGATGTAGCCCTCGGTTTTCGGCCCATACCCGCCCCCGCGCCTGCAATACGCGATCAGATTCGCGGCGTCAATCTGCGCCACCGCCGGTTGCAGCGCCCCCAGCCTCGCGTGAATCCGAGTGCTCTCGCTCCAAGTCTTCTTGACCGGATCGTACCGCATGAAAAACGAAGCCGTGTCCGCGCCCACCACCTCCGTGTCCGCCCCCGTCTCCTTCCACACCGGTAGAAAGTAGTCGCCATTCGCCAGGACGATCGGTTTGCCGCGGACCATCGTGCCTTCCTCGAACGACAGCACCGACGCATCGGACCACGTCCGCGCCCCATCCTTCGAAATTTTCATCGCGATCCGCGAACTCGACCACGTCGCACCCGGCCGAATCACATACCACAGCCACACCACTCCATCCGGAGCCTGCCACACCACCGGATTTCCCACCGAATAAAATGGATCCTGCGCCAGCTTCACCGGCTTCGACCATTTGCCGGCCGCCCGTCGCGAGCCCCACACTGCCGTCCCCGGCTTATATTCGCCGTCGCCCCCATACCACGCCAGATACAGATCGCCATTGGCAAGCTGGGTAATCGCCGCCGGATGCTTGTAGCGACCCGTAGGCGTCTCCGGTCCGAACACCCGCTCGATCCGCACGCCCCCGTGGAGCGTCGCGGCTATCAGCATCGCAAAGATCAAACGCATCACGTCCATTCTGCAGTATCGTCATAAGGATTGCCACATTATGAAAGTCCTCATCCCCGTCCTGATGATTCTCGCTCGCCTCTCGGCCGCGGCCATCGACCTTCACGATGCGGTCGTCGTAGTGCGCTCAGGCGTGCTCCCCAACGCCGAAAAAACCGCCGCTCTCGTCCTGATTGACGAGATCGAAAAACGCACCGGCCTCCGCCTTCCCACTTCGTCCACCTGGCCCGATAACAAACCCGTGATCGCCATCGCCTCCGGCGCCTCGACGGATGCGCGACCCGAGTCCTACCGCTTATTCGTCGATCAGAAAGGCGCCCAGCCCATCGTCCGCATCCAGGGCGCCGA
Organism: Bryobacterales bacterium; assembly: GCA_963813145.1. GTDB lineage: Bacteria > Acidobacteriota > Terriglobia > Bryobacterales > Bryobacteraceae > Palsa-187. Next base: position 465,871 of record CAWEXX010000003.1, read on the forward strand.
TCCCCGCGGTGCCCTCTTCGGCGTCGGCAACTTCCTGCGTATCGCCGAAATGTCGAAGGGTCACCTCACCATTTCTTCCCCCCTCGACATCGCCGCCGCCCCCAAATATCCCATTCGAGGCCACCAGCTCGGCTATCGCACCCAGGCCAATTCCTACGATGCCTGGACCCCCGCGCAATTCGAACAGTACATCCGCGAGCTGACCTTCTTCGGAGCCAACAGCATCGAAGGCATCCCCTTTCAAGACGACCGCCCGACGCCCGTCATGAAATTTTCCCGGCGCGAAATGAACCGTGCCATCGGCGAAATCTGCCATCGCTATGGACTCGACTACTGGGTCTGGATCCCCGCCGACTTCGACCTCAACGACCAACAGAAACGCGCCGCGCTCCTCGACCGCTGCGATGAATTCTTCCACGACACACCGGAGCTCAGCGGAATCTTCTTCCCCGGCGGCGATCCCGGCAAAAATTCTCCCGAGCTAGTCATGCCGTTTCTGGTCGACATGTCGAAGCGCCTCGCACCCACGCATCCCAAAGCGAAAATCTGGATGTCGATGCAGCAGTTCTCCAAGGCGCAGCAGAATTTCGTATATCAATACCTCGAGCGCGATTCGCCAAAGTGGTTCGGGGGACTGGTGGGCGGCCCGTCCAGCGCTCCTCTGGCCGAGCTGCGCGCCCGCCTCGGCAAGCAATATCAGGTCCGCGATTATCCCGATATCACCCACAACAAGCTCGCTCAATACGAAGTGCCGGAGTGGGATCAGGCCTACGCGCGCACGCTGGGCCGCGAAGCCATCAACCCGCGCCCGGCCGAGTTCGCGGCTATTTTCAATCGCACCGCCATTCATACCGATGGCTTCATTTCCTATTCCGACGGCGCGCACGACGACGTGAATAAAGCCGTCTGGAGCGCCCTCGCATGGGACCCCACCCGCGATGTTCGCGACATCCTGATCGAATACTCGCGCGTCTATTTCGATTCGAGCATCGCCGAAACTGCGGCCGACGCAATCCTGGCCCTCGAACGCAATTGGCACGGCCCGCTCGTCGATAATGGCGCAGTCGAAGGTGCTCTGCTCCAATGGCAACAGGTCGAAAAGGCCGCCCCGCAGCTCGAAAATAACTGGCGCTGGCAGATGTGCCTGCTCCGCGCCAACTACGACGCCTACGATCGCCGCCGCCTGATTTACGAATCGAAGATCGAAGATCAGGTCAACGCGCTGCTCCTCGACGCGAGAAATCATACCGCCGCGAAAGCCATGGACGACGCGACCACACTGCTCCATCGAGGCGCCGATATTTCCGCCGCGCCCGATCTCCGCGCCCGCATCGTCGACCTCTGTGCGAAGCTCTTCCAATCCATCGGTCTCCAGTCGAGCGTCGAGCAATACTACGCCAGCGACCCGCAGCGCGGCGCGGTTCTCGATTTTATCGACACGCCTCTGAACAACCGGTGGTGGCTGGAAGATCAGTTCAAGGAAATTCGCACGCTCTCGACGGAAGCCGATAAAATCGCGCGCCTGATCGCGATCGCCAGGTGGGAACACCCCGGCCCCGGCAGCTATTACGACAATCCCGGCAGCGTCGCGAAATCGCCGCACGTCCTTCCGGAGACCTCGCCCGACCGGACCTATTGGTGGTGGGACCAGGGCCGCAGCCGCGCCCGCATCACCTGGCAAGTCACCAGGTTTCCTCGCGCCATGGCCTACGATGGCCTCGATCCCAACGCCACCTACGTCGTCCGCACCACCGGCGCCGGCCAGGTCAACTTGCGAATCAACGGCGAGCGCGTCGCCCCAACGATCGATGGCAAGAAGATGGGCGAGCTCAAGGAATTTCCCGTCGAGTCCAGATTTCTGAAAGACAGAAAAATCACGCTTACCTTCGACAAAGCCACCGGCGAAGAAAATCTGAACTGGCGCGAAAAGTCCCGCCTCGCCGAAGTCTGGCTTCTAAAAAAGGACTAATGCGCGTCGCAACCCTCGGCGAAATTCTTTGGGACCTGATCGGCGATCAAGAGCTCCTGGGCGGAGCGACCTTCAACTTTTCCGTCCAGCTCCAGCGCCTGGGCCACGACGTAGCCTTCATTAGTGCCGTCGGCGACGACGACCGCGGCCGCCGTGCTCTTCAACAAGCCGCGCATTTAGGCCTCTCGACAAAATTCATCAGCACGGTAACAGAAGCCCCCACCGGCACCGTCTCGGTAACCGTAGACGCGCAGGGCCAGCCGTCGTACGTACTGCACCGCCCCGCCGCATACGATTTCGTCAAGCTCCCCGATCTGGATTCGGAGCCGCAATGGATCTATCACGGCACTCTGCAACTGATCGAGCCGCGCATGCGCGCGCTCCTGAACGAACTTACAAGCCGCTATCCCCAAGCGAGCCGCTTCTACGACATCAATCTCAGAAAAAACTCCTACACCACCGAATTAGTGCTGGACCTGATGCGATCAGCCACCGTAGTAAAACTCAACGAAGATGAATTGGCGCAACTTCAGCCCCACGCGTCGATAGAAATATTCTGCCGGCAAAACGCAGCCCGCTTCCATTGGAAAGCCGTCTGCGTCACCAGAGGCGACCGCGGCTGCGCCATCCTGTATGGCGACGAATACATAGAAATTCCGGCCGTCCCCATAAAAGTAGCCGACGCAGTAGGAGCCGGCGACGCCTTCGCCGCAGCCTTCCTCCACGGTCTAAACGAAGGCTGGCCCGCCGAAAAAATCGGCACCTTCGCCAACCGCTTAGGAGCCCTAACAGCCACCCGTCAAGGCGGCGTCCCCAACTGGTCCTGGCCCGAACTCGACCCTCCGTTGTAGGGCAGGTTGCCAACCTGCGGACCGATTGTGTATCGGTCCATCCGGGCGCAGCCCGGACAGCTTTCGCTGCCCCGGAACCGCGACCGTCAGGAAGCCGATAGACGTCCAACATGCCACGGCTGGGAATGGCTTTCGCAGGAGGAAACTCATGCGTCTTGCGGTTCGCATCGAAGATCGACCTCGCGTCCGCGAGCCGTAAGAAGAGAGTTCTCAGTGGCCTTTCGGTAAACTTGCGCAACTCATAGATCCTTCAGTCCGTCAATCGCAACGAACCCCTGCGAGGAGCGAGTGAAAGTCAGCAGGCGGATGTCGAGCTCAGCTGTCAGTAGCCTGTAAAAGCCCTCCGACGGCCTCATTGGCAAAACCATCACTCTAACAAGGGGCAGCGACGAGAAGTGACGGGAAACCACAGGAGCGTGGGACACGAGTTGGCCGATAGCGGTGTAAATGCTCTGAGGTGAGGCGGAAGTCTTTACCTCAAAAAGCAGTGCTCGCGTGGGGGTAACCACGGCTAAGTCAATCGCTTGACTCTTAAGCGTCTCTGCACGGCCTTCGAATGCATCATGAATCGCCCTCACTACGTCCCCGTGATAGCAATCGGCGACTACATGTTTTCGCCAGCCAATTTCACGGAGTCCAGCGAACTCGGCAAAGTACGGACGCAATGACCCTAAGTGCGGGCCGCCCGATTTAGTGGAAATGCGCTCGGCGGCCTTTACTCGGTGATTTCCAGACTTGGCAACTTTCGCCGCGCGCCGGAGTTCTGATGAGAATCTGTCGATATCACCGATTAGGGTTGGCGATTCAAGTTCACCCATAAGAATGAATTCGTAAGCCCCGGTTTCAGTTTCTGCGCGTCGTACTGTCGCTCTAATCTCGTCAAGCAAATCGGCCTTCGGGACGCGGCCATGGCCGAGCGTAACAATACCGCGATGTGCCAGCACGACCTTGCCTGTCGGTGCATGTAAGAGAAAGGCTCCGCCTGAAGTTCGGGTGAACTTATGTTTTGGAAGATTAAACTGAACATCAATATTGAGACTCTGACTCCCGCCAGGTGCACCGTGTCCAAAAAAATTTCCTACTGCATTTCGGTCCTTAGGTCGCCATGGACTCCAATAAAAGACATCGCCGCCAGCCCCTGAAAGAAACCATGCCTTGGCCCGGAATTTACCCCCGGGATAGCCAATTATTCTCGTTTCAATGTGGCCAAGTGCCCGCCTCAGTCTATGAGATAAAGCGTCGTTGAGACGTTGGATTTCTTTTGGAGTATCGATTTCAACATAGTCGGGCATAGGATTTGTTTTACTCGCTGGTGGTATACCCACCTTCCCTTTTCGATCTTCGCGCTCGTCCCTTACTCCTCCACCACCACCTTCGCCCTCAAATTCGCCACCCCCGCGGTGTACCTCTCATCCGTCACCGTAAACGCCACCGCATCCTCCAGCCAATCGTGAGCCGTTCCATCCGGATCGTGCGACGCCACCGTCAGCGTATAAGGATGCGGACACAGATCGCACAGGAACGAAATCGTGAGCGTCACGGAATCGCCCGCCGCGCGCGGCCCGATCTTCACGCTTTCCAGCTCCGTGTTCGTGCCATATACTTCGAATCCGATCTGCGTGCGAATCAGGACTCCCAGCACCGGCTCCTGCACCGCTTCGTGAAACCGCACCGTGGCTTTGATGCTCACCATCTCGCCGCTTTTCCATACGATGGTAGGCTTCCCGTCCGTCCCCAGCGTCTCGATCGAGATCACTTCCGCCCGCCCGTCGCCTCGCCGGTACGATGGAGCCAGCCGCGGCGAGATCGTCTCCCCCCATGCGCGAATCTTCTCCGACACGGCCCGCCTGTACTTACGCAAAGTCTCGCGCGGATCGCCCTTCGCCGCCAAATATCCGCCCTCGATCCACCACACCTCGTCGCACAGCATTTCGAGCAGCCGGTCTTCGTGCGATGCCAGCAGCACCGTCGTCCCGGCCCGCCGCAGCCGGTCGAGCCCGGTCAGCGTTCGCGCTCTCACCATCGCGTCCTGAGTGGCCAGCGCCTGATCGAGTCCGACCACGGCAGCCGGCGCCAGGTTCAACGTATCGCCTAGTGCCACGAACCGTCTCTCCGGCGGAGCCACCACTTCCCCTTCTTCCGGTTTCAAAATCCCGCACGCGAGCTTTAGCAGCTCTGTCACCCCGGAGCCCTTTTCGCCGATCACCCCGATAATGGCTCCCGGCGGAGCCACCGCCCGGAACCCCGTCAGCGGCGGCGCGGAAACGTTCTTAAACTCAATAGACATTCAAAATCAGCATACACCGCCAACTGAGCCGCCATGCGTCAGCTCCGATCTTCACCTGGTGGTTTGCGTCGGAAATCCTGAGAGTTATGTGGCGCGCGCCTCCAGGCGTGCCGCATCGACATTCGTGTCGATGTGTCTGTCCAGGCTCAGCCGGTGTTCACCGCCCCTTCAATAAAGGCCGCAATGGATGAACCGCCTCCGTCGTGTAATCCTCGCACTGATTCGGACCAATCGAATTCTCCTTCAACTTCACTCCCGGCCCCGCCTCCATGCATCGCGATTTCATTTTGTGTCCGGAGATCCTGTTATCCCGAATAACATTGCCGCGCACCTCTTCCATCCTCACCACGCCTTTGCTCAAGTAAATCCCGCTTTGAAGCATCGCCGGCTCGTCCGCCTTGTAAATGCATCCAAACTGTTTAGCGTTTTCGTTGCACTCGGCCGTGTTCACATGCAGGAACGAATTGCCGACGACCGTGTGGCCGCTGCCCATCAGAAACAGCGCTCCAAATTTAATCCCGTCGATCACGTTGCCCCGGATTTCGACATTCTGCGATTTCATGTTCGGATCAGTATTGTTCATCACGATCCCAAAATGTCCATAAGGATAGGAAGCGGGGGTCAGCCGGTTGGTGCACCGGTTCTCGACTACCCTCCCATCGTGAAACCCATCCAGGTCGATGCATTTCCCATCCACCTCGTCGAATTTGTTGCGTGCATAAGTCGAGTGGTCCACATTGCCGGCCGTGTCGATCGCCACCGGAGTGCCCCCGTTTTCAATGTCCACCACGTCCGCGGGAAATCCGATGTGGTCGCCGAAATTGTCTTCGACCCGTACGTTCGATGCCGCGCCCACCTGAATCGCATCGCGTCCGATCTTGTCGAAACGGTTCCCTGCGAACACGCCGTCGTGGAGCCGCGGAGAAGTGAACAGCGAGTGCGTCCACAAAGCGTTTCCCAGAATGCCGCGGAATCGCGAATCCCTCACCTCAAAATCGGACGACCCTTCTTCGATCAGAATCCCGCCGGTCGTGTTGTTGCGCCCCTTCGCATTGCGCGTGCCCGAATCCTCTACTTGAACGCCGCCGATCCGGATCCGCCAGCAGCGGCTCGCGATCACCGCGAAGCTCGGAATCGCCGAGAACTGTACGTGAGAAATCTCCACACCGTCGACCAGATCCAGCAGAATGCCGTTGTGCGAATAATAAATCCTGTACGCATTCTCCGGCGGAGCCATCTCAGCGCGCTGGTCGAACTTCACGCGATTCCCGTCGATCGAAAAATCGCGTAAACGAATGTTGCGGGCTTCTTCCGCGACAAACACGGCGCGTCCTTTGAATTGATCGGACACCTTAAACATCGTACCCGCGCCGACGATGTCCAGATCGTGGGCGCCCGCTGCCAGCCGCAATTCGGAGGAAACCTCGATGACTCCCACAGGCAGCGCGATCACGCCTGTCTTTTGAGTGGCCAGGGTAGCGCGCAAACGAGATTCCGCCGTGCCCCTGCAACCAGTCAGAATAAACCCAAATAAGACTACCCACAGGGCTTTAAGCACTAATTTGCCGGCTTTTTCAGCCATTCTCCGACCCACTCCAGGAACTGCCCATACCACAGCACGCTGTTTTGAGGCTTCGAAATCCAGTGGCCTTCGTCCGGAAACAGGACGATCTTCGACGGCACTTTCTGCATCTGGAGCGCCGTGAACAGTTGCATCCCCTGGCCTACCGGGACCCGGTAATCGAGCTCGCCGTGCAGCACTAACGTCGGTGTTTTGAACTCGTTAGCGAAAAAACTCGGCGACCACTTCGCGTACATGTCCGGATTATCCCAAGGCATGCCGTTGAACTCCCATTTCGGGAACCACAACTCCTCGGTTTCCCCCGCCATGCTGCGCAGATCAAAAACCCCGGAGTGCGAGATAAGCGCTTTGAAACGAGTAGTATGGCCCAGAATCCAATCGATCATGTACCCCCCGAAAGAGCCTCCCGCCGCAGCCATCCGGTCGGCGTCTACATAAGGAAGGGCAGCCACATGGTCGGCCACCGCCATCAAATCGTCGTAAACCTTGCCGCCCCAGTCTCCATTGATATCGTCGATGAATTTCTGGCCATAGCCGGTCGACCCGCGCGGGTTGGGCATCACGACCACATATCCTGCCGATGCAAAGACTTGCGGGTTCCAACGATAGCTCCAAGTCTCGCCCCACGCGCCTTGAGGACCGCCATGAATCAGAAATAGCACCGGATACTTCCGAACCGGCGAAAAATCCGGAGGCTTCACAATGAAAGTCTGAATACGAGCGTCGCCGCTATCGACCCACATTTCTTCCAGCGGCCGGACGGTGGAGGACAAAAGCGCTAAATCGTTGAAATGGGTGAGCGCAACGCCTGTGCCGGACCCCGCCGTTGCCTTGAAAATCTCGACCGGCTTCGATCCGCTCTGCAGAGTATAAATCATCGTTTCGCCGTCGGGCGTAAATTGCACATCGTCGATGGTGGCGGCGCCTGGAATGATAATGCGCGCCCCGCCGCCCGAAACCGGGATCATCTGCAAACCGGTGCGGCCGCGATCTTCCGCTGTAAATACAAGCCGTTCCGAATCCGGCAGCCAGGTCATGCCGCTGACCCAGCGGTCGAGATTTTCCGACAAATTCGTCGTTTTTCCGCTGGTGCGGTCGAGCACGATCAGGCGCCAGCGGTCGCTTTCGTAGCCGGCTCGCAATTGCGAACGGAAGGCCAGCATTTTTCCGTCGGGCGAATAGAGCGGCGAATTGTCGGCGCCCGGGCCGATGGTGATTTTGTGCATTTCCCCGCCGATGATGGGGACACCGTAGATGTCGGAATTGGTGCTGGTGGCGGGGTCCGGGTCGGCATTCATGGTGAAGGCGACTTCGATGGAATCGGGCGAAATAGTGTAATCGTCGGGCCCGCCAAGCGAAAATGGAGGGACGTCGTGCGGCCCCGGCGTCAGATCCTTGGCATTCGATCCATCGGCATCCACCACTAACAGATGCTGCCGGCGCTTGGTTTCGAAGGCGGTCCAATGGCGATAGAGGAGCGACGTATAAATGCGGGCTTTGACCTTGCTCTTAGCCTCGGCGTCGATTTTATCCTTATTACACCGGTCGTCGGCGCCGCATTCGGGATATACGCTCGACTGGAAGACGAGCTTTTTCCCGTCGGGCGAAACCAGCAGGCCGCTGGCTTCAGTGGATAGGCGGGTGATCTGGCGGGCGTGCCCACCGGCGTTATCCATCACCCAGATTTGCGACGATCCGCCGCGGTCGGAAATGAAATAGATCAACTCCGAATCGGGGGACCAGCGGGGGCGCTCGTTATCGTTCCCATCGCGCGTCAACTGGACCGGCGATCCGCCCGCGAGCGGCACGATGTAGATTTGCTTGGGTTTGATGTTCTTATCGACATCCACCGTTTGCACCGTGAACGCGACCTGTTTGCCGTTGGGAGAGAGCGCAGGCTCGCTGATGCGGGACAGGCCGAGCATCATTTGAACGTCGAACGTCCGCTTTTGCGCAAACAGGGCGCTGGAAGTCAGCAGAATAAGGGCAAACCGCATGGACTTTCATTTTAGCGCTGACCGCTCTGAAGAATCGAACCGTTCGACATACTGAGCCGCGACCGTCAGGGAGCGGGCAGACGGAACAAACGCCCCGCGGAACTCGTATCCTATAAGTACCGTGCAAAGCCAGGCATCTTTTCTCGAGGCCGCGAGTGTCGCTTTCGATTCCCTGCGTGGGAGCAAGCTGCGTAGTTTCCTCACCTTACTGGGGATCATTCTCTCCACCACGACGCTGATCGCAGTGATGAGCGTGATTCATGGGATGGACGTATACATCGCCAACAGCGCGTCTTCCATGGGAACAGACGGGTTCCGGGCCGTGCGGATGGCGTTTGTCGGGCGGCGCGATCCCAAGGCGTTTCTGAAAGCGCTGCAGCACAATCCGCAGCTGAGCAAGGAAGAGTACGACTTCATCAAGAGCCGCGTCACGCTGTCGCGCGAAGTGAGCATCGCGGTCAACCGGGCGTGCAAAGTCACCTACGGGACAGACCTGGTGGACGTCGTACAGTTGACCGGCGTGGAATCGAACTCCGCGGTGATGACCAACACGCAGATCGACGTGGGCCGGTTCATCACCGACGTCGAGGATCGGCGGCATCTCAACGTCGTGTTCCTGGGCGCGGATTTCAAGGAGCGTTTTTTCCCGAGCAGCGATCCCATCGGGAAAACGGTGGCGCTCGACGGCGTTCCGTTTGAAGTGATCGGCGTCGCGAAGGCGAAGGGCAGCGTATTCGGGCAATCGCAGGACAACTTTGTGTCCATCCCGGCCGAGACTTATTTCAAGATTTACGGCTCGCGCATGGGCATCAGCTACAATTTTCTGGCCCAGGATCGCAGCATGCTGGAGCAGGCTCAGGATGAGGTGCGCATGCTGATCCGCTCCTACCGGCATCTGCGCCCGCAGGAGGACGACACGTTTGGAATGGTCTCCTCCGACACTCTGGTTTCGGCGTGGGATCAGTTGACCGGCACCATCGCGGCGGCGGCTGTGGGCATCGTGAGCGTGTTCATGGTGGTGGGCGGAGTGGTGATCATGAACATCATGCTGGCGGTGGTCAGCGAGAGGACGCGCGAGATCGGCGTGCGCAAAAGCGTCGGCGCGCGGCGGCAGGATATTCTCAATCAGTTCCTGGTGGAGTCATCAATGCTTTCCGGAATGGGAGGTCTGATAGGCGTCACCATTGCCTGGACGGTTGCGGTGATCGTTCGGAATTTCACGCCGGTGCCGATGGAGGTGCCGCTGAACGCGGTACTGATCGGGGTCACTTTGTCGACGGCGGTCGGACTGTTTTTTGGGATTTATCCGGCGCGGAGAGCTTCGCGGCTGGATCCGATTGTGGCGCTGCGGTCGGAGAGTTAGATACCTGTGAAACTGCTTTTATCGGTGATCGGTCTCGCACTCACGACTCTTCGGGAGAATAAGGTTCGCTCGTTTCTCACCGTGCTGGGTGTGATCATCGGGGTGGGGACGATTGTCGGCGTCGGGTCGATTCTGGCCGGGCTGGACGGCGCGGTCACGGGGTTGATTCGCAGCCTCGGGTCCAATACCGCGATCGTGTTCAAGATGCGCATGGGGCCCAGCGGGGGTGGCCGGACCGCCGAGGAATTGAATCGCAAGCCGATCACTTACGAAAACGCACTAGCCATCGGCGAGCGCTGCGCCGCTTGCGAGCACGTGAGTCCTTATCTGCTGCCTCCCAATGTGCTCAAAGGCTCGATCATGCGCGCGCGCTACAAAGGGAACGACTACGCGGGTGCGAACTTGGCCGGCAGCGATGAACATTACGCGCAATCGAACAACGTAGAGATGATGGCGGGGCGCTTTTTCACCGACTCCGAGAGCCAGCACAGGATGCCCGTCACCGACATCGGCGAAGATCTGTATCGCGCCCTCTTTGGCTCGGAGAACGCCGTGGGCAAGTACATCGAAGTAGACGGCCACGAAGTTGAAGTGATCGGAGTGATGAAGCGTCCGGCCTCGTCCATTCCAGGCCAGGATGACAATCGGATCATTTTGCCGTACTTCACGATGCGGAAGATTTTCCCCACGGCCAACGAAAACGTATTGATGGTGCAGGCTAAGGAAGGGAAACTGGCCGCCGCGGTGGATGAACTGACCGTGGTGCTGCGGCAGGAGCGTCACGTGCCGCTGAAGGCGCCCGACAATTTCTCCGTATCCACGGCGGACCAGATGGTGGAAGATTTTCGCGCGCTGACCTCCGTGACGGCGCTGGTAATGGTGGTGCTAAGCTCGATCGGCCTGCTGGTAGGTGGAATCGGCGTGATGAACATCATGCTGGTCTCAGTCACCGAGCGGACGCGAGAAATCGGAGTTCGCAAAGCCATCGGCGCGCGGCGCCGCGATATCGTGATGCAGTTCCTCACGGAAGCGGTGGTGCTGACGGCGCTCGGAGGCATGTGTGGAATGATTGCGGGATACATGATCTCCTTCGCCAGCCGGTTGGCGTTCCCCACGCTGCCCTCGAGCGTTCCTCTTTGGGCCGCGGGACTGGGACTGGTGGTTTCTGTCGGCATCGGGCTGTTCTTCGGCATCTGGCCGGCGAGTAAAGCGGCTCGGCTGGATCCGGTGGAAGCGCTGCGGTACGAGTAGATTTTTCGCGAGTCAACGGCACCGCTCCCTATGGTCACGGCTCGCTAGTGTAGTGCATCACTCATAGTGAATATTATCTTTCCCGCCGTGGCGCACGCGTCCACGCGTGCCGCGTCGACAGTCGTGTCGACGTTCTGCTTTTGATTCGGTGAGCCCGGAAAGACACATCGACAAGAATGTCGATGCGGCACGCGTGGACGCGTGCGCCACATACGGCAGGGCATGGCCCCGCCCCACCAGTCACACCGGGAGGTCGATTTCTACCAGTAACCCCGGGGACACGTTTGACGCGCGGAGTTTTCCTTTGTGGAGTTCTACCGCGCGGCGGGCGATAGAGAGCCCCAGGCCGACGCCTCCGCTTTTGCGGTCGCGATCCTGTTCCACGCGATAAAACGGATCGAAAATGCGGGGAAGCGCTTCCACCGGCACTCCCGGACCGTAGTCGCGAACGCGAATGTTGGCCCAGCCCGCGCCGTTTTCCAGCGTGATTTCGACCTTCGTTTCGGCCGGCGCATAACGGATCGCGTTGCGCATCACGTTCTCGATGGCGCGGCGCAGCAATTCGCTATCGCCGTCGAGCGTCACCGGGCCGTGCGATTCCAGCGCGAGACCGCAGCCGTGCGCATCGGCCTCAATGGTGCAGTCGTCGACCAGCGCTCCTATCAATTCGTCCAACCGGACGCGTTCCGTCTTGAGACGCGACGGGTCGCCTTCGGTGCGCGTCACTTCCAGCATCTGGCGGATCAGGGAGTTCAGGCGGTCCGCTTCTTTCTGAATCCGGTCAAGTAGAGGACCCGGCGCATCGTTGCCGCGCGCCAGCTCCACGGCCACGCTTAAGCGCGCGAGAGGACTGCGCAGCTCGTGCGAAATATCGAACAGCAAGCGGCGCTCCGCGGCGAGCAGGGTCTGAATGTGATCGGCCATTTTATTGAACGACGCGGCCAGATCGCCCAGCTCGTCCTTGCGCGATTCTTCCGCGCGGGCGGTCAGGTCGCCACGCCCCAGGCGCTCCACGGCGGAACGCAGGTCGCGCACCGGCCGGGTGAGATAGCGCGCGAAAGCGTAGCACATCAGCACGACCAGCGCGATGACAAACAAATGCGCGGGCTGCAAAAACCAGAAATACCAGTTCTCGCGAATCAGGACCAGGCAGTAGCGGCCGTCGGACGATTTGCGCGCGAAAATGTGGGAGCGGATCGTGAGCGGAGAATGGACCAGCCCTTCGGCGTACGGCATCATCTCCGGGTGTGGGATGCCGGTGAGCAGATCGGTCCCGGCGGCATCGGTCAGCATGGTTTCGGAGGCGTGGGTTACCTCGCGAAAGCGTTGCAGATTCGCACGCAATTGGTCGGGTCCGCCTTTTTCCCAGGCCTGACGTGCTTCGCCGGTTTCGAGGCTCAGCAGCATGGAAAAGGGCGCCTGCCGGGCCGAATACGCATCGTAGGTCAGCGTGCTGGTAAGGACCGTCGCCGTGATGGTGATCACGATGGCGAGGACGAACCACGTGAGAATTTTAGCGAAAAGAGATCGCACGGTTCCCTACAAGAGATGGTGACACAGGAAGATCGCTCCCTGCGGCTGCGCGGCTTTGAACTCTACTGCCAAATCTGACTCCACTGCCAGTCCTTCAGAGCCGCGACCATCGGGAGCGGTCAAACTCTCATGGCAGGAGAATCTTAATCCTGCGACCGGCAGAACTGATACCCTACCCCGCGCACAGTCTTGATCAGCGTGCGCTCCAGCTCCAGCTTCTTACGCAGATGGCTGACGTGCATGTCGATCGACCGGTCGAACGGCGTGGCTTTGCGATTGTACATGCTCTCCGTCAATACGTCGCGGGAAACGACGCGGCCCGCGGAGCGCATCAGGACTTCCAGAATGTCGAACTCCAGCGTGGTCATCTCAATGCTGCGCCCGTCGCAGGTCACGTCGCGCGTCCCCGGATCGATCGTGACGCCGTTCACTTCCAGGCGTCCCTGGGACGGCGACTCCACGCGTCTCAAAATTGCTCTTATACGCGCGACCAGCTCGCGGGGATTGAAAGGCTTGGCAAGATAATCGTCGGCACCGAGCTCGAGGCCGACAATCCGGTCGACATCCTCGCCGCGCGCGGTCAACATCAGCACCGGGACCCGGCTCTTCACGCGCAATTGCTTCAACAGCGCGAAACCGTCCAGGGACGGGAGCATCAGGTCCAGGACGATCAGCGCGTAGGTCCCCGCCAGTGCGCGCTCCAGGCCCAGCGCGCCGTCGTATTCGAGCGTGACGGAGAATCCTTCCCGAGTCAGGAATTCGGCCAACAGCGCGCACAGCTCCGCATCGTCGTCGATGATCAGGAGCGAGGTCATTGCAACCATAGTAGCGATTCAGACGCCTACTTCAAAAGGCGTGGCTCCAGAATCGCATCCAGGTCCTTGCGGGAGAAATATCTGCCGTGGCTGAAGACAGCCTGGACCTGCCGCACGTTGCGAATATTGTCCAGCGGATTCGCATCCAGCAGGACCATATCGGCAAGCTTGCCCTTCTCGATGGAGCCCATATCTTTCTGGGCGTCGAAGAATCGCGCGGGCGCGAGCGTAGCGGCCTCCAGCGCGTCGCGCGGAGTGAGCCCGGCCTCGACCAGTTGCTCCAATTCGTCGTGCAAGGCCGCACCGGGGATCACATAGGGATCGCCGGTATCGGTTCCGGCGAGAATTTCGGTTTTGGCTTGTTTGGCGAGGGCGACCAGGCGGTACACGCGCCAGATCTGGACCTTGAGAGACGGATCGTCGGAGACATCGGGCCATGTATCGCGAATGGCCGCGGGGACGATTTGCAATTGTGGATCGCTCATCAACCGGGTATCGTCGATGTGGGACATGCGGAGCCACAGCACGAGGGTCGGTGAGACGCGGGTTCCGGTCAGCGTGCAGCGCTCGAAAAAGTTCAGCGCGTCGGCGTCGGTCGAGACGGACTTGGTGATGCCGAACATATGTTCCAGGCTTTTCTGGCGCGCCTCCACCGCTTCCTGCGCGGTGACGCCCGAAGGAATGTGGCCGACCATGCGCAGATCCCAGTGGCGGGCCTGCTCGGCCAGGGCGAAGTAGGCGTCGCGAGGCAGACGCGAGAGCACCTTGATGAAATCGACATCCATTTTATAAAGCTGGTCGAAAGCCTGGCGCGCCTGATCGGCGGTGCGCACGGTCAGCAGCGGAAGCTTGGGATCGTTCGAGACGCCTCCGTCGACCGGAGGGCCGCTGGTCAGGATGCGGGGGCCGATCGCGGCGCCCTTTTCGATTTCGTCGCGCCAGGCTTTGACCTTGGAAAAATCGCTGCCCATGTCCTGCACGCCGGTGACGCCGAAGGCCACGAACAGCGGGAGATATTCGTTGTAATAAAGATGAACGTGCATGTCCCACAGGCCGGGGATCAGGAATTTATCCTTACCGGGGACGATGCGGGTGGAGGCGGGGAGCGCGATCGATGCGGCGGGTCCGACGCGCGAGATTTTCCCTTCGTCCATCACGACGGTCATGTGCGGCCGCGCAGTGCCGGATGCGACGTCAATGACTGTGACGTCCTGGACGGCAATGCTGGCGGCAGCCAGCGGAACGCCGATTAACGCATTGATCAAGGTGACGGCGAGAGGACTGCTCACTGCTCTATTGTAGAAAAGCCTCGCACACACCCTTGGCAATCTGTCCCGCGAACTCGTCCTCCACGACGAATGCGTCGCGATTCGCGCAGTCGAACGACCCCGCCCACAGATGCAGGCCGTCGCCCGCGGAGACCAGTTGCGAGTCGCATCGAAAACGCTTGCCGGCATGGCGCACGTTGCCTTCGAGGATCAATTCGACGTTCAGCTCCTCACCGATTCGCCGAGCGTCCTGAGCGTGACCCTTGAACTGGAATACCGAGGTGCTGGAGACCACCCGCAGTCCGCTGCACGAGGCGAGCAGGACGGTCAGACGGGCAGTCAGGCCGTCGCATAAGGGATGGCCTGAAAACGGCAGCACCGCTACCGATCGTTCCGCGAAGCTCACTGGCTTGGTTTCGAAGGTGGGCAGATAGGCGCCTTTGGGCATCCGGATTTCCAGTGCGTCCTCTCGGCCGTCCCGCGCGTAATACTCCGATAGCTTGCGGCGCAGGCGGCGAGCCTCTACTCGCACTACCGGATCCGCGCCCGCATCGTAATCCGCCGGCCGGCCGAATACTTCCATACCGATTAAACGTTCTTTCGATCCCCCGTCGCGTCCCGACAGCGCTTCTCTCACCGCGAATTGTAAAAAACGCAACAATCGGGGGCATTTTCGAAACTCATCGCTGGATGAAATTCGATTCAGTTGCTCTTCGATTGCTTGCTGGTTACTCACCCGTGCCATCCCTGCCACCCGAGGCTGTTTCCATTGTTGGACGACGCAGAGGCTGAGTTGTTTGGAAAACATCAGGTAGTAATTAGGTACGAAATCGCAGGCTACTTGTTCACTCTTGTTCGACCCGCGGAATTACAACATTCTTAGGTCGTCGTGATTGTGAACCCTTTGATCGTTTTCAACGCAGTGTTCATTTGCGAACAAGTAGGTGGGTAATGATTTTCATCCTATTAATTGCCTTTAGCGCCTTGGCCGTGGCCGGAGAACCGCCCTGGGTTACCCTGACCAAGCTCGCCGAAGAACGAAACAGGGCGGACGATCTAGCCGGATCGGAGCGGCTTTATCGCGAAGCGCTGCGGGTGGGAGAGGAAAAACTGGATCCAGCGGACCATCAAATCCCGGCGTTGCTCTCGAACCTCGCCCTGGCGCTCCATTACGAGGCGCGCGATACCGAAGCGGAACCGCTGGTGCGCAGGGCCTTCCTGTTAGCCGAGCAATCGGGCGATCAAAGATTGATCGGACTGATGCTGAACAGCCTGGGCGTCGTATTGGCGGGCGAGGGCGAAACAGCTCGTGCGGAACCGCTGATGCGCCGCAGCGTTGCGCTGCTGGAGCAAGCCGAGGGAGAGGATGCGCTGGAGGTCGCCAAAGCCGCCAATAATCTTTCCACGCTCTATTCCGATACCCATCAATACCAGAAATCCGAACAGCAACTGACGCGCTCCCTGCCGATTTATGAAAAGCACCTGGGACCCCAGCATCCAGATTATGCGATGGCGTTGAGCAACATGTTCATTGTGCTGTACCAGCAGCATCGCGTGAAAGAAGGCGAGCCCTATTTGCGCCGCGCGCTGGCCATTGGAGAAAAAGCGTTTCCCCAAAGTTTGAATATGGCGAATCTCGAACACTGCATGGCGGCACTCGAAGCGAGCCGGGAGAATTACAAAGAAGCCGCCCGGCTTCTAGAGAAAATCATCGCCATACAAGAGCGGATATTAGGGAAGGAACACCCGCTGCTGGGTCGCACGCTGATCAATTATGCGGAAGTCCTGCGCCGCCTGCATCAGAAGAGCGAAGCAAAACAAGCCCTGAATCGCGCCAATTTGATCCTAAAGACGTTCCATTAAGGTGCAATCACGGCACACCTGCATTTACCGAGCCGTGACCGCAGGGAGCGGTGCTTCGTAGCCCCGTTCTTCAGAACCGCGACCATCGGGAGCGGTCAACCCGCGTTGAAAAGGGGCTTCCTCCGCTCCACCCATTCCGCGCCAGTGCACAGCCGCGGCCCGACTTCGATCAGAGCTCGCCGTCACGGCTCGCTTGCAGTGCTTTGTAGCCCGGTCTTCAGAACCGCGACCATCGGGAGCGGTCACCCCACATTGAACAAATGCTTCCTCCGCTCCACCCATTCCGCGCTAGTGCACAGCCGCGGCCCGACTTCGATCAGTCGCGGTAACAAATAGAACAGCGCCGTGCGCGTCCATAATTCGCCGTCGCGTGTGCGGTAGCCGCGATCGTTGATCTGTTTCGCCGCGGTGGACAGGGGGCCATCCTGCACCAGGACCTCCAGCATCAGCAACAGCACTTGCACCTCGTCCGGATTCTCCTCCAGGCGCTGGCAGTCGCTGGCCACCCGCAGCCCGAACGGGATGTCTTCCACCGGAGCCGCCGGACCCTTAGCGCCGCGCTCCCACTCAATCGCCACCAAGCGCCATCCCTCGGCAAGCTTTTCGCCGAAATAGCCCGCGGAAGGCGGAGCCGTCACGAAATCGCGAACACGCTCATGCTTTGGCATGGGCAAGTCAGCAGCAATCTTCATGCCAGGATAAGTGCTGTAGCTGCAACGCAATCCCCAAGCCCGCTGTCCGTTGCTGGGAATGCAGTCTCCCAGTGGGGCAGGTTCCCGACCTGCCCTCCGCCGCTCGAGATGCCGCCACACCTCCCCTCAGGCGACAATACATAAGTAAATATGAAAAAAGCCCTCCCGCTCTTCGCCGTCCTCGCCTTGGCCCAATCGACCGATATCTCAGGAGAGCGTCATCCGCGCCCACGTCAAATTCCTATCCAGCGATCTCCTCGAGGGCCGAGGCGTAGGCGCCCGCGGCGGCGATCTGGCCACCGAATACATCGCCGCGCAGTTTGCCCTGGTTGGCGCGAAACCCGCCGGCGATTCCGGGACTTATTTTCAAAACCTGACCCTCGTCGGAGTCGAGCCGCAGCCCCACAGCACCCTGACCGCCGGCGAAACTTCTTTCCGCTGGCTCGACGATTTCGTCGGCGTCACCTACCAGCAGAAGACCGATGCCGCCTTCGATGCCGACGCGGTGTTCGTCGGCCACGGCATCGTCGCGCCGGAATATCAGTGGAACGATTACGCCGGTGTCAACGTGCGCGGCAAAGTGGTCGTCCTGTTCACCAATGAGCCTCCGTCCAACGATCCCAAGTTCTTCACTGGGCGCGCGCTGACCTACTACGGCCGCTGGACCTATAAATACGAGGAAGCCGCCCGCCAGGGAGCGGTCGCGGCCATCATCATTCACACCACGCCCACCGCGAGCTATGGATGGGAAGTCGTGCGGTCGTCCTGGGGTCGCGAGGATCAACAGGTGAAGCTCCCGGCCGATCGGCAACAGTTGGCCCTGGCGGCTTGGGTGACGAAGGACGCGGGGGAGAAGCTTGTCGCGACTCTGGGCCACAGCGTCGACGAACTGCTGAAAATGGCCGACACCCGCGGCTTCAAAGCGATGCCGATGCCTCTGCGGATCGCCGGCCAGGCGCCCGCCAAGGTTCGCGAAATCCGGACCCGTAACGTGATCGCGAAAATCGAGGGCAGCGACGCGAAGTTGAAAGACGAAGCCGTGATTTTCAGCGCCCATTGGGACCACCTGGGCATCGGCGATCCGGTGAACGGCGACGCGATTTACAATGGTGCCGCCGATAATGCCACAGGCTGCGCGATGATCATGGAAATCGCCAGGGCGTGGGCCGGCCTGCCGCAGAAGCCCAGACGCTCGGCGATTTTTCTGGCCGTGACGGCGGAGGAAGCGGGCTTGCGAGGCTCGGAATACTACGGCCAGCATCCAGTAGTAGCCGCCGGCAAAACAGCGGCGGCGGTGAATCTCGATATGTTCCAGCCCTGGGGACGAGCTCGCGACGTGAACGTCACGGGAGCGGAGCGCACCACGCTCTATCCGATTGTCGAAGAAGCCGCGCGCCGATTCGGCCTGGCGATCACGCCCGATCCGCGCCCCGAAGCGGGCACGTATTACCGGTCCGATCACTTCTCATTTGCGCGCGTGGGCATCCCGTCGTTTTCCATCGATCAGGGAGTGGACCTGCTAGGCAAGCCCGCCGGCGCCGGCATGAAGATGTTCGATGAGTTCGAAGAAAAGCACTACCATCAGCCGTCCGACGAGTATCGCGACGATTGGGACTTCACCGGCATGGAACACTATGCCAGATTCGCCATGCTGATCGGCGTGAACTCCGCCAACGCCGCAAAGATGCCGACGTGGCGTGCAGGCGACGAATTCCTGGCCGCTCGGGTCGCGAGCGGAGTCAAATGAACATCGACGAAACCGCTCCCGCGCCTTTCAGAGCCGCGACCAGCGGGAGCGGTCAGCCCCGGTGTTTTAAACCAGCCTGGTAAGGGAGAGCCCACCAGAAGAGACCTCTTCATCGCCGCCGGATTCCTCCCATTCTTCCACCGGCACAACCACGTGAACATGGCCGGCGTCCCCTTTCGAGTGCTCCGCAACGGAAAATCCCCGCACCGCTATCTCCACATTCACGGCAATGAGACGACGGCTCGCGAAGTGGTGATGGAGCAAGTGAACGCCCACGGCGGCACCGCGCTACTGATCCAGAGCGACACCCGCTACGTGCCGCTGGGCGGGGGCCGAATCGATCCCAACCGCATGTTCTCCCGCGAAGGCGCGTCCAAGAATCTGCGCCTGCTGAATCCGAAATGGTCCGAGGCGCAAATCGCCAACGGATCACTGGCGCTGGAGCATGACCGCCACAAATTCCTAAAAGCGATCCTGCCTCCAAAAGGCGGCCGGATAGTCGCGCTGCACAACAATAGCAACGGATATTCAGTAGAAAGCGAAGTAGCCATCAGCGACCGGACGTCATTGCGAGACGCAAAAAATCCCCACGAATTTTTCCTGGCGACAGACCCCAGAGATTTCGACAAACTAGCCGAGTCCCCATTCAACGTAGTGCTACAAAACACAGCCCCGCCGGATGACGACGGCTCCCTATCCAGGCTCGCCGCGCGAATGGGGATCCGATACGTAAATCTGGAATGCGCCCTAGGAAAGCTCGAGCGGCAGCGGGAGTTGCTGGGTTGGTTGGAGAGGAATCTGGAGTAGGAATCAGTTTGCGCGCTGACTCTCTGTACTGAGCGCAATAAGATGATGGCGAGCAGATGCCCCGTCGGGTCCCTTCAGTTGCTCGACCCATTGGGTGTAAGTATTCGTCTGTCGCCGGTAGCACCGAGCAGCATTTCAGCGCATATGTCGTGGATCGTCATCAAGTGCGGTATTTACGGAATGGCTCTGGTGTTTTCGAATCTCTCGCCATGCCGCCGTTGTAGGCTGGAGTCACAAGTCTAATAGTGCGTGTCGTGTCGCCGATGTGCAATATAATGACACTTCGCAATGTCCGACCACCAAGACCTCGTGGCAGAGGCCGCCGCCCAATCCGCGTCCACACTCTCGATCACACCTTATTGTGTTCTTTTTTTTACCTCCGGGTTCCCGGCTCTGATCTATCAAATCGTCTGGCAGAGATCTTTATTCGCAATTTATGGAGTGAATATTGAATCCGTCACGATGATCGTGACGGTTTTTATGCTGGGTTTGGGCTTGGGGAGTCTGTGTGGAGGACAACTTTCGAAAATCCGCCGCCTGCCAATTCCAATTGCATTCGGCGCTATTGAGATCGGTATCGGCCTGTTCGGCGCGGCCTCGCTGGCTATTTTCCATCACGTCGCTCTCTGGACCGCCGGGGCATCTACGGCAAAGGCGGGGCTGATTGCGGCCGGTCTCCTATTGCTTCCGACCGTTCTAATGGGTAGCACTCTGCCCCTTTTGGTGACGCACCTGCTGCGGATCAACCGCAATGTTGGAGAATCCGTCGGCCTTCTCTACGCTGTGAACACTTGTGGTTCGGCGGTAGCCTGTCTGGTTGCGGCCTTGTTTACGATGCGGCTGCTCGGCCAATCCGGATCGTTAAGAATGGCCGCGCTGATCAATGTAATCGTCGGATGTTCAGCGCTGCTGCTTCGACGCCCACGTATATCTTTAGAGTCTGTCGCAGAGTCCGGCCAAGCCGATACCGAGTGCTCATCCGTCCCTGCACTACCTTTCGCCGCAGGGATCATTTTGGCAGTTGCAACAGGCGCCATTGCGCTTGGATATGAGATTGTATGGTATCGTCTTTACTCTTTCGGCTCTGGGGGTACTGCACAGAGCTTCGCACTAGTTTTGGCGTTCTACCTTGGGGGGATCGCTTTCGGCTCTTCTTTTGTGCACGACTTCTGCCGTGAGCGGCTTCGCCAAAACGCCAGAAAGACCATCGGTATTCTTGGCAACCTGATGATCTGGGCGGCAATCGCGAGCATTCTAGTCGGCCCGGTCCTCGCCGTAGCGGCTCGTCATATGAGCATCCTGATCACGCTTCCTCTGGTCTTGTTGGCCGCAGCGCTGCTTGGAGCCGCCTTCCCACTGCTCGCGCACGCCAGCATAGGTCCCACAGGTCAAGCCGGGAGCAGATTGAGTTACCTGTATCTCGCAAACATCGTTGGGTCTGCCGGCGGTAGCTTCATTGTCGGCTTCATTCTTATGGACGTATGGTCTATACGCGAAATCTCGGTTTGCCTGCTGGTGGCGGCGATAGTTCCCGCGGCGTTACTGCTGTTTCATGAGTCGTCCTCTAAGGGTCGCATGGCCGGCGGTTTGGGATTTTTTGTTGCCCTGCTAATCCTCGTTTGCTCGCCGGTTCTCTTCTCCAATCTCTATTTGAATCTCTTGTGGAAGCAAGAGAGCGCGAGACCTCCCTTTCGGCACCTGATCGAAACGCGAAGCGGAGTGATCGGAGTCTCTGAAGATGGCACCGTTTTCGGTGGTGGCGTCTACGACGGGAGGTTCAATACAGATCTGAATTGTGACACCAACGGAATCTTTCGAGCGTTTGCGATCGCCGGCATTCATCCTCATCCAGCCGAAGTGCTAGTGATAGGCCTCTCATCCGGCTCCTGGGCGCAGGTTATCGCTAACGACAAGAACGTGGAACGCTTGACTGCGGTCGAGATCAATCCGGGCTACCTGCGGCTCTTACAGTTTTATCCGACGGTAGCCGGCCTTTTGCAGAACCCAAAAGTCCACATTTCGATTGACGACGGCAGGCGATGGCTTTTCAGTAACCCTAACGCGAAGTTCGATCTAATCGTTATGAATACTACGTACTACTGGCGGTCCAATTCTTCGAACCTTCTATCTGTGGAATTTCTGGAGCTGGTTCGTCGCCACCTGCGTACGGACGGAATTATGTACTACAACACGACCGGCTCCGAAGAGGCATTGCTGACGGGCGCTACGGTATTCCCGTATTCTCTTCGAATATGGAATTTCATTGCCGTCAGTGACAGCCCGATACTGCCTGACAAGCGTCGATGGGAACAGCAGTTGTCCAGCTATGCAATCGACGGGAAGCCAGTGTTCGATTTAAACGACGGGGCTCAGCGGATGCGGCTCCACGAAGTCCTCTCGTTGGTTGACACTCTGGACCCACCCGATCAACCTCAAGAAATGGGGATGGAGTCAGGCGAGAGCTTGCGTCGACGCTTGAAAGGGCGCCGCCTCATCACAGATGACAACATGGGTCGCGAATGGTAGAGGGAACGCTGGCACGGAGCCGTGCATTGTTTCGGGATCGGATCAGCGCATTTCACGCGAAGGCGCGAAGCTCGCTAAGAAAACTTTCACCTGTGCCCATATTCCGTGAAAACATAATCTCTTGACTTCACCGTAGTGTGGCACGTAAACCCGCACTTGGCATCGTTCCCCTGCGGAGGCTTGCCGGCCATGGTGCCGGGCTTGAACGTATCGGATGCAGTGTCATACTCGAACACGCCGTATCCCCACCCGCCGCTGTCCGCGAACCTCTTGCTGTCCTTCACCATGAAGTCGACGTCATGCTGGGTACCGGGCACCGTCGCTGCGGGGAACGCCTCCATCTTTTTCGGGTTCCAATGGATCTTCGCCATCTTGGCCCCGTCAGGGAAAGCCTTGCCGTTGCCGGGAACGCCGGCCTGGTACGCCTTGATCATCACAGGATTAGCGAGGACTGCGGCAACAAGGTTCCCGTTCTGACTGATAGAGACAACCTGCCAGGCCTCGTATCCTCGGAACTCAGAGAACGCGAGCCCGCCCGGCACTTTCACGGTGTACTTGTCTTGTGCAGCTGCAGCCAGCAGAAATACTGCAGCGAATGCGATTACCGCGATACTTTTGCTTTTCATGCCTGTTTTCCTTTTCTGAACCACTGCCTCACTCATAATGAATATTATCTTTTCCCGCGTGGCGCACGCGTCCACGCGTGCCGCGTCGACAGTCGTGTCGACGTTCGGCTCCGACGCAGACCACTAGCCCCCGAGCAATGAGCCGTTCTGTGGGGCGGGCTGTCCAGCCGGCAGCCGACTTTCAGTCGGCTTTTTCACCGTGTGACAACTCCCCCATAATCAACATCTTCCCACTCTCAACCGCGACCCCCAATCTCCCACCAATGTTATCTCTTTCACAGAGAGGTCATCATGTCCACACCATCGCGAGCCGAAATTAACGTAGCCAATTCCCAGCACTCCACCGGACCCCGGTCCCCCGAGGGCAAGCAGCGCTCCTCCCGCAACGCCCTTCGCCACGGCCTGACCGCACAAACATCCGTCCTGCCCACTGAGGACCCCGACGCCTACCAGCTTCACGTGAAATCTTACACCGCCGAGTACACCCCCAAAGGAGCCACCGAGTCCGATCTCGTCCGCTCCCTCGCCGACCTCTCCTGGCGCCTCAACCGCGTCGCCTCGCTCGAAAATAATCTCATCGACGAAGCCGAATCCGCGGAGAGCCTGTCCAAGGCGTTAGCCAATCTCAGCATGCACAGCGCGCGACTCTCCCGCCAGTTCGAGCGCACCATCGCCCAGCTCCGCGACCTCCAAACCACCCGCCGCGCCCTGGAGCAAGCCGAGTTCGACAAACTCCTCGACATCCTTGAAATGCATGAGTACTCAGGAAAACCCTTCGACCCCACCCCCCATGGCTTCGTTTTTTCCGACCAAGAAATCCAAGCCGGATTCCAAGCCAGAACCCTCTACAAACTAGCCCTCCAAGCCCACCCCTACCGCAACTCCTCCGCCAAATGAGCGGCCATCCACGGGCGAACAAAAGGCGCAGAAATCGCTGATTACAAAAGTGCTTGCAATTACTTCCGGCCTTCGTTACACTCTTGCAGTGGAGTGATCTGGAGCAGAGTGGACCGAAATGAGTGGGGGAATGGAGCAAATTGCGAATCTGGCGGAGCCTCCCCATTCGATCGCCCAGGCAAAAGTGGACGACAAAGGCCGGCTCAAGCTCCCTTCGGAGTCCCTGGAGTGGTGCAAAAAGTCCAATGTAGTCAATGTGTTCGTCACGACGGTCGACAAGAAGACAGTTCGAATTTACCCGATTCCGCTGTGGAAGTCCACACTAAATATCTTGGAGGGCCCGGGCGAGCACGCCAAAGTGGGGGGCGAGCTCGCTCGGGTGGCGAAGCATTATGGGGGCGACGCGGAGATCGACTCGCAGGGGCGGCTGTTGCTGCCGGCGATTCTGCGAACTTTACTGGGGTTGGAGTCGGAGCCGGTTTGCCTGGAGCACGTGAGGGGTCGGATCGACGTGACCACCAAGCGGGTTCACGACGCGCTGCTACAGGCGGCGGAGTCGAATCTGGACGAGAAGGTCGAGCTGTTCGGGAAGTTGGGATTGTAGTCATGTATGCATACGCCGGTTATGTTGCGGGAGTGCCTGGAGTATCTGGGCGTGCGGCCGGATGGGATTTACCTGGACGCGACCTGCGGGTTGGGCGGGCATACTCGCGCGATCGCGCGTCAGTTGACTACAGGTTTTGTTTTAGCTTGCGATCGGGATGCGGAGAGTCTGGAACAGGCTCGAGTCAACACGCAGGAATTTGCGGACCGGATCCGGTTTCGACAAGCTTCGTTTTCGCAGGTGGAAGAGACGCTGGCAGCCGAGGGGATTATAAAAGTCGACGGACTGCTGGCCGATTTGGGTGTTTCGAAGTACCAGTTGACTACGAGCGAGAGGGGTTTCTCGCTGATGTCGGACGGCCCACTGGACATGCGCATGGATCGCGGGCAGCAGCGATCCGCGGCCGACATTGTCAACTACGAATCGGAAAAACAACTCGCCGATTTGATCTTTCAATTGGGCGAGGAAAGGAGGAGCAGAAGAATAGCAAGAGCAATCGTGCGGGCGCGGCCGGTGCAAACTACCGGTCAGTTGGCCAAGCTGATCGAACAGGTTGTGCCCCGCACGGGAAAAATTCATCCGGCCACGCAGACGTTTATGGCGCTGCGGATCGCGGTGAACGAGGAGAACGAGGAATTGGAGGCGCTACTCGGAGCGGTTCCAAGGCTCGTGAAGCCCGGCGGGCGCGTGGTGATGTTGACCTTCATGTCGCTCGAAGACCGGAGAGTGAAGCAAAGTTTTCAGGCGTTGGCGCGAGAGGGGCGGGCCCAAATTCTTACCCGTCATGTCGTGCGGCCTGCGGAGGACGAGATCGGGGATAATCCGCCGTCGCGCAGCGCGAAGTTGCGGGCGCTGGAGATGCTCTAGACGCGTCGGAGAAACAGCTCAATCATCAGCCGCGGACACTAACCTCCCCCAGTGTCCGGGGCTGAGGGTTGACCTCATGTTGGGGGAATAAATAAAGTGGCAACTCTAGCAACAGTGTATAGCCGGGTTTTCCTGAGCGACGCCGAACAGACGAAGGCGGAGAGCCTGCGCGGACCCACGGGCGGCGCGGCGCTGCGCGGCTTTGCGAACGACGATATTTATTTTTTCGTCAAGCGGATCGACAACTCGCGAGTGGTGCGGGAAGCGGATCCGGCAGCGCGCGGAACGTGCTGGAAGCTGATCGGTTCGGTAGTAGCGGCGGTGGTGCTGCTGATCTGCGTTCTGCTGCCCAGCGCCTACGGACTGCTGGCTGGTTATCAGATCCAAACTCTGCGCCAGGACGGGGAGCGTCTGGCGACGGAGCAAAGCACGCTCGAGTTAAGTGAGGCGCAGCTGCTTTCTCCGGCGCGGATGGAGGAGCTGGCGCGCATGCAGCAGTTCATCGATCCTCCGGCGCAGAAGGTGGTTTACCTGGAAACCTCGCAATCCGGCACGGTAGCGATGAACAAGAAGTAGCTGCTAAGGATATGCCGACATGCCGGAAATTCAATCCACAAAACGGCTGCTTTGGTTACTCCGCGCCCTGATCGCATGGGTTGTGGTGATCTTCCTGCGCCTGATCTGGCTGCAGGTGATCCAGCATGACGACCTGCTGAGGCAGGCGCAATCGCAACAGCAGAGGCTGGTGCCGATCGAGGCGCAACGCGGCTCCATACTCGACCGCATCGGGACAGCCGCTGGCGAAAAGCCTTCCCGCCGAATCGGTGCTGGTGAATCCGAAACGTATTCAAGACGCGGCGGTGGCGGCGAATCTGTTGGCGCCGATTCTCGGGCTCAACGCCAGGCAACTGAAGGAAAAGATCCAAGCGGCAAAACGTCGCGAGAGCGGATTCCTGTGGGTGAAGCGGAAGGTGACGGCGAGCGAGGCGGAGCGCGTTCGCAGCTATCACCTGGAATACGTCGAATTCAGGCCCGAAACGCGCCGTTTCTATCCGCACGGCGAGCTGGCGGCGCATGTGCTGGGAACCGTGGGCATCGCGAATCCGAACGAGACGATCGAGCGCGGGACGGCCGGCATTGAGATGAGCATGGACGACGATCTGGCCGGCCTGCCGGGCCAGGTGCGCGTGTTCAACGACGTGAAGCAGAATCCGTACGACTCGGTGGTGGCGCGCAAGCCGGAGCCGGGCGCGGACATCATGCTGACTATCGATCAGAATCTGCAATACGAGGCGGAGAAGGAGATCGCGCGCGCGGCGCACGAGAGCGGCGCGAAGAGCGGATCGATTGTGGTGCTGAATCCTTATACAGGCGAGATTCTGGCGATGGCGAACTATCCGACGTTCGATCCGAACGAGCCGCCCGTGGCGGGCGAGCCGGTGGGGTCGCGCAGCAATCTGGCGATCAGTACTCCGTTCGAGCCGGGCAGCGTGTTCAAGGTGATTACTTTGGCGGCGGCGCTGGAGACGACGAGGCTGCGTCCGGATACGCCGATCAACTGCTACAACGGAGTCTTCAAGATGATGGGACGGGTGATTCACGATACCCATTCGTATGGTGTTCTGAGCATGGCGGACGTGCTGGCGCATTCGAGCAACATAGGCGCGATTCAGGTCGGCCTGAAAGTAGGAGAACGGCAGTTGTATGGTTATTGCCGTAAATTTGGATTCGGCGGTAAAACAGGCATCGAACTGCCCGGCGAATCGGCGGGGATTCTGCGCAAGGTGGAGAACTGGACGCCCACCTCGATCGCGTCGGTCGCGATGGGCCAGGAAGTGGGCGTCACTTCCTTGCAACTTGCGCTGGCGGGCGCGGCGGTGGCGAATGGAGGGCTGCTCCCGAAGCCGAAGCTGATTCTGGCGCGGCAGAAGAAGGGGCAGAGCCTGGAACATTTTCCGGAAGAAAAGGCGGCGCGAGTGATTGCGCCGGAGACCGCGATTCTGATGCGGCAAATGATGGAAGGCGTGGTTTTGCACGGAACCGGAACCAGATACGCGACGGTCAAGGGCTATACATCGGGCGGAAAAACGGGTTCGGCGCAAATTTTCGATTTGAAGGCGCATGTTTATACGCATAGCTACAACGCAAGTTTCCTGGGCTTCGCTCCGGTGGCGAATCCGCAAATCGTAGTCGCGGTGACGCTGCATGGCACGCAGGGCGGCAACGCTGGATTCGGCGCTCCGGTGGCGGGTCCTGTGTTCAGCAAGGTCGCGATGACGGCGCTGCGGATGCTGGATGTTCCGAAGGATTTGCCCGACAGCCTGCTGCCGTCGCGCGTGCCGGTGGGCGACGATGTCAACGATTTATCCATTGCAGGACTGGGAGACCAGCCTGGATTAACATCTGTATCCTCCGTCACTCTGCCGCCGGTTCAGGCGGATTCTTCGGCTAAGGGCGAAGAGTCCACGGCTTCCAAGGAAGTCACTTCCAAGGATCTAAGCCCGGACCGGCGGCCTTTTTTAACTTCGGCGCTGGTGGGGCCGAAGGTGCCGAATTTTCGGGGGATGACGCTGCGCGCGGTGCTGGAGGAATCGGCGGCGACCGGCGTTCAAATCGAAGTATTGGGAAATGGACTCGCGCGGAATCAGGAGCCTCCCGCGGGATCGATCCTTGCTCCTGGCGCGCGCGTGCGTGTGCAGTTCACGCGATGATCCTCGAAGAAGTGTTGGCCGGAGTAGCGCTGCGGGGGGCGCTGGCGCCGGAGATTGCGCGGTTGGAGGTGGCCGGACTTGCCTACGATTCCCGCGTCATAGAAAAGGATTTCCTGTTTTTCGCATTTGCAGGTTCGCGAGTGGATGGCGCGGGTTTCGCCGAGAACGCGATGACACGGGGCGCGCTGGCGGTGGTGAGCGAGCAGCCTGGTCCGCCGGATTTCGCGGGTACCTGGATTGAAGCAGAGCACGGCAGGCGGGCCCTGGCAGTGGCGTCGCGCAATTTCTACGGCCGTCCCGATGAGCGGGTTCACTTCACCGGCATCACCGGCACCAACGGCAAAACCACCACATCCTTTCTGATCGATTCGATTTTACGCGAAGCTGGATTTGTGACCGGATTGATCGGAACGATCGAGTACCGGCTGGCGGGGGAGCGCAGGAATGCGCCGAACACCACGCCGGAATCGCTCGACATCATGCGGTTCGCCGCGGAGCTGGAGCAGCGCGGCGGATCGCACCTGGTTTCCGAAATCTCGTCGCACGCGCTCGCGCTGGGGCGGGTTTACGGATTCCATTTCCACACCGCGGTGTTTACTAACCTGACGCGGGATCATTTGGATTTTCACCACACGATGGAGGAGTACGAGGCGGCCAAGGGGCTGCTGTTCGCCGTCGGGGCCGGAATGGTCGGTGCTGAATCGCGGCGATGCGGCAAGTGCGGGTATGGTGAACGCGCAGTCGCAGGCGATTTGGTACGGGTTGGCCGGCGACACGCAGCTGCATGCCGAAAACATCGTCACGGCGTTCGACGGATTGCGGTTCGACCTTTGCTACGAGGGCGCCAGGCAGCCGGTCGAATCGTCACTAGCGGGGCGAATCAATGTGCTGAATATTCTGGCGGCGAGCGGAGCGGCGCTGAGTTACGGCATCGATCTGGCGACGATCGCGCGAGGAGTAGCCGCGTGCAAAGCCGTGCCGGGCCGCTTCGAGCGCATCGATTGCGGGCAGCCTTTTTTAGTGGCGGTGGACTATGCGCATACCGACGATGCGCTTCGCAATGTCATTCAGGTTGCCCGCGAGATGACAAAGGGCCGCGTGATCACTCTGTTCGGCTGCGGCGGCGATCGCGACCGCGCCAAGCGTCCGCTGATGGGGATGGCGGCGGGCGAACTAAGCGATTTCGTGGTGCTGACCTCCGACAATCCGCGCTCCGAAGATCCGCTTGACATCATCAACGACGCGCTGGTCGGCCTGCGGCGATTCGATACGCCTCACGTCGCGGAGCCGGATCGTGCGAAAGGAATTCGCATGGCGCTGGAAGAAGCTCGCGCGGGCGACGTGGTGATCATCGCTGGAAAGGGACATGAGCCGTACCAGGTTTTGAGGGATCGTACAATCCACTTCGACGATCGGGAGACGGCGCGCGAAATTCTGAAGGCGTTAGGTTATGAGTAATGGAGATCGAGCTACGGGAAGTCGCGCGGGTGCTCGGACTGAAGGTGGAGGCGGCCGGAATCGTGACCGGATGGAGCATCGACTCGCGGACGATCGAGCGAGGCGACCTGTTTTTCGCACTGCGCGGGCCGAATCATGACGGGCACGAGCATATCGACGAAGTATTTCGACAAGGGCGCAATTGCGGTCGTCGCGGATCGAGATGTGGAGGGTGCTGGGCTGGTCGTGCGGGTGGAAGATTCGCTCCAGGCGTTGCAGCACGTCGCAAAACGGGCGCGTGAAATGTGGGCGGGCAGTGTGATCGGAGTAACGGGAAGCGCGGGCAAGACGACAACGAAGGATGTGATCGCGGAGATGCTGGCGACGCAAATGAAGACAGCGAAAACGGTGGGCAATCTGAATAACCATGTCGGATTGCCGCTATCTTTGCTGCGCGTCGACGAAAACGCAAAGGCCGCCGTGATCGAAATGGGAATGAATCACGCGGGCGAGATTCGCGATCTGGCGGCAATTGCGAAACCCGATGTCGGAGTTGTGACCAACGTCGGCTATGCCCACATTGAGGCGTTTGAATCGATCGAAGGAATCGCGGCGGCGAAGCGGGAATTGATCGAATCGCTACCGCCGGGCGGCACCGCGGTTCTCAACGCGGACGATCCGCGGGTGGCGGCAATGGCTCGCGGAAAGACCGTGTCCTACGGCACGTCCGCAGCCGCGCAAGTTCGCGCCGAGGATATCGAAGAAACGCCGGATGGCGTGAAATTTCGGGTGGGCGCCGCTCATTTCTCGACATCGCTGAGCGGGCGTCACAGCGTTTCGAATATTCTCGCCGGACTCGCGGTAGCGCAGGTTTATGGCATCGAACCCGCGCGGCTTATCGACGCGGTTCGAGATCTTCAGCCAGGAAAAATGCGCGGAGAGCGATTCGAACACCACGGCATTCTGATTTATAACGATTGCTATAACTCCAATCCGGATGCGGTCCGGGCCATGCTGGACGTGTTGCGGGACACGCCCGCGCGGCGCAGGATCGCGGTTCTGGGGGAGATGCTCGAACTCGGCCGCTGGGCTGAGCCTTTGCATCGCGACGTAGGCAACTACGCCGTCGAACAGGGGATTGATGTGCTTGTCGGGATACGCGGCGCCGCCTGGAGTTTCGTGGACGCAGCGAAGCTTGCCGGTCTCAGTGCCGGCGCCGCACTTTTTTTCGACGACCCAGCGGAAGCAGGCCGCGCGGTGCGCTCCATCGCGCAGCCGGGCGATGTTATTTTGTTCAAAGGATCGCGCGGCGTTCACGTCGAGCGCGCGCTGGAACAGTTTCTCGCCAAGAGCGACGGGAGCGAGAACTGATGTTTTACTGGCTTTTTTACGAAAAACTGTTCCATGTATATTCGCCGTTTCGGCTGTTTCAATACTCGACGGTGCGGACGGCTATGGCGAGCATCACGGCGATGTTGCTCTCGATCGTGCTGGGGCCGTGGCTGATCTCACGGCTGCGGCAATATCAGATCGGCCAGCATATTCGCGAAGACGGACCGCAGTCACATCAGAAAAAAGCCGGGACGCCGACGATGGGTGGCTTGCTGATCTGCCTATCGATCGTGGTGCCGACGCTGCTGTGGGCCAACCTTCGCGTGCCTTCGATTTGGGTCGCGCTCGCCGGGCTGCTCAGCTTCGGCGCGGTCGGTCTTCTGGACGATTATTTGAAGATTCGCCGCAAGCACAATCAGGGGCTGACGGTGGCGCAGAAATTCACGCTGGAAGTCATGGCGGCGATGCTGGTGGGCGTGCTGCTGCTGGCGATGAACGCGCGCAACGTTTACAGCACCAGCCTGAACGTGCCGTTCGCCAAAAATTTCAAGCCCGATCTTTTGATCCATGCCTGGCTGCATAACGCGTGGACTTATCCGCTCGCATTCATCGGTTTTTTTGTGTTTCTGAGTGCTGGTGCTGGTCGGATCCGCGGACGCGGTGAACTTGACCGACGGGCTTGGACGGGCTCGCTATCGGCTTGATGATTATCGCGGCCGGCGCGATGACGATGCTGTCGTTCCTGAGCGGCAACGCCGAGCTTCGCGCGCTATCTCGACCTGGCGCGTACGCCCGGCGCGAGCGAATTAACAATTTCTTGCGGAGCAATGACCGGAGCCTCGCTGGGATTTCTTTGGTACAACGCGCATCCCGCGGAAATTTTCATGGGCGACGTAGGATCGCTGGCGCTGGGCGGCGGTCTGGGGACCGTGGCGGTCCTCTTGAAGCAGGAATTGCTGCTGCCGTTTATCGGCGGCGTCTACGTTCTGGAAGCGGTTTCGGTGATCCTGCAAGTGGGCAGCTTCAAGCTGCGGAAGAAGCGAATTTTCAAAATGGCTCCGATCCATCATCATTTCGAGCAACTGGGATGGGCGGAATCGAAAGTGATCACAAGGTTCTGGATCGCGGGACTGATCATGGCCCTGTTCGCATTGACGACGTTGAAACTCAGATGAAACTGGCGGGCGCAAAAGTAGTCGTGGTCGGAATGGCGCGCAGCGGCGTGGCGGCGGTGGAGCTGTTGCGCGAAAAAGGCGCGGTGGTCCGCGCGGTCGACCAGAAGCCTGCTGCTCTTGAGGGCATTGCAGTCGAGCCGCAAAGCGAAGCGGTTTTCGCCGATGCCGATCTGATCGTGCTCTCGCCCGGCGTCCCCGCGGATCTTGCCCGAGCTCGGCGCGGCGCGAAAGCGCGGCGTGAAAATCATCGGCGATCTGGAGCTGGCCAGCTGGTTTCTCGAAGGCGAGATCATCGGCATCACCGGTGCGAATGGAAAGACAACGACCACCGCTCTGACGGGCCACATTCTGAAAGAAAGTGGAATCGCCGCGCAGGTGGGAGGGAATATCGGCACGCCTCCCGCGTCGATGGTGAAGACGTCGCGCGCCGATCAGCTCAACGTGCTGGAGCTATCGAGCTTTCAGCTTGAAACGACGGAAACATTTCGGGCTCACATCGGCGCGGCGCTGAACGTCACGCCGGATCATCTGGATCGACACTACACGATTGAGAATTACGCCGAAGCGAAAGCGCGGCTTTTCGTGAACCAGCGCGCAGGCGACTTCGCGGTGCTGAATCACGACGACGCGATCACGCGCGGCTACGCCGATCGGACGAAAGGCTCCGCGGTGTGGTTCAGCTCGACGCACGCCGTGAGCCCGGTGCGTTTTTCGACGGCGCGACAAATCCTGCTCGGATCGCAGCACTCTGATGGACGCCTCGGAGGTCCCTCTGCGCGGGACGCACAATCTGGAAAATACGATGGCCGCCGCGGCGATCGCCCAGCTGGTGGGGGCCACCCACGCGCAGATTCGCGCGGCCGTGATGACGTTTCCCGGCGTCGAGCATCGGCTGGAATTTGTCCGACGAGCGCAACGGCGTCGCCTGGTATAACGACTCGAAAGCGACCAATGTCGATGCGGCGTTGAAGGCGATCGCGGCGTTTCCCGGAGGCCTTTGGATTATTCTCGGCGGCAAGGATAAGAACAGCGACTACACGCCGCTGGCTGCGCCTCTGAAAGAGAAAGCACACGCCGCGCTGCTGATCGGCGCTGCCGCCGAAAAAATTCGCGCGCAACTGGGCGGCGAGGTTCGCATGATCGCTTGCCGCACATTGGATACGGCCGTGCACGAAGCTCGCGCGCGCGCCGTCAGCGGCGATACGGTGCTGCTTGCGCCGGCCTGCGCCAGTTTCGATCAGTTCGAAAATTACGAACATCGCGGGACGCGAATTCAAACGTCTGGTAGGAGAACTCTAATGGCGAAATTGAAGACGGACTGGGTATTGTTTCTCACTATCTTGGTCATGGTCGGCTTCGGGCTCGTCGTGCTGTACAGCGCGTCCTCCGCGGTGGCGGAGCTGCGCTACAAAGTCGAGCCGTACTATTTCTGCGTGCGCCAAATCGGATTCGCGATCGTCTCGTTTCTCATCCTGATGTACTTCAAGCGCATGGATTACCGGCGCTTGAATACGCCGGTGTGGGCATTTTCCGGCCTCGGAGTGGTGCTGGGATTGTTGGTATTCGTGTACTTCGCCGATCCACACACGCATCGCTGGTTCAAGATTCCGGGCGTCGGATCGCTGCAACCGTCGGAGTTCGCCAAGCCCGCACTGATTCTGTTTCTCGCCTACTTCATCTCGCGCCGCGCGCACGTCATCAACGACCGGCGAACGCTGCGGCAGGCTGTGGTGGCGGTGGCGATGCTGGGATTCATGGTGGTGGTCGCGGACCTGGGAACAGCGCTGGTTCCGGTGATCACGGCGGTCATCGTGTTCTGGGTCGCAGGCCTTGAGAAGCGTTACATGATGCGGCTGGCCGCTGTCGGATTGGCCCTCGCATTCTTCGCCATCGTATCGAAAGGCGAGCGGGTCCGCCGGGTGATGGCGTTCCTCGATCCCGACTATTCGAAGATCGAAATGATCGATACGCATGGCTGGGTGCGAGCGTACGTGGACCGCTCCACGCTCTCGCAGGATCCTACTTATCAGCCGCGCCAGTCGAAAATCGCGGTCGGCGCGGGAGGCGTGTTGGGCGTCGGACTCATGCAGGGCAAGCAGAAACTGATGTTCCTGCCGGACGCGCATACCGATTTCATTTACGCCACGGTCGGCGAAGAACTGGGACTTTGGGGCTCGTCCGCGGTGCTGGCGGGATTCGTCGTGATCCTTTGGCGCGGCGCGCGGCTCTTTCTTTTGGCGCGCGAGGACTTCGGAAAATACCTGGCGTTAGGCGTAACCGTGTCGATTGTCGTGCAGGCTCTGATGAATATGAGCGTCGTGCTGGGCATGGGGCCGACCAAGGGATTTCCGCTGCCGATGATCAGCTTCGGCGGCAGTTCGATGTTGAGCACGCTCGCGTCGCTGGGAATGTTGTTGAGTGTCAGCGAAAATGAGGGATGAAAGAACCGGCCAGTTTCGTGATGGCCGGCGGAGGCACCGGCGGACACGTGATTCCGGCGCTGGCGGTTGCCCGGGAACTGCGCGCGCGCGGGCACACGGTGCGATTCATCGGGACCCATCGCGGCATCGAGTCGAAGCTGGTGCCGGCGGCGGATTTTCCCATCGATTGGATCGAAATCGGCGGCCTCAATCGAGTCGGGATTTCGAAAGATGATGACATCGCTCGCGGAACTGCCGTTGAGCGTGATGGTCGCGGCGCGTTTGCTCGATCGGGCGGCGCCGGCCGCTGTCTTCTCGATGGGCGGATATCGTAGCGGGCCCGGTGCTGATCGCCGCGTTGTGGAAACGACTGCCGATCGTGGTGATGGAGCCGAACGCTATTCCCGGATTCACGCATCGCAAACTGGCACCCTTCGTCGCCAAGGCGCTGGTCAGCTTCGACGAGACGGCTCGCTATTTCCCCAAAGGACGCGCGGAGGTGACGGGACGTCCGGTGCGCGAAGAATTTTTCGAGATCGCGCCCAAGCCGCGGACGAGCGTGACGACGGTGTTGATTACGGGCGGCAGTCAGGGGTCGCGAACGCTGAATCGCGCGGCGGAGGAGAGTTGGGGATTGTGGAAGAAGGACTCCGTGCGCCTGATTCATCAGACGGGCGAGCGGGCGTTCGACGAACTGGCGCCGAAGTTTCGCGCCTCCGGCGTGCCGGGCGAGATATCGGCGTTTCTCGACGACATGCCCCGGGCGTTCGCGGAAGCGGACCTGATCGTCAGCCGTTCGGGCGGCACGGTGAGCGAGATCGCGGCGGCAGGCAAGCCTTCGATCCTGGTGCCCTTGCCCACGGCTGCCGACCAGCATCAGCTACGGAACGCGAAGGCGTTCGAAAAGGCGGGCGCGGCTCGATTGGTTCTGGATATGGAAATGACGGGCGCGCGGCTGGTGGAGGAAGTCACTCGTCTGACCGCGGAATCAGGGGCTCTCGAAAGAATGGGTTTGGCTGCCCGGTCACTGGCCCGGCCCGGAGCCGCCAAACAGGCAGCCGACGTGCTGGAAGGCTTTATCTCCGTTTGACATCCACCCAGAAAGCCGAAACAATATCCTATTGAAATGTTTTTTAAACCCCAGCATGTTCATTTCGTCGGCATCGGAGGCATCGGCATGTCCGGTCTCGCCGAAGTGCTGCTCGAACTGGGGTATCGCGTGAGCGGGTCCGATCTCAAATTCTCGCCGATCACGGAGCGCCTGGCCGCGAACGGCGCGGTGATCTTTCAAGGCCACAAAGCGGAAAACGTCGCCGGCGCGAAAGCGGTGGTGATCAGCTCCGCTGTGCAAATTGAGAATCCGGAAGTGCAGGAGGCGCACCATCTGGCGATTCCCGTGATTCCTCGCGGCGAACTGCTGGCCGAGCTGATGCGCCAGAAATTCGGAATCGCGGTGGCCGGCAGCCACGGGAAAACTACCACGACTTCCATGACGGCGGTGATTCTGAGCCATGCCGGACTCGACCCCACCATCGTCGTGGGCGGGAAAGTCGGCATGATGGGCGGCGCCAACGCGCGGCTTGGAAAATCGGATTACCTGGTGGTCGAATCCGATGAGAGCGACGGATCGTTCCTGAAGCTTGCGCCCATTGTCGCCGTCGTGACGAACATCGATCGCGAGCATCTGGATCACTATTCCGGCCTGGGCGAGATCCGGCGCGCGTTCGCCGAGTTCGTCGGCAAAGTGCCTTTTTACGGCGCCGCGATCCTTTGTCTCGATGACGAGAACGTGCAGCAGATTCTGCCCGCTATCAATCGCCGGACCATTACATATGGATGGAGCGCGCAGGCCGATCTGCGGATCACTGGCTCCTCCGCCGGTCACCTGGCCAGCGAGTTTCACCTGGAATTTCGCGGCCGGGACCTCGGCTGCTTCCGCCTTCACATCCCGGGCGCGCACAACGTATTGAATGCGACGGCCGCGATCGCGGTTGGACTCGAGCTCGAAATTCCGTTGGAAACGATTCGCGAGGCGCTGGCATCTTTTAGTGGAGTTGACCGGCGATTTCAAATTCGCGGCACGGAGCGTGGCGTCACGGTGATTGACGACTACGGCCACCATCCCACCGAAATTCGGGCAACGCTGGCGGCGGCGCGCGCTTGTCAATATAAACGGATTCACGTATTATTCCAGCCGCATCGCTACACCCGCACCGATGCGCTGATGGACGAGTTTGCGCCGCGCCTTTCATCAGGCCGACACGGTGCATCTCATGGATATTTACGCGGCCTCGGAAGAACCGATTGAGGGAGTAACAGCCGAGGCGCTGGCCGCGCGCATTCGTGCGTTCGGGCATCGCGGCGCGTATTACGTGGGCTCGATGGAGCGTGGAATCGAATCGGTGACCGCGGAAGCGCAGCCGGGCGACGCGATCGTGACGCTGGGCGCGGGAAGCGTATCGCAGGCAGGAGAAGGAATTCTGGCGAGGCTAAAGGCGTGAGCGCTGAGGAATAAAAAAATGTTGCCCGACATGGAAAACGAGCCGAGACCGCCGCGACCGCGAGTACGCAGCGGCGCGCCCGTTCGCCGCGGCATCTCCACCGGACGCATTGTCGCCATATCGTTCGCGTTTTTCGTCTTTCTGATCGCGTCCGTCTACATCTTCCACCGCCTGGAACAATTCCTCATTCGCGATCCGAGATTCGCGCTGGCCGGCGTCGACGGCGATACTGCCGACATTCAAATCGCCGGCGCAACCCATGCATCGCGGACCCAGATCGAACGCGTTTTCGCCATCGACCT
This sequence comes from Bryobacterales bacterium, assembly GCA_963813145.1. Lineage (GTDB taxonomy): Bacteria > Acidobacteriota > Terriglobia > Bryobacterales > Bryobacteraceae > Palsa-187. The sequence goes on from CAWEXX010000003.1 coordinate 503,294, forward strand.
TGCGCGCAGCATCTATCTGCTGCCTTTATCGGAGCGGCGGGAAGCCCTTCGCCAGGTCGATTGGGTGAAGGATGCGTCCATCGCCCGCCTGTGGCCGAACCGCGTGGTGGTCAGCGTTCAGGAACGAAAGCCGGTAGCGTTTGTCACGCTGGGACCGGCGCGGTTCGCGTTGATCGATGAAGACGGAATCATTCTTCCGCGCGCTCCGGACCGCTTCGCGCTGCCGGTGCTGGCCGGCGTGACTACCGCCCAGACTCCGGCCGAGCGCCGCGACCGCGTCCATCGCATGATACGCCTGACGCGGGAGCTGGGCGAAGAGGCCCGCAACATTTCGGAAGTAGATGTTACCGATCGCGACAATCTGAAAGTGACCGCGCCGCGCGACGGCCACATTGTCACGCTGCTGCTCGGCGACCGTGACTTCGCCACGCGCTATCAGAATTTCTTGAATCACTTTAGCGAGATCAAGCGCAGGCTCCCCAACGCCGCCACGCTCGATCTGCGCCTGGAAGATCGCATTACGGTGGTGGAATAGCATGGCCTCGAAAACGCAGCTGGTGGTCGGTCTCGATGCGGGAAGTTCACGCACGCGCTGCGTGATCTGCGCTCTCGAGGGCGGCTTCATCCGCTACCTGAGCCACGGACTGGCGCCTGCCGCCGGATGGGCGAAGGGCCGCGTCACCGATCAGGACGCCGTGGCCGAATCCATCCGCGCCGCCGTCACCGATGCGGAACGCGGAGCGCAGCTTTCGGTCGAAGCAGTCACCGTCGGCATCGGAGGCATGCATGTTCACGGCGCGCAAAGCCGCGGCCTGTACGAATTCGGACGCCCTCGCGAAGTGGATGCCGCCGATATGGCGTACGCCGTCGAACTCGCCTCGGAAGTGCGCCTCGAACGCGACCGCATGGTCCTGCACGTCGAGCCGCAGGACTTCACGCTCGACGGCCGCGCCGGCTATCGCAAGCCGAACAAAGGAGTCTGCTCGCGCCTCGAAGCCAACGCCCACGTCATCAGCGCGTCGTTTCAGGAACACCAGGCGATCGTTGCCGCCGTCCACCTGGCGCATCTCGCCGTCGAGGAAACTGTGTTCGAGCCGATGGCCGCCGCGTACGCCTGCCTCACCCAGGAAATTCGCGCCCGCGGCGTCGCGCTGCTCGACATGGGCCTCGATTCCACTGATCTGGTGGTCTACGACGGCGAAGCGATGCTGCTCGCCTCCAGCATCCCGATCTGGTCCGATCATTTCACCCGCGACGTTGCTTCGGTCTTCAAGGTCACCTATGAAGACGCCGAGTGCCTCAAGCAACAATATGGATGCGCGCTGCTCGGCCTTACCGCGGATTCCAGTCTGATCGAGGTCCCTTCGCCCGAAGGCCGTCCGCCGCGCGAAGCCCGCCGCAGCGACCTCAACGAGATTCTCGAAGCGCGCGCAGAGGAATTGTTTCACTACGTGCGTGCCGAGCTTCAGCGCGTCGGCATGGAGCGCAATCTGCTCGAAGGCATCATCCTCACTGGCGGCGGAGCTCTCTTGAACGGGATGTGCGACATGGCGGAGCGCGTGCTGAATTGCCAGGCCGCCAACGGTCTCACCACGCAAAATGATATCGGCGAATGGCCGGAGGAATTAAAGAGTCCGCTCTGGACCCCCGCCGCCGGCCTCGCGATGTATTCGGGAAAACTGAAGCTGCACCGTCCGCCGCGCAGGCGCATGGGCGGCCTGATGGGTTTAGTTCTCAGATAAAGGAGCACACTTATGGCACTCGATGCTTTGAAATTCGTGATTCAGGAAGAAGCGGCGCCCAAAACGCGAATTCGTGTCTTCGGCGTCGGCGGAGGCGGCTGCAACGCAGTCGCGCGCATGCTGAACGAAGGCCTCACCGGCGTCGAATTCTGCGTGCTTAACACCGACGTTCAGGCGCTGTCGGCCTCGCCGGTTCCGAACCAGCTGGCCATCGGCTCGAAGGTCACTAACGGACTCGGCGCCGGTTCCGATCCCTTGGTCGGCCGCCAGGCCGCGCTCGAGGATACCGAAAAAATCATCGACCTGCTGGAAGGCGCAGACATGGTCTTCGTCACTGCGGGACTCGGCGGCGGCACCGGTACGGGAGCCGCTCCCGTCGTGGCGTCACTCGCCAAGGAACTCGGCGCTCTCACCGTCGCCGTCGTCACCAAGCCCTTCGCCTTCGAAGGACCTAAACGCCGCAAGCAGGCCGACCTCGGCCTCTGCTGAGTTGGCCAGCGTGGTCGATACCGTCATCACCATTCCCAACGACCAGCTGCTCGACCTGGTCCCCAAGGGCACCAGTTTCTTTGAAGCCTTCCGCGTTGCCGACGATGTGCTGCGCCAGGCCGTGCAAGGGATCAGCGACATCATCACCACGCCCGGCCTGATCAATCGCGATTTCTCCGACATCCGCAGCATCATGCTCGGCATGGGCTACGCGATGATGGGCACTGCGTCCGCCAAGGGCGAGAACGCCGCCATCGTGGCCGCCGAACGCGCCATCAGCTGCGCCCTTATGGAAGCCGGCGGAGTCCGCGGCGCGCGCGGCATCCTGATCAACATCATGGGTTCCAGCCGCCTCAGCCTGCATGAGGTCAACGAAGCCTGCACGTTGATCCGCAACGCGGCCGTCAACGAAGATGTGCAGATCAACTTCGGAGTCGTGATGAACGAAAACATGGGCGAGGAAGTGAAGATCACTGTCATCGCCACGGGCTTTGAGCGCGAAGGCCTTCCGACCATCGAGCGCAAGCGGTCCGCCGGCGATGCAGCCCCCGCTCCGTCCGCGCAAATGGAAATTCCGCGGCCGGAGCCGATGCACGCCGAGGCGGCCGAAGAACTTGCTCCCGAAGCTGAGCCTGAGCCTTTGACGATGGCCGCGACCGCCAACGCCCCGGCGCCGCCGGCTCCGGCATTCGACGACCTCGACGTCCCGGCGATCCTGCGTCGCGACCGGCGCTTTGTGCAGTAACCAGTGGGCTGTCCGCGACAAATGGCACCTCACACCGAAATAGCCCTAAGCTGACGCATGGGGCTGTCGGAGTCCTATTCTGGCTACTGGCTACTGGCTATCAAGTGCAGCACCACGCTTCGGCGGTGTGGTGCTGCCCGATGCTCGAACAAATAGATCCCCTGCCAGATGCCCAGCGCCATCCGTCCGTTCATCACCGGAATGGTGAGCGACGTTTGCGTCAACGCCGACCGGATATGCGCCGGCATATCGTCCGGACCTTCGTCCTGATGGCGGTACCGCGGATCGTTCTCCGGGGCGAGGCGTTGGAAATAATCCGCCAGGTCCTTCACCACGTTAGGATCGGCATTTTCCTGAATTGTGAGCGACGCCGAAGTGTGCTGCACGAACACCGTCAGCAATCCAGTCGCGACGTTCAGCGAGGCTACCCACTGCGCCACTTCCCGCGTGAACGAATATAGTCCCTTCCCGCGCGTCGAAATCGTGACCGTATGCGTATGCTGCGTCGACGTGTCCTACGCTATCTCGATTGCGGAGGCATACAACTCCGCAAGCGAAATCCGCACTCCCAAACGTGTGATGGCCACCGACGCCTCCGCGCCGATATGTTCCCGCAGGACCCAGCTCCCATCGTCCTGTTTGGAATAATGCTCCACATGGCGCCGGTCCTGATGCACAATCAGATATTCGCGGAAACTCTCGATGGTCCGGTAAAGCTCAAATTTCTTCCCCCGATCGTAACCCTCGGTGCAAGGCGAAAGAACCTCGACAAGGAGCAGTGGATTGATGACCACGTCTTTCTGATCGCCGAAGTACTGCAAGTCGCCGCAGATGACGCTACAGTCGGGATAAGTGTAGAGACCCACCTCAGAAACCTTGATCCGAAGATCGGAGCTAAAGACGCGGCACCCCGCGGGCATTTGAGGATAAAGCAGTGCAATCATCGAGCTGGTGAGCAAAGCATGATTGGGCGTTGCTCCCGCCATGGCAAACATCTGCCCGTCATGGAACTCGCTCTTTGTTTCCGCTCGACGCTCGATATCGAGATACTGCTCCTCGGTGAGCGGCAATGTTGGCAAACTGGCCATGAATACCATTATGGCTCGCTAGCCTGGGCAGGGCCATGTGGCGAGGCGCGATCGTCTGCCCGCATGCTGACACATGGCGGTTCAGGGTAGGATTACCCTGAAACGCGACGATTCTCCTTCATTAGCCTCTATCATTACGGTGACGGCAAAGAATCGAGCATGAGTGTGCTTCAAAATGTGGGCATGGGCGCCAGAATCCTGATCGTGGAAGACGAAGGGATTGTTGCCAATCACATCTCCTCGGTGCTGACCGGAGCTGGTTACGAAGTGGTGGGCATCGCTGCCTCCTCGGAAGAGACTTTCGCGATTATTAGAGCGCAGATTCCGGATGTAATTCTGATGGACATTCATATAGAAGGTCTGATGGATGGGATCGAGACAGCGGAAAAGGTTCTCGAAGACCGAGTGATCCCGATCATTTATCTATCCGCTCATACCGACTGTCTGACCGTCGACCGTGCCAAGGCCACAGGACCGTTCCAGTTCCTTACGAAGCCGATCAATTGGGCGAAGCTTTTCGAAGCCATTGGTGAAGCGATCGCGAAGCACCGCGCGCTTCAGGCGCGTTAGAAATCGCTCCCAACGAAAGGCGCCTTGTGAGGAGGGCCCATGTTCGAGTTCTTCCGGCGGCTATTTTCCGCCGACTTCATGGCTCACGCTTACTGCCTGCGAGACCCGGGTGTCATCGCACTGCACGTGATTTCCGATGGTTTGATCGCTGTTTCCTATTTTCTGATTCCAGCCGTGCTGATTCTGCTGGTCCGGCGGCGCCGCGACCTTCCATTCCGCTGGGCATACGTTTTATTCGGAGTGTTCATCCTGGCGTGCGGAACCACGCACGCCCTGAGCATCTTCACGTTGTGGCATCCGATTTACCGTCTGGAAGGCCTGATCAAAGCGGTCACCGCATTCGCGTCGCTGGGAACGGCGGCCATGCTGGTACGGCTTCTGCCCATCGCCGTGGCGCTGCCGGGGCCCGATGCGCTCAGACGCGAAATCGAAGTTCGGCGGCGCGCGGAAAGCGAGGTCAGAAAGCTGAACGAGGCGCTCCTCAGCGGAGTGCGTGAGAAAGATTCGCGACTCATCTCGGCCCACGGACATCTGGCCGCATTCTCGGCGACGCTCGATAAGTCGCAGGTGATCCTCCAGCAGTTGGACGGGACGATCTTTTATTGGAACAGCGGCGCTCAGTCCATCTACGGATGGTCGGAGGAAGAGGCGCTGGGAAAGAAGAGTCACGAGCTATTGTCAGCGGAGCTGCCACAGCCCTTTGAGGAAATTCAGGCGGAGCTGCTGGAACACGACACATGGAGCGGCGAATATAAGCAGTACTGCCGCGACGGTCGTGCTATCTGGGTGTCAAGCCATTGGATCCTGCATCGCGATGCCTTAGGCGAGCCAGTCTCGGTGGCCAACGTGAACAAGGATGTGACGGAACTGAAGCGTACTCGCAAAGCATTGCGAACGAGCGAAGGCACGGTGCGGTCTTTGTTCGAGAATGCAAGCCAAGGCATTTTGGTAACGAATCGGGCGGGGCTGATCGTGGATACCAATGCCACGATGAAAACTCTTTTCGGCTATAGCCGAGTTGAGCTGATCGGCTCGCCGGTCGAGATGCTGCTGCCGGAAAGATACCGCGGCAGCCACATTCTCCACCGCAACGGCTATTCGGAGCAACCGGTTGTCCGTCCTATCGGAGAATACGGGGACATGGTGGCGCTGCGGAAGAATGGGTCTGAATTCCCAGTCGAAATAGGCCTGAGTTCCACCGGTGAACATCAAAACGATGGGTTGGTGGTGGCATTTATCTCCGACATCACCGTGCGCCACCAGGCTGATCGGGAACGGGAGGGTCTGATTTCAAGGCTCGAATCCGCGTTGGCGGAAAGGGATGTCCTGTTCCGGGAGGTGCACCATCGCGTCAAGAACAATATGGCCGTGATCGTGGGGTTGTTGGGCATGCAGTCCAAGGCTGCCGGGAACGAAGCATTGACCGTTGCGCTGGAGCAAAGCCAGCAAAGAGTAGCTTCCATGGCGTTGATCCATGAATTCTTATATGCCGGGGAAGATATGAATCGCGTTAACTTTGGAGACTACGCGCGAGATCTGACGAATCGAGTCTGCGCATTCTACACATTCGCGCGCGATCCGGCCGCCATCACCATCGAAACGGAGGACATCCACTTACCGGTGCATCGCGCGATTCCCTGCGGGCTGATCTTGAACGAATTGCTGTCCAATGCGATGAAGTATGCTTTCGCGGACAGTCAAAAGGGAAGCATCCGGGTGCGCTTTGTGCGTCTCGAAACGGGGGATCTCTCGCTGTCGTGCGTGGATGACGGGGTAGGGATTCCGGAGAGCTTCGACTGGCGGAACTCGCCGTCGACGGGTCTTAAGATTGTCCAGATTCTGGTGAAGCAGCTACACGGACAACTGACGCTGGATCGCAGCGGGGCCAAGACACGGTTTGAGCTGACCTTTTGCGATCGGGACGCATAGCGCAGCCGATTGGCGGAATGGTGACACGCTCGCGTGCCAGCGCCATGCGTCGGCGTGGGGCTTTCGCTGCCGTGGGACACTTGAACGGTGCGGAGTCTGATCGAGGAGCTGGAACAGGATCGTTCGCTCGACGAACCAGATCGGCTGCGCGGGCGGGTGGAGGCGCTCGAGCGCCTGGAGGCTTACCTGCTGGCTGATTCCATCGACCCGGGAATCCATCACCGGGCTCGAGCGCTTTATGCCCGGCTGGAAGCTGCCAATTTCGAACTCTACAAGGGCATTCGCGGTGAGATTCAACGGGGCGCCGGACGGGATGTTTTACTTCCGTGGGTACACGACGCAGCAGGTCTGGCGCAGGGCGAAGGCTATGACTATCTCGACGAACTTGTGATCGGAGTCCTTCAGTTTGAAGAGCCGGGCGGGATTGTCCCGCTGGGGGCGGAGATGGTCTTTTATCAGCCCACGCCGGCGCGCCATATATTCGATCTGATCAGCCGTACCGCGCTTACGGAGCGCGATGTGCTGGTCGATCTCGGCTCCGGGCTGGGTCACGTTCCACTGCTGGCTTCCATTTGTACGAACGCCCGAAGCATCGGAATTGAGCTGGAGCCGGCGTACATCGATTGCGCCCGGCAGAGCGCTGAGGGGTTCAACCTCAACAATGTGACGTTCCTCGAGCAGGACGCGCGGGAAGCGGATTTGTCCGTCGGGACGGTGTTTTATCTCTATACACCGTTCAGGGGCGCTATTCTGCGGGCTGTACTGGACTCGCTGCGACGGGAGGCCGCGCGCCGCCAGATTCGAGTCTGCACGTTTGGTCCGTGCACGCCAACCGTCGGCGAAGAGCAATGGCTGGAGGGGACGGGGGAGGTGTGTAAGGATCGGATCGCTGTGTTTTGCTCTCGTAAGCTTCGTTGAAGGCGACCGCATGCTACGCATGGCGGTTCGGTAGGGCGAAGACGCAGGCTGCTGAAAAACTCAAACACACCGCTCCCTATGGTCACGGCTCGGAAAGCACAGCCACAAGTTATCAGCAGTCTACCGAGCCGTGACCACAGGGAGCGGTCACTCTCTTTACGCATGGCGGGTCAAGGGACCTTGAAGAGGTCGCCGGCGGGCCAATCTTTTACGGATGCGATTACTTCCAGGAGTTCGGGGAGAATGTCGTGGAAGAAGGCGGTGTAATCGGCGGGGAGAGAGTTGAAGGCTAGGGCGAGGGAGGCTCCGTTGGCGGTGCGGACCAGCCAGGCAGCGTTGCTATCTTTCCAGGCGCCGGTGTGCCAGAAATCGACGCCGTTTTCGCGATGGACGAATGTCCAGCAGAGGCCTTTGTCGGTGGGATTCGATTGGACGGGGGTGTCCATCATCAGACGGACGGTCTCCGGTTTGAGGAGGGCGGGGCCGCGCTGGCCGTCGATGGCGGTGACGAAGCGAATCAGATCGTCGGTGGATGCGATCCAGCCGCCGGCGGCCTTGGCGGCGTCGAGATAGATGCCTCCATAGGCGAAGGGGACGTAACCTTCACCCCGGAAGACGGATGGCACCAGCGGCTGGCCGGGCTGGCTGTAATATCGAACTTCGCCGGGGGCGCGCTCGGAAAGACGTGTGCCTCCGATACGCATGCGGGTGATGCCGGCGGGTTTGAGAACCGCCGACTTGACGTAGCGCTCATATGGGACGTGGGAGAGCCGCTCGATGATGCGCCCCAGCACGCAGAATCCGAAATTCGAATAACTGGCGCGGGTACCCGGCGCGTGGTCGAGAGGGATGCCCATTCGGTGGCGGATGATGGTTTCGCAATCGGGAGGATCGCGCTCGCCGAGCGTCGCGGCAGCCATGCGGGTTTGCGGCAGTTCCATGGCGTCGGCTCCGGACCATCCGCCCTCATGTTGCAGGAGCTGCTGGACGGTGATGTCGTAGAGACGCGGATCGACCGTGGCTCCTTTGGGTGGCTTTAATTCGCCCAGGGCGCGAAACGCTTTGTCGTCGAGATGGAGGCGGCCTTCCTCAATAAATTTCAAGATGGCGACGGTAGTGAGGGTCTTGCTCACGCTGGCGACGCGGAACAGGGAGGTGCGATCGACGGGTTGTTTCTTTTCGACGTCGGCATAGCCATAGGCGCGGCTCAACACGAGTCGGCCATCCTTTCCGATGGATAGCTGCCCGCCAGGGAGATGGTACTTGGCCATGATCGCGGTAACGGTCCGGTCGAAGATCGCGAGGTCGGGAACGGTGGGTCCGGTAGAGGGCAGCAGGGAGGGACCTTGAGCGGCTAAAGTCGCGGCGAGGAGCAGGGCTGGCGATAGACGCTGCATTCTGGTGTTCTTCGAAGATGATAGCTCGACAGGCGAAGCGCCGCCTTATAAGAATGCTGAAAAACTCACGAACACCGCTCCCTTTGGTCACGGCTCGGAAGCACAGCAGCATGTTATCAGCGGTCTATTGAGCCGTGACCATAGGGAGCGGTGTCTGAAATTCTCTTTCAGCATCCTCTTGAAAGCCGCGGGCAGGTCGGGAACCTGCCCCACAAAAACCGTTGACAGGTGGCCGCGGCAAATGCTACATTTGCAGCAGTGCTGCTTTTGCAGCATACTGAAATGACGCCGTCTCTTCTCACTGTCGCGCTGATGCTCTCTCAGGACTTCGAAGCCGCTTCCGTCAAGCCTGCCCCTGCGTCCAATAATGGCCGCTTCTCCATGAGCGGTGGACCTGGTACCAGCGATCCGGGCTTCCTCCGATACTCCAACATCCCTTTGAAGCGAGTCTTAATCCTGGCTTTCGACGCAAAGCCGTGGCAGATCATCGGCCCTGACTGGCTGAATTCCCTTCGCTTCGACATTTCCGCCCGTGTTCCGGAAGGGACCACCAAAGAGCAATCGGTGGTCATGCTACGGAATCTGCTGACGGAGCGTTTCCGGATGGCGGTACATCGCGAGGCGAAAGAGCGTTCCTTCTATGCGCTGGTTACAGAAAAGAATGGACCCAAGCTGAAGTCCGCCGCTGCCGAGACCGGGGACGAAAACTCGATCGCGACGGTGAAACAGAATGAAGGGAAGGACGGCTTTCCAGTGCTTACGCCGGGCGCTCCCGGATTGGTCATCGAGACTCGCGGCGGCAGCGCTCGCGTGTCCGGGTTCCAGGCGGATCTTTCCAAACTCGCCGATTTCCTGGCCACTCAACTCGGGCGTCCGGTTCTCGACCAGACTGGCCTGGGCGGCACTTTTGATTTTGTCGTCTATTACGCCGTTCAAAACGCTGCCGCGAACGATGGCAGTCCCTATCCGGGCATTTTCGAAGCTCTTCGCGAACAACTCGGGCTGCGGCTCGAAGGGCGAAAAGGTCCGGTGGAGATGCTGATGATCGACCGCGTCGAGAAAATCCCTACGGAGAATGAATAAACGGATGAAGAAGACAAATCCAGATCCGGTCTTGAGCCGCCGTGAGCGGCAGATGATGGATATTCTCTATCAGCGGGGGCGTGCAACGGCGGCGGAGATTCACGAGCAAATGGCGGATCCTCCGTCGTACTCGGCGGTGCGGGCCAAGCTGCGGGTGCTGGAGGAGAAGGGGCACATCCGGCATGAAACGCAGGCGGCGCGATACATTTACTCGCCGGTGGTGGCTCGGGACCGGGCCAAGGAATCGGCGCTGCGGCATTTGTTGTCGACGTTTTTCGACAACTCGGCGGAGCAGGCGATGACGGCGCTGCTGGAGCTGAAGCCGGGCAAGTTTTCGCGGGAGAGACTGGACGAATTGTCGAGAGCAATCGACGAAGCGAAGAAAGAAGGGCATCGACCATGAATTTCCTAATCGATCTTGGTGTAAAGGCTACGGTGGCGCTGGGCGCCGCGCTTCTGATTGCGTTCGCGCTGCGAAGAGGCTCGGCTTCGGTGAGGTACGCGATGTGGACTTGCGCGCTGGCGGCGATTCTGGTGTTGCCGCTCGCGTCACGGATCGGACCGGAGTGGAAGTATCGCAGCGCATGGCGCCGTGCCACTTCTCCGGAACAGGTATCCACCTCGGTGGTGGTTCACGCGGGGCGTCCGGCGTCCACTCCCGCGCGGCCCTGGATCGCGATCGGATGGATGGTAGGCGCGGCGGCGATGCTTGCTCGGATGGCCGCGGGACACTGGCGAGTTCGGTCGCTCTTCCGTGCGGCGGAGGAGATTCGCGATGGACGATGGAGGGCGTTGAGCGCGGAGGTCGCGGCCAGTATCGGGCTGCGGCGGAAAATCGTGTTGAAGCGAAGCACGGCGACAGACGTTCCGCTAACCTACGGGCTGTTTCGCGCGACGGTCTTATTGCCTGGAGATTCCGATTCCTGGACCGACGAGCGGCGCCGGGTTGTTTTGTCGCACGAGATGATTCATGCGCGCCGGCTGGATTCGTTGTGGGGGCTGGTGGCGCAAAGCGCGCTGGCGGTGAACTGGTTCCATCCGCTGGCATGGCTGGCGGCGAAGAAGTTCCGGAGGGAGCAGGAGCGGTCCTGCGACGACGCTGTGGTCGCTGCGGGAACCGCGAGCACGGTTTATGCGGCGCACCTGGTGGACCTGGCCCGCTCCCTTGCAATTCCTGAACCGGCGTTGGGGATGGCGGAGAGGTTCGATCTGGAAGGGCGGATTCATTCGCTGCTCGACCCAGGGCAGAGGCGGACAGCGGTCAGCCGGAGAGTCTGCGCGGCGATGTTCATCGGCGCACTGGCCATGATCGTTCCGCTGGCGGCGGTGCGGGCGCAGGTGGGGAGGGCATTGATCGCCGGGACGGTCTACGACCCGAGTGGAGCGGTTGTTCCACGGGCGAGCATTTCTCTCAAAAGTACTGGCGGATCGAACGAAGAGTCTGGGCGCGGTAACGAGGCCGGGGTCTTCAAGCTGCAGGTCCCGGCGGGCGAGTACTTGGTGAAGGTGACGGTGCCGGGGTTCGCGATGTATCAGAGCAAGATCGTGCTCGATCCCGGAGTCCCGGCGACGATGAATGTCAATCTCTCGCTGGGAGAGGTGAGTGAAACGCTCGAGATCGTGGGCAAGGGTCCGCAGCCACCGGCGAGATCGGCCGGCTCGCCGCAGAGAATTCGGGTCGGCGGGATGGTGCAGCATATCAAGCTCATCTCGAAAGTGGATCCGATCTATCCGGCCGACGCGCAGGCGGAGGGCGTGGAGGGCACGGTGGTCCTGCGAGGCATCGTTTCGAAGGACGGCAGATTATTAAACATCAAGGTCGTGAGCGGCGGCGATTCGCGGCTGGCGATGGCGGCTGTGAACGCCGTGCGTGTGTGGCAATATCAGCCGGCGTTATTGAACGGAGAGCCGGTGGAAGTGATCACCACAATCGCGCTGGCGTTCCGGCTGAACTGAATGGAGGCTGTTGAAAAACAAATATTGGCCGCCGATGAACGCGGATGAACGCGGATAAGGCCAGTTGTTCTCAATCGGCGTTCATCGGCGGCTAATATACTTTTTTGAGTTCTACTGGCCTGTCTCAGAGTAACTTTACTATCCCCTCCATAACTGTCGGGGTTTTGTGTCGGCGTTGAGGACGAGGCCATTTTCCTACCGAACCCCGACAGTCATGGAGGGGACGTACAGTGTGGGCGTTGAGGACGCGGCCATTCTCCTACCGAACCCCGACAGTCATGGAGGGGTCGCCGACTAGGGCTTGCCTTGGCTTGCTTCTGGATTTGAAGGAGGCCGTGGGGCTGTGATGCGGGCCCACATACCGTTCCACATTTCGACTACCCGGGTCCAGAGTCCGACGGTCTGAAGCACCATGACGCAGGTTGCCGCGATGACCACTATGTTCAGGATCGCTTTAATACTTCCGGCCATGGGAACGTAGGTATTGATAAGCCAAAGGGCCATTCCAATGACGATCAGGGCCAGCACCAGGTTCACGAACGGCTTGACGCGGCTCGGTGTGCGAGCGCTGGTATTGACCAACCCGGCAATGGCGATGACGACGATCAGCGTGATGAGGAGGTAGAGTAGCGGCATATTAGTCTCTCTCGCGTATAGAGGAGCAATTGGCGTGCCAAAGAAACCTCTCTGGAATCAATACGGCGTTGCGGTTATACTCGCTAATCATGCGGATTTTATTGGTCGTGAGTGCGATTTTACTGATCGCGGCAGATGCGCCGGATGAGGCCACCCGGCGGTGGTGGGCGCACGTGAAGATTCTGGCCGCCGACAATATGGAGGGTCGCGATACGGGGAGCGATGGGTATAAGCGCGCGGCCCGCTATGTGGTGGAGCAGTTTGAACGGGCGGGGCTGAAGCCGGCGGGGGAGAACGGATATTACCAATCGGTTCCGTTGCGGGCACTGCGGCTGAAGAAGGAGGAATCGTCTATCGCGCTGGTGAACGGCGAGAGAGTAAGTCCGCTGCGGATTTATCAGGACATCACTGTTGCGCTGCGGGCGGGCATGCCTGCGACCGTGGATGCGCCGATGGTGTTTGCGGGCGAGGACCTGACGGGCGTCGACTTCAAGGGGAAGATTGCCGTGACGATTGCCGGAGGGAGGGCGAGGAACACGGGTGCGCTGGGGAGTCTGGCGATCGACAATCCTCGAGCGATCGAGACTCCGCGCTGGCCGGTAGCTTATGCGACGGCGATGTCGATTGTCGGGAAAGAGCGCGCGGCAGCACCGGGGATCGCGATGCGGTTCAATCCGGCGGGGGCGGAAAAGTTGTTCGCGGGGTCGGGACACACGTTCGCGGAACTGCTGGAACTCGCGGCAGCGAAGAAGACTTTGCCGACGTTCGCGCTGGCGGAATCGATTCGACTGAAGTTGAAGGTGGATGCGGAGGAGTTGAAGTCGGACAACATTCTGGCGGTGCTGCCGGGATCGTCGCTGCCGGATGAGTATCTGGCGGTGTCGGCGCATCTGGATGGGTATGGGCTCGGGGAGCCGGTGAATGGGGACTCGCTTTACAACGGAGCGTTCGACGATTCGGCGTATGTGGCGGAGCTGATCGAGCTGGCGGCGGCGTATAAGCGGGCGGGGAAGGCTCCGCGGCGAAGCTTGTTGTTCTGCGTGTTTACGGGAGAGGAGAAGGGGCTGCTGGGGTCGGATTATTTCACTTCGCACTTCACGATTCCGAAGGAGAAGATTGTCGCGGACATCAATCTCGATTACTTGCGGCCGATTTTTCCGTTGAAGGTTTTGACGGCGCTGGGGGCGGACGAATCGACGCTGGGGGACTCGGCTCGGAAGGCGGCGGAGGGGCTGGGGATTAGGATTCAGAATGACGAAGAGCCGGAGAGAGGGCTGTTCCGGAGGAGCGATCAGTACAATTTTATTCGCGGAGGTATTCCGGGGATCGCGTTTATTTTCGGGTATGAGAAGGGGTCGGCGGAGGAAGTGGTTTATCGGAAGTGGTATGCGGAGCGGTATCACCGGCCGTCGGACGATTTGAATCAGCCGGTTGATTTTGAGGCGGCGGGGAAGTTTAATTCTTTCTTTTCGCGGTTGGTGGATTTGGTGGCTAATGGGGAGGAGAGGCCCAGGTGGAGGGAGGGGAGTCAGTATGCGCCCAAGTAGGCCTCAACGCTGTTAAAAGACCGCTCCCGATGGTCGCGGCTCTGAAGGTTGCGGTCAACTCAAGAGTTAGTGGGTCATGGAGTAGACGATGAAGTTTATGCCCATGCGGATTCCCAAGGCTGAGTAGTGTTCGGGATACTCGGGGTAATCGGCCCATTCCCAGGAATCGCCGGCGTCGATGTTGAACCAGATGGCGATCATCAGGCGGCCCTGGTCGTCGTAGATGCCGCGCCAGTGGGGATCGCGGCCGTCATTGCGGTAGGGAACGCCGCTGCGGAGGGACCATTCACCGGGGATCGGCGTCTTGGTCAGATCGAAGACGGTGTGGAAGGCGGAGTCGTCGTCCTCGATTTCGACGATCGGGCGGTCGGGGAAAATCATGTGCATGTTGCGCTCGAAGTTGGACCATTCGAGCGTGCCCCAGAAATCGTCACAGACTAAAAAGCCGCCGTGCTGGAGATAATCGCGGAGCGTGGCGGCTTGCGCATCGGTGAAGTTGAGGCTGCCGGCTTGGACGGCGTAGAGCCAGGGATAGTTGTAAACATCGTCTCCATCGTCGAGGTTGACGGGCTGCTCTACGGATCGAACGTCGAGGCGCGTGAGGCGGCGGACGGCTACGGTGAAGTGGCGGTCGGCGCGCGGATAATCGTTGGTCCAGGCGGCCCAACCGTTCTGCCAAGGGCCTCGGGTGCGGATGAGGCCGATGGTCGGATGAGGCGGATACATCAGGCGCGCGAAGACGTACTCGGTCTTCTGCTGCCAATCGGGAGGGAGTGCGAAGGTGGCGTATTCCTGGCCCGGATATTGCCGGAACGGCAACTGGAAGGCATACAATGATCCAAGAACGGCCAGGGCCAACACGAACCGGCCGTTCCGAGGAATCATCATCGTATGACGAAGAGATTAGCAATCGCGGTTACCGGGTGCGTACTGGCGGCATTTGCTCAGCAGAAGGCCGGCGGGGATCTGGGGTTTAAAGATACGCCGATGCTGCCCGGGGATAAGTGGCATGTTCACGATCCGGACCGCCCGCATCCTAGGGTCGTCACGCCGGGCGCGGCGCCGGGTGCGGCTCCTTCGGATGCGACGATTCTGTTCGACGGCAAGGATCTGTCGAAGTGGATGCAGCGCGGGAAAGACGGGAAGCTGATGCCGCCGCAGTGGGCGGTGCGCGATGGATATTTCGAGGTCGATGCGCGGCACGGGGATCTGGTGACCAAGGAATCGTTCGGGGATTGCCAGCTGCATATCGAATGGGCGTCGCCGGCGGTGGTGGAGCATTCGAGCCAGGCGCGCGGGAACAGCGGCGTGATCCTCATGAGCCAGTACGAAATTCAGGTGCTGGATTCGTACAACAATCCGACGTACGCGGACGGACAGGCGGGGGCGATTTACGGGCAGTGGCCTCCGCTGGTGAATGCGACGCGTCCGCCGGGGCAGTGGCAGGCTTACGACATTATTTTCGAGGCTCCGCAGTTCGAGGGAGACAAAGTGGTGAAGCCTGCTTATGAGACGGTGATCCTGAACGGAGTGCTGCTGCACAATCATCAAGCGGTGCTGGGTGCGATGGTGTACCGGCAGTTGGCGCATTATAAGCCGCATGCGCCGGAGCTGCCGCTGATGTTGCAGGATCACAATACTCCAGTGCGCTTCCGGAACATCTGGATCAGGAAGATCGGCGCGTACGATCAGCCGGAAAAGTAGCGGCAGTTGCGCACGAGAGCGATCGGGAGTAATCTGCAAGCAGAGAGGTACGTTGCAGTGAAACTCCTTCGATCGGTTGCTCTTCTTTCTTCCCTTTTTTCCCTTTCTTTGATGGCCCAGCATGGCGGCGGCCACGGCGGCGGCGGTGGTGGCGGATCCCGCGGCGGCGGTGGTAGTGCGGGCGGCGGATTCCGCGGCGGTAGCGTAAGTGGAGGGTATCGCGGCGGTGGTGGATACGGCGGCGGATACGGCGGTTATCGCGGCGGATACGGCGGTTTCCGGGGCGGATATGGTTTCCGCGGATTTGGTGGCTTTGGCTTTGGGTTTGGCGGCTACTGGCCCTATTATGGCTACGGTTATGGCTATCCCTATTATTACGGCGCCGGTTACTACGATCCTTACTATGCCGATCCTTATGCTTACGACTACGGATACGCCGCGCCGGCTTACACGACGTATGCGGCACCGGCGAGAGCGGTGGTGTCGACTCCAACCTACGCGGCGGCTCCGGCGGTGGCATCGGACCAGTATTACCGGCAAGCCGATTTTTACCTGATTGCGTTTTCGGATCACAATATCCGGGCGGCGCAATCGTTCCACATAGTCGGGGATCAGATTGAATGGACTCCGAAAGAGGGCGGGGCGATGCTGAGGGCTCCGCTGGCGAGCGTGGATAGAAGGTTCACGGAGCAGATCAATCGGGACAGACGAGTGAAGATCGAGCTGCCTTAATGCATCAAGAGGCGGCGAAGCAGCCGCCTCCTGTCCCCCTTAGTTATCCACCTGTCGTGGCATGATGGTGGAGACATGAAGGGCATCGTTCTGGCGGGCGGCACGGGTAGCCGCCTTTTTCCGCTGACTAAGATCACCAATAAGCATCTGCTGCCGATTTACGACAAGCCGATGATCTACTACCCGATTCAGACGCTGGTGGACGCCGGGATCGACGACATCATGATCGTGACCGGTGGGCGCAGCTCCGGCGATTTTTTGCGGCTGCTGGCCAACGGGAAAGAATTCGGGCTTTCTCACATCAACTACACCTACCAGGAAGGCGAAGGCGGGATCGCGGACGCACTGGGGCTCGCTGCACACTTCGCGGCGGGGCATAAGATCTGCGTGATTCTGGGCGACAACATCATCGAGAAGAGCATTCGCGCCGCGGTGGAAGATTTTTGCAATCAGAAGAGCGGCGCCAAAATTCTGCTCAAAGAGGTGACGGACGCGGAGCGCTTCGGCGTCGCGGAGTTTTCGGGCGACCGGATTATCGGCATCGAGGAGAAGCCCAGCGCTCCGAAATCAGCTTACGCTGTGACGGGCATTTACCTTTATGACGAGACCGTTTGGGACAAGGTGCGCACGCTGAAGCCTTCGGCGCGCGGGGAACTGGAGATTACCGACGTCAACAACGCGTATATTCGCGAAGGGTCGATGACGTACTCGTTTCTGGATGGGTGGTGGACGGATGCGGGGACCTTCGAATCGCTTTTGAGGGCGACGAATCTGGTGGCGCAGACGCGGGGCGTGGCGGTTTAAGGGAGTGGAGTTTGACACTCCGCGTTGAAAACGTCCGCAAGCACTACGACGGCGTCCAGGCTGTAGACGGCGCGTCGTTCAGTTTGGCGGCCGGCGAAGTGCACGCTCTGATGGGCGAAAACGGGGCCGGAAAAAGCACTCTCGCGAAAATTATTGCGGGATCCGTCCGCGCTGACGCCGGAGAGATTTTCATCGACGACACACCGGTCGAGATAAAACATCCTCTCGATGCGCAGAAGCTAGGTATCGGCATCATCTACCAGGAACTCGACCTTTTCCCGCATCTGAGCATCGCCGAAAACATCGCCATCGGACGGCCGGTCAAATTCTCCGAGCTCAACCGTTTTGCACAACCGTTTCTCGATCAGGTGGGGCTCGCCGCGACTCCGCGAACGATGCTCGGCTCGCTGCGGGCGGGGGAGATGCAGCTGGTGGCCATCGCCAGAGCGCTCGCGTCCCATGCGCGTATTCTCATCATGGATGAGCCTAGCAGTTCGCTGTTCGACGATGCAGTCGAGCGGCTCTTCGGTCTCATCGCGGACCTGAAAAAGCGAGGGGTCGCGATCGTCTACGTCTCGCATCGCATGGACGAAATCTTCCGCGTGTGCGATAGCGCGACGGTCCTGCGTGATGGCGTCACAGTGGGTACGCGTGTGATCGCGGAGACCACGCCGGATGAACTTATCCGCATGATGGTCGGCCGCGAGATCGAGTCCACACCGCGGCGTGTGCCAGTTGCGGGGCCGGTCCTGCTTTCGGTCTCGGATCTGTGCACCGCAAAACTTATAAACATTTCTTTCGAATTGCGTAGGGGCGAAGTCCTAGGCATCGCGGGCCTGGTAGGAGCTGGCCGCAGCGAATTGGGCGCGGCACTGTTCGGACTCGATCGCCGTCTGAGCGGAACCATCCGTCTGGAGGGCCGTGAGATCCGTCCCCGGTCGCCGGGCAAGGCCATCAAGCTCGGCATTGCCCTGGTGCCCGAGGATCGAAAGCGCGAAGGTCTGATGATGCAAATGAGCGTCGCGGAAAATGCCGCCCTTGGCCGGTTTACGAGGCTCGGCGTGATCGACGCCGCGGAGGAAGCAGCCGCGCTCGATCCGGTTTTTCGCGGGCTGGGATTAAAAGCAGCATCGCCATCGGCGCGCGTCGGCACGCTCAGCGGGGGGAATCAGCAGAAGGTTCTGCTCGCCCGCTGTCTGCTGGCGAATCCCAAGGTATTGTTCCTCGACGACCCCACTCGCGGCATCGACGTGGGCGCGAAGCAGGAAATTTATTCGATCATCGAAACACTGAAGGCGGAAGGCACAGGTATCATCTTTGTCAGCTCCGAACTGCCGGAGCTGCTCCGCTGCGCTGACCGCATCCTGGTGATGCGTGAAGGACGCGGCATCTCGATTCTGGACGCCTCCGAAGCCACTCAGGAACGTATTATGAAGTCTGCCACATGAAAAGAACCTTGGCGTGCGCCCTGTTGCTGACAGCTTGTACCGCCCCTAAGAAGGAATTTTTCGTCGCCTTCAGCCAGTGCAACAATGCCGAGCCTTATCGCGCTGCGCAAAACGCGTTGATGACGAAGCTGTTCGCCGAGGCCGGCGGCGTAAAGCTCGTCATCGCCGACGCGCAGCAGGACAACAGCAAGCAAATAGCGCAGGTGGAAACGTTTATTCGCCAGAAGCCCGACCTGCTGATCGTCGCGCCGAACGAACGCGCGGCGCTCACAGCCGTGATGGGTCAGGCGATGGACGCGCACATTCCCGTGATCTGTCTGGAACGCGACATCCTGCAGCCGAATTTCACCACCTATATTCATAGCGACAACACTGCGATCGGCCGGCTGGCCGGGCAGTTCATCGTGGATTTGCTGACCAGGAAATATGGAACGCCGAAAGGCAACGTCGTCCAGATGCGCGGTTTGCTGGGCGTCGAAGGCGAGATCAAGCGCGACAGCGGCGCAAAGGAAATCATGGTCAAATATCCCGAAATTCACATCGTCGCCGAGCCGGTCGCCGACTGGATTCAAGCCAAAGCCAAGGATCGCATGACGGAGGTTCTTCGCTCGCAGCCCGCGATCGACGTGCTGTACGGCCATAACGATCCCATGGCGGTGGGCGCATATTTAGCGGCGAAGGAACTTGGTCGCGAGAACCAGATCACTTTCATCGGAGTCGATGGCCTGGATGGCGAGGCGGGCGGCGTGAAGAAGGTCCGCGACGGCATCCTCGCGGCCACGTTCGTGTATCCTCTGTGCGTCGATAAGGCGGTGGAAGTCGCTCTAAAGATGCTTCGGGACCCGCAGTTCAAACCCGAAAAGGACTACAACCTCCCGTCGAGGATCGTGCAGAATTAGATATGCCTCCAACACTCAGTAACGGCAAGATCTGCTACATCGAATTTCCCGCCACCGACATCGCCCGCTCGGCGGAATTCTACCAAAAGGTTTTCGGCTGGAATGTTCGCAAGCGAGGCGATGGCGCGACGGCTTTCGACGATGGAGTCGGCGAAGTCAGCGGTACCTGGGTGCTGGGCCGCCCGCCCGCGTCTATTCCGGGTCTGATGATGTACATCATGGTGGATAGTGTCGCGGCTACCATCGAGGCGATCACGGCCGCAGGGTGTGAAATCGTACAGCCTATCGGCGCGGATGCTCCTGAAATCACCGCCAGGTTCCGCGATCCAGGGGGCAACGTGATTGGGCTATATCAGGAACCTGTCAAACAGGCATAGTTTGGCTGTAAGAAAAGTCGTGCGCGACCGGCTGAGTTGTGAGCTCAACCGGCCGCCAGTGATTCGAGCTGCCTTTTGCAAGGGAACGATTAAATATCCCAAGCTGTCAACAACCCTCTGAAATCCGGCTTCTTACACCGAATGTTATGAGATCGACCCCAAAGTCCCTCCGTCTCCAGAGGGCTCAGGACCACCGTAATACGACATTTGCTGCGCAGCAAAAAACTGTCAAAAGAGCCTCGGTGGAGACTCCTTCTGATGGGAGAGTACTCCAGGAAAAATACAGAGCGGTTTGCGAGGCTTCGCAAGTCTCAGAAAAAGAAAGGGAAACTATTTGCGATTGCAGTGTGAACGGCTAGCAAGCTAGTGGCTTGTTGAAAAATTCAAGAACCAGGTTAGCCGCCGATGAACGCTGATGAACGCCGATTCAAAACAAATGGTCTTATCCGCGTTCATCCGTGTTCATCGGCGGCCAATATTCGTTTTTCAACAACCTCCTAGTCTTTGCTGGCACGCCCCTCGATGATCTCGATGCGCATTTTGTCGGGACCTTCGATGAATGCGAACTTGATATTCCCTCCGGCGACGGACTTGGGGTCGTCGGTCACCGTCACGCCTTCCTTCCGCAGCCACGCGATGGCTTCGTCGAGATTGGGGACGCTGATGCCGATGTGATCCACTACACGTCCCTTGGTCGGCTCAAACGTTTTGCGATTTTCCCACCCCGGCATGTGCGAAGTGATCGCATATTCCATCGGATAGATAATGACGCTGAGATCGTCCATCATGAACGACGCCGAGGGTCCGATCTGCACGTCGCGATACATGCGAACGGCGGGGCTGCCGCGAGGTTTCACGCCGAAGTGTTTCGCGTACCACTCTCCCGCGGCGACGGGATTTTCGCTCAGCAAATGAAGGTGTCCGAAATGGTGATGATTGGCGGTATTCAGCTCGATAAGAGCGTTGTCCGGCCCCTGCACATATGCGTAGAAAAACAGGTCCATTTTGGTGCCGCCGCCGATGTCGCTGATGTCGGTAATCGGCGTCGCGAATTTGGTCCCGGAGTCGAGCTGCTTCTTATACGCTGCCTTCATATCCTCCGCGCCCCATCCGAAATGCCATATGGTGCTGACAACATCGCTGGGAGGCGCGGAGGGGACTTTCGCCACTAGAATCCAGCTTTTCTGGGTCCAGACCGCGTCTAAGATACCCGCGAAGCGAGCTTTTTCGGCATCGAATTTGGTGGTGTAGAAATCGATTGCCGCCTTCGGATCGGCGGAGTTCAAATGCAGGTGGTGAAAGTGCGCGTCCCCAACGGTTTGCGCAAATGAAGAGACGCACGACAAGGCAAGAATCGCGACGGAGCGAGTACGAAGCATGGAGCGAATTATACTTGAAGTTTGCAGCGCATTCACATTCTGACCACCGGCGGCACGATCGAAAAAGTGTATTCGGAGCAACAAGGCTCGGTAGCCAATCTGGAAGACAAAATTGAACGCTACCTTGGCCGCCTGCGCCTTCCCGACACTGAAATCGACACCACTCGCCTGATGAATAAGGACAGCC
Organism: Bryobacterales bacterium; assembly: GCA_963813145.1. Lineage (GTDB taxonomy): Bacteria > Acidobacteriota > Terriglobia > Bryobacterales > Bryobacteraceae > Palsa-187. The sequence goes on from CAWEXX010000003.1 coordinate 524,924, forward strand.
TGGAGATGACCGATGGCGACCGGGCACTGGTGCTCGAAGCGGTGCAAGCGAGGCTGGACGCGCCGATCGTGATTACCCACGGCACCGACACGATGATTGAGACCGGCCTGTATTTAAAGCGGGCTCTGGGGAATCTTAAATTCCCGATTATTTTGACGGGCGCCATGACGCCGCTAGGATTCGAATCGAGCGATGGGCTGCAGAATCTGACTGAGAGTTTTCTCGCGGCCCGCGTGGTGGCACCGGGGATTTACGTGGTGATGCACAATCACGTGTTCCCGGTGGATCGGGTGCGGAAGGATCGGGAGCGCGCGCAGTTTGTGAGTTTATCCGCTCCCTGACGGTCGTGGTTCAGGGCTTACGCGACCGGACTGCGGTGAGCCACGGGAGTGACCGCTTCAGGCGAAGGCGTCCGGGCTGCGCCCGGATGGACCGATAGACAATCGGTCCGCAGGTAGGCAACCTGCCCCACTACGGACAGGGTTTTCATTCAGGATTTCCGAACCAGACTACTACGCTTTCAACGCCGCCGCGGTAGCTGATGCGCTCTCCAATAGAAACGCCGTCTCTACGCCGCAGCTTAGAAACTTCATTCCGCGTTCCTTCCAGAATTTTGCGAGACTCAACGCGCGAAGATGGATCCCCGGCGCTACGCCGTGTTTGAGGCAGCTCTCTTTCACCAGCTCAATCGTCTCGATCATCTTGGGATGATCGAACTCCCCGGGCACGCCTAACGAAATGGACAGATCGGCTGGACCGATCATGATGGCGTCGATTCCCGGGACCGACAGCAGCTCATCCCGCCTCTCGACGGCCAGTTTCGTTTCGATTTGCAACACCACCACGGTGTTCGCGTTCTGATGCGCGATCACTTGCGGGATGGTGGCCTTTTCGTAATCGATGTGCGAGGCGCCCAGTCCGAATCCGCGAACGCCCTTGGGGGGAAACTGCGTCCAGGAAATGGCGCGCGCCAGTAGCTCCGGATCCTCCACGCGCGGAAAAATAATTCCCTGAGCCCCGTTGTCCAGCGCCCGCGCTACCAGCGAATACTGCAGGTCCGCCACACGAACGATGGGCATCAAACCGGCGGTCACAGCCGCGCGGCAGAGCTCATGAATTGTTTCGAGATCGAAAGGGCCGTGCTCGGAGTCGATATACGACCAATGAAAACCAGCGGCGGCGAGAATTCTGGCTACTTCAGGTGAACGCAACATGCCGAAACTGCATCCGGCCTGGAGCTTGCCCTCCTTAAGGGCGTGCTTCACGGGATTTATGTGCATTTACTAAATATAGCGATCTGCGACCACGGGGAGTTCGATGGTGATGAAGAAAGGTGCGAGACTTTGTCTCGACATCTCCGGCCGTCGACACGACTGTCGACGCGGCACGCCTGGAGGCGCGCGCCACAAGCGGCGGTCGGAAAAGTTCAGAGGTATTAGATGCTGAGTACGCGATGATCCGGACAATCCAATTGCACTGCGTCGAACAGGCGCTCCACCAGATCCGGACCATGTGCCGCGAGGAAGGGAAGAATGGAATAGAACCGCTCCTGCAAGTGCCGCTGCGGGTAAAGGAACCCGCCGAGGTAGCGCGCGTCGGCCGCCGCTCGATCGTTGCGGCGCATGATCTCGGCCGCGGTTTTCCGGCGCGCCTTGTCGAGCTGATACGCGATCTTCGCCCGGCTCTTATCCAGCGACGCGGCCAGCGTGGGGTCGAAACGGTCCAGCTCGGCCCGCACTTTACCCAGGTGCTTCATCACAAACGCAGTCTCGGTATCGAAGGATTGGCCTAGCGATTCCGGCACCAGGGCGTGCGCCACGCGCTCCTTCAGGTGCTCTTCGTCGATGAAAACCTGCTGCACAGCCAGCTTATATCGCCCCAGCAATTTCACGGCGTGCGGTTCCAGCAGCGTAAATCCGGCGCGCGAAATCATGACGGGCATTCGCCCTAACAGGCGGTCGTAAAGCACTTGCGATTGCGCCAGGTACGCCAACTCCGCCGGCCCTCCGACGTATGCGCAGGTCGGCAATAAGTAATCCTGCATTACGGGACGCAGCAGCGCATTGGGCGACACCTCCGCCGCCCGATTATGTAGCGCCGCAAACTCCGATTCCTTCACGCGGAGCGGCACCCGCTCGCCGTTTTCGAGCAAGAAGAACAACGACGTCTTGTCTTCTAAATGCACTTGCGCGTGATAGCCGGCTGCTTCCAATTCCTTGGTGCGGGCCAGCAGCTTCGCCTTCAAGTCCGGAGCCGCATCCAGGGCATCGGCGATCAGCGGAGCGCCGATCCTCCGAATCTCCGGATCCAGCGGATCGAGAAAAATCAGCCCCAGCGGCGCCAGCAGTTTCTGAAGCAGCGCCCGAAACCCGGCGCCCATCGTCACACCCGCCGGATACGATTCGCCAACTATCGCGAGCACTTCTTCCGCGTGAGGGAACCCGTTCAGGGCGCGACGCAGCTCGTCCATCGGAGCCTGCTCGATGGCGATTCCACCCACTGGCCGAGGCTTTCCGTTCGCTTTCACCTGCGCCTTCAGCGCTACCGGCTGCCGGGCCGAATCGAACACCCAGGCGTGATCCACTTCCGCCAGATCGTGATCCTCGGTCGCGAGCCAGAACACTGGAACTGCGGGTGTGCCGCGATCCGAAAGCTCTTTCGCCAAGCGAGCGGCGGTTACCGCTTTGTAAATCGTATATGCGGGACCGGAAAACAACCCGACTTGCTGCCCCGTGACGACTGCGACTGTTCCCGGCTGCGCGAGCCGGTCGAGTGATGCGCTCAGTCCGTTTTGCGCTGTCAGCGCCCGAACCATAGCCGCGCGGCGGATGTCGGGATAGTCGATTTCACGCGCCGCGGCCCCGAAAGACTCGAATTCATGAGGATCGTGGCGGTAAAACCGCGCGACCTTATCAAAATGATAAGAAAAATCCAGGAACAGCCTGGAGGCGCCCGGCAGGTCGGAATGTCGGATACAGGCAGGTTCCATGTTTAAGGGACGCGTCGACGGTCCAAGGGTAACAGATGAAACTGCTCCAAATAAAGTCGCGAGAAATTCACAATCGGGACACGTTATCTTATAAGTTCAGGCCTTCATGAACGATCAGGAATTTCAAACCCACGCCGGTGAGGCGCTGCACGACCTATATAAGCGCCTAAACGCGGCCTCCGGCAGTGGCGAGTTCGATGCCGATTTCAACGCCGGAGCCTTGGCTATCGAATTCGAGGCGCCGCCCGGAAAATTTGTGGTCAGCCCCAATGCTCCGGTGCGCCAGATTTGGGTGTCGGCCCATTCCAGAAGTTTCAAGCTGGATTGGGACCCCGCGCGCCAGGAATTCGTTCTGGCCGCCACTCGTCAGTCCCTGGCTGAGATGGTGGGGGTCGCGATCAGTCAGCAATTGGGTCAAGAAGTTAAGTTGTAATCCATGCCCGGAGTGTATCTCTCTTATCCTTTTTGTGCGCAGAAGTGCACCTATTGCAACTTCGCGTCGGGAGTGTTCCCGCGCGAGCTCGAGTCGCGATATTTCGAGACGCTGCTCGCGGAGCTTCGTGCCACCGATTGGCCGTGGACTCCGGAAACGGTATACCTGGGCGGGGGTACCCCCAGCCAGATGGACCCTGCGGCGTTGACCGCTCTGCTCGCCGAAATTCCCGGACGCGACTGGCCGGAAGCGACTATGGAGGCGGCGCCCGGTTCCCTCACGCCGGAAAAAATCGAAGCCTGGCGCCGGGCGGGGATCAACCGCGTGAGCCTCGGCGTGCAGTCGTTCATTGCGAAAGAACTTTCCCGCACTGGCCGCAAGCATACCGCGGAGACGGTGGTGCAGGATGTAGCAATGCTGCGTGACGCCGGAATAGCGAACATCAATCTCGACCTGATCGCGGGGCTGCCGTTCCAGACGCGCGAGAGCTGGAACGAATCTCTCCATTGGATTGAGCGCATCGCCCCGCCGCACGTATCGGTGTACATGCTGGAGGTCGATGACGATAGTAATCTGGGCCGCGAACTTCTGGTTCTAGGCTCGCGATACGGCGCGGGCTCGGTCCCGTGCGAAGACGATATCGCCGACTTTTACGAAACGGCAGTCGAGCGCCTCGCGAGCGTGGGCATCGAGCGATACGAAATCTCCAATTTCGGGCTCCCATCGCGTCACAACCTGAAATACTGGCATCGCGAGCCGTATCTGGGGTTCGGCGCCGACGCGCACTCCTTTGATGGCGAATCTCGATGGCAGAATCCCGAGTCGGCGGCAGACTATGTGGGGCAGGTCCCCGACCTGCACGAGAAAACTCCAGCCGATCCAATCGCGGAACGCTTCTTCCTGGGCTTACGTCTACAAGAAGGCATCGAAGGCCCCTGGGAGCCATTTTCAGCCGCAATCCACCAGATTCTAAACGACGGCATGCTGGAACAATCCGGCAGCCGCGTCCGCCTGACCAACCGCGGCGTCATGTTGTCCAACGAAATATTTCAAGAATTTGTAGGAGTCTCAGTTTGATCGATCTAAGAAGCGACACAGTCACCCAACCCACCGAAGCGATGCGCCGAGCGATGGCCGCAGCCGAGGTCGGCGACGATGTTTACGGCGAGGATCCCACCATCAATCGCCTCGAAAAGCGCGCCGCCGAAATCCTGGGCAAGGAAGCTGCCCTGTTCGTGCCCACGGGTACCATGGGCAACACCATCGCGGTGAAGCTCCACACCGAGCCGGGCCAGGAAGTGATTTGCGACGACCGCGCTCACGTGCTCGATTGGGAACTCGCCATGACCGCATGGTTTTCCGGTTGCCTGGTCCGAAGCATCGCGACCGCCGATGGCATCATGACCTGGGGGCAGATCGAAGCGGCGATCAAGCCTAACAGTGGGTTTTTCGCGCCCACGGCAATGGTCAGCCTCGAACATCCGCACAACATGCGCGGAGGAACTCTGTACGATCTCGCCTCGATCGACGAAATTTGCGACCGCGCCCATCAGCGCGGCTTGAAAGTCCATATCGATGGCGCGCGCATCTTCAACGCGTCTGTAGCGTCCGGTCATTCCGTCGCGCGCATCGCGCAAAAGGCCGACACGGTCATGTTCTGTCTCTCGAAGGGACTCGGCGCGCCCGTTGGATCGATGCTTGCGGGGACCTCCGAAGCCATCGCCAAAGGCCGCCATCTTCGCAAACGACTGGGCGGAGCCATGCGCCAGGCAGGGGTGCTCGCCGCCGCCGGGTTGATCGCCATCGAGGAAATGCCGCACCGTCTGCATGAGGATCACGAAAATGCCCGCTGGCTCGCTCAGGGCATGGCGAAAATCCCCGGCCTCGCGCTCGATCCCGCAAAAGTAGTGACCAATATTGTCGTCTTCGATTTCGCAGGGACCGGACTCGCGTTCCCTGAACTGCGCGACCTCCTAAAAGCGAAGGGCCTGCTGATCTCCGCCGTCGGAGGCACCCGCGCCCGCGCCGTGACAAACTTAAACGTATCGCGTCAAGACTGCGAAGCCGCGGTGAAAACGATGGAAGAGGTTTTGGCCCCCGTATGCGCCCAGAAAGCTACCTGACGCCTGGCGGAATGTCCGTTGCGCGAACGATCTCGAAAGTTTCCTACGCGCGCGGCCTCAGCGGACTTCTGCGCAAGCTCGATACCCAGCGCGGCATTTATCTTTCGTCCGGCTACGAATATCCGGAGCGTTATTCGCGATGGGATATCGCCGCCGTCGCGCCGCCTCTCGAAATCGTCGCCGCTGGACGCGAAATTGTTTTCCGCCCGCTCAATGAGCGCGGCAAAACGCTCAATCGTATTCTGGAGCCTCTCCTCGCGCCGCATCCGCATTGGGATAAATTCTCTCTCGAAGACGGCGAACTCAAGGGAACTCTGAAGCCTCTGCCGGCGCTTTTTCCCGAAGAGGAGCGCAGCAAGCAGCCCTCGGCATTCTCGGTTCTGCGCGCCTTGCTCGACGAATTCCGCCATCCTATCGCCTCGCGGCTCGCGCTTGCCGGAGCCTTCGGATACGACCTGCTGTTTCAGTTCGACCCCATCGAGCTGAAATTGCCCCGTAACGACGTCAAGGATCTGCGCCTGTTCTTTTGCGACGACATCTACTTTATGGATCGCAAGAAAGAGCAGATCGAGCGCTTCCAGTACGATTTTTCCCGAGGCGAGCTGACCACCCAAGGCATCGCCCGCTCCGCCGATCGCATTCCTCGCCCCAAAAAGCTAAAGGAAGCGCCGATCACTGCCGACCACGCGCCCGAAGAGTACATGGCGAAAGTCGAAAAGGTGCGCGAAGGCATGCGCCGCGGCGATTTTTACGAGGTCGTGCTGCGCCAGACCTTCCGCGTCCCCTACTCGCGGCACCGCCTCCAGCCTGTTCGACAAAATTCAGAAAGCCAGCCCCAGTCCATATCAATTCCTGATCCAGTTTGGCGACGAGCAGTTGATCGGCGCGTCGCCCGAAATGTTCGTGCGCGTCGAGGGACGCCGCGTCGAAACCTGTCCCATCGCCGGAACCGCCCGCCGCACGGGCGACCCTTTGCAGGATGCCGAAAACATTCGCGAGCTGCTCAACTCCACCAAGGAAGAGTCCGAGCTGACCATGTGCAGCGACGTCGATCGCAACGATAAATCGCGCGTTTGCGAACCCGGCTCCGTGCGAGTCATCGGGCGCCGCCTCATCGAATCCTACGCCGGCTTGTTCCACACCGTCGATCACGTCGAAGGCACGCTCGCCGAAGGATTCGATTCGCTGGACGCGTTTCTCACTCACATGTGGGCCGTCACGATCATCGGCGCGCCGAAAAAATGGGCCGCGCAGGCGATCGAGAATCTGGAAAAGGACGCCCGAGGCTGGTACGGAGGCGCGGTCGGCATGATCTCTTTCGACGGCGATATCAACACCGGCATCACCATTCGCACCATTCATCTGCGCGACGGAATCGCCAAGTACGCCGCGGGCGCGACGCTGCTCTACGATTCCATTCCCGCCGCGGAGGAAGCCGAGACGCGCCTCAAAGCCACGGGATTTTTCCGCGCGCTCAACGCCGCGCCTCCGGTGGCCGGTCCCTACGACCGCGGATTCTGCCCACGCCGCCGGCGTGCGCCTCCTGCTGGTCGATAACGAAGACTGCTTCATTCACACGCTCGCCAATTACGCGCGCCAGACCGGCGCTGAAGTGATGACCTATCGCGCGGGCTTTCCCTTGGACATGATCGAAAAAGTCGCGCCGTCGCTGATCCTCGTCTCGCCCGGTCCCGGCCGGCCGTCGGATTTCGGCGTGCCCGCGCTGATTCGCCACGCCGCGAAGCTGGAAATTCCGGTGTTCGGCGTGTGCCTCGGCTTGCAAGGCATGGTCGAAGCGTTCGGCGGCGAGCTCGGCGTGCTCGATTATCCGATGCACGGCAAGCCATCTCTCATTCGCCATCGCAACCTCGGCGTCTTCGAAGGGTTACCCGAGGAATTCCGCGTCGGCCGCTATCATTCTTTATACGCGATTCCCGAAAAACTCCCAGCCTGTCTCGAAATCACGGCGCAAAGCGAGGACGGCGTCATCATGGGCGTCCGCCATCGCGACCTGCCGATGGAGGCCGTCCAGTTTCACCCCGAATCGATCCTCACGCTCGACGGTAACTGCGGCCTGCGCCTTATGGAGAACGTGATTCAAAAACTGGGTCACGGGCATCTGGCCAGCCGTGCTCTCTAAATGGTCGCCCTTAGCCGCTGTCGTTCGCGGTCGATTGCGTGTTTTTCATCAACCTCTGCGCCTGGATTTTCCACTGCGGATGCCGCTCGCTATGGGCCGGAGCGGACATGGCCTGCAACATTCATATGGCCCATGCGAAGCACTGTCCTTTCTGCGCGCACGGCTGGCAGGGCCAGGCGATCGTGATGATCGCGATCGTTATTCCGCAGGTCTATGTATGCATGCGCCCCTGGACTTGGCCCCTTCGCCTGCTCGCCGCCGTGGCTATGTTTCCCGTCATGGAGGGCCTGGCCGCGCTCGTCCTGGGATGGTCGGACAAGTACTGGACCGGGTAGAACTTGCCGATCGGATGCCGCTTCCGCGATACTGGAATTGCCTATGGGACTCCAACCCTCCGATGTACTATTCATCGCTATCGTCATCTGGCTCGCCATCGAAATCATCAATGGCGGCGGCGGCGGACGCCGCAGCCGTATCCCCCTGCGGCACTAATCTAGCTCTTCCTGCACGCATTTCTGCCTGTCGCGAGCTCCATTCCGATGGAGCCGCGACCTTCAGGGAGCGGGCCGACGCCCGACCGTTAGGAAGGCCCCATGCCAGAAATAATCGTAGTCGGCGGAGGCTTGGCCGGCCTCGCCGCCACCGCAGCCCTCTGCTCCGCCGGCCATTCCGTCAAACTCTTCGAAGCCCGTCCCTTCCTCGGCGGACGCGCGACCTCTTACGAAATCGATTCCGAGACCATCGACAACTGCCAGCACGTCCTCCTGCGCTGCTGCGTCAACCTCATGGACTTCTACCGCCGCCTGGGTGTCGAAAACGACATCGCCTTCCATCGCGAAATCTATTTCATCGAACCCGGCGGACGCATCAGCACGCTTCGCGCGGGACTCCTGCCCGCCCCAAATCACTTTGCGGAATCCTTCCTCCGTCTGACGTTCCTGAGCTTTTCCGAAAAGCTGGCCGTCGCCCGCGCCATCCGCGCTATCGACCGCGAACACAACCGCGCGGATCTGGACCGCATCACCATGCAGCAGTGGCTGGAAGAAAAACGCCAGCCCCCGCGCGCCATCGAGCGATTCTGGCGCCAGGTTCTGGTCAGCGCGATCAACGAGGAACTGGATCGCATGGCCGCCGCTCACGGATTTCAAGTCTTCCGCCTGGGCTTCCTCGCGCCAAAAAATTCGTATGAAATGGGCGATTCCTGCCGTGCCCCTCGGCGCATCTATACGGCCGTGAAGCCTGGGAGCGAATCGGTCAGGCTGACCTCCGGATGCGCGCCCCAGTCGAGAAAATCGTGATCGAAGACGGCGGCGTCCGACACGTTCTAGTCGCGCGGCGAACAACTCCACGCCGACTATTACATCTGTACGCTGCCCTTCGAACGAATGGCCGCGATCGCGCCCGATCTGCCGCTCGATCTCGCCGGATTCGAGCACTCGCCCATCACTGGCATCCATCTTTGGTTCGACCGCCCGGTGACCGATCTGCCTCACGCGACGTTGCTCGACCGCACCATCCAGTGGATGTTCAACAAGAGCGACGGCCGCTACGTTCAACTCGTCGTTAGCGCGTCCCGGAGCCTCGAAACCATGCCGCGCGCCGAGGTGATCGCCATGGCCATTCGCGAGTTGGCCGAGTTTTTCCCCGCCGTTATTGAACGCCAAGCTCGAAAAAGCGCACGTGGTCAAGGAAATCCGCGCCACGTTCTCCGCCGCCCCTGGCTTGGAGTCGCGCCGGCCGCTCAGCCGCACGTCGATCCCGAACCTCTTTCTGGCCGGCGATTGGACCCGTTCCGGCTGGCCCGCCACCATGGAAGGAGCCGTTCGCAGCGGCTATCTGGCGGCGGAGGCCATCACAGGCAAGAAGTTTGTTCTGCCAGATATCGCATAATAGATGCTATGGGGAAGTTTTTAGCGTCTCTTCTGATCGCGGCTCCGATATTCGCCGCCGATCTCACCAAGCTCGAGATCCATGTGACCTCGGAGACCGGCCGCCCGATCGACCGCGCCAGTGTGGTCGTGAAATTTGTCGATGGCCGCTCCGCTGTGAAATTCGGCGCCAAGATCCGAAAAGAATGGGATGTGAAGACCAGCCAGGAAGGCACGGTCAAGATCCCTCCGATCCCGAAGGGCAAGATCCTGTTCCAAGTCCGAGCCGACAATTTTCAGACTTTCGGCCAGACCTTCGACATCCAGGACGACGAGAAGATCGTCGAGATCAAGCTGAAACCACCGCAAGCACAATACTCCGCTCACGACAAAGATAAATAGCGGGAATCGAATTTTGAAAAGCGAAGGTTGGCCGCCGATGAACACGGATGAACGCCGATAAGAGCATTTGTTTTCAATCGACGTTCATCAGCGTCCATCGGCGGCCAAACCGGTTTGAGAGTTTCAACGACCTCCTAGTGGTTTCGGTGATATCGTTACCGCGCTGCGATCCCCGCCCTCACGGCCGGGGTTATAATCCCTGGCGTAAGCCTGGGGACCGCTAGCGGTAACGAAATGAGAGAACGGTCCACTAGAGATGTTATGTGGCGGCACGCGTCGACGCATGAGCTACTCGGCAAACGCTAGCGGTTAAAGGACACGATCAGATCCGCTACCGCTCGAATCTCTTCCCCGGTAGCTTCAGCGAAGATGGGCAGCGCGAGAGTTTCCTTCGAGAGTTGCTCGCTGACTGGAAAATCTCCTTCTTTAAAGCCAAGATGCTCGAGTGCCGGTTGGAGGTGCAGGGCGCGCGGATAGTAGATCTCCGTGCCGACGCCGTGTTCGGCCAGCCATTGGCGAAGCTGATCCCGCTGGCGTACGCGAATCACGAACTGGTTGTAAATGTGGCGCGTCTGATACGGTGCCTCGCGCGGCAAGATCGCGTCGGATTTCGCCAGGCATTCGCGATAGAGCGCCGCGTTGCGCTGGCGTCCGGCGGACCAATCGTCGAGGTAGCGGAGCTTCACGTCGAGTACGGCCGCTTGCAGGGCATCCAGGCGCGAATTCTTACCGGGCCATTGATGAATATATTTCGCTATGCTGCCGTGTACACGCAGGGCGCGCAGCTTGGTCGCGATCGCGTCGTCGTCGGTAGTGAGCATGCCTCCGTCGCCGAAGGCGCCTAGATTCTTGGTGGGGAAGAAGCTGAAGCACGCCAGCCTTGCCAGAGAGCCCGCGCGGCGACCCTTATATTCGGCGCCGTGGCTTTGCGCCGCATCCTCGATCACGGGAATAGAGCCGGCGGCTGCGAGAATGGCGTCCATGTCGGCACAGGCGCCGTAGAGATGCACCGGCAGGATTGCTTTGACGTTGGGATGCGCGGCAAGAGCGGCTTCGAGCTTCGTCGCGTCCAGATTGAAGGTATCGGGTTCGACATCGACGAATACGGGCTTCGCGCCCACGGAGAGGATCGCGCCCGCGGTGGCGAAAAACGAATATGGGACTGTGAGGACTTCGTCGCCCGGTCCAATATCCAGCGCGAGTAAGGCGAGCTCCAGCGCATCGGTACCCGAGGCGCAGCCGATGGCGTGGGCGGTGCCGCAATACGCGGCGAAGTGGCCTTCGAAACGATCGACATCTTCACCCAGAATGAAGCGCTGCGATTCGATGACCCGCTCCACTTCGCGCATCACCTCGCCGCGGATAGGATCGAACTGGCGTCGAAGGTCGAGCAGAGGAATGGCGCGAGCGCTGAGTTGGGGAGCCATTATCAGTCCAGTTTAACAGTTGGGTCCGCTACACTAAAAGTTCAGCCCCATGTTTAAGTCTCTTTTCGGCACTTCGCCCGCTCCTTCTTCTGAACCTGGTCTTCTGGAACGCCTTAAGGCAGGCATTCAGAAGACTCGCGCCGGGTTGATGGAGAAGATCGAGGACGCGGTGAGCGGGCGTAAGGAGATTGACGCCGGCGTTCTGGAGGAACTCGAATATGCGTTGATTACGGCGGATATCGGGTCGAAAACTACCGCCGAGATTCTGGAGCGGATTCGGCAGCGCGTGGATCGGCATCAGGTCGGCGATATCGGCGAATTGAAGAGTCTGATTCGGGAGCATTTGCTGGAGATTCTACAGGCCACCGAGAAGCCGGTGCCGCTGGTGAAGGAGCCTCCTGCCGTCATGATGGTGGTGGGCGTGAACGGGGCGGGGAAGACTACCTCGATCGGGAAGCTCACGCGGCGGCTGCAATCGGAGGGCAGCACGGTGCTGCTGTGCGCGGCCGATACGTTTCGCGCGGCGGCGATTGAACAGCTGGAGGTTTGGGCGGAACGGACGGGGGCGGGGTTGATTCGTCAGCAGCCGGGGTCCGATCCGAGCGCGGTGTTGTTCGATGCTTTGCAGGCGGCGAAGGCTCGCAAGGTGGATTATGTGATCGTCGATACGGCCGGACGACTGCACACGAAGACCAATTTGATGGCGGAGTTGGAAAAGATGCGGCGGACGGCGGCGCGGGTGATTCCAGATGCTCCGCACGAGGTGCTGCTGGTGATTGAGGCGACCACCGGCCAGAACGGGTTGGAGCAGGCTCGCAAGTTTACGGAATCGAGCGCGGTGACGGGGATAATTTTGACGAAGCTCGACGGGACGGCGAAGGGCGGGGTAGTGGTAGCGATTTCCCGGGAGCTGAATCTGCCCATTCGATACGTGGGGGTCGGGGAGCAGTTGGATGACTTGCTGCCGTTTGAGCCGGAGAATTTTGTGGTGTCGTTGTTTGACTGAGAGAAGTAGCCAGTAGCCAGGAGCCAGTAGCCAGTAGAATGCATCGGTATATTGAGGACGCGTTGGAGCTTGCGGCGCTCGGCTTGGGGCGGGTTAGTCCCAATCCTTGCGTGGGGGCGGTGATTGTTCGGGGTGACTTGGTGGTCGGGCGCGGGTTCTATACGGCGGCGGGGATTCGGCACGCTGAGGTTTTAGCGCTGGACGAGGCGGGGGAGAGGGCTGACGGGGCGACCATGTATGTCACTTTGGAGCCGCACGCGCATCAGGGTCGGACGCCTCCGTGCACCGATGCGATTATCGCGGCTGGGATCACTCGCGTGGTGGCGCCGATGGAAGATCCCAATCCACTCGTGCGCGGGAAAGGGTTTGCGCAGTTGCGGGAGGCCGGCATCGAAGTGGAGCTGGCGCCGGAGTATGCTACCCGCTCGGCGGAGTTAAATGAGGCCTTCCTGCATTTCATGCGAACCGGGCGTCCGCTGGTGCTGCTAAAAGCGGCGGTGACGCTGGATGGGAAGATCGCGGCTCCAGAAGACAACGGCGGATGGATCACCAGCGAGAAGGCGCGGGCGCATGTGCAGACGCTGCGGCATCACTCAGATGCGATTCTCACGGGGATCGGGACAGTGCTGGCGGACGATTGCCGGCTGACGGATCGCAGCGGGGAGGAGCGAAGCCGCCCGCTGTTAAGGATTGTGCTCGATTCGCAACTACGGTTGCCCCTGGAATCGAAGATGGCCGAATCGGCGAACGGTGACTTGTTGGTGGTGACGACGTCGGCGGCATCGGCGGAGCGGCGGCGGAGACTGGAAGCGAAAGGGATCCGAGTGGAGATGCTGGAGGGAGCGGACGGGCGCGTCAGCCTGCACGCGATTACGGAATTGCTGGGGCGCGAGAAATATCTGTCGCTGATGATTGAGGCGGGGAGCAAGGTGAACTGGTCGGCGCTGGAGTCCGGTGTGGCGGACAAGATTTTTTTCTACTACGCGCCGAAGATTTTGGGTGGTATGCAGTCGCTGCCAGTGGCTGGGGGAACAGGACGGATGAAGCGCGCGGATGCCATCCTGTTTCGGGACGTGCGGCTGCATTCGATTACGTCGAGCGAGTTTGCGGTTGAGGCTCGGCTGGAGAAGTAATGTTTACCGGGATTATTGAAGAATTGGGAACGGTTGTCTTCGACCAAAAGCGGCTGGTAGTGAGGTGCGCCGCCGTGCTTGAGGATGCACGCGAGGGCTCCAGCATCGCGGTCAATGGCGTCTGTCTCACGGCTCTGGACGTTACGGCGCATTCGTTCGCGGCCGATCTGGCGCCGGAGACTCTGGCGCGGACGAACCTGGGCGACTTGCGCGTCGGGTCGCGAGTCAATCTGGAGCGCCCCGTGACGCCGGCGACGCGGCTCTCGGGTCACATTGTCCAGGGACACGTCGATGGCGACGGCGGAGTTAATCGCGCTCGATGAGCTTCGTGACGGGAACTGGTGGCTGAAGGTGCGAGTGCCGCCGGAGCTGGACCGGTACCTGGTGCATAAAGGGTCCATCGCGATCGACGGGATCAGTCTGACGATCGCTTCTCTGGAGGGCGAGGTGATGGGCGTGACGATTATTCCGCACACGTACGCTAATACGACGCTGGGATCGCGACGAGTGGGAGAACGCGTCAACCTTGAAGTAGATGTCCTGGCGAAACATGTCGAGAAACTGATCCAAAGTGGAGCCATTACGCGCGTAACTTAGTGCTATGGGTTCTCCAGCAGCACGTCTTGGCGATCCTACCGTTCACGGTGGCGCGATTGCCGTGGGATTTCCACAAGTTCTGATCGGCGGGCAACCGGCAGCGCGGATCGGCGACATGCACGTGTGTCCCCAGGTAACGGTGTTGGTGCCGCACGTCGGAGGGCCTTTGGTGTTGGGCTCCTTTACAGTACTGACTGGATTCATGCCTCAATCGCGAGTGGGCGATCCGTTGATCTGCGTGGGTCCACCGGATGCGGTGGCGATGGGATGCCCTACGGTGATGGTCGGCATGTCGGGCGGAGGCGTGGGAGCTGCAGGGCTGCTGATGGGGCTTGCGCTGGGCGCCTCATGATCCTGGAGGTCATAGAAGGCCCGGAAATAGGGCGGCGCGTGACGCTTCGCGAAGGCGAGACGGTATCTCTGGGACGTACAGAGAGCTCGATGCAAATGTTCCCGCAAGATCCAGAGATATCAGCGTTGCATTTTGTAGTTAGCCTGAGCGGAGGCGCGCTGCGCATGCAGAATCTCAGCGAGACGAACGGCACCCTCGTGAATGGAACCCGTGTCGAGGCGGCGGCGCTACAACATGGTGACAAGGTTGGCGCGGGTGGAACAGTGTTTCAGGTGATCGCGCCGCCGCCGAATCCTTATCCGGCGAAGGTACGCGTTGGCGGCTGGGGATTTAATATCATTCCCGAAGGTTGGACGATGCTCGACGGCGTTGGGCTGCGGCAAGATATCGGTGGCCAGTTTCGTGCGAGCGCGGCTGCGCTGGAAGAGTCGCTGCCGCAGGGAAAGACTCTTCGCGACTATGTCGAGGCGCAAATGGAGGCCGCGAAGTGGCGTCACATGGGAACCGCGGAGTTTCAGGGTCCGGCGGAGGCTCGTATGGAAGGGGCCGAGGAGGCTCTGCTTCTCACGATAGGCAGCGAGGCGAAGGGCGTGCGCGTCACGCAGAGACAGATTTATGCTCGAAGCGGACCCGTCGTGGGGATCCTTACACTCAGCGGGCTCGCGGCGGCGAATCAGGACCTGATTGAGATTGTACGCGGCGCGAGTTTCCACAAACCTCAGCTCGCATCTTGACGAGGCAGGCTTTTTCGTGTCATACTCCCATCGATAGACGATGGGACTTCGGCATTACTTCACGCGTCGTAAACGGGAGCGCGAACTGCTAGAAGAACTGCGCTCGCATCGCGAAATGTCGGAGGACGCGTTTCGGCGAGATGATATGCCGGAAGCGGACGCGCGCTTCGCGGCGCAGCGCGCTCTGGGAAACGTGACCAGGGCGCTAGAAGATAGCCGCGCAGTGTGGAATTTCCAGTGGCTCGAATCGCTGATGCAGGATGTGCGCTACGCGATGCGCGGGTTCGTTCGCACCCCGGCGTTCGCGCTCACAGTGGTGGGTACGATCGGTCTTGCTTTGGGCTTAAACACAGCGCTATTCACGATTTTCAACGCCTACGTGCTGCGTCCGTTTAAGGTGCACGATCCGTACAGCCTCTATCAATTCACGTGGATCACCAAGAGCGGGGACTTTCACAGATTCACGCCGAAAGAGTTCGAAGAGTTCCGGGGCAAGAATCCGGCATTCATGGACGCGCTGACGTTCCACTTTGTAATGACGCGCACGAATGGCCAGCCCATGCTGGTGCAAATTATTTCCGATAACGCGTTCACCATGCTGGGAACGGAGGCGGCGCTGGGGCGGACGCTGTTGCCCGGCGACGATCGCACGCTGGTCCTCAGCGACGTTGCCTGGAAGAGTAAATTCGGAGCGGACCCCGGCGTCATTGGAAAGAAATTCGACATCCTGGGCGATTCCTACGAAGTTGTCGGGGTGGCACGGCCGGAGTTTACCGGCCTTGCGGAGGTGCCTCCGGATGTTTGGATTCCTCTGATCACCACGGGACCGCAAGCCAATGCTGCGGGAGAGTTGATCGGGCGATTGAAGCCCAATATGACTCCGGATCAGGCCAAGGCGGCGCTGGCGGTCTGGTCCCGGCAGGCGACGGCGGATTTGTCGCAATCGCAGCGGGCTACCGGAGTGCATTTCATGTCGGCGGCGACATCGATCCGGCTCAATCAGCCGGGATTCGTTGCCGTGATCGCTCCCGTGGTGATTGCGTTCGGGCTGGTGCTGCTGATCGCCTGCGCCAATGTCGCGAACATGATGCTGGCTCGTGCGATGGCGCGGCAGAGAGAGATCGGCGTGCGGTTGTCCCTCGGCGCGGGGCGCTTTCGCCTGGTGCGGCAACTGGTCACGGAGAGTTTGTTGCTTTCGCTTCCAGCGGCAATTGCAGGCGTCGTGATCTCGCAGGCGACGCTTCGAGCTGCCCACGATCTGCTGATTCGAACAGCACCCCCGGTGTGGATGCAGATCTTTCGGATGGTTTCGATGGAGCCTGATTATCGAGTATTTTTATTTGTCTTTGCCGCGGCAGTGTTCTCTACTTTGATTTTTGGACTGGTTCCCGCGATCCAAGCGACGCGGCCTGGAGTAATGTACGCGACTCGCGGAGATTTCAGCGCGGACATTCGCCCGGCGCGGCTGAGAAACGCCTTGGTCGTTTGCCAGGTGACCGTTTGCGTCCTGTTGCTGATTTGCTCCGGGGTTCTGCTGCATACGGGTTTGAAGCTGGAGGCGAGTGACGTGCGGATGGTCATGGAGGGAGTGATTGACCTTCAGTTATTTGCCGCTGATAATTTCGACTCTGCTACCCAGAGTAAGATTGCGGATCGCCTGCGGGAGGAACCTTGGGTTGAGTCGGTGGCGGTGGCGTGGCGGCCTCCGTTGTATGGCCCGTTGCGGACCATTTCTGTTGCGCCGGGTGCGGAGGCGGCGCGGATCAGGGCGGGCTATGACTTCGTGTCGCCGGAATATTTTGACGTGTTTCGAATATCTTTGTCGCGTGGGAGGAATTTTACCAGTGACGAGTCGCGCGCGGAGGCGGCGGTGGCGATTGTGAGTGAGGCGACGGCCGCGCGGCTGTGGCCGGGGCAAGACGCGCTGGGTCAATCGATCCGCATCGATCCGAATAAACGGGTGGCCTCCTTCATCAAAGAGCCCGCGTATCGTGCCGCGAGAGTGATCGGCGTTGCCAAGGATGTGATAAGCGGATGGGTGGGAGACGGCATCGACGCAACGTGTATTTATTTCCCCACAGGGCCCATGGGTGCAAAGAACGTTTCGCTATTGGTGCGCGTGAAAGGGGATCCTGGGGTGGCTCTGCGCCTTCTCGACACTGCGATTAATAACAGTTCCACCAGCGCAGTAAACCGCCAGGCCGCCGACGGTTCCATTCAACTTTCTTTCGTCGTGCCCATGGAACAGGCCCTGGCAATGCAGATTTATCCATTTCGCGCCAGTTCGTGGGTTGCGTCGGCTTTGGGCGGGCTCGCGTTGGCGCTGTCCCTTTCAGGAATTTATGGCGTTCTGTCGTACCTGGTCAGTCAGCGGACGAAGGAGATCGGGATTCGAATGGCGCTGGGGGCTTCGACCGGTGCGGTCGTTCGCATCGTCCTGTCGCAATCGATGCGGCTGGCGGTGACGGGGGTCGTGATTGGCGCGGCGCTCGGGTTAGGCGTGTCGAGGCTATTTGCCTCGGAGCTGCAAAATGTAAACACCTTCGATGCGGTTGCGTATCTGGGGAGCATCGGCGTGGCCCTGGTAGCGGCACTGGCTGCCGCCTGCGTGCCTTCGTTGCGCGCGGCCAGAGTGGATTCAGTTACGGCTCTGCGGTGCGATTGAAGCGGCGGGCAGGTCGGGAACCTGCCCCACGTCTTTTGTAGGGCGGCCAATCGTGGCTGCAGCCGCCTTTAAGGCGGCTTTCTGTGCTACAGGTTTATTGATAGACCGCTTTCACGACCGCGCCCTCTTTGAGAGGCTTCTCCGTCGGCAGCGCGATACTATCGCCTTCATTGACTCCTTCCACTTGAGCGCGCGTGGTATTGCCGATCCCCATAGTGATCTTTTTCCAGACCACGCGGTCTCCGGAGAGGACGAACACTCCGGCTTGCCCCAATTCGCGACGGATCGCTTCGCGCGGGATGGTCAGCGCGTTTTGCACGGACTCGGCGCGAATCTCGGCGGTCACATTGGTGCCGGGCAGCAGGTCCCGGTTGGGATTTTCGATGACGCAAATCACCTGGCCTACTTGGCGCGAGCCCAGCGCTTCCACCTGCGTCGGAGTTTTATCCACTTCGCCCTTCCAAGTCCGGCCGGGCAGCGCATCCCAGGTGATCGAGACGGGCAGGCCGTGCGACACGCGGCCCAGGTCCGGTTCATCGACGAAGACATTGACGCGTACGCGCTCCAGTTTGCCGATGAACGCCACGATATCTCCGGCGTTTAAATAGGCTCCTCGCTTCAGGTCGAATTGGTACACGACTCCGGAGATCGGCGCGCGGACTACGCTTTGCTTGATGCGCTGTTCTGCGAGTTTGGCGGCCGACTCCGCATCGTGAAGCCGCGCGAGCGCCGCGGACTTATCGGGCGCGACCACCAGTGAGGCGCGCTTTTGTTCGAGCGACCGGATTTGCAACTCGGCGCTCTCGACCCGCTGCTTTGCGGTGGCGACTTCGACCTTGGTGGCGGCTTCCCTGGCAAGCAGGCGATTGAGAATGTCCAGGTCCTTCTGGGCGGTGTCGCGTTCCAGCTTTGCTTTTTCGATACCGCTCGAAATGTCGGACAAATCGGTCGCCCGACCGCCTTTGTCCAGCACGGCCAACTCAGCTCTAGTCTGCTCCATTCGCGATTGAGCGGAGGCGAGGTCGGCTCGGGCGTCGGAGGCATCGATTTCCACCAGCGGTGCGTCCTGTTCTACGCGCTTGCCGCGCTCGACCATGATCGAACCCACGGGACCGGAACGCTCGGCGCGGGCGGTGGCCCATTCGATCGGCTCAACTTTGCCGTTGGTCGAGACGGCACTCATAATCGATTCGCGAGCCACCTTTGCGAAGGGAATCTCGGGAGGTTGATTGCGCCAGTTGACCAGAGACCAGGCCAGCGCGCCCGCGACCACCAGCACCAGAATCATCAGGATGATGCGCGGTTTCATTTGGAGAGCCTTGCACAATAGTCGAACAGGATCTGCCACTCGGCCCGCTGAATCTCCATGGCGGCCTGCATCTGCGTGGAGCCCGGCTGTCTGCGGGCGCGATCGCAAAAGGCGATGAAAGCGAACGGATCCCAGCGGCCGGTCCGAAACTCAGCGTCCTGGATGCGATGCAGAATCTTTACCGTTTCGTGAGCCAGCTTGGTAAATGTCGGATGCGGGCCGGCCTTGCGGAACCAATAGGCTGCATTGCCGGAGTCCGGTTCCTGGCGATGAAGGATGGCGTGCCACAGCTCCCCTTCGGCGGTTTCGCAATTCTCCAGCAGCCGGTGTGCCTCCTCATAGCACGAGAAGTATAACCATAATCCCGCCATCGGAGCCTCAGGCTCCTCCTGATTCGGGAACAGATCGCCGGGCTTGAACGTCTTTAGGATCTGGCGGGCTTCCTCACTCGAGCATTTGGAACATTTCAACGGCATCAGCCGTTGGCCATTTTCGTCCAGTGCTAAAATGCGAGCCACGTCAGGTCCATATTGCGTCGGATCAAATGACATGAAGCGCTACATTTCTATTGTATGAAACTCTCGAAGGAATCGCCTGGAAAAAAGGCCCTGGTCTTTTCGGGCGGCGGGATTTTCGGAGCTTGGCAGGCCGGTGTGTGGGAAGGTCTTTCGTCGCGATTGCGGTGCCAACCGGACCTGATCGTAGGGGCATCGGTCGGGTCGCTGAACGGATATGCCATCGCCGGTGGAGCTACCGCCAAGGAGTTGTGCGACTTCTGGAGGCGGCCGGAAGTGGGCCGGTTCCGGCGCCTCCCGGATATCGCGCGCGCGCTGATCGAGCGTTATCCGCTGCGGCTGGACTATGCGCTGACGCTGACCGATTTGGCCCGGATGAAGCCGAAGATTGTCCACGGAGCGGACGTAACCTGGAGGCATCTGGCGGCATCCTGCGCAATCCCGGGGCTGCTGCCGCAGAGGCGAATCGGCGGACGATGGTATTCCGACGGAGGCTTGCTGAACCCGCTGCCGGTGTGGGCCGCTTCGGATTTGGGAGCGACTGAGATCATCGGAGTGCACGCGCTGCCTGAGATCCCTTCGTCCGTTCTGAAACCCTTCGTCAAGGGATTCCGGCGCGTCTTCGGCCACCATCCCCCGCTTCCGGACGGCGTCGAATTGGTGACCATCGAGCCGCCTGAGACACTGGGGTCCGTGCGCGACGCTTTGACCTGGAAACCGGAGAATGTCGAGCGGTGGATAGAACAGGGGCACGAGGCGGCACAAAACATTTCCATTCCAAATTGTTTTTGGCGATAATAGGAATCGACCTATGCCCCGTTTTAGGATTCATCGTCTGAAGGATCATCTTCGTCAGAACTTCCGCTTCGCACCGCACCTATCTGGGATGGCGAGTGTGAAGCCTCGCGATTACGAGCTGGCGGAGGATGTCGTCGTGGATGCGCCTTCGCCGTACGCGGCTTTCTTCGCTCTGAAGGAGGATCCCCAGCCGATTCAGGTGGGCGATATTCTGGAGTGCGAGGACGGCTCCCTGCGGATATTCAAATTTGTCGGAATTGAAGAAGCGCAATGGGTGTTGCCCGAGGCCAAAACCGATCCGGCATCCGTTTCGGTTGAGACTGCCACCGCCTCTGCCTAACGGCAAACGGCCAATTGGCATTTCAGGTTCGCAAACCAAAGAGAAAGTCGGCGTTGAGGAATATATCCTCCAACCGAACCCCGACAGTCATGGAGGGGTCTGCGCATTTTTTAGCAGCCGCAGGAGCCCTTTGGCATAGATCTTGGCCATAGTACCGCGGGAACCATGGTGGAGCGCTACAATAATCAGCGCGTTACAATGAAATCAGAGATGCACGGCTGTAATGGGCTTGGGACCGCGATTAATTCCTTCGCCCTGATTTCTTATTTGCCCGAGCCGCTGGCCGGGTTCCTCGATTCGCTCCGTTGCGAGTTGGTGCGGGGTTGTCAGGCCAAGACTCATGTCACGGTTCTGCCGCCCCGGCCGCTGGCTACCGGCTTGCCGGAGACCGCTTGGGGCGAACTGAACGACTACCTCGACGCTTTTCCGCCGTTTCGAGTGGAACTCACGTCCATCGAAATATTCGAGGGAACGAACGTGATTTACCTGGCCATTGGGGCAGGCTGTCGCGAACTCGAACGGATGCACGTGGCGCTCAACCGAGGTCCCCTAAAGTTTGCCGAACCGTTCGAATATCATCCCCACGTAACCCTCGCCCAGCAGTTATTGCCTGAGCAGGTTGAAGCAGCCGCCGCATTGGCGCGCCGCAGATGGCGGGAGTTCCCTCATTCCCGCAACTTCATGGTCGATCGGCTTACCTTCGTCCAGAATACGGTCGAGAACCGCTGGGCCGACCTCGCCGGGCGAATGCTCTCAATCCGGATGGCCAGCTAGGCGGTAGAGGGTCGAGCACCTATCCTGGCTCCCCAAACAGCTCGATCTGTCCCTCCGCAGGCTTAGGCGCCTGCCTGCGCTTCAAGGGGCTGCCGACCACCCCAAGCACCTGGACCTCCCGCAGCGCGGCCTTAGGGACGAAGATTCGCTGGTTTTGGAACGTCGGATCCGGAGGAATGATGCTAAAACCGGCAGGATCCAGCAGCATCAGGTTATTGGAGAGCATCCCTTCCACCGAATCGCCGTCGCGGAAGAGCAGCCGCACCCAAATACCTGGCATTTTGGGACGCGTCAGGAAGGTCCGATGCTCCCGCCAAGTCTCACCCGCATCGAAATCTCTAACAAAACAAACGGCTTTTGTGTCGAAGACGGGTATCCGCAGCAGCGTGCCGGATGGCGTAAGGACCTCAATGGCCTCTTCATCGAATCCGGCGGACGCGTGAACGAAGCCTTCCACGGGCTCGCGATCAAAGCGGGCCAAAAGCACCTTTTTGTTGGTCGATTGAGCCACTTAAGAGCCCTAAGTGCGAGGATTTCCTTTCAAACAATTTCGCAAGTATTGTATCATTGGCTCAATGCAGGCGATGCCGCCTAAACGGCCCCTTTCGGGACAGGCCCAATCGTTTCTCGATTATTGCCGTGTTGAAAAGGGGTTATCGGCCAACTCGCTGAGCTCTTATCTCATTGATCTACAGCGATTTAGTAACGAGATCTTCCCGGTCGCGCCGCAAGCCGTTACCGCTGCGGATCTGGGCCGCTACGTGGAGACGTTATACGGCGCAGGCCTGGCGGCGCGATCGATTGCGCGGCATATGACCACCCTGCGCAGCTTTTTTGGTTTTTTAACCCGGGAAGGTCAGATCCAGAATGACCCTAGTGAGTTTCTGATCCCTCCGCGGCAATGGTCGAATCTCCCTAAGTATTTGAATCGGGAAGAGATCGAACGTTTGCTGACCGCTCCCGACCCGGCTAAACCGACTGGTCTCAGGGATCGGGCGATGCTGGAACTGCTTTATGCCACTGGACTTCGCGTCACGGAGTTATGCCGGTTGGACCTGAGCAACGTGGAACGGGACTCCGGCGTACTACGCGTCACAGGGAAGGGCAATAAGCAGCGCCTGGTGCCGTTCGGGGAGTCGGCGGCCGAAGCAATTGGGCAATACCTGAGCCAGGGCCGTCCAGCGCTGTTGAAAGGCCGCGCAAGCCGTTTCCTGTTCGTCACGGCCCGAGGCGGGGCGATGACCCGGCAGGGATTCTGGAAGCTGCTGGGTTCGTTCGGTAAAAAAGCGGGTATTTTTCGCGACCTGACGCCCCACGTGGTGCGGCACAGTTTCGCGACACACCTGGTGGAAGGCGGCGCGGACTTGCGCAGTGTGCAGATCATGCTGGGTCACGCGGACATATCCACCACCCAGGTTTACACGCACGTGGCTCGGCGTCGTTTGCGCGAGATCGTGGATCAACATCACCCGCGTGCTTGACTTCTCTCGGTTCAGAAGAGACGCGGCGCGGCGGCAGTCGGAAGGCGGGTACGAATGAGCGATTACATGTTCAAGCTGGAAAGCCACCTGAGCACGGACCAGTTCCGTGTGGTGGGCCAGATGCAGGCGGTCGCGGCGTCGGCCGGTGTGAATTTATTTCTCACCGGCGGAGCGATGCGCGATATGCTGGGCGGCTTTCCAGTGCGCGACCTCGACTTCACGGTCGAAGGCAGCGCTCTGAAGCTGTCGAAAATCCTGACGCAGAAATACGGCGCCACCATTGTTTCGACCGACGAGCTTCGCAAGTGCGTCGAAATGCGCTTCCCGGGAGCCGTTCGCGTGGAACTAGCCATGGCGCGGACCGAGAAATTCGCCAAATCCGGCGCCCGTCCGCAGGTGACGCCGGCCACGATTCACGAGGATCTGCGAGGCCGCGATTTTACCGTCAACGCGATCGCCCTGTCTCTGAATAAGGCGTCTATGGGTCTGCCGATCGACCCCACCAACGGAGTCGGCGACATCGAACGCAAGGAATTGCGGACTATCCACAACTATTCCTTTTACGACGATCCCATCCGGATGATCCGGCTGATGCGATTCAAGGTACGCCTGGGCTACGCGATCGACGAGCGTACCCGCATGCAGTACGACAATGCCCGGGAGGCCGAGATGCTGACCCGCATTACGCCCGACGCGCTCGGCGGCGAACTGCGCCACATGGCAGGCGAACCTCTCTCGGCCGACCTGATGCGGACCCTCGACGAGGAGAAGCTGACCGCGTTATATTCGCCCTCGCTCACCGGCGGGAAGCTGAATCTCGCGAATTTCACAAAACTTCAAAAGGCGCGCCAGCTGGTCCCGTTCGGGACGGATTTGAAGATGCACAGTCTTCCGCTGTTTCTCAGCGTGCTGCTGGAAAATCTGAATGCGAAGGATCGGACGGCGTTGATCAAGAACGCGGCTCTGGAGCGCTCCGAGGTCGCCGCCTGGCAGAAACTGGAAGGCGCGGCCAAGAAGCTGGAGAAGGAGCTGAAGGCCGACAAGCTCAAGAAGGCCTCGCAGCTTTATCAGGTGTTGATCAAAGCGCCGGGCGAACAGGTTCTCTGGCTGATGGTCTATTCGGCGCAGCGCCTGGTGCAGGACCGGATTCGAAATTACTTCGAGAAGTACCTGCCCATGTCACAGGAGATCACCGACGAGATGGTGGGCCTGACCGGGGTAACTCCGGGGACTCCAAAGTTCCACAAGGTGAAGGAAGAAATGATTCTGAAGCACCTGGATGCGCGGCCCAAGAAAGTGGAGCCCCCGCCGGAGCCTCCTCCGCCACCGCCGATGTCCAGTTTCGCTCGCGGTCCAGGCGTGCGGCACGCGCGATAAGACAACCCCTCCATGACGGTCGGGGTTCGGTGAAGGCGTTGAGGATGAAGCCCCATGCGTCAGCTTGGGGCTATTTCGGTGACGTAGCCCCAAGCTGACGCATGGGGCTGTTGGGAAATGAAGGAAACGCCGGCTACTGCTTCTGTTGTTCCTGGGTTGCCTTTTTCGACTTATCCTGACCCTGGACCTGCGTGATTTCCGTCGATACTTCTTCAATCAAAAGATAGGCTGGAAGTTCCAGAAGCTTGGGATCTTCTTCTTTTTCCGCTTTCATCAGCATCAACAGCTGCATCCGCCCGGGTTTCGACAAAGGGGGCACGCGAAACTTGATCATCTTCGCGTTCTGCTCCAGAACCTTCACTTTCATATCGAACTTATGATCGCTAAGGTATACTTCGTCCACCTTGTCCTCGCCCAGGGAAATGCCGGTGACAGTCACCGAATCGCCGGGCTTGACGACCTTCGGTGCGACGCTGGTGATCTGAGGCGCCAGGTCATCGCCTGCGAAGCAGGACAACATGAGCAACAGAGCTGGTGCGAATACTCTCATGAAGACGCGAGACCTCCCACCTAAGACTAGGAGGAATGAGGTGCCCATTCAATAGAGCGAACTCCTGAGGTTCTTAGGCGAACCCCCTTAGAACGTTTTCTAAGGTTCGTTCCATCATGTGGTCTAAACGCTCCGTCTCCGGTATTCTGAACATGAGTGTTTCGGGGACATCACCGCAAAGTTCGCATCCTGTTCGGGCTGGCCGACGCCCTGATTGTCGCGCTGGCATTCCTGCTTTCTTATTGGCTCCGCACCCGCCTGACGCTGGAGAACAACTTCTTCCTGACGCCCTCCAGAGAAGTTTTTTTGCTGGGCTGGTCCGTCGTGGTGTGGGTGGTGGTCGGATTGTGGTGGGAAGTGTACGATCGCATCGATGCCGCCTACGTCCCGGTGATTCTTCGCGATGCGTTCCGGCAGTGCCTGGTCGGCGCGGCCTCCATCATCTTGCTTGAGTATCTGGTTCACTTGGACCTCAGCCGATCGTTTGTGGGGCTCTTTGCCGCATGGTCATGGTTCCTGCTGAGCCTTTTCCGGCTGAATGCGGGACGAGTGTTGCGGGCAGTGCTGCGCGAGTTCGGTTCCGCTCACTATGTGATGGTGGTGGGCCTGGGCGACGCCGCCCTCAAACTGGGGCGCCAGATCGAGGATGCCAGCCAATACGGCGTCAGGCTATCCGGTTTTCTCGCCGATGACGATTCGGGTGGCGAAGTGGAACTGGCACAACACTACCCGGTCCGGCCCCTCGCGAAGCTGCCCGATATTTTGCGCGAGCACATTATCGACGAGATTATTTTCGCCGTCGACAGCCGCCGGCTGGCGGAACTCGAGGAAATCTTTCTGCTATGCGACGAAGAGGGAGTGAAGACCCGCGTGGCGGTAGACTTCTTCCCACACGTCAACAGCCAGGTGTATCTCGAAAGGCTCGGCGCCTCGCCTCTGTTGACGTTCTCGGCGACCCCTCACGACGAAATCCGGCTTCTCGTCAAACGCGTGACCGATATGTTGCTCGCCGGCGCCGCGGCTCTACTCCTCTTGCCCGTCATGCTTCTGGTCGCGCTGCTGATCCGGCTGACGTCGCCCGGTCCTGCCATTTTCCGTCAAGTGCGCTGCGGACTCAACGGACGCCGCTTCGTGTTCTACAAATTTCGTTCCATGTGCCTGAACGCGGAATCCATGCGCGCCGATGTCGAGCACTTGAGCGAACGCAAACTGGCCATGAAGATTCCGAACGACCCACGTCTGACCTGGGTCGGCCGCTGGCTGCGAAAATTCTCGATGGACGAGCTGCCGCAGTTATGGAATGTGCTGAAAGGCGACATGTCCCTGGTTGGCCCCCGGCCCGCGCTGCCGGACGAAGTGGAACAATATAAGCGGTGGCAGCGAAGAAGGCTGCGCATGCGTCCAGGTCTCACCTGCCTATGGGCCGTTAGCGGCCGCGATTCGCTCGATTTCGAGACCTGGATGAGGCTCGACATGCAATACATAGATCAGTGGTCGCTCGGGCTGGATTGGAAAATCCTGCTGCGAACCATTCCCCAGGTGTTGAGCGGTAAAGGCGCTCACTAGTTCAAAAATTATGCAACTTGTCCCAACCCATGATGAAGTCGTCGCCCTGCTCCGTCGCACCGGCGGTCTGCGCGAAGGACACTTCGAATACACCAACGGCCTGCACGCCAACGAGTATCTGCAGGTGGCGCTGACCATGCGCTACTACGAATCGGCGAAGATTTTAAGCGTCGCCCTGAGCCGCCTGCTGCGCGCGCACTCCGATATTCGGGCCATGATTCCCGAGTTGTCAATCGTGGCGCCGGCTACCGGAGGCCTGCCCGTCGCCTACGGCGTTTGCGAAGCGCTGCGCGCTCACCAGGTCTTCTGGGCGGAGCGCGAGAATCTAAATGAGCCGCAGCGATTCCGGCAATATCTGGAATTGAAACCGGGCGAGAAAGTGTTACTGGTGGACGATATTCTCCGCTCCGGCCAGAAGCTGGCGGAACTAAAAAAGCTGGTCGAGTCGAAGGGAGGGGAAGTGGTTGGGCTTGCTGTTGTCATTTATCAGCCAAACCCTAAAACCATCAACTTCGACCCGCTGCCGTTCTATTATTTGGCGAAGCTGGATGCGACCTACTATAAGGATGCAGCCTCGTGCGATCTCTGCAAGCGAGGAGTGCCAGTAGACAAAGTGCTGATCTAAAATCATTCTGGCTACTGGCTACCGGGCGGCGGTCAGCGACAGTTTGCCGGCGCGCTCAATATAAACCTTGTCGAATCGGTTGACCAGCATATCGGAGATGGACGCTTCCTTGAGCAAAGGCTCCAGCGGCCCCAGTCCGAGCGCTTCATCGAGAACCTCCTCAATAATCTTATTCTGCTCGGCCGTGGTCATCGGCGCACGCTCGTCTTCGAGCAGTCGTTCGACGACGCGTCCGATTTCCGCGCGCAAACGATCCTTCGGGATGGAGGAAACGCGTTCGAGGTTCAGCACGCCGATCAGCTTGCGGTGAATCTCGCTCTTGAGCGCAAAGATCCGGTCGGCGGCGCGCACAGCCGCGGGATTCAGGGGCTGGCGCGAAACCGGCGGGCGGAAATTGGTTCCCAAGTTCACTATTATAGGGGCTTGATAGATCGCCGAAAATTCTTGTGGACGCCGCTCGCAGTGGCCTGCGCCGCGGATCGTTCGCCGAACCTGGTGTTGATTGTGGCGCACGGTTGGAGAGGGCAGGCTACGCCATGGGATGGCGATCCAATTCTGGTTGCGCCCAACCTTGCCAAATTCGGCAAGCAGAGCGTGGTATTCTCGCGCGCGTACTCCTCTTGTCCAAAACCCGAACTGGCACAGACCGCGTTGTTCACGGCGAAGTATCCGCATGCGGCTCGCGACAATGACGAGGTGTTGGGGAATGCGAAACCGTTAACGGCGAACCAGGCGCGGCAGGCCTTCGCGAAAGCCCCTTTCGCAGCGCGGATTTCGTTGTCCAGCGCAGGTGGCCCGGGTACAGGCATGTTTCCTTTGCGCGAAAATGTCCCTTCGTCGAACGGGCCGCAGGCGCGAGGGGAAGTAGCAAACTTTTACGGCGGACGCAGCAACGATGATTCGTTGCTCGGAGAGATTCTAGGCACGCTAGACGAACTGCACCTGGCGCAGGACACAGTTGTTTGTTTCACCTCCGATTGCGGCCAGCAACTCGGCTCCCAAGGACTCTATGGTGCCGGAGTGTTTTTTGAAGAGTCCGTTCGTATCCCACTCGCCATTCGCTACCCGTCCAAGCTAAAGCCGGGCGCCCGCGATCTCGCCTCCCAGGTTGATATCATGCCGACCCTCCTGGCCTTGTGCGGTATGGAAATACCCGAGGGCATCCAAGGCGTTGATCTGTTCGGCAAAACGGCTCCCGAAGTCGCGTTCTCCGAAGGGAAGCTTGGCGAGCCTGACGAATGGCGCATGCTCGTCCGCGGATACGACAAGATCGTGGCAACGCCGAAAGCCGAAATTACTCACCTCTTTAATCTTGCGGACGACCCATATGAAATGACCGATCTCGCCCACGATCCCGCGCAGAAACTAAAGCTCGCGTCGCTTAAGGCGCAGTTGCAGGCGCAAATGAAAAAGCTCGGCGATGGCATGGACCCATCAGGTCTCCGGAAGCGTTAGCCTGATGAAATGCGCTTCGTTTTTGCACTGTTCCTCAGTGTGTTCGCCCCAGCCACGCCGCTTCGGTTCGAAATCACTCTGGACCCGTCGGTCGCGCCTCATGGATCCTCCGGCCGCCTGCTGGTCTTTCTCGCGGATGCCAAGAAGCCGCGCGAGATTCTTTCCGGAGGCTTCGTCCCAGGCGAAACGTGGATCGCCGCGAAAGAAGTCGAGTTCTTCGCGTCCGGTTCCACGATTGTTTTCGATGCCGATCAGATCGCGTATCCCAAGCCGTTTTCGCAAGCCGCCCCCGGCGATTACGAGTTCATGGCCCTCCTCGATCCCGATCACAGCTATGCGCGAAACGCTCAGGATGGAGGCGACCTTTACAGCGCCGTCGTGACGGTGCGCGGCATCAATCCGTCGGACTGCGCGCCCGTGAAACTAGCGATCACCAAGCTGACGCCGATGCGGCCAAAGCCCGTGGACACCGAGTCCGTCAAGCTGGTCGAATTCGTCAGCCCGATGCTAAGTAAGTTCTGGGGCCGCCCCATCACCATGCGCGCGGGCGTGGTTCTGCCGCCTGATTATGCCGCCAGCGCGGCGAAAAAGTACCCGACCATTTATAATATTCACGGTTTCGGCGGCGATCACACCCAAGCCTGGCGCGTCGGTCCCGCAATCTCGAAGGATATTGCTGAAGGACGCAGATTCCCGTCGGTCCACGTTTTTCTCGATGCGTCGTTTACCACGGGCCATCACGTATTCGCCGATTCGGTGAACAACGGACCCTGGGGCAAGGCGCTGACCGAAGAACTGATCCCTCATCTGGAAAAACAATTTCGCCTGATTCCGAGAACCTCGGCGCGATTCCTCACCGGCCACTCTTCCGGCGGCTGGAGCACTATGTGGCTCGAAGTGAACTATCCCGATGTTTTCGGAGGCACCTGGTCCACTTCGCCCGACCCTGTCGATCTCCACAGCTTCACCGGCATCGACGTGACACCGGGTTCGACCCAGAACGCTTATCGCAACAAGGCGGGCGATCCTCTGAATCTAGTCCGCATGAATGGCAAGGAAATCGCCAGCTTCGAGCAATTCGCGAGAGCGGAAGAAGTGCAAGGCGAATACGGCGGCCAGATCGCCTCGTTCGAATGGGTGTGGAGTCCGAAAGGCCCCGGCGGGCGTCCCATGAAAATGTTCAATCGCGAAACCGGCGAGCAGGATCCGTTCGTTCAGCGGGCCTGGGAAAAGTACGACATCCGGAAAATCGTCGAGTCCCACTGGGCTACATTAGGGCCCAAGCTGCTGGGCAAAGTGCATCTCGTGGTCGGCTCCGAAGATACCTTTCATCTGGAAGAAGCAGCGATCATGTTGTGCGGATTCTTGAAATCCAAAGGCCGCGAAGATGCTTGTGAAGTAGTCCCCGGCCGCGACCACATGAATCTCTACCAGAAGTACACGACGTATCCCGAGGGCCTGGAAATCCGCATCGACAAAGAAATGCGCGCCAGCTTCGAAAAACGCTAGTGGGGCAGGTTCCCGACCTGCCCTCCCGCCCGCTCAAAGACATTCTGCCGCGCGATATCCGCCACTTCGATCCGATACGACGCGTACCACTTCGATCGCCCGTTGCTCTGTGCGATCCGGTGCCGCGGATGGCTGCGCCACGCCGCCATCGTCTCGTGATCCTGCCAGTACACGAGCGAAACACGCTCTCCGTCGTCAGCCTTGAAGGATTTGAACTCGACGAATCCAGGCATTTCCTTCGCCGTAGCTAGCATCTCCGCCGCCATGTCGGAATAATCATCGCCAGCCTCGGCGCTTAAGCGGGAACGAAACACGACAACGATCATGCCTAATTATGCCGTGCGAGCCAACTCCGCCGCAGTCTCCCGACGCGCAATATCCGCGCCGATCGTCCGCGACCCCATATAAAGGACAAACGCCAGCATGATGCTGAGCGCAGGGACTACCAGGATCGCCTGTTGCAATCCCATCGCCCGCGCTGCATCCGTGATCGTTGCCGACCCCGCCGCGTCCGCCGCCCTCCGTGCGAAATGGTCGCTCAATCGACCCGTCAGCAGCGGTCCAAAAGATGCGCCGCACAAATACATCGCCATAAAGTACAGCGCCATCGTCGCTCCACGCTGAGCCGGCGCAACAATATCCTGAATCGACGAATAGACCAGCCCGTAATAGCTGTTCAGCGACCCATACGCCACGGTCCACAGCACCACTGCCGCGATCAGCGCTCCTCTCGGCTGCATCGCACCGAAATATGCGAAGGGTGCGCCGATCAGCGAGATCCACGCCGCTGCGATCAGCCGCCCGTTCTTGCGCGTATGGATGACTCTATCGCCGATCCATCCCGCCGCCAGTCCTCCCGCGATCCCGCCGGTGATGTAGAGAATGCCGGTAGCGATTCCCGCCGGGCCCGCCTTCAACCCATGAATGCGCCCCAGCAGAGCCGGCATGAACGTGCCGATCGCGTACATATTGAAATTGAGCAGCGCCCCCGATGCGACGATCCACCACATGGTCGGAATGCGCACCACGCTCCATATGGACGCAGGAGCCTCATGGGACGCGTGCGTCTCCGATGCCCCGCGTGCCGGCTCGGGAAGGAACATCAGCACGGGTAGCAGCACAAACGCGGGAACTGCCGCGATCACCATGGCGGTCCGCCATCCGTAAGCTTGCGCGATCGGTCCGCTAAAAAAATAACTGAGCGCTCCGCCGACCGGCACCCCGAGCATGAACAAAGCCAGCGCCCGCGCCCGTTTCGCCGGAGCTACCAGGTCCCCGATCCAACTGGTACCCGATGGAGCGCACGCGGCTTCTCCGATCCCCACGCCGAGCCGCGAAACCATCAGTCCGCCGAAGGTTGTAACCACAGCCGCCATCGCTGTGAGTGTGCCCCAGACCAACATTCCGCCCGCCAGCAGCCGTTTGCGGCTCCACCTGTCGGCGACGCGCCCCAACGGAACTCCGATGATGGCGTACAGTACGGTGAACGCCGTTCCCAGCAGCCCCACCTGCGTGTCATTGAGGTGAAACTCCTTCCGCATCGGCTCCGCCAGCGCGCCCGCGATATTGCGATCGTAAAAATTCAGGATGTTAATAAGGAAAAGAATGACGATGGCGAACGTAGCGCCGTTGCGACTGGGCATCGCAGCGCAGGTTATCACAAGTAGAGGCAGCCAAATGCTTACCGGGCTAATAAAAGTGATGACAGCCAAGTCATCAGGGCCTTACTGAGCCGCGACCATTAGGGAGCGGGCAAGCGAGGACTCGCAGTGCGGCCAGGCTTTACTCCTGCCGCAGCGCGAGCGTAGGATCGATCCGAGCCGCCCGCCGCGCCGGCAGCCAGCATGCCGCGATCATCACCGCAGCCAAAATAACCGGAACGCTCAGGAAAATCGCCGGATCCCGAGGGCTCACGCCAATCACGAAACCCGCCAGCACGCGGCTCGCGAAGAATGCGATTCCAAGTCCCACCCCCACGCCGATCGCTGTGAATACCAGCCCTTGCCCCAGGATCATCCGCATCACATCGCGTGGATTCGCCCCGATCGCCATGCGAATCCCAATCTCCCGCGTCCTCCGGCTCACCGCGTATGCCACCACGCCGTAAAGTCCGATCACCGCCAGCAGCAGACCCATAAGCCCTACCGCCGTCACGGTTTGCATGGTCAGCCGAGGCCCCAGCATCGCCCTCGCGTCGTAAAACCATTCCATGGACCGCACGCTGAACACCGGCATGTCCGGATCGATCGCGCGCACTGCCTCGCGAATCGCACCGGTCATCGCCGTCGGATCGCCCGCCGTATGAACCTGCAGCGTCACATGCGGCCCGTAATCCTGAGTGAACGGCATCCATAGAAACGGCGTCGGCGGCTCCGCCCAGTAAAGATAAGTCCCCGTCTTCGTGATCCCCACCACCTGCACCACCGGACCAGTGGAGCTATCCAGCCGCATCTGCGCCCCCAGCGCATCGCGATTCGGGAAAAACTTCTTCGCCGCCGCCTCATTCAAAATCACCACTCGCGGCGACGTCGCGGTATCCCGCGCATCGAAAGCGCGTCCCCGCACCAGCTTCGTTTCCGTCGTATTGAAATAATGATCGTCGACAATGTTCGCGAACGCGTACGGCTTCTCTTCTCCCGCTCGCGGCTCATATCCGTCCACCACCGCGTTCCTGGTGAACATGTCGCCTCCGAACGGATAGTTGTCGGCTAAAGCCGCATCGGTCACTCCCGGCAGCTCTCGCACGCGGTCGATCAGCGTCTTGTAGAACTCGCGCGACTTCGCTTCGTCGTAGCGAATCAGACTCGCATTAAACGAAACCAGCAGCGTATGATCGATCCGAAAGCCTGGATCCAGCTTGCGCGCCGCCGTGAACCCCCTCACGAACAATCCCGACGCCACCAGCAATACCACCGACAACGCCAGTTGCACGTTCACCAGAATATTGCGCCCGGACAGCCGTCCTCGCCATAACCCGGGACGCGCCGGACCCTGATCGCTCGCCTTCATGGTCGTGTTCAGATCCATCCGCGTGCTCCGCAGCGCCGGCAGCAGTCCGAAAATCACCCCCGTGGCGATCGTCAGCAACAGGCTGAATACCAGCAGCCGCGTGTCCATCCGGATTCCCAGGTCGATCGGAAAGTCGAGCGGGATTTTTACCGATTGCAGGAATCGAACCCCGGCGTAACCCACGCCCACGCCGGCCGCGCCGCCCAGCAGCGCCAGCACCATGCTCTCCGTCAACAACTGCCGCACCAGCGTGCCGCGCCCCGCGCCGATTGCGATGCGAATCGCAATCTCCTTCACCCTCGCCGTCCCCCGGGCAAGCAGTAGATTCGCGACATTAGCGCACGCGATCAGCAGGACCAGCCCAGTGATCCCCATCAGCGTCATGCTGAGAATCGCATCCACCTTATCGGTCTCCACTCGATCGTCAAGGAAGGTCAGAACGGTAAACGATCGTTCTGTGTTGGTATCCGGATACTGCGCCGCCAGCCCCCGTGCGATCGTCGCCAGCTCAGCCTGCGACGTCTTGATGCTCACTCCCGGCTTCAATCGCGCAAATACGCTCAATGGCCTCAGCTTCCGTGAAGTGAGAAAATCCGCCTCCGTCACCATCGGAGCCGCTTGCCGATACGAATTCACCGGCACATAGACGTCCGGCTGAATATAAGGCTCCGGCCCCGTGAACTCCTGCGAAGTGACGCCGATAATCGTGAACTCTTTCCCGTTCAATCGCAGGATCCGCCCCGCTACGTTCGGATCGGAGTTGAAATTGCGTTCCCATAAGGAATGGCTGATCACAGCCACCAGCGCTCCGCCGCCGGCGCGATCCTCCTCAGGCCGGAAACCGCGGCCCACCAGCACGTCAATCCCGAGTCCGGAGAAGAAATTGCCGCTGACGATGTACCCCAGCGTCATGTGAGGAAGCGCCTCGCGGCTCTCGCTGACGCCTGCGGGAAACGTGTTAAAGCACACGACACTTTGCAGCGTCTGCGCCCGATCTCTCACATCCACGTAGTCGGGATAGGAGACGGCGCCCAGCGGCGTCCCCGGCGCAGTGACATGCACGGCCACAATCGCCCCCGCATTCTTCACCGGCAGCGGGCGGAACACCAGCGCATCCACGAAACTGAACATCGCAGTATTGGCGCCGATCCCTAAAGCCAGCGATAACATAGCGATGAGCGTGAAACCGGGACTCTTCCGAAGAGTCCGAAACGCATAGCGAAGGTCGGAAAACAGCGTGCGCATGAGAGTCATACGCGTGCGCCGGTGGAAAGGTTCCGTTGTGGGGCAGGTTGTCTACCTGTGGACCGATTGCCTATCGGTCCATCCGGGCGCTACAAATTCCCCCGCAACCCCTGCTCCCTCTCAATCGCCTCGAACAACGCCCGGAAATTCCCCTTCCCGAAACTCCGGCTGCCCTTTCGCTGGATCACCTCATAAAAGAGTGTCGGCCGATCCTCCACCGGCCGCGTGAAAATCTGGAGCATGTATCCTTCATCGTCCCGATCCACAAGAATCCCCAGTTCCTCCAGCCGATCCAAAGGCTCTTCAATCTTTCCGACGCGCCCGGTCAACTCCCGGTAATAAGAACTGGGCACCTTCAGAAAATCGACGCCTTGCTCCCGAAGCCTGGTCACAGTTTCGATAATGTCCCCCGTGCCCAGTGCGATATGCTGCACCCCCGGCCCGCAGTAAAAATCCAGATATTCCTCAATCTGAGATTTCTTGCGCCCCTCCGCAGGCTCATTGATCGGAAATTTGATGCGTCCGTTGCCGTTCGACATCACCTTCGACATCAACGCCGAATATTCGGTCGAAATATCCTTGTCGTCGAACGTCTGGTACAGCTTGAATCCCATCACATCTTCGTAAAAATGAACCCACGCGTTCATCTGGTTCCACCCTACGTTGCCCACCATGTGATCGATATAACGAAGTCCTGTGGGCCGGGAAACCGTGTCGGGCCGGTCCACCGCCGCGAAGCCAGGCAGGAATCCCTTGTAATTTCGCCGTTCGACAAAAGTATGCAGCGTGTCGCCATAAGCCGCGATCGACGCCATGCGTACCTCGCCCGATTCATCGGACAAAGTAAACGGCTCGCGCACCCCTCGGGCGCCCCGCTTGATAGTTTCGCGATAAGCGCTGTCCGCATCGTCGACTGAAAGTGCGATATCCCGCACGCCGTCCCCGTGCATGCCCACATGACGCGCAATCTCATGGTCCGGCCGCATCGCGGTAGTCATCACGAATCGAATCTGCCCCTGCTCCAGCAAATAAGAGGCCCGGTCGCGAATGCCCGTCTCAGACCCGCAATACCCCGTCAACGCCATCCCAAACGCCGACCGGTAGTAATGCGCCGCCTGCCGCGCGTTGCCCACGTAAAACTC
Source organism: Bryobacterales bacterium (assembly GCA_963813145.1). Taxonomy (GTDB): domain Bacteria; phylum Acidobacteriota; class Terriglobia; order Bryobacterales; family Bryobacteraceae; genus Palsa-187. The sequence goes on from CAWEXX010000003.1 coordinate 560,488, forward strand.
AACGAAGTCCATCCCCTTCAAGGGCAAAAAATCTTCCGCGACTCCCACGACCGCCTCACGGCTATTTGTTACCGGCATAAAATTCTACCTCCTGATTCACTTCACAGCTCCATTTCCCGACCCCTGAGCCGCCATGCGTCAGCATGCGGGCAAACGCGAACGACAACGCTTTTACCGAGCCGTGACCACAGGGAGCGGTGCTCGCAATTCCGTAGCGGCCACCTCGCGACAAGCCTCGATCAATTGACGGTTATCCTCATCCGTCCCCGTCGAAATCCGCACGCAATGAGGCAACCCGAAAGCCCCCAGCGGACGCACAATCACACCTTTCTTTAACAGGCCTTCCTTCAACCCCCGAGCCGCCTCCACACTCCCCAGCGCCACCATCACAAAATTCGCCTCCGACGGAATCACCAGGAACCCCATCTCCCTTAGCGAGTCCCCAATCAACCGCAGCCCCCGCGCATTCAGCTCCAGCGACCGATGCACAAACTCCTTATCGTCCAGCGCCGCGATCCCCGCAATCTGAGCGAGCCCGCTAGGCTCAAACGGCAGCTTCACCTTCAACAGATTCGCAATCAACTCCTCGTGCGCGAACCCATACCCGATCCGCAGCCCCGCCAGCCCATAAATCTTCGAAAAAGTCCGCAGCGTGATGACGTTGTCGTAGCGATAATGCATCGAATCGGGGTAGCGGGGATTATCTTTCGCGTACTCGAAATAAGCCTCGTCGAGAATGATCAGCACCCGCTCCGGAACGTGCTTGTAGAACTCGTCAAATTCGTGCTTCGAAAAGATGGTCCCGGTAGGATTGTTGGGATTCGACAGATAAATAATCTTGGTCTTCTCAGTAATCGCCGCGGCAAGCGCCGGCAGATCGTAATGCCAGTCGCGATAAGGAACCGTCCGATAAGCAACTCCGCGAGACCGGGCCAGCACCTGAAACCCAATAAACGCCGACTCCGTAGTCAGCACCTCATCGTCATCGCAGAGGAACGCCCGAATGATCCCCGACATAATGGAGTCGGACCCGCTCCCCGCGATCACGTTCCCGACTTTAAGGTCAAACTCCTCGGCCAACCGCTCCCGCAGATCGAGTCCGCCGTTAGGATAGACGTTCAGCCCGCCCAGATTCCGAGCGATAGCCTCCACCGCCCGAGGGGAAGCCCCCAACGGATTCTCATTAGAAGCCAGCTTGGCAACCCGCCCAACCCCATAAGCCCGCCGCACATCCTCAATGGAGCGCCCCGGCTCATAAGCCCGCAAATTCTCGATATAAGGAGGCACCAGCGGCATCGATTACAGAATAGCACCACCAATAGGTGGTTGTTATGGACGGCGCCGTCGCCCATTTTGGAAGAGCATCTGCTCAGACTATGCGCATGCGCTTTTCCTTCTGGCCTCTATTCGCTTTTGCGGTTATGTTTCTGACGAGCCACATGGTGGAGGCTCAACCAGTTGCGGTCGGCGTGGTAGGAGGCGTCCGGACCACGGACGACGTCAGCGGTAGTCTCTCGTCCGAGTCGAAGCGCTACATCGTAGGCCCGATGGTGGACATCCGCCTTCCCAAGCACCTGTCCTTCGAGTTCGATGCGCTGTACCGGCGGTTCGGCTTCACAGGATACGAAAATTCATGTTGTGGCTTTGGTAGCGCGATCACCCGGGAACGAGCGAACTCCTGGGAGTTCCCGATGATCCTGAAGTATCATCTCCATGTCGGTCCGGTGCATCCATTCGTGGGAGTAGGTTATGCTCCACGCATCATTCACGGCACGGACGTTGCTTCCGGCTCCTATCTGACAGGAATCAACGATAATCCGCCAATGAGCATCTACACGTACTTCTTCAACCAACGCGCCCCAACAAGCTACCAAGTGACGCAAGGCGTGGTGATTTCGGGAGGCCTGAGTCGGGGAATCGGTCACCTACTGTTGACCCCCGAGGTGCGCTATGTGCACTGGAATACGCCGTTCCTCAATCAGAATCTGACCCGCGTTGCCGCCGATGCGTGGGTTCCGTTCATTTCCCAACAGGACGAGGTCTTCGTTCTCTTGGGTATATCGTGGCACTGAGCACAAATTTGTTCCTCGAAAATAATGTGATAGGCTGACGGCCACAAGGAGGCTCCAAATGCGTTCCATAGGGCTGCCCGAACTGTTGGTGATCTTCGTTCTGTTTTTCGCCATCGTGCCGTTCTGGAAGATTTTTTCCAGAGCAGGCTATCCAGGCATCATGAGCTTAACGATGTTTGTGCCAGGCCTCAACGTCATCATGCTGTTCTTCCTCGGCTTCGCCGAATGGCCTGTGCTCAAGCAATTGAAAGCGGCTGAGGAGCAGAAGTCACACGTTTAGGCGTGCCTTATCGGCGTTCATCCGCGTTCATCGGCGGCCAATAACAGTCTTTCTTAAAACGCCGCCTTCACCGAAAACTGCACCGACCTAGCCGGCAACTGATTCGTAATCCCCACCAGCGGAGCTCCAAATCCGGCCGCCGGTGCCGACCCATTACCATAAGTCCCGCTATATCCCACGAAATTCGCGTGATTGAGCACGTTAAACGACTCCATCCGCAAATTGAGCCGAGCATGCTCGCCGATCGCAAACGCTTTCTCCAAAAACGGCGACACATCGTAAATCGCATTCCCCCGGCCCGCATTGCGACCGACCACCACTCCATTGATCACCGGCCGATCCGTAGTCGCGCCCGTATCGCCGCTATTCACGGTCCCGGTGACGTAGTTGTAAGGCAATCCGCTAGCCAGCGTCATCACTCCACCGAAGTTGATCTTCAGCGGCAGCCTGTAAACGCCGCTCAAAACGAACCGGTGCCGCTGGTCGAAAATCGCGTTCGATCTTTCCACCTTGCCCGTGAAATTCGCGTCGTTGGGATTCTGCCCGGGAATGTCGGGATCGACATTGTCCAAGGTATGCGACCACGTATAGCTGCCCAGCATGGATAATCGCTTACCGAAGCGATGCGTCAGGTTCACATCGAGCGCATCGTAATCCGCATATCCGTCGTTCACGTCGCTTTGAATCACCGAATAAGGCGGCTGAGGATTCGTCGCCGTTGCGGTATTGCACGTCAGATTATTCTGCGCATACCAGGCGATCCAGTAAGGCCGAGTGCAGTTGGCGGCTTGCGCGGTTCGGATTTGATTCGGCGCGTTGCGGATAAAAGGTGACGGCGGATCCACGTCGCGCGGCCGATTGATACGCGTCGTGTGCGACCCGACGTAGTCGACGCTCAGCACCCAGTTGCTCGCGATCTGCCGCTCGATCCCGAACGTCCATTGCTCCGAATACGGATTTAGTAATTTGTCCTGATACCCGATCAGATCGCCCGCAGGCAACAAGTTGCCTCCAGGACGGATATACAAGCTCCGCAGAGGCACCTGCGCCCCAGCCGGAAACGCGGGCAGCGGAGCCGCCGCCACGCTCGACGGGAACCCAACCTGCCCTGGCGTAGCCGTGTAGTTGAATACGCCGGTCGGTCCAGTCAGCGCCCAGTTCGCCGCCGAATTGTCGACGATCTGCGAATAGTAAATCCCGAAACTTCCGCGAATAACCGTGTTTTTCCAGTTGTAAGCAAACCCCGCTCGCGGCGCGAAGTCCTTGTTCGAATCGGTAAACGTCTGCCGCTCATAACGCAGTCCGAGATTGACCGTCAGGTTCGGACGAACCTTCCAGTCATCCTGAACGAATAGGGACCACAACCAGTCGTCCACCGTGTAGTTGGCGTTGCCATAACTCTGCGTGTAGCTCTTCACATTCGCCAAATTGCCGAGGTAGGCCTGACTCTCGCAAACCGCGACCGCCAGAGTGCACGTGTTGTAGATAAACTGCCCGAGATAAATCGGCCCGCCGAACTCTTTACTATTCCCGCCGGTGTGCGCCAGGATCCCGTTGCCGCCGAACTTCACTTGATGACTTCCCCACACGGCCGACAGCGTGTCGTTCATCTCATACTGCCGGTTCATCAACAGCGCCGATTGCGACGTGCCGGTCGTGAACGTTCCTCCGGTCGAAATCGGGACCTGATACTGCGTCCCATAAACCACCGGATCGAATTCCGTAATCGGCGACGCGAGTTGAAATTGCAAGCGCACGTTGTTGAGGATCGTCGGACTCAGAACCGCGGTCTCACCCAACTCGGTGGTGTAAGTCCGCCGATGAAAAATGCGATCGACTGACGGGAGATTGTTCCCTCCCACGGTCCCGTTTGGGTTCGTATCGGTGAAAATAGCGTCGTTGAAGCGTAGATGGACGGTGTTATTTGAGTTAATAAGGCGATCTAAGCGTAAATAAGAGAGCCATCCGTGATAGGCCCCCTCGAAAATACCGGGTGCCAAAGGCGAAATGATCGGCGACCCCTTCGTTTCCCGGCTGTTCTCCCCCGAAAGGAAGAAAAACGTCTTCGACCCTATCGGACCCGACAACGACAGCGCGCTTTGACCCAATGAATCGTTAGTGATATCGTTTCCACTCGCGGCATTGGCGGCCGTGAAACCGGAAAGCGCCGCCGAAGTCTCCGCCGGACGCCACAATTCCAAGAACTCGCCATGAAAACGGCTCCCGCCCGATTTGGTAATAATGTTGACCGCGCTGCCCGTGCTGGCTCCGTATTCGGCGGAAAACCCGTTGTTCAGGACCGTCATTTCCTCAACGGCTGCAAGCGGCAAGCTGCTGAAAATGGTCTGTCTTCCCCAGCTATCGTTGCCGTTTGCGCCGTCGATCTCAAACCAAGTCTGCCGGCGACCCGCCCCATTGGTGGTAAACATGTCTTCGTTCATGAACACGTCCCCCTGGTTGATCGCCTGCCGGTTTGCCGCATTCAGCAGGGGCAGGTAGGTGATCCTCCGATTGAGCAGAGGAGTTTCCTCCATTTGCTCAGCGCTCAAGCGGCTCCCCAATTGCGGACCGTCCGTGCGTATTTCACCCACCGCCCCAGTGACCGTGACCTGTGTTTGACCTCCTGCCGCATTTAACTGCAGATCGACTTCTACCGTTGTTCCGCCTGCCAGTGTGACATTCGCGGGTTTCATTTCGGTGAAGCCTTGTTTACTTGCGATGACATCGTAGCTGCCGACCGGCAAGCCGGCGATGGAAAAAGTGCCGGAGCCATCCGTCTGCGCGGTTCGCCTCAGCCCCATCAGAGTATTGGTCACCGTAACCTGTACCATTGGAACCACGGCGTGGGTTTGATCGGTAACCTGGCCTCGCACGGTCGCTGTGTCCGGTGTTTGCGCGGAAAGGACCAGACACGTCAGGAAGAGCAGGCGAGACATTGTCTCTAAGACTAGAAGAGTTTGCCTCCTACTACCAGAGATCGTATTTAGTCGAGCATGTGCTCGAGCAAGTAATGCACGATTCGCAAGGAAGCTTGGTTGGTGGCAATGGCGGCGATGAGAAACGCGATCCCGGCGAGCGCGATCGCCTCACCGCGAACACTCGCGTCCGCCGTGGCAGACGGGTTCAGCAGGCGGTTGACGCGCTGCGATAGATCTTCGCCGGCTTCGACGAGCGATGTAACCAAGGCCGGCATCCGGACACCTGCTTGCAGGCGAGCGACCCGGACGAGCGTGGCCGCAAGGTCGAGAGATCGCTCGGCATTCCCTTCCGTGGCTCGATCGTCGGCGGCCCATTCGGCGTATTTGGCCCACGCGTGCTCCAGAGCTCGGAGTCGGGGAAAAAAAGGCGGCGCGAGCAGGATGAGCAGCCGCTTGAAATTGTCGAACGAGACACGGTGCGCGCGTTCATGCCGCAACGCGAGGGCCAATTGGTCCGCGGAGAGTTCCTTCAAGGCCTCCGCTGAAATCAAGAGCCGGGGACGCACGATGCCGGCGAGCGCCACTCCCGCGTTGGCGGGGACAATCCAGACCGTCTCCCCTTCGATACGCGATTCGATACCGGCGGAGCGTCGTAGATAGAGGCTGGTTCGAAGCCATGCACTGCCAGCACGATACAGCGCTGCGCAGCAGACGAATAAGCCAAGCGTCGCCGCGCAGAAGCACGCGATGCCCACTTCTTCGCCCGCCGACCGAGGTTCGAAGAGAAAATAACTGGGGAGGCACAGCGCCACCACGGCGAGTGCGGAGAACATAGCAGGCAGAAGTCTCAGCGTGAGCAGGAATCGCGCAGCGCCCTGTGGGCGCATCGTTTCCGCACGACGGATGGCAATGGGCGCAACTAGAGCGACCAACGCTCCGACGGCCAACTGAACCAGAAAGAACAATGCACTGGAGAGCAGCAACAATCGAACGAGATACGAAGGGTTCACGATTTCCTCCCGTTGAGTTCCTGGCGCTTGATCCTGATCTTCCGTTCCAGCTCATCCAGCAAAGCGGCGTCGTGCCCGACGGTGTCCAGGAAACACGAAATCAGCAGTTCGCCGGCCTGTTCGGGACCGGAAAGGAATCCGGCCACCAGTTCGCCCGCGCGCTGCTGCTCCCAATCCTGGCGGGACAGCCGGGGGGAGTAAATGAATGCCCGTTCCGATTTACGCCGTTCGAGCAAACCTTTCTTATACAGACGATCGAGAGTGGTCATGACGGTGGTGTAGGCAAGAGGGCGGTCCAGTTTGTCCACCACGTCCCGCACGTTGCTTTCGCCATGCGCCCAGACGACATCCATCACGCAGGATTCCAGGTGCCCGAAGGGCGAGGGGGGCGCCGATCGTTTGAAGAAATGCATGAGGATTAGATACACAGTATCGCATTGGCGAGCGCCTGACGGCTTGGAGCGACGGAAAACCCTGCTCCGTTGTGGTGCAGGCTGGCGGCCCGATTGGCAATCGGCCTTTGTTCGTCCCCTGCCCCTGTTTATCTCCTTTCCTTTGCTAACTTTGCGACTTTCGTGAAGCCCGCCCTGGCGTTTCCTGGCGTACCCTCCAATCAGAAGGAGGATGGACAGACATCCAGCTTCGCTGGGTTCGTTTCGTAATTTAGCTTTGGTTCCTATGGTTGATCGATAGGTCACGACTTTCCGAACAGCCCAACTGCGTCCCGTGGCCTCGCCACAAGTTGTGGTGCACGTTGGCAGCCTGCGGCCGATTGTGGCGCCCACTGGAGAACCGGGCGGAGATCGCGCCTTCAGCGGTCTAACGCGCCGGGGCGTACAATAGCGGCATGAACAGAGCTCGCCGCGAATTTCTGCGTAATGCTTTCGCTCCGGTGCTGGCCTCTGCGCTTGCGCGGCGCGTTCATGCGGCAGGAGCCAGGGACGGAATGCCGGGACCTTGGCCGGGGCGTGTGATTGCTGTCGAGCACGCGCATGCGATCGACAACGGACTGTATCAGGCAGACGCCGTGAAGCAGATGATGATGCGCGGAATGACAGATCTGACCGGTGCTCCGGCGTGGGCCGACGCTTGGCGGTCGTTGTTTCAGAAGGGCGACGTAGTGGGCATCAAGGTGAGTCCGGTGGGCGGCCCGAAGCTGTGTTCCGACGCGATCGTACTGCGCCAGATTCTCGACGGGCTGGCGCAAGCCGGTGTGGGCGCGCGCGACGTCATCGTGTTCAATCGATATAAAGATGAGTTTCTGGCGGGCGGAATCGACAAATGGATTCCAGAGGGCGTGCGCTGGACGACGGCTTCGGAGGGGTATAACAACACTCAACTCGATATGGGCGGCTATGATCCGGATCATTTTATGGAGATGGCGCTGATCAAGCCGGGCGAGAACGCGAACGATGCGCACTTTCGGAGATCGTATGTGGCGCGGGTGGTGACGCGCGACGTGAACAAGTTCATCAATCTGCCGGTGCTGAAGCATCATCAGTCGGCGGGGGTCACGATTTGTTTGAAGAACATGTCACATGGAATGGTGAACAATGTGAACCGCAGCCACCTGACGCCGACTCAGAACGCGTGCGGCGTGTTCATCCCTTCGGTGGTGAACCTGCCGGTGATCCGGCAGAAAGCGACGCTGCATATTTGCGATGGCGTGAAGGCGTCGTTTCATGGCGGCCCGAGCGCGAAGCCCGCGTATGTGTGGGAACACAAGACGATGTATTTCGCCACGGATCCGGTGGCGCTCGACAAGACCGGCTGGAAGGCGATCGACGCGCAGCGCGCCCAGGCCGGAATGGAGTCCGTGGCGCTTTCGAAGCCGGATAAGGTGAGTACGTTTCTCAACTGCCAGGTGGAGCATATTGAGTTCGCCGGAGCGCTTGGGCTGGGCGAGTTCGACGACGCGAAGATCGATGTCAAACGTGTGAAGTTGGCGTAGCGCCTCGACTGCTATCCTAAGCGGTTAACTCAAAAATGCTTCGCTACGCCGCCGTCGATATTGGAAGCAACTCCACTCGCATGATCGCCGCCGAGGTGCCGCCGGGCGAGCAGGCTCGCGTCCTGCTTTCGGAACGCGTGGTGACGCGCCTGGGTGAAAGCGTCTTCCGCGACGGCCGCATCAGCGCGCAGGCCATGGAAGAAGTGGTGCGCGTACTGACGCACATGGCGGACACTTACAGGAAACTGGAAATCGCCGGAGTGCGCGCGGTGGCGACCAGCGCCGTGCGCGACGCTTCGAACCAGTTGGAATTTCTGGCGCGCGCGTCGGCTGCGCTGGGCACAACGGTAGAAATCGTTTCGGGCCGGGAAGAAGCCCGGTTGATTCACCGCGGCGTACTCAGCCGCTGGCCGCAAGCAGGGAAGCGCATCCTGATCGTCGACATCGGGGGCGGCAGCGCGGAGATTATCGCCGGCGAGGACGACCGGTTGGTGGACGCGGTGTCGAAGCCGCTGGGCGCGGTCCGCCTGCAACAGATTTTCCTCCGCGCCGATCCGCCTACGCCGCGAGAGCTGCACCAGATGGCCGAATTTGTGGACCAGAAGCTGGGCGCGTCAGTGGAGAAAATGGGAACGAAATGGGACCGCGTGATCGCCACTTCGGCTACCGCCGCGGCAGTTGTGTGCGCGGTGAATCGCGTAGGACGCAATCGCCGCGACCAGGCCGACCGTCTGCGCGCATCCACGGCGCAGATCCGCAAACTGTTTAATAAGCTCTCCGCATCGGACCTGGCCGGCCGGCGGAAAATTGCGGGCATCGGACCCAGGCGCGCGGAAATCATCGTCGCCGGAGCCGGCACGCTCTTGCGCATTCTGGAGCGATTCCACGCCTCGTCGGTGTACTATTGCTCGGCCGGAGTGCGCGATGGAATTCTTGCGGACATGGCGGCGCGCGGCGTCGGCGGCGAACTGGCGCGCCTGGGCAGGGAACAGCGTAAGGAAGTAGAGCGCGTGGCGTCGCGATTCGGAGTGGTGCTGCCGCACGCGCGAAAAGTAGCGGGGTTTTCGCAAACGCTTTTCTCCCGTTTGGAGCCTCTGCACCAGCTGCCGCTGGCGTATGGGCGGCTGGTGGAAGCGGCCAGTTATTTTTGCGACACCGGGCACCACATTAACGACTCCGGCCACCACAAGCACGCGTACTATATCGTCTCCAACGTCGATTTCAGCGGATTTACGAATCGGGAGCGCGTGTTCATCGCGACGTTGTGCCGCTACCATCGCAAGGCGATGCCGTCGATGACGCACGCTGAGTATCAGATTCTGGCGCCGGACGACAAGCGGGCACTGCTGCTGCTGATTCCGGTGCTGCGGCTGGCAGACAATCTGGATCGCAGCCGGGACCAGGATGTTGAAGTCGCCTCGTGCGACATATCGCCCAGCCAGGTGACGCTGAAGCTGACATCTCCGCGCGAGCCCGATCTGGCCGAATGGGCCGCGGCTCGCGTTTCCGACACATTTCGCCAGGTGTATTCGAGGAGCCTCGAAGTGACTTACGAGCGGTCATGACGATTCGTCCGGCAACGATTTCGGACCTCGACGAGATTCGAGCTCTGCTACGCGAATATGCGGCGTGGCTGGAGGTGGATTTGTGCTTTCAGAATTTCGAACAGGAGCTCGCGGGGCTGCCAGGCGAGTATGCGCCGCCGCGCGGGCGGCTGTTAATCGCGGAGGGCGCTGGTTGCGTTGCAGTGCGGTCGATCGACGATGAGACTTGCGAAATGAAGCGGCTGTACGTACGGCCGGAGCAGCGAGGATCGGGACTGGGGCGGAGCCTGATACTCGCAATTATTGAGGAAGCACGCGGGATCGGATACCGGCGGATGAGGCTGGACACCATGCCGAAGATGGCGGGAGCGCAGCGGTTGTACGCGTCGTTCGGGTTTCGGGATATTGCGGCGTATCGGTATAATCCGGAGCCGGGGGCGCGGTTTCTAGAGTTGGAACTTTAGGAACACACCGCTCCCTTTGGTCACGGCTCGGAAGACAGTCAGCAGTCTGCCGAGCCGTGACCGTAGGGAGCGGTGTCTGAAATACGTTCAAACTATTTTGTCTTCTCGAACGTAAGCATGTACTGGGACTTCGGGATATGATCGCGCTTCGCGAGCAGGTGGAAGCCGTTGCGCTCAACCTCCGACGTCACTTCGTCGCTTTCGGCGCGGATGTGGCCGGGCGACGGGCTTGCCGATTTGTAGAAATCGACGATCACCAGATGCGCTCCCGGTTTCAGCGCGCTCCGAATCGCGGCGAGCATTTTGTCCGGGTAGTCGAAGTGATGATAAACGTCGAGCACTAAAATCACGTCGACAGAACTGGCCGGCAGTTTCGGATCGGTTTCCGTGCCCAGAATCAGCTCAACGTTGCCTTCCTTCTTCGCCTTGGCGCGTTCGAGAAAATCCGTTTGGATATCTTCGCCGAACACCTTGCCCGAGGGTCCGACGGCGCGGCTCAGAAACGGGAGCATGTAGCCGGTTCCGGTGCCCACGTCGGCCACCGTCATGCCGGGCTTGATGTGCATCTCGGCGACCAGTTCCACTGGCTTCTGCTTGCCATCGCGATGGGGATCGTCGAGAGTGGCGGCGACCTTGTCGCGACCCTCCTTCGTCTTGTAGCTCTTGTTGGCGCTGTCGGCTACCTGCGCCCAGGCGGCGGCGGTCAGTATCAGAACGGCGAAAAGTTTCATAGCGGTAACTCCATGGGCATCGCCAGCGGCGGTTCGATGAGAAAATTCAATTCCAACATGCGTGCGATCGCGGCGCGTATCGATTGCTCCGTCGCCGGCTCTACCGTGATGACGAACGGAAGGTCGCGCCAGTCGGCCTTTGGCAACTGTAACACCGCGTCGATGGAAATTCCTTCGGCGGCGAGCGCGGTGGCAAGCTGCGCGATGATGCCCGGGCGATCCTCGACGCGGAATCTCAGATAGTAAGCGGACTTGCTGAGCGTGATAGGAACCGGTTTGTACTCGCCCAGGCTTGCGTGCGCGAACGGCGAAACGCGCTCCGGACTGCCGGAGCGAATCTCGCGCGCGACCCGCATCAGATCGCTGACCACGGCGACTCCGGTGGGATGCGGGCCTGCGCCGCGGCCGTAATAAAACGTATCGGCGCCATATTGTCCGCTGACCCAGACCGCGTTGTATGCGCCGCGAACGCTGGCCAGAATCGTCGATTGCGGGATGAGCGAGGGACGCACGGAAAGGATCAGGCCCTCCGATGTCAGACGCGCCGCGCAGATCAGGCGAATGGTGTGATGCAGCTGATGCGCGTATTCGAAGTCCACCGGCGTGATTCGGCGAATGCCTTCCGTATAGATATCGGCAGGGACGATTTTCTCGCCGAACGCGAGCGCGGTCAGGATAGCCAGCTTGGAGCGCGCGTCGAAGCCGTCGACGTCGGCAGACGGGTCAGCTTCGGCGTAACCGGCGCGCTGCGCTTCGGCCAGCACATCGTCGAAGGATGCGCCGCGGGTTTCGATTTCGGTGAGGATAAAGTTACAGGTCCCGTTGAGGATTCCGTACAGCGTGTTGATCCGGTCGCCCGAAATTCCTTCGCGGAGGACGGCGTGAATCGGAATGCCTCCGGCGACGCTGGCCTCCATGGCGAGGTTGATTCGAGCGGTGATGGCGTGGTCCCATAGCTCGGCTCCGGCGAGCGCCATCAGCTCTTTATTCGCGGTGACGACGGATTTTCCATTGGCGATGGCGGCGTCGATAATCTCGCGCGCGGTGGTGGTGCCGCCGACCAGTTCGACCACCACATCGACGTCAGGATTGTTGACGACGTCCCGCCAGTCGGCGGTTTCGAGCACCGAACCAGGCATGGCGGGAAGCTTTTTCTTGGCAATGCCTCGACTGCAAATGGCGGACACGCGCAGCGGGAAACCAAGCTTGGCCGCGATGTGCGCGGCGTTCTCCGTGAGGATGGTCAAGGTGCCTTCGCCGACGTTGCCGAGTCCGATGATGCCTATGTTTACGGGCTGCATGTATGTACCCTTCAATGTACGACGAGGCGAAACTCCACTACCAGCACCAGCGCGTCGGGCTTGACGCGAACCTCACCCAGATCGAACGATGCGAGCTCGGCTTTATAGGATGCGCCCTCGCGGGTCTGCTCGAGAATCTTGCGGGCCTGATCCTTCACTTCGATCTTGACGTCCTTGCCGAACGCCTGTGTGAGCGCGGCGCGGACGCGGCGGATGTAGTAGGAATCCTTCGTGGTCGAGACCTTCACGTCCTTGAATCCCATTGCGCCCTTGCGAACGACCGGCGCGGCGACGATCGTCAGATCGAACGAATCGCCGAGGCCGATGCAGCCGCCGAGCAGATCGAACGCGGTGCGTCCGCTGAAGCGCGCGCTCACGCGAAGCAGGCCATTGTCCTCGCCGATGCGCGGTTTTTCGAGGTAGGCGAACTGGCACTTGGTGAATGGGGTGCCGCGCACGTACTTGCGGCCATCCTGGGTGAAAACCTGTTCGCCGATGATGCGCTCCAAGGTGTCGAACCGTAGTTCGATGTCGGCGGCGCGGCACCTGGGAGCGGCCACGAGGGAAAGAAAAATGCCGGCGGCCAGTGCTCTCATGCGCGTCTGTATCATTGTAGGTGATGACACGAATTCTCCTCGCATCGTTTCTCTTTTGCGCGTTGCTCGGGCAGCCGCCGATCGTTCCTCCCACGCCCGGTACCGTGCCCGAGACGCAGCTTCCTAACGGCAAATCGCAGCGCGAGGAGATCCTCAAACAGGATCACAAAAAGAACCTGGCGGATTCGGCGGCGATGGCAAAGTTGGCGGAGGAGGTGAATGAGGATCTGGAGAAAGAAGACCGCTTCGTGGTTTCGATCAAGACTTTGAAGAAGCTGGACGAAATCGAGAAGCTGACCAAGGCGATCCGTGGCCGGCTCAAGAAATACTGACGCTGTGTTACCCTCAAAACGTTTACCCGCCATGCCCGCTACACGCGAAAAATCACAACTCATGAGCGCCTCCGAGATCGATCGGACCCTGGTCCGGTTGGCGCACGAAATTCTGGAACGAACCTCGAACCTGGACAAGCTTGCCTTCATCGGCATTCGCCGCCGCGGCGTGCCCCTGGCGCAGCGCCTGGCGAAAAAAATCGAGGATCTGGAGCGCCGCAAGGTCCCGGTCGGGATTCTCGACATCAATCTTTATCGCGACGATCTGTCGACGGTATCGCATCAACCGGTTCTGAATGCCACGGACATTCCGTTCGAGGTAACCGGCAAGGACATCATCCTTATGGATGACGTGCTCTACACCGGGCGGACCATTCGGGCCGCGCTCGATGCGCTGTTCGATCAGGGGCGCGCGGGGCGCGTGCAGTTACTGGTGCTGATCGATCGAGGTCATCGCGAGATTCCGATCGAGGCGCAGTTTACGGGCCGCATGGTGCAGACCACGGACAACGAAATTATCGAGGTCAAGTTCCAGGAAATCGACGGCATGGAGAAGGTGCTTTTAGTGGAGAAGGTGTAGATGCGCCTTGGTCTTTTGGGTATTGAAGGACTGACGCGCGAGCAGATCCAGGCCATTCTGGATCGGGCGCGGGATTTTCAACCGAAGCCGGATCAAGGATTTCGCAAGCTCGATCTTTTGCGCGGGCGGATGGTGGTGAACCTGTTTTTCGAAGCTTCCACACGCACGCGGACCAGCTTTGAAATCGCCGCGAAGTGCCTGGGCGCCGACTCCGTATCGATCACCGCGCAGGCGTCCAGCGTCTCGAAGGGCGAATCGCTGGTGGATACGCTGAACACGCTGGCGGCGATGCGGCCGGACGCGATTATCATGCGCCATTCGGCTTCCGGCGCTCCGCATTTTCTGCAACGCCACATGGAAACGCCGATTATCAATGCCGGCGATGGGACGCACGAGCATCCCACGCAGGCTCTGCTGGACGCGCGGACGATTCTCGATCGAGGCGCATCGCTCGAAGGACTGCGAGTGGCGATTATCGGAGATATCGCGCACAGCCGAGTCGCGCGATCGAACGCGTATCTTCTTTCGAAATACGGAGCGAACATCGTGCTGTGCGGTCCGGCGTCGCTACTCCCGCAAGAACTGAAACAGATCGCGCCCGGCGTCACGTTAACCACGCGGATGAAAGAAGCGATTCGCGACGCTGACGTGATCATGATGCTGCGCGTTCAACTGGAGCGTCAGCATGAAGCGGCATTTCCGGCGAGCGAGTATTTTCAATTCTACGGCCTGCGGTTGGAGCATTTACGGCTGGCGAAGCCGGAGGTGATCGTGATGCATCCAGGGCCGATCAATCGCGGCCGGGAGATATCTTCGGAGGTCGCAGACTCACAGCGGTCCGTGATTCTGAACCAGGTGGAGAACGGGATCGCGGTGAGAATGGCGGTGCTCGAAAGGGTGTTAAGTGGCGGCGCTCCTAATTAAGAATGGACGGGTGATCGACCCGGCTTCGAATCACGACGCGATTGCCGACGTGTTGATCGAGAACGGCGTCATCAAGGGTATGGGCAAGAATCTGACGGCAAACGCCGAGGTCTTCGATGCGTCGGGATTGATCGTCGCGCCGGGCTTCATCGATATGCATGTGCACCTTCGGGAGCCGGGATTCGAGCATGCCGAAACTATCGAATCGGGCGCGCGCGCCGCGGCGGCCGGTGGATTCACGTCCATCGCGCCGATGCCGAATACGTCTCCTGTGAACGACAGCGCGACAGTCACGAGTTACATTGTCGAGAAAGCGCGGAAGCATGCGATCGTCAACGTCTGGCCCATCGGCGCGATCACGAAGGGCAGCGCCGGCGAGGAATTGGCGTCCATCGGATCGATGGTGAACGCGGGCGCGGTGGCAATCTCCGACGACGGCCGGCCCGTGATGAACGCCCGCGTCATGCGCCGCGCCATGGAGTTCGCGCGCAGCTTTGGCATCCCCGTCATCGACCACTGCGAGGACCTTCATCTGAGCGCAGGGGGCGATATGCACGAAGGTTTCGAATCCGTGCGGCTCGGCCTGCGCGGAATTCCCGGGTGTTCCGAAGATGTAATGGTGGCGCGCGATATTTTGCTCGCGGAGGTGACCGGCGCGCGCTATCACGTGGCTCACATTTCGTCCAAACACTCCGTGGCCATGGTTGCCTTCGCCAAGTCCAAGGGCCTGCAAGTGACGTCGGAGACCACTCCGCATCATTTCGCCATCACCGATTCCGACATGCTTCCGTACGACAGCAACTACAAGATGAAGCCGCCGCTGCGGTCGCACGGCGATGTCGAGGCCGTGATGGAAGGCGTCGTAAACGGCGCCATTGACGCGATCGCGACCGATCATGCGCCGCATCCGGGTAGCGAGAAAATGCAGGAGTTCGAGAAATGCCCCTTCGGAATTCTGGGTCTCGAAACCGCCCTGGGTGTTTCGTTCGAGCAATTACTACATCCGAAGAGAATCGGACTGAGACGCCTGGTCGAGTTGTTCACAACAGGTCCGGCACGGATCTTAGGAATTCCGCGCGGGACTCTGACGGCGGGCGCAGCTGGCGACGTAACGATTTTCTCGCTCGATCGCGAATGGACTTATGACGTGAATAAGTCGTTTTCGAAGAGCAGGAATTCCCCGTTCGATGGCAAGATGTTTCGCGGAGGTCCGGTGGCGACCATTGTGAACGGCAAAGTTATCTGGCGAGTAGATTAGCCCCATGCGTCAGCGTGGGGCTGCATGGCGCTACAACGCAGCCCCACGCTGACGCATGGGGTTAGAAAATGGATCGCACCACGCCGCCATCCACTCGCAGCGCCGCGCCATTGGTGGCCGACGACAACGGACTCGCCACGAACGCCACCATGCGCTGCGACCTCTTCACCGTCGCGAAGCGCTGGATCAGAGACGATGGCCGAACACTGTTAAAGAATTCGCGCTCCACCGTCGCGGCATCGGTCTTCCGCGCCTCCGCCATGCTCTTTACGAAGTCGCCCACTCCCTCGGAAGCCGTCGGTCCCGGCAGCACGGAGTTCACCGTCACATTTGTACCCTTCGTTGTCTCGGCGAGCCCGCGCGCCACCGAGATCTGCGCGGTTTTTGTCATGCCATAGTGAATCATCTCACCCGGAATCTGCTCGCCGGACTCGCTGGAAATGAAAACAATGCGGCCCCAGTTGCGCTGTTTCATGCCAGGCAGATACTGGCGGCTCATGCGGACCCCACTGAGCACATTGACCTCGAAAAAACGCCGCCAGTCCTCGTCGGTGATTTGCTCGAACGGTTTCGGTTCGAAGATGCCCAGGTTGTTGACCAGGATGTCGACGTCCGGATAGCGCCGTGCGACTTCCACTGCTCCTTCCGGCGTTCCGAGATCCGCCGCCACTCCCTCGACTCGCCCCTTCAATTTCGCCAGCGCCTCGTCGACACGTTTCTGCGTCCGGCCGTTCACGATCACTGTCGCGCCCTCGTTGGCCAGCGCCTCCGCGATCGCAAATCCAATACCGGCTGTCGAGCCGGTGACCAACGCCCGCTTGCCTTCCAGTTGTAAGTTCATAAATGTTACGGTTTGCCGCTCGCGATGCGTACGACGGTTCCCGTGGCCAGCGAATCCGGCGGATTGACGATCACGTTATCGCTCTCCTGGAGACCCGAAACAACTTCGATCTCCGTGCCGTAGTCCCGGCCGATCACAATCGGCATCAACGCCACCTTGCCTCCGTCGCGGACCACGCCCACTTGCAATCCCTCCGCGCGAAAGAGCATGGAGTTCACCGGCAGCAACAGTGACGGAGCCTTCGCCGCCAGTGTCAGATGCACCTGCGCGAAGGCACCCGGCAGGAGTTCACCCGTGGCATTATCGACATCGACCTCCGTGAGCAGCGTCCTCGTGGTGGGATCGATCGATTCCGCATTTCGCGCGACCTTTCCCGCAAAATGCCGATTCGGATACTCCGCCAGCGTCAGTTGCGCGACAACGCCCGGCAACGCCGATCGCGAGTAAGTTTGCGGCACGTTCGTGAAGACCCGCACGGTGCTGGTTGCCGCCAGCGTAAATAGCAGCTGGGCTGTCCCGCCGTTGCCGGCATTGATCAATGCGCCTATATCGGTATTTCGCGCAGTAATCACTCCGTCGAACGGCGCATAGACCTTCTCGAACGAAACCATTTGTTCCAGCCGGCTCACGTTGGCGGTCTGCGAAGCGAGGATCCCTTTATCGGCTTCGTAAGCGCCCACCGCGTTGTCCACGTCCTGCTTGGGAATCGCGTCCTTCAACATTCCCTGGTAGCGAGTCATCGTGATCTCGGCCAGTTTCAAGTTGGCCTGGGCGGTGACCAGATCGGCGCGAGCCTGGTCGAGTTGCTTGTCGACTTCCGGAGTTTCAATCTCCGCCAGCAACTGGCCCGCTTTCACGCGCCCGCCGATATCGACATACCACTTCTTCAAATATCCGCTGGTGCGCGCGTAAATCGGCGAGACGGTGAAGGCCTGAATATTTCCGGGCAGCACGATTTCGTCTTTCAGCGCGCCGCGCTTCGGATGGACCACGGATACCGTCGCCACGGACATGTCGATGGTATCCTGCTTGACGTTCGCCGCCGCTTTGGTGCGGGTGTTGATTCCGCGCACAACTCCGAACGCAAGCAGCGCAACCACCGCCAGCGTCGCGATCAGCTTGACGATCCTACCCGTCACTCCTTTATTCTCGCTCATGAATTTTGCCTTCGCCGGCCGTGCAGCACGCTGAAAACAGCGGGGACAAAGAACAGCGTCGCCACCGTTGCCAGCGCCAACCCACCAATCACCGCGCGTCCCAGCGGGGCGTTCTGCTCACCGCCTTCGCCCGCGCCCAGCGCCATCGGCACCATGCCGATGATCATCGCCAGCGCGGTCATCACCACGGGGCGGAACCGGGTGAACCCGGCTTCGAGCGCGGCCTTTTTTGCGTCTCCCTCTTCGGCCAGCCGCCCCTTGGCAAAGTTGACCACCAGGATGCTATTCGCCGTCGCGACGCCCACGCACATGATCGATCCCATCAGGGCCGGCACGCTGATCGTCGTGTGGGTAAAGAACAGCGACAGCACAATTCCCGCCATCGCCGCCGGCAGTGCTGTGATGATGATGAACGGATCCAGCCAGCTCTGGAAATTCACCACGATCAATAGGTACACCAGCACGATCGCCAGCACCAAGCCTCCCAGCAATCCGGTGAAGGACGACCGCATCGTTTCGATCTGCCCTCGCATCGTCACTTGCGCGCCGCGCGGCAGATCCTTGCGGCTCTGCGTCGACAATTCGTGTAATGTCGGTCGCGACCCCGCCCAGGTCGCGATCCTGCACGGCTCCAAAAAGATCGATCGTGCGCTGAATATTGTAGTGCGACACCACAGCCATCCCGGCGCCTCTCGCCGTCGAAGCCACGTCGCCCAAAATCTCCGGCTGTGTCGCCGTCGACCCCGAAATAGAAATATTCTCGATATCTCCAATGGAGCTGATCGAATACTGCGGCGACTGCGCGATCAGGCTGTAATTCACCCCGTTTTTCCAGTTCAGCCAGAATGCCGGAGTCGTCTGAAAACTTCCGCTCAGCGCGACCACCATGCTGTTGGCCACGTCCTTTTCGGTGAATCCGCTCTGCGCCGCCTTGGTGCGATCCACATTGATGTGCAGCTTCGGTTGATCGAACAACTGATGGATATGCAGATCCACCACACCTGGAACCTCGCGCACCTGGTCGAGCAGTTTACGCGCGTAAACCCGATTGGCGTCGATATCGAGGCCCGTCACTTGTATATCGATCGGCGCGGGCAGCCCGAAATTCAAAATCTGGCTGATGATATCCGCGGGTAAGAATGCAAAGTTCACACCCGGAAATTCCCTCGGCAGCGTCTTCCGCAACTGGCGAACATAGTCGTCCGTCGGGTGATGATCTTCCTTGAGAGATACCAGAATGTCCGCGTCCATGGTCCCGATCGGCGCAGAAGTGCTGTATGACAAATTGATGCTGGAATACGGCAACCCTATGTTGTCGATGATGCTGGAGACCTCATCCGCAGGGATCGCTCGCCGGATGGCCTGCTCGATCCGGTCGCAGGCATTGGCTGTCTCCTCGATGCGCATCGCCGTCTTCGTTCGGACATGCAGCTTGATTTGCCCGGCATCCGTCGACGGAAAAAAGTCCTGGCCCAGCCACGGAAAGAGAGCAAATACCGCCAGACACGCTCCCAGAAATAGCGGCAGAAACAGCCATGGAACGCCCACCAGCGTGGTCAGCAAGCGATGATACGCGTCGCGTGTCGCATTGAAGGACCGCTCGAACCAACGCTGAAATCGTGCGGCGATATTCCACGCCGAAGGCTTGTCTTTATGCCCGCTGTGGGCTCGCAATAAATACATCGCCAGCGTCGGGACCAGGTTCGCGACAGGATATACGACGCCAGCATCGCGAACACCACCGCCTCCGCCAGAGGGATGAACAGGTATCGCGCCACGCCCGTCAGGAAAAACATCGGGATGAACACGATGCAGATGCAGAGTGTCGAAACCAGCGCCGGCACCGCGATTTGCGCCGCGCCATCGCGGATTCCGTCGATCAGATCCTTGCCCTCCTCGAAGTTACGCTCGATATTTTCGATCGTCACGGTTGCATCGTCCACCAGAATTCCGACCGCCAGCGCCAGTCCGCCCAGCGTCATGATGTTGATGGTCTCGCCCAGCATGCTCAGGCAGACAATCGATGTGAGAATCGACAGCGGAATGGAGATCGCGATGATCAGCGTGCTGCGCCAGCTTCCCAGGAACAGCAGGATCATCGCAGCCGTCAGGCATGCCGCGATCACCGCTTCGCGAATCACGCCATTTACCGCCGCGCGCACGAACAGAGATTGGTCGGCCAGCGGCTCGATCCGCAACTCCGGTGGTAGCGCCGCCCGGATCGCCGGTAGTGCATCCTTCACCCTTTGCACGATATCGAGCGTCGAGGTCGCGCCCACTTTTTGGACCGTCAGCAGCGATCCGCGCATGCCGTCGCGCCGCACCACGTTGGTCTGCGGCGAAAATCCGTCTCGCACATGCGCCACGTCGTGAATGTAAATGGTATTGCCGATGGTCGATTTCACCGGCAGATCGTTCAGCTCTTGTACCGTCTTCGGACTCGCGTTGAGATCCACGTCGTATTCGAACTGCCCGATCTTCGACGTCCCGGCCGGCAGGATCAGGTTTTGCGCGCTCACCGCGTTTACCACGTCGCTTGGAGCCAGCCCCTTCGCCTGCATTTCCGCCGGACGCAGGTCGATCATGATCTGCCGCTGCTTACCACCGTAAGGCCATGGCACCGCCGCGCCGGGGACCGTTGCCAGCGATTGCCGGATGAAGTTGGTTCCGAAATCGTTCAATTGCTGCTCGGAGAGTCCTTGCCCCGAAAGCGCCAGTTGCAGGATGGGCACGCTCGACGCGCTGTAGCTGATCACCAGCGGAGGTGTGATCCCCGGAGGCATCTGCCGGATCGCCGGTTGCGACGAAGCCGTTAACTGCGCCACTGCCGCTGAAACTTGCACTCCCGGTTGAAAAAACACCTTTACTACACTGATGCCGTTCAGCGATTGCGATTCCATGTGCTCGATGTCGTTCACCGTCGTAGTGAGGATGCGCTCGTATACAGACGTAATGCGCTGCTCCATCTCCTCCGCGCCGAGGCCGGAATAGTTAAAGAGAATGCTGACGACGGGGATGTTGATATTCGGGAAAATGTCGGTCGGCGTTCGCAGGATGACCAGCGGACTAATCAGCAGAATTAGCAGCGCTAATACGATAAACGTGTAAGGACGTTGTAGCGCTACGTTTACAATCCACACTCGAAAGTTACCGCTCCTATTGCTTGATTAGATACCAGCCGTCGTTAACGGTTGCGGAAAACACGTTTGCTTTTTGGCATATCTAATATCCGTTCTCATTATGATGCGAAAACGTCGTATCCCCTCCATGACTGTCGGGGTTCGGTGGTAGCCCTAGGGCTGCCGCAACTGCTCCTCGATCGCCGCCGCGCGATCTTCCCGTCCCAGCTCGCGATAGAGTCCGAGCGCCTTTTTCAACTTGGCCGCGCCTTCGGCCCGCGCCCCGTTGCGCAGCAGCACCTGGCCGACATTGGCATTCGCATCCGCCAGCGTCAATCGGGACTCCGGGTTGGCCGAGGATCCAGCCTCGGCGATCTGCAAAGCGCGGCTGAATTGCGATAGCGCCGCCAGCAGATTTCCGCGTTCTAACTCAATGGCCCCGATCTTTGTGGCCGTGGCCCCCAACGCGCGTTCGACGTCCGGATCCTGGTGAGACCTCCGCTGCGCTACTAAATCCAGCTGCGTCAAGGCCTCGTTATAGTACTTCGCCGCCGCGTCGCGATCCGTCGTGATGCCGCCCATTTTGATCGCCGCGTTCGCCAGATCCCGCAGCGAATCCTCCTGCCCCGGAGCCATCTGCCACACCGCTTTCGCAAGATTGTACGCCTCTCGAACACGATCCGCGTTGCCCACTTCCAGATCCGCGCGCAATAGCTGCCGCTCCAGAAAGATGGTGGAATCGCTAAATCGGCGCATATCTTCCCGCTGCCGCTGAACCAGGAAAATCGTGCTGGCCAGCAGCACCGCCACCAGCCCCACCGCGGCGGCCACGCCAACAGCATTACGAGAGACAAACTTAGTGAACCGGTAGCCTCTGGTGTCGATCCTCGCGATCACCGGCCGCCCTTCCAGGTACCGGCGGATGTCCTCCGAGAATTGCTCCACCGACACGTATCGCTTCGACGGCTCCTTCCGCAGAGCCTTCAGAATGATCATGTCGAGATCGCCGCTCAGCTTCTTCTTCAGCCGCTTGCGCGCCAGCGTGCGCGTCTCCTCGGTCACCGCCTCCATTTTCTGCGTCGCCGCCGGAATCGCATGCGTCTCGTCGGTGAGAATCACGGTGCTCGGCCGTCGAGGCTCCGTCTCCAGGATCGCCGTCCGGACGGCATCGGGCGAACGCGTCGTAAGCCCGTAGGGCAGCTTTCCGGTGAGCAGTTTATACAACAGGACTCCCAGCGAGTACACGTCCGTCGATGTCGTGATCGCATCTCCGCGCACCTGCTCCGGACTCGCGTAATCCAGCGTCATCGGCCGCATCTCCGGCCGTGTTTGCGCCATTTCAAGCGTCGCAAGATCCGTCCGCAGCAGCTTCGCGATACCGAAGTCGAGCAGCTTGACCACGCCCGCCTGCGTCACCAGGATATTGCCCATCTTGATATCGCGATGCACCACCAGGTTCTGATGCGCGTATTGCACGGCCGCGCAAACGTCGCGAAACAGCTTCAACCGGTCGCTGATCGCATTCGCCCGCGATTCGCAAAACTGATCGATGGGGATGCCTTCCACGTACTCCATCGCCAGATACGGCATCCCCTCGGGAGTCGATCCACCGTCGATCAGCCGCGCGATGTTCGCATGATGCAGGCTCGCCAGCACCTGCCTCTCCATGCGAAAACGGCGCAGGATCTCCGTCGTATCCATGCCGCGCTTCACCAGCTTGACAGCGACCTTCGGAGCCGCCGCATCCGCCGTCGACGCCAGCCACACGGACCCCATTCCACCGCGTCCGACTCGCCTTTCCAGTTGATAGGGACCGGCGCGAAATCCGGTCGGATACTCGCCCGATTCGTCGCCTGAATAATGCAGCGTGTGTCCCAGGTCGACCGCGGGCTTGGCCAAAAAGCCGCTCGCGTCGTTGTGGCTCGCCAGCAGGCTTTCCACTTCCCGCCGCATCTCGTCGTCGCCCGCGCACGTCACCCGCAAGTACGCGGCGCGATCCTTCGGCATCCGTTCCAGCGCGCCGTCAAATATCTGCCGGATCTGCGCCCATCGCTCCGGCGTCACTATTGCCTCCCGTCATCTCGCGATGCAGAAACGCACGCGCCGAGCTCCAGCTTCTCTTGATTGTGGCGGGGGAAACGCCCATCACCTCAGCCGTCTCCTCCACAGAAAGTCCGCCAAAAAATCGCAATTCAACCAAACGCGACTGCTCCGGATCCAGAATCGAAAGCTGGCCCAGCGCCGTATCGAGCGAGATCATATCCAGCGGCCTCTGCTCGGCGATCGCCATCGTATCCTCCAGCATCACCTTCTGTCCGCCGCCTCCGCGTCTCTCCGCCTTGTGCTTGCGCGCGTAGTCCATCAGGATGCGCCGCATCTGCGTCGCCGCCACCGCCAGAAAATGACCGCGGGTCTCCATCGGCGATTTTTGATCCACCATGCGAATGTACGCCTCGTGTACCAGCGCCGTCGGCTGCAAGGTGTGTTCGCCCCGCTCGCGCCGGAAATAGGACCGCGCGAGCCGATGCAGTTCGTCGTAGACCAGCGGCAGAAGCTGATGCATCGCCTCTTTCTTGCCGCGCCCGACTTCGCCCAACAGTCTCGTGACTTCGCCAGATTCGCTCATGGTGTTAAAGTGCGCCCTGCAAAAGGAACGTTTCGGATTATATCGCCTGCGGTCGCCCGATGTACACCAGTGGACCTGTCGCAGCGAAAACGTTAGCGCCGGTGTTGGCGTGTAGGGCGGCCAATTTTGGCTGCAGCCGCGTTTCACGCGGCTCCTGGGCTGCTCAAAAGAAGCCCGCTCAATGCGGGCTGCAGCCAAAATTGGCCGCCCTACAAGAAGTTGCTATCAAATGCTCGGCTACTAACGATGTGCCTGCGACAGGCCACTAGCCGGAGTGTCACGTAGTGTACCCTCCTTTCAGTCGGGGTTCGGTGTCGGCATCTTAGTTCTCTTACCGAACCCCGACAGTGATGGAGGGGTATGCTAAACGAAATTGCCGATACAGGCTTCTAACCGGGTGTCGCGTGACAACCCCGACTGTAAGGAGGGACATATCGTTACCGGCGTCGCATAACGCGGGCTGGTGAATTTCACCGCCCATTCGGGCTATCATTGCCCCATGCGATGCTTCGCCGCTTTTGCCATTTTTGCAACGGTCTGTTTGGCCGCTCCGGCCCATTCCGACGCCCGCCTGAACAAGTCCTTCCGCAAACCCGTTCAGGCCGGCTGGATCTTCGTCCACCTCGAAGGCAAGCCCTCCGAAATCGGATTTCAGCACGGCTACCTGCTCGCCCCCGAAGTTCTCGATGCCCACAAATCGGTGAAGCTAGCGCTCACGCACGAATCGAAGGACTGGAATTACTTCCGCAACGTTGCCGAGAAAGTTCTCTGGCCGCACATCGAGCAGGAATATCGCGACGAACTAACCGGCATCGTCGCCGGCCTCGCCGCGAAAAATGTGAAGCTCGACATCTGGGACATCGTCGCCACCAACGCCTGGCTGGAGCTCGATCCTTATTATGTGAAGTGGGCCGAGAAGAACGGCACGAAATCCACCGGCGACCATTGCAGCGCCTTCGTCGCCACCGGCAGCTACACCAAGGATGGCAAGCCCGTCATCGCCCACAATAACTGGACCGATTACATGACCGGCTCGCGCTGGAACATCATCTTCGACATCACTCCCGAGCATGGCAGCCGCTTCATCATGGACGGAATGCCCGGCCTGATCCACTCCGCCGACGATTTCGGCATCAACGCCGCCGGCATCATGATCACCGAAACGACGATCACCGGCTTCAACGGCTTCGACCCCAAAGGCGTCCCCGAATTCGTGCGCGCAAGAAAAGCGATGCAATACTCCGCCAGCATCGACGACTTCGCCCGCATCATGAAAGAGGGAAATAACGGCGGCTACGCCAACGACTGGCTGATCGCCGACCGCAACACCGGCGAAATCGCCAGTCTCGAATTAGGCCTGAAGCACGTAAACCTCTGGCGCACCAAAGACGGCTACTTCGCCGGCTCCAACTACCCCATCGACCCCGCGCTGGCGAAGGACGAGACCGATTTCAACCTTAAAGACCCGAGCCTGAGCGCCAACGCGAGACACATCCGCTGGGACAGCCTGCTCACCGAAAACAAAGGCCGCATCGACGTAGCCCTGGGCCAAAAATTCCTAGGCGACCACTACGATACCTACGACAAAAAAATCGCCCCCAGCGAACGAACCCTCTGCGGTCACGTGGAATTGTCCGAAAGAGGCTCCAAACCCTGGCAGCCCCCCTACGGCACAGCGGGCGCAGTCCAAAACAAAGTAGCCGACGCGACCATGGCCGCACAAATGTCCTTCACAGCCTCGATGGGCCATTCCTGCGGAATAGATTTCAAGGCCGCGAAGCACCTGAAGGCTCACCCGGAGTTCGCCTGGGAAAAATCAGCCTTACGTGACCTGGATTCGCACCCGTTTACGACGTTTACAGTATCGAAATAGGGCTTTGTTTTGCAAAACGGAGTTTATCTGTATTACTGGGGGGTCATGACTGATGGAGGGACCCTACTCACAAACGGGTCGTTCGCGGATCTGGAAAAGCTAGGTGTGGCGCCAAAGGAAGGGATGCGACTGAGCTTCTACGACTATGATGCCGACGAGGAGAACAGGCCCATCTATCTTTGTGCCGAAGGCGTTCTTCACCTCGACGAAGAGAGCCAAACATGGCGAGCATACGTCGATCATGATAGCTTCCATTCCGTCCCGCGGCCTGAAGCCGACAAATAACGCCTGTGGGGCGGCGCCATGCGCTGCCATATATTTGATTTCAGAAGGAACCTTTTGCTTGGTCGATAAGCAACACGCTCACGAATTGCTCGACCGATTGGCCCCGAGCGAGTGGCTGAAGCACAATGAACCGATCCCTCACGAGCTGAATTTGGCCTGACAATGGCCGACTCGGAAAATATGGCCGAGGAGCCAGAACAAGCGCGCGCTTGAGTAGCCAAACCCATTTTCAATTTTAATGGATCAGGATGTGGGGCGGGCTATTCAGCCGGCAGCCGCCCTCTGGGCGGCTTCTCATGGACCTTCAACAAAGCCTGCTAAAGCAGGCTGCCGGCACAAATGCCCGCCCCACTTTGCCTAGAACACCAACTTCAACCCAAACTGAACCTGCCGCGACGTAGTCGTCGTCAACGTGATCAACCCCGCCGATGGATTAAACGCCGCCCCTGAAAACACCGTCGCATTCGGCGTCCCAAAGTTCGCATGATTCAGCGCGTTAAAAAACTCCGCCCGAAACTGCAAATTCGTCCGCTCCGCCAGCTTCGTAGTCTTGAACAACGACACATCCAGATCCGCCAGCCCCGGCCCCCGATACACCCCTCGGCCCAGATTCCCATATGTCCCCGGAGTAGGCAGCACGAACGCGTTCGGATTGAACCACTGATTCGGACTCCCCAGCACCACTGGCCCGCTAAACCCCGGATTCAGCGAAGGCCGGTCTGGATTCCGGGTATCCCCGTCGCCCGACCGGTTCGCCCCTATCTGCGGCGTAAATGGGAACCCGCTCAGCAGCGTCGCGATCCCATTGATCTGCCACCCGCCCAGTCGCCCGTGCCCGAACGGCAATGTATAGAGCCCCGAAATGCTGGCCTGATTCGTCACATCGAGCGCCGACGGCCCCCAATCCCGATGAAGATTGTTGCGATCCATCACCATCTGCGCCTGATTGTTAGCCTGCGCCCCAGTCAACGCCGAATTGATGTCCAGATTCTTCGACCATGTGTAGTTGGCACGAAGCTGCAAGCCGTGGCTCAGCCTGCGCGTCGCGTCGAACTGAAGCGCGTTGTAGCTGGTATTGCCCTCGGTGTACCAGAAGAACCCCGCGCCCAGGAACGAATTCGGCCGTCCAGTCACCGGGATGTATTGCTGCCCCTGCACCACGCTTCCCTTCGTCGTTCCAGGCGTGCCTCCCGATACGCAAGTCGCGCTCGCGCAGATCTGAGCCGGGATGTCGTTCGGATCGATGCTCACGAATCCGTGATAACCAAACGAACCCACGTAGGCGGCCCGCAACCCTGTGTTTTGATCGAGTTGCCGCTCGATCGTGAAATTCCATTCGTTCACAGTCGCCGTCTTCGCGTCCGGCTGCACGCCCTGCGGAGCGAACGTGGTGCAAGGGGGCGGCACCGTGGTGCTGCACTGAGGCGCTGGCGCGACCCCTGGCTTGATCGGGATGATCGAGAGCAGCGAAGTGCTCGCCAGCGACACCGCTCCATTCGCCGGCGGCAGCGAGTTCAAGAGAAAACTCAAATTGTCGATCAGCGAATAAAAGGTCCCGAACGACGCCCGGATCGCGGTCTTGCCATTGCCAAACGGATCCCATGCCAACCCCACTCGCGGTGCGAATAGATGCGTCGCGTTATTTTTCGTGAACGCCGAGTTACCCACCAGGACGTTCGTAACCAGCACGCCATTCGAATCCGTAACGTAGTTCGCAGCGCGGCCCGACTCTTCATTCCAGCCGTTCGTGAACTCCTCGCGCAGACCCAGCCTGATCGTCAAATTCGGCCGCAGCCGGATCGAATCCTCGACGTACCACGCGCCTTCTTTACTTCGCCACCCCAGCTCGTTGGGATTCGGAATCACCTGGAATGTGCTCACCGTTCCCTGAAGCAGCGTCGTCAAACTGCTGAACGTCGCCTGCCCCAGTTGACGCGACGCGCTAGCCTCGTTGTCTCGAATCGGCTGGAACCACGCGCCCAAGCTGATCTGATGCCTGCCCTTGGTAATCTGCAATTCGTCGGTATAGGTGAATAAATTCCGTCGATTCCACGACCCCGCTGCGTTGTTCGGACCCGCGGCCGTAATGCCCGAAATCCCGGTGGTAGTCACTCCGCCATTGACCACGATCCCACCCGGCCCGCCTCCGGCAACGAAAGACTGGTTTGCCGGAAACGCCGCCAGGGGCACCGAATTCAAGTTGAACTCCGCTCTCGAAAATCCCACCGTTGCCGTATTCAGCACACGCGGAGAAAAAACGTGCGTCTCCCGAACGCTCGCTACCTGGCTTTGCAGCGCTTCGTACGACGCGAACAGAGGATCGGCCTGCGGGATCAGACTGTTGCCCATATCGACCGTATAAGCCACGGACAACATGTCGCGCCCGCTGATCGTATAATCGCCGCGCGCCGTCCCGAAATCCTCATGAATGTGCGACCTCGGGTTGTTGTAGGAAAACGCCGTTCCACTCGCGACCCCGCTCGCCAGCAGCTCCGGACCATTTGGCGTCGGCCACAAGGAAAGAAACGGCAGCATGGCCTGATTCAGATTCGCCACCGGAGCAAAAATCCCCGTCGTCGAGTTCGGCACTTGACCGAGCCGCACCTGCGCATCCGGCACCACGCTCACGCTGCTCAACGCCAGCGCCTGCCGGAATCCTTCGTAATTGCCAAACAGAAAAAGCTTATTTTTCTTGAGCGGTCCACCCAGCGCCCCCCCAAACTGATTGCGGCGAAACGGCGGAACCGCCGCCTGGTCGAAGAAATTTCGCGCATCCAGCGCGCTGTTTCTTAGAAACTCAAAAACCGACCCATGCAGCGCATTGGTGCCGGATTGCGTCACGATGCTCACCTGCGCACCCGCGCGCTTGCCGTACTCGGCGCCATAGGCGTCGGTCAGCACGTTGAACTCCCGCACCGCGTCGATCCCCAGCAGTTCGCCGCTCACACCCCCAGGCGAAATCGCTAACTGGCTGGAACCCGTGTATTCAACGCCATTCACCAGGAAAACATTCTCCGAAGTGCGCCGTCCCGCGACGGAGAAGGTATTCCCATCGCTGGTGCTCGTGTTGGGACTCTTCATCCCGCTGTAATTGATCGTCCCGGGATTCAGCGTAATCAAGGTATCGAAGCTGCGGCCGTTCAGCGGCAGATCCTTGATCTCCCGCTCACCCACCACCCCGGAGGTCGCCGAAGTGGTCGTATTCACCACCGGAACATCGCCAGTGACCGTCACCTGCTGGACAAACTCGCCGACCTCGAGTTTGACCTTCACCACCGCCTGCTGCGCGACCTTCAGGTCGATCCCGGTTCGCACAGCGGCCTTAAAACCTGCCTTCTCGACTTTCACCTGTTGCGGTCCGGGCGCCAGCGAACGGACGCTAAAGTTTCCCGATTCATCGCTGGTAGTGGTGCGCGTCGCCCCTGTCTCGACATTCGTCACCACTACCTTGGCACCGCCGACTCCCGCGCCTGACGGATCCTCTACCGTTCCCGAAATCGAAGCGGCCACCTGGGCGTGCGCGGGCAGCGTTAAAAGACACGCTACCAGGATCCTAATTAGATTCTTCCGCACGAGCAAAAGCGTCGAGCCCAAGCACCCTGGAGCCGCGCTCATCGCCCACACCCCACCCAAGCGTCTGCATGCGTTGTGGATTAGAAGTGAATACGATTTGGTAACTGGAAGGATCATCAGGAGCCGCCGGAGCTTTTCCCCTCATCGGGGACACCAAAGCCAGATATTTGAGGATAGTATAAATGTCCCCTTCCTCCGGAAAGCTCACGTCGAATTCCTGCGTGCAGAATCGCACCTGCGCCCCGCGCTCCGCCAATCCGAAGGCCAGGAACGCCGCGCAATCCACTGCCGATTCGAACCACGTCTCCGCCTCCGTATCCAGATCGAAGTAAATCACCACGCGATTATCCTGCTCCCGCGCGAACTCCCGCACCTGCAAATCGCCGGTGTGCGCCGTCGCCTTCCAATCCACGTGGCGCGCGCTCTCCAGCGCCTCATATGGACGGATGCGGTAAAAATCGTGACCCCGCCCCCGCTGCTGCGCTTCCAATCTCACCCCGCACCCCCGCCAGCAGCGCATCGAACCCCGGCTGCGCGTCCACGCACGGGTAAACCAGGATGTCATGCTGCGCCGTCACCATCTCTCTGCGCTCTGAAAACCCAAAGGGAAACCGCGTCGAAAATTGAAACGTCCTCTCGCGCTGCGCTCCCCGCTTGGGAAAATACAACTCCACCGGCTCCTCCAGCACCGCCCCGCCAGGAATCGCCGGAAAGTACAGGATCGACTCAAACCCGCTCTCCTTCGATCCCGCCAGGTGAATGCTGAACGACGGAATCACGCGCTTCAAATTGCGAATGCGAATCCCCGCCCGCACCTTCCGCCGAGCCGAAATGTGCTCCGGCACCATCAGGTTAATCTCCAGCCCCGCGATCCCCAACCGGCTGATGAATCCCGATACCAGCAGCGTCGACAGCATCGCCGCGAAAATCAGAAAAAGTAAGTTGTTCGCCGAAATAAACGCGCCCACACCGACGACGCTAAGCGCAGCCGTGTACGCGATCCCCGTCCCCGTAACCTGCTGCCTCAGCCCCTGCGTCCACAGCGCGCGAAACTTCCGCCACGCCCGAGCTACCCAAGAATCATGCAGCGACTTGATCATTATCAGTGAGGCAGGTTCCCGACCTGCCCTCCGTGCACTCTGCCAATCGCATTCACCAATTTACGATATGGAATCTTCTCCACCGCGTCGAACCCCAGCCACTCTCCATCCCTCCAGCTCGACCCATACCACCGGGTCAAAATCGCCAAATGTTCCATCTGCGGCGGCCCCCCAGCCGGCAGCGCCGTGGTCAACTCCCTCAGCCGGCGATCCATCGATTCCCCCGCGTCCCCCAAACTAAACCGCATCCCCTCCTGCAATCGCCCTCCTAATAAGAACAGTAAATCCACCGCTCCCAGATCCGGAGCCCTCACCACCGCCACTCCGTTCAACTTATCTACCGACCGCGCCAGTTCCCCGCCCAGGCCGCGCACCTCGACTATTTTCTCGACCCGCTGATGCAGCCTCTCCGCCGCCTCGAACTGCATCTCCCCGCTAGCCCGATCCCGAGCCGCCTCCGCCGTCTCCAGCAACGACGATCCATTGGTCCAGAAAAACTGCTCCACCCGAGCCGCCTCGCTCCGATACTCCTCCATCGAAACCGCTTCCTGACAAGGCCGCAAGCACTTGGCCATCTCGCCGTAAATACATCCCGGATGCTGCGCCGACGGCTCCAGATTCTCCTCGCATCGCCGGATCTGAAACAGGTCCAGCATCTCGCCATCGAACCGCTCCGCCGCCGCGCGACTCGCAAACGGTCCGTAAAACATCCCTCGACCCAGCCGCGTCGTCACCATCGTCCGGGGAAACGGATTGTCCACCGTCAGCCGCACAAATGCCGGAGGACGCAGCCGCGTGATCTTCACCCAATCCTCCGGAAAATGCTTTTGCGCCAATTCCAAATGCAGCAGTGACGATTCCAGTTTCGACCCCATCGGCCAATACTCGATCCGCTGCACGATACCGCCCAGCATCTTCGAAACCCGTCTCAACCGCCTCTTCAGCAGCGAAGTTCGCGCCAGATAAGGCTTCCCCTCGCCCGCCCACAACAAAAAAACCGCCGGCACATCGGGAACAGAATCGATCTCGTCAGGACCCGCAATCAGCGGCGCGCGCATGTCAATTCAAGAGTAACGCCAGTGGGGCAGGTCCCCGACCTGCCAATCCCAAACGACAGGCGGACCCGCCTGTCCCACCAAAGCAAATATCAGGTGGAACAGTGGGGCAGGTTCCCGACCTGCCCTCTTCCCGAGCCTCGACTGTCAGGCGCGATCAGCTACCCTGAAACGTTGAGGACCCTCTTCCCGCCAATCCCAAACGACAGGCGGAAGCGCCTGTCCCACCAAAGCAAATCATCAGGTGGGAAAGTGGAGCAGGTTCCCGACCTGCCCTCTTCCCGAGCCTCGACCGTCAGGCGCGATCAGTTACCCTGAAACGTTGAGGACCCTCGAACAGACCGCCCGCCGCACCGCGATGATCAGCATCGCGATCAGTGCCGCTCTCTCTGCCATCAAAATCACCGTAGGCCTGGCCGCCCAGTCAGTCGCCCTCGTCTCCGACGGATTCGAGTCCGCCGCCGATATCCTCATGTCCGGGCTGGTCCTGATCGGCCTGTGGGTTGCCGCCAAGCCTGCCGATGACGATCACCCCTACGGTCACGGCCGCTTCGAAATTCTGAGCGGCCTCGCTATCGGAGCCGTACTCGCCGTCTCCGGCGCCGGAATTTCCTGGCGAGCGCTAGCCGAGCGCAACGACCAGCACACTCCGGCATCCTTCGCCCTGTGGCCCCTCATCGGCGCCGTCCTTTTGAAAGCCATCCTCTGGACGATGAAAATGCGGGTCGGCAAGAAGTCCGGCAGCGTCGCCCTCTCCGCCGACGCTCTGAACGACGCGGTCGATATGTGCTCCGGTATCGTTGCCCTCATCGCCGTCGCCATCGCCATTCACTTTCCCAATATGACCGCCGCCGACCACTGGGGAGGCTTCGCCGTCGGCCTCTTCGTCATCTTCTTCGGCCTCCGCGTGGTCCGCGAAACCGCGCTGCAATTGATGGACACCATGCCCGAAGGCAAGCAGATGGACGAAATCCGCGCCGTAGCCATGCGCGTTCCCGGCACCCTGGGCATCGAGAAATGTTACGCCCGCAAAACCGGCCTCCGCTACCACGTGGACCTGCATTTAGAAGTAGACCCCGAACTAACCGTCCGCGCCTCACACGACATAGCCACAGCCGTAAGAATCGCCGTAAAGAACGACGTCCAATGGGTAGAAGACGTCCTGGTCCACGTAGAACCCCACATCCAAAACCGCGCATAGTGGGGCAGGTGTGGGGCAGGTTCCCGACCTGCCCTCCGCCCGATATAGGAAACTAAAAGTTAAGTGGAAAACCGCGCCATCGCCCATCTCCTCTACGAAACCGCCGACCTCATGGAAGTCGCCGGCGAAGACTCCTTCCGCATCCGCAGCTACCGCAACGCCGCCGGTGTCATCGAAGGCCACCCCGAATCCATCGCCTCCATCCTCAAGAACCCCGACCGTAAAGTCACCGACATCCCCGGCATCGGCAAAGGCATCGCCGCCGTCCTTCAGGAAATCGAGCAGCGCGGCAGCTTCGAACGGCGCGATGAAATGCTGGAGAAGTATCCCGCCGAAGCCCTCGAACTCCTAAAGATTCAAGGCCTCGGCCCCAAGAGCATAAAGGTGCTGTTCGAGCAGCTTCACATCACCTCCATCGACACCCTGGAGCGAGCCTGCCGCGAACAGAAACTCCGCGATCTCCCCCGCATGGGCGCCAAGCTGGAGGAAAAAGTCCTTCGCTCCATCGCCGCGTACCGGCAACGCCAGGGCCGCTTCCTGCTGAACTTCGCGCAGCGCGCCGCCGACGAGATCACGGAATATTTGTCCACTGTCGAGGGCATCGAAAAAATCATTCCCGCCGGCAGCCTTCGTCGAGGCAGGGAAACCGTAGGCGATCTGGATCTTCTGGTCACCGGTCCCGGCGCCGCCGCTGCGCTCGAAAAATTCGTAGCCCATCCAAAATCGCAGGAAACCCTGGGCAAAGGGGAGAACAAAGCCAGCATCCGTTTCGGCCACGAAAGCTTGCAAGTCGATCTTCGCGCCCTGCCGCCGGAGAACTATGGAGCCGCCCTGCAATACTTCACCGGCAGCAAGGAGCACAGCGTGGCTCTCCGTCAGCGAGCCCTAAAAATGGGCCTGACCCTCAACGAATATGGCCTTTCAAAGCTCGAAGGCGGCGCCATCGTCGCCCAAAGGACCGAAGAAGAGATCTACGAAGCGCTAGGCCTCGCGTGGATCCCTCCCGAGCTTCGCGAAAACTCCGGCGAAATCGAAGCCGCGGCCGCCCGCAAACTCCCCCAACTGATCGAGCAGTCGCAAATTCGCGGCGACCTGCACATGCACACCACCGAAAGCGATGGCCGGGCGACGCTCGAAGAAATGGTCGAAGCCGCCCGCGAGCGTGGCTACGAATACGTCGCCATCACCGACCATTCGAAGGCGCTGGCCATGGCCAACGGGATGGATGAAAAGCGCGCCATCGCCTTCGCCCACAAAATCCGCGAAATGGACCAATCCGGCTTCGGCCTGCGCGTTTTCTCCGGCATCGAATGCGACATCAAGCGCGACGGCGAAATGGATCTCGAGAACGACGCCCTGGGCGAACTCGACTTCGTCATCGGCAGCGTCCACAGCTATATGAATCTCGAAGCGAATGAAATGACCGACCGCCTGATGCGCGCCCTCGAATGTCCGCACCTCAAAATGCTAGGCCATCCCACCGGCCGCCTGCTCCTCAACCGCGATCCCTATCCGTTCGACTTCGACCTGATCGCCACTGAAGCCGCCCGCAGAAATGTGTACCTCGAAGTCAATTCCAGCCCGGAGCGGCTCGATTTGACGGCGTCGCACATCCGCGCGGCGAAGGCGAAGGGCTGCAAGTTCGTCATCAATACGGACGCTCACCATCCCAAGCATCTGGCCAACATGCAATACGGCGTCCGCATGGCCCGCCGGGGCTGGCTCGAGCCTCTAGACGTCCTTAATACTCGTTCCGCGCACGAATTCGCGACCTTGATCGGCCTTAAATGACTATCATTACTTCCAAAACACTTCTTAAAACACCAATTTTCACGGTTTCTCAAGATACGGCCCTCGACCCCGACGGCTTCCAAATCAAGCGCGCCATCGTTCACCACGGTGGCTCCGCCGTCATGATGCCGGTCGATGATAAAAAGCGTATTTTGTTGGTAAAACAGTATCGTTTGCCCGCAAAACAGTATCTGTGGGAGCTCCCCGCAGGCCGACTCGACTCCGGCGAGACGCCTTTACAAGCCGCCCGCCGTGAGTTGGTCGAGGAAACCGGCTATCGCGCCAAGAAATGGTCAAAACTAGCCGAATTCTACGCCAGCCCCGGTTTTTTGGCGGAAAAAATGACCATTTACCTGGCCACGAAACTCACTGCGGGCGAGAAGAAACCGATGGAAGACGAGCGCATCGAGACTCGCTGGTTCACTGCGCGTGAACTCGATAAAGCCATCGAATCAGGCAAGATCCTCGACGCGAAAACGCAGATTGGGTTCCTTAAGTGGAAGCGCTACGTAAAAAAGTAAACATCGCGTTCAGCGCCTGCGCCCGATGACTAACGCGCATTTTCGCGTCGGTATCCGCCTCGCCAAAAGTGCAGCCGAAGGGCTCGTAAAAGAACAGCGGATCGTACCCGAACCCGGTTGTTCCCCGAGGCTGATCGATCACGCGGCCTTCGACCGCGCCGCGGAACGTCTTCACGAGTTCGCCGTCGCGCACCAATGCGATCACGCACACGAATCGCGCGCTGCGATTTTCGATGCCGCGCAGCTGCTCCAGCAGCCAGTTGTTATCGAAGTGCGCTGAATCCACGCCAGGGCGGCCGTCGAGCGCGTCTACTTCGATGCCGGAATCGTCGGCGAACAAGTATCCGTCCACGTGCGCCCCGTAGTATCGAGCTTTTAACAGAGCGTTCTCTTCGAACGTTTTGCCGGTTTCTTCGGGAGGAGGTAAGGAAATGGGGACGAACTCAAACTCCGCCTGTCGTCTTTCCGCGGCCAGTTGAAATTCACGCAGCTTCCCAGGATTCGACGTCGCGCAATGGATTTTCAAGCCGCCTCGAATCTCCTTTGCACTTCGATCAGCTCGCAGATTCCCTTGCGCGCCAGCGTCAGCAAGGAGCCCAGATGCGAATCGTCGAACGCGGTCTTTTCCGCCGTCGCTTGGAGCTCGACGAACTGGCCGGCGCCTGTCATCACCACGTTCATATCGACCTCGGCCCGCGAATCCTCCTGATAGCAGAGGTCGAGCATCGCCACGCCGTTCACCATGCCGACGCTGGTCGCTGCCACGCAATCCTTTATGGGCGATTTTTTCAAGGTCCCGAATTTCACCAGTTGCCGCAGCGCCAGCGACATGGCAATATACGCGCCGGTAATCGCCGCCGTTCTGGTCCCTCCATCCGCTTGCAATACGTCGCAATCGAGGATGACGCTCCGCTCGCCCAGCGCTTCCATATCGACCACCGAACGCAGCGACCGTCCGATCAGCCGCTGAATTTCCATGGTGCGTCCCGACGCCCTGCCCTTCGAAACTTCGCGAGCGGTACGTGTCGCCGTGGCGCGCGGCAGCATGGAATATTCCGCGGTCACCCAGCCTTTCCCGCCGCCTCTGAGGAAGCCGGGCACGGTGTCCTCGATCGACGCCGCGCACAGGACGCGGGTGTTGCCCACCTCAATCAGCACCGATCCTTCGGCAGTCAACAAATAATCGGTCGTGATGGTGACCGGCCGCATTTCGGCGTCTTCTCTTTTATCGATTCTCATTTAGTCACTTTCCAGAGTTTATGGACAAATAGAACAGAACGAATATTAAAACCAATCCGCCCACCAGGACGAATAGACAGGGAATCAACCCGCGCGATGTTTTCTCCGGAACTTTCTTTTTCGCCCCCGGCGGACGGAATCGAGCCATATTATTTTGAGTGCCGGATCTGCGTCGCAGCCTGCCGGAAAAACTCGTCCAGAGCCCGCAGCGAACCGTCTTCCAGATCGCGCAGCATGATGGAAACCACGGCGCGACGCCTCTCCGCCAGGGCCATCTGCGTGGCCAGGAACTGCGCCTTGTGATAGTCCGCCTGCTGGCCTTCCGCGGCCACGATGGTCGAAAAACATCCCCCGTGCCCGATAATCATCTCGTGATAGGAATGGTTCATCGCCGGACCCTCATACACGTCGACCGGCATTTTCAAGCCCGCGCGGAACAACTGCTCCCCGGCGCGATCGAGGACCGTGCGCACGGCTCGGCCTCGCACGGAATAGCGGGTGTCTCCGAAAAAAGTCAATTCACCATAGGTGGCCTGACCCTCGCCCGTGAAGTGTTTT
The DNA here is from genome assembly GCA_963813145.1 of Bryobacterales bacterium. Classification (GTDB taxonomy): domain Bacteria; phylum Acidobacteriota; class Terriglobia; order Bryobacterales; family Bryobacteraceae; genus Palsa-187. The sequence goes on from CAWEXX010000003.1 coordinate 597,388, forward strand.
ACCAGCGCCGCATATAACGCCGGAGCCGTTGATCCCTCCGGCTGGAGCCTCTCCGGCAGACGATCCCAGCGCAGCGTGACACGCCCGCGCCACACCGATTTACGGGGCGAGTCCTCGGTCTGCCTCCACTCCCTGGTCTTCGCGATCCCGCCCGCGCGCTCCGACTCCGCGAACAATTTGTTGGTAATTGTTTTATACAACTCCACGTTCGGCTGAGTCACAAAATTGATCTTTCGCAGCCACGCCAGGCCGAATACGACGTAGTGAATGAACTGCATGTAGCGGGATAAAGGAGTGCCCTTAGGCACCGTCAACGCCGCCGCCGGATAGCCCGCGCGCCGCACCAGCGCGAGTTTTTCGGCGCAATCGTCCTGCATGCCCTTGATCTGAACGCACAGGAACACGCGATCCTGCCTGGGATCCTTCGGCGCGCGATAATTCGTCAGCTTCACGCGCTCGCCCGTCACGATCTTGAGTCCGAACTCCTCCGACTTGCCGAGGCTCTCTTCGAAATCCTGCTTGGTCCAAATGCCCGCGCCCGCCCATACGCGCGGCAGCACGAGCGTGATTTTATCGTGACCTGCTAAACCTTGAATGTGAAAAAAAGATGCCAGCCGCCACGCGGTATCGACCTCTTCTTCCGTCAGAAACGTTCCCTCGATCCAGGCGTTCAGATCCACGCCTGCCAGGCCCAGGGGATACAGGCTGCCGCGATTCAGCGGAGCGCTATGGCGTCCCGCAGTGGTGTTTCCCTCGTCCAATTGCAGCGGCACGCGGCGGTATCCGCGCTTCGCCGCGAACTGATCCAGCAGCGAACCCGGCAACGTCATGTAATAAAAATTGGGCCGCGAATCGATGCGCGCGGCGTCGTACAAGGCGGCCAGTTTCTTCAGATTTACCACCGGCTCAAAGGACGTCATACCCATCGCCATGCCGACGACCAGAGTGCGCCGCAACATGTCACGCTCATTGAGTCCGCTGCGCTTTTTCATGTCGGCAAGAATCGATTCCAGCTTCGCCGGATCGGTGGAATCGAGCAGGTACAGCCGGGGCCCGCGCCGCAACAACCCGACGGCCTGATACATCGCCTTATCTTCGGCCGAGCCGCCCATGCCGGCCCAGATCAGGAACTTTACCGGCGCTTTGTGCGCGGCGCGAATCCCATCGCGAATTGCGTCCAGCTCGGCGGAGATTTTGCCAGGCCACTCGGGATGCTCCTGCGCCTGCCAAGCGAGGTCGAAGACGCCGTAGCCGTTCTTCACCACGCTTGCGCCTTCGATTTCCATACCGATGGGAATCAACGCGCCGCGCTGCGGATCGAGCGCCGCCAAACCCTTGCGGCGAGCCCTGGAATCCAGCGCTGTGAGGCCCTTGAGAACGGAGGAGGTCTGGAAGCGAGCGAAGGAAGTTTCCGATTCGGGGCTGTCGTGGTGCAGCGAAAGGATCACCTAATAGATGTAGCATAAGCTATGGGGCCGATCGCTGATTTGTTCAATGCCACCGCTCCCTGTGGTCACGCCTCGATGCGATGTGGCGCGCGCCTCCAGGCGTGCCGTGTCGAGATTCGTCTCGACATGACCGGCCGTCGGCACGACTGCCGACGCGGCACGCCTGGAGGCGTACGCCACAAGAGCGAGCGAAGAATCACATGAACACGCCGCCAAAAATCGTCGAGCGGTTTTTCGAGTTCTCCATGCTCGGGATGCTGGCTTCCGGATACTTCGCGGTGGCCGCCTCCGGGTACCTGGACGTACCCACCGCTATCCTGACGCTGGGCGCGCTGTGCCTGCGCACGCTGATGGCGGCGGGTGTGCTCGACGTCCAGATTTCAGGGCGCCTGGCCGACACTTTGGCGCTCAGCTTCGTCGCGTTTTATCCACTGGATTATTTATATATTTCCGGCGAATTCCTGCCCGCCACGGTGCATTTTATTTTCTTTCTGCTGGTTTGCAAGGTGCTAACGGCCCGCTCCACTCGCGATTTCACTTATCTAAAATTGTTGGCCGGCCTGGAACTGCTGGCGGCGGCGATCCTTTCCACCAGTCTCAGCTTTTTCGCCTTCCTCGCGTTCTTCATGCTGTTCGCTATCGCGTCTTTCTCCAGCGGAGAGGTGCGCGTCTCGACGCAGCTGCCGAGGAGCGTGGTGCGAGGAGGACTCCGCGCCTTCCCGCGCCGGCTGGGCGTGCTCTCGGTTTTTCTGTTCGGCGGGATCCTGATGATGACCGCCGCGTTGTTCTTCGTTCTGCCGCGAACCGCGCGCGCCGCGCTCGAGCGCTTCGTTCCGCAGCGTTATCACTTGCCGGGCTTCGCCAACGAAGTGACGCTGGGTCAAATTGGCGAGATCAAACAGAGCAGCGCTCCGGTGATGCACATCCGCAAGTACATGGGCGATGGCCTGCTCGACGTGCGCTGGCGCGGCACCGCGCTTAGGGAATTCGACGGGAAGCGATGGTTCAATCCCGCGGTGGCCGACGAAGTGATTCACGTGCCGCCGGATTCGCACCAGGTGATGTTTAAGCCCGAGCGCCCGGCGCGCCGCGGCAATCGCATGGTTTATAACGTACAGCTGAGCGAGATCGCCTCCGATACTCTGTTTTACGCAGGCACCCTGCAATCGATCAGCATCAACGCTCCGGTGCTGCACTATACGCGCGGCGGATCGCTGCGTGTTTCGGGCGTGCCCACCAGCGGCCTGAAGTACATCGCATCGAGCCTGATTGAGGAGTCCGCTACGCCGCGCACGCCGGTCGAGCCGCTGCCTCCCAGAGAACGCGACGACCTGATGCTGCTGCCCGACAGACTGGACGTGCGGATTTTCCGCTTGGCCCGCGAGATCATCGAAGGCTCGACCGGCGGTGTGAATCCCGACGATTCCAAAGCCCGCGCGATCGAAAAATATCTGCGCGTCAACTATGGATACACCCTGAAGCTGCTGCCCGCGACGGTGCCGGATCCGCTGGCGAACTTTTTGTTCGAGCGGCGCAAGGGCCATTGCGAATATTTTGCCTCCGCGATGGCCGTGATGCTGCGCACGGTGGGCATTCCGTCGCGCGTGGTGACGGGATTCGCGAGCGGCATCTACAATCCCATGACCGGATGGCAGGTGGTGCGCGCCTCCGACGCCCATAGCTGGGTGGAAGCGTGGATTCCCGGCCGCGGATGGACGACGTACGACCCCACGCCGCCCGATCCCGGGGCCATTCAAAGTCCGCTGATGACGCGCGTATCGCTGTTCTTCGACGCCGCCGAGCAGTTTTGGCAGGATTGGATTTTGAGCTACGATCTGGACCGCCAGATCACGCTGGCATCGCGAGTGCAGCAATCGGGACGCGGCGCGAAGCTGCGGTGGATCGATAACACGGCCGGATGGCTGCAGGGAGCGGCCAGGTCCAGCGTGGAATATGCACCCGTCGTTGCTGGGCTGATATTCGTGGCGATGCTCGGCGTCCTGTTCGGACCGGCTGGCGTACGCGGATTTCGAGCCGCCATGCGGGTTCGCCGCTTGAAACGCGGCGTGGGCGAAGCATCCGACGCGACGCTGCTGTATCAGAGGATGCTCGGGCTGCTGGAAAGACGAGGCATTCAGAAGCCACCATGGCTGACGCCCTCCGAATTCGCGCGGGTGCTGCCGTCGACGGAACTGACGCCGCTGGTAGAAGACCTGACCTCCGCGTACGTCGAGTTTCGATTCGGAGGAAAATGCGACGCCGCGCCGCGAATGGTGCAGTTGCTGGATCAGATGGAGAAGATGTAAATCGATCGGGAACACCGCTCCCTATGGTCACGGCTCGGCTGATCGTCCAGCTTTACCGAGCCGTGACCGCAGGGAGCGGAGTTTTATGCATGCCACTACACTAGATGCCGGTGGGATACAATAATCCGGCGCTGCTCAAAATATGATTCCTGTTGCCCGCATCATTATTCGCTTCATTCTCCGCATCTTATTTCGGGCCGAGCTGATTGGCTATGAGAAGCCCGCCGGCAAGACGTTGATCGTTTCCAACCATCAGTCGTTCATCGATGGCCTGCTGATCGGCGCGTTTCTTCCGTTCGCGCCCACCTATCTGGTTCATTCCCAGATCGCGGCGAAGTGGCATTTCAAAATTCTGCTCTCTTTCATCGATTACCTGGTGATCGATTCCACCAGTCCTCTGGCGATGAAAACCGTGATCGCGCTGCTCGAATCCGGAGCGCCCGTTGTGATCTTTCCGGAAGGCCGCATCACCGTGACCGGCAGCCGGATGAAGGTTTACGATGGGCCCGCGTTCGCCGCCGCGAAATCCGGGGCGCATGTGATGCCGCTGCATATCGACGGTCCGCTGCATTCTCATTTCTCGCGCATGCCGCCCGATTTTCCGCAGCGCTGGTTCCCGAAGATCACACTCACGATGCACGCGCCGCTGCCTCTGCCCATGCCGGATGCCCCGCGATCGCGCGATCGCCGACGCCTGGCAAGCGAGGAACTCCGCCGCATCATGCAAATTGCCGAATTCGATTCGCGCAAGGAGACGACGATTCCCGAGGTGCTGCTGGAGCAAGTCAAAATGTTCGGCAAAGAGCGCCAGTTCATCGAAGATATTCGTGGCAAGGAAGAGACGCTGGGCGACATGCTGAAGATGACGCTCGCGCTCGGCCGGCTCACCGGGAAGTGGACCAGCGAAGGCGAGCGCGTCGGCGTCCTGATGCCCACGGCGACTCCGACGGCGGCGATGATCATCGGCATGATGGCGAATCGGCGTATTCCAGCGATGCTGAATTACACTTCGGGCCGCGAGGGCCTGGAGAACGCCTGCAAGATCGCCGAAATCAAAACGATTTTCGCATCGCGCGCGTTTATCGAAAAAGCCAAGCTCACGGCGATGATGGAAAATTTCACCGCCGCGAAGGTGATGTACCTCGAGGATATTCGCAAGCATTTTGGAATCTTAGACAAGCTCTGGTTGATTCTCTTCGCCTTGCGATTCCCGAAGGCCGCGACCAAACGCACGCGCCCGCAGGACATGGCCGTGGTGCTATTCACTTCCGGATCGGAGGGCAAGCCGAAAGGCGTCGCGCTGAGCCACGCGTCGATTCTTGCCAATTGCGCGCAGTCTCGCGCGGTGATTGAGATTTCGCATCGCGACAAATTTCTGAACGCGCTGCCGCTGTTTCACTCCTTCGGACTGGTCGCTGGACTGGTGCTGCCGATGGTCAGCGGCGCTCGTATTTTCCTGTATCCTTCGCCGCTGCACTATCGCGTCATCCCCGAGATTCTCTACGATCGCGATTGCACGGTGCTGTTCGCCACCAGCACTTTCCTGGGAAATTACGCGAGATTCGCTCATCCGTACGACTTCTACAAACTGCGCTACGTCGTTTCCGGTGCGGAAAAACTCAGCGAAGAGGTCCGCCGGGTGTACTTCGAAAAATTTGGCCAGAGGATTCTGGAAGGCTACGGGGCGACGGAATGCTCGCCCATCATTTCCGTGAACACGCCCAATTCGTGCGAACCCGGATCGGTGGGGGAGCCGATGCCCGGCATCGAATGCAAGCTGGCGCCTGTCGAAGGGATCGAGACCGGCGGCGAGCTGCACGTGCGCGGCCCCAACGTGATGATGGGATATTTTCTGGCCAGCGAGCCCGGAGTTTTGCAGCCGCCCAAGTCGCAATTCGGCGAAGGATGGTACGACACCGGCGACATCGTGACCATGAATTCGCGCCGCCACATCACGATTCAGGGGCGTTTGAAGCGATTCGCGAAGGTCGCTGGAGAGATGGTGTCGCTCGAAGTGGTCGAGCGGATCGCGGCGGCTGCGTCGCCCAAGCGGATGCACGCGTCGGCCACCGTGAAGGAGGAAGGGCGCGGGGAGTCTATCCTTCTGTTCACTGACGATCCGGATTTGAAGCGCGATCGTTTACTCGCCGCCGCGCACGCCAACGGACTGCCTGAATTCGCGATTCCGCGCCGCGTGATCCATCTCGATAAAGTGCCTCTGCTGGGCAACGGCAAGAAGGATTACGTGAAGTTACAGGCTCTGGCCGCGGAGATTTCCAAAAAAGACGCCCTTGTTAAATGAGTGACAAATGAGCGACTACACCAAGCGCGAGCAAGTCGGCTGGTGCATGTACGATTTCGCCAATTCGGCGTTTTACACCACTGTCATCACGTTGTTCCTGGGTCCGTATCTGACGGCGCTGGCGAGAAATGCCGCGGATCCGCGAGGCTACATCCATCCCTTTGGATTCTCGATCCTGCCCGCCGCGTTTTGGAGTTTCGCCATCGGTGTGTCGGTCATCTTGCAGGTTCTTTTGCTCCCCGTTTTCGGCGCAGTGGCCGATTATGGGCGCCGGAAAAAGGAATTCCTGGGGGCCACCGCCTACCTGGGCGCGCTGGCCACAATGGCGATGTTTTTCCTGCAAGGGCCGGACTATATGCTAGGGGGCGTCCTGTTTCTGATTGCGAACGTCGCGTTCGGCGCGGCCGAAGTAATCTACAATTCTTTGCTTCCGGAAATCGCCCCACCGGAGCAACGCGATACGGTTTCCTCCAGAGGCTACGCCTACGGATACATCGGCGGAGGCGTTCTGCTGGCGATGAATCTGGCTCTTTTTCTCAGCGCGGGAAAAATCGGCATCACGGAGGGTATGGCCGTTCGCATCAGTCTGTCGTCGGCCGGATTGTGGTGGGCTCTATTCACGATTCCCACGCTTTTGACGCTTCGCAATCGCGGACCCGCCCGCCGCCTGGCTCGTGGGCAAAATGCCGTCGCCACCGCTGTCCGGCAACTTGCGCACACAATCAAACAAGTGGGACGCTATCCGCAGACCGCGATTTTCCTCATCGCCTATCTCCTCTACAACGACGCGATTCAAACAGTGATTGCGCTCTCCTCGCAGTTCGGCAGCGAGGAGTTGAAAATCCCGCAGGCCCAGTTGACTCTGACCATCCTGATGGTACAGTTCGTGGCGTTTTTCGGCGCGATTGGATTCAATTGGATTGCCTCGAAAACCAGCGCCAAGCGCGCGGTCGTGGTCAGCCTGATCGTCTGGATCGCCGTAGTGGTCTATATATTCTGGGTGAACACCACGGTCGCCTTCTTCGTGATGGCCGCCGTGGTCGCGCTGGTGCTGGGAGGCAGCCAGGCCCTTAGCCGGTCTCTCTATGCGCAGTTGATTCCTAAAGGCAGCGAAGCCGAATATTTCAGCGTCTACGAGGTTACCGACAAGGGCACTTCTTGGATCTGCCCCATTGTTTTCGGTATCGCGCTCGATCTCACGAAGAGTTTCCGCCTGGCGATTCTCTCACTGCTATTTTTCTTCGTCGCAGGCTTGGTGATTCTGCTAAAGGTCAATGTCGAACAAGGTGAACGCGATGTCGCCGCTCAGGCCGCGTAAAGAACCCCGACCTTCGGGAGCGGTCAATCCCGCGACGGCGCATAAATCCTTCTCACCTCTGAAGCGATAGACTCCGGAACCAGGTGCTCCCAAGGCTCGCCCGCGGCGATACGGCGGCGTACTTCGGTCGACGACACCTCGCTGAAATCCTCATCCAGCGGGAGCGCGCTGCACACGATGCCGCATGTGCGCGGGAGCCACATAGCGTTCCTCCACGGTCGGCAACCAGCAAAGAAAACTCCTCAAGCATTTTCTCGATCGCGCCAGCCTCGCCGTAATCCCAGTGAATGATCCGCTCCGCCGCATCGCGGCCGCAGATGAAGAAGAGTTTCGTATTGGCCTGCCGCAGTTCGCGCGCAATATCGATGAACAGGCCGCCAGAAGTGCTCTCGACGCGATAGCGGCCACTCGCCAGTTTCAGCATCGCGATGCGATCCTCCAGCGCCGCGCCGTGAAATTCTTTGTGGGGATAAACGCGCGGAACCACGCAGATCACTTCATCAACCTGATGCACAGCAGCATCGGCCAAGGCCAGATGCGCCCGCGTCACAGGATTGAAAGCGCCCGCCAGCACGCCCACGCGTTTCAGGCTCACCGTCTCTTCGATACCGCGTGCTTGTGCGGAATCATCACGGACTGCACGAAAATCACCACCGCCACGCATAGCAGGACCACCGCCGCCACCGCCGCCACCACCATCCGCCACGCGCGCGATCTGGGCGCCGCCTCGACTCGAATCCCCAACACCGGCGCGCTCCTCGGCGGTCCGATGGCTCGCGCACCCGGCCTCGCGTTCACTGCGCGCGGCATCTCGATCACGCGGCGCACGTGCGGCAAAACCGCGCCTTCGCGGTACTCGAGCTCCTTCACCAGCCCGACGATCATCACCGGCTCTTCCACCAGCGCGCCCTCGCCCACGAACCGGCGCGGCACGCACAGCTCGTCTTTCGTCTTGGTGTTGATCACCTGAAAATCGGTCCAGTTGGCGCGGCGCAGAATCCACTCGTTGTGTTCCACATTCACGATGGGTGGATAAAATGAAAACGGACGCCTGCCGAGACTTTCAAACGACGCGGGAATGGGCGGCCCGGGCATTTGATTCTATTGTACAGTGAGAAATTCCGTGAAGCCCTGCCTACTTTTACTCTGCATCCTTCCGCTCCTCGCGCAGGCGCCCGTGCACGTCGATTACACCTGTCCCCCGGAGGACATCGAATCCTTCGGCCTCACCTGCTCCGAGGATCAGCCCTGCACCGATTTTCTTCGAGGTCTCCGCCGTCGAATCCTTCGGTCCGCACATCTTCGTCGCGGGCGATATCCATACCGGGACCACCACGCTTTACGGCGTTCTACTCTCCACCGACGACGGCGGCGCCAGTTGGAACGAATCGATCACTCGCCTCCGCTCGACCACGTTCGAACAATTTCAGATCATTGCGGACCACGGCTGGCTCAGCGGCCAGCGCCTGGAACCGCTCCCGAAAGATCCTTTCTTCATGATCACTGCGGACTCCGGAAAGTCCTGGCGCCAGCGCCCGTTGTTCGAGGAGACGCGCTTCGGCTCCATCGCCCAATTCTGGTTCGAGACGCCGGCGGCCGGCGAACTCATCTTCGACGATTCAGTGGGCAAAGCTATCCATCATGAGCTCCATGGAACCATGACCGGCGGCGAAACGTGGGAGGTCAAACAGACCAGCACCAAGGCTCTGAAGTCTTAAGCCGCACGCGAAAGACACCGCCTGGACCGTATCCGCGCCTCCCGGATCGAAAACGTATTTGATCGAACACAACGTCAATGGAAAAAAGGAAGCGATCGCGCGCTTCCTCATTCACATCGGAGACTGCAAGTGAACGCAATCGAACTGGAGCTGTTCCGCCACCTGATGGTATCGATCGCCGAAGAGATGGGCGTCGTGCTGCGCAAAACTTCGTACTCGGCCAACATCAAGGAGCGCCGCGATTACTCCTGCGCGGTCTACGATGCGCATGGCGAAACGGTAGCCATGGGCGATCACATGCCGGTGCACCTGGGCGCGATGCCGCTCTCGGTCCGCGCCGTGATGGACACCTTCGACCTCGGCCCCGGCGATGTCGCGCTGGTCAACGATCCTTTTCGCGGCGGCACGCACTTGCCCGACATCACCGCCGTCGCGCCGGTGTTCGTGAAAGACTCAAAACGTCCAGCGTTTTATCTAGCCAACCGCGCCCATCACGCCGACGTCGGCGGCATGAGCCCCGGTTCCATGCCTCTGGCCCGCGAAATTTATCAGGAAGGCCTGCGCCTGCCGCCGATTCTGATCCAGCGCGGCGGCGTCATCGATCGCGAGCTGCTGGCCATGATCCTCGCCAACGTGCGCACTCCGGAGGAGCGCGAGGGCGACCTGCGCGCGCAGCTCATGTCGATTCGACGCGGCGAAGTTCGCCTGCATGAGCTCGTCGCGAAGTACGGCGCACCTCGCGTGGCAAAGAACATGAGCGCCCTTCAGGACTACAGCGAGCGCATGATGCGAGCCTCCATCGCCAAGCTCCGCCCCGGCACGTATCGCTTTCGAGGACTGCCTCGATAACGACGGCATCACGCCGAACCCCGTATGGATTCGAGTAGCGATCACCATCGACGCCGATTCCGCTACGGTCGATTTCACCGGCTCCGATCCGCAAGCCGCGGGACCCGTCAATGCCAACTACGCCGTCGCCCTGGCCGCCACCATGTATGTGTTCCGTTGCCTGGTGGAAGAAGAAATTCCATACACCGCCGGCATCCTGCGTCCGATTCGCGTGATCGCGCCCGAAGGCACCGTGGTCGCCGCGCGCGCTCCCTCGGCGATGGCCGCGGGCAATGTGGAAACTTCGCAGCGCATCACCGATACCGTGCTCGGCGCGATGTCTAAGGCCGCGCCCGATCGCATTCCCGCGGCAAGCTCCGGCACCATGAACAATCTGAGCTTCGGCGGCGAAGCCAACGGCAAGCCCTTCGCATATTACGAAACCATCGCCGGAGGCATGGGCGCATCTCCGCGCGGCGATGGATATAGCGCCACTCACACGCACATGACCAACAGTTGGAACACTCCGGTCGAAGCGTTCGAGCATCAGTATCCACTGCGCATCGAAAGCTATCGCATTCGAAAAGGTTCCGGCGGCAAGGGCAAACATCGCGGCGGCGACTCCATCGTCCGCGAGTTTCGTTTTCTGGCAGACGCCGAAGTAACCATTCTCTCCGACCGCCGCGAGCGCGGACCCTATGGACTGGCGGGCGGCTCGCCAGGCAAGCCCGGGAAAAACACTCTTCTCCGAGGCAGTCGTTCAATTCCCCTAAAAGCCAAAACCCGTTTCGATATCCAAGCAGGCGAAGCTCTGAGAATAGAAAGCCCCGGCGGAGGCGGCTGGGGCAAATAGTTCCGACGTGGCGTACGCACTCGTGCGTGCAGCGTCGAGACTCATCTCGACGCCTCCTCTCCAGCTCACTTCGCCAGCGACTTCTTCACCCTCTCCTGATACTCCGCCGCCTTCGCCATCACCGGGCCCCGCATCGACCGTCAGCATCCTTCTATCCCGTACAATCACCCGTCCATTCACCATCACGTCCGCGACATCCGACGCCTTCAGCGCATACACCAACTGCGAATAGACGTTATATATCGGCACCGCGTGCGGCTGATCCAGACGAATCATGATCACGTCCGCGCGCTTGCCTTTCTCAATCGACCCGATCATCGAATCCATATGCAGCGCCCGCGCTCCCGTGATCGTCGCCATCGCGAATGCGGTCTCCGCGGGCAGCGCCTGCGGATCGAACGTAGTCACCTTTTGCAGCTTCGCCGCCAGATCCATTTCTTCCATCATGTCGTGATCGTTGTTCGACCCCGCCACGCCGTCGGTCCCCAGCCCCATCGCGATTCCCAGCGATAGAATCTTCCCCACCTGCGCGACCCCGCTCGCCAGTTTCATGTTGCTCGAAGGGCAATGCGCGAGGCCGGTATTCCGAGCCTTCAGGATCTTCATGTCCGCATCGTCCAGCCACACGCCGTGCGCGGCCACGGTCCAGCCAGTCAATACTCCCAGCGATTCCAGAGCAGCCGTCGGAGTCTTCCCGCGCTTCGCCAGCGCCTCCTCGTTCTCGTGCTTCGTCTCCGAAAGATGAATCACCAGCGGCTTCTTGTAGCGATTCGCCAGCGCGCGGCACGATTTCAGCACATCGTCGGCGACGGTATAAATCGCATGCGGCGCGACCGCCGGAACGATCAAAGGATCGTTGGCGTATTTCTTGAAGAACTTCTCCGTCCCCGCCAGCGTCTCGGCGGGAGTCTTGTAATCCGGTGCGGGAAATCCGATCACGGTCTGCCCCAGCACGCCTCGAATGCCCACTTCCTTGGTCGCGTCGGCGACCGTCTCTTCGAAGTAGTACATGTCGGTATACGTGGTGGTCCCCGACAGCGCCATCTCGATCGCAGGCCAGCAGCGTGCCCCAGCGCACGAACTCCCGATCGACGTTGCGCGCCTCTGCCGGGAAAATAAACTTCTCCAGCCAGTCCTGCAGCTTCATATCGTCCGCGATGCCTCGGAATAACGACATCGCCGCGTGAGTGTGCGTGTTGATCAAGCCCGGCGCCAGAATCGCATCCGGACGGTCGACCCGCAGCTTCGCCTGATAAGCCTTGTCGATTTCCGCGCGCGTGCCCACGGCCACGATGTGGTCGCCCGTCACCGCAATCGCTCCGTTGTCGATCACGCGATGCCTGCGCGTCCATCGTGACGACGTATCGCGCGGACCAAATGGCATCGACAGCAGCAGCTCGCGCCGCGCAGACACAAAAAATCAGGCTATAGAAAAGACGCATCGAACGCCCTCGGAAACAGATCTTTCATGCGCAGCGTCTCGGTCTTGCCGCGCGGATTTACCAGTGTCACTTCGATATCGCCGCAGAATTCCCACAGGATTTGCCGGCACGCGCCGCACGGAGGCGTCAGCATTTCCGTATCCGCCGCCACCGCGATCCGCCGGAATTCGCGCACACCCTCGCTCATCGCCTTAAACACAGCGACCCGTTCCGCGCACAGCGTCAGCCCATAAGTAGAGTTCTCCACATTGCAGCCGGTGTGGATTTTCCCAGAGGAGTCCTCGAGCGCCGCGCCCACTAGAAAATGCGAATAAGGCGCATGCGCATATTGACGCGCATCGAGCGCAGCGGCAAGCAGGTCGTTCATTGCTCTACCACCTTACAACACAGATCCTGTTTGAGAACCCACGCGGTCTCCTGAGCCGCGACCGTCAGGAAGCGGGCAAATGCGATCATCTCACAACAACGCCGCCGCCAGACTCTCAAACTCCGTCGGCGTCACCAGATGAAATCGAACCTCCAGCGACGTGAAGGACCGCATCGCTTCCCCCATCTCCTTCGTCGGCAACTTCGCGCTAGCCACAAACAGCCCTCCATCCTTCACCCGGAACGGCAGCACCTCCCATTCCCGGACCGCGTGTTCCGGCAATGCGTGAGCCACGTGTCTCCAAACGTGCTGCGCGTCGATCCCTCCCACCGGCAATCCTTGTTGGAACCCGAGCGCTTCATAGACCGCCGCCTCGCTCAACCGGCCGCTCCGCACCAGGTGTTCGCCGAATAGAACTCCAGCCGGCTGTGTCGCCAGCGCGGCATTCAACGCGGGAGCCGTCAGATGGCCCGACCCCACCAGGATCTCGCCCAGCCTCCGCTTGTGCGCCAGCAGCGCCGCGCGATTCGGATATGCATGGTCGGTCTTCAGCCATTTCAGCGGCCGCTTCCGCGCGCGAGCGATTGCGTAACGCCCCACCGCGTTGAACGTCGCCGTCGCATTCAGCGCGTTCGCATATACCGCGCGCACCGGAACGCCCAACGCGAAGAGGACCCCATATACCCGAGCCACGCACGCCATCCTCACCGCTATCCGCACGCACTGAATCGACAGCGTCGCCCGGCACAACTCGATCGAGAGCGGAGACGTCCGCTGCCAGATCGCAGTCGCCAGGCCGTACACAAAAATCAAATTCGCGAGCAGACTTAGCGGATTCGCCAGCAGTCCTTTGCGGTCGCGCCACAGCCAGTAGACTTCGCCGGGCTTCCCCTTCCAGCCGTGCCGCTCCCAGGTTTGCAGCGCGATTCCCATCACCCAGCGAGTCCTCTGCCGCATCGCCGCGGTCCACGTTTGGGGAAAAAATTCCCGCGTGGCGACGAATTCTTTTGTCCCCTGAGGATGCACCAGCGGCACGAATGTCTGCGAGCATCCCAGCCGGAATAACCGCAACCCGTTCTCGTAATCTTCCGTCAGCGCCTCCGGTTCGAAAATCTTGTTTGCAGCCGACCGCGCCAGTTTTTCCAGCGCATCCCGCCGGTACCCCGTGCCTACGCCGGAGCTCGGTACGAATCCCCCCAGGAGCGGGCGCACCGCCATATCGCGCGTGTGATATTCCGCGAATTCGTCGCAATAAATGCCGTGCGTCAGCGCGAGAAATGGAGTCCGCAGCGCCAGCACCGGTGTTTGAATGAAGTCGAATCGTGCCGCGTAATAATTGATCCAGCGCAGCTCTTCGGGATGAACCAGATCCTCGGCGTCGTGCGTGACTAAGATGTCAAAATGCTCGCCCGTCTGTTCTTCATGCAAGATCAGCCGCTGATAAATCCAGTTCAGGCAATCCGCTTTCGACGTCGGCCCGTCGTGCGGGACAAAGCGCCAGGTGCACCGACGGAAATCGCTCCGCCACCGGCCGCACTGCTTCCTGAGTCAGGTCGTCATTCGGGTACACGCCCACAAAAAAGTGATAACCCGAATAGCGAATCGACGCCAGGTTATGCTCCAGCATCCGCGCGATCACATCATGCTCCTGCCACAACGGCACCAGGATCGCGATCATTCGTTGCGGAGCCGATTCCAGCTGCCGCGGCCCCGGAGGAAACATGCGCGCCTCCGGTTTCCACTTGCCCCGCAGCCAGGAAAACGCCCAAGCCGCATCGATCACCAGGTCGTCCAGCCCGCTCACCAGAATCGCGAACGCCAGCGGCGTCAGCATCCACAACACCGCGTGATCGAAAGCCTGAAAGGTCACCGGTAATTTAGTGTGGGATCATCGCCGAGAATCTCCAGAAAGCTGTGCACCTTTACTATCCCCTCTATAACTGTCGGGGTTCGGTGTCGGCGTTTGAGGACGGCGCCATTCTCCTACCGAACCCCGACAGTCATGGAGGGGATATGCCGATACCGGACACTACCTCGTGAGCACGCGGGCAGACGCGAAACTCCCTCTACGCGAAATGATTCAACGGACCCGACCCCCGCCCCAGTCCCGGATTGCTGCGAATCGCCTCGGTCACAAACGTTTTCGCCAGCGAGACGGCTTGCACCAGTCCCGTACCCTTTGCCAGTTCCGCCGTGATCGCCGCCGAATACGTGCAGCCCGTGCCGTGCGTGTGCTCCGTATCGATGCGCGCCGCCGAAAATTCCTGCACGTCGCCGCCTTCCAGGTAGAGCAAGTCCAGCGCGTCGCCCGGCAAATGCCCGCCCTTTACCAGGACGTTCCGCGCTCCCATGCCGATCAGCACCTCCGCCGCGCGATGCATGGAATCGCGATTGTCCACCGGGAAGCCCACCAGTTCCGCCGCCTCGTGCAGATTCGGCGTCAGCAGAAACGCCCTTTCGATCAGCCGTGCCAGCGACCCGGCTTCGATCAGCCGCGCGCCGTGTTTCGAAACCATCACCGGGTCCACCACCAGCGGGAATGAAAAGCCCTTCGCCGCCTCCGCCACCGCCTCGACCACCGCCGAATTTCCCAGCGCGCCGGTTTTGGCCGCTCGCGGAGGAATATCGTCCACCACTGCCCGTATCTGGGCCACCACGATCTCGGCGGCCAATGTTTCCACCCGTTCCACCGAAACCGTGTTCTGCACCGTGATCAGCGTCACCACCGCCTCGCCGTACACGCCGAATTGATGGAACGTCTTGAGGTCCGCCTGCAAGCCCGCGCCTCCGCTGGGGTCGGATCCGGCGATGGTCAGCGCGACAGGCAGCACTTTCTAACATTACTGAAATGTCAGACTCCCTGTTGTCGCCGGGGCCGCCGCGTTGGTCATCGTGACGGTAACGCTCCCGATAGAAGCGGAGCTTCCGGTCACTGGAAACGACACCAAAACTTTGAACGCGCTCCCCGCGCTCGCCCCGCCGTAATAAGTTTTAAACGCCGATGTGAAGTCCGCGCCTATCGCGCCGCCAATAGCCTTGCCACTGGTGTCGAAAAAGGAAAACGACATCGCGCCGGCCGAGTAAGTATTGTCGGCGCCGGCAATCGTGATGTCCAGGAATCCCAGTCTCGCCTTCGACGCGGTGGCGGCGTCGATGATTACACTCGCCCCTCCTATCTTGAGTGTTCTCGTCGGATCCCCCGCCATCGCCGCCGCCGTCGTTACGCTGAACGTGATCGTCCCCTCCGTTGTCCCAGTCTGAAAAACTGCCGAGCCCTGTCCACTTAATAGGACCGTCGTCGCGCCCGCGCTCACACTGAACGGAATCGACCGCGAGCCATTCGTCAGGAACGCGATCTGCGAATCGTCCTTCACAGCGGCAGTGGACGGCGCGAATGCGATGTTCACCAAGCCCGTGGCCGCGATGGGCGACCCTCCCGGAATCGTCATCGTCAACACGCGCTGCTGCGCGCTGCCCGCGGCTCCCGAATCGAACAGCAACGACGGTTTCGGCAGCGCCGGAGGCTGGCCCGTTCCAGTCAGAGCGAACGACTGCGTGCCGATGGCGATCGTGCCGGTATAAACCAGCGCGGCCGGCGGCGTGAAGTTGACTGAGAAGGAAACCGACGTCCCGGCTTCGAGCGTCAGCGGCGCGGTCACTCCATAAGGACCTGTGAATCCCAGCCCGTTCACCACGATGCTGGTCACCGTCACCGCCTGCGGATTCAGGTTCTGCAACGCGAAGGTGCAGCTGGTCGAAAATGTCGCCAGCACACTCCCGAAGTTGAACGGAGCTCCCCCAGGGCACCCCGAAACGCTGGCCACCGTGGGTGCGGTCACGCCGGACCCCAGTAGAATCACGGCCAATGTATTAATTTGCAGGTTCGCGCTATAACCCGCCGTAGTAGCCGGCATGAAATCCACGGCCAGCAGCAGCGATTGCGCCGCCGTAGAGTTAGGTGGAATCACAAAAGGTCGCGAAACCGGCTCCAGTGTGAAGCCCGCGCCTCCCAATGTCACGTTTACGGATACAGACGCGCTCCCTCGGTTGTAGACCCGGAAATGCCTGCTGGAAGTGGTGTTGAGAGGAACCTGCCCGAAATCGAAGGTCGAGCCGACCAGCGTTTCCGTCGCCCCGTTCACCGCATAGACAGCGAGCTGAGCCTCGGCGGCCAGCGGCAGCAGCGCGATGGCCAGCAGCGCCCTCATTGCGAACCTCCCGGCAACTGAAACAGCGTTTCGCGTCCAGCCTCGATGCGCAGCGAATAATCGACCCCACCCGCCCGCACCTGCAAATAGTTCTCGGACATCCACGAAAACGAAGTCACGCCCGCAATCGGCAGCCGCACATCCCCAATGACAATTTCCGACCGCGTCGCATAAACCACGCCGCCCGGAATCAGCATCACCGGACCAGTCGCCCGCGGAAGCGATCCCGCGATACTCCCGTCCTGGTTAATAATCCACACCCCACTCCGCCTCCTGACCGCGAACTGAACCGCTCCCCCACTAACCCCAATCGACAACACCTGTTCCGCATCCACCTCCGCCCCCACTTCCGCCCCCGCCTCCGCAACCCCTGAGCCGCGACCGTCAGGGAGCGGGCAAACGTCCAACACCCCCCCATGCCACCTCGCCAGTTGCCGCGCTCCCGAAAACCAAACAAACGCCACATCCCCATCGAACGCAAACAATGCCGGACCCGCAGGAGCATCCACACTCCCCACACCCGACACAATGCCAGTCTCCGTCTTCACCAAACAAAACTTCCCGCACCCCGCCGACACGACTCCACTAGCCTCCACATCCCCGAGCGTCACGCTCCCGGCGATCCCGTAAACGGTCCGTAGCGCCGAGTTCGCGTCGAGCATCTTCCCCACCTGCGGACGATCCACCTGCCCCCAAGCGCAAACACAAATCGCAAGTGCCGTTATGGTTTTCATCAGTGACCTATCACAATCATCGGTGTCCCGATACTGGTCGGCGTCACGGCAGGACCCACCGGCGTGGACGCTTTCCCACCCATCGCCGCCGCCGCGACTGCGATTCCCGCGCCCCCCGCCACCGCCAGCGTGATCCACATCCATTTGTGACTTCTCGCCAGTTTGAGAGGCGACGGCGAATCGGTCTCCGCCGTGGCTTTCGAAAGATAAATGGGGCAAACCGTGCCTGCCCTCGCCTGCCCCTTCACCGCCGTGATGCGGATCTCGAACGAGCCCTCCGTCCGGTTCCACTGCATCCCCCAAGCCGCCGCTCTTCCGTCCGCCTTGGACGTTGCGATTTCCGACCGTGACCCGTTCGCAAACGTCCCGCTCGGCCCCTCGTCCGGGAGCCGGAAACTGACCGACGCGCCTTCCATCGGCTTGCCGGTTTCGTCCGTAACCTGGACCGTGACGCCCCGGGTAGCCCGCCCCCCAAGAGGATAGGCAACCCCTTCGCCCTCAATCACCCGGATCTGGAGAATCGCCGGCTGGTCAGCCTGCTGGACTAATATCGTGGCAAGTAATACTATTACGTTGGTAACCACGAGATGTAAGTGCGTGCACTGGGGAAATACTCTCAGGGGAGTATCTGAGCCGCCATTCGTCAGCATGCGGGCAGAATGGACAACTATCCGCTGTCACAGAGCTTTCCAGTGTGTTGTAATGATAGAAACAGGGAATGTCAGACACGTCTTTTAAGCTGCGCCGTGCCGCCAAGGGTGTGAACCGGTGGCTCCGTGAAAGGCGCCTGGTGATCAAGGGAGGGTTGAAAACCGACCACCCCATCATGGCGCACATTATTCCCATCCGGCGCTGCAACCTATCTTGCACATACTGCAACGAATACGACGATTTTTCGCCGCCCGTCCCGAAGGACGTGATGATCGGGCGAATCAACCGCCTGGCCGATCTGGGTACCAGTATCCTGACGCTCTCGGGCGGGGAGCCGATGCTGCATCCCGATCTCGATGAGATCATCGCCGCCATGCGCCGCCGCGGAGTTATCGCGGGCATGATCACCAACGGCTATCTGCTGATGCCGGACCGCATCAAGCGTCTGAACGAAGCCGGCCTCGATCACATGCAGATCTCCATCGACAACGTGAAGCCGGACGACGTTTCGAAGAAGAGCCTCAAGGTCCTCGATAAGAAACTGCAGATGCTGGCCGAGCACGCCGAATTTCACGTCAACATCAACTCCGTGGTGGGCGGCGGGATTCACGATCCCAACGACGCTCTGGTGGTCGGCAAGCGCGCCCTGGAACTGGGATTCTCAGCCACCGTCGGCATTATTCACGACGGCGACGGCCAGCTTCGTCCCCTGGGCGAGCGCGAGCGCGCCGTTTATCACGAGATGAAGGCGATGGAGAATCGCCACTTCGCCCGCCTGAATTTCTTCCAGGACGCCATCGCGCAAGGCAAGCCGAACAACTGGCGATGCCGCGCCGGCGCACGCTACATGTACATCTGCGAGGACGGGTTGGTGCACTACTGCTCCCAGCAGCGCGGCTACCCCGGCACGCCACTCGAAAAATACACGGTGGAAGATATCCGCCGCGAATATCTCACCGAGAAATCCTGCGCGCCGTACTGCACCGTGAGCTGCGTTCACTACGTTTCGTACTTCGATTTCTGGCGCGGCAAACAAACCATCCGCCAGGAAGTCCCGGAACAGCAGCACGATAAACTGGTAAAAATCCAGTCCGCGAAGTAGAGGCAGACCGCTCCGCGCGTGCGTCGTACACGGATGCGCTGCACTGAGTCAGGCTCTCCCCCAGCCGAGGACCCCTCCATGACTGTCGGGGTTCAGAGGCGTAGCGAGGCGCGTGCCCCCAACCGAACCGCGACAGTCATGGAGGGGTCAACGCGGATACACCGCCATTGGCTCACCCTGCTTCGACACCACGTACCGAACGGCATTTGTTATCTCGTCCGGAGTCCACAGATATAGCGTACTGCCGTGCCGGGCCCATGTTTGACCATCGCAATTCAGGGCGCGGCTCGCGTAACTCTTGAGATCATGCAGGACCCGCTCCGGCGCGAGGTCGGCGTCAACAACTACATGGACGTGCGTCGTACGGACATGAGCGGCTAAGAGAGTCCACCCGCGATACCGGCAGACATCGACCATGGCTTTCAGGACGATCTCACGCTGGGCTGAGTCAGGAACGAAGGGATTTCCAACCATCATTCCACGCGACGCTCCCGCAAGGGACGGATTCGCATCCGCAAGACGTGCACCAACCCGATTGTTGCTACGTGTCACGATATTTTCTTCCCCAGGAACTCTCGATCCATAGCAGCAGAACGTGATCAAATACGTCACCCATTAGGAGTAGCGAGAGACATTGAAAATTCTCGCCTGTTCGCATGACCCCTCCATGACTGTCGGGGTTCGGAGGCGTAGCGAGGCGCGCGCCGACCAGATTGTGCCTCCTCCCCCCAACCGAACCCCGACAGTAATGGAGGGGTCTGCCTCAATACCTTACAATGTAAGGTAAATGAAGTCTGAATCTGTCGGCCAGTTTGAGCAGTTGGTTCTTACCGCGATTTTGTCGCTGCGGGACGACGCTTATGGCGTCTCGATTCATTCCAAAGTCGCGGACTTGGCCAAGCCTAAGAACGTCTCGCTGGGCGCGGTTTATGTGACGCTCGACCGGCTGGAGGACAAGGGATATCTCGCGTCCTGGCTGGCCGATCCGACGCCCGAAAGAGGCGGGCGGGCGAAGCGGTTTTACCGGCTCGAAGCGCTGGGCGAGAGGGTGTTGAACGAGTCGGTGGCCACCGCGAAACGGGTCTGGCAGGAAGTCGGGCGCGTGCGGGGCTGGCTGAAAACGTGATCGAGAAGGTAATCGGGATCCTCATTCCGCCCGCGTGCCGGGAGGAAGTGTTGGGAGACCTGCGCGAGAGGAACGACGGCGTCCAGCTGTTCATCTACGATGCGCTGCGGACGATTCCCTTTGTGATCCTGAGCCGCATCCGGCGGACCACGGACTCGGTGGTCCTGATGATGGAGGCGTTCTGCTGTTACGTTTCGTACTTTGCGTGCGCGATGGTGGTCGAGCGGTCGATGGTCTCAAAGCAGGAAGGCCTGTTGCGGTTGGGGATTCCATGCGCGATCGCGCTGGCGGTGCTGGTGGTGGCCGACGCGTATGCGAATCCTAAAAAGAAGTCGATATTAAGGCCCATCTTGGCGGTCGCACTGGCGCTGGCGTGCGTGTTTTTTGTGCACCTGATTCATCCGCTGCTGCCCCTGATGATTTTGGCGGTAGGCTCCGGGATGAGCATGATGTTGCTGCTGGTGATGAGGATGCTCTTCCCTCCGCTGGCCGATCGGCCGCAGCAGGCACAGGGTCCGGCGTTCTGGCAGAAGCAGGAGATCGTCGCGGGAGGGGTGTTGAAGACCATCGCGGCGATCGGAGGGATTGTTCTCGTCGCGTCCTGGGTGCCGGATCACTTGAAGGCTCCGGTATTGGGGGTGGCGATTGCGGGGGCGGTGATTTATTTTTTGACTCGGCAGGTTTAGCCCCATGCGTCAGCTTGGGGCTTGTGCGACATGGAAATAGCCCCACGCTGACGCATGGGGCTAACCGGGAGTTCGTGGCGTCGTCTTCCTGTTATGAAGTGCCTCCTATTTGTAATGCTGTGCGAAACGTTAACGGGCTGGTTTTCCGATGAGGGATGCGCGAAGGGGCGCGTGGCATCGGGAGTGATCGGCCCTAACAATCCGGAGTGCGTCGTAAAGTGCCTCGACAAAGGCGCGCGGGCGGTGTTTATCAGCGAGCAGGGCAAGGAAATGCTGATCGTCACCGGGTATGCGAAGGCCAAGGACGAAGTGGGATATCACGTCGAGATTACTGGCGTTCGGGACGCGGATACGAAGAGTTTCGCGGTGCAGACGGTGAAGAGGATTGGAGAATATCAAGGAGCTGCCTGCCAACGACCGAAGAAGTAAACTGGTGGCATGAAGAGAATCATGCTGGGTCTGGCTGCGTGCGCCGCGCTGGTTTCGGCGCAGGATTGGGCGCGGGCGAAGGTCGATAAATCGCCGCGGCATCGCGAGTGGGTTACGGTCACGCATGACGGGCGCAAGGTGGAGACGTTCGTCGCCTACCCTGAGGCGGCGAAGAATACGCCGGTGATCGTGGTGATCCACGAGATTTTCGGCATGACAGATTGGGTGGAGAACGTGACCGACGAGTTCGCGGCGGCGGGTTATATCGCGATGGCGCCGGATCTGCTGTCAGGCATGGCCCCCAACGGCGGGCGGACTCCCGACTTTCCGGCGAATGGAGTGGGGCTGTTCATCCAGAAATTGTCTCCGGAACAGATTACGGCCGACCTGAATGCGGTGGCAGATTACGGATTGAAGCTGCCGTCGGCTTCGAAGAAGTTATTTGTTACCGGGTTCTGCTACGGCGGTTCCCAGGCGTTCCGATTCGCGACGAATCGCCGCGATCTTGCGGCGGCTATGGTGTTCTATGGCACTGCTCCTTCGACGAGCGGCGCACCGTTTACGCCGGACAAGGACGCGATGGCGCGAATCAAGGCTCCGGTGTTCGGGTTCTATGGCGGTACCGACAATCGCATCGGCGCGACCATCGACGCGACGGCTGCTGCGATGAAGGAGTTGGGGAAGGTGTATGAGCCGGTCACTTATGAAGGCGCGGGGCATGGGTTTATGAGGGCGGGGGAGCAGCCGGATCCGTCGCCGGCCAATGCCAAGGCTCAGGAAGAGGCTTGGGCGCGGATTAAGAAGATAATGAGTAGTCATTAGCGCCGGGCGTCGACACGAGTGTCGGCGCAGCACGCCTGGGGGCGTGCGCCACGAGCGGCGTGGGACATTTTATAGGGATGCGAGTATGGCGAGTCGCGATGGGACTGGTTGTATGCGGGGCGCTGCTTGCTTTTCAAAAGCCGTTTCGTCAGTATCCGGGAGTGGAGTATGACGATTTTCCCCTTCCTAAGGACTGGAACGAAAAGACGGAGTTTGTTTTTACTCGGCTGATGTACCCTCCGGTGCCGGGGCGCTATGGGGGATTTCGGGGGTATCGGGGTGACTGGACGCATGGGGGGACGATGTGGACCCAGGATTATCCGCGCGCCGATCGTCATTTTTCGGAGGCGGTTCGAAGGCTGACGCGGATCCATATCCGGTCTGTCGAGCAGCCGGTGAATCTGGACGACGGGGACGACGTCTACAATTTTCCGTTTCTCTATTCGGTGCAGCCGGGACGCGATACGCTCACCGATTCGCAGGCTGCGAAGATGCGGGATTACCTGCTGCGCGGCGGGTTCTTCATGACCGACGATTATTGGGGCGAAGTGGATCGGGCGGTGTTCGAGGAGTGGATGCATCGCGTGTTTCCGGACCGGCAGGTGGTGGAACTGGACGATCGGGATTCGCTGTTTCACACGATCTACGATCTGGACGACCGGTACCAGGTGCCGGGGGCGAGGTACATCCAAACGGGCGTGACTTGGAAGTGCGAAGGGTGTCCCGCGCGATGGTATGGCGTGTATGACGACAAGGGTCGCGTGATGGTGGCGGCGATTTTCAATTCCGACGTGGGCGATTCGTGGGAATGGGCGGACGACCCCCATTATCTGGAGAAGTTCTCCGCGCTCGGCATTCGAATTGGCGTCAATTACATCGTTTATTCCATGACTCACTAACAAAATCAGAGTCGGGCAGCCTTGCGACTGCCCTCCCCTTAGGGATCCCAATCCGTGTTTATAGTCTCACGGCAGACCCCGATTATCGTGGCGAGTATCACACAGAGCTTCGAAGACTTATTGTGAGTCGCGACCCTGGCGTCCATCGGGATACCCAAGGCTCTTGACTGGATGTTAGAAGGTGTTTTATCGGGCGAGCGCGGGTGAAACACGGAAGGTTATGAATCGATAGGAGTTTGAGCTTCAAGTTTAGGGAGGAACGCGGTCAGGAGGCCTATCGCGGGGAGGAAGGCGCAGAGCTGGTAGACGAAGGTGATGCTGGTGGCGTCGGCCAGGCGGCCTAGCAGGGCGGCTCCGATGCCGGCGACTCCGAAGGCTAAGCCGAAGAAAAGGCCAGAGATGGCTCCGACCCGGCCAGGGACCAATTCCTGGGCGTAGACGAGAATCGCGGAGAAGGCGGAGGCCAGCACCAGGCCGATGATCACCGTGAGAATGGCGGTCCAGAAAAGGTTCGCGAAGGGCAGGGCGAGGGTGAAGGGAAGGACTCCGAGGATGGAGCACCAGATGACGTATTTGCGGCCGATTCGGTCCCCGATCGGGCCTCCGGCGAAGGTCCCGGCGGCGACGGCACCGAGGAATAAGAACAGGTGGACCTGAGCACTTTGGACGGAGACGTGGAATTTACTGATCAGATAAAAGGTGTAATAACTAGTGAAGCTGGCGAGATAGATATATTTCGAGAAGATCAGGGCGATCAAGACGGACATGGCAATCGCGACTTTCCGGCGGGAAAGGGTCGCGTGAGGGGTCGCGGACTGATGTTTTTGGCCGCGCGGATGGTTCTTGTACCAGGTTCCGACCTGGGTCAGGATCATCATGGCGATGAGGGCGGCGATGGCGAACCAGGCTATTGTGTGTTGTCCTTTCGGGAGGACGATGAACGCGGCCAGAAGGGGTCCGGTTGCGGAGCCGGCGTTGCCTCCGACCTGAAAAAAAGACTGGGCGAGGCCGTGCTGCCCGCCTGAGGCAAGTCTCGCGATTCGTGAGGATTCGGGATGAAAGACGGCGGATCCGACGCCGACCAGGGCGACGGCAATGAGGATCGCGAGGAAGCTGGGGGCGGAGGAGAGCAGGAGGAGTCCGGTGAGGGTGAATCCCATGCCGATGGCTAGCGAATAGGGCTTGGGGTGCTTGTCGGTGTAGATGCCGACCAGCGGTTGGAGGAGGGAGGCGGTGATCTGGAGGGAGGCGGTGATCATGCCGATCTGGCTGAAATCGAGGTGGTAGGAGGTTTTGAGGATCGGATAAACGGCGGGGACGACGGACTGCATCATGTCGTTGAGGAGGTGGCAGAAGGAGATCGCGGCGAGAATGCGGAAGGTGGTGGATTCGGCGTCGCGGGCGATGGGGAGGGTGGCGGAGGACACTACTTTATTATTGTAATGCGCGCGGGGGGCAGGTCGGGCACCTGCCTCACTAGAAACGATCGGGGCTGGCGGATACACTAGTGTGTATTGGGATCTCCGGAAATACATAGGCGGGGCTTGCTCTGGGCTGGGAAGTGCTGTAATATCAGATCACAAGCTTCGCTAAAAGGGTGGTCATTCACGTGCTGGGATTTATCCGGGTTCGTGTCTGTTATCGGGCGGTATGAGGGAATTCAGGCAACAGCTCGTGAGCGCGTTGTTGGTGATTCTGACTGTCGCGGCCGTGGTGGCTGCGGCGATCAATTTTCAGCAGCAAAGCAGATTCGCGCTTCCCGATGACGGGGTCGCCTGGGTGGACCAGGTCGGGTCGGACCAGAACTCTCACGTGGTGGCGGCTTATGTGACTCCGGGGAGTCCGGCGGCGCAGAGGGATCTGAAGACCGGCGACGTGCTGCTGTCGATTGAGGGCGTGCAGATCGATAGCGCGCTGGAGGCGACGCAGGTGCTGGCGCGGCTCGGGTCCTGGCGGCAGGCCGATTACGAAGTGCAACGGGGCGGCTCGAAGTTTACAGCCAAGGTCATCATCGGGCAAGTGGAGCGCGACTCCACTATCTTTTATCAATACGCCGTGGCGGTGATTTATCTCTCGATTGGGCTATTTGTCTATTTTCGCCGGGGGAACGCGCCGCGGGCGCTGCACTTTTTCCTGTTATGCCTGGCGTCGTTTATCATGTCGGCGTTCCATTATTCGGGAAAGCTGAATAATTTCGACAAGGTCATTTATCTGGGCAATGTAATTGCGGGATACGTGGCGCCAACGCTGTTCCTGCATTTCTGCTGCGTGTTTCCGGAGCCGCAAGCTTGGATCAGGAAGCGGGGGATGGCGGTGTTGATCTACCTGCCGGGGCTGGCGCTGCTGCTGTTCCACTTGGGGATCATGTTCGGGTATGTGCGGACCGCGGCTCCGCTGCTCGAGATGCGGTGGATGCTCGACCGGACGTGGCTGACGTTCCTTTGCTCGATGTACCTGATCGGCGGCATCGTTCTGGCGTGGCAGTTGCGGAGGGCGGACGATCCGGTGGTGCGGCGGCAGTTGACCTGGCTGCGCAACGGGGCGGTGATCGGGATCCTGCCGTTCGCGCTGATTTATGCCGTGCCGTACCTGATGGGAGTGCCTCCGAATCATGCAATGAACCTGGCGGTGTTGTCGCTGCCGCTGATTCCGCTGACGTGGGCGTACGCGATTCTGCGGTACCGGCTGATGGACGTCGACGTGATTTTCCAGGAAGGCTATGTGTACACGCTGGCGACGCTGGCGGTGCTCTCGATTTTCTACGGGCTGATTTTCACGGTGAGCAAAGCCGGCGAATTGAGCGGGACGGCGATGGTGGCGCTGATCCTGATCGCGGCGTTTGTATTTCAGCCGATTCGGAACTGGATTCAGGAGCAGCTCGACCGGTATTACTTCTATAAGGATCGCTACGATTACCGGCGGACGCTGATCGAGTTTGCGCGCGAGCTGGGATCGCCTACGAATCTGGGAGAAATGCTGGAGAGCGTGGCGGACCGGCTGATTCGGACGCTGGGGATTCGTCACGTGGCGTTTTTCGTGTGGGACGAGGGCGGAAGCGAAGTTCCGGCTGGAGCTGGCAAGCAACCGTCGGGGTAAGCAGACGGAGAACGTGCCGTATGGGCTGGACATGAGTTTTCTGAGCGCGAGTCCGACGAAAGCCGTACTTGTTCTTTGAGCGGACGCGGAATTTGCTGGACGTGGTTTCGCATGAGATGCCGGTGTCGGCTCGGCGATCGATTGCGGAGCTGGAGTTGACGTATTATCTGCCATGCTCGGCGCGCGGACGGACAATCGCTTACCTGGGCGTCAGCCGGACGGAGACGGGCGATTTTCTATCGAGCGAAGACGTCGAGCTTCTCGTCACGCTTTCGGGATATGTCGGCATCGCGGTGGACAATTCGATGCTGTACCAATCGCTGGCGCGCAAGGTGGAAGAGTACGAGAAGCTGAAGGAGTTCAGCGAGAATATTGTCGAATCGATCAATGTAGGAATTCTGGCGGCGGACCTGGACGATCGAGTGGAGAGCTGGAATTCGCAGATCGAGAAGCTGACGGGAATTTCGCGGGAGAGGGCGTTGGGGCGGAAGCTGGCGGAGCTGCTGCCCGCGGATTTGTACGACCTGTTGGGAGCGGGGATCGAGAACGTCTACAAATTTGTCCTGAAGCCCAAAGACGTGGCTTTAAATGATGTGACCCTCAACATCGCGATTGCGCCGTTGATTTCTCGGGATGGAGCGCAGATCGGCCGGCTGATTATTTTCGACGACGTGACGGATCGGGCGGAGCTGGAGCGGAGGCTGGTGCAGGCGGACAAGCTGAGCTCGATCGGCCTGCTGGCCGCGGGTGTGGCGCATGAAGTGAATACGCCGCTGGCGGTGATCTCGACTTACGCGCAGATGCTGGCGAAGCAGATTTCGGGGGATGAACAGAAAGCTCCGCTGCTCGAAAAGATCGCGCGGCAGACGTTCCGGGCGAGCGAGATCGTGAATTCGCTGCTGAATTTTTCACGCACCTCGCCGACGGAGTTTGTCAGCGTGGATTTGAACAAGACGCTGCGAGAGACGCTGGCGCTGATGGAGCATCAACTGACCAAGTCGCATGTCACTGTGACGCTGGCGCTGGATGAGAGGCTGCCGAAGATCAAGGGGAGTCCGGGCAAGCTGCAGCAGGTGTTTCTGAATCTGTTCCTGAACGCGCGGGATGCGATGGAGAGAGGCGGAGTGCTGGCGCTGAAGACGTCGGCTCTCGACGGGCGCGCGCTGGTGACGGTGGCGGATTCGGGCGCGGGAATTGCGCGGGAGAATCTGGAGAAGATCTTCGATCCATTTTTCACGACCAAGGGCGCGAAGAAAGGGACGGGGCTGGGGCTGTCGGTGAGTTACGGCATTGTGCGGGAGCACGGAGGCAACATCGAGGTCCAGAGCGAGATGGGCGCCGGGACGCGATTCGAATTGTCCTTCCCGCTGGTGGCGGCCGAGGCGGCGATGGTGAAGCGCGCGGAGTATACGCTGACGGAACCGGCTGCGGCAAGCTCGACTCAGGCGGTGGGCACGCAGGCTGTGTCACAAGGTGTGTCGACTCAGGTTGCAAGCACGGCCGTCGCGCAAACTGACAGGTTGATTCATTAATGATTCCTGAGGGTCCGCTTCCCGCAGATATCATCGCGCCAGAGACTTCCTATCGCGGACGCGTTCTGGTGATCGACGACGAGCCCGATATTCGCGAGAGCTTAGAAGCGCTGCTTTCGAGCGAAAATTATCGCGTCGATCTGGCGTTCAACGCGACGGAGGGGCTGAAGAAGCTCGAAACATCCACTTACGATTTGGTCTTAGTGGACCTGATGATGCCGGACAAGAGCGGGATGGAGGTGCTCGAAGAGATTCGCTTAAGGGATCGCGAGACTCCGTTGTTCATGATCACGGCGTACGGGTCGATTGAAGTCGCGGTGGAGGCACTGAAGCGCGGGGCGAACGACTATTTCGCCAAGCCGTGGGACAACGAAAAACTGCTGATCGAGATCGACCGGATGATCTCGAAGCACCGTCTGGAGCGGGAAAATACCGAGCTCAAGAGGGCGCTGAAGCAGCGGTACAGTTTTCCGAATATCGTCGGCAAGAGCGAGAGGATGATGAAGATTCTCGACCTGGTCGCGCAGGTAGCCGCGAGCCGGGCGACGATCCTGATCACCGGCGAGACGGGGACGGGGAAAGAGCTGATCGCCAACGCGATTCACGCGCATTCGGCGCGCGGTGGGCATCCGTTCGTACCGGTGCATTCAGGGTCGGTACCGCCGGATTTGCTGGAGTCGGCGCTGTTCGGCCATGTGAAGGGCGCGTTCACGGGGGCGGTGGCGTCGCGCAAGGGATATTTCGAGATCGCGAATCGGGGGACGATTTTCTTCGACGAGATCGGGACGATTTCGCTGGAGACGCAGACCAAGCTGTTGCGCGTGATTCAGGAGCGCGAGTTCATGCCGCTGGGGTCGACCGAGACGATCAAGGTGGATGTGCGGATCGTGGCGGCGACCAATGCGGAATTGAAGCGAGCCGTCGAGGAAGGGAAGTTTCGCGAGGACCTGTACTACCGGCTGAACGTGATCAACCTGGCGCTGCCTCCGCTGAGGGATCGCAAGGAAGATATTCCGGCGCTGGTGGAGCATTTCTTTGCGAAGTACTGCAAGGAGAATGAAAAATTTCTGGATCCCGCGGGCAAGTCGGTGCTGAGTTTCGAGCCGGAGGCGATGCAGATTCTGATGGATCACCTGTGGCCGGGCAACGTTCGAGAGTTGGAGAACGTGGTGGAGCGGGCGGTGGTGCTGGCATCGGAAACGTCGGTCCCGGTGGACGTGCTGCCGGATCATCTGCTCGAAGCTAAAGGACTGCGGATCAGGCGCGATGAAAGCGGCCGGCTGGCCGCGGATGCGAGCTTGTTTGAGATTGTCGCGGATTATGAGCGGCGGAAAATTATCGATCAGCTGGAAGAGTCGGATTGGAGCCAGACGGCGGCGGCGGAAGCGTTGCGGGTGCCTTTGTCGACGTTGAATCAGAAGATTAAGAGATTGAATATTGAGATTCGGAAGCGGGGGGCCTGACTTCGAGCTGTGCTGAGTTATCCTTTTGGGATCGCGTGAGCTGCTTCATGATGGATTCAAGGCGATAACGCTAGGATTCAATCCGCAGTGCTCCGGCAGGGCGCAGACGCAACCGGCAGAAGTACGATCGCGCAATGAGAATCAAATGTACATTTCTGCTGATCGCCGTTACTACTGCCGTTATCGTCTCTGCTCCAGCACCGGGGCCAGCCGCCGCACAGGACAATCCGATGCAAGGAGTTTGGGTTGATCCGTCCACCGGCCTAATGTGGGCGGGGAAGGATAACGGTAAGGACCTAAGTTGGAGAAGAGCCATGAATTACTGCCACGGTCTACGTTTGAATGGTTATTCTGACTGGAGGTTAGCGAATATGGCTGAGCTTCAAGGCATATATGACAAGACAGTCGAGGCTCCCGGACTGGCCGGCCCCGCCAAGAGTCCTCGAGCTGTCACTTGGCATGTAAAGGGTAATTTGTTCCTGACGGGAAACCAGTGGAGCGGTCATCAAGTGACTGGTCGAATGCTTCTGGAGTCGTATGAATACCACTTTGACTTCAATGAGGGCAAGCCTGACAAAGATCCTAGCGGCTGGCCTTACCCCTCCTCGGGAATGCGTGCACTGTGTGTGCGCGGTTCCGGAAAATAAACGCACAAGTGGGAACGGAAGAGACAGACCGAACATCTTCGCCGGGTTCTGCGCGTTTTTGAGGTTTATGCGACGCAGCCGAGTTGAGGAAGCGCGGGGCTTAAGCTACTGCAGAGCTTGTTCTGGGAATTCCGGACCGATTACTTCGATCCCCGTCTTCCTCGCGACCCGGCATAGAGTTTTGTCCGCAGCGACCAGGAAGTGCAGCGCTCCCGAGTTCAAAAGGTGCCTGGCCATCGATAGCTGAAGAGCGTCGAGGGTTCGAATTCCCTCTTGAGGACCGTAGTCGCGACAGATGATCCTGGCGTATTCAATATGGTCGCTATCAAACTGCGGAGAAACGAGAATTCGGCGCTCGCGAAGATCGACTCGAAGTCTATCTTGGGCGGCCTCCCGGCCCGTCTGATCAAGCTTCTTCGTTCTCATCTTTATGGCGAGAACCGACTCGATTTCTACGAGAGAGAGGGGCGAAATGATTAGTCGATGCTCCGTCGGCCGCTCGAAGAGCCGCTCCATGTAATCGGAACCCCGTTCCCGGTGGTAGAGTTTGGCGAGGGCGCTGGTGTCGACAAAGTAAATCTGCAACTACCGCTCTCCGCGCTCCTCGATGACGGCGTCGGAGAGGGATCCATCGATCGACGAAAGAGCGCGCCTTACTTCTTCGAGCGTAATGGTGTCGTTCTTAGTTCTCGCCCACTCTTCAGGGGAAAAATATACGGAGGGATCGGAACTAATTGCCGATTCATCTACGATGGTTACGATCAGACGGGCGTGATCGGGTAGCGCGAGAGCCTCAGTCGGCTTCAGGACGCCATCTTCGTACACGGCTTCGAAGGTCTTCGTCATACTTCTAACCTCATTCTACAGCACGACGGCATACGAGTCGCTGGGGCGATGGTATTCTAGGGAAATATCTCGCCAAACTAAGCGCACGGTAGCGGTCATCTTCGCGGGGTTCTGCGCGTTTTTGACTGTTTACGCTACTCAACCGATTCTTCCTGTATTGGCCAAGGCTCTTGGGATCACTGCGTTCCTGGCCAGCCTCACGGTGACTGCCAGCACACTCGGGATGGCTCTTACTGCTCCGATGGCGGGTCGCATTTCCGATCGGATGGGGCGGAAGAAGACTATCGTGATCGCTGGATTCGGGCTGGCGGTATCGACTCTGGCGGCGGCGTTTGCGTGGGATTTGCCTTCGCTGCTGTTCTGGCGGTTTCTGCAAGGCATGTTTACGCCGGGGATCTTCGCGGTCACGATTGCTTACGTCAACGACGAGTGGGGGGCGGCGGAGGCGGGGCGGGGGATGGCGAAGTACGTCGGCGGGACCGTGGTGGGCGGGTTCCTGGGGCGGTTCCTTGCGGGTCTGATCGCGTCGCGATACGACTGGCATTATGTGTTTCTGGTGCTCGGCGGGTTGAATTTATTGAGCGCGGTGCTGATCTGGCGGTTCATGCCTTTGGAGACTAGGAAGCCGGCTCCTCCGGCGTCGGGATTTTGGGCGGCGGCTGGGGAGCATTTTCGCAATCCTCTGCTGCTGGCCACCTACGCGGTCGGATTCTGCGTGTTCTTCTCCTTGATTTCGACGTTCACGTATATCAACTTCTATCTCTCAGGGCCGCCGTTTTCGCTGTCAACGACCGTGCTGGGCTCGCTGTTTTTCGTGTATCTGACCAGCGCGGTGGTGACGCCGATCGCGGGGCGGTACATCGACAAATACGGTCACCGGTTCGTGCTGTTGTGCGGCATGGCGGGGGGAGCTTTGGGCACGCTGCTGACCATGGTTCCGAATGTCGTGGTGATCGTGATCGGGCTCGCGCTGATTTGTGATGCGGTGTTTGTGGCGCAGACCTGTTCGAGCGGATTTATCGGCGTCGCGACGAAAACCAACCGCGCGCTGGCGGTGGGATTGTACGTGATGGTGTACAACATCGGCGGGAGTACGGGCTCGGCGGTTCCCGGACCGGTGTGGAGGTCGTATGGATGGCCTGGGGTGGTGGCTTTGATCGTGACGGTGCAAGTGTTGACGATGCTGCTCGCGTGGCGGCTTTGGCCGGGCAAGAAACCGGTGAGCGCGTAATATATTAATATTTAGCGATAGAGGTGATGACCATGACGACATCAAGACGAGAAATGTTCCAGCGCGTGGTGGTGGCCGGGAGCGCGCTTTCGGCGATGGAGATGTTCGCTGCCGTTCCGGAGGCGACGGCCGGCGATCCGGGCGAATTGAAGCTGGGCGTGGCGAGCTACTCGTTCCGCGAGTTCTCGCGCAAAATTGCGATTCAAGGTACGCAGAAGCTGGCCAAGTATATCAACTATAAAGATGTCCATTTGCCGTTGACGTCCTCGCCGGCGGACATAAAGAAGGCCATCGCGGAGACCGAGAAGGCCGGGCTGAAGATTGTCGGCGGCGGGACGATTTATTTCCAGACGGCGGACGAGAAGGATATCCGCTCGAAGTTCGAATACGCGAAGGCGTGCGGGATGCCGACCATCGTGTGCATGCCGAACGTGGACGTTCTTCCGAAGCTGGAAAAATACGTCAAGGAATACGACATCAAGATTGCGGTGCACGCCCACGGCCCCGAGGACAAGAATTTTCAGAAGCCGCAGGATGTGTTGAAGGTAGTGAAGGACATGGATCCGCGGTGCGGGCTATGCATCGACGTCGGGCATACCGTTCGCACGGGCGTCGACTTGGTGTCGACGGTGGCGGAGACGGGTCCCCGGCTGCTCGATATGCACGTGAAAGATCTGGCGGATTTCAAGGCGAAAGACAGCCAGAGGCCGTGCGGCGACGGGATCATCCCGTTCCCGGCGCTGTTCACGCAGTTGAAGAAGATGAACTATCGGGGGTACATCAATCTGGAGTATGAGATTGATGATACGGATCCGCTGCCGAATATGATTAAGAGCTTCGCTTATATGCGCGGAGTGATTGCGGGACTGGGAAGAAGTAGCCAGTAGCCAGGAGCCAGGAGCCAGTAGGGTCAACGCTTGTAGCCTATTTTGCGTAGTAGGCTGTGGCGCCATTGGTGATCTTCTTCCGATTCCACGCCTTTCGGGCTTGCGCCATCGATTACGCCTAAGATACCTCGGCCTTGGTCGGTCTCGGCTACGATTACTTCGACGGGATTTGCTGTGGCGCAGAAAATTGTGCAGATTTCTGGGATGTCGCGGATGCGGCCCAGGATATTGATCGGGTAGCCGTCAGTCATCGAGACGACGAAGGTGTGGCCCGCGGCGATTAGTTGAGCATTGGCTGCGGCATTCTGTTTCAACGGGTCATCGTTCCCGTCGACTCTGGTGAGGCAGGCTCCGGAGGCTTCGTTGAAGGCTATGCCGAATTTCATTTGCGGGACTGTGTTGACGATGGCTTCGTAGATGTCTTCTACGGTCTTGATGAAATGGCTTTGGCCGACGATGATGTTGCCGTTCTCGGGGACCGCGAGGCGCACTGTCTTTAATTCCATGGCTTCCATGATAATGAAGCGTGGCACAACATAAGGCGCGCGGCGCTCGCGTCAGCAAACTGCATGAGGGACGGCTGAATGTCCATCGCGACGGGTACGCGTTTCTGATCCCTGATAAGCCTATTCCCGGCGTCGATGGCGACGTGTATATCGCCAAAGAAGAAGCTCACAAGGCGATGCACGGGGACCGGGTGGCGATCCGGCTGAAGCGCGGGGATCGGGGGCGCATCTCGGGCGAGATTATGCAGGTGATCCGGCGGGCGCATCCTTCTGTGGTCGGAGAGTTCAAGTTGCGGAAGCGCGGGAATTACGTCGTGCCGCACGAGGATCGCATCCGGCAGTGGATTGAGATT
Source organism: Bryobacterales bacterium (assembly GCA_963813145.1). Taxonomy (GTDB): domain Bacteria; phylum Acidobacteriota; class Terriglobia; order Bryobacterales; family Bryobacteraceae; genus Palsa-187. The sequence goes on from CAWEXX010000003.1 coordinate 631,188, forward strand.
CCGAAGGGAATGGAGTTTCCGGGAAATAAAGCGTCCGCCAATCGAGTGGGGGCGCGCGCGGTGGATGTGACGACGGTGGAAGAGCTGGAGGGGATGATCGTCAACGTCGAAATACTCGACTTTGGCGATGGCGACCGGCCTATCGGGCGCGTGACGGAGATTCTGGGTAAGGCTGACGATTTTGGGGTCGATGTCGAGATCCTGATCCGGTCGCATCATATTCCGCATGAATTTCCCGAGGATGTTTTGGAGCAGGCGCGGTCGATTGCGAGCGCGATTCCGCAGGCCGAGATTGACAAGCGGAGGGATTTTCGAGGGCTCGATATTGTCACGATCGATGGCGAGACGGCGCGCGATTTTGACGATGCGGTGTGGGTGGAGAAGCTGGCGAATGGCAATTTCGCGCTACAGGTGCACATTGCCGATGTCAGCTATTACGTGCGGCCCGGATCGCCGATCGATCGGGAGGCGCTGCTGCGGGGAACGAGCGTTTACTTCCCCGATCGGGCGGTGCCGATGCTGCCTTTGGAATTGTCGACGGATCAATGTTCGCTCAGGCCGCATGAGGATCGGCTAGTGCTCTCGGCGCTGCTGGAAATCGACAAGCGCGGCGATGTGATATCGCAGGATTTCACAAGGGGCGTGATTCGCAGTGCGGAGCGGATGACCTACACGGCGGTACATGGCGTGCTGGAAGGCGATACGGATTTGCGCGTCCGGTATGCTCCGCTGGTGGCGCGATTCGAGCTGATGCAGGAGCTGGCGCTGATTCTCAACAAAAAGAGGGTTCGGCGCGGGTCGATCGATTTCGATTTGCCGGAGCCTCTGCTGGAATTCGACGAGTTCGGGGCGATGATCGGGGTGAAGCGGGCGGCTCGCAATGACGCGCACCGGTTGATTGAGGAGTTCATGCTGGCTGCGAATGAAGCGGTCGCTTCGCATATCGAAGCGGCTGGGCTGGGGATGATTTATCGCATTCACGAGCGGCCGGATCCGAAGAGGGTGGTGGAGTTCGAAGAGGTGGCGACGCAGTTTGGGTATTCGCTGGTGGGCGGCGGGGCTCCGGTGAAAAAGTTTCGCGGCGAGATTGTGGCGCTGGATAACGAGAAGCTGACGTCTCGAAATTATCAGAAGCTGGTGGCGAAGATTGAAGGGAAGCCAGAGGAGCGCATCCTTAGTTACTCTGATGCTGCGGTCCTTGAAACAGGCTCGGTATAGCGATTTGAACGTGGGGCACTTCGCGCTGGCGGCGAAGAGCTACACGCACTTTACTTCGCCGATACGAAGATATCCGGATCTGATTGTGCATCGGATTCTGTCGGCTCACCTTGATGGCGGCGAGTACGAGGATGATTTGCACGAGATTGCAGACTCGTCGTCAAAGAATGAGCGGCGGGCGGCGGAGGCGGAGCGCGAACTGGTGGAGTGGAAAAAGGTGAGGTTCATGATCGCCCATGTGGGCGAGGAGTTCGACGGGCTGATTATTTCGACGCAGAGGTTTGGGTTCTTTGTGGAACTGACGGAGATGTTCATCGAAGGACTGGTGCCGATGGATACGCTGGGCGCGGATCATTACACGTATCACGAGAATACGCGGAAGATTATCGGACAGCGGACTCGGAAGCAGTATTCGATTGGAGATAAAGTGCGGGTGAGATTGGATCGGGTGGATGGGGTGGAGAAGAGGTTGCAGTTTTCGCTGGTGGTGAGGAAGAAGGTTTAGGCATCTGCCCGCTTCCTTACGGTTGCGGCTCAGGGCGACGGTGGATTGGCGATGTTGACTAATATAAAGCCGTTTCTCCGGGAGGTCGGGTTTTCCAGCGGCGGTGGATCCAGAGCCATTGGTCGGGGTATTGGCGGATTACGGATTCCAGCTGGGAGTGGATGCGCTGGGTGTCTTTGGCGACGTCGCCGGTCATTTCTATTTCGGGGTAGAAGCGGAGGATGTAGCGGTGTTCTTCTTCCGACCAGAGGGCGAAGCCGGGGACTACGGCGGCTCCGCTGTGATGGGCGAGTTTGGCGAAGGCGGTTCCGGCGCAGGCTTTCATGCCGAAGAAATCGATGAAGACGCCTTGGTCGAGGGTGGTGTTCTGATCGATCAGGATTCCCACTGCCTCGCCTGCTTTGAGGGCTTTCAAAATGCCGCGGGCGGCGTCTTTTTTCTCGATAATGTGGTTGCCGCTGAGGGCACGGTAGCGCTCGACTAAAGCGTCGATGCGCGGATTGTCGAGGGGTCGGACGACGATATGCATGGGGGCGGTCATCCAGGCATGGGAGAACGCGCTGAGTTCCCAGTTGCCCAGGTGGGCGGTGGCGACGAGGACTCCGCGGCCTTTGGCCAGAGCGGTCTGGAAGTTTTCGAGACCGTCGTAACGAATCAGGCTCGAAATGTTTTGGGGCGTGAGGCGCGGCAGGCGTGCGAAGGCGGCTAGCAGGCGGGCTATGGAGAGGAAGACTCCGTCGGCGATTTGTTCAGGGTTCGCGAATCCGGCCATTTTGAGGTTCTGAAGGGCGATGCGCCGGAGGCGCGGGACTAGCTTGTCGAGGAGCTTGGCGAAGAATGTCGAGAGGGAAGGGAAGACGGCTACTGCCGCGATCGCGAATCGGGCGAGCGCGTACTCAACCAATCCAACCGCCGCCTAGAACCAGCTCGCCGGAATAAAATACCGCGCCTTGGCCGGGAGTTACGGCGCGCTGCGGCTCGTCGAAATGCACTTCTACGCGCGAGGGGTCGGCGGTGGGCGTGATGAGTGGCGGCCGCGGCCTGGTGCTTGTTGCGGATCTTCACTTCGGCCCTTATCGGTGCGGCGGGCGAAGCGATCGAGATCCAGTTCATGTCGTTCACGGTCATGGTGGCGCGCAGCAGGGCATCGTTCCGGCCGATGACGACTTTCTTGGTCGCGGGCTCGGTGGAGATGACGTAGAGAGGCTCGCCGGCGGCGACGCCGATGCCGCGGCGCTGGCCTACGGTGAAGTGATGGACTCCGGAATGTTCGCCTACGACACGGCCGTCGGCGGTGACCAGCTCGCCCTGGGTTTCGGAAGGCGCGATGCCTTGCTCCTTGAAATAAGCGTCGATGAAAGCGGCGTAGTCGCCGTTGGGGACGAAGCAGATTTCCTGGCTATCGGGCTTGGCGGCCGTGGGGATGCCTAGCTCGCGCGCCAGTTCGCGGACGGCGGTTTTTTCCATGCCGCCCAAGGGAAACATGGTGCGGGCGAGCTGTTCCTGCTTGAGGCCGAAGAGAAAATATGTCTGGTCCTTCGAGCGGTCCGCGCTGCGGCGCATTTCCCAGCGGCCGGTCGCGGCGTTGTAGGAGATTTGCGCGTAGTGCCCGGTGGCGATCCGGTCTGCCCCGACGCCTGCGGCCATGTCGAGGAATTGATCGAACTTGATGAAGTTGTTGCACAGCGTGCAAGGGACGGGCGTGCGCCCGGCGAGGTATTCGTCGACGAAGGGCCGGACGACCTGAGCTTCGAAGCGGTCTTCAAAATTGACGACGTAGTAAGGGATGCCGAGGATCTGGGCGACGTGGCGCGCGTCGTACACGTCGTCGAGTGAGCAGCAGCGTCCGGTGGATCCGCCTTCGGGCACGAGGTCCGGCAAGCGGCGCTGATTCCAGAGCTGCATGGTTAGTCCGACGACGTTTTCGCCGCGCGCGCGGAGCATTCCCGCGACGACGGAGCTGTCGACTCCGCCGGACATGGCTACGGCGATCGTGTTCTCAGGCATACGCGGGCGCCAGCTTTCTAAGATGCGCTACGGATTCGGCGACGGCGTCAATGAGGGCGTCGACTTGCGCTTGATCGTTGGACCGGCCGAGCGAGAAACGGATGCTCGACTTGGCTTGTTCGCGGGTAAGGCCGATGGCGAGCAGCACGGGCGATGGGTCCTGTTTGCCGCTGGAGCAGGCGGAACCGGCGGAGACGGCGAAACCACGGAGGTCGAGCGCGATAAGCAGAGCTTCGCTGTCGATTCCGTCGAAGCGTATGTTCGTCACGTTGGGCGAGCGGAGGCTGCCTGCGGCGTTGACGTGGGTATCGGCGACGCGGGTCAAGATGCCTTGTTCAAGGCGGTCGCGGAGTGTCGCGAGCGCTGGCCATTCGGCGGCAGCATGCTCATTGATCCAGTGGGCGGCGGCGCCCAGGGCGACGGCTCCAGCTACATTCTGAGTCCCCGCGCGGAGGCGGTTTTCATGGGTTCCGCCGTGAAGTTGCGGGCGAAGGGCGAGTCCTTTGCGGATGAAGAGAGCTCCGGTGCCCTTGGGCGCATAAATTTTGTGACCGCTGATGGCGTAGATATCGGCGTGGATCGCGCGAACGTCGATGGGGATTTTTCCGGCGGCCTGGACGCCATCGGAATGGAATGCGACGCCGGCTTCTTGTGCGATGCGGCCGATTTCTTCGACAGGCTGAATAGTGCCGAGCTCGTTGTTGACGTGCATCACGCGTGATCAACTTCGTATCGGGACGGAGGGCGGCGCGAATGGCATCGGGATCGACGATGCCGTGTGGTCGACCGGAACTTGCGTGACGGAAAGCTGGTCGGCGCTGGCGAGCACGGCTGGATGTTCGATGGTCGTCGTGATGACGTGGCCGCCGGCTGCGACGCCGAGAATCGCGAGGTTGTCGGACTCCGTGCCGCCGCTGGTGAAGATAATTTCGCTATCGGAGCAATGCAGCATGGCGGCGACCTGGCGGCGCGCGGTGTCGAGTTTCGCGCGAGCGGCTTGCCCGTAATGGTGGATACTGGAGGGGTTGCCGAAGACCTCGGTCATCGCCGGGAGCATGGCTTCCAGGACTTCCGGGGACACGGGCGTCGACGCGTTGTGATCGAAATAATATCGCTGCACGGCTTTCTTTAATTTTAACAGCAGATGACACGCGGACCTATTACTCTGACCACCGATTTCGGAAGCAGCGATCACTTTGTAGGCACGATGAAGGGCGTGATTTTGGGAATCGCGCCGCGGGTGCGGATCGTGGATATCACGCATGAGGTGGCTCCGTTTGAGTTGAACGAGGGCGCATTCGTGATCGCGCAGGCTTGGAGATTTTTCCCCAGGGGCTCGATTCACGTGGTGGTGGTCGATCCGGGTGTGGGGAGCGCGCGGCGACCGATATTGTGCGAGGCGGAGGGGCATTTCTTCATCGCTCCGGATAATGGTGTGTTGTCGATGATTTACGATGCTGCGCGGCACAAGGTCAGGGTTCTTTCGAATGAGACTTATTTTTTGAAAACGGTCAGCAAGACATTTCATGGGCGCGATGTTTTTGCTCCGGCGGCGGCGCATCTGGCTCGCGGGGTTGCGGCGGTTAAGTTCGGAAAGGTCATTCACGATCCGGTCCGCAATTTTCTGCTCAAGCCTTCGCGGTTGTCGCGGCATGACTGGAGCGGGGTGGTGCTCAAGACGGACCGGTTCGGGAATCTGATCACCAATTTTCATATCGATGAATTCCCGGAGGTTCGCGAGAGGCCGATTGAGCTGCGGGCGGGGGTCGAGAGAATCACGCGGCTGGCTGAAACATATGCGGAGACGGTGATCGGCGAATTATTTGCGATTGTGGGGAGCTCCGGTTATATCGAGGTCGTCGTGAATCAGGGGTCGGCGGCGAGCACGCTGGGGGTGGGGACGGGGTCGCCGGTGGAGTTGGAGATTTTCTACGAGTGAGGGGAAGGCAGGTCGGGGACCTGCACCACCGGCTCGTAGCCTCGGCATTCGAGGACTGGGAGGCGGGGATATTTGGGGAACGCGGGATCGGTGAAGGATCGCTGGCAGAGAAAGAAGGTTGAACCGCGGTCATTGCGGATGATGCGGCAGTGCTGGCAGGTGTCGCAGAGGTTCATGTCAGTCGATCAAGCCGCTGCGGACGGCGAATCTTACCAGCTCGCCGGTGCTGTGCAGGTTTAGTTTTTCCATCAGGCGGCCTCGATGGGCTTCTACTGTATAGACGCTCAGGTTGAGCGAGGTAGCGATTTCCTTGTTGGTTTTTCCTTCGGCGATCAGTTGCAGGACTTCGCGCTCACGGGTGGTGAGCAGGTCGAGAGGGTCCGTCACATGACGGCGGTAATCGCTCAGGACTGCGTCTGAAACGCCGGGACTCAGGTATCCTTCGCCTTTGGCCACGGCGCGCACGGCGGCAATCAGATCGGCGTCGGCTGAGTCCTTTAAGAGATAACCTCTCGCGCCGGCGCGGAGAATTTCGCGGACGTAGACGGCATCCTTATGCATGCTGAGCGCCAGGACGCGGGTGCGCGGGGAAAGCTCGATGATGCGGCGGGTGGCTTCGATTCCGTTCAGCTCCGGCATCGTCACGTCCATGACCACGACATCGGGTTTGAGCGTTTGAGCCAGATCTACCGCTTCGCGCCCATTGCCGGCTTCGCCTGCGATCTCCATATCGGGCTGCGCGGCCAGGATCATGCGGAAACCGTGGCGGACCAGCGAGTGATCGTCGGCTAGAAGGATTCGGATCATATGGGAGCAGTCACGTCGATGGTAACGCCGCCGCCGGCGGTTGAGGATATGACGCAGTCGCCGCCGGCGCTGCGGGCTCGGGCTCGCATACCAGTCAGGCCCATGCCGGTGTGTTCAGGCACGGGTTGGACAAGGCCCCGCCCGTTATCGGAGATGGTGAGCTTGATTTTTCCGTTTTCGACGCGGAGAAAGATTGTCGCGCGGCTGGCGTTGGCGTGGCGTGCAATGTTGGTGAAGGCCTCCTGCACGATGCGGAAGAGATGAGTCTCGGTTTCATCCGCCAGTCGGCCGTCGAAGTGGGATCGATAATCGACATCGATATGCGTCCGTTCGCTGAAGCGGTCGGCCAGCCAGCGGATTCCCGCGTCCAGTCCGAAGTCGTCCAGGATGGTTGGGCGCAGCAGCTGCGAGAGCGTGCGCACATTGTCGATGGCGTCGTCGATCAACTTGATCGACTCCTCGATATTTGGTTCGGCGTTGGTCAAATTGGTTTTGATGGCGGTGAGCGAGCCTCCCAGCTCGTCGTGCAGCTCGTGGGAGAAACGGCGGGCGGTGGCTTCCTGCGTTTCGAGCATGCGGAAGGAGACGCGGCCCAGCTCGCTGGTTTGGGCTTCCATCTCGCGAAAAACCCGGGCGGCGATGCGGACGGTCACGATCGCGGAGACCAGCGCGACCAGCAGGCAGCCTCCGATCAGGAGCGCGGACTCGGCCACGATGCTCTCGGTGTGTGCGTCCACGCGGCGGCGAGTGGCGGCGGCGCGCGCATAGCTGAGGTCCGCGAGATGAGCGACCACCGTGGTCACTTCTTCGTGGCGGACGAATAAATCGCGCGACGAGAAACCGGGAGCTTTCCTGCCGTTTAATAGCTGCCGGGCTTCGGTCGAGAAATCGAGGACCGCGCGTTCCAACTCATTCCAAGCCGCCTCGTCAGGGCCGCCGCGAGCGTTCTGGACGAGGATCGCGACCTGGCCCCCGGTCTCGTCCAGCGCGGCGAGCACCTTCGCGCGGTCGACATTTTCGGGCGCGCGCGACAGGCGATAGAAGGCGGCGTTGAGCGCTTCCTGTTCCCGCTCGACTTCATCCAGCAGGCGGGTGACTACCAATTGATCGGCGACCAGGGTTGCGGTGCTGGCGGTGATGGAGCGCGCGTTCTGGACTCCGATAACAGCGGCGGCGACCAGAAGTGCGATCACGACCGCGAATCCCAGCACCAGGACGCGTAACAGTGTGCGCATTCGGCTAACTAAACACTAACGTTTTTTCATTAACAAACGCTCGCCACGATTACCACGCGGAGGTGCGATCGCGTCGCCTGCGGGGGCTAGTGTTCCGAAAAGCATATGGCCGCAAGATGGATTTGCAAGGGGAGATCGAAAGCACCCCGCCAAGGAGAAAACGAAAATGAAACGCACAATCTTGATCACGATGTTATCCGCGGCTGCGATGTTCGCACAGAGCACGCCGCAATCGAGTGCTCCGGTAACCCCGCAGACCTCGAAAACCACCGCCCCGGCGCATGTTTCGAAAAAGGCCGCTAAGAAAGCCGCCAAGAAGACCACGGCGAAGCCCGTGAACGCGTCGAAGACTCCGGTAGCGCCCGTCGCGCCGGCGAAGCAGTAAGCGGCCGTTAAGCCGAATTAATAAAGGGAGAAATGAAATGAAAAGCACAATTCTGATCGCGATGTTATCCGCGGCTGCGATGTTCGCACAGAGCACGCCGCAATCGAGCGCCCCGGCAGCCCCGGCCACCTCGAAAACCACCTCCACGGCGCCTGTCTCGAAGAAGAAGGCCGCCAAGAAAACCCCCAAGGCGACTACGGCGAAGCCGGCCAGTTCGTCCAAGGTGGTTAATAAGAAGGCCCCCGTGACGAAGGCGGCCTCGAAGACGCCCGCTAGTGCGTCCAGTGCGCCGGTCAAACAGTAACGGCGCTTCCTTGTGGATGGGGTCGGCAATTGGGCCGGCCCCTTTTTTTATGGAGAAGGCCTCACTTCCTCGATCAGCGGAGGGCTGGCGTTGAAATCGCTATAGCGGATCCATTTGGGATGCACGACGAAATAGGCGATCCCCGGCCAGTTCAGCCGGTCTCTTCCGTCGGGTAGGTTTTTGAAATAGGCTTCTTTGTAGTTCTCGCCGGCAGTTTCTTCGGCGATTCCCTCATATTGCACGGTGATCTCGCCGATCCACATGACGATGGAGCAGTGCGGGTTGGCTTTCAGGTTGCGATATTTTCGCGAACTGCTCACCGTATCGAATACGATTTCCAGATCGGGCGTTACTGCGATGGCGACCACGGCGCTTTGTGGAGTACCGTCCTGAGCGAGCGAGCTCACCACTGCCAAATCACAGGCGTTGATAAACTCAGCCAGCTTTTGCGGCGACATCCTCGAAGCTCACCGGAGGGTTGATGTACAGGAACCGGCCGCATTGCTCGCAGCGCAGCAGGTCCTCGCCCTTTCTGAGGTCCTGTAGATATTGCGGGCGAATGGTGATCTGGCAGGCTTGGCAGCGTGAATTGACCACTTCGGAGATCGCCACGCCGCCCAGCTTTACCCGAATCCGGTCATACACAGCCACAATCGCCTTGGGCAGTTTCGCGACCACTTCGGCCCTTTGCGCCTGGTGGGTACTGAGAAATCCCTGATCCTCGGCAGTCCGTTTGCGGGCGCGGGTCTTTTCTTCCTCGACCACCACTTTTTCCTCTTTGAGCGAGACTTCGGCCTTCTTGACGTTCGCGTCGAGAGGTTCGGATTCCGACATCAGCTCCAGAATCCGGTCTTCAGCCTTGCGGATTTCCTTCTCCACGTATTCGATTTCGTGCTGAAAAGCTTTATATTGCTCGTTGGTTTTTGCCCCGAGCATTTGTTCCTTCAGCTTGGAAATCTTCTGTTGGTGAACCAGGATATCGCCTTCCAGCTTCTTGCGATCCTTCTGATTCGCGGTAAGCGCGGCGCGATCCGCTTCCAGCTTTCGATTATGGGACTCCAGCGCTTTCTCTATCGTCGCGATATGCTTCGGCAGGGCGGCCACTTCTTTTTCGAGCGCCGCGATCTTTTGGTCTAGCGATTGAAGCTGAATCACCAGATGGGTATCTGGGTGCATTGATTAACGATTCTACCACGGTACATTGGTAGGAGCCGACTATGTACTCTTTTGAGAATCTGCCCGCGATGCCGCTCACCATCGAGGGCTCAAGTTTGCTGCATCAGATGCTGCGGGTGCGCTGGGCCGCCTGGAGGGCTCTCGACGCCGCGGATCGCGCCCAGATTCTAAGTGCCGCCGCCACCGCGCTGGCCGGAATGGAGGCGGAGGGAACCGGCGTGTTCTCCCTAATCGGTCACAAGGGCGACATTATGCTGGTGCATTTCCGCAAGGATTTCACCGCTTTGAATCAGGTGGAACTGGCGCTGGCGAAGCTCCGGCTATGGGATTATCTGGAGCAAACATCGTCCTATTTATCGGTGGTGGAGTTGGGGCTTTACGAATCGTCGGCGAAAGTCTACACGGGTCTCGCCGAAAAGGGAATCGCTCCGCACACTCCGGAGTGGAACGCCGAGATTGAGGAGACGCTGGCCCGTCAGCGGACAGCGATGCATCCGCGGCTGTTTCCGGAAATCCCGCCGAATCCGTTCATCTGTTTTTATCCGATGGACCGCAAGCGCGGCGAGCATCGGAACTGGTACCAGGTCCCGATGCCGGAACGCCAAAGGCAGATGCAGGATCACGGCGAAATCGGGCGCAGGTACGCGGGCAAGGTGAAGCAGATCATCTCCGGATCGATCGGTTTCGACGATTGGGAATGGGGAGTCGACCTCTTCGCCGACGATCCGCTGATTTTCAAGAAGCTCATCTATGAGATGCGGTTCGACGAGGTAAGCGCGGTCTATGCGTTGTTCGGAACGTTTTTCGTAGGGCGGCGAGTGGCTGGGAGTGACCTGGGGACGCTGCTGGAAGTCTAGTGGTCTGCGTATGTGGCGCACGCCTCCAGGCGTGCCGCATCGACACTATTGTCGATGTGTCCTTGCATGTTCACGGAAATAAGACCGAACGTCGACACGACTGTCGACGCGGCACGCGTGGACGCGTGCGCCACGCGGGAAGAGGAGCGACCCAAAGCCCCATGCGTCAGCGTTGGGGCTGTTACGATTTGCAGGGCAAGCCCCACGCTGACTCATGGGGTTGCACGTTTTGACCGGCGGCGGCGTCATAGGCTAGCAAGGAGTTGGGATTATGCGAGCAACCATGATTATTTTCGCGATGTCGGCGTGCGCGGCGATGGCGCAGGATACCAATGTGGCGCGGATGTTTCAGCTACACCACGTCGGAACCGAGCAGGATCTACAGGAGTTTGCCACCCTGATCCGCACCATGGCGGATCTCCCTCAGACAACCGCGGACACCGCCCAAAAGACCATCGCCGTGCGCGGAACCGCCAGCCAGATTGCTATCGCGGAGTGGCTGTACACCGAGCTCGACCGGCAAACAGTGCCCGACTCGATGACGCAGGAGTTCAAAGTGTCGGCCGACGGCAGCGATGTCGTGCATGTGTTCTATCTCAAAAACACGCCGACAATCCAGAGCTTTCAGGAAATCGCCACGACGATCCGGACGATCGCGGAGATCCGGCGGGTCTTCACGTACAACACACCCAGGGCGATGGCCTTGCGCGGTACCGCCGACCAGATCGCAGCGGCGGCGTTCATGATTCACGAACTGGATCAGCCGGCGAGCGCGAAGCGGACGGATTCGCGTCCCTTTCAGATGATCGATACTGCCAATCACGGAGAGACCGAGGTGCGGGTGTTTTACATTCCCTACGCCGCGACGGTGCAATCGTTTCAGGAGGTCGCTACGCTGATCCGCACGATCGGCGAAATACGGCGGGTGTTCACCTACAACGCTTCAAAAGCAATGATCGTACGAGGAACCGCGGACCAGATGGCGCTTACGGAGTGGTTCGTGAAGGAGCTAGGTAAGCCCGCGACCGCCGAAGCGGCTTCCCAGGCCTATACTTATCCCGACGCGTCTCGTGAAGGCGCGAATCAAGTGCGCGTGTTTTATGTGAGAGACGTGCCCAGCGTCCAGGCATTCCAGCAAGTGGCGACTCAGATTCGCACCACGACGAAGATCCGGCGCGTTTTCACTTATAACGCTACTTATGCGCTCGCAGTGCGGGGAACCGCCGCGGAGGTGGCGATGGCGGAGCAGATGTTGCAAGATCGGGCGCGGCAGGTAGCGGCGAAGTAGGAGAAACCGCTCCCTGTGGTCGCGGCTCGCACAGAGCGTCCAGCGAGCCGTGACCAGAGGGAGCGGTTTTGTTAGCTTCCCTTAGCCAGCTCGCGAGCCTTCTGCTCATCCGCCGCGCTGCCAGCCGCGTCGCCCGAGGCTTTTCGCGCTCTCGCACGGTTCTGATACGCGTTCAGGTATTTCGGATTCAGCCGGATCGCCTCATCCAAGTCGGCCAGCGCGTGCTTCAGGTCCTTTAGCAGGTAATAAGCGAACCCACGCGCGTTGAGCGCCAGCGCGAAATCGGGCTTTTCCGCCACTGCCGCGCTCAACTCTTCTACGGCCTCGCGGTATTTGCCTTGATTCAAGAAGTCGCGCCCGGTCTGATTATGCTGTGCGGCGCTCTTCGATTCCACCGGCTTCGGAGCCACCACCTTGGTCTCCACAACCTTGGTCGCCTCAGGGACTTTGGGCGCAACAGGCACAGGCTCGGGGGCCGTCTCTGGTTTTGCCGCCACTGCCGCCATGACCGGTAGGTCCTTGAGCGCGTCGGCCCGTGCGATGGCTTCCTGCGTCTTCGCCAGCACCGTCCGAGCCTCCTGGTAATCCGGCCTCAGCCGGATCGCGTGACTCAGATCGTCTGCCGCTTCACGATATTTTCCCAGCAGGTAGTACGCGCTCCCGCGCGCGCACCACGCCTCCGGCATCTCCGGTTTCAGGCGGATAGCTTCTGTACGATCCGCCAAACCCTGCGTGTGGTCGCCCACCGCATGGTATGACCCGCCGCGCGCTAGCAGTGCCTCTGCGGAATCCGGCCGCAGCTTCACCGCCTCGATGCGATCCTTGAGAGCTTTTTCATTTTCCCCAGACGCCGCATACACGCTCGAACGCGCCAGGTACAAAGAGGCGTCCAGCGGATTCACCGCGATCGCCCCATCGAAATCGGCGATCGATTTTTCGTAGAAACCGAGCCGTGCATAGGCGGCTCCGCGCAGCATCAGAGCTCGGCCGTTTTTAGGATCCAGGCGCAGCACCCGGTCGCAATCTTCTACGGCGCGCGGAAATTCGCCCAGCTGCCCGTAGGCGAATCCACGCTCCAGATAGGCGCCGGCGTCGTCCGGTTTCAGCATCGTGGCCTGGGTAAAGTCGTCGATGGCGTCGCGATAATTTCCCAGAGCGGAAAGCTGCATGCCGCGGCCTTTCCATGGTCCCGGATCGTCCAGCCGCAGTTTGATCGCCTTGCCGTAATCGTCGGCTGCCAGTTGATGCTGTCCCAATCGATCGTAGGAAGCCGCGCGCTGAGAATAAAGTGCGGACGTCTCGATACCCAGCGCGAACAGGCCTGTCAGATCGGCGATGACGCCGCGATAGTTGCCGAGTTTCCAGTAGGTTTCGCTGCGCCAGCGCAGGGCGTCCGGATTCTTCGGGTCCAGCCTGACGGCCTCGGTCAGATCGTCAACGGCCTTTTCGGGAAGATTGAGCGCTAGTTCTGTCTTGGCGCGATGCAGATAAGCCGGCGCGCCCGGATCGGCGGAGAGCGAGGCGGAAAACGCGTCGTATGCTTCCTGCCAGTGACCAGCCTGCTCCAATTTTAGGCCTTGCTCATACTCGCGCTGTGCCTTTTTCGAATCCGCCGGCAGGGCCAGCGCCGCGAAGGCAAGCATGGTGCAAATATAAGGTCTAAGGCGCAAGCAGCTTTCTCTCAGATTCAATCGGTCGAAACCCTTACAAGCTTTAGTATTGCTCCCGGTAAGGCCCTAGGCAACTCGACCATTATTTCTACCGGCCCAGTCGCCTCTTGACGGGTGCCAGCACCGCTCGAAATGCCATATCCAAATCCGTCACTCCCATGGCGCGGCACGCGAGGTAGAAAACCGCGACCCCCAAGGGCATCGACACCGCCAGATCCGCCCGTCGGGCCATTTGCGAGAGTCCTAACCACCGCTCCATCTGTCCCGATGAGAGGTAAACCGCGGCGCCCATCGCTGCCGACGCGACGGCAACCCTTCCCAAACCGGCGGCCAATTCGCGTCCGTACACTCCGCCTAGCCTGGTCCTTAATATGACGAACAGCACCACGAATGCAAACAGCGCAACGAACGACGTCGCCAGCGCCAACCCGGCATGCCCCAGCCGCGCTACCCGGATCAGCGTGACCGCGCTGGCGTAATTCACCAGGATCGACACCACGCTCACCAGCATCGGCGTGCGCGCGTCGCCCAGTGCGTAAAATGCTGGATTCAGGACTTTTAGCGCAGCGTATCCGACCAGGCCGATGGCGTAGCAGGAGAGCGCGATCGCAGTTTGCTGCGTGTCGTAAACCTCGAATTTCCCGCCTTGATAAATCGAACCGATGATGGACTTGCCCAATACGATCAAGCCCACGGACGACGGCAAGGTGAGCAGGAACACCATCCCCAGCGACTTGGAGAAAGTACGGCGAAATTCGTCCATATTTCCCGCCGCCGCGCTTCTGCGAAATCGACGGCAAAGTGGCGGAACCAATGGCGACGCCGAACAGGCCCAGAGGCAGCATCATGAAGCGGAACGCGTAGCCCAGCCAGCTTACCGGGCCATCGTATCCGCGCACCGGGTCCGATATGGCGGAGGCGAGATTGGTGCTGACCGCCACGTTGATCAGCACCGCGGCATTCCCGAGAATCGCCGGAGCCATCATGCGCATGATCCGCTGCAATCCCGAGTGCCCCCAATCGAAGGCCGCGTGGAATCGATAGCCGAGTTTGTAGAGGCTCGGCAACTGCCAGCACAATTGCAGCGCGCCGCCCAGGACCACGCCGATGGCCATTCCGTCGATGCGTGAAATGTGGATATGCGGTCCGTTCAATTTGGGAGCCAGCCACATGCCGATCGCGATACCGAAGCCCACCGAACCGATGTTGAAGAAGGTGGACGCCATCGCGGGCACGCCAAACTTGTTCGACGAGTTCAGCATTCCCATCGCCTGCGCCGCCAACGCCACCAGCAGGAGGAATGGGAACATGATGCGCGTCATGGTCACGGCCAATTCGTATTTCCCGGGTACGGCCGCGTAGCCGGGAGCGAGTGCCGATACCAGCAGGGGCGCGGAGATCATACCCAGCGCGCAAACCGAGCCCACCACCACCAGCAGCGCCGTCGCCACCAGATTCGCCAGCCGCTCCGCTTCCTTGCTGCTGCGGGTGGAAAGATATTCGGTGAAGGTCGGGACGAACGCGCTGGATAACGCGCCTTCAGCGAACAGATCGCGCGTCAGGTTGGGAATGCGGAAACCCAGGTTGAACGCGTCCTGAATCAGTCCCGCGCCGAACAGCCGCGCCATGACGATTTCCCGGAACAATCCGGTCATGCGGCTCATGAAGACAGCCAGCGAAACAATCCCGGCCGAGCGCACAACGCTTTCCTGAGTGGTCGCCCCGGATGCGGTCTTGAGACGGAGCCTCTCCCGCTCAGCTTCCGTATTGTTCAAAGAAATGGGCAATCGTCACAATCCCCGCGTAATAGTTCGACAGTTTATACTTTTCGTTCGGCGAATGCAGCCCGTCGTCCGGCAAGCCAAACCCCATCAGGATCGTCGGGATGTGAAGATGCCTGGCGAAATCGCCCACGATGGGGATCGACCCTCCGCTGCGGACGAACACGGTTTCGCGGCC
This sequence comes from Bryobacterales bacterium, assembly GCA_963813145.1. Classification (GTDB taxonomy): domain Bacteria; phylum Acidobacteriota; class Terriglobia; order Bryobacterales; family Bryobacteraceae; genus Palsa-187. The sequence goes on from CAWEXX010000003.1 coordinate 646,538, forward strand.
CAGCACGTCGCGAAATGCCCGGGCGGCGACGTCGATGGCAGGATGATCCGGGTTCACCATGATGGCCTCGCCCGCGCTCAGGACTCGAACTTCGACCTCGATTCCGGCCGGGGCGTTTTCCTGAACGAATTTCTTATAAGCGGCGATAATCTTTTCCGCATTCTGCTTCGGGACCAGCCGGATGCTGACCTTCGCCGTCGCGGTCGCCGGGATCACGGTTTTCGCGCCCGCGGCCGTGAATCCACCGGCGATGCCGTGGACTTCGAGCGTCGGCCGCGCCCATACCCGCTCGAGCACGGTGTAGCCGGGTTCGCCCGTGAGCCGCGTCGATCCCACCTCTTTGGCCAGAAACTCCGGGTTCGTCGAACGGCAGGGAGGCCCAGCTCTGTTTTTCGGCGGCAGCAGGCGGCTCGACATCGTCGTACATGCCTGGAATCTGAATCCTTCCGTTCGAATCCTTCAGTTTCGCCAGCAGCTCCACCAGTCCGAAAACGGCGTTGGGCGCCGCGCCTCCGTACAACCCGGAATGCAGATCGCGCGACGGGCCTTTGGCCTCGATCTCGGTATAGACCAGACCGCGCAGTCCGATGCACAGCGTCGGAATGCCTTCGGCGTAGAGCGCAGTGTCGGAAACCAGCGCCACGTCGGCCTTCAGCTTGGCGGGATTCTCGGCCACGTACTTCGCCACCGATTCTCCGCCGATTTCCTCTTCGCCTTCGATCAGGAATTTCAGGTTGACCGGCAGCGTGCCGTTCACCGCGCGCAGCGCCTCGACGGCTTTGACGTGCATGTACATCTGCCCCTTGTCGTCGGCCGATCCGCGCGCGTAAATGTTGCCATCGCGCAGCACCGGCTCAAACGGAGGCGACTTCCACAACTCCAATGGATCGGGCGGCTGAACGTCGTAATGCCCGTAACACAACACCGTCGGTTTGCCGGGAGCGTGCAGCCAATCGGCATAAACGAGCGGATGTTTGGCGGTGGGAATAATCTCGACGTGCTCCAGTCCGGCGGCCTTCAGACTGTCGGCGACAAACGCCGCAGCGCGGTCGACGTCTTTCTTATTTTCCGGCAGCGTGCTGATGCTCGGAATCCGCAGAAACGCAAATAACTCCTGAAGCAGGCGCTCTTTGTTCTGCTCGACAAATGCCGTTGTGGATGGAGACACAACTCAATTATAAGGCGCTGTAGGGCGATCAACGGCCTTCAGAGCCGCGACCATCGGGAGCGGTCAATGGAGCAGTCATGGCACCATCGCTGAGCCGCCCTGCGTAAGCAGGCGGGCAGACGTGAGCATTCAATACGCGCCGCGAGCCAGCAAAACCGCGGCCACCGTTCGCGCCAGGATATAAAGGTCCAGCCACGGCGACCAGTTGCGGATGTAATAGGTGTCCAGCGCTTCCTGGACCTCTACATCGCCCTCGCTGCGCGCCGAAACCTGCCACATTCCCGTCAGCCCCGGCAGCACGCGCGTGCGCAGCGCCCGAAACTCCGCCGGAAAGTGTTCCAGATGATAATCCGGAAACGGCCGCGGACCCACCAGGCTCATCTCCCCCTTCAGGACGCTCCACAACTGCGGCAGTTCGTCGAGACTCGTCCGCCGCAGCAATTTCCCGATCCAAGGCAGCACCCGCGGATCGTGCCGCAGCTTGAAATATCGCGACCATTCCACCCGATCCTCGGGATGTTCTTTGAACCACGGCTCCAGCAGCTGCTCGCCGTCGATGTGCATGGTACGCAGCTTCCAGACCGCGATGTGCTTCCCGTCGCTGCCTTCCCGCATCTGGCAATGAAACGCCGGACCGCGGCTGGTCAGCTTGATCCACGCCGCTGCCGCCGCCATCACCGGAATGCTCAGCAGGAACAGAGGCGTGGCGATCACCCGGTCCATCGTCCGCTTCAGCGCCAGATTGTGCGGCATCAGCAGATTCTTCTTGATCTCCAGCCCCAGGCATCCACCCAGGTCGCGCGCCGTCACCCACAGGCTCGCGACACCCGTGAACCGGGGAATCACGATCACGCGCGGAAAATTCAGCTCCTGCAAAAGCCCCGCCACGTCGTCCCGATCCAGGTCGCCCAGCGCCACGATCGCCGCCTCCGCCCGCCGCTCGAAATCCTGCGCCAGCCCCAGCGGACCCGCCACCGGCACGTCCTCCATGCGTCTGATTCCACGCATCCGGCCGATTATCGAGAAACGCGATCGGCACCAGCCCGAGCTGCGGCTCCCGCAACAGCGTCCGCGCCACCAGCCTCCCCGTCGACCCCGCCCCCAGCATCACCACCGGAATCCCCCACCGCTTCCGAGCCACCAGCGCCTTCCGCGCCATCGATTCGGCCAGCGGAGGCAGCACCAGCGCGAATACAAACGTCGCCAGCAGCACCCCGCGCGACAAAACTCCGCGAGCGACGATGTTGTCCCACGCGACCAATCCCCCAAACACCGCCAGCGTCGCGAGCGTCCTCCGCCGCAGTCGTTCCACCGGACCCAGCAGGTATCCCGGATAGATCCCCAACTGATAATGAACCACCGGCAGCAGTAAAATCCCCACCGCGACTGCGAGGTATTGCTCCACTCCAATCGCCGCCGACAACCACGGAGTCAGCATCTCCCGTACGCCGAGCCCCAACGCCAGCGCCCCCTCCAGCGCCAGAACGTCCACCGCCAGAATCGCCCACGGAGTCCATGCGGCCGACTGAAAAGAGTGAACGGCGATCGCGCGGCGGGCGGCTGTGCTCATAACAATCGTTCGCGCAGAACCTGCGCCAGCGCGAGTACGGCGAAGCGCGGATTCTGACCCAGGTAGCGTCTCCATAGCCGACGGGGTTCGGTCATCAGGCGGAACAACCATTCGAGCCCATTGCGCTGCATCCATCGCGGAGCTTGCGGTTTCGCGCCGGCGAGAAAATCGAACGCCGCGCCGACCCCGAGCATCACCGCATCCACCAGTCCTCTGTGGGCATACATCCAATGCTCCTGCTTCGGCGTACTGAGCCCGACGAACAGGATTCGCACATCTGCCTCGAGCAATTGCCTGCGTAGTCTGTTCGTCCTCCTCCAGAGTCGGCGCCCGAAATGGTGGAGATTCCTTGAAGGCGATATTCAAGTTTGGGAATCGCGCCGTCAGACGTTCAACCAGCTGGGCGAGAACCTCCGCGCTACCCCCGTAAAGGCCCACTGGAACCCCTGATCTTGCTGCCGACTCCAAGACCGCCGGCATCAGATCCGGCCCGTACACCCGCTCCGCATCCGGGATTCCCAGCCGCCGCAGCAGCCACACCAGCGGCATGCCGTCCGAAGTCACCAGATCCGCACTGGCCATCACTTTCCTGAAATCGGATGAGTCTCGCGCCGCCATGATGTTGTTGACAGAGGCGCAGCATACCAGCCGGGACAGTCGTCGCGCAGCCCATTCCAGAATCTGATCCGTCGCGCGTGAGTAACTGGTCGCGTCGACCCTCACGCCCAGAATGAGCCTGCTTCGGCTCAAGCTCAAGCGCGCGCCTCCCGAGCACCTGAACCAACCGGAGCCAACTGGCCCGCGATCCAATCGTAAGTGCAGCGAAGGCCCATTTCAAGAGTCGTCAATGGTTCCCATCCAAGAACCTCCCGCAGCCGTGTATTGTCACTGTTGCGTCCGCGAACGCCCTGCGGCTTCGACAGGTCGTAGACCTTCCCGACTCGCTTGCCGGCGATTCCTGCAACCAAATCCACCAAACCGTTTATGGAAATGAGCCGCTCCGTACCCAGGTTCAGCGGCTCGCGCACCTCGGACCGCATCAGGCGGTGAATGCCCTCCACGCAGTCGTCGATATAACAATACGAGCGCGTCTGCTCACCATCGCCCCACACCTCGATCGAACTCCCGTCATCGGCCATGGCGACCTTCCGGCAAATCGCCGCCGGAGACTTCTCGCGGCCCCCGTCGTAAGCCCCCAGAGGCCCGTAAATATTGTGAAAACGCACAATCCGGGTTTCCAGGCCGAAGTCCTCGCGATAATGCCTGCAGGTGCGTTCCATGTATAACTTCTCCCAACCGTAGCCGTCCTCGGCGTCGGCGGGATACGCGTCCTGTTCCCGCAACGCAGTCACTTCCGGCCGCTGTTGCATGTAGCCCGGATAAACGCACGCGCTCGATGTGTAGAGAAACCGTCCTGCGCCATTCACTCGCGCTGCTTCAATGGTGTGATGGTTGATCAGCGTATTGTCGCGGACAATCACGGCCTTGTTGGTCTCGATAAATCCGATCCCACCCATGTTGGCCGCCAGGGCGTAAACCTCATCGACGTCCTCGGTCGCTTCCAGACAGTTTTCCCAATACCGCAGATCGAGCATGCGAAATTCGTCGGCCCGCGTGTCTTCGTATTCGGGCTCCTTGATGTCGACACCGCGAACCCAGTAGCCCCGCTCGACCAGATACTTGGTCAAGTGATGGCCGATAAAGCCGCCCGCGCCTGTTACGAGGATTCTCTTACCGGTCACAAGACACCTCCTCGCCTGCTGCCGCGTGTCTGCGTTGCCGGGCGCGCTCCATCGCCTGTTCGTAAATCCCGATGAGCATTTTGTAGTTCCTTTCCGCGGTGTATTTCTCCTCGAACTCGCGCCGTGCGGCTATTCGCATCGCTGCCATTGCTTCCGGATGCTCGAAGGCCCACCGGACCTTTCGCGCCAAATCCGCCGCGTCGCCTGGGTTGAAGAGCAGACCGTTGCGCTCGTGCGTCACCATTTCCGCCATCGCTCCCAGATTCGACGCAATCACCGGCAGTCCGCACGCGAATGCCTCGAGAATCGTCATCGGCGCGCCTTCGTACCACTGCGATGGAAAGATCAACACCGACGCGTCGCCCATCAAAGCCAGGATCTTTTTGCGTGGCTGCCTACCGATCCACGAGGCTCCCATCGGCCAATCCGTTCCCGCCAGAGGGCCATCTCCCGCCACGACCAATGGAACCTGCCCGAGTTCCCTCCAGGCCTCGGCCAGCACCGAGATTCCCTTCTCCGGAGCCAATCGGCCAATAAACAACGCGTAACCGCCCGCTCCTGTTCCGACTCCAGGATCGGGTGTGACGAAATTCGATTTTGCTACTATCAGGCTTGCCGGCAATCCTCCTTCGATGAACTTGGTCCGCCCAAGTTCGCTTGAAGTGATGTAGAAATCCACCATCTGCCGCCACGTGCCAGCCGAGCGATGTACCATCAACATTGTCGCGACCGCAGCGGTCGCGGAACGGCTATTGCGATAGCAGCCATGCACAATCCCCGGCAGGAAGGATTTTTTTTCGACGCACTCCTCACACACTGAGCCCTCTCGAAAGAGCGTCGCGCCGGGACACAACAGACGATAATTGTGCAGCGTCTGGACCACCGCTGCTCCTCCTCTTCGAACCGCATAATACGCCGACGGTGAGATCAACGGGAAGGTGTTGTGAAAATGAGCGATGTCCGGCTTGTGAAGCCGCACCAGTTGAGCCAACGATTGCGCGGATTTCAGACTCCAGACTGCCTCCACCGCGGCGAACGCCGCGCTGCGGTTCCTGATGCGCGTGTTGTAGTCTTCGTAACGGATGACCCGATGGCCGTTGCTTTCGAGCACCGCAGCTTCGGCGTCAAACACCTGGTCCTCACCGCCCGCCTGCTGATAGTAGTTGTGTGCGACGAGGATAATCACAGACCTCCAATCCGCATCGCGCCACAAATGGCGTCCTTTTCTTTCTCTCGAATCGCGAACCATGACGTAACGCGCGAATCCCGCGTCGCCTCCTCGAACGCGCGATTACCTTCCACGTCGTCGGCAATCAGAATACCCCCGGGGCGAAGAGCGGTGAGCGCCGTTGCGAACTCCAACTTCATATGCGCGTAGGTGTGCAAGCTATCGTGGATGAAAATGTCGACTCCGCCAACCTTTTGGACCACCTCGGGCAGAAGTTTCCTCGCGGCGCCGATATGCAGATTCCACCGCCCCCGAAGTTCGTTCGGAACAAAGTATCCGACGTAGTTCATGGCTTCAGGACCAAGCGGCGGCAGGTCGATACTGTGCAATGCCCCTGCGCCGTTCTCAGCCAGTGCCTGCAGCATGTACGCGGAGGTGAGACCGTAAGCGACACCCGTTTCCACCACTACCCTTGGCCGCAGCGCGCGGCACGCGGCGTAACAAAGCCGTCCGAGGGTCTCGGTGCCATCGTGGAAAGTGCCGAAGGGTGCGCTAGGTGCCAGTTCACTACGTCGCAGAAGTACATGTTCCTCGAGCGATTCCAAGCCATCGGTGACGCCATTCCCGGGCGAGAGGCCGAGATGCAATAATGCGATTCCAGCATCGGCATGGTTCCATAGCTCCGTCAGCCCAGATGGATGCGACCGATCGATCCAAACACCGATTTTATTGCGGATACGTTCCCGAAACTCCGCTCCGGACCGAAACAGGGAAACGACCTTGGCGGTGCGATTCATCGAAGTCGCCACACCCGCTTTGTTGTACTCATTCCCAAGACTGAGCCCACGATTAGCCCAAGAGGAGCGGTGACGTAGAGATAGACCAGCGCGTTCTCCGCCGTCATCTCCAAAGTGAATGCGAACAGGGCCAACAGACCTGTTAGATGGAGTCTAGCCTTGGCACGGTCCCGGATGTCAAACCATTTCCACCGCCGCCATAAGGCCCTCACCAAGGCACAAATCGCAACGGCCCAAATGACGAGTCCGACGACGCCGTAATCGTGTGCGATGCGCAGGTAGTCATTGTGCGGGTGGGCCAAGCCCGGAAAGAATGCATCAATAAGTGCACCTGCAGATCCGGCTCCCTTGCCGAAGACCGGCGACTCTTCGAATGATTGAATTGTCACGCGCCAGAAGGCTGCTCGACCGCTTCCGTTAATAGCGATCGAGCCAATTCGGATAGAAACATCACCTGAAAGAAAGCGCTGCTGTAAAGTTTCGGAGTATAGAAACCCAGCGTATGAGCAGACCGCCATCGCGCACGACACACCAAGCATCTTGAAGCCCTGCAGGGCACGATGGGTCGGAATCTGAGAAAGCGGGAAAAGTACAACGGCAATGCCCAGAGCCAGCCTCGATTCGCTCACTCCTATCAGCAAGGTAATCACGATGGCATAAATGAGGCCCATGTGGCTGCCATAGCGCCAGCTGGACACTCCATGAGCGACCCCAAAGAGCGCGAAGAGTCCAAAGTTCCTGGCTGAAAACACCTCGTTCGAGCCGGCCCCAAACCAAACCACTGCGAAGCTGTAAACAACAACCGCTAGGAGCGAACTACGAAAAACCTGCTTTTCCAGCCAGAAAGCAAAAGTCGGCTCCACGGTTCCGATCGCTTCTGCCAGTAGTAAAGTGACCAACATCGTTCCAATCACAAGGACGTTCTGGGCGCCATTGGCGAACGCGGGCGTCCAAGCAAGTGAGATTGCCGCCCAGAGCCAAAAAGCTAGCAGCGGCAACGACTGGAAAGCCACCCGATGGCAACGTCCGGGCACGAGCGCGAGCAAGAAGAGACCGCCGCAAAAGTAGAATGCTGTGAGCACCGCTTGACCCGTTACCGGGCCGAGGAGAACCGCCCTAGACAAATCCACAAGGCCGCTGGTAAAAAGAATAGCCAGCGCTAGTCCCTGGATTGCAACTCGTAGTGGCGCGTCGGAAAAAGCGGAATAGCCTACGAACGTGCTGGAGGGCGTCATCTCGCCCTGCTCTCGCCTAGTCGCCCACTAAGCGGCATTAAACTTCGCACAGACCATGTGTATGCACAGTAGATGAGCCACTCGAAACAACGGTATGCGCGAAATGCGGCAAGCCCTAGAGGCGAATAACCGTAGTATGTGCGGAGCAGGTACTGCTCACTGGCGATGAGGTGCAGGCGCCGCCTATAAGGAATCAGATCCGTAGAGGCCCCTACTGCGTGCGAGTAGCGGGCCGCCGTGCACAAAATGGTTCGCCATCCGGTTCGTTGAAGACGTTCAGCAGTTATGAACTCTTCAAAGTATAGGAAGGTGCGTTCATCGAACCACTGCATGTCGCAAAATGCTGCGGACCGAAATGCGATACATGCTCCGTAGGTAGCGTAGATCTCATCTCCATTCGCAACGGACTTGTGATTGATCAGATGGCCTCGGCACCGATCCATTAGCGCAGGGACCCTCCACAGAGGCCCGTAAACAACGAGCTGTTCCAGCGCCGTTGGGCGCGTCCTCGCGGCGGCATCGAATTTCCCGACCGGCGTGAGGGGCACGCCGCCCGCACAACCCGCGTGCGGGGATAACTCCAGGCCACGAATCAGCTCCCATAGCGAGCCGTGCTCCAGCAGGACATCGGGGTTGAGAAAGACGAGAAAGTCACACTCATTGTCGAGAAGATAACGCGCACCAACGTTGTTGCCTGCTGCGTAGCCGATGTTCGACCTATTCTCTATAACGTGGACCCACGGAAAATGCTCGCGGACCGTCGTCGCCGCGTGATCTGGGGACGCGTTGTCGACGACCGCAATCACCATTCTCAACGGCAACTGCTGTGCCTCAACCCCCTCGATGCACGAGACCAAAGCGGAGCCGGAGTTCCACGAAAGAATGCAGATGCCGACTTTGGTCACTTCGACTCCGGCCGTCCATAATATTTGCTGTAATGCCCGTAGTAGTAGTAATACCCAGCGCTCACTTCTCGATGAACCTCATTCAACACCACTCCCACCAGGTTCGCCCGCAGCCTCGCCAGCGTCGTGATTACGGAGCTCAATGCCTTCCTGCTGGTGTCGCCTGCCCGTGCCACTACGATCACTCCGTCCACCGCCGTCGCCATTTGCAGAGGCTCCGCGAATCCCAGTAGCGGAGGCGCGTCCAGCACTACCAGGTCGTATTCGCGTGTCGCTTCTTCGATCAGCTCCGCCAGCCCCATCCCTATTAAATCCGACGCCCGCCGCGTGGACGGACCGGCCGGCAGGATGTGCAGGCCGTGCGGCTCGTCCATCGTTACCACTGCGTCCTGCCACGAAAGTTCCTTCATCAGCACGTTCGATAATCCGATGGTGTTGGGCACCTGGAATAGGCGGTGGACACTGGGGCGGCGCAGGTCTCCATCGATCAGCAGCGTACGTTTATGCTGACTGGCGTGGGTCGCGGCCAGGTGCGCGGCTACCGTCGATTTCCCTTCCGAGGGCGACGCGCTGGTCAGCAGCACGCTCCGCAGGCGGCGCTCGAAATCGGTCAACAGGATGGAATTGCGCAGCGTGCGGATCGCCTCTTCATAGTTGGAAAGAGCCTGCTCCGCCGGATCCGCCACCGCTTTGCCGTTGACATGCACCAGCGCCAGAGCGTTCGGACCCCCTATTTTCGGAGTATGTCCGTTCACCGAACCAGCGGCATGATGGATCGGGCTCAACCGGCGCCGCCAGTCCTTCACCGCGGGCAGGGACCCGATCACGTCGGTGTTCATCCAGCGCGCGACTTGATCAGGATCGCGAATGGTGTTGTCCAGCACGTCGTTCAACACCGCCGCGCCCACCCCGAAGAATGCCGCGAACAGGAACGCCAACAGAACGTTCAGCCAGGTGATCGGAAACACCGGCTTCAGCCCCGGCCTCGCCGGATCGGCCACGCGGATCATGCTGTTCTGAAAACTCGCGTTGATGCCGGCTTCCTTGATCTTGCGGATCAGCTCTTCGTACAGTTTCTTGTCGCCCTCGGCCTCGCGCTTCAGCGTCTGATATTCGAACGACCGCGAGTTGAGTCGGTCGAACTCGGCTTTGGTCTCCTGCACCGCCGCTTCCAGCATCTTTTCGCGATTTGCCGATTCGTGAAATTCGATCTCCACCCGCTGGGCGATGCTCGCGCGCGTCGCCGCCACTTCCGTTTGCAACTCCTGGACGCGCGATTGCGATTTCTTGAACTCCGGATGATTGATGCCGAAATGGTTCTTCGCCTCGGCGAATTTCTGCTCGGCGTCGTTCAAACTTTCGGTCAGCTTCTTCAGCGCCTCGCCTTGCGTCGAAACTTGCGCCGCCGCCAGCGTCCCATCTTTGACCGATGCGTACGCCGCCTCTTTTTTCACGCGGTCGGCCTGGGCATTGGTGTATTCCGTGTTCAACTGCAGCAGGCGCGCCGACGTGATGTTGGTTTTTTCCTCGGGATTGATGACGTTTAGCTCGCGCTCGAACTGCACCAGCGCGGCGCTTGATTTCTCCATCTTCGCGTGCAGTTCTTCGAGCTGCCTCTCCATGAACTCGCTCAATCCGGCCGTCGCCTTGTAGCGAATGCGATACGTGTGGGCCAGATACGACAGCGCAATTTCGTTCGCCACGTCCGCCGCCAGCTGCCGGTTGGCGGAGCGGTAGCTGATCAGCAGCAGGTACGTGTTCGGAGGCCGCGTGACCTTCAAATGCTTCAGCACCACCGGAGCCTCGATGCTGGTAGCCGACTTGTCGATCGCCTCTTCGAGCGCGTCCTTCTCCACGTCTCTCAGCTTGTACTTGTCCACCACCGGCCGCAGCACCGAATCGGACTGGATCAGCTTCACCTGAGTCGCCAGAAACTGGTCCGCGTCGTTAGTGGCGTTCTGCATCGCCTCCGGTCCCAGCACGCCCGTGGGCATTTGACGATCGACATCCACCGTAGTCGTCGACTCGTAAATCGGAGTCAGCCGCAGCGAAACAATGAGCGTCGAGAGCACCACGGCCACCACAAAACCCGCGATTTTCCACCCATGGCGCCGCAGAATCCATAAATAGTGCGAAAGAGGAACATGCGCGGCCTGAGGCTCATATTCCGCGTCCAGAACCGGAGTGTTGGGACTGGCGATCGCCCGATATTCCGGCAAAACCGGAGTATTATTTTTCATCCCAGCCTCCGCACGGCTGCTTGTGGAGCATGCCGCAGCCCCTGAGCCGCCATCCGTAAGCATGCGGGCAAACGCGTTAATGCCATATCAACAACCCCGAAGCCGTCGCCGCACCGAACGCGCTGATGCGATCGAGAATAGTGATCGTATTCCGCCGAGCCTTATTATCCGGGATGTACAGCACATCGTCGGCCTCCAGCGTCACGTCGGGCGATTTGCGCTGCATGATTTTTTCAAGCTCGACCGGAATTTCATGCTTGTCGCGATAGATATAAGCCTGCTTCGCCGCAAACGGCATCAGTCCCTCGGAAAGCGCGACCATTCGCAGCACGGAATTGTCGTTCGCGTCGCGTACCGCAAATCCTCCCGGCTTGCGCACGTTCCCCACCACGAAAATTTTCCCCGCCTCCGGCACCCGAATCTCTTCGCCCCCGTGCAGTTCGTAATTCACCGCCGGGTCCGCGTCCTTCATCAGTTTCTTTACAGGAATCCGCTCGACTAATCCGCCTCTCGTCATCAATACTTCCGTACCCGCGTCGTTCGTCAGTCCTTCGGCGCGCGCAAGTGCATCTAGCAAAGTGACTTTGCCGACCGATTGAAACGTGACCGGCCGATGCACCGCGCCCATCACCGAGATCGGCCGGCTGTGATACTCGACCACCGTCACCTTAACGAACGGATCCACCAGAATCTGCTCCGATTTCAGAGCCGCGGCGATGCTGGTTTCAAGCTGCCTGGGAAATGTTCCGGCCGCCTGCACGCCTTCCTGCAATAAAGGCAGATGAATCGTGCCGTCCGCCTCTACCCGCAGCGTTCGAGTCAGCTCCGGCGCGTCGTAAACCGAAACCGCGATCAGGTCGTCGACGCCCAGTTTTTGCGACGGCAGATTTTCTTTCCCCGCGTCCTCCATCAGCGACGGCTTTTGCTGGAACATCAATAACAAAAGAAAAATAGGCATTTATTCCTTTTCGAGCAGCGTCGCGATCATCAGCTTCAATTCCATGAGCTGCCGGTCGATAGGCGGACGCTCCAATGCGCCCAGTAAACGCTCTCGCGCGAAGTCGGAAAGGCTGCGCGCGCCAGAAGATGCCGCTTGCAGGCATTCATATTCGTCCTGCGTCAGGCGGAAAATCAGCGTGCGATTTCGAGGCTTGTTGACGGCCATGTTTGAAGCACTTCGCGATCCACCTCGACCGCAATCGACCGGTCGAGGGCTTCCACGCTGACAACCACTCTCCATGCGCTTTCGTCGCGCAGAACCACGCCGCGAATTCCGGCGAGGGGGCCGGTTTCGATGGAAACTTTTTGTCCGACCCGCAGGAAAGGCAGGTGGGCCAATGGTTTGCCGCTTCCAATCAAGGCGCGGAGCGCGGCGATCTCGAAGTCCTCGACCGCTCCGACAATCGATTCGACCCCGGGAGAATTCAAAACGCGCAAGCGTTCGGAATACGTAAACCCGCAGAAAATATAGCCCGGAAACAGCGGCGCATCGAGCTCTTTGACCCGATCCGACCACTGTCGGCGGACTTTCTGCAGCGGCACATACTCATCAAGGCCAAGCCTCGACAGATTCATCGCCGCCGTGCGTTCCTGCTTTGGGCGAACCCTCAAAGCGAACCAATTTGGCATGGTTAGACAGAGCTATCGCTAGGAAAGTCCCACGAGGGGTTTTTCACTATCAGGGGGAGGGAACTTCTACTGTATACGTTTTGTATGCGAAGTCAAGAGAGAAGAAACGGTGGTAGTGGTACAGTTTGAAGCTGCGCGGTCTCTGGAGGCAAGAATGAAAGCATCTGTGTTTTATCGAATCGCTGCTGTTCTTCTGCTGCTTTTCGCGGTAGGACATACACTTGGCTTTCGCCAGTCTGATCCCGATTGGGGAGTCGATGCCGTGGTTGGCTCAATGCGGTCGATTCATTTTGACGTGCAGGGATTCAACCGCACATATTGGGACCTCTTCGAGGCGGCTGGATTCTCTGTCGGCGTGTTCTATCTATTCGCGGCGATATTGGCTTGGCAGCTAGGTGCGCTTCCGCCAGCGACTTTGGCGCTCTTGCGCGGCACTACGTGGGCGTTCGCCCTTTGTTTTGCCGCCATCACCTTTGTGAGTTGGAGATACCTGTTTATGATACCTATCGTTTTCTCAATCGCGGTCACGTTATGTTTGACCGCGGCGGCATGGCTTCCCTACCGAAAAAGCGATGCCTTAAATTAAGGACTCGTGGAGCTCTTCTTGCCCGCCAGCGCAATCGCCGCGCCCGCACCACCGCCGGCGATCCCGACGATGATGGCTACCTTGGCGCCGGTCGATAATCCGCCTCCGGTTTTCGCCGTCTCCACAGGACGGACGGCGGGGCTCGCGGTGGAACCTGGCACTTCGGTCTGCGCGTTCAACGTCGCGGCGACGCTGAGGCAGCCGCCACTCGACTTGGGTGTGAGGTTGGCGACGTTCACCAGCAGAGTCGCGATACTGACGGCTGGTTTCGCGCTGGATGCGGCGCCGGTGATTTCCACGCGGTTGCCGATTTGAGGAGCGAAGTTCTGGCCGGCCAGCTCCACCACTTCCTGCGTATTCTCATCCTGCAAAATGAAGTGATTGTCCTTGAACAGCAGGCAGCCGGTGCGGGTGACCGTGCCGTTGGCGGCTTCCTGCGAAAAGCTCATCGCTCGCCCGGCGGGAATCGCGGCTAACACGACGCCGGACGCGCTCGATACGCGGGCGCTTCCCGCTAAAGATGCAATTTGCACGCGGTCCGTTACATCAATGCGAAGGCGGCCATCGGTGTGGACGCGCAAATTCGCGGCGTTCACTTCGAACGATTCCGGAGCCGAGATCTGGCCAATGCCTTTTTCCATCACCATGCGTCCGAAGGAGATGCGCGCGCGGGAATCCTTGGCCAACTGCAATTTCGCGCCGCTGCGCAGCGAAATTTCGGAGGATGCGGCACCGGTTTCAATCACGGATCCATCAAAAACCGTGGCGTTGCCCCAGACTTGCGCCTTGTCCAAGGTAAAATGACCGCTTGCCGTCACGATGCCGATACCGGGAGAGGCGGCGATTGCGAAGGCTGAAATGAAGAGAGATAAAAAGAGCGTTTTGCGAATCACTGTGAACAGTATAGAGTCGGTCCGCGGGCGCGGGCAAGAAGTATTCGCGTAGTGCACATGTATTACGTTTCTCGAATTTCGGGCGCGGCGGCGCTGGCGCTGCTGGGGATCGCGGTGTGGTTTTCGATTGTGCTCGCGCGCGCCGATTCTTATTTTCGGGCGGCGACGCCGGAGACGGTGCAGAGGGCTGTCGAGATCGCTCCGCGCAACACGGAATACCTGGCGCTGAGGGCGCTCGAACTCGACTACGACGGTGTGGAATCGACGGCGCTCACGGAAAAAATCGCTGAGTTGAATCCAGCGTCGTCGGCACCGCGCATCCGGCTGGGGCTTGCGGCGGAGCTGGCGGGCGATTTCCGAAACGCCGAGAAGTGGCTGCTGGAAGCGGCCAGCGTGGACCATCAGTTCGAGCCGCGCTGGACGCTGGCGAATTTTTATTTTCGCTCAGAGAGGACGGAGGAATTTTGGCAATGGATGCGCGCGGCACTGGAGGTGTCCTACGGCGACCGGACGCCGGCCTTCGATTTGTGCCGGCGAGCGAGCTCGGACGCGGACGAAATTCTGAATCGCGCGATTCCGGATCGGCACGAGGTGGTGGGCGCCTATCTTGTGTACATCTCGCAAACGAAGCGTCTCGAGGCGATGCAGGCGGCGGCGCAGCGTCTTGCCCGCTATCACGATGCCGCGGACTTGCCGTTGCTTTATGGAGTGACGGATCAACTTCTGGCTGCGCGCGACGCGTCGGCGCTGGATGTCTGGCTGATGACAGGGCAACCTGCGCCGTCGGGTATTTTCAATGGCGACTTCTCGAGGGTGCCCCTGAATCATGGTTTCGACTGGCGGCTGATCGAATCGACAGGCGTGACGCACGTTGGCTTGAACCGAGTCTTGTTGAGCGGCCGCCAGCCCGAATCCTGCTCCCTGCTGCAACAAACGTGGATGCTGGCGAAAGGCGGGAGATACAGGCTGCGATGGGAATCGAGAACCTCCGGAATCAAATCGCCATCAGGCTTGGAGTGGCGATTGGCGGGACAGAGCGCGGCGCTTCTGCCGAGCGAAGGCTGGACGGATGGGGAGTTGACCGTGGAGGCTCCGGAGGTCTTTGGTGTTCTCGAACTAGCATACCGGCGTCCGCTGGGGGAATCCCGCGCGGAGGGTAGCGTGGAACTCCGGAATGTCCGCGTAGTGGGGCAGGTCCCCGACCTGCCCGCCGTGCATGCCGTATCGAGACCCATCCCAACCCCTCGAGGACTCGCCCGCGAGTCCGATGCGGCGTACGCACTCAGGCGGCCGGCAGGTCGGGGACCTGCCCCACTGTGATCTGGATTCTCGCCGCGGTCCTAGCGACTGGAATTTTGACGATGCGCGTCGAGTCGCGGTGGGCGTTGACGGGATTTGAAACGGCGCTGTTCACGCTGGCCGCGGTGCTGATCGTGCGGCATAGGCTGGTCCTTCGGCTTCATCCTATCGGAGCGTTACTGGCAAGCCTGGCGCTATGGGGTTTGGCGCAGGTGGCCGGCGGAATCAGCGTCGATGCGCAGCGCACGCTCGAAGCATCGTTAAACTGGGCGGCGAATTGCGCGGCATTTTGTCTGGCATTGTCGCTGGCTCATGACCGGATGGTGCGCCAACGATTTCTCACGGCCCAGTTGATCTTTGCGCTTCTCGTCGCGATCGGCGCGGTCATCGCATTGTTTACGGGTCACTCGCTGGGTCCGTTTGTGTATCGCAATCAATTCGCGGCGTTTGTGGAACCGGCGTTGGGACTGGCGATCGCGGCGGCGATTGGCGATCGGAGGCGGCCGGTTTTATGGGTCCTGGTCGCCGCGGCGTTGTTCGCAGCCGTGATCGCGGCCGGGTCGCGCGCGGGATCGGCCATTTGCCTGGCGCTGCTGATCGCCTTGCCGCTGTTCGCGTATTTCAGGCGCGTGATTTCCGCGCGCTCGCTGATCCGGGTGGCGGTGCTGGGAGCGGTGTCGGCGTTCGCGCTGGTAGCGGTAGCGGGCTGGCAGACCATCTGGGACCGGCTGCAGGAGCCGAATCCATACTCGGTGCGCGCGGATCTGAACCGGTCTTCGCTCGAAATGGTTCGCGACCGGCCTATGCAGGGATTCGGCCTGGGCACATGGTCCGCCGCGTATCCAAGATATGCGCTTTTCGACGACGGAAATTTTGTCAATCAGGCTCATGACGATTGGGCGCAGTGGGCCGTAGAGGGCGGAATCCCCATGTTCCTCGCGATGCTGGCGGTAGTGGCGATGCTGGCCCCGTCTGCGGTCCGGTCGTTATGGGGAATCGGGCTGCTAGCCGTGTTCGTACACGCGGGGGTGGATTATCCTTTTGAACAGAGACCGGCGCTGGCGGCTTATTTCTTCGCCCTGATGGGAGCGTTGGCGGCGGAGAGATGAATCCGATGCTTGTTAATCGGCGTTCATCGGCGGCTAATATTGTGTTTTGAGTTTTCCAGCAATCTCGTACCTGATACAATGAGCCCGAAAAAGGAGTCTCACGGTGTCTGATCCAACAACTCGCAGGTTTTTCCTCGGAGCCCTGACCGCTGCGTCCGCGGTTCGCGTCTGGGGCGCAAATGACAAGGTCAACGTCGGCATCGTAGGCCTCGGAGGCCGCGGCAGCAGCCACCTCAATACTTACACCGGTCTGACCGAGGCTCAGGTGGTCGGCCTCTGCGACGTCAACCAGGCCGCGCGCGAAAAGGCCCAGGCAACGCTCTCGAGGAAGAACCTGGAAAAAGCCAAGGAATTCGAAGATATGCGGCAGATGTTCGCCGACCCGAAGGTGGAGGCGGTTTCGATTGCGACTCCCAACCACTGGCACGCGCTCTCCGCCATCTGGGCGATGAAGGCGGGCAAGGACGTCTACGGCGAAAAGCCGGCCTGCTACAACATCCACGAAGGCATGCGGATGATCCAGGTGCAGCGCGAAACCAAGCGCATCATGCAAGTGGGATCGCAGCATCGCAGCTGGCCGTTCAAGGTCAAGGCGATCTCGGCGCTCCAAGCAGGGTTTGATCGGCAAGCTCTACATGACCAAGGCGCTGTGTTACAAGCTGCGTCCCTCGATCGGCCACACGCCGGATACCCCGACACCTGCCGGCTTGAATTGGGATCTGTTCCTCGGCCCCGCGCCGATGCGTCCCTTCAACGAAAAGCGTTTCGCGTATTACTGGCACTGGTTCTGGGACACCGGCAACGGCGACATCGGGAACCAGGGCGTGCACGAAACCGGTATCGCGCGCTGGGCGCTGGGCGATCCCGTGTGGCCGAAGACGGCGATGGCCTTCGGCGGCAAGTTCGGTATCGATGACGACACGGAAACGCCCAACACGCTCACGGCCGGGTTCAGCTACGGCGAGCAGCAGCTGGTCGTCGAAGTGCGCGGCAAAATGACCAACGGCGAAGGCGTTCGGCAGGCGCGTGTGGTGACGGCCGGACCGTCGGGTGGCGGACGCGGCAGAGCGGGCGCGGCTCCAGCAGCGGCGCCTCCCGCCGCTCCGGCGCCCACGCAGGTGGGACCGGCGAGCAATCCGCTCAACGTCGGCGTCGGCAACCTCTTCTATGGCAGCGAAGGTTGGGCCGCGATGAGCGATCAGGGATTCCAGGCCTACAAGGGCGATTCGAGCGAACTGATCATGGAAGAGAAGACGGACCGCGGCGCCGGCGATCCCACGGGCCTCCACATGCAGAATTTCCTGGCGTGCGTGAAATCGCGCCGGGAGCAGGATCTTCACGATCCGATTGCCAACGCGGTGCCCAGCGCCGATCTTTGCCATCTGGCGAACATCAGCTACCGCGTCGGCCGCGCACTGAAGATCGAGCCCGGTCCGATCCCGAAGTTCACGGGCGACGCCGAGGCGACCAAAATGATCACGCGCCCGGTTTATCGCAAGCCCTACGAAGTGTAGTTCACGGCAGCGGCTTGATGCGGATGTTTTTATAATGCACGGTGCTCTTCGGGTCGTGACCCTGAAGAGCGATCGTGCCGTGGCCGATCACGCGTCCCGGGCCCTCCCGTCCTCCATTCCACTCCGGCGTTTGGGTCCACTTCACCACTTCTTTGCCGTTCAGTCGGATGGTCACGGTTTTGTCCTGCACAATGATGTGCTCCGTGAACCACTCGTCATCTTGTGTGATTCCCTTGATATCGTCCGCCCCGATGTCCTTCACATGATAAAGGCTGCCGGTCTTGACGGGATCGCCATGCGTGTTGTTCACCTGCACCTCGAAACCCTTGCGCGGGAATCCGCGATCTTGAAACTCGGTATGAAAGTAGACCCCGCCGTTCGAGCCCGGCGCCGTCTTGACGTCCACCATGAGCTCAAAGTTTTTGAAATCGTGGTTCTGGACCGGCCCATCGTAGAACGCGTGCGCCACCGGACCGTTCGCCACCATGGCGTGGTCAATAATCTGAAACGATCCTTGGTCCCCGCCGATTTTCCAGCCCGTGAAGTCCTTCCCGTTAAAGAGGGATATCCATCCATCCTGCGCGAACCCAAGCGGTGCAGCGGCCATTGCGAAGAACAAAGTGAAGCGAGCCACAGTTCTCATGGCCGCAATTCTATCACCCCAAACAGTTAGTACCATTGCCGCTTTTACCGTGGCGCACGCACTCGTGCGTGCCGCGTCGAGACTCATCTCGACGCCTGTCATGCGCCACGTGACGCGACAATGCGCCACAATCGGAGAGTGCCCTCGAAACGAATCCTACTCCTACTCGCCTGTGTCCCCATGCTTGGCCAGCAATACACAGTTTCGACCATCGCCGGCGAAGGTGCGGCCCGCACTTCATTAAACTATCCGACCAGCGTGGCCGTCGATTCGGCGGGCGATATTTACGTCAGTGACTGGAGCGGTTACATCCGCAAAGTCTGGGTGAAAGATGGCGGCGCAACGGTAGTCGCGGGTACAGGCATCTTGGGATACGGCGGCGACGGCGGTCAGGCGACCAGTGCGAGGTTGGGTAAGGCCATCAGGCTCGCGCTCGACTCCGCCGGGAACCTCTTGTTCGCCGATGGCGATAACAATCGCATTCGGCGCATTGAAGCCAATTCCGGTATAGTCACAACCATCGCCGGAACGGGCTCCACGATCGATAGCGGCGACGGAGGGCCTGGTATAAATGCCGGAGTCGCCCAGCCTACAGGAATCACGGTAGATAGTGCCGGCAACGTTTACTTTTCCAGTTCCTGGTCGCGTGTCCGGAAACTTGCCGCGAGTACCGGGATCATCGAAACGATCGCAGGTCAGTTCGTCACCAGCTTCGGAGGGGACGGAGGTCCGGCCATCGACGCTCTTTTTTGGGACCCCATCCCCTCGGCAGTCAATCGAGCCGGAGATATCTTTATTACCGACTTCGAGAACTCTCGCATCCGCAAAGTGACCGCGAGTTCCGGAATTGTGACAACTGTGGCTGGCTCTGGCCTGTGCACGAGCGCTCCCACGCCCTTAAACGCATTGGTATGTACGGGCAGTTTCGGCGGCGATGGTGGACCGCCCCAAAACGCGACGTTGAATCACGCCGAAGGAGCGGCATTGGATTCCGCGGGAAACCTTTACATAGTAGATACCATCAATCATCGAATCCGAAGGGTCGACGCGCTGACGGGGCTCATCCACACGATCGCAGGAACCGGAGTAAGCGGTTTCAGCGGCGACGGCGGCCCAGCACTGCTCGCGCAAATCACTTTCCCCGTAGGCATCGCCGTCGACCGATCCGGCCATGTCTATTTCGCCGACGAAAATAACAATCGCATTCGAGTATTGACGCCAGCCTCCCCATTTCCCCAGTTCCATCAACATAGTGGGGCAGGTCCCCGACCTGCCGCCGGCGTTCTCAACCCAAAGACAACATTATTGTGCAGCTCGTGGCGCACGCACTCGACTCGTGCGTGCCGCGTCGAGACTCATCTCGACGCCTGTCGAAAGCTCGACCTCACTGTCGATGCGGCACGCTTGAGCGCGCGCGCCACAAACAAGAACCCATAATCTCAACTTGATCCAAGCAGGCAGGTCGGGAACCTGCCCCACTGATTACGTCACCAGTTCGCAAAATTTCCTCAAATCGATATTCCCGCCCGACACAATCGCCACGATCTTACCTTTGCCCGCTTTCCCGGACAGCGCCCCCGCTACCGCGCAACCGGCAGCCCCTTCGGCGATCACACGCGTCCTCTCCGCTACCAATTTGATAGCCAACGAGACTTCGTCGAGCGTCGATACGATCGACCCATCGAGCAGACGCTGGGCTTCGGCGAACATTCCGGGGAAGACCGTCTTGCTGCCGATGCCGTCTACGAACGACGGGTGGTAATCGATCACCTGCGGCGTTCCGGCTTTGAGTGACGCGGCCAGAGGGGCGGCTGTCGCGGCCTCGGCTGCGAACACTTTCACCGACGGGCGAAGCGCTTTGATCACCGCGGCGATCCCGCAGGCGAGGCCTCCGCCGCCCCACGGGACTACGACAGCATCGATGTCCGGGAGGTCCTCGATCAGCTCCAGCCCGATCGTGCCGTTGCCGGCCATCACATTAGGATCGTCGAAAGCATGAATGAAAGTGGCATCGATGCCGGGGAAAGAGCGTTCTTCGAAAGCGCGCCACCATTGGTCGAAAGGAACCTTGATCACGCGCCCGCCCAGCCGTTCGATCGCCAGCAACTTGGTTTCAGGCGCGGTGTCAGGAGCGATCGCAGTCGCAGGAATGCCTAATCGCCGGGCGCAGAACGCGACCCCTTGCGCCATGTTGCCGGCGGACGCCGTGAGCAGCCCCTTCGCGAGTTCTTGCCGGTCGGTTTTCGCCACCGCGTTGGAGGCGCCGCGAATCTTGAACGAACAGATGGGCTGCAGATTCTCGAGTTTCAGATAGATTTCCCGCTCGGTGTTGAGGGAAACCAGCGGCGTGCGAATCGCGAATCCCGCAATGTTGCGTCGGGCTTCGGAAGCGGCTTCAACGGGAGTCGGCATCCTATCCAACTTAACAGGCTCATTAATCACAGTCGTGCAATCAACCGGCCTTCCGAGCCGCGACCTGCGGGAGCGGTCAACTACACCGTGCCGCGCTACATTCGCCGTCCGTTCCGAGCCGCGACCTGCGGGAGCGGTCAACTACACCGTGCCGCGCTACGTTCGCCGTCCGTTCCGAGCCGTGACCTGCGGGAGCGGTCAACTACACCGTGCCGCGCTACGTTCGCCGTCCGTTCCGAGCCGTGACCAAAGGGAGCGGTCAACTACACCGTGCCGCGCTACGTTCGCCGTCCGTTCCGAGCCGTGACATGCGGGAGCGGTCAACTACACCGTGCCGCGCTACCTTCGCCGTCCGTTCCGAGCCGCGACCTGCGGGAGCGGTCAACTACACCGTGCCGCGCTACGTTCGCCGTCCGTTCCGAGCCGTGACCAAAGGGCGCGGTCAACTACACCGTGCCGCGCTACCTTCGCCGTCCGTTCCGAGCCGTGACCAAAGGGAGCGGTCAACTACACCGTACCGCGCTACGTTCGCCGTCCGTTCCGAGCCGTGACCAAAGGGAGCGGAGACCGTTTGTAAGAGCGGAGGCTCTTCGTAACACATCTGAGCCCGTTTGTTAATATATCTCGATGAAGCGAATCCTTACTGCTCTCTTGCTCCCGCTCGCTGTGCTCGCTCAGGAAGAACCGCCGCAGGCCCCTGCCGCCGGAGGACGCGGAGGCGCGAATGCCCCGCTGGCCGCCCCGAATCCGCAGCCGTACGACCGCGTCGTCACCAAAGACGCGAAGTCCAAGAAAGGGCTGTTCACCGTTCACCAGATCGGCGAGCGCATTTTTTACGAGATTCCAAAAGCGGAGCTCAACATCCAGTATTTGTGGAACACGCAGATCTCGAAGACGACGGTCGGGGTGGGCTATGGAGGAGCGCAGGTCGCGAACCGCGTAGTGACGTGGGAGCTTCACAACAATCGCGTTTATCTTCGCGACATTAATTTCAGCGTCACGGCGAAACCCGATACGCCGATCGCCGAGGCCGTGCAGCATTCCAACAACGCGACGATTATCATGTCGTTCAACGTCGCCGCATATCACGATGGCGATCCGGTGATCGACGTCAGCCGCCTGTTCAACACCGATGTTCCGGAGATGAGCGCCCGCCAGCAATTGGGCGCCACCGCATTCGACGCGGCCCGGTCCTATATCGACCACGTATCGCCGTATCCGGAGAACATCGAGGCGGAGGCGACCGCGACGTATACCCGCACGGGCAATGCGACGCCGGCCGCGGGTGGACGCGGAGGCGGGCTTGGCGGAGGCACCATGCGCGGGAATAGCGCGACCATCGTGCTGCATCACAGCATGGTCCGGCTGCCTGAGAAACCGATGATGCCGCGATTGTTCGATGAGCGCGTCGGGTACTTCACCACGGCCCAAATGGATTATAGCGCCGACGAGTATCGCGCCCGAACGGTTCGCTACATCGCGCGGTGGCGACTGGAGAAGAAGGATCCGAATGCGGCCATATCGGAGCCGGTGAAGCCCATCGTTTATTACCTGGATTCCGCGACGCCGAAGAAATGGATTCCGTGGCTCAAGAAAGGCGTCGAGGATTGGAACGAGGCGTTCGCGGCGGCGGGATTCAAGAACGCGATTCTGGCCAAGGAGGCTCCCACCGCGAAAGAGGACCCGACGTGGAGCCCGGAGGATATTCGCCACTCCGTCATCCGCTGGCTGCCCTCCACCGTCGAAAATGCCAGCGGCCCTCACATCTCCGACCCGCGCACGGGCGAAATTCTGAACGCGGACATTCAGTTCTACAACAACGTGATGAATCTGGCGCGCGACTGGTATTTCGTGCAGGTGGGTCCGCTGGATCCGAGGGCATCGAAAATTCCGCTGCCCGACGATCTGATGGGTCGGCTGCTGGAGTACGTGGTGGCCCACGAAGTCGGGCACACGCTGGGGTTCCAGCACAACATGAAGGCCAGCTCGATGTATCCGGCGGACAAGATTCGCGACCGGGAGTTCGTCCACAAAATGGGGCACACGCCGTCCATCATGGATTACTCGCGATTCAACTACGTCGCTCAGCCGGAGGACAAGATCGAGGTGGAAGATCTGATTCCGCGGATCGGTCCGTACGACGTTTGGGCGACCAAGTGGGGCTATTCGCCGCTGCCGTATTCGACCTCGCTGGAAGAAAAGCCGACCCTCGATAAATGGGCTCGGGAACAGGACAAGACGCCCTGGTATCGCTTCTCGACGGCGAATTCGGCGGGATCGGACCCCGGCGAGGAAACCGAAGCGGTGGGTGACGCCGATGCGGTGAAGTCGACCGCGATGGGCGTGAAAAACCTGCAGCGCGTATCGAAAATGCTGATGTCCGCGGCGGCGTGGAAGGAAGGCGAGACCTACGAGGACTTGAGCGAACTTTACGGGCGAATGCTGAGCCAGTGGCAGCTCGAAATGAGTCACGTGGCGCAGGTCGTGGGCGGTTTCAACAGTCAGGAAAAGGTGGTCGGCCAGGAAGGACGGATCTTCACGCTGGTTCCAAAAATTCGCCAGGAGGAAGCCGCGAAGTTCCTGGTGGAGAACGCATTCACCACTCCCATCTGGATGGTGGACCCCGATATTCTGCGCCGAATCGAGCCAACCGGCGTGCTGCAACGCATCGCCAATGCGCAGAAGGTTGTCCTCACCGCGTTGTTGAACGATCAGCGGTTTGCGCGCCTGATCGAGCAGCAGACCGTCGATGGCACCGTCGCCTACACCGCCGCGGAGCTTCTGAACACCGTTCGCAAAGGCGTGTGGAAGGAGCTGGACGGCCCACAAGTGAAGATCGACGCTTACCGCCGGAATCTTCAGAACTCCTATCTCGACCTGGTCAACACGAAGCTGAACGGAGCACCACCGGCTGCCGCGGCAGGGGGCCGTGGAGGCGCCGCGCGACCCGCGCCTATGAGCGAGGACGAGAAGCCGTTCTTACCGAGCGGAACTGCGGGCGCTCAACGCGTCGCTGACCGCTGCTATCGCAAAGACGACGGATCACGATACGAAGGCGCATCTCGAAGGCGCGAGGGACCAGATCGCCAAAATTCTCGATCCCAAGTTTCTGCCTCCAGCGCCGGCAGCGGCGACGGCAGGTGGTGGGCGCGGCGGTCAAGCCCATTAAATTCGCACGTGCCAACAGAGCCGCGACCAGCGGGAGCGGTCAGCCCCGGAGTTTTCGCACAGCGCCTATGAGAAGCATAGTCGTTGTTCTGACAAGCACCATCGCGGCCGCGCAGGCTCTGCCGCGGCCGCCGGGCGCCCACCTCGTTACCGTTTCCCCGCCGGGCGTGCGGGCGAATGAGCCTTCGATCGCCGTCAATCCGCGCAACCCCAAGCAGGTAGTCGCGGTATTTCAGCCCGCAGGCGTCGCATATTCGGTCGACAGCGGACAAAGTTTCGCGGCGGCTGACCTTCCCCTCGTTCCCGGCTGGCGCGGAGGCGGGGACGTGAGCGTCGCTTTCAACGACAAGGGTCATGCGTTTCTCGGCTCGCTGCACTTCGACCGCCTGGGCACGGCTTCCTATTGGGCGCACGGCGCGGGACGGAACGGCATTTTCGTCCGCAGGTCGCTTGACGGCGGCAGGACCTGGGAGAAAGACGCTGCCACCGTGAAGGCGTTCCAGGGCAACGAACCCGAAATCCAGTGGGAGGACATGCCGCGCGTATTTGCGGACTCTCAACGCGGCAGCCCGTTTGCGGGCAACGTGTACGCCGGATGGATCGAATGGCAGCTCGATAAATCGATCATGCTGTTTGCGCGATCGACCGACGACGGACGCACGTTTTCGACTCCCATCCGAATCAGCACCCACGCCGGTCTGCCTCGCGACGACAACGGAGGCCTGGTGGGATTCGTCGGCGCGATCGATTCCAAGGGCACGATCTTCGCCATCTGGAACGACGGGAGCACCATCGTGTTCACCCGGTCGAGCGACGGCGGAAAGACGTTCACTCCGTCGAAGGCGGTGATGGACGTGGCTCCGCCTTACTTCGGCGGCGCTGGCGGCGTGCCGGGCGTATCGCGCGTCATGGGTTTTCCGCAAATCGGCGTGGACACCCAGGGCAAGCTGTTCATCGCGTGGAGCGACTACCGGAACGGCGACGTGGACGTGTTTATCTCCGGTTCGACAGACGGCGGAACGACGTGGTCCAAAGCGATGCGCGTGAACACGGACGACCTTCACAACGGGAAGGATCAGTTCTTTCAGTGGATGGCGGTCGATCCGGTCTCGAGCGCTGTCTACGTCCAGTTCTACGATCGCCGAGCCGATCCCCAGAACAGGAAGACGCGAGTCACGCTTGCCCGGTCGACGGATGGCGGCCGTTCGTTCGTCAACTACGACTGGTCCGAGTCGGCGTTCGAAGGGCAGCAGCTCTTTTTGGGCGATTACACCTGGCTCACGGCTTTCGACAATCGCGTGTACGGCGTATGGACCGAAGCTGCGCCGGAGGAGGTTCCAGTGAGCGCCGATAAGCAGAGGAGGCCGGGAACGATTGTGCGAGTGGGGACGGCGGATTTCACGGGGATTCGTTGAAGTGGCTGACGTTCGTTTGCCCGCTCCCTGACGGTCGCGGCTCAGGACCACGGAACCGCTATGCGTGAGCATGCGGATAAGCGATTTACGGTCACGGCTCGGAAGGAACGGAGACATCATGAGCACCAGCATCCTTATTCTTCGCGCAGGACCGTCGCCGGGTCGACTGTGGTGGCGCGGTGCGCGGGGAACCAGCAGCCGGCTGCGGCGGCCGCGACTAGCAACGCGCTGACCGACGCGAAGACCGCGGGATCGGTGGGCTTCACAGCATAGAGCAGCGTCGAAAGATAGCGGGTGAGTGCCAGCGCCGCAAGGACTCCCGCCGCGACGCCTGCGGCAGCGAGGGTCATTCCTTCGCGTAGGACGAGCGACCGAATCACGCCCGGGGAGGCGCCGAGCGCCTGTCGAATCCCCATCTCCCGCACACGCTGAGCGACGGAGTAAGAGATGACCGCGTACACTCCGACGCACGCCAGCACGAGCCCCAGCACGCCGAAGGCGCCCAGCAAAACTGTCTGGAGCCGTGGCCCGGCAATGGAATTGTCCAACCGCTGCTGCATTGAGACGATCTCCGCCGCTCCCTGATCCGGATCCACTTGCCGCATCGCGTCTTTGACCGCGCTGACCGCGGCCATGGGATCGCCCTCGGTGCGGACCACCAGGTTGGTGAACAAGCTCGGCGCTTGCAGGTTACAGACGAACAGGGTCGGTTGCGGCTCGACGCTCAGTCCGTCGTGGCGGATATTCTCCGCGATTCCGATAATTTCCGGGTCCGACGCGCCGGCCCAGGCAACTCGCAATCGCTTGCCAATCGGATTTTCCTCGCCGAACAACATTTTCGCAGCCTCGCGATTGATAATCACAACGCTGGGCGATCCCATGCGGTCGCGATGGTCGAACTCGCGGCCCGCGAGCATCGGGATGCCCATCGTTCGAAAGTAATCGCTCGAAATTACGCTGACGTCGCCTCCCTGGCGCGCGCCCGGCGGCGGGAGCGGACGATCGGCGCGATCATAAGACGTCCCCGACGTTCCCGTGGTAGGCAGCGCATGAATCGAGCTGGCCGATTTCACTTGCGGCAGGGCGCGAATCCGCTCGAGCGAATCCTCGACCACCGCGGCGCGGCGCGGCAGGCTGGCCGCGTACTTGCTAAAGATCAGCATCATCCGAACGGTCAGAACATGATCGGCACGATATCCAGGGCTGACCTTGTTGAGCAGCGCGAAGCTGCGCAGCATCAGGCCGGCTGCGACGACCAGCACCACAGCGACGGCCACCTCGGCCACCACCAACGCATGGCGAATACGATGACCTGTAGCCGAGCCCGAGCGTCCGCCCTGCTTGAGCGAGTCCGCGATCCGCATGCGATCCACCTGAAGCGCCGGAAAGATGCCGAAGAACAATCCGCACGCCAGCGATAAGGCGATCGAGAACCAGAGCACGGCCGCGTCCACGCCGATTTCGCCGCGGCGCGGCAGGGGATATCGTGCCGGCAGCATATGAATGATCGCAGGGACGCACCAGTAGGCGAAGGTAAGTCCGAGCAGTCCGCCGGCGAGTGCCA
This sequence comes from Bryobacterales bacterium, assembly GCA_963813145.1. Taxonomy (GTDB): domain Bacteria; phylum Acidobacteriota; class Terriglobia; order Bryobacterales; family Bryobacteraceae; genus Palsa-187. The sequence goes on from CAWEXX010000003.1 coordinate 673,595, forward strand.
GCAGCAGGCTCTCAATCGCCGTCTGCTGGAGCAAGCGCCAGCGGCTGGCTCCCAACGCGACCCTGACGGTCATTTCCCGCTGCCTTCCCGCGGCCCGCATCAGCAGCAGGTTCGATACATTGGCGCACGCGATCAACAGTACGAACGCCACCGCTCCCAGCAGCACCATCAGGATGTCGCGCGATTTTCCGACGGTCTGTTCCATCAGTGGCACGACGAGGGCGCTGAAATTCGTGTTCATTTCCGGGCGTTCGCGCGCTGTCTGAGCAGCGATGCCTTCCATATCCTGCTGCGCCTGCGCGAGCGAAACTCCTGGTTTCAACCGCGCGACCGATTGATAGTTTCGTCCGTCCCGCCACGCTTGCGCCGGATCGAGCCGCATTGGCGCGTAGATATCGGCTCTGGCGGTCGGATACGCAAAACCCTCCGGCATCACACCGATCACTTCCACGGGCGAGCCTTCGAGGTCGATCTTCTTCCCCAGAACATCCAGGCGTCCGCCGAACCGGCGCTGCCAGAGGCCGTAGCTGAGCACGGCTACTCTATTCGCGCCGGGAACATCGTCGCTGGCTGCGATCGCACGGCCGAGGAACGGCGCGGTGCGCAGGATCTCGAAAAACCCGGCGGTGATCCGCATCCCGGGAATCTGCACCGGCTCGCCGTCTCCTGAAAGATTCATGGAGATTGGGAAAAAGGCTGAAATCTGGCTGAACGATTTATTACGGGCGCGCCAGTCGAGAAAATTCTGCGTCTGGATCACGTTCGCGCGCCCGAATGGCTGGCGTTCCCAGACCATCACCAGCCGGTCCGGCTCGGAGAAGGGAAGAGGACGCAGGAGCACTGCGTTGACGACGCTGAAAATCGACGAAGTCGCGCCGATGCCGAGTGCCAGGACCGCAATGGCGGTGATCGTGAATCCCGGCGATTTGCGCAGCAGGCGCACTGCGAACCGGGCGTCGCGCGCGGCGGCTTCGAGCGCGGTCCAACCCCACGTTTCGCGCGTATTTTCCCGAGCCAGCGTCATATTGCCGAAGGAGCGACGGGCGTCCGCCGGATCCTGGCCGCGGTCGCGAAGCAGCTGCGCTTCCTGCTCCAGATGGAACCGCAGTTCCTCATTGAGTTCGCGCTCTTCGCGCGATTTCCGCCAAAACCACATTGCAACCTCCTACCTCGCAGGCTTCATGACCCGCGCGATCGCCTCGACCAACTGATTCCAACGCGTCTGCTCGGCCGCCAGGCGTTTCTTGCCCTTCGCGGTGAGCCGGTAATACCGCGCCCGCTGCTTGTTTTCCGTCATCTTCCACTCGGCCACGATCCATCCTTGTTCGCGAAGGCGATGCAGGGCAGGGTAGAGCGAGCCGTGCTCCACTTTGAGTACTTCCTGGGAGGAAGCGCGGATCGCCACACTGATTCCGTGCCCGTGCTGGGGTCCCCACTGGAGGGTGCGGAGGATCAGCATGTCGAGAGTGCCTTGTAGTAGTTCCATATTTAGGTAGTAGACAGCCTACTACACAGGTGGTTGGACGTCTACCACGTCGGGCGGTTAGCGCGAAAAGACCGCTCCCTGTGGTCGCGGCTCTGTCGGAGGCGCGTTGGGCGGCGGATTGTAGCGAGTCGGACCGCTCCCGCAGGTCGCGGCTCTGAAAGCGGTCGGGGTGCACCTCCCATCAGCCGGTGTCGGCGTTGAGGCTGAGGTCATCTCTCCTACCGAGCCCCGACAGTCATGGAGGGGTCTGCCACGAAGTCGACGATACACAATCCCCACCAAATCTCCCCCCCCAACTCCCGCCCTTTCAACCACATCCCACTTTCACCCGACCGCTTCCCCACCCCGCCCCAGCTATAAACGTGACATATATATGTCTACTCCAAATCGAACTTTTATCAATCAAGCAAACGCACAGCACTCCACCGGCCCCAAATCCGCCGAGGGCAAAAAGACGTCCTCCATGAACGCCCTCCGCCACGGACTCACCGGCCAAATCATCGTGATGCCCACCGAGGACCTCGCAGCCTATCAGCGCCACCTCAAGTCCTTCACCGAAGAATGTAGCCCCAAAGGCCCCATCGAAGCTCACCTGGTCCAAGCCCTCGCCGACACCTCCTGGCGCCTCAACCGCGTAGCCGCGCTGGAAACCAATCTCCTGAACCTCGCCGCCGTCGGCGAAGGAATCGAGGACGCGCTGGCCATCGCCGCGTCGCTCGAAAGCCAGTCGAAAGCCCTGTCCAACCTGAGCATGCACAGCCAGCGTCTGTCGCGCCAATTCGAACGCACCGTGGATAAACTGAATGAGCTCCAGAAAACCCGCCGCGATCGGGAAGCGGAGGAGTTAGAAAACCTCCTCGACGTCGTCGAGATGTATGAGTGCAAAGGAGAACCCTTCGACCCCGCGGCCCATGGCTTCGTTTTTTCAGAGCCGCAAATCAACGAGGGCATCCGCGCCCGCAACCGCGCAACCCTGGTCGAGGAAGCCTACCACTACCGCGGCCAATCCCCCGACTAATGGACAACTCCACCAGCCGCGTCTTCAGAACCGCGACCTGCGGGAGCGGTCCTTTCGCAACCGACGCGCCTCCGACCGAGCCGCGACCGCAGGGAGCGGTCTTTTCGCAAATGAACCAAAATCATCCATTCCCCACCACAACCCGCCGCCCGACGCACCTCCCACAGAGCCGCGACCTGCGTGTATCGGCGACTTCATTGGCATACCCCTCCATGACTGTCGGGGTTCGGTTGGAGATGACCTCAGGCTTAAGGGGTCGATGGGGGCGGAACGCGGCGTTTCGTGGCGCGTTCGAAGGCGTAGGCTATTTCGAACAGGCGCGGCTCGCTGCATGCGGCTCCGGTGAATCCGACGCCGAAAGGGGCGGGCTTGGCATCGAAACCCGGGGGGAAAGGCTGTTGCGCGGGCGCGTTGGGCACCAGCCCGAAAGGAACCACGATGATGGGATAGCCGGCGCGCGCGGCGAGATCGGCGCCACTGCCGCCGGGGGTCAGAATCGCGTCCAGGCGATTCGCTTTCAACACGGCATCGATTCCATTGGTGCGGCTCAGCAGGATATCTTTTCGCACGTCCGCTTCGTTGCGGGCGCGATCCGCATCGAGATCCATCTCGTCCGAGATATCGATTCTGGATTGTCCGAACTTGATGGCCCCGGCTTTGACGTGATTCAGATTCCACTGCCGCAGCTCCGAAAGCGTCTTCACGGGAGCCGAGGACCCCAGGCTCGCGAGCCAGCTATTGAAGTCGCGCTTCATGCCGTACTTAAAATTCACAGAGCAGTTTTCGTCCTTGCCCTTGGCCTGATTTGCGCCGGAGCAGTAACCCCACAAGGGGAAATTATTCTTTGGGTCCTTATCGATGAAGCTGGGGAGGTCGGCGGGATCGACCACTTCCGCGCCCTGCGCCTTGAGAATCGCAATCGCCTCGATCATCAATTTCGCCTGCTCCGGATTGAGCCCACGGCGAGGCCGGTCTTCTCCGGGCAGCGTGACGGTGTCGTAGTAGAAGGCCCGCGGAATTCCGATACGCGCCCCTTTGAGCGCGCCGGCTTTCAGGAACTTTGTGTAGTCGCGACCAGGGGGAGGCGTACAAGTTCTGGTCGCGGGATCGTTCGGATCGGGCGCGGCGCTTTCGAGGATTCCCAACAGGACCGCCGCGTCGGCCACCGTTCTGGTCATGGGCCCCGCGGTATCGTGATCGGCCGTGATCGGAATAATGCCGTAGCGGCTGATGCGGCCGATGGTGGGGCGCAGGCCGACCAGCATGGTCTGGTTCGCAGGATTGATGATGGAGCCGCCGGTATCGGAGCCGACATTTCCCGCCCACAAGCTGGCAGCGGTTCCCGCGCCCGAACTGGATCCGCCCGGCGACAGGACGGCTCGGCCATCGTTGGTGGCGTCGCGTGGATCGGTGCGAGGATCGTAGGGATTCATCCCGAAACCGGCCACGGCGTTATAGGCAGGCATCGGCGTGGGCGCGCCCGCCACCCAATTGGCGAGCTCTATCAGGGTGGTCTTGGCGATAATGATCGCTCCGGCGGCGCGGAGGTTTTTCGTCAGCGTGGCCTCGTAGGGAGGGGTGTAGCCGGCGAATGCGAGAGCGCCCCCGGTGGTGGGCATATCGGTGGTATGGATATTGTCCTTGAGCGCGACCGGAATGCCGTGCAAGGGACCGCGCACTTTGCCCAGAGCCCGTTCGCGATCCAACTGGTCCGCTTCCTTGAGGGCGTTGGGATTCACAGTAATGGCCGCGTGCAGGCGATGGTCGTAGATCGCGATCCGAATCAGATACTGGTTCACCAGCTCGTGGGAAGTGACGCGTTTTTGCTCCAGGGCCGTGCGCATTTCGGCGATGGAGGCTTCGACCACGGTGAAGGGCTTCTGTCCATAAAGAAGCCCGCCCAGGAGCAGCAGCGCGATTGCTTTCATCCCGCCAATTCTAACTGTTGTATGATGCGATTTGCGAGGCTTGTTCGAAAGGAAAAAACCTACTATGCGTTTTGAATATCGTGCGGCAGTTGCATCGGCAATCGTTTTACTCATTCCGGCGTTCGCGAGCGCGCAGGACGAAAGCTCCCGCAGCATTGCGGGCGGCGGCATCTCCGTGCCGGGCTGGACTGGAAAGGTGGACGCGTCCGAGGGCAAGACCATCAACGACGCGAAGTTTTCGAAGGAGGGAAGCGCGCTCCACGTGGTCACGGGTCCGGCGGTAACGTATTGGAATCCCGCCAATCAGGCGTCGGGCGACTATACGGTGAAGGCCACTTTCAACGAACCGAAGTACATGAACCTGAATAGCCACCCGCATCCGTACGGCATCGTCATCGGCGGAACGGGGCTGGGAACGGACAAGGAGAATTATCTCTACTGCGCCGCTTACGGGAACGGCAACTTCATCGTGCGTGGATTTGGTCCCGCGCCGTTTCAGATGAATGGCCGGCGAGGCGAGGCGAACGCGGCCGTGCACAAGGCCGCCGCGGTGGGAGAGCCGGTCACGCAGGAGATCGCCGTTTCGGTGAAGGGCGCGAAGGTGGAATGCTCGATTAACGGGACGGTGGTCGGAAGCTACGACAAAGCAGCGGTCGTGAGCGCCGGCAAGCTCGCGTCGACGGACGGGATTTATGGATTGCGGTTCGCGCATAATACCGAGGTGATGGTTACGGGGTTGAGTTTGACGAAGAACTAGGACGCGTGGACGCAGACCACCAAAAGCCATATATCTTTGAATAATGAATCAGAACATCGCATCCTGGACGGTACTACTCGCGTCGACGCTGACCGGGGCCGAGGCACCGCCGCCTGCCGCGCAGATCGCCGCCGCGGTGCTGGCCGCGCCAGCGGAACTTCGCGAAGGCGCGGCTGTCCTTGGCTATAATTCCAAGGGCGAACTGGTGACTCTTCGCGAAGGCAAGAACGAAATGATCTGCCTGGCGAGCGACCCCGCCAAGACTGCCATCAACGTCGCCTGCTATCACAAGGAACTGGAGCCGTACATGGCGCGCGGCCGCGAACTGGTGGCCCAAAAAGTCACCGGGCAGGCTCGCAACGACATTCGCTGGAAGGAAGTGGCGGACGGAAAACTCAAGCTGCCGCGCGAGCCGCGAACGCTTTATGTGCTCACCGGGACCAGCTTCGACGCCGCGAGCGGCAAGGTGGCGGACCCGTACCTGCGATGGGTCATCTATGTCCCTTACGCGACGCCTCAATCCACGGGTCTTTCCACCAAAGGGAGCGATGGCGCGCCGTGGCTGATGTCTCCGGGGACGGCGGGGGCTCACATCATGATCAATCCTCCGAAGAAATAGTAACTGTGACCGACAGGCGTCGAGATGAGTCTCGACGCGGCACGCACGAGTGCGTGCGCCACGAACTGCGCCTACGGCGAAGGCCTTATACAGTCCGCTGCTCCCTCGGTCGATATAGAATGGAGGACCCAGGATGAGCACTACCGCGATCGCGCCCCCATTTTCACAAGGACTTGGCATCGCGCCCGCTCGCGCCCGCTGGATCATCTCCCAAAAAGACGACCTGACCTGGTTCATCGGCTCCGCCGCGGTCGGCTACCTGGCGCTTGGACTGATGGCCGTCGGGTTTCCCATCACGCTCATTTATCTGCTCTGGCTGGTGGGAGTCGATGGACCGCACGTCATCGCCACCGTCACGCGGACCTATTTCGATAAACAGGAGCGCAAGCGACTGGGATGGTACCTCTGGATCATCGTTCCCTTAATGGTCGCCGGACCTGTGATGGTTTGGGCGGGCCAGGCGTCGCTATTTTTCCTGTTCGCCGTCTGCTGGCAGCATTATCACATCGCGAAACAGCACTTCGGGTTCGTCATGCTCTGGAAGGCCAAGAACAAGGAACGGGACCCCTTCGATCTCAAGCTCGATCGCTGGTTTCTGCTCACCTCGACCATTCTTCCGCTGGCGCTCTTCGTCCTGAAAACGCGTTTCAATACCTGGCAATCCGCAAAGTGGACGGCCGCCGTTTCCATAGTTGCCTACCTGGGTTTCGCCTGCGTGTACATCGCGCGCCAATTGGAAAAGCGCCGGGAAAAGCTGCCGCTGAACACGCCGAAACTGCTTCTGCTGGGCGTCCTGGTGCCTTTGCAATGGCTGGCGTTCATGGATGCCGCGAGTCTCGGACCGGGGGGAATCCTGCGCGCCGGCATCGCTCTTGGGCTCTTCCACTCTTTCCAATATCACCGCCTGCTGTGGTTCCATAATAAGAATCGCTACTCCGGGCCGGATGCTTCCGAACAGTTTGGACTCGCTGCTTTCTTCGTGAAGGATTTCGGTTACTACCTGTTCACGGCTATCGGCCTGTACCTGTTGTTGGCGATTCTTCCGCAAGCGCTGTTCCCCGCCGTCGGCTGGGTCACGGCCGCCGTCTGGGGCATCCCGTTCACGCATTACATGCTCGATTCAAAGATCTGGCGAGTGCGCGGTAATAAAGAGCTGGCCACCGCTTTGCGGCTGTGAATCCGCGCTTGCTGCTGTTGCTCGCGCCCGTCCTGTTTGCCGCCCACGTGCTTGAGGAAGCGCCCGGCGTGCTTTCCGCCGGCTATGTAAGCTGGTTCAACAGCATTGTTCCGAACGGACTGGCCGAGCCGGGCTTTGTCCGCGCCAACATCGCGCCCCTTCTGATTACGACTGCGCTAGCTGGGCTCGCCGCGTTCGTCCCGCGGCTCTGGATCATGTATATCCTGCTGATCTGGCTGACGCATTTTATGTTCGCCAACGCGCTGTTCCACCTTTTGGCGACCGTCGTATTGCATCGCTATAGCCCGGGCGTTGTGACGGGCACGGCGCTCTATCTGCCCTTCTTCGCTTGGTTCGTGCACGATCTGCGGCAGCGGTTCAGGGCGTCTCCCGAGATTATCCTTCTCATCGTGATTCTTGCGGGGGTGCCCATGTTTCTCCAGACATATATGGTGGTTTTCAGGCATTCGCGATATTTCTAGCAGGGCCGGACTTCAGAGCCGCGACCATCGGGAGCGGTCAATCGTGGAGAGCGAGGTATCACAATGCGGCAAAAAGTGGATCTTCCCCGAAGGTTGACCGCTCCCGATGGTCGCGGCTCTGAAGACGGAGCGGTTGAACGTCGACACGACTGTCGACGCGGCACGCGTGGACGCGTGCGCCACGGCGGGATCGATACCTTGCGCTTCTACATGTTAGCGGTTAACATTGTCGAATGGGGTGGTGGCATCGACTTTCGCATCGTAAAAGCATGGATGCGCAACTGGAGAAGGAGCTGCGGTTCCATCTCGACCAGCACGTGAGCGATCTTATCGCGCAAGGCCACCAACCGGACGAAGCCCGGCGCCTCGCGACGCTCGCGCTGGGCGGCGCCGAGCAAGTAAAGGAGGAATGCCGCGACGCTCGTGGAACGCGCTGGCTGGAATCCTTGTTCCAGGACGTCCGCTATGCGGCTCGCACTCTTCGAAAGACTCCCGCATTCACGCTCGCCGCGATTGCGACGCTCGCACTCGGAATCGGCGCCAACACTGCGATCTTCCAATTGCTGGATGCCGTTCGTTTACGGAGCCTCCCGGTTCAGGAGCCGAATAAGCTGGCCAGCATCCGGATTGCGAATCAGAATGGCTTTGGCATAACGCACTATCCAGACAATCTCAGCTATCCGCTGTTCGAGCAGATCCGCGCGCATCAACAGGCGTTCTCCGGCCTTCTCGCGTGGGACAGCGGGTATGGAAATGAACGCATCGGCGAAGGCGCACAGGCTCGCCGCGTTCCGGTGCTGCGGGTGAGCGGCGAGTTTTTCTCAACCCTGGGGCTTCCGCCAGCCGCCGGCCGCCTCTTCTCATCCGACGACGATCCGCGAGGCTGCCCCGCGCCCGTCGTTCTTGGCTATTCGTTCTGGCAGAGCGAATTTGCGGGTCAGCTCTCCGCTATCGGGTCCCGCATCATCGTCAACGGTTTGCCACTCGAAATTATCGGCGTCACTCCCGCTGGATTCTCCGGTCCAGAGGTGGGACCGAAATTCGATCTCGCCTTGCCATTATGCTCGCTCACCGTTTTGCACTCTGGCGATAGAGCGCCTTTCGATCGGCGCGACTATTTCTGGCTGAACGTGATGGGACGGCTCAATCCCGGTTGGACCATCGGCCGCGCATCGGAGCACCTTCAGGCGATCAGCCGGGACCTGATGCAGGCGACCGTGCCCACGGGCTATTCTCGCAACTCGCTGGATCGCTATCTGACGTTCCGCCTGGAAGCCCGGCCCGGCGCAACGGGGGTCAGCCGGCTGCGCGAGGAATACGACCAATCGCTGTGGCTCCTGCTCGGACTCACAGGCTTAGTCCTGCTGATCGCCTGCGCTAATCTGGCAAATCTCATGCTTGCCCGCGCCAGCGCCCGGGAACGAGAATTCGCCGTGCGGCTGGCTCTCGGCGCAGGCAGCCGCCGGATTGTGCAGCAGTCGCTGGCCGAAAGCAGCCTGCTTGCCGCCATTGGCGCGTCGCTCGGCCTCATGATCGCGGCAGGCCTCAGTCGAGCAATTCTCCGTTTTCTTGAGACCGCCAACAATTCCCTGCACCTGGATCTGGCGCTCGATTGGCGGATGCTGGCCTTCACCGCCATCGTCGCCTCGACGACTTGCATATTGCTGGGACTGGTACCGGCGCTGCGCAGCTCGCGCGCCCAGCCGGCATCCGCCATCAAGACCGGAGGCCGAGGGCTCACTACCGACCGCGGCCGCTTCGGATTCCAGCGCCTGATGGTCGTCGCGCAGCTCTCCGTATCCTTTGTATTGGTCACCGGCGCATTTCTCTTCGTCGGGAGCTTCCGCCGGCTAACGACCATGGACCTGGGCTTCCGGCCGCAAGGGATCCTGCTGGCCAGCTTTGCCATGCCTCGTCAGGAGCCGCTGCTTCGCCAATTGCTGGAGGAGGTCCGCTCCACACCCGGAGTCGAATCGGCCGCTGCGTCCACAAATTTTCTGATCGGCTACGGCAGTTGGAGCCTCGGCATCAGGACCGGCGAGGTGAGCCGTTCCTCAAGATTCACATGGGTCAGTCCCGGATCCTTCACAACGCTCCGGACGCCCATTCTCGCCGGGCGCGATTTCAACAGCAATGACACGGCGGCGTCGACCAAGGTTGCGGTGGTGAACCAGCATTTCGCCGACATTTTTTTCCCCGGTACGAACCCCATCGGCAAGACGTTTCGCGCCGCTCCCGAACCGAACTATCCCGAAGCTGAGTATCAGATCGTCGGGCTCATCAAGAACACGCGCTATTTTTCCGTGCAGGACCCGCAGCATCCCATCGCCTATGGCGCGGCAACGCAATATCCACCGGGCTTCGTTGGATCGTCGATGTACATACGCTCGTCAGCGGCGCTTCCGTCGGTGGCGGCTGCGGTCCAGCGCCGGATCGAGGCATGGCGGCCCGGCACGGCAGTTCAGTTCCGCGTGTTTGAGGAGCTGATTTCAGACAGTCTGATGCGGGAGCGGCTGCTCGCCGCGTTCTCCGGATTCTTCGGCGCGCTGGCCGCCATCCTCGCGACAATCGGTCTCTATGGCGTCCTGGCGTATAAGACCGTTCGCCGCCGCAATGAGATCGGGATCCGGGTGGCATTGGGCGCCAGCCGCGGCCAGATCATGGGGCTCGTGTTGAAAGAAGCCGCTTCGCTCGTCGCGGTCGGGCTGGCCCTCGGAATCGTGTGTTCGCTTGGGCTCGCTCGCGCGGCCGCATCGTTGCTTTTTGGGATATCCGCGCGCGACCCTATCCAACTGGCAGCCGCCGCACTCGCCCTCGCGGCAGCGGCCGGAATCGGAAGCCTGCTACCCGCGCGGCGGGCGTCCCGACTGGATCCCATGGCTGCGCTGCGCGACGAATAGCGACCTTCGGGAGTGGCGCGCGCCCCGACCGTCGGCATGACTGCCGACGCGGCACGCCTGGAGGCGCGCGCCACATTGCTCTTTTCACAGGCTGAAGCCTGTGCCACCCTCTGCTCGTAAATAGCTGATGGCAGGTGGCACAGACTTTAGTCTGTGTTTTGAAGGCTAAGACTTTACGATGGTGGCGCGAGCCTTCAGCTTGCTGCGTCGGCATAAGCCGGCGTTCTTCTCGGGTCCAGAACGGCGAATGTGCGGCGAATTTCGGGCGGTTCTTCAGCACAGCGGTCTTCAGGCCATCTTCAGGCAGGACGGTTATCATCGCAAGAAGTGATCCGTCTCGCGCTTTTCTTCCTACCCATCTTCGCCTTCGCCCAGACTGGAGCCCTCACCGGGCAGGTCACCGACGAAACCGGGGCGATCGTCCCACGGGCGAAAATCACTTTGACCGCTCCCGGAGGCGCCATAAAAACCGCCACAGCTGGCGATAACGGATCGTACTCATTCCCCGCGCTGTCCCCCGGCGATTACACTATTCAAGCCACTGCGCCGGACCTGGCCGCGCCGCCGCTCAAGGTCACCGTGGGCACCGCGACCCGTGTGTTGAACCTCCAGCTCAAAGTTGTCTCCACCACCCAGCAAGTGACGGTGAAAGAGAACGCCGGACCCGCCGTCGGTACCGACGCCTCCTCAAACGCGAGCGCGCTGGTCCTCAAAGGCGACGATCTGGACGCCCTGGGCGATAGCCCGGAAGATTTGCAAGCCGACCTGCAGGCGCTCGCGGGGCCTTCCGCGGGACCGGGCGGTGGATCCATCTTCATCGACGGATTCAGCGGCGGTGAGCTCCCTCCCAAAAGTTCCATTCGCGAAATCCGCATCAACCAGAATCCTTTTTCCCCCGAATACGACAAGCTCGGCTTCGGACGCATCGAGATTTTCACCAAGCCCGGAACCGATAACTGGCGCGGATCCATCAATTACAATTTGCAGGATCAGATTTTCAACTCTCGCAATCCGTACTCCAACGTAAAAGCGCCTCTGCTGTTGAACGAATTTGAAGGGGGCGTCAGCGGGCCTCTCGGTCATCGCACATCCTTCACGCTCGACGCCACGCGCGAAAAAGTGGACAACGGCTCCATCGTGAACGCTGTCACCCTTGACCCGCAGACCTTCGCCGTCACTCCGTTCAACGCCGTCCGCACCACGCCTCAGCTCCGCATCACAGCCACTCCGCGCATCGATTATCAACTTAATCCGAATAACACGCTGATGTTCCGATACGCCTTCAGCCATCTCGACATCGTAGACGCCGGCATCGGCAGCTTCGACCTGGTTTCCCGCGGCTATCGCAACCGAATGAATAATCAGACCGTGCAGTTCTCTGAGACTGCCGTGTTAGGCGCGCTCGTCAATGAGACCCGCTTCCAGTATTTCCGCACCGCGCAGGACACTACTGCGAACAGCGCGGCCGCGGCCCTGCTCGTCCTCGGATCGTTTAATGGAGGCGGCTCCCAAACCGGACAGGCGTCGAACATTCAGAACAGTTTCGAGCTTCAGAATTACTCCACCACCATACGCGGCGCACACTCCTGGCGATTCGGCGTGCGCCTCCGCAGCCAGTGGATCGATAGCGTCTCTCCGCAGAATTTCGGAGGCACCTTCACGTTTGGCGGCGGGCTGGCTCCGGTGCTCGATCAGAATAATAATGCGGTCCTCGACGGATCCGGTCAGCCCGTTCTTGCCACGCTACAGCCCATCGATCGCTACCGCCGCACGTTGCTCCTCGAACTGGCCGGCCTGTCACCCGCGCAAGCCGCGGCGCTGGGCGGCGGACCTACGCAGTTCAGCATCAACGCCGGAATCCCCGCCCTCGGCGTCCATCAGGAAGACCTCGGGGCGTTCGTCGGTGACGACTGGCGCGTGCGTCCCAATCTCACGTTGAACCTCGGCCTGCGGTACGAAACCCAGACCAACATTCACGATCGTCGCGACTGGGCTCCTCGAATCGGCGTGGCCTGGGCTCCGGGCGCGAAAAATCTCAAACCGAAAACGGTGATCCGCGCGGGCTTCGGAATTTTCTACGACCGTTTTGCGCTCGCCAACACTCTCACCGCGCACCGCTTTAATGGATCGATTCAACAGCAGTACGTGATCACGAACCCCAACTTTTTTCCGAATATCCCCACTCTCGCCTCGCTGGCCGGAGCGCAATCCACCCAGGTCATTCAGGAAGTCAGCTCCCAACTTCGCGCGCCCTACATCATGCAATCCGCGCTGTCGGTCGAGCGCCAGCTTCCCGCCAACACGACGCTCGCGGTCACTTACACCGCTTCCCACGGACTGCACGAGCTTCGGTCCGAGGACATCAACGCGCCTCTGCCGGGGTCCGGATTGTTCCCCTTCGGCAAGTCCAATCCGCTGTTCCTGATGACTTCTTCGGGCCTCTACAACCAGAACCAGGTGATGTTCAACGTCAATACCAAGGTCAACGCAAGCGTGTCCCTGTACGGGTTTTACGTATTCAATCACGCCATGAGCAACACCGACGGGTTGAATACTTTTCCCGGCAACCCCTACAATTTCGCGGGCGAATATGGCAACGCGTCCACCGACGTGCATCATCGCGTCAACATCGGCGGCTCGATCAACACGAAGTGGCACATCCGCATCAGCCCGTACATCAATATCCAATCCGGGCCGCCGTTCGACATCACTACCGGCAGCGATCCCTTCGGCACCACCCTGTTCAACGCCCGGCCCGGCATCGTGACCGGCGGAAATGTGCCGGGCGCGATTCAGACGAAATATGGATTGCTCGACCCCAACCCGACTCCGAATGAGCGGCTGCTGCCGCGCAATTATGGCCGCGGACCCGGATCGGTCGCGTTGAACATGCGCATCGGCAAGACTTGGGGTTTCGGTTCGGAGCGGGGAAAATCTAAGGTAGTCGATACACCGTCGGGTCCGCCGCGCCCGCCCGGATCTCCCGGTAACGGAGGCGGCCTGACCGGCGGCGTGGCCAGCACGAGGCGACGCTATAACCTGACGGTCTCGCTTTCGGCCCGCAATATCACGAATCACACCAATCCCGGGCCCATCATCGGCAACATCACGTCGTCATTGTTCGGATTCGCCAATCAATCGGCGGGCAGCGGCGGAAGCGGCATCTCGGAAAGCGCTAATAACCGCCGCACGGAGCTGCAAATCCGATTTGCCTTTTAGTCCACGGCGGACTTTACTGACGGCGGGGGCGTTGAGGACGGGGCCATCTGCTTAGTGACCCCTCCATGACTGTCGGGGTTCGGTGGGGGCGTCGAGGACGAACCATCTGCTTACTGCCGGTCGGGGCGTTGAGGACGGGGCCATCTGCTTAGTGACCCCTCCATGACTGTCGGGGTTCGGTCGGGGCGTCGAGGACGGACCATCTGCTTACTGCCGGTGGGGGCGTTGAGGACGGGGCCATCTGCTTAGTGACCCCTCCATGACTGTCGGGGTTCGGTGGGGGCGTCGAGGACGGACCATCTGCTTACTGCCGGTGGGGGGGTGAGGACGGGGCCATCTGCTTACTGCCGGTGGGGGCGTTGAGGACGGGGAGGCCGTGAAGTGGGCCCTCTTCGCGCGCTAAGGCAGCCTCCCCTTCCGGCTGCCCTCCGCAAGCAAAAAACCCTCCGCCTGCGCAAAGCCGCTCTCAACTCCTCGAAGCAGCGTAACCTTCACCTGCAGCGGATACCACTTATCCGGCTGCTGCGAAGCATGCGCGTAACAAGCGGCTCGCCGTCTCTGTTCCACGGAAGAAATATCCACGTACTCCTTGGGCGAAAACATCATTGTGTCCTCGGCCACCTCGTAGTAATACAGCGCGAATTTCTTCCCGCCCTGAAGCCACGCATCGAGCGTCAGCGCCGATACCGCCCGATGGTCGCGATGACTGTCGATGGGCCACTGGGTGAAAACCACATCGGACTTCTCCGCCGCCAGCATCCGCCCGAACGCCTCATAATGCGCGCCGTCCACCACCGCGCGTCCGTCCACCTGGCCCGCGAACGCCGCGCGAGCCTTCAGGCTGCGACACGCCTTCTCCGCCTCTGCCGTACGAATCGCGCCGCAGCGGTCCAGCCTCTCGCCGCCGCAATACCCTTCGCCGCGATTCAGATACAGCAGCACCACTTCATGTCCCAGATCCGTGTACCGCGCGACTGTCCCCGCGCATCCGCATTCCGGATCCCCCGGATGGCCGCCCGTGACGACGATCTTTAATGGCGGGAGGTAAATAGCGGAAGCCAGGAATTCGCGGCGTGAAAGAGGCACGGAGCGATTGTAATGCTAGTTGCGTGTATCCGCCAAACAATTAGTATCGGATCCACAAAAGGCCGCCTGAAAGGCGGCTGCAGCCAATATTGGCCGCCCTACAAGACCCGAAAGTGATCGACAAGCCGGCGGCCTGCACGCGCCGCTCTCATCCTGAAAATCGTATACTCGTGAGATTCAGGAGAGTAGCAACATTGTCTATTTCGCGATTAACCCTCGTTCTGGCGCTCAGCACGCTCGCGTTTTCCCAAACTATTGACACCCGGCTGTACTCCGACATGCACTGGCGATCCATAGGGCCGCCCCGCGCCGGCCGCGCCCGCGCTCTCTCCGGAGTCCCCAGTCAGCCCAACGTTTTCTACATCGGCTTCGATAACGGAGGAGTCTGGCGCTCCACCGATTACGGTTCCACCTGGACCCCTCTGTTCGATAACCAGCCCACTGGCTCCATCGGCGCGATCGCCGTGGCTCCTACCGATCCCAACATTATTTATGTGGGCAGCGGCGCGGGCATCATTCGGCCCGACCTGGCCACCGGCGATGGCATGTACAAGTCTACCGACGCGGGCAAAACCTGGACCCATCTCGGGCTGCGCGATTCGCAGATGATTGCCGATATCGAAGTCGATCCCTTCAACTCCAACCGTCTCTTCGTAGCGGCCCTCGGCCATCCCTATGGTCCGAACGCCGAGCGCGGCATCTTCCGCTCCACCGACGGCGGCAGGACCTTTGAGAAGGTCCTTTATAAGGATGAATACACCAGCGGCAACGACGTCCGCATCGATCCTAAGAATCCCAACACCATCTACGCCTCACTCTGGCAACAGCAGCAGGGCTTCTTCGAAAACGGCTCCTTCGGCGGCACCGACGGAGGGATCTTCAAATCGACAGACGGTGGATCGACCTGGAAACAACTGACCACCGGCCTGCCTCCGATCATCGAAGCCAATCTCGCGATTTCCGCGAGCAATCCCAAGACTATCTATGCGACGGTAGCCACGGGTGGAGGCGGCGGAGGGCGCGGCGCGGCGGCTCCCGCGGCAGGCGGTGGACGTGGAGGCCGTGGAGGCGGAGGCGCGATTGCATTTTATAAAACAGTAGACGGCGGCGATCATTGGTTCCTCGCCACCGACGATCCACGTGTAGCGGAGACGGGGTCGCAGCGCCATCCGCCCGATACTCGGCCTCTCGGCCGCATCGGCGGAGGCGATTTGCCTACCATCACCATCGACCCGACCGACGAAAACGTGGTCTATAGCTGCTCCACCGTTTTTTGGCGAACCGAAGACGGCGGCGTATCCTGGACCGCTGTGCGCGGCGCGCCCGGCGGCGACGATTATCAAAAGAGCTGGGTTAATCCCGTCCATCCAAACATCATTCTGCTGGTCAGCGACCAGGGCGGAGTCGTCTCCGCCAATCGCGGCGAATCCTGGAGTAATTGGTACAACCAGCCCACCGCCGCTATGTATCACGTGACCGCCGACAACGCGTTCCCCTATCGCCTGTGCAGCGGCCAGCAGGATTCCGGCAGCGCCTGCGTCGATAGCCGGGGCATGGACGGCGAAATCACGTTCCACGACTGGCACCCCGTCGGCATTGAAGAATACGGCTACGCCGCGCCCGACCCGAAAAATCCCAACCTGGTTTACGGCGGAAAAGTAACGGTCTACGATCGCCTCACCAGTCAGAAAGCGAATGTCGGACCAGGCGGAGGCCGCGGCGCCGCGGCCAACCCGAACGAACCCGCTCCGCGCACCGTTCGCACGCAGCCGCTCAACTGGTCGGCGAAAGATCCCACCGTTCTTTTTTACGCGACGCAAATGGTTTGGAAGACCAATAACGCCGGCCATAGCTGGACCGCGATCAGCGGCGACCTGACGCGCGGCGAGAAGTGGGATGTTCCCGCGAACGCCGGCAAGTACGCGTCCACAGTGACTCCGGTCGCGCAAGGATCGATCACCGCGCTCGCCCCTTCGCCTCTCGATGTCAACGTGCTGTGGACCGGCTCCGGTGACGGCGCGATTCAGGTCACCATGGACGGCGGCAAGAAATGGACCAACGTCACACCGCCCGCCATCAAACCCTGGACTCGCATCTTCAACATGGATGCAGGCCACTTCGATAGCAAGACCGCCTACGCCGCGGCCAACACGCTGCGCCTCGACGACATGAATCCGCATTTGTGGAAGACTCACGACGGCGGCGCTACCTGGACCGAGATTGACAACGGCATCGCCGGCGGCGCGGTCACTAATTCCATTCGTGAAGATCCCCGCAAGAAGGGCCTGCTCTACGCGTCCACCGACACGCAGGTCTGGGTTTCCTTCGATGACGGCGACCACTGGCACTCGCTGCGGCTCGACATGCCCGCGGTCTCTATTCGCGATATCGAAGTGAAAGATGATGCATCCTGCATGTGTTCGGACCTGGTCGCGGGCACCCACGGCCGCGGCTTCTGGATTCTCGACGACATCACCCCTCTCCGTCAGGTGACTGAGGCTGCCGCGGCATCCGGCGCGTTTCTGTTCAAGCCGGCCACTGGAATCCGCATCCGATTCGGCACCAACGATCCCACGCCCTGGCCTCCGGAGGTGCAAGCCGGAGAAAATCCGCCGCCCGGCGCGATCGTCGATTACTACCTGCCTTCCGCCGCCGGTGAGGTGAAGCTGGAATTCCTGAACGCACAAGGGAAAGTCATCCGCAGCTATGCCAGCAGCGACAAGGTGATGAATCCCGACCCCGCCACCGATCCAGTTGCGTACAACAAAATCTGTCAGGCGAACCCGGCGGCGGCCGATTGCAGCCTGCCGCTGTACTGGCCCGCTCCGCAGCAAATCCTTAAAACCACGGCGGGTATGCACCGCTTCACCTGGGACATGCATTACGATCCAACCCCAGGCGCGGGTGGAGGCGGACGCGGCGGAGGTGGTGGCGGAGCTGCGGTTCCGCATCGCACTTATGCCGGCGTCAACTCGCCGTGGGTCGCGCCCGGAACTTATTCGGTGCGGTTAACCGCGAACGGCCAGAGCGGGACGCAGCCCATCGTCATCAAGATGGACCCGCGCGTGAAGATCACTCCGGACGTGCAGCAGATCTTTACGTGGACTACCAAGATGGAAGACGACGCCCGCCTGGCAGCGGTCGCATATAAGGAAGCCCGCGAACAGTTGGACAAATTGAAAGCTCGCCCGCAATCTGCGGCGAATGACGCGCTGATTAAGCAGGTGGAAGCGCTCGCTCCTGCCGAGGCCCCACCCAGTGGAGGAGGAGGCCGTGGAGGCCGCGGAGGAGGCGCTCCGGAACCGCCCGCTCCGCCGACTCTCGCCAATATCGCAGGCCTGTTGATCGGAGCCGTTCAAGGGATGCAAGGCGCCGAGATGGCTCCGACGGTCGCGCAGTTGCAAGCGTGCCAGAAGGAAGAAGCCGCCTACACGGCCGTAATGGCCAAGTGGACCGCGCTAAAATCATCCGCGAAATAAATGCGGCGGACACCGCTCCCTGCGGTCACGGCTCGGCAGACTGCCGATGACGTGCGGCTGTGCTTCACAGGCAGTTTCAAGACACCGCTCCCTGCGGTCACGGCTCGCTAGACTGCGGATAGCATGAGGCTGTGCTTGACCAAAGGGAGCGGTGTCTGAAAGATTACAATGGGATTGAATGGATGTCTACGACGAGATTGTGCGGCTGCGGCGGTTGGGGCAGAAGTGCGCGGTCGCGACGATCGTGCAGGTGAACGGGTCGATTCCGAGCTTTGAGAGCGCGAAAATGCTGGTGCGCGAGGACGGGTCGATGCTGGGGACGATCGGCGGGGGATGCGTCGAGGCGGAGGTTTGGAATGCGGCGCGCGAGGTGATTGAGACGGAGAAGCCGAAGCACCTGACGTTCAGCCTGGGGCAGGACGCCGCGTACGACAACGGGCTGATCTGCGGAGGGCAATTGAACATATTTCGTCGAGCCGGTGACGCCTCAGCCGACGGCTTATATTTTCGGCGGCGGGCATGTGTCGAAGAGCATTTCGAAGGTCGCCAGCATGGCCGGTTTTGCGACCGTGGTGGTGGACGATCGCGAGGCATTTGCGAACGCCGAGCGGTTTCCCGAGGCGGAAGCGACCTACGCGGAGCCCTATGAAGACGTGTTTCCGAAGCTGCCGGTGACATCGTCCAGCTACTTGGTGATCGTCACGCGCGGGCATCGCGACGATATGCGGGTGCTGCGGTGGGCGGTGACGACCGAGGCGCGGTACATCGCGATGATCGGGAGCAAGCGCAAAACCATCTCAGTGGTGCACGAGCTGGAAAAAGAGGGCTTTTCGCGCGACATGTTCAGCAAGGTTTTTGCGCCGATGGGGTTGGAGATTGGCGCGGAGACTCCGGAAGAGATCGCGATTTCAGTGGTGGCGGAGATGATCGCACTGCGGCGCGCTCCGGAAGCGGATTGGCGGGCGCTCTCGAAATCCATTTTCGCCAGCGAAAAACTGCAGGCGCTATTGAAGTGATCGCAGGAATTATTCTCGCCGCGGGAGCTTCCAGCCGCATGGGGACGCCGAAGGCTCTGCTGGATTACCGGGGGGAGACGTTCTTGGAGAGGCTTCAGCGGGTGCTGGGCGGGGTTTGCGATCCGGTGATTGTGGTGCTGGGGTATAACGCTGCCGAAATTCGCGAGCGGACGGAGGGGCGATTCGTGGTCAATCCGGATCCATCGAGAGGGCAGTTGAGTTCGCTGCAAACTGGGCTGGTCGACGTTCCTCCGGACGCTGAGGGGTTTTTGTTTATGCCTGTGGATTGTCCTGCTGTAGAGGCGGAGACTGTCTCGCGGATCGTCGAGGCGTTTCGTTTGAGCGGTGCTCTGCTTGTTGTCCCGCGTTTTGAGGGGCGCAACGGGCATCCGGTTTGCGTACGGCGCGGGCTGATTGCGGAGTTTCTGGCGGAAGACAGGTCGGCGAAGGACGTCGTGCGGCGGCATGTGGATCGGACGTATTACTTGGACACAAGCGATGCGGGGGTGTTGAGCGATATTGACGATCCTGAGGCTTATCGGGTTTTGAAAGCAGGCAGGTCGGGGACCTGCCCCACTGGATGAAAAGGGCGATTATTGGCGGGTTGCTGTTGGTGCTGGCGGTGGGATTCATCGCGCCGCGGTACGAGCTTGAATTGTTTCGTCCGAGGATTGCGCGGGCGCTGGAGAGAGGGCTCGGACGGCGGGTCGTGGTGGGACCCGTGCACTTTAATTTATTCACTGGGCCGGGGTTCACGGTGGACGACGTCACGATTCACGAAGATCCCCGCGCGGGGATCGAACCGTTCGCTTACGTGGGAACGATGGAGGCTCGGGTGCAGTTGCTGAGCCTGTTCCAGCACCGCTTGGAATTTTCCAGCTTGCGGCTGGGGGAAGCCAGCATCAACCTGGTGAAGACCGACGCCGGTCCGTGGAATTTTCAATTCCTGCTGAACAGCGCGCAGGCCAGCGCGGGCACGATGCCGGCGATCAAGATGCGCGGCGGGCGGGTGAATTTCAAGTTCGGCGATACCAAGTCGGTTTTCTATTTCAACGACGCCGATTTCGATGTTGCGCCGTCGATGGATGGGTCGGTGGCGTTGCGGTTTGCGGGGGCGCCCTCGCGCTCAGACCGCTCCGGTCAAAATTTTGGGAATTTTTTCGTACGCGGCGTGTGGAGCCCGCAGAAGGTCAATTTGCGGGTGGAACTGGAGAAAAGCGCGCTGGAAGAAGTCGCGCGGCTGATCGATCGGAGAGGGTTCGGGCTGCATGGCGCGATTGCGCTGGACGCGCAGCTTTCGGGACCGCCCTCGCAGATCGACGTGACGGGAAATATCCAGGTGAACGACGTCCATCGCTGGGATTTGCTGCCGCAGAGCGGCGGGGGGATGCGCGTCGCGTATAAAGGCTCGCTGGATCTGCGTAACGACCGGCTGGAGTTGCAGAGCGTGTCCGATGTTCCGAATCCGCAGGTGACGGGCACGTTTCGGGCTTGGGATTACCTTACTGCCCCGCATTGGGAGGCGAGCGCGGAGCTGAAGCAAGTGCCCGTGGCGTACGGTGCTCGAAATCGCGCGGCATATGGGTGCGGCGCTTCCTGAGAAACTGGCGGCGGAAGGATCGGTGTCGGGCGAGGTCCGCTATTCGGAACCGGACGGAGTCGGCGGCAAGGTCACGTTGCAGGATGCGTCGCTGACGCTGCCGGATGGGCGGCCGCTACGCGCGGCGTCGGCGGCGCTGCTGATCGATAAACAAGTGATGTCGCTGGAGCCGGCTACGGTGAGCGTCGGGGACAACGAAAGCGCCGACGTCGAGGGGAGTTTTTCTCTGAACAGCGCGGCGCGGCTGGACCTGAAGATTACGACGCGGGCGCTGAGCGTTTCGGATATGCAGTCGTTTGGAGTGGCGTCGATTCCGCTGCTGGACCAGACGCCGCAAGGGACGTGGCGCGGATGGGCTCGCTACGAATGGGCGCGCGGCGAGGTGGGCGAGTGGTCGGGCGAGTACGAGTTGCAGAACGCGCGGATTCCGGTGGAAGGGTTGGCGGAGCCGGTGCGAGTGCAATCGGCCGCGGTGAGCTTGAACGGCAAGCGGGTGAACGTGAACCGGATTCGAGCCAAGGCAGGCGCGATTTCGTTCACGGGCGACTATCGATGGGAGCCGGCGGCGACGCGTCCTCACAAATTTCATTTGACGATTCCCGACGGTGGAGGCGGCGGAGTTGCAAAGGGTATTAGGGCCGGCGCTGGTGCGGGATCGCGGATTTTTCGCTCGCACGCTGCGGCTGGGCGACGCTCCGGTACCGGACTGGCTGAAGGCGCGCAGGGCCGATGGAACCGTGACGATCGGCTCGCTGACGTTCGGTGAGACGCAGGTGCGGGTGGATAGCGCCCGGGTTATATGGGATGCGGCGCTGGTGCATTTTCTCGGCGTGGGGGCGCATATCGACAATTCGTCTTTGACCGGGGATTTGAGTGTCGATCTGGCGGCGCGGGTACCGCACTATCGGTTCGAGGGGAAGCTCTTAGATGTGCCGTATAAAGAGGGCAAGCTCAACTTCGAAGGGAGCTTCGATGCGGACGGCGTGAGCGGGGAGATTCTGGCGAGCGCGCATGCCGAGGGACGGGTTCATGGGCGATCGATCGCGTTTTCACCCGATGCCGAATTTCGCACGGCGGCGGCGTGTTTCGAGGTGAGCGCGCAGGCGGTGGGCGAGCGCTGGAAATTAACATCGGTGGAAGTGACGCAGGGTGCGGATACTTATACCGGGTCGGGAGCGACGCAGAGCGATGGACGGCTGGTGCTGGATTTGCTGAGCCGGGGGCGGGCGGTCCGGTACTCTACGCTGGTCGCGGCGGCGGGGGCGCAGTGAGCGCCGGAGGGCAGGTCTGGAACCTGCCCCACCAAGGCATTGTCGAAGCATTGGTTTGTAGGGCGGCCAATTTTGGCTGCAGCCGCGTTTCAGGCGGCTTCTCCGTTGCTCCAAAGAGCCGTTCAAAGCGGGCTGCAGCCAAAATTGGCCGCCCTACAAGAAGCGCTATCAAAACGATCGGTCTGCTATAGGCCACTAGAACTAGAATAAGTTTAGGGATGACTCTTGACGAACGGTTCGCCGATCTTCGATCCGCGGTGGATGCTGAGGTTTCGCGCGCGATTGTGGATCTGGTGCGTGTTGCTGGAAGGATTCGGGCGGCTCCGAATGACGCGGCGTTCGAGGAAGCGGAGCGGCTGTTTGGCGGAGTGCCCGTGGCTCTTGAGTTTTTAAGAACGCTGGCGCCGGCCGCCCCGGTTTCGGCGGCGCAGCGGTTTGCGCGGATGCGAGTGGCGGAAATTCAGCTCTATCACGCGGCTTCGATGAAGAGCGGGCGGGCTTCGGGAGATGTCTATACCGCCCTGAAAACGCAGATGGATGCGGCGCGCGAGGCTTATCGCGAGAAATTCTTAACGCCTGGGAATGGAACCGCCGATTACCTGCATGCGGAATTCGTGCGAACCTTGGCTAACGACGATGCGGCACTGCTTGGGCCGGGATATCCTGGACCACTTGTATAAAACGATTGTCTTTATCGCGACAGCGGCGATGTGTGGGTCGGCTACGGATCCGCTGGCCGATCTGAAAGCGGGCGCCGCCGCACTCGAAGCGAAAAAATATCCGGCGGCGATCGCGGCGCTGGAACCGGTGGGGAAGCGCCTCCCGAAAATCGGCGACTATGTCGCATTTTTTCTGGCATCGGCGAAGTTCGAGGCGGGGGATACCGCAGCCGTTCCGAAG
This sequence comes from Bryobacterales bacterium, assembly GCA_963813145.1. Taxonomy (GTDB): domain Bacteria; phylum Acidobacteriota; class Terriglobia; order Bryobacterales; family Bryobacteraceae; genus Palsa-187. Next base: position 696,533 of record CAWEXX010000003.1, read on the forward strand.
ACGCTGGAGCCGGTGTTTAGGATGACACCGGTCTCGCCGCTGGCTCCGCGGGCTGTTCTGCTGATGGCGCGGGCGTACGGGCAGGGAGGGGACGCGAAGGCCGCGGTCGATACCCTTCGCAAGAATTATTCGACGCTGCCGCAGCCCTCGGGGGATCTGGCGATGGCGACGGCCTTCGCGGCGTCCGGCGATTCGATTAGCGCGGTGGTTTACCATCAGCGCGTTTACTATGGATTTCCGGGGTCGAAAGAGGCGGCGGAGTCCGAGGCGGAATTAGGGAAGCTCCGTGCGGAACTGGGCGACAAATATCCGCCGGCGATGCCGAACGCCATGCTGGGCCGCGCGGTGAAGCTGATGGAGGCGAAGCAATTCGCGAAGGCGCGCAGCGACTTCGAAGCGCTGGCGTCGCAACTGGGCGGCGCGGAAAAAGATCTGGCGCGAGTGCGCGTTTCGGTGGCGGACTACAACGCTAAGGACACGGTGCGGGCGCATAGCGCGCTGGCGGCGCTGGAGGTTTCGACGCCTGAGGCGGATGCGGAGCGGCTCCATTACTTATTGCTGTGCGCGCAGCGGCTGAAGAATCAGGATGAAGTCAACAGCGTGCTGGAACGGCTGGGTAGGCTGTATCCGAACTCGAAGTGGCGACTGGAGTCGTTGATCGCGTCGGCCAATCATTCGCTGATCGAGAACCAGATGCGGGTGTACGAGCCGATTTACCGGGCTTGTTACGAATCGTTTCCGAAAGACGTTCTCGCGGCGGGCTGTCATTGGAAAGTGACCTGGGGTCACTACCTGCGGCGGCAGGCCGATGCGGGAGACATGCTGCGGGCGCACATCCGCATGTTTCCTGGCGGAGAGTACGCGGCCGGGGCGCTGTACTTTTTGGGCCGGCTCGCGGAAGGCGCGCACGATGCTGGGGACGCGCGGGCTTACTACGATGAGATTGTCCGCGAGTATCCGAATTATTACTACACGGTGGTGGCTCGGGAGAGGCTGAAGGAAATCGGGAGTGTCGCCGCGTCGGCGAAGGTGAATGAGTTTTTGCGCGGCATCGATTTTCCGCGGCGCTCGCGCACGCTGAATTTCGAGGCCAACGCGACGGCCAAGGCGCGGATCGAACGGGCTCGGCTGCTGGCATCGGCGGGGCTCGACGATTGGGCGGTGAATGAGCTGCGATACGGCGCGCAGAATGAGGATCAGCCGCAAGTGCTGGCGGTGGAACTGGCGTCGATGACGACTAAGACGGCGGGTCCGGATCAGGCGATGCGCTACATCAAACGGTATGCGGGCAGCTATTTGTTTATGCCGGTGGAATCGGCTCCGGCGGAATTTTGGAAGCTGGCGTTTCCGCTGCCGTACCGGACGGAATTGGAGAAATTTGCCAAGGCGAATGGATTGGATCCGTTTTTAGTCGCAGCGCTGATCCGGCAGGAGTCGGAGTTCAATCCCAAGGCGGTTTCGCGAATGAATGCTCGGGGGTTGACGCAGATCCTTCCCGGAACGGGCCGCGAGTTGAGCCAGAAGCTAAAAGTGAGGCCCTATGCAACGGCAAGTCTGTTTTTGCCGGTAGTCAATTTGCAGCTCGGGACCTATTATTTGAAGACGATCGTCGATCATCTCGGCGGGCGGTGGGAAGCGGCGCTCGCGGCATACAATGCGGGTCCATCGCGGGCGAGGGCATGGTCGAGCTGGGGCGAGTTTCGCGAGCCGTCGGAGTTTATCGAGACGGTGCCATTCGCGGAGACTCGGAATTATATTCAGACGGTGCTGAGGAATGCGGACACGTACCGGCGGATTTATGCGGGGGAGAGCCGGGCGGGGTTGAAGTAGACGGGTTATCTCTTATGCAGACTAAAGAAGCTGCTGAAAACGAATATTGGCCGCCGATGAACACAGATGAACGCAGATAGGACCATTGGTTTTCTATCGGCGTTCATCTGTGTTCATCGGCGGCCAACCCGGGTTTGAGTTTTTCACCAATCTCTAAAGATGCGGTGATCAGCGGTTGCGGTGGTTCGAATGCGCATTCCCGCGGGCAATCTCCAGCTTGACCTTCTCAACCATGTGCGCGCCGCGCCCTCCTGGAGAAAAATCTGCCGCCATTTCCTTGTCCCAGTCGTCGTAGTCAAGCTCGTTGGTCCATGCCGCCAGGGAATGCCGTTCTTCTTCCGGTAGCCCGACAATCGCCTCTTTGAGGGTTTCAACCGTCATACCCCAAACTTAGACGGTTTGCAGGCGCTCTGCAAGTTCACAGTAAGATATTTAGATGGCCACGACTATCGAAGCCCTTGCCCGTACTCGCTTTCGCAGCGATCGCACGCAGCGCGTGAATGAGAGTGTGATTCGCGAGATGACTCGCCTGGCGATGGAGCACAAAGCCGTCAACCTGGCGCAGGGGTTTCCCGATTTTCCTGCGCCCGAAATTTTGAAGAACGCGGCGCGCGAGGCGATTACCGCCGACATCAATCAATACGCGATCACCTGGGGAGCGAAGCCGTTTCGCGACGCGATCAGCGCGAAGTATAAGCGGACCTACGGGCTCGATATCGATCCGGAGCGCGAAATTACGGTGTGCTGCGGGTCTACCGAAGGGATGATGGCGACGTTGCTGGCGGTGACCAATCCTGGCGACGAATTGGTGATTTTCGAGCCTTACTACGAAAATTATGGTCCCGATTCGCTGCTGTGCGGAGCGACTCGAAAATTCGTCCAGTTATATGGTCCCGATTGGCATTTCGATCCGGACGAGCTGCGGCGGGCGTTTTCACCGCGCACCAAGGCGATCATCATTAATACGCCGAACAATCCGACGGGGTGCGTATTCGATCGGAAGAGCCTGGAACTCATAGCCGAACTATGCCAGGAATTCGACGCGCTGGCGATTACGGACGAAATATACGAGCACATTCTGTTCGATGGGACGGAGCATGTGCCGATCATGTCGCTACCCGGCATGCGCGATCGCACGGTGCTGATCAACAGCATGAGCAAGACGTACGCTGTGACGGGATGGCGCGTCGGCTGGGTGCTGGCGAGCCCGGATCTTTCGCACTCGATCCGTAAGGTGCACGATTTTCTCACCGTGGGCGCGGCGGCGCCTCTGCAACAGGCGGGCGCCGTTGCGCTGGCATTGCCGGAGGAGTATTACACCAAGATGTCCGTCGATTACCAAGCTCGGCGGGATCAGATGCTGGAAGTACTGGAAGGCGCGGGTTTTAAGTGCTCCCGGCCGCGCGGAGCGTATTACATCATGACCGACATAGGGGATTTCGGGTACCCCGACGACACGCAGTTCGTCCATCATTTAATCAAGAACGTCGGCGTGGCGGCGGTGCCCGGATCGAGCTTTTTTGAGGACCCCAGGAACGGCCACAAAATGGTCCGCTTCTGTTTCTGCAAAAAGTATGAGACCCTCAAAGAGGCGCAGGAAAGACTGCGGAAGATCTAGGCGACCTCGTAAAGCCGCCGGGTTCTGGAGGTAACATGCCAGAGTTATTCGTCCCGGAAATTGTCGCTCGCGAAGACGGCACGAGCGATGAAATAGCCTTGGGGAACGCGAGCGGAAAGCCACTTCTGCTCACCCTCGGTATCACACGAATCCTAGAACAGGAAAGCCTCGATGTCTCGATCTGGGGATCGGCGGACAAAGAGCACTGGCGGCAGATCGCCGCATATCCCCAGAAATTTTACTGTGGAACTTATTTATTGTTAGTGGATCTGGCGCGGCAGGCGCACATCCGGTACCTGCGCGTCGAATGGCGAATGGGCCGGTGGGGGGAGACGGAGCCTAAGCCGGTGGCTGGGTTTTACGTCGCAAGCGGAGGAGTTGAAATATCAGACGGTAGGTGCTTAAGGCGGGCATGAGGCGCGGCTTGGGGTTGACCGCTCCCGATGGTCGCGGTTCTGGAGGCGTGCGCCACATAGTATTCAGGCCAACGGCTGAGGACAGCTACGGGGCGACGCTGACTGTGGCCGAATTGCTGACTTGGCCGCCGATCGTCACGATCATGGGATAGTTTCCAGCCGCAAGGCCCGAGGGCACCGTAACGTCGAGCTGTAACAGCGCGATCAGTCCCGGGGTCAATCCGGCGAACAGCACCGAGGCTGGTTGGCCTCCGATGGTTACACTCACGCTTACACCGGAGGGTAATTGCACGAGACCAGTCGACGGCGTCGCCGCGCCATCCGCCACGGCCGGCGTGACTGCGCCGGATCCGGTCATGTAAGCAATGATGAAGCTCCCGGCATGGGCGGGATTCGTGGACGTGTTAAGCGAATAATCGTGATTCTGAGCGATGGCGGCGCCGGAGCTGTAATAGAAAATTCCGGGTGCTGTGGCGGTCACTGGAACGGTGACGGTGTTACTGGTGACGCCCGCTACCTTGACCGTTACGGATGCGTTCCCTGCCTGGGTCGACCACGGAACCTGGAAATTGATCAGCGTCGGCGATGCATAGAGGATGGGCGCCGCTGTCCCGTTCACGCTGACCGAGGCTCCGCCGAGGGAGTATGGCAGAGGCGTATTGGCTCCAGGCGGGGTGGAGGTTGCCAGACTCGTTCCCGCGATACTGGCTAGAGAACCGGGAGCGATTTTCGGAAGGAAGCTGGCTGAACTCACGACGCCGTTCGGCGCGATCACTGGGGCGGAGATCGACAGCATCCGGATCACGTTGTTGGCGCTGTCGGCGATGTAGATATTGCCCGAGCCGTCGAGGCAGACCGCGTGCGGGAAGTTCAAATAGGCGCTGAGCGCTGACCCTCCGTCGCCCTGGTAACCCACATGGCCGGAACCGGCGATGGTTGTGATGATCCCATTGGGAGCGACGGCGCGGATACGAAACTCATTGGCGTCGGCGATATAAACGTTCCCGGCGGAGTCGAGCGCCAGTCCGATGGGATTGTTCAGGACGGCTTTCGTGGCCAGGCCGTTGTCGCCGCTATAGCCGACGTCGCCTGTACCCGCGAACGCGTTGAGCGCGCCGTCGAATATTTCAAAACGCGATGGCTGGTGTCGGAAACGTAGATTGCGCCCGTGGAATCGACAGCCAAGCCGTTCGGATGATTCAACGATCCACCGGTGCTGCCGATGCCAATCACAGTGTTGATATTTCCTCCCGATACTTTGCGCACCAGGTTATACACCGAATCTGTGATGTAAACGTTATTGCTGGAATCGACCGTTACCGCCGTGGGTACGTCAAGCTGTGCACTGGTCGCAGCTGCACCATCGCCGCTATATCCGGCGCCCATGGAGTTATTTCCGGCAAACGTAGAGATGATGCCGCTCGCGTTCACCATGCGGACGACGTTGTTCGAAGAATCGGCAATATAGACATTGCCGGACGAATCCACGGCCAGAGCCGAGGGATTGTTCAACTGCGCGGACGTGGCCGCCTTGCCGTCCCCGGCGAACCCGGGGGTGCCGGCGGTGCCGGCGAACGTCGAGATGTTTCCACCCGAAACCACGCGGACGACATGATTACCGGAATCGGCGATATACAGCTTGCCTCCAGCGAACGCAATGCCGGTGGGGGATCTCAACTGCGCGCTGGTGGCCGCGCCGCCATCGCCGGAAAATCCGGCAGTCGCGCTGCCCGCCACGGTGGAGATCACATACTGGCCCCAGGCTCCGGGCAGCAGGCACACCAGTCCAAACACAATTCCGCTGAAGCTAAAACGCATATTCTCTTAGTTTAGACGTGCCGGGAGGGGAGTGTGGTTTCGCCAATCGGCGTTTGGGGATTGCTGAAAGACTCAAAACGAATATTGGCCGCCGATGAACGCTGATGAACGCCGATTGAAAACAAATTGCGCTATCCGCGTTCATCCGTGTTCATCGGCGGCGAACCCGGTTCTAGAGGCGATTCATCAGGCTGGCGGCGTATCCGGCGCCGAAACCGTTGTCGATATTCACAACTGTGACGTTGCTGGCACAGCTGTTCAACATGCCCAGCAGAGCGGCCAGGCCGTGGAAGCTGGCGCCATAGCCGACACTGGTGGGTACGGCGATCACGGGCGCGGCGACCAGGCCTCCGATGACGCTGGGCAGCGCACCTTCCATTCCCGCGCACACGATCACGACCCGCGCTTCGGTCAGCCGTTCGCGATTCTGCATCAGGCGGTGAATGCCGGCGACGCCGACGTCGTGAATGGCGTCCACCTCGTTACCCATCACTTCGGCGGTCACTTGGGCTTCTTCGGCCACCGGGAGGTCGCTGGTGCCCGCGCAGACGACCGCGATCTTCCCTTTGCCTCGCGGGGACTTGTCACGCCAGAATCGCACCGCGCCGGAGGCTGGAAAATATTCGGCGTCCGCCTGGTGTTCGCTCTGCAAGCGGGCGGCGGCGTCGGCATCGGCGCGCGTGACGAGCACGTTTTGCGAGCTCGCGAGCAGTGTCTTAACGATCGCCGACACCTGCCCCGGCGTTTTTCCCTTGCCGAAAACCACCTCCGGCATGCCGTGGCGCAAGGCACGATGGTGATCGACCTTGGCAAACCCCAAGTCCTCGTAGGGCAGGTGTCTGAGTCGCTCCAGGGCCGCGTCGATCTCGACGGCGCCCGTGCGCACCTGTTCCAGCAGAGTGCGCAGATGATCCTGATCCATAAACTTCTAGTGTAGTTCGTGGATCGTGAAGAGCGCAGGCTGCTGAAAAACCAATATTAGCCGCCGATGAACACCGATGAACGCGGATAAGCGGCCAACCCGGTTTTGAGCTTTTCAGCGGGACTATTTCTTAATCGGAGCGAGCATCCGAGTCGGCGCATTCAGAAATTCGAGGAATTTCTTGGCGGTCTTGGGAGCGCTTTTCTTCTCCAGCAGGCTTTTCGAGAACTCATCGAACTGCAGACCCATTTCCGATGCCGGATCGATCCACGTACCGGCGGTCATCGCATTGTTGACGCCGTTATAATCGTTCGCGAACGTCTGGATGACAGGTACGCCAAGCAGTTCCTCCACCTGCGCCTTGGTGAATCGGGCTTTCTTGTGGAACCGGTTCAGAACCACGCCCACACGGCTTTCGAGATCGAAGCCGCGCAGAAAGTGCAGTTTCTCGCGCGCCAGATGCAGCGAAGGGATTTCCGGCGTCACCACCAGAATGACGCGTTTCGATTCCTGCATCAACTCCAGCGAATATTTTTCCAGATTGCCGGAGAGATCGAAGCACAGCGAATCGTAATTGCGGCGCATGAACTCCACCAGGCTTCGGATCTGCGTGCCTTCGACGCGCAGATTGGGATTCATCCTGCCGGCGTGCAGCACATCGAGCTGATCCATGGTGGTTACCAACTGGGGCCACAGATTCTCGTCCATATGCATGGAGTGTTCCACCGCGTCGATGATGGAATACTCGTTGCGGAGATTCAGAAGGAAGCGCATCATTCCGCTGTTCAGGTCGAAATCGGAGAGCAGAACGCGCGTATTCGAACGGCGCGCCAACGCCGCGCTGACGTTCAGCGCCAAAGTCGAGGTTCCCACTCCGGCCTTGGAGGGAAGAAAGCAAAACACCTGGCTAGTGGAATCGTGGGCCGGCGGTTTCCGCTCGATCAGCGCCTTCACATGATCGATGGAATCCATGAGGCTGGCGCGCTCAAAAGGATCGGACAAAAACTCCCGGACACCGAGCCGCATGGTTTCGCGCAGGATCTGCGCGTCGCAGGTACGGTGAATTGCGATGATCTGGATACCGTCCGATTGCTTTTCCGCGAAAGCGATAATTTCCTGAGCCTTCTCCAATGACTCGAAATTCAAAAACAAGATGTCAGGAGCGTGCGCGCGCAGGGTGCGGACCAGATCGATGGTCGAGGGGTAGCGGTCCAGAACGCGATTGACTGAAATCTCCCCTGTTAACGTTGCGGCCGTTTCCAATCGCTCCGCCAGATCGGTGTCTGGACTGATGATGATGCTTCTCAGCAAGATAAGGCCCCTCCTTTAACAGGCTAGAGATCTTATCGGATTGGGGCAATCCTGCCACGGCCCAGTTTTCCCTTAGGTTTGAGCTTAGAGGGAGTCGGTACTTGCTTAATTCTGTATCCGTCGAACACCTTAGGACTCTGGCTCCTCTGTATCCTTTCGCTGACGCGATGGTCGCGCCTTCTGTATTCTTCTAGGATGCCCCGCTTCTTGTCGCGCCTCCTGTGGGCGCTGATCGCGATTGCCGCCGCCTTTGCCATGGCCACGATAGCCCAATCCCGCGGGGAGCCTGTGAACAGCATGTGGCTGGTGGTCGCCGCCGTTTGCACGTACTTAGTAGGGTACCGGTTTTACGCCGGATTCCTGGCCGCGCGCGTCATGGCTCTGGACGACCGCCGCGCCACGCCGTCGGAGCGGCTCCGCGACGGACACGATTATGAGCCGACCAATAAATGGATTGTCTTCGGCCACCACTTCGCCGCCATCGCAGGTCCCGGCCCGCTGGTGGGTCCGACGCTCGCGGCACAATTCGGCTACCTGCCAGGCGCGCTGTGGATCATCGTGGGGGCGGTCCTCGCGGGCGCAGTACAGGATTTCGTGATCCTGTTCTGTTCCATGCGGCGGGACGGCAAATCGCTGGGACAGATGGCGCGGGAGGAAATCGGCAAGACCGGAGGCTTCGCCGCGCTGATCACAGTTCTGCTGATCATGGTGATCCTGCTGGCCGTGGTGGCGCTGGTCATCGTCAACGCGCTGAAAAGCAGCCCGTGGGGCACATTCACGATCGCCGCGACTATGCCGATCGCGATCTTCATGGGTCTCTATCTGCGGTATTGGCGGCCCGGCAAGGTGCTGGAGTGTTCCGCCATCGGCTTCGTATTGATCCTCGCCAGCATCTTCGGCGGACAAGCGGTTTCCGAATCGGCCACCTGGTCGCCATGGTTCACTTTTTCCGGAATGGCGATCGCGACCGGCCTGATCGTCTATGGATTCATGGCCAGTGCTCTGCCGGTCTGGCTATTGTTAGCCCCGCGCGATTACCTGAGCACGTTCGTCAAACTCGGCGTGGTGCTGATGCTCGCGCTGGGCGTGCTGCTGGTGCATCCCACCTTGCAGCTGCCTCCGCTGACGCGTTTTGTCGACGGAACGGGTCCCATTTTCGCGGGCAAGATTTTCCCGTTCTGCTTTATTACGATCGCCTGCGGAGCCATCTCCGGCTTCCACGCTCTGATCTCTTCGGGCACGACTCCGAAAATGCTGGCGAAAGAGACCAACGCGCGCGGGGTGGGATATGGATCCATGCTGCTCGAAAGTTTCGTCGCGATGATGGCGCTGATCGCGGCGGCTTCCTTGCAGCCGGGAGTGTTCTTCGCCGTAAATTCGCCCGCTGGAGTCGTCGGCGCCACGCCCGAAGCTGCATCGGCGAAAATCACCAGCTGGGGATTCCCGGTCACCGCGACGGAGATGCAGCAGCTGGCGGGCGATGTGGGAGAGAAGACGTTGTTCTATCGCACAGGAGGCGCGCCGTCGCTAGCCCTCGGTATGGCCCACATTTTCACATTCGTCGGAGGAAGCCGGCGCCTTCTGGCATTCTGGTATCACTTCGCGATTATGTTCGAGGCGCTGTTTATATTGACCGTGCTCGATGCAGGGACCCGAGTCGGCCGATTCATGTTGCAGGACCTGTTGGGCCACATCGCTCCGGTCATGAAGAAAACGAGTTGGAAGCCAGGGATGCTCGCGACCAGCGCGGTAGTGGTTGCGGCATGGGGATATTTTCTGTTCCAGGGCGTGCGCGATCCCCTGGGAGGCATCAACTCACTGTGGCCTTTGTTCGGAATCGCGAACCAGTTGCTCGCGACGATCGCTCTGTGCGTCGCCACTACGATCCTGGTGAAAATGCACGGCGCAAAGTATCTCTGGGTGACGCTGGTTCCGTTGTCGTGGCTGGTGGTGGTGACCTTCACCGCCGGATGGCAGAAGATCTTCTCTCCACTGCCCGACCTGGGGTTCTTAGCCCAAGCCGACAAACTAGCGGCGGGCGTCCATACATCGGCCACGGCAACGCTGATCTTCAACGCTCGTCTCGATGCCGCCGTGTGCGGGGTCTTCTTGATCCTGGTCACGGTGATCCTGGTCGATTCGATTCGCGTATGGAGCGGAATTCTGAGCGGCACAAGGGATGCAAGGCTGACGGAAACCCCGTTCATCCAATCGGAGCTGGCATGAGACGTTTTCTAGAAATTCTGCGCGGGATTTTAGATGAGCTGACCGATCAGAACGCGTATCGGCGCCATCTGGCCGCGCACGGAGCGACGCATTCGGCGGAGGAGTGGCGGAGATTTTCGGATGAGAGGTATAAGTCGAGGTCGACGCGGGCACGGTGTTGTTGAAAAATGGATCCCAGGGACGCTCTTCATACCGTCGCACGCCAATACTGCATGGAGCGGTACCAATACTGGGCCGCCGCATATAATCGATTACTAGCTTCTAATCGAGGTCGCGATGCCGGCGGAGGTTACACTGACGAAGCATACGGCACATTTCCGCGGTATTTGGTGTGGCAGGCATTCTCGACGAGACGGAGCGCATCGCGACGAGGGCGTTTCTAACGATAGACGGACTGCGCGAAGCGCTCTTAGCTGGCGGAAGGCGTGCACAAACACCTTTGACAGCCAACCCGGCCCTTCCGCCGATCGCGAACAAAGCTATGGCGGAAGAACGAGAAGAGTTCTCGCGCTTCGTCTGGGCCGTTAACGAGAACGAGAATCAGTTGGCTGAAGTACAGCCGTTGTTGGTACGCCGCGTCTTCGGCAAAGAGGAACTTGCACAGCTTTGGCAGGCGCTGGACGCGCGCTGGGACGTGATGGCATATCAGTATTGGTGGCCGGCCGATTCCAGCAGCGCCGCCCAGCGCCGCAAGCAGGCTGCTCTCGGTGAGCAGTTGCCGCACGATCCTCGAATAGCTGCTGCCCAGTGCGGAGCGCACCGCGATCTCCGTGGTGCGGCCCGCGCCGCGAGCGAGCATCAGGTTCGCCACATTCGCGCACGCCATCAACAGGACAAAGCCCACCACGCCCGCGAGCACCAGGGAAGTAGTGCGCAAATCCGAGCCGACCAGGTCCTCGCGCAACGGATTCACGGTAATTCCCCAGCCCTTATTCGTATCCGGCGCAATCCGCGCGATGTCCTGTCCGATGACGCTCATGTCCGCGCGCGCCTGCTCCACCGATGCGCCATTTTTCAAGCGCCCCAGGACCCGCAGATAGTGCATGGTACGTTGTTCCGGGCTGCGTTTTACCGTGAACAGGGTCCACAGGTCGACGCGGTTAAAAATCTCGAAGCTGGCGGGCACGATGCCGGCGACAGTGAAAGGCTCGCCATCCAAAGGAATGGTCGAGCCAACAATCTTCGGATCGGCCCCAAAATGCGACCGCCAGAATCCCTCGCCGATGACCACGACTTTCGTTCCGGGTTTGGCATCCTCCGCCGTGAACGTGCGGCCGGCGATTGGCTTCACGCCGAGCAAATCGAAAAACCTCAGAGAGACCGACTGGCCGGGAATGCGCTCCGCGCCGTTGGGCGTCGCGAGCGATTTTCCGCCGCCGGAGACCGCCGCCATGGAAGCGAACGAGTGGTTTTGCTCCGACCAATCGAGAAAATTCAGCGGCGAGACGGCATTGCGATCGAACCCCGGAGGATGCTCAAACAGGCGCACCAGTTCCTGAGAGCGAGGGAACGGCAGGGGACGCAGGAGCGCCGCGTCGACCAGGCTGAAAATGGCGCAAGTCGCGCCGATGCCGATCGCCAGCACCGCAGCCGAAATCAGCGTAAATCCAGCAGCCTGGCGCAGCGTGCGAGCCGCATACCGCAAATCCTGCCAGAGAGTGAGCATAGTTCACCTTGGAGGACGATACCGCGCTCGAATGATTAGGTTACAGCACCTGTTCCACCTGATTTCACAGTTGATTCTGAGGTGGGACAGGCGCTTTCGCCTGTTACTTCAAACCTTATACTTCTTAATCTCCGCCTCAGACACTTCACTGCTCATGCCAGGCTGCTCCGGCGCGGCCACTTCGCCATTTTTGATTTTCTGCGGCCCGCTGGATTCCATATAGATGGCGTTGGGCATCGCCAGCAGCATATTCAGATTGGTCAATCCGCCTCCGTGGCTGGCCACCTCCAGGCCGAAGGCGTCCGCGACCGCCGCAATCTCCATCCATTCCGTCACACCGCCCGCGCGCCGATTATCAGGCTGCACCACGTCCGCGCCCCGGCGGGAGATGAGGTCGGCGAATGCATACTTGGTGTTCAAATTCTCACCGGTCGCGATTCGCATGTCGAGCTTCTGCGCCAACTCCGCATAGCCATCCATTTCCTGCGGCGCCAGCGGCTCTTCGTACCAGAAGCAGCCCATCTCCTGATACACTCGGCCGCGGCGCAAAGCGTCGTTGCGATTGAAAACCTGGTTGGCGTCCACCATCAGCCGCCGCCCCTTCCCGAGGACGTCCTGAGCCAGCCTGATCCGCCGGATGTCCTCGTCCAGAGAGCCGCGTCCCACCTTGATCTTCACCGCCTGATAGCCCTGTTCCACAGCTTCGCTGATGACGCGCTTGAGGTGCGAGAGATCGTCGTCGTTGTCGTAATACCAGCCGCACATCGAATACACGGGCATGCGATCCCGGAATGCGCCCAGCATTTTGTACACCGGCAGATTCGCGCTCTTGCCTAAGATGTCCCAAATGGCGATATCCACGGCCGCGATGGCAAACTGGGTGGCGCCGCCCACGCCCTGGTATTCGAGCGCCTTCCACAGGTCCGCGCGAATCCGCCGGGGAAACGCCGGGTCCTTCCCGATCAGCACCGCCTTCACTTCCGATTCGAGCATCGTCTGCACGACCCGCGGCCCGCCCTCGATCATCCCGAACGTGCTGCTGGCCCAGCCCGTGATCCCGGCATCGGTGCGAATGCGAAGCACAACCGAGCCGCCGGCCGTTCCGAAAGTGTGGATCGCATCGTAATAAGGAGTTCCCGGCGGACGCTTCAACACATCGGTTTCGATTCCCGTGATCTTGATCTGCTTCTGCTGGACGGTAGCCGCGGAAAGCGCGAGCACGGGCAATCCCGCGGCCGAGCGAAGAATCTGCCTTCGGTTCATTCTGCGACCTTCTTATCCCGAAGCCCCATCATGTGATGCAGCGCGAAAGGCACTTCATCGGGATGCGCCGCGCACCACGCAACGATGCGCTCAAACTTAACGGAATCGTCCGCGAGGGCGCTAATCCCCATCAACTCAGTTTCGATAATCTCCGGATCCCGCATAAACATCAGCATGCCACAGTGGCGCGAGCTTCTGGCTGCGTGTGCCAGCCCACGTTGAAACTTGGGGCTAATAAAACAATCAATTGGCACGTCCAAAGCCCCATGCGTCAGCGTGAGGCTAACGCATATTCCTCGCACAGCGTTTATCCGCATGCTGACGCATGGCGGTTCAATGCCCACCGAACCGCGACCGTCAGGGAGCGGATTGCGTTACTCGCAGTTAATCATCCAAGCAATGCCGAACTGATCGACGAACATGGCGAAACCCGGCGACCAGAATGTTTTCTGAAACGCCATCTGCACCGTTCCCTTTTCCGAAAGCGCTTTATAGACCCGTTCTCCTTCGGCAACGTCCTTGAATTGGATCGACACCGAAATCCCTTGCGGCTGCTTGAAATGCCCAGGAGGCGCATCCGACCCCATCAGTTGGCTATCCCCTACCGTCATCCGCGCGTGCATGATTTTGTCAAGCCATTCCGGCGGACTGTGTTGCTCCGCGGGCGTGCCCCGGTGGTTCATCATCATCGTGATTTTCCCTCCCAGGCATTGCTCATAAAACTTAAACGCCTCCTCGCAGCGGCCGTCGAATGTCAGGTACGGATTGATTTGCATACAATTCTCCTCTGTGTTTGATGATTGGAAAAACTCTCTAACCCCCGGCAATCGCGCCGACGATCAAAAAAGGCTCTTTCCCCGAGGCGACCGCCTCCGGAAGAGGCGCGTCCGGCGATTCGTGCGACCAGTCTTCTTCACAGGCGAAAAATCGCACGAAAGGCCGGCGCTTCAGCGTGACGTGATCCCGCAGCGTTCCTCGCAGCATCGGATACCGCGCCTCCAGCGCATCGAGTATCGAACGCTGCGTGACTGGACCTGTCACATCAAGCGTCAGCTCGCCTTGCAGCCCCGCGAGCGTCCGCAAATGCGCGGGCAGCACAACGTGTATCACGCGAGCGTCTGGACCTCGACCGACAGCACCGCCGGAAGATCGCGCACGATCGGAGCCCAGTTGTCTCCCGCATCGGCCGACGCGTATACCTGGCCGCCGGTCGTGCCGAAATACACACCGCAGGAATCGAGCGAATCCACTGCCATCGCGTCGCGCAGCACGTTGACGTAGCAGTCGCTCTGCGGCAGGCCTTTCGTCAGCGGCTCCCACTCGTTGCCTCCCGACTTGCTGCGGTACACGCGCAACTTGCCGTCCGGCGGATAATGCTCCGAATCGCTCTTGATCGGGACCACGTAAATCGTCTCTGGCTCATGCGCGTGAACATCGATCACAAAGCCAAAGTCGGTGGGCAGGTTCCCGCTCACCTCGCGCCAGTTGTCGCCCGCATCGTCGCTGCGCATCACGTCCCAATGCTTCTGCATGAACAACACGCCGGGCCGCGATCTATGCATCGCGATCCGATGAACGCAGTGCCCGACCTCGGCGTTCGGATCCGGCATCATCTTGGAATACAAACCGTGATTGATGGGACGCCACGTCGCGCCGCTATCGTCGCTGCGAAACGCGCCCGCCGCCGAAATCGCGATGTAGATGCGCTTGGGATCGCTGGGATCCAGCAGAATCGTGTGCAGACACATGCCCCCCGCGCCGGGCTGCCAGTGTGGACCCGATCCATGCCCGCGCAATCCAGATAATTCCGTCCACCCCTTGCCTCCATCGGTCGACCGGAACAGAGCCGCATCTTCAATCCCCGCATACACCGTATCCGCATCGGTAAGCGACGGCTCCAGATGCCACACGCGCTTGAACTCCCATGGATGCGGCGTCCCGTCGTACCACTGATGCGTGCCGGGGACGCCGTCGTAGGTGAACTTGTTATCCACCGGCGCCCACGTTTTGCCCGCGTCGTCCGACCGCTGGATCACCTGCCCGAACCAGCCGCTCGATTGCGATGCATAGAGACGATCCGGGTTCACCGGCGATCCCTTGACGTGATAAATTTCCCAGCCCGCGAAGTGCGGACCGCTGACGTCCCATTTCTCGCGCTTCGCATCCGAGGTCAGGATAAACGCGCCTTTGCGCGTCCCGGCCAATACTCTCACTCCGCTCATTTACGCTCCTCCGCTAAGACTTCGATTTCAGGGTGCGGCATCCCCGGCAATTCTACCAGCGGCCGCACTTCCACCGTGCCGAATTTCGCGCCCGGCACTCGCGACGCGATCCCCAGAGCCTCATCCAGATCACGCGCCTCGATCAGGAAATACCCGCCCAGCTGCTCGCGCGTTTCAGCGAACGGACCGTCGGTGATCAGCCGTTTGCCATCGCGCACCCGGACGCTGGTGGCGGTCGCAGTCGGATGCAGCGGCGCGGCGTCCAGGTATTGCCCGTTAGCGTTCAGCTCATGCGTGAATTGCGTCGAGTCCCGGTAACACTGCTCCCGCTCGGCTTCGTTCAACCCCTGTTCGTCCAGGTAAACCAACAGCATGTATCGCATCTCAATATTATGTCGAACGGCGGAAACCAGAATCGACACAATCGGACAGTTTATTTCTTCCCGAACAGCCGCTCTTCCTGCTCCCTCAGCTCGGGCGTCAGCGCATCGCCAAAGTCGTCCGCCTCGAACACCTGGCGAATTTCGATTTCCGACTCTCCTTTTAACGGATTAGGACACCGCTTCACCCATTCGATGGCCTCCTCCTTAGACTTCACCTTCCATATCCAAAAGCCGGCGACCAGCTCCTTCGTTTCAGCGAAAGGCCCGTCGATCACCGTGCGCTTCGCTCCCAAAAACCGCACCCGCGCCCCCCTGGAGCTGGGATGGAGCCCCTCGCCCGATACCAGCACCCCAGCCTTCGCCAGCTCTTCATTAAAATTCCCCATGTCCGTAAGCAATTTCTCGTCCGGCATAACCCCAGCCTCCGTGTCCTTATCCGCCCTAATCAAAATCATGAATCGCATAATATTTTGTTTGTCTCCTTGCCCTGACCGCTCCCTTTGGTCACGGCTCGTGTCCGAAAGCGAGCCGCGACCACAGGGAGCGGTCTTACCTTCATAAGTAAGTCGACGCCCCCCGCCCCAAATCGACACCCACTCAAGAAATTATTTACCATCGAACCATGCACGGGGTTGCCGATCAGGCCGTCGAATCGCTCTACCACTCCGATTGGGGCCGCATCCTCGCCGCCCTCATCCGTCTCGTCGGCGATTTCGAACTAGCGGAAGAGGCTGCACAGGAAGCATTTACCGCCGCCGTCAGCCAGTGGCGGACCGATGGAGTCCCCGAATTCCCCCGCGCCTGGGTCGTACAAACCGCCCGCCACAAAGCCATCGACCTGGTGCGCCGCCGCGCGAGATTCGCCGAAAAGCTTCCTCTCTATACCGCCTCCGAGCCGGCAACGGTAGAGGAGCCGGACTACATCTCAACCCTGAGCCGCACCGAAATCCCCGACGATCGCCTCAAACTCATCTTCACCTGCTGCCATCCCGCGCTAGCCCTGGAAGCGCAAGTCGCCCTGACCCTCCGTACCCTGGGCGGACTGGAAACGGACGAGATCGCGCGGGCATTTCTAGTGCCCCCGGCGACCATGGCCCAGCGGCTGGTGCGAGCCAAACGGAAAATTCGCGACGCGGGAATTCCCTATGCGGTCCCGAACACCAGTGAAATGAAAGAGCGGCTGGACGCGGTGCTGACGGTCATTTATCTCATCTTTAACGAAGGTTATTCAGCCACCCGGCGCGGCCTTTCCGCCGAAGCAATCCGCCTGGGCCGGGTGGTGCGAACGTTAATGCAGCCGCAGCCTCCCACGGAAGTAACGGCTCTGTTAGCCCTGATGCTGCTTCACGATTCGAGGCGCGCAGCCCGCCTCACCGCGCAAGGCGACCTGGTGATTCTCGAAGATCAGGACCGCAGCCTGTGGAACCAGGAACAGATCGCGGAGGCGCTGCCGCTGGTCGAAGAGGCGTTCCGCGGCGGACCAGGCCCGTTCGCCGTGCAAGCCGCCATCGCGTCTTTGCACTGTGGGGCCGCGCGGCCGGAAGATACCGACTGGCCCCAGATCCTCGCTCTCTACACGTACTTGGAGCGGCTCGATCCCTCGCCCATCGTTTCATTGAACCGCGCGGTCGCAGTGGCCATGGTCGACGGCCCGCGCCCCGCGCTCGCGCTCATCGACGAATTAGCCGCCGAGCTCGACGCCTATTATCTATTACACTCCGCCCGAGCCGACCTGCTGCGCCGCGCCGGATACTTCGCCGATGCCGCAAAAAGCTATGAGCGGGCTCTAGCCTTAGTAGCCAACGACACCGAGCGCCGTTTCCTAGAATCCCGGCTGCGCGAAATGCTCCAGCTCTAATGCGCACAAGGGGAAATATCGCAAGTGAAACGGTTCTGCAGCGTTTGTGGCGCGAGCTTCAGCCGGCGTCGGTCCGTCTTACCGAGCCGCCATGCGTAGCATGCGGACAAACTACGAGCTTGCTGAAAAACAATTGGCCGCCGATGAACGCTGATGAACGCCGATTGAAAACAAATGACCTTATCGGCGTTCATCGGTGTTCATCGGCGGCCAATATACTTTTTTGAGTTTTTCTAATGAGAATGCCTCGGCACCACCTTAGCCAAATCCCGATACTTCACCGCAAAATCCAAGCAAGCCCCCGTCTCCAGTTGACCCGTGTGCTTCCGGTGCAGCTCCTGCCAAGGTGAATCGTTCTTCAACTCAACAGCCTTGAGCGCCCCCCGCCGCCGCTCGATTTCCTCGTCCGTCAAAAGCACGTCTACGCGCCGCCGCCGCAGGTCCACCTTGATGCGGTCGCCCGTCTCCAGAATCGCCAGATTCCCCCCAATCGCCACTTCCGGTGACGCATTCAGAATCGACGGACTCTCCGAAGTCCCGCTCTGCCGCCCGTCCCCCATGCAAGGGAGCATCCTGATGCTCGCCTGAAGTAAATGCGCCGGAGGCGTCATGTTGACCACTTCGGCCGACCCTGGATACCCGATGGGACCCACCCCTCTCACAACCAGCATGCAGGTCTCATCGATGTTTAAGTCAGGATCCTCAATGCGGCTGCGATAATCCTCCGGCCCTTCGAACACAATGGCGCGAACCGTGAAAGAATCCTCCGCTCCCGGCTCCGACAAATATCGCTTCCGGAAATCGTCGCTGATGACCGAGGTCTTGATCAGCGCCGAATCGAACAGATTGCCCGAAACCACCAATAATCCGGCGTTTTCCCGCAACGGCTTGTCGTACGTCCGGATGATGTTCTGATCCAGACTGCGCGACTCGCGGCAATTCGAGCCCATCGTCTTGCCAGTCACAGTCAGCGCATCCTCGCGAATTTTCCCCGCCTGCATCAGTTCGCCGATCACCGCCGGCACGCCTCCCGCGCGGTTATATCCCTCACCCAGGAAATATCCAGCCGGAGCGACATTCACCAGCAGGTGAATCTTATGCCCGATCTCTTCCCAATCCTGAATGTTCAACTCGACACCGGCATGCCTCGCGATCGCGGTGATGTGCGGCGGACAGTTCGTCGAACCGCCGATCGCCGAGTTCACGACGACCGCATTTTCAAACGCAGCCCGCGTCAGAATGCGGCTGGGCGTCAGATCCTCGCGCACCATTTCCACGATGCGCTTCCCGGTTTCATAAGCCATCTTGGCGCGCGCCGCATAGGGAGCGGGAATGGTCGCGCAGCCCGGCAGCGACATTCCCAGGGCCTCGGCCAGCGAGTTCATCGACAGCGCGGTTCCCATCGTATTGCAATGCCCCGCGCTGGGAATCGTGCGCACCACGCGATCGACCAGTTCATTCACGTCGATCAGTCCCGCCGAGACCAGCCGCCGCGCTTCCCACAGCACCGACCCCGATCCCGCCAGCTTGCCGTCGATATAACTGTCCAGCATCGGCCCGCCCGAAAGTACGATGGCCGGAAGGTTCACCGTAGCCGCAGCCATCAGGCAAGCCGGCGTGGTTTTGTCACAAGCCGTAGTCAGCACGACGCCGTCAAAGGGATAGCCGCAGAGAATCTCCACCAGTCCGAGATAAGCCAGGTTGCGGTCCAGCGCAGCCGTCGGCCTGCGGCACGATTCCTGGATCGGATGAACCGGAAATTCAAAAGGCACGCCGCCAGCATCGCGAATCCCGTCCTTGACGCGCGAGGCGAGCTCCAAGTGGATCCGGTTGCAAGGCGCCAGATCGCTGCCCGTCTGCGCAATCCCAATCACCGGCCGCGCGGATTGCAACTCCTCCCGCGTAATGCCGTAGTTGGTGTACCGCTCAATATAGATAGCAGTTTCGCCAGGATCCTTCCGGTCGTTAAACCAATGCTCACTGCGCAGATGCTTCTCGGTGGTCATGATTCATTTTGGCAGGTGCAGGTGCGTCTGCCCCATGCTCTCGTTGCGATCTGAAAATCTATTGTCTGCCCGCATGCTCACGCATGGCGGCTCAGAGCCGCGACCGTCAGGGAGGGCAAGAGCTGAAGACTACGCTTTAGAAGACAATAGCAGGATGAAGTTTTTATTACTGTTGAGCAGTATGAGCATCCTCTTCGCCCAAACGGAAAAAATCCGCGTGATCGCCTTCGGCGCCCATCCCGACGATTGCGACATCCGCGCCGCCGGAACCGCCGCGCTGTTTCAAGCCGCCGGCGCCGCCGTGAAATTTGTGTCGGTCACCAATGGCGACGCCGGTCATCAGATCATCCACGGCCCCGCGCTCGCCGCCCGCAGGCTGGCCGAAGCCAAGGAATCCGCCCGCCGCCTGGGCATCGAGTACGAGGTGCTCGAAAACCACGACGGCGAACTTCTGCCCACGCTCGAAGTGCGCAAGCAGATCATCCGCCAAATCCGCGACTGGAAGGCCGACATCGTCCTCGCGCCGCGCCCCAACGATTATCATCCCGACCATCGCTACACCGGCGTCCTGGTGCAGGATGCCGCCTACATGGTGGTGGTGCCCAGCCTGGTTCCAGAGGTGCCGGCCGTGCGCAAGAATCCGGTTTTCCTGTATTACGAAGACAACTTCCAGCGCCCCAATCCGTTTCGCCCCGATATCGCGGTGAACCTCGATTCAGTGATCGATAAAAAGGTGGACGCACTCGATTCGCACGTCTCGCAATTCTACGAATGGCTGCCGTGGGTGGACGGCAAACTCGCCTCAGTCCCGGCTGGGGCGGCGGAGCGCAAAGCCTGGCTGAAGCAAGCCCGCACGCGCGCGATCAAACCCGAAGTCCGAGCGTCGCTGGTCAAATGGTACGGCCCCGAAAAAGGCAACGCCGCCAAATATTACGAAGCCTTCGAAATCTGCGAATACGGCGTCCAACCCGACGAATCCCGCATCCGCCAGCTATTCCCGATGCTGCATTAGGAGGCTGCTGAAAAACCAATATTAGCCGCCGATGAACACCGATAAACGCAGATAAGACCATTTTTTTCAATCGGCGTTCATCGGCGGCTAACTTGGTTTTTGAGTTTTTCAACAAGCTCCTGCCCTACAAGTCGCGTGTGAGTTGTAGGGCGGGCAATTTTGCCTGCAGCCGGCCTTTTAGCCGGCTTTTTTCTTCGTTTCGTTATTCCCGATGCTCCGCTAACGGCTCTGAGTCGATGGGTACAATTTCCAGCCGGAATCCCATTGCTTCGGTAATCCCACGAAGGCTCGCAATCGTAGGATTGCCCGTCTCCGACAGCATGCGATACAAGCTTTCCCGGCTTATGCCAGCGCTCTCTGCAAGCTGCTTTTTCTCCAAAGACTCCGACACTTTGCGCAGTGCTTTCAGAAACGCCGGCGTGGAATCTTTGTAGGCGGCGTTCAGATACCGAGCGGCACGCTTGGGATCGGATAGCTTGTCGCTCAGCCAATCTTTGTAAGCAATCGTTTTAGGCATTGTATTTCCTCCAAAGCTTTTGAGCCATGGAAATATCGGCCCGCTGAGTTTTCTTGGTGCCGGCCTTCAGAACAATAAACATGTCGTCGTGCTCGCCAAAGTAGATTCGATACCCCGGCCCCGTCTTCATGAATCGCAACTCAGATACCCCGCCACCCACCGATCCACAATCTCCAAGGTTTCCATCCTCTACACGCTCCAAGCGGGCGACGATGGCATCGTACGCGGCGCTGTCCTGATTTTCTAAAGCATCCATCCACTCCGGGAATCCACCGTCCTCCAAAAAAAAGTATTTCGCGCGGCCGAGCTTCGCTCATTCGGATCTACCCGCATGTGATATTTATATCACACTTTATGCGTTGACACCATCCCAGCCCGGGGCGTACAGTAGGCGAAGATATGGCGAAAATTGCCGCCCTCGCTCACCCCCTCGGCTGGCGCCACCCCACCGACCCCGATTGCCTCCCTTCGGGTATCGAAGGCATCGATTTCCCTCGCGGTCGCATCTCCGAAATTGCCGGGGCTTCCTCCTCCGGCCGCACCAGCCTGCTGGATTCCCTGCTCGCCTCCGCCACCACCCGCAACGAGCATTGCGTGCTGATCGATACCCGCGATTCCTTCGATCCACCTTCCGCAGCCGCTTACGGAGTCCGCCTCGAAAAGCTCATCTGGATCCGCTGCCGGGGCAATGCCGAGCATGCTTTGCGCGCCGCCGACCTGGTGCTGCATAGCGGAGGCTTTGGCGTGATCGCGCTCGATCTGGCCGACGTTTCGGCGGCCGCGCTGAACCGCATTCCGCCCACCGCCTGGTTCCGATTCCGCCGCGTGGTCGAGCCGACGCCGACCATCTTTGTGGTCCTCGCCAATCGCCCGGTTACGAAATCCTGTTCCACCTTGTTGATCGAAACGCGCCGCCGCGGCATTAACTTCCTGCGCAGCGCCGACTACGAAATCGCCTCGCGAAAACCCGCCGGAAAGGAGCCGGTGAAACTAAATGTTCGCCTGCATAAATTGGCTGCCAGTTAACGTGTCGCAAGCTGACAATCTGCGCGAGCTCGCCGATGCCTTCTCCCCCTGGGTGGAGCAGGTTTCGCCTGACACCGTGCTGTTTTCGCTCGACGGCCTGCATCGCATTTATGGCGACGCTTGGTCCACCGCGAAAGCTCTCGCCGTTCGCGCTCCCGGCGCGCGGATCGCCATCGCCGCGTTGCCCGATACCGCCGTGATCGCGGCGCGCAATTTGCCCGGAGTCGTGATCATCCCCAAAGGCGAGGAGATCCGCTATCTCGGGTCTCTGCCACTGCATTGCCTGCCGCTCGATCCCGTGACCTGGAAGATCCTCGACAAGTGGGGCCTGCGCACGTTTGAGGATCTGGCCTGCCTTCCGGAGGACGGGCTGCACGATCGTTTGGGCGATGCAGGCGTGCGTTTGCAGGCCCTGGCCCGCGGCGCGCTGGGGCGCCCTCTCAAACCTGTCATCGAGGAGACCATCTATGAGCAGCGCATCGAGCTCGACGACGCGCTCGAGGTTCTTGAACCGATTCTTTTCCTGCTTGGTCGTTTTCTGAACGACCTCTGCGCGAGCCTGCAATCGCAATCGCTCGCCGCGGGAGAGCTGCATTTGACCTTAAATCAGGCGCAGCGAATCCTGCGCCTGCCCTTCCCCACGCGCGACGTCAAATTTTTACTGAAACAGCTGCAACACAACCTGGAATCGCAGCTCCCCGGCGAACCTGTTTCGATTTGCATCCTGCGAGCTATTCCCACGGCGATGCGGTTTATGCAGCACGATCTCTTCACGCTCCCCGCACCCGAACCGGAGCGCCTGGAATCGACGCTCCAAAAGATCCGCGCCATGGTTGGCCCCAAAAACGTGAAGATTCCCGAGATTCTCGACACGTATCGTCCCGGATGGGGCCCGACCGAAACGCACCTGGCTTTTCGCCATTTTCGTCCGCCGCTCGCAGCGCGCGTGGAACTGGAAGCCGGCAAGCCCAGCCGCCTGCGAGCCCCCGGCATTCAAGGGACCGTCGTGCAAATCTCCGGCCCCTGGCGCACCTCCGGCGATTGGTGGCGAGCCGATTCCTGGGACCGCGACGAGTTCGACCTCGCCCTTTCCGATGGCGCACTCTACCGGCTCTATTTCAACCGCAAGTCGCAAAACTGGCAATTAGAGGGCATCTATGACTGAGGAAGAAGTAGCCAGGAGCCAGCAGCCAGTAGCCAGAATGAAGACCCGACCGCTCCCGCATGACCTGCCTCACCGATGGTACTTGTGGCGCGCGCCTCCAGGCGTGCCGTGTCGAGAGTCGTCTCGACATGTCCGGCCGCGCATCTCGTCTTCAGAGCCGCGACCTGCGGGAGCGGTCCTGTGATTCACACGGAACTTTTCGCCCGTAGTTTCGTCTCATGGAAACATGATCAGGATACTTGCGTCTTTTCTACTAGCCGCGACCACCTTCGCCGCCGACATTTCCGGAGACTGGGAATTCACCGGCAAAATTCTTGGCGACACCACATATGTACGAATTACTCTGAAAGCCGACGGCAACAAGCTCACCGGCAGCTTGAACGAGCTGAAATTTGACGGCGCCATCGACGGCGACAAGCTCACCTTCACGGCGACGCGCCCCAATGGCGACGCATTCGGCACTTTTGAAGGCGTCGTCCATGGCGACCAGATGTCAGGCACCGCCCTCTGGCATAAAACCGACAAGGTCGAATGGACCGCCCGCCGTCCCGCCCGCGCCCCCGCAACTCCTCGCACGCTCGACTTCGAACCCAAGGAATTCCACCGCGTTTTCTCCGATGCGATTCCTCCAGTGCTGCACATTTTCCCCGGCGACACAGTCCGAACCTGGACCGTCGACGCGGGCGGCACCGATGCGAAAGGCGTGCGGCGATCCCAGGGAGGCAATCCGGAAACGGGTCCTTTTTATATAGAAGGCGCATTCCCGGGCGACATGCTGGTCGTGAAGCTGAACAAAGTCCGCTTGAACAGGGACTCGGCGGGCAGCGGCGACCAGATCGTCGGCTCGGCATTGAATCCAGGCTATATCCAGCGCACGAAATACAAGGACGACTATGACAGCAACTGGGTTCTCGATCTCGAAAAAGGCGTCGCGCGATTGAAAAATCCCAGCGAGCATCTGAAAAATTACACGGTGAAGCTGCAACCCATGTTGGGCTGCATCGCGGTGGCTCCTCCCGCCCATCAGGCGATGCGGACAGGCTTCCTCGGATCCTACGGCGGCAACATGGACTACAACCAGATGCGCGAAGGCACCACGATTTATCTGCCGGTGAACGCACCCGGCGCGCTGCTGTTCATCGGCGACGGGCACGCCGCGCAAGGCGACGGCGAACTGACCGGAGACGCGCTGGAAACATCGATGCAGGTGGAGTTCACCGTGGGACTCATCAAGAATCAGTCGCAGGGCCCGCATGCGGAAAATGACGAATACCTGATGGCGCTGGGAATCGGAAATTCCCTGGAGGACGCCTTACGCGCGTCGACCACGCAGCTCGTAAACTGGCTGCAACGCGACTACAAACTGGAGCCCAACGAAGCCGCGATTGTGCTGGGCACCGCCATGCGCTACGACATCGCCGAAGTGGTGGACCCGCTGGTCCACATCGTAGCGAAAATCCGCAAAGACGCCCTGGCAAACATAAAATAACCGTGGCCCGTCGCGGAAAACGAATATTGGCCGCCGATGAACGCTGATGAACGCCGATTGAAAATAATTGGTCTTATCTGCGTTTATCTGTGTTCATCGGCGGCTAATATTAGTTTTCTAGTCTATTGCTCCGTCTCGCCGATAAGCCGAGAGAGTGAGAAACGCGGAACTGGAAAAGTACGGGGATTTCGATATGGCAACCCGTGCGGTGCCGGGAGCGTTTACATACCTCCTGTGCGTGGTCGCGCTGTGGTTTTCGTCGCCCTATCGCATCGATTTTCCCTGGTTTTTTGGGGTGGCCGCCACCGTCACTTGCGCGGCCAGCTTTGTACGCGCCATTCTCATCTTCTGGCGGGAGCGCCTATACGCCTGGAACCGGCGCGCCTGGCAGCGGATGTTTTTCCTGGCGATGCAGATGGGGGGCATGGTGTGGGGACTGATGATGGCCGTCTCCATCGCGCACTACGGATTTCAGGGTTGGACGACGCTGCTGATCATGATCCTGGCCACCGCCAATGCGTTCGGAACAACCATCGTGATGGTGCCCCGGCTCAACTGGCTGAACACGCATGTACGCCTTCTGCTGGGGCCCACAGCCTTGGTTTGTTTGTGGATCCGGGGCACGCAGGCGACCACCGTGGGCATCCTGGCGGGCGTCATGCTGGTGTTCGTCCTTCGCCAGGGCAAAAGCCTGCATCTGTCGTATTGGGAAACGATGGAGAGCCGCGCGCATGAGCGCGAAAGGTCCGCTGCGCTCGAACACGCCAGCCGTCTGGCCGAGGCCTCCAATCGCGCCAAGAGCGAATTCCTGGCCAACATGAGCCACGAAATCCGCACGCCGATGAACGCGATTCTGGGCATGACCAGCCTGATGCTGGATACCGACTTGAGCGCCGAGCAGCGGGAATGCCTGGACACCGTAAAGACGGCGGGCAACAGCCTGCTGGGGATTCTCAACGACATTCTGGATCTCTCGAAGATCGACGCCGGCAAACTGGAAATCGAGGCCGTGCCGTTCTCGCTGCGGGCGCTGATGGAGGAGGCCGGGCGCACGTTCTCGTTCCAGGCGAATCAAAAAGGGCTGCGCCTCAAATGTTCCACCGACCGCACCGCCCCGGATGCCTGGCTGGGCGATCCCGGCAGGGTGCGGCAGGTGCTGCTCAACCTGATCGGCAACGCGCTGAAATTCACGGAGGCGGGCAGCATCGAGGCCTCGGCGTCGGTGATGGCGGGCGGGGATAAATATGCCTTGCGATTTGAAGTGAAGGACACCGGCATGGGGATTCCCGCGGAGCAGCAATCCCAGATCTTCGAAGCGTTTTCGCAAGTCGACGGATCCATCACCAGGCGCTTTGGAGGCACCGGACTGGGGCTGGCCATCTGCTCCCGGCTGGTGGAGCGCATGGGCGGCTCGATCAGTGTACACAGCAGGGTGCAGGAAGGCAGCGCATTTGTGTTCACGGTGCGAGTCGAAAGAAGAGACGCCGCGGTGGAACAGGCAGTGGCCATGGTGACCTATAAGCCAGGGGCTCCGCTGCACATTCTGATCGCGGAGGATAACCGGGTCAATCAGAAAGTGGTGTCCCGCATGTTGGAGCGCGCCGGCCACACGGTGGCGATCGCATCGGATGGGCGGAAGGCGGTGGAGATGCATGGCTCCGGCCGATTCGATCTGATCCTGATGGATGTTCAAATGCCGGAGCTAGACGGCTTCGAAGCGACGGCCCGAATCCGCGCGGCGGACCTGAGGAGCGGCGCGCATACCCCCGTGATCGCCCTGACCGCGAATGCGATGAACGGAGATCGGGAGCGTTGTCTGAGCGCGGGCATGGACGGATACCTTTCGAAGCCCGTGAGCCGGGACGTGCTGCTTCAGACCATCGCGGAATTTGCTCATGCCAATGTTTGTTGAGTCGGCTACTTCCGAAAGCAGGCCGCCGGCAAAATTGCCCGCCCCACAGAAGAAATCCTGAATGTTATGGTGGCGCACGCCTCCAGGCGTGCCGCATCGACATTCGTGTCGATGTGTCTTTCCAGGCTCACCGAAACAAAAGCCGAATGTCGACGCGGCACGCGTGGACGCGTGCGCCACGCGGGAACGATAATCTAATTCTCCGCCGGCACTTTCTCCGCATGATCCACGATCAACAAGTCCAGCATCATCTTCTTCGATTCCAGCTTCAACCCCAGTTCTTCCTGCAACGCCAGGATAATGGTCGCGACCGGTTCGAAAGGCGTGCTCCCGTCCGGCATGTATCGCGCGATATTCACGGTGGCGTCGTAGCGCCCCGTGAAACCGGTGTTGTTAATGACCGGAGCGTGCAGCATCTTGGATAACACGTCGACGATTTGCGACGCCGGAAATCCTTTCACATCGACCGTCATGCGGGATTTGTCGGGATTGACGACCGGTTCGCCCTCCACCTTCGATTCATGAAACTTGGCGCCGCATTTCGCTACGACCATCTCGTACGCGTGCAGCTCCTTCGTCTGGCGATGAAAAGCGAGCTGAAAACGCTCGGCCAGGAGCGCCTGCAGCATGAGACGGAGCTGGTCTTCGGCCACGGGCTCAGTGCTTTTCCCGGAGATGTTATAGCGGTCGGTGCCGATCCAATCCGGTCCGGTAACCTGATAGTCCATCACGTGATACGCCCAGCGGATGGCGGTTTTAAGAGTGACGTTCCGCATGATCACGGAGCCGGGCGAGGCCTGAATATCGTCCCGCCAGTCGCCTTCGCCCCGGCCGGACTGGCTGACGCGAACCGCTGCGACGTCGAATACAGGCTGCGCGGCGGCCGCGTAAAGCAACAAAAGTGTTACCGGAATGATTCGAAACATTCACTACCTTTCTGCAAACCAAGACGGCTGAAAGTGTAAATAATTGCGGCTAATATTTGTTTTTTCCAGGACGTGCTATACTAACCATGTAAAAGATCGAAAGTAAATCCGCTACCCTTCTCTCCTGTCCCTGTTGTCCTTGTAAGGCTCGCTGATTCTTTCCCCCGAAAGATTGAATGAAAACTTTTTCTGAATTTCCTGTATCTGCCGTTTTGCAAGCGAACCTTGCCCAAAATAGCTTTGTAACTCCCACGCCTGTGCAATCGGAATCGATTCCGCCGGCGCTTGATGGGCGAGACGTCGTGGCAACGGCGCAAACTGGAACGGGCAAGACGCTGGCCTTCGTGCTGCCTCTGCTCGAATCGCTGCTGAAGCAGCCGATTGAGACGGGCGTAAGCGCCGTCATCCTGAGCCCCACCCGTGAACTGGCCATCCAGATTCACGAAACATTTGTGAAACTCGCCAAGCACACCGGCATTCGCGACGCAGTCGTGGTCGGCGGTATGAGCGAGCATCCGCAGCTCGATTCCATTCGCCGCGGCGCGCGCGTGTTGATCGCGACCCCCGGCCGTTTGTCCGATTTCATTGAACGCCGCCTGGTGAAACTTTCCGGCGCGCGGATTCTGGTGCTGGACGAAGCCGACCGCATGCTGGACATGGGCTTTCTGCCCACCATTAAGAAAATCATGACGCTACTGCCGGTCGAGCGGCAGACTATGTTCTTCTCCGCGACCATCGAATCGAGCGTCGCGCACCTCATTAACAGCCATGTCAGGAACCCTGTGCGGATCACCGTCGGCTCCGCCACCAAGCCTGCCGAGCACGTCGATCTGCACGTCTATGAAGTCGAGCAGGATCGCAAAGTCGGGCTGCTGCAGAATATGCTGAAGGACGAAAAAGGCTCGTTCCTGGTATTCGCGCGCACCAAACACGGCGCGGATCGGCTGGCGAAAAAGCTGGCTACGGGCGGAGTGAAATCCACCAGCATTCACGGCAATCGCACACAGAGCCAGCGCAATCGCGCGCTCAAAGGCTTCCAGCAGGGCGAATTCCGCGTCCTGGTAGCCACCGATGTAGCGGCGCGCGGCATTCACGTCGAAGGCATCGCTCACGTGGTGAATTTCGATCTGCCGCAAGTTCCCGAAGACTTCATCCATCGCGTCGGGCGAACCGGACGCGCGGGAGCTAGGGGCACAGCGACGACCTTCGGCACAAAGAGCGAACGCGGCGACATCAAGAAGATTGAGCGTGCGTTGAATATCCGGCTCACGTATCAGCACTCGCGGGCGGCAGTACACGCATAGATTGACACCGCTCCCGGCGGTCACGGCTCGGAAAGACAGCAAATCATCCGTCCGACTGAGCCGTGACCATAGGGAGCGGTGGTTCTCAAGCAGTAGAAAACCGCTCCCTGCGGTCACGGCTCGGAAAGACAGCACGTGACCATAGGGAGCGGAGCATTTCAGGCGAAGTGTAGACTATAATCGTGCGCGTTCTGCTTGTCGCGGCGACTACCGGGTATCATACGCGCTCGTTTTCCGACGCGGCTCAGGCGATGGGACTGGACCTGGTGCTGGCGACGGACCGGTGCCATGTTCTCGACGATCCCTGGGGAGACGACGCCGTCGCTCTGCGGTTTGACGATCCTGCTGAAGGGATGGAGGCCATTGCCGCCCGCGGTCCGTTCGATGGGGTTGCAGCGGTCGGGGACCGGCCCGCCTATATAGCGGCGCTGGCCGCGAAACGCCTGGGCCTTCGGTTCAGTCCACCTTCGGCGGTGATCGCCGGACGCAACAAATTTCTGGCACGGCAAAAATTCCGTGAGGCTGGGCTGCGCACGCCCGAATATGAGCTGTTTCAGCAGTCCACCGGAGCGCGCCGCTATCCGTGCGTCCTGAAGCCTCTGGGATTGTCGGGCAGCCGCGGCGTGATCCGGGCGAATAATGCCGCGGAGTTCACGGCGGCATTCGAACGTATCAAGAACATCGCAACCGAGCCGTCCGTGCTGGTGGAGGATTTCATTCCCGGTCACGAATACGCGCTCGAAGGCATGGTTACCCTGGGACGGCTGCAGGTGCTGGCACTGTTCGACAAGCCGGATCCTCTCGACGGTCCATTTTTCGAAGAGACGATTTATGTGACCATCGCGCCGCAGGATGCGATTACTGAAACCACGCAGCGGGCCATTTCCGCGCTGGCGTTCACCGACGGTCCCATCCATGCGGAGATGCGCGTCAACGACGAGGGCGTCTGGATGCTGGAAGTTGCCGCGCGTCCGATAGGAGGACTCTGTTCCCGAGTGTTGCGCTTTTCCCAAGGCGAGGCGTTGGAGGAATTAATTTTGCGCCACGCGATCGGCGAGGATGTGAGCGGAGCCCGACTGGCGGCCGGGGCGCACGCCGTCATGATGATCCCGATTCCGCGCCCGGGCGTCTACGGTGGAGTGTCGGGGATAGAGGAAGCGCGCGGGGTCGAGGGAATCGTGGACATCGCCATCACGGCCAAGGAAGGGCAGGCTATGCTGCCGCTGCCCGAAGGCGCCAGCTACCTGGGCTTCATTTTCTCACGCGCCGATACGCCGGAGCGGGCGGTTCAATCCTTGCGCGAGGCGCATGCCTGTCTGGAATTCGATTTTGCGGGGATGTTGCCCGTCGTAAAATGAAAAGCATGCCGACTTACAAGTGGGATGCCATCGAAAAAGAACAGATGAATCCGTTCCTGGTGCGCCAGGTGATTCATGGCGACAACATGACCATCGCGCGGCTGGAGCTGGCCAAAGGCGCGAGCGTGCCGGAGCACAGTCATGAAAATGAACAGATCGCCATCGTCCAGTCGGGCCGGATTATGTTCAACCTGGCGGGCGTCGAATCGACGGTGGGCGCGGGGGAGACGGTGCGGATCCCTCCGAATGTGCCGCACTTTGTGAAAGTGATCGAGGATTGCATTGTGTTCGACCTGTTTTCTCCGCGCCGGGAAGACTGGCTGCGGGGCGACGACGCGTACCTTCGCGTAAAATGAACCACCTGCGCTACATCCTGGAAGAGGATCCGGAAAAAGGGCGTCTGGACCGGGCCGCGCTGGAGCTGGCTACCATTCAATTTCCCGATCTCGATCCGGAGCCGTATTTGCTCCAATTGAACGACTTGGCGTCGCAGTTGGGCGACCGGCTGCGGAACTTCAACGACGGGCGGGATTTCGTCGAGACGGCGCAGAAGTTTCTATTCGAAGAGTTAGGGTTTCACGGCAACGAGACGGAGTTTTTCGATCCTCTGAACAGCTGTCTGAACGAGGTGCTGACGCGGAGGACCGGCATCGCCATCACGCTGTCGCTGCTGTACATGGAAATCGGGCGGCGGCTGCACATGCCTCTGTACGGCATCGGGCTGCCCCGGCATTTTGTGGTGCAGTACGACGACGGGAACTACAACACCTATATCGATCCGTATGGCGGGAAGCCGATTACGGCGCGCGATTGTTTCGCGCTGGCGCAGACGCAAGTGTTCGATCCGTCGATCCTGGCAAGGGTCTCGAAGAAGCAGATTGTGATGCGGATGCTGCACAATTTGCGGCACGTTTACCTGCGCAACAACGATTTTGAGCGCGCCGTCGCCACCATGGACTGGCTGATTGTGGGCTATCCGGAGGCGGCCGCGTACAAGAGCCGGGGAGCGCTGCTGCTGGAGTTGAAGCGGTATCAGGCGGCTCGGCGGGATCTGGAAAAGTATCTGGAGATGGAGCCCGAGGCGGCGGATCGCGAGGATATTGAGGGAAGTCTGGGAAAGATTCACCAGTGGTTGGCGAGCGTGAATTAGAAGAAGAAGTAGCCAGTAGCCAGGAGCCAGTAGCTGTCTCTACGTGGGCTGTCGCAGCTAAACATTTTCGGGACCTTCTTGTAGGGCGGCCAATATTGGCTGCAGCCGCATTTCAGGAGGCTTTTTCTGGATCGCACGGCGGGAACTAGAATTGGTCCCAGGGCGAAGACACACTACGGCTGTACGATATGTCGTGAGCGGCCCGGGGTTTCACCAGGCCGCTGAATGGATTGAGCTGTCTCTAGGATGGGGTCCCGGCTCGGCTATTGTCCTTGATTAAAGACTCACGGTTATCCGATATTTCCATGCTCTTTCGATGCACAACTCTCTGAAGCTACTCAGGGTGCGGCTAGCAGAACCTTCTCCACTCTCCCTTGGCTTTATAGGATCGATCCCAAATTGCTTCCGTCGGAATCATACATGTAGTTGACGCCGCAAGCCGTCTCACGGGCTCCAGAAGCTCAGCACCACCGCAATACGACATTCTGCCGGCCGGCAAAAAAAACTGTCAAAAAAGCCCCGGTGAAGGACTTCTTCTGATGGAAGGGTACAACGGGGAAAACGGGGCAGGTTCCCGCCGAGGAGCTAAGTTACTTAAGGGGAAGGAGTTATTTATGGGATGGCGACTGTGACGCCGCTCGTGTTAACATTCAGGTCTAACGGGAAAATCGCCGATAGATCTCTATATGCACGATTCCCTGCCTGATAGCGACGCAGTCTTGGCGCAGTTTAATCGCCTTATTCAGGAACTGCTTCGCGGTAATATGCATCGCAACACCTTCCGGCCCTGGGAGGTTGAGTTGCTCCTGGATATCGAGAGTTGTAATTTGCGGGAGTCGTCCAAGCGGGAGACCCTGCGCAGGTACCAGAAGGCGGTGCAACGCCACATGGAGAAGGGTGCCCGGCTGCCTCTGAAATTGTCGGAATATATGGATGCGGTGAAGGCGAAACGGGCCGCGCAAACTCCGGCTTCGGCGACGCCTTAGCTGTTTCAGACATCGCTCCCTGTGGTCACGGCTCGGAAGCCCAGGCGCCTGTGTCAGCGAGTTCGTTAGCATACCCCTCCATGACTGTCGGGGTTCGGTAGGACACCGAAATGGAGGGGACTGCGACAGGGCTACTAGCTGTTATCCTTAAGGTCTATGGGTTGCGGCAGCGGTCCGATTAATCCTCGCGCAAACGAGGAGCAGAACAAGACTGGTCATATGGTGTTCTGCGTCAAGTTCCAGCGGGAAATGCCTGGCCTGGACGAAGTTCCCTTCGATAATCCTTTGGGCCAACGGATTTACGACAACGTGTCGCTGGCGGCGTGGAAGCTGTGGCTCGAGCAGATGAAAATGATCATGAACGAGTACCGGCTGAACCTGGGGACCACCGAGGCGCAGGAGTTCGTGCTCAAGCAGATGGAAGATTATTTCTACGGCGAAGGCGCGGCGTTTCCTCCCGGTTATCAGCCTCCGCAGGCGAAAAACTAAAAATATAATAGTTTCGTAGGAACCGATCAGGCGGAAGTGCGTCTGAACGTCCATGCGAACATTTCTAGCCGATCTTCGCTTTGCGTTGCGGATGCTGGGGAAGCGCCCGGGGTTCACGACGGTCGCCGTGCTTGCGCTGGGGCTGGGGATCGGAGCGAACACGGCGGTGTTCAGCGTGATAAGGGGCGTCGTTTTGCGGCCGCTGCCTTATCGCGACCCGGACCGCCTGATGGCGTTGTGGCAATCGAATCTGAAGGCGGCCGCGCCGCGCGAGGCGATCTCGCCGCCCGATTTTAAAGACTGGAGCGAACGGAACCGGTCGTTCGAAATGCTGGCCGCTTATGGCGGAGGAGCGGCGGTCCTCACCGAGAGCGGCGAGCCGGAGCAGTTGAACGGGACTACGGTAACTTCGAATTATTTCGATCTGCTGGGTGTCCAACCGGCGCTCGGACGCGCATTTAACGCGTCTTCGAGCGACGGCGCCGAGATGATCATCAGCAACGGATTGTGGGAGCGGCGTTTCGGCAGGGATCCGCAAATCCTGGGGCGCAAACTGCGCATCGGAGGCATTCTGCGGACGGTGGTGGGCGTGATGCCGCCGGGTTTTCGCGAGGTGGACGTCGATGGCCGCAAGCCCCCGGAGATGTGGCGCGTTTTCAGTCCCTCGGATCTGAAGACCGGCCGTAGCAACGACTTCCTGCGGGTGCTGGGGCGGCGAAAACCGGGCGTCTCCGAAGAGCAGGCGCGCAGCGAAATGACGATGATCGCGCAGCAGTTGATCAAGGAATATCCAGCATTCAACGCCGCGTGGACCATTCAGGTGATCCCTCTGGCGGAGGCGACGGCGGGCAAAGTGCACACGCCGCTCCTTCTATTGTTGAGCGCGGCAGCGATCCTGCTGCTGATCGCGTGCGCTAACGTGGCGAATTTGAGTCTCGCGCGGTCCACGGAACGGCGGCAGGAGTTCGCAATTCGCGCGGCGCTCGGCGGTGGCACCGGACGGTTGTTCCGCCAACTGATCACGGAGAGCCTCGCTCTGAGTTTGATAGGCGGCGCGGTGGGATTTCTGCTCGGCATCTGGACGACGCGCGCCATGCTGACTCTGGGATCCGCATTTATTCCGCGCTCGGCGGACGTGAAGCTCGATCCATGGGTCATGGTTTTTGCGGCGGTGGTTGCCTGCCTGAGCGGAATCTTGTTCGGAGTTCTACCGGCGCTACAGGCCACGCGCATCGATTTGAACGATTCGCTCAAATCCGCCGGACGAGGCACAGTGGCTCCGCGGAGACGGGCGCGAGCGGCGCTGGTGATCGTGGAAGTCGGGTTGTCGCTGTTGCTGTTAGTAGCTTCGAGCCTTTTGCTCCGCAGTTTTTGGCGATTGCAAGCTGTGTCGCTGGGCTTTGAGCCCGCGCACCTTTTGACGGCGAGTGTGCGACTGCCGTCCGGTGCCGACCCGCAGAGCAAGGCTCGGACGATTCAATTCCTGGAGGAGTTGATCGCACGAATCGAACGTCTGCCGGGGGTGACCTCCGCCGCGGCGATCAGCGGAGCGCCGATGACGGGCGCGGGACACAACGCCTTCGTGATCGAAGGCCGGCCCACGCCTCCGCCGGATGTCATCCAGGATGCAGTGGTGAACACAATCACGCCGGGATATTTTCACACCATGGGAATCGGGCTTCATTCCGGCAGGTATATCACGCCATCGGACGCGGGATCGTCGCCTCAAGTCGCGGTGATCAGCGAAGGCCTGGCGCGCCGTTATTTCGCAAACGAAGATCCGCTGGGGCACCGCCTCAGCCTGGACGGAACCACTTTTTACAGCATTATCGGGGTGGTGGGAACGGTTCATGACGAAGGCGTCGCCTCGGTCCCGATGCCACAGATCTATCTCGCACACGCGCAAGCGCCCTTTGCACGCATGGCGCTGGAGGTGCGGGCGACGCTCGATCCGCTCACACTTGTTTCGGCGGTGCGCGGAGAACTTGCGGCCATGGACAAGGATCGTCCGCTGAGCAACGTGACGACGGAGGAACAGCTCATCTCAGAAAATCTTGGACCTCGGCGCTTCGCGCTGTGGCTGATCGGATCATTCGCGGGGCTCGCTCTTCTCGTTGCGTCGATCGGCATCTATGGCGTGATCTCCTACACCGTGACCGAATCGACCAGGGAATTGGGCATTCGCATGGCGCTGGGCGCGCTCAAATCCGACGTTCTGCAAGTGGTCCTGGCGCGAGGATTGAAGCTGGTGCTGATTGGAATCGCAGCGGGAACGGTGGCGGCGCTGGCGGCGACACGAATCATGGCGAGTTTTCTGTTCAACGTTTCGGCTTATGATCCCGTCACCTTTGTAGCGGTGGCCGGTATCTTTGTTATCGTCGCGCTGGCGGCATGCCTGATCCCTGCGCGGCGGGCTACGAATGTCGATCCTATGGTGGCTCTCCATTATGAATAGGGCGGAGGGCAGGTCGGGAACCTGCCCCACTTGGTTTTCACTATGAACAATCTACGGTATGCGGTTCGATTGCTCCTGAAGTCTCCCGGCTTTGCTCTGGTGGCGATTCTGACGCTGGCTTTGGGAATCGGAGTGAACAGCGCGATTTTCAGCGTGGTGGATGCCATCATGCTGCAGCCGCTGCCGTATCCGGAGCCGGACCGGCTGGTTTCGCTTTGGGAGGTAAATGTCGACAAGGGGCCGAACAATTCGAATACCAGCGGGCAGAAGTTGGGGAGTGGCCCGGGCATGACTGTGGCGGCGGCGAATCTGATGGATTACCGGACGCAGAAAAATTCCTTTGTGTCGCTGGCGGGTTTCGCGGTGACGGGGATGAACATTACCGAGAGCGGTCCGCCGGATCGCGTGTCGGGCGAGCAGGTGACGGCGAATTACTTTCCGACGCTCGGGATTTTGCCGGCGCAAGGCCGCGCGTTTTTGCCGGAGGAGGATAGGCCGGGGGCGAATCATGTGGTGGTGGTCGCCGATGAGTTGTGGCACTCGCGCTTCGGAGGCGATTCGCATTTTCTGGGGAGCACCATCACGCTCGACAACGAAAAATACACCGTGGTGGGGATCATGCCGCCGGGATTTCGGAGTCCCAGCCAGTTCAACATCACCTTGCCGCTGCTGTTCTATGTTCCGGCCGCTTATCCGGACGATCTACTGGCGCATCACGCGGATCATGGGATCAATGTGATTGGGCGGCTGAAGCCGGGCGTGACTTTGGCGGCGGCGCGCGCGGAACTGGACGCCATTTCGCAAAGCCTCGCGCAGCGGTATCCGGAGGCTTGCAAGAACGTGAAGACCGGGACCGATGCGCTCGCCGTCGACATTTCGAGAGGCGTTCGAACGTCTCTGTTCATTTTGCTGGGAGCGGTGGGGCTGATTTTACTCATCGCATGTGCGAATCTCGCGAACCTGCTGTTGGTGCGGGCGATCGGGAGGCAGCGCGAGATTGCGATTCGATTCGCATTGGGCGCGAGCCGGAATCGCGTGATCGGGGAACTGCTGGCTCAGAGCACCGTATTAGCGGCGCTGGGATGCGGCGCGGGGCTGGTGTT
The DNA here is from genome assembly GCA_963813145.1 of Bryobacterales bacterium. Classification (GTDB taxonomy): domain Bacteria; phylum Acidobacteriota; class Terriglobia; order Bryobacterales; family Bryobacteraceae; genus Palsa-187. Next base: position 732,964 of record CAWEXX010000003.1, read on the forward strand.
CGGATATTGGACGCAGAGGTTGTTGACTGGATTCGCGCCGCACATGCCCCGGCTCGAAGGCGCTTCGCTGAATGGACGCGTGCTGTTATTCACGCTGGCGCTGTCGGCGATCACCGGCCTAGTTTGCGGAATATTTCCGGCTTGGCAAGCTTCGAAATCGAAACCGGTGGAAGCGATGCGGGCGAGCGAAAGGCACCTGGCGGGAGGTTCCGTGATGCGGTGGCGCAGCGTGTTCATGATCGCCGAGGTGGCCATTTCCATGATCCTGCTGGTGGGAGCGGGACTGCTGCTGAAGAGTTTCATGACGGTGAACCGGGTGGAGCTGGGGATCGCGACGGAGCGCGTCATCAATATGCGCATCGCGCTGCCGGATCTGCGCTATCCGACGCTGGAGCGGCGGGCGGCGTTTTTTGAGAATCTCGAAGAACGCACGAAGAGCCTGCCGGGGATGCAATCGGTGGCGTTCGCGAATAATTTTCCGCTGCGCGGCGGATGGTCCAGCAATTTTCGTCCGGAAAATCAGCCGGATCGTGGCGAGGACGCGGATTACCAAGCCGTGAGCCCAGGTTATTTCCCGACGCTCGGGATCGCGCTGCAACGAGGCCGGCTGCTGACGCCTGCCGATCGCGCGGGCTCGGAACTGGTGGCGGTGGTTAACATGGCGCTGGCGCGGAGGTTCTTCCCCAATGAGGACCCGATCGGGCATCGGTTCCGGCGTCACGATAAAGCGCCTTGGGCGACGATTGTAGGCGTGGTGAGCGATGTGCGGCGGTCGGGGAAGACGGGGCAAATTAATCCGCAGGTTTATTTTCCCGCGGCGCAAACGCCTTCGTATCCGGTGCGGCTGGCGGAGTTTGCGTTTCGCTCCGCAGGCGATCCGAAACAACTGGTGGCAGCGGTGCAGCAGCAGGTTTGGGCGATCGATAAAGACCTGCCGGTTACGAATGTCCGCACTTACGACGAGATTATTTCGCAGTCCGTCGCCGAGCGCAGGTTCCAGACGCTGCTGCTGGGATTGTTCGCGGGGCTCGCGCTGATATTGGCGATGGTGGGAATTTACGGCGTCATCTCGTATTCGGTTTCGCAGAGGACTCCGGAGATCGGGATTCGGATGGCGCTGGGCGCGTCGCGGTCGGGTATTTTGCGGATGGTGATCGGGAGGGCGATGTTCCTGGTCGCGGTGGGCATTGCGGCGGGAGCCGGCGGGGCGTACTCGCTTTCGCAATATTTGAAGAGTCTATTGTTCGAGGTCAAGCCGGGGGATCCGTGGACGTATGTAAGTCTCGCCGTGGTACTGGCGATGGTGGCGCTGGCGGCATCGTTGGTTCCGGCGAGGCGGGCGACTCGGGTGGATCCGATGATTGCGTTGAGGTATGAGTAAAAACCGCTCCCTGTGGTCGCGGCTCGCTGTCGGCGCTGTGGAGTCATCCTAAAGCGAGCCGTGACCAAAGGGAGCGGTTTTTTTTTGGGAGGGCAGGTCTGGAACATGCCCCACTGTGCTATTTGGGTTTGTACGCTACGCAGTCGATTTCGACTCGCATCACGGGGTTGGCGAACTGGGCTTCTACCGTGGTTCTTGCGGGCTTTTGGTCGCCGAAAAACTCGGCGTAGACTTCGTTCATCTGCGCGAATTCGCGGCCGTCTTTTAAGAAGACGGAACACTTCACTACATCCGACACCGACGCGCCACAGCCTTCCAGGATTCGCTTGATGTTGCTAAGCACCAGGCGAGTCTCATGCTGGATGTCGCCGGGCGACAGCTGATCTGTGGCGGGATCGATCGGGCCTTGGCCGCTGACAAAAATAAAATCGCCCGCCCGCACCGCGGGGGAATATGGACCCCGCGGCGTCGGCACGGAGGCCGGAAAAATTCGCTCGATCGCCATGCTTAGGAGTTCCCGTCCGATTTCTTGCGGGGACTACGCGGTGGACGGCGCGGACCCGATCCTGCGCCAGGACCCTTGGCCGGCGCGCGCTTCCTGGCCGGGGCTCGCTTGGCTTTCGCGGGCGGGGGATTCGGTTCGAAGATGGTCGGCTGGCCTTCCACGTAAGGCTGAGGCTCGTCCTCCTCTTCGATTTCAGGGGCCGCTTCGGGCTCGGCCTGCACGGGCACTGCGGGCGGATAAAATTCCGCGCCGAGGGACACGCACATTCCCTGATCCTCATGCGGCTCGAGCCGCACGACCGTTTTATCCTGGGCGTAATTCAGGAATTCGACGAACGACTGGAAGCCGTAGCCGCTCACATCGAAGCTGGGCTGCTCCGCCTTGAACCATCCGGCGAGATCTTCCACTGGGCAGTTGTTTTCCAACTCCAGGCGATGATTTTCGAGCACGTCGCGCAACGGCGGCAGCAGATCTTCCGGCTTGAGATTCGCGCGCTCCGGCGTCGATGACGTTTTGCGCTCGATCACGTACCGGCCGCCGGTGCCGCTCACATTTACCAGCTCCGCGCGCTTCAGTTTCTCGACAAAATCGGAGAAGCTATTCGCTCCGTAGGCGCGCTCGTTGAACGCGGGGTCGAGCTGTAGCATGGTCGACTTCAGCAATCCGAGCTGCGGCTGCACGGCGCGGCGTTCCAGCACTTGTAGGGCGCGCTCCACGAGCGGCAGGGCCTGGCCCAGATCGAGCGGCGCGGGGCGCTGACGTCCTCGATCTGGTCCTCCGCCCGGGCCGCGGTCGGGACCACGATCCGGGCCACGATCAGGGCCACGCTCCGGACGATCCATTCTAGGTCCACGATCCGGACGGTCGCCTTGACGCTCCGGTCCGCGAGGCGCGCGAACTTCTCCGGGCAGCGTGATCGGGCGATCCGGCGCATCCTGCATCAGCGATTCAAAGCTGATGAATTCGTGGCAATTCTGCTGCAGAATGGTGGAGGTGAACGCCTTGCCGCCGACCACGAACACGGTCTTGCCGTATTCCTTCAGCTTGTTGACCAGCGGAATAAAATCGCTATCGCCGCTGACGATGGCAAACGCGTTCACATGGGTGTGCGTGAAGGCCATCTCCAATGCGTCGAGCGCGAGATTGATATCCGCGCCGTTCTTATCGCCGCGCGGCGAAGGAATCCGCTGCACCATCTGCACCGCGTTTTCCGCCATCTGCCGGGTGGCCCCATCCTGGCGGCCCCAGTTGGCGTAGGCGAATTTCGCCACGATGTCGCCGCGTTCTTTCAGGGCGTCCAGCGCCAGGGACACGTCGAACTCGCGGCGGAGCGTCGACTTCAGTCCGATCTCGATGTTGTCGTAATCGACGAACACCGCAATATTGAGTTTGTCTTGCATTCTATCTTTCTTGAATATTTTAAATTGCGGTAAAGGGAGTCCCATCAGGCCGTCTGCTTTACCGAGCTGCGGATGAAATTCACGATTGTGTCGAGCGAAGCGCCGGGTTGATACACCTGCGCCACGCCGAGCAATTTTAGTTGAGCGGCATCCTCATCCGGAACGATGCCACCCACAATGACGAGCACGTCGCTCATCTGTTTTTCCTTCAGCAACTCCATCACCCGGGGCACGATGGCGTTGTGCGCTCCCGAGAGAATCGACAGGCCTATGACCTGCACATCCTCCTGAAGCGCCGCGTTCACAATCATCTCCGGAGTTTGCCGGAGACCGGTATACACCACTTCCATACCGGCATCACGCAACGCGCGCGCAATTACTTTCGCGCCGCGGTCGTGTCCGTCGAGGCCTGGCTTCGCAACCAGTACCCGGATCCTGTGGTGATCCATATTTGCTAGAGATTTGTTCCGCCGTCTTTTCAGAAAAGCCGGTGGAATACCTCGTATTCAGTATAGACCGAAAACAGGACACCCTTGTTGACTGGTCCTGCCGGTGGCCCTACACTTGGGCAATGCCGGATTTCGAGCCGCGCCCTGATTCGCCCATCTCACTAGGGTTGTCGCAGCCCCCGACAGCTCCTCCGGAGCAACCCCTTCCTTCCGTCGATGAATTGCAATTTCGCCGCGCACAACCTATCGATAGGGAAGGACCTCCTGCGGCGAAGACGTGCGAATCCTGCAAACAACTGATTGCGAACGAATATTATCAGGTTCAGAATCACGTGATCTGCCGGCATTGCGCCGACAAAATTCGGGAAGGGCAGCGGACAGCAAAGCCAGTTTCCATGTTTCGCCCGGTAATTTTTGGAGTGGGCGCGGCTCTCGCCGGATGTCTTCTGAATGCAATCGTGCTCTCCATGGGGGTGCAAATTGGAATTGTCGCCTTGGCTGTGGGATGGATGGTGGGCAAGGCGATTCGCCACGGCTCTTATGGAATCGGCGGCCGAAAGCAGCAGGTCCTGGCGGTCGCGCTCACTTATCTCGCCATCAGTATGAGTGTGCTTCCCCTTGTGATGTTCAGGGCTGCTAAACACGTAGCCGAGACCAGACGCTCGAACCAGGGAAACCCCGCGGCAACGGCACTACCGGCACCATCGCGTGCCGCTGCGGTCCAGCCAGCCGCGCCGAAGCGTTCGTTGGGCGCTGCATTGGTCGCGGTCATTGCGACTTGCGCGATTTCTCCGTTTCTGATTCTCGCAAGGTCGCCAGTGGGCGGACTGATCTCGCTGTTCATCCTCTTTATCGGATTGCAGCGCGCCTGGGCGATGACTGCCCGGCACGACATACCGGTCACCGGCCCGTACCCAGCCAGCCCGGTCTCGACTTGAGCCGCATCGAGGAGCTCGACGGCATTCGCGGGCTCGCCATATTGGCGGTAATGGGCTGCCACTATTACCCGTTCACCACACTTCTCTTCAAGTCTGCGGAATTCGGCTGGGTGGGAGTCGACGTGTTCTTCGTGCTTTCGGGATTCCTGATTACCAGCATTTTGCTGGCATTGAAAGCGCGCCCCCATCCTTATAAGGTCTTCTACATTCGCCGCATTCTTCGCATTTTCCCGCCGTACTATGCGGTGACATTTCTAATTTTTCTGATCGCTTGGGTCCAGCGCGATTCTTCTGGTTGGCATACATACGCCGGCAAACTCCTGTTCCTGCAGAGTTTTGACAATGAGTCATTGGTCATGCACCAGCTCAAGAACGCGCACCTCGTCAATCCCTTTGCCGGCCAGCCGCTGCCGCCGGGGCTGGACATCGGATTCTCTGTCGGTCCTTTCATCAGCAGTCTTGGACCCACATGGTCGCTCTCCATCGAGGAGTGGTTCTACATTCTCTGGGCGCCGGTGGTTTTGCGCGTCCGCCGGGAGGCGCTCGGCCCGATCTGCGTCGTGGTTTGCGTGGCGGCTCTCCTCATCCGCTGGTTTGGATTTCTCGGCTTCTTCACCTATTTCGACTTCTTTTCCCGGATCGACATGTTGCTCTATGGCGCGCTGCTCGCCCTTTGGATGGAGCGCCGAAAGGTGTTGTCCTCCGCTGCCCAGAGGCGCGGCGATTCGATGCTTCTTGGCGGTTCCGTAGTCAGCGGCGTCCTGTTGCTATCGATTCTCTTCGCCATCAGGCCGGTGCTGGGATACGAGATACGGGACAATATCACATTCTCCGTGTTTGGACTGCCGCTGATCGGAGTCAGTTTGGCTGGAATCCTCAGCTACATCCTCCGCAACGCCGGCAGCGAGAACTTTTTGAGCGTGTTCCTGCGCCTCAGGCCGCTGGTGGTGGTGGGAACGGTCAGCTACACGCTGTATCTGGTCCACGTGCCGGTTTATTTTCTAGCGCATCAGGCGGCCGATCTTATGGGTATTCCCTCAATGACGTTCGGCGCGGCGCTGGCGATCGCGGTCATCAGCGGAGGGCTGTCGCTGGGGGTCGCGCGATTGTCGTTTAAGTATTTCGAGACACCGATTCTGAGGTACAAGGACTCAATGACAAATCGAATTATAGGGAAGGCGGAGTCGCCGGATTCGAGGCAGGATGCCTGAAAAAGTCATTCGCAGGGCATGGCCCCGCGCCACGTGCTGCGCATCTTGTTGATTGCGATGTGGGGCGGGGCCATGCCCTGCCGTGCCGGTGGGCTGTCAGCGAGTTTCCTCTACTGACGACATTTCAGACAGCCCCATTCGTCAGCGTGGGGCGATGTCACCCCAGAATAGCCCCAAGCTGACGCATGGGGCTTGTGCTTCGCGGACAGCGTCACTCATCTTTAGGGAGCGAAAGCGCCTGTCCCACCTCGGACACGAGATACTAATGATAGTGACTCTCGCAGCCTGCTCCGATTGCGGAGCGCCTATTCAGGAATCCGCCCTCAGTTGCCCGTCCTGCCATGCACTCACCCACGCGAAGGAGTTGGAATCGCTGGCGGCGCAGGCGCAGCAGGCCATGGCTCGTGGGGACGTCGCAGCGGCGCGCGAATTCTGGGAACAGTCCGCTTCGCTCCTGCCGCCGGATACCGTTCAGTACCGGGCCATCCGTGCGCATATCGAGAATCTCAAAAACACACAGCCGCAGCCGGATCACAAGTGGTGGAAAAAAGGCGCGGCCGGTATCGGACCCGCCCTGCTGCTCCTGTTCACCAAGGGCAAGCTGCTGCTGCTCGGTCTGACCAAGCTCAGCACGCTGCTGTCGATGCTTGCCTTCGCCGGCGTGTATTGGGCGCTCTATGGATGGACCTTTGCGGTCGGCATGGTCTTCTCGATTTACATCCATGAGATGGGACACGTGCTGACGCTGCGTGAGTACGGCATCCCGGCCAGTGCGCCGATGTTTATCCCGGGGTTCGGCGCGTTTATACGTTTGAAGCAACTGCGAATTACTCCCATTCAAGATGCGCGTGTTGGCCTGGCGGGTCCGATCTATGGGCTTGGAGCCGCCTCCTTTGCCCTTGCCGCCGGTTACGTGACTGGCGCGAAAGCCTGGGACGCCATCGCGCACTTCGGCGCCATTGTGAATCTGTTCAACCTGATTCCGGTGTGGCAACTCGACGGCGGGCGGGGATTCGCATCGCAGACGCGCCAGCAGCGGCTGCTCATTCTGGTATCCGCCGGCGTGCTGTGGTGGGTGAGCGGAGAAGTGATGCTGGGGCTGATCACCTTGGGCGCGGGGTACCGCCTTTTCACAAAGGACGCCGCGCAGGAACCGGATAACGTCGGCATGGGTCAGTTTCTCGGGCTGCTTGGCGCGTTGTCAGTGGTCGCGATGCTGGCGCAGCGTCACGCGCAGTAGACTACCAGCGAACGGACGTGCAATCTCCGGTCTTGTGATCCGCAATCTGGAACCGCAGGAACTCATGCACGGCCTCGCGAGCAGCCTTGGTGTCCGCCGTGATCATGATTCGCGCGCCCTGGTCGGTCTGCTGCAACTCCCAATGGAGGTCGCCCTTCAGGCGGGACATCGCCGCGGTACCCGGCACGTCGCGCTCATGAACCAGCATCGGAACATTGAAATCCCCGCTCGCGAACATCTGCCGGATGTGCTGGAAATGGCCTCGAATCTGGTCGCGGCTCTCGGTATCCTTGGCGTCGTCGGCACGCACTTCGATGGAGCCGCCGTCTTTATGCAGTTCGAAGTGGTGGGTGGTTTTCTCGTGTGAGAATCCCATCACGTGGTCCTGGTGATCCTGGGCCAACGCCAAGCAGGCGCCGAATGCGAGTAGAGTACCGAAACGAATCATAGGTCGAATCTCCTTGTCACTGAGACGAGCGTACCCGGGATTCGTCACGTCTGCCCGGTGACCCCTCCATGACTGTCGGGGTTCGGTTGGAGGGGGGAGCGTCGCTACGCCTACCGTAAGCGAGTCTTACAGCACGCTGGTCTCGGTATAACTCCCGAAAACTTCGCCCAGCGACGCTGCGATCTCGCCGACTGTCGCATAGGCTTTTACGGCATCGAGAATAAACGGCATCGTATTCTCCGTGCCCTCCGCGGCCTTTTTCAGATTGGCTAGCGCTTTCTCGACCGCGCTCGCGCTCCGCTTCGCCTTGACTCCGCGAAGCTTTTCCACCTGCCGGCGCTCGGCATCTACGTCGATCTGCAACAGCTCGATGGGCTTCTCGTCCTTCTCGGTGAATTTGTTCACGCCGACGATCACGCTCTCGCCCATCTCGACGGAATGTTGAAACTCGTAACTCGCATTGGCGATTTCAGTCTGCGGGAAGCCTCGCTCGATGGCCGGAATCATGCCGCCCATGGCGTCGATCCGCCGGATGTAGTCGTTCGCTGCCTCCTCCACTTCGAGAGTCAGCTTTTCCACGAAATAACTGCCGCCCAACGGATCGGGCTCCGCCGTCACGCCCGTCTCGTAGGCGATCACCTGCTGGGTCCGCAGCGCCACCGTGACCGCGTGCTCGCTGGGCAGCGCATACGCTTCATCCAGCGAATTCGTGTGCAGCGACTGGCATCCGCCCAACACCGCCGCCATGGCCTGCACCGCGGTCCGCACGATATTATTCTGCGGCTGCTGCCACGTCAGGGAGCATCCGGCCGTCTGTGCATGGAACCGGAGCTTCCAGCTTTTCTCATCCTTGGCGCCGTACCGGTCCCGCATCACGTAAGCCCAAATCTTCCGCGCGGCGCGATACTTCGCGATTTCTTCAAAAAAATCGCTATGGGCGTTAAAGAAGAAGCTCAGCCTCGGCGCGAACGCGTCCACCGGGAGCCCTCGCTCGAGGGCCCAATCGACATACTCGATTCCGTCGCGCAGAGTGAACGCCAGCTCTTGCACCGCCGTCGATCCCGCTTCGCGAATGTGATATCCGCTGATGGAAATCGGATTAAATCGCGGCGTATGTTTGGCCGCGAACTCGATGGAATCCGTCACCAGCCGCATGGAAGGGCGCGGCGGATAAATGTACTCTTTCTGCGCGATGTACTCTTTCAGAATGTCGTTTTGCAGCGTGCCGGAGACGCGATCCCAACTGACGCCCTGCTGCTCCGCCACCGCCAGATACATGGCCCACAGAATCGACGCCGGAGAGTTGATGGTCATCGAGACCGTCACGTCGCCGAGCGGAATTCCTTGGAACAGCGTTTCCATATCGGCCAGCGAGGAGATCGCTACGCCGCACTTGCCCACTTCGCCCTGCGATGCCGCGTGATCGGAATCGTAGCCCATCAACGTGGGCAAATCGAAAGCCACGGACAGTCCGTTTTGACCCTGCGAAAGTAAGTAATGATAACGGGCGTTGGTGTCTTCCGCCGTCGCGAATCCCGCAAACTGGCGCATGGTCCAGAGTTTCTTGCGGTACATCGTTTCATGAATGCCGCGCGTGTACGGGAATTCGCCGGGCTTGCCTGAATCGATCGGTTCGAAATAGACCGGTTCGAGCGGCAGCCCGCTCAGCGTCCGGCGCGCTTTCGTCAATACACTCGCCATGTCACTTTCATTCTACGCCCCAGGCATCGTTCTTTATTCCGCCGCTTTATTCCGTAAGATAGAGGCGTGACACCTTTTGACGATCCGCGTCTCGCTCTCAATCGCATTTACACCAAGCGCGGCGATGCCGGCGAAACCAGCTTGGCCGGGGGCCAGCGTGTCTCCAAGGATTCCGCTCGCATCGAGGCGTACGGCACCGTGGACGAGTTAAATTCGTTTCTGGGCCTGGCCGTCCTCTCCTGTGAAGAAATGATCACCCGCGACCCTCGGATCGGGCTGCTGCTTGTCATTCTGCGGCGCGTGCAGCACGAGTTGTTCAACCTTGGCTCGATTCTCGCGACTTTGCCCGAGGACGTTCATCCCAAGCAGGCCCGCATCACGCCCGTCGAAGTCTCGCAATTGGAGCGCGAAATCGACGCGATGAATGAATCGCTTCCGTCCCTGCGCAGTTTTGTGCTCCCCGGCGGCACGCGCGTGAATGCCGAACTGCACGTGACGCGAACCATCTGCCGCCGCGCCGAACGGCTGCTCATCGCGCTCGCCCGTATCGAGCCTGTGCCCGCCGAATCCATTCAATATTTGAATCGCCTCAGCGATGCGATGTTCGTCTGGAGCCGCTGGATTAACAACACGGTCGGCGCGCCTGAAATTCTGTGGCAGCCGAACCAGGCCGCATCAGCGCAAAAGATCAAGTAGCGCGCCGTTGAGCGCAGGGAAGCGAAATTCGTATCCGGCCTCGAGCGCCGCTTTGGGAATCACCCGCTGGCTGGCGTAGGCGATCTGAGCCATGTCGCCAAAAAGCAAGTGCAGCGCGAACTTTGGAATCGGAAAGATCGCCGGGCGATGCAACGCGGCCGCCAGCTCCCGTGTAAATTCGGCGTTCGTCACCGGGTTGGGCGCCGTCGCATTCACCGCTCCTGTCAACTGTGCGGACGAAATCGCGAACTCTATCAAGCCAATCACATCGGCGATGTGAATCCACGCCATCCACTGTTGGCCGTCGCCGATCTTTCCGCCGAGGCCGAGCTTGAATGGCGGCAGCATTTTTTCGAGCGCTCCGCCTTTTCCTAACACGACTCCGTTGCGGAGGCAGACTACGCGTACTCCGAACTCTTCCGCCTTTCGCGCTTCGTGCTCCCATTCCTGGCATACGTCGCCCAGAAAATCATCGGCCGGATGCGAAGATTCGGTCAACACCTCGTCACCGCGCGATCCGTAATATCCGACGGCTGAAGCACTCACCAATACACTCGGAGGTTCAGCGCGGAGAGCCTCCACCAGCCGCCGCGTTCCTTCCACGCGGCTAGAACGAATTCTTTCGCGAGTCGCTTTCGTCCACCTTTGGGAGACCGGCTCGCCTGCCAGGTGCACGACCGCGTCGGATCGTTCGAGACCGTCCAGACTACCTCGTAGCGATGCCGCACGTGCTTCGTTCCCGAGCCTCTTCATCAGTTGCTTTCCGATGAAGCCGGAGGCTCCTGTCACCGCGATCTTCATAGAAATTTAAAACCGCTCCCTATGGTCACGGCTCGGAATCAAGTACCTACCGAGCCGTGACCAAAGGGAGCGGAGTCTTTTCAACAGCAACTACAAACTCTACCTTGCCAGGCTGCTCGACCTTCCTTCACCAGCAAGGGTACGGCCACCAGTGCGGCAAGGGAATCAAACCACGCGATATGGAACAGCGCATTGATCGCCAAGCCGGCCAAGGCGGTGACGGCCAGATAAGCGCAAGCGGCCGATTGCACAGCATCGGCAGCGAGAGCGGTATTGTGGCTGCGGCGCGCTTCCCGGCGCTTCAGATGAGCCAGAATTGGCATCACGATCAAGGCAGCCAGGGTGACTCCGATGCCGAGGCGGCTTGTTTCAGGGCGCAGGTGGAAGGCCAAAGAACTTGCTGCTACGACGGAGACAATAAGAGCGAGAGCGAATAATAATGCGCCCGCAGCGCGAGCGGCGCTCCGTTCGGAAATGGAAGCATGAGGCAGAAACTGCAACAAAACCACTCCCGCGGACAATAGCTCCACAAAGCTATCGGAGCCGAATGCCAGCATAGCGGGGCTATGCGCCTCCGCTGCCGCGTAGAGTGAAAGGCCGCACTCGGCCAGCATCCAGACGAGAGTGATTCCTTGAAGCCAGAACACCGCAACACTCAACTTGGGAATCTGGAGTTTGGTCTGGACCGACTCGGACATATTTGCTTGCTTAAGCATAGCTCCCGACTGGTGGCCCGTCGCGATGTCCCCTCGACTCTCTACCGAACCCCGACAGTCATGGAGGGGTAAGTAAGCTCGCCCAGCGGCTTACCTAAGCCTCACCACTCTAATCTCCCGATCGTCATAAATCACCTCGCCGTCATTCATCAATCCATCGATCCGCCGAATAAAATCAAGCGTCCGCAAAGCGTTCCTTCTCTCTCCAGCCCCCACGTCCAAAGCGAACTCGACATACTCCTCCCTCGGCCGCGTCGCGTAGCCGTGATAGTCGAGGATAAGGTATCGCGCGGCAGGCGTTGCAGCCCATGGATTCCCGATTCCCGCTGGTTCGATATCGATAATCCGATTCCGCTTGTAGTCCAAATAAAAAGGAGTGTTGACCCACGCCAGCACCGTTTCCCCGGCCGGAACTTTTTCTTGAATGGCCTTCACGGCGGTGCGTTCCGCTCCATACAGAACCCGCCGGTTGTACTCCACATAATCAGGCGCGGTCGCCAACTCGACATAGGACGAAACGGAGTGGTTGGTGACCGCCCATTTGACGCGCGTGATCAGCGAGGGACCGAACGCTGCCACCGGAATCGCTGCAATCAATAGAGAAACCCAGCTTCGTCGCGTCATTGCGAAGATCGCAGGCACCAAGCCGATCGCGATGGGAGCGAAATATCGTACGGAACGCTCGTACCCCGCGTGAATCGGCCCCAAAACATAAATGAAAACAAAAAAGGTCGCGATGCCGCTAGCGCAAACCGCAATCGTCCGCGGCGCGCGGCGGGCAATGACTGCGCACAGGCACATGGCGACGATCAGCAGGGTGTAGTTGGCGGGCGAGGACTGGTAATCCAACGTTTTGAAAGAAAACAGGTTTATAGAGTCCATTTCCACTTGTCCCGTCACCGGCGTCGGAGCAAGCAGGTGAGCGCGGAGTCCCGCCAGATAATGCGGCAGGTGGATCAAGACCCAGGGCGACAGGAAAATCGCCGCCGACCCACAGGCACGCATCGCCCAACGCCATCCTTCTACAAAAGTCATTGAAAATAAATGAATTACCACGAAAATCGCGAAGGTCGGTTTCATGGCAATCAGCGCGGCAAACAGCAATCCCAGCGCTGCCGGACTGCTTTCACCCGCGATCGCCATGATCAGCGCGCTGCCGCAGTATAACGTCGAAATGTTGACGTACTGGGGATTAATGAAGATCACGCTGAGCATGCAAACCATAGTCATGAAACGGTGTTCGCTGAGCTGGCTGGCCAAAATCAGGCACAGGAATAGCCCGAAGACGGCATCGACTCCGTTGAGGTATTGAATCGGGAAAAATGCCACCACGAATCCGTCGAGAAAGGCCTGCGCGCCAAGGGTTTGCGCTCCCATCGCGCTCAAGGGACTGCCGAAAATGGTGCCGGTTTCCAGCATCCTCACCGGATAGGCGAAATACTTTTGATAATCGTCGTAGAGGTTATAAACACTGGGCGGCAATTGCGTGGCAATGGTGAAGATCAGCACCGGGACGGCGAGAAGAAATCGCGCGGGCGGCAAGCGGAAACCTATTAGCGACAATAATATGCCGATCCCGGCGACGATCGCCAGGGCCGATGGGTAGGCTATCCGCGCGAGGTTGAGGATGCCTCCCAGAAACACCACTACGGCCATTCCCAAAACGACAGTCGCTGCCCAAGTGCCTGGTTCTAAAGCGAGAGCGCGACGGATCGTTTGTCCCCATCCCCATAGCATTAAGGTCGCGAGGGCTATGACGATGAGAGATATGGCCATCTCCGCAAGTTTAAACTACAATCGAATGAATGAGATTCCTGTTATTTGTGGCTCTGACTCTCCAGGCGCAAACGGTTGATCCGTGGAAGCCGGTGCAGTTTCTGGTGGGAGAATGGGCGGCCGAGGAAGGCAACGGAGGCTCCTCTTTCGACTTCGATCTGCAGCGCAAGATAATGATTCGGAAGAATTTCGCGCCTGGCCACGAAGACCTGATGGTGATCTATCTGGATCCCGGCCTGAAGGCGATCTACTTCGACAACGAGGGGCATGTTATCCATTACTCGGTTGAAGCGGGGTCGGATTTTGTGCGGTTCGTGAACGAACAATACCGGCTGACGTATCGAAAGACAAGCGAAGAGAAACTGACGCTGGACTTCGATATTGCTCCGCCGGGGAAGCCTTTCGCCAATTATATTCACGCTTCGCTGCGGAAAAAGGGGCCGAAGCGCTAAACTGAGAACTGCGACCCAAAAATTGGAGAGATGGCCGAGTGGTTGAAGGCGCACGCCTGGAAAGCGTGTATAGGGGAAACTCTATCGAGGGTTCGAATCCCTCTCTCTCCGCCAGTAAGTAGCATCTTCTGCCCGCATGCTTACGCATGGCGGCTCAGAACGGCCTACAGTGTCGGCGGTATTTGTGGCGGCGGGGGCATCCGGTATTCTATAAACTGCTCGCCGCTAAACTCCTTTCTTAATGACGAAAACCTTACTTTTTTTGTGTTCACTTACTGCTTATGCACAGACTGCGACTCTCGGAGGGCAGGTGGCGGACGAATCGGGCGCCGTGGTTCCTGGCGCCAAGGTCACGCTGACTGGTCCTGGGAACGTTGTCAAAGTCGCGACTGCTGGCGACAACGGCGGGTACTCGATCACCGGGCTTGTCGTGGGGAGTTATACCGTTGTGGCGGCGGCTCCTGATCTGGCGATGACTCCATCGAAGGTGGTTCTGAAAGCGGGATCGCAAACGTTGAATTTGCAACTGAAGGTTGCGTCGACCGTGCAGCAGGTTACGGTCGAGGAGAGCGTGGGGCCGGTATTGAGCACCGAGGCTTCTAGCAACGCTAGCGCGCTCGTCCTGCGCGGGGCGGATTTGCAGGCGCTTTCGGACGATCCGGAAGATTTGCAGGCCGATCTCGAAGCGCTGGCAGGGCCTTCGGCGGGGCCGAGCGGTGGATCGATTTTCATTGACGGGTTTAGCGGGGGCGAGCTGCCTCCCAAGGATTCGATTCGCGAGATCCGCATCAATCAAAATCCGTTTTCGCCGGAGTACGACAGTATTGGATTCGGACGGATTGAGATTTTCACCAAGCCCGGCTCCGACCGGTTTAGGGGCACGTTCTTTTACAACTTCGCCAATCAGATCTGGAACTCGCGCAATCCATACTCGGCGGAGAAGGCGGACCTTTCGCTGAACGAATTTGGAGGGAACGCGAGCGGACCGATCAATAAGCGTGCTTCCTTCACGGTCGATTTTCAAAGGCATCTGATCGATAACGGCTCCATTGTGAATGCGGTGACGCTGGATCCCGCGACGCTCGCGGCGACTTCGTTTCATCAGAATACGACCACGCCGCAGCACCGGTTCATCATCAGCCCGCGCCTCGATTACGCGCTGAGTCCGAACAACACGCTGGTGGTGCGCTACTCGGCGACGCAATACAATATTTCCGATCAGGGCATCGGCGGGTTCGATCTGCCGGCGCGCGGGTTGCACAACGATTATCTGAGCCAGACTGTGCAGGCGACCGAGACGGCCGTGCTGGGGATGAACATCAATGAAACGCGTTTCCAGTATTACCGCAACGCCTATCAACTGACGGCGAATTCGACCGACCCGACGCTTTCCGTACTGGGATCGTTCAACGACGGCGCGTCCTCGGTAGGCCGCACTTCCGATCATCAGAACTATTACGAGCTGCAGAATTACACGACGATTCCGAAGAAGGCGCATCAGTTCAAATTCGGGGTGAGGATGCGCGGGCAGACCGATAACAACACTGCGCCGACGAATTTCGGGGGCACGTTCACGTTCGCGGGAGGGCTCGCGCCGATGCTGGATGCCGGCAATCAGCCGATTGCGGGGACCTCGGTGCAGATTACTTCGATCGAGCGCTATCGGCGGACGCTGTTGTTTCAAGGGCTGGGATACACGCCTTTGCAGATTCAAGCGCTGGGCGGCGGAGCGTCGCAGTTCAGCATCAGCGCGGGGAATCCGAACCTGGCGCTGCACCAGTTTGACGCCGGCCTGTTCGTGGGCGACGACTGGAAGGTGCGGCCGAATTTCACGCTGAATCTCGGGCTGCGGTATGAGATGCAGACCAACATCAACGACCATGCGGACTTCGCGCCTCGCATTGGTTTTGCATATGCTCCTGGCGGAAGCAATAATTCCAAGCCGAAGACGGTGATCCGCGGCGGATTCGGGATGTTCTACGACCGTTTCGGGCTTCGGAACACACTGACCGCGGACCGGTTCAACGGACTGGTGGAACAGTCTTATGTGCTGACGAATCCGCTGTTCTATCCCAATATTCCGGCGATCGCATCGCTGACCGGGGCGCTTTCGACGCAACTGATTTATGAGAAGGATGCGAATTTGCACGCTCCTTACCTGATGCAGAGCGCGGTGACGCTCGAGAGGCAGCTGCCGGCGAATACCACGCTGGCGATGACTTACACGAACTCCCACGGGCTGCATGAACTGCGGTCGTTCGATATTAATGCGCCCCTAGCTGGAACTTATCCTGCGAGCCCGGTGTATCCGATGGGGAATCCGAATCCGCTGCTGTTGATGACCAGTTCCGGTGTGTATAACCAGAATCAGTTGATGGCGAACGTCAATTCGCGCGTGAGCCAGAACGTTTCGCTATTTGGGTTTTACATGTTGAACAAAGCCATGAGCAATACGGACGGGCTGGGGACGTATCCTTCGAATCCATATTCACAGGCGGGGGAATATGGGCCGTCGTCGATGGATATCCGGCATCGGGCATTTATTGGAGGGTCGTTCAGCACCAAATGGAATTTGAGGTTTAGTCCGTTTATCAACTTGAGCTCGGGGGCTCCGTTCGATATTACTTCGGGGTCGGATGCGTATGGGACTTCGCTGTTCAACTCGCGGCCGGGGATTGCGACGGGGCCGGGTGCGGGGTTGATTCAGACGAAATACGGTCTGCTGGATCCAAACCCGAAGCCGGGAGAGACGATCATCGGGCGCAATTACGGGCGCGGGCCCGGGCAGTTCACTGTGAACCTGCGAGTGGCGAAGACATTTGGGTTCGGGCCGGAGAAGGTGAAGGCTTCGGGGATGAGTCCTACGGGCGGAGGCATGCCGGGGCACGATCATGGGGGGATGGGGAATATTTTTAGCGCTCCTACCACGGATCGGAAATATAATTTGACGGTTTCGATGTCGGGGCGGAATTTATTGAATCATACGAATCCGGGGGCGATTATCGGGGATATCACGTCGCCGCTGTTTGGTCAGGCGAATTCGCTGGCGGGTGGGGGTGGTGGGTTTTCGGAGAATGCTAATAATCGGAGGTTGGAGTTGCAGATGAGGTTTACTTTTTAGTTGTTGGTCGCGAAGGAGCGGGGATCGCCAATAGCAGCTTAGATAGGCCAAGCGATGTTTCGGCGGAAATCGGAGTGGGCCAACAGTTCAGGAGCGGGATGATAGCCCGGTACAGTTACGAGCGCGACCTGGAGCCCGGCACGCCTGGCGTGCTTCATCGCCGGGATGCAGTCGGTGTCGTTCGTTACGAGGGCGATCAGGTCAATAGAGTGATTCGCCGAAATAGTCGCCATGTCTAAGCCGATCCTCATATCAACGCCCTTCTGCTCGAATTTGGCTTCGAAATCGGAATCGGTCAGCGGCGACGCAGGGGTGTATGGGATTCTTGATTGCTTGAGAATGAAGCCCCGAAATTTGAGCACACCGATTCTCACCGCGAACAAATCCTTGTGCGACAGATCGTGCAACCATTTGTCCGAGCCACCGAACGCCTTCTTCGTACCCGACACTGGCCTAATGGCCTCGCCTTCATAAGGCCGGCAATCGTAATAGAGGATGCGCTGGATCACCTCGTCCGCGAGGGCGCAGGCATGTGCGATTTTCTCAATATAATCGGGGACAAATGAGTTGCCAGATTTTCTCGTGTACACACGAAGGTGGCCGCCGTCGATAAGAACGGCAATCTTCTGTTTCATGGCAAGAAATAATGAAGGCCCAAGAAGTTGCCTCCTTGGGCCTCGTATAGTACCCGCCTACGGGCGTATCGGATAAAAACTCAGCGGCTTAAAGAGCCGCCCAAAAATATTCTACTATAATTATCGGCTGAAAAACAATCACAATTCGAAGCGTGAGAGCCGCTCCCCGGGCTGGACAGCTTGGTTTCGCGATTCAGTGAGACTTTCGCTTGCCGGTAATGCCCGGTTCGTAAGAGAAATGGACAGTCGTTCCATCTTCGCGTTCGAGCCGGAAGCACTCTGTGCCGTGCGCTGCAGACGCTTTAAAAAACCGTTTTACTCCGCAGCCGACTTTCTCTTGCGCATCCGGGTGGCGTTCTAAGAGTTTCCTCAGAAGCCTCGAGTCCTCCTCGGCGATATCTTGCTTGTTGCGATAGCGACCGAGCATCTCTTTAAAAAAAGCGAGCGCTTCGCTGTTCGACTTGAACGCCTTCGCTCCGATGATGACTTGATGTCCTGCCACTTTGTCATTATCACACTCAAGCGGAGTGAGTGATTGTCCGCGTGCATTCAGTGAAGAGACATACGGAAGCGGCCGGTGGTGGTTAGGACTTGTTGGGTTTTGTCGTATTCCATGCGGGTTCTGGTGAGTTGTTCGTCGCGGATTTGGCGCATTCCTTCTTGCACCAGGCCGAGCACTACGTACCAGCCGATGCCGCCTACCAGGATTGGTTTTACCAGGCCCAGGGCGCCTTCGAATCGCAACAGAGGCGAGTTCCAGAACATGTGCAGCAGGACGGGCACGAAGAAGGTCCGGAGGAAGCGCGGGTCGAAGAGCATCCCGGGGCGGAACGGGTTGCCTCCTTTGACGCGCCAGAGCGCGCCGGCTGCAATGGCGCTCCAGGCGACGTGCATGAAGGGCGCGTAGTAGGAGCGGCGGTGGATCAGAGTGATCATGCCGTCATAGCCGTAGACCAGCGCGTGGCCCAGCAGTTTGCGGACTTCCTCGCTGTTGGGATTGCGCAGGAAATACCGCAGGAAGCCGTCGAAGAATCCATCGCTGAAAGCGTAGCCGGCGGTTTCGAAGGCTCCGAAGCCTCCTCCGATGGCGGCTCCGAAGACCAGGCCGTTCAATATGTATTTGTACTTGACGTTGCGCACCACCAACACGACGGCTAGTAATTTTCCGGTTTCCTCGCAGATTCCCGCGCTGGCCGCGCCGAGCCAATCGAGCTTCATCACGTCGAAGGCGATCAGGCTGACGGCTAGCGAAATCACGCCGCCCAGGCACACCAGTATCAGCACCATATGAAAACTTATGTTGCGCGGTGTGTTCAATTCCCAGAACAGAAAGACCGTGGCCAAGGGAACGACCAGCGACCCCATGATGATCAGGCCAGGCACGATGCGCGGGTTGTTGGAGATATCGAACATTTCAAAAAAAATGAAATAGACGAGGGCCATGAAAATCAGCACGCGCATGAAGAACCACGGCTTGGGCCAGCCGGTCATGACTTCGTCGATATGCGGCGTGGTCCTGGGAGTGCCGACGATTAAATAATCCTCGAGCTCGCCGGGCTTGCGTCCCTTGAATACTTCGGAGAACATGGCGCCGAGACTGAAGCCGACCAGTTTATCGGTGCTGGTGAGTTTCGCCAGGCGGTCACCGAGAGTGCCCAGAAGACTGGTGAGCTCGACCGGCGCGGTGCCGACCTGCCAGGTGGACATGCCCAACTGAAACTGTTGTCCGTTGGAGAGAGTTCCCTGCGTCACCTCGACGCCGGCGACGCGGAGCTTGGCTCCGGCGAAGGTGCGGAATTGCAGGACGTTGCGCTGCCAGGAGAGGACCACGTGATTTTCGGCGACGGAGGGATCGTTATTTCCGATCCCGGAGACGCGTCCGAGAGAGACCTCGGCGATGCTGATCATGTAGGCTTTGCCGGTGTCGGGTCCGGAGACGCATTGGACTTTGATGGCGTAAGTAAGCGCTTCGGGCGCTCTCGAAATCCCGCTGGGAGGCTGCGGGCGGATGGTGAGCAGGTGCGCGAGAGCGGTGGAAGCGGGGCTCCAGGTCTGCCAGCCGGCTTGCGCGACTTGGGCGGCGGAGCTTAACGATCCGGCATGAATCAGCCTGGCGATATCGGCGCAGGGGACGGGGCCGCGAGTCTCCGATCCGTCGAGGTAATACCATTGATCGGGAGAATGAGCGGCGAAGTCGGAGGATTCTGCCATTGCGTTATTTTACAGAGTTCGGAGGGAGACAATGGGACGATGCCAACTGAATTGAAAGCGACGAAAAAGATTGACGGCGAGCCGCGGTGGCCGGCAATGGTGGGAATGATCGCGATCGGCGGGCTGTTTTATGCGCTGCCTCCCGCGATGACGGTTGGTCCGGACTGGCTGGTGATGGTGCTGGTGGCAGTGCTGCTGACGCCCGCGATGCTGTTCCATCGAGCGGGGATGTTCAAAGCGAACCAGATTTTCGGGTATCTGGCGCTGGGCGTGGTGACTCTGTCGCTGGTGGCGTCGCTGGTGATACTGGTGCTGCGGCTGGCTTCGCACAAGGACACTCCGGCGGAGCTGCTGCGGGCCGCGGCGGCGTTGTGGGTCTCGAATATGCTGGTGTTCGCATCGTGGTATTGGAGGCTGGACGCGGGCGGTCCGAACCAGAGGGACCTGGTGCGGTCGCACACCGATGGGGCGTTTTTGTTTCCGCAAATGGTGCTGGATCCGGAGTTGCGGAAGGAGATGGGCGAGGACAAGTGGCGGCCGGGGTTCGTGGACTATTTGTTTTTGGCGTTTAACACGAGCACGGCGTTTTCACCCACGGACGTGCCGGTGCTGTCGCGATGGGCGAAGGTGTTGATGATGCTGCAATCGGCGATATCGCTGACGGCGATCGCGATATTGGCGGCGAGGGCGGTGAATATTTTGTAGGCGACTCGTGGCATATGGCAGAGACCCCTCCATAACTGTCGGGGTTCGGTTGTCGATCTCGCGGTATATTCTGCCGAACCCAGACAGTCATGGAGGGGTCTGCTAACGCGATGGCGCGGGTGCGGTGATCCCGATCCTTACCCCGAGAGTCATGGAGGGGACACGTTAACGAACCCGCCGATACAGGCTACTAATTGGCGAGCGATGTCGCGGGTGCGGTGATCCCGATCCTTGGCGGGGTTGAAATTGGCGATGGCTACGGCGGCTAGTTTGCCGGTGGAGATTACGTGGTGGACGGCGTCGAATAACTGGTCGGGGGTGATGCCTCCGGGCGCGGAGAAATTGACGCCGGGAGAGATCTCGGGGTCCAGCACGTCGAGATCTAGGTGCAGGTAGATCGTCTGGACGCGGGCGGCTAGCAGATCGACGGCGCGGGGAAATGCATCGAGCGTAGCGAGTGTAATTTTCGACGAGTGCAGGAGAACTTCTTCCAGAGGGTCGAGACTGCGGGTGGCGGCCAGGACCACGTTTTCCTCGGCCACCGGGCGCGGCATCAGGCTGGTGTGGCAATGGCCCGCGGCGACGGCGAGGGACATGCCTTCGAGCGCTCCGCTGATGGAGGTTTCGGGGGTATTGAAGTCGCCGTGCGCGTCGAGCCAGACGATTCCGGGGTCGTCGAGGGCGGCCAGGGTTCCCAGGGAAGAAGTGCAATTGCCGGCCAGGATCACGACGGGCTTCGGATGGGCGGATACGGCTTGAGTGAGGGCGGCGTTAATATCGGCTACGGCTTCGAGCTCGGGGGTGGCGAGGTTGGTGCGCTCCACGAGAACGCAGGGGCAGTCGAGGGTTTCGAGAATCGCCAAAGGGCCGAGGCCGACTTCGACGGCGCGGCGTCCCAGGTGATAAGGGATCGCGATCATTGGCTGACCTTTTTCAGCAGAGCCATGAAGAGGGCTGTGAATGTGAGGCAGATTGCGGCTCCGGTCAAGCCGACTTCGGGTAGGGATTGGCCGTAGTAGATATACAGGACGAGTAGTCCGAAGAAGATCGCGCGGAGGCAGAAGGTGGCGATCCGGCGGGAGAATCGGACGGTGAGCAACGCGGCCAGCGACGCGACCATCGAGGAGGCGCCGAGGCCGAGCAGGACGGATTTCGCTACCGAAGGCCAATCGGGTGAGGGGAGGAATCCTCCGCGGCTAGACCAGGAAACCGTGGCGATGCCGATGCCCAGAAGGGTCAGCGCGACTGCTTCGCCGTACAGGACGCTGACCAGAATCCGGGCGGTGGCCTGTTGAAAGGAGGGCGAAGTGCTGTCCGGAGTCGCTTCTGCTGCGGCCGGGCCGGCGAAAATCAGTCCCAGGCAGGCGTAGGCGCCGAGCACCTGGGAATCGAAAAAATCCGCCCCCTTCATGCGTGGGAGCCAGATTCCCGCTGCTCCGAGGAGCGCTAAATGAAACATCAATGCCTTAAAGGTGGTCATTCGGGAAGCAAGAATGCGGATTTCAGAGAGGAGCGTATTCATTGCAGATTCGTCTGAAACATGGTACCAATCAGCTTAGGGTTATACGACTAGGGAGTCGCCTTATATGACGATTAGGGCTATTTTGTCTAAGGCGGGAATACTCTTTTGTTTTCAGTTTCAGCCGATTAACAGGGGCAGTGACGGTAATTACGAAAAATGCTCGATGACAGGCGTGTAGAACCTCGAATGCTGTGCGCGGACCTGGTGGACGTACAGTGGAAGGACCAGAGCGGGCGGACCCGTCGTGGTGTGGCCAATCTGGAAGACATTTCCCTTTCGGGCGCGTGCCTGCAAGTGGATAGGCCGGTACCGCAAGGGACGGCGCTGCGGATGAGCTATCCCAACGGCGAGCTTACAGGCGTGGTGAAATACTGTGTCTTTCGCGAGATCGGCTATTTCCTGGGGGTCGAATTTGCGGCAGGCAGCCGGTGGTCCCAACGGCATTTCCGGCCGCAGCATCTGCTGGATCCGCGCCGCCTGGTGGGTCGGGTCACCAACCGCTTGAAGAGCGAAATTCCCCCGCCACTGGTCCATTAACCACACAGGCGGATTCTGGCACTGAAGTTGCCTTATTCTATAACTATGGTTGTCAGGGATGATCAATTACCGGTAATGGCGTCCGCCGAGGCGCCGGCCGAGCGGAAAGATCTGCCGTGGGGTGCCATCGCCTGGTTCGGCATTCTGCTGATCGCAGCCTATTTCCCCATCCTGAAGCACCTGGTGGAGCAGTGGTGGAACGATCCCGATGTCGGGCATGGATTCTTCGTTCCACTGGTCGCCGGATATATCATTTGGCAGAGACGGGAACGGCTGGCGGAACTCCAATGGAAGCCGGCCTGGTGGGGCATCGCGGTGATGCTGTGGGGCGCGGTGCAGGCGTATATCGGAATGCTGGGAGCGGAGTTGTTTCTCCAGCGCACGGCGTTCCTGATCTCGTTGGTGGGACTCTTGCTGGTGTTGGGCGGGAAAGCGCTGGTGCGGGAGTTGACATTTCCGCTACTTCTGCTGCCGTTCATGATTCCCATTCCAACGGTGGTTTACAACAGGATTACGTTTCCGCTGCAACTTTTCGCCAGCCGCGTGGCGGAGAGCCTGTTGGGACTGCTCGACATTCCAGTCATCCGGGAGGGCAACGTGCTGGAGCTGGCGAGTCAAAAGCTATCCGTAGCGGAGGCTTGCAGCGGGATTCGCAGCCTGCTGTCGCTCTCCTTCCTGTCGCTGGTGTATGCCTACTTCTTCGACAGCAAAGTGTGGATGCGGTGGGCGCTATTTCTGGGGATTATCCCGATCGCGATTCTGGCCAATGCCGGCCGCGTCACGGTGACTGGAATCCTGAGCGAATACAACACCGAGCTGGCCAAGGGATTCTTTCACGAACTGGAAGGCTTTATCATCTTCGCCATCGCGTTCGCGATGCTGTACATTCTGCATCTCCTGATAAACTGGATCTATCGCTGGGGAGTTTCCAAAGGGAAGTTTCCGAAAGAGGCTACCGTTGTTTAAGTTCCTGAATTCCACTCCTGCCCGCCTGGTGACCGTGTTCTTGCTGATCCAGACCGCGCTGCTGTACAGCTCTATCCGGCCCGAGTTCATTCCCACCAGCCGCTCTTTGTCACAGGTGCCGCAATCGTTCGGTTCCTGGACGATGGTGCAGGAAGGCTTTGTCGACAAGGAAACCATGGATGTGCTTAAGGCCGACGACACGCTGAACCGCGTCTACCGGAGCCCTTCTTCGGCAGCCGATGCGAGTCTGTTCGTGGCCGGGTTCCGGACGCAGCGGAATGGCAAATCGCCGCATTCCCCTAAGAACTGCCTGCCGGGGAGCGGATGGACGCAATTGAGCTCCGACGACTACCCCATCGACGTGGGCCTGGCGGCTCCGATCGTGGTGAATCGCTACGTGATCGTGCATGGGCAGGAGCGGGAGATGGTGCTGTATTGGTATCAATCGCGCGACCGCGTGGTGGCGGACGAATTCAAAGCCAAGTTTTGGGTGGTCGCCGATGCGATGCGGCTGAATCGGACGGATACCGCGCTGGTGCGGGTGATTGTCCGGATCGATAATTCCGACGAAGCCGCGGCGACGCGTACGGGGGCTGAATTTGTGAAGGCGTTTTTCACCACGCTGCGCGGGTATTTGCCGGCGTAGGCTGAATGCTGATGAACGCGGATAAGACCATTTTTTCAATCGGCGTTCATCAGCGTTCATCGGCGGCCATTTTCAAAACTAAAAGTGCGCGGCAACGTCGCGCTGGTATTTTTCGATGGTCGCGGTGTGGCCCAGGATGAAACGGCTTACGAAGCGGAACAGCGGGTTATAGACTTCGCCGTTCTCGGTGATCGTGAATGAAGTTCCGGTTCCCTCGGGCGTCACTTCGTAAATCCAGCTTCCTCCGAAGGGCAGTTTGGGGTCGGCGATACGATTTACGATCTTTTTTGACGGGACGGTTTCGACGCGCTCGTAAGTGATCGTGTCGCCGCTTTTATCTGTTTCGCGCCATTTTAGCGGCGATTTCGAGAGTAACTCGTATTTCATCCCGCGCCAATCGGAGGCACCAGCGATGAGCGCGAATACGTCCTCCGGCGAAGCGCGAAGGACGACTTTCCGGCTGGCGACGTGCTCCTTGGGGAGCGCGTATCCGATCAGTACTACGGCGATGGGAACCATTACCACCGCGAAAATGATCCACTTCATGCAGTCCTCCTGACCAACTCCTTAAATCGTCTCGATTCGATAAACTCCGCGGCCGCCTTCGCCAGCATT
Organism: Bryobacterales bacterium; assembly: GCA_963813145.1. GTDB lineage: Bacteria > Acidobacteriota > Terriglobia > Bryobacterales > Bryobacteraceae > Palsa-187. The sequence goes on from CAWEXX010000003.1 coordinate 757,636, forward strand.
TCGAGTCCGGCCAGCGCGGTCGAGCGCTCCCGAGGCTTCATGCGGCCGAGCATCGCGGCTACCAGCTCGCGGTCGAGCACCGATTTTCGTTCCTTCACCCGGGCGCCATCTTTGGTGAGGCGGAGCGCGACTTTGCGCGCGTCCAGAGCATCGCGATCGCGCGTGACGAAACCGGCGCGGACCAGGCGGTCGATGGTCAGCGACATCGTCGAAGCCGTGACGCCCAGGTGCCTGGCCAGCGTCAGCGAGCTAGTGGGCTCCACTTCATCCAGATGGTCGAGGATCGAGGCCTGGTGGGCGCTGAGGCGCTGGTTGGTCTCCTCATCCTGCACATGGCGCGTGTGGCAGGCGAAATAGATCTTGGGGTAGCTCGCCATGAGGCTCGAAATCTGCTGGGCGATCACGAATTTCATTGTAGGACCATTTACTTTGATTAGTCAAATCAAATAGTACGCGGGCCACGGCTGCGGGTAGACTAAATCTCATGAATCGACGCAATGCCCTGGTCACCAGCGCGAGTCTGTTCGGTGTCCCGTGGCAAAAGGTCATGGGCGCTGCCACGCCGCCTCTACCCGACGACAAGCTGTTCGCACACGATCCGGAAACCTATTGGACGCGGATGCGCGAGGAGCAGTTCTTTTTGCCAAAATGGCGCTCCTTCTTGAACAACGGAAGCCTGGGCGTGATGCCCCGGCCGGTGTATCACGCGGTGGCGAAGTACATGGAAGACGCCGCGGGGCTCGAAACGCCGTATCCGTATCCACGTTGGGGCTACGAAACGCTGGACGATGAGCGGGAGGAGCTTTCGAAATTCCTGGGCTGTAAAAAAGACGAGTTGGCGCTAATGCACAACGCGACCGAGGCGCTGACCACGGTGGCCTCGGGCCTGGATCTCAAGGCCGGCGACGAAGTGCTGATGACGAATCTGGAGCATACATCCGGCAAAGCATGCTGGGAAGCGAAGCGCGCCCGCTACGGGATTACGATTCGCGAAGTGAACATTCCCTTGCCGCCGAAGGATCCAGGACAATTGGCGGACCTGATGATCTCAGCCATCGGTCCCAAGACGAAGGTATTGAGTTTCAGCGGCATTCTCAGTGCCACGGGCACAGTGATGCCGATTCGCGAGATTTGCGACGCTGCGCGCGCGAAGGGCGTGCTGACATTGGTGGACGGCGCGCACATGCACGGGCAGATGGCGGTGAAGCTCTCCGACCTGCATTGCGATTTCTTTGCCGGGAGTCCGCACAAATGGATGTTCGCGCCGGCGGGCTCGGGAATTCTGTATATACGCGAAGAGAATCTGGACCGCTTGTGGCCGCTGAACGTTACGGGCGGGTGGGACGATAAATCTCTGAAGGCCGGCCGATTCATGAGGCAGGGCACGAACAATCGGGCGATTTTCGTCGGCATGATCGCGGGATTGCGGTTTGCGCAAGCGGTCGGGCCGGAGCGGATCTACGCGCGCATTCACCAGATGGCGCGGCGCACATATGACCGGGCGGCCAAAGTGCCTTCGATCGAATTGCTGTCCGCGAGCGACGACCGCATGTACGCCGGCCTCGTGTGTATCAAGTTCAAGAAAGACGCGAGCGCCGTATGGCAGGAGACCGGGAAGCGCAAGATTTTTGTCAGCGGAGGGCAGCAGGTGCGGCTCTCGTCGCACATCCACACTCGTCCGCAGGACATCGACGAACTGTTCGACATTATTGAATCAAAAATGGGTAAAGCATGAAACACATTGTTCTCTATAGCCTCGTCGCTGTAGCGTTCGCAGCAGATCCCAAGTTGACCGATCTGGCCCACGATGCAACGCAGCTTCGTTCGACTCTCAAAGCGGATGATTTGAAGAAAGGGTTCGCCTATGTCAGCGATCACGAGCAGGTGTTGTTCGCGATCGAGACCGACAAGCCGCCGCAACTGGTAACCGACGATGACAAGCCGGTTCCGATGACGAAGGTCGAAGGGCAGTTGTGGACTGCGGTGGCGCGGCTGACTCCGGGGCGCTCGCATCAGTTTCACTACGTGATCGACGGAGCTGCGTTCGGCGGGCGGCTGGATATACCTGTGTTCATGCCGTCGTCCTATCAGCAGGCGGGCGTGCCGGAAGGCAAGATGTCGGAGAAGCTGGTGCATTCGAGCAAAGTCTACGACGGGATGCAGAGCGATTACTGGATCTACGTTCCGGCGCAGTACGATCCGGCGAAACCGGCTGCGCTGATGGTCTGGCAGGACGGGCAGGGCCACATCGCGCGCAACGGGCGGAGGACTTTGAACGCGTTGGACAATCTGACGTATCAGAAGCGCATTCCGGTGATGATCAGTGTGTTCATTTCGCCTGGCAAGGTGGGCGACAAGGCGATGCGCAGTATCGAATACGACACGATGAACGATACGTACGTTCACTTTCTGGACGAGCTGCTTGCCGGCGTGTACGCGCAATACAACATCCGAAAAGACGCATACAGTCACGCGATCGAGGGCGACTCGTCGGGAGGGATTTGCTCGTTCAACGCGGCCTGGACGCATCCGGAGGAATTTTCGCGCGTGCTTTCGACCATCGGGAGTTTCACGAGCATCCAGTGGCATCCGGGGCAGATCGACGGCGGGAACGTGTACCCGAACAAGATCCGGAAAGAAGCCAAGCGAAATATCCGAGTCTATTTGCAGGATGGCAGCGAGGATCTGGAGAACGATCATGGAAGCTGGCCTCTGCAAAATATCCAGATGGCCAATTCACTCAAGATGAAGGACTACGATTTTCACCTGGCGTTCGGGAACGGATCGCATAACGGGTCCGATGCGAATTCACAAATGCCGATGGCGCTGGCGTGGCTGTGGCGCGAGTACGATCCGAATAAGACCGAGCAGAATTACGAACAGGAAGCGGCGGAGAAGGCGAAGCCGATGTTCCGGGTCCACATTTATAATCGGTAACTGCGCCGCTCCTCTTTTAGCCGATCGCTTTTGTGGCGCGCGCCTCCAGGCGTGCCGCGTCGGCAGTCATGCCGACGGCTGGAGATGTCGAGACGACTCTCGACACGGCACGCCTGGAGGCGTACGCCACAAGTTCCCAGGGTTCTTAATCAAGCGGTTAGACTGTCTGGCCGGACGACGCCATTGCGCTGCGCTTTTTCCGGCGTTCCAGCCTGAGAAGTTCGCGGCGTCGGCGGAGCTTAACCTGATCGTCCACTCGACGCCAGAAGGTGCGGAAATAGTCGGCGGCGGAGGCGATGCCGAACAGCATTACTACCCACATGCCGATCGTCGCGGGCTCCTTTAGCCACGGCCAGCGGATGCTGCCGATCACCAGGGCGATCGCGGTAACTTGCGCCGCCATTTTCGTCTTTCCCAGGTCGCTGGCGGCGATGGTGTAGCCGCCTGACGAGGCGATCGAGCGCAGTCCGGACACGGCGAATTCGCGGCCGATGATCAGGATCACCATCCAGGCCGGGACGCGATGAATATCCACCAGTGAGACCAGGGCCGCCGAAATCAGAAGCTTGTCGGCGATGGGGTCGAGCAGGGTACCGACGGTGGTCACCTGGCCCAGGCGCCGGGCGAGATAGCCGTCGAGCAGATCCGTCACCGCAGCCGCGAGGAACACGCCCAAAGCAAAGATTTCACGCGAGATAGGGATCCAGGCATCCCAATTCACGCTGGTGCCGTCGGCCAGCAGGGCCGCCACCAGCAGAGGCACGAGGAAGATGCGCGCCAGCGTGAGTATATTGGGCAGATTCATCCCGATTCTAAAATCATAACCTACTAGGTTCCGGCTTCCAATCTTTTTTAAGCATGGCGAAGTGACGGAGATCGTGAAAGCGGCCGTGGAGCAGCTGGGCCTCGCGGGCCAGGCCTTCTTCAGCGAACCCCAGCCGCTCGGCCACGGCGCAGCTTTTTTCGTTGCCCCGGGCGCAGTGAATGGCCACCCGGTTGAGCTCTATCTCGTCGAAAAGATGGGTCACAACGGCCCGGCAGGCCGCCGTCATGATGCCCTTGCCCTGAAAATATCGGCCGAGCCAGTAGCCGACTTCGCCCTTGCGATTCAGCCAATCGAGCTGGTGGGTGCCGATGACGCCGCAGAACTGCCGGTCGGTCCAGATACCGGCCACGAAGCCTTTATTCGACGCGAATTGTTCCAGGGACGATTTGATGAAACTGACGGTATCGTCCTGCGTCTGGGTCGCGTCGACCCAGGGGAGCCACTCGCGCAAATAGTCGCGATCCGAATCGACCAGGCCGAAGACTTGGGCGGCGTGGCGCTCCTCAAGCAATTGCAAATAGACGTTTTCGCGTACGTGAGCCCGAAACATGGCTCATTGTAACGTGCTAGCCCCATGCGTCAGCGTGGGGCTACAACAACCAGATATTTCTCAAGCCGTCGCTTAATCGACGCCGGGGTGAGCGCCTCCACTTCACAGGATTCACCCGTATAGCGCGTGGCGGTCACGCGGCCGTGCTCGTGCAACAGGTGCAGCGGAGTTCCTTCTGCGATGGGAAAATGGAACACGCAAGCCGAAACAGGATCGACGGCCAATGTTTCATCGATTTTCTTGAGCAGCGCCTCAAATCCTTCGCCGGTGAGCGCGGAAATCGCAACTGCGCCGGCGGGCTGATGGTCGGGATCGCTGAGGATCCGCCGGGCGATGGAGGCAGTGTCCGGATCGCCGGGAATCTTATCCACTTTGTTCAACACCAGGATTTGCGGCGTTGACGCGGCGCCGATTTCGGTCAAAGTTGCCAGAACGTGGGCGGTTTGCAGCGCGGCTTCGGGCGAGCTGGCATCGACCACGTGCAGCAGTACTTCAGCCTCGACCACTTCTTCGAGCGTCGCGCGGAACGCCTTCACCAGGGTCGTGGGGAGATTGCGGATGAAGCCGACGGTATCGCTCATCAGGGCTTTGCGATGCGACGGCAGCGTCACGTGCCGCACGGTGGGGTCGAGGGTCGCGAACATCTTCGCGTCGGCCAGTACGTGGGCGCCGGTCAGTCGGTTGAACAAGGTGGATTTACCGGCGTTGGTGTAGCCGACCAGGGCGATGGTCGCGAGCGGAACGGCCTGTCGCTGTTGACGCTGCGTGGTGCGGCCGCCGCGCACGCGGTCGAGCGACCGGTTGATCGCGGAGATCCGTTGATGAATCCTGCGGCGGTCGGTTTCGAGCTTGGTTTCGCCGGGACCACGGGTCCCGATACCGCCTCCCAGCCGCGACATCGCTGCGCCGTGGCCGGTCAGCCGGGGCAGCAGATAATTCAACTGGGCGAGCTCGACTTGCAGCTTTCCTTCCCGGGTGCGGGCGCGGCGCGCGAAAATATCCAGGATCAGCTGCGTGCGGTCCAGGACCTTGACGTCGAGAATTTTTTCGAGGTTGCGCTGCTGGGTGGGCGATAGCTCGCGGTCGAAGATGACCGTGGTGGCTTCGTGGAAGAGAACTTGCGCCTTGAGTTCGTCCACTTTGCCGGAGCCGACGAAGGTGGCCGAATCCACTTTGGGGCGGGATTGAATTTGCCGTTCGGCAATGCGCGCCCCGGCCGACGTCGCCAACGCGGCGAGCTCCTCCATCGAATCCTCGGCGCTGATGAGCTCCGCTCCAGCCACCGTCGGAGTCCGCTGCGCGGAGCGCCCGGTCAGGTGCAGGCCGACAAGAATCGCTATTTCTTCGCCGATTGGCAAATGGTTGCGTTATTCCGAATCTGTTACAGGAACGCCCGGAGCCGCGTGAACACTCGCCGAAGCCGAGTTCGAATGTGCAGGAGTATGGAACGGTTTCGAAACGACAACCGTCGAAATTGCGTGCTTGAAAATCAGTTGCTCCTGATTGTTCGTTTCCAGAATCACCGAGTACTTATCGAAACTCTTGATGCGACCTGAAAGCTTCACCCCGCTCATCAAGTATATGGTCAGGAACGTCTTATCTTTTCGGGCATTGTTAAGAAATGCCTCTTGTATGTTTTGGGCCTGCTTCTCCATGGGAGCTTCCTTCATAAAATAAATGGATCAGCCGATCAACTATTCTACCTCTTCGTCACGATTTATTCACGCTCGATTTGCACCAGGGTCTCCCGCTGGGGCGCGAGCAGCCGCCGGGGCAGTTTCGCGCCGTAAACCAACCGTTCGATCACTGGCACCACGCGGCGGACCCACTTCCCGTGCAGGACCAGGCTGCCCGCCACCAAAACAGGATGCGGGATGGCCACGCAGCAGCGCGCGCACATGTCTATCTCTCCGGCTTTTCCTTCGGCATGCAAACGGCGCAGACGGCGCATGGGCTCGGAATTATTGATCTGATCCAGCGTTTCGTCCGGCAGGCGGCCCACCGGCTCGCCGTCGAGCATATAGCTCTGGCAGCAGGGGAACACGCGGCCGTCCTGCTTGACGTACATCGGGCCGCGCCACAGATAGTGGCAAGCTCTCGATCCCGCACCGGTGCGAACCGCTTCCGGTTGGAGCACGTTGGTCTCGTCCTCCTTAATGCGGACTTGGTCGACGCCGGGGACGGAGCTCCAGAAGCGCTTGAAATCCTCGACTTCGCGCGCGTTGTTCTGCATGCGGACCATTTGTACCACTATCTGCATGTTGCTGTTTCTTTGGTCCTTTAAGGCGGCGAAGCGCACGAAATTGGCGCGTACCCGTTCAAATTTGGCGCCTTTTCGATACTGCTCGAAGGATTCCTTCGTGGCTCCGTCGAAGCTCAAGGTAATGTGCGAGAGGGGGGTCGCCAACAGCTTTTCCGCGGCTGCGCCTTCGAGCAGGACGCCATTGGTCGATAGCAGCGTCGAAATTCCGTGGCGCTCGCAATACTCGATGCGATCGAAGATTTTCGGGTCGAGCAACGGCTCGCCCAGCCCGATCAGCATCATGTGTTCGCCGGTACGAGCCGCGCCCTTGATCAACGCATCGAAAACCGCTTCGCTCATGTCCTCTTTGGGTTGAGGATGCGTTTCGCGGGGGCACATGGGGCAGTACAGGTTACACTTGGCCGTCGTTTCGACGATATACTCCACCGGCAGCGCGGGCACACGTTCGCGCCGGAGGAGATAGGACCACAGAAGCTTGGCGCGATTAATAAGCCGCATGCGCCTCTTCATCATCTCACTAAGAACGGGCCCCGAAGGTGCCCGAAGGGACAGCCTGACGCGACTCCTTGCTGAATAACCAAAGAGGCGACTGCTACTGACGTGTCCCCTCCATGACTGTCGGGGTTCGGTGTGGAGCCTCTACCGAACCCCAACAGTCATGGAGGGGTCTATGGCGATGGTACGGACCGGGGACATGGGTGACACTTTAGTCCGGGGACATGGGTGACAGTTCATTGACGATGGGTGGATCAGGTCGACCTTAGCAAAGCACGCCAAGGTGGTAGGCGATGCCATGGAAGGAAGACGGAACAATGGAACAACGAGTCGAACTGATTCGGTTACACGACGAAGGAGAAAGTATTGTCTGGCTCGCCGAAAGCTACGGGGTGTCGCGCAAGACGATCTACAAGTGGCTGGATCGTCATCAGGTGGAAGGGAGCGGCGGGTTGCGGGATCGGAGCCGCGCTCCGCACCGGAGCCCGCAGCGGCTGAGCGAAGAGATGATTGCGCGGATCGTCGAGTCGCGGCTGCGCTGGGGCTGGGGACCGCGCAAGCTGGCGGTGAAACTGGCGCAGGCGGTGCCCGATCAGAAGGTCCCGGCGGCGAGCACCATCGCGGAGTTGCTGCGCAGCAAAGGGCTGAGTCATCCGCGGAGGCGTCGCGTGCGGACGCCGCTGTACGGGCCGCCCATCGCCGCCGTGGCCCAGGCCAATGAGACCTGGTGCGCCGATTTCAAGGGATGGTTCCTGACCGCCGACGGCACGCGCTGCGATCCGCTGACCATCACCGACGCGCACAGCCGCTATTTGCTGTGCTGCCAGATCGCGGCCAAGACCGATCGGGCGCATGTGGAGGCGCTGTTCGACATAGCGTTTCGTGAATATGGAATGCCCGCCGTGATTCACACCGATAACGGCGCGCCCTTTGCCAGCCGGGCTCCGGGAGGCCTCAGCCGGTTGTCCATGCGCTGGGTCCGGTTAGGAATCGTCGCCCAACGAAGCCGTCCCGCATCGCCGCAGGACAACGGCCGGCATGAGCGCATGCATCGCACACTCAAGCAGGAAACGCTACGCCCGCCGGAGCGTAATCCGCGTCGGCAACAGGACGCGTTTCATGCTTGGCAGAAAATCTATAACCACGAGCGGCCGCATGAATCGCTCGACTATCGGACGCCGGCGAGTTGCTACGCGCGCTCCCTGCGGGCGTTTCCGCGGCGCGTGCCGGAGGTGGAATACGACGCCGACGTCCACGTGCGGCGGATCTCACAAAAGGGCGAGATGCGATGGAACGGCCAGCGCACGTTTGTCAGCGAGACTTTCGCGTATGAATATCTCGGGCTGCGGGCGAGTGACGATCGCTACTACGAAGTGTTGTACGGCCCGCTGGTGATCGGCTGGTTCGACACCTTCCGCCCCCGCTTTCATCGGCAGTTGCCGCGTCAGCTGCGGACCCAACAGGCCTGAGGAAATGACGGGCGGTGGAAAGCGTGGAAATCCAAACAGCGGATTTCCACTCTTCCCACCGCCCTTGGAAATCGCCACGGCGATTCCCACATTCCCACAGGCCCGACGATCCTGTTTATACTCACCAAAGGCGACCAAACACCTCTCCGAAAAGTGTCACCCATGTCGCCGGGCTAAAGTGTTACCTATGTCCCCGGCCGTACAGCGATGAGTTGGCCGCGACAGGCGCGCCAGAAGCGCCACTTCGACAAGGCTTGGCGTGTGCCAACCCGCAAAACTCTCTCAATCAGGGCTAATTTCGCGAAGGGGGCAGAGCAGTCTGCTGGAGGGAGGGCAAAAAAGAGAAGCGCGCGTACCACCTCCGATGGGTAGACACGCGCGCTGCTCCTATGGAGCTGTCAGTTTGTCTGTCTGCGCTTAGCGACGCGCCACGTTGACTTTGGGTGTCGCCAGATAACCGACCACTCCGTCCTTTTTCACTTCATTCACCACGATCTCATACGGCTGCTTGCTGTTGGCCATGTATAGCTGCACTGGCTCGTTGATGGTTCTGTCTCTCTTTTCCACCGTTTTATCGTCCGCGAGAACCGCGATCGTGTAGCGATTCCGCTTGGGGTCGGACTTCTTCAGCGTCAGCGTCAGAGTGCCGACCTTCTTGGTCATCGCGCCTTTTTCGAGATCGAACTCGATGTAGTTGCGGTCGCCAAGTTCACGCAGCGATTGCAGATCCTTCGCGTTGGTGGCGATCAGGCCGCTCATTACGCCCATATCGCCCACGGCGCGCTTCAGATCGGCGCCGGTCTTGTCCAAATCGGTTCGTGTGGCGGTGAGATCGGTGCGTACCGAGCCCACATCGGTCTTCACGCCGGTGACGTCTTCATTCAGCTTGCTGGTGGCGCTGGTGGTGGCTTCCTTCAACTGCCCGAGCTCTTCGCCAACCGCCTTCTGCTGCTCGGCGAGCTTGTCTGATAGCTGAGCGCTGGCGCGCTGCGCGTCGATACGGGCCTTCTTCAGAGCCGAACTGGCAGTGTCGTACTTCCCACTGACGTCGTCGTTCAACGCCTGCAGTTGCTGGCGCTGCTGCTCCAATAGATTCGTGGTCGATTCGTTGAATCGAGCCAACTGAGCCTGGGCATCCTGCTTGGTCTGCGAGATCTGGTCGTTCAGATTATTGGAACGGCTGATCAGATACGCATCCCCGGCAAGGGCGATCACCAGACCCGCGGCTAACCCCGCGAAGACTCCGGCATGACTGCTGCCGCTTACCTTCTGAGTAACATTCGGATTCGGATTCTCTTCGATGTTGGACATTTACTTGCGTCTCCCGATCCCTTCGATTGCAAGGCCAATACCAATTGCTATGTGATTGATTTGAAGGGTAGTTTGCCAATTATAATCGGGTACTTTTTACCGAGTCGGGAAGGCTTACCATTGGAATATAAGAACTTATGAAATAGTACTCACCTTAGGATCTCTTGTGAATACGCCCCTCCAGGGGCTATCCTGAAAGTTGGATCCCTACCGCCATGAACGCGTCTCCGAGAGCATCCGGGAGGAGCTCGACGAACTGATTGCGTATGAGATGTCGGACCCACGGGTGGGCAGCGCCACGGTGACGGAAGTCCTTATTTCTCCGGACTATAGGAAGGCTGTCATCCGGCTGGCTTTGATTGGGACGGCGGAGGAGCAGGCGGCTACGCTCGATGCTCTGAATCATGCTAAACAGTTCTTACGGCACGAGTTAACGGAACGGCTCCAACTGTTCAAGACGCCCGAGCTGCACTTTGAAGCGGCGCTAGCGGCGGATTTGGCGGCCAAAGCCGCGAAAATTCTGAAGCGGATCGAGCGCGGGCGCCCGAAAGATAGCGGCTCCAAAAAAAATCCGGTTTCATGAAGGTCGCTGTGCTAACTTTGTTGATAGGGCAGCCGTTTTTGTCCTACGCTGAGGCTCCGCAAGGTGCGCTTTCTCAGCGAGTTGAGGCCAATATCGACGCCATGGGCTCCACCTATTCGGTGGTGGTTTATGGCAGCGATGAGGCAAGGTTGCGGGCGGCCGTGGAGGACGCTTCGGAAGAGGCGCGGCGGCTGGACCAGCTACTTTCCAACTACATTCCGGCGAGCGAATGGAGCCAGGTGAACCGCGAGGCTTCGAGCAAGCCGGTTCGTATTTCGATGGAGTTGTTTCAATTACTTGCAGCGTGTGTCGGGTATAGCCGGGAAAGCGACGGAGCATTCGACATTACGGTGGGTCCGCTCATGCGGGTATGGGGGTTCTATAAAGGATCCGGCCATCTGCCGCACCGGGCGGAGGTTCGCGGGGCGATGGCGCACGTGGGGTATCAGAACATCGTGCTGGACGCGGCGAACCACACGGTGCGGTTCGCGAAAGAAGGGGTCGAGATCGACCCAGGTGGAATTGGCAAGGGCTACGCGGTGGACAAAATGGTGGCGATCTTAAAAGAGGACGGGGTGACGTCGGCGCTGGTATCGGCGAGCGGCAGCAGCATCTACGGACTCGGCGCGCCTCCCAACGAGCCTGGATGGAAGATCAAGATCCGCGATCCGAAGGATGCATCGAAAGCCGCGGCCGAGGTGGTGCTGCGCGACATGTCGTTGTCCACTTCGGGCAATTACGAAAAGTTTTTTTTCGCCGAGGGCAAGCTGTACAGCCACATCATGGATCCGCGCACGGGTTATCCGAGCGAAGGGATGCTGTCGGTGTCGGTAGTTTCGCCTAAGACGATCGATAGCGAAGCCTGGTGCAAGCCGTACTATATTCGCGGCCGCGCGTGGGCGGCGCAACACAAAAAACCGGAATTCAAGGTCTTCCTTTGTGAAGACAAAATGGGGAGTGACAAATGCGCGTGGCTCCAATGAACAGCCGCTTTCTCGATGCCTGCCGGCGCCGGCCGACCGACGTTCGCCCGGTGTGGTTCATGAGGCAGGCCGGACGGTACATGAAGCCGTACCGCGACATCCGGCAGAAGTTCGGGATTCTGGAGATCTGCAAGCGGCCCGATCTGGCGGCCGAGGTGACGCTGCAGCCGGTGGAGATTCTGGACGTCGACGCGGCGATCATTTTTGCCGACCTGCTGCTGCCCGTTGAGCCGATGGGTCTGCGGCTGCGGTTTGCGGCGGGCGAGGGGCCGGTGATCGACAACCCGGTGCGGACGTCGAGCGACATCGACAGCCTTTCGATCTCGAATACCGATGAACTGGGATATGTCGGCGAGTCGATTCAACAGGTGGTGAAAGCGCTGGCCGGACGCGTGCCGGTGATCGGATTCGTCGGCGCTCCGTTCACCATGGCGAGCTACATGATTGAAGGCGGGCCTTCGCGGACGTTCCTCAAGACCAAGCAGATGATGTATCGCGACGAAACACTGTGGCGGCGGCTGATGGGCAAGCTGGTGGACGTGCTCGGGTCGTTCGCGGTGCTGCAAGTGGCGGCGGGGGCGCGGATTATCCAGGTGTTCGATAGCTGGGTGGGCGCGCTGGGTCCGGACGATTATGTTCGCTATGTGGCTCCGTACTCGCGCGCGCTGATTGAGACGGATTCGCGCGGCCAGCGTTCCGGTGATTCACTTCGGCACAGGCGCGGCGGGATTTTTCCGCGAATTACATGCTGCCGGCGGCGACGTGATGGGGGTCGACTGGCGCATCAATATCGACCAGGCGTGGATGGACATCAGCTACCGGTCGGCGGTGCAGGGAAATCTGGATCCGGCGGTGCTGATGGCTCCGATACCGGAGCTGCGGGCGCGGGTGCATGAGTTGCTGAAGCGGACGGGGTCGAGGCCGGGGCATATTTTCAATCTGGGGCATGGGATTTTGCCGGAGACTCCGGTGGAGAATGTGAAGGCGTGCGTGGAGATTGTGCGGGAGTTTAAGCTGTAGGACACGCCGGCTGAAGCCGACGCTGCAAGCTGAAGCTCGCGCCACACGGATGACCGCTCCCGATGGTCGCGGTTCTGAAGAAGCAACTGTGTCATTGTGTCGAGAGGGAACTTGTCACAGCACGTCGTCATTGTCGGCGGCGGGATCTCCGGCCTTTCGGCCGCTTATGATCTTGCTCGGGCAGGGATTTCGCACACGCTGTTCGAAAAGCTGCCACGGCTGGGCGGGGTCATCGAGACAAAATCCGAAGACGGGTGCCTGCTCGAGTGCGGACCGGACAGTTTCCTGAACGCGAAACCCGAGGCCACCGCGCTGATCAAGGAGCTGGGCCTCGAAGGCGAGCTGATTGGATCGAACGATCAGCAGCGAACTACGTACATCTTAAAGAACGGCAAACTGGTGCGGCTGCCGGATGGCGTCATGATGATCGTGCCCAGCAAAGTAATGCCGTTGGTACAGTCTCCGCTGCTGAGCTGGGGAACGAAAGTCCGCATGGGGTTTGAATTGATGCGGCGGCCCCGGCGGTATCCGGACCGCAGCGTGGCGGAGTTCGTGATCGATCATTTTGGGCAGGAAACGCTGGATTACCTGGCTGAGCCTCTGCTTTCGGGCGTGTATGGAGGCGATCCGCGGGAGATGAGCGCGAACAGCGTGCTGCCGCGCTTCGTCGAGATGGAAGCCACCAAAGGAAGTCTGGGACGCGCAGTGATGGGCGGCACACGTCCGTCATCGGGGGGATCGCTGTTTAGGACGCTGGCTAGCGGACTCGGAACGATGGTGGAAACGCTGGCGACCTATGCGAATATCCGGCACGTTGAGATTGAAGCGATCGAGAGCACTGGCGATGGATTCCGGGTGCGCGCCGGCGGGGAATGGCTGGATGCGAGCAACGTGATCGTCGCGACCCCGGCGCATGTGGCTTCGCAACTGCTCTCCGGAGTCGATGGAGATTTGGGCCGGCTGCTCGGTGCGATTCCCTACAGTTCCTCGGTCATCGTTTCGATGATTTTCGAGGCGGCCCAGTTCGACGGCCTGCACGCAGGGTTCGGATTCCTGGTCCCGAAGCGGGAGCGCGACCGGATGGCGGCCTGCACTTTCGTGGCGACTAAATTTCCGCATCGCGCGCCGGACGACAAGATTCTGCTGCGCTGCTTTTTCGGAGGCCGGAGCGACGAGGCGATTCTGAGCGAATCCGACGAATCTCTGATCACGATCGCGCGGGAAGAATTACGGCGGATTCTGGGGCTGACGGCGGCTCCGGTATTCACGAACATTTCGCGCTGGCCGCGGTCGATGGCGCAGTATACGGTGGGCCACGGCGCGCGGGTGGCGGAGATCAAACAGAGGGCAGCGGCGATCCCCGGGCTTCAACTGGCCGGTAATGCGTATGATGGGATCGGGATTCCGGATTGCGTGCGTGCGGGACGGCAGGCTGCGTCCGCGATCCCGCGTGTATGAAAATTCTGGTCAGCGACGATCAGGTGGACGTTCTCGAAGCGATCCGCCTCCTGTTGAAGGGCGCAGGGCATCAGACGGAGACGGTGGATTCGCCGCGGGCGGCGCTGGAAGTGGCGCAAGGATCCTTCGACCTGGTGCTGATGGACATGAATTATTCGCGCGACACGACGTCGGGCGATGAGGGGCTGGCGCTGCTCGACGCGCTGCTCGCGCGGGACGGCGGAGTGCCGGTGGTGGTGATGACCGCGTGGTCGAGCGTCGACCTGGCGGTGGAGGCGATGCGGCGCGGGGCGGTCGACTTTATCCAGAAGCCGTGGGACAACGCGCGGCTGCTGGCGACCATCGAGAAGCAGGCCAATCGGTCGAAGGAACGCAAAAAGGTCCGGAGCGAGCTGGAGATCGCCAGGCATGTCCAGCAGAGGCTGCTGCCGCAGCATGCGCAGGCTCTGAAGACGGTCGCGTTCGGGGGGCGCTGTCTGCCGGCTCGGGAAATCGGCGGGGATTATTACGATTTTCTGGACCTGGGGCCGGGACGGTTGGGGGTGCTGCTGGCCGACGTATCCGGCAAAGGAGTGGCGGCGGCGCTGCTGACCGCGAACTTGCAGGCGTCGTTCCGCAGCCAGTTGGAACTGGGCATGAAGCTTCCCAAGGCGCTGCTGGCGTCGGTGAACAAGCTGTTTCACGAGTCGACTCCGGCGGAATATTTCGCGACCATGTTTTTCGCCGAGTATCGGGATCAGACGCGGGAGCTGCGCTACATCAACTGCGGGCATCCGGCGGCGCTGCTGGTTCGCGCGGGGGGCAAAGTGGAGCAACTGGAGGCGACAGCGCTGCCGATCGGGATCTTCACTGCGTGGTCGTGCGAGGAAAAAACGGTGACGCTGGCGCCGGGGGACCTGCTCGTCGCGTTTTCGGATGGAGTGCTGGAAGCCGGGGTCGAACGGGGCGAGGAGTTCGGTGAAAAGCGCCTGATCGAGGCTCTGCATGCTGCGCGGACGTCGGAGTTAGAGGCGCTGCTGGACGCGGTGATCGGCGAGGTGCTGCGGTTCAGTCCCGATGTGCAGTCGGACGACGTGACGCTGGTGGGACTGCGGGCGATCGGACGATGACCATGGTCTACCAGCGGTGGTAGCGGCTGCGGCTCGGTTAGCGCAAAGTGAGATCCTTGGATGTGACGCCCATCGAACAGGACCTATCCCATCGCATTCAAGCCTTAGAAAAGGAGCTCCGCACAGCCCTCGCGGAAAAGGAGCGTGAGTTTGAGTATCACTGGGCGCACGGGAAGGCTCGCTTCGAAGCAGCGGTTCTTTCCCGGCACAGCAGTCTCAAACTTGGCCTTCCGGCATACCTCTTGCAATCCCGCTTCCTGGCGTTTGTGACCGCGCCCTTCATCTATACGGGCATCGTTCCGTTCTGCCTGCTGGATCTTTTCCTGGCCATCTTCCAGGGCATCTGCTTCCCTGTTTACGGGGTTCCTAAAGTTAGGCGGGGCGACTATATCATCTTCGATCGAGCCCGCCTCAAGTATCTGAATCTTCTCGAACGCCTCAATTGCGCATACTGCTCTTACGGGAACGGCCTGTTCGCCTATGCGGCGGAAGTGGCGGCTCGAACGGAACAGCACTGGTGCCCCATCAAACATGCTGCCCGCCTCCGCGCGCCCCATTCGCGCTATGGCCATTTCTTCGATTATGGCGATGCCCAGCAGTACAGCCAGCAAGTAGAAAAGGTGCGCAACGATTTCGTGGATTTGCGGACTTTGACCTCGAGGCCTCCCGGCAAATAGCTATTTCTCCAGCCAGGCATCCATCCCGATTTCGTTGCTTTGCACCTCGGACCTTGTGAAGCCGATCCCTGCCAGCATGCTTTCGAGCTCGGGCTTCGTGTAGGCTCGCTTCAGAAGCATGAAGCGGAACGTCATCGCGGTGAACAACTGGTTAACGGTGCTCAGATGTAAACCGTCCACGTAGCGCTTGATCTCGGTCATGGGAACATCGCGCCGCAGGTCGATAATCAGGCCTCTGCCGCCGGGCCGCAGGACGCGATGCATCTCGCGCAGGGCTTTTTCGGGCTCCGAGAAATTCTTGAACGCCGCGCGGCAGACGAGAAGATCGAAACTGGAATCGGCGAAGGGCATCTGCGAAGCATTGCCTTGGCGAAACTCCACCGGTACGTTTTCCTCGGCCGCATTTTTCTCCGCGATTTGAACGAAAGTTTTGCTGATATCGAGGCCAGTGACCCTGAACTTGGGGTCGCGTGCCAGCTCGATCGCCAGGAATCCGGGGCCGGGAGCGACTTCGAGGACGTCGCCTCCTTCGGGCAGGCGGGTTTTCAGTAATGCGGCGACTCGGCGGAATTCGTCGAGATCCTTGCGAGTGTTTTTCTCATACCAACGGGCGACGGATCCCTCCATGCCCATTCCCTTGTATCCTTTTTGCGCGGCTGCGGTCATGTGGCGCCTCCTCAATCCCGTTGTAGCGCTCAAAGGTCGGAGAGGAGTGAGAAACTCGGCGAATAACCGGAAATGCGGGGTGAATGGCGTCCATTCACACGGATGTCCTTTATACATTACACTGTTCTTATTAACGAGACATGCGCATCGCAGCCATTCTTTCCCTCTTCATAGCCGGTTCTTTGCCTGCCTTCAGCCAGGCTGGAAAGGCCGAGTTGTTCGGAACCATTCAAGACCCCTCGGGCCTGGGCGTCTCCAAAGTCAAGGTGACTGCCGAGGCGCAGGCGACCTCGGCTCTGTTCGAGGCCACCTCCGACGGGAATGGCCAGTATCACCTGCTGGGATTGCCCGCGGGCAAATATACGCTGGCCGTCGAGAAACCCGGCTTCCAGCTGTATCAACAGTCCGGCGTGATCCTCCACATTGGCGATCAGACGGAGTTGAACGTGAGGCTGGAACTCGGACAGGTGTCGCAGTCGGTGAAGGTGGAGGCATCGGCCTCGCTTCTCGAAGCGGCCAACAGCTCGGTGGGGTATCACGTCAACCAGCCTGAAATCGACCTGTTGCCGCTCGATGGCCGCAACTTCATTCCACTGGTCGCGCTCTCTCCGGGCGTGGCGCTGCCCGGCGGAGGATCTCTGCTGCCGCGAATTAATGGAAGCAGGCCCCGCACCAACGAATATCTCTACGACGGCATCAGCGTGCTGCAGCCAGAGCCGGGACAGGTGGCCTTTTATCCCATCATCGACGCCATGGAGGAGTTCAAGCTGAACGTCAACGCTTACTCGCCGGAGTACGGCCGGTCCAATGGCGGAACTGTAATGGTGATTGGAAAATCGGGCGGCAATGAACTCCACGGGACGCTGTTCGAGTTTTTTCGCAACGAGGCGCTGAACGCGAGGAACTACTTTGCTCCGGCCGGTCCCAAGCCTGAATTTCGCAGGAATCAGTACGGCTTCACCCTGGGCGGACCCATTTGGAAGAACAAAACTTTCTTCTTCGTGGACTGGCAGGGCACGCGCCTGCGCACGGGAATCACGCGCCAAAGCGTGGTGCCGACCCTCGCCCAGCGCAGCGGCGTCTTCACCACCGCCATTTACGATCCCGGCACGTCTCCGCGCGCGCCCTTTGCGAATAACACCATCCCGACGAACCGGATCGACCCGATTGCGCTACAGATCCTGCAGCATTACCCGTTGCCAAACGCATCCGGCGCGAACAATTACATTCGCACCGCCACGGAGCCCGACAGTCAGGATCAGTTCGATGCGCGAATCGACCACCGGTTTAACGACCGGCACCGGATCTTTGCGCGCTACTCCTACTTACGCGATGACGACAACCCGGTGACATTTCTCCCCGACGGCAGCGGCAGCCTTACCAACGGCGTCATCGGGCACGCCATCACGCGCGGCGACGGCGTCGCATCGGAATACGACTGGACGCTTTCGCCCACCATGTTGAACCAGGCGCGGTTCGGCTACACGCGCCGCGGCATCGACCAGGCTTCGCTTCAGAACGGCGGCATCACAGTTCCGGGCGCTCCGGTCAGCACGTTCCCGTCGACGCTGCCTATCTTCACAGTCACCGGCTATCAGCAGGTCGGCCCGACGACCGCGGCCAACGAGAATTTCAATACTTCCGTGACCGAGTATCTCGACACTTTCTCGGTCGTGCGCGGGCGGCACACGATCAAGGTTGGAACGGATATCCGGCGCGAGGCGCTCGATATCGTCAATCCGGCGAATCCCACGGGATCGTACGCGTTCACGACGACCGGAACGAACTCCGCGTCGGCCGCGGGCGGCAACGCGCTGGCCTCGCTACTGCTGGGCCAAGTGAACGCGTTCAGCATCGACATTCAGAATCAATCGATCCAGGAGCGCGCGCATATCGCCGAGTTTTTCGCCAGTGACGACTGGCGTATTTCGAACCGCCTGACGCTGAACCTGGGCACGCGCTACACCTTGAACTTCCCCTCCACGGAGGTCAACAATCACCTGGCGGTTTTCAATCTCAATACGCAGGTGCTCGATTTTCCGCACACGGCGCGCGATTTGGAGTGCTGCGACTTCGGGCCGCGCGCCGGCCTCGCGTACCGCGTAACCGACTCGCTGGTCATCCGGTCCGGCTACGGAATGATTTGGTTCGAGCAAACCGGCATTACGACCCCGTTCACCACCCCTCAGTTTCCGTTCGTGCAAACGCTGGGCCAACAATCGCAGGACAACATCAACGCGGCCTTCCTTTTATCGAGCGGCCCCACCGTCCAGGTGACCGCTCCGAATCCGAATTCCGGGCTGGGCCAAGGCGTGTTCGGCACACAGCGAAATGTGGGCTCCGGCAATTCGCAGCAATGGAATTTCACGATTCAGAAGACTTTCGGGCGGGACCTGAATTTTGAGATTGGCTATCTGGGCTCGAAGAATACGCACCTCGGCCTACCGGAATCGAATCAGAACCAGCTGCCCGCGGCCGACCTCGCGTTGGGCTCCGCGCTTACGGCGAAGGTTCCCAATCCGTACTACGGGCAGATTCCGGCATCGTCGTCGCTTGGCCAGCCCACGATCGCGCAGCAGCAGTTGCTGCGGGCGTTTCCGCGATTTACCAACGTCGCTCTCTATCGCGACAACGTCGGCGATTCCGAATATGAGGCCGCGCAGGTGAAGCTAGAAAAGCGGCTCACGCGCGGATTGCAATTCACGTTCGCCTATACCTTCTCAAAATTAATCGACGATGCTTCGACCTACTTTTCGCAGACCATTTTCACGGGTCCGACGCTAACCACCATCGGCGCGGCCGACGCTTCCAATCGTAAGCTCGAGCGCGATGTATCGAGCGGAGACATCCCCCGGGTGTTTACGGGCGGATGGGTCTACCAGATCCCTCGTGTGTGGAAAATCTCGGGCTGGGAAATCGCCGGCATCGTGCGTGTGCAGGCCGGCGACGCCGTGCCGGTCACGCAGGCGACCAACAATTTATCCGCTTTCGGCTACGCGGTGCAACGCCCGAATCGCACCGGCAACCCGAACAACTTTTCCGGTCGCAGCGCGTCGCAATGGTTCGACAAATCCATGTTCAGCGCGGCGGGCCCCTTTATCATCGGCAACAGTTCCAGGAACCCCGCACGCGGTCCCGGATTGCAGGATGCGGATGTGATGATCGGCAAGACGTTTCGCATTACTGAGCGGGTCCACTTTGAATTCCGAGCCGAGGTGTTCAACGTTTCCAATACGCCTCCGCTGAACGATCCAAACGGATCCTTCGGCAGCGCCGCGTTCGGGACGATCACGAGCGCGGGCAATCCGAGAGACTTCGAATTTGCCTGCAAGGTTCGGTTTTGAGCCTCTTGCATGCTGACGACCGATCCCGATGGTCGCGGTTCTTTATAGCTCCAGCGTCTTTTATGGAACCGCGACCATCGGGAGCGGTCATCTCTTACTCATGACGGTTCGATTGTTGAAATCGAACGGGAACTTGTGAGCCGGACTGCATCATGCCTTAACCCGAGGCCGCTCCGGTTCCGAAGGAATGATGATTGAATAATGATATGCGCTGGCTTTTCGCCACCTTCGCCTGCCGAATCCGCGCCTACTCAATCGGACGGTATTATCCAAATCAATTTCACTCTGCCGGTCTCTCCCGAATTGCAGGTAAACTCGACTGCGTGGGTAACCGCTGATCGCCGTCAAGAACTGAATCACAACTCCGGATAGTGCGGACTCCACTGCGTGGCGATCACTGTTTCGCGCAGCGACTCCGAGGTGGTCAGCGGAGCCAGACCCACCCGCTGCGCCTCGAGGCCGACCGCCATCGCGATCTCCGCCGCTACGCTGCGCAACTCATGAAGAGGCGGCAGCAGCCCACCCTCCGGATTCTGCGATTGCTCCGCCAATGCCCGCGCCGCCGCCTGCATCATTCCATCCGTAACCCGCTGAGCCTGCGACGCCACCACGCCTAAGCCCACCGCCGGGAAGATGTAAACGTTATTGCATTGCGCAATCCGAATAGTCCGGTCGCCAAACCGAACCGGATCGAAAGGCGACCCGCTCGCTACCAGCGCGCGCCCATCGGTCCATCGGATCAAGTCCTCCGCAGTCGCCTCGCTCCGCTCCGTCGGATTCGAGAGCGGAAAAATAATGGGACGCTCCGTCTTACGAGCCATCTCCCGCACGATCGGCTCCGTAAACGCCCCACGCGCGGTCGAAAGACCGATGAGGATCGTCGCATCTACCGCGCCCATCACCTCCGCGAGGCCCCACAGCGGACCAGCGGTCCGCGCATAGACGCGCTGTTCCGGAGTCAGATCGATGCGATCCTGCCGCAGCAGCCCGTCCTTATCGACAATCCAGAATCGCTCGACCGCCTCCGCACCGGAGAGCCCATCGGCGACCATCGCATCGCGCAAATAGTCCGCAACCCCAATGCTGGCCGACCCCGCTCCTAGAAAGACCACCTGTTGATCGCGCAGCGTCTTCCCGGCTACTTTCACCGCGGCTAAAATCGCCCCAAGAGCCACCGCGGCCGTGCCCTGAATATCGTCGTTGAACGTCAGCAGCTGATCCCGATACCGGTCGAGAATGGGACGCGCGTGGGGAGTCGCGAAATCCTCCCATTGCAGGCACGCTTCGGGCAGCTCCTGTTTCACGGCCTCCACAAACAGGTCGATGAACTGGTCGTAAGCCGCTCCGCGAATCCGCTCATGGCGCCAGCCTAAATAAGCGGGATCGTGCAGGCAATTCTCGTTGTTCGTGCCGACGTCGAGCACGATCGGCAACGTCCGCGCCGGATGAATCCCGCCGATCAGCGAGTATAAACTAAGCTTGCCGATGGGAATCCCGAGCCCGCCCACGCCTTGATCGCCGATTCCCAGGATCCTCTCACCATCCGTCACCACGATGACGTCGATTTCCTGGTTGGGCCGGTTCCGCAGTAGCAGAGGAATCGAATCGCGCAGCGGATAGGAAATAAACAGCCCGCGCGGCCTCCGGTAAATGTGGCTAAAATTCCTGCACGCCTCAGCGACCACCGGCGTGTAAACAATCGGCGTCATCTCCTCGATGTGATCCAGCAGCAGCCGGTAGAACAGCACTTCGTTGTTGTCCTGCAGCTGACGCAAGTAGATGTGCCGGTTCATCTCCTTGTCGTAAGCGAGATAGGATTTGTAGGCGCGCTCCACCTGCTCTTCCAGGCTCTCGACATAGGGCGGCAGCAGCCCGTGCAATCCGAGCCTGGTGCGCTCCTCTGCCGTAAACGCAGTCCCTTTATTCCATAACGGCGCGCTGAGCAGCCGAGCCCCGTGCAACATCTCCGGAAAATTTAGATGGGAAGCCATGCGGTTCTCGTTACCGCAGCAAATCCTCTAACTGAATCTTCGCATCCGTCTTGCTGTCGCGATACTTGACGATTACTGGTGTGTACAGCGAAACTCCCCAGGCTTTCCCTGCCCCGTGCGTGATCGCGCGCGATCCGGCGACGACTACCGCATCTTCGGGAATGATCAACGGCTCGTCGTCCGAAGCCGCGTAGACCTCCCCGCGCACGATGTCGTACACCGGAGTCGACCGCGTCAGGATCGTGCCGCTCCCCAGCACAGCGCGCCGCTTGACCACTGTCCCTTCATACACCCCGCAATTTCCGCCAACAAGAACGTCGTCTTCGATGATCACGGGCAAAGCGCCCACCGGTTCCAGCACGCCTCCGATCTGCGCGGCCGCCGAAATGTGGCAATTCTTCCCTATTTGCGCGCAGCTCCCCACCAGAGCGTGCGAATCGATCATGGTTCCATCGCCCACCCATGTCCCGACATTGATGTACATCGGAGGCATGCAGGTCACGCCACGCCCCACAAAGCAGCCGTCGCGAATGCTCGACCCACCGGGCACGATTCGGACGCCATCCTGCGGAGTAAATCGCTTCACGGGAAACGTGGATTTATCGAGGAACGGCTGCCGCGTCGCGTCGGCGGACATGTCCACCACCGCGCCCATCCGGAAACCCAGCAGCACGCCTTTCTTCACCCAGGCATTCACGCGCCACCCGCTGCGCGCGGAGGAATCCGGCTCGGCCGACCGCACGGCGCCCGCATTCAGGGCCTCTTTGAATCTTTGAAATAATGCGAAATGTTCTTCGGTATAAGTCGAGGGCTTCTCATCGAACAGCGCTTCGATCTCAGTCTGCATGCGTGCTCCGGGATCCTAATAAGCCAACACTCTTCAGTACGCTTTCGATCTTGGCTCGATTCTGCTCCGACGGAGGAGTCATCGGCAATCGCCACACAGGCTCGCACAATCCCATCATCGCCATCGCCGCCTTCACGGGAATCGGATTCGACTCGACAAAATTCACGTCCATCAACGGCAGCCATTTCCGCTGCATCGCCCTGGCGCCCGCGAAATCTCCCGCCATCGCAAGCTGTGTCAACTTGGTCATCTCACCCGGAATTTCATTCGACACAACGGAGATAATGCCCCGCCCGCCCAGCGCCACCAGCGGAATCGTAATCGCATCGTCGCCGCTCAACACGTTGAAACTTTCCGGCACCTGATGCACCACAGACGCCATCTGTCCGATGTTTCCCGACGCTTCCTTCACGCCGACGATAGTTTCGATCTCGGCCAGCCGCTTGAGCGTCGCCGGTTCCACGTTCACCGCCGTACGCCCTTGCACGCTGTAAACCACCATCGGCAACGGTACCGCAGTCGCGATGGCTTTGAAGTGCTGATACAGGCCTTCCTGGGTCGGCTTGTTGTAATACGGAGTCACCGACAAAATCCCATCGACGCCGATGTGCCGCAGCTCTCTCGCCAGCTCGATCACCTCAGCCGTGTTGTATCCGCCCGCTCCGCCCAGCACCGGAACCTTCCCCTTGGCCTGTTCGAGCGTGATCTCGACCACCCGCAAATGTTCGCGCCGGGTGAGCGTCGGACTCTCGCCCGTCGTGCCGCACGGGACCAGAAAATTGATCCCCGCGTCGATTTGGCGTCTGACAAGTTTCCGCAGCGAATCCTCATCGACCGAGCCATCCGCGCGAAACGGAGTAATTAGAGCAGTGCCGCATCCTGTAAACATAGTTACCTCGAAGAAAATAAAATGTCGCTAAATTCAAACACACCTTTTTTGCCCAGAACCCACTGCGCCGCCTTCAACGCCCCGCGCGCAAACCCCTCGCGGCTCCGCGCCGAATGACGCAGCGTAATGGTATCCGCCGCCGAATCGAAACCGATCTCATGCGTCCCCGGATGCGCCCCCGCGCGATTCGATCCGACGTCGATGGCGCGCGCATATCCGGCGGACTTCATATCGTTCACTAGCTTGATGAGAGTACCCGACGGCGCGTCCTTCTTGGTGCTGTGATGAATTTCCCAAGCCCACGCGCCATACTGGGCCTCATCCGCCAGCAGCTTTGCCGCTTCCTTAACGAGACGGGAAAATACATTTACTCCGATGGAAAAGTTCGGACTCCAGACCAATCCAGTTTCGTTCGCCTCGACTGCCGCGCGCACCCGATCCATTTCGTTCAGCCAGCCCGTCGTCCCAACCACGACCGGCACTCGGAGAGCCGCCAGCTTCTCGACATTGACCACTGCCGCCTCAGGCGTAGAAAACTCAATCGCCACATCGGCGCCCTGCGCAGCGCTCAGTTCATCGTTCACATCGATGCGGGCATGCACGGAAAAACCGTATTCCGGCGCGAGCGTCTCGATCATCCGCCCCATCTTTCCGTACCCGACAATCGCCAGTTTATGCATCGAAGAATTCCCGGTGCAGCGATTCTACCGCGCCGTGAAGATCGCCGGCGGCCACCACCAGGCTGATGTTCAGCAGCGACGCGCCTTGCGAAACCATTCGCACGTTGATCTCCTTCAAAGCCGCGAACACCCGCGCTACCGTGCCCGGAATCTTGCGGATATTTTCGCCCACCAGGCAGACGATCGCGTGGCCGTCTTCGATCGATACTTCGGCGAATTCTTCAATCTCGCCGCGAATCGCCGCCAGCGCTCTCGTGTTGTCGATGGTCAGCGACACGCTGACTTCGGACGTCGCCAGCATATCCACGGGCGTCTCGAATCGGTCGAAAATTTCAAAAATCCGACGCAGAAATCCGTGCGCCATCAGCATTCGCGTCGAAACAATGTTCACCAGCGTGATGTTCTTCTTGCACGCGATGGAGCGTATTGGGGTCGCGCTCGGCGGCGCCTCCGCCACAATCAGCGTCCCCTCGACTTCCGGCCTCCGCGAATTTAAAATCCGCACCGGAATATTCTTCTCAATCGCCGGGAGCACCGTCGCCGGATGCAGCACCTTGGCCCCGAAATAAGCCAGCTCCGCCGCCTCCGCGAACGAACAGGTCTCCACGCGATATCCGCCCGGCAAAATCGTCGGATCCGCCGTCAGCATCCCGTCGACGTCCGTCCAGATCTGAATCTCTTCCGCGCCGATCCCCGCTCCGACAATCGACGCCGTGTAATCCGACCCGCCGCGGCCCAGCGTGGTCGTTACGCCGTCCTCGGTCGATCCGATAAATCCTCCCATCACACATACGGGCGCTGCATCCTTCGCATAAGCCTGTAGCTTTGCGTTCGTCTGCGGAAATAGCGGTGCGGCTTGCATGTGGCGGCCGATCAGTCACAATCAGGCAGCGCGAGTCCACAGTGCTGTGCCGGAATGCCAGCCTTGCGGAAGAACTGCAGCAACGATGATGCTCGAGATCCGCTCACCATACGAGGAAATCGCATCCGTTGCCCGTGGTGTCATTTCGCCCATCACCGCGAGCCCTCCTAGCAGCGCCTAGTTCGTTGAAGTGCGCGTCGACTTCTGCTTCGAGCCCCAATCCAGCCGATTCCTGTAAATGAAAGTCCCGAAGCGCGCCCAGATATGCGAGGCTCTCTCGTTCGCCTTTCGCGGCCATCTCACCGATTGCCAGAAGTTTATTCGTCGTCTTGCCCATCGCCGATACGACCACCACAGGCCGCCGGTCGATGCGAGCCCTCACGATCTCCGCCACGCGCCCAATCGCAGCCGCCGACTCGACGGAGGTCCCGCCGAATTTCATCACGATCATGAGAGGAGCCCTTGCACCTTCATCAGTTCGGCGTTCAGCACCGCCGCGCCCGCCGCACCGCGAACTGTGTTGTGTCCCAGCGCCACGAACTTGTAATCCAGCACCGGACACTTTCTCAGCCGTCCGACAAACATCGCCATTCCGTTCTCCCGCTCCACATCCCTGCGCGGCTGCGGACGATCGCCTTGCTCCATGTAAAACACCGGCTGCTTGGGCGCGCTGGGCAGATTCTTCTGTTGCGGTTCGCCCCGGAAGCCGTTCCACGCCGCGATCATTTCATCCTTCGATGGCTTCTTCTGAAAATTCCACCGACACGCAAATCGTGTGCCCATCCACCACCGGCACCCGGTTGCACGCGGCGCTCACTTTCGCGTCCAGATCCTCGATCTTCCCATTCACCAAGTTGCCTAAAATCTTCTGCGTTTCCGATTCCATCTTCGGCTCCTCGCCTCCGATGAACGGCACCACGTTCCCTAAAATGTCCAGCGACGCGACGCCTGGGTACCCAGCGCCGGAGATCGCCTGCATGGTCGTCACGATCACTTTCTTAATGTCGAACTGCTTCAGCGGCGCCAGCGCCATCACCAGCACGATGGTGGAGCAGTTTGGATTGGTCACGATCATTCCTGACCAGCCCCGTTTCCGCTGCTGCTCCTTGAGCAATCCCAGGTGGTCTGCGTTCGCCTCCGGCACCAGCAGCGGAACGTCCGCATCCATCCGGTGATTCCGCGAATTCGACACGATAATGTGTCCCGCCTTGGCGAATGCCTGCTCGATCTCCGTTGCCACTGACGCGTCCATCGACGAAAACATCAGCTTCGGCGCGCTCTTCGGCACCGAATCCGATACGACGATATCGCGCACGTACTCGGGCGTCTCGCCGCCCAGTCTCCAAGTGGTCGCCTCGCGATACGGCTTACCCGCTGAGCGGTCGCTCGCGCCCAAGAATTGCAAATCAAACCACGGATGGTCGCGCAGAAAACTGACAAACTCCTGCCCCACCATGCCCGTCGCTCCTAAAACTCCAACTGGAATCCGTTCGCTCATTTCTCTTTCAATTGCCTCACCATTCTTTGATAAATCTCCACCGCTTCCAACAATTCCGCCTTCGGCACCCGCTCCGCATCGGTGTGCGCGAAGTGAATGCTGCCCGGTCCGAACAACAGCGGGCGGCCCCATGCCGTCCCGAACGCCGGAATGTCCGTCGTGTACGACACCACCGTCGTCTCGAACCCATCCAGCGATTCCAGATGCAGCGCCGGAATACACAGAATCTCTTTCGCCTCCGCCAGACCCTTCACGGCCTCCGCCATCGCCGCGCGCGTCGAATCGCCGTCGTCCACCAGCCGGATAAACAACTCCGCCATGGCGTGATCCGGAATCACGTTCGGCGCGCGACCGCCGGTGATCGTGCCGATATTCAACGTGCTCGCGACCCAGAATCGGATCCGCCGGCAGCTTAATCCGCCGGATTCTGTCCAGCGCGTCGAGCAGCTTCTCGATCGCCGATTCGCCCAACTGCGGATACGCCGAGTGCGCCATCTTCCCGCGTGGCGATCATCTCAAACCGCAACGCGCCTTTCGAACCCAGCGCCAGCTTGTTCTCCGTCGGCTCGCCGTTGATGATGTAGCGGCATCCCCGCGGATGCTGCGCCGCGTAGTAGGCGCCGGCGCTGTTTC
This sequence comes from Bryobacterales bacterium, assembly GCA_963813145.1. Lineage (GTDB taxonomy): Bacteria > Acidobacteriota > Terriglobia > Bryobacterales > Bryobacteraceae > Palsa-187. Next base: position 784,727 of record CAWEXX010000003.1, read on the forward strand.
GCTCCTCGCCGACCACGAACAACAACCCGAAATCTCGATCTCCCGCCGCGAGCAGAAGCCTCCACCGCCTTGATCATCGACGCGATGATGCCCTTGGTATCGCAGGCTCCGCGCCCCCAGATAAAGTCCTCGATCTTCACGCGACGCATAAAACGGAGGCACTGTATCAATATGAGTGGAAAGTGTCACCACGGGATCGCCCCAGTGCGCGAACACGTTGAATCGATGCGGCTCTACTCCCATCATTTCCACGTGACCGCCGGTGCGCTCCGCTAGTTCCCGCAGGTAATCGGCCAGATAAACGCCGACCTGCTTCCTCGTTCGGAGTCACGGAATCGATATCCACCAACGCGCGCGTCAGTTCGAATACATTCATATATGTTTTGGATGGAGCGGCCGCGAAATGCGGCAAGGAGGGGCAGAAATCTACCACTTCCCGATAGCGCTCCATCCGTTTCCCAATTGAACCGGATGACAGTGAGCAGGTGTTAACCTTGCCCCCCAACCGCTGCGCCGCGAATCCGGCTCGAGCGATTTCGGCGAAGATGCCCCTTTCACCAAGCGCTCCGGAATTCGCCGGAATTACGCGCCAGGCTACTGATGGCCCTCGCTCCTCTACCAAGACTTTTTCAGAATACCACGAGCCTCGCCGCTTATCACCCAGGCCAACAATGCCAGCGTAGTAATCCCGCTCAACCACCGGGCTACGCGCCCCTCTACACCGCCGTCGTACTCCAGATTGATCACGTAGCGGCCCTTGCCCCCGGGATCAATCGTCATCAATCCTAGCGCGTCCTTGCCGATCGAAATTCGCTTCCCCCAGGCGCTCGCGTGCCACCCGGCATGCCACGCTTCCTGCCATGAGATGACTTGTCCCTCGCCCAACTCCGTCACGATCCGCGCGCGATCCGGTCCTAGCCATTCGAACCGAGCCTCGGGCATGGTGGGATCTTCCAGCGCCGCAACATAGGCGCGCAATGGATCCACATCGTCGGCGTTCACCGAAGGCCTGGTTACCAGGCTCCCTTTCGGGACCACGCGAGCCAGCGATGCATGAGGCTTCCCTACGCGATACAACACATCGCCGCCGTCTCTCCACAAGACATCTAAAACACCGTCGAACTTTTTCGGATCGACAAAGTCCCGATAAACTTCCGTGCTTCCCGGTCCCGTCACGCCTACCGCCTGCACTCCCAGCGCCTTCAGCCAAAGCACGGAATGTTCCGGCGAATTCCCGCCCGCGCCCGCGGTAATTCCGTAACTGACCATCGGCAACACGGGATCGGTGATCCCCTGCAAGAATCCTCCGCCCAATTCCGGGGTGTCGCTGAAGGCCGTCAGCCAGAATTGCGAGGATCCCGGCAGCATCACTCTTTCCCCCGACCAGTTCCGGTTCAACCAATCCGCCGTCTTCCACTCGCTGGTCTTCTGAATGTCCACTGTCCCAATCAAAAACGTTCGCGCAAACCGCCGGCAAATCCGGAGCGGCTGAATGAGCACAATCGACAACGCCAAAACCGCCCCAATCGCCACCAAGTGAGGCAGGTCCCCGACCTGCCCGTATTTGTTGAAAACCTCATACGCCGCCAAAGCCGCCACCATCACCAGCGCCATCTCCATCTCCAGGTGATACCGATCCGGCTGCGGCACAATGGCCACGTGAAACCACGCGTCCGCTAAGGTGATCAACGTCATTGGAAACGCAAAGAAGAAAGCGAACTGTAGCCCCACGGAGAGCCTCCGCGCCGCCAGCTTCAGCAACGCCAGTCCCCCGGCCGTGACTGCAACCCATAGGGGCAGCGTTTGATAAACAGCTTTGAAATCTCCCCCCACCATACGCGCGTTGTACTGCGTCACGGCGATCGTGGACGGAGGCAGCCACGGCATCGCGAGCCCGTACGCCGCCACTCCGATCGCGGCGACAAAGAATACATCGCGCCCTCGAGCCAGCAGGTACGCCACGATCCCCACGGCCATGGCGAATGCCGCCAGCCAGTTCGTCAACGCCACACCGGCCATCGCTACCGTCGCCCCGCCGATATATAACGGCCGCCGCTTGGTCACTGCCAGATGAACCAACAGAAATGCCAGCGGCAGCAGAGTCATCGCGGAAACATGCGGCCCTTCGCCGAGATACAGCAGCGTGAGCAGGCGTCTGGGACGAAATGGGCTGCCCATGTCGTGTGCGATTTTCGAGATCAGCCATGCCGAGGGAGACAGCGCGGTATAGAACATTCCCGCGAGGAATCCCGCCCATCGCGAGCCGCTCAACTGCCGCACCAGCGCAAACAGCGCGACCGGCCCCAGACAGTACGCCAGTCCGATGGTCCAATGATAGGCATGCGCCGCCGTCATTCCCCGAGCCCACGCCACCATCGCCACCACCCAATGCAGCAGCGGCGGATAAGTATTTTGATACGGCACGCCGTTGTACCACAGAGGAAACCACGTCAAGTCCCCCCAATGCGCCATCGCATACCGGCTGATCCCGATATATGCGGCCTCAATCGAGCCCATATAACGCGAATACTCTAGTGAAAACAATCCCCGGCAAACGTAAAGATTCGCCATGAAAAGCAGCAGCGCCAGCAGCGGAGACTTCCACGCTATGGTTTTTACGCGCATAGCTCGAAAGACCACATTGCGATCCGCCGCTCAATCCCGCATACTGCCGCCATGATCAAATCCATCAAATTCACAACGATTCCCGTCCGCAATCAGGACGCCGCGCTCGATTTCTACACCAAAAAACTAGGATTCACTATCTTCACAGACCAGCCCTTCAATGACAAACAGCGCTGGATCGAGTTGAGCATCCCCGGAGCGCAAACCGGTATCGTGCTGTTCACTCCGGAGGGTCAGGAAGATCGCATCGGGTCCTTCGCCGGCATCTCTTTTTTGTCCGACGACGTGCAAAAAACCTACGAGCTGTACAAATCGCGCGGCGTGGAGTTCGTACAGCCGCCTAAGGTGGAACCGTGGGGCACGTCGGCAATCTTTAAGGATCAAGACGGGAATCAATTCGTGCTGGGGACTAAGTAAGCCGGGCTACGATAGCACCTGAATCTCGAACAATATCTCCTTTCCTTTGCGAGTTTTGCAGGTTGGCATGAACCACGACTTGTTCACGTTTCCTGTACCCTCCCGTCAGAAGGAGTCTCATAAACTATCCGGATTCGGTGGGTTCGTTTCGTAATTTTGCTATTGGTGCCAACGGCTAGCCAGTCGTCGAAGTGGGGCAGGTCCCCGACCTGCCGCCGGACGTTGTCCGGGTTGCGCACGTTTGCCCGCTCCCTGACGGTCGCGGCTCATTGAGCCGCCATGCGTAAGCATGCGGGCAAGTAGAGAGCTAGCCTGGGGACTGTTTCTACTAATTTGAGCCGGTGCCGGTGGCGGTGATGAGAGCGGTGGGACTCAGTTCCTGGGGCTGGCGGTTGTAGAAATTCGAGGCGCTGAGCGCTTTATACACGTTGCCCGCTACGCCTGAGGCTGCGGGGCCGTTTACCAGCTTGCCGCCGGTTAGCAGCACGACTACCACGTATTTACTCTTGCCCGCATCGACAAAAGACCCGAACCAGCCCAAATGGGTCGGCGTGCGGTAGTCGGTGCAGGTGCCGGTCTTGCCGTATACCGGAGTATTGGGATCGAAGCCGACGCGGCGGGCGGTGCCGTATTCGACGGCGCCCATCATCCCCGGCTTGATTTCGGAAACGAGGTTATCGATTTCGAGGCGGCGCTTGATGCGGGGGACAAGCCCGGTCGCTTCCGCATCCGTTTTCGGATATTGGAGGTAGTACAGCGTCCCGCCATTCGCCACCGCGCCGATCAGAGCGGCGTATTCGAGCGGCGTGAGCAGGATTCCGTCGCCGAAGCTGGTCATCATGCCGACGCCGGACTTCGGCTCACTGACAGGAAGACCACCGGCCAGCTCGCCTTCGATATCGAGGCCGGCTTTTTCACCCAGGCCGAACATTCTGGCGTAATAAGAGACCCGCTCGAATCCGAGTTTTTGGCCCAGGTTCGCGAAATACTGATTGTTGGAGTGGGCGATGGCTTCGGTCATCGCGATGGTCTTGCGCTTGGTGAGGTGAAACGGGGTCTCGCGATCCACGACATTTTCACTCAGCGCGGCGAGAGCCACCGGGACTTTCACCGTGGAGCAGGGCTGATAGCCGCCTTTGAAGGCCAGCTTCTGATTGACGATCGTCAAAATGCGGCCGGTAAGGGCATCGGTAACCACGATGCTGCCGTTTAACGGGCCGAGGGCGTCGACGGCGGCGCGGCGGACGAGAAGATCTTCGCCATCCACGTTATCGCCTTCGAGCGAATCCGCGTAATTAGGGGATTTCCATGCGCTGCGGGCGGGCAGGCGCTTGCCGGCGTTCATGCGGGCGACAATGGCCTGATTTGTAGCCGAGGCGGTGGTGGCAGCCGCGATGTGTTTGACGGCAGGTTTGGCGATTACATGAGGAACAGCCGCACTTTTGACGGGCGCTTTCAAGCCGGCCTTGGCGGCTACAGGGCGTCTAACCCTCTTCTTTTTAACCGGTTCCATCGCAACGATGGTGGACGAGGCCAGGGCAAGCGTGCCGAGGAGAATCGCGAATCGGATCAGTAGACGCTGCCGTATTAATGGGAACAAAGGTTCGTCCTCTACATTAGAATTTGCGCTTGAAACCGAAAGAAACATTCTGCTCTATAGTACTAGACCATGTCAAGTAGGCCTTCTACTTACTCCGCGTAAGGCCGATTCGAATCGGCTCACCCTTTATCTATCGGCAGGGCCGGCGCCGTTCCTGAGGGCGTACTTCTCTGAGGCTCGGGCGCGGGCGGTGGCTTCAATAAGAGGTTGTTGAAAAACTCAAGTTGACCGCTCCCGATGGTCGCGGTTCTTTACATCTCTAGCGTACTTTCATCCTCTTATGGAACCGCGACCATCGGGAGCGGTCTTTTAATGCCGCCCGACCTACCGGTGATTAGGGCGATTCGTTGACGAGGCGAAAGGGGGAATTTCATTCCACTTATTGTAGCTTTTGCTATGGCTTCCGGAAGAATGTCTTCAAATGCTCACAGCACTAAAAAGTAGCCGTTTTGAATTGAAATTGTCATGCAGAGCGGCTATCCTAGGTCATCAGTTTCAGGCCGGGGTTGGTTGTTGGCCGACACTCAGAGGTAGATCTCCTTATGAAAACAAAATTGTTGATGATCGCGAGCGTCTTCGCGCTGGCTATGAGTTCTCTGCTGGCGCAATCGGCGGGTGGACTTGCCGGAATTTCCGGTGTCGTGCGCGATCCTTCGGGCGCATCGGTTCCGAAAGCGAAAGTCGTGATTTCGACCGACTCGATGGGCACGCTCCGCTCCGTCACGACGAATGATTCAGGGATTTTCACTGCCCCAGCGCTGGCGCCGGGAGTGGGTTACAAGGTCACCGTGACGGCGTCGGGATTCTCGACCTACGAAGCGAAAGACATTCAACTGCAAGTGGGGCAAAATCTGGACTTGGCGATCGCTCTTGCGGTAGGCCAGACGACGACGGCGGTCGAGGTGACGGGCGCGGCCTCCCTGGTTGAGGACACGAAGACGGACGTTTCGAACGTAGTAGGGACGAGGGAAATCCGCGACTTGCCGATCAACGGGCGCCGCGTCGACTCGTTTGTGCTGAACGTGCCGGGCGTGACCAACGATGGAACGTTCGGACTGCTTTCGTTCCGAGGCGTGGAAGGCAACAATTCGTTCCTGCTGGACGGGAACGATAACACCGAACAGTTCTACAACGAAAACGCCGGGCGAACGCGCATTCAATCGCAGATTTCGGCCGATGCGGTGCAGGAGTTCGAGGTGGTGTCGTCCAATTTCTCCGCGGAGTACGGCCGCGCGATGGGCGGCGTCGTCAACACGGTGACCAAGAGCGGAACCAATCAATATCACGGCGGAGCGTTCTACTTTTTCCGCAGCACTGGATTCAATGCGCGCGATACGTTCTCCGCGTTTAATCCCAGCGAGCATCGCATCCAGACGGGCGCATTCGTGGGCGGCTCGATTGTAAAGGACAAACTGTTTTTCTTTCTGAGCACGGACATCACGCGCAGAATTTTCCCGATGGTGGATAGCCAGGTGAAGGTCGGCGTGATCGACCCGGTCTCGCCCGTATGGGTAGGCTGCGCCGCTCCGGCAACTGCTGCCCAGTGCAGCGCCATTAACGGGCTGCTGCCGCGCTTCTTCGGAGCGATTCCGCGCACAGCCAGCAACGATCTGTATTTCGGACGCATGGATTACCGCATGTCGGACAAGAATACCTTCAGCGCAAGCTTCAATTACCTGCGCTGGGTATCGCCCAATGGGATTCAGACCGGCCTTTCGTCCACCACCGGCGCGGCGATCACCGGCAATGGCGACGACACCGTACATGTCCGCAACGGGAAGCTCGCCTGGACCTATGTTCCCAATGGGAGCCTGGTGAATTCCTTCCGCTACGGCCTGGATACGGACCGCCAGTCGGACGTCTTCGATCAAGCCGAGCTCGGCGGCGGTTTGGGTTATCTGGATGTGTCGGTGGCCGCGGTCCAGCTTGGACCGGCAACCTATCTGCCGCGCCTTCAGCCGATGGAGACTCGCAACGAGGTCGCCGACGACCTGAGCTGGACCAAGGGCAAACACTCGATCAAGGTGGGCTTCAACTGGGTAAACTCGGAAGACTTTGTTTCGTCGCTGACCAATCGTTATGGTTCCTACACCTATCAGACGCCGACCTTGTTTGCGCTGGATTACAGCGGAGGGACCGGCGTGAAGAACTGGACTAGTTATTCGCAAGGCTTCGGGACTCCGGCCGTCGATTTCACGATTAAGGAGTTTGGGTTCTACGCTCAGGATCAGTGGCGCGCCACGAATCGCCTGACGGTGACCGCGGGAATGCGCTATGAACACTCCATCGCTCCGACCCCGACCATCGTGAATCCGGACTGGCCGCAGACGGCAACAATCCACACCGGCGCGAAAAACTTCATGCCCCGCGTCGGACTGGCGTACAAGTTGAACGACAAAACGATGATCCGAGCGGGATTTGGTACCTTCTTCGCGCGCCTGGTGGGCGGAATCGTGGAAGATACGCTGATCGGTCAGGGATTATTCCAGCAGTCGATTTCGCTGAGCGCAACCAACCCAACGCAATTAGCGGCTGGTCCGGTTTTCCCGAACGCCCTCGCCGCTGTCCCGACCGGTGCGAGTGTATCCGCTTCGAGCCTTCAGTTTACGGCGCCGAATTTGAAGACGCCTTATTCCGAGCAGGGCCAAATCACCGTGGAACGGCAGATCACCAAGGACATGGTTTTCTCCGTGTCGGGAATCTGGAGCCACGGCGTCAATCTGTACGGGACGACGGATTTGAACGCTCCCGCGCTTGGTCCGAACTTCACCTACACGATCGCCGATGCCACCGGAAACAAGGTGGGTTCGTTTACGACGCCGGTGTATCTGAATCCGCGCCCCAATACCAAATACGCGGGCGTTTATGAGACCACGAATGGCGTCAGCAGTTTCTACGACGGCCTGACGGCGACGATCAATAAACGGTTTTCGCACGGATTCCAGTCGCTGGCATCCTACACCTGGGCCCACGCGATCGACGATGGGCAGGGATCGAGCACCAACGCGGTGTTCACGGGAAGTACCGCCATCTGGACCTACAACGGAAACTACGCTTACGACAAGGGCAGCTCGTCCAACGATCAGCGGCAGCGCTTTGTGTACTCCTTCATCTGGGCGCCGACTTTCCATCGCGAAGGGGCGTTCTTTAAGTACGTCGTGAACAACTGGCAGCTTTCGAGCATTATGACGATCGGCACTGGTCACCCCTCCGGAAGCGAGACCATCCGCTTGACCGATACACCTGTGACCGGAATGCTTTCCACAAACTCCATCAATGGATTCGGAGGGAACTTCCGCGTGCCATTCCTTCCGGTGAACGGCCTGTACACACCGGCAACCTATCGCGACGATCTGCGCATCACGAAGGGCATCCCCTTGGGCGGCGAGCACAATCAGCGCATGTTATTCCTGATCGCGGAAGCGTTCAACATCAGCAACAGCTGGTCGCCGACCAGTCTGACGACCCAGGGTTACACGGAAGCGAAGGGAGTCCTTACGTTGACGCCCACCGCGTTCGGAGTCGGATCGGGAGATGGCGGGTTCCCGGACGGTACACAAGCGCGGCGGCTGCAAATCGGGTTGCGCCTGACGTTCTAAGTTTTCGACCGCAGTCGAATGGGCCGGCCTTCGGGTCGGCCCTTTTTTGTTTAGGAGGCTATCCGCTCCCTGACGGTCGCGGTTCAGTGTCCTGGAAAACACCAGCTCCGGACTACTCCTGCGGGTCGCGACTCTGAAGCGCCTGTTGATTCCGCGATGGTTAGTAACAGAGCCGCGACTCGCAGGAGCGGTGGATTCGCCCGCCTTACGCCAGCATTTTTTCGACTACGTGGCCTTCGACATCGGTCAGCCGGAATTCGCGGCCCATGTATTTATAGGTCAGCTTCGTATGATCGAAGCCCAGGCGGTTGAGGATGGTTGCCTGTAAATCGTGGACGTGGACTTTGTCCGCCACCACATTGAATCCCAGGTCGTCGGTCTTGCCGACCACTGTCCCGCCCTTCATTCCGCCGCCTGCCATAAACATGCTGTAGCCGAACGGATGATGGTCGCGGCCCGCGTTTTCGGGATCGCTGGTGTTGCGCTGCTCGACCATCGGCGTGCGGCCGAATTCCCCGCCCCATAGCACTAGCGTCGAATCGAGCAAGCCGCGCTGCTTCAGGTCGCGAATCAGGGCGGCAGTCGGTCCGTCCGTGATATCGCAGTTCTTTTTGAGATCGCGGTTGAGATATGTATGCTGGTCCCAACTGGCGTGCATCAGCATCACGAATCGCACGCCGCGCTCGACCATCCGGCGGGCGAGCAGGCAATTGGTTCCGAAGGCGCGGGTCTTTTCCGCATTGACGCCGTACATATCGAGCGTGGAGGGCGATTCCTTGGAAAAATCGAGCAGATCCGGCCCGGCCGCCTGCATCCGGAATGCCAGCTCATAAGAAGAAATACGCGAAGCAATCTCAGCGTCGCCAGTGGTTTGAAACCGCTCCTGATTCAGGTCGCGGAGAACGTCGAGCGACGCGCGCTGCTGTTCCCTGCTAACGCCTTCGGGAGACTGAAGGTAGACGATGGGCTCCGCTCCGCCGCGAAACATCACGCCTTGATAGGACGAGGGCAGAAATCCGCTGGCGAAGTTCGATGCGCCGCCGCTGGTGCCGACGCCGGAGCTCAACACCACGAATCCCGGCAGGTTCTGCGATTCGGAGCCCAGCCCGTAAACTACCCAGGCGCCCATGGTGGGCCGCCCGAACTGCTGCGATCCGGTAAACAACAGCAACTGGCCGGGATGATGATTAAATGCATCCGTGACCATGCTGCGGACCAGGCAAATATCGTCGGCGCAGGACGCGATGTTAGGGATGTAATCGGAAAACTCGATACCGCTCTGCCCGTGCGGCGTGAACTTGCGGGGGCTCGCCAGCACCGCGGCGGTGGGCTTGATGAAGGCGAGGCGCAGGTCCTTGGTCATCGACGGCGGCAGCGACTGTCCCGAGTATTTCTGCAGCGCCGGTTTGGGATCGAAAAGATCCATCTGGCTCGGCGCGCCTTCCATGAACAGGCAGATGACGTTCTTCGCATGCGGCGCGAAGTGCGGAGCCTTGGGAGCCAGCGGATCGGCGACGACTCCAGCGAGTCCCTCGCGCTCCAGCAGGCTCGCGAGCGCCAGCGTTTCGATTCCACCCGCACAGTTGCGAAAGAACGACCGGCGCGATTGGATTTTCAAAAACTCGGGAAGATTCATGGTTATTCTCGCGTGATCAGTTCGTCCAGGTTCAATAAAATACGGCTGACGCCCAGCCAGTCGCCGCCCTGCGCCCGGTATTGCTCGATGCGGGCGCGCTCGGTTTTAGAAGGAAGCCGCGCCACGCATAGCTCAAAGGCGTAGGCAAGCGGATCTGCTCCGCCTTCCCGTTGAATTCGCGCCGCCATTGCCTGGGCGGCTTCGTAGAAGACGGGATCGTTCAGCAGATTGAGTGCTTGCAGAGGCGTGTTTGAGCGACGGCGGCGCGTGCAACTGACGTTCGAATCCGGCTCGTCGAAATTGCTCATTTGCGGATACGGAGTGGTCCTCTGATAGTGGACATAGAGGCCGCGGCGGTACTTATCCGGGCCGGTCGATTCCTTCCACTTGACGCTGTTCGCGTAGCCCAGCTCGGCGACGCCTTTCGGCTGCGGAGGCCGCACGCTTCGGCCGCCGATTTCAGGATTCAACAAACCGCTGGCGGCGAGAGCCTGATCGCGAATGAGCTCCGCCGGCAGCCGCACCCGGGACTGGCGAGCAAGCAAGGTGTTTTCAGGATCCTTGGTTTCGAGGTCCGGGCGCGCTTTCGACGACTGGCGATAAGTGGCGGACATCACGATCATTTTCTGGATACCCTTCACGCTCCAGCCGTTATCCCGAAACTCGGACGCCAGAAAATCGAGCAGCTCGGGATGCGACGGCCGGTCGCCCTGCGTCCCGAAATCCTCTGAGGTAAAGACGATGCCACGCCCGAAAAACTCCTGCCAGATGCGATTGACGGTGACGCGGGCAGTGAGAGGATTATCCTTCGACACCAGCCACTGCGCGAGGTCGAGGCGCGTTGGTTTCGCCGCGTTAAGAGGAGGAAGAATCGCCAGCGTGCCCGGCGCGACCTCCGCCCCAAAGGTCTTATAATCGCCGCCCACGCGAAGCCGCGTCGGCGGAATCGATGGATCGGTGCGCATCGCTTGCGCCTGGCTGTACGGAGGCAGAGTGGCAGCCAGCGCGTCGAGCTTCTCGCGAGCTTCCCGCAGCGTGCCGGCGGTGGAGCGGTCTTTCGAATAATCGGTTCCGATGCGGGAGACGAAAAATGCAATCAGGCGTTCCTGGTCGCGCTGGGAGCGGGTTTCCGGATTGTCCGTGAGCAGCTCACGGGGCCGGTCCATGCTGGCGGTGAAGTCGGTGAGCGTGAAATCCCATTCGCCGCTTTCGCCCGGATGATTGTAGGCTTCGCGGAGGCGGCGCTCCCAGGGCGGCAGGAGTTCGGGGATCCAATATTGATCGAGAATCGCCTGTCGCGCGGCGTAGTAGTCGGGCGGCGGCGGTTTCTCGCCCGGCATGGGCGCATCGATGTCCTCTTCCTCCGCGTGATCGAAGAAGGCGTACAGCGAATAATATTCTTTCTGGCTGATGGGATCGAACTTGTGGTTGTGGCACTGGGCGCAGCCGGTGGTGAGCCCCAGCCAGGTGGTCGACACGGTATTGGTTCGATTGATAATCTGCTCGAAGCGCGCTTCGTTGCGGTCCACGCCACCTTCGCGATTGGTGAGGGTGTTGCGCAGGAAACCAGTGGCGACCCGGTCGTCGGTAGTGGCGTTGGGCAGCAGATCGCCGGCAATCTGTTGAATGGTGAACCGGTCAAACGGTTCATCCCGATTGAGAGCGTCAATCAGCCACTGGCGATAGCGCCACGCCCATGGGCGGGAGAGATCCTTTTCATAACCATCGCTATCGGCATAGTGCGCGATATCCAGCCAGGAGCGCGCCCATTTTTCGCCATAGTGCGGCGAGGCGAGCAAGCGATCGACCAGCTTTTCGTAGGCGGTCGGGCTCTGGTCGGCGATAAACTCCTCCACTTCGCGGGGCGTCGGAGGGAGGCCGGTGAGGTCGAGACTCACGCGGCGGATCAACGTACGCCGGTCTGCTTCGGGCGATGGAGCGATGTTTTCTTTCGCCAGGCGATCCAGAACCAGAGCGTCGATGGATGTTTTGGCTGGCCGTTGAATCGGTTGGAACGCCCAGTGGGTCGATTTGGCAACGGTTGCCGGAAATTTCGCGCCCGCGTCGATCCACGATTTGATCTTCCCGATCTCCTCCGCGGTAAGAGGTGCGCCCATTGGCGGCATCATGAAGCCCTTTTTAGTGCTGCTGATTTTTTCGAACAGCTTGCTGGACGCGCTATCGCCGGGAGTGACCACGCGCGCGGCCGACGCCGGAGAATCGAGGCGCAGATTGCTCATCTGCTGGGCGGCACCGTGGCAGCCCTGGCAGCGGCGCTCGAAAATCGGCTGCACGTCTTTGGAAAAGTCCTGAGCCGTTATGCGGAAGCAGACCGCCGCCAGCAGCGTGGCGATGCGGAGGTTCATAATGCCTATTGTATTCCTAAATCCCATGTTGATCACCAAAATCGAGGCGTACCGAGTCGAACTGCCGCTGCACGAGGGCTCTTACAAATGGTCGGGAGGCAACGCCGTGACGGTATTCGACTCGACCGTGGTCGCGGTATCGACGGACGAAGGAATCACCGGGTATGGAGAGATCTGCCCGCTGGGATCGGCATATCTCGCGGCCTACGCGAACGGCGCGCGGACGGGGATCGCGGAGGTGGCGCCGTCGCTGATCGGGCTCGATCCGACGGAACTGGGGGCCCTCAACAGGCACATGGACCGCGCGATGCGGGGGCATCCATATGTGAAGTCGGCCATCGACGTCGCGTGCTGGGACATCCTGGGCAAATCGTGCGGGAAGCCGGTGGCGACGCTGCTCGGGGGCAGGTTTGGCGAGGACTTTCCGTTGTACCGCGCCATTTCGCAGGACACTCCGGAGGCGATGGCGGAGCGCGTCGCGCAGTATCGGGCGGAGGGCTATACCAGGTTTCAATTGAAGGTCGGCTCCGACGTCGATACCGATGTAGCGCGCATCATCGCCGCGGCGGAGGAACTGGAGTCGGACGACGTTCTGATCGCCGATGCGAACACAGGATGGACCCAGCATGAGGCGATGCGCGTGGCGGCATTCGTGCGAGACGTGGACGTATACATCGAGCAGCCCTGCCGGACCTATGAGGAATGCCTTGCGGTCCGGCGGCATACCGACCGGCCCTTCGTGTTGGATGAGGTGATCGACGATCTGGCGATGGTGGTGCGCGGCCATGCGGATCAGGCGATGGACGTAATTAATTTGAAAATTTCGAAAGTCGGAGGACTAACCAAAGCGCGTCAGATTCGCGATTTGTGCGTGTCGTTGGGGATCGCGATGACCATCGAGGACACCTGGGGAGGCGACATCGTGACCGCCGCGATCGCCCATCTGGCGCACTCGACACCGCCGGAGTTCCTGTTCACGACCACGGATTTCAATAGCTACGTGACGGTGAGCATCGCGGAAGGGGCTCCGCAGAGGAAAGAGGGGCGCATGACGACGGCGAACGCGCCGGGCCTCGGTATCACGCCGCGGTTTTTGGTGTTGGGAGCGCCGGTGTTAACCGTGCGCTGAGTATACTGAGGATATGAGCGACGAGCAGAACGGTCACGGGCTGTCGCGCCTGGATCGCATGGAGGGGTTGATGCAACTCCTGATCGACGATCATCTAAAGTTTAGCGATGAGCACAAAAGCTTGTTAACAGCCCAGATGCTGCTTACGGAGAACGTCGATAAATTGGCAGCGACGACGAGTGATCTCGTGGCGACGACCGGCAAGCTAACTCAGAGGATGGATGAACTGGCGGAGACGATGAAGGAAGTTGCCGAATCGCAAAAGGAGCTGGCGGAAGCGCAGAAACACACCGACCAGCGAATGGACGCCCTGATTGCAGTGGTCGACGGCATGATTCGCAGGCCCCCAAGTGATTCAACTCCGAATTGACGGCATCACACTACCGGTTTCCGCGAACGCTCCTGCATCGCGGACCTCAGCATCATAGCGGCTGTATAAACCACCACTACAATTACCAGCCACTTCACGGTTTTTAGCGACAATTCCTTGACGATATAAGCGGCGATCAGAACGCCCGGAATCCCTCCAAGAGCGAGACCCAGCGCCGATTTCAGGTTATAGCTCCGCTCGCGAATAAACCGGACGCTGCCGGTGGGCATAAGAAATGCGCAGGATCCCATCATGATGGGAAACGCGACTTTCGGATTCATCCCCAGCAAAGTAATCAGGATCATGCAAGGCGCGAACAGGCCGATTCCAAGGGTCATCAGCGCTCCCAGAAGGAAATTCGCCGCGACCGCGATCCCCAGTTTCACTCCCGTCACGCCCACATCGGCTCCGCCCGCGGGATCGGCCGACAACTGCGAATGAAGCATAAACCCGGCGGCTGCGATCAAGGCAATTCCCATGCCGACCTGCACGGCCCGCCTCGACCATCGCGCGACGACGCCCGCGCCCAGCCAGGCACCCAGACTGGAGGCGGCGATCATGGAGAACAGAGTGGTGGTGTCCACGGTCACGATCGCGATAAAGATGAAAGCCTCCGCTACGGTCGGCAAGGTGTGTCCGACGTTGAGTGTGCCGGGGATCTGCTCGTCCCGAACCAGATTTCGAAGTTTAAAGATTGCGGTGGTGGGCGCAAAGGACCCGATGCCAAGGGTATCGAAAAAATTCGTAACGAACCCAATCAGAACATCCACCGCGCCGGGCATCGATTTTCCACCGGCAGGGTCAGAACCCTTGCGAATGGCAGCGATCCAAAAGAAAATGAAGCTCGCCGTGGTGATGGCTAGAGCGATAAAAAGGGCCGTCTTCATGCTTCATCAGAGTATAGCCGCATTGTGCGGCCCAGCCGTCAGCCATTAGAGCTAGGTCGCCAATCAGCACGGATAGCTGTTGGGACGAGTGGTCGATCCGTTAGTTTATTGATCCCGCAGCATGGAATTAAGGGCCACCGCGTCACCCGATCCCGTCCTATGGTCGCGACGGCAATCGTTCTCCCATCGCGTCGATAGATGGCGCAGGCATCGTGTTTTTCGAGATTGCCTCTTACCTCGCAACTGTCCCAGGATGCCGCGCGCCCGACATAGGAGATCGTGACATCGTAATGCTGACTCCAGAAAAACGGCGCTTCGCGATAAGCGCCGCCGATGCCGAGCATCGAGCGTGCCACCGCCTGTCCCTGGCGCTCCGCCACCACCCAGTGCTCGATGCGCGCTGCTTCGCCCGACACCGGTTCCGGATATCGCGCGATGTCGCCCGCTGCAAACACATCGGCCGCACTTGTCCGCAGCGTCTCGCCGACGATCACGCCGTCGTCCACTTTTATGCCCGCCGCTTCCGCCAATGAAGTTCGCGGTGAAACGCCGACGCCCAGTATTACCAGATCGGCTTCGACGAACTGTCCATTGCCGATGTCAACCCGATCCGCACGGATCGAACGCGGCTTGGCGTCCATGAAGAAACGAACTCCGTTCCGCTCGTGCAAGTTTTGAACGAATCGCCCCAGTTCCGGGCCCAGAATCCTGCGCAATGGAGCTGAGTCCTCTCCTATGACCGATACCGCCAGCCCGCGATTGCGGAGCGACGCGGCAACCTCCAGTCCGATAAAACCAGTGCCGATTACCGCGCACTTTCGCGCTCGTGGCTCGCTCTTTAACAAAATCTTGATGTGAACTTTGTGCTTACTTTATACGGCGCACGTTAGGCTGAAGTGAAAGGAAATCATGTATATATTAAACGGCTCTTCCCTGTTGAAGCGCCTTTCGGGCATCTGTTGTTTGGCCTCGGCACTATTTGGTATCGCGCTCATGGAACAACCATGTTCCGCTCAGGATGAGCGCATTCCTGAAACTCCAGCGCGCGTAACGGCATCGCCTAGCGACGCGATTCTCGAGGAACTCAATCAGTTGAAGCAACGCATCGAACAACTGGAGGGACAACTCCGTGGTACGCAGGCGTTAGCGCCTGTGGCGATGATTCCTGCCGCGACCGCCGCTGCTACTCCCGCAGTGGTGCCCTCGCAGACGCCCGCCGTTCCAGAAAAAGCTAAACCGGCCGAGCCCTTTGCCTTCGCAGACTTCACTTGGCTCACAGGGAATCCGCGGACGAAGGACTCGCCGATGGATTCGAAATATTTCACTGGCGAACTGCGTGTCGACACGAACTACACGCTCGATTTCGCTCATCCGAAAGACGACACCATAGGGGGATCGAGCGAAATCTTCCGTTCCGGAGAAGTTCAGCTGACGCAGTTGGGCATCGGCGGCGATTTTCACTGGGAAAATGTGCGCGGACGCCTGATGACCCAGTTTGGCTTGTATTCCTCCACTACGCCGCGTAACGATGCGAGTCCCGCTCGCGGCCAATGGGACCTGTCCGGAGCATATCGTTATCTCTCCGAAGCCTACGGAGGGTACCACTTCGACAAAATGCATGGCATCAACGTCGATGCTGGGATCTTCATGTCCTATGTCGGGCTGTTCAGTTATTACCAGTTCGACAATTGGACCTACCAACCATCGTATGTTTCCTCCAATACGCCGTGGTTCTTTAATGGTGTGCGGACCCAGTTCTTCCCCACCGAAAAACTTAAGATCGAACCCTGGTTCATCAACGGATGGCAATCCTACGGCAAGTTCAATCACGCCCCCGGCGTTGGAGCTCAGATCCTGTATCGTCCCAACGGCAACTGGTCTATTCTTTCGAATAACTATGTAGGAACCGATACGCTCGGCAATCCGGACCGCAAGCGGGTTCACACGGACAACAGCATCCAGTACAAGTACTATGAGAATCAAGGTGGGGCTATCAGCAAGTCGGCAATGACGCTGACGGTGGACGCGGGCTGCGAATTCGGCGGCGGCGTCACGTGCAAAGGTGGGTCGTCTCCGGCGCAGTATTTCCTCGGATTCATGGCCTACAACCGCGTCTGGCTTCATAAAGACCTGTTTGCAATGACGGTGGGCGGCGGCGCGATCACGAATCCAGGCCGCTACCTGGTTTTGATTCCGCCCATCAACGGCGCGACGGCGTTCACGGGCACTCCGTACTTCACGGCGAACCCCGGCGACAAATACCGGGCCTGGGATGCCTCGTACACGTTCGACTACATGCCTAAGCAGTTCATCACATGGCGTCTGGAATATAATCACCGCGCTGCGAACGTGCCGTACTTTTCAGGTCCAGGCGGCATTACTCCCCCCGGCGGAAACACCGGCGGGCTTGGATCTTTCGTACCTGGATGGGCTCCTGACTTGCGCAAGTATGAGAACCGCATCACTTTTGCGCTTCTCGTCAAGCTGTAGGCAAACCTGAGCCGCTTTTGTCGGAACCGAAATCCCTTTTGATTCGTAGCAGTATCGAGGCGAATGGGGGACGGGCCGATGAACTATCTCTGGCAGGACCTGCGGTACGGACTCCGAATGCTGTGGAGCAAACCTGGGTTCACAGCGGCCGCTGTGCTGGTTTTGGCTTTGGGCATTGGGGCCAACAGCGCAGTATTCGGTCTGATCAACGCCTTTCTGCTGAAACCCTTACACGTGGAGAGGCCGGAAGAACTGATGGGCCTTTATAGCCGCGACACCAAGCATCCTGACAGCTACAGGGCATTTTCTCATCCGAATTACGTCGACATCCGGGAGAATAACCAGGTTTTTGCGAGCCTCATGGCCCTCAATCTGGCGCTGGTGGGCATTCAGGAAGGCGACAGCACCCGGCAGTCGTTCGCCGCGGTCGTTTCCTCTAACTATTTCTCGACACTGGGAGTGCTGCCGCTGAAAGGCCGGCCCTTTCTAGCGGAGGAGGAAAAGCCTGGCGACGAGCTGACCGCAATCGTCAACTATTCCTTCTGGGAGAAAAAGGGACAAGACCCTAATCTGGTGGGCAAGCCGGTGCGCATCAACGGCCATCTGTTTACCATCGTGGGCATCATGCCCAAAGGTTTTACCGGGACCACCGCGCTGATCAGCCCTGAGATTTATGTGCCGCTCCGGGCCTACGCAAGAGTCATGAACGATTTCGAGGGACACGTCAAACCGCTGGCGGTTCGAAGCAATCATTCGCTGATGCTCATGGCTCGTTTGAAACCCGGCGTTACGCCGCAGGCCGCGGATGCGGCGCTGGCCGTGATCGCCTCGCAGATGGAGAAGGCTTATACTGCCGAGAATAAAGATCAGACCATGATCGTCCGGCCGCTCTCCCGTATGGGCTTCTCCACCAACCCACAAACCGATAACGCCCTGCGAGTCCCGGCTGTCATGCTGCTCTCACTGGCCGCCGTCGTTCTGCTGATCGCATCCCTCAACCTGGCGAATATGATGATGGCGAAAGGCACCGCGCGACGCAAGGAAATTGCGATCCGGCTGGCCATCGGGAGCAGCCGGCAGCGGATCGTCCGGCAGTTGGTGACGGAAGGCCTCATGCTAGCGATTCTGGGCGGAGCGTCGGGACTGGTCGTTGCCGCATGGAGCACCACCCTGCTGATTCAATCGCTGAAGGCGCTGGTGCCGGTCGACATTATTTACGACCCTCGACCGGACGTTCGTGTGCTCGTCTTCACCCTGCTGTTCTGCGTGCTCAGCACCGTGATCTTCGCACTCTTCCCCGCCTGGAAATTATCCAAGCCCGACGTTTGGATCGACCTGAAGGAGAATACGGGCGAGGATTCGGGCGGCCGTAAGCGCCGCTTGTTCTCTCGCGGCAACCTGCTGGTGATGGCGCAGCTTTCGCTGTCGTTGATGATGCTCACCGTGGCCGGCTTGTTCATACATAGCGCCGTGCGTGCGTCGAGTATCCGCCCCGGCTTCCTGCTGGAGAATCAGGTGATCGCGGAAGTCGACGCAAGCTTGATCGACTATGACGAAACCCGAGCCAGCCAGCTCTACAGCACCGTGAAGCACCGTCTGAGACAGGTTCCCGGCGCGGAATCGGTAGCTATCGCGGCCACCGTTCCGTTTGGTTCGATGCGGCTAGGGAAGAACGTAACGCCTTCGGACAGGCCGGCTTCGAAGGAGCACCCCGCCCTGGACACGCGATACAACATCGTGAGCGAAGACTATTTTCGAACGCTTGGAATTCCAGTCCTTCGCGGACGTTCCTTCACTTCCGGCGAGAGCACGAAAGGATCGAAGAGCAACGTTGCGATGATCGATCGCCTCGCCGCCGACAAATTGTGGCCCCACGAAGACCCGCTTGGCAAACATATCCGTCTGGATGCGGCGAAGGGGCCGGACTATGAAGTGGTTGGCGTGGTGGGCGATATTCGCGAATCCATTCTAGGCGGAGGCCTGGAACCGCACGTCTATCTCCCTTTCGGCCGCGAGTATCAAGCGAACGTGCAATTCCATATCAAGGTGGCCGGAGCGGGGCCGGATGCGGATACACGGATGCTTGGAGCCATCCGCAGGGAAATTCTCGCAGCCGACGGGCATCTGCCGCTGCTCGGGCTCAAGACGATGCGCGGCCATTTGGAATCGGGCTTCGACATCTGGGTGGTACGCACGGGCGCGCACATCCTGGAAATTTTCGGCTCGGTGGCGCTGCTGCTGGCCGTCGTCGGCTTATACGCCCTCAATGCCTACACTGTGGCCAGAAGGACCCGCGAGATCGGAATCCGAATGGCCCTCGGCGCGGATGGGTCCTCGACTTTGCGCATGATCCTAGGCGAAGGACTGAAAGTAACCAGCGTCGGGATCGGAGTCGGATTGCTGTTGGCGATCGGCCTGGGCCAGGCATTGGCGGGCTTCCTGTTCGACATACGAAGCCCTGATCCTCTGGTCCTGGGAGCCGCGCCTGTGCTGCTCGCAATCGTCGCTCTGGTCGCGTGTTACGTGCCCGCCCGCCGAGCCGCACGAGTCGACCCGATGATCGCGCTTCGATACGAGTAATATCGAAACTATCGATCATGAAAATCAATTCACAGGACTTCCGCGTTCCGAATGGCGGGAAATTTAAGCTGAACAAATGGCCCACCCGTTCCAAGCCGCTGTACAGCTCCGAAGGAGATTATAAGGACCATCTCGCCGCGCAGGTCCGTGAACTGAGCGCTCTCCAGCCTCTTCTGTATGCATCGAACAGCTATTCCCTGCTGCTGATTTTTCAGGCCATGGACGCTGCCGGGAAAGACGGCGCCATCAGCCATGTTTTGACCGGCATCAATCCCCAAGGTTGCGAAGTGCATAGCTTTAAGCATCCGAGCGCGGAAGAATTGCAGCATGATTTTCTTTGGCGCACTACCGTCCGCCTGCCTGCCCGTGGGCGTATCGGTGTTTTTAATCGCTCCTATTACGAAGAGGTCCTCATCGTTCGGGTGCATCCCGAAATCCTGGCGAGCGAAGGCGTTCCTGGAGAGACGGACCTCAAAAAGATGGATTGGGATAAGCGATTCCGCTCCATCGTGGACTTTGAGAAACATCTCCATCGCAACGGCACCCGCGTCCTCAAGTTTTTTCTGCACCTTTCGAAGGAGGAGCAGCGCAAGCGCTTTCTGAAGCGCATTGATGAACCGGATAAGAACTGGAAATTCAGCCAGGCAGACATGGTCGAGCGAAAATACTGGGATCAATACATGGATGCGTACGAGGACTGCCTGAGGGCCACCAGCACCAAAACCGCGCCTTGGCACGTCGTGCCGGCAGACGACAAATACAATACGCGGCTCATCGTTTCGCGCATTGTCATCGACGCGGTCAAGAGCCTGTCTCTGAGCTATCCCAAGATCACTCCCGCGCACCGGCGCGAACTCCTGGCCATTCGCAAACAACTTTCCCGCTCAAGTCGTTGAGTCGGCAGCCGGCCCCGTCTAGCGTTGGGGGGTATCGACGGCGCCAGCCCCACGCATCAGCTTGGGGCTATTTCGGTGCGCCGTAGCCCCAAGCACGCATGGGGCTGTCTGGGGAAATGTGGTCAATAAAGGAAACTCGCGGAGAGCCTACTCTAGTGAGCCGCCCCAGCGATTCTGTTAGCAATATACGGCCGGAAGTATGGTTTGTCTCAGGTAGACTAGCCTTCATGCGATTCCTGCTGTGGCTGTTGCCTCCGCTTCTCACCGCGCAGACCTACGACATCGTCCTCCAAAATGGCCGGGTGATGGACCCGGAATCCGGCCTCGATGCGGTGCGCAGTGTGGGAATCATGGGCCGTAGCATCGCCGCCATCTCCTCGACTCCTCTGCGCGGCAAACTCGAAATAGATGCCACCAACCTGGTGATCGCGCCTGGTTTCATCGATCTGCACCAGCACTCGCAAACCTCCGCGGATTATGGGTTCAAAGCGATGGACGGCGTGACCACGGCTCTGGAACTGGAAGTGGGAGTTTCACCGGTCAGCGAATGGTATGCCGCGCGCGCGGGTAAATCGCTCATCAACTTTGGAGCCAGCGCGGGGCATATTCCGGCGCGAATGGCGATCATGCACGACACCGGCGGCCTGCTTCCTCGCGACGCGGCCATGAACCGTCCTGCGACTCCCGAAGAACAGAAGGCTATCGCGTCCGCGGTTCAGAAAGGCCTGGATGAGGGCGGCCTGGGACTGGGTATGGGAATCGTATACACGCCCACGGCCACGCCCGACGAGATTCTGAATCTGTTTTATCTGGCCGGGAAATTCAAGCGGCCGGTCTTCGTTCACATGCGCGCCACGGGCGACGTGATTTCCGCGATGCAGGAAGTGATCGCCGATTCCGCCGCTTCCGGCGCGCCGCTGCACATTGTCCACATCAACAGCTCCGCCACTCAGAAGACCGACGAAGCTCTTCGCATGATCGAAGGCGTACGCGCCCGCGGCTTGGACCTGACTACCGAGGCCTATCCGTACACGGCGGGCATGACGGAAATCGCCTCGGCCAGATATAGCGGCTTGGAGAACCAGCCCTCGGAGTATTTCGCCACCATGCTGTGGCCTCCCACCGGCGAACGGCTCACGCGGGAATCATTCGAGCGTTACCGCAAGCAAGGCGGATTCGTCGCGCAATTCACGAACACCGAGGACATGGTACGGCGCGCCATTTCCAATCCGATCGTGATGATCGCGAGCGATGGGATTGCCGAGCATCCGCGCTCGGCCGGCACGTATGCCCGCGTGCTCGGAAAATATGTCCGGGAGGAGAAGGCCCTCACGCTGATGGACGCCATCCGTAAATCCACGCTGCTGCCCGCCAGGCGCCTGGAGACAATGTCTCCGCAAATGCGCCAGAAGGGCCGGGTCAAGGTGGGCGCAGACGCCGATTTGTCGGTCTTCGACGCCGGCTCTGTCATAGACAAGTCCACGTTTGAAAAGCCGGCCCAGTATTCGGTGGGGTTCCGTTACGTGCTGGTAAACGGGACCTTTGTAGTTCGGGAAGGCAAACTGCAGTCCGGCATGTACCCAGGCCAGGGAGTCCAGTCGCGTTAGGCATGAGCGCGACTACTTGACCGTTTCTCTCATTTCATTACCGAAAACAGTCCCCAGGCTTACGCCAGGGGTTATAACCCCGTCCGTGAGGACGGGGATCGCGCGGTTCCCAGCGCGGTAACGGTATCGCAGAAACAGTCCATATTGGTTGACGGGGGTGCCGTTGTTTCCCGCCGTGTCGAACGAACGTGCAACCCGCATCTTCCAGCTTGCGGATCAGGTCCGTACGCTTCATCCGAGCGTCAGTTCGGCAACCCTGCGGATGCCCGGAATCTCGCCACTGGTCAAATCCCGATACAGATCCCGAAGATTGTCCTCAAGCTCCGCCAACGTCTCGCCTTGGGTCAAGTAGTCGGGGAACTCCTCAAAGTAGCCGAGCCACATCTCGCCATCTTGCCAATGCACGTATCGAGCGCTGGTCATGAGCTTCTTTGGTTGCGGGGGAAGGATTTGAACCTTCGACCTTTGGGTTATGAGCGTGCCGGTCTATGGCTATGTAGTTAATAACAAGGCACGAGTGGCACTCGAAAGAGCCTTCAGGAACCCTCGGAAACGGGTAATGGGAGTTGATTGGGAGTCGAAATTGACCTTTGGGTTTTCGACCCAAGGGATGGGAGTTGGACGGTAGTTGAGAGTCCGATTTGTTTTGCCGGGCGGCCCTCGTCTGTATCAAACAAGAGGAACCCTTGCGCTCAGCTGCGACGCAGCGCGAGACCCGTTCCAGTTTCAATTGATACACGATAGCTAGGCAATCCTTGGTAGGCACTGGTCGGAGTGTCTTGCCGACCAACGCTCAGTTCAGGCGGAGTCGTTCCTTATGGCCGGTATCCCCAGTCCGTGGCTTTCGCAAAGGAGAGGCGCTAAACCGACAGCGGCTCCATTTACTCTCCATATGGCTGTACCTATAATCAGCAACTTGGGGAATCTGCTTTCGCTCAATCATCAACTCCTTGCTGTGCAAAAACTAGGGTCGGGCACATTTTTTGTCCCATCGGAATGGAAGCCGCCCGCCAATTGGGGCGGCGATTGCCGAGGCTCGACTTCTCGAACGGAGTTGATCGAACGATTCCGCGGATCAGCATCGGATGCGCCCAAGGGAGCCTCGTGGCTTCCAAGGGCTCCATCGTTTCTCGCCGAATCCTAACAATTACAACAATCTGGGGAATCTGCTCTTCGCTCGACAGTCAACCCACGAGGCTCCAACAGATCCGGTTCGGACACAGTGTTGACACAGCAAATTGGGGTTCAGTCCAGGAAAACAGGCGATCGACGGCCCTCACTTCGAAATATCTCTTACCAGAGCGCTATCGGAGAAGCCTAGGTCGTTTCGTTATCGACTCGAACGGCATTGTTTCTGGGTCGCGCGTCAACCACCCGGAGTCGACAACGGCGATGGCGAGCGCGCTCGGCGGACGGGAACACGGCCGCTCGGAAAGGCAGCGCAGAATGACGCACTCCAAGGTGGGGTCCACGTCGCTCACGAGGCTGTTCAGGCTTGGCGGCGTGACGCCGTCGCGGACCTTCGAAGGCGCGCTTGCCGCTGAACATCTCGTGGAGAATCAGGCCCAGCGAATGGAGACCGCTGCGAATCGAAACCTCACGGCCGGCCAGCTGCTCGGGCTACCTAAGTCGTTCGTCGCACATCGGCGTGGCTACCATTCAACGCGCTTCCTAATTTCATTCAATATGTCATCGAGGTCGGATCCGGAAAGGTCCGCCAACGTCATCGCGGCAGCGATGTCTCCGTTGCGGCCCTTAGGATATCCGGGCACGTCCCCGGCTTTGCCATCGTCCGCCAAGGGGAAATGCTGAGCGATGGCCGCTCCGAGAACGGCATCCACAGCCGCTCTTGTGAAGTAATTTTCGAGGCCGTATCGTTGAAGTACAAATCCGGTGACTCCGATGGCGTCTAGGCGCTTGAGAAGGTCAGCCCCGTCAGTGGAGAGAGGGCGGCCAGGGCGGTTCCAGTCCCGGCCATTATCGCCGTCGGCAATTAGAATTACGTCAAGGCAGCCGTCCCAGAGACGCTCAAAAGGAAAATCTGGATTTCTCAATTCGCTCCAACCCCCGATAGGCTGAATGACGACATCGTCGCGTTTGCCAATTGCCTGTTGGATGAATCCACGTAAGGCGGGCAAATCGGTTATTCCCTCGCACCAAATCTTTAGTCGTTTTTGGGTAGATTTCATTTGGAGCTTCGCTACCACGGTCTGGAAATCGGTCGTTTTGGCGAGCGCCAAGCGAACGCGTTGGCGCGACTCGAGGATGCCTGTCTGCTGCCAGGGCCGCCATGCCTTGGGAGTCTTCCGGATCTGGGAGGCCATGCTGCCGATGAGTTGTGTTTCGTCAATTGCTGCCATTGCTGCGGTTACGGTCCCGACGACCCGAAAGTAGCGGTTATCCAGTGCGAGACCCCGTATCCGCTGTAGTTTGTTCCACACCTCGCGCTCCCGTATCTCGCCGATCCAATCGAGGGGGCTGCTATTCGGGAAGTCCACCTCGCCAGCAGCCAGTAGAGTTGGATTGTCGATGAACTGGCTGAGGCGGCGCTCGATCGTGGGCCGATGCCCACGCTTGACCAGTTCGTTCAACAACGACTCGGGCATGGGGACGATCTTTTGGGCCGCCAAACTGGCCAGAATATCCGTGCTCTGTGGCAAATCCGTAAGAGTGAAAAGCGCAGCCCCTTGGATTCTCGAATCCACGCTGAGAGCGCGATAACGTAGTGCAGTGGCGAGTCCGTTCGTCCAAAGTCTCGTAGCGCGTACGAAGTGAAAAATCGTATCTAGGGCGCTGGGATTCAGCGCCGGATCCGCGATCATCTTCTGCAGTTGAAGCTCACCGACAGGAGTCAATCCGTAGCGACGCACATGGACTTCGGGCGCCTCGCCCCTGAGACCGTTGAGACTTCTGATTAGCGGAACGTCATCGGCAAGTCTCAGCTCATAGTGCTGAACGAGGATCAACAACCCGGCAAGCAACCATGGAATGGTGCAGCTATTGTCGCCTGCCCATTGAATTGCTGAAAAATCGACGGTTTGGAACTGACGGTCAACCTCTCTAGCAAGCCACTGGCGGCGCTCAGGGGAGATATCCGGAAGGCGTTTCTCTTCCAGAGAAAGGGCGGCTCGATACACGCGAGCAAAGTCCAAATCATCTCGCACTGCGGCCTGAGCTCGGCTGATTTCATCTTCTGCCTCGGCGATACGTTGCCGATGTTCCTCTTCCCACGCGATCACCTGGGGGTCCGGGGACGGTCGTTCCCATGGAAAGAACTCCTCGAACGCAAAGTAAAGCTTCCCCCCGGCATACATGCGCAAGGAGGAGATGAATCGGTCTTCGCGATCGATGTCTGCGAGCCATCGGATTGTGGAGGGAGAAGCGAGACGCAGCACAGTACGGGTGATTGCGGTGACTGGTCGCCCCCGTTTGGCCAATTGGCTCAGAACGCTACGCACGACCACCTCGTCGCGGTCACGGTAAGCGATGGCATCCGAGAGGTCTTTGATAAAGCTATTTTGAAGGTCAAGTATACGTGCATCCTCCATCGCAATCAGGGCCCCGACCGCGGCTGCGGCGAGCTCCGAATCCCAGGCTCGCCGTATCGCACCATCAAGACAGCTGGCATAGAAGGTCCACTGCGCATGATTTACCAGGCCCGGTTGAAAGCGGATCATTCCGAGGAGCGAGAGGGCCACAGGCTTCGGTTCGAGCTCGCGAAGGCGTTCGTATAGTTGCGTGATGTAGGTCGGCGTAGCGAGTGCCGCCGCGATAGCCGGTTCGATGGCGGTGGCGTCCGCTAAAGTTCCCACGGCAGAGAGCATCGAAATATATGCCGAGTCGTTTCTTTCTACGCCGGTTACCAAGTCCGGAATCAGCTCAACTGTGCCGAGCCGACCGATCGCGTGAAATGCAGCGTGGCGGACGTCTAAATCACCACCTTTGTCGAACGCTTTCCCGCGTGCGAGCGCGAGCGAATCCCGGCGCCCGGCCTCGCCTAGCAGGGAGAAGGCGTTTGCAACTAGAATCGAATCTGTGCCGGTTTGGGCCTCGGCGTGAAGCTCATCTAGGATTTCAGGCGGAAGGCATTGTCCAAGACGATGAGCACTGATCTCGGGATGGCGCCGCAGAGGTTCGGCGCGGCTTCGCAGGCGTTGATAAAGCTTGTACCCGAGGATGGTCTTCTCATTCGACGTGAGTGACGAGAACACGGCTTGAATAGCAAAAGCAGGATAGTGGGGGGCGAGATAGGAGCCGATGTCGTTGCGCATTTCGGCGAGGAACCCAAATGCAGCGGACCATGACGTATTAGGGTTTCGAGTGCCTCGAAGAAAAAGGTAATCCAAGATAAGCGAAAGGGGGCTTCCGCGAATCTCGGAGGCGGCAAGAAACTCCCCAAGGCTGTGATGTGGGAAGCAGATGCCGTCCGGCGTAAAAAGAAGTAATGGCGCTGCCGCGGCCAGTAGCCTGCGGGCCTCGGAACCGGTCCGATCGAGCCGCGCGCTGATTGCGAGTTCGGCCTCTTGCACAGTTAACGTGTTTCGAGAGGCGAGCTCCATCGCGAGTCCCAATGCTCTTGCAGCCCTAATCGCCGCCTTACCCCGAACGCGCGCGCATTTCTTGAGTGTCCCCCAGATCAGTTCCAGCGCTTGGCTGCGCTTTTCGGGTAAGCGGCTGCGACAACGAAACCTGGCGACTAGCGTTTGCAGCATGGCGGGATTTGCAGCCTCATCGTGCAGACTGAGCCGATCAAGCTCCTGCCCGAAAAGATGAGCGTCAACGCCCTCCTGGTCGCAAATCCTCTGAACGTCGAGCGTTGAGAGACCAAGGGTGTGATACTGCGTCGCGCCTGCTTCAATGCCGGCGAGAGGACCCGCGATGTTTCCATTCGTGCCGAAAAGAGCGACTCGCCAGCCAGCACTCTGGAGGTTGTCGAGGGTCTTTTGCAACGAGGGCAGTTCGGCCGGGACCATACGGTCCAAATCGGTCAGCAAACACCAGGCTTCCGATCCCTCACAGGTGCTCGTTGGAGACCCCAACCGCGTGAGTCGTTTTGTGCGCTTGAGGCTCAGAGTTTTAACCGGATGGGCCGCTTCGGTGAGTGCTGACGTTAATTGTTTGGCGAGCAGCGAGGATGCGATGCCAGGGTCGGACAGGAAGAGGACACGCTTTTCCTGCTTAATTTGATTTATTACCGGTTGCTGATAATTCCGCAGCAGTCCCGATACGCGGTAGTGTTCACTTCCAGAGCTCTTCTTCCAATCGTCGCGGGAGCAGACTAGAAGCTCTACCGCATCGAAGTTTATCGCGGGCTGCACAAGGAACTGCGAAATGCATCTCCAAAGGCGTCGAATGGAGCCGACGAACCTGAACGGTGTCATATCTGCTTCTCTGCTTCGGAACGACCCGGAGAAAGCATCGCGGCACGAATGACATGACAATTTAGGTCCCAGCTACCCATGAGACTTGTTCATACCAGCCTCGGCAAGAAACTCGGCCTCCAGAGAGTCGATGGCGGTCCGAAGTCCGCCTATCGCTTGCCCTTTGGCGCGCTCTACGAATTGCGCGGGCAGAATAGCACGGAGAAGCTGATCGCAGCCGCTACCGGAACGAGCGAACAGCAGCTTGATGTCGGTGATGCCTGGACGGTTAATAGCCACTCAATTCTCCTTCCGCTTCAAGCCACGCAGGCGTCTCGCAGGGAGTGGGCCGGCCAGGCTTTTCATGTCTACCTCTTTTAGGCCAATTGTAACGACTTTGGGCCGGATTCTCGCCAACCAACGTCAACCGTGCAGGCCAGCCACTCTCAGCAGCAGGACGACCAGCAGGTAAAGCGGATAGTAATTCATCGAAGCCTCCTCAGGGTTGAAGCGGGAAGCGATCTTCAATGCGTGTATTGAGGCGAAGGGGCTGGATAAGAGGGAGGCTTCTCTCGAACAGCTCCTGCCGCGCGATGTCGCACAGGCGGGAGAGACTTAGCCAAGCCCGACCAGTCCTGACTTGAACTCCTGGTACGTCAATATGGTCGTATCAAGGCCTGTCAAATCAGCCACGACGTTCATGGCTTTGCAATGTCCGTGGTCGTCCGTCACGAATACCTTGCAGTACGCAAGGTACACGGCGGAGAACATGTCATTTCGCCCGGCTCTGCCAAGGGACTGTTGCCTCTCCTCACGAATGCAGCGGTCGTATTGCGTAAAGCACAGAGCCACGAGCAACGCCCTGAATGGCGGACAGCGCTCGATGAAGTCTTTCATCTGCTGCATGGTAGGATGAGTCCCGGCGGCGCGCTCAAACAGACCCGCACCTATCTCCAGATGCGCCCCGCCCTCACCCATAAGCTTTTCGGTGACCTCGCGAACGGATGGACGAGTTTTGGCGGGGGCAAATAGGCTCTGAAACGCCGGCTTGGCGTTCCTGAAGATAGCGAGGTACTGCTTGTTCCACTCCTTCATTTCTCTGCGGGTCTGCTCGCTCAACTCGTGCATGAATTCCTGGCGGGCGACCTCACGCTCCGCCGCCGCCACTCGGACATTGAGCCCTTTCCAGTCGTATCCGACAGAGTCGCGTTGGTACGCCTTCGCCTGTTCCTCGATGATCCAGTTGAACGGCATGACGCAATTCCCGTGAGCCAGCAGGCGCTTCACTACGTCAAGCAACGCCTTTCTCTCGATTTCATCCGTGGTGGCGATAATCTCAGAAATTGCCGTCTCAGTGATCCCGATGCGATATAGAAGCCCCAGCGCTTTGATGACTGCGTCGAGGTCCAAGTCTGTGGCGAGTTTATTGATGCCACTGGTATCGAAGATGAGCTTGCGCAGCGGAACGGCCATAAATGGAGAATTAACCTCCACGATACTCGAATCTTCAAGGCTCTGAAACGTGCCGATTTCTTCTTCGCGATGCTTGCGCGCAACGGAATTGGAGCGTCGAAGAGATCACCGCGCGCCTGTTGGAGCTCAGGCGGCGGAGAGCCACGTCATGATGAGACGCATGGCCTCGCCACCTTAAACGGCGGCTCCAGTTACGGCTCGGCGCACGGATCTTCGTCCAGCTCAAGACCGCTTCCGCGAGCGCGTTCCAACGCTTCATCCAATCCAGCCGAGTTTGCAGAATCGGGCCGGGAGGCGGCTGATTGCTTAATCGCCGAAGATTCTTGTTGCGCACTTGTAACGGCCTTTCGGTTCGCACTTCCAGCCCGTAGGACGACCAATCCACACAAGCACGAGCAACAATCCGAACGCTCCGAATGTGGCCGTGATCATGGGCGGAACGGTACAACGGCCGGCGTCGAGCTTCAAGAACAAAGAACGATAGAATGTTGGTTCCCCCTTTTAAGCGTGGAGCGGTCAAACCGTGACCATCGACGAGTTCACAACGATCCTTCGCAAAATGGCCATTCAGGGCGTTGACGCCTACGAGAAAAAGCTTCGCACAACGAAGCGGATTCCCAACGAATTGAGGATCTGGCATGCGAGGGATACGTAGCACTCGCCTTCGCAAAATACGGCTGGGCGGTCACGATCCGGGAGCAAAGCCCCGATCTTGAAGCGCGGCTCAACGGGCTCTACCTGGGAGTCGAGGTCAAACACTTTCGATGGAAGTCCTCGCATGACCCCGTTGAAGATGCGGCTCTCGCCGCAGCCGATGAAGAATTCAAGCCCGCGCCGATACTATTGGAGACCGAGGGAGGCGAGCAGTCATGGGATCAGATGTTCCGATTCGCCAAGGACAATGCCCGCCAATATATGGACGGCGAATACAACGTGATGTTCTTCTGGTCAGATACGCAAGCCCACTGCGACATCACCCTTCTGACGGCGGCCAACATGTACGATGAGGAGCTCGAAAAGCCTTCTTGCGAGCCGCGAATGCGCAATCTCAGCGCAATGATGATGAACGCCGTTTGGGGCAGAGGAGGATCGATCTTTTTGCAGCGATTGCCTCACGCGCAGAAGCCGTTGACGCCCGAACTGTACGCGATGCTCGACGAAATCCGGCAACCTTACGACCGTTTTCAGGACGCGCGATAATGAGGGCATGTACATCGCGAGAGCATTCGCACAGCAGGCCCAATTCTTTGGTGCTGTCTCGCGGCTCTCATTGCCTCAGCAGGTGGTCAGCCTAACGCCGACCCTTGGTACGGACTGGAACGGCAATGAAGCAGTGTTTTTTCAGGTGGTGCTCCTGGACAATGCTGTTCCAAGAAATCAGTTGCTCGCTTTCACCAAGCAGATTTCGCATTCGATCATCACGCAGTTGAACCCCAATGAAGAATGGGGCGTTTGGCCCTATTTCGACTTCATAACCCAAAGCGAACTGGCGCGGATGAAGCAGCCGACATGGGCGTAATCGAGTGGCCTACGCCGACGATCTGCTGCAGTATGCCCGGCAAATGGCGGAGCTGCATCCCAACGATGCCCATCAGCCAAGCCTTCGCCGCGCCTTGTCGAGTGCGTACTACGCGCTTTTTCATCTCCTGATCGGAGACGCAGTAGCCAACTGTACCGATCCTCGGTTTCGGGCAACTTTAGCTCGCATGTTCGATCACGGCCCGATGAAGAATGTCTGCGAAAATACTGTTGAGAAGATCAAGAACCTTTTCCATCCAACTCCACCCGCCGAGCCCGGACGAACCATCCAATACCACCTTCACAACGTGGCGGACACATTCTCGCAGGCGCAGCAGAATCGCAACGAAGCGGACTACAACTTGTTGAAGGAATGGCAGCCAGGCCAAGTATCGCTTCTGATCGAGGCGATAGAAGACGCGTTCAAGAGCTGGTACATCATCCGCGAGGATCAAGCCGCGAAAGATTTCTTGATTTCTATGTTGCCCACTCGCGAGAAAAAACAGGGCGACAGAGGTTCAAGCCAAAAACAAAAACCGCGGCCCACACTGGCCGATCCGTAAGGTCCCTAAATCGGAATGACGGCGGCAGGGTTTGAACCTGCTATCGCTGCAGTGGCAGCACTTCCGCTCTGTTTTTCTCGCGCGTCATTCGCCGTCAAAACTGCTTCGTCCGCGCCCTCAGCGGCGCAATCCCATGCCGACTCGTACGAGTAATCGGGCCAGCACGGGAAGGCACTGGTTTCCGGATCGCGCCCAAGCGAAATGCGATCGAGCCAGGTGCGCGATCCGAGCCATAAAAACACCTCCTGCCCGGAAACGGCACACAGGTCGCACACAAGCGCGGTGGAGATCAAGATTTATTGGGGATTTAAGAGGGTGCTACTGATTGAGAGTCTCAGTGGCCCACTGCACGGGTTCATGGCCTGCGCTTCCCAAGACCGCGACTAGTATTCGGAGATCCTTCTACAACAACCGAGATCTCATGGAAACCGCGCATCTGCCACGGAAGCAGCGTCTCGTGCGCGTCCACTCCCGAATGAGCGGCGAGGGGTAGTTGCTCAGATAGTGATTTGGGACCTTAACGCGACAGTGCGCCCAAGGGACCGGTTTCGGCTCCAAGGGTTCCATCGTTTTTCGCGGAATCCTAACAATTACAACAATCTGGGGAGTCTGCTCTTCGCTCGACAGTCAACCCAAGATGCTTCAACAGATGGGATTCGGGCACAGTTCTGTCACAGGCAATGAGCCGGTCGTGGCGTCGAAAGGTTGAGATGCGGGCGACGATGAGGATTATTTGTCTCACTGGCCATCGGAGCAGGCGACCCTAGATACTAACTGCCACGACAGGTCCCTTAACTCTCAGGCGTGTTTGATAAGGACCTCCCGGCTCTAATGTTGGCCCCGGATGAATCGGCCGTCTCGACGAACACACGCCGTTTGCTGGAAGAGCCACTCCATCATCTTTGGTCTAGAGGTGTGATAGCTTCCACTGTAAGGCCTTCACCCGGCCACCAAAGGAGTGCCGCCCAATATGTCAAAGTCCACTCGGAACACAGGTAAGCCCTGGACCCCCTCGGATGTGAAGGAACTTAAGCAGCTCGCCAA
The DNA here is from genome assembly GCA_963813145.1 of Bryobacterales bacterium. Lineage (GTDB taxonomy): Bacteria > Acidobacteriota > Terriglobia > Bryobacterales > Bryobacteraceae > Palsa-187. The sequence continues at coordinate 816,887 of CAWEXX010000003.1, forward strand.
ACAGAATACGCCGACACGCGTTATTGGCCTGAAGCTTGGCCGCACGGCAGGTGCGGTGCAGCAGAAGGCGAGCCAAGAAGACATTTCGCTGAAGCCCACCAACCAGACTCCGTACAACCGGCAATAAAATAACTGGTCCTTATGAGCGACGCACGCTTCAACGGCAAGAAAATTCACAAGGCTAACAGCGCCAGCCAGGCCGTGTACGACGTACGCGGCAAGTACATTCACAAAGCAAATAACGCCAGCCAGCCGCTCTGCGAAATCCGGGGAGACTACATTCATAAGGCACACAGCGCCTCACAGCCAGAATTTGAGATCAGGGGCACCAAGATTCACAAGGCTCACAGCGCGAGCCAAGCCGTGTACGACATACGTTGATGACCACCGACAGCAACTATCTGACCCTCGATCTCGCTGACCAGACGTATGCCGCACTTTCAGGTTATGCCGGTAGGATTGCTAAGCTACTGACGGCGCCTGCGGTGCAGGCAAATCCAGACCTCGCAGGCTCACTTGATGATTTTCTCGGGGCCGTCTACGCCCTGATCCAGGCGAAGCAGCAGGGGTTTGCCGATCGCCACGGCCCGATCGAGATTGCCGCCGTTGAGAAGCGTGCTCAAGTGATCGCTACAGGAAGAGTCCGCACCGACGGAAAGTGGATCGCCGGGTTCTACTTTAACAATGGCCTCTTTCGCACCGCGGCGATCTATCATCGCGTCCTGAAAATTGTCGTCGGAGAAAAGGCCTACGTGCCCGTGCTTCTCCCGAAGACGCAAGCGCTCTATCCCCAATGGACGAACGCTAAGCTCGACATCGTCCACAACCAGGTCAACGACCTAAAGCATGCGCCTCGCGGCGTTCATGACCAAAGAACAGTCACGTACGATGACGCTGTTGCGGCGGTGGGCGAATTACTTTCCTTGATCGAAGCGTGGACGGCCGCAAAGATCACTGCTGCGCAAACACCATGAACAACCTCAACTCAATTCCCGCCGATCCTAAGCTCATCGAGGCCATCATTTTGGCCTGCCTCGAGAGGAACCCCATGGACTTCCAGAAAGTCGATGAGACCGAGGTAAGGCGCATGATCGCCGCGATCAAGCGGGCGAAGACGTCCAAGAGGGCTGCGCTGAAATATCCCGCCACGCGCAAGCATTTCCTGTGCGGCTGTCTCGATTTCACCGAGCACCTATCCGAAGAGCATCTCATCGTCGGCTATGGATTCCGGCACGGCAACACCACGCAGATTGAGCGCATCCATCATGTGATCGGTCAGGAACGGCGCGTTTCTGTTCCGGGATATGTGCGCGACGAAATCCGAAGGCATCACTTTCATAGGTCCGACGCCGAGGTGATCGTTTTCCACAACCACCCGCGCACCGGCCAGGAGCCTGAATGGTTCTACACGCTGAAATCGCTGGTGCAGGACCTTCCCATCGCCTCAAACGACGATCGCAAGGAACTTCAGCATCATGCCTTCAATGCTGTCGGCCTAGTTCGCCAGTTCTTCGGTCAGGGCCAGGTTCTTTTTTACCTCGGTGAGAGCGGCTTCGTAAAAGCGTTCCAACTTCCACCACTGCTGCCGTATCTGGATCAATTGAACCGACTGAACATGCCGCTCCACAGCGCTGCGCGTTAGGCGCAGGACCGCAAGAGCCGACTTGACCGCAGGAGTTGGTGTGCCATCGTCCAGAAGACGGTAGACTTACGGCGTCCTGTCATTCTTCATTGCTTTCAGCCGGTCCACGATTCGAAGGAGCTGGCTTGCGAAAACAATTACCTCGGCAGCATCCTGGCCTTCAGTAGGTACATGCCGATGGCTTTGCGGATTCTTGTACATGCCGATCGCTCCGGCGAATAAGGCCATCATGGCTTCCTGCTCTGCCGTCGGCAGGCTTGTATCAGTCAATGGCCCTGGCGTGGTGGGGCCGGTCTTTTTGTCGGGCCGGAATGCGTTACGCATCAGATCCACGCCGATATCTGTTGGCTGGAATTCTCCCGCAGCTCGGACTTCAACCTCGACTTCCCGAAACGCCTCGAAAATAGCCGTATCGTACTTTCCGCGGAGGAAGGCCGGATAGACCTCGTTAGCAATCAGCGGATGAAGATGGCCGCGAGGCAAGAGTGAAGCCTTGCGATATGCCTCGAAATCATCGGACGATTTGATTCTTCTGCCTCGCCGCGTAACAAATGTGCCCGCTCGGCTGCCGTCATCTCCCCGTTTCGCCAGGAATCCTTCATAGAGCAGCCAGTCCCAGGCCTCCATCAGAGCTTCATTGATGCGGTCGTCACGAGTTCCGTATGGCGGATAGTTTCTCAAATCGTTGAAGAAGTTGTAGTGGTGGAGGTCGTGATGTTCATCAGAACTGTTGAGATGTTCCAACAGGACGCCGGCCAGCTCGGACACGTCGAGGGCAAGCAGGTCTTCTGGATTTGGAATAAGCTCACGTATAGCGATCATCGAAATAACTACCCCTCCTTCTTGCCAGTCGCACGCTCTTTGTTGGCCGCCTGCACGGACTTCGTGTTTTCCCAGCCCTCTTTGGTCTTCTTCTCGTTATCCGCGAGGAAAATGGGCCTGTTTGGCGCGCGACAATTCCACTCATGCGCGAATGCCGGTAGATGGCCCATCATTGTGCGGAATCTATGCCTCGAACATCAAAAGTGAAATTCAAACAGCCTGCCTCAACAAACTGACTGGGAATCGTCCAGATGCGCCGTGACGCTTCGTCTCCGCAGACCATGACGATCAGCGACATATTTGTCGGGAACGATGCATCACCCACAAGATACCTCCGCATGTCCTCTGCAAATTGACCCAGCTCCCACTGCGGAATCGCCGGGCGCCATTCGTGTATGGTCCGGCGCCAGACGGTGCTCAGCGCGAAATACGCGAACTTGTCAGTGTCGATGTTGAAATCGCGAGCGTCGTGCCTGGGAGCGGTGGGATCGTTGTCACGCGCCCACGCGACCCGCATACGCTCAGCTAGAGGCATGGCTTTAAGAACGTATTTGGGCGCGACATGCTTCAGGACTTCGTCCTCACCATTTACGCTGAAACGCTCTTCGCACTTCCGGCAGAGCAGGTGGGCCGCAAACTCCTTGGGATCGACTCCCGCTTCAAGGAAATTGACGAACTCGATCTTCTTCTTGCCGGAGTAGTAGAGCTTGCGGGAGACGAAGTGGCTCTCGAGAAGTTCGACGTTCTCGCGCAGGCAGAGCTTGCATGTTCCTATCGTGGGCATATCAGAAGGCCGCCGTTGGGTCGTCGTCAGTTGCGAAACGACCCAGATGATCGCGCCGCAAATCCTGTGACGCCCGCGCCTTGCTTGTTTCCGCAAACACCAGCATTCGTCCGCTCGACAAAACCTGTTCTACGATCTTTGCAAGAGCCTTGGACTCTCCTGCCGCCGATCCGATCCATCCGTTACGAAGCAGGTTTGTGAATTCTCCATTGTTGAACCTGCGAACGCAATTGTCCCATGTGACAACCACGCCACCTTTCTTACCGACTACCTCGGGTGAACTCAGGAGTCTTCTCCACAACCGTAGCGGAACATACATCCCCGACACCATCCCCGCATCCAGGGCAGACTTGGCCTTTGGCTCACAGAGTTTTACAAAAAACGGTCGACCTGACAGCCTGTAATCCGTGGTTCCTGAGTTCTTGCTTGCCGGCTGCTTTCTTAAAAACTCTTCGGTTTGGAGCATCCGCTTTATCTCTTCTTCGTGGCTCGGATCACTTGCAGGTCGATATTCCGCACCGCGCTTGCCCTCCGTCATGCGCTTGTATTGAACCAAAACGAAGGAGTCGAATCGGTGACTGTAATAAATGAGATCGACGCCGAGTGTTCGTTCCAACGGCTGTCGATTGCAATTTAGGATTGTGAGGTCGTCGGTCCCATTCGTAAGAAACACGGACCCAATCACATCCCGACGCGCGACATTCAAGCCCGGAAAGACACTCTGATCGTTGACGATTTGAGGGTCTTCGCGAACCGATACTTCCCCCAGACGGAGCAGAAACGGAGCGACTGAACCCCTCTCGGGTGCACCCGCTTTCCGCAACACCTTTTTCCGGAACGCCGAGCCACCGAAAACTTGCAGCGCCGACGCCACTGCATCCCGCTCGAACACCTCTAGGCCGCCGCTGATTCTGCCAGGCCTCACTTGGGCCGCCGCAACACGACGGGTGAGCCCATCAATTGCTTCGACGAGGCTTGGCTCCTTCTTCCGGAGAATATTTAGAATTTCCTCCCATACACGTGGGGTCGGACGGTATGCGCCGTCTGCGGGAATTGAAAAATATTGGGAAAGTCTCGGCGGGAAAGCCGCCTTCAGGTCTTCACAGGGCACGCCGACGTCTTTCAGATTCGATACGGCAATGGTGATTTGTCCAGTTGCGACTCGCCGTCCGACCTGACTGATGCCCACGTAATCGATGTTTTCGCCGTTCAGTGAAACAATAACGATTTCTGCCTGGCGGGGCTTGATCTCGGACTGGACCACCGTGGTGGAGAACTGTTCATGTAATTCGATGCTGGTAGCAACAGCATCCGCGAGCCTCCCGGCACCGGCAGTAATCCATAAGCCAGATTTTGCCATCCGGTCGATTATCGCCGATCTTACGGCCAGGATTTGTATTGCTTGAACCGGCGCTTTGGCAATAAAGACGGGCGGCATGCCTCACGACCCAAGTCAGCACACCGCCGATGGAGCACATTTCTGTCACAATGCTGCCCAGAAATGGAGCAACGTATCAAACGCCTCCCGATATCCGATCTCGATATGGCACTCTTCTGCAAGAGCCCGAAAAGGCCGATCCCAATCCGCTGGCGGAGCAACCAGCTCTTTGGGAAGTTCATGTGTATTACGCCGCTCAAACGTTCGCCGCAAAGCTTCGGCACAAAGGGAGAGATCGAGAGAACCTGACGTGATGAGCAGGTGCAGGTCAACCAGATCACGAACCCGGCTGTTGAGACTAGGCCGAGGCACCGTGTACGCATGAATCTTTTCCGCGAACTGTTGCTCGCGGGCGATCATCGCGACCGAAGGCGATGGGATTTCTGCGAACCCGAGCCAATCCCTTGTGACCATCATTTCGACGGGTTCGAGGATTACATCGCCAATGCCGACATCAAGATGGAATTTAACGAATGCCCGGCCATCGAGTCTAGACTCCACAGGGTATCGCGCGCCACCGTAAGGTGCGGCATCCAGATCCATCATGGCCTCGCCGACGCGGAATGAAAAGAAGTCGCCGATTTCGCGCGCACCCGCACGTTGAAGTTGATCGAGGGCTGATTCAGTATTACCCGCGCGAAGGGTGAAGTCGAGGTCACGGGTCGATCTTGCGGTGACGAATCGAAGCTCCATCGCGTATCCACCCTTGAGTATCCAGTCTCCGGTCGGTTCACTGACCAGTCGAACAAGGAAGCGGTCGAACGCGACCCGCCGGCATAGCCTTTGAAAGTCCGTTCCTTCCTGCCGGGAAATTGTCTTCAGTCTCTCTTCAAGAGCTTGCCGGAAGGCGCCAGCCGAAGTGTACGTTCGGCTTCCAGCCATTAGCGCGTGCCCCCTTTGCCTTGGAGGAGTCGCAGGACATCTCGCTGCGCCGGGTCCGTCTTTGCGACCGCGATTTCCGCGCGTGTGATTTTTCCGGACCGGGTAGCTTCGGCAAATGCGAGTTGCATATCCGGTGGAGGAACCTCTCCAGAAGTCGCCACATCGATCAATGTGCGGAGCGCTTTAGTCACGGGCACACCGTCGATTTGTTCGATATCGGAAGGCGGTAGGTCGGCCTTGCGGAGGACGATGGATTTGGGGATAGCGGCACTGCGCCGGAATGATTTCGGCACAGTCATGTGGAGCCGCGAAGGCATGACGTCGGTTAGCTCGTGTAGAGACAGTGCGGTTTGGTGACTGTAAATACCCTGAGGCTGCTCCTGGCGATTGCGAGACCAAAGCCACCATAGAATCAGGTCAGGGCGCACTGGGAGTGGTTGCGTAGAAAGTCGAAAGATCCCGCGCCGCTCACGTACCCAGTTACCGACCTGAACGTGGTAGTTTCGCTTCGGCGCAGTATATCCAATCGCGGCGGCTTGCTTGGAGGTGAAGTAACTGCCCTGCGATGCAGCCAGCGTGGTCAGTGCCCGTTCATCCGCGACGTAGGATCGGCTCCGCATAATAGTTCAACTCTCTAGAACTATTATGCGCAATGCCGAGTACCTAATGCAATCAGTAAGAAGCACTTTCGCTCTGCGGTCCCCTAAGGTGCGCACCGGCCACGACTCGCGTATTCCGTGCCCTCACTGCTAAGTTCGCAACGGTCGTATAGCCGAGCTAAGATATTGTGAAGACGAGAGTTTTCTTCGTCCAAGATGTGCCGGCTTTTTTTTGACAAACTACTTCCGGTTCTCAGTGAGCGCCGGTTAAACAGAATATGAGCCTATTGCCGTCATCTGGTGCCGCTAGGGCGTTCAGCGTTCCACCGCTGACGTGTCCAGGCCGTGACGGGAAGCTCTATCATAGGCGGGCCGATATCGAAAAAAAGATCCTTGAGATGGTTCAGACGCGGGCATCGGAATGGGCGGAGGCAGCGGATATTCTTCCTGCAGAGGTGTTGGTCTATTTGATAAGGGCCGTCGCGAGTAGTGATGCGGACGTAACGGGGAGCTTGATCTTCAAGCTAACCGATCGGACGCAGCGGGTGGTGAGCCGCTGGGCGAGAGGATTTAGCAAACTAGAAACTGAAGAAATCGTCCACACGATCAATCGAAAGATTGTCGAGCTGGTTCTTGCGGCGGAACCGTCTAACCAGTCCGAGATCTTGGAAGTTGCATTCTCAGAAGTCGTCAAGCGGACGACGCTTAAAGAAGTTTCTAAAATACAGAACCGGCCTTCTTCCTCCAAGAAGAGTGTCGATGCTGAGAATCCTCCAGACCAGCCGGATGAAGCTGTCGGCGCACTGGAAAGGCTTCTCCAGATGGAGGACGCTGCGCGACTTCCGGAGTTACTACTCAGAGCAGAAGGTGCTGTTCGTGATCCTCGCCACTACGAGGTCCTCGTTCTTCGTTTCGGCTATGACTGGCCGATCGAATCGAACGACCCGAAGCAGCCCACTCTTGCAAAGAAATATGGCGTTTCATCGCGCCAAATTCGAAATTGGATAAAACAAGGCCTTGAAACCATCCGAACAACGCTCGGAGTAAAGTTATGAACACCCAGCCGTTTGATCTTGATGATCTTCTCGACTCTCTCATGGTTGAGGAGTCAAAACCCAGCTACGCCGTACTGACGCGTTGGATTGCGAAATACCCGCAGTTCTCAAAAGAGCTCGCAGACTTCTTTGCTGTATGGGCAATACAAGCAGAGCGATCCGACAAGATTGAAATCGATTCTGAACGGCTCTCGAATCTCGCGGTTAGCCATGCAATGGAACTCCTGCACCGACGAGGGACAGCACAGAATTCTGCGGCGAAATCGGGTAGCGTTCGACTGTTCACGGCGATTGCGGCGGCAGGGAAAACAGTACAACGCGCCGCGTCCGACCTTGAATTGGATTCGGAGTTATTGAAAAAGCTCGACCTGAAAAGACTCACGGAACTGCCGGGGCGACTGTGCGAGGCCGCAAGCGAACACCTGAGCATGTCCGCAGAAGCGTTCCGACGCATGGTGGTTGGCCCGCCAATGATCAATGCTTCTGCGCGCCACAAAGCAAACGGAAAACTGTCGCTCACTACAGAAACGTTCGCGCATGCGGTAGAGTACTCGTCTCTTCCTGATGATAAGAAGGCATATTGGGCCAGCATCATTGCTGCTGAAAAGAGCAAGCCTAAAGAATGAGCATCTGGGCCGCAGTGCGACAGCTGGCACGAGAAAAACACGATTCCTTGTGTAAAGGACAATCAGCTCTCGTGCCCGCGAGCGATCTGCTATCCGCTGCGGCCGAAGCGACGCAGGTCAAATGCGAGGCGCGTTCCAAGGATGACGCTCTTCTTGATGGCGCTGAAGCCGTATTGGACCGGGATCTTCAAGTCATCCTGTACTCGAATCTCACCGAACCACGCTTGGCTGCTTTCCATCTTGCTCATGAGTACGCGCACTTCTGGTTGGAGGAAGTTCAGGCTCATTGTGGAGGTGCGGATCTCGATCTGGAAACTCCCGCTGAACCGGAGATGTCGCTTGTAGGTGAGTCAGATGCCTATAGCCCGAAAGAGCGAGCCGAGGCTCAAGCCAACCTCTTCGCCAGAGAATTTCTACTTCCGCGCAACAAGCTCCGCGCTTTATGCGCAAACGGCGGATTCGATGCTGCGAAGGTCGCGACTCTGGTGGGCGTGCCGGTAGATCTTGTTTTGCAACAGCTCGCGGATGCCTTACTTCTTCCGGACGAACCTGCAGAAGCGGGCGCTGGCGAAGTGGAACCCGATCCGGACGAGACTCAGCTAAAAGCGATCCAAGCTGGCCAGGTGCCGTATAGAGTAGGAGCTGGTCCGGGAACCGGGAAGACTCGTACGCTGGTGGGACGCGTTAAGTGGCTCGTCGAAAATGGTGAAGATCCAAAGACGATCTTGGTGCTCACCTTCTCAAACTTCGCGTCGCAAGACTTGGCCCGGCGCATCCGAGCCGAGCTACACGAAAAAGCTACGGGAATTTGGGTTGGTACGTTTCACGCGTTCGGACTTGAGCTCCTTCGAAAGCACAGCGCTGGGGTTGGGTTCCAGTCGGAACCGACACTAATCGATCGTGCCGGCTCGTTGGATCTACTGGAGAGTCTAGTTCCCCAGATGGAACTGGATCAGTTTCTGGACCTCTATGAGCCCGTTTCTAAGCTGCGGACGATTTTGGCTTTAATATCACGCGCCCAAGATAAACTTGTAACCCCTGACCAGTATTTGGAAGCAACAAAGAAGATTGAAGAGGACGCGGAGCGTCGAAGTGCAATCGAGGCCGCGCGAGCATACAAGATCTACCAAGACGCGAAGCATCAGAAATCTTTTGTCGACTTCGGAGATCTCATTGCGCGCTCGGTAGAACTTCTGCGAGCGAAGCCGACGATAAGAGCCTTTGTGCGTTCGGAGCGGAAGCACGTTCTGGTAGACGAATATCAGGACATGAACCGGGCCAGCAGTTTTTTCCTTCGGGAATTGGTCGAACCCGGAAAAGGACCATGGGTTGTAGGCGACGTGAAGCAAGCAATCTACAGATTCCGAGGTGGGTCGCCCCTGAACATGGCGCGATTCAATCAGGATTTTCCGGGCGCACAGGGAACTGACCTTGGTATCAACTATCGCTCTGGAGGAAAGATCGTCCGCACGTTTCAGACCTTTGAAGGATCGATGACCACCAGCAAGCTTGGTCCGTTCATCAAGCTAGAGGCAAAGCGCGGCGAGTCGGTCGGGAGCGTAGAACTGGATATCGCCAGCACCTTTGAAGCCGAATGCGAAGGGACTGCAAATAAAATCAGGGCGGCCGTAAAACAGGGTGGGCGCTACGGGAACCACGCAATTCTCGCGAGATCACACACCACGTTGGTCCGTCTCGCAAAGCATCTGGAAGATGGCGGCATACCCTGTCTTTACTTCGGCAACTATTTCGAACGCCCGGAGATCAGAGACCTACTTTCCCTTCTCTCCGTTGTTGCCGAGAAACCCGGGCTTGGCCTTTTTCGAATAGCCCAGTTCCCACAATATGCGGTCCCGTTCACTGAACTCCAAGCGCTCAGTGAGTGGCGAAGAGCAAATGAGATTTCCATGTTGGACGCGCTGGGAAGGCTTGACGAAGTTCCACTCTCGGAAGAAGCAAGAGTGACCCTAAAGAGGCTCACTTCGGATTTGGGCACGGTGGAGTTCGCAACGCGTCCCCACGCGTTCCTACTTCGGTTCATATTCAGAGACGGCACCTACCTTAAGGCAATTCTCGACGATAATTCAGTTCAGGCGCAGCAGCAGCGACTAGCCATCTATCAGCTGTTGCAGTTCACCTTTTCTTTTAAGAGCGCTCCCCAACAAAATCCAAAGAGAGCCTTTCTCGAACACGTGCGTCGGCTGGAGATTCTCGACGAGGAGAAGCAACTGCGGCAGCTCCCGGCCGCCGCAGCTGGGCTCAATGCCGTGCGCATGATGACGATTCATGCCAGTAAAGGACTTCAGTTTCCGATCGTTCACCTCCCGTCGATGAGCTCCCGTCATTTCCCGTACAACAGGGAAGATCCCAACAAACTGCCTCCGGGCTTGGTTGATGAGGATTCGTTGATGTCTCGATCCGCAGAGGAGGAGAGCCTGTTCTTCGTGGCGCTGTCACGAGCAAAGGATCAGGTTCACTTGTCCCGTGCAGAGGCATATGGCGGCTGGAAGAATGTAGGTCCGTCTGAGTTCCTTGTGCAAATCAAAGCCCACGCATCACGCCAACCTGAAGCGTCACCCAATTGGGTGAATGAGGGGCCGAAGAAACCGGCGGGGCCCAAGCTTCAGGCACCAGACGCGCGGGACTCGTGGGCTGTCACCGAATTGGAATCGTATGTGGAGTGTCCGCGTAAATACTACTACGAGCATGTTCTCAATCTGGACGGTGGTGGGCGATCTACTCCGTATCTCGACCTAAACCGGACAGTCCGCTCGACCATCTCATGGTTACAGTCAACACCTTCTAAGAGTGATCGAGAGGCCGGGCGGGCAGCCCAATTCGAGACTGATTGGGCGGCTCGAAAGCTTCAGGGTCACCCGATGGAATCCATCTACCGGGCGGCGGCCGAAAAGATAGTGGAGACCGCTTCCGGCCTGATGGACACCGGCAAGTTGCCGCTGGATCTGACTGTCGCGGTCGACATCCGGGGGGAAGAGATAACGGTTACATGCAAAGCCGACCATATCGCCCAACTCGCTAGCGGCATAGAAGTGTATCGCTTCAAGATGACGAAGCTTGCGAAAAAGGAGTCTTCCAAGCTCCGATACATTGCGGTGCAAGCAGCGATCCATCAGAAGTACCCGGGGAACAAAGTTGAGTTCCATCACGTCTCCCTCCTTACCGGTGACCGGCAAGACGCCACAGCAAAGAAGCTTAAAAGCGACAGTGCAAAGCTGGGCGAAGCGATCTTGGGCGTAAGAGCCGGAAACTTCGATCCGGACCGGAGCGACCGCGAATGCCCCCGATGTCCTTTCTTCTTCGTTTGTCCCGCACATAGCGGCTCCAGCGTTCAGGCGTAGGATCCTGCAATAGAAGTTCTCCTCCGAGACTTCCGGTTTTGAAATCCTCCCGGTTGAACAAAGTAGAGCGCCAGTTGCGCGCCAAGTTCAAAGGAGATTTCAATGCCCAACGAAGTGATGTTCATCCAGGCTGGTCACGATTCGAAAATCGTCGAGATGCCAATTCCCGAGAAGCGGACCGAGTCGGCGCTCATCGCCGCGTTGGTGGCGGCAGGTCTTCTGAATGACGAGAACCTCCGGGTCTTTGTCGACGACGCGGAAGAAGAGGTGCTGAAGGACCGCGAGTCCGAGATCAAGGGTCTCAAGCACGGGTGCCGAATCCACCTGAGCCACTGCAAGCGCATCGACGTCACGGTCCACTACCAGGAGAAGACGGCGGAACGTAAGTTCGCGCCGGGCGTGCGGGTGAAGGCAGTGAAGCAATGGGCAACGCGGGAGTTTCACATCGATCCCAAGGATGCTCCGGAGCACGTTCTCCAGATCTGCAATTCCAAGGAACGGCCTTCAAGCGACACGCCTCTTGCGGCGCTGGCGCACGACTGCGGGTGCAACGTGTGCTTCGATCTGGTGCCTGAGAAGCGGGTCGAGGGCTGACATGCAGACTGCGGTATCGCCTGACAGGTTGCTTCTGGAGAAGGACCTCGTTGCGTCCGAGTTCCAGCTCGGCGAAATCGAGGGGCGGTGGAGGCTGGTGAGCGTCGAGTGGCCGCACGTTGTGATTCCGGTCACCGTCGCGGAGCGGGACCAGTCGGATCACGAACTTGGGCTCCGGTTCGAGTGTACGGGCTACAGGCAAACCCCGGTAACCGCACAGCCGTGGGACTTAAACGGCCATCGGCCACTTCCACACAATCGGTGGCCAAGGGGTAAGTCGATCATCCCTTCGATTTTCAGACCGGAATGGAAAGGCGGGCAGTGTCTGTACTTGCCGTGTGATCGCATGGCTATCGAAGGGCACGGCAACTGGCAAAATGAGCATCCCGGCAGGCTATGGGACTCGTCACGTGGATTGATTTGTTACTTGGAGCAAATTTATGATCTCCTTAATTCGTGCGACTTTACGGGCGCTGCTTGCGCCTGAGCATCGACTAAGCTGCTCGAAGGCGCTGTGGGCGGAGTTGCTCCAGGAACTTCGTAGGCGAGGTCGAGGGCAGCATGAGTCGGGCGCGTTCCTGCTCGGCGTGAAAGGGGATGACCGGCGTGAAGTAAAGGCCGTCGTGTACTACGACGATCTCGACCCGCACGCATACGATTCCGGTGTCTGTGTTCTTTACGGTGATTCGTTCGCCAAACTGTGGAAGATCTGTCGAGAACGAAACCTGTCCGTTGTCGCTGATGTTCATACGCACCCGGGCGTAGCGCGGCAGAGCCACTCCGACCAAACGAATCCTATGGTGGCCAATGTTGGACACGTGGCGATCATCGTCCCGAACTTCGCCTGCGCGCCGGTGGTCGAAGCAGCGTTGGGCATCTACGAATACTCCGGCGACTACGAATGGCAAAACTTCAACGGCCCTTCTCGAAGGAGGTATTTTTATGTTGGATTCTGCGGTTAACGTTACTCCTGACACCCTGCACCGAACGGCCAAATACTTCATGGACACAGGCCGCGCGGCCAGCCATCAGGACGCACTCGGTATTCTCCGGAAGTTCGGTCTCTTGATCCGGGTTGGCGAAGAGGTTGCAGAATCTCGGGATCACCAACTGGCACTACTCACTTTGGCCGATGTGGCGAGCCGAACCTGCCTTGGTGGCGTCCGAGTAGAAGGAAGTCTTGACGGCATACTCTTGGTACCGTTTCCGGGTGCCACCACGCTAGGCGAAGCCGTAGGACTGCTCGTCGGAGACTATGCAGGGGAGCCAGATGAAAGGTGGCCAGTTGCGCACATTGGTACCGTCAATGCCCCTGCGTCTATGGGCTGGAGATTGACCTGGGAAGGCTGGCGCGGAGGGGTTCTCCCTTTAGATCGGGAGCAAAGATTAAGAGAGCTTGGCGGGAGCGGTCTTTCTCCGGTATTGGCCGCTGCTGCCTGCGCTGCGGAATTGTTCTTGTACCATGCGGGGGATCATCCACTCGCCGGTCGACGGCCGTCGGGACTCTCCTTGTGGAATCCAGGCGCGGACTGGCTCGCTGCTGATCAAACTGAACCGAAAATTGAACTGCTTCCCGATGCTTTGTGGCTGATTGGACTTGGGAATCTCGGCCAAGCGTATCTCTGGATTCTCGGGGCACTCCCGTATCCGGGGACGGATGTGCTCACGCTCGTTTTGCAAGACTACGACAATCTGACGGTAGCAAACGAAAGCACTTCGATTTTGACTTGGCCGAAGATGGTCGGCGAGAAAAAGACCCGTGCGATGGCTCGCTGGGCGGAGAATCGAGGGTTTAAAGCGATCCTTGAGGAACGACCCTTTGGGTCCTGGTCACGTCGCGGTCCTTCCGATCCCAACGTAGCGTTGTGCGGGGTTGATAACGCGCTTGCGCGCGCCTCTTTGGAAGACGTCGGGTTTGGTCTAGTTGTCGAGACAGGTCTCGGCGCTGGACCGCAAAGCTTCAAGAACTTCTCGCTTCACACGTTTCCGAGCAGTCTAATGGCAAACAGAATATGGTCGGACGTAGCACCACACGAACTCCCGCTGACTCCTGCGTACGCGTCGTCCAGGCTTCCGAACCTGGACGCCTGTGGAATTACGCAACTAGCGCTACGAACAATAGGAGTACCATTCGTTGGTTTACTTGCTGGCTTGCTGGGGGTTTCTGAGATACTTCGGCGGCTCCACGGTGGTCCGGCGCTGGAATTGGCGTCCGGATCGGTTTCTGCGTTGGCGGACATTGAGACCGTAGGCAATCCAGCAGGGGTCTACCCGTATGGCTTTACGCGCTCGTTTTGCTGATTGATGAGCTAGCCCTAGTTGGCTCCCTGCGTTCTCTACCGAGAAACGCTCACGGATCCGATACAGTGGGTGAGGTTATGAAACGAAAGCCACTTAGTTAAGGCTATATTCCCGGCGGCGAGAAAATCTAAGGACATGAAATTCATTCATTGCGCAGATGTTCATCTTGACACGCCGCTTCAGGGACTTGCTGAATACCCAGGTGCTCCCACGAAGGAAATCCGGAATGCGACACGACGCGCGTTCGAGAAGGTCTTGGATGCGGCTATCTCCGAAACCGTCGATTTTCTTGTCATTGCTGGTGATCTTTATGACACGGGGCTCAAGAGCTTTGAATCTGCACTGTTCTTCAACAAGCAGATGGCCCGTCTGGCGGATGCCGGCATTGACGTCTACCTGATCTATGGAAATCACGACGCAGCAAGCAAACTAATCAAGCAACTGCGTCCACCAAAGAACGTACATGTTTTTCGTTCGACTGAGCCGCATACCTTTGTGAACAGGGATTTGCGGCTGGCGATCCATGGGCAGAGTTTTTCCACACCGGAGATAACTGAGGATCTCGCCGTCAATTACCCCCCTCCCGTACCCGACTTCTTCAACATTGGAGTGCTGCATACGAACCTTGGTGGGATATCTGACCACGCGAATTACGCCCCGTGCTCCCTCCAGACATTGAAAAGCAAAGGCTACCAATACTGGGCACTCGGCCACGTGCACAACCGGCAGGTTCTCTGCGCAGATCCCTATATTGTGTATCCGGGGAACATTCAGGGACGTCACGGCAAAGAGCAGGGTGAAAAGAGTTGTGAGTTGGTCACGGTCTCTGACGCTGGAGCGATCTCAATCGGACCTGTCTCCACGTCGGTTGTGCCATGGATTGAAACCTGCATTGATGCGTCCAGCTGCCAAGATGCCGACGAGGTCTACGACAAGCTTCGGACAGCCTTCGGATGTCTGGTCCTTCAGACCAACGAGCGAGTTACCGCGATTCGTCTAAAGGTTTCTGGCACGACAGATGCCCACATCGAGCTAAACCGAGACTTGGATCAAGTGCGTAATGAAGCCATTAGCATTGCCAACGAGTGTGGAAATGGCTTGCTGTGGATCGAGCGGGTACACGTTGCGACCTTGCCCAACTTTGATCGAACATCTCTCCTCAAACGCGACGATCCGATTGGAGAAATTGTAAGAACGGTGGCGGCGCTTCGCGCTAACCCGGCGGGCCTCGACGACCTCACTTCAATCCAAGAGCTCCGGAAGAAATTGCCGCCTGAGGTCGCAGATGGAGGAGACCCCATTGACCTGGATCCGCAGATGCTAATCGAAGCTCTTGAAGAAGCTGAAGGACTCCTGCTTGCACGTCTGGCCGTTTCGGAGGCTCAATGAGACTCGATCGCATTGAACTTCTTCGGTACGGACACTTCTCCAGCCGGTTTATTGACCTTCCCATCGTGGCGCCTGACTACTACGTAATCTACGGTGACAACGAAGCTGGGAAATCGACCCTGTTGAGAGGCATCTCCTCGCTATTCTTCGGGGTGCCGGCGCGAACCGTAGACGTTCATAGCTGCAAGACTTCGGAGTTGCGGATTGGGGCAACCCTTTCCGAGAGCGAGAAACAGTTTTCCTTTAGAAGGCGCAAGGGAACCACCGGAACCCTCTTAAACATCGACGACGGGCAAATTCCTGAAGGTCTCCTCGCGGCGTTCCTCCGGGAACTAGACCGAGAACGCTTTGAACAGTTCTTTGGCCTAAACCATCAGCGCCTTCGCGAAGGAGGTGAGGAACTCCTGCGTGGCAAGGGAGATATAGGCAGCGCCCTATTTCAGGCTGCTGGGTTGCTGGATTTGAGGACTCTACTCGAAAAACTGGATACCGAGACGAAAGAGTTGTTCTCCCCGAAATCAAGGACCAAAGTCATCAATTGCGCGATTGAGGATTACAAGACTGCTAAAGCAGAAGTTCGGAGACTCGCCATTTCAGCCAATTCGATCAAACAGAAGCAAACGGACTTGGACGGAGCGAAGGAGAGACACGAGCAACTTAAGGCAGAATCAGAAGCTCTTCTACATGAACTCGTACGGCTGCGTCGAATAGCCAGCAATATGCCGGATGTTGCGCGCCTCCAAGAGCTCCGTGGAGCACTTCTCGCGCTCGAAAGCGTTCCGTCTTTGTCTGGTGCATCCCGTAGGGAACGCGACGAGGCTGTCAATACGCACACGGAAGCAACTGGTCAAATTCAGGTTCTAACCGTACATGTCAGTCAACGAAAGGACCGCATCGGAGCTCTTCAGGTCGACAGCATCTTAAAGAATTACGCGAAAGAGATCGAAGAACTCAATAGTGAAACGAATGACTACCACCGTAGCGTAAACGATAGACCTAAGCGAGCGAATGAACGCGCCGAGGCTATGCAGCGCGCCGAGGGCGAATGGAGGGCAATCTGGGGAGAGAGGCCGATCATTGATGCGGAGAGTATACGGGTCGCATACTCCCGCAAGTCGGAGATCTTCGCTCTAATCACAGAACATGCACGACTAGCCACCACTCTTGCACAAGCGGAAGAACTGGTGCGGACAGCGAGCGAGGACAAGGATCGACTTCTCGAACAACTTGACAGATGCCCGGATCTCGGCGATCCAGCCACCCTCATCGCCGCCATTGACCAGGCAAAATTGCTCGGCGACTCGGACGATGGAATTGCCCGTCTCAAAGCCGCCGTTGAACGCATGCTTTCGAGTGCAAATCGGGAAATCAAGAAACTTCGGGGATGGTCGGGAAGTCTTCAGGATCTCGAAGCCATCACAATTCCCCTGTTAACGACGATCGAGCTGTATGCATTCGAATGGGAGCAGCAGACGGTAACTCAGAAAGGACGGAAGGCTCAACTCTCCGAAACGACAGAGCAACTTCGCGCCAAACAAGTTGAGATTGATCGCCTTGCCGGAAACATCAGCGCAGCCGGACAGCATGAACTCATCGAGATCCGCAACCAACGCGATCGTCTATGGGCCCTCATTTACGCATCGAGGTTTGAGACAACTCTATCAAGCGAGGCGGCCCAGCAACAGTCCGGAGACTCATCCCCGCTTGGATCAAACTTCGTCACGCAGCTCCGTCTCGCGGACGAAATCGCAGATGTGCGGTTTGCAAACGCGAAGGACGTCGCGATCCATGATCGTCTTGTTAAGGAAATTGAAACTACTAGCCAAGACAAGGTACGGATCGCCGAAGAATTAGTCCGGCTGGAAAACGCGGATCGTGAGCTTCGTGAAAAGTGGGCAGGCGAATGGCCCTCGCTAGGATTTGAACCACTCTCGCCGGTAGAAATGAAAGAATGGGTTCAGACGCGTCAGACCATTCTCGATCGGCTCGAACAGTGCCACGAAAAAGAGGAGGATCTGCGACTGCAGATGGACCGCGCTAGGAGGTCCGCCGAGCATATCAGAACGTGTCTAGCGCCATTTCAGACAACGCCCGTCCCCGAGAACGACTCTCTCCTAATATTACTCAAAGTTGCCGACGGACTCGCAAGGAATCTTCAGGAGCGGAGGCTCGCCATCCAGGACATCCATCGGCAGTTGCATCAACTTTCCGCGGAGAAACGGCAGACTAAGCGAGACGATTGCATGGCTCGTCTAGATGGCTGGGCGCAAAGGTGGACTGCGGCCGTCAGTGAGTTGCTGCTGCCTAACGGTCGCACGCCGGAGCAGGTAGGAGACGCGATCGCGGTTCTCGAAAAGGTCTTTGGCCACCTTAAGGATGCAGAGAACTTGCTGCATCGAGTGAACAGAATCGGAGAAAACATTGATCTGTTTGAGAAGCGCGTCGCCGTCCTTGTTGCAGCAATTGACCCATCGCTTGCTACCTGCTCGCCAGACGTGGTCGTAATGGAAATGCACTCCCGGCTAGTTAGAACGGGCAAAGCTGAGACGGAACGGCAGACGCTGGAAGAGCAGAATGCGAGAGACGAAGATGTCATCGCCGGCCATGCGATCAAAGTGCAGCGTTCTGAAGCCACATTGAAACGGCTGATGGATCTTGCACGCTGCAATAGCACTCAAGAACTTGAGGTCACCATCACCTATTCTGAACAGAAAGCTGAGAAGCGGGACGAGTACGAAAGAATCGCGCAGGGACTGATCGAGCGCAATGCAGCGCCCGATGTGCGAAAAGTAGAGGAGGAGGCCTCCAGCCACCACCTTGATTCTCTTCAGACGGCGATCGCGTCTAGCGAGAATCGCCAGAAGGAACTCCAGGATGAGGCTTTTAAGGCCGGCAGCGAGTACGGCACGCTACTGCAAGACTTCGAGCGCTTGCAAGCCAGCGACGAGTCCACTGTGCAGGCGCAAAAGGCCGAGGATGCCCTAGGGCGGGTTCGTCCAGCGCTGGCCCACTATCTTCGATTGCAGCTTGCTTCCGAGGTTCTTCAGCGCGCTATCGAAAGCTATCGGGAGAAACATCAAGGCCCAGTTTTAAGTCGTGCGAGTGAACTATTCTCAACTCTTACACTCGGCGACTACTGCGGGCTGACGACAGGCTTCGGTGATAACGACAAAGCGGTTCTCGTTGCGATTCGCCGCAGCAAAGAGACCGTTGAAATCGATGGATTGAGCGACGGCACCCGCGATCAGATGTATCTTGCGCTGCGGCTTGCCGCAATTGAGCATCACGTTGAAACCGTGTCGCCTTGCCCAGTTATCTTAGATGACATCCTAATCAACGCGGACAATGCACGGGCATCAGCCACGCTCAAAGTCCTGAGCGATCTAGCGAAACGGACGCAAGTGCTTTTCTTCACACATCACAGACATTTGGAAGAATTAGGAAGAGCGGCTGACGCCCAGATCATTGAGCTTAACAGTTCGCCTGTGATCGCACATGCGGAGAGGATCGAAGCAATCGTCTGAAGACGGATTGAGATTGCACCTGTAACACGTGTAACGCAGCGTTGACGCTGACGCGACGAACGTGGCCATCCGGGTCCCCACGATCATCACGGACTCAAAGGAATAGAATGGAGGCTTATGGCGCTTATGTATACCAATCAGGTCTTTCCGAACCAGGAACCCGTATACTGGACGCCTCCGCCAGCTCCTGTCCAGCAGGGTATCGATTGGGAGCCGCTCTTGTGGACAGCGGGTGCTGCTGGCCTCATTGCACTCCTGACTAGCGCGTTCGATACGCCGACGCAACGGCAGTGCGGAACGTGCGGACGAGTAGGGCATGACACGCGGACCTGCTCTCACAACCCTGCCATGCGAGTCCGACTGCGGATCACAAAGACTGGCTGGTGCAACTGCTGCAATCGCCGATTCTCGAGAACCGAAGCTCATCATTACGCCGGACCTGCAGATGGCACCAAAGGCCGCGAGATGTGCGGGTCCTGTCACCTCGTCTGCGGTCATGGGGGCGACTGGCAGAACATGGGTACCAACCCACGATACTGCCGATTGTAGATCCTGGCCCCTCATTTCTTGGGCACCGGGCAGGGGCACCCTCGCTATGCACTCTTCGTCGCCCGACGCTTCTGCTTTGGCTCAAGAAGCGACTAAGTCTGCAATCCGGGCAGCTTGCCATCGTCTCAGGAACGCACAAACTCTGCACAAACGTGGAGGGGCGCGCAACAAACTGGATGCGCAACAAACTTGCGCTATAGAAAGGAACACTGACAGCATGAAGCGAGAGTGGAGGCGCGGCTTGAAAAGCGCTTGACGCATCGAAGGCATGTGTGCGGTTAGACTGTTTCCGAGAAACATCATTGCGCTCGGGTTCTTCCAGTATGGCAGGGCAATCCGGAACCTCAGTGGACACCTAAAATCCGGCCATACGTGGACACCCTGGACCCGGCCAACGGCCGGAGGGTCGTGGAACGGCTCCTGAGCTTGGCCGCAGCCAGACTCGGCGATGGTGAATCGGCTTGGCAATCCTGGCCACAAAGCGTTAAATCCCAGGGGTTTGGGGACAGAGTCCCCAAGTTGAGAGACGGCACCTTCCTTATGAGTTAAGTGGGTGCTGGAACGGCTTTGCCACCGCGTTTTCGTTGGCCGCATTTTAGGTGTCCACGTATGGCCGGATCGGGGTGTCCCCCGAGGTCCGGAAGTTGGCCGGAAACGACGCACTACGAAGCTTAATCCCTGGGCACACAATCGCAGGAGGTCAGATCCCTTCCGAGTAGGCAGATCGCGCGTTCAATAGAACCCATCGATCGTACGCACCTGCTTGCCCAAGGGAGCTTCGTGACTTCCAAGGGCTCCATCGGGCTTCGCGAAGTCTTAATATTTACCGCAGTCTGGCGAATCTGCTTTCACGAACCAGATCGAGCACAAATAGAGCACGCGCTCCGCGCTATGTCAGCGCGCATACGTCGGTGTACAGCTTCCGGAGGGACTCGTCGGACATATCCACAATCGGTTCGTACATGAACGAGTTCAAGTGAATGTTCTCCGGGGTCATCAGCACCACGCGATCCAAGGTTTGCTGCGCTTGACCGTTCCCGAACAGCTCACGGAACTTCTTCGTTAAGACCTGCGTTTGTCGCGCGGTGATACCCCCGGCGAAAGCCGGATCGTTGATCTTCTTGAGCATGAACGTCTCGGCCGCGAGTCTCGTCGCGATCGCGAGCACGATTTTGTTCTCGAAGTTCGCTCCCGCCGTCGCGGTCAGGCAGGTGACGGCCTGCTCGTGGATAAGGTCAATGATAGGTTTGCTGCCGCTGGATTTCTTCTTCGTCGAGAAAAGGCCATTGTAGATCTGGTCGAGATCGCCTTCCGTGAGGGTCGCTGAGTCCGGACGGTAGTGCAGCATTGAGGTCAGTTTGAGAAACTTCGGGTCCGTTTCTCCACCGGTGTACTCGACCAGATTGCGCATGAAAGGAATGGATGCGATCTTCTTCTTGGCATCCGTAAAGAATGCCTTTTTTAAGTCATGCACGAAGATGTTTCGGATGCCAGCTGCCTTCCCGAGCGTAATGCCGGTGCTGGACTTGGTGGCCATGAAGCAGTTGTTGTAGTTCACGAATCGACTCTCCAGCGTGCGGAAGAAGTCGAAGTTGTGGGTCATGATGATCTGCTTAAAGAGGGGACTCTGCCCGATGTCCTTGAGGTACTCGATGATGGCGTACTTGTTTTGGTAATCGAATGAGTCGGCGATGTCGTCGACGATGATGAGGGTTTCCCGGTTCTCCTTGATCCGCGTTTCTACCTCGAACATGACGTTCAAGACGTAGAGTGCCTTCTTCTCGCCGGTGCTGAGCGCCTCCAGGAGCGAGCTTTTCGGGATGGCCCTCGTGTCGTTCCCGTCGTGGTACGTGAAGCCGAGCGTGATGACCGTATCGTCGCCGAGCATCACGGCAGTGCGGTTTTGCGCCTCCAGCGTGAACGGCACGACGAATCGATCATTGAAGAGCCGTAGCACGGTTTCCCACTGCGAGCGCTGCTTCTCGGCTTCAGCTTGAATCTCCTTCTTCCTAGTTTTTGCGGCGCCGTACTCCTTCATCAGTTCTGCGTACATCTCGAAGCAGATCTTCAGGTACGACTTGAGCACGTTCTCCCGGAACTTCTTGGCGTTTGCCAGCTGCGACACATACGACTCGTGATCGAGGAGAAATGTTCGGAATTCACGCATCTGGACGTTCGCATCAAGCAGTTTCGCCAAGGCGTCAAATCGCGCGCGCAGCTCCTTGTCGGTCAGTAGCGCCTGCTTCTCTTTGGTGATGACTGCCTCTAACTCCTTCTCCGTCGTTATCTCCAGCTTCTTTTCGGCATTGAGCGTCACGGTATGCTTCGCGGCAAAAAATCCGTTGCTGGCGAGGCTCTTCGCGATCTGCCCCGCATTGTAATAATCGAACGTGCCCTTCTTGAAGTACGTTGAGGAGGACAGTAGCTCGTTGTATCGCTTGACGTACACCTCGATAACGCCTTGCGCCTCTGGTGTCCGCAGAAACGCGAGCACCTTCTCGTCGAAGACCGTGTCGTAGGGCACATCCGCAAACACCGCGTCGTGCATCTCCGTCAGCTCCGCTTGAATGCGGGTGAGCGCCGTCTCGAACTCTTGCTCGCTGCTCGTGAACGCGGAGGACACCTCGGCTTCAAGGTCTTTCTTCGATTTGGAGTGCTTCTTGAGCGCCGCCAAAAGAAGCCCCTTCTGCTTCTCGATCCCAGCCTGCAGCTGCTCATACTCCTTTCGGAGCGTGGAATCTACCAGCAAGATCGACGTCTTCTCCGAGTGAGCGAAGTCCTGATCATATGGTCGGACAACGAAGACGCTCTCCGGAGGAAGCTCTTTCCCGTTCTCGTCCCGAACCTCCCGAACGCAGACCCGGTCGTCGAAAATACGGTCGCGTGATGGCGTGCCACGCGAGAGGTCATGGAACGTCTGCGCGAAAGAAGACTTCATCACCCCGTTCGGGGCATAGATCGCCTGCGCGCTCTGCGCACTGAAATCCAGTGTCGCCGTCAGCGACTTGATGCCGTAACAGTGCTGCAGATCAATGCTGACCTTCTTCATGCGAAAGACTCCTCGATGCGGGTGAAGGGCTAGGATATCCCGTCTCGTGCTGAGGCGTCAAAGCTACGCTCAGAAGCGTTGGTCGTAATTCCTGCTGATTCTCGTCAGGATGCCGCCATATATTGGGGATTTAAGAAGGGTGCTACTGATTTGGAGTCTCAGTAACCGACTTGGCTTTCATGGCCGACGCCTCCCAGGATCGTGACTGGTATTCCGAGATGCTCCACAACAAACCAGATCTCATGGAAGCTGTACACCTGCTTGCCAGGCAGCTGCCCGGTTCGTAAAGGGTCTAAGCAAGCTTGGGATTCCTGCTGATCGCTAGAATCACGTGGGAGGGGGCTAGCATCCAGGAGCGCCGATGGCTTCGCCTGCGGATCAAGCTAAGCAACAGGGGGTTCTGTAACCTGCACCCGGTGTTCTGTGCTTAGGTCGCCTGCGCGCACGACAGCGCTCCGCCCTTCGAGTTCGCGCTCGGCTTGCAGCCAATCGTCAATCTCGCCGCCTGATTGTCCTCCCCGCTCGAGATAAATTTCGTACGCGCGCCGCCTGATCTCTTCGTGAGCCGATTTCTCGTCCGGACCCGTCGCTCCTCTGCTCCGAGCTAGCTCGGTCCCTGTATACTTATCATTGCTGTTTCGCTTCAACGACACACCGTCTCCTTTTCCTCAAGTGATCAACTCAGATCATTCCAAGACTCGAACCCCCGTCTACAAAGAGCGTTTGACCAGTGATGAATCCGGCATTTTCGCTGGCAAGAAAGACAATCGCCGCCGCGATCTCCTCAGGACTGGCAAATCGCCCCATTGGCACTTTGGCGAGATAGCGCTTCTCGCCTTCACCACCCCTTGGGTTGTTCTCCCGAAACAGCTCGGTCTCAGTCGGACCGGGAGCAACGGCATTTGCCGTAATGCCGTCGAGGGCAAGTTCAACGGCCATAGTACGGGTCAAACTTTCGAGTGCGCTCTTTGCCGCGGCGTAGCTCGATCGGAACGGGAGACCGCGCGTTACCAGACTCGAGACGTTTACGATTCGTCCAAATCGCGCTGTCCGCATGCCAGCCAATAGGGCTCGCGTGAGTTGGAGCGCCGGCCGGACATTCAGGTCCATAATGTTAGAAAAGTCGGCGACAGTGACGCACTCAAATAGCTCGTGTTTCGCAACCCCAACATTATTGACGATGCCAAGAACGTTACCACGCGCAGCAAGTCGTGAAGCGAGTTCTGCGGTGCCTTCCGGATCGCTAAGATCAGTAGTCAGGAATTGACCCGGAAAATTCGCCGGCGCGTGTCTCGCGACTCCGATGACTTCCCAACCCGCGGCAACGAAGGATTCGGCTGCGGCCCTGCCAATTCCCTTCGATGCACCAGTGATGACAATCGATCGGGCCATAACGTCTTCTTCGGCTGGTTATTCAGACTTACTTACGACGGGTTTACTCTTGGCCTGCATCGATTTCACCAGATCGGCCGCGGATGCACCTTCGAGTGAGAGTCCATAGCCAACTTCCCGCACGAGGCGCTCTTTCAGCGGTTGAATGAAATGCACACGCGTATTGCGCCGTGTCACCTCTGGCGCTTTCAAGTACTGCTCGGCCAATTCGCGCGCCCGACTCAGTGCCTTGCCGTTTGGTACTACCTCAGCGACAACTCCCCACTGGTGCGCGGTAGCAGCCGTAATGGGTTGGGGGTTCAGCAGAAATGCCTCAGCTCGACCTGCTCCAGCGCGATAGCTCCATGCTGTAAAGATTCCGTCGCCGGGCACTATACCGCCGGCGAAATGCGGCACATCATGGAAGGTCGCACTCTCGGCCGCTACGATAACACTCGCAAGGAGCGCATATTCCGAGTGCACATGAGCGCGTCCTTCAACAGCCGCGATCACCGGTACGCGTATATTCGCGATATTCTCGACAATCTGAACCCCTTCATCATGAGTCTGGCTCCATACACCCGGATCGGCAACATTGCCGAAAGACGCAAAATCAATACCGGGTATGAACTCGCCACCCGCCCCTGTCAGGATCACGATCTTAGTCGCGCGGTCCTGCGAGATGCGGTAGAAAGCGTCGACAAACTCCGTATGATCCTGCGCCGTGAAAGTGAGAGGCGCGCCGTCAGTGTGAAATTGGGCGATCAGTACGCCTTCAGCATCCCGCGTCAGCTTGAGGCTGCGGTAGGCCTTTAAGTAGTCATCTCGAAGCGTTTGCATGATGTTCTCCTCTTTGTTGTTTTGACAGCGACTGAAGAGCTGTAAGGATCTCGGCCGGCTCCAGGCGATTGCGGTAATCTACGTCCACGAAGGCGAGAGCGACTGTGCCATCCGTGTCGATCACGTAGGTCGCCGGGATCGGCAAAACCCAGCTTTGGTCACCGTTCTTCTCCGGTAAAGCATGACCGGAGCGCGCGTAAATCGGACGCAATTCTTCAGCAAGATCGTAGGCTATGCCGAATGCTTTGGCGGTTGTCGAGCCAATGTCGCTCAAAACCGAAAATGAGAGTGCATTCTTCTCGGTGGTCGAAAGACTTTCATCTGGTGTCTGTGGCGAAACGGCGACCAGCTTCGCGCCGAGGCGCGTGATTTCAGGAAGAACATGCTGCAGTGCCCGCAATTCCAGATTGCAATATGGGCACCAGCCGCCGCGATAAAAACTCAGGACCACGGGCCCTGTCGCGAGCAGGTCCTTTAGACGCACGTAGCCGCCGCGCGCATCGAGCAAGTTAAAGTCCGGCGCACGATCACCTGCTTTCAGCGCCCTTTGCGCGATGCCGGAAGCGGCCAGTTCCGTATCGGCGCGAACCATGGAGTCGCGAATCTCGGGCGGTACTTGCGCCATGAAGTCTGAACGGAAGGCATCCAGCTCTGCTTTGAGTGACATCATCTTCTCCTTGTTAGATCTGGGCCACGCCGCCATCGACGTAGAGTTCGATCCCGGTAATGTAACTCGCCTCGTCCGATGCGAGGAAGGAAACAGCTTTGGCGATCTCATCCGGATCTCCCAGCCTGCCTAGAGGTACATTCTTCGCAAGGTCGTCTTTCATCTTCGTCAACGCCTCGCCTTGCTGCCAAGTATCGAAAAGTGGCGTGTCGATATGTCCAGGACTGATCGTGTTTACGCGAACGCGGCGGTCTTTTAGCTCGTTGGTCCAGGTGCGAGCGAACGAGCGAATCGCGGCTTTGGTGGCGCTGTAAACGCTGATCGCCGGGAAGCCTTTCACGTCAGCAATCGATCCCGTGAGAATCACCGACCCGCCGTCGTTTATCAACGGAAGAGCCTTTTGAACGGTAAAGAAGATCCCCTTCACGTTCGCATCGAAGTGAAGGTCGAAGAACTTCTCGTCCACAGAACCGAACGGCGCCAATTGCGCGATCCCGGCATTCGCGAAGATTACATCGATCTTCCGGTTCTGCTTGCTGACCTCGTCATACAAACGGTCGAGATCGGTCAAGCTGGCGACATCGCCTTGCACCGCGGTTACGTTTTTGCCAATTTCTGCCACCGCACGATCCAGCGCGTCTTGACGCCGGCCGGTGATGAATACATGATCCATCGCTTCCTGGACGAATCGTCTAGCCGTGGCTAAGCCCATACCCGTCGAGCCACCGGTGATGACTGCGACTTTTCCTGCGAATCTATCTGTCATGCTTGGCTCCTGGTTCGGAAACAGAGTGGGCATTCCGTCCGAAGAGCAAAAGACGGCCGCCTGTGTCGTGGCGACTTGGCCGGGAATCGACACTGGGCCGAACAAATTCAAGCGTTCGACCTTCACTTCGTACTTTGCTACCGATTTCGACGTTCAAATCTCGCCTGTCCTTCTTTAGTGCACGCACGCGGCCACGATTACCTCACTGCGATTTCTCGATAACGCGCTTGGAAGACTACGTTTGGCAGCAAGCCGCGCAAAGCCACTGACAACGCAGTGTGGCAATTAGATGACTCCCCGTTGAAATGCCGTCAAAGGATGGCCGGGAAGTCATTGGAATCGAAGCACCCAGAGCGGGCCGCCAAATTGCACCGCTAAACGCGAGGACAATATCATGAGGATTTCCACTTTTGGTTTCGCGCTTATGGTTGTGGCCAACGCGGGCGCTTGCTTTGGACAGAATCTGGCAAGCCCCGCTGATCCACCAGCACCCGGACCCCTACGCATCGTCGCTGAGGAACCAGGTGTTGTGCCCACGGGCAGCTCTCTTGTCGTTCAGACGGACGATGCGGTGACCGCCGTTCGGGCCATGCGCGCTACGATTTACTCCGCAAATGCCGCCGAAGATGTTGTCGATCAAAACGGAACGGTCCTGATACCCAAAGGTTCGCCTGTCGAACTCGGGGTACGGTCACTGTCATACCTTGGTCCAGGTGGTGCCGGCATGACAGAACTGATCCTGGAATTTCGGGCTGTAACGGTCAAGGGCGTACGCTACCCCGTTGCAACCGTATCGGGCCCCCCGGGCGCCGGCGGCCTGGGGCTCGATCGCAATGCCCCCAAGTGGGTGGGCGGTCGTGCGGCACAAGGCAAGGTTCTCACGAGCGGCCCTCGCATCGAGGTGCCCGCTAAGACTCTGCTCGCATTTCAGATCGTCGAGCCAATTCGGCTGACCGGCTTCCGATAATCTATCTACACGCACTCCCACAACGTTTGTTTCAGTTGCGCCGTCACAATCAAACGCATCTTAGCTTTCAATGGGATTCGATCGGATTCACAGGCCCTTGGGAGTTCTGCCGGTACCGGTGGCCTTTCGTAGAAAGTGGCGGATGAGGTCGTGACATAGCGTCAAATGTCGGGGTTCGCGTGCGGTCAACAGCGGAGCGAAGCCTGCATTCAATTCCGCTGTGCCTAAACTACTCTGGCCCGGGCGCCCCGCTGTCACGGCGGGGCCCGCCTGAAGCTTCGTTGGGATGGATGTCGTCAAAGAATGTTCACGGCGCGCGCGGCTAGCAGTGCAACCGTAGCAAGCGAAATGGTCGCCTGGACCATCATCAGAACCTTTGCCCAGGGCGAAAGCACCGGCACATCCGTCGGCGAAAATGCCGTGCTGGTATTGTATGCAAGGAAAAGATAATCAACGAAACCGGGGCGCCACTGCTCCTCGCCCATTTCATGGCGCAACTGCGGATCCAGCGCCATCTGTGGGAAGAGAAACGCCCCATCCGTGTGGGAGTTTTGGAGATCTCGCAGGTGCGGGCCACCGGCATCCAACCTCCAGTACCAGCAGGCAAAGACTAGAATGTTGCAGATCCACAGCGCTCCGGCGGAAATCAGCAATTCAGGTGGCGATTCCTTATGCTCCGGCAAGCGCGAAATCAGCAGCAAAAGCGAAGCAATGGTCGATACAGTCACAACAGCGTTCGCCGCATAACCAAAGATCAGTCTCGTTCGCTGGCTTCCTACGCCATTGAACAGGGCCGCGGGTGTCGCTAACACGGCAACAAATATCAACACCAGCCAATTCGGACCAACTGTAAGCGAGCACGGCAATGCACAATATAGGCCGCCGATCGCCAGGAGAGCCAGAAAGGCGGGCCACCGGGGCTCTCCTGGTCGAAGGCCTGTTTCTTGCGTCATGCCGCCTTTTGCGACCACAAAGGCGGACGGCGGCGCGCGGTAAGGCGTGATTGTCTTCCAGTCCACGTGGCACTCTCTAAACGGCGCTAGGCGGCCTCGCTACGCAGCCGACTGTTCTAATCCGCCATGCTCGATGATGAACCGGGCAATCTCTTCGACACCTGAGCCCCTCCTCAGGTCGGTGAAAACGAACGGCCGCCCCCCACGCATTCTGATGGTGTCTGCTTTCATTACATCGAGATTGGCGCCCACGAACGGAGCCAAATCAATCTTGTTGATCACCAGCAGATCGGATCGCGTTATCCCTGGGCCGCCCTTCCGAGGGATTTTTTCGCCCTCGGCAACGTCGATCACATAAATCGTCAAGTCCGCCAATTCGGGACTGAACGTCGCCGCAAGATTATCGCCACCTGACTCGATGAAGCACAATTCCGCATTCGGGAATCTCTGGCTCATCGATTCAATGGCGGCGAGGTTCATGGATGCGTCCTCGCGGATGGCCGTGTGAGGACAGCCGCCGGTCTCGACACCCATGATGCGCTCGGCGGGCAGCGCGTTCGCGCGAGTTAGTATGAGTTGGTCTTCCTTGGTATAAATATCGTTGGTAATCACGTAAATTTCATAGATATCGCGGAGGCGCTTGCAAAGTGCCTCGACAAGCGCGGTCTTGCCGGAGCCAACCGGCCCGCCGATGCCGACTCGCAGTGGCTGACTGTGAATACGTGAGCTAGTCATGAGCGAAACAACCTCGTGTATTGCGTTTCATGGGCCATGGAAGCAAGGTCGACCATGAACGCGGCCGACCCAAGATCATCAATCGTGCTGCCCGCCGCCAGTGCACTCGCAGCCTCAATCACGTGCTCAAGCTCGGCGACCGCAAGCTGCCCGTCCGTCTGACCCAGAGGAATCAGGCGAACTCCGGCTGTGACCAGATTTGCGATGTAGCTTTGAAGGAAAGCTGGCAATGCCACGGTGACCGGAGTGCCTTCGCCTGCAAAACGAACTCCAAGAACAACGGCAACGGCCGGCGAAATCTGTCTTTCGCGAAGCATTTCCACTAACAGCTCCAACGTGGAATCCGGCCAAACCTTTTTGAATATCGCGAGGCATGCCGCAGCGGGCTGCGATGATTCGAGGGCGAACTCCGATGTCCCGCGAAAGGCAGCCGCCAGTTCCGAAATCTCGACTAATCCTTCATGGTCATTCTTCGTTGCATAAAGCCAGGCTTCTTTGAAAAAGATCGCCTCGTTTCGCCCTGAGCCATGACGAAGGTCCGATTCCAACCAGTCGACCAGAGTTTGCCGATCGCATACGTCGCGTGCTTCGACAGCCCATTCGAGACCATGGGAGTAGCTGTAAAAACCCGCAGGGAACGCGGGCGACAGCCAGCTTTGCAGCCTAAGAAGCGCCAGTGGCGAAAGACGACACTGCTCATGATTCATCATGGCTGTGATGGTGATTGTGGCCCCCGTACGCGCCGCCTTCGGGCTGAAACGGAGCATCGCTTTTTCTGAGAATTGCGCCGAAGCTGGAGAGCATCTCTTCGATCACATGGTCTGGCCGTATACAGAGGGATTCATGGCGAATCTCGGTCGGCAGATGACGATTGCCGAGGTGCCATGCGAGGCGCACAAGCTGGCCCGGATCTTTATGCCGCACCTCGACAATCGTCTCTGCGGCAGCCTGAATCATGAGCCACCTCCCATCGTCAAGTTGCACACCATCTCCGTTAGCCATGGCGATAGCCTTTGGAAGATCGAGAAGGATATTCTCGCCCTGATCCGCTGTGAGCCGAATCCGACGCCGATGGCGCGTATCGAAATCGAGCGTAATAGTGCCTGTGGCACTTTCTTTCGGCCAATGCCCGGCCGCACGATGAATAAAGGCGGAGTGAATCGTCATATCAGTACATGAAATATCTCTGAGCCATCGGTACGATTGTTGCCGGCGCGCATGTGAGAAGCCGTCCGTCGGCCCGCACTTCGTAGGTCTCGGGATTAACTTCCATCCGCGGCGTGGCGCTGTTTAATATCATTGATTGCTTGCCTATCTTTCGCGTGTTCGTGACCGGAAGAAGCTTTTTCGCAAGCCCGAATGTGCTGGCCACTTCGAGCGCCGCTCGACTCACAAACGTCACCGAGCTTTCAGTCATCGAACGTCCATACGCGCCGAACATGGGCCGGTAGTATTCGGGTTGCGGCGTTGGAATGGAACCGTTGGGATCTCCCATGATCGCCGCCGCGATAGTACCGCTCTTCAGGACCATGTCGGGCTTTACGCCGAAGAAGGCCGGATCCCATACGCAGAGATCCGCGAGCTTTCCTGCCTCAATCGACCCGACGTAATTCGAAATGCCTTGCGAGATGGCGGGGTTGATCGTGTACTTCGCGACATAGCGCCGTGCGCGGAAATTATCGTTGTCGCCCTGCTCCTCAGGAAGCCGCCCGAATTGTTTCTTCATTTTGTCGGCCGTCTGCCAGGTTCGAATGATGACCTCGCCAATGCGGCCCATCGCCTGACTGTCCGAGGAGATGATCGAGATTGCGCCCAAGTCGTGCAAGATATCTTCAGCCGCGATGGTCTCTTTACGGATCCGGCTTTCGGCGAAGGCGACGTCCTCGGGAATGCGGCGATCAAGGTGATGCGTCACCATCACCATGTCGAGCGCCTCTTCGAGTGTATTGACGGTGTAAGGCCGCGTCGGTGTCGTCGACGACGGAATGACATATGCCTCACCGCACACCTTAATGATGTCCGGAGCGTGTCCGCCGCCCGCGCCTTCGGTGTGAAAAGTATGAATGGTTCGGCCCTTAAACGCGGCGATCGTGTTTTCGACGAAACCGCTCTCGTTCAAGGTGTCCGTGTGGATGAGAACCTGCACATCCAGATTGTCCGCAACTGAAAGGCAGCTATCGATGGCGGCTGGAGTCGTACCCCAGTCTTCATGGAGCTTCAGTCCACATGCTCCTGCCTCGATCTGTTCAACCAGGCCCGCCGCCGTACTTGCGTTCCCTTTACCGAAGAAGCCGATATTCATGGGAAAGGAATCAGCGGCCTGAAGCATCCGCTGAATATGCCACGGGCCAGGCGTGCAGGTCGTGGCATTCGTACCCGCGGCGGGTCCAGTGCCTCCACCCATCATCGTGGTCAGGCCGGAAAACAGTGCTTCTGCGATCTGCTGCGGGCAGATGAAATGGACATGTACATCGATGCCGCCTGCCGTGACGATCTTTCCTTCGCCAGCGATCGCTTCCGTCCCAGGTCCAATGACAATATCTACATTCGGCTGTACATCGGGATTTCCTGCCTTGCCGATTGCCGCAATATGAGCCATCTTTAATGCCGATATCTGCTTTTACGATTCCCCAGTGGTCGAGGATCAGCGCGTTGGTAATGACGGTATCAACCGCTCCTTCCGCTCGGGATCGCTGCGATTGGCCCATGCCGTCGCGCATAACCTTCCCGCCGCCGAACTTCACCTCCTCGCCATAGACTGTGAAATCCTTTTCTACCTCGATGATCAGGTCGGTATCGGCAAGACGCACCTTGTCGCCAACAGTAGGGCCAAACATTTGCGCGTACGCGGCGCGATTCATTGTGTGGGGCATTCGTTACCTCACTGGTCCCATAACTCGTTGGTTGAAACCGTAAATAAGCCGTGCGCCAGCGTAGGCCACCAACGACACTTCCCGCGACTGACCTGGCTCGAACCGCACAGCCGTGCCCGCCGGAATGTCCAGCCGATAACCTAGAGCAGCTTCTCGATCAAATGCTAAAGCCGCGTTGGCTTCGGCGAAGTGATAGTGACTACCGACCTGAATAGGTCTGTCGCCCGTGTTCGCGACCATGAGACTAATAGCGGCTCTACCCTCGTTGAGGACGATCGTGTTCGCGGCTGGAAAAGTTTCACCTGGTATCATCATGCCTATCTCCCTTCATCGGGCCCGTCAGCGAATCGGATCGTGAAGACTCACCAGTTTCGTGCCATCGGGGAACGTTGCTTCTACCTGTATTTCCGGAAGCATCTCAGGAATGCCCTCCATCACCTGGTCGCGCCTCAGCACCTTACAACTGTCCGACATCAGTTCAGCGACGGATCTACCATCACGTGCTCCCTCCATCACGTAATCGGCGATAATCGCGACGCTTTCGGGATAGTTAAGCGTGACGCCTCTCGCGAGGCGTCCCCGCGCTACGAGCGCAGCGAGCGCCACCATAAGCTTGTCTGTTTCCCGTGGTGTGAGATTCATAAAGACTTCTTCCGATCATCGTGGGCGACTAACACGACCACATCTTCGGTACCCGAAAAGGCCCCGGCCCCCGGTCTTGATGAAATTGCTCAAGAACACGCTGCAGCGCCAGCCTGAGTTCGAACGCGGCCTCCGCGGCGAAGCGAACGATCATTACTCCGTTGACCAGGGTGGCGCCGCAGCAGCACTCGAGAGAAAGAGCAATATCCCGGATCAATTCCACTCGATCATTGAGATCGCCTCCGAAATAGACCAGTGTTGCAATCGCCCTGCAACGCGAAAGCAGCGCCTTCTTGTGCAGGTGCGGATATGTTTCATCAACGCACCGGAAGCTATCGGCCCAGATCAGCCGCCCGTCTTTCTTTACGCGCCAGCTATCTGTGATCTGCCCGTTAACCATCTGCTCGCCATACGCCGAGCGTCCCAGCACAATCCATTCAACGGCAAGGACCTCAGCTCCAGAAGAGACTTCGATCTCTGTGTTCCTGCAGATGCGTGCCGCGTTGAAAAGGATTGTCTCCTGCGGCAACCAGGCGAGTTTCGCGGCTTCAGATATTTTCAGCTTTGTTGTAATTCGTGCGGGCTCGTCCAGTGCACCGTAGACTTTCTCGGCCGCTTGTGAGGTGACCGTAATGGACGCTTTGTCAAGCGCCGTTACAGAGAATTCGAGCCGGTCTCCGCCCGCAACACCGCCTCCGGTATTTATGAGAACGGCTTCTTCCACCGCACCGCCTGTTACTCTCGGAAACATCACGCGAACGGGAGACTTTTGAAAGACGTCTGCAATCTGCGTCCCCCGTTCAGAACCCCGGAGCACGACTCGCGCGGCGCCATCCGCCCGCTGCAGATCCCTGTCGGAAGGGTTGTCCAACGTCCGCGCAATTGCCGTCCGGTCAGCGAAACAAGTGGGGGCGCGTGGCGTGCTTGGGCCGAGCAGCGGTATGGAACCCGTTTCTTGATTCGGATTCCTATCGAGCCGGGCCCAATTGCACGTCCCGATCATAGCGCCCCCAGTAGCATCAGAACCCCGCCAATCCCTGCGGGCTGTTGTAGGGAATCTTCACGCTGGTGACTTCGTTGAGTGAGCCATCCGGTTGGGTGGCGTAGCCAACCAGTCTTGAAGCATTCCCGTAGATTTGATACAGAAATGCTCCGTCCGGCGTGATCCAGTTGTCGCTTGGGCCGCTGGTGATGTCGCCGCAGAGACCCCTCGCCGTGCCATCGCCCCGAACTTTCGGGCACGCGGGGTCCTTGGCGACACTGATTTCGCCGCCGTCAAGGTGAAAGCTACTGATGTTGCTGTAGCCGAAATTCGTGCCATAGAGCGAGCGGTCATCCGGCGACACTGCAAGCCAGCAGAGTTCTGCAGGCTTGCCGTTACTCGTATCGATAGGCTCCAGCGGGCCGATCCCGATCCTGCCGTCTTCATCGATGTGGCCCATCGCGACTCCATCGCCTACGGCGTAGCCGATAACGAACGTATCGGGGCGGTTGTGGAGGAATGCGATGTAGAAGGGTGAACCCCCTCCACCGTCGTGGAATGAGGGCTCGCTGAGTGTGCCGTCCGAATTGATGCGGAACACGACAAGGCCATCGGGATCCGGCGCATTCGAAGCGACCACCTTGTATTTGCCGTCAGGTCCCTGCACCCAAAGAATCGGGGAGCCATCGGGATACATGCCCGAGATCGCAATCGGCAGATCGAACGTGGTGCCGACAAGCAGGAACTTGCCATCCGGAGAGATCACGGACATGGTGGGCACGCGATTGAGCTTGGTTGCCGTATTCGCGGTATATCGCTCCATCCGAGGCGTGAGCTTTCCGTCACTGCCGACTGACATCAACCTGAGATGGTCGGGACCGAAGGAGTGCAACACGTAAAGCATGCCGCGCGACGCATCATAGGCGAGCGATTTTGCGGTACCGCTTTTTCCTTCTACGGCATTGCCGGTCGCCTTGGTGTCCAGTAGGGTGAGCTTGCCATCATTGCCCACAGCGAAGCTTGAGACTGAATTGTCGCCGCCGTTCGTCGCAAATAGGAAACGCCGATCTGGCGACAGGATCACGCTACCCGCACCCTCAAAGGAATTCGGCGCGCTGTCTTGCCCGCTGATCGGTTTGAACACGCCCGAGCCGGCACCGCCCGTTGCAACCCGTTCGACCTCCGTTAGCGTGCCGTTGGCGGACCTGTGATAGTGCACGACAGCGTTCTTGACCTCGTTCGTTTGCATATAAAGATGTCCGCCACGACCATTCGGTGTGCTCATCTCTTTGGACATACTCATTTCCTTCGCCATGCTAGTTCTCCCTTTCTTGGTGTGAAATGTGAATTTATCTTCTCCCGCGAGTCAGCTCGCAGGGACAGAAACTTGATCGCGTTACTTCGGGTCTTTGTCGCGCAGGAGTGGATAGAACTGAATCCACGTCATGTCGGTCTTGGCGACGTTTGCGATATGGCAACCGGCACATTCGGCAACGGACGCCTCCGCTGCCGCCTTGGCATACGGCAATGGGTGATGGCCGAAAGTGAAGAAGCCCCAGCCATTTGTAGTCGGAAATCGCTTGCTGTCTTTGACAGTTGCGTCGATCCCGTTGTAGGCGCCGTTGAAGAACCCACGTCCCGACGGCTCTGTTCGCGAGCCATCAGGGAACGTCGGACTCAGAACACGAGTCAGTTCCTTGATGATGACCGTTCCCTCGGGAAAAGAACCCGTCTTCAGGTACGCGTCAACGTTTCTCGCTTCGATATAAACGTTGTGATATTCAGGGAATCCGGCCTTCCCGTTGTTCAGGCCGTTGGGCGTCAAAGGGGCGCCTACAAAAACCCATCTGCGAAATCCAGATGGCAACAGCAATTTGCCGTCGGATTGAAACACTGCCGTCGATCGCGGAGTCTGAGCAACTGCAGGCTGCACGCTCACGAGTATGAAGGCGCTCGCGACCATCAGGCCGGCCGCGGCGAAGATTGCTAGCGAATACTTTGGCATTATAAAGGCTCCTTTTGACGTTGTCTTGGAAAGTCGTTTACACCACGGCTTGTGGATTACTTTGACTTGAGAACCGGATAACCCTGGATGTAGACCCAATCCGTTGCCTTAGCCGGGATATGGCAGCCCAGGCAGTCTTTCTTGTAGTCCGTCGCGACCTGCTTGTCGGGTGCATCGGATTTGAAGAGGGCCCATCCCCAGCCGTCGCCCCAAAGAGGATTGCCTGGGTAGCGGCCTTTTTCATCCTTGATCATCACGAACCAGACCTTGGTTCCAGAAGCCCAATGCGCATCTCCCGTCGTCATTCGGGCGTGATCGGTCCCGAAGACCTCTTTCACCAATACGGTTCCATCGGCGTACTTTCCCGTCTTGCGGTAATACTCTGCAGTCCCAGGCGAAGCGTACGTGTTGTGCATTTGATCTCCCGCCGTTGCATCGAGTACTACAAATGTTCCGAGCGTCGGGTAATGATCGCGGTAATCTTGCGGCCTGCGAATGTTCCCCGTCCGGTCGACCAGATCGAAACCGCCTGGGTTAGCCTTGGTCTGCGACCCGAGTTGCTGGCCGCCAACAAAAATGATGAACAAGAGAATGATCATTGAAATGCGGATGCTCATATATCTTCCTTCCGAAGCCCTCACCATGCTGTCTGGCGGAATCTCGTGGTTTTCACGTGCTGCTGTCATTGCATCCGTTGCGCCAACACGCCAACCCCGTGTTTTCAGTGAGAAGCGTCGCCAATTCGCTGCAATCGCGTCGATTAGTTAACGCGTGTCATTATAGTGACCCGGTCTGCGCTTCAATCTGTAATGGATTCAATCAGCTCTGATCGGCACGAAACATGCGAACCAATGCGCGGAGAAACAGGATGGCGATCATCTCACGTGGTTTTTCCGGCCGGCGCGAGGCCGCAAATCCGAATCTGCCACCCGGGCAGTACGTCACTACCGAGTTTCCGGTCTTGTCGGCCGGACCAACAGAACATGTCCCACTCGATCAATGGGAGTTTGTGGTCGATGACGGTGCAAGCGCCTTAAAGCGCTGGGATTGGAAGTCATTTCGCGATTTGCCCGCCGAACCCGTCACTGCCGACATCCACTGCGTAACGCGTTGGTCAAAGTTGGGAACCTCGTGGGAAGGGGTTTCGCTGGATACTCTGCTCCTGGACGTAAAGACGGATGCTCGGTACGCCATGGCGCATTCGTATGGCGGCTATAGCACGAACCTCCCGCTGGAGGATCTCAAGAACAATCAGGCATGGGTCGTCTTCAGGTTTGACGGCCATGACCTTGCACCCGAGCACGGCGGTCCTGCGCGCCTGCTCGTTCCCCACCTTTACTTCTGGAAGAGCGCCAAGTGGGTTCGAGGGATGACTCTGATGCCCCAGGATGAGCCAGGCTTTTGGGAAGCCAACGGCTATCACATTCACGGGGATCCATGGCGAGAACAACGATACTCGGGAGCGTGATGTGGCGCGTTGGAAAGGCGGTCGCTCTTTATGACGAAACGGCCTCAGCGCGGACGCTAACGCTCGAAGTCCCGGATTGGCCAGGTCATATTGCGGGCCAACATGTCGATATCCGTCTGACAGCTCCGGATGGATACTCGGCCGCGAGATCCTATTCGATCGCGTCCGCGCCGAACTCCGAACATCGGGTAGAGATCACGGTCGAACGCCTTCCCAATGGCGAGGTCTCGCCATATCTGGCGCAAGAACTCAGCATTGGCGATCGACTTGAATTGCGCGGTCCGATAGGCGGCTGGTTTGTCTGGCGCCCTGAGCAGATAGAACCGATTCAGCTCATCGCCGGCGGTTCTGGCATCGTCCCTCTAATGGCGATGATTCGCTCACGTGAGTCGAGCGGCAGCAGCGCGCCAATTCGACTGTTGTACTCAGTGCGTGAGCCTACGTCGGTGTTTTACCGAGAGGAACTGCGCGCTTTGGCGGATCGCGGTATTGTGCGCATCACCCAAGCCTATACACGAGCTGCACCTAAGGATTGGCCGCTGCGCGCCCGGACGAATCAACGCCGATCTCATCGCAAACGCGACCTGGCCCTCAACGCTTTCTCCGACATGCTACGTTTGCGGTCCCACATCATTCGTGGAATATGTTTCCGAGCTTCTCATTGCGTCTGGCCATAGCGCTCAAAGAATCAGAACGGAGCGCTTTGGGCCAACGGGAGATCGACGATGACCTCAGCGTAATCCCGGAGACACTATCGACGCGCGCACAAAATAGTAAACGATATCGTCCCTGCGAATACCGTGTTTCATCAGAGTGCTGTTGACGAGATTCATACGTCGCTCGTGAAAGGGTTGTGTACCGCCTTCCATAAGCACGAAAGCGGCCAGAGGAAAAAGCGGTTTATGATAGGCCTGCGGTATCGTGGGCGACATTGTAACAGGGCGTCATCTATCGGACACCCGATTGCGCAGGTGAGTTCTGCGGGTGCGGAGCCGCAGTTTCGAACCCACACCTCGTCTCTGCAAGATTCAGCTCATCGGGTTCGGAATCAATGCGCCAAGGTCGTGCGGCCTCACGCAGACACCGACAGAGCCTTGAGCGGCGCGCTCGCGTGTGGATTCGATAGGCGAGCACCTTGCTCTACCGTTTCCCGCGAGATCCCGAGTTTCTGCATTTTTGCGAGGAGAGTTGTCCGGTTCAGTCCGAGTCTGGAAGCCGCACCACTCTTTCCTCCGACGACCCAGTGTGTCTCACGGAGAGCACCAACAATGTGTACTCTATCTGCATCCGCCAGCGTGCACACCTCGTGGGTAAACAAATCATTCCTCGCGAGTACCTTGATAGGGGCCTGCAGTGCTGGACCTTTCGTGAGGATGACTGAACGTTCAATGAAGTTCTGCAGTTCCCGGATGTTACCCGGCCAGCTGTAGGCTTCAATTGCGGTCATGACTTCATCCGAGACGAATTCGATGGATTTGCCTTGGCGACGAGCATAGCTTCGAAGGAAGTGATCTACAAGCAACGGGATATCGCCGATTCGTTCGCGCAGCGGCGGAAGAGTAATAGGAAATACTTTGAGCCTGTAGTATAGATCCATTCGGAACCGCCGCTCACTTACCATCTGCTCGAGATTCTGGTTTGTGGCTGCCACTATCCGTACATCGACTCGAGTCGCATGCGAAGACCCCAGCCGTTCGACTTCGCGTTCTTGAAGGACGCGCAATAACTTGGGCTGAAGTTCAATCGGTAGTTCCCCAATCTCATCCAGAAAGAGTGTGCCACGATCGGCCGCTTGGAAGCGTCCGAGTCGCTGCGCCACTGCTCCAGTAAAGGCGCCCCGCTCATGGCCGAAGAGCTCACTTTCAAGCAACGCGGCTGGAATTGCTGCGCAGTTAACTGCCACAAAAGGGTTTTGCCTACGCGGACTGGCTTCATGGATGGCTTGCGCGATCACTTCCTTGCCGGTGCCAGTCTCGCCTTGGATGAGGACGGCGCAGTCTGCAGGCGCCACAACTTCCACGTCTTCAAGTAATGCGCGGAACGATGGGCTCGATCCAATTAGGGCTCTTCTTTCCATTTTGTCCCTCCCTTTCAAGCTCATTGTGCTCTCGGTGGTGGTTTCTCGAAACCCGAAATAGGGGTATAAAGGGCGGACTGGATGGACGGAGCTTGAATTGCGCCTTTTGAGGCACACTCTAAAGTTCCGGAGGGTCGATATGCTTTCTGCCGAAAAGCCAGGCATCCAATGACCAGGCGCCAGGGCCTATCATTGCCAAGGTTGCGCCGAGGACCCCGAGGACAGCCGGAAAAGCAGTGCTGTTCGGGATCGAAAACGCAATCCACGCCTCTACTATCGCTACTAAAGCTCCGGCCGCTGGGGTCCATAAGCCTGCCAGAAGGAAAACTCCAGCGAGGGCTCCTATAATTTGGAGCACTAGAGTCCCGCAAACCGGCTTTGCGCTCAGACAGCCGACGCAAGAATAAACCAGCGTAATTCCTATGAGTAGCCGTTGTGTGAAAAGCCCTCCGCCTGGCCAGCCGTCGGCAAAGGTCGAAAACAGTCGTTGCACAGTATTCTCCTAACCAGCCTAAGAGAAATGCAACAGAAACGAAACGTTCAACCGAGGGATCGCCTGGTTAGCCTTTTGAGGGATTGTAGAAGCCGATAATCCCGCGCCCCAGAGCGATCGTGACCGCATGCGTCCGGTCGTTCGCGCTGAGCTTGTCCAGGATTCTCCTAATGTGGCTTTTCACGGTCTCTTCGGTTATGGCCAGTCGGGCGGCGATTTCTTTATTGGCGTTTCCTCGCGCAATGAGGCCTAGAACCTCAAGTTCCCGGGCGCTCAGATCTCCCTCCCCGGCATGCTCGGCCAGTTCCGCCGCTATCTCCGGTGGAATTCGCTTCTGTCCCGAGTGAACCGCCCGGATGACATCCACCAGGTCACGATTGACCCGAGCCTTTAACAGGTAGCCCCGCACTCCGGCTTTCAGAGCCCGGGTCACCTGGACATCTCCCGTATAGGTGGTCAGAACGATGATTCGAGCCTGCGGAAACTCACTCCGAATTTCAATAGTGGCCTCAATGCCACTCATGTCTGCCATTTGCAGGTCCATCAACGTAACATCCGGGCGATACTGCTTGAATTGCTTGATTGCCTCGACTCCCGTCCCGGCCTCCGCGACCATCTTCATGTCCGGTTCATCGTTCACCAGCCCGGCAATGCCGTTCCGCAGTAGCGCGTGATCGTCCGCGGCAAGGATTCGAATCAGCCCGCAATCGCTCACAGAACGTCCTTCTTTCGGAAAAACCCGAATCGCCGCCGAGCCTGAAGTTTCGCGTACGCCATTGAGGCTGGTACCGTCAACTCAACCTCCGTACCCGCCCCAGCTTCACTCCAGAAATCCAATCGCGCGCCGATTCGCGTCGCGCGCTCCCGGGCTCCCGGCAAGCCCCAGTGCCCGGCGCTCGCACCTTCCGCCATAATCTTCTGATCGATGCCTTTTCCATCGTCGCGAATCCTCAAGCGAAGCTTCCGCTTATCATACCGGACTTCGGCTTCAATGCGGCTCGCTTGCGAGTGCCGGAAGGCATTTCGAAGCACCTCGCACCCGATCCGGTAGACCTCGTCTTGGAGGATGGGCGACAGACTGCGGTGCGGTCCCTCCACCGTTACACGGAACGTTGGCGGAGTTCCATTAGAGTCCTGCGCCTTTACTAGTTCCTGCCCGGCAACGGTGAGCAGATGCTCCAAATGGCTCTGAGGAACGACCGTCAGTCGGAGATCCTGAATCGCATCCCGGCCCTCAACGATGGCATGTTCGGTGCTGCCGATCGCGTTATCAAGAGTTCGGACCGCCTCTTCTGGGCTCCGGGATAAATGATTGCGAGCCCTTTGCATTTGGATCAGGGAAGCTTGAAAGCTCTGCAGCAGCGTATCATGTAAGTCACGGGCGATGCGCGTACGCTCCGACAGTCGCTCATCGAAACGTGCACTTAGGCTGCGGGCAACTTGGCGCATCCGGATCCCGTAGATCGTCCACGCTATCACGAGACCCGCCAAAACACACGAAGCGTAAAACCAATCAGTTTGAAACCAGGCTGGGGCGACGCTGAACGCCAGAGTTGCGCCGGCCTCATTCCACACGCCGCTGTTGCCGGCTGCGGTCACGCGAAAAACGTAATCTCCCGGCGGCAGGTTTGAATATTGCGCCTCGCGGTCGTTGGTGACCTCCCGCCAACTGTGATCCTGCCCTCCGAGCTGGTAGCGGAATTGAACTTTTTCCGGCGCGACAAAACTGAGTGCAGTGTAATCAATCTTAAGATCGCGGATTCGGGGCGGGAGGCGTAATCCGTTCGGCGCATCGTAGGTTTTGCCATTCGCGGTGATTCGCTCGATCTGTACTGGTGGCGTACTCTCGTTACTTGGGAGATGCTGGGGATCAATTACGCTTGCGCCCCCCAATCCCTGGAACCACATTTTCCCGTCGGAGGATTTGGTAACTGAAGAGCCTGCCCGAAAGGCTATGGGTTCGTTCGGCACTCCGTCGGAGCTGTCAAAAACTGTCGTTTTGACCTTCCGCTGAGCGTCAATGCCCCACGCATCCAACTCGGTGCTCCCTATGCGAACCAGACCGCAGCTCATGTGGAGCCAAAAGGAGTGGTCCTCGTCTTGCGTGATCCAACGAGTCGCGTCGCACGGCAGCCCATTCTTGCTGGTCAGGGTTAGAACCCGGGCATTCTTTATTCGGCTTAAGCCACCCTCAGTTGCCGCCCAAACGGTATCATCGGTCTCGCCGATATACAGCGCACTGACTCTGCCACTGCCGAGACCCTCCGAGGCTCCGAAGGTCTCTTTGATCCGACCGTCGCTGAAATATACGACTCCACCCCCATCAAATCCAAGCCACAGCCCGCCAGTCGACCGATCAGCTGCTAAAGATTGCGCACCGTCTTTGTGGCCGATGCTGGCCCACGAAATTTGCTGAACAGTTCCGTCCTTTGATAGCCGCAGCAGACCTCGGTCTTGGTTCGCGATCCAGAGATTCCCTTGCCTGTCCTGGGCAACGGAAGAAACAAGTCCCCCCGGAATGCCTCTTATACGCACAAACTGGCCATTCTCCATGTAGCCGAACGCGTAGGGCGTCGATACCAAGATTCGGCCAGAGTGATCCCCAAAAACAAACACAGGTACATGATCTGGCAACCCACGATCGGCCACGTAGCGCACGCGCAACCATACGGTCGTTGATGGTGATTTGTGATCGTCGGCTCTTCCGAAGATCGTCACTTCTCCATGACTCCACATCCTCAAACCGTCTCTGGTGCCCATCCATATGGTTCCATCTCTGCCTGCCGCCACTGAGCCCCACCCTGGGGCGGTGCCCAAGCCTTCGTGCTGGGCGTACGTCGCTACAGCGTAGTTGCGAAAACGATCGAGCCCGCCCAAAGTAGCAACCCAAACATCACCTTCGCGATCTTCGAAGAGCGAGGTAACGAGATTGCCGGAGAGGCCATCAGCCTCCGAAAGTACGTCGGCGCGTCCCTGGTGCAGATGCACAACACCGGCTCCCGAGGTTCCGATCCAGACGCCGCCATCGCGGTCCCGGAGAAGTACCACGCCATCGACGTTGCGGGCAGGAGCGGGGTACGGATGCTGCGTTTCCAGTTTCCCGCCCCGGAATCGAGCAAGCTTTCCCGGCAAAGGAACCAAAAGAGTTCCATCGCCGGCGTCACCCAGGTTCTGTACGGCGGCCGTTCCGAATGGCATGTGATAGAACGTGGGAGGGCCGGGCCTCCATCGCCAAACTCCGTTACGCCCCACTACCCAAAGCACGTCACGGCTATCTTCATACAGGCCAGTTACGCCGTTACCCAGAGCGCCGTCCGACCCATAGCAGTCAACATTTGTTCCATCGATTGCGCAGAGCTTTCCGGACGACGCCACTGAGTAGCTGCCCCCGACCCAAACTGCTCCGTTGCGATCCTCAAGAATTGAAGCAGTAACCACGCCAGCAAGGTCCGGGTACTGGGTCAGTTTTCCATCTCTCCAGCTCGCCAAGCCTTTCATTGTGCCGATCCAAAGGGTGCCGTCGCGGGCGACATGGAGGCGCACTACAAAATCACTAGGAAGGTGTTCGCGATTCAACGGAGGCTGCCAATGCTCAACGCGGACGCCGTCGAACCGGAACAACCCAAAGCCGGTGCCCAGCCAGATGTAGCCGTCTGGCGTCTGCGCGATTGACCTGATGTAGCCCTGCGCAAAACCCTCGCGAAACAACCACGCCGTGTGAGCGTATTGGCTCAAATCAAGCGAAGGGTCTAACGCAAGTGCGGAAGGGCAAAAAAGTAGCACGCTTAACACGCCGACGACGAAGGCCGCGATTTTGACCGGTGCTTTGTCGTTCGTTGGCATAATTCTGAATCAGAAGCTGAACCTCAGTGCAAACTGAATCTGGCGTGAAGTGCCGGCACCCAAAGTCCTTCCGAGAGTGTTGAGGATTTGTCCGAAGCCCGGGGTGCCGAACGTGGTGTCCGGCTGAGCGAACGCCGGATGGTTGAAGATATTGAAGAATTCGGCGCGGAATTCGATGTTACGCGATCCGCCGAATTTTGTCTCCTTCAGCGCGGAGAAGTCTACATTTCGAAAATTCGGCCCGTAGATGGTATTGCGGCCGCAATTGCCAAACGTCCCCGCGGCCGGCATAGAGAACGCCGCCGGGTTGAGCCAGTCGGTAATGGTCTGTGGATGTGTATAAGGATCAACGCCTGCGACGCAATCCGGCCGCTGGTCGATGAAATCGCCGTTTCCGAAGGTGTTCGTCCCGATGTAGACGGTATCGGCGACACCTGTTCGCAAGATTGCAAGCGTCGATACCCTCCAGCCCGAGAACAGCCTACCGCCGAAGCCCGAGTTCAGGAACCGATGGCCCTCACCGAGCGGCACGTCATACAGGAGGTTGAAGGTAAAATTCTGGCGGACGTCGCCGGAACTGTTGCCTTTCTCGGCTCTTATGTTGTTGAGGTTCTGGGGGTCGGAGGTGGAAACCCCCGGGTCTTCCACATTGTCAATCGCGTGGCTGAATGTGTAGTTTGCCTGGAAGCTCAAACCAGCCTTGTCCACACGGCGAATGAAGGAGAACTGCAGAGCGTTATAAGAGCTGAAGGCCGAATCAGTCTGGAGCGTAATGTTGCCGAAATTCGGAATCGGACGAGCGC
This sequence comes from Bryobacterales bacterium, assembly GCA_963813145.1. GTDB lineage: Bacteria > Acidobacteriota > Terriglobia > Bryobacterales > Bryobacteraceae > Palsa-187. The sequence continues at coordinate 860,985 of CAWEXX010000003.1, forward strand.
CAATCGTTGGATCGAAGTAGTTGATACCTTCCTCGCGCTGCAGATTCACGCCATGGTTGCCGACGTAGGCGACCTGGAATGACATTTTCTGCGAGAACTGATCTGCGACACTCAGGTTCCACTGATTGGAGTAGGCGTCCGGGTTATGCCGCGGGAAGCCGTTTACGTTCGGTGGCGGAGGCGTGGCTGACCGCGAGAGAAATGGATCATAGGGATAGGATAGGTTCGGACTCTGCTGCTGTAAGAGCGTGATGTTACCCGCCACGGTGTTTCCGGGAACATAGTACGAGCCGTAGCCCACGGGATAATCCTGAAAGTAAATTCCATAGCCGCTCCGAATCACTAGGCGTTGCAACGGGGACCAGGCGATACCCACACGCGGACCGAAGTCTTTATTGTTGATCGCGAAGTACGGATCGCCTGGAGGCCCGAGTGTGCCGGTGCGCGCGTCATAGGGCCGAGTGGCGTAGCGCGAGTCGTGAGGAACGGTTTCAATGTCGTAGCGGAGACCGAGATCTACGGACAGAGTCGGCAGCACCTGGAACTTGTCGTTGACGAAAAGACCGATTTGCGTCGCGCGCACGCCGTTGCCGGGAGTGGTGTTCACGACGGTGACGGTCGAAAGCTGGTCGTTGACCAAATCTTGCGGTGAGTTGAACTGCATCGTTGACCTGGCAGTGCTGTTGGCGTTGACCCAGATGCGGTAGACGGTCCCGCCCCAAGTCAGGACATGGCGGCCTTTCACTTTGCTCATCGTATCGCCGAACTGGAAGCTCGTGTTGTTCGCGAGGGATTTGCCCCGCGTTCCGGGGATGACGCTGTACCCGACCACAGTGGTCAGTGGCAACGGTTCCGCCTGATCGATCTGGCTGCCCCAGCGCTGCATGCCGGCGAGGAAGTCATTCACCATGCTCCCGCTGAAGACGTGCTCCTCGTGAATGGCAACATTCGTTGTGCGCACGGGAACGATCTGGTGGTCGTCCACGCCCAAGGAAGACGGACTAACACCAAAGAGCGGCCCATGGACGTCGGAGTCGTTCACATTGACGCGCACGAATGCGGAATCGTGAGTGCTGAACACCTGATCGAGGCGGATGGAGGCGGTGTCTTCACGAACATCCAACACCTGCGTGGTCGTGTAGTTGTCGGTGAACTGATCGGGACCAGCAGAGGTGCCGATGGGAAACATATTCAGAATCGGCGTGAGTTGCGGAGAAGTGGCCTCGACTTCGCTGCGCTCGAGCGCGCTCGGAACCGTGCCCGAGCCGGTGATGCCGATGCGTTGGCGCGATCCTTCGTAGTTTAGGAAGAAGAAGGTCTTTTCCTTGCGGATTGGGCCGCCAATATTCCCGCCAAAATCGTTAAAGCGGAATTCCGGCGCCGGGCCGGTGGTTGCGAAGAAGTTCCTCGCATCGAGAATGTTGTTACGGAAGTAGTCGTACGCCGTGCCGTGGAAATCGTTGGTTCCGGATTTGGTAGCGATATTGATGTAGGACCCTGCCGCGCGTCCGTATTCCGCGCCGTAGTCGCTGGTCTGCACGTTGAATTGCTCGACCGTATCCAGGCTGCCGGTAAGCAATCGCGCGCCGCGCTCGAAGCCGTTCGCCATGTACGGCTGGTCGACGCGCGAGGCGTCAATGCCGTCGATCGAGAACTGGTTGTGAACGGAGTGTAGGCCATTGAAGGTGAGGTCCGCGATGAAGTTGCTACGGAAAATGGCTCCAGGCGTAAGCAAGCTGAAACGGGCGTAGTCGCGTCCGTTGATCGGCAGCTCACCGACTTCCTGATTGTCGAGGACCGTGCCGGTGCTGGCGTCAGCTTTGTCAATGATGGGCGCCTCGGACGTGACGACCACCTCCTGCTTCACGGATCCTATCGTAAGCGTTAAGTTCAACGTGACGGTCGTCGCCACGTTCAACATGACGCCGGTTTGCTTTAACTGCTGGAAGCCTTCGTGTTCCACAGTGATGCTGTACGTCCCTACGGGAAGGTTCGTTAATGCGTAGTGTCCTTGGCTATCGGTTTGCGCCTTGCGAACGGCGCCGGTCGCGCTGTTCGTAGCCGTAACGGCAGCATTGGAAATGGCGGCCTTGGATGGATCTAAAACTTGTCCGGTAATTTCGCCGGCGGTTTGTGCCTGCGCATGTGCTGCCGGCATTGAGCCAACGAGAGACGACAGGATGAAAGCTAAAGCGACACGCATTGAACTGAAGACACCCCTTCGTCAAATCAGCGAGTGTAGGTTTTCGAGAATGCGAAGCGCCTCGAAATTGTCCTGGCATTTGCTGGAACACGTTCAGCGTTGTCTCGCGACATGCGGCTCCAGAATTCGCGGTTTCTCGCAGTTGCCCGGACTCTAAAACGTCGAGTCGCACGACCAACTCACCGGCGTCTGTCCATTCGAATCCAAATCCCCGATGCGCTGTTCGGCCGTGTCTCGGAAGATTCCAAGTTTCCTCATTTTTGCAATAAGCGTTGTCCTGTTCACTCCTAGCCTCGTCGCAGCGCCATTCCGGCCGCCAACGACCCAGTTGGTCTTACGAAGCGTCGCCATGATGTGCACTCTATTTGCATCGGCAAGCGTACGCCCGCCAGCGATCAGCTTCCCTTTATTCTCGAGCTCTGCCACAGGCACTTGGAGCTCTGTACCCCTCGTTAAGATCACCGAGCGTTCTATGAAGTTCTGCAGTTCCCTGATATTACCCGGCCAGCTATACCGCTCAACCGCCGCCATCACATCCGCAGGGATGCGTTCGATTGACTTGCCCTGGCGTTCAGCGAATAGCCGAAGGAAGTGAGCCACAAGCAAGCGAATATCTTGCCCGCGTTCCCGCAGTGGCGGAACGGTGATGGGAAATACGTTCAATCGATAGTATAGATCAGCCCGAAATTGGTGTTGTTTGACCATGCGCCAGAGATCCTGGTTGGTCGCAGCCACGATCCGGACATCGACTCGAGTGGTTTGCGAACTCCCGACTCGCTCGAACTCCCGCTCTTGAAGCGCGCGCAGGAGTTTGGGCTGAAGTTCAATCGGCAATTCACCAATTTCGTCGAGGAATAGCGTGCCCCGATCGGCAGCCTGGAAGCGCCCTGTTCTCTGGGTAACCGCTCCGGTGAAAGCCCCTCGCTCATGTCCGAACAGCTCGCTCTCCAGCAGCGCGGCAGGAATCGCCGCGCAGTTAATTGCTACGAACCTCTGCTGCCGGCGCGGGCTGGCATCGTGAATTGCCCGTGCAATCACTTCCTTACCCGTGCCCGTTTCGCCTCGGATCAGCACGGTGCAATTCGTTGGTGCTACTGTCGTCACGTGTTCAAGAACAGCCGTGAAGCTGTGGCTGGATCCAATGAGTTCAGAAAGTGCCATCGCTCTTCTCCCTTCAACCATTTCAGCCCCAATGACGGCAAAGGGCGGCTCGATCGCGTCAGAAGTCCTTAGCGTCATCATTTCCTTCTGTCGCTTGCTCAGACAGGGTTCGACTTCACTCTCCGTCCGCTCTCTGGTAACCCATTCACGGACATAGGCTGGACAATTCCTGAGCTCCATTCCCCTGTCCTCGCTCAGCGCAAGGAGTTGCACGCCATCTCCGTCGACGAGAGAGACGTTCTTGAGATCGATAGCTACTGCGCCGGATTCTTGTTGCAGGACACTTCGGAGTGTGTCCACATGTTGCCCTGTAATCGTCCCACTTACGGACAACACGATAAGATTGCCGTCAACGACTCGGTCGATTCTACAGCTCATTGTAGATTTCGCTTTGACCTTTCTTATTCCTCAGCGTTGTCACGAAGGCTAGAGAGGTAGCCAATGCGTCTTACCTGGCCCGACCTCGCCGAAAACGTCGCGTCCCACGTTCTGTGCCGATCGCGTGTCATCTCTGCCGTTGACACTGAAAGGCAAGTCTTTCGCCACTGGCAATCCACTGAAAACAAAGAGAACAGTCTATACGACCAATTGTGAAGTGGTGAAAACGCGGTGGATTTGGGGAATTCGGTGATTTTGGTGAGTCTGGTGACTCTGGGTTGGCGTCAGCGGAACTTAAACTGGTTTCTGTTGATTTTTAAGGCTTTAATCTTGCGGTCAAGAGTTGATGGTGGAATTCCAAGCTTGGTTGCCGCCCCCGAAGCTCCAGAAATGCGACCTCTGCTTTCAGCCAGAGCTGCTTCGACAAGCTCCTTTTCGTTCCAGGCCTCACCCTCACGCTTGAACGACGCCGATGCTTCAACCCGGGGCGCCGGCCGAGAAATCTCTTGGGAAAGCCACAATTCGTCAACGGAAAGAACGTCACCCGAAGTCAGAATCACGGACCTTTCAACGACGTTCTGCAACTCGCGTATGTTGCCCGGCCATTCATAGGACTGGAACAGGTCCAGAGGTCTTCTTGTCGATCGTACGGATGTTCTTGCCCGCTCGGCTGGCGTACCTTTGTACGAAATATTCGACCAGCATCAGGATGTCGTCCTTCCGCTCTCGCAGAGGTGGCAGCGCGATGGGAAACACATTCAGCCGATAAAACAGATCCTGGCGAAAGGCTCCACTCGCAATGGCTGCTTTCAAATCACGATTGGTGGCAGCGATGACCCGGACGTCGACGTGAATCGGTTGCCCACCGCCGACTCGCTCAAATTCCCGTTCCTGTAGCACCCTTAATAGCGCCACTTGTGTGTCGGGCAAGAGTTCGCCCACTTCATCCAGGAAAATCGTCCCGCCGTCGGCAAGTTCAAAACGGCCCAGCCGTCTTTGCGTGGCTCCCGTGAAGGCCCCTTTTTCATGACCGAATAACTCTGAGGAAATCAGCGTTGGTGCAAGCGCTGCACAGTTCACACTGACGAAGGCGCGCCCAGACCTCTGGGATCGTTTGTGAACAGCGCGCGCGATGAGTTCCTTGCCCGTGCCAGTTTCTCCGGTGATGATAACGGTGGAGTCGGTGGAGGCGACCTTGGCGATGCGGGAAAGAACGATCTTGAGCGGCTTCGAAGCACCAACGATTTCCTCGAACATCGAGGCCCGGTCCACCTCGTCCCGCAGTGCCAGATTTTCTTTGTAGAGCTGGTCTTTTAGGACCTGGATCTCTTCGAAGGCCTTTTCCAGAGCCAGCTCTAGTTTGACACTGCTCTGTGACATCCATACTGCTCCGACGAACTCCACAACCTGATCCGATTCATCGACTATCGGATGAGCCACCATGTGAAGGTGTTTGCTGAGTTCCATCTGGTAGTACAATCCGAAAGTCATCCTCGAAGTCCTCTTTTGTGATGAGTGCTTGATCGAGTGTTGTGAACGCGGGCGCGATCGTCCGGGTGAATTCGTTCGAGGGCAGCGTGTCCCTGCGGCGTCCCTGGTCGGTCAAATCCATAAATTCGATAGTATTTCCGAGCTCCAATAGCTGCTGTAGGGTTGAGGCCTGAAGGCCGAAGCTCCCGAGTGGCTCAGTCTCTGCGCCTCAGTCAGGTAGGATTCACTGCGCCGTAGGGCTTCATCGCGGCACGCTTTTGTTCGCTCAAATCGAGCACGAACGCAACGCCCTCGTTACCACCTTCTTCGAACAGCGCGCCGGCGACGAGCACAGGCACGCGGCTGCCGTCTGTCCGGAACAACTCCTTTTCATAGGGCTCTACAGTCCCGGTCTGCCTCAGCTTTGCCAAGGCGCGCTCATCGCTCTCATGCCATTCCGCTGGAGTCATGTCCCTCCAGCTTACGCGGCCCGAAGCAACATCTTCACGGCTGTACTGCGCCATGCGAAGAAACGCTTCGTTGGACGCAATGATCGCACCTTCGAGATTCCAGATCACGATCGCCATGATGTTGGCGTCGACCAGCCGCCGGATCTTCGCTTCACGGTTTTCGAGATCGCGATACAGTCGCGTATTCTCTAGGGAGATCGCCGCTTGCGACGCGAGGACCTTTAGCACCGTAATGCGGTCGGAAGTGAAGACGTGCGGTGTCAGGTTGTTTTCAAGGTATAGAACACCGGTGAGCTTGGCGTGGTTAATCAACGGCAAACAGAGAATCGAACGGGCACGATGCTGAACAATGTAGGGATCGAGCGGAAAACGGGGACCCCGGATGACGCATCACCGAGGATTACGTTCTCCTGTGTGCGAATGACGTAACGGACGATCGACTCCGGCAGCCCGGCTGCCGTGAAGGAGGCGTCTCGAAGATGCACGATTACATCATCTCCGCTGGTCGTGGCCTCGGCCTCGATCTGCAACTCATCACTTCGCGGAACAATCAGGAGACCTCGCTCGGCACCGGCGAGCTCGATGGCCGCGCGCATCAGCCTATCGATCAGCTTTTCCAGAACCATCTCACCAGAGACTGCCTGCGAGATCTTGATAACAGTAGCCAGATCCAGGAGTTCGACCGGGGCCGTGATCGTGCTCGCTGGGCCGGAAGTTGACCTTTCTTCTTTGAGGTGAGGATACAAATCGTCGAGTTGGCTCACCTTACCGTCGGCTCCCCAACGCAGGTAGCAGTACCGGGCTTCGCGCAGATAGGAATCTGCGATCCTGTCGAAACCACGTGCCGCATAGAAGCGTGCGGCGATCTCGTTCGCGAGCGCCTCATTATGAACAAAGCCGCTGGCCTGCGCTGAGTGAATTGCCCGTTCGTACTGGCGCATGGCGTCGAAATTGCGGCCTTCGATTCGTGCGATTTCCGCGCCCACCAATGAAGCACGATCATCGAAGTTCTCCGGACACTGGTCCGCTAATTTCTGGAGCTCGCTGTAAAGATTTGTCAAGGCCGTGAAGTGCTTCAGCTTCTCGTGGGGAGATACGGAGTCCCAGATTGCACCGTGCGAGAGCGCGCCATAGAACCGAAACCCTGTCGGTTCAAGTAGCGCCGGCGCCGCCCAAAGGAGCAGTTGCGCCTTAGATGTGGCATCCACGGCACCCACATAGTCACCGGCGAAAAAGCGGGCTTCCGCCTTGAGCGCAAAATATCCGAACTCAGCATCCGCCAAGCCCGGGTTACTTGCTAAATGCTGTTCGAAACGAAGCTCATCGAACCCTCCGTCATTAAAGAAACCGAATTCACCAGTTAACCCCCGAAGTGTCCGGACCAGCTGAAGCTGTGCGCCCATGAGATCGATGACCAGGCCGAATCGCGCGCTCTTAGCAAAAGCGAGGCCATTTTCGGCTTCGATCTGCACTTCGGCTAAGCGATCTCCCACAACCAAAGAGTTCGTGACCAACTGTTCGCAGCTGTACGCGGCAAAGGTAAGGTCACCTATCCGGTAGGCAGCATCAAAAGCGCGCCGCACTAAGTCCCGTCCCTCACGCGCGTGCTTCACATAAGGCATGACCAGATTGCCAAATGACATGTATGTGCGCGCCTGATAGCGCTTTAGTCCACGTCTCTCGGTTAGTTCATAGCCAGCCCGGCCGAATCGAAATCCGTCCCGATAGTTTCCGAAACGCGTAGCCGCGACAATACCGAACCATACATACGCGAAGCCTGATCCGTCGCTGTTGCCATGCTCGATGCTTAGGTTCACCATGTGGCAAATGACAAGCGCGGCCAAGTTTTCGTCGAGGAACACTGCCGGGGTCACAGCCTCCGTCAGAACCTCCACTGTGTCGAACACGTCCGAGTCGTTAATCCAGGGCAAGTCCACAAGATCCTCCACTTGCCGGTTTGCAAGCTGAGCCCAGGCTCGATCGTATTCTTGTCGTACTTCTTCGCTGGTTGGATGAAGCGACCACTCAATGCCGTCGCGGCGAAGATACTCAAGGCACACTTCCAAACCGCGGCCGCTCTGATCTAAAGCAGTGTAAAGCGTGAGACGCAAACGCGTGATAGTAGCGATGTCGTGTGGGTCCTGGCTCTTTCTGCCAGCATCGATAGCCGATTCTCTGCCGCGGCATGTTTGCAGTCAGCAATTCGCACTCAGCTCTGAGACATTCGATCTGGAATACGAGGTCGTATGGGTGTTCCAAGCCTGTTCACTCAACATCGTGCGGCCCGGCGGTCAGGTAATTGAGCGCTGAACCATATGCCCCGAGCACCTTGGCGCGCCGGGCCGCCATCAGATTCAACTCCGCGAGCGCGCTCACGTTCCTTCTCGGCCGTAATCAGCTGAGAGGCACGATTGAGTTGATTGACGATTTCGAAAATTGCTCTCCTCTCGGTCTCCGGAGAAGTGTCCGCCGCGAGCAGTCTTCCGATTCGGAGGTGAGCCTCAGCGCGCAATGCTTCCGGGATCAACGAATACGCCGCTTCCTGGACACGATCGTGCACGAATTTGTAGGAACCACTCTGAGTGGAAGATCAAGCCCCGTGCGGGTGCCTTCCCAAAGTCGGGCGTGGATCCGTTCACTCGAGCTTCGGAAACTATGCGGAGCAGGGTCAAATCGGCGGTGTTGCCAAGACAGGCAAGCTGCTTTAGGGCACCCAGAGTCTCGATGGGCAGACGGTGTAACTTCCCCACCACGAGGTCCACCACATTGTCGGTGTAACCCTTGGCACGGATATAGTCCAGGTTCCAGGACCATCGTCCTTCGTCGTGATGGAACGCGAGCAATCCTTCGTCCGCTAGGGCCAAAATAAACTCAATCGCAAAAAATGGATTCCCAGCCGTCTTCTCGTGGATTAGCTGCGTCAACGGTGCAGCTTGCTCCGACCGCAGTGTAGGGAATGCGAAACCAGCTGTGTCAGGTCTTTAGGAGTCAACGGGGAGAGGCTAATCTCATGAACCGTCCCTCCCGCGAGGCGAATCGCTTCCAACTTGCGCACCAGGGGGTGGGAGGGTTGACTTCGTTGTCCCGGTAGGCGCCGATCAGCAGTAGATGCTGCACATCCGTCTGTGTCAACAGATCTTCGAGCAAATCCAGCGTCGCCACGTCGAGCCATTGCAAATCGTCGAGAAACAGAGCCAGCGGATGCTCAGGCCGTGCGAAGACGCTGATGAAGCGGCGGAAGACGAGATGAAAACGCGCTTGCGCGTCGTGTGGCAGGACTTCAGGGACGGGCTGCTGTTTTCCGATGATGAGCTCCAATTCGGGAATCAGATCCACGATCAGTTGTCCGTTCGGATCTAATGCCTCGCAAAGCGTGCCGCGCCATTTGCTGAGCTCTGCCTCGCTCATGGTCAGAACAGGACGGAGGAGGCCCAGAAACGCCTGGGCCAATGTGGCATAGGGGACGTCGGGCTTGTACTGATCGAATTTACCTGATGCAAACAGACCGCGAGGGGGAACAAGTTGCTTATGGAGTTCATTGACGACGGAGGACTTGCCGACACCCGAGTAGCCGGAAACAAGAACGAGTTCCGGCCTGCCGTCGGCGACAACGCGGTCGAAGTTAGCGAGCAAGGCGTTGATTTCGGATTCTCGCCCGTACAATTTTTCGGGAATCAGCAGCCGGTCTGGTATGTCCTGTTCGCCAAGCGGAAATTCATCAATCCAGCCCTTCGTTTCCCATTCATCAAGACAGCGCCGAAGATCGCTCGCAACACCCGTCGCTGTCTGGTAGCGCTCCTCAGCCGTCTTGGCGAGCAACTTCATGACGATTGCCCGAAACCGTGCTCGGAATACCCTTCAACCGCTCACCTGGCGGCAGCGGCTGTCGCGCGATATGGCAGTGCACCAACTCCATCGGATCGGTAGCGGAAAAGGGGAGACTCCCGGTCAGCATCTCGTAAAGTGTTACGCCGAGAGCATAGAGGTCGCTCCGCGAATCGATCGAGCGATTCATCCGCCCGGTTTGTTCCGGGGCCATGTAGGGGAGTGTTCCGGCGATGAACTCGGGAGGTTCGGGCGTCTGGCGCTCACGTGGAAGGCGCGAAGCAATCCCAAAGCCCATCAGCCGGATCTCACCCGTAGCGGAATTAACCAGAATATTGGCCGGCTTGACGTCCTTGTGAATCAGCCCCCTCTTGTGTACCCCGCTCAGTGCCGTTGCAATACCAACGGCAACGTGCAAGAACCGCGGCATCTCCAGCGGCCCTGGAAGGGATTGATCGAGAGTTTCGCCGCCCGGGTCTTCGAGGACCAGCGTTGTTCGCCCGCTTTGCTCGGAGAGGGCCACTGGCCGAACCGCCCAGGCCGACTCCAGTTCATCCCTCAACGAGTACTCGTGTTCTATCTTTCTCAGGGTTTCTAGCGGCGGCCGGGTGGAGGTAGGGGCAAGCAGGAGAACTGGCGGTGAACCAGGCTGGACCGAGTGCCGACCCCGATACAGGACAAACTCCTCATCGCGGCGCAGAGGTTCGAGATGTGAAGGTTCCACGACAAATGTTCTCAAGCTTCAGGGCGCTTCATCGATCGGTCGCCGGTCATGGCAAGAGCTGGGCACCCTAACAGATTCTGCTCCCGGTCGCGTTTTCTCGAAACCCGAGATAGGGGCATAAAAGATGGCCTCGATGGACTGAGTTTGGATTCCGCCTTTTGAGGTACAGCCCAAAGCTCCGGCATGCCGCGAACTTCAATTCTCGTTACTCCAGCTAGCCCGAACGATTACCTCAAACTATCCGGGATGTTTCTACCCATAAGTGGATTATTGTAAATAAGTTAATTGGTGGAGGAGAACGGAGTCGAACTGGTGCGGAGGCGCCAGAAACCGAGCTGAGTTGATTTCGGCGCCGTGAAGTTGGCGGTTTTCTTGCCGTTCAGGGGTGGGGCGCCCCTCGAAAGGGAAACATGGGGCAGTTAGAAAGGGACACCAAGATGTCTCGTCTCCTGTTTTGAGGACTCTGGCCTTATAGCGTCAGCCTAATCGGCTGGACGTCACCGTTTTGGATTCAATAGCTTACATTGAGGCGTTAATGCAATAGCGGGCACTTAAAACGGTCAAAAGAGGCCTATCCTATTGATTCTATGGAGCGGGAGACGGGGTTCGAACCCGCGACGTCCAGCTTGGGAAGCTGGCATTCTGCCAACTGAATTACTCCCGCTCGGATGGCTCCTTAATCTTAACAAAACCGGCGACTTACGCGCAAAGCAAAAATGAGCCAGGGTGAGAATGTGAGGTTCTAGCACTGGCTACCATCTTCTTCACCTGCCACTAAGATACGGTTTAAGAATGAGGTAGGTCGCACTCAAAACGGACACCAACACCGCCCCGACTTTCTCTCCATCACCGCAACGCCGATGGCGGAAGCGGTTCGCGAGCAAAAGGAGAACAGATGAGCAAGGCGATCGAGAACCTGGAAACGGCATTCCAGAGGGCGATAGCGATCCGCCCGAAGGTCGGCGCTTCCCGTACCTGGCCGAGACATTGCGCCAGGCGGGCGTTACGCGCAACATCTGGTCGCTGCCCGCATGCCAGAGCTTGTATTTGACGGAGCTTGGACCAGTTGTGACGATTGGCGCGCCGTTGGCCTCCGGCACGGTTGATGTTCCGCCATTCGACCGCGACGCGCTGATTGCGGCGCTGCGTACGGACTAGGCAGGGAACAGCACGTTCCCTGAGTTTCTGTCCGCATCGTGGCGCGCCGGCGTTGTTCGCTACGGCGTCGACTTCGCTGCCCGCACCGTCGCGTACTACGGCTGCAATGGGGAAGAGTATATCGAGGCCTATCCTGCTGTCGATCTGAGATCTTCGACGCGTGCATGAGCACGGGCGTAGAAAATCGGGGCGCTTTCGCGGCCGCTTATCGATCGAACACGGCGAGCGCAATCCTCGCAACCTGACGCAAGGCGCGGCGGTCCGACTTCAGTCTCGCCATCGCGCGCATGCCCTGGATCGTTGCGACAAAGAATTTCGCCAGCGCGCTCGCATCGGTCTCCCCTCCCAGCTCGCCGCCGCGCTGCCCCCGCCGCAATGCCTCGGCGAAAATGGACTCAACCTCCGCCTGGTTGTCCTCCAGGAACCGGGCGATCTCTTCGTCATCGACCGCGCGCTCCATGTTCGCGCTGAGCAGCAGGCAGCCGCGCGCGTGTTGTTCCCGCGACTCCGCGACCAACCCCAGCAGCACCCGCGAGAACCCCTCCTTCACCGTCGGCGCGATGCCAGCGACTCGCGCAGGGACGAGTTCGTGCGCTCGCGGTAAAACGCCATGGCCTTGAGGTATAGCGCCCGCTTGTCGCCGAAAGTGTCATACAGGCTCTGCCTGGCGATGCCCATTTCGCGCATCAGGGCTTCGAGCGACGTGTTTTCGTAGCCCTGGCGCCAGAAGACATCCACCGCCGCGGCCAGCGCGCGTTCTTCGTCGAATTCCTTGGAGCGAGCCATCTCTTCATTGCATAGTGTATCGGGCTGCTTGACTTCGGCGGATTCTAGACTGTACAGTCTAGAATATGAAAACTAAATTGGCCGGAGAGCCGCGCGGGCGTTTTGCCGCTCCCTCGGTGTCGGCGGGATTGCGACGCGTCACCGGAGCCTTGATGCTTTGCACCGCCATATCGGCAAGCGCCTGGGCCGCCGAACCGGTCGCGGCCCACGATGCCGAGGTACAGGGCGTCAAGCTGCACTACCTGACATCCGGGCACGGTGCGCCCCTTCTCCTGCTGCACGGCTACGCGGAAACCTCTCTGATGTGGAGGCCCTTGATGCCATCCCTCGCGGAGCGATTCACTGTCATCGCTCCGGACCTGCCAGGGATAGGCGACTCTGCCATACCCGCGGACGGGCTGGATATGAAAGCGGCGGCTGTTCGCATCCACGCGCTGATGTCTTCGCTCGGTTTTCAGAAAGCCGAGGTGGTGGGACACGACATTGGCCTGATGGTCGCTTACGCCTACGCGGCGATGTATCCTGCCGAAACCACAAAGCTGGTGGTCATGGATGCCTTTCTTCCCGGCGTCGCCGGATGGGAAGCCGTCTACAACAATCCGGGCATCTGGCATTTCCGCTTCAACGGGCCGACGCCGGAGGCGCTCGTGCGCGGGCGAGAGCGTATTTACTTCGACTATTTCTGGAACGACTTCGCTGCCGACAAGACCCGTTCGATCCCCGAAAGCTGACAGGAAAGCTTACGCGGCCGCCTATGCGCGGCCTGGACGGATGAAAGCGGGTTGGGCCTATTTCGTTTCCTTCAATCAGGCGGCGAAGGATTTTGCGCAGCTTGCGCGGACCCCGCTGACAATGCCGGTCCTGGCGATCGGTGGTGAAAAATCGCTGGGCGAGGTTCTCGGCGCGCAGATGAAGTCGGTGGCGCGAGATGTGACGGTGATCGTGCTCAAGAACACGGGCCACTGGATTCTAGAGGAGAACACCAGGGAGACAACCGACGCGCTGACGAAGTTCCTGTAAGCCGGGCGCGGATTGATCGAAAAAAACAAAATCCATGATCCTGAATGCCTTGACGATTTTTCATGTCGTCCTGAGTTTGATCGGAATCGGCTCGGGCGTCGTCGCGATCTACGGGTTGCTAAAAGCGAAAACGCCCGGTCGATGGACGCAGGCCTTCCTGATGACGACCGCGGCGACAAGCCTGACAGGCTTCCTATTCCCGTTTCAAGGCCTCACGCCAGCCCAGGTCCTCGGCGTCCTCTCTCAGATCGCGCTGATAATCGCCAGCCTTTCGATCTATCGCCACCACCTCCTCCAGGGCAGATGGCGCCGGACCTATGCGAATACCGCCGTGACGGCGCTCTATTTCAATGTATTCGTCCTGGTCGTCCAGCTCTTTTGCCGGGTTCCGGCACTGAGCGCCATGGCGCCGACCCAGTCGGAGCCGCCTTTCCAGATAGCGCAACTCGCCGTGCTGCTGCTGTTCGCGGCGATTGGAATTCGCGCCGCGACCGCTAAGCCGCAACGCGGGCTTGTCCCGTGATTCATCAATCCGAAGGGAGCTTACAATGAGAATGAAAATTTTGGCCGGGCTGTCGCTCGCGTCGTTCCTGTTGGGCTCAGTCGCTGCCCGAGATGCGCATGCTCCCCGCGGAGATGCGCGGCGGCGCGGTTGACGGCAATCAGATCGGAAGCTCGGGCCTCGCAGGCGTCCATACCAAAGTGCTTTTCGGTGACCCGTCCAAAGCGGGTTTTTATTCGATCTTGCTGTTCGTGCCGGCGCACACGACGATTCAGGGGCATTCGCACCGCGATGATCGCATGGCGACGGTGGTGTCAGGCACCTGGTATTTCGGCTATGGCGACCGTTTCGACGCGAAATCCCTCAAGAAGCTTCCGCCGGGCAGCGTCTATTCAGAGCCGGGCGCTCACAACCACTTCGCCCGCACGGACAAGGACGCTGTCATCGTGCAAATCTCCGGGTTTGGTCCGACCGACACGCGCTATTTCAATCCAGCCGACGAACCAACACCGGGACTATAGAAGCTTGGGGCCGTCTCGGGGTTCCGCAGCCATATTTTGAGCAGACGATCCTCGACGGAGGCGTCGCCAAATTCACCACCGGGGAAGTCGCTCAGCAGGTGATCGGCGGATTTCTGCGAGCGGCGGAGATAGAACTAATGGTGCGAGGAGAGAACGCTTCAGGCCGGATTATGGTGAACTGGATTGACCTATTTCGCTGGTCCCAAGAACGTGGAGAGCACGCGGGCAGGAATCGAGAAGGCGATCGGAGCGGCGGGGAAGACGTAGTTCGCGATTAGTGCTTCTTCGGACGGGTCAATAAGGCGTCGTTCTTCATGCGGCGGAAGGCGTCGGGGTCTTGCTGCGACGCGACGTTTTCTAAGCTTGCAATGTATTCGGGCGGGAGGGCGTGCTCGGTTGCGCCTGCGACCATGAAGGCCTTGTACCAATGGTAGGGAAGGCGCTTCGGATCTTTCTCGGTGGCGAAATACGCCTTCGCCGCTGTTTTCGCGGTTGCGGCCACGACCTCTACTTCGCCCTTACGATATCCCTGTCCCAGGCCTTCGGCATCGTCGAGGTCCGCGGTTTCGGCCGTGGCAATCCTGAACAGGACGCCCCATACGCGATCGGCGGCATTCCGCGTCGCTTCGATGTCGCACTTCCCGGAGCCGTCCGTGCTTACCTCGTCGAAGGTGAGCCGGTATCCGTCGACGTAGGCCGTTGCTAACGGCACGGCAGAGGGCGTGCGGGCCGAGAGGCGCCGGGTTAGCATTGGAGCCATAAGCGAAGTATAGAAACGTTTCGCGCAGATCAGCCATGTATCTCGATCATCCCTCAGTCTTGAGGATTAGGGGGTTCGTGCCTCTCGGCTCAACCCGCCTTCGCCTAGTACTACTGTGTTATAAATAAACAATTTAGTGTAGAATTGTTTTGTGCGTATTCACTCTTCTGCGCCAGGCCCACAGCAGAAGCGCTTTGCGGCATACCTCGAGGGCCTGGGACAAGCCGCAGGGCACGCCGACCGGATTGAACCGCTCAAGTCATACTGCAAGGGACTCTTGCTTCCAGGTGACCGTAAAAGCGTCGAACCTATGGCCGCGCGTCTTGCCCCCGATAACGTGCGGCGAATGCACCAGTCGCTGCATCATCTGGTCGCCGATGCTCCATGGAATGACGATGAACTGCTGGCCGAGGTGCGTGATACGGTTCTCCCAGCGATGCAGAAGCAAGGCGCGGTGGTGGCTTGGGTCGTGGACGATACCGGTTTTCCCAAAAAGGGCAGACATTCCGTCGGAGTGGCGCGCCAGTACTGCGGACAAATCGGTAAGCAGGAGAACTGTCGGGTGGCAGTGAGTCTGTCGGTCTCCACCTGGAATACGAGTCTTCCGATTGCCTACCGCCTGTATCTGCCTGAGGAATGGTCTAAGGATTCCGAGCGCCGAAAAGCAACCGGGGTTCCCAAAGAGATCCGGTTCCAGACCAAACCCCAAATCGCTCTGGATCAGATTCGGCAGGCGGTGGCGTCAGAGGTCGCTCAAGGGGTTGTGCTGGCTGATGCGGGTTACGGAGTGGATAGTCGATTTCGCGCCGGTATCACAGAACTCGGTCTCCAGTATGTCGTCGGCGTGCAGTCTTCGATGACGGTTTGGGAACCAGGCGCAGAACCTCTGCCCGCCAAGCCGTGGAAAGGCGAAGGGCGTCCTCCCAAGTTGCGGCGGCGAGACAATCAACATCAGCCCGTCTCGGTGAAAGCCTTGGCACTGGCGCTGCCACCCTCTGCGTGGAAGGATGTCACGTGGCGCGAAGGTAGGGAGCGGAACTTGCGCTCGCGCTTTGCCTCTGTGCGGGTGCGCCCTGCCGGCCGCGACTACGAGAAAGCGGAACCGTATGCGGAAGAATGGTTGCTCATCGAGTGGCCGCGGGCAGAAGCCGAACCCACCAAGTACTGGGTATCGACACTGCCGCCACAGACCAAACTCAAACCCTTGGTCAAAATGGCGAAGCATCGCTGGGTCATTGAACGCGACTACGAGGAACTAAAGCAAGAGTTGGGCTTAGGTCACTATGAAGGCCGGGGTTGGCGCGGGTTTCATCATCATGCCACTCTTTGCATTGCGGCCTATGGGTTCCTGATCGCCGAGCGGAACCGTTTTTCCCCCTTGACGGTGAGGCCTCATGCAAACCTCTACTTATCAGCTGATAAGCACGGGCGTAGATCTTCGCTGCGGGGTCGCCGGGCCGGAAATCTCGGATTATCAGCCCCCGAGCCGCCGCCGGACTTCCAGCCGAGGGGATCGAGTCCGTCCCGAGCGGCATAATCCGCACTCGATTGCTACGATCCGAATTACCATTGCCCGTTACCTGCTCAACCAACTTCCTCATTGCCCGTTCTGCGGATCGCGTTCCGGATAGTCCTCGGCATCCACATCTACCCGGGCAATACAGGTTTGTGGGCGCGTATGGTTGGGCGCTGTCCGCCACGCGTCTTTCAATACGGCAACGTCGAGAAGTTTCTCCACCGCAAGGCAGCGCCAGTTCTCTGGTGCGCCCGAGGGCCGCAACCCGCTCTCACTCTCACCGCCGTACTGGTAACACAACACCTGCGGCCGGCCGCCGTCGTTCCAACCCAATCTGTGTGGACAGAGCAGTCGCGGCCGATTGTGATAAAGGGCAGTGATGGGGCGCCTGCCAACCACCGCTGTTCGGATTAGGGAATACTTCTGTTCCGGCAATGAGTCCATAGCCGATTCATTCATACTTCCAGAGTATTCCGCGTTCGGCTACACTCTTCTGACCAGCGATGTGGCATTGCAACATTTATAACACAGTAGTACCTAGGACGCGGTCAAGCGCGAATCGTAGACAGTCGCACAGGGCGGATGGGTCGCATTTGGTGCGAATCATGGCGCCTTGCCAGCAATTGATGAAAAGCGAGGCGAGCAGATCCGGGTCTTCTTCAGCCGCGATTTGCCCCTCCGCCTGGGCGAGAGAAATCAGAGCCGCAACCTTAGTGTTCCAGAGCCGGACACCTTCGGCGATCTGCAGTACCAGAGCGGAGGGGAGCGCCGGACCCTCCGCCGACAAAGTGCTGATGAGCTGGAGTGGGGACACTCCAGGCTCTCGCGTCGAAGGTGCGATGGACTCGAAGTGCCGCCTGAGACGGGCTCCAGCGGTCTCGCTCCCGCTTTGACCAAGAGCTTCCATGAGCGCATCGAAATGCTGGGAGAGGATGGCTGAAGCTAGAGCCTCCTTGCTCTTGAAGTGGTTATAGAACGTGCCTTTCGGGATGTCGATGGACGAGGTTATGTCCCGAATGCTGACGTGCACGTAGCCGAAACGCTGAAACAGCGCGGCGGCTGAACCGGATAGCTTTTCGCGCACGTTCGGGGCACCCAAGGGAGTCTCCGAAGAAGGTTCCACTTGCGATGATCGACTAGAAGTGGCCGCCGTGTTTTGCGAAAACGCGCCGGATTTGTATATTCGAAGTACCCGTGGCGAAGTATCCGGTGGTTACCGTTTCGGGGGATGCGGCGGGATCGACTTTTGTACATAATGGTCGAATGAGCCGACCGGTCGTCTCGCCACAGCGGAGAGCTGAGGATGTACGGGACAACCGTGCGGTTCGGCGTGCGAAGTCGGACGCGCTGATGTTCGGATCGTCCTTGGCGGATGTTTTCAGAACGCCGGCCTACGACTGCAGGGCGGTTGGCCCGGACCAAAAGCCAGAATTTGCCGTGACCCGGCTGCGCTCGGGTCCCAGAGAAATGGAGAAGGCACCGGTCTATCCCCCGGATCAGGCAGCCCTGATCTGCGTATCCCTCACGCCCTCAGCCATCGGTCAGTGGCAAGCCCTTTACAACGGGAAGCAGGTTGGGGTCACGCGAGCGATACCGTTCGCCACGACGTTCATCGATCTGAATTGCCGCATGGAAATGTGGGTGCGCGGGCCGTTCGATTACTTGCACTATTACCTTTCTCAAGGACTGCTTGAGAGGATCGCGCTCGACAACGGCGTCTCGACGTCGTTCCGTCTTCAGGAAGCGTTCTTTATCGAAGATCTGGTTGTGGCGCAAATGACAAAGAGCATTCTCACCCCTGTCAGCCACGGCGAGCCGCTCGATAGGCTTGCGCTCGACCAGATTGCGATGGTGCTCGGCGCTCATACGTTGCAGGCGCATTGCGGCGCGCCAAAGTTCGCAGCCGGACCAAGGCGCGGGTTGGAAGCGTGGCAAAGGCTCCGAACCGAGGAGATGTTGCGCGCGCATCTTGAAGGAAATATCACGGTCAAGGAACTCGCCAGCGCGTGCTCACTTTCGGGAAGTCATTTCGCGCGGTGCTTCCGGACAAGTTTTGGCACGTCGGTCCATCAGCGCCTCATTCAACTTCGGATCGAGCGTGCCAAAGACCTGCTTTCAGGGACCCGCAAATCTCTCGTCGAGGTTGCATTGCTATCCGGCTTCTGCGACCAGGCCGCCTTCACCCGGAGCTTCAGCCGCCTGGAACACATAACCCCGTCACACTGGCGGCGCGCCAACGGCAACGGGGCAGCCGCCACGGAAGAAACCAGCCAAAGCTCTCTCGCGGAGAGCGGCAGGTTGTAGGCACTCCGCCATTTCTTCGTGAGTGCTGAGGCGATCTGGCCCACAAGGACGGCAAACGGCATATCGAGCGCGGCGTAGACATCTGCGGCCAGCGGGTCGGCGTTGTCGGCGAGGATCCCGATAATGGCGGTCGCGTAGTCCATGGGGATGACGCCCGCCTGTTGCATGCGCAGCAGGCCCGCCTCGCGCTTTGCCTGCGAGAAGGTGCCGGATGCGTCTATGGCGGCGTAGGCGTCGTATCCCTCGGCAGTCGCACTGATCGCCGGAAAAGCAAGGCACACCTCTGTGGAGATACCTGTGATGATCAACTTCTTGCGTCCGGTAGCTTGGATTGCTGCTTTAACGCGGGGTTCGTCCCAGGCGTTCACGGTCGAGCGGTCGATGATCTCCAAGTCGGGGGGAAGTACCTCTGCCAGTTCGGGGATTGTGGGTCCCCACATACTCCGGGCCGCGGTGGTGGTCACCACCAGCGGCAGCTTGAACACACGTGCGGCCTTGGCCAAGGCCACGACGTTGTGCTTCAGCTCAGCCAGCGGCAATGTCACGCACCCCGCTGTACAGGCCGACCTGGTGATCGACGAATACCACGGCAGCATTTTCACGCGTGAGACTCTCGGTAAACTTGTTTGCGGACATCGGCCCTCCTCAAAGACCAGCCACGGCGGTTTCGGTATTGCCACGGCGGAAATCGCCAAGGCGCGACAGCCGCATAATACTCAACTTGCGCTCTCAAGCACTCTCTTAACTTTCGCGTCCAGATTCCGCGCGATCCTTAGAACATCGGCATTTCCGTACGGGGCGAGAAAGCTCGCCATCTCGTCATAGCTCACGTGGACACCATCCGGCCGTTGATCAATGAGTACGGTCACTGGCGCATAGGACCCTGCATCCGGGACAAGCCTGGCCATGGATTGCATGATGAGCGGGTTGCCCATGATCAGGCGGATGCTCTTCGGATCGCCGTCTACTCCAGCTTTCGCGAGAACGGCGCTGTGATCGAGCCGCATGAACTTCATGAGACCGATCTCGCTTGTGCTTCCACCCACGACCCTTTGCATTTCCTCATAGGTCTGACCGGCCGCCATCCTTGCAGCGAATTCGCCCATGTTCGGCCTGCCGATCGCCGCTTCCACGGCCGCTACAACGGCGTCAAATGGCTTGTGCAAAATGATGGTCCACCGCAGCACGTTGACTTGACGAGTTTGCATGTTCGTTCCCTCCAAAGACAACCCCCCGCGAAAATGGAGCGCTAAGCTTCATCCGTGAAATCGAGCAGAACTTTGCCACCGCCGCCCAGAGCATGACGAAGAGCTTCCGGGAAGCGTCGCACCGGATAGACCGCGGCGATCAGTAAGCGAAGCTGATGATTGGCGACCAACTCCGCTGCGGCACGAATCTTCTCCGGAATTTTGGGCAAGTTGTCCGGATAATGCATGAAAAACGGGTGGATGGAAGCGCGTTTGGCAACCAGGCCAAACGGGCTCAACTTGATGAGGTCGCGCGTCGGAAACGCATAACAAACGATTTTTGCTTCCCAGCCGACGATGTCCAATAGTGTTCCCGTCGCGTCAGAGCCGACCCCGTCAAGCGCCAAGCGCACCAGAGCGCCGCCAGTGGCGCGGTTCGCTTCCGCCGCGGCATTTGGCCCCGCCAAAAGAACAACGTCGGCACCTATATCTTTGAGTTCCTGGATAAGTTCGGGACGGCGAACGATATTGATGGTCCGGACGCCTTTTTGTTTCGCGAAGGCGATTACGGATCTCCCCACTCCGGAGTTCGAGGCGTTCTGAACAATCCAATCACCGCGGTTCAGAGAAACGAACTCCTCGAGAAGGAGTGCTGCGGCCGGCGGATTGATACTGAGCATCGCCGCTTGCCGGGGATCGATCTCAGCAGGTAACACAATCGCTTTTTCAGCCGGCGCTAATACTTTCTCCGCCCAGGAGAACACACCAAGAGGGATTACGACACGGTCGCCTATCTTGACGTTTTGCACGTCATCACCGACGGCCAATACTTTCCCAGCTCCTTCGTTTCCGACAACGCTGGGAAGCTTCGGTTGGATCGTGTAGAGCCCGCGGGCTAAGAGCATGTCGTTATCGTTGATGGGCGCGTACTCAACGCGAATCAAGATTTGACCTGGTTTGGGACGGTCCGGTTCCGCAATCTCCGCGAGCCGAAGACTTTCCTCCGGTTCACCGTATTTCGTCAACTGGATGGCTTGCATTGGGTGTGCGACTCACAAGGTGTGATCCGGCAGTTTTCTTTTTTTGTAGTTAGAATCCTAACGTATGAATACGTTAGGATTAGACATGCCTTTGCCTGACTCCCTCGCCACCCTCGAACAGCAACGTTCCGGCATTCTCATGCAGATCCTGGAACTGGGTGATTTTCGCAGCGGCTCCATCACCGCCATCAACGGCCGTTGCGGAAAGCCAAACTGTCGTTGTCATCAACCCAACCAACCCGGTCACGGCCCGAACTTCCGTCTGACCCGCAAGATCAACGGAAAGTCCGTCAGCGAATCCTTTTCTTCCGCGGTGGAACTGCGTAAGGCGCAGCGTGAGGTGGAGGCTTTTCATCGTTTCCGGCTACTTAGTCAGGAACTGTTGGAGATCAATGAGAAGATCTGCCGGGTACGCCCGGTCGCCGATACTGTCTCGCCGGAGGAAAAAAAACGGCGGAAGCCATCCGGCAGGAAGTCGCGCGCGAAGTAAACCAACTGTTGCGCGTTGTCTTCAACGGCCGCCGTCAGTCGGGGCACCTGGACCTGGAAGCCACCGAGATGGCCGTGCGGTCGGTCATGCATCAGGCTGGGGCGGCTGTGTTGACCAGATTGCTGTGCTTCGCCTCCCCAGCCGCCGACCAGCGGACTATCCCTTGTGCTTGCGGCCGCCAGGCTCATTACCGGGAACTACGATCCAAGCCGGTCCTGACGGTGGTGGGCAAGGTGGAAATATCGCGGCCCTATTATCTGTGCTCGCATTGCCATACCGGCCGGTTTCCCGCCGATATCGAGCTGGACGTCGAGAATACGGAGTTCTCTCCCGGGGTACGCCGCATGGAAGCGATGGTGGGCCAGGAGGCGCCCTTCGATCACGGCCGCGAGCAGATGAAGGTTCTGGCCGGCCTGGAAGTGACCGCCAAGTCGGTGGAGCGTACGGCGGAGGCGATTGGCGCCGATATCGCGCAAGGTGAGCAGCAGGAGATCCGGCAAGCCGTCCAACTGGACCTGCCCGTCATTATCGGTGAGCCGATTCGCATTCTGTATGTGCAGATGGATGGGACGGGCGTACTGGTGGTGAAGAAAGAGACGGAGGGGCGGAAAGGTAAGACCGACCCCCAGCCGGCACACACGCGTGAAGTCAAGCTGGGATGCGTATTCACCCAGACCACGTGGGATCAGGAGGGCTATGCCATCCGCGATCCCGATTCGACCACCTACTCCAGCGCCATCGAGACCGCCGAAGAATTTGGAAAGCGAATTTACGTGGAAGCCTGGAAGCGCGGCTGGAGCCGAGCGCAAAAGAAAGTCGTCATAGGCGACGGGGCAGAATGGATCTGGAATCTTACCGATCAGCATTTTCCCGGCGCCGTGCAGATCGTCGACCTTTATCACGCGCGCCAGCACCTCTGGGAGTTGGCTCGCAGGCTGCACCCCAACGACCCGCTGAGCCAGAAAGCCTGGATGAAAGTCCACCAAAAGCGCCTGCTCGACAAGGGGAAAATCGAAAAGCTGGTTCTCTCGCTGCGCTCCACCGAATCAACTAACACGGAAGTTCTGGAAAAAATTCGCACCGAAGCGGACTACTTTGAGCGAAATGCCAAACGCATGCGCTACCCAAAGTTCCGCCGTCAGCATCTCTTCGTCGGCTCTGGTGTCATCGAAGCGGGTTGCAAGACGGTGATCGGCTCTCGTCTCAAAAAGTCCGGCATGTTCTGGACCGTCCGAGGCGCAAACGCGATCATCGCTCTACGATGCTGCCACCTCAACGGCCGCTTTGAGGATTACTGGGAGGCACGCCGAACCGCTTGACATTCACTTCTATGTCGCCCACCCGCTTGCATTAGCCTCTTCCTTTCGCGCGTTCCCTTTTCTTTTTTCGATCTGCGTTCTACAAAGCTGCTTAATCTCGCGATAACGAAAACAATCGACGAGGTGATCGTTTACCATTCCAACCGACTGCATGTACGGATAAACGACCGTCGAGCCCACGAGACTGAATCCCCGCTGCTTGAGGTCTTTGCTGAATGCATCGGATTCGGGCGAGGTCGCAGGAATCTGCCCCGTCGCCTTCCACCGGTTAAGCTTCGGCCGCCCGCCGACAAAACGCCAGCAATAGGAGTTAAAATCTCCGAACTCTTCCTGGGTTTTCAGAAAGGCACGCGCATTTCGCACTGCGGCTTCGATCTTCATCCGGTTGCGAATAATCTCCAGATCAGATGTAAGCTTCTGGATTCCTCCCTCGGAGTAGTGCGCGACCTTCTCAGGATCGAATTTGTCGAATGCACGGCGATAACCCTCCCGCTTTTTCAGGACGATTAAGAAGTTCAATCCGGCCTGTGCACCTGAGAGCACGAGAAACTCAAAGTGTGTGCGATCATCATGGACGGGGACACCCCATTCACGATCGTGATATTCGAGCATCAGCGGATTATCCGCGCTCGCCCAAGCGCACCGGTTAGTTTTCATAATTGCGGCGTTGAGTTCGATGGCGTCGTGACTTCGCACCCGTCCGGAAGGATTCGGTTTGCTATCGAAAGTAATCGCCGCGACGCGTCTCACGCCGTAGCGGATGACCCTTGAACGGCTTTTTGCGGTTGCGCGGATAACGTCAATAACCAAGCTGGGGTGGGACAGCATCGCGACGTGGCTGCTGTCGACAGCGTGGGTGGTAGCGCCCATGCGCTCTTTCGCTCAACGCAAGAGCAGAGGCAGCGGCGAGCATAGGCCATTATGACTCGCCTCTGCTCAAATGTCAATTATTATCTAAGACAGGACACTAGGTCCAATCGGTTAACATTGACATAAGCGACTATCTGGTTGACAGTAGCAACTATATGGAAATACCCAGTCAACGCATCGAAGCTGTTCGGCGCTTCAACCGCTTCTACACGCGCCGGATTGGCGTGCTGAAGCCAGGACTGCTGAATAGTCCGTTCTCACTAGCTGAAGGACGCGTACTGTACGAACTCGCCAATCGAGCGAAATCCACCGCCTCCGAACTCTGCAAAGAACTGGAGCTCGATCCGGGCTATATGAGCCGTATTCTCCGTGGATTCCAGAAGCGTAATCTCATCGCGGGGACACCGTCGAAATCCGACGGCCGGCAGAGCCTCCTTTCGCTGACTAAAGAAGGGCAAAAAGCTTTTGAAACTCTGAACGCGCGCTCGCAGGACGAAGTCGGCACGATGCTGCACGATCTGTCCGATGCGCAACAGCGCCAAATTATCGACGCCATCGAAACCATCGAACGGCTCCTCGGCGCCCAGCCGTTCGCAAACAAAGCGCCCTATCTGCTGCGGACCCACCAACCGGGGGACATGGGCTGGATCGTCCACCGTCACGGTCTCCTCTACGCCCAGGAATATGGGTGGGATGAGCACTTCGAGGCATTAGTTGCAGACGTAGTCGCGAAGTTCATTCAGCATTTTGATCCCAAGCGCGAGCGTTGCTGGATTGCGGAAAAGGATGGCGAAAGTGTTGGGTCCGTATTCCTCGTCAAGCAATCTAAAACAGTGGCTAGGCTGCGGCTTCTGTTGGTTGAGCCAAAGGCGCGCGGACTGGGAATTGGAGGCCGTCTGGTGAACG
The DNA here is from genome assembly GCA_963813145.1 of Bryobacterales bacterium. GTDB lineage: Bacteria > Acidobacteriota > Terriglobia > Bryobacterales > Bryobacteraceae > Palsa-187. Next base: position 885,595 of record CAWEXX010000003.1, read on the forward strand.
AGTGCGTCCGCTTCGCCCGGCAAACCGGCTATCGAAAAATTACACTCTGGACGAACAGCGTTCTCCGATGCCGCCAGGCATATTTATCAGCAGGCCGGCTTTCGTCTCGTTCATGAGGAACCGCACCACAGCTTTGGCCAGGATCTGGTATCGCAGACCTGGGAGCTGGCGCTTTGAAGAAGCGTGCAGTAGCGCCAAGCGTCGGTTACACTTGAAACGGAGGAAAACGCATCTTGCATGGCGACAAACGCAAGCCAAGAGATTATCGGCGCTGAGCTTGCACCACAGCACGCGGGATTGGACCGGGATCGACTGATCCAAGCCTTTCGTTTCATGCACACTTCGCGGCGCATTGACGACCGCGAAATTCTCCTCAAACGCCAGAGCCGCATCTTTTTTCAGGTCAGTGGAGCGGGTCACGAAGCCATTCAAGTGGCCGCGGGTATGGCTTTGCGGCCTGGATTCGATTGGGTCTATCCCTACTATCGCGATCGCGCCCTGGCGCTGTCCCTCGGCGTTTCCCCGGAAGATATGTTCCTCCAAGCGGTGGGCGCCGCGGCCGACCGCGCGTCCGGCGGCCGTCAGATGCCATCGCACTGGAGCTCGCCCGAGTTGCACATCGTCACGGGCTCTTCGCCCACCGGAACGCAGTTCGTCCAGTCGGTGGGTTGTGCGCACGCGGCGTCGTACCTGCATCCGATGAGCGATGAGGTGACGCTCGTTTCTTCCGGCGAAGGTTCAACCAGCGAAGGCGAATTCTGGGAAAGTCTCAACGCCGCTTGCCTGGACGAAGTCCCGCTCATTTTTCTCATTCAGGACAACGGGTGGGCAATCTCGGTGCCGGTAGAAAGACAAACGCCCGGGGGTAGCATCTCCGCATTGCTCGAGGGCTTCCCGCAACTGCTTCGCATCGAAGTGGACGGAACGGACTTCGTCGCTTCTTACGCCGCCATGCGCGAGGCTGTGGACTACTGCCGCGCGCGCCGCGGACCGGCCCTCGTTCACGCGCATTGCACGCGGCCATATTCGCACTCGCTGTCGGATGACGAGCGATTGTACAAAACCGACGCGGATCGTGCCCGCGAGGCTGCGCGTGATCCGCTGCTGAAATTTCCCGCCTGGCTGGTTTCTGAAGGGCTGGCCGACGAACGCGCTCTCCAACGCATCATGGACGAAGTGGACAGGGAGACCCAGGAGATCACCGAAAGAGTTCTTCGGGCCGAGCCACCGGAGCGGGGAAGCGCCCTGAAATATCTGTACTCGGACACCGTCGATCCGACTTCTTCCGCGTTCGATACGCAACCGGAATTCCTCGGCGATCCCCGCACCATGGTCGACGAGATCAATCTGACTTTGGCCGAAGAGATGAAACGCGATTCTCGAGTGATTGTGTTCGGCGAGGATGTTGCCGATTGCAGCCGCGAACAAAATCTGCTTGACGTCAAAGGCAAAGGCGGTGTGTTCAAAGCCACCGCGGGTCTTCAGATCAAGTTCGGAAGCAAACGCTGCTTCAACACTCCTATCGCCGAAGCGTGCATCGTAGGGCGCGCCACCGGTATGGCCACTCGCGGCTTAAAGCCTATTCCGGAGATTCAATTTTTCGATTACATCTGGCCGGCCATGATGCAGATCCGCGACGAGCTGGCCAACATCCGCTGGCGATCCAACAACGGGTTCTCAGCGCCCCTGGTGATTCGGGTAGCCGATCGGCGGTTATCTGAACGGAGGCGCAATTTATCACAGCCAGTGTGGTGAAGTGGCCTTCACTCACATTCCCGGCCTTCGCGTGGTGATGCCGTCGAATGCGTTGGATGCCTGCGGGCTTCTGCGCACCGCCATTCGATGCGACGATCCTGTCTTGTTCCTCGAGCACAAGCGCCTGTATCGCGAACCGTACAATCGATCGCCGCACGCCGGCCCCGATTACATGATTCCCTTCGGAAAGGCCAAAGTCGTGAAGCCCGGCAACGCGCTCACCATCATCACCTACGGCGCGCTGGTACAGAAATCGCTGCAGGCCGCCATGCATTTGGAACAGCGCGATCCGAACCGCACCGTCGAAATCATCGATCTCCGCTGCCTTTCTCCATACGATTGGGAGGCGATCCGGACTTCGGTCGAGAAGACGAGCCGCGTACTGATCGCTCACGAGGACTGCCTCTCGTGGGGCTATGGCGCGGAGATCGCGGCGCGTATCGCCGACGAGTTGTTCGGCAGTCTGGATGCACCGGTTGGGAGAGTCGGTGCGCTCGACACCTGGGTCGGCTACCATCCGCAATTGGAGAGCGAGATCCTGCCGCAAGTGGACGATCTCATCAAGCAGGCGGAACGGTTGCTCGCATACTAGCTCGGTTGCTCACATACTAGGAGAACGGATGAAATTCGGCGTCAACACGTTCATCTGGACAGTCAGCTTTGAGCAGGCGAATCTTCCCCTGCTGCCGGTGATCAAAGAGCACGGCTTCGACGGCGTCGAGGTTTCTCTGTTCAACCCAACTCAGTTCGCCGCCGCCGATATCCGCAAAGGCTGCGAAGACAACGGTCTCGAATGCACCATCTGTTCAGTGTTCACCAAGGACCTCAGCCTTATCAGCGAGGACGCCGGCGTCCGCAAAAAGAGCGTCGTCCATCTTCGCGATTGCATCAAGGCAAGCGCTGAGGCTGGTGCAAAAATCATCGCCGGGCCGCTATACTCGCCCGTCGGATACTTGCCTGGACGCAGACGGACCACCGAAGAATGGCGTTGGGCGATCGACGGCTACCAGGCCGTGACAACGGCGCTCGAGCAATACGATGTCACCCTGGCCATCGAGCCATTGAACCGCTTCGAGACTTACTTCCTGAACACCGCCGCCGATGCCGCAGCTCTGTGCGAGCAGGTGGATCATCCGAACGTCGGAGTCCTCTTCGATACATTCCACGCCAATATCGAGGAGAAGGACATCGCGCAGGGATATCGGACCGTCGGCAAATATCTCAAGCATGTCCATACTTGCGAAAACGATCGCGGCATTCCGGGTACGGGCCACGTGGAATGGAAGAGCGTGTTTCAGGCTCTGCGAGACGTCCACTACGACGGCTGGTTGACCATCGAGAGCTTCGGGTTTGCACTCGGCGAACTCTCGGCGGCCGCTTCCATCTGGCGCGACATCGCACCGACGCCCGATTCCATCGCCTGGGAAGGCGTGAAGTTCCTTAAGCAATCGGCAGGAGTTCAGTGATGAAAGCAATCATCGGTGCTCTGGTGTTCGCGGCCCTCGCATTCGCAGCCGGTAACAGGAAGATCGTGCTCGTAGCCGGATCGCCAAGTCACGGCCCGGGAGAGCACGAGTTCAACGCCGGGATGATCATGGCCGACAAGTGTCTCCGGCAAAACAAAGGCGTGGAGTCCATAATTGTGAAGAACGGTTGGCCGTCCGATGAGTCCGTATTCGACGGCGCCAGTGCGATCGTCTTCTATATGGATGGCGGGGAGAAGAGCCCGCTCATTCTCGATGGACATCTCGAGCGCCTCGGAAAACTAATGGCGAAAGGTGTCGGGATGGCGTGCATTCACTATGCCGTCGAAATCCCCAAAAACAACGGCGGTCCCGAGCTTCTGCAATGGATAGGCGGCTTCTACGAGCGGCCTTATTCGACGAATCCGATCAACACGGCGCTGGTGACGCAGGCCTCCCCGAATCATCCGATCTCGCGCGGATGGAAGTCATTCGAGTTGAAGGATGAGTGGTATTACAAGATTCGCTTCACAGTGGGAGACAAACGCATCACACCGATCTTGACCACAACGCTGCCGAAGGACGCGCCCCGAAATGAAACCATTTCATGGGCGATCGAGCGCGCGGACGGCGGCAGGGGATTTGGATTCACAGGTGCCCACTTCCTTTCGAATTGGGGGAACCGCGATTTCCGCCAGTTGCTGATCAACGCGATGCTTTGGACTGCCAAAATCGATCTTCCGAAGAATGGCGCCAAGTGCGAAATCCCGGCCGAAGAGGTCATGCTAAACCAGGACCCGAAGCCGCCAAAGAATTAAACCGGACTGCGCTTCAGAGCATAGTCGATAGCTGCCTGCGGAGTCTCGAACTTTGCCAGCGCGGCGTTGCCAAGGTAGCCGATATCCTTGATGCCGATGGGGCTGGTATAGAACGCATCGACCACCATCTTCCGCGCCCAATCGAAGAAGTGAATTCCGGCGGCGAGTTCCTGCGAGGTGTTCTTGCGGTATGAAATCAGGTCTAGCATCGCGGTCTGTTCGGCGGGTTTCGCCTCGAGGAATGAATGACCGTAGCGTTTATTCATTTCGATGTCGAGCCAGGCGATGCCGCCGGTGTAGATTGTGGATAGCTCCGGGCTCTGGCTGCAGAGCAGGTCGATGTATTCACACGCGCCCGCATCGAGCGCGCCCTTTGACACCTCGTCGGCCGGAATGATGTAGTCGGCCAGCCGCTGCAGAGTCTTGTACTCGTGATCGTTCAGCAGCTTTGGCTTGTAATTTCCGGTTGCGCCGCGCTCTGCCGCTGCCATTTCGTGGACGTGTTGCGCGTCTGCCGTACCGACGCTGCCGAGCATCGCTGCAATCGCTGCACTCCGCAACAGATCGCGCCGGGACGGATTCTCAATTCGTTCAGACATTGCCTTTTTTCAACTCCTCGGCCAGATATTCGGCGGTACGCCAAGCCAGTGCAACGATCGTAAGCGTCGGGTTTTTGTCCGGATTGCTCACCAGCGGCGCGCCATCGGCCACGAATAGATTCTTAACATCGTGCGCCTGACAATATTTGTTCAGCGGCGAGGTGGCTGGATCATCGCCCATGCGAACCGTTCCGACTTCGTGAATAATTTCGCCGCCTTCCGAGATGCCCGCGTCGTCCCCCTTCGGTGGCGGAGTCGTGACCGTACCGCCCATTGTTTCGACGATGCTGGCGAAGGTCTGGCGCATGTGCTTCACCTGGTCGATCTCATACTGAGTCCACTGGAAGTGAAATCGGAGCACTGGGATTCCCCACTTGTCGACCACCACCGGATCGATCTCGCAGTAGGTGTTCTCGTTCGGGACCATTTCGCCGCGGCCGGAGAAGCCGACGGAGGTTCCAAACTTCGACCGGATTTCCTGCTTGAGCGACTTGCCGTAACCTTCGTGCGCGGTGCATACTCCCTGGAAGCTTCCGATTCCCGGCATGCGATAGCCGCCGCCCAACTCGATGTGATAACCGCGTGGGAAGGTCTTATTCTTCTTGTCCCATTCCCACCACGGGATGTAGACGTGCATGCCGCCGATGCCGTCGTTATTGTGGCGCGGCATACCCTCAAGCGCCGGAACATGGCCGGACAGACTATAGCCGGTGCTGTCAGTGAGATTGCGTCCGACATGTCCGGAAGAATTTGCCAGTCCGTTCGCGTAGCCGGGTCCTTTTGAATTGAGCAGCAGACGCGCCGATTCACAGGCGCTCGCAGCCAGCACCACCGAGCGGCAGCGAATCTGCTTCTCGCTCCGCGTCGCCTTGTCGATGTAGGAAACCGCTTTAACCTTACCGGGCCCGTCAGTGATCAACTCGCGCGCCATGGCGTTATTGAAGATCGTCAAGCGTCCGCTCTTCATGGCCGGAAAGATTTGCACCTGGCTCGATGAATAGTTCGAAGCCGTTACGCAGCCTCGGCCGCATTGTCCGCAGTAATGACACGCAGGCCGTCCGTTCAGAGGCTGGGTGATCATGGCCATGCGCGAGGGAATGCACGGGATGTTCAGTTTGCCGCAAGCCCGTTGCATCAGGATCTCGTGAACGCGCGGAGCGGGCGGAGGTTGAAATTTCCCATCGGGAGCGCTGCGGATGCCTTCCTTCGTCCCGAAAATGCCGATGAATTCCTCCGCCTTGTCGTAATAGGGAGAGACGTCTTCGTAGCGAATCGGCCAATCGGTGCCCAGTCCGTCACGAGTATGCGGGAAGAAGTCGTAATCGGCGTAGCGCAGAGAGATACGGCCGTAGTGGTTCGTTCGCCCGCCCAGAATGCGCGAGCGGAACCATTTGAAACTGTTCCCGGGCGCCGACGTGTAGGGCTCGCCTTCAATGTCCCAGTAACCATTGGGAGCGAGATAGGGTCCGAACGCGGGGCCGTTGCCGAAGTAGGTGGCGCCGCCCTTTCCTGCGCCGCGGTCCTCCATCTGGTAGGGCCACATGTGCTCCTTGAAATCCTTCGCCGGATGGAGCATGGGACCCGCCTCGATCAGGGCCACATTCACGCCGAGATCGGTAAGCACTTTCACCATGGTTCCACCGCCGGCGCCGGATCCAATGACGACGACGTCGTAGACGGGACTGCTGCGAATAACTTGCATGTCGCCTATAGATTATCAGAGGGATAATGGACGTATGTACCACTACAATCCAGAGACCGCGCTGGAAGAGTTGAACGAAGACGCGAATCTTCCGCATCCGGTGCACGTGCGCGACATGATCGTGCGCTCGCAACTTCGCCCGGATCAGGCGCTGGAGCTCAACCGCCAGTTCCAAACGTATTTACAGTCGTTCGGCGACGCGCAGTCGGTGGCGCGATCTATTCTGCAGCAACTCACCAAGACGCGCCAATAGAACATTCAGTGGCAAGAATGATTCGGCATTTGATAAGATTGGGAATGCCCCGCATTAAGAAGATCGAAGTTGAAACAACTGTTCCAGCGGAGCCCACGAAAAAGAGGGCTGCCGCAACTGCAAGACCGACCGTGACTCACAAACACACAACGCCCAAAAAGAGCTCCAAGCCGGTCATGGCGCCCATCGAACTCACTCACGCTGCGATTGCGCAACTGGCTTATTCCTACTGGCTCGAGCGTGGATGCCAGGGCGGTTCCGAACACGAAGACTGGCTCCGGGCAGAGCGGGAACTTCGTAAGCAATTAAGCCTCTAATACTTTCGCAGTACGGCTAATACCCGACCCTGTAGTTCGACAGAAGACGCGGATACAACGATAGGCTGCATCGACGAATTCGCCGGTTGCAGCCGGACTTTGCCGTTCGGCTCGTGATAGAACCGTTTGAGCGTCGTCTCCGAGCCTTCTACTAGCGCCACCACGATTTCGCCATCGCGCGCCTGGCCCGTCTTCTGCACCAGCACGTAGTCGCCGCTGCAGATGTGGTCCTCGATCATCGAGTCGCCCCGCACCTCTAAGGCGAAGGTATCGCTGTTGCCCACGAAGTCGGCGAAGTTTAGCTTCTCGTTCGACTCGAACGCCTGCACCGGCGCGCCCGCCGCGATGCGCCCCATCAAGGGCACTTCGACGCCGGTCCGGCTTGTCTCGTGTTGACGGCGGTATTCCTGCAGATACTTCGCCGAGACTTCGAGCGACCGGCTCTGATTGAAACTGCGGCGCACGTAGTGCTTCGCCTCCAGCGCTGCAATGTGCTTATGCACCGTTGCGAGCGAGGCCAGGTTCATGCCGCCCGCGATCTCCTCATAGCTGGGGTTGTATCCGTTCTTATCCACGAACTCGACAAGAAAATCGAGAACCTGTTTTTGCCGTTGAGTCAGAGCCATAGGTGTTCTCTAACAGTTTTGGCGAAGAAAAGGAGAAAGTCAAGCCCTTTGTGTTTTATTCGAAAGGAAGTAATACACAGTGGGGGTCACGATGAGCGAAAGCACCATGGAAGCGAGCACGCCGCCAATCACCGCGATAGCCAGCGGTTGGAGCATCTGCGAACCCGCGCCAAGTGCCAAAGCGAGAGGGATCATGCCTGCCATTGTGGCCAGCGCAGTCATCAGAATCGGCCGCAGACGCCGCTCGCCGGCTTCAATCATGGCCTGCAACGGAGGCGACCCCGCGGCACGGAATCGTTGATCGGCATCGAGCAGCAGGATGCCGTTCTTGGCCACAATTCCAACCACCATGATGAGGCCCATGAACGAGGCGATATTAAACGTCGTCCGTGTGAGCAGCAGCGCCAGGAAAACGCCGGAACTCGATAGCAGCGCCGATGCGAGAATTGCGATAGGAGCCGCAAAGCCGCCGAACTCGAACAACAACACAGTGAAAACGAGAACGATGGCCAGCGCCAGCACAATCACCAAGTCATGGAACGACCGCTGCTGTTCCTGATAAGCTCCGCCGTATTCGACGCGAATCGAAGGCGGCAGATTCAATCCAGCTACAGCCTTTTTCACCGCCACGATTCCGTCGCCCAGATTGAGACCCTCCAGACGGCCGGTCACGGCGACATCCCGCTGTAGGTTTTCCCTGCGGATCTGGGTCTGTCCAGGTTGCTCGGTGAGCACGGCCAGCGATCCGAGCGTCGCCGTCTTTCCGTTGGAACTGATCAGAATCGTGTTGCGAATAGCGTCGACGGAGGCGCGGGCTTCTTCCGGGTAACGGACCCGGACCGTGTATTGCCGCTCGTTCAACACCAGCGGCGTCGGAGCGGGCTCGCCCTGAAGAATCGCGCTCACATCGAGCTCGATCTCCTCCGGCGTGAATCCAGCGCGCGCGGCGCTGAGCGGGTCCACTTTGAAGGTAATGGCAGAGCCGCTGATTGTGTTGTCGATTCCGTTCAGCGTATCGACGACGCCGCTGATCTTCTTGATCTCGTCGCCGACTTTAGGGGCCCATTGAGCCAACTGGTCCGGGTTTTGCGAGAAAAGCTTGATCTCGATAGGCTCGGGCGCGCTAGTGAGGTCGCCAATCATATCCTGCAGAAGTTGTATGAACTCAACTTGCAAGGAAGGGAGTTCTTCGGTAACTTTCGATCGAACGTCCGCGATCACTTCCTCACCGGTGCGCTTGCGATCCCGTTTAAGCTTTACGCTGATGTCGCCCGTATTCGCTTCCGTCACCTGGGCAAGGCCAAGTTGGAGACCCGTGCGGCGCGAAGTGGTCTCGACTTCGGGAACGGAGCGAAGAATCTCTTCGACGCGCGCGATGGCGTTGTTTGTTTCGGCAAGCGACGAACCGGCGGGCATAATGTAGTCGAGAATAAACCCGCCTTCGTCCATTCCGGGGAGAAGATCGGAGCCAAGCGCGTTGTAACAGAAGTAGGAACCCGCGATCAACATCACGCCCACCAAACAGAGGATCACAGGGTGACCGAGGGCCAAGCGGAGGCCCTTCTCGTATACGCGCACCAGCTTCCCCATCAAGCCTGTTTCAGCGTGATCGTGCCCATTAGCGGCGCTCGGTTTCCGGCGAATCAGATAATAGCTGAGCGTCGGAGTCCAGGTGAGCGCGAGAGCCAATGACGTGAGCAGAGCCATTCCAACGGTGATCGCCAGCGCCCGGAAGAAGGTGCCGGTGACACCGGTGATGGAGATGAGCGGAAGGAACACGACGATCGGCGTGATAGTCGACCCGACGAGCGGCGTAGTGATTTCCCGCAGAGCACTGCGAATGGCTTCCGACTTGCTCTGCCCTGCATCGCGATGTAGGACGATATTCTCGACCACCACGATGGCGTCGTCAATCACCAGCCCGACGGCCGCCGCAAGCCCGCCCAACGTCATCAGGTCGAAACTCTCTCCGAGCATTCTGAGAGCGATGAAAGTGACCGCAATGGTGGCCGGTATGACGAGACCGGCCACAAGCGACGTGCCCCAGTCGCGGAGAAAAATAACAAGGATGATGGAAGCGAGCACCAACCCGATCAGGATCGCGTCGCGCACACTCTTGATGGAGTCGCTCACGATCTCAGATTGATCGTAGAACGGTTTGAGTTCCACGCCGCGGGGCAGCGTTTTCTGAATGGCTGCGATCTCGGCGCGAACGTCGCTGGCCACGTTCACCGTATTGCTGTTGGGCTGCCGGTTGATATTCAGCAACACCGCGGGCTTGCCGTTTGCCGACACGATGGTGTAGACGGGCTTCACAGAGTTCGACACCGTAGAGAAATCGCCGATGCGGACCGGCAAACCCGAAGGCGTCGTCTTGACGACGATATTGGCGATCTCTTCGGGTGTGTGCGCCTGTCCGCTCACCAGGCCCAGGATCAACTGGTGATTTTCCTCAATCAGGCCGGGCGAATCGATCAGATTGCTGTGTCGGATTGCGTCGAGCAGGCCCGTGACCGTGACGGCGGCCGCGAGCATCTTGGGCGGGTCGGGCCGGACTTCGACTTCTGGTTCCTGTCCGCCCTGCACGATGACGGTTGAAACCCCGTTGACCCGATTCAACCGCGGCTTGATCTCGTAGGTGGCCATTTCCCACAATCGTGTTTGCGGGACGCGATCAGACGTCAGACTATAACCCATGATCGGGAAGGCGGCAAATGTGAGACGATTCGCGGTGATCTTAGTTGTAGGCGGCAGAGTCGTCTGGACTCGCGCAACGGCGGCGTTGACAAGTTCCAGAGTCTGGAACATATCCACGTTCCAGTTGAAGTAGAGGTCGACCTCGGCTGAACCCCGGCTTGTGATCGATTTCACGCGATCAAGTCCCTGGACTGTGTTGACCGCTTCTTCAATGGGCTTGGTGACGGTGACCAGCATCTGGTCAATGGGCGCCACGCCGTTGTCGGCGCCGATTACGATGCGAGGAAAGTCGGTAGAAGGAAACACCGACACCGGAATGCTCATCGCCAGGTAGATGCCGGCCGCGATGAGAGTGATGATGACGAAGATGATGGGCTTTCCATGGCGTGCCGTCCAGTGCTCCGCACCGGCCGTTTCGACAGGCGGCGGTTCGACGGGGGGCGGTTCCACTATGGAGAAGCGATCACTCATGCGCGCCCGCCTTCTCCTTGGCGTCGGGTTTTTCCTTCTCGTCAGCCTTGTCCTTCTCGCCCGCTTTTTCGACCTTCACCTTGGCGCCATCGGACAGGCCGACACCTCCCGCGACGACAACCTGGTCGCCCTCTTTCACTCCGTCGACGATTTGGACTTTCTCAGGCTCACGCACACCGACCTGAACCTTGTGCTCGTGTGCAACGGAATCGCTCCCCACCACCATCAAAGATGTGCCTCCCTCGGTGGCGGGCAGAAGCGCCGCGGGAGGGACGATGAGAGCGTCCGGTATCGTGCCAGCCGTGATAGTAACGCGCACAGTGCCGCCCGGCCGGAATATCTGCCCTGGATTTGGCGCCTGAACCCAAATCTCGACAGTCGTGCTATTCGGGTCGATCGCCGGACTCACCACTGTAACCTTGCCCTGCGCCTGTTGAGATCCGTCTGTCGCTATCAGCGTTGCCGGCCGTCCAACCTTGACGTGAGCGGCTTGCGCTTGCGGAATGTTAATTCGGGCGATCACGCTGGAAACATCCATGACGGAGATCAGGGGTGACCCAGCGGCCGCCATCTCGCCGGGGAACACAGCGCGATCGGCCACTACTCCATTGAGCGGGCTTCGGATCTCCGCATAGGAACGCTGCGCCTCAGCGGCTTCGAACTTCCCCTTGGCCGACTGCAGTTGTCCGGCAACGGTCTTTACCTCTTCTTCCCGGCCCACACGTTCCAGTGATTCGAGATGCTTCTGAGCGGTCTCGTAAGTGCCACGCGCCTGCGCTTCCGCCACCGCCGCTTCGTCCACCAGACGCCGGGCCAGTGCGCCGTCCTTAAACAGTTGTTGCCGGCTCTCCAGCAGTTTCCGTGCGGCATCCAGCGATTGCTTTCCGGCTTGCACATCCTGCTGCGCCTTCACCATTTCGTCAGGAACCATAGCCGTGGCGGTGTTTCGATATGTTGCGCCAGCCTGATCGTAAGCGCCCTTCGTGTCGGCCACAGCCGCTTCCAGATCCCGGCTTTCGAGTTCGGCCAGAAGCTGGCCTTTGCTCACGTGGTCGCCCCGATTCACATAGAATTTTCGAACCGGAGCACTGATCTTCGGCATAATGGCCGATTGGTCGAGCGCGCGCAGCACGCCGTCGGCCGAGATGATTCGCTCGATGGAACCGCGGACAACCGGAGTGACTTGGACAGGAAGTATCGGCTCAGCCTCCTTCTCCTTCTCTTTGGAGCATGCGGTAAGAAACACGAGTGCAAGTATGAGGATATTTCTATTCATGCTCAAAACCTTCCGGTGAGAGTCTGGAGATTGGCGATGGCGACTCGATATCGGGCGAGGCCGTCGTCATAGGCGTTTCGGGCCTGGGCGAGCGTGCTCTGTGCGTCTACAACTTCCAGCGCGGTTGCTTCACCGGCCTGGTAGCGAAGAATGGTGAGTCGCAAACTCTCGACTGATAGATCGAGAGAACTTCGAAGCGAATCCAACTGCGAACGTGCGGCTTGCGCCTCCAGATAAAACGCACTTAGATTCGATTGCAGCGTGCGCTGCGCGAAGCTCAGATCCACTTTCGCCTGCCGCTCCTGAAGTTCCGCCTGCCGCACCTTGCTCCGCGTCGCGCCCCAGTTCCAAACTGGGACGGTGACCGTGCCCTGGACGGAAGAGCCGAGATTCTGCCGGTCGTCCGGGCCGTGGATTCCGAAGACGTTGGCATTGATACCAAAAAAGTAGTCGACGGCGAATGTCGGCAGGTACCCGGCTTTCGCGCCTGAGATTCCGGCCTCTGCCTGCTGCACGCCGGCCTGTGCCGCGCGAATATCAGGGCTGGTCCCGAGAGCTTGCGTGCGGACCTCCTCCATCGGCGGCACCGGCAAATCGGATTTAAGGTCGTCGGTGACTTCGAACTGCTGGCCCAAATCCGGAAACAGAATCACTGTCAGTCCGATGCGCGCTTTCTGGACGTTCGTATCGGCATCCAGCAGGTCGCGCTGCCTCTGTTGCGACTGTAGCTGCGCCTTGATCACATCGGCACGCGCTACTTCGCCGCCGCGTTCCTGTTTCTGGGTGAGGTCGAGAAACCGCTGGGCCTCATCGAGGCTTTGGCGAGCATTCACCGCATGACGCTGAGCGACGATCAGCGAATAATAATTTTGTACAACAGTAGCAAAAAGACCGCGCGCCGCAATGTCCTGCTTCGCCCTGGCGGCAGCTTCGGCGGCAATTGTTCGCCGGTACTCCGCCCGGCGGGATGCCGAAAGGAGGTCGGCGTGGAGCACCGCCTGCTCGTTGTAGACGTGAACGCCGTCGTTAGCAATGAAAACGCCCGACGGTGTTCCGTTTCCCTGCGTATAGATGTATTGATTCAGCGCGTTCAGATTCGGCAATCGCGCCGCCTTCGCCTGAATGCGGTCCTCCCGCGCCAGGGCAGCGGTAATGCCCGCGGAAAGGAATTGCTGATTGTAATCGCGCGCGCGGCGAAGGGCCTCGGTCAAGTCGATGGTGAGTGTTTGAGCCGCAAGCGGCGCTAAATTCCAAATGATCAGGGCACGCGCGATGGAACCGGTAAATTTAGATCTCAAACGTGTCCTCGGCTAAATCCATTCAATCGTATCATTCTGAAAACAGGCTGAAAGCCGTCCCGGCGCTGTGTGGTTATCAACGTGCTCTGGTTCCACACAAGGAGGTCCGAATGTCTTTTGGACTCTATCTGGCGGGGTTTGTGATCATGATTATTGGTCTCGGTTTGGGGGCTCACTACATGCATGTTCCTCCGCACTGGATCGTAGTCGGAGTTGTGGTGCTGATAGGACTTGGTGTCTTGAAGGGTGTTTCAAAGACCCGGACGCGGGATCAGCCGTAGGGCATATAATACTACCGAGATGAAGACGACCCTCGTACGTTTGTTTATCGGCTTGCTGGGAATCTTGCCCGCCGCCCTCGCAATGGATGTCGCGCCCCCCGCGGACCAAATTGCATCCGCCATCCTCGCAGCGCCGAAAGACAAGCGGAATGACGCCACGGTGCTCGGTTACAACGAAAAGGGCGAAGTGGTGACCCTGCGCAAAGGAACCAACGAATTCATCTGCCTCGCCGACGATCCCGCCGACAAAACATTCAGCGTCGCCTGTTATCACAAGGACCTCGAACCCTTCATGGCACGCGGGCGCGAACTGGCTGTTCAAGGCGTGAAAGGCAAGGAACGTCACGAGGTTCGCTGGAAAGAAGTCGACGCGGGAAAGGTCTCCATGCCGCGCCAACCACGCCTGCTCTATGTCCTAACGGGAGGTGGCTTCGACGCGGCCAAGGGTGAAGTGACCAACGCCTACCTGCGCTGGGTGGTCTACGTGCCTTACGCGACTCCCGAGTCGACGGGACTTTCCACCACGCCCGGCCCAGGCCCATGGCTGATGTACCCGGGAACGGCCGGCGCCCACATCATGATTAATCCCCCGAAGAAATAGCTAGCCCGTGTTCATTGAGGATCCGTCACGCTTCAAAACCCGGCTCCGCCCCGGGTAGATGGTCCTCAGGCCCAGCCACCCACACATACAACGTAGGCAAGAGGAAGATGTTCATCATCATGCCAACCATCAGGCCTCCAACGATCACGATGGCGAACGGCCGTTGCGAATCGGAGCCGATGCCACGCGAAAGCGCCGCCGGAAGCAGCCCCAGCGTCGCCACCAACGTGGTCATCATGATAGGACGAAGTCGAAGTACAGCCCCTTCGACGGCAGCGTCCTCAATCGTCTGGCCCCGCGCGCGAAGCTGATTGATGTACTCGATCATAATTACACCAGTCTGAACCGACACCCCGAACAGCGCCAGGAAGCCTACTCCCGACGACACGCTGAAGTTCGTATGCGTCATCATCAATGCCATCAGGCCGCCCAGAGGAGCCATGGCAATATTCGCGAGCATCAGTCCGGCCCACTTGAATGACTTGAACATCGTGTAGAGAATGATGAAAATCAGCAGAATTGTGATGGGAAGCACAATCATCAATCGTTTTTGCGATCTCTTCTGGCTTTCGTATTCGCCCGCCCAGTCGATGCGATATCCGGCCGGCAGCTTTACCTGTTCTTCTACGTTCTTGATCGCCTCTTCCACCGCGCCGCCCAGATCGCGGCCGCGGACGCTGTACTTAATCGCAACATAACGCGAATTCCCCTCCCGATAGATCTCAGAAGCACCGTCGGCCACTTTCACATTGCAGAGTTGCGCCAGGGAAACGCGTTCGTTCGAGGGCGACAACAGGCGAACATTCTCGATTGCCTCCTTCGTGTCCCGGTACGGAGCCAGATAGCGCATTACCAGGTCGTATCGTTGCTCACCCTGCAGCACCTGGCTCACGGCGTTGCCGCCTACAGCAGTCTGAACGGCGTCCTGCACGTCGGCCACATTGATCTGATACCGCGCAGCCTGCCGCCGATCGACGACGAAGTTCAAGTTCGGCTGCCCGATAACGCGAAACAACCCAAGATCCTCGATTCCCCGAATCTGCCGCATAATGCCGACAACGCGGTCGCCCGTCACCTCAAGAGTTTTCAAATCGTCGCCATAGAGCTTGACGGCGAGTTGCCCTTTCACGCCGCTGACCGCTTCCTCCATGTTGTCCGCGATCGGTTGTGAAAAGTTCCATAGCGCGCCCGGTATCTTTTCCAGCTCATGATCCATCGCGGCGATGAGTGCATCTTTGTCCTCGTGGAAGACCGGTCGCCACTGCTCCTTCGGCTTCAGGTCGACGAAGTATTCAGTGTTGAAGAAGCCCGTCGTGTCCGTCCCGTCGTCCGGCCGCCCGGTTTGGCTGGTTACCGTCGTCGCCTCCGGAAACGAGGCCAGCGCGATTCGAGCCTGATCCATCAGCCGGGTACTCTCGGTCGGTCCAGTGCTCGGAGCAAGGGTGCCGCGCACCCAGATGGCGCCTTCATCGAGATGAGGCAGAAACTCCGAACCGATCACTCCGCTGAACGCAAGGAACATGGCAGCGGAAAAGCCTAGCGCCGCCCCGCCTACCGTGACCCATCGCCACTCAACAGCCATTCTTACGGCCTTCCGGTAGCCATTCGTTAGAAATACCAGCGCCGGGTTGTGCCACTCACTGGCCCCCTTCCGGAAGAAAAAGCTTGCCAGCACCGGCGCCAGCAGCATGGAAAAAAGAAGCGCGCCGAGGAGAGCAAAAGCAACGGTCCACGCCATCGGTTTGAACAGACGGCCTTCTACACGCTGCAGCGTAAAAATGGGCAGATACGCGGTAATGATAATTCCGATCGCATAGAAAACCGGGCGCTGTACCTCGTGTGCCGCATCCCGGATCTTCTCCCGAGGGCTTCGATGATTGCCGTTGCGCTCGTGGCTCAGATGCCGGACGATATTCTCTATCATCACGACAGCGCCATCCACAACCATCCCGAAGTCCAATGCCCCAAGAGACAGCAGATTGGCTGGAATGTGCCTCAAATCCAAACAGATCGATGCGAACAATAGAGCGAAGGGGATGGTCAGAGCCACGATGAGCGCTCCGCGAAGGTTCCCCAGGAACAGGAAGAGAATGATCGCCACCAGGATGATGCCTTCGGTCAGGTTCTTCATCACGGTATGGGTTGTGTAGTGGACCAGGTCGCTGCGGTCGAGAAATGGAACTACTTTGACGCCTCGCGGCAGAATCCGCTCGTTCAGCTCTCTTACCTTGGCGTGGACTGCTTCGAGTGTCGAATCCGACTCGGCCCCTTTGCGCAAGAGAACGATACCGGAAACCACGTCCTCGTTATCGACGATTTTTCCATCGGCCCGATGAAGCGCTCTGGCGAAATGACCGAGACGAATCTTCGGTCCCTGCGCCACAGTGCCAATGTCTTTTACTCGCAGTGCAGTGCCATTCTTTGTCGCGATAACTGTATCTTCAATGTCAAAAACCGTCTTGACTAAACCAACCACGCGTACGTTCACCTGCTGAAGTCCAGCCTCGATAAAGCTTCCACCCGCGTTGACGTTGTTGTTCGTGAGTTGCTGCTCCACCTGAGAGATGCTGAGTCCGTAGGAGATCAGCTTATTTGGATCCACGCGCACCTGATATTCGCGGGTGACGCCGCCGAAGCTGGCTACGTCCACGACGTTTGGCACCGATTTGAATTCCTTCTCGAGAACCCAGTCCTCCAGCGACTTCAGATCCATCACGTCGTATCTTGGGTTCGTGCTTTTCAGCGTGTAGAAGTAGATTTGGCCAACCGGGCTCCAGTCCGTGCCCATTTGTGGCTGCAGTCCGGACGGCAGAGTCACCTGTGCCAGGCGCTCCAGCACCTTTTGCCGATTCCAATCGTTCTCCGACTGGTCGTCAAAAATCAGCATCACGCTCGAGAGCCCGAAGAGGGAAACGGATCGCAGGTGCTCCAGATGTGAGATGCCATTCACCGCGATCTCAAGTGGAATCGTGACTTGTTGTTCCACTTCCTCGGCGGCGCGCCCCGGCCACTGCGTGATCACCTGAACGTAGTTGTTGGCCACGTCCGGGTATGCCTCCACCGGAAGGTTCCGGAACGAAATAATGCCCCAGATGAAGAGGAGAATTGCAAAAGCCAGAACGAGAAAACGATTGTCTAGAGAGTAGTCAACCACACGGCGAATCATCACTGCTCCGGTGTGCCAAGCTCGACTCTAACCGGCTCCGGGCGGTGCAGCTACCTATCTTCTCTCCAAAATGCGTTTTCGTTTGACTAGGGGATGAGTAACCCTTGAGGTAATCTTTTGATTGGGTCCTTTATAGGAGTTCCCGGTAGTGTTCCAGAGCCACGCGTACGAGTTGGGCGCGAGTACGAACCTCGGTCTTGGCGAATAGTTGCTGAAGCGTGTTCTTCACGGAACTCTCCGAGATCTCCATCCGCGCCGCTATCTCCTTATTGGCCAGACCCTGAACCAGGAATCGGAGCACTTCAGCCTCCCGGCTGTTCAACGGGGTTCGCTTCAAATGCTCTGCCGAAGCCGGACTGGAAGCAGTCGTCACCGTCTCGTCGGTGACGTCCGCAATAATCGCTGCGAGCTTCGGACTCGCCCCCTCTTTATAGGTGGAAAACCAGACCTCCGCCATAAACGACTCGCCGTTCCCGCGATGGCCCCAGCACTGCATCGATGTCCGAAACTGCGGTCCCTCCTCCCAACGCAAGGCATGGTGCAGTTCGGGCAGAAAGGCGGCGATCGGATTACCAATGAGATGTCCGTCCCGTGGAGCGATAAGTTCGGTAGCCGCGCGATTGGCTAATTCGATAAAGCCGCGTTCATCCACCGTCACAATAGCCGCCGGACTCGTCTCCACCAGAACACGCAGCCTCTCCTGTGCTTCCACACTCAGGCGGCGGTTGCGAATGAGTTCCCCTACGAACAGTCCGCATCCCGCAAGCGCCAACGTCTCGAAGGCCAAGCGAACGAATGACATCTCGAAGAGAGCTAAAAAGCGCACTGAGTTCCGCGCACGCCAAGCCAAGCAATGCCACGACCCAACGAGGGACGAAGCCTGCCGCAAGCATGATCGGAAACAAGTAGAGGAAACCGAGCGACACATACGGCTTCGTCCACAAGTCCACCAGCGCAATCGCAAGAATAACCGCGCCGCTAACCAGCAGCACCGGTGCCCGGTTCTTTTCTTCCCACATCCATTCTAAACGGGGCATGAATTCGGGTTGACCGTTCATTATCCCATTCCTCTCTCTACGTGAAGCGATGTGAAGCGGCAATCAAACGATTATCCTGAAGGTTTGCGGCCGTCCTTTGGGCCATCCGAAAGATTCAGCGTTGAGGCCGGCAACGACTCTGCCGGGCTTTTCTATAGCTTGGAACGCATTCCCATCGAATTGGACGAAACACAAGCGGTAAGCTTGAAAGGAAATGGATCGTCGAACCGTCCTCAAACTCGCGGGCATGGCCGCGGCCAGAGTCACTGGCACTCCGCTCCCCGACCACTCCTTACTAAACAAGGACCCTGAAGCCTTCTGGCAGCGCGTCCGCTCCGACCAGTTCCTGATGCCCGCCTGGCGCACCTATTTGAATAACGGGAGTCTCGGCGTAGCCCCAAAGCCGGTCGTCGACGCGGTTTCAAATTACACAGCGCGTAGCGCGGCCCTTCCGGTCGACGGGGAGTATCCGCGTTGGGGCTATGAGACGCTCGACGAATACCGCACCGAATACGCGGAGTTCGTGGGTTGTAAGAAAGACGAACTCGCCTTCGGACACAACGCAACAGAAGCCATGAGCACCATCGCCGCCGGACTCGATTTGAAGGAAGGCGACGAAGTGCTGATCACCGACCAGGAGCATCCCAGCGGAAAGGGCCCATGGATGCGCCGCCAGGCACGAGACCGCATCACCGTGCGCGAAATAAAGTTACCCATCCCGCCGAAGAGTCCCGAGCAACTGATCGACGTCGTCATCTCCGCCATTGGCCCGCGCACTCGCGTGCTCAGCTTCAGCGGCATCCTCACCACCACCGGTCTCATCATGCCGGTTCGCGCCATATGCGACGCCGCCCGCGCGAAAGGCCGCATCACCGTGGTCGACGGCGCGCACATGAACGGACAAATCCCCCTGCGCCTTGACGATCTTGGGTGTGACCTGTTCGCCGGCAGCCCGCACAAATGGCTCTTCGCGCCTCCCGGCTGCGGGTTGCTCTACATCCGAGAGCCGATGCTTGAGAAATTGTGGCCCACAACCGTCACCGGTAACTGGGACAACTACTCACTCAAGGCCGCCCGCTTCATGATGGTCGGTACTAACAATCGCGCCGTCTTCGAGGGTCTCATGGAAGGGTTGCGTTTTCACAAAGCCCTCGGCTCGCAGCCGATCTACGATCGAATCCACCATTTGGCCAAGAGCGTCTATGATCGCGCCGCACACCTGCCTTACATCGAAATGCTTACTCCTCCCGACGACCGAATGTATGGCGGCCTCGTAACATTCCAGATCAAAGACCCTTCGATCGACAAGCG
The DNA here is from genome assembly GCA_963813145.1 of Bryobacterales bacterium. Classification (GTDB taxonomy): domain Bacteria; phylum Acidobacteriota; class Terriglobia; order Bryobacterales; family Bryobacteraceae; genus Palsa-187. The sequence goes on from CAWEXX010000003.1 coordinate 905,266, forward strand.
TTTTCGGGCGCTCTGCAGCCAGCGGCGGATCTGGATCTACGGCGGCCAACACCTCCGCGTCGCCACTCACATTCATACCCGCCCGTCCGATCTGGATCTTTTGTTCAAAGCGCTCGCCGAGGCCGCTGCATGAAGCGCCGCATCCTGATCGTCGAGGATGAAGAGAAGCTCCGCCGCGTGATGGAACTTCAGCTCCATTCGACGGGCTTTGAAGTGGATCAGGCAGGCTCGGCGGAGGCTGGTTTGAAACTTGTCGATCGCGCCGACCTCGTCATCACCGACCTTCGCCTGCCCGGCATGGACGGACTTCAATTGCTCGCCGCTATCCGCCAACAGAACTCACACGTGCCCGTCATCGTTGTCACTGCCTTCGGAACCGTTGAAAACGCGGTGGAAGCGATGAAGGCCGGAGCCGTGGACTTTCTGTTGAAGCCCTTTTCGCTCGACCACCTGATGGCCGTGGTGAACAAGGCGCTGGAAGTGTCGGAACTGAGAGCCGAGAACCGTCAACTCAAAGAGGAACTCGGCCGGCGCTACGAGTTCGACAACATCATCGGCCGCAGCGGCGTCATGCAGGAGGTCTTCGGCACCATCATGCGGGTAGGGCCGACGCGAGCCACCGTGTTGCTCTGCGGCGAAAGTGGCGTCGGAAAGGATCTGATCGCTCGGGCTATCCATTTCCATTCGCCTCGCCGCGACAAGCCGTTCGTAAAGATCAACTGCACGGCGTTGCCGGAAAACCTGATGGAGAGCGAACTCTTCGGCTACGAGAAGGGCGCGTTCACCGGCGCGAATATCACCAAGCCCGGTAAGTTCGAGACGGCCGACACTGGCACGGTGTTCCTGGATGAAATCGGCGATGTTCCGCCGGCCATTCAGGTGAAGCTGTTGCGCGTCCTGCAGGAGCGTGAGATCGAGCGCCTGGGAAGCAACAAACCACGCCACATCGACGTGCGAGTGCTCGCCGCAACGAATGTGGATCTGCGATCGGCGCTGGAGAATGGGACCTTTCGCGAGGATCTGTACTACCGTTTGAACGTGCTGCCGCTGAACGTTCCCGCACTACGCGAACGCAAGGAAGACATCCCGTATCTGGCCGAACACTTTGCCGCAAAATTCGAAAAGGAAATCGGCCGCGAAGCCAAAATCAGCGATGCCGCCATGCAGAAGCTGATGGCCTACAACTGGCCAGGAAACGTTCGCGAACTGGAGAACGTCCTCGAGCGCAGCATCGTCCTCGCTCCGAATCCGGAACTGCAACCAGCGGATATCCGGCTCGACATGTCGCCACGCGGCAAAACTCCGCAGGTCGACACCTTCCTGCCCGAAGGAATGAGCCTCGACGACTACGAGCAATCCATTATTCGCGAAGCGCTGAAGCGCGCCGACGGCAACAAGAGCCACGCCGCCCGTCTGCTCGGCATCACCCGCAACGCCCTGCGCTACCGCCTCTCGCAAATGGGAATCGAGAGCGCGGAAGCTCACGAGTAAGCTCAAGCCCGGACAAAATCGATAAACCCGCGTTGCGGATCGGTACCAACCAGCTTCACCCGCACGCGATCCCCAACATCCATGCCATGCTCTCCGCGCATCACCCGTCCTTCCGCCGGAGGTTTCATCACCCGAACAAAAGTCCCCTTCGGAGTGACACCAGTCACAATGCCGCCGAAAGTCTTGCCGATGTCCTTCTGCAGCGCGACCGCGGCGATGCGCTTCGACATTTCGCGCGTAACTTTGTGGATCGCGTGTTCCTTAACCGTGCAGTTTTGAGCGATACTCGCAAGTTCGTCGTCCGAATACGGCGCATCCTGTTTCGTCAGCATAGCCTTCGCCTGCCTTTGCGCAACAAGATCCGGAAACCGCCGGTTCGGCGCCGTCGAATGCGTATAGTCCTGAACCGCCAGACCAAAATGCCCAATCTCCGGATCGCCTGGCCGCTCCATAACGTACTCGCCCGGTCCCATCAACTTCACCACGATCAGCGAAACATCGACGAAATGTTCCGGATCGGCTTTTCGCCGCTCTTCCAGGAACTCGCTCAAGGCTTTTGAATCCGGCTCCGGAGGAAGGTTGCCGCCGTGCTGGGCCGCCAGTTCCACGATGCGCTCCCAACGTTCCGGCGTCCTCACCACGCGCCGTATCGATGAGAGGTTGTGGTCGCGAAACAGCCGTGCCATTACGCCGTTGGCCGCCACCATAAAGTCTTCGATCAGTTCCGTGGCCCGATTCTTACGCGCGAGTTCAAGCCCCACAACCTGACCGTCCGAGAACACCGGATGCGTTTCAACCTTCTCGAAACTCAACGCGCCGGCTCGAAACCGTGCCGCCCGCAACGCCTGCGCAGCCTCGTCCTGAAGCCTCAGTTGTGCCTGGATCGCCGGCGATGCTGCGACTTTCGGTGGCGCAGCCGCTGTCCCCTCGAGCCAAGGTCCGACACCGTTATACGCAAGCTGAAACTGATTTCTCACAACGGCTCGATACGCCGTTCCGCCCTCCACAGACCCATCTTTCCCTACGGTGAATTCGATCACTACCGAAAGCTTGTCGCCGTTTACCAGCAGCGAAGTCTGATCGGTGGAAAGTTGCTCCGGCAGCATCGAGAAGTTCTTCACTTCGGTGTAGATGGTGGCCGTCTGCCTCGCCGCAAAGTGGTCGATAACCGTGCCCTTATGGACAAACGCGTCGACATCGGCGATTCCGATCGACACGCGGATCGTGCCGTCCGGCAGGCGCTCGGCCACTTCAATCTGATCCAGATCGCGCGACGTGTCGTTGTCGATCGACGACCACAACATGCTCCGAAGATCGCGAACATCGCCGCCCGGTGCAATCTGCGGCGGATTCGCTTTCAGCGCCGCGAGTTCCGCCGCGGCGCCGGCCGGAAAATCGGGTTGGAAGCCGTTCTCGATCAGGGACTGCCGCGCCGATGCGAGCAGATTGAAGGACTGAAGATGCGGATGAGTCATGTGGGATTATCGCTCGCTTTCGAGAATTGCATAGATATAGGAGTCGCGCCAAATTCCTTTTTCGAAAACATCCTGCAGCAGGTGTGCTTCGCGGCGCATGCCAATCTTTTCCATCACCCGCGCCGACGCCACATTCAACACGTCGCACCGGGCCCAAATGCGATGCATCTTCAGCTCGCCGAAACCTAATTCGAGCACCGCTCCGGCGGCCTCCGGAATATAACCGCGGCCCCAGTAGCGTCGGTTCAATACGTAGCCGATGTCGCCGCTACGGTTCAAGCGGTCTTTTACCGTGAGCCGGCAAGCTCCTACCACGCGCTTCTCCTCTTTGAGTTCGATAGCAAACTCATGGTCCGGCCGGGTCGCTTGAATCTTAGAGAGGAATTCACGCGTCTGCTCCAGCGTGTTTGGACCCCACGGCAGATACCGGACGACTTCGGGATCACCGGCGTATTCCTGAATATCCGCCAAATCCGAGTCGCGGAATTCACGGAGGACCAGCCGCCCTGTCTCGATCATTTTAGAGCCGGACGATCTTATCCGAACGGATTCCCTTCAACGCATTCCGGGTATCGACGACGAGCTTCGCCTTCTCCAAAATCACGGCGTAGTCGACCGCGGTGTGATCGGTAGCGATCACTACGCAATCGGCCGCCACCGCCATTGCCACCGGATCTTGCGCCTGCATATCGAGGCCATCGATATTCACTTTGGGCACATGCGGATCGCTGTATGTCATCTTCGCGCCGCGCTGCGCCAGCAGATGCACAATGTCGAGCGCCGGCGATTCGCGCACGTCGTCGATATCCCGCTTGTACGCCATCCCCATCACGTGAATGTGCGAGCCGCGCAACGGCTTTGAATGATCGTTGAGCGCGTTCTGAACCTTGTCGACCACGAAATGCGGCATCTGGCCATTGATGTTGCCGGCCAGTTCGATAAACCGCGCTTCAATCCCAGCCTGTTTCGTCTTCCAAGAGAGATAGAACGGATCGATGGGAATGCAATGGCCGCCCAGTCCCGGCCCGGGATAAAACGGCATGAATCCGAATGGCTTGGTGGCCGCTGCTTCAATCACTTCCCACACGTTGATTCCGATCTTGTCGCACATCAGCGCCATTTCGTTCACCATGCCAATATTGATCATGCGGAACGTATTCTCCAGCAGCTTCACCATCTCCGCCACCCGCGTGGAACTGACCGGAACCACCGTTTCGAGCGACTGTTGGTAGAACGCCGCGCCCAGGCGCGTGCAGGCCTCACTGATGCCGCCAACCACCTTCGGAATATTCGCCGTCTGATATTTGGGATTCCCCGGATCCACGCGCTCGGGAGAAAAGCAAAGGAAGAAATCGCGGCCAACTTTGAGCTCACCCTGCTCCAACATTGGCAGCACGAGTTCATCAGTGGTACCCGGGTAGGTGGTCGATTCCAGAATCACCAACATCCCCGGGTGAAGATATTTAGCGATCTCCTGGCACGACGCAACGATAAAACTCATGTCCGGATCTTTCGTCTTACGCAGCGGAGTCGGCACGCAGATGTCGATCGTGTCGAGTTCGGCAATGGCGCTGAAATCGGTCGTCGCCTTCAACTTGCCGTTCTTCACATACCCGGCCAGCAGCGAACTCGGGATGTCCTGAATATAGGAATGGCCCGCGTTCACCTGATCGACCTTCGATTGCATTACGTCGATGCCAGTGACCGTAAAGCCCGCGCGGGCGAACTCCACCGCCAGCGGAAGCCCCACATAGCCGAGACCCACAACGCCCACGCGAGCGCTTCGCGAGGCGATCTTTTCGCTTAATGTCTGCTCGTGCGTCACAGAAAGAACTCACCTTTCACAACGATTTCGGCAGGTCCGGTAAGAAACAAGTTTTCCCCTTCACTGCGCAGATCCATCCCGCCCGCTGGAGTCATAATCCGGACCGGACTCTTCACTAATCCGCGCGCCATGGCCGCCGCGGCCGCACCCGTAGAACCCGTGCCGGAACTCATAGTTTCTCCAACACCGCGCTCAAAGAACCGTACGTCAATCGTGTGCTCGTCCACAACGCAAAAAAAAGAAACATTGGTTCTCTTCGGAAAGTACGGGTGTCCCTCGATCTCCGCGCCGATCGTACGCCAGTCGAAATCGAAGTGTTCCACAAATGCCGCGCATTGCGGATTTCCGACGTTCAAAATCGTCACATCGCGCGGGCCGTCCTTGAGCGGAAGCGAATAGCGCACGTGCTCAACCAAGGCGCCGCCCATATTCATCTCGAACAAATAATTGTGGCCGGAGTGCTCCATCAGCCGCAGGCATTTAGGACCGGCGCCCGTGAGAATGCGAACGTCATTCTCCGCCAGTCCGGCATCAACCAGAAATGCCGCCGCGCATCTCGTGCCATTTCCCGAAATCTCAGGTTCAGTCCCATCCATATTGAACAGGCGAATACTTCCATTGCAGCCGGCCGCGTCAGTGCCCACAATCAGCCATCCATCGGCGCCAACACCCGTGTGGCGGTCGCAGATCGCAATCGCCGTCGCACTCAAATCCAGGCCGCCGGTCTCGACCGCCCAAGAGAGCAGAAAATCATTCTTCGCGCCGTGCGCCTTGGTAAAAGGAACTTTCATTGACGGTGATAGATCAAGATGACGGGAGCGTTCTTTTCAGCAACTCGTATCATTTTCACACATCGATACCTGGGCTCGTTCTTCATCACGCTGGAGACTTCGTCGCCATCAATCGCGACAGCCCATTCCTCATGCAGAAACAGGTCCGGCCTCGCCTTCGCGGACATCCAAGCCGGATTATTCCCGTCATGAAGCGCCTCCCGCAACGGAATTCCCGCCTCTCGCAAAATGCCGGTCATGTCGCCAAACATAGTAAAGACACCATCACCAGTCTTGTAACGCGCACGAAGATATTCCGAGGCTTCAGAAGTCCAGGCGCGGCGCGCATTGGAGTTCACCTGGCTCTCCTTCCAGCAGATCCAAGCTTCGGTGCCTGGATGCGCCAGCCACGGAGCGACCGCGGCCAGAATCAAAACCAAAGCAGCGACGCCCCGGATCCTCTCCGGCGCCCAGGCTACCAACGCACCGCCGCCCAACGCGAGCAGCGGCAACGCTGCCAGTCCATAGCGGGTGTTGTAATAGCCGTACGGCCAGAACTGCGGTACGTGAATCGGCGTGCCGGAGCCATGCAGGCTCACAACGTAGAAAATCGGAGTCAGAGCCAACAGAATCACCGGCCATAAAGCTCGCTTCAACAAAGCGGCGGCCACTCCAATCGCTCCAATCCACCCAAGCGGACGTCCGGCGACCATTGTGGCCGCCGTGCGAAAGTAGATCCACGCCACGTTCCAGTTGTGCTCCCCCGGATAAGGCGCGCCGCCCTGAATGCCGCGGGCGGAATAGCGGCCCCGGTAAAACTCCCACATATCGCCGCAGCAGTACCAGTTGTTGCAGAGCCAATAAAGCGGCGCGGCGCTGGCCACGGCCCCATAAATAATCGCGTTCCGAAAACGATGCTCATCGGACGCCAACAGGAAATACAGCGTGACAAAAGGAATTAGCCACCACCCGTCGTACCGGGTCATGCAACCGGCAATGGAGAACAAACCCGCGCAGAATGCCAGCCAACCCGATTGCGTCCCGGCGAACGCCACCGTGCAATAGAGCAGACCGCAAAGCGAGAAAAAGAACGCCGGCTCGGTCATCGGAATCGACTGCACGTACAGCAGATTCGGATTCAGCGCGAACAAAGCCAGCGAACAGGCTGCGGCCCAGGTATCGGAAAACACGCGCCGCGCAGCCGCGAACAAAAATAGGCCCGCCAGCGCGAAAAACGTTACGCCCGGAATTGTCCCCGCCAGTCCCGAACGCCAAAGCGCATCGTTCCGCACAAACGGGATCATCAGCAAGTGCGGCAAAGGCAGCCAGGGCGTACCGAGCTGATCGTATCCGGGAGTCCGCGAGTCGATGATCCGCCGCGCGGTATTCAGGTGCGCTTCGGCATCGCCATAATAGAGCGTATACCCGTGAAAGTAGAACCAGGCTGCGGCGGCCGATCCTAATGCGGCCAATAGAACAAAGGCAACGCCATTAGAAATCGGTGAATGCCTTGAACTCTTGGAAGCGCGCATCAATCTCCGTACGGGTCAAAGTGCGGAAGCGGTCCGGGCCGAATTCCTCGCAGCAAAAACTCCCCATCACGCTTCCATAAATCACGGCGCGGCTCAGTTCTCTCCGGTCGATTTGGCCCTTCCTCAAGTCGAGACCACATTGGGCCAGGTAGCCGATAAATCCCCCAGCGAAGCAGTCGCCGGCGCCCGTAGGATCGAATACCTGTTCCAGAAGGTAACCCGGAACCACGAAGAACTGATCGTGCCGGAACAACATAGCGCCATATTCACCGCGCTTGATTACCAGCGTGTTCGGACCCATCGAAAGAATCTTGTGCGCCGCCTTCTTAATGTTTGTCTCGCCGGAAAGCAGCCGCGCCTCGCTATCGTTGATGAGCAGAAAGTCCCAATCCTTCAACGTATCGAGCAGTTCCTCGCGGAAATCGTTGATCCAGTAGTTCATCGTGTCGCCGCCGGCCAGCCGGATTCCGTTCATCTGTTGGCGAACACTCTTTTGGAGCGCCGGCTGAATGTTGCCAAGCAGCAGATAAGGCGAGCTCTTATAGGATTCGGGCAACTTCGGTTGGAAATCGGCGAAAACGTTAAGATCGGTACGTAGAGTGGTCCGGTCGTTCATATCCGCGGAGTAAACGCCTTGCCAGAAAAATGATTTGCCGGGCACGCGCTCCAGACCCGCTAAATCGATGTTCCGGCTGGCAAGAAAATCGACATCCGCCTGGTCAAAATCATCTCCAACCACGGCAACGATTTTCACCGGATTGAAATAGCTGGCCGATAGAGCTATATATGTGCACGCACCGCCTAGAATCCTATCGACTGAGCCGTGTGGAGTTTCGATTCCATCATAGGCGACTGATCCAACTACAACAATTGACATTAGTTCGATTGTAACCAGCCCATATTCGCACGGTACACTGAGAGAGGATTACATGGGTGTTCGCCCGAGCGCATTGTTCGACATTGCAGCCTTTGCGCTTGCGCTGGCTGTGCTGAACCAACTCCGGAAATGGTGCCGTGAGCACCCATCCGCGAGATTTCGGGTCGCTACCAACGTGATATTGGCGACTTCGGCCGCGTGGGTTGCCATCGCTATCGTCCTCGTCCCTCAGCGGATTTCCAAATACCCTCCCAATTTGCTCGTCACGTGGACCCACGCCGGCGCCATCGCCCTCGCCGCCTGGAGCTTCGCCGCATTTTTGCTCGTCGCGTTTTGGCGGATGGTACCTCCTTTCGATCCGCAACGGCGTCGTTTGTTGGCTACCGTTCGGAATGCAACCTTTACGGTCCCGGCGGCCGTCACCGCGGCAGCATTCCTGCAGCGTGAAGATCTGACGTTTCGCGAAGTGACAATTCCGATTCCAAACCTCCCGGACGATCTGGATGGCCTACGAATCGTTCAGGTCAGCGATATCCATTTAAGTCCGTTTGTAAGCGAACGTCTGCTGGCGCGAGCTATCGGCATGGCCAATGAAACGAAGGCGAACATTGCACTCGTAACCGGCGACCTGATTTCGAGGAAGGGCGACCCGCTCGACGTTTGCTTCAAGCATCTGAAACGCCTGAAAGCCGACCTGCCCCCGCTCGGTTGCCTGGGAAATCACGAGATCTACGCGGATTCGGAAGACTACACTACCGAGGAAGGGAAACGCCTCGGCATTACGTTTCTGCGCCACCAGAATCGCGTTCTGCGATTCGGTAATGCGCGCATCAATTTCGCCGGAGTCGATTATCAACGGAGAGCCAAGACTTATCTCCAGGGTGCCGAGGAACTGCTTGTACCGGACGCGTTGAACGTCATGCTCTCGCATAACCCCGACGTTTTTCCGGTCGCGGCGAAAAAAGGATTTGCTCTCACCATCGCCGGGCACACCCACGGCGGTCAGGTCAACGTAGAGATTCTCCACCAGGGCATCAACATAGCGCGCTTTTTCACTCCGTACGTCGACGGCCTCTACACTGAAGGACAATCATCGATCTTCGTCACCCGTGGCATCGGCACCGTTGGGTTGCCGGCCCGGTTAGGCGCACCCCCCGAGATCGCTCTGATACGCTTGTGCGCTACTTAATCCTGAGCGACATTCACGCAAATCTGGAAGCGCTGACGTCGGTCCTGGCCGACGCCAAAGGACGCTACGATTCCATTCTGAACTGCGGCGATCTGGTCGGCTACGGCCCCGATCCGAACGCCGTAGTCGACTGGTGCCGCGACAACACTCCGACTCTGATCCGCGGCAATCACGACAAGGCCTGCGTCGGTTTGCAGGATCTGGAATGGTTCAACCCGGTCGCGCGAAAATCGGCGGTTTGGACCAGTGAAGTCCTGACCGCGCAGAACCGGGAATTCCTCCGCGAGTTGCCGAAAGGACCTCTCGTGGTCGACGATTTCCAGTTGGTCCACGGCTCACCGCAGGACGAAGACGAATATGTGGTCAGCCGGGAAGAGGCCGGGAACGCGGCGCAGTTCATCGACCGTGCGGTTTCGTTTTTCGGCCACACGCACGTGCAAGGCGGCTTCATACTTCATCGCAACGGCGTCCGCTACGTGACCACGCAAAGATTGGCGCTCGATCGTGACGTGGCATACCTCCTGAATCCTGGGTCAGTTGGCCAGCCACGCGACGAGGATCCGCGCGCCGGATACCTGATCTACACGCCAGAGGAGCGATTCGTCGAATTTTTCCGTGTCGAATACGACGTCATGCGCACTCAGCAGAAGATCCTTCAAGCTGGCCTCCCCGAGTTACTGGCGTATCGATTGCAATTCGGGAAATAAACTCCGCCAGCTTCGCCGCCGCCAACTCCTTCGTCTTGCGGATGCTTTCTTCTTTGATCTGTTCGTAACCCCGAATCTGGTCGGGTAGCGCTGCGATCTCCAATGCCAGCGCCTGATTTGCCGGACCGGTGTTCGCCATCACCTGCTCGATAAGACCCCGATACCACTGGATGAGCGCGCGCTCCTCACGCCGGTGCCGGCTCATACCAAAAATATCGAACGCCGTTCCCCGCAAGAACTTACCCGCCGCCAGAATTCGTAGAGGAACACGGAACCACGGGCCAAGATGCAGCTTGCGCTTTACGCCAAAACTCCGCAGCAGCGGCGGATGCAGGTTATAAGTAATAGACTCCGGCGCCTGCCACATCCCGCGCGCCGACGATTCAAATTGCGGCTTTGTCAGCAGACGCGCCACCTCGTACTCGTCCTTGTACGCCATCAGCTTGAACAAATAACGCCCAACCGTTTCCCGTAACTCCGGGTCGTCCACTCTTTGAACGAACGCCTCGTACTCGCCAGCGTAAGCTTTATTTTGATAGCGCGTGAGCTCTTCCACTCGGTTCAAAGCGGGTTTGGTTTCCGTCTTGCCTTTGCAGTGTTCTTCCACCCACGAGGCGTCCGCATAGTATTTTCGTCCCCACAAAAATGCCTGCAGGTTTTTCTCGAAACTGACATCGTTGAGATGGATCGCTTCCTCAATGGAAGCCGCCTGAAGCGGGATGAGCCCGGCTTGATAGGCGACCCCCAATTGAAAAATATTCACCGGCATGTGGTTGCCGAACAATTCATCGGAGAGACGGCTCGAATCCACAAAAAGATTGCGGCCCCGTACAGTCACCTGGTTGAGCTCATCGATCATCAACTCCGCGCCGCTCAACACCACGCGTTGCCGGATGCTGTCGGGCGTGGGCGTGATATGGGTATTGATCACGGCAACTGTTCGGTCCCGGCTCGCGCACTTCAGATTCTCGGGATGGACTGCTCCCAACAGGTCGAAACCAATCAACAAATCGGCATTCGCGCTGTTGATTTTCGCCGCCGTATCCATGGGACGATCGCTGATCACAATGTGCGAGACTACCGCGCCGCCCTTCTGCGCCAGGCCCGTTTGGTCAAGCGTGTGAACGCATTTACCATCCATCAGCGCAGCCGTCGCCAACAGCGCGTTGATGGTGACGACCCCCGTACCGCCAATTCCCGGCATGATGATACGATAACCGTCGCCCGCGCTGACCTTTGAAACCGGCTCCGTCACCGCGGCTTCCGGAAGCTTCGGAAGCACAGGCTTGACGAGCCCGGTTCCAGGCTGAACACGAACGGTAACGAAGCTGGGACAATCGCCGAGCACGCATGAATAGTCCTTGTTGCAGGAGGACTGATGAATGCGCATTTTCTGGCCCAGCGGAGTCGCCACAGGCTGCAAGCTGACGCAATTGGATTGTTTAACGCAGTCGCCGCAGCCCTCGCAAACTTCTTCGTTGATAACAATCCGCTCCACCGGCTCCGGAAGTTTTCCGCGCGAGCGCTTCCGCCGCTTCTCGGCCGCGCACTCCTGGTCGTAGATGATCACGGTAACGCCGGGAATCGTCTCGAGCTCCTTCAAAGTGCGTGGGAGTTCGGCGCGGTCCCGGACTTCGGCATTGGAAGCGAGCGTCGCGCCGGAATATTTCGCCGGCTCTTCAGCCAATACAACCGTGCGCTCCACGCCTTCAGCTTGCAACTTACGCGTGAGATCGGGAATCGCCGTCGCGCCGATCACATCCTGTCCGCCTGTCATCGAGACGTGACCGTTGTAAAGAATCTTGTAGGTGATGTTGACGCCCGCCGCGATGCAAGCCTCCACCGCTAGCGATCCGGAGTGAAAGTAAGTGCCGTCGCCAATATTCTGGAAAACATGTTTGCGTTCCGTGAAAGGCGAGATACCGATCCATGGCGCGCCTTCACTGCCCATCTGCGTCATGAACTCGAAGCCGCGATTGATTTCCTGAAGTTCGATGGACATCGTGGAGCAGCCGATTCCGCCGCCCGCCATCTGGCCGTCGAGGAGCAGTGTGGAACGGTTGTGCGGACACCCGGAACAGAACGTGGGAGTGCGAACAGGCGCGAGTTGCTTCGGCCGGAGTTGGATCTCCTCCAGTTTCCGCAAACGGGCCGCCGCCTCGGGCGTCGAAATAAAGCGTCCAAGAACGCGCGCAATGATATCCGGATCCAGTTCACCGGTGGAAGGAAGCAGCGGCCCGCCCTCCGGCGTCGATCTTGCCGATGATCGCCGGTCGCTCCGTTAGCGGATAGAGCAAATCACGAAGTTGAAATTCCAGGAAGCTGCGCTTTTCCTCCACCACTAGCAGGGTCCGAAGCCCGCGAGCGAATTCACGTGTGAACTCAGGCTCGAGAGGATAAACAAGTCCGAATTTCGCAATGCGAATACCGAGCCGCGGCAGATCCTCTTCACCAATCTGAAGATCCCGCAAAGCCTGCATCAGATCGTAGTAGGCCTTGCCTGAAGCCGCGATTCCAAGCTCCGCACTCTCTCGCGCGCCGTACCAGCGGTTAATTTTGTTCAAGCGCGCGAACTCGCGAACAGCCTCCAGACGCCGATGGTGCGCCTCGTACTCAAGCGCGTAAGTGATCGGCGTAACAAGCCTCGGATCGGTGTACTTCTGGTAGCCGCCTGGAACCCGAATTGTGAGGCGGTCCGAGTCGATGGTCGCCGTGCCACCGCCATCGCAGACGTTGGTCACCATTTTCATCCCCGTCCAAGCGCCGCTGAATCGCGACATCGCGATCGCCATCAATCCGTAGTCGAGAACCTCCTGCGTGTTGCCGGGGTAAATGACCGGAATCGCAACGTTGTAGAGGCTGAGATCGCTCTGGTGTGGAATGGTGGAACTTTTCGCGCCGTGATCGTCGCCAGCCAGAACCAGTGCTGCGTTATATTTCGCCGAACCAAGCATGTTGGCATGGCGAAACACGTCGCCCGTTCGGTCGACACCCGGACCTTTTCCGTACCAGATGCCCAGCACGCCATCGAACTTGCTCTGCCCGACGACATGGAACACCTGGCTTCCCATTACCGAGCTCGCTGCCAGGTCTTCGTTCAATCCCGGCTGAAAATGAATGTTCCATTCGCGCAGCAAAGGTAGCGTGCGAAGCAGCGCCATGTCATATCCGGCCAGCGGAGAGCCTTCATAACCGGAGATGAACGAAGCCATGTTCAAACCGGCGGCGCGGTCCCGACGCATCTGATCCATCGGCAAGCGGACCAGCGCCTGGATCCCCGTCAGATAGACGGTACCGCTCTGCTGTGTGTACCGATCGGAAAGCTTCAATTGTTTGCCGCTCTTAATCGTATAATGACCGACTTCGAAGCAGGCGTCATACTGCCTTCCGCGTAGCTGTCAACTGGAACTAACACGTTGCACTCTGGGAAATAAGTTGCCGCGCAGCGCCGTGGGATCTCGTACGGCACCACAACGAATCGTTCCGCCACCCGTTCCACGCCCGCGTACCGGCTGATCAAATCGACATGCTGGCCGCGCTGGAAACCGGCCGCGGAAATGTCGTCCGCATTCAGAAAAACCACTCGCCGCCCCTTGTGAATCCCGCGATACCGATCGTCGTTACCGTAGATCGTCGTGTTGAACTGATCGTGACTGCGAATCGACATCATCAAAAACTCGCCCGGCTGCAACTCAAGAGGACGAATCGGATTGACGGTAAAATTCGCCTTGCCCGTGTCTGTGTTGAATACGCGGCGGCTGGCCGGAATGTCGAGCCGGAAGCCGCCAGGCTGGCGCACACGGCGGTTGTAGTCTTCGCAGCCCTTCACAACCTGCGCGATGTGGTCGCGAATCACGTCATAATTGCGGACCAGAAAATTCCAGTCCACCGTGCTGCGCGCGCCGAGAGTGGCGGTCGCGATTCCCGCTATAATCGCCGGTTCGCTCATCAACATTTCAGATGCCGGCGAAAGCGTGCCTCGAGACGGCGCGACGACATTCATGGAATTTTCCGTGGTCACAAATTGCTCCCCGTCTTTCTCCGTACGTCCGAGGCAAGGAAGAATCAGCGCTCGCTTCCCAGTCACTAGGTGGCTCCGGTTGAGCTTCGTCGAGATCTGCACGGTAAGACCGCAATTCCGCAGCGCCTGCGCCGTATACGCCGTATCGGGAGTCGCCGAAAGGAAATTGCCGCCAAGAGCGATAAAGACCTTGGCGCGCTGTTCGGCCATTGCATGGATCGCTTCAACAGTATTCAAGCCGTGGCGCCGAGGTGGGTCGAAGTGAAACTCAGTACCCAGCCGATCGAGAAAACCGTCGTCCATCCGCTCCCAGATTCCCATCGTCCGATCGCCCTGCACGTTACTATGGCCGCGCACGCAACACACCCCGGCGTTCGGTTTTCCAATATTGCCGCGGAGCAGAAGAAGATTCACCAACTCGTGAATATTTTCCACCGCGTTGCGATGCTGCGTCAGTCCCATGGCCCAGCAAATGATCATGTTCCGGGAGCGCATGACGATGTCCGCGGCCTCCTGGATCTGCGCGCGCGAGATTCCGCTTTCGGTCAGAATATCGTTCCAATCGGCGGTTTTGATGTGGGCGGCTAGTTCGTCGAAACCAGCAGTGTATTGCCGGATGAATTCGCAATCGACTGCGCCAGCCTCCAGAATCACCTTCATGATTCCCTTCAGCAGCGCAACATCGCCATTCACCCGCACGGGAAGATGCAGCTTCGCGATCTCGGTGCCGGAACCCAGCAGCGACAATACTTCCTGCGGATGTTTAAAACGCTTGAGCCCCACTTCGTGCAGGGGATTCACGCTGACGATCGTGCAGCCGTTCCGCACCGCCCGCTGAAGTGACGACAACATCCGAGGATGATTAGTGCCCGGGTTCTGGCCTATGACGAAGATGCAGTCCGTATGTTCCAGATCTTCCAAAGTAACAGTGCTCTTACCCACGCCGATGGTCTCGCGTAAGCCAAGGCCGCTCGACTCATGGCACATATTCGAACAGTCCGGCAGATTGTTAGTCCCGAACATCCGGACAAAAAGTTGATAAAGGAATGCAGCCTCGTTACTCGTGCGTCCCGACGTATAGAAGAGCGCTTCGTCAGCGGAATCCAGCCCCTTCAGTTCATCTCCGATCATCTGGAACGCCTCGGCCCACGAGATCGGCGCGTAGTGAGAAGCGCCCTCGTGCAGGATCATCGGATGAACAAGCCGGCCTTGTTCGTTCAGCCATAGATCCGATTGCCGGCTCAGTTCAGCTAAGCTCCACCTTTCAAAGAACTCCGGCCCCAGATGTTTCGTCGTCGCTTCCGACGCCACAGCCTTCGCGCCGTTCTCGCAAAACTCAGCCATGGCGCGATGGCCTTCCGGATCGGGCCAGGCGCAACTCGGACAATCGAACCCATCCAATTGGTTCAAACGTCCGAGCAGTTGAATCGAGCGCAAAGGCCCCATCTCGCGGAAGCTGTACTCCAGCGATTTCACAATGGACGGAATCCCGGAAGCCACTTCCGGCGGATCTGAGACCGCTGGGGCGGCATTCTCCAGCGGCGTCTGCGCCGGGTCGCGGGGATCTGGGGCCATCGTCTACTAAGGTATACAATCGGGGTGCGAACGTAAATGGGCGACAAACCAATTGTTCATGTGCCCATCACGAAAGTGCGCGGGAATCACACCGCATTGCAGCACGATGAGCTCGCCGTGGAAGACCCCTTGCTCATTCGCGTAGGCTACTATTTCAAGGACCGATTCCAGACAAAAGATGTCTCCGTCACCATGCGAACGCCCGGCCACGATTGCGAACTGGCAGCCGGATTTCTTTTCTCGGAAGGGTTGATCCGCGGACGCGAGGATATCGCCGGATGCCATGCCGTGGGAGTGGCTCCGTCTCAGGAAATTCAGCTGGACCTCAGTGCCGGAGTCGACTTCGATTTCGCCCGGCTAGAGCGGCACTTTTACACCTCCTCGAGCTGCGGAGTCTGCGGCAAGACGTCGCTTGAAGCGGTTGAGACGGGCATCGCATGTCCGCTCGTCCTCGACCGTCCAACGGTGGACGCCGCCACGGTACATCAACTGCCGGAGCACTTGCGCGCGGCCCAGTCGGTGTTCGACAAAACCGGCGGACTGCACGCGTCGGCGCTCTTTGAACACACTGGTAGTCTGGTAGATATTCGTGAAGATGTCGGGCGTCACAACGCGCTCGACAAGTTGATCGGAGCACAGTTGCTGGCCGGCAAATTGCCGCTCGCTGACAAGTTGCTACTGGTAAGCGGGCGCGCCAGCTTCGAACTGGTGCAAAAGGCCCTAATGGCGGGCATCGCGATCATGGCGGCTGTGGGCGCACCATCAAGTTTGGCAGTGGAACTGGCGCGGCGATCGCACATGACACTGGTCGGATTCCTCCGCGCCGGGCAATTCAATATCTATTCGGGTCCCTGGCGGATTCGAGGGAGTTCGAGTAATGAAGTTGAGAGTACGGCATAACTTTCTCCGGTTGCGATTGACACAGGGAGAAGTCAGGCAGCTTCGCGACACCGGGCAGGTGCAAGAAGCAATCGAGTTTTCGCCCGATCAGCATTTGACCTACCGGATCGAAGCCGGCAGTGATCGTGAAATGCGGGCGCAATTTCACGACGGAGTGGTTTCCGTAACGATTCCAACCGGCTTAGTGAACACCTGGGCCAATAGCCAGCAGATCGGAATCGAGGCACAACAAGACACCCTCCGCATCGCCGTCGAGAAGGACTTCGCGTGCATCGATCCCGCCGACGCCGAAGAGAATCTCGATACCTTCCCGAATCCAAAAACGTGCTAACTAGCCGCCTTCACCTTTGAAACCTTAATCGAATCCCCGGTCACCTTGCCCGAGAGTTGCACTTTCTGCCCCAGAAACGGACTCACCTTCTCCGGGTTCTCGAGCTGATAGATCTTTCCCTCGGAAACAAGTACCGGTTTCTGACCACCTTTAATGCATTTCTCGACGCATGCCTTCGACTTCTCCGACGCGTCGACGTGCGCACTGCCGCATTTGGAATCCGAAATGGTTCCTTGCAATGATTCCCCAAATGCTGCTATCGAAACGAGAGAAAGCAGCAGACCCAAGTTCTTCATGGAAATCTCCTTTGCGATAAGTAAATCACAAATTAGAACTCCCCGGGATGGTGTCTGATATCGTGTAACTCATGCTGACACGCCGTGCCGTCCTGGCCATGCCGGCCGCGCTGGCCGCGCCATCTACAAACATGACTCTGTGCTTGCATCAAACAACGCTGGCGGCAGCCGGCTACCGCCGATCCATTGAAGGCGCTGCAAAGGCGGGAATACGCCTGGTGGAGGTGATCCCCGCGCACGTGAAGGAGTTTGTCGAACAGGAAGGAATGCCTGCCGCACGCCGCGTCCTGTCCGATCTGGGAATGAAGGTGGTTTCCGGCAGCGGAGCGCGCGGTTTATTCGAGCCGCACGCCGGCCAGGCAAAAGCCCTTGAAGATTTCAAGGTGACGGCTCCGATGATGGCCGAACTCGGAGTGGATCGCCTGGTGTGTCCCTGCGGTGCCACCGATCAGTTCAAAGCGGACGACTACAAGCGCGGTATCGACAATGCACACACAGTTGGCGACATCGCCAAGCCATACGGAATCGTCGCCATGGTCGAATTCATGCGGCTTTCGACGTTCATCGGCACGCTCCCAACCGCTCTGCAGTTCACGCGCGACACCGCGCATCCGAACGTCAAACCAATGTTCGATTGCTATCACTTCTGGTCCGGCTTGAGTAAATTTGAAGATCTCGATCTCATCGCCAATGGAGAAATCCACCACGCGCACTTTCAAGACGTTCCACGTTTTCAGCGCGAGTTATTCACCAACGCGACCCGCGAAATTCCCGGCGACGGCGTCTCTCCCCTAGTGCTCATTCTCCAGGCGCTACAGCGCAAGGGCTACCACGGCCCGCTCTCCGTAGAGCTCTTCTACCCACAAATTCAGAAGGGCGATCCCTTTGAAGTCTGCGCGGAAATCCGCCGCAAGGCCGAAGCCGTCATGCGTCAGGCGAAAGTGCTGGCTTAATAGATGCGATTTCGTGAGTTAGGCCGCACCGGGTGGAAGGTTTCCGAGATCAGTTTTGGCGCCTGGGCAATAGGCGGTTCCTGGGGTACCGTAGACGACACCGAATCTCTCGCCGCGCTGCACCAAGCCATCGACAGCGGCGTAAATTTCATCGACACAGCCGACGTCTACGGCATGGGCCGAAGCGAACGCCTCATCGCGCAATTGAAGCGCGAACGGAAAGAAGAAATCATCGTGGCCACCAAGGCCGGCCGGCGTCTCTCGCCGCACACTGCCGACGTATACAACGCCGCCAATCTCAACGGCTTCGTCGAAGAGAGCCTCAAGAACCTATCCACCGATTGTCTCGACCTATTGCAGTTGCACTGCCCGCCCACAGCCGTCTACTACCGTCCCGAAGTCTTCGGCGCGCTGGATGACCTTGTCGCCGCTGGTAAAATCCGTTTCTACGGCGTCAGTGTGGAGAAAGTGGAAGAGGCGTTGAAGGCAATTGAATATCCCAACGTCCAGACCGTCCAATTAATCTTCAATTGCTTTCGCCACCGCCCAGCCGAACTGTTCTTCGAGCAAGCTAAGAAGCGCAAGGTTGGAGTTCTAGCGCGAGTGCCCCTCGCCAGCGCAATGCTCTCCGGGAAAGTGACGCAGGACTCCCAGTTCGAGACGGCAGACCACCGCAATTTCAACCGCCGCGGCGAGCGCTTCGATATGGGCGAAACCTTCTCCGGAGTGGACTTCAATACTGCGCTCGAAGCGGTCGACCAGATCCGCCGGCTGGTTCCGGACGGCGTCACCATGGCCCAGTTCGCACTGAAGTGGATCATGATGTTCGACGCGGTCTCCTGCGCTATCCCAGGTGGCAAGCGCCCTACGCAGGTGGCGGAAAATTGCGCGGCATCGGACCTTCCGCCCTTGTCACCCGGGATAATGGAAGCCTTGAATCGGATCTACGAATCGAAAATTCGTCCGCTGGTTCACCAGCGCTGGTGATCAGGTTTTTTCGACCGCCTTCAAAATCCACGTCTCATGAACTTTGCCGTGGTCATCCTGTAGGTACAGTTTTTCCTTCTCCACCGCGAACTTCACTGTCCCGTTCATGGTGATTCTGGCTGACTTCGACCAGCGAAAATGAATCCGCTCTTCCACCAGATACACGTAGCGATCTGATTCAATGGCGTATTTCTGATACGTGTTATACACGGCAATGCTGGTTGTACTCGCATTGCCGTTCGCCTCCGTCGTCCCGCCAGGCCCAACGGTCGCCCCTTGGCCTTGCACCGAACTACTCGCGGGGATTCCCGCAAAGTAAGGATTGTGCTCAACGTCAAGCGCTTTGCCACTCTGCCACTCGTGATGGTGTTTGTCAGCGGCGCTCAGTACGGCCACTACTGCGATCAGAGCGATGCATTTGAAGCCCATGCCTTCATATTAAAACGATAACCGCAGTGCAAAACGTAACTGCCGCTCATTGCTCGCCGATGTTACTTCGGTGTAACCGTTGTACGCCTTGATAGACCCGTCGGCATTTCGCGTCGCCGAGGAAACCGTCGCTCCCGGATTATTAAACTGAGGCGTATTGGTGAAATTGAAAGCTTCCGCGCGGAACTGAATCTTGAAGCCGCTCCTTCACGCTGAAATCGCGGAACAGGCTCAGGTCGGTGTTGAACAGGCCGGGCCCGCGCAGGATGTCACGGCCCGAAGTGCCGAATCGAACGGCCGTGACAGGAGCGAATGCGTTCGGATCGAAGTACGGATTCCCAGGTCCATGGCCCCCGAGGATCGCAACGTTCGGCAATACTTGGTCGGCGGTTTGCGTATTTCCCGGAGCATTCACCGACGTGCCTGCGGAAGCAACGTTAAACGGCGTTCCGCTTGTACGGCTCATCAGGGCGTTGATTTGCCACCCTCCGATCACCGCCGCGCCCAAACCTTGCGTCGCCCACTTCTTTCCACGGCCGAACGGCAATTCCCAATTCGTGTACGCCTGGAAATTGTGGGTCCGGTCGAAGCCGGCCAGTGCCTTGTTCCGCGCGTACATCGGAACCCATGCCCAGGTCAGGCCTGAATCGTCGTTGTCGCCGTAGTCGATCGCTTTGGAGAACGTATACGTGGCGCCAAAAGTGCCGTCCGATCCGAGACGGCGCTTCAATTGCGTTTGCAGCGCATTGTAGGTCGCGTCATTGAACGGCATGATCTCAGTGACGTCGGTAGTTCTACCCGTAATCGGGAAGAGCGCACGCCCCGCATTCCCGCCACCGGGTCCAGCCGCGTTGACGTTCACTTGGTCCGTGTGCCGGATTGCGCGCGTGCCCACGTACGCCGCCTGCAGATTAAAGCCGGCCCAGATATCGCGCTGAAGAGTCAGGTTATATGACTCAATGTAGCCACGATTGAAGTCCTGCTTGAACGTTGTCGTCGAAATATTGTTCGGCAGCAGAAGCGTCCCGCTCGTGATGTCGGGACGAACCACCGCCGGAATGCCCGTGACGAGACTGCCGGCCGCCTGGTACGACGTTGCACCTGTCACCGACAGCGCGATGATGGCCGGATACGCATCGCGCATTGCCCGGAAATTGTTCGGGTCGACGCTGATTCCGAATCCCGCTCGAATCACAGTTTTGTCGTCCAGGCGATAGGCGACTCCGACTCGGGGCGCAATCTGCCCCTTGCCAACATCCACGCCGGTGTCGTTCGGCACGCCGCCAAGTCCGCCGAGGTAGACAATGTTCGTGAGAGGATCGAAGCGGTCGCCCCCGAAGTGATCGCGGGTTGCAAACGGATAATATTCGTAACGCATTCCGTAGCTGAGAGTCAGCTTGCGGCTCACTTGCCACTGATCTCGCGCGTAGAATGCATAAGAAGATTCACGCACTGAGGATGGGTTGATGTTCTGAACCGCCGTACCCAGTTGCTGTGGCAGGCCGAGCAGAAAGTCGGCCCAACTATTGAAAAGATTGGTGGCAGCTCCGCCATTCGAACTCGTCAGCCCGCCAGTGAAAGTAAATCCGCCGCGCGGTCCATAAGAAGTCTGCGGCTGAAAGTGGTTGATGCCGAAACGCTGGTACTCGGCGCCGAAGCGCAGCGAGTGCGAACCCTTCGTCCAACCCAGATTGACTGTCGCCACATATTCGTTATCGCGGAATAAAAACGGATTCGAATTATTCTGATTGCCAAGATTCGTCAAACCACCCGTGCCGGTGAAATCGAACGCGGGATAGCCGCCGTCGAGCTTATCGGGACCGTTTGTGCCCGGAATCTTAAGAACATCCAGTCCATAGTTCTTATCGATGTCGACATTCTGCGCGCCCAGCCGCAGCCGTGTGTAACCGATGTTGCCATCCACCAACATCGACGGCGTAATCGTGTACGTGCCTCCGAAGCCTGCGCTCTGTACCCTTCCTGGAGCATTGCCAGGCTGTCCGCCGTCGATCGCCGGACCGCCCGCGGCTCCCAGCGCCTGCGGATCGAAGATATTAGTCGGCGAAATACTATAGCGTCCGTACACCGCAAGCTTGTCGGTCGCGTTGTAGCTGACCTTAGCATCGATGTTGTCGCGCGTAAAGGCATAGCTGCCGCTGGCAAAGTAATTGTTTGATGGAGTATTATTCGCGGTCGTCAGATTTGGCGAAGGAAGCAGAGCGACCATCTGCGCAGCCGCCGAATTGAAGCGGTTCGTCGGAATCGCACCGTTTGGAAAAGGCGTGCGGCCAGTGCCGTCCACATTTCCCGTCGCCGGATCGTAAATCGTAGTGCCGGTTCCCGCAAAATTCCCCGCTTTCATCGCCGATGTAGCAATCGACTGAAAGGAATTCACACTCTGCCGTCGCAGCGTGCGTTCCCAATCGGCGAAGAAAAACAACTTATTCTTCTTGATCGGGCCACCCACGTTGCCCCCGAACTGGTTCAGGATATTCTTCGGGTTGTTCGCCCCGTAATAGAAATAGTTTCTCGCCTTAAGATTACTCAGTGCGTTATATTCCCAAAGCGTGCCGTGAATCTGGTTCGTGCCCGTCTTGATCTGAACGTTCACAACCGAACCACCGGCCATCCCCTGTTCGGCGTCGAAGCTCGCCGTGACGATGTTGACCGTTTCAATCGATTCCGCCGGCGGCACATACGCTACGATCTCGGGCAGCCAGGGATATGTATCGAGCGCGCCGTCGAGGCGGGTCGCGTTGTTGTTATAGGACGCGCCGTTCACGTTCGTTGCCAACGCTCCCTGCGGATTGCCCGCTTCTGAATGCGAGGCTGCCGGAGGACTAAATCCGGGGACAACCTTGAAAAGGTTCTGGAAGTTCCGGCTCCCCGCCAGGGGCAGTGTGGAGACCTGCGAAGTTGCCAGTTGGCTGTTGACGTCCGCCTTATCGGTCTGAAGCGTTGCGGCGGAAGCGTCCACAGTGACGCTCTCGCTGACTTGCGATACATTTAATACGCTGTCGGTACGCCGGATGGTGTTCGCATCGATCCGAACGCCTCGATTCACTACGCTGCTGAAGGCTGCAGGCCGAGATGGAAACGTCATATGTGCCGGGTTGCAGATCGCTAAAGAGATAGACGCCCCGATCGTCCGTGGCCGTTTGCTTTTCGATGCCCGTATCGGTATTCTTCAGCCAGAACTTTGGCCGCCGGCACCGCTGCGCCACTCGGGTCGGAGACCGTTCCGGTGAGAGAACCATACAGCACTTGGGCGGACGCGCAGGGCACGAACGCGAGAGCAACAGACAACGTAATGAGTGTCAAAGCTCGTGTCAACTTCATGGACACCCCCAGCAACTAAACGTAGTAAACCGCTGTTAACTGAAGATGTCAAGCTTTTGCGGATTGTTTGCGTTGGATGAAATTATTTCAACGGCTCGGCCGCATGCTCTCCCGTCAATATCTGCGAAAGTCCCGCGATTTCCCCCGCCGGGTTGATCTCATAACGATGGAACAGCGCCGAAGCCGAAATCGTTACCTTCCAACGCTGAACCGCCGCCAGAGGGAACAACCACGGGGCCGCCCACCCGCCTGCTTGCGACAGGGCGCCGATTACCGGAAAGTGTTCATGAAACGCCGAACCCAAAAACGATAACGCCACCAGCCGCAGCACTAGAAACGCGACCATGAGCCGGAGCGACGTGGCAAGCTGTCCACCGCCCATCTCCTGCCGGATACGATGCAGCACCACGGCCACCAGCGCGGGCACCGCCAGCAACACCGGACTCGCCGCCTGAAAGTCGCGGATCACCGCATAGGACGAATGTGCATCGAGCAGGTTCTCGCGCGCGGAAAAGATCACCGGCACAAAGGCGAGAATCAAGCCGAACCAGAGCCAATCGGTCCCGCGAAAACGCAGCCCGAGCCCGATCGCAGCGAACGACGACCACATCGCGATCAACCCGGCGGCCAGGAAAACGAGCGCCAGCACTATGGGGATCTGGCGCAGGCTCAAAAGAGTTGTCGGCATGGTCTCTGTCCAACCCGCCAGAAATGCCGTCCCTTCAAAGCCATGCCGGATAATGGAGATCGCCGAACTCCAGGCCATCAGCACCCACGCCATCCGCATAGTGGATCCCGCCGGATGATCCGCCGCAATCTTCAGCCATAGATACAGCGCAAACGAGTAGGCGATCAGGAACAAAGGCTGGTTCGCTTGTCCCATCCAAATTGTAATCGTGTCGGCCGGCCGCTGGTCAGCGAGGAGTCGCGCCACGCCGCCCAGCACCGCCGACACTGCGCATCCCAGCCACAGAAACCAAGTCATGCCGCGAACTGTCATTCTTAGCCCCGCTCCACCGCCAGACAAAAGCCGGCCCGGTTTACCAGCCGGCCTGCCGCCGAGCCGCACACCGACGCCATCAGATCGCTGAAATTCGCAATGAACAGACTCCAGTTCCGCTCCGTCACGGAATCTTCATCGCTCGCCGTCGAACGCCGCAAAGCAAGGTCGATGGTGGCCCCCGCCGTACCGCGTCCACAAATCGGCTCCACCAATACGCGCAGCAGAACAATCGCTTGGGAGGCGCTCCACCTTGCATGCGAACCGGGGACCTCGCTCCGCAAACGGCTAAAACACGAGGTCAGCATTGAATCCATCGCCTCATCGGAGAGCAGAGTCGCCTCACGCAATCGCCCTGCCTGCTCGCGCAGAATGACCCGAATCACGCCGATTGACGCGGCAAATCCGCGGCAGTCCTGGCAGTTTTCCACATGCGTCCCCATTTCATTCCCGGCGGACGCGCTCGAACCGCCATCCAAATACGATAGCCATTCAGGTCCGGAAAAATGTTCGTTGGAAAAATCGTCCCGCATTTTCTCTAACTCGATTGCGGCCCAAATCGTGCCGCGAGTTTCTTCTTAGAATGAAAAATCTTCCACTGGACTGTCCCGAGCGGTATGTCCACCACCTCGGCGATTTCGTGATACTCCAACTCCTCTATGTAACGCAGCATCATAATCTGGCGTTCATCCGTTTCGAGAAATGCCATCCACTCCAGGAACTGCACCGGAAGCAGTGGATCGGCGTCCCGGTTTCCCGGTTCCTTCGCCACCATATCGATCTCCACGGTGTCCACCTGCCGGGTCTTACGCCGCAGAAATTGCAGGAAGACATTCTTCGCCACTCGATATAGCCACGAACGGAACGATCCATTTTGCCGCAGCGTTCCGATTTGCCGGAAAACCGCGATCATCACCTCCTGAGTCAGATCTTCGGCCAATGCCGGTTCGCACCCGCGGGCGCGGAAATAAGCGAAGACACGTGGAGCAACAGCACGGAAGAACTCGCCGAAGCTCTCTTCCCCAGGTTCAGAAAGAAATCGGCTGAGAGCTTCCTGCTCGCCCAATCGCAATCGAGTTCGGTCCCCAACCACGAAGTCCAATTCGCGCTTTCCACCCAAGTGAGACCATCGCTAGATATAGGAGATGCTCCCGGCCCGCCGTTTGTTTGCCCAACTGTGCAAACATCGCGCCAGCGATCCGGCATCTTTAAATAGCGTAGCCATAATAGTCTATCCAAATGATGAAATCGATTCTTCCTGTCGCTCTTGCTTGGGGCGTCCGCTCTAGGCAGTACGAAATATGATCTTCCGGTTGCATACTCAGCCGTCGGCGAAATCCGTTCCCAAACGATTCCACTGAACCGGCTCGCCGGAGATCAGAGCTACAGCGTTCTGTTTTCCTTACCCTCGCCCAGCGCATCTCGGCCCGGACGCCCGCCTGACAGTGGAAGTGCTGGATCACGGCCGGATCCTCATCGCGAAGACGCTGCACGCCGGCGACACCGACCTGTTCGGATCCTTTTATGTTCCGCCGGCCGCGCACCCGGAATTGCGTTTATCGGCAACCGCGGCCACAGGCTCTTATCGCCTCCAAATCAATAAATTACCTGCCTCGCCAAATTTGAAACGCGGCGGCAATCATACATGGCAGGATGCCAGCCCGATGACTCTCGGTCAGACCGTATTCGCTTCCGGCGACGAAGCCGAATACATCCCCGTCCCCGGAACAACACGCAAAGAATATGCCACCGATCCGCACGGCCAGGACTGGTATCGCTTCCGCTTCGATTCAGACGTTCCCAAGCTCGTCTACTTTCAGCTCGAATTGACCGACCGCGACGACCTGCCGGTCGACGTCTCGATATTTCGCGTCCAGAACGGAGCCCTCGTCGAATACACGCGAGGCCAGGACCCCGTAGCGGTCCCCCATGAAGTGCAAGCGCTGCCCGGCAACAAGTTCGCGCCGCGAATTCTGCAGGAAAAGGGAGAGTACTTCGCCCGCGTCCGCGCCAATCACCCGGAATACAAATTGCGAACACGGCTGTACGACGTTCCGCCGTATTCCGATCCGCACGAAGCGGTTCGAACCGCGGTCGACTACATCATGGGCGCAGGCGACTCCTGGTTCGCCAATACACCCAGGCGCGGGGGCACGCTCAACCGCATCGCGCCTGTTCATCAGGAGACATCCCTCTGCGTCGCCTGTCACGCCAGCCATTTTTCCCAGCGCGCCCAGCTCTACTCCACCGCCAACGGCTATCCCGTGGTGCAGAGGCAACAACTGCAATTTCTCGAAGAGCGCTTCTATAACAATCCCCGCCCGTTCTATGGATTCGAAGACCAAGGCGCCGTCTGGGCGCGCGTCATTTCCGCGCCCGCCAACGTGTTGAGCAGAATGTCCGTGCTCACCACCATGTTCGAAGATCAAATTTCACGTGAACCACGGCCGGCCTATCACGAACACGTGAAAAAGTATCTGGACCTCTATTACGCAGACCGCTCTCAACTGGCAGCCGACGAAACCAACGGAAACACGCCGATCGTCAGCACCTTCGAAGTCGCCTGGTACTCCTGGAAGACCACTCACGACCCCAGACTGGCCGAATGGATCGCCGCCGCGAGCAGCCAAGGACATCAAAAACACAATCGATCTCTGCTACCAGACCCTCGCGCTCGCCGACATCGACCGCACAAAATACAAACCGCAAATCGATCGAAATGTGACCCAGCTTTTGTCCCTGCAACGGCCCGACGGGCAATGGTCCATGCGCTTCGATCCAAAGGAGCCGGAAGTCGAATTTCAAACCGGTCACGCATTGTGGGCCCTGGCCGCCGCTGGTGTTCCCGCCGATCAGCCGCAGGTAAAAAAGGCAATCGACTACCTCATGCTGCGCCAGCAAGGTTTCGGCGGCTGGATGGATCCCCTACAATCGTTCGAAAACTTCCGCACGCCCTTTCGTGAAACGCAATTTGCAGTGGTGGCGCTCAGCTCCTACTTCCCGCAATCCGGTCGAAAGCAAGGCTGGAATTCTCCGGAAATTGCGGCTCTCTCAACCGATCCAGTTACATTGCTCAACCAGCTCGATCAAATCTGGGACCGGCCATCGCCGGCTGTCGTGAAGCAGATCGAATCGGCCGCCACATCGAACGACGTGCTGATCCGCCAAGCCGCCACGGAAGCGCTAGGAAGGTTCGCCACGGCGTCGTCGGTTCCGCTGCTGGTGCATTCCCTCGGAGACGAAAGCAAGCTCGTGCAACGAACCGCCGCCTGGGCACTGCGGCAGATCTACGGAAAATATCCGGACACGGAAGACCGCGAAATCGCCGCCGCTCTCCACTCTAAAGACGCACGCGTGCGCTGGGGCGCGACGCGCGTCTTCGCCCATCAATTTGCATCGCTAGCGCGGCGCAAGGAACTCGTCGAAGTCGCTGGAGAGCCTCACCACCGATCCAGTGATCGTCGTGCGGATGCAAGCCATCCGAGGCCTGTGGCAGAGCTGGTTCTGGAACGCCGATCCGCAAGTCCGAAGCGGCATCGAGGATACGATTCTTTCCGCGCTCAAAGAGCCGCAGCATCCATGGATCGCGACGAATCTCCAGGCCGCCGTATACAACCTCGCCGACGAAAATATCCGCTATCTATACAACAATTGGGTCACGCTCCTAGGCCGCGAATCGGACCGCCAGCGAGCCATCCAAGGACGCCTGGCCGTGGAATCGCAGCTCGCACAAAAATTCAGCGCGATTTTGACCACAGGGCCGGACGCACAGAAGAAACGGCTACTCGAAGCTCTCGCCCAGATTCCGCAGCGCCGGGGCGACGTCTACGACCTGAACGCCGATCCATCGAAACCAGCGCCGCTCATCTACAGCAGAATCGGAAACGACATCGAGCAGATTGCGTTCTTCGGCCCCAGCGCCGACATACTTGCGCGCGCCCTGATGCCTTTGTTCGACTCACCCGATCCGGAACTGCGCGAGGCCGCCATCAAGGCGAGCCTGATCGTCCGCGAGACTCCCTACCGCCAGGTGGACAAAGCCGCCGGAGGCCGCCCGGAAAGCGCCGAAGCGCTCGGCCGCAAGCTCGACGCAATTCCAAACGAAAACCAGATCGCAAAAGACTTCCGAGTCCCGCCGCCCCGGCCGCCGGGCGCAATCAGAGCCGCGGCTCCGCCACCCGAGTTCAAACCAACGCTGGAAGCAGGAAAGGCAGCGCTCGACGAAGGATATTTCCGCGCCAACATCGAGCCCATACTGCGCAAGAAAGGCGAGGACGGATACGCCTGCGCCGACTGTCACGCCACGCACACGCTCTTCAACGCAACCTGGTCGACGGTGCTGAACGTCGTCGATCTAAGCAATCCCGAAAACAGCCTGCTTCTCCGCAAACCCACATCCACGGCGGAATCCGAAGGCGTCGCCGGTGCCAAGACGACAGCCCACGGAGGAGGCCGGCGTTGGTCCAAGGGATCGCCTCAATACGAGACGATTCTCGAATGGATCAAAGGCGCCCAGCTCCACAGCAGCTTCGAAGCGATAGAATCTTGTGCATGTTCAAGCGACCGGCACAAATTCTTGCCCTCAGTCTAACGATCCTGTTTTGCGCAAGAGCAGACGTCACGCTACCGCGTCTCCTCACCGATCACATGGTGCTCCAAAGAGACCGCCCAATCCATATCTGGGGGCGAGCCGCCGAAGGAGAAGACGTTTCCGTCACCTTCCGAAGCGAAACGCAGGCCACCAAGGCCGATGAACTGGGACGCTGGTCCGTCTATCTAAAGCCGCAAACCGCCGGCGGACCATACGAACTCACCGTCAAGGGAAATAACGCGATCACCATAACGGACGTCCTGATCGGCGATGTCTGGTTCGCATCCGGGCAATCCAACATGGAATTCCGTCTGCGCCAGACCGATGACGCCGAACACGAGATCGCCGCCGCAAACAATCCGAACATCCGGTTTTTCCACGTCGAAAAAAAGGCGTCGTACTATCCGGTGGAAGACGTCGACTCGAAAGGCTGGCAGGCCACCACCCCCGAATCCGCGCCTGGTTTCTCCGCCGTGGGCTACTTCTTCGCGCGCGATTTGCAGAAAGGATCTGAACATCCCCATCGCCGTCATCGATACGTCGTGGGGTGGCACGCCGCTGGCCGCATTCACCAGCATGACGGCCATCGGAAAAGACGCCGCACTCATGCCGGTGTTCGCCCAATGGGCGCACATGATGGAGAATCAATCCACCACGCTGCACCGGATCGAAAAGCAGGATCGCGCACTCGAGGCAGCTATCCAACAAGCGAAGTCGGAAGGAAAACCCGTACCGCAGCGGCGTTGGTATGCGGATCCCACCTCCTGGGAACCGGCCGCAATCTACAACGGCATGATCGCGCCTGTCACGCCCTACGGCATTCGCGGGGCCATCTGGTATCAGGGTGAAAGCGATGCGAATCAGGAACGCGCACCCGTCTATTCGCGCCTATTCCAAACCATGATCACCAGTTGGCGCGAAGTCTGGGGAATGGGCGATTTTCCGTTCCTCTACGTTCAACTTCCTAACTTCATCGCCGGCCCGCGCAATGCCTGGCCGGAGCTCCGTGAAGCACAACTGCAAACGCTCGCGCTCAAGAACACCGGGATGGCCGTCGCACTCGATCAGGGCACGCCGCGAAACATCCACCCGCCGCACAAGCTCGATGTCGCACTGCGGTTGGCGCTAGCGGCCCGAGCCATCGCCTACGGAGAAACAATCGAATACCTCGGACCCATGTACCGTCAAGCGGTGCCGGAAAAGGCCGAGATCCGAGTGATATTCGATCACGCCGCCGGAGGCCTGACAGCCAAGGGCGGGGAACTCAAGGGTTTCGAAGTCGCCGGCACGGATCACAAGTTCTCACCCGCCGTGGCCAAAATCGAAGGCGACTCCGTCATCGTCGTCTCGAGCCCCGATGTGCCCTCGCCCAAATACGTCCGCTACGCCTGGACCGACAATCCCGACGCGAATTTGTACAACGGAAGGAATCTGCCCGCATCGCCCTTCCGCTCCGCCGAATAACGGAAATACTCAATGAATCTCAGAATGAGGGCCGCACTATTCACCATCCTGTGCGGAGTCTCAGCCATCCAGGGGCAAGAGTTGCGTACCAGCCAGGTACGCACGCCGGACGGAGTGCTCGAAGGCGTCATCAGCGCCGATGGCAAGGTCCGCACCTTCAAAGGCATCCCGTACGCTGCCCCGCCGATTGGACAGTTGCGCTGGAGACCACCGCAACCCGCCCTACCCTGGACCGGCGTGCGCAAAGCGGTAGAGTATGGTGCGCGTTGCATGCAAGGCCCCATCTATTCGGACATGATCTTTCACGACAACGGGCCCAGCGAGGACTGCCTGCATCTCAACCTCTGGATGCCGGCCGGTGCGCAAACTAAGCTGCCCGTGATGGTCTGGATCTACGGCGGAGGTTTCGCCGCCGGTGCCACCTCCGAGCCGCGCCAAGACGGCGGGCAACTGTCGAAGAAGGGCGTCCTTGTGGTCAGCATGGATTACCGCTTGGGCATCTTCGGATTCTTCTCGCATCCCGAACTCGCCAAAGAATCGGCGCACAAAGCTTCGGGGAACTACGGCCTCATGGACCAACTAGCCGCTCTGCAATGGGTCCGCAGGAACATTTCCCTATTCGGCGGCAATCCGGATAACGTCACGATCTTCGGCGAATCGGCCGGCTCTTTTTCGGTCAGCGCACTGATGGCCTCTCCTCTCGCACAAGGACTCTTTCAACACGCCATCGGCGAAAGCGGAGCATTTTTCGGCGCAACTCTTCCCTTGAAATCGCAAGCTCAGATCGAAAAGGCCAACCTGAAATTCGCCGAGTCGGCCCTCGGTACATACTCCATCGCGGCACTGCGAGCCGAACCCGCTGCCGAAATTCTGCGAGCTGCCTTGAAGCTGGATACAGACCGTTTTACCCCGATTATTGATGGCCATTTTCTGCCCAATGACGTCCGCGCGATCTACGCCGCAGGCAAACAGAGCCACATCCCCCTACTCGCAGGCTGGAATGCCGACGAGCGAAGCTACACGAAGATTTTCGAGAAGCAGGAACCCACGGCGAAAAATCTCGTCGCGCTGGCGCCTTCGCTCTTCCCACGCGATTCAGAAACGTTCCTGAAGCTTTACCCCGCGAAAACCGATGCCCAAGCGAAACGCTCGGCGCAGGATCTCGCCGGAGATAAATTCATCGGCTACTCCACCTGGAAATGGCTCGAGATGCAGCGTGCGACCGGAAAATCTCCCACATTCCGATACGTGTTCGAACAAGTCCCTCCTCCTGATCCCGCCGCGCCTCTTGCCGAGAGTCGTGGCGCCTACCACTCCGCGGAAATCGAGTTTGTCTTCAACGTCCTCCACCACAAGAAACTCCCCTGGGGCTCGGAAGACTTCAAACTAGCCGATTTAATGGCCGCATACTGGGCCAATTTCGCTCGAACCGGCGATCCCAACGGTCCGGGTCTGCCCCATTGGCCCGCCTGCATCGGCGAAGATGGATATCAGGTTATGCATCTCAGCGCCAAGCCGCATTCCGAGCCGGACTCCTACCGGGCCCGCTACGAATTTCTTGACAGACACCCTTCAATCAAGTGATATTGCCCGAATTATGAAATAGTAGCGATTCGAATTGATACGATATTGCTGAGGAGTGCCAGCCCGGGAAACGAACATGACAGGTCCGAAAAGCGCTTCCGAGATCGATATTCTTTGGATCACCGCGGGTCTCGGCTGCGATGGCGACACCATTGCCATGACCGCCGCCACCCAACCCAGCCTCGAAGATGTATTAAGCGGCGGACTGCCCTGGCTTCCTAAAGTCAGGCTCCATAATCCCTTCCTCTCCTTCGAGACGGGCGACGATTTCCTGGCCCCCTTCCATCGCGCCGCGAAGGGCCAGTTGGCCCCGTACATCCTCGTCGTCGAGGGATCCATCCCTAACGAAAAGAACAAAGAAGAGGGCTATTGGGCCTCGCTCGGGACCGACCAGGAAACCGGTCAGCCCATCCTTACTTGCGACTGGATCGACCGCCTCGCCCCCAACGCCTGGGCCGTGGTAGCCGCCGGAACCTGTGCCACCTACGGCGGGATTCACGCCATGGAAGGC
This sequence comes from Bryobacterales bacterium, assembly GCA_963813145.1. Lineage (GTDB taxonomy): Bacteria > Acidobacteriota > Terriglobia > Bryobacterales > Bryobacteraceae > Palsa-187. Next base: position 937,113 of record CAWEXX010000003.1, read on the forward strand.
AATCCCACCGGCGCCATGGGTCTTCCCGACTACCTCGGCTGGAATTGGAAATCGCAAGCCGGCATTCCCATCGTCTGTGTTCCCGGCTGTCCCGTCCAGCCCGACAACATGATGGAGACGCTGCTCTACCTCCTCTACCAGTCGGTGGAACACGCGCCCATGATCCCCCTCGATGCGGTCCTACGCCCCACCTGGCTCTTCGGCCAAACCGTCCACGAAGGATGTGACCGTGGCGGCTATTACGAGCAGGCCGAATTTGCCAATGAGTACGGATCCCAGTTATGCATAGTGAAACTCGGCTGCTGGGGGCCGGTTGTGCAATGCAATGTCGGCAAGCGCGGCTGGATGGCGGGTATCGGCGGATGCCCCAATGTCGGCGGAATCTGCATAGGTTGCACCATGCCGGGCTTCCCTGACAAATTCATGCCATTCATGAACCAGCCGCCAGGGTCGCTGCTGTCCTCTCATGCGGTTTCCACCTACGGGCGGGCCGTCCACGCTCTTCGCAGATTTACCATCGAGTCGCTGAACAAGGAGCCCATCTGGCGGAGGCGTTAGTGCACGGCCTGGAAGATCCCGAAGCCGTTCTCGCCGAACTCGCTGGAGTGTTTCTCCAGCGTGCCACAGAAAATAAATCGTCCCCCAACCCGGACGCCGGACGGCCGAATCTTGAAGCCAAATACCGCACGCTTGTGGAACAGATTCCCGCCGTTGTGTTCATGGTTTACCTCGATCAGGGCAACGGCGAAGCCTATGTCAGCCCGCAAATCGAAGCCATTCTCGGCTTCTCGCGCGACGAATGGCTGGAAGACCCCATCCGCTGGTACACCCGGATTCATCCGGACGACAAAAACCGTTGGAGCGTTGAGGCTGCCGAAATGTTGCTCACCGGCAATCCCCTGCGTTCGATATACCGCGTAGTGGCGCGCGACGGTCGTGTGGTCTCATTTCATTGCGAGGCCAAGATGGTCCGGCGTGAGGACGGCGAACCCTGGTTCATCCACGGCGTCGCGTTCGACGTCACCGACCTGAAGCTTGCCGAGCAAGCCCTGCGCGACGAGCGAACCGAATCCAGGCGTTTGGAAAAGGCCATCCTCGACATCAGTGGCCGCGAACAAACCCGAATCGGCCAGGACCTGCACGATGGCCTCGGGCAGCACCTCACCGGAATCGCGTTCATGAGCAAAGTGTTGGAACAGAAACTGGCCGACAAATCGCTCCCCGAGGCCGCCGCCGCCAAAATCGTTAAACTCGTGAATGAAGCCATCCATAAGACGCGCGAACTCTCACGAGGTCTTCTTCCTGTTCTGTCGCACCCTGGGGGCCTCATGTCCGCCTTGGAACGGCTGGCCGTGGAGATGGAAGATCTATTCGATGTGCGTTGCCACTTCCAATGCCCCGAACCCATATTGATCCGCGACAATACGTCGGCCACGCATCTCTACCACATCGCTCAGGAAGCGTCCAACAATGCCATCAAGCATGGACACGCCACGCAGATAACCATCAATCTTGCAACTGCGCGGGGCAAGGTCGAGTTGACGATCGAGGATGACGGAGTGGGTCTGCCGGAGACGCCCTCTGGTACCGGAATGGGTTTGCACATCATGAACTATCGTGCCAAGACGATCGGGGCGACGATTGAAGTTGAGCGGGGTTCAATGCGTGGAACGCGCGTCGTTTGTTCGTTTGTTCCAAAGTTGGAAACCGATGAATAATACCGTCAAAACCAGAATTCTTATCGTCGACGATCACCCCATCGTGCGACAGGGAATCTCTCAGCTCATCAATCAGGAAGCGGATTTGATCGTATGCGGACAAGCCGAGGAAGCTCACGCCGCTCTGGAAGCTCTCGCAACGCTGCAGCCCGACTTCCTCATCATAGACATTTCGCTCACCGGTCCCGACGGCCTCGATCTGCTCAAAACCATCCGCTCACGGGATACGGAAGTGCCAGTCTTGATCCTCTCGATGCACGACGAAACCTTATATGCCGAAAGGGCTCTGCGCGCCGGTGCCAACGGTTACATCATGAAGCAGGAAGCCACCGACAACGTTCTCGTGGCCATCCGCCGCATCATCAATGGCGAAATCTACGTCAGCGATCGCATGGCAAGAAGAATGCTGCTGCAATTCGCCGGCAACACCACGTCGCCCAAGCGCTCGCCCATTGAAGGCCTCTCCGATAGGGAACTCGAAGTTTTTCGCCTGATAGGTGAGGGTCACGCCACCCGCAAGATTGCGGAAGAGTTGCACCTGAGCGTCAAGACGGTGGAAACCTACCAGGCGCATCTCAAGGACAAACTAGCCCTAAAAACCGGACGCGAGTTGGTACAGCACGCCGTCCGCTGGGTAACCACGATTCAGATCGGCAAAGAGCCACGAACGTAAACCGAATAGCGGATGGGACGCCTGTCAGCCCCGCTGCATCTCCTGCGAAAGTCGAGATTTTGTCCGGATCCAGGTAATTGTGGTGCTAAGTCGTCTGGACTTCCAGGAGAACACGTAAAACCGTTCTGTTTGTACTAGAATTACCTGGAGGATTTCCCCAGATGCGTAAAATTCTGTCGTCGGCAGCGATGTTATCGCTGTTCTTCGTAGCCTCGCCCATCCAGGCATGGTTCGGCGGCGGCCACATGGTGGTCGCCTACATCGCATACCAGAATCTGACCCCACACACTCGATCTCGCGTTGATGCTTTGCTCAAGAAAAATAAAATGTACGCCAACTGGACCAAAGGCGTCGCCCAGAAACAGAAGGGACTGACTGCCTTTGTGAATGCCGCCACCTGGCCCGACTGTATTAAGGACAAGAACTGCATCGCCGGTTACACCAGCGACGGCGGCGATAATCCTCCGGGAAAACCAACCGATGCGCAGAATATCGGTTACAAGGATATGCTGATGCACAAATATTGGCATTACATCGATCTCCCGTTATCCGCTGGAGCGCCAGGTTCAACCACCCCCGATTCCCAACGCGCAAACGCAAATTGTCCTGTTTATGAAAGCGATTGGCGGCGCTGAATCCGATGACATCAAGTCATACGACGTGGTTTGGCTCGAACATATGGTCGGCGATATTCATCAGCCGCTGCACGCCACAGCACGGTTTACGAAAGATCATCCCAACGGCGACGCAGGGGGAAATTTCGTGCGTTTTTGCGCAAAGCCATGCCCGGACGAACTCCATGCGTTTTGGGATGGCCTGATCGGGGATAGCTTGACGGTCGCTCAGGTAACTACAACGGGCGACAGCTTGCTCGCGTCAGGAAAGCCGGCCGGCGCAGACGTTGCAACTCCGGATACCTGGGTTAATGACAGTTTCGATCTAGCGAAAACTGCCGTTTACGTTCCGCCTATCAGCGACGACAACGACACATCCGTGACGATCTCTCCTCGCCCCGACGCGCCTTATACAGCGAACGCGACCACCATAGCGCGATCTCAGGTAACGCTGGCCGGTTGGCGTCTGGCGGCACTCTTGAACAGTAACTTGAAGTAGCCTGAGAAGAGAGTTCAACTCTCATGCCACGCGTTCAATAAAAACTGAGTCGCCAAACTCGTGCGCGCGATACTGGTGAGCATTAAGTTCCCGGTCAACACGAACCAGCGTTTCATCGCTGGCAAACGCCCGCAGCAATTCGTAATGACTCGAACCCCGCTCGTGCGTGCCCGACAGAATCGCATCGACGGCACGAAGCTTGCTGCCCGCACCAATTCTCTGGGTGGCAACGCGCGCGCCCGCTGGCACCATCCCGTCAAACAATCCCGCCGCATGTTCCAATGCCCGAACGACCGTCGTTCCGATCGCAATAATCCGTGAGCGTCGCTCTTGGGCACGTTTTATCATCAAGGCCGTCGATGGCAGAATCCGGTACGGTTCATCGAACGGCAGTAGTGCATCCAATTCCGCGTCCCCAGTCGATGAGATCCCCGCGGCATGCGTAATCGTCCCAAACTGGATACCCCGTGCGGTCATCGATGCGAGCGTCCGCCAGTCAAGCACGAACCCGGCCGACGGCGGCTCGAAGGCGACAGGCGGACCCGCTATTGGCGTCCAAATATCCCAAAGCGAAAGCGGCGTAGCAACGTGTGCGTACTGGATAGGTCGCCCGTGCCACGCCAGACCTTCCCAGATGTGCCTCGGCGAGCCTTCGAATTGCAAAGAAATCAGACGTGGATGATTCAACAATCGCACGACAATTCCGCGCAGAGGGCCGAGTTCCAACCGGTCGCCGCCGCGGAGGATTGGGGGCTTCGGCCGGTTCTCCGTGACCGTACGAAAGTCCCCCTCGCCGAACACGACAGCAGTAAACTGTCCGACGTCATCAAGTGAGTCCCGGCCTGCCAGCCGTACTTCGATCCGGCGGCCGCTCGGGCTATGCTGTCCCGAAAGGCTCGCCGGCAAGGTGGCCGCGTCGTTGCCAATCACCACATCGCCGGGATTCAAAAGGCTTGCGAATTCGAACCGTGCCCGGTGTGTCACATCACCGCGCTTGTCAGCCACCAACAACTTGGCGTCCGCCCGGCGTTGCACCGGCACACTCGCGGCCATCATCAAACGGTCTCCGTCAGGACTGTTTCCGGATCCACGTTGTGTCTCGAGAGAGCTGTGGCAATAGTATCGGCGAGTTCGCGCGCTGCCATGTCCGGACGCTTCAACTGTGAGCGATCGGCATCCGGTACGGCGGCAGCATGCATAGGTGTGTCCATGTCGCCGGGATCGATGGAGAGAACACGGATGCCGCTGGCAGCAAGTTCTTCGTCCCAGATCCGGCTCAAGTGATTTAGCGCTGCCTTGCTAACGCCATAAGCGCCCCAAGAGGCGTAGGCGTTGACGGCGGCGTCACTCGACACGTTGATCACCATAGCCCCGCGGCCGTCACGCGCCGAGGCAGCCAGCGAACCAAGCAGCGCCTTCGTTAGTCGAAAAGGACCGGTAACGTTGGTTGTCAGCGCGCGCTCAAAATCTTCGCAGTCGGTATCTGCCAGCAGCGCCAGCGGAACCGGACCGAGATCGGAAGCGTTGTTGATGAGGATGTCGAGTCCTCCCAGCGCCCCGGCGATCTGCATCGCAATGGGATGTATGTCTGTTTTTTTGGATACGTCGCCAATGATGCCATGTGCATCCGGCAGATCGCGCATTACTTGTTCCACTCGCTCCCGCCCGCGCGCAACAAACGCAACCTGCGCCGAACGATTCATCAATTCGCGTACGAGGGCCAGGCCCAACCCGGACGTGCCGCCAGTAATGGCGACTCGAACGCCGGAAAGTGTGTCTCTCATGAAGTTGCTCCCTTGACTCATTCCCAGACTACAAGTTAAAGTGAACTTGAAGTCAAGAAAAAGAATCATGCCCGGCCTCCTCACAATTTCTGAGATCTCGCGTCGAAGCGGCGTCGCTGCATCGGCGCTGCGGTTCTACGAAGAGCGAGGCCTGATTAAGTCCGAGCGGGCAGGTTCAGGTCACCGTCGCTACCCCAGAGCGGTTCTTCGGCGGATCGCGTTCATCGTCTTCGCCCAGCGAATGGGTCTGGCGCTGGATGAGATCGGTGCGGAACTCTCGAAGCTGCCGGAAAATCGCGTGCCCGAGCGATCGGACTGGGCGAAGGTCTCCGGCAGTTGGACCAAGCGCATAGACGAGAAGATCGCAGAACTCGAACGTCTCCGGGCGGGTCTCACGCGCTGCATTGGTTGCGGTTGCCTGTCACTACAAGATTGCCAACTCGCAAACGCGGGCGACGGGGTTAGCAGGAAGGGGCCGGGCCCACGCTTTTGGATAGGAGACAGACGCCCCGCGAAGTAGGAAAGATCCATGTTCATCCGTGTTAATTCGTGGCCAGAAATGTTCAGTCACGCCTCCAAGAAATAATCCTAACCACAAACCCCTCAACAGGATACAATCAAAATCCACCCGTCTCGCGCCCCGGTTTTCCCCGCCCTCCCGCTATAGTCAAGTCGAGTAAAAACCCAATACATACGAATAAGGAAGATACATCGATGAAAAAGAAAGTAATCTCAGAACGGCAGTACCAAGCAAATCGGATTAACGGCGCGCTCGGCGGCCCAAAGACCGAAGCCGGGAAAAACATCTCCAAATTAAACTCCCTGAAGCACAATTTAACCGGGGAAACCCTCCTCCTCTCCATCGAAGATCAACCCCACTTCGACGCCATGTTCAGCGAATACATGGAAGAATTCAATCCCACCGGAATCGAGGAACGGGACCTGGTCGAAGAAATCGTAGCCGGCCGCTGGCGTCAAAAACGCCTCTGGGGAGTCGAAACCGCCCTCTTCGAATTGGCGCTCCTCGACTCGGAAGAAGCCACCGCCAAGAAGTTCGAAACAGCCGACGAAACCACCCGGATCGCCTTCGCTCTCCTCCGCCAACACGGCCATCTCAGAGCAGTCGACCTGCTGAGCCGGTATGAAGGCCGGCTGCGGCGCCTCCACGAACGCGCACGCCGCGATCTCGAACGCGTACAAGCCTCCAAAATGCCGGAACCGGTCAAATTGCAGCCGCCGGCCCGGACGGAGACGCGTCGGATGGAAACCCCCGAAGAACCTCCAGTCACAGTCCGCTCAATGCTTTCCAAGCCCGAGCCAACCTGGGAAAGCGTCTATACAGTCGAACCGAAATCCGAGTCCGTCCAGCCCGAATCCGACCCTAAGGAGGAGCCAAAATCACCTCTGGCCGAATGAACACCATGGCAAATCGAAAAAAATATACTCTCCCAGGTCCCGCCGAGCCTGAAAAGCCCGTCGGCCCCAAGGATTTCAACGCTCGAACGCAACATCTCTGCGAAATCCTCGAAGACCGCATCGCCTCGGGCGATCTCCGGCTCACCTTCGCCGACTACATCCGCCTCCTGCAATGGCGTGAAAAAAAGGGCTACGACCGTCCGCTCAAAACCACCGTCACCTGGGTCGACCCTTGGTGGCTTGGCAAAATCGGCGAAATGGAAGACCATCCTGAAGTCAAAGCCGTGCTGGAGAAATTCAAAGCCGAAGGCATCACTAGACAGACATACCTGCAAGAGAAGCTCGACAGGCAGTCCAAAGTGTAACTCAGGACTCCAGTAGGGGAATCCCTGACTCCCAAAACAGGCGTGCCCCCCGATAGGCATACGATCTTTGCATCGTTAAAATTTTTAAGGGGGTGATATACCGAAATGCCAGAAAACGTTCCATATGGCCGCAGCACCCAGGTAGCCCCAATGGTCCCCGAGGTTCACGTGGTCTGGATGACGTCGGTCTGGGTTGTGACGGCGATTCTGTATCGATAACGGCGGCCACGCAGCCGAGCATCGAAGACGTCCTCTTAGGCGCCATACCAGGACTTCCCAAGGTTCACCTGCACAACCCCGTGCTCGCCTACGAGAACGGCGGCGAATTTCTGAAGTATTGGTATCTGGCCGAACAAGGAAAGCTCGATCCCTTCGTGCTCGTTGTGGAAGGTTCCATCCCCAACGAAAAAATCAAGAAAGAGGGTTATTGGGCAGCCCTCGGGACCGATCCCAACACCAAACAGCCGATCACCACCAACGAATGGATCGATCGGCTCGCACCGAAGGCCCTCGCCGTAATCGGCAGCCGGAACATGCGCCACTTACGGCGGCATTCACGCCATGGAAGGCAACCCGACCGGCGCCATGGGACTGAACGACTATCTCGGTTGGGACTGGCGCTCGAAGTGCCGGTATCCCGGTCGTGAATGTTCCAGGATGTCCGGTACAGCCGGATAACTTCATGGAGACGATCCTCTATCTCCTGTATCAGGTGGCCGGATTGGCGCCCATGATCCCCCTCGACGATGTCGGCCGGCCGACGTGGCTCTTCGGCAAGCACCGTACACGAGGGCTGTGATCGCGCCGGCTACTACGAGCAGGGCGATTTCGCCTCCGAATACGGATCACCGAAATGCATCGTAAAGCTCGGCTGTTGGGGACCAGTAGTCAACTGCAACGTTCCCAAGCGCGGATGGATGGCCGGAATCGGCGGCTGTCCCAACGTCGGCGGCATTTGCATCGGCTGCACCATGCCCGGGTTCCCCGATAAGTTCATGCCCTTCATGGACGAGCCGCCGGGCGCCAGGAGTCTCATCCGCCGCTGTCGGGCCTCTACGGCCGTGCCGTCAGCGCACTGCGATCTTTCACTAACTCGACTCTCAACAAGGAGCCGAGGTGGCGGCATCCACGCGCTGAACTGACCACCGGCTACCATCCAAGGAGCTCTAATGACAAAGGAGCGACAGATCATGAGCACCATTACCGCACCGTCGGCGAGACTCCAAGTAAGTCCAGAAAATTGGTGGAGATGAACTGGGACCCCATCACCCGGATCGTGGGCAGCCTGGGGATCTTCACCAAAATCGATTTCGAGAACCGCCAGGTGGCTGAATGTCACAGCACGTCCTCCATCTTCCGCGGTTACAGCATCTTCATGAAGGGCAAAGATCCGCGCGACGCCCACTTCATCACCAGCCGTATCTGCGGCATCTGCGGCGATAATCACGCCACCTGCGCCACCTACGCCCAGAATATGGCGTTCGGCGTCCAGCCTCCGCCCATCGCGGAATGGATCGTCAATCTCGGTGAAGCCGCCGAGTATATGTTCGACCACAACATCTTCCAGGACAATCTGGTCGGCGTCGACTTCTGCGAGCAGATGGTGAAGGAAACCAATCCCGGAGTGTCTGGCCAAGGCGGAGAAGACGCTCGCGCCCCATGCCAATCTGCACGGCTTCAGCACCATCGCCGACATCATGAAGGCGCTCAATCCGTTCACCGGGTCCTTCTATCGGGAAGCCCTGCAGATGAGCCGCATGACGCGCGAAATGTTCTGCCTCATGGAAGGCCGTCACGTCCATCCGTCCACTCTGTATCCAGGCGGCGTGGGCACCGTGCCCACCGTGCAGCTCTTCACCGACTATCTGGTTCGTCTGATGAAGTACGTCGAGTTCATGAAGAAGGTAGTGCCGCTGCACGACGATCTCTTCGACTTCTTCTACGACGCACTGCCCGGCTACGAAAAAGTCGGTCAGCGCCGCATCCTGCTCGGCTGCTGGGGCTCGTTCAACGATCCCGACCATTGCGACTACACCTACAAGAACATGACCGACTGGGGTCGTAAGATGTTCGTCACCCCCGGAGTGGTCGTGGACGGGAAACTTGTCACCACCGATCTGGTCGACATCAATCTCAACATCCGCATCCTTCTGGGCAGCTCCTACTACGACGGCTGGGAGAATGCCGAGACGTTCGTCAAGAAGGATCCGCTGGGCAATCCCGTCGATCAAAACCATCCCTGGAACCAGACCACAATTCCGCGGCCGCAGAAGCGCGACTTCGGCGGCAAATACACCTGGGTCATGTCGCCCCGCTGGCTCGACAAACGCACCGGCGATCACCTGGCGCTCGATACCGGAGGCGGTCCCATCGCGCGCTTCTGGGCCACTGCGCTGGCCGGACTCGTCGACATCGGTTACGTCAAAGCCACTGGCCACAGCGTGAAGATCTATCTCCCGAAGACCACGTCGCTTCCCGAAGTGGAATTCGAGTGGAAGATTCCCAAGTGGAGCAATGCCATCGAACGCGATCGCGCTCGCACCTACTTCCAGGCTTATTCGGCAGCCATGCGCATTGCACTTCATGGAAAAAGCCTTTGCCGAAGTGCACGCCGGCAGAACCAAAACGTGGAACGAATTCAAGGTTCCCGACGAAGCCATCGGTTGCGGCTTCCACGAGGCCGTCCGCGGCGTGCTCTCCCATCACGTCGTCATTCGCGAAAGGCAAGATCGCCAACTACCATCCCTATCCGCCGACTCCTTGGAACGCCAATCCGCGGGATATCTACGGAACTCCCGGACCCTACGAAGACGCCGTGCAGAACACGCCGATCTTCGAAGAAAATGGACCCGACAAGTTCAAGGGCATTGATATCATGCGGGCTGTGCGGAGCTTCGACCCCTGCCTGCCCTGCGGCGTCCACATGTATCTCGGCAACGGCAAGGTCCTCGAAACCAGCCACTCGCCAATGTTCGGTGTTCAACCCGAGGTAATCTGACCTCGTGTCGGAACAACAACAATTTAACGAGCGAATTCAGCGGATCGGGGGATTGGTGCGCCAACTCGACGCCATCCCCGACCTCGCTCTACGAGCCGCATCGAAGGAGCTGATTCAATCGATCATGGATCTTCATGGCGCCGGACTCGAACGCGCCATGGAGATCGTATCCGCCGGCGAGCCGGGCGCGGCCACCATCGACGCTTTGGGCGACGACCCTCTGGTCGGCAGCCTCCTTCTTCTCTACGGGCTTCATCCGCTGGACCTGGAGGCGCGCGTGCAGCGGGCCGTCGAAAAACTTCAGGGATCGTTGCGTCCCCAGGGAGTCATCCTGGAACTCGTGAGTTTGGATCAGGGGACAGTAATCTTGCGGGCGCGAGGCGTCGTCAGCGCCACTTCGGCCACCGCCGTCAGGAAGGTGGTCGAAGACGAGCTCTACGCCGCCGCCCCCGACCTCACCTCGCTCGTCCTTCAGGGACTGGAGCAATTCGCCCAACCTGGCTTCGTCCCGCTGGGCAATCTGGTTTACCAACCTGCAGCCAATGGAAAAGGGGCAAACTAGATTTCCGTGGAACAAATACTCGAATTCAAAGACGCCTTCGACGCTCTCCACCAACTAGTGCGAAGGCGTGTGGTCCGCCCGCAGGAACGATGCGAGCTCTGCAGCAAGCCCGTAGGCCCAATGCACCAGCACCTCATCGAACCTGTCACGCGCAAGCTGGTTTGCGCCTGCGAACCGTGCAGCATCCTTTTCAGTGCTCAACACAGCACCAGGTACAAACGAGTTCCACGCGATATCCGTTTCCTGCCGGATTTTCGCCTCACCGCCAGCCAGTGGGACAGTCTGATGGTCCCCATCAACATGGCCTTCTTCTTCCGCAGCAGTGTCACCGGAAAAATGATCGCGCTCTACCCCAGCCCCGCAGGCGCCACCGAATCGCTGCTGGCGCTGGAGACCTGGGACGAAATCGTCGAGGAGAATCCAATCGTCGGAAGCATGGAACCAGACGTGGAAGCGCTGCTTGTGAATCGTCTCGGACCCATGCGTGGTTTTGCAACTGACGAACACTACATTCTGCCAATCGACGAATGCTTCAAACTCGTCGGCCTCATACGCACACACTGGCGCGGTCTTTCCGGAGGAACCGAAGTCTGGCACGAAACTCACCAGTTCTTCGACTCCTTGCGCCAGCGTTCCAAATCCGCCGCAGAGGTCTCAAATGCCTGATCTCAGTTTTCAGGTAGAGAGCGTCGCTGCTGTGCCATTCGCCGCCGCACCGCTGCTGGCCCTCAAGCTTGCCATCGCCGACAGCGTGAAAGAGGAGGTGATCCATAGCGTCGCCCTGCGATGCCAAATCCAGATTGAAGTAACACGCCGCCGCTATTCGGCCGAGGACCAGGAACGGCTCATCGATCTCTTTGGAGAGCCATCGCGATGGGGCCAGACTCTACGCAGCATGCTTTGGACGCATGTGAGCGCGGTAGTGCCGCAATTCACCGGAAGCACAACTATCGAGCTCAAGATCCCCTGTACCTTCGATTTCAATGTAGCCGCCACCAAATATTTCTACGGCCTCGAGGACGGAGAGATTCCGCTCAATCTCATGTTCAGCGGCACAGTTTTTTATCAGCGGACCGGCCTGCCGCTTCAGGTTTCCCCCATCTCCTGGGAGAAGGAAACCCGATTCCGGCTTCCGCTCGACGTCTGGCGCGGCATGATGGACATCTACTACCCCAATGCCGCCTGGCTCTGCCTGCGCCGTGACGTCTTCGACCGGCTCAATGACTACAAGACGCGCAATGGTTTCCCCACCTGGGAACAGGCGCTCGAAAGCGTGCTCGACGCGGCCAAGGAGACGGTCTCCAAATGAACGTTGCGCTGGTCGACAAGATCGTGAACGCCGTCCTCTACGAAGGATATATTCTCTATCCCTACCGGGCGTCCGCGGTGAAAAACAACCAGCGTTGGAACTTCGGCGTAGTCTACCCGCGCGCATACGCCGAGGCGCAACTCGGCGCCGATTCCTGGACTATGCAGACCGAGTGCCTGGCGGCCGGCCACGCACTGACTTCGCTCGACGGGAGGGTACGATTCCTTCGAATTGTGGATAGGATCGGTGGCTCGGCGGCGCCCTGGCAGGAAGCCGTGGAATGTGACGTGCCCCTTCCCGTTGCGCGACTCGCCGACCTTGCCGCGGAACCTCAACGGCACCTGTTCGCGCTGCCCGGAGCCGGCAAAACCGAGGACGGCATCACACGAACACAGCAGCCAATCGAAGGTGCAATCGATGTTTCAGCTGTAGAGGTGCAAGACGGCCTATTCCTCGTCCGCGTCTGCATTTCGAACCTCACGGCTCTCGACGGCGAGCACCGCGAGAGCCGTGAATTTGCGCTACCAATCTCCTTCGTCTCCACCCACACCATCCTCACGATTCAGGGCGGCGAGTTTATTTCTCTGGCCGATCCGCCGGAAGAGTTCCGCGATGCGGTGCCGCAATGCAAAAACGTTGGGACGTGGCCGGTTCTCGTCGGCGCGCCAGGGGAGCACGACACCCTCCTTTCCTCGCCGATCATTCTTTACGACTATCCCGAAATTGCTCCCGAAAGTCCGGGCGATCTGTTTGACGGAACCGAAATCGACGAGATCCTCACTCTCCGCATCTTGACCATGACCGAAGAAGAAAAGCGCGAGATGCACGGCCTCGACGACCGCGCCCGCCGTATCCTTGAGCGAACCGAGAGTCTGCCGGCTGAGCACTTCATGAAAATGCACGGCGCCCTCCGTACGTTGAGCCCAATGAAGGCAGGTCCCCAATGAACGAGTGGGAATTCCAGCTTCTGGAGGATAAGGCGCCGGTCGACCACGTTGTCATCGCCGGGGTCGATATGCGGAACGGCGATCGCGTCCGTCTACGCCCCCGCCAGGGTGGTGACATCATGGATATCGCTCTGGCTGGCAAAATCGCCATCATCGAGAGCCTGGAACAGGACTACGAAGGCAATATCCATTTGGCTGTTGTCCTCGACGATGATCCGGGAAAGGATCTCGGCCTTCTCCGGCAACCCGGCCATCGTTTCTTTTTCGATCCCGAAGAGGTCGAGCCTTTATGAGCAAGGATCGAATCCTGATTGCCGGTGTCGGAAACATTTTTCAGGGAGACGACGCCTTCGGTGTCGAGGTCTTGCGGCGGCTTTCCACACGGAACCTGCCGGAAGGCGTAAAGGCGGTCGACTTCGGAATTCGCGGCCTCGATTTGGCATACGCGCTCCTCGATGGGTATGAAGCGACCATCCTGGTGGATGCCACACCGCGCGGAGGCGAGCCGGGTACGGTGTACATCATCAAGCCCGATCTCGAAGATCTGGATAAGCAGGAACTAAATCCGGTCGGCATCGAGGCGCACAGCATGAATCCCATACGCGTTCTACGGATGGTAAAGGCTATGGGTGGCGAGCCCGAGAGAATCTTTCTGGTTGGATGCGAGCCTCAAACACTGGGGCCGGAGGAAGGACTGATGGGTCTCAGCGAAGCTGTCGAAGCGGCAGTCGATCCAGCAGTCGAGATGATCGAATCGTTGGTGCAGCGGCTTCTTCAGGACGAATGGATTACGGCAATTAATAAAGGGAGATTGGTGTATGGCGATTGAGATATTAAACAGAAGAGCATCTGACGATTCAGTCGATACGAGAGACACGCTGTTCATGCTGGGCGGCATTTCGCTCATAGTCTTCGGTGCGGGATTGGTTCTGACGAACCCGATCGTGCGGCGATTCATGGGCAAGATGAATGTGGGTGGTTTGGCACAAGCGGCGATCCCGGATGTGGAACGGTATCTCAAGATGAGGGCGATGTAAGAGCATGGCTACCATGACGACCCTGATTAATCCTTTGGAAACCGAAGCCCAAACACTCTACGTCATTGATGCCGCGGCGAGCCGCTTTCAAATACGTGCCTATGCCGCCGGAATGCTCTCGTCGATGGGTCACAATCCGACAATCGGCGTACGCGATATCGCGGGCGAGGTTCGATTCGAACCTGGAACGCTCGCCAATGCCTCGCTCAAGCTTGTTCTTAAAACCGGCTCCATGTGGGTGACCGATCAGATGCGCGAGAAGGACAAGCGCGACATCGAAGAGAACATGCACAACGACGTGCTCGAATCCCGTATCTTTCCGGAGATCGTATTCGAGTGCTCGAGTCCAACTGCCACGAAGACGAGCGAAGGGCAATATCGAGTGGAGCTGAACGGAAATCTGACGCTCCACGGAGTGAATCGCAGCGAGTCCGTTCAAGCGTATCTGAGCGTATCGGATACCATGCTGCGGGCGCGCGGCGAATTTACTATCCGGCAATCCGATTATCGAATCCGGCCCGTGTCCGCAATTGGCGGTACGTTAACGCTGAAGAACGAGTTGAAGTGCACGTTCGAAATAGTGGCGCGCCGTAAGCGCGACTGAGGCTTCAATGTGTCTTGCCATTCCCGGACGAATCCTTGAGGTCGTAGCGGATGACCCGCACGCCGCTGTAGTCGAGGTTGTTGGTGTCCGGCGTAGAGTCGACATCCGCCTGGTAGAAGACGATGGCGCGAAGCCCGGCGATTGGGTGCTGATCCACGTCGGTTTTGCCATGAGCAAAATCAGCGAGCAGGACGCCTTCGATCAAATGCGCATGCTCACCGAACTCGGCGAGTGCGAGGCGGCCGCGGAGGAAGTTCGCGGGTATGGTTTAGGAGACCCATGAAATTCGTCGATGAATTTCGTCAGCCGGAACTGATCGCCCAGACGGCAGCCGAAATCCGCCGTCTCGCTGATCCTGGACGCCACTACCGGATTATGGAAGTGTGCGGTGGCCACACGCACGCCATCTACAGGTTTGGCCTGAAAGACCTGTTGCCGGAGAACATCGAGCTCGTTCACGGGCCCGGCTGTCCGGTATGTGTGCTCCCCATGGGCCGAATCGACGATGGCCTGTCGATCGCTGCCCAACCCAACGTGATCTTCGCCGCGTTCGGCGACATGATGCGCGTCCCGGGTACCAACGGGAGCCCGCTCGAGTACAAAGCCAGGGGCCTGGATATCCGCATCGTCTATTCGCCCTCTGACGCGCTGAAACTGGCGCGATTGAACCCTGACAAGCACGTCATGTTGTTCGCCATCGGCTTCGAAACAACGGCGCCGTCCACCGCGCTCACGCTGATGCGCGCTAAGGCCGAAGGCGTTCATAATTTCTCCGTGTTCTGCAACCACGTCACCATCATCCCGGCGATACGCGCGATTCTGGATTCGCCCGGCATGCGCATCGATGCCTTCATCGGCCCCGGACACGTCTCCACCGTGATCGGTTGCCGGCCGTATGAGTGGATCGCGCGCAACGAGCACAAGCCCATCGTGGTTGCCGGTTTCGAGCCGCTTGACGTGTTGCAATCGGTGGTCATGCTGCTCCGCCAATTGCGCGATGGCCAGTCCCTCGTCGAGAACCAATACCGCCGCGTCGTCCCCTGGGAGGGGAAACCGCGCCGCGCTCAAGGCCATGTCCGAAGTATTTGCGTTGCGTTCCTATTTCGAGTGGCGTGGAATGGGTTTCATCTCCCAATCCGCTCTGCGGATCAAGGACACTTACGCCGAGTGGGATTCCGAGCAGCGCTTTTATATTCCTGGCATCCGCGTCACCGATCCGAAAGCGGCGCAATGTGGCGAAGTACTGAAGGGCGTGTTGAAACCGGCTCAGTGCAAGCTGTTTTCCAAGGAGTGTACGCCCGAACGTCCTGTCGGCGCATTGATGGTTTCCTCCGAAGGCGCCTGCGCTGCATACTTCAATTACGAGCATCGAAAAGATGGCATCCACGCTTCCCAAAATTCGATTTCGTGATCCCAAGATCGAGATGTCCCATGGGGCCGGCGGCAAAGCCAGCCGGCGCCTGATAGAGGGCCTCTTTGCTCCGCTGCTGTTCAAGCTCCCCACGGAACCCCTGGCAGACGCCGCGCACGTCACCGTGGACGGAGCGAAAATCGCTATGACTGCCGACAGCTTCGTCGTCAAACCTCTTCGTTTTCCCGGCGGCTCTATCGGCGAACTCGCTGTGAACGGGACCGTGAATGACCTGGCAGTCTCCGGGGCAAAACCCTTGGCGCTCCTGGTCACATACATTCTCGAAGCCGGTTTACCCGCCGAGGTGCTGGAATACGAGGTGCGCGCCATGGCCAAGGCCGCCTGCCAGGCCGGAGTATGCATCGTCGGTGGCGACACTAAAGTCGTCGAAAACGGCAAGGCCGACCGCATGTACATCACAACTTCCGGAATCGGCTCTCCGCTGCCGGGCATAAAAATCACGCCACGCTTCGTTCGGCCGGGAGATCGTGTGATTCTCTCCGGTCCCATCGGCGACCACGGAATCACCATCCTGCTGGCCCGCGGAGAATTGGATCTCGAAGCCGACCTATGCTCCGACACCCGTTCGGTTTTTCCATTGGTCGAAGCGCTGGCCGCCGCAGCCGGCTCGGGATTGCGCTGGATGCGCGACCCAACACGAGGTGGAGTCGCCACAGCGCTAAACGAGCTCGCTCGCGATACGAATCTGGGGATCGTTATCTCCGAAGACCGGGTCCCCATTCGTGACACGGTGCGGGGAGCCTGCGAACTGCTGGGGCTCGACGCACTCCACATCGCCAATGAAGGACAGTTTCTGGCCGTGGTGGCCGCCGAATGCGCCGAACACGCACTGGAAACATTGCGCCGGACGCCTGGAGGACGCGAAGCGGAAATTATCGGTGAGGTCCGCGAACAGCCTTCCTGCACAGTCCTTTCCTCAACGCCCTATGGGGGGACCCGCGTTGTCGACATGCTCGTAGGCGATCCCCTCCCAAGGATCTGCTAATGTCCCGCTCGAGCGTAACTGAGGGGTCGATGACACTTCAAATAGAAGAGCGGCTGCTGGCCCGCAACAATATCTGTGAAGATTTCTTTCGCCATGAAGCCCCCCGCTTAGCCGCAGCCAGTTGCGCAATGTCGGAGCGCTTCAAACAGGGAGGCCGTCTCCTGGCCTTTGGACAAGGCCCCTACGCAACCGACGCCCAACATGTATCTGTGGAGTTCGTCCACCCGGTAATCGTCGGAAAGCGAGCTCTCCCCGCTCTCGATTTATCCATACTCTACGATCCGTGGCTGAAGACAATCCTACGGCCTGAAGACATCGTCATGGGCTTCGGTCCCCCGCAAGGCAACGTCGAAATCACAGCCGCGCTCAACCGATCAAGCGCTCGAGGAGCAATGACGATCGCCCTGCCCGGCCCGGTGGGAGACTATTCCTGTCAGGCCGCCACGTCCGATCCGTTTATCCATCAGGAAGTCATCGAGATCCTTTATCACGCGTTGTGGGAAACCGTCCATGTCTTCCTGGAGCACCAGGAA
The DNA here is from genome assembly GCA_963813145.1 of Bryobacterales bacterium. Lineage (GTDB taxonomy): Bacteria > Acidobacteriota > Terriglobia > Bryobacterales > Bryobacteraceae > Palsa-187. The sequence goes on from CAWEXX010000003.1 coordinate 954,589, forward strand.
ATGGGACTCGACACCGGCGATGCAGGCTTCCTCTACCCGTTTCTTGGCACCCAAAAACAAGAGACCTCCGGGATCGAAGCCGAGGTCGCCGCATCCATCCGCCTGAAGGTTCAGGACGACACCAAGCTAAGAATCCGGGTTGCCGCCGAAGAAGCCGACACCATCGCCATGGCCGCGCAAGCGATTCGCGAACGCCTGGCCCGAGGGGGAAAGATGATTATGTTCGGCAATGGAGGTTCGGCCACCGACGCGAACGACTTCGCACTCGATTGCGTCTGTCCGCCGGCCGGTTATCGGCCCATTCCGGCAGTCTCTCTCTCTCTGGAACCGGCCAACATCACCGCGGTCGCGAACGACATTGGCACCGAAGCAATTTTCCTGCGGCAACTCATCGCCCAAGCGCGGCCGGAGGACATCGCGGTGGGGATTTCCACCAGCGGCGGATCGCGCAATATCGTTGTGGCGCTGGAAGAAGCGCGCAAGCGCAACCTGTTGACGGTAGCGCTGCTGGGCTATGACGGAGGGGAGGTCATGCGACGCGGTCTGGCCGACTTCCCGCTCGTCGTGCGCTCCGATTACATTCCGCGCATTCAGGAAGTGCAGGCCTCCATCTATCACATCATCCGTCAAACCCTGGAGGTTGCTGAAGATGCCCAAACTTGAACTTTATGGCGCGGCAAGTTGCCCCTATACACGGGAGATGCGCGACTGGTTGGAGTGGCGCGGCTCCGAATTCGCAGAGTATGATGTCGAAGCCGATCGCGGCGCTCTCGAGCGTATGCTGGCGATCGCGGATGGCCACCGGACTGTTCCGCTCCTGGTGGAAGACGGCAAAGTGATTCACGAGGGCTGGCACGGGCGAGGTTGCATCGTAGGCGGCAGCACGTGACCACGCAAGCTCGAGCCATTCGCGTTCGAGGCGTTGTGCAGGGAGTTGGTTTTCGTCCGTTTGTTTTTCACCTTGCCCGCCAGAACACTCTGGCCGGCTGGGTACTCAACGCCGAAGAAGGAGTCGAGATCCACCTCGAAGGCGCCGAACCCGCCCTTGATGCGTTCGTGCAGGACCTTCGGCAGCATCCGCCTGCGGCGGCTCACATCACGGCGATCGACGTTGCAAACGTCGAGCCAGCCGGGCTCAAAGAATTTAATATCCGCGAGAGTCGGCGTGGTACGCATCCCACCGTCCGCATTTCACCCGACCTGCCCGTCTGCGGCCAGTGTCTCACCGAACTCTTCGATCGCCGCGATCCCCGCTACCAATACCCCTACATCAACTGCACCAACTGCGGACCACGTTACACCATCGTGCTCGGCTTACCATACGACCGCGCTCAAACCACCATGCGCGCATGGCCGATTGACGCCCATTGCGCCGGCCAGTATCACGACCCCGCCGATCGCCGCTTTCACGCCCAGCCCGTTGCTTGCCCTCAATGTGGGCCGCACTATTTCCTCCGCTACGAAGACGAAGTAGTTGAAGGAGACGAAGCGGCCATCCGAAGAGCCGCGGAACTCTTAACCGCAGGCTGCATCGTCGCCGTAAAAGGGCTTGGAGGCTACCATCTGGCCTGCGACGCGAACAACGCGACCGCCGTCAACGCGCTACGCGAGCGCAAATATCGAAAAGAAAAACCGTTCGCGGTGATGGCCCGCGACATGGAGGAAGTTCTCAAGTTGGTGGAACTCACGCGGCGAAGCAAAACCATTTTGACTTCTCCTGCCGCACCCATCGTATTGGCACCCGCCCGGATCGAACTCCCCGGCGTCGCACCCGAAAGCGGAGAACTCGGCGTCATGTTGCCATACACGCCGCTGCATCATCTGCTGTTCGCCACCGGAGCTCCGGCAACGTTGGTCATGACCAGCGCAAACCGCTCTAATGAACCAATCGCCTACGAAGACGAAAATGCAATCGAACAACTCACCGGAATCGCCGACGCCTTCCTCGTTGGCCAGCGTCCCATCGCCCGCCGCGTCGACGATTCGGTAGTCCGGGCCGGAGTCCTCGGTCCAATGGTGCTTCGGCGAGCTCGCGGCTACGCCCCCGGAGCCGTAGCGAACTTGCCCTCGCACCAACCAATTCTGGCCCTTGGTGCAGACCTGAAGAACACCGTGACGCTCGTCGTCGGAGGCCAGGCCTTTGTCAGCCAGCACATCGGAGATCTCGACGACTACGAATCGCTCCGCTCGTTCAGGTGCACCGTCGATGATCTCATCGCAATGTACGAGGTCGCATGGGACGATGTACTGCTTGTTCACGATCGCCACCCGCAGTACGTTTCGACCACGCACGCACACACGCTGCCGGCGATGGCGAGAGGTTCGGTGCAACACCATCGCGCGCATATCGCCTCAGTCCTGGCGGAACGCGAGGCGTGGGAAGAGCCAGTCATCGGCGTGAGCCTCGACGGCACTGGTTACGGCGACGACAGCGCCATCTGGGGCGGGGAAATCTTTGCCGGCAGCATAGCGGGAGGATTCGATCGCGTCGCGCACTTACGCTACGCCCTGCTACCGGGAGGTGATGCCGCCGCGAAGCATCCCGTGCAGGCTGCGGCCGGCTTCCTGGCGCAAATGGACGACTTGCCCGACATGCACGCAGAGCCGTTCCTGTTTCCCGAACGCTACGAAGCCTCTCGCCGGTTGGCTTGCAACGGCCTCCGCACATTCTCCACTACCTCCATGGGCCGCCTGTTCGACGCGGCCGCCGCACTGCTCGGCTTCACTCGCCCGATCACTTTTGAAGGCCAAGCCGCCATGTGGTTGGAACACGTCGCCAGCGGCGCCGATCCGAGCGAACCCTATCCGTTCCCGCTAATCGGAGACGAACTGGATTTCCGTCCGTTGCTTCAAGCATTAATACAAGACCGGCTCAACTTCCGCGAGCGAAGCGAGATTGCGCGCGCGTTTCAATTGGGGGTAGCTAATGGTTTCAGCCATGCCGCCGGTGTCCTCAGCGAGCAAAGAGGAATCAGAACAATCGCTCTCTCCGGCGGCGTCTTTCAAAATGAGATGCTCCTGGAAGATGTGAAGCGCTCGCTTACCGGCGGGCGCTTACGCATCTGGATCAATCGTGACGTTCCGCCAAACGATGGAGGCATCAGTCTGGGTCAGGCCGCACTCGCCGCCTTCCACCAGTTTGAGAAAACCGATGCATGAGCTTTCCATCGCGTTGAGCATCGTCGAGGCCGCGCAAGATGAGGCCGTGCGCCACGGCGGAGCGCAGGTGAGCGTTGTGCATCTGAAACTCGGATTGCTTTCTGGCGTGGCGAAGGAAGCGTTACTCTTTTCCTATACACTGGCTTGCGCCGACACGCCGCTGGCCGGTTCCACTCTCGTAATCGAGGAAGTGCCCGTAGTGATTTATTGCCGAAAGTGCGAGGAACGCCGCGCCATCCGTTCTATACAGAACTTCTGCTGCCCGGTATGTGAAACGCCGGCGGCGAAGGTCGTGCTGGGCAGAGAAATCGAAGTGGTCGGATTGGAGATCGAACAATGAACGCCGAACCGCGCCTGGTGGAAGTCCGCCGTAACGTCATGCGCGAAAATGATCGCCTGGCCCGCGAGTTGCGCCGGCGCTTCCGCCAAAACGGTGTCAGCGTCGTCAGCCTGGTGTCAAGTCCCGGATCCGGAAAGACGGCTTTCCTGGAAAAGACTTTGACCATGCTCCGCGAAACCTACCGTGTGGCCGCGCTGGTGGGCGACCTTGCAACAGACAACGATGCAGTGCGGCTTGCCCGCAGCCAAGTCCCGGTCAAGCAAATTACTACTGGAACGGTCTGCCATCTCGAGGCCTCCATGATCGAGAGAGCCATCGACGAATGGAACTTGGCGGAGCTTGATTTTCTGTTCATCGAAAACGTAGGCAACCTGGTCTGTCCGTCTTCCTATGACCTGGGCGAAGACTTCCGATTAGTGCTCCTTTCCGTCACGGAAGGGGAGGACAAGCCTCTGAAGTACCCAACGATATTCAACGGGGCCGACATAGCAGTCATCACCAAGATCGACCTGGCATCCGCCGTCGAGTTCGATTGCGCCTCCGCGTTATCGAACATCCAGAAAGTCCGCCCCGGAATGCAAATATTCCAAATCTCCTCTAAAACAGGCGAAGGAATCGAAGGCTGGCTGGATTTTCTGATCAGTAGCCGGTATCGTTTACGACAATAATCCCGATTTTACGTTATTGTTTCGGCGGCGGGTTTGTGCTACGACGGTTCTGAGCCGCTTTCGGCTGGGAGGGACATATGTTCTGGAAAAAAGGGAATCAATCGTGGAGCGGCTTCAATCGGCGCGACCTGTTTCGTCAGGGTAGCTTGATGGCGGCTGCGGGAGCGTTAGGTGGGAGCTTCCGGCGCCTGGCCGCCGCTCCGCTCGAAATCGGAGCGAATATGTATCGCTCTATTGGCGTGCGGCCGGTGATCAATGCCCGCGGCACATTCACCATCATCTCCGGTTCACAAACGCTTCCCGAAGTGAAGCGGGCCATGGAGGAAGCATCGCGCAATTACGTCCAGATGGACGAGTTGATGAACGGCGTTGGAGCGCGGCTGGCGGAAATTACCGGCGCAGAGTGGGGCATCGTTACCGCCGGCTGCTGCGCCGCCGTGACCAACTGCACCGCCGCTGCCATCGCCGGGTTTAACCCGGAGAGGATGCAGAGACTCCCCGAACTCACAGGTCTGAAGAACGAAGTAGTCATTCCTTCCTATTCGCGCAACGTTTACGATCACGCCGTGCGTATGCTGGGCGTGAAGATCGTCGAATTGAAGGACAAGTCGGAGCTTGACACCATTTTCAACGAACGCACGGCGATGGTTTACATCCTGGCGGGCAATGGCGACCAGAGCCCGCTGGGCACGAAGGCGATTTGCGACGCGGCGCGGAAATGGAAGGTTCCGGTAGTTGTGGATGCCGCGGCCGAAGTGCTGACATTGAAGCCCAACGTTCATCTCGAGCGTGGAGCCACTGCTGTGGCCTATAGCGGCGGCAAGTGTATGCGCGGACCGCAAGCCGCGGGTTTGCTGTTGGGCGAAAAAGCCTGGCTCCAAGCCGCCTGGGCGAACAGCGCCCCGCACCATGCGTTCGGACGATCTCTCAAGGTGGGCAAGGAAGAGATCATGGGCATGCTCGCCGCAGTGGAAATGTGGGTGAAGCGCGATCACGATGCCGAATGGAAGCAGTGGGTCGCATGGTGCGATCAGATTTCCGCCAGCGTCAAGAAGATTGACGGCGTCACCACACGCATGGGCGAGCCAAGGGAAGGGCTTTCGAATCGCACACCCCAGTTGACGATTCAATGGGACGGGGCGAAGTTGGGCATCACCGGGCAGGAAGTTGTGAAACTGGTGAATGAGACGGAACCGCGCATCATCCTTGCGGGCGGCAATGGCAGCCGGCCTGGAAACATGGCCAGTTCGGTGAGCGTGGTCCCATATATGATGATGCCGAACGATATCAAAGTCGTCGCGGATCGGCTGCACCAAGTGCTATCGAAGCCACCGAAGTTTGAGGATCCCCCGGAACCGCAGGCTCCGAGCGTGACTGTTGCCGGGCAGTGGACCGTCAAACTCGAGTACGGCCGGGGCTCCGCCACCCACAGCGTCATGCTGGAGCAGAACGCCGAAAAACTGACTGGCACGCATATTGCGGAGTTCGATCAGGGCGACTTGAGCGGCACCGTTTCGGGCAACATCGTGAAGTTCCAAAGCCGCTATCGAATCCAGGGCCAGGGCCTTTCCTACGCGTTTACAGGCACCGTAGAAGGCGACAAAATTGCCGGCACCGTCAACATGGGCGAGTACGGCGAGACCACTTGGACAGCGGAACGCCACAAGTATCAGACCTTCGGCGGACGCCGCCGGGGTTAATGCACGACAGGCTGAATATTCCAGCCGTTCGCTCTGATCACCGGCTTTGAAGCGCCCATTAGTTTCCTCGGAAACGCGCCGGTGATCTCGCGTTTTTCACCCGGCATCAGCTCAAAGTAATTGTCGTCCCAGTAGATCGGCCGGATGTCTTCGCCGTCCTTGCCTTTCCCCAGCGTCAGATGGATGAAGAACGCAAGATGCGCGGAAGGATTGGTGACCGTGACGTGCTCGATTTCGTCCGGCCCTTTCTGTTCGCTGCGTGATACGAGCGTCACCTTGGCCTCCGGGAGCGCTTCGAGGCCCTTCATGTCCGCATAGGTGGCGATCGGAGTGTAGCGGCCGTTGCCTTTCGCCCAATCCGAAACATCGGGCTGTGTGGAGAGCCAGTAGAAGTTGGAGCTGACCGATTTGCCGGCGCCATCCTGCAAACTCAGCTTCACGAAATAGACCCTCGACAAGTCGTCGATATGCGGAAGCGTGAACACGCGCACGGCGCTATCGGGCTCGATGTTGAGCGATGCGATTTTCGAGAATTTCTCCGTCAGATCAGCGTTGTAGACTTTCGCCGTGACCTTATATCCGCCAAATGATTTGTAGAACGAATTCACCACGGCGATCGATTGATCGTCGTAAGAATATTGCACGTGCAAAGGCTCATTCGCCTTCTGCGTTCCAAAATATCCCCCGCCGGGCCGCAAATAATAATCGTAGAGATGCCAGATGATCGATGGCCACGCGTTGTTGAGCATCCACTGAACTACACCCGTGGCCCCATACTTGTTGCGGCCGAACGCCTCGAACATGGCGCGCTCACCTTCATACGTCATCACCTGGCTCTTGCGCACGTAATCTTCGAGTCCCTTTGCCTTGCCGTAGCGCGCCTTCCAGCGCGGCGGTGAAGACGTTCACGTTCTTGTAGCTCCCGCCGCCCGCGTGAAAACCCCAGAACTCATCAATCGGCCACAAATGTTCCTTCGGCAGCATTTCGGCCAGGCTCTCAACCAACGGAATCGCTGGACCCGGGCTCGTTTCTGTGTTGAAGCCGAAAGCGCCGCCGCGCGTCTTGTCCTGCAACCAATAATTCGGAGCGACGTATTCGTAGGGGCCGGGCATCTTCACGGCAGTGGGTCCAGCGCCAACGGTCGTGGTCGCGGCGGCCGACGACACATATGGATTGGGCCAGTTCTCTTCCTTCAGAACCTTGAGATAGACCGCCTCAGCTTGCTCATTTGGTGAATTGTCGCTTCCATACAGCCAAGCAAGCACGCTGGCATGATTCTGGATCTTGCGAATCTGGTCGCGCAACGACTCGCCGGCGATTGTGTAGTCCTGTTCCTTCCAGTTTTTCCACCGCTCCCAATACGAGCAGCAACACCAACCCGCGATGACGAGGATTCCCTTGCGGTCGCAAGTGTTGAAGAAATGCTCGTTCATCATTTTGCCCTCGAGGCGAATGGTGTTGAGATTCATTTCCTGCGCGTAGCGGATCTCCTGCTCTTCGCGCTCGTCATTCACACGAAGCATCATGTCCGACGACCAACCGCCTCCGCGAATCAGGATGTTCTTGCCGTTGATTTTGAAAAGACGATGCGTCTGGGCGTCGACCTCCGAGGTGATTTCGCGAATACCAAACTGAATGTCCTGGTGATCGGAAACCGCGCCGCCGGTCACGAAGTCGAGTTTCAGTTGATGCAGATTTTGCGGTCCGAGAGGATACGGCCACCAGAGCTTCGGATGATCGAGATTCAATTGTGAAAACTCTTCCGGCGAGAACGAAACTCGCGCCATTTCATTCGGCCCCAGGTGGACCTTCTTCGAAATCGCAATGGTCCCGATCTGCCCCTTTAGCACGCCGTCGATTTCCTCAGCCGTCGCATTCTTCACGTCCGCGGAAACGGTCAGGTGAGCCTTGTCCGCCGCCATATCCACCGCGCTCGTAACATGTCCGTTCCGCAGCGCAGCCGGACCGCTGGTCAGGATGTAGACGTCGCGGACCAGCCCCATGTCCTTGTCCGGCGGCATCGGATTCCAGTCGACAAAAGTAATCGTCAGATCGTTCTGCGTGGGAGGAAACACTTCTACCGCGAGAGTATTTGTCCCGCCCGCCATGGCCGCCTCGGTGATGTCGAATTCAAACATGCGATACATGCCCACCGCCTGATCCGAATTCGCCAGTTGATGTCCGTTCAGCCAGATATTTGCGCGATAGTTGATCGCCTCGAAATTCAGCCAGAGCTTTTTCCCTTTGGCCGCCGCCGGAATTGAAAATTGCGTCCGGTACCACCAGGAGCGGTTGAAAGGGCTGTCCGCTGGCATCGCAATGTTCGCAAAGTTCTGACCGATGTTGTAACTCACGCCTGGAAAAGACCGCAAATTCATGCCGAAATAAGGATCGGGATAGACTTTGTTGTTCACCAGCGCGGCAACCACAGTGGAAGGCACGGAGGCTGCATACCACTCGCGCGGCCGGTACTGCGCAGTGGAAATTTCGCCGCCTTTTTCGGTCACCTTCGCCGACGACTGGATGGTCCAGTCCTTCGCCAGATCGATTCGCGAAACAGTTGCGGCCGGAAGCAAGCCAACAGAAAGCACCATCAGCAGACAGGGATTGCGATGCGAATTCATGATTTTGAATCAAGGTAACATATGGATAAACTCGAGTCGCCCACCCTTGAAAAATCCATCTGAAATCAAACATGAACATGGCCTGATCCGCAGCCTGGGCTTGGTACAGGCCACCGCGCTCAACATGAGCAACATGGTTGGCGTTGGGCCGTTCATTACGATTCCGCTGATCATTGCAGCAATGGGCGGTCCGCAATGCATGCTCGGCTGGGCGCTCGGAGCGATGCTCGCATTGTGCGACGGCCTGGTGTGGAGCGAACTCGCGGCGTCGATGCCCGCCACCGGCGGTACGTACGTTTATTTACGCGAAGCATTTGGGCAGACGCGGCTCGGCGGCCTTCTTCCCTTTCTGTTTATCTGGCAATTTATTTTCAGCGGGCCTCTGGAAATCGCCTCGGGATACATCGGTTTTGCGCAATACGTCGGCTACTTTTGGCCGGGGATGAGCACCGGCGCCACCCGTGCGGTCAGCATGTCCGTTGGGTTGCTAGTGATCGCGTTGCTCTATCGGCGCGTCACCAGCATTGGGAGGTTGACGGTCGTGCTGTGGATCGGCATGTTGATCACCGTGCTGTCGGTAATCGTCGCCGGACTGACCCACTTCAATACCAAAGTCGTTTTCGATTTTCCGCCGGACGCGTTCCGTTTTTCCACTGGTTTTGTCGCCGGCCTGGGCTCGGCCACGCTGATCGCCATGTACGATTTCATGGGCTACTACGATATCTGCTACGTGGGCGGCGAAGTACGGGATCCCGGGCGTGTAATCCCTCGCTCCATCGTCTATTCGGTACTGGCCGTCGCAGTGATTTATGCATTGACAAATCTCAGCCTCATCGCGGTAGTGCCGTGGCGTGAGGCTGTAAATTCAAAGTTCATCGCGGCCGATTTCATGGCCAGGCTTTATGGACCGCACGCCGCATCGGCAGTCACGGTGCTTGTGTTGTGGACCGCGCTGGCGTCGGTGTTCGCGTTGCTTTTCGGATACAGCCGCATTCCCTACGCGGCCGCGCTGAATGGCGACTTTTTCAAGATTTTCGGGCGGTTGCATTCCCGCGGCGAATTTCCGCACGTCTCGCTGCTGGTGATCGGCGGTCTCTCCATCATCGCGTGTCTCTGGACGCTCGACGACGTGATTACGGCGTTGATGACTTCGCGAATCATCGTCCAATTCGTCGGGCAGATTTTCGCCGTCGCGTATTTGCGCAGGCACCGGCCCGAGATGAATCGGCCTTTTCGCATGTGGTTGTACCCCCTCCCGTCGGTCATCGCATTTCTTGGGTGGACGTTCATATTTTTCACCTCGGGCTGGAAGTTTGCCGGCTTCGGTTTACTGACGCTGCTAGCCGGCATCGCGGCCTACTGGATATGGGTCCGCCGGATGAGATAGAACAGTACCTGTGAAAATGAAATTGTTATTCCTCCCGCTGGCTGCCTGCTGTCTTCTGAAGGCACAACCGCCGGCCCAACCGGAATACGATCTGCTGCTGCAAGGCGGCCACGTTGTCGATGCGAAGAACAAACTCAGCGCGGTTCGCGATGTGGCCTTCCTGGATGGCAAAGTCGCGGCCATCGCCGCGCATATCGACCCGTCGAAAGCATTCAAAGCCGTCGACGTACACGGTCTCTATGTCACGCCCGGCCTAATCGATATCCACGTGCACGCGTACGCCGGCACCGGCGAGCGCCGTTCCTACGCGGGCGACAGCAGCCTCTATCCCGACGGGTTTACGCTTCGTAATGGCGTCACGACAGTCGCCGACGCAGGCTCGTCCGGCTATCGTAGCTTCGAGGACTTCAAGGCGCGCGTCATCGACCGGCAGCGCACGCGCATACTCGCATTCTTAAATATCGTAGGCGCCGGAATGCGAGGCGGAAAATACGAAAACGACCAAACCGACATGGAAGCCAAGCCGGCCGCCGAAATGGCGATGAAGTATAAGGATGTCATCGTCGGAATCAAAACAGCGCACTACGCTGGACCTGAATGGACCCCAGTGGAGCACGCCGTCGAAGCGGGAACGATTGCTAACATTCCCGTGATGGTCGATTTCGGTGAGAACCGCAAGGAACGCCCGCTGAGCGAACTTCTGACAAAGAAGTTGCGCCCCGGAGACATCTACACGCACTGCTATTCCGGTCTGCGCGATGAAGTCGACGAATCGGGCCACGTGAATCCCGGCATGATTGAGGGGCGCAAGCGCGGTGTGATCTTCGACGTCGGCTTCGGTGGCGGCAGCTTCGTCTGGCGCGTCGCTGTGCCGGCCCTTAAGCAAGGGTTTTACCCCGATTCCATCTCCACCGATCTCCATACCGGAAGCATGAATAACGGCATGAAGGACATGCTCAACGTAATGAGCAAGTTTCTCGCCATGGGAGTTTCCGTCGACGACGTGATCGCTGATTCCACATCGCATCCGGCCCACGAGATCCATCACGATGAACTAGGCAACTTGTCCGTAGGCGCCATCGGCGACGTTGCGGTTCTCCGCGTCGAGCGGGGATCGTTCGGCTTCACTGACATGTACGGAGCGAGAATGGACGGCAATCGCAAATTCGTTTGCGAGCTGACCGTGAAAGACGGGCGGGTAGTCTACGACCTGAACGGAATCACCCGCCCAAAATGGGATACGCTGCCGAAGAACTACCGGAACACTGGCGACCGCCGCTGGGACGGAGTGAGTCCCGGCCGTCCAATGAGACCGCCGCAATCGCAGCAACCGCCGCCAACACAAGCACCGCCGACCCAGCAGCAATAGATTCGATTGACCAGAACAGAACGCATGTGCTAGCTTTAAAACTCTCTGAGGTGCTCGCTCGATAAGGCGAGTGAAAAGGGAAGCGGGTGCAAATCCCGCACGGTCCCGCCACTGTAAGCAGCGAGCGGCCGGCGCATCAAGCCACTGTTCTTCGGAATGGGAAGGCAAGCCGGTTTCAGCGACGACCTGCGAGTCAGGAGACCTGCCTCGGGTGAACTGAACGCTAATGCTTCGGGCGAAAGCAGATCGTGCGGACGGCAACCTGATTCCAGGTTGTTTCCTCTCGTTTTTCCTTTCCACTTTCGCATCGAGGCGTACGCGGCTTTTCGAATTGAGGCCCGGACTCCTCGGCGATGTTAACACTGATTCTCGGCGGCGCTAGAAGCGGAAAATCCCGACTGGCCCAGCGACTGGCGGCCGATGCCGGACGCGTCATCTACTATGTCGCCACGTCCCGTGCGGGAAACGATGACCCGGAGATGGCGGCGCGCATCGACGCGTCACCGCGCGGACCGACCCGCTTCATGGCGCACAATCGAAGAACCTCTGGCATTGGCCGCTCGCTGTGGAGCACGGTGCGAATGAGGCAGACGCAATCCTCGTCGATTGCCTGACCGTCTGGCTCAGCAACCTATTCTGGGAGCATCGCGACGCCTCACCACAGCATGTGGAAGACGCCACGCGCGGCGAGCTCCAACGCATCGCAGCCGCGGCCCGGCAATGCCACGTCATTCTCGTTTCCAATGAACTCGGCTCCGGAACAGTTCCGGAAGCCGCTGTCACTCGCGCCTTTCGCGATACCCACGGACTCTTGAATCAGTAGGCTGCCGAACTAGCGAACGAAGTGATCCTCACCGTCGCCGGCCTGCCGCTCTACCTCAAGAAGAAGGCTCCATGAGTACCCCACGCATCGTCATAGCGGGCACTCACAGCGGAGTTGGGAAGACCACCGTTGCAACAGGAATCATGGCCGCTCTTCACCGGCGTGGTCTCCGCGTTCAAGGCTTCAAAATCGGCCCCGATTTCATCGACCCCACGTTTCATCGCGCAGCCACTGGAAGACCGAGCCGCAACCTCGACGGCTGGATGCTCTCGCGCGAAACCAATCTCGATGTGTTCGCGCGCGCCACCTCCGACGCGGACGTCGCCGTCATCGAAGGAGTCATGGGGCTCTTCGATGGGAAGAGCGCTCCGTCGTTGTCCGGAACTACGGCCGAAATGGCCATCTGGTTGGACGCGACCGTCGTTCTGGTGGTGGATGCAGCGGCCATGGCCGGAAGCGCCGCCGCCGTGGTCCATGGCTTCGACACGCTCGTTCCCGAACTCCGCCTAGCGGCAGTGGTCTGCAATAAAGTTGGGAGCGCCCGGCACTATGGTCACCTGCGCGATGCAATCGCCGCGCATTGCCGTCCTGCGTTGCTTGGCTACCTTCCTCGCGACGCAAGCTTTGCAATTCCTGAACGGCATCTCGGTCTCCATCTCGCGAATGAGGCGCTTACCGACGACCGTCTCGATCGGCTAGCGGAATGGATTGAATCGCGTCTCGATCTCGATCGGCTATTGGAACTCAGCGCGCGTCCCGACACGATTCAGACAGCGCCGACGAGGGCCGCACGAAAGCCCCAACGGGCGCGCATCGGTATTGCCCGTGACGCGGCCTTCTGTTTTTACTACGAAGACAATCTTGAATTGCTGCGTGCTCTCGGCGCCGAACTCGTCGACTTCAGCCCGATCGCCGACCATGCGCTGCCTCCGGATTTGGATGGGATCTACCTCGGCGGTGGCTATCCGGAATTGCACGCGGCAGCTCTGTCAGCGAATGAGCCGATGCGAACTGCCATCGCGGAATTCGCCGCCGCCGATGCCCCAATTTATGCCGAGTGCGGCGGCTTCATGTACCTCACGGAGGCCATCGTGGATACTACCGGCCTCAGTTCACCTATGGCCGGGATCTTCCCAACCCAGGCACGCATGCAGCCGCGCCTGGCAAAACTAGGCTACATCGAAATCGAACTAGCTCCCGAAGAGCACGCACGCGGCCATGAGTTCCGTTATTCCGTTATCGACCCGATGCCAGAGACGATTCAACGCGCATACCGGGAACCGGCGGAAGGTTATCGCGTGAGGTCCGTTCTCGGCAGCTACATTCATCTCCACTTTCTATCCTGCCCAAGCTTTGCCGAAAAGTTCGTTCACGATTGCGCAGGCTGGCGGACACAAAATCCAAAATGACCAAACTCTGTTCACTTCTATGTTTCCTAGTCGCGGCGTTGACCGCGAACGCCGCGGACGTTTCGGCACGCATTACCGACCCGCAGAGCAAACCGATACCTGCCGCCACCATCTCGCTCATCCCAAGAAACGGCGGCGAAAGCAGAAATCTCACCACCGATTCGAACGGCTCGTGCCGCTTCACGGGAGTCGCGGAAGGTCAATATTTCGTCCAGGGCGAAGCCGCCGGGTTCGATGTCTCCGCGCCGCAACTCGTCGAACTGAAGGGCGAAAATCTCACTGAGGTTTCGCTCTCCCTCGGAGTGGCCCAGATACGTACCAGCGTCGTTGTTACCGCGTCCGGCACGCCCCAGACCACCGACGAAATCTCCAAAGCCTTCACTGTGGTCGATGGCGCCACCATCGATCTGCGGGCCAATAAATCTTTCGGAGAAGCGTTGCTCGACGTCCCGGGAATGCGCGTCGAGCAGCTTGGCGGCCCTGGCTCAACCATGTATTTCAAGATCCGCGGACTGCGCAATACCGATACGGCGGTGCTCGTCGACGGACTCCGGCTGCGCGACGCTGCCGGAACGCAAGCCGACGCCTCGGGAGTGCTGCAGGACCTCGTCATCACAGATACCAGCCGTGTAGAAGTGCTGCGCGGCACAGGATCTTCGTTATACGGAACCGATGCCACTGGCGGAGTCGTCAACATCGTCACCGACGAGGGCGGCGGGCGCACGCGCGGCTCCGTCATGCTTGACGGAGGTTCGCTCGGCACCGTGCGCGGAATGGCCCATGTGGCTGGAGGTTTCGATCACGATCGAGCGGACTATAGCGTCGGTGTCACACATTGGAACGTGATGAGCGGCGTCGATGGCGATAGCCCAGCGCGCAACACCAGCGGTCAAGGACAATTCACCTACCGGCTGTCAAAAATTGCGACGATTTCTGCCCGCATTTACTCCGGTGACTCGTTCAGCTTTGTAAGACTGACCGCGCGCAGCCTGGGAATTCTACCGTCCAACGGAATCATAAACGCCGTGCCCCTCTCGCTTATCCGAACAGCATCGATATGAAGCCGGTACGCCGATCTCGCAACTCGTCCTCGGGTCCGCCACGTTTCTGCCCGCCGCCAACAATTCGGATAGCACGCGAGCAGGCCGGTTCTTCACCGGTGCGCTTCGATTTACCATCCGCCCTTCGGACCGTCTCGGTTTCACTGCTCAATATCAGGACCTCAGCACCACGCGCAACTACGGCGACGGTCCGGCCGGTCCCGGAAGCCAGCCAGCCGGCACTTCTCTGTCCAAGTATCTGGGAAAGATTCAGACCGGCAACGCGCGCATCGACGCGTCGCTGGGCAGCTTCCAACACATCGACGCGGGCTACGAATTTGAGAACGAGAGCTTTCAGAATCGGCTGTTGCCGCCTGCGCCCGCCACCAGTTTCTTTACCAACGTCACCCAGCTCAGCAACGCTTTCTTCGCCCAGGATCAACTCCATTTTGCCGACGGACGTTTTCAAATTGCGGCCGCCTACCGCGCCCAGTTCTTCAATCTCGATCAACCGGCCTTCCAACCATTGAGCGGCGCGCCGTTCACTGGACGAACCATTGCCGCGCCGCCCACAGCGCAAACGGGCGACGCCTCCGCGGCGTACACCTTCCGCCGGTCCGGCACGAAATTTCGTGCCCACGCCGGCCGTGGTTATCGCGCTCCTTCGCTCTACGAACGCTTCGGTACCTTCTTCTCAGGCTCGAGCTACACGCTCTACGGCGACCCCAGTCTTCGGCCCGATCGCTCCAGCTCCATCGATGGCGGCATCGACCAATCGTTTTGGAACTCGCGCATCCGAATGTCCGCGACTTACTTCTACACGAAATTGAACGAGGTGATCATCTTCGATTCGTCAAGCGCTATCAATCCCGTTACCGATCCGTTGGGCCGCAGCGGCGGCTACCGCAATACGGGCGGTGGAATTGCGAGAGGAGCCGAGTTCAGCACGTCGGTGGCAGCTACGCGCTCGTTGCAATTGACCGGAGCTTACACCTACACGGACTCGCGCCAGCGGACTCCGTTGGTTGCAGGCGTCTGGCGCACCTATGAAACCCCGCTGCATCAGTACTCACTATCGGCCACGCAACGATTCTCATCGCAGCTCACCGCGTTCTTTACCTATACCGGCGCCTCCGACTATCTGGCTTCCATTTCCGGCAGGGCTTTCCAGTTTGGCGGCCTGCAGCGCGGTCAGCTTGGCCTCAGCTATCGCCGGCCTTTGAGTGAATACCGTGCCATGCGCTTCTACATCAAAGCTGATAACTTGTTCAACCAAACGTATTTTGAAAACGGCTTCCGCACGCCTGGAACAACCATGACCGCCGGTACACAGTTCGAGTTTTGACTGATTTGACTGAGATACTCAATCACGTGGGTCCCCAACGCATCGTTTGCCTTACTGAAGAAACCACCGAGACCCTGTATCTGCTGGGCGAGGACCAGCGGATCGTCGGTATTTCCGGTTTCACTTCCCGTCCCAAGGAAGCTCGCCAGAAGCCCAAAGTCTCAGCATTCACTACGGCAAAGATCGATCAGATCCTCGCGCTGCAGCCGGATCTGGTGATCGGTTTCTCCAACCTCCAGGCGACGATCGCGCACGATCTGATTCGAGCCGGTCTGAACGTACTCGTCTTCAACCAGCGCTCCGTGGAAGAGATCTTCGAGATGATGCTCACCCTGGCGCGCATCGTCGATGCCGCGGATCGCGGACTCGCACTCGTCCAACGTCTGCGAGCGAGCTTTCACAAATCGAGGAGGCCGGCCGCCGATTTCCGCACCGCCCGCGAGTTTACTTCGAAGAGTGGATGGACCCGCTCATCAGCGGCATTCGTTGGGTGGAAGAGCTGATCGAATTGGCCGGTGGAGAAGTTATTTTTCCCGAGCTTCGCAAGGAGCACGATGCGAAGAAACGGATCGTCACGCCGGCTGCGGTGGTAGCGGCCAATCCGGAAGTGATCTTTGCGTCGTGGTGCGGCAGAAAGGTGAACATAGATGCAATCCGCGCACGCGAAGGTTGGGCGGCTATCGACGCCGTACGCGCCGGCCACGTCTACGAAATCAAGTCCAGCTACATTCTTCAACCAGGCCCCGCCTCACTCACCGACGGCGTTCGGCAATTGCACGCAATTCTCGCCGGAGTCATATGACGTTATCTGGTGCAACTTGCCTCATTGTTCTGGTCGGTCCGCCGGGATCTGGAAAGACGACATGGGCGCGCCGTTACGGCCGCGGAGCCGTCCACGTTTCGCAGGACGGATTGATCGACGCCATCACGCCAGATGGATTCGATCACGTCTATGACGATGTATACCGAGAGGCCGAAGACGCCGTGGCGCGCGCCGCTCTTCGTGCCGGCCATACCGTCATCGTCGATCGCACCAATCGGACGCGCGCGCATCGCGAGCGGTGGCTGCGCATTGCTCGTGAGGCATCGTGCCCCGCAGTCGCGGTAGTCATGACAACTCCCGACGCCCTCTGTCGCGAACGAAACGCGGCTCGCCACGGAGCCCGCCGTGTGAGCGAACAACGAATGGACCGGATGCTCGCCGCGCGGGAACCGGTAGCGCTCGACGAAGGTTTTGCGTCCATCCATGACTGGAGACGCTCTGCTGCACGAAAATCGCTTCTCCGACGAAGAGCGCCGCGGCCTTTACCGCGCCATCCACGAACGCCGCGACGTCCGCTCGCATTTCCTGCCCGACCCAATACCAGACGACGTGCTCGGCCGCGTTCTCGATGCCGCCCACCACGCACCGTCCGTCGGCTTCATGCAGCCGTGGGATTTCATAGTGATTCGAGACACCGCTGTGCGCCAAGCTGTGCATTGTAATTTCGAACGTGCCAGCCGCCGTGCCGCGGAAAGTTATCAAGGCGAGCAGCGGAAGCTCTACGACAGTCTGAAACTCGCGGGCATCCTCGAAGCGCCCGTCAACGTTTGTGTCACCTGCGATCACGATCGCCGTAAGGGCAGCGGATTGGGACGCCAGACGGACCCGGCCGTCGATCTCTATTCCACCGTCTGCGCCGTTCAAAACCTCTGGCTCGCCGCGCGTGCCGAGTCGCTCGGCGTCGGGTGGGTCAGCATCCTCGACATGGACGAGCTGAAAACAACGCTCGGCATTCCACCTGCTCTCACACCAGTCGCGTACCTGTGCGTGGGCTACATCTCCGAGTTTCGTTTGCATCCGGAGCTTGAGGAGAAGGGTTGGGAAACTCGCGAGAACCTCGCCAACCTGATTCACTTCGACCGTTGGGGAGTTCGGGACGCATGACTCCATCGCGGTTGGCTATCGGCTACGTACTGGATGTTCTATTGGGCGACCCGGAATGGTTCCCTCATCCCGTACGATGGTTCGGTTCACTCATACAAGCGGGAGAGCGCTACCTGCGGCGATTCGACCGCGGTCCGCGCGCCGAGATACTGGCGGGCGCGGCGCTAACGGGTTCTATCGTCTCCATCGGTTGGGCCCTGGGACGCCCGAGAAACGCCATCTGGCAGGTGCTGCTCATCTGGACGGCGCTAGCGACGCGTTCCCTTCTGACCGAAGCCTCCGCTGTGATTCGCGCTCTTGAGGCAAATGATCTCCACGTCGCGCGCCGACGCCTCGCCCGCATCGTGGGCCGCGACACTGCGCATCTTGACGAAAGCGAAATCTCGCGGGCTGTCATCGAGACGCTGGCGGAAAGCGCATGCGACGGCATCGTAGCCCCGTTGTTCTGGCTCGCGGCCGGCGGCGTATCCGGCGCCATGGCCTACAAGGCGGTTAACACGCTCGATTCGATGATCGGCCATCCGGAGCCGCCCTATCGCTATTTCGGACGCGTCGCCGCCCGTCTTGACGATGCAGCCAACTTGATCCCGGCGCGTCTCACGGCCTTGGGCATTGTGGCCGCCGCAAAAATTCAAAACTTGAACGCGGGGCAATCGCGCAAGATCTGGTGGCGTGACGGAAATCAACATACAAGCCCAAACGCAGGGCAAAGCGAAGCTGCGATAGCCGGGGCGCTCGGCGTGCGGCTCGGTGGCCGCAGTTCCTACGATGGCCATCCGCACGATGCGCCTGTGTTATGCGCAGAAGGACGTCCGCCGTCAGTCCGCGACGCCAGAGCTGCCTTATCGATTGTGGCGATCGTATCGGGCCTCGCCGTCGGCGTAGCGCTTATGGCCATGTCGTGGAGACGCCGGCGATGACTGTACACGGAGGAGATGTATGGCAAGCTTCCGCGGAGCAGGGAATTCCCGCCTCGGAGCTTTTGGATTTCAGCGCCAACATCAATCCACGTGGGCTGCCGCCTCGCGCAATGGAACGGCTCGCACGGGACGCGGCCGATCTCCGATTGCTGACACTGTACCCCGACCCATCCGCACGCCGTCTGCGAAAGCGTTTTAAGTGAACAACTCAGCATCCCCGCGGAGGCTATTGCCGTGGGCCCCGGAGCAGAGGCGTTGCTGGCGCCCATCCTCCGCTGCCTCCAGGTTCAGCGTGCATTAGTTCCCATTCCCGCTTTCAGCGAGTACCGGCGTGTTTGTACCCAGCAGGACGTCGAGTTCGTGCCGTTTACTCTGGACCGTGCGCAGTGCTTCCGCGTTCCCGTCGATGCTCTCGTGTCGCAGCATCGAAAGCCGAAAAGTGCGGTGTTGTGTTGTTGAATAATCCACACAATCCCTCGGGCTCAATGCTCCGTGCGCACGAAGCCCAGCGCATTCTCGACGCCACCAGATCCGGCGGTGCCACGCTGCTCCTCGACGAAGCATTCATCGACTACGCTCCACACGAAACGCTGGTAGGCGAGGCCGCCGCGCGACCGGGATTAATCGTCCTCCGCTCGCTGACGAAGTTCTACGGCTGTCCGGCGCTGCGTGTCGGCTACGCCGTAGCCCATCCGGATACCATCCGGCGCGTCAATTCGCGGTTACCGACATGGCCGGTGACACAACTCGCGCTCGACGCACTCACGGAGGCCATCACGGATAGAGAGTACGCCGAAGGATCCCTTCGAGAAAACGCCTCCGAGCGCGATAGCCTCTCCGAATCGCTGAGCCAGCTAGGTCTGGCAGTGTTTCCCTCGGCCGCGAACTATCTGCTCCTCGAATTGGGAAACGGTATGCCCACGGCTTCGGAATTGCGAATGCGGCTCTTACGTGAACACAAAATTCTAATCCGGAATTGCGACTCCTACGAAGGGCTCTCAACGGGACGCTACGTGCGCGTAGCAGTGCGCTCCGCCGCCGATAACGCGCTCTTCATACAAGCTCTAGACCATGAGCTGAGGCATCAATGAGACTCCTCGAAGAAACAATCCAGCAGATTCGTGCGGTGGATCCAACATGGGTGGAAGCCGCCGCAAGTCGTCAACTGCAACTCACCAAGCCCCCGGAAAGCCTAGGACGCCTCGAGGAAATCGCCAATCGCTGCTCCGCCATTCGAGAGACGTTCGAGTTAACCGCGAGCCGCCCAAGAATCGTACTCTTCGCGGCCGATCACGGAGTCTGCGCGGAAGGCGTCAGTCCGTACCCTCAGGAAGTCACCGCGCAAATGGTGTTGAACTTTCTGCGCGGCGGCGCCGCCATCAGTGCGCTCGCCCGCGCGGGAAACATCGAACTCAAGGTCGTCGACGTCGGCGTGGCAACGGCACTCCCGCGTTCGAGTGAGCTGATCAGCCGCGCCACCGCCCTGGGCACTCGCAATTTTTGTGAAGAGCCCGCGATGACGGACGGCGAGATGAACGCCGCCCTGGAAACCGGCCTGGAACTTGCATTCGATTCCGTCCTGGCAGGATGCGACCTCCTCGGTTTCGGCGAAATGGGAATCGGAAATACCACATCGGCAAGCGCCATCACCGCCGCCCTTACTGGGGAACCTGTTGAGGTTGTAACCGGCCGCGGTACCGGAGCGGGCGATGAATGCATGGCCCGGAAGCATTCTGCCATTCGCCGCGCTCTAGCTCTCCACGCCGATCAGCTCCAAACTCCATTGGGAATTCTCCGCTGTGTTGGCGGCCTCGAAATAGCCGCCATGTGCGGTTTCTGCCTGGGAGCCGCAGCCCGCCGCGCGCCCGTTGTCATCGACGGGTTCATCGCCACGGGCGCTGCCGCCCTTGCCGTCCGCCTATGTCCGCCATTGTCCGGTTATCTGTTCGCGTCCCACCGCTCCACGGAACCCGGACACGCGCACCTCCTGGCGCTGCTCGAACAAGAGCCACTGCTCGATCTGGGAATGCGCCTGGGGGAGGGAACTGGCGCCGCCCTCGGAATGAATCTCATCCAAGCGGCCGTGGCGGCGTTCACTGGGATGGCAACGTTCGCAGCGGCGGGAGTCTCCAACAAGTGAAATCGCTCCTGGCGGCGATCACATTCCTCACGCGCATCCCCCTCGGACAATTCGCCGCCATCGACGAAGCCGGCGTCGCAAGTTCGTCCGGCTGGTTCCCGCTCGTCGGCGCTTTACTCGGGGCGATATACAGCGTGGCCGCCGCATTGCTGAAGAATCACCTGCCCGTGTCAGTTATCGCGGTTCTAATCGTCTTGCTCGACGCACTCCTGACAGGCGCATTGCATTTCGACGGCCTGGCCGACACCGCCGATGGATTTGGAGGAGGAGCCACCCGTGAAGACGTCCTCCGCATCATGCGCGATCACGCCATCGGAACCTACGGCGGTGTCGCGCTTGTTGTCGTCATCGCTCTAAAGATCACAGCGTATAACGCGCTTCTCCAGCAGATCAATTGGATGGCCGCGCTCATATTGACACCAGCATTGGCCCGCTGGTCTGTTCTCCTGCTCACCGCCGCGGTGCCCTACGCCAGAACATCCCCATCTCCGGCCGAAGGCATGGGCAAACAACCCCTCATCTGGGGGACGGTGCTGATCGCCGCGGCACTCATCGCCGCCACATCCAGCCGAGCATGGATCGCGGCCGCAGTCGTCGTCGCGGTCACCGCTTGTTTCGGTTCATACTGCCGCCACCGGATCGCGGGCATTACAGGAGACACCCTCGGGGCAAACGTTCAACTCTGCGAAAGCGCGGCACTCCTCACTTTTCTCTGGACCGGTTATCCACGATGACACGCGTCTGGCTGATACGCCACGGCGAACCCGCGGAGGAATCGAGAAATCGCTGCTACGGTTCGCTCGACATCGGGCTCTCCGAGAAAGGCCGTCGCCAAATGGAGCAAGTCACCCGGCATCTCAAAGCGGAGCCTGCATCTGCCATCTACACCAGTCCGAGTTCTAGGGCGCGGGAAAGCGCGAGCATTCTCACCAGCACCCAATCTTGCTCTCTCGAGACAATCGCAGACTTCCGTGAAATGGATTTCGGCGATTTCGAAGGTCTCACGTACGACGAAATCGCCGCTCGATATCCGGACCTCTACCGGCAATGGATGGAAACGCCCACGGAAATTCGATTTCCAAACGGAGAGAACTTTAAGGAAATGCGCACGCGAGTTCTTCGTGCTTTTGAAACAATTCTTAACCAACGGGAGGGGGAGACCGTCATGATCGTCAGTCACGGCGGCGTCAATCGTATCCTGATCGCTTGGGCTTTGCAAATGCCCGGCCCGAGCATCTTTCGTCTGGCGCAGGATTATGCGGCGATGAATCTGATATCGTTCATCGGCCAAACTCCCTGCGTGCAATTCTTAAACCGCTGCGCGTTGTAAAATCATATTCAAGCGCCCCGAGATTCGAGCGCGCCGGAGGCTTAGGCGATGCCGTACCGCCCCGTGTTGTATCTGCTTTTTAGTATTTCCGGTCTTTTTTCCCAGAATTTAGGAGTGGTGCCGACAGCCGGACCCGGAGCCGTGCCGCCCGGCCAACAAACTCCGAACCAACAGCCGCAGCCACAACAACAAAAGGAAGAGCCACCGGCCAGCGTCGAGGGACAGGTGGTCAATGCAATCACCGGAGAGCCGCTAAAAAAGGTAATGCTTGTCCTCACCCCGAATCAACAGCGCGGTGACTCTACGCTGTACTCCGCAACCAGTGACGCAAGCGGTCAGTTCACCATAACGAACATTACGCCAGGCTCTTATCGCCTCTCTTCGGAGCGCACAGGATTCGTTCGAGGCTCCTATGGGTCCCCAAGCCCAATGCGCCCGGGAACCACTCTTACGTTGTCCTCCGGCCAGGAATTGAAACTGAGCATTTTCAAATTGCAACCACACGGCGTGATCTCCGGCCGGGTTCTCGACGAGGACGGAGAGCCCGTTGCCAACGTACAGATACAGGCGATGACGCATCGATACGTCCAGGGCAGGCGGCAGCTCATGCCAACGGGAGGTGTGTCCACCAATGATCTCGGAGAATATCGCGTATTTGGGCTCGCCCCTGGCCGCTACATTCTCTCGGCGACTTACAGGATTCAGCTTATGGGAGCCATGGCGGCCACGAGTACGGTATCCGGGCCGCCCAATCAGCCGGAAGAAGGCTACGCTGCGACGTATTACCCAGGAACAAGCGATCCGAGTGGAGCCATCCCTCTGACAGTGGGCGCCGGCAGATCGATGAGCAACATGGATATCAAGCTGGTGCGGACGCGAACCGTGCGAGTCCGCGGCCACATGTTGAATTTGCCGTCGACGCGGCGATCAATGCTCATGCTCTTTCCGCGGGATGCCATTGGATTCGGTTACGCCAACCAGAATATGACCAGCGTTCGCGCCAAGGATGGAGGGTTTGAGTTCCGCGGCGTTTCTCCCGGCGCTTACTATGTGATCAGTCAGGCCACGGAAGACAACACTCGTTTATACGCGCGCGTCCCGGTGGACGTGGGTAATTCCAACGTGGACGGCATCGAAGTCACATTGCATCCGGGGATGGAAATCCCAGGTACGGTCGCTATCGAAGGGAGCACTTCTGAGCTGAATCTCGCGCAGTTGAACGTCTTTTTGCAGCCTAAGGAGCCTAATCCAATGGGCGGTGGTACATCTTCGCGCGTAAAGGACGACGGCACGTTCACTCTTCGCAATATCACTCCCGACACCTTTCGTGCCGTCATATTCGGTCTCGAGGACCAGCTCTACATCAAGTCGGTGCAAATAGGCCAGCAGGAAGCGCCAAACGGTGAAATTGTTGTCGTCGACGGCGCGCCTCCGGCGCTTACGCTCGTGCTCAGCGCGTCGGGCGGACAGCTAAGCGGCCGCGTGACCGGAGACAAGAAGCAGCCCACGCAAGGCGCTACCGTCGTTCTTGTGCCCGCAACGGAGAAACGAGGGCAACAGCAACTCTTCAAGACAGCGACCACCGACCAGAACGGGGGGTTCTCATTCAAAGCTATTGCGCCGGGCTCCTACAAACTCTTCGCCTGGGATAACGTCGAGCCGGGAGCCTGGCAGGATCCGGAATTTCTCGCGCCATTCGAGAGCAAAGGGAAATCGGTGTCGTTCAAAGAGAATGATGTATCCACCGCCGATCTCGATCTACTGAAGACCGAAGACTCGCAGAATTCTACTGGCCAGACCGCAAGTGCATCTCCATAAACTTCAGGAAATAATCCAAGTCGCCCGGCATCGTGCCGTGCCCGCCTGCATGCATGTGATATCCGATCGTGTGCAGAATGGGCTCGCCCGCCTCCGGCATCTTATCGGTTCCGAGACCCTGTTTGTCGAAAAGGCGGAACACCGGTTCCGCCGCCACCGCGGCAAGAAACTCACCCTTCGGATCGGACCAGAAGTCTTTATCGCCAGTCTGCAAAAACACCGGACGCGGAGCCATCAGCGCTACCAGCATGTGCGCATCCACCGGCGACTCATCCGGATGAGCCGCGTATTTCGCATAGTTGGCGCAAAACTGATACGGATATCGAGTTGGCGCAGTCAGGTGCGCGATAGTCTCACCGTAATTGCGCCGGCTCAAAGCCGCGCCGCCTTCGCCTGAACAACTCGCGATCACCATTGCGAAGCGCGTATCGTGAGCGCCCGACCACATCACCGTTTTGCCGAGCCGCGACACTCCATAGATGGCCACCCGTCTCGCATCCACGGCGTTGTCGGTCTCCAGGTAATCCATCGCGCGGCTCAGACCCCACGCCCAGGCGCCGATTGCACCCCACTGGTCCGGCGCCGGTTCCGTTTGGCCCGGCTTCAAATACAGCGCACGGACGCCGAATTGAATGCCGCCGGCAAAGTCCGGATCGATATCGCCGTAATAAATGCCGGCAACGCCGAATCCCTTGGCCAGCAACTGATCGATGTTCATCCTGCCGAGACCTTTGCCTCGCTGGGCTGGGACTCGTGTTTTCTCCCGGCTCCACATCTCCCCAAGCTTGAGATCCGGATCGTCGTATATACTCGCGTTCGGTGAAAAATTCAGGCACAGCAGCAGGGGCACAGGCTTGCTGGCGCCGGCAGGCAGGTAGATGACGACATCTTCCCTCGGTTCCTTCTTGCCGGCGGAAAAATAAATCGTCACCTGTTTGCGCAGAGCCTTTCCGCCCATTGCCGGCGTACCTTTATCGAAAACATCGAAGCTCATTCCCGCCGGACGCCCCGGGCTGCGGCCATACTGATTCTCCTCGAACAGACGCACAATTTCAGGCCTGCGCTTTTGGGTCCATGTCTTCGTGTCTCGTACAGCTTTGCCGTTCGAGAGAACCAACGGGTCCGCGAGAGTGTAGGTTCCAACCCGTGACTCCTCGTAGTTCACCGGGATACCCGCCACCTCAGAGGCCGGTGGTTTCTGGCCCCTGGCAGCGCTACAAGCCAGAACGATTGCGGAAATAAGGGACGTAATCGTGGAGGGGCGTCTGAATAACATGGAGACATGTTATCGTGCCCTCATGATCCTTGCTCGAACCCTCCTCGCATGCCTCGTTGCCACATTCCTCTTCGCCGCCGATCCAACTCCTCAATACGAAATGGGCAACTACGTTGTCGGTTTCCTCCGCAAAGGCCCGAACTTTACATCCGGAAGCACGCCTGAAACCGAGAAGCTCCAGGAAAGCCACATGGCTAACATTCGCAAACTGGCGGACGCCGGTAAACTTGTTGTCGCCGGACCATTCAGCGACGACGGCGACGCGCGCGGAATGTTCATTTTCCACAACACGACCATAGAAGAAGCCCGCACTCTCGTCGCCGCCGATCCGGCAGTAAAAGCAGGGCGCCTTGTAGTGGAACTGCACCCCTGGTTCGCGGCGGCGGGGCTTCGCGCGAATGCGCCCAAAGGATTCACCGAAGAAAACGACGTCGAGTTCTCGCGGCCTGGAGGCACGCCGCTCACTCTCGATATGAGAGTGCCCGACCGCAAAGGTTTGGTTCCAGCGGTCATCATCGTGCACGGCGGCGGATTCGCCAGAGGCAACAAACGGACCTACGTCACGCCACTCTTCGACGTGCTCTCCACAGCGGGCTACGCGTGGTTCACCATCAACTATCGCATGGTACCCAACTACCAGTTGCCACAGGCCACCGAGGATGTGGACAACGCCATTCGCTGGGTGAAGACAAACGCCGCAAAGTATCACGTCGATCCGAAGAAGATCGTCCTCGCGGGCGAATCGGCGGGCGCGTTTCTGGTTGCATACGCCGGCGTGAAGCCCAAACCAGACACGCGCGTCGCGGCGGTTGTCGACTTCTACGGTCCCAACGATCTGGTACTGCAGACGGCAGCGCGCCGCGCGGCCGAACCTTCTAAACCCGATACGCCCGGCCTAAAAGAATTCCTCGGACTCAAGACCTGGCAGGACCCCGACGTGATGGAGAAGCTGCGAGTGAATTCCCCCACCACCTACATTCACAAGAATATGCCACCCTTCCTCTTCATCCAGGGGACGGCCGACGAGCAAGTCCCTTACGAACAGTCTCCAAAAATGTGTGAGCTGATGAAGAAGGCCGGAGCCAAATGTGAGGTCATCACAGTGGAAGGCGGCCATCACGGGATGGGGAGTTGGAGCAACGATCCATCCATGCAGCACTGGAAGCCCGACATGCTCCGCTGGCTCTCCAAGACGCTCGCAGATTAATCGATGAGCCAAGCGAACTCTTTCCCCGAAAATATAAATACTCGCTGCTGCGTCGTGGGCGGAGGGCCGGCAGGAATGGTTGCTGGATTCCTCCTGGCACGCGCCGGCGTGGATGTTTTGGTCCTCGAGAAGCATGCAGATTTTCTGCGGGATTTTCGAGGCGACACCATCCATCCTTCGACGCTAGAACTCATGTACGAACTCGGCGTCTTAGAAGAGTTTTTGCGTCGTCCCCACCAGGAACTCCGGTCGATTGGAGGTCAAATCGAAGACTTCGCGGTGATGATCGCCGACCTTTCGCATCTCCCAACGCAATGCAAATTCATCGCACTCATGCCGCAATGGGATTTTCTGAACTTCATTGCTGAAAAGGCTAAGTCATACTCGAACTTTCATCTGCAAATGGAGTCGGAGGTCTTCGAATTGATCGAGGAAAATGGCCGCGTCGCCGGGGTGCGTGCGAGGACCACGCAAGGGCTGCTGGACGTAAGGGCCGACCTGACAATTGGAGCGGATGGCCGCCATTCGATCGTTCGCGCAAAAGCCGGGTTCGAGATACTCGATCTGGGCGCGCCGATTGATGTCCTTTGGATGCGGGTTTCCCGCCGGCCCAGCGATCCGAAGCAGAGTCTCGGCCGGTTTAAAGCGGGAAGAATCCTGGTGACTATCGATCGCGGCGACTATTGGCAGTGCGCCTACGTTATCCCCAAGGGAGAATTCGAAACTGTCAAAAAGAACGGCTTGCCGTCGTTTCGGAAAGACATCGCGAGCGTCGCCCCCTTCCTCCAGGACCGCATTGACGAGTTGGAGGATTGGGACCAGATCAAGCTCCTGTCCGTTGCCGTGGATCGCCTCCGCCAGTGGTCCAAGCCAGGATTGTTGTGCATCGGGGACTCCGCGCACGCGATGTCGCCCGTTGGAGGAGTCGGCATCAACCTCGCCATTCAGGATGCCGTCGCAACCGCGAACATTCTCGCGGAAGCGCTCAAACGCGGGCCGGTCGACGAAGAACGCTTACGCCTAGTCCAAAAGCGCCGCGAATTTCCGGCGCGCATGACACAGAAGGTTCAAGTCTTTGCACACCACCGCGTCCTCCGCCCTGCTTTGAGCAGCAAATCCCATCGCCGAACGCTTCCTTTGCCCTTCAAGCTTCTGAAATATTTCCCCGCGCTGCGCCGCATTCCAGCACGCATGATCGGCCTTGGATTTCGTCCGGAACACGTCCGCACGCCTGACGTGAAATCGCAGTCCTAGTTACTGCTTCGTATCAAGCGGATGCTTCGTCTTCTCAAAGAACTCGTTCTGCAACCGCAGACTCACCTGATCCGCCTTCACCGAACGAATCGCATTGGCCACGTCGTCGGTCCACGCTTTCATATCGAACTCACCTAACTCTTTGGTCGCCGCTGTGCCATCGCCGGCATAATGCTCGGGGAATTTCGCATACCACCAGATGCCCGTATACACGTTCCGAGGCAGGTCCTCGCGATTCTGATCGGCCCCCGATTCCGAACCGGCGCGATCGATATGTACCAGGTCTGGCCGCGAAACCATAGTGTGCGAAGTTTCCGATTCGCCTGCGTGACCATCCGTTTTTGTCTTCATCGCCGGACGCCCCGCCGGAAAGGCGCCTCGCTGATGAACGTAGACCACGTAGTCGTGCGGCACGGCCATCTGCGACTGAGCAAAATACGGCAACAAGCTGTTGTTGCCGCCGTGCCCATTCACGATCATGATCTTCTTGCACCCGTTGCGGCCCATCTCGTCGGTGGTTTCCTGTAGCAACTCCAACTGCAGTCGCGCACTATAAGCCATGGTGCCAGGCTCATGCCGCGCTTCGAAAATCTGCCCGAAATAATATTCGGGAAACACAATCGCGTACTCCTGCGCCGCCCCGTGCGTGGCCACGTACCGGACATTGATCAGATCGGTGCCGAGCGGAAGTTGAGGCCCATGTTTTTCGATGATCCCGAAAGGAAGCAGGCACGTGCCGCCAGATTTCTCCAGGGCCTTCACGAAGTCCCCGGCAGTCAGCTCTTCCCACTTCACCGGCAACGATTGCCCCACTGCCGCCAAGCTCACAACAGTCATCAACAGGAATGTGCGGTACATAATACTATCCATGTTAACCTCCGCTGCGCGGCTATAATCGAGTAACCGTGCAACTCACAACGCTCGATTGGTGCGTCGTCGCACTCTACTTTCTGTTTAACATCGCAATCGGTTTGTACTACAAGGCGCGCGCCGGATCGAGCATCAGCGAGTTCTTTCTCTCCGGCCGCAACGTCCCCTGGTGGCTCGCGGGAACCTCCATGGTGGCCACCACTTTCGCCGCCGACACACCGCTGGTCGTCACCGGTCTGGTTGCGCGGAACGGAATCGCAGGCAACTGGGTCTGGTGGAATTTCGTCGCCAGCGGCATGCTCACTGTCTTTTTCTACGCCCGGCTCTGGAGGCGATCCGGAGTCATGACCGACATCGAATTCACCGAGATTCGCTATTCCGGAAAGCCCGCCGCCTTCCTCCGCGGGTTTCGCGCGTTGTACCTGGGCATCCCCATCAACTGCATTATTCTCGGATGGGTAAACCTGGCCATGGTCAAAATCCTCACGCTGATTCTAGGGGTCACCAAACTACAAGCGCTGACAATCGTGCTGGGCCTGATCGCGCTCACATCCATGATCTCCACGCTCTCCGGACTCTGGGGCGTTCTCGTGACCGACGTTTTTCAATTCGTAGTCAAAATGGGAATGGTCATCGCGCTAGCCGTATTCGCCATCAACGCGGTCGGCGGATTGGCAGCGATGAAAGCCAAGCTGCTCTTAATCGACGCGCACCGCGCCGCAGCGAGCGGAGCCAGTAGCGGGTCCGTGCTCAATTTCATACCGGATCTAAACTCCGCCTGGATGCCCGTCATCACGTTTCTCACCTACATATCCGTACAGTGGTGGGCCTGCTGGTATCCCGGAGCCGAACCCGGAGGCGGAGGTTACATCGCGCAGCGTATGTTCTCAGCCAAAGACGAAAAGAATTCGTTGCTCGCGACACTTTGGTTCAACATCGCCCACTACGCGATTCGCCCGTGGCCGTGGGTGCTGGTCGGTCTGGCATCGGTAATTCTCTATCCGAATCTAGCCGACCCGGAAACCGGCTACGTCCGGGTAATGATCGACTACCTGCCGCCCTCCCTGCGAGGCTTGATGGTAGCCGCGTTCGCCGCCGCTTACATGTCCACCATCGCCACCCAACTCAACTGGGGAGCAAGCTATCTCGTAAACGATTTTTACCGCCGTTTCCTAAAACCCAACGCAGGCGACAAACACCTGGTCAACGTCTCAAAGGTAGCGACAATATTGCTGACCATCATCTCGGCAATAATCACGTTCTACATGGATTCCATAGGAGGAGCCTGGAAGCTTCTGATTGCCACAGGAGCCGGCACCGGAGGAGTCCTTCTGCTGCGCTGGTATTGGTGGCGAATCAACGCCTGGAGCGAAGTCTCGGCAATGATCACAGCGTTCGCAGTCTCCATAGGCCTGCAAACGCTAGGAGGATTCGACAGCGGAAAGCCAAGAGAGGAAGCGCTGGTCTTACTAATCACAGCAGGAATCACCACAGTAGTCTGGCTAGCAGTAACATTCCTAACCGCGCCCGAACCAGAAAGCGTACTAATAGCGTTCTACCGCCGAACCGCCCCGTCCCGAGTAGGCTGGGGCCCAATCGCCGCACGAGCCCAGGAAGTAAAGCCCAAGGGAGACGGCCTCAATAATCTGCTCGATTGGATTTGCGGCTGCATACTCATCTACGGAATCCTCTTCGGGGTAGGAAAACTAATTCTCCAGGAGACAGCACTAGGCCTGACACTAACCGCTTTAGGGCTGGCAGCCGGAGCAGTCATATACTGGGATCTCAATCGCCGTGGCTGGAGCACAGTCGTCGACTAAGTCTTATTCGCGTTCATCTGCGTTAATTCGCGGCTCAATAGCTATTGTATTTTCTTTCCCGGCACTCGCAGGGCCCATGGAATTCGGAAGGGCCGAACTAGACGCCGCACTAGCGGCCCGCAGTCTCTCGCTCCGAATCACAACGGAGATGTCCACCGAAGCCCCGGAATGTTTCAGGATCGAAAACAACCGCATCCAGGGCGGCGATCTACGCGGCCTCATGTACGGCATGCTAGAGGCAGCCGAACAAATTCGAACCACCGGTCATCTCGCAACGACGAAAACCTGCCCCGCAACACCAATGCGGGGCATCCGGACGTTCGTACACAGCGCCGATGTCGAGCAGCAACACACACAAGAATACTGGCTCGCTTTCATCCAGATGCTGGCCCGCAACCGCTTCAACCGCTTCAATCTCGTCTTCGCGCACCAGACCGATTACCTCGCACCGCCCTATCCGTTCTGGCTCGACCTGAAATCCTTCCCGCAAATCAAAGCGCGGAATCTCACAGACGAACAGCGCCGCCACAATCTGGAAATGCTGCAGTACATCTCGCAAACCGCCGCAGCCCACGGAGTCGATTTCACGCTCGGTATTTGGGAGCACAACATTCAGCCGAACATGAAACCCTCAGTCGACGGCATCACGCCCGAGAACATCGGCCCATACAGCTACGAGGCCTTGAGAACTCTGCTCGATCTTTGCCCCGACATTCGAAGCGTGCAGATGCGCACCAATTCGGAGTCCGGCATTCCGGCCGATCGCCAAGTGGCCTTCTATCGCGACTACGTTTTCCGAGCCCTCCACGACGCCGGGCATCTCGCCGTACTCGATTTACGTGGATGGGTGATGAGTCCCGGCCTGCTCGACGCGGCCACGAACGCCGGCGTCCCCTTGCGTCTGTCCTCGAAATATTGGGCCGAAGACCTCGGCCGTCCCTATCAACCGCCGGAGACATGGCCGAACTACAGCTACATCAACTTTCTGGAGAAAACAACGAAGCTCGCGGAGCAGCCTAGAATCGATCCCATAGCGCCGAGTCTTCCCGTCGTTGTCGCCCACGCCCAACATCAACGGCCATGGCACTTCTATTGGGAACTGTGGGCCTTGGGCTCACATCGCCTGCTGCTCTGGGGCGATCCCGACTACGTCCGCCGCGCAGTATCGACCTTTACAATGTCCGATACCGACGGTTTCGAAATCGACGCCCCCCTGGCACAGAAAGGCTTCGGCAACGCACCCAGCGCATGGGTGCTTCCCTCGCCAGGCCGCTTTGAATTCGAACGCTACTGGATGTTCTATCTTTTGTGGGGCCGCCTGAGTTACGATCCCAAAACGCCAGACAAACTCTGGTCGGCGGAAGTCGAGCGGCGTTTCGGCAGCGCGGCGTCCGCCGTATTGCAGGCCTATCACTCCGCCTCGAACATCCTGACGGAAATCGTTGCCGCACACCTCGCCGACCCGAACATGTACATCTGGCCTGAGATCAATCCCGGAGGGCTCATCGAGTCGTACCGGGAAATTCGGCCCAGCGACTGGGCTTTCATCGCCAGCATTTCCGAAGCCGTAAAAAATCGAATCAGCGGCGTGGCATCCGCCAAGCAGACTCCCCTCGACACCGCGACACGCCTCCACGAACTCGCCCGCAAGACCGAAGCTGCCGTGGATCAGGCGTCGAAGTTCATCGGGCCTGGAAACAAAGAGTGGCAGTACACGGCCAACGACTTTCGAATTTTATCCACGCTCGCTCAATATCACGCCCGCAAACAAACCGCCGCCGATCAGCTCACGTATTTCTACGAGACGTCGGACGATACCGGACTCTACGCAGCGCGCCGCGAACTCGTCGGTGCGCAACGAATGTGGGAGCAGATCGTCAAGCTGACTGACGGCACGTATCCGCCAGACATGTCCTTCGGTCCCGACGACAAAGGCCACTGGAAAGACAAGTTGCCGTACGTGCAGCATGACATCGCCCTGCTCGACGAACGGATAAAACTCTGGGAAAAGTTTGGAGCCTTCGACTACGGATTCGACTTCGGCGGCCCGGTCCACGCACTGGGATTCGGCTATCGCAGCGGCGAGTCCGTGTGGGGTAACAATATCGAACCAAGGTTCAGAGCCATCGATCCCAAGTCACCGAATTGGATCTCCGAAGGGCCGCGCGAAGCCATCGCCATGCCTCTAGCGTCTTATCTGACGATGCGCGGAGTCACGAAAAATCCCACCGATCTTCCCAAGAACGCGCTATTCGGCGACTCCATTCGAGGCAGCGGCCCGCAGGTCTTCCGAGTGAAAGCAACTACGGGACAGTACAAAGTAATCTTCCTCGATCCCGACCAGTCCGCACGAGAAGAAACCGTCAACGCGACTGACAACAACCTGGACATTCATTTCCCCGAAGGCGACTGGAACATAGCGGGCCTCATCGTAAAAAAGATCGGCTCCCAGCCGGAACACGGACCCGAGCGATGGCCGCTTCCCGTGCCACGTCCAGCCATCGAACACACCGCGCCGGCCGACGCCGCCCCCGGCAAACCGCTCGTGCTCGCCCTGCACATCAACCCGATCGCAAACGTTCGGTCGGTGCGGCTTCACTATCGCCCCGTCAATCAACTCGCGCAGTTCAAAGTGATCGAGCAGGATCCCGGCAGGCTCACATTTACTATCCCCGCCGACGATGTATCGCCGCGATGGGATCTCATGTACTACTTCGAAATCCTGAACAAGGAAAAGACCGGATGGTTCTTCCCCGATCCGCAAATCGCCACGCCGTATTACGTCGTCCCGGTTGTTACTTCTCCGCCACCACAACTTCCGAAAGAGAGTCCCGCCAAATCACCCGCAGGTGTCGCTTCTCCACCAAATCGTGCGAGGAAGGCAGCAGCACAAAACAAGTGAAATCCCCGTCCGGTTCGCGATTCACCTGCGGCACGCGGTAATACTGCAACGTCTGAACCAACTCCCACGACGCGCCAACGGTCGCACATTTCTCCCGCCGCAACAACTCGGCCACCTGCTTCGTCTTGGAATCGAATGCCCACTCGCCGTAGTAGGAGGTTCGCCATTGCACTAAGTAGAGCGCGATCAGCACGAACAGCGGCGCCGCAAACAACCAATGCCGTCCACGCAAGGCCAGTAAGCACAACAGCGTGAAAAATGGAATCAGGTACAGCCCGGTCCGCAACTCTGGATACTTCAGGTTGGCAAGATACCGCGCCGCAACCAAAACTATCCACATAATCCCAAACGCCGCGATGAACAGCCGAAGTTGTTCGTCGCGTTCACGCACCGCCAGCGCCGCAATCACAATCACCAACCCGATCGCCACCCCAGCCACCTGCCGCATCCAATCCTGCCCTACCGACATCATCGTCACCGTCAGGAGTCCGTTCCACGCCGTTTCCGCGCCCACATAAAAGCTCCCAGGCTGCAAATGCGAAATCGGAATTACCAGGACAACGAACGCGGTCGCAACGCAGGGCAGTGCAAGGCGGTCAATGAATTCGAACGGCTTCCGCAGTTGCAGCGCCATCAACGCGACAATCGGAAACAGGAGTGTCAAATTCGCCGCGACCGCCAATCCGAACGCAACACCGGCACGCGTTAAGCGGCCGTTCCACATCCAATACACCCCAAGCAGCCACAACGCGATCCCCATCCCATAACCGCGAGCGCACGACAAGAAATCCAGCACGTACGGGTTCAAACTCATCGCCGCCACAGCCAGCAAAAACAGCCATCCCTCGCCAAACAGAAACCGAGCTAGCAGATACACCGCCACAAAATACAGAAGCCCTGCCAGCACACTAGGCAAACGCACCACGCACTCGCGTCCCCCGAAAAACTTCACCGCGGGCTTAGCCAACAAAGTGTAAAGGACGTGATTATTCGCGTCATACTCCGTCAAAGCAACGCGAAGATCAGTGGAAAGGAAACGATTGTAAGTGTACGCCTCGTCGATGGTCAGCGATTGAGTCACGGCCCGATACACATTCACGCCGAACAGAAACGTCAGCAACGAAATCGCCGCCCATCTCCACATCACAGACCAGACATCCGTCCAGCAAGTTCCTTCCGTAGTACGGGTCCGGTCCGCTTCATCTTCCAAGCCGGCACAGGCTTAGGAAAATGATCCTCGCGCCAATCCGTCCAGTAAAACGGAAGCTCGGCATGAAACCAATTCCGGTGATCTGAAGCCATCCACCCCTGGTCCAGCGCAAGTTGAATCGCCTCCGCGCGCGAAACATGGTTTCCAAAGTAAGCAGCCAAAGCCGCAGCGGCCTCTCCACGAGTCACAGGAGCGTCCGGCGAAGCATGCAGATCATAACCGTTAAGCGGATAAACACCCCGAATGGCCGCCAACTGGATGGCCGCAAACGACGGATGATTCACCGTAAGATCGTCGAACCACACGATCTGAATACCGGCCTTCACGAGTTCAGTTTGCAGCGCCGCCGCATCCGGCAACTCGCCCGCATGAATCGCCATACTCGCCATGATCGCCGCCACTTCTCCGACGTTCCATTCAATCGGATGCAAACGGAACGCGCCATTCGTCAGATGAGTCACACCCAGCGTTTTCCCCGCCGCCAGAAGATTGTCCACTCCCTCCGGGATCAACGTCCCCAGCGGAATTTGGAACGGCTTCGGCATCATCATGCGCCCCTTCTCGTTCGCGCCGCAAGGATGGATATCGACCATGTAAAACCCCGTGCCCACCGACGACGCGAACCATCGCGCGCGCGACTGCGACTCCGATGCGATCACAATATCCTGTTCCAAAACACGCTCGCGTCCGCGAATTCGCCGCGACTCGCGGATGTACGGAAACTTCGATAGTCCGTCCTCAGTGCCCATCTCATCTTTGCGAAGCATCAGCTCCGGATAACCCGTGGCCCTTCCCGTCGTCGCGAGCAGGTCCGTCTGAAGCCAGTAAAGAAACGCCATCGAGACACGCTTAGCCGCTTGCAACACCCGCGCAGTATCGAGCGGAGTGCGGTCAATCAGCGACTCGGTATGATAATCCTGCCTCGGCCAATTCATCAACGCCAAATCGTTCGGAACCGTCGATCCAACAAAGTTCTTACGCGCCAGAATACGCCGCCAACCGAAAAACGGCCCAGGCGACATGTTGTTCGGAATCGGAGGATCCTCGCCAAACATCCGGTACTGCACATCCCCCTTCCATCCAAGCTCCACCGGATAATTCACGCGAAGACTGAACGGCTGTGTGTCGCGCCATTTCTCATATTCCGGGGGCTTCGCGATGCGATGCTGTTCACCCGGCCGATGCTCAATCACAAACGGATACGTGAAACTTTGAACGCAAGCGGCGTTCGGTTCCAATGACGCAGTCGGTTCGTTCGTATCGGCCTTGGCCTCCGATCCAACAACATAAGGAACTTTCGCCAAAGGCAAGAGATCGCCCAATTCTGTGGCATCGAGGAAGAATTTCGCTTTAAGCCGCACTACTTCCTTCCGATCGAACCGATACGCCAAGGCCGACTCCAAATGGCCGCCGCGAACGCCCACGTCGAAAACGCGAGTCCGAAGGAAAAGTTGGACGTGATACGGCTTCAGCATCTCCTCCAGCACAGCCTCGCCCACCTTCGGCTCGAAACAAAGAGGAGAAACATAGCACGATCCCGGATTCAAATTCTCCAACATCGCCGCCGGCGAAAGACGAAAATGAGACCGGTAATAGTCACGTAGCCGATTGCGGAAGTCGTAATAACTCCGCGTACCGCCCGCAATCTCAATAAATCGATTCTCGTCAAGTGCCGATACGCCGCCCGCCGTAATCTGACCGCCAATCCAATCGCTCTCCTCCGTCATGCAAACGGAGATGCCGCGTTTCGATGCCTCAATAGCACCCGCGATACCGCCCGGTCCCGCCCCTGCGATCAGAATGTCGCAATTCACTTCACGCGGTTGCGCCGGCACGTCCACCGTCCGCAACGCCGCGGCCGGATCGCCATCGACGCGAATCCGGTCCACGTCCACCAGCGTGAATTGCAATAAAAAAGCGAGCAGCATCATCTCTCAGCCGAGTATCGCAGTAAAGCGCATCGCAGTAAACTGGAATCAAGTGAAAATCGTTCTGATCTCCACATACGATCTAGGTCGTCAGCCCTTCAACCTAGCGTCGCCCGCCGCTTGGCTCCGCGCCGAACAACACGATGTCACCTGCGTCGATACCGCCGTGAGCTGCCTTCCGGGGGACGTAATCCGCCAAGCCGATCTAGTCGCCATCTCGCTCCCGATGCACACCGCCACGCGGCTCGCGGTCAAAGTGATCGAACGTGTGAAGTCACTGAATCCCGCCGTCCACCTCGCTTGCTACGGGCTTTACGCGCCCATGAACGCGGACTATCTGCGTGCTCTCGGAGTCCGCTCCATTATAGGAGGCGAGTTCGAACCAGCGTTGGTCCGCATCGCGGCAGGCCTCGCAAACACCGGACCCCAAGTCGCGCTCGATCGGCTGCAATTTCGCACGCCAGACCGAGCGGGCCTCCCGTCCCTGGCCCGATACGCCAAGCTTCACATCAACGGCACTGCCAAACAAGTCGGCTACACCGAAGCTACGCGCGGCTGCAAGCATCTTTGCCGGCACTGCCCGGTTGTTCCCGTCTACAACGGCGCCTTTCGCGTAGTACAGCAGGATATCGTGCTCGAAGACATCCGCCGCCAGATTTCCGCAGGCGCGTCGCACATCACCTTCGGCGATCCCGATTTCTTCAATGGCCCCACCCACGCACGCCGAATCATCGAAGAACTACACAACGAATACCCCACCATCACCTACGACGTCACCATCAAAATCGAACACCTCCTGCAGCAGAAGGAATTGTTGCCCATCCTGAAAACCACGGGATGTCTGTTCGTCACCAGCGCCGTCGAATCGGTAGAGGACAGCGTACTCGCCAAACTCGAAAAAGGTCACACGTGCGCCGATTTCATAAACGTCGCCCGCGAATTTCAAACAATCGGTCTCACTCTCGCGCCGACATTTCTCCCGTTTACCCCGTGGACAACGCGACAAGGCTTCCAGCAACTCCTAAACACAATCGCCGAATTGGGTTTGATCGAAAACGTAAATCCTGTCCAACTAGCGCTGCGCCTGTTGATCCCATCCGGCTCCCGTCTGCTGGAATTGGACGAGATTCAGCAAGTGATCGGCCCCTTCGACCCTGCGGCCCTAATGTACCCCTGGAAGCACACTGATCCCTCTATCGATGAACTCGCCCAATCCGTCATGACCCTCGTGAACGGCGGCAATCGCCAGCAGATCTTCCAACGGATCTGGGAACTCGCGCACGGCACACCGATGGACAACACCCTCGACGCCGTCCCACAAAACGCGATTCCATATCTCGATGAGGCATGGTATTGTTGTGCCGAACCAACGGAAGACCAATTAGCGCGTGTCTAACGAATGAAACAAGTTCTCTTGCTAGCGGCGACAACCGGCTACCAGACGCAAGTCTTCGCGGAAGCGGCCCACGCCATGGGTCTCGATGTTGTAATGGCCACGGATCGCTGCCATGTTCTCCCTGATCCATGGGGCGATCACGCCATTCCCGTCCGCTTCCAAGATCCCGAAGGCGCGGCGGCAACGCTCGCGGCCGCTCAACCGCGTCCGGATGCCATCGTCGCAGTCGGCGACCGCCCGGTCTATCTAGCAGCGTTGGCGGCCCGGCAACTCAGTCTGCCCTACAATTCGCCCGAATCCGTAGCCGCCTGTAAGAATAAGTTCGCGGCCCGGGAAAAGTTCCGTGCCAACGGAATGCTCGTACCCGCATATGTCCGGTTGCCAATCTCTACGAATCCCGCCGTCGCCGCAAAGAATATAAAGTATCCCTGTGTCCTCAAACCACTCGGTCTCTCCGCCAGTCGAGGCGTGATTCGCGCTAACAACCCGACAGAATTCGCCGCAGCCTTCGAACGCATCCATACGATCCTCGAAGCTCCGGAAATCCGTCGGCTCCGGGAAGATCAAGACCAGTTCGTTCAGGTCGAAAACTACATAGACGGCCGCGAGTACGCGCTCGAAGGGATCGTCACCGAAGGCCGTCTCAAAGTTCTCGCCATTTTCGACAAACCCGACCCGCTCGAAGGGCCCTTCTTCGAAGAGACTATCTACGTCACACCTTCCCGTGAGCCGCTGGATGTTCAGCAGGCGCTAATCGAGACCGCGCAGCAAGCCGTGACGGCGCTCGGCCTCACACGAGGGCCGCTGCATGCAGAGCTTCGCTACAATCGCCGCGGCGCATGGATCCTCGAGGCAGCGGCGCGGCCAATCGGCGGCCTCTGCGCAAAAGCACTCCGATTCCGCAATGACCGCGGCTTGGAAGAACTCATTTTGCGTCACGCCCTCGGTGAAAACGTCAGCACGTGGGAACGTGAGGAACAGGCGTCCGGAGTCATGATGATTCCCATCCCAAAAAACGGAATCTATCAACGCGCCTCGGGAGTTTACGAGGCCGCGCACACGCCAAATATCGCCGAAATTATCATCACGGCAAAAGAAGGGCAGAAACTTGAGATGCTTCCCGAAGGAGCGAGCTATCTAGGGTTCATTTTTGGCCACGCGGACACCCCGCATCAGGTTGAAGAGGCCCTCCGACACGCTCACGCGAAGCTCTCATTCGAAATCGCCACCGGGTTAGCAGTAGTCTAGATGTTGATGAACGAACAGAAGGTGCTCGAACAGATCCACGAAGCTCTGACCAGCACGGATTCCCGGCAACAGAAGGCCGAACGTATCGCTGAGGCCATTCGAAAAACCGGACCTTACCGCTGGGTCGGTATATACGAAGTGGATTCCAAGGATATTACCATCGTCGGTTGGAGCGGACAGGGCGAACCCGCCTACCCCCACTTCCCGGCGTCGAAAGGCTTGTGCGGTTCCGCCGTCGCCTCCCGCAGGACGGTTCTGGTTGGAGACGTTACCAAAGATCCTCGTTATCTGACTACATTCGGGAGTACGCGGTCCGAGATCGTGATTCCAGTTATCAGGCCGGAAACTGGGTCAGTTGTCGCCCTGATTGATGCGGAAAGCGAACGGCTGAATGCGTTTACCGGCGAAGATCAGATCATGCTGGAAAAATGCGCTGCGGCCATCAGCGAGATCGGTAAGAAGTAACTCAGTTTTTCGATTTCGGCGCGACGTATCCCGGAGGCAGTGCGGCTCCATCGCCAAAAAAATAATCGTCCATCTGCTTGAGTAGAAATTCCTGCGCTTCCGGCGTGCCCAGGTTGAGCCGGTATTCATTCATGATCATCTTCATCTGCTCAAGCCACATCTTCCAGGCTTCTTTGGAAACATTCTCGTAAATCTTTTGTCCGAGAGGATGGCCATCGAACGGCGATTCGTCCAATCCGGGCATCTCCCGCCCGAATTTGACGCACATCACCATCCGTCCGCCCGTCTTTTCTTCGGAAGGTGCACTCGGAAAGCCGCTACCGCCGCCACAACCCATTTGAGCCTTCTCCTAAACCTCAGGATAGCACCCGAAAGCCCAACGACGCCCTATGATGCCCGCTTGCACGCCCTTCTGGAGAGGCCGTTCCGCCGAAGATATTCTGCGAGCCGGAATGGCATCGATGCGCCGTTCTCTAACTGTCTGGTTACCGCTTTTTGATATCGCATCAAGGTTCTGCGCTTCTCGCTCGGCCGCATCACACAACTCTCGATATCGACCAACAAATCAACTTCCCATCGATCGAATGCGTTGCGCTCTAATTTGCCTTGTAACAGGTTTTGCATCAGCCGATTGAAGCGAAGGCATACCGCTTCACTGTTGTTGAAGTCTTCCCTCATGTCCACCTTATCGGTGCGGCGGACCTGAGTTTGAACGTTGTGACCTAGTTATTACCGAGATAGGTGACGTGAACGTAAGTACCAAGCCTCTGGTTATAAGCCAGGTACCAGCCATCGTGGTCGGGGTCTTCATAGATGACGATCGAGTCGCTATCCCAGAGCCAACCATTGGTGTAGTCGTAGTCGTAGGGGGCGACGCCAAAGTAGAACCCGTTGAACCAGAAACGGTCTCTGCCTCCTCCCTGCAGCCGGAAGACGTGTCCACGGCCGAAGCCTCCGGTGAACCGTCCGTGCTCAAAGGGATGATCGACGTGATAATGCGGATCGTTCCGGCCGGAATCATGTCCAATCCATTTGTCGTTCGTGTGAACGTGGGGCGCTTCCGGATGGCCGGACTTATCGGCAAATCCGCGGCTTTGTGGGGCACGGCTGCTCCGGAGCGGGATGCGCCTGCACCCTTGCAGGAGGTGGGCCATGAGCGGGTACGTGTCCACCGCCAACCCCGCGGCTCCCGCCTCCACCATGTCCGCCGCCCCTCTCGTCCGCGAAAACAGGGACTAGGAAAATCAAAGATGCCACAAGGATCCCGATAGTTTGTTTCATGTCGACCCTCAATTCTAACCGTCCTTTGAAGGGGAATCAATCCACGAAACACTTGACGGCTTCAGGAGTCTAGCCAGTGGACGGCCCGCAACCTTTAAGCGGCCGGCAAAGGAAGTGCAATGAGCGGGTTCAAGCTACTACGATTTATCGCATTCGGCCTCGCCGTAGCGGGTTTCATCGCGGTTTTGCCTGACGTAAAGAGATACATCAGGATCAGCACTATGTAAGAAATTTCGTAGGCTGCTACGACACGAATCCGCGCCAGGTATTTCCCTTTTCATCGCGCAGAATCACACCATAGTGGTCGGAGATTCCGGTAATGGATTTGCCCTTATTGTCGCGAAACCGGTAGCGGATTGAGTTGTCTTCATCCCGCTGGGCGGTTCCACGCCAGACATTTCCAAACTCATCCCGCAGTTGGATATACTCCCCTTCGCCAAAGCCGTAAACTTTCGTTTTATTGATGTTCTCGAAATGGTGGAAGCCTCCAGGAACAAAACTTCGGCTGTGGCGTCTCCGGTAGATCACGCTTTCAATTATTGAGTACGTTGGTTTTAAATGAAATAAGCACAAGACATTAGATGCGTACTGATGTACTAGGGTGGGTCACCCCTTTTTTCCTGCTATTCTGGCGGACGGATGAGCGTACTGATCAATCCACCCGCCTCGCGCCTGGGCGAATGCAATGCCATCCTCTGGGGCCGGGGTCAGAACCGTTACCACGTGCGCGAATTTCCGGGCCCGCTGTCAATCAAATCGCTAGTGCGGGGCGCCGGTGAGTGGTCGGTTGGAAAATTGCGATTCGAAGTGGATTCCAACTCCTATCTCATCCTGAATCAGGACCAACCCTATTCGCTCACTATCGATTCGAAAAGCGCGGTCGAAACGTTCTGCATATTTTTCTCCCGGGGTTTCGTCGAGGATGCCTGGCGGACGAGCGTGACCGCGGATCGCGTGCTGCTGGACGATCCGTTCATCGATAGCGGCGTCGGATTCTATCAGCGTCTCCACGGACGGGACGCCCTGGTGTCCCCCATTCTGCGGAACCTTCGCGAGAGGGCGATGCGGGGCGGCGAAGATCTGGAAGAATCGTTTTTCCTGTTGGCGTCCGCCATGGCCCGTCTGCGATCCGGATCGCATGGCGAAGTGTTGAGGCTGCCCGCCGTGAGAATGGCGACGCGGGCGGAGTTATACCGTCGCATACATAATGGCAGACAGATGATGGACGAACTCCTCGGTCAGGCCCTGACACTCGACGATATCGCGCGATCGGCCTGTCTCTCACCGTTCCATTTTCACCGCGTGTTCAAAGCCGTGTTTCACGAAACGCCGCACGAGTATCTGCGCCGTAGAAGATTGGAGCGCGCGGCACGTCTGCTGCGGGAAACGCAAGCGCCAGTGACGGAGATTTGTCTCGACAGCGGTTTCGAAAGTC
Source organism: Bryobacterales bacterium (assembly GCA_963813145.1). Lineage (GTDB taxonomy): Bacteria > Acidobacteriota > Terriglobia > Bryobacterales > Bryobacteraceae > Palsa-187. Next base: position 996,881 of record CAWEXX010000003.1, read on the forward strand.
CAGGCAGTTTCAGCACGCTCTTCCGTGCGCGATTCGGCGCTTCCCCCCGCGAGTTCCGCCGCCTGGCGAAATAGCAAGCATCGAGAAGAATCCGTGCGCAATTTCGTAGTTCAATAGATCCTATGACGACCCCAGGATTGGCCCGCATAGGCCAGATTGCGATCACTGTGAAAGACGTGGAGCGCTCCGTCGCGTTTTATCGCGATTCGCTCGGAATGAAGCTCCTGTTCCAAGCGCCGCCGAATCTCGCCTTTTTCGACTGCGACGGCATCCGGCTGATGTTGAGCCCCTCGGAGGGGACGACCGAGAGCTTCAGCTCCATCGTCTACTTCAAGGTCGACGATATCGCCAAAACACACGAGGCGCTTTCATCAAAAGGGGTTGCCTTCGACCGGGAACCGCACATGATCGCGAAAATGCCGGATCACGATCTGTGGATGGCGTTCTTCCGCGATCCGGACCGAAATCTGTTGGCGCTGATGAGCGAAGTGCGAGGCTAAGATCTTGCTACAGCTATTCGCGGCTTCCCCTTTCGAAGCTGATGCGCACATTCGGGTTTCGCATGTTCAGACAATCTGGAAGATTGGCGGGCAGTTCCGATGGATTCGCAGCCGAATTATTCCGCGGCGCCAAGCATTCTGCGAATCGGTTTCACCAGCAAAGCAAGCACCAGACCGAGGCCAATCGTAATAGCGGTGCCAAGCCCGAAAAGGTTCGGCAGGGAAAACGTCTCATACAGCGATGCCAGACGCCCAGCGATATAATTGCCCATCGACGCCGCCAGAAACCAGATTCCCATGACCAGGCCGCAAAAGCGCACCGGAGCCAGTTTCGTCATCGCGCTCAGACCCACTGGGCTGAGCAGCAGTTCCCCCACCGTCTGGAGGAAATAGCAGATCCACAAATACGCCGACGTGACATGTGTTCCGTTCGCCGACCGAATCGCGCCGAGCACCATCACGACGAAACTCAACCCCACCAGCATAAGCCCCAAGGAGAACTTCGCCGGGCTGGATGGATCGCGCTTCCCGAGCCGCACCCACAGCCACGCCAGCATGGGAGCGAGTCCGAAAATGAAAAACGAGTTCACCGATTGGAACCAGCTCGCCGGGTACTCGTAGCCAAGTATCACGCGATCCGTATTGCGTTCGGCGAAAAGATTCAGTGTGGAACCGGCCTGCTCGTAGACCCCCCAGAAGAACACCGCCGCCACAAACAGGACGAAAATTACAATAAAACGATTGCGTTCCGCCGGAGTTTTGCCGGCGAAGAAAATCAGCCACCCAAACAATACAGCGGTTACAATGATGAGCCCCATGCCCACTACGTCCGCCAGATTATTCGGTGTCACAGGAAGGATGCCCGCGGCGGCCGCACCCATGGTCGCCACTGTGATTGCGGTGGTGATGAATATTCCGTAAAGCAGACGCCGCCGATCGGAAGCGCTGGCCTCGGGGTCGCCCGCTGTACACGGATACAGCCCCGCCGTCCCCAAATACTTCGCGCCGAGCATGTACTGAACGAGTCCGGCCGTCATGCCGATTCCCGCAAGTCCGAAGCCCCAGTGCCAGTTCACTTTCTCGCCGACGTAACCGCACGCCAGCGGCGCTAGAAACGCGCCGACGTTAATGCCCATGTAGAAGATAGAGAAAGCGGCATCACGGCGGCTGTCGTCAGGGGCGTAGAGAGAGCCGACCATCGTGCTTACGTTGGCTTTAAGCAAGCCAGTGCCGATGACGATCAGGAAGAGCCCGAAATAGAAAGTCGCCATCGTCGGCACGGCCATGGAAAAGTGTCCGCAAGCGATCACGATTCCGCCATAGAGTACTGATTTGCGCGCGCCCAGGATTCGGTCCGCAATCCATCCGCCCGGCAAGCACGTCAGGTAGACCATGGCCGTGTACAGACCGTAAATTGCGCCGGCTTTATCGGTATTGAATCCGAGGCCCCCGTTGGCTACGGTCGCTGTCATAAACAGGATAAGCAGAGCGCGCATCCCGTAGTAGCTGAAGCGCTCCCACATCTCGGTGAAGTAGAGCGTGGCCAGCCCGCGAGGATGTCCGAAGAACCGCGTGTCGTCCGCGGTGGCGGGAATTGCGCTCGGCGGCAGAGATCCAATCATAAAAACGATCTTTGTGTTGCTGACACTTATTGTAGACGCGCCTTCGCCCAACTCAGATACTCATTCACCGAGTAGAACACTTGGTCCTGCGTGTAAAGCCGCCCCTTGTCTTCGACGAGTTCATGCCAGTTGTTCTTCCAGGAATCGCCTGTGCGCCGCATCCATCCGTCAAGGCGGTGTTCCATATCGCGAAGGATAGCCGGAGGGTGCGCCTCGTCCAACAGATTCCGCATCTCATTGGGATCTTGCTGCAGATCGTAAAGCACCCATGGCTTCGATTCGAAGCGCGCGTACATGTACCGTTCCGTGCGGACTCCTCGCCACCCGTCTTCGGTTCCATCGCCTTCATACGGGCCGAAGATCTGGAAGAAGGCTGAATCCGGCCCTCCCGATTCGCGGCCAAGGATGTGATCCGCCAGATCGGCGCCCTGCATTCCCACCAGCGGTTTGATGCCACATAACGACAAGCAGCGTCGGCGCGAAATCGACGTGAGTAAAGAACGCATCCGAAGTTCGGCGGGCCTTCACGCGGCGCGGATATCGCAAGATCCCCGGAACGTGAATCGACTCCTCCCAAGGCTTCCGCTTCAACTGGCGGCCGTGCGAGCCAAGCATGTCGCCATGATCGGACGAAATCAGCACGATTGTGTCGTCGCGCAGACCAAGCTCCTCGAGCGATTTCATGAGGCGGCCGATCTGGGCGTCCACCGCCGTGACCATCCCGTAGTATTCTGCGATCTCCGCCGGCCCCGGCATCCCAGGCTTGGCTTGCCAGTTAGGCCGCATGGTGAGCTTCTGCGGATCGTAAAGCTTCGAGTACTCCGGCGGAGCCTTGTAAGGATCGTGCGGCGGCCCCATTTGGACTGTCAGAAAAAATGGACGCGCGTCTGTCTTTGCGGCCTGCAGAAATTCGATTCCAAGGTCCGCCCACACCTCGGGCTCGAACTTGTCAATCGGAATCGGCTGGTCCGTATCGCGAAAATATTGCGAGTGGAAGTGCGTATGGCTGCACTCGTTCGCCGCCCAGAAGTCAAAGCCCTGCCGGCGAGGCCCAGGCGGCACAAAACCCGGCATCCGTTTGCCGCCGTCCAAATGCCACTTGCCGACAAAGCCCGTACGGTATCCCGACTTCCCGAGCACCTCTGCCAAAGTCGTTTCCGATTCGCGCAGCCGCAGATCGTTCGCCATCATGCCGTTCTTGTGCGCGTATTTGCCCGTGAGGATGTTCGCGCGCGCCGGGCAGCACACAGGCGTATTGGCGAACGTATTCCTGAACAGAAGCCCTTCCGCCGCGATCCGGTCGATGTTCGGAGTGCGGACATCGGGATTACCCATGCAGCCGAGCGCTTGGGCGCGCAGTTGATCGGGCATGATGAACAGGATGTTAGGTCTTTTCTGCGCTGCTGGAAGTTGACTGGCGGCAATCGCCCCGGCGGAGGCTGCGGCAAATGCACGGCGCGTTAGCATCTGCGTTGGATTTTATCGCAGCCGTCAGCGGATCTGCTTCGTTTGCAAATCGCTCAACATGTGCTCGAACTTCTGGCGTTGCTCTTCGTTCAACAACTTCATGATGCGGTTCTTGCCGGTGGCGCGTACATCGTCCATCTGCGCCTGCAGCGTTTGATAATACATCATGAAATCGTCAAGCACACTGGCGATCTGTCCAGCTTGATCCGGCGTCAGATTCAACTCGCTCTTGAAGCGCTGAAGAGAAATATCACGGCCGCCTTCTTTCCAGTAGGGACCGGACCGGTGCCGCTCGGGCTGAAATCCGAAGCGCATCGTAAGAGCTCCGGCGATCGCGCCAGACAGAAAAACCAGGAGTAGCGTGTAGACAATCCGAGGATTCTTCCAGGGAGCCGGCGAGTCCATTATCTACCCGAGTCCATGATCTATTCTTGGTACGTCGCCAGATTGACCAGAATCGCCTCGCGGTCCTTTTGCTGATCCACTCCAATGGAAGGCGAAAGATCGTCCGCCGCCATAATCGCCTCAGGCGCGCTCGATGCCAGCGGCTGCTGCGGTTCGGTGGAGGAAACGAAATAAGTCCCGAGGAGCACCAAAAAAGTCATGGAGGCGTAGGCAAGACGCTTGGCAAATATCGACTCGCCGAACAGGCTCCAAATCGACGGCAGAGGCTGGCTTTCAATGCGATGCAAAACACGCGCGTAGAAACCAGCCGATGGCTCCACTTCCCTTGGCGATTTCAACGAGCGAAGAATCTCCGCTTGCTTCCGCATCGCCGTTAATTCCAACCGGCACGAACTGCACTGCCTCAGATGTTCCCCGACTTCCGGCGGAGGCGTACGTCCTTGCAAGTAATCTTCAATGCGTCCCTTTACAGGTTCATGCATGGCTTCTTCCCTAAGAACTAAAACTACGATGCGAGTCTGTGCCCGCTATTAAATTTCCGTCGTTTTCCGGTCAGGCTACAACCGAACCGCTAGTGCGGATCAGCCGCTGTGCCGCCTTCAATAACTTCTGTCGTGTACGAAAAAGCTTAACTTTGATTGTATTCTCATTCATGCCGGTCATTTGAGCCAGTTCTTCCACCGAGTGGCCTTCCACTTCTTTCAGCATGATGAGGCTTCGATCTTCATCTGAAATCTTCGTCAACAATTTCGAAATCAGATCCTGCCGCTCCAGGGTCTTATCCACGGCCGGACGCTGATCCCTCGCGGTCTCCGAATTCTCCATCCGCATCGTATCTTCTTCGGAGAAATCGCTCTCATAAACCAGCTTGCGCACGCGTTTCTTGCGCAAATAATCGTAGCACTCGTTCACCGTGATTTTATAGATCCACGTGAGCAGCGAACTGCGGAAATCGAAGTTTCCGATGGAAAAATAGATCTTCGAGAACACCTGTTGAGCGATATCTTCAGCGTCGTTATGATTCCGAAGGATGCCGTAGATAATGGAGAAGACCTTGGTCTGATACCTTTCCACGATTTCACGGAACGCCATCTCGTCCTTCGCCTGAACTCGACGGACAAGAGCTGCTTCTTCAGAGGTTCGGTGGTCCACTCTCGCCTTTGCCCGGGTACCTTCGCCGGTGGCTGGAAACGGGAGCACGCCGCTCAACGTATTCATACCATTGCGACGTAGACTTGGCCGTGACGGTTCCAAGGGATTTCAACATAACAGATTTGTGTATCTTTCGGATAGACCCGGTCATCCAACAAAGTGGAACGGACAATCGAATCCAGGTACAATATTGTTACGCATATTTATTGCGGAGGTGAGCGAATGATTCAATTGAGCGAAACAGCAGTGGGTAAGGTCCAGGAGATCCTGGATTCCCAGGAGCCCAAACCGGCCGGTCTTCGGATTTCCGTCGTCGGTGGCGGCTGCTCCGGGTTTAGCTACTCGATGGCCTTTGAGAACAGCCCCAACATGCTGGACAAAACATACACCTTCAAAGGCTTAAAGGTGTTTGTCGATCAAGCCAGCCTGTTATATCTTGACGGCGCCGAAGTCGATTACGTGGAGAGTCTGGAAGGTTCCGGATTCAAGTTCAACAACCCGAACGTAAAGTCGACTTGCGGTTGCGGCAGCTCCTTTAGCGCCTAAGCCCTAGTAAAACAACAGGTTCTCAAGCTCACCGCCCTCGTCAATACTAGCGTGAGGATTGCGCGTATTGTAGATCTCGCGCAAGCATTGAAAATACTGCTCTTCTGTAAGATCCGTATCATTTTGCGCGTCCACGAGCCGGATAGATCCACCTGAAGGTTCGAACAGCATCATCGTGATGCTTTCGAACTTCTCCCCCGGATCGGTATAATCCCTCCGTCCGCTGATAGTACCGAAAAGCTTTGCAGCCCGGTGGAACGTAGACAATTCTCTCCTGCCGCCGGTATCATCCAAGCTCGACGCGACCGGAAAAGCGAACAACCCGCCAATCACCGAATAGGGAAATCGCATATGCAGGGTGATCGCCTCGGTACAAAGGTCTCCGAAGCGATTCTTTAGATTCTTTCCAAACGGCGCAAAGCAGATCGTCTTGATCGAAACCGCCAGCATCAGTCCATGCTGTTCGTCGGAATAACTGACGTCCACTTTCTTCGGCCCCAGGCCTCCCTGAAACTCCTTTTCGCCGGGCCCGCCCCGAAAAGGCTTCACATTCGGAAATCCGATTCGGCGCAACCCTTCGGCGACTTCAAAAGCCAAATGGCGCGATAGCAATTCGGAATAGCCTTTCTTCTCGTCGCGCGCGGCCAGATCCGCCGGTATCGCGCCTGCCGCGACCACCGCATCAACCAGACTCACCGCATCCGCATCGTGCGCCGGTTGCGCAAAGTTTCAGTCGCGCGCTGAAGAATTGCACAATCGGACGCGGAAAGCCCGAGGCCATTGCGCAGAACGCGTTCATCCACCAAATTCTGAGCAGCGTCTTCCTTTCCCGCCCGAATCATACGGTCCAACTCCCGCATTAAACCCGCGGCCTCTGTCTTTTTCATGGTGTCGTTCGCCACCACGACCCGCTCCGCCTCGGTCGGTTCCAATTTCAGCATGCCGCCCCCGAGAGGGTGACCTTCAATCTCGGCGCTTAATCGCGTTAATGAAGTTTGCCAAAGAACAGATAACGCCTCCACGCCAAGTTTCGCCGCGCCCCGCAAACGGACGACATGCAGAGTATTCGGCGCCACGGCATTCGCATCGTTACCAACCAGGCGCGGAGTAAACCCGCTCATGTAAGTGAGAAACGCGTCCGGATGGTGTACATGAGGCACACGAAACCAAGGCGACCGGTTGCGGCACTTGTAGCCCTTCGGAATGCCTTGCGTCTCTCCGGCCTCAATGTAACGCCGCACTCCCTCCGGCAAATTTTCAGCCGAAGCGATCGACAGAAGATAGCCCGCGTCGCCCGCATTCACGGCGCGATCCCAATCGCGGCCAGTAAATCGAAGTCCAGCCAACGCCCGTCCGCGGCGCACCGCAGGGCGGAGACAATCAGGCGGAATCTGCCACTGGGAGGCCGTGCCAGGCGACACATGAAAAAAATCGTTCGCACCAGTCACGTACCCGATTCCAACGTCGGCCGCCTCGCCCAGCCCAATAGTCTTCGCCGACTCCTTTAGCCGCCGGTACAGATCTCGAGCTTTCCGGGGAACGAACTGTTCCACCAATTTATGTTCGCAATCAAGCCGGGTAGTTCCGGAAAGAAGCACCGGAGATGAGCGCAGATCGCTCAACTCGCCGCCATGCGCCAAGTCCCGCCACAACAGTTCCCCTGCTCCCAAGCCGCGCCCGTCCGCCAGCAGCAGCATCGTGTCTTCGTTCAAATCGGGAAACAACCGCTTCCGAAACGTAAGAATCGTGACCGACTGAAACGAACTGAGCAAATGTTGCAGCACGGCGCCCGCATAGCCCGCATGAGCGAACTCGGCCGGAACCACCATAGCGATCCGGCCACCAGGCCGCAAGAACGAAACGCTATGAACCAGGAAAGCCGCCCAGGAACTGGCCAACTCACTCAACCGAACCCCTTGCTCAAGTGCACGAGCGAGAGCCTGCCGGCGAACATCGCCCGAGAAACGATGGAATCGAATAAACGGAGGATTGCCCACAATCGCATCCACGCGAGCCAACTCGCCAGGACCAAGATCAAAAAAACTCCCCAATCGCAAATTCTTCGGCCTGGTCCCAAACTCATCGCAAAGCTTCTCACTAATCCGGGCATGCACCTCGGGATCAATCTCAACCCCAAGAACCTGCGAACTGGCAAGCTGCTTACAAGCCGAGCGCAAAAACACACCCCCGCCGAAACTAGGATCAAGAACCCGATCGGAAGGAGACCGAACAGCCCACCAAACAAGAAAATCCGCAATCTGCGAATCAGTATAATAAGCGCCCAAAATCTTAGGAATGTTGTTATTAGCGTTCATTCGCGTTCATTCGCGGCTCAAGATCCCGCAGTTTTTTCACCGCCGCCGGCCCGATCACCCGTCCCAGTTCTTCGTCGCTAGCCAACCGCACCCGCTCCAGACTACCGAATTCCCGCAGCAACTTCTCCACCGTCCGCTTGCCGATTCCAGAAACCTGCTCGAGCTCCGACGTCATCCGCGAAGCATTGCGCCGCGTGCGATGGAATGTAACCGCAAATCGGTGCGCCTCATCGCGAATCATCTGCACCAGGTGAAGCACCGGCGAGAACTTATCCAGAACAATCGGCTCGTCCTCCTGCCCCAGTACATAAATCCATTCCTCGCGTTTTGCAATCGAAGCCAGCGGCTGGTTGATGATGCCGATCGCCTCCAGCGCGTCGGCGGCCGCGTGAAGCTGTCCCAATCCACCGTCCACCAGGATCAGCCCCGGCATCGGCTTATTCTCCTCTTGCAGCCGGCTGTATCGCCGCGTGATCACTTCGTGCATCGATGCAAAATCGTCGTTGCCGATCACCGTCCGGATGATGAACTTGCGGTAGTCCGCTTTCTTCATCCGCCCGTCCTCCCACACCACCATGCTCGCGACTTTGTCCGTGCCCTGGATGTGTGAAATATCGAAACACTCAATCCGCTTTGGCGCTTCCTGCAGAGTGAGCGCGTCCTGCAGCGCCTCCTGAATCGCTTTCGACGAGGGCTTCAGCACGCGGAAACGCGAATCGAAACTATGCTTGGCGTTCGTCTCCACCAACGCCAGCATGGCCCGCTTTTGACCACGCTGCGGCGTCTGAATCTCCACCTTGCGTCCACGCTTCTCCGAAAGCAGTTCTTCCAGCGCTTCAAGATCCTCGAACTCCATCGGCACATGGATGGATGAGGGAACATATTGCTGATTGAGATAAATCTGCTTGATCAGCGCAGAGAAAAATTCTGAAGGATCGAACTCCATCTGATCTTCCCAGAAGAACTCACGCCGATCCACAATGCGCCCGTTACGCAGATGGAACAGATTCACCGCAATCAGCGGAGGCTCCGCATAGTAGGCAAAAATATCGATGTTGTCGCCCTCGGCCGCAGCCATTTTCTGCTTCTGCTCCATCTCTTCCACAGTGGAGATAAGATCGCGCAGATTCGCCGCCTCCTCGAAGCGCATCCCCTCCGAAGCATCCTCCATCTGCTGCCGGAGACGCTTGTTCAAATCGCCATGCCGGCCCTCGAGAAACAGACGGACATTGCGAACAGCATCGGCGTAGGCCTCGTCCGTAGTCAACCCTTGTACACAGGGCCCCAAACAACGATGAATGTGATATTGCAAGCACGGATGCGTATGCGTTCGCGTCAGGTCGACATTGCACGACGGCACCTTGAACAAGCGATGAATGGAACTCACCAACCGATGCGCCAGATTGCCCGGGAAATAGGGGCCGTAGTAAGTCGAGCCGTCTTTCCGTAAACGCCGTGTCACATATACGCGCGGATATTTCTCGCCGGTCAGCTTGATGTATGGATAAGTCTTATCGTCGCGCAGCAGAATGTTGAAGCGGGGCTTCCACTGCTTGATCAGATTATTCTCAAGCGCGAGAGCTTCCTTGTTGTTATCGACCTCAATAAAATCGACATCGCGAGCCTCGGCGATCAGAGTGCCCGTCTTAGAATCGGCCAGGCGATCTTCGTTGAAGTAACTGCGGACGCGAGCCCGCAAATTCTTCGCCTTCCCTACGTAGATAACCGTGCCGTGGGTGTCTTTGTACAGATACACGCCGGGCACGGTAGGCAGTTGAGAAACTCGTTCGCGGAGATCCATGGAAGGGATCGGGGACTATACTTTAAGTGTGACACGATTGCGTTTCATCGCGGCTTTTCTGGCCGCGCTCCCGCTATTCCCGCAGGCCAAGGAGGAAGACCCGAAGCTGCAGGAACGGAAGCCTCAGACGCCTCCTCCCAACGAGCAGGAGCCTCCGGAAGAAGACGTCACGATGAAGCCGAAGGAATACACTTTCAACCCGCTGCAGGCGGAGAAAGAATTGAAAATCGGCGACTACTACTTCAAGAAAGGTAGCTATCGGGCTGCGGCGGGGCGCTTCGAAGAGGCCACCAAGTGGAATCCGGGAATGGCGGATGCCTACTTCAAACTTGGCGAGGCCAAAGAAAAAATGAAGGACAAAAAATCCGCCCGGCTGGCGTTCCAGAAATATCTCGAACTTGAGCCGGACGGGAAGGAAGCCCCCCGCGCTAAAAAGGCGCTAGGCGGCAAGTAACCGGCGCTTCCGCCGCAACCTCATCTGTTTGTGCACGGCCGCCACTATTCGTTTCACCCCTTTCTCCCAATTCGGAAATAAATCCACATAGTGAATCTGTTCGGCGATGCGCCGCGGCACGTCACAGGGTTCCAGGCGTGTGGGAATCAGAAAAATCTCGTCGATCGGTATCTCCGATGCACAGTCGATTGCATACCGCAGTTCCGCGTGAAACGTGCCCCGTTTGGACATCGTGCGGCGCGAGAAACAGGCGATAAAGAAATCGGCGACACTGATCGCACCCTGTATCGAACGCGGCCAGTTCTGACCAGGCATAAGATCGCGCTTATCCAGCCACGGCTTGAAGCCGGCCGCCGCCAGCGCGTCAAACAGCTTCCGCACCTGCGGCAGATCCTCTTCGACATAAGCCAGGAATACGCTTGGTGCGCTTTCCGCCACAAAGCCGAACTTTCCCTTGCCGAGCGGCCGGAACACCCCTAGACCGTCGATCTCGACAACGTTCCCTTCCCGCAGGCATTGCTGCACCACGCGGCCCAGGTGGACAGGTTTGGTTCGCACGTCCTGCTTATTTCTCAAGGTTCTTCTCCAGTCGGAAGGCCTGTGTTTTCCCCGGCTTAAAGACACCAAGCCCGGGAACGGAGACGCGTTGGCCCTTACGGAGGCGCCTGAGGATATCGTGTACCACCCGGTCGAGCTCATCGGCTGCCGTGCTCTCCGGGATCTTCTTTTCTCGCGCCAGCAGCGTTGCAAGTTCATTCTTCTTCATTCTGAACTTATAGTACGGAGCACCGGAATCTAGTGCTCGGTCCCTAGAATCTGGATTGCTACCGCAAAAGTTAACCAACTGGTTGTTAATAAGGCAATTAACCGAAGCTAACGTCTGGCAATATTTTCCGAAAACTCTTGTGACCACCATTCCTAATGAAGGGATTTTAATAGTGGCTTAAGAGCAAGTTCATGTCGGCTTGCAATGATTGAACTCGTAGACGGAAACGTCGCAACCATCAAAAGGAGATTCTGACACCAATGAAAAAACTCATGAGCTTGATGCTGGGCCTCGCCCTCGTCATCGGCACCACTGTTGCTTTCGCGGACGACAAACCGGCCGACGGAACCAGCAAGAAGAAGGGCAAGAAGAAGAAGAAGGACGCGGACACCACCACAGCCCCCAAGGGTTAATTTTTCAGGTCCGAGAGTTTTTATCGCCGCGTTTGCCGCCCGTTTACGGGTTGCAAACGCGGCGATTGTATTTATACTCAACCAATGCGCTCGATCTTGTTAGTGGCAATTGCCGCTCTACTCGCCTCCGCGGAAACCCCCACCCTGCCGCCGCTACGGGAACAAGCGAAAATCCAACAGGAGTGGCTAAAACTACGGCTGGATAGAAATTTGCCCAAGTTGATGCGCAAGCACGGGGTGCAAATGTGGATTGTCGCTTGCCGCGAGTATGCTGAGGATCCAGTATTCTTTTCACTCGTGTCGCCAACCATGATGTTCGCCCGGCGCACTACAATTTACGTCTTCAACGATCGCGGAGAAGCCGGAGGAGTGGAGCGCCTTGCGCTTGGCGGAGGCTCGAACGACGGCTTGTACACCGTCTTTCGAGACCCCGCCAATCCGAATCACGAGATCTACGGCGACGAGCAATGGCAGGTTCTGCGCCGGCTCATCGAGCAACGAAAACCAGCCACCATTGCCATCGACGTATCCCACACGCATGCTTTCTCCGACGGTCTCACCTCCGGATTGCGTGAAGCACTCGACGACGCGCTCGGGCCAAAATGGATGAGCCGCGTGGTTCACGCCGAAAACCTCGCTCTCGAATATCAGGAACTTCGTGTGCCGGAAATGCTGCCGGTCTACCGGCAGATGATGCAGATCGTTCACTCCCTAATCAACCGCGCATTCTCCAGCGAAGTGATTACTCCAGGGAAGACGACCGATCAGGACGTCGTCTGGTGGCTCCGTCAAAAAGTGAACGACATGGGATTCGGCACCTGGTTCCATCCGTCGGTTCGTATTCAACGCCCGGGCAAGTCAGGCCTCGACTTTCTTAACGGCAATAGCGCAAAGGCCGCTTCCGGCGGCGCCAAAGGAAAGAGAAACTCGGCGGACTCAGCCGCCGGAAGCGAGTCTGTTTTGCGCGAGTTCCTTGAAAGAGATAAGGGCGTTGTCATTGAACGCGGCGATGTGCTCCACACGGACTTCGGAATTACCGCCATGCGGCTCAACACCGACACCCAACACATGGGCTATGTTCTGCGAGACGGCGAGACCGATGTGCCCGAGGGCATCAGGAAGGCGCTCGAGAATGGAAAGCGCCTCCAGGATCTCGTGCTCACGCAGATGAAGCCTGGACGTAGCGGTAACGAAGTCCTGGCCAGCGCGCTGGACGCGATGAAGACGGAAGGCATCAGCGGATCCATCTACTCGCACCCGATCGGCGATCGCGGCCACGCAGCCGGCCCCTTCATCGGATTGTGGGATCGCCAGCAAGGAGTGCCTGGACGCGGCGATGTGCTGCTCCTTCCCGGAACCTGGTTTTCAATTGAGCTGTCGGCCGATACTCCAGTTCCCGAGTGGAATAACCAGCCCCTTTTCATCGGCTTAGAAGAGGACGTCGTGCTCGACGAGTCCGGCAGAGTCTCCTGGGTAGCGCCACGGCAGGAACGCTATCATCTTGTTCAATAATCGCCCTGGTCGACCTGAACCTTCTTCAAAAAAGTTGATGACAATCTTGCATTTCCCGCAGTAACGGCATTGCATTATGGCCCCAAGTGGGATACGATAGCGTCACTCTGTTGTCTTAGGAAGTGTGGGAGCTACATGCGTACGATCTATCGCCTATCGTCGGAAGTTGCACGATCAAAGTCACCGCTAACCCTCCACTCGATCCTGATTACCAAGTCTCTAAAGGATTGATTATGATCACTCGAAGTAAATTTTTTGCGAGGTACGAAATGTTGAACTCCGTTGTTCGATTCGCACAACTCTCCGCGCTGGGACTCCTGCTGTGTTCCTTCGCTTTCGGCCAGGCGCAGTCCGGCTCGATCTCTGGCCGTGTCATTGATGCACACGAAGCCGCAGTACCGGCGGCCACCGTCGATCTTCGGCACGAAGAGACTGGCGTGACTCTAACCACCGTGGCATCCGATGCCGGACTCTACGTGTTTCCGAATATTCCCGTCGGCCTCTACACGATTACAGTCGAGAAAACTGGATTTAAGAAGCTCGTTCGCGGCGGAATCCAAATCTTCATCGCCCAACGGCAATCGCTCGATCTCCAACTGGAAGTCGGCGAAGTTTCACAGAGCGTGGAAGTGACGGCTGTAGCGCCTCTGCTCGATAAAGACAGCAGCGAGCGCGGTCAGACACTCACGCCGAGAATGTATGCAACTCTGCCCCTATGGAGCGGCGGGCTGCAGAATCCATCGGCGTTCCTCGGCTTCATGGCCGGCGTAAACTCAGGTGGCGAAACGAGTATCAACGGATCCACCGGACGCGCACGCGAACAGTTGATCGACGGTACCAGCAACGTTATTCCGGAGTCGGGTGGCACGGTTTTCAACCCGCCCTCTGCCGAGGCATTCAGCGAGTTTAAGCTCCTGACCGGAACCTATACTGCCGAATACGGACGCACGGGTGGTGGAATCGAAATCTTAAACACCAAGTCGGGCGGCAACGATATTCACGGAACGTGGGCGTACAACATGCGCCGCGACATCTGGGAAGCGGCTGGCTGGAATGTAAATTCGAATCCTAACAACAAACCTGGCTTCCGGCCCAAGGATCGTTTGAACGATACGGGCGGCGGAGTCGGCGGACCGGTCTGGATCCCGAAGATCTACAACGGCCGTAATAAAACATTTTTCTATTTCTCAGATGACAACGACTTGCGGCCCGTTTCTCCCTCGGCCGTAGTGAACACGGTACCGACGGTGCTGGAAACGCAAGGCAACTTTAGCCAGCTCGCGCAAATCATTTACGACCCGGCGACGACCTCAGGCGCCGGCACTGGCGGTACCCGGACGCCGTTTCCGGGCAACATAATTCCCACCAACCGCTTCAGCAAGATCTCTGCGAATATCATCCCTGCTATTCCGGGACCGACGAACGGCGCGTTGTCCAGCAACCACGCTTTTGTCAACACCTCGCAGGTGACGGACCACGTGTGGGCGTTCAAGATCGATCAGATCATCACCGAGAAACACCGGATCTCGTATTTCCAATCGCTCGATAGCCAACTCACCAACGGCATGTCGGATTACCCCGGCGCTCTTGGAACCGCTCTCGGCAATCAATATCAGAAGCCCCAAATTTTCCGCGTCAATTACGACTTCACCATCTCGCCCACCATCCTTCTGCACACCACGTATGGCTATTCCAGCACGCGGCAGTTGTGGAGCGCGCCCGCTCAGACCGGTTTCGCCTCGAAAGTTGGCTTCCCGAATCTGACCGGCGACTCGGATGTGACTCCAGTGATCGCTTTTTCAGCCACCGATTTCCCGCTAGGCGGCGAAGTGGGAGGTAGCCCGACGGGAGGCATGTACTTCGGTATGGTCCAGGGCAAAGTGAACAACGGTGCGCAAAACAACTACACCCACCAGTTCTCCCAGGGCTTGACGGTGGTTCACGGTAAGCACGAATTCAAAATGGGTTGGGAAATGCGGCGTCTCACAACCTTCGGTCACGACCTGGCAACAACCAACGGGACCTATACTTTCGCCCGCAATGAAACGGCGCTTCCGTCGGCCACCGGGACAACTGGAAATTCGTTCGCCAGTTTCCTGCTCGGCTTGCCGGATACCGCGAGTGCGGCCGCCACTCCCGTACAAGATGCCAACATTCAATATCAGTATTACGGCTTCTATTTCCAGGACAACTGGAAGGTGAGCTCCAAGCTGTCACTGCAACTTGGCCTGCGTTACGACGTTCCAGTCAACTGGACGGCGCCGACCATGGCGTCCGTCTCGCTGACGACACCGAATCCAGCGGCTAATAATTACCCTGGTGCCTATGTCTTCCCGGGCAGCGGTCCGAACCGCCTCGGCGTAAAGCGGTTCTGGAACACCGACTTCTCCGATGTCGGTCCCCGCGCTGGCTTCGCCTACGCGGCCACGCCCAAGACCGTTATCCGCGGCGGTTTCGGTATCTTCTACGAAGCCACGAGCAACGGCGGATGCGGATGCACTCTTGGCGCCAACGGATCGTTCAATCAGGTATCTCAAGACGGCGTAAGTGCGCCGTTCCAATGGGACGGTGGAATCCCCAAACCGGCCGGCTATCAACCGCCGCCGTTCCTCAGCCCCAACGCCGGCAACGGTCTGGCCGTGGATTACATGGGGCCCACGTTTGGCAAAGCTCCCCGCATCTATACCTATAGCCTCGAGGTCCAACGCGAGATCGGCAAGTGGCTCGTCGCCGTTTCCTACGCTGGGCAGCGTGGCCATGGTCTAAATTCCACCGTCGATTTGAACCAGGTGAACCCAAGCTATCTCTATCTTGGTGCGCTACTCGGGCAGTCGATTACCGCGCCCGCAGTGGTCGCCGCAGGCTTCAAACCGCCTTATCCGAATTTCACCGGCAGTTTGGCCCAGTCGCTGCGCCCCTATCCGCAATTCCTCAACGTGTGGTCCCGCAATAGCGGCCAGGGACAAACCTGGTACGATTCTGCGACCGCCAAGGTGGAACGCCGTTTTGGAAACTGGCAGATGCAAGCCACTTATGTGCGTTCGAAGACGCTGGGACTGTTGACCTACCGCCAGATTTTCTCGCAGAATCAAGTCTATCCGCAAGACATGTATAACCTGAATCAAGGGAAGTCGTATCTGCCCTTCGATCTGCCGAACGTATTCAACTTCTTGAGTACATATGATCTGCCGTTCGGAACGGGAAAGAAGTTCCTTAACACCAGCAATCGTTTGGTGAACGGCTTGGTTGGCAACTGGACAATCGCTGATGATCATCGCTACCAAAGCGGCGCGCTCATTTCGCTCGTCTGCACGAATACCCTCGGAAATGGTGTGTTATTCACCGACGCCCGGATGTGCAACGCGAACGGTGGCCCAATCCTGACGGGTCAGGATCGCACCTCCCTCAACCCAAACAATCCCGCAAGCCTTTATTTCAATGCCGCGGCTTTCTCGGTCCCCGGACAATACTCGTTCGGTACCTCATCGCAGTACAACAGCAAGTTCCGCCAGCCTCCTGTGCTATATGACCAGGCTTCCATTCTGAAGCAGTTATGGATATGGCCGAAGGGCGACGGTAGCCGTGTACGGCTTCAGTTCTCGGCCAATATCTTCAATATTTTCAACCGAACGAACTTCGCTGTGAACGGATCGGTTGGTAATCCGAACTTCGGACGCGCCACCGGTCCGCAGAACGGTGCTCGTCTGATCACCGGGGGACTTCGCCTGAACTTCTAACAACCAGCGAAGCCTACCAGCCCGCTTCTTAATGAGCGCGGTGCCGTCCACTCCGACGGTGCCGCGCTCATTTCGTTTTTTGCCTTTTCCCTCAATGTGTTGCAATCCGCTACCCGGCCGGTTCAGCCCGGTGACGATGCAGCCGTCAACCTGTCCTGAAGCTCCCTCAAACAATTTTGATGACAATGTCATCTTTGATGCCCGTACCTGGATCGCTCTATTAACGGAACTACTATACCATATGTTCACTATGTTGTCTACCTAAGGCAACTGAGTAAATATCGCTAACCCCGCTCGATCCTGATTACCAAGTCTCTGAAGGATTGATATGAACACCCGAAGCACATTCTCGCGAGGTACCAAATGTTGAACTCTGCTGTCGCTAACGCGCTTGTTGGCAATTGGACCCTTTCCGACGCCCACAACTACCACAGCGGCAACCTGATCGCGCTCAACTGCGCGAATACGCTCGGCAATGGTGTGGTGTTCACCGATGCACGCATGTGCAATGCCAACGGCGGCCCGATTCTGACCGGCCAAGACCGAACCTCGCTAAATCCCAACAGCCCAGCCAGCCTCTGGTTCAACGCTGCCGCCTTCTCGGTCCCCGGACAGTATGCATTCGGGACATCTTCGCAGTACAACACCAAGTTCCGTCAACCGCCGATCCTGGGTGACAATGCGGCCCCTGATCAAGCAATTCTATATTTGGCCCACGGGGACGGGAACCGCCTTCGGCTCCAGTTGCGCGCCGACGCTCAAAATGTGTTTAACCGCACCAACTTCTCAGTGAATGGCGCTGTCGGCAACGTGAACTTCAGTCGCGCTGCCGGTCCGCAGCAAGGCCTACGTTACATCACCCTGGGTGCCGGCTGTACTTCTAGAATTCGCCGGCTGTTCCAGTCCGCCCGCTAACCTGAGCGCGGCGCTTGTCACTTCCGACGGCGCCGCGCTCATTTCGTTTTTTGCCTTTTACCTCAATGCCTTGTAACCTAACTAGGTGCCGGTGCGCCTTCCCATTTGGTTAATGCCGGCTTTGGGCCGGAATGCTCGTTGAATTCGAACTGATCCAGAACGCACGGGCGGGTGACGACGCGGCCTTCAACCAAATCGTTGCGGCTTACCGTAAACGGATCATGGGAACGATCGCCAGGTTGATCGGTCGGCCCGAGGATGTCGAGGACGTCGCGCAGGAAGTATTTCTTCGGCTCTATTTTTCGCTGGACCAACTGCGGACGGCGGAGGTTTTTGAGCCGTGGCTTTATCGCCTGACAGTAAACGCGGCCTATGATCATCTGAGGCGTCAGAAACGCCGCCACGAATCGCGGATGTCGGACCTCAGCGAGCAGCAGGTTGTAATGGCGGATGCAACCGCCAGCGGCAAGGCGACGGTAGAAGAACGGCGGCGGACGCAAGTTCGGGAAGAAGTACAGGAACTGCTCGAGGGAGTTTCGGAAGAAGACCGGATACTCCTCACGTTGAAGGAAGTGGAAGGGCTTTCCTTAAAGGAATTGGAAAAGATCTACCAGGTGAATGAAAATGCTCTCAAAGTCCGGCTCTTCCGGGCCAGACAGCGAGTGATCAAGGCATTCGAAAGCAAACGGGGCAAGTCTGGTTAGGCCAATGGCTGTGGTGCATTCCGTTTTGCGGGAGTGCCACAGAAGATGTAAGCTAGTTTGAAAGGTATTGCAGGGTGTAATCGAGGTTTTATGGCGTTTTTTAGTTTTCGAGAGAAGCCGGGCGCTAGCGTGGAACTCCCGGATGAAATTCGGACGCTGCTTTCTCAATACAGAGAAGCTTTGCCGGAACTCGAACCGCGTCCGAACTTCATGCCCGAACTGTGGCAAAGCATCGAATCCCGCCGAAGGCTCAGTCTCAGTCTAGGACGAATTGCGAAAGGTTTTGTCACCGCCGCAGCCGCACTTTGCCTGTTGATGTCGGCGTTGTTTGTGGTTCCTCAGAAGTCCCCCACCTCTCCTATTTCGAGTGTGAACTACCTGGATGTTTTGTCGGCGGCGAGTGACGACTCTGCCGACGTCGATCCTATGCCCGTCGAGAACCTATGAAGCGGTCGACAACCAGTGCGGCGCTGTGGCTGCTGGTCGTCTTCCTCAGCGGTACTGCGGTCGGCGCAGTCGGCTATCGGCTGTACACGGTCAAGAGGGTCAGTGCGGACGTAGTTCCGCCGGCGCCCGTGAAACGGCTCAGTCCCCAGGAATTTCGCCAGAACTACATGGAAGAATTGCGGTCCAAGCTAAAGCTGGACGACGCCCAGGTTCAGAAATTGGGCGCCATTCTGGACGACACGAAGGTTAGTTTCGACGCCGAACGAAAACGCAGCCAGACGGCAATGAAACAGATTCACGACGGTCAGGTTGCATCGGTGCGCTCAATTCTAACCGACGCTCAAAAGCCTGAATTCGACAAAGTGCACGCCGAGCGAGAGAAGCACAGGAAAGACCGCGAAGACGCGGAAAAGCGCCGCAGAGCCTCAGGCCCTTGATTTAGGCACCTGATTAGGCCCGGGACGCTTCCGGCTCCGCTTTCTTCTTCTTTCCAACCACTTTCGGTGTGACGTTGGCGTACTTCTTCTGGAAACGGTCCACGCGCCCTTCGGTATCGATCAACTTCTGTTTTCCGGTAAAGAACGGGTGGCAATACGCGCAAATTTCAACTCGTATATCGCCCTTATGCGTCGAGCGAGTTGGGAAAGTGTGACCGCAGGCACAGATCACTTTAATTTCGTTGTAGGCAGGATGGATCCCGGCTTTCATGGCAGCACAATTCCTTTTGGTGGAGTCAACTTCAGTATAACAGGCACTTCAAAGAACACAAAACCCCCGCAGTATCCCATATAGGATGCTGCGGGGGTCTCGAAAGAAGCGTAACCTCTCTTCGCGCGGTGCGCCCGATGGGTTCAAACCCCGGCTCGTCACTGAACGAAACCAGCTACGTCAGAACAAGGCTGCTCTAGGAGCTGGCCACCTCACGCGTTGATCTAGGTCTTAAGCTACTACTATTCATTAGACTGGATCACCTCCTTTTTCAGTGATGTTCCAATCGTAATCTCGCTTTTTTCGATTGTCAATAGAAATAGTAAGTTGGGTACAAATTGTAGGACGTACCGTGGCGAGACCACAACACATAGTGGTGCGCATGCGGTAGACAAACTTGTGAAAAAAATAGGCGCTTCTTGACCGGAAGCGCCGCTAACAAAGGAGACAACAACCACCAAAACGAACCTAGCCCTGCAAATCCCCTGGTACAACCCCACATCTAAGATTGCAATTTCGTGGCCACGGCCAAGTCCTTCAAAACACTTACGGCCCTCTCCGGGATCTTCCGAATTTGGAAGCCGCCACCACCGTATGCTCCCAGTTTCAGAAGCGATACAATACGTGGGTGCCTTCGACGCACACTCCTCCGCCGGAAATTTTGCACGCCTCGGCTTCCCGTAAAGCCCTTGGCGGATTCTTCGTATCCGGCCTGCTCATGTCGTTTCCCGGAGCCATCCTACCCGCCTGGGGGTATCATCTCCGTTCCGATTTCTCGACCATAGGCTACTTCTTTCTGAGCATGAATCTCGGCATGCTGGTGTCCCTTTGGCTTGCCCTGATTCTCCTCCCCAAGCGCGGCACGAACGTCGTCCTGTCGATCGGCTGTGCCTTAGCGGCGGGTGCCATGGGATACCTCGCGGTGGTATCTCCTCCGGCGCCGGATTGGACGCGGATTCTCGGCTTTTTTGTGATCGGCATGGCCGCTGGGTTACTCAACACCGCCGTCTTTCACGCCATCTCCACCATCTACCAGATCAATTCCGCCGCCACCACCAATTTGGCCGGCACATTCTTTGGCGTAGGTTGCCTGACAACTGCGCTCTTCATCGCGTCCACGTTCAACGTTTACACAGTAGCCGCCCGCCTCATCCTCCTTGCCACCATCCCCACAATTTTCAGCATCGCTTTCGCCCGGGCGCGATTAGCCATTGACGTACGGCCCCGCCACCGCCCCTGGCAGCAGGTCGCCCGCGACTTTCGAAACCCCGTCGCCATCCTGTTTAGCCTGCTGCTGTTTTTTCAGTTCGGAAACGAGTGGTCGATCGCCGGTTGGCTGCCCCTGTTTCTGATCCATCGCATCGGCGTAAGCCCGGTAACGGCTCTGGTTCTGCTGTCCGTCTATTGGCTGGCTCTGCTCTTGGGGCGAATCGTCTGCCAGGCGATACTGCCCAGCCGTCGGCCATGGAAAACTACTCATGACTAACGTAGTCACTGCGATGTTAGGCTGCATCATGCTGGTCCTCACCAACAACGAGTTCGGCGCCACGATTGGCATCCTGCTCGTCGGTTTCGGTTTCTCCATCATCTACCCGCTGGTTGTGGAGAAGATTGGTGCGCGATTCCCCAACTACCACCCCGGATACTTCAACGGCATCTTCTCGTTCGCCCTCACAGGCGGTATGCTGGCACCCTGGCTCCTGGGCTACCTGGCCGACTGGTCCGGAGTAGAAATCGTGATGGCGCTCCCCATGGCCGGAACATGCGCCGTCTTCATGTTGTTGGTCGCCATCATCGTAGAGTCCAAACTCAGCGGACGCGGATCCTTACAGCCGGAGGATCACAGGATCTGATGTCGCGCCACCTCGTCGTTCTACTGGCGGCTGCGTTCGCAGCCATGGCCGCGGAACCCCTGTCGCAAAGGATTGAGGCGGCCCTCGAGTCCGCCCCCGCCGCGCAGCAAGCGTTCTGGGGCATTCGGATCGTGAATCTCAACGACGGAAGCGTGGTCTACGAGAAAAACGCCAACCACTTCTTCGTGCCCGCATCAAACACAAAGTTATTCTCCACCGCGCTCGCGCTGATGCGTCTCGGTCCCAGCTATCGCTTCACCACTCAAGTGTTGGCCGCGAGTCAACCAGTGAACGGTGTTCTCCACGGCGACCTGCGGCTGGTCGGTGGTGGCGATCCGAATCTATCGGCGCGAGTCCTCCCGTACAAGAAGGACGCGATCACGGACAATCCGCTGCAGAAGTTGGAAGATCTCGCCGATCAGATCGCGGCGCATGGCGTCAGGGTGATCGACGGCAATATTCTCGGTGATGACACCGCATACCCCTGGGCTCCCTATCCGAACGGCTGGGCCGCCGACGATTCCATCTCCGACGACGGCGCACCAGTGAGCGCGCTCACGCTCAACGACAACGCGTTCAAGATCACCATCGCTCCCGGAGCAAAGGCTGGGAGATCCCGCGGCGCTCACGCTCTTGCCGGCGCTGGAGCCGCTGACAATCCACAATCGCGTCATGACGCATCGATGGCCACGATCGTAAGGTGCGCTTCGAGCGTTTGTCCAACTCGCACGAACTGATGATTTCAGGCACGATGCCAATCGCCGCAGTGCCGTATGTGACCACTCTCGCCGTGGACGACCCGGCACTCTACGCCGCCAAGGCCCTGCTCGACGCGCTGGAGAAACGCGGTGTTCTCGTCAAGGGTTCGGCGCTCAGCCTGCATCGCCAGGCGGCCGAGGCGCCGGTAGCACAAGAAGGGATTGAACTGGCGAAACACTTATCCGAGCCTCTACTCGAAGTGCTCCAGGTGGTGGACAAGGAGAGCCAGAATCTCCACGCCGAGCTCATGCTGCGAACAGTCGCTCGCGAGAGAACCGGCGACGGCAGCCTGGAAAACGGGATCAAGGAGATGAGGGAATTTCTCTCCAGCATCGGCGTCGACCAGAAGCAATACCGGTTTGAAGACGGTTCCGGACTCTCACGTCTCACGCTGCTGACACCGCTCACGATATCGAAGCTGTTGCTCTACATGTACAACTCGCCGTATCGCGATGCCTGGCCGGCGCTGCTGCCGATCGCCGGCGAAGACGGTACGTTGAGCCGCCGCTTTGTGAACACGCGAGCCGCGGGTATTGTCCATGCCAAGACGGGTACGCTGAGCCATGTCACGGCGCTCTCAGGCTATGTCCTGCCCAAGTCGGGGCGGCGCTATGCTTTTGCCATCGCGGTAAACAATTTCAACACTGACACCGTCTCAATCCGCCGCACACTTGATAAGATCATATTGTTGCTGGTGAGTCCAAAATAAGCCTATGCCGATCTACGAATACAGTTGCGACGATTGCGGAAGCAAGTTTGAGAAGCTGGTGCGCGGCGCCGAGACGCAAGTCGCTTGCCCTTCATGCGGAGAGAGTCACGTGAAGCAGGAGTTGTCCACGTTCGCCGCTCATGCGAACGGACGCTCTGCCGAACCGCAAATGGGTGGCGGCTGTGGGGCGGGCATGTGCCGTATGCCCGATGTCTGCGGGCGAAATTGACGTTTTTGTCCGCCCACTAATTGCAACTCAGTTGCTAAAAACCATTGACACGGGCGCGGCTCTGCTCTTAAACTAGACAAAGATCGAGAAAAGATGCTGCCCCAGATATCAAATTGCGACTGTGTCGCAACTAATTCTAGTTGCGACCGGGTTGCAAGTAAAACTACAAATACGAATTGCCCCTTCGAACGCCGCTCTCTCTTAGAGGAGCTGGCCTCGAAGGGCGTCCGCCTTACCTCGCAACGCCGCGCGGTATCGAAATCATCCAGGACGCCGATGAACATCTCGACGCGTCCGCTCTCCTGACACAGGCCCGCATGCGCGAACCAAACATCGACCGCGCGACGGTTTACCGGACTCTCGATCTTCTCAAGAAACTACGCCTCATCGACGAACTCGACCTGATGCACCTCAAAGGCGAAAAACATTTTTACGAGGTCAAGACCCGCCGCGACCACGCTCATCTGGCCTGCTTCCAATGCGGCCGGATCGAAGAGTTTTCCAGCGTCGCATTCGAGCGGCTAAAGACCGAATTGGCAACCCAGACAGGATTCGAAGTACGCGTCACGCGATTGGAAATAGGAGGCCGCTGCCGGGCCTGTACAGCAAAAACGGAGGAACTACCAAAGCATTAAATCGGCCAGGTCTCCACGGCTAACTTTTGGCGAAGCACCGCGGAAACCTGGGAAATCGACAACCCGAAGGCTGGCGACCCCCTCATTATACGGAACCCAGCCGCCCGAAGTGTCCCTATGAGAATAAGAATCAAGCACGGTCCCAAATACTGGGTGGCAGTAGGAACGCTAGCTGCATACTCGACAATCGGCACCAGGACGGGAGTCTACGCGCAGGACCGTAAAGGCGCGCAGCCCCACCCTCCCTCGCAGAATCACGGAGCCCTTCCTGTACTCCGTTTCGATATTCCCGCCGGAACATTGGACGAAGTATTGAGCAGCTTCCAGAATTCCACCGGCGTCAAAGTGCTGGCGCCAAACGAAGGAATTCGAAGTTTAGAATGCCCCGGAGTCTCAGGTCTGTACACCACCGAACAAGCGCTGCGAGTGCTGTTGAAAGGAACCGGCGTCGACTATCATTTCACCGGAGTCAACACCGTCGCGTTGGCGCTAGCGGTGGTTGCGACAACAGTTGAAGTCGCAGCCGACGCTGATATCCTCGCCACGTCCATACCAAAGTACAATGCGCCGCTCCGCGATACGCCGCAGTCGATCTCCGTGGTCTCCACTCAGGTGATGGAAGCGCAAGGCACAACCACGCTGCGTGATGCGCTACGCAACGTCGCCGGCATCAGCATCGCCGCTGGAGAAGCCGGTGCGCAGGGAGACAACCTGACGGTTCGAGGCTTCAGCGCGCGGAACGACCTGTTCATCGATGGCATGCGCGACTTCGGCAGCTACTATCGCGATCCGTTCAATACCGAAGAGGTGGAAGTGCTGCAGGGCCCCTCGTCGGTCACATTCGGCCGTGGATCCACTGGCGGCGTGGTCAATCAGGCAACCAAGTCGCCCCAACTCCAGCGCTTCATTCGCGGCGACGTCGATTTCGGCAGCGGACGCCACGCGCCGCGTAGCAGCTCGACATCAACGCCCCTTTGCCGCAACTCGGCGAGCACACCGCTTTCCGCGTGAACCTGATGGGAAATGAAAACAACATCGCGGGCCGCGACATAGCGGAGAACCGCCGCTTCGGAGTTGCCCCGTCGCTCATGTTCGGGCTCGGCACGCCTACCCGCCTGACGTTGTCCTACTTCCATCAAACCGGAAGCGACATTCCCGACTACGGCATCCCCTGGCTGTTCAACGGTCCGGCGCCAGTCAATCGCAACAACTACTACGGTTTCAAAGACGGCAATTTTCTCCGCACCTACGACGACATCGGAACCGCCAGGCTCGAGCACGACGTAAACGTAAAGTCTCGATTCGCAATCAAACAAGGTACGCGAATTATGTCCGCCACGTTCAGATCACCGAGCCGCAGGTGCTGAATCCTTCGCTATCCACGCCGCTCAGCCAGCTCACCATCAATCGCAATCAACTCGCGTCCAACAGCGTCGAAACATACCTGGACGACCAATTAGACGTGACCATCCGATTCGAGACCGCCCACCTGAAACACACACTGGTGACCGGCGTCGAAGGCAGCCGGGAAACATCGGACCCCACGCGTCCGAAATACACAAACGTACCAACGACAAGCCTCCTGAACCCCGATACCACTCAGATTTTCACTGGAATCGCAGCACCCTCGTCGCAAGTGACCACAACCTCGCTCAGCGTGTCGGCATACGCTCTCGATTCCATCGAACTCGGCCGGAAATGGATCGTATCCGGCGGCTTCCGATGGGACCGTTTTGACACCGATTACCATCAGTACGTCGCCCCGGCGTCCGCGTTTTCGCGTGTCGACAACATGCCCACCTGGCGCGCGGCGATCGTTTACAAGCCCGTTCCAATCGGCACGTTTTATGTCGATGCCGGCACATCGTTCAACCCGTCCGCCGAATCGCTGTCTCTAAGCGCCGCCACCGCGAATCTCCCCCCTGAAAAAAACCGGACGTATGAAGCGGGAACCAAATGGGATCTCAACGGCGGAAGGCTTTCGCTTCGAAGTGCGCTCTTCGACACGGAGAAAACCAACGCCAGAGAACCCGATCCCAACAATGCATTGCTGAACGTGCTGGCAGGAACGCAGCGGGTGAGAGGCGTGCAGGTCGAGGCGAGAGGACATCTCACGCGGCGTTGGGAACTGCTGTCCAGCTATGCTTACCTCGACAGCAAATTAGTGAGCTCGAAATACTACCCTGCGGCAATAGGAGCCCGGCTAGCCAACGTCCCAGCCAACACCTTCAATATCTGGACGGAGTATCATCTTCCAAAACGAATTGAAATCGGAGCCGGTAGTAACTTCGTCTCGAGCCGCACCGCAAGTTCGACAGTGCCGCTCGATCCCATCACCGGCCTGGTGAAGCAGGTCCCTGGATACTGGGTCTTCAACGCCATGGCCAGCCGTTCAATTAATGAGCACGTCAGTGTTCAGGCCAACGTCTACAACCTGACCGACAGATACTATTACGATCAACTCCACCCCGGACACATCGTGCTGGGTTCAGGCCGTTCGGCGACAGTCAGCATCAAGTTCAAGTTTTGAGCGTCAGGATTCCATGTTATTGCCAATACCAGAAGTACTAACGCTCGATCAGGTCGCACAGGCGCGCCAGGCCCTGGCCGAAGCGGACTGGGTGGATGGCCGGGTAACCGCCGGATACCAATCCGCCAGAGTAAAGGAAAACATGCAACTCCCCGAGGGTCATCCGGTGGCTCGCCGCCTCGGCGAAATGGTCCTCCAGGCGCTCGGGAGAAGTCCGCTGTTCGTCTCAGCCGCATTGCCGCTGCGAGTCTTTCCGCCCATGTTCAACCGTTATGAGGGCGGTCAGGCGTTCGGAACGCACGTCGATACTGCCATCCGGCCGCTCGCCGATACAGGTCAGCGGATCAGGACCGATCTCTCGGCGACATTGTTTTTGACAGAACCCGGCGACTACGACGGCGGCGATCTGGTCGTGGAAGACACCTATGGTTTGCACAGCGTAAAACTGCCGGCCGGGCACATGATTTTGTATCCGTCCACCAGCCTGCATCGCGTGAACCCGGTCACGCGCGGAGCACGCATCGCATCGTTCTTCTGGATTCAAAGCATGATTCGAGACGACGGCCAACGAACTATTCTGTTCGATCTGGATACAGCGATTCAGAAACTGAATGCCGGCAATCCCAATGATCCGTCTCTCGTGCAGTTCACCGGCGTCTATCACAACTTATTACGGCAGTGGGCAGAGTTGTAGAATCGCATGAGTATGCGAATTCTCTCTTTGCTCCTGGCACTCACCTCGTACTGCGCGGCGGCAGAAGTAAAAACCGTTCACTTCCAAAGTGAGGACCACGAGACGAAGCTGGTCGGCTATCTCTTTGAACCATCCGGAAACGGTCCGCACTCCGCGGTGGTCATGCTGCACGGGCGCGCGGGCCCCTATTCCTCTTTGGCCAAGGGCGTCTATACAGCCGCCACTCTCTCGAAGCGTCACAAGGAGTGGGGCGCGTTCTGGGCCGAGCGCGGCTACATCGCTCTGCTGGTGGATAGCTTCGGTCCGCGCGGCTTTCCCGGCGGATTCCAGCAGGGGAGCTACGAAAACCGTCCAGCCGCGGTCAGCGAGCAAACGGTGCGTCCTCTCGACGCCTACGGAGCATTGCGATATCTCCGCGCGCGCCGCGACATCATCGCAGACCGGATCGGAGTGCAAGGATGGTCGAACGGCGGAATGACTGTTCTAGTCACCATGAGCGACCAAGCTCCAGGAATCCAACAGCCCACGCCCGAATCAGGCTTCCGCGCCGCACTGGCCGAGTATCCCGGCTGCGGCATGGATGCAGTGAAAGGACACTACCACTCCTACGCACCTCTGCTTATGATGATCGCTTCGGCCGACGAAGAAGTCTCGCCCAAGCGCTGTGAAGACTTTGCGAAGCGTGCCAGCGCCGCCGGCAGCAAACTGGAATTGATCGTCTATCCGGGAGCCGAACACAACTTCGACGATCCCGGCAAGAAGAAACAGTCAAATCCAGCGAACCAAAGCGCCACGGAAGACGCCAAGAGCCGCGCGGAGAAATTCTTCGGAGAACACTTGCGGCGCTAATCATATTCGCGTTAATTCATGTAATTCGTGGCCCAAGCCGTTGACTTTCACTGTCCGAAAGATATAAACTCCTAATCTGAAATCTTATGTTTGTCCAAGGAGACAAGTGTGACTAAGTTGCTCCGTCTGCTCATATTACTTACTTCCTCGTCGATAATGATCCTCGCGCAAAGCGATCGCGGGACCATCACCGGAACCGTCTCCGATGCTTCCGGTGCGCTAATCCCCGGCGCGAAAATTACACTGACCAATACCCAAACCGGAACCCGCGCGGAGACCGTTACCACCGGCACTGGTAACTACACGGTCCCCGGCTTATCGGTAGGAACCTACACACTTTCGGTGGAGCAAAGCGGCTTCAGCAAATACGATCAGATCGGGATTGAAGTGCAGGTCGCCGTCACGACGCGTGTCGACGTTGTCCTGAAAATCGGCAACACCGGAGAACAGGTCACAGTCACCGCGGAAGCATCGCTTCTAAAGACGGAAAGCGCTGAACAATCGACCACAGTCACCGGAAAACAAATCAACGAACTGCCAATCAACTTCGGAATCGGCGCGGGCGCCATCCGCAACCCGTTGTCGTTTGCGCAACTCACACCCGGCGCCTCCATAAACGGCTGGAACAATATCACGGTGAACGGATCCAACGGCGGATTCAAGATCATATTCGAAGGCCAGGAGTCCAGCAGTTCTCTCGACCCGCGCGTCTCAGACGAGTCGCAGCCATCGGTGGAGGCGATTCAGGAGTTCACTCTTCAGACCTCGAATTTCGCCGCCGAATTCGGCACAGTTGGCAGCGGTCTGTTTAACTTCACCTCGAAGAGCGGCACAAACGAATTCCACGGCAGCGTTTACGACTACCTGCAAAATACCGCTTTCAACGCCGGTCTCCCCTTCACCGACAACGGCAACGGCGGCCATATCCCGATCGTGAAACATCTAAGCGATGGCGGGTTCTCCGTTGGTGGGCCCGTCTGGATTCCCAAACTCTACAACGGCAAGAACAAGACCTTCTTCTTCTTCAACTGGGAAAAATACAGAGACCGCGAAAATCTCTACGATGGAATCACCACGGTACCCGATACGGCGTTCAGGAACGGCGACCTGAGCGCCATTCTCGGACGCAACCTGGGAACCGACTTCGCAGGCCGCGCGATTCTCCAGAATGCCATTTACGATCCAGCGACGGCCACCATCGATTCGAGCGGAAGGCGAGTGCTCAACGTCTTCCCAGGAAATATTATTCCGGCAAATCGGATCGATCCGGTAGCCGCGAAGATCATGGGCTACTTCCCGAAGCCCAACATTGCCGACACACTGGTAAATAACTTCAGCGCCAGCGGCTCCTTCTACAAACTGCAGCTCATCCCCACCATCAAGGTCGATCACAACTTCGGCGAAAAGATCAAGCTCACAGGCTACTATTCGTGGGAGAACACAGACAAATCCAACGGAATCGACGGATTCCCGGAACCCATCTCGCAGGTGCGCCTCCAGATTATTCGCAGCCAAACCTTCCGGCTGAATTACGATCAGACCTTGTCGCCGACATTGCTGCTGCACTTGGGCGCCGGCATCCAGCACTATCACAATCCGGACACCGTGCCCGAGGGTAGCTCCGGTTTCGACAACGCGACGCTCGGAATCGTGGGCGCGCCGGGCAGCGGCTTTCCCCGATTCCCTGTCCCATCCGGAGCCGCGGGAAGCCTCGGCAGCAATGTGTATGGCGGCCTGACTTTTCCCGTCGGACCGGGCAATCGCGGTCTTTACGTCGATGTCAAACCCACCGGCGTAGCCCAACTCACCTGGATTCGAGGCAATCACACGTACAAGACCGGCGGCGAATGGAAGATCGACAGTTTCACAAATCTCAGCTACATCGGCTTGAGCCCGTCCTACACATTTAGCGCCAGCGAAACGGCGCAGCCGCTTTACGGCCAGACGCTCCCCAGCGGAACAGGCATTGGTTATCCGTGGGCCAGCTTCCTCCTCGGCGCTTACGACGGCGCATCGATCGGGAATACCGTAGCCCCGCAATATCGGCGCTCTTCGTGGGGCTTCTTTCTCCAAGACACCTGGAAAGTCAGCCGGAAGCTGACCATCGATTACGGAATGCGTTACGATCTACAGACCCCGATGAGAGAGGAGTGGGATCGCACCAGCGGCTTCAGTTCGACAGTTGCCAATCCCAACGCCAATGGCCTGCTCGGCGGCGTTGTCTACGAAGGACCCGGTGCCGGCCGCTGCGATTGCCACCTCGTCCCCACGTATCCCTACGCGATCGCGCCGCGCATTGGCGCCGCTTACCAGCTCAACGGGAAGACAGTGATTCGCGCCGGCTGGGGTCTAAGCTACGGCCAGGTAGCAATCTTCAACTACATCGGCGGTGGAAACAGCCAAGGCATGGGCTTCAACACAATCAACTTCACCGCACCTGGAAACGGCGTCCCAGCCGGCGTGATATCACAGCCCCTGGTGTACAGCCAGGCGGCCCTCAATGGAGCGAGTTACAATCCTGGGCTGCTGGTGAATCCGGGAGCCGCCGTCCAGAACGCGCCGGCCGCGGTCGATCAAAATGCCTGCCGTCCCCCACGAGTCAACCAATGGAATATTTCGCTGCAGCGTGAAGTTGGCCGCGACCTCGTAGTCGAAGCCTCTTACGTCGGCAACCACAGTGTCTGGTTGCAGTCGGGAAGCGGCCTGATCAGTTACAACGGAATCAACCCGGCGGTCTATCAGAAACTAGGCTTGGACATCACAAATGCGAACACGCGAACTCTGCTGACTTCAGCCATCACATCGCCGGTCGCTGTAGCAGCCGGATTCACCAAACCGTACGCGAACTTTCCGGATACCGGCACAGTGATTCAAAGCCTCCGGCCTTACCCGCAATACGGAAGTATCGGTTCTCTATGGGCGCCCCTTGGAGATTCCTGGTACGACGCCTTCCAGGCCAAAATCAACAAGCGCTTCTCGCACGGACTCACCGCCACCGGGAGTTACGCCTTCGCCAAGACCCTCGACACCTTCTCCGGCAACGGCAATATCTTCAATCGCGGAACATTCAAGAGTCTCTCGCCCAACAGCATCCCGCAAATTTTGAGCATCAGCGTGAATTACACTGTCCCTGTTTCCGGCTTCCTCGCAAAGAACACGCTGACCAAAACACTATTGGCAGGCTGGACCATTGGAGCCATCAACCAGTACGCCAGCGGAGCGCTCCTACAGGCCCCCACATCGAACAACAGCCTCGGCACATATCTGCCAGGCCAAGCCACACGTCAATTCCGGGTGCCGGGCCAGCCGCTCTTCACACAGAACCTGAACTGCAACTGCATCGATCCAACACAACAAACGGTTCTGAACCCCGCAGCGTGGACCGATCAACCCGCCGGCGTCTACGGTAGCGGAGCAGTCTATTACAACGATTTCCGAGGCCAACGCCGCCCCGTGGAATCGTTAAGCCTCGGAAAGCGATTCATGATCCGCGAGCGCATGACCATGAGCATCCGAGCGGAGTTCTTCAACCCATTCAACCGCCTGGAATCGGTATCGGATCCAAGCACAGGAAGCCCCTCAAACCCGCCCACACGCTCCAACGGATTGCTAACAGGAGGCTTCGGCTACCTCAATTACACAGCAGTCTCATCAAACAGCGTAACCGGTACGATACCATCGCCAAGAACGGGCCAAATAGTAGCCCGCTTCGAATTCTAAGTTTTTATCCGTGTGCATGCGTGTTCATTCCTGGCCAAAATCCACGGTGAACACGCATTCCATCCTTTGCCAGTCCGAATCGTCTTTCATAGGGCCAACCTGATCCTGCCAAAGGCGGTCAACGGGGTCGTCTTTCATGGCGCGATCAAAGGCGGCTTGATCCTCAACCTCAGTGACCAACACAAGCTGATCGCCCAGCAGGTGTACCGAGCAGTGCTTCATTCCGGCGTCGCGATAGCGGCGCAGGACTTCAGGTGGAACGTTTCGATGAGCGTCGATATACTTCTCCCGATGCTCCGGTTTCACTCGTGTGAGGCTGACGCGTTTCTCCATTGGGGATGAACCAATTCTCGCAAATCGGAAATCCAAAAATCGGGTTTGAACTTCTCCATCTCAACAATGTTGCCGTAGCCGTACCGGACGCCGCAGATCTTCACACCTGCCCGCCGTCCCGCGTCCATATCCGGAGCCGCATCGCCCACCATCAAACAATCCTCCGGCCGGGCGCCAAACACTTTGAGGGATGCCAGGATAACATCGGGTTCGGGTTTGTAGGGGAATCCGTCGGTGCCTTGGACATGGTCGAAATAGGGGAGCAGATCGAACTTCTCCAGGACAATGCGCGTCATCGGCGAGCCTTTCGTGGTGGCCGTCGATTTGCGGCCGCCGAGAGCCGATAGCGCTTCCCTCACACCCGCATATCGCGTCGTCGAACAATGATTTCGGAGAGGATAAACCCGTCTGTATTCGACGACCAGCCGTTCGATCTCCACCGCGGATTTTTCCGGGAACAGGTCGCCGAACAAATCGTTCAAATGGAAGCCGATGTAACGCCGGAGAAAAGCATCGTCAACGTCCGGCCGCGTCGTACCAGACAAAACGGCCCTGATGGCTCCGCAAATATCAGCCGCGGAGTCCACCAGGGTGCCGTCTACATCGAACAAATAAACCGGAAACTGCGGGATCACGCGGGAAGGGGTGGTTGTCCTTCCGAGAGACCCGGGATCCGCATGCCGCCTTCCGGACGCAGCGCCTGCTGCGGCTTTGGCCCTTCCGAATTCTTCGGAGTCTCCAAAGGTTTCAATGTCCCGCCCTCGATGAGGATCTTCACCTCAGCCCCATCGAGCACTTCCCGTTCCAGCAGCGCTACGGCGATGCGCACTAGCGCCTCCGAACGGTCCTGGATGATCTCTTTCGCATGAGCATAACCGGCATCAATCAACTTGCGCACTTGCTCGTCGATCTTGATCGCCGTAGTCTCGCTGTAATCGCGATGCTGTGCGATTTCGCGCCCGAGAAAAATCTGCTCTTCCTTCTTGCCAAAACTCATCGGTCCGAGTTCGCTCATGCCCCATTCGCAGACCATCTTGCGAGCCATCTCGGTAGCGCGTTCAATGTCGTTACCAGCGCCGGTCGTCAAGTGATTCATGAAAAGCTCTTCTGCGATTCGGCCGCCCATCAGGATGGTGAGCTGCGTTTCCAGATACTCCTTGGAATACGAATGCTTGTCATCGATAGGAAGCTGCATGGTAAGACCCAGCGCCATGCCGCGCGGGATAATCGTGACCTTATGCAGCGGATCGGCATGAGGAGCAATCATCGCGATCAGCGCGTGTCCGGCCTCATGGTATGCCGTATTCTTCTTCTCTTCGTCGCTGATGATGAGAGACTTGCGCTCCACGCCCATCAGAACCTTATCTTTCGCCAGCTCGAAATCGAACTGCGTCACTACTTTGCGATTCTGACGTGCAGCCACCAGCGCCGCTTCGTTCACCAGATTCGCCAGATCGGCGCCGGCAAATCCCGGCGTACCGCGGGCGATAATCGCCAGGTCCACATCGTCGGAAAGCGGAGTCTTCTTGGTGTGGACGCGGAGAATCATCTCGCGGCCCTTAACATCGGGGCGTCCCACCACAACACGGCGATCGAAGCGGCCGGGGCGGAGAAGCGCCGGATCAAGCACATCCGGGCGGTTTGTCGCCGCAACCAGGATCACACCTTCGTTCGATTCAAAACCATCCATTTCCACCAGGAGCTGGTTCAGCGTCTGCTCACGTTCGTCGTGACCACCGCCCAAACCTGCGCCGCGATGGCGGCCCACAGCGTCGATTTCGTCAATGAAGATGATGCAAGGCGCATTCTTCTTGCCTTGCTCAAACAGATCGCGAACGCGGCTCGCGCCAACACCTACAAACATCTCGACGAAGTCTGAACCGGAGATGGAGAAAAACGGAGTGTTCGCTTCACCGGCAATCGCGCGGGCCAGCAGAGTCTTGCCGGTACCGGGAGGCCCGATCAGCAATACGCCCTTAGGAATACGGCCGCCCAGTTTCTGGAACTTCTGCGGCTCGCGCAGGAATTCAATAATTTCCTGCAGCTCTTCCTTCGCCTCTTCCACACCGGCCACATCTTTAAATGTCACTTTCTTTTGCTGCGACGAATGCAGGCGGGCGCGGCTCTTGCCAAAGCTTAGAGCCTTGTTGCCTCCACTCTGCATCTGGCGCATCATGAAAATCCAGAACGCCAGCAGCAGTACGAACGGGATCGCATTGATCAGGATAGAAATCCAATTCCCGCTGCTCGCCTCATGGAACTCCAGATTCACGCCCTTATCGCGAAGCGTCTTGTAATACTCGGTGTAGTTCACCGGAGCGGTGGCATGGAACTTGGTCTGGTCCGCCAGGGTTCCGTGAATGTCCGTGCCGCTGATGGCAACTTGCTTCACTCGGTTCTGATCCACATAGTTCATGAATTCGGTGAAGGTCACCTGCTGGTCGGCAGTGGTGCGGCCAGACTTCACGACTACATACAAAAGCACAGCGACACAGATCAGAACGACCCAGAGTACCGCCGTTTTTACGTTAGAATTCATTCCATCTCCCTGACATGGCAAGAGGCCAAATAGAAACCCCTGCTGTAACTAAAGACGCGGACCACACCGTCTTTGATTCAATCATCGGCAAAATTCGCGCTCTCCAACACCCGGACCACGGTTTGACTCTCCGCCGTGGCAGCGAACTCGGCATCCACGCCGAACCGCCTGGTCCACACGATCCTGCCCCGGCTGGTGATCACTGGCCAGCCCTGGCGCTCCCAGATCGGAACGCGATTTTCTTGAAATAGCGCCTTGATCTTCTCGCTGGACCCAGCCCGGCGCATAATCTGATCCCCTGGATGCCAATTTCGCAACTCCACCGGGTCCGCCAGGCGGCCGCCATCCAGCGAACCGCCATCCCTAGTATATCCCGTTTCCGCTGGCTTGACTTCTAGATAGACGGTCGACCGGCCTTCAGGGATAGCCGCCGATCCCGGAATTGTTAGTGGGATCACATAATCGTGATCTTCCCGGACGCCGATGCGCGGCGGCGCAATTCGTAGCCAGTCGAACGACCTGAATATATCCAGCCCCGGCGCCTGCATCCGTCCGTGGCCTTCTCCACCCGCCGCCAGCCTGAGCAGTGCCTCAATATGGGATGAATCCACGCTTCGCAAATCGCCTTTCGCCCGTTGAATAGCATGCCGCAGAAGACGCCGGCTGACAGCCCTGGGGAGAGCCAGCAGACTGGTGGTCTGCACGAGAACGGCGGGGGGACGCAGGGTCAGCAGCCGGGCGGCCAGTTCGTTGATTTCGCCCAGCCAGTACTCTTCCTCATCCTGGGCGGTTACAGCCATTTGGGCGAGAGTGTGCGGCAGCGCCGGGTTAAATTCGCGGACCAGGTAGGGTAAAAGTTCGTGCCGGATCCGATTGCGCATAAATTTGACTTCGCGATTGGTCGGGTCGTCGCGCCAGGCGATATCGCGCTCGCGAAGCCACGCCTCGATTTCCGTTCGCTCACACTCGATGAGCGGCCGCACCAGACCATCACTGCTAACAGGACGGATTCCCGAAAGACCCGCCGTACCCGATCCGCGAAGCAGCCGGTAGAGGACCGTCTCGGCTTGATCGTCCAATGTGTGGCCGGTGGCGACGCGATCAAAGCCATGTTTGCGATAGAATGCGCGGCGGGCCTCGCGCCCAGCCTCCTCCAGATTTCCGCCCGCGGACAGGATATCGGCGCTTTCAATAATGGCCGGCAGCCCCAGCGATGCGGCTAGACTGGCCACGAAAGCGGCGTCTTCGTCCGATTCCGCTCCCCGCAATTGGTGGTTGAGATGAAGAACCGTCAGCGAGAGAGCCAGGCTGGGCGCAATCTCGCACAAGACATGCAACAGGCAGACGGAATCCGCACCGCCGGACACTGCCACACCCACACGGTGCCCGCACGCGAACATGTTATAACGAGAGATAGTTCGGGCTACGCGATCCACCACAGATAGCTTCATTGTAAGGGAGAACAACCAAGTTGAATTTGAATGAACTCGCAGTTGGCATCAAGCTGCTGCTGATGGATGTAGACGGCGTGTTGACCGACGGCAGGCTCTACAACCTTCCAGGACCCGACGGCAAGATGGTGGAAACTAAAGGTTTCGACTCTCAGGACGGAATCGCGCTGCAATGGCTATCCTGGGTCGGCATCAAAAAAGGACTGATCAGCGGGCGAGTTTCGCCGGCCACCGACGAGCGAGCAAAGCAGACTAAGTTCAACTACGTATATCAGGGACACATCGAGAAGATTCCCATCCTGAACGAGATCCTAGCCGACGCAGGAGTCCAGAAAGAGCAGGTTGCCTACATCGGCGACGACCTGACCGATATCGTGGTGATGCGTCGAGTAGGGTTCGCCATAGCCACGGCAAACGCGCGAGAAGAAGTAAAAAGAGCCGCGCACATGGTCACAAAAACACCCGGCGGCCAAGGAGCAGTGCGAGAAGTAATCGAGTTCATCCTGAAAGCCCAAGGAAAATGGGAAGAGATGCTGAAAAAATATGAAGCAGATTAGCCATCGAGATTTTCTTTGCGGCTCTGCGCCTTTGCGTGAAAAATGCCAGAACGACTAGGAATCGCCGTCGAAGTACAATCCGGCCCCGGCATGCTCCACCTCCTAACAGGAGTAATCCTACGCCACGGAGGCGACATAGCAACAGTCGACATAGTAGAAAACCGCCCACCGGACTCCCGCATCTACTTCGAACTGGAAATGCCCTTCGACCCAACAAAACTAGTAGAAGACATGAAGGCGCTGCCGGTAGTTCGCGACGTAAAGATCCTCAAAAGCCACCATCAAATCTACGGCAAGCGCATCATCATCATCGGAGGCGGAGCGCAGGTAGGGCAGGTCGCGATCGGCGCAATCTCCGAAGCCGACCGTCACAACATTCGAGGCGAACACATCTCCGTAGACACCATTCCGCTGGTAGGCGAACAACCACTAGCCGAAGCCGTGAGGGCAGTGGCAAACCTCCCGCGAGCCAAAGCAATCGTGCTGGCGGGGTCCCTAATGGGAGGCGAGATTGAAGAAGCCGTGCGCGAAGTGCGAGAACGCGGGCTCCTGGTAATCAGCCTGAACATGGCCGGAAGCGTCCCCGGTGCGGCCGATCTGGTAGTCACCGATCCGGTTCAAGCCGGAGTGATGGCCGTAATGGCAGTCGCCGACACGGCGAAGTTCAATGTGCAGCGGCTCTCCCGCCGCGTCTTCTAACAAAACGAACCAACGTTACGATCAAAAGCGACACCGCCAGGAACAAGACCATCGGCCCCCATCCTTCCAACGGATCTCTCCATCGAAAACGATGACTCGCGCCGGTAATGAGCGCGAGCCTCGGATTGGCGACCGGGTAGACGACCTTCACCAGGCTGCCCTTTGCCAGCCCGGGAACGCTCGCGATATCGATTTCATCAACCGCGAGCACGCGTTCTTTCGCACCCTCCGGAACGAACGCCAGATCGACCGTCTCACTGTGGCCCCATAGCCTCGGATGAACGCTTTGCACCGTCGCGACGGCGATTCGTTGCGGACCGGTCGCCAAGGTGGACGTCATGGGGCCAGTATACGAGCTACGATCATCTAGTTGGCTCTTCAAACAAAAATCCTGCCGGCGGCCCTAATCCTGTACACCCTGTTGTCTGTCTTGCTAATCGTGCAGAATCCCGGCGTGCAGTACGATGAGGCCCTGCTGGTTTCAGGCTCGGTACAGATGCGTCACTCGCCGCAAGAGATCGATCTGCCGCACGATCCAAACACTTGGTATTGCGTGCATGGCAGATGCTTCCCGCTGATGACCGTGCGCTATGCCGGAGCTATCAAAGATTACTTGTGCCTGCCGCTCTTTGCGTTATTCGGTGCGAGTGCGGAGTGCATTCGGGTTATGTCAATGCTGCTAGGCGCACTGGGAATCTGGGGGTTGTCCAGACTCGTGAGCGGTCAAGCGGGCGCAGCCCGGGGTGCAATGGCTGCGATTGTGCTCGCGATGAATCCGGCGTATCTGAACATGACCATTTTCGACAACGGAGCGGTCGCGATATGGATGGGCGCGTTCGGTCTCTTGTGTCTGGCGCTGGACGGGTACTTACTGAAGAGAAACGCGCGGGCCGCCTTCTGGCTCGGATGTGCGATGGGCCTGGGTGTATGGGCGCGCGCGAATTTCGTGTGGCTGCTGGCGGCGATGTTCGGTGCGGCAGTGATCGTGCTTCGGAGACGAATGTTGGTGCCGGTTTCGCACTGGGGAGCCCTCGCAGCCGGTGGCGCGGTGGGTGGAGCGCCCTTTCTCGCGTATCAAATCCATTCCGGAGGCGGGACGTGGCAAGCGTTGAGCATGTTTCAAGCGAGCGAACCGCTGCGCCAACGGCTCTTCACACGCATTGTTTTATTCTCCGAGACGCTACTGGCCGACCGCGAACATCGTGCCATCTGGGCCGGCCCCGGCATGCCGGATTGGCAGCCGTGCTTTTTCCTGGCAGTAGTTCTGTCGTGTTGCGCAGTGTGTCTCGCCGCGCGGAATCGATCATGGGACCGCGCCGCCGCTCTTACGTTCGTGTTCCTGAGCGCCCCGCTTTTCTTTTCCAAGCTAGCCGTATCGGAGCATCACTTAGTGGTTCTTCTTCCGTTGGCCGCTGTAGTTGTCGTGCTGGCGTTGAGAACGATTCACAAAAGATGGCTGTCCGTAGCATTAGCGGTGCTCTACGCTGGCTCAGCGCTCTACTGGCACGTCCTGGAAATCAAGGGCCTGTCGACGACAGGCGGCGTCGGCCTGTGGTCTGATTCCGTCTACACGCTGGCCGGCTATCTGGAAGAAAAGTATCCGGATCGGGAAGTGAAGATTCTCGATTGGGGCCTGCAGAACAATCTCTTTGTTCTAACCGAGGGCCGGTTGCACACGCGAGAGATTTTCGGAGAACCGCATCCGCCCGAAATAGAAGAAGTCAAAAAGGGCGGAGTGTTTCTGCTGAACGGAGCGGATCATCGCCAGTTTCCAGCGGCGTCGGAAGAGTTTCTCAAAGCTCTGGAAGTCTCCCACCTCCCGGCCCGGCGCTTGGTCGTGAGACAGGAAAACGGCGCTCCCTACGCTGAGATCATCGAAGTCGATTCCGAACGCAACTAGTTGTCGTGAGGCCATCCAGCCTAGGATTATTTCTTTGCGGCTGGCGTGAGTCTACCTTTTACCGCTAATCCATCGCCAACCCAAATTCTCGGAGCAGATCGCTCTTCGGAGAGGAGCGCAACCTGATCCAGTACTGTCCCGCGCTGAGCCGTTCCGGGATTTTCACCGACAGCTTGTCTCCCGAGGCTGGTGCTTCGTAAGTACCCACTTGGTTACCAGAAGAATCGACGACTTCGACAACATACTGATCAGCCAACGGTGCCAGCCCCGTGAGATCGAGTTGCAGCATAATCGGAACTCTGGCCTTCGCATGGACGGCCGATTCCGCGCCACGGGTTACTACCAACGAGACAGCCTGCGATCCCGGGTTTCGGGCCGGGACAAAAACGACCAGCACTGCCGCCGCTACAAAAGCCGCGGTCCATGCGACGCGGGGGCCGCTAATCTGCATGGACCGTAACCAGTCCCGCCGTAGCGGTGGCTGATGTTCCAACTCCTGCGCCGCTTCTTTCATTGTTCGAACGAAAGTGTCCAGCTCTTCGGCACAGCTTTGGCATGGAATACAAGTGAGCAGGTGCTCTTCAAACGCGTCAAGTTCGGTGTTCGATAACTTACCTCGAACGTAGCGTTCGATGGTTTCCTCAGGCGGATGCATTGGTGACGAGGGATTCATTCTTCCTCTTCCTTGGGACTCAGCTTAACGAAGTACCAATTATTTTTCCTTTCGCTAATACTAGTGGTTCGAGCCCGCAATTGTTCTCACAAAAAATGCGGCGAATGTCTTTTTCTTGAGCTGTTTCCTTCCCATCTCTCCGAACTTGGCCTTCGCCCGTGACTTCAAAAGGCGGAATTGCGTGTCTGTCAGGCACATACCCTCGCAGATCTGCTCTTGGGACTGCTCATGCAGATAGAAACGGGTCAGAATGTCCCGATCCCGCTCCGGCATGTTCTTTAGGATTTCGACCATCAGGGCGACTTCCTGCTTCCCGATCACCTTCTCTTCGGGATTTCGCTTGGCGTCGACCACGCTGACGCCCGATTCGATTTCCATCACATCCCTGCGTGTCTGGACTGCAGCCTCAATATACGACGCAACCTGACGGCGAACAATAGTACGAACAAAACCCATCAGGCGCGCGGGTTCACGTAATTCTCCGCGTTGAATCGCCTGAACAACGATCAGAAAGGTGTCATGAACCTTATCATCCAGTTCCTGAGCGCCGAGCTGCCGGCAGAGATAAAAGCGAATTCCCCGCGAAAACACGCGGTAAAGCTCGGCCATGCCTTCCGGATCGCCCGCTTGAATTTTCTCCACCAGCGGCGACCAATCTTCGTAGACAGCCGGCTCGTTCACCGAAGAAGGTTCGTCGTCCGGGATGTTCACGGGCTCGAGATACTCAGGCATTGGAAGATCGAGAGACAACATATACGAAACAGTTCCCGTTTGCAAATCCCGACTACATAGTCAATCGCGCCCGGTCAAAAAAAATGCGGCCCAATATGCGGGCTTCGCGCGCCATCCTCCGGCGCGCAACATATCCATCTGCCCGGCCTGCAGAGCTTCTGCGGCCGCCGCCGAGGTCCATCCGGACACGCCTGGACCGTAATGAGAATAAAACGCTTGCATCAGTGAACCCGCATCGTCCGCGATCGGCCATTCGGTGGCGGCCACGGTACGTGCACCCGCTAGAAGCCACGCACGTGTAAGGCCGAACAGGCCCGCGCCGGGCAGCGCTTTTCCAAGGCCCGAGCCGCAACCGCTGAGAACAACCAGCCCGGTCTCGTACCGCGACGCGGAAATCTCCGATGTCGTCAGATAATCCGCCTCGCCTTCCCGATCGAGACCGATGGCAATCATACTCTGGTCTTTCTCCTGCGGCTGAACCACGTGAGTGGCGAAATGGATGACAGCCGGCCGGGATTCCAAAATTCGTGTGAGATACTCCCGCCGCGTTTGCTTTCCTTCTAGTAGCAGAGCCGGCTGAGCCGAGGACCACGCGCGCGCGCTGGCTTGAATCTCGTTCCATGTGCCCGGCAGACGCGGCAAATCGGCTGGCGATCCAGCCTGCGTTTTCCAGAAGAGCGACCACCGCGAGGGCCGCTTTCCGTCCCAACGCGAATCGGCAGTATTGAAAATCGGGTCGCTGATACCGACAAATTTCCCCTGAGGTAAGGGTGGTAACCGGCCGCCTTGAGAGACTGTGAGGAATTCGGCCGAAGGCAGCACACGCAACGCGTTGCGCTCCATCAGATACCGCGGATAATCGCTGTTCTTGCCCGTAACCAGCGCAGCGAAGGGCAGTTCGAAAAGTGTATCCTCTATTACTAGAATCCACTGCCGCTTGGCGGCGACTTGCGGGTCGAGCCCGCCGAACAAGCTGGCGTAAAGACTTGCGCCCTGTGAACTCGCATCCGCGCTCGATCCATTGCGGACAGATTCCCGAAACTCTTGAACCATGCCGGCCAGGTGAGCGCGGCTGGTGAGCGGGACGACTTGGAAGTTTTCGTGTGTAAACGCCCACAGGTAAGATTCCCTTTCGCCTAAATGGAAGCTGAGCAGCGCTTCCGTCGGTTCAATC
Organism: Bryobacterales bacterium; assembly: GCA_963813145.1. Lineage (GTDB taxonomy): Bacteria > Acidobacteriota > Terriglobia > Bryobacterales > Bryobacteraceae > Palsa-187. The sequence continues at coordinate 1,038,381 of CAWEXX010000003.1, forward strand.
GAACTCCTATAAGCCGATAGTGAGAAAACTGACCGATTCCTCTCATTTTTCCTATGAGAATTTTTTGCGGAGTAGTACCAGGACTTTTTGGTTAGTTGTAACTCGTTGAAACCATGGGTCGCCTCAATTTCGGTCAATCGTAGCCGAAGCTGATCGACCGCTGCTCGACCCTGCGGCGTTTCATTTCGGAACGCCGCCCCTTCAGCTTTTCGAAGCGTGGCGAGAGCCTGCCAGTACGCCGGTGGCAGATTGTGGCGGGCCTGCAGGCGTTCGCGGAAACTGAGCGATCTGTTTTCTTCAGCAGCCAAAAAGAGGCGGAAGGCCAAATCTCGATCATGAGTCCGTTCATACAATCTCATTCCCGTGGCAATGTAGCCTTCATAGATCTGCTGCAACTCGATCTCGGAACCCGTTGCGGTCGCATCGGCTGACGGGACATCCGCGCGCCAGTCCCGGGCCATCTCGATAGTTGTTTCGTAATCGCTGATCGCCTCCTTCAGATTTCCCTGAGCGGCGTAAGCCCGCGCTCTTTGATGGGACGAAAAGAACACCGGCAAACCCACCGGCTTCTTTGCCGCCATTTCGAATTCCACGTTCAACAAGTGGATTGCAGCCTCGGGATCGCCTTGCGCCAAACGCACAGTAGCCAGCGCCAGGTACGATCCTGCCAGGCCGCGCGGAGCCAGGGTTTTCCGAATGTAAAACGCCCGTAAATGAGCCCTATCGGCGGATGCCGCATCGCCCTGGAGCAGAAAATGGTATCCGAGCCCGCTAAGGCCTTCGGCTGCGATGTTCCAATCACCGGCCATTTCAGCCGCTTCGATGCCATCTCTAAAGAGAACAACGGCGCGCGCGGGATAACCGGTTTGGCTCTCTGCTTTTGCCGCGTTAAGCAGAAAAAAATAACGTTGCGCGGAAGAGGCATCCGTCCTTGCCAGGCGCACCGCTTCCTCCGCCGACGCGCGCGCGGCCTCGGACTGCCCCGTCCTGCCGTAAACGTTGAACAAGTTGCTGGCCACGATCCCCAATAGCTCCGAATCGTGCTCCGCGGTTGCGATCGTCTGAGACTTCACATAATTGTCGAGAGCCGTGCGGTAGTCCATCGACATCAGAGCGCAGTTTCCGATTCCAGTCAGAAATCGGCCGACGGCTCGGCGGTTTCGCTTCGCGGTGGCACGCTCCAGGCCTTGCTGATATACGTGCTCGGCGGCAGGGTAGTCGGCCTTTTGGAAAATCTGATTGGCCAGCTTCTTGATCTGTTCCAATTCAACGTCGGCAACTGCGAGTTGAGCCAGTCCGCCCCGGTCGCCGCGAGTGGCAACGGACACGGCCAGCATCGGAATGAGCCAAACAAACTTCATTGCGGAACTATCGGGTGGAATATGAAAATTGAAGATGCAACGGCGTGCATCGGACTGAGATTGTTCTACGAACTGATCTCCAGGGCATAGTACCAAACCCCAGCCGGTCAAGAACTTTGTGATTCCGGGAAGCCGCAGCGCAAGCAGCTTCCCGGCCACAAAAATATTTCCTCAAGGCTGAGGAATCTCCCCGGATTGGGGACTCTTTTCGACTTTCATACGGGTGCGACTCGTTCGCACCTCGATCAGCATCAACAGAAACTACAGCCAGATTGGCGGAATCGGTAACGGATAATCTTGGTCCATGTCTTCTCCTCGTCTTCGCCCGGAAGAATAAGATCTCTTCCTGCGACTAGAGGCTAAAGCGCAAGGAGGGCAGTTGCGCTCGGTAGGACCGTTAAACTATTGAACACACGAGAGATAGAGGCGGCAGATTTTTGTGATCGGGTTTTCGGTGGCGGATATCCGTCGGTCGCCAGAGCATTCCTAGGTCAACGGACGTTTTGATGCGGCGACCTGCGGGTCTCTCGAGGCATTATCCGAAAGGAAGGGATCTGATCGTGAAGTCCCGGAGCGTAGGCCTCGGGCAATTGAACGCGAACCAAGGGACTAGGCACTATCCGTCGCCGCAGGAGTAGGACGAAGATGGCCGTGTTCACATGCAAGACAAAAACCTGGATTGACCACGGCCCTCCAACTTTCCGAACCAAATCGGTGCAATGCACGCATCGATTTCGATGGTTCCGTGCCTGAAACATCATGCGGTTACCGAGGAACGGCGCGCCGTCGAGTAGGTACGGGAGAGGTGCTGCAAGAACGCTTCCTGGGCGCGTGTCTCAAAGTGCTGCCGCATCATTACGGCCCCGATCCTCCGGCTGAACCCCTCGCCTTGGACCGGCACATAACGGCAGCCTTCGACCGTTTGCACGGCCATCTCTGGCACGGCAGATATGCCCATACCTGCTGACACCATTGCCAGAATCGTCGCGAATTGTCCGCTCTCAAATACGACGTTCGGCTTCAACCTGGACTTCCGGCATGCAGCGATCACGCTGTCGCGAAAGCAGTGTCCTTCTTTCAGCAGAAGGAACGGCTCGTCCTTGAGTTCGTCCAGCTTAATTGCCTTCCGCGCCGCAAATAGATGGTTTGCGGGCAGGACGATGTACATCGATTCTCGAAAGAGCTCCACTGAACGGAACTTTTCCCCCGCAACAGGCAGCGCAACAATGGCAACATCGATCGTTCCCTCGTCCAGACCGCTCAGCAAAACTCTGGTGATGTCCTCCACGATCTTGATCGTAATAGTTCCGTGCTGCTGCGAGAAACCGGCGAGCAAGCGAGGGAGCAGATAGGGAGCAATGGTTGGAATTGCGCCGACCGTCAATTCGCCGTTTTCCCTTCCGGTCATTTCCAGGATCTCGGTCTTTGCTTCTCCCAGTTCGCGCAGGATCTGTTTTGCCTTCGGCAGAAAGGCGCTACCGAAGGAGGTAAGCTTTGCTCGCTTCGGCAGGCGGTCGAATAATCTGGCCCCGAGTTCACTTTCGAGCTTTTGGATCTGTTGAGAGAGAGAAGGCTGTGCAATGCCTTCCGCCAGGGCCGCGCGCGTGAACGTCCCATGACGTGCAATCGCGCACAAATATCGCAACTGATGGATTTCCATCGCCTACCACCAAACGCCAGTGTCACACCCTATCGGGTTCATAGGCACAATATATTTTACCTATGGACGGCTCACCCTTATTGTAGAAGCAAGGAGGAAAAACTCTATGGCCGAACCGGATGTAGTCCAACCCGGAGACGTCACTCGGCGCGTGGGCGTGGAGGTGATCCGCGCGCGTGGCGTGGACGTCGACAAGCTGATCAAAATGCTCGTGGCGAATGCCGCCGCAGAGTTTGCGAGTACCTACTACTACTACACGATCCTAAGGATGAACCTGGCGGGTCACGAAGATTATAAGGAGATCTGCGAGGACGCCAGGCTCGAAGATCGCGCACACTGGGAGCTGATCGTGCCGCGGATTTACGAGCTGGGCGGCAGCCTGCCGAACGATCTTAAGGCATTCCACGACCAGGCGGGTTGCGTGGCCGCAAAGTTACCGAATCCGCCCACAGCGGTCAACATTTTAACGTTGCTCCTCGAATCAGAACGTTGCGCGATACGAAGCTGGAGTGCAGTATGCGATATGACGTTTGGAAAGGACCCCCGAACATACGATCTGGCGGCGCGTATCCTGAATGAGGAGATCGAGCATGAAGCATGGTTCATCGAGTTGCTCGCCCACGAACGCGACGGGAAATCTGTGCCTTCGGGACACTTCCGCCGCGGAGAGCCAGGCGAGGCGCCATACAGCAAGAACCGTGGCTTCTACAACCCTTAAGGGCGATACGTTACGCGGGCGCGGTTGACCCGATGGGAGTCCGCGCCTTTCGCGTAATTCTCAACACGCCGGAAGGCCGTTCCTCAATCCTTTGCGCTGAGGATGAATTCATCTGGAACGCTGCAGCGCGGTCGGGTATTCAATTACCTGCCATCTGTCACCAAGGGCGGTGCCTGACGTGCGCCGCCCGGCTCGTGGAGGGGGAGTTCGATCAGACCGCCGCGTCTTCTTATTTCAGAGAGGATCGCGACGCGGGGTTCGTGTTGCTGTGTACGGCGCAGCCTCGCAGCGATATTGTACTGGAGACGCACCAACAGTGGCAGATGCGGGCGTTTCGAAAAGCACACGGCCTGCCGGCGCCGTATTCCTGAGATTCAAAATGTCCGGCGGAAAAGGACCGCGGTCCGGCTTATGCCTCCAGTCAGGCTCTTCAGCCGTCGGCACGGCACGATATGCTTTCTCACACCTGGCGCATCTGTTCGGTTGCTGCCCGCTCTACGGTACCGGGAGTTTTTCCGCGGAGATGGCATACAGATACATCCGGCCGATGACGCGGAGCCGTCATGGTACCTCGTCCCAAATAGCGGCTCAACAACCGTTAAGGCCGTACGTAGTGCTGGGCGCGTGTTAAAGCCCTTTTCAATCTCAACCAGTAGCACCAAAACTGGCGTCCTTGCTGAACGCCGCTGCAAATCCCGCTAGTGATTTTTCAGTCACGGACGTTCACCCCATACTGGCTGCGGTACGAGGAACTGCCCGCAGAAATCCGTCAAGACCGCATTTCCTTCGCATATACTAGTGCCAGGGGAGAACCAGTGACTGCCGTCTTCGCCACTCAAATTGAACTGGACGGTCGCAGTATCGCTTGGATCGGCGGCACGAAAGTAAAGGTCACCGAGGTCGTTCTCGATAAGATCGCGTACGGCTGGAGCCCGGAAGAAATCCACTTTCAACATCCCCAACTCTCCTTGGCTCAGATCCATGCGGCGTTGACCTACTACTACGAGAACCAGAGCCAACTAGACGCTCAGATCCGGACCGGGTTAGAGGAGTCTGGCAAGCTCGCATCACAATTCTCTGATGCGGATCTCCGCTCCAAACTCGGCGATCTCAAGCGTCAGCATTGAGCCTTGCGTTTTACATGGATGTGCATGTGCCAAGATCTGTGACGACAGCTCTGCGCTTGCAGTCGATTGATGTCCTGACGGCGCAGGAGGACGGAGCGGCGCGGTTGGATGATGATCGGTTGTTGGAGAGAGCAACGGAACTTGGCCGCGTACTCGTTTCACAAGACGAAGATCTTTTGCGAGAAGGTGTTCGGCGATTGCGCGAGGGGCAAAGATTCTCCGGCATCGTCTACGCACACCAACTTCGGGTCACGATCGGCCAGATGGTGGAGGACCTTGAACTGATCGCCACGGCAACATCCAAGGAAGAGTGGTCCGGGAAGATCGAATACTTGCCACTCGGGTGATAGAGCCCAGGGCGAGACGGCAACAGGGCAGGGATGGCACCCTCTATCAGGATTCCGGACGCGCACGGCACTCCGGTGGTATTTTTCAGTCGGGACGGTCGAGCATGGGCAGAACAATTACGGATCCTGCTTTTGACAATCCTTTCCAGCAACTCGATCCTGACGAAGAGCTCTGGCTGAATACCTGGTATCGCGAAGGCGCAAAAGAACTGACTGTGGAGGCTCTGCTGGTCTGCATAGATCTCGTTTTACCTGCGTCAAACCAACCCGCCCTGCCCTCACTCAGCGACGGCGATCGGAGCGATACTCTACGCCGTTGGTTCAGTTGCTACTATTCAGGGACAACTTTCAAAATCGCCATGGACGTCAACGTCCAAACGGCAATAGAAATCCATAACCGCTGGAGGAAAGCAGGATCCGGCGAGGACTTGCGTCCAATTGCAGATTCGTTCTTGAGCGCGGCGCGAAACCAATACAATAAACTGATCGCAGATGGTATGCCTGATGGTCTGCGGCCATGGCGTCGATTCCTTCACGAACCCCCGCCCGAACGTTCTGAGATTTAAGACTCACCAGACGGAGCGGTGGTAAACGTTACCTTTGCCTTTCCATATCCCGGGAAGCCGTGGCAGCGTTCGGCGCTCTTCGTGATTCCCGATCCAATGTCGACTCAAACAGACTACCTGAGTGAAAAAAACCACGATTCCCCTCCCGACTGAAGAATACCGGAGCGCCGTACGCGTCCGGGAATCCTGATAGAGGGCGCCATCCCTGCCCTGTTGCCGTTTTTTCCGATGGCTGGTTCTTCATTCTGCCTTCAATTTGATGGAGGGCCGGGCCAGATGGCTTCGAGCAGACCGCCGAGCGGTTGAGTGTACACGGAAGTTTCGCCGGTTGGCCTTGTGAACAGGCCTTAGGCGAACAGCCTCCTATCGAGAATTGACATTTGTCGATAGAAAGGCTACGTTGCAACTATGGGTATCAATGTAGAGCTGACGCCGCAACTTGTTAAGCATATCCGCATGAAGGTGAAGAGTGGTGGCTACCGGAGTGCGAGTGAATATGTTCGGGAAGCCCTGCGACTGAAACTGCGCGAGGAGAAAGAATCGCAACTGAATTGGTTAAAGAGCGAAGTCGCGAAGGGGTTCGAGTCCGTTGAGGCTGGCCGGTACAACGACTACGACAAGGCCGGGTTGAAGAAACTTGCGGAGAATGTCAAAGCCCGCGGAAAGACTCGCGCTGCCTCAGAGCAGGCAGCAACCAAACAGAAGCGCGATGTGTGAGAAAGCCTTATCGTGTCGCGCCGGAAGCCGAAGAGGACCTCGATGGTATTTGGTGGTATGTCTACGAAGCAAGCGGTAGCGAACGTATTGCAAACACTCTGATCGATGATATTACCGGCAAGTTCGCATTGATTGGGGACATGCCCAGTCTAGGGCGTGCCCGCAATGACATCGGGATAGGGGTACACAGCATGCCCGTCCGTGAAAACTACACCATCTACTACCGGCCGCGCCCTCGCGGTGGAGTCATCATCTCCCGCATAATTCACGGCGCACGCGATCAGAAGAAGGCCTGGAAACGGAAGGCGGGGGAGAGCTCGGATTCTTAAGGGGCGATCAATATCTGAGAGAGTTCTGACAAGCGGCGGAGCCTCGCTTCAGTGTCGATTTGTCCACAGGCTACCGGTGCATTGCACCGCGCCGATTTGCGAATCGATTCTGAGCATTCAAGTCGCCAAGTGTGAGAAAGCCTTATCGTACCGCGCCGGAGACCGAAGATGACCTCGATAAGCCGGATCCCGCTCCCCTTCCGCCGCCATAGCTGAATCTCAGGAATACGGCGCTGGTAGGCCGTGTGCTTTTCGAAACGCCTGCATCTGCCACTGATGGTGCGTCTCCAGTACGATATCGCTGCGAGGTTGCGCCGTACACAGCAGCACGAACCTCGCGTCGCGATCCTCGCTGAAATAAGAAGACGCGGCGGTCTGATCGAACTCTCCCTCCACGAGCCGGGCGGCACACGTCAGGCATTGCCCTTGGTGACAGATGGCCGGCAATGGAATATCCGACCGCGCTGCAGCGTTTCCAGACGAATTCATCCTCAGCGCAAAGGATTGAGAGACGACCTTTCCGGCGTGTCCAGAATTACGCGAAAGACGCGGACTCCCATCGGGTCAACCGCGCCCGCGTAACGTATCGCCCTTAAGGGTTGTAGAAGCCACGGTTCTTGCTGTATGGCGCCTCGCCTGGCTCTCCGCGGCGGAAGTGTCCCGAAGGCACAGATTTTCCGTCGCGTTCGAAGGCGAGCAACTCGATGAACCATGCTTCATGCTCGATCTCCTCGTTCAGGATGCGCGCGGCCAGATCGTATGTTCGGGGTCCTTTCCAAACGTCATATCGCATACCGCACTCCAGCTTCGTATCGCGCAACGTTCCGATTCGAGCAGCAACGTTAATATATTGACCACTGTGGGCGGATCCGGCAACTTTGCGGCCACGCAACCTGCCCTTCGCGGTAGGGCTGGGCGAGAAATTGGACATCGCGTTGGAGACTATCGAGAAATAGAAATTCGGAAAACGATCCCGCTGTGGAAACAACTCACCCGTCACAGCCCGGGTCGGATGATTCGCGGCTGGGAAGCAGCATCGCCGGACGTGAAAAAACCTTCCACTGTTGGGTTTGGGAGAATCCGCCGATAATTACCCGTGTCTTCATGCTGAACGAGAAAAGACTCTTGCGGACCACACTCCTTCTCTCTACGCTTATCGTATTCTCCCTTAAGGTGCGTGCCGACGTTTTATACACAAGCCGAATGACCTTCAACGCGGCGGCGGCGAATCTTTTAATTGAGGGTTTCGAAACAGCGCGAATAGGCATTGATCACTTTGCACTCATGGGCAATCCGATTGATTCGAATACAAACAATTCGATATTTCGCGCTGGCGAGATCCTGAATGGTTTCCGCGCTCTGACACCGAACGATAATAGCTTCGCGGCATTATCGGTGTTGGCCGCTAACGCTTCAGGCGACAACAGCAAATCTGTTTGGCCGACCTTTGTCGGCCAATCGCTCGACGCTGTTTTTTATAGTGGAAACGTGACGGCAGTTGGGCTGGATTTGTTTGGCGAAAACCCCAGTACCCCCACCCCTCCGGACTCTCCCCGAATCATCACGGTATATGACACAATTGGCGGCGTGCTCGATTCAAGCACGCTTTTGGTCCCGCACTCCGGTGCTTTTTTCGGTGTAATCTCGACAAATCCCATTGGCAGGATCGACGTGAGCAGTAGCAATGTCCAGTTCATCGGTTTTGACAACATCGCATTTGGAACAGCGATTCCAGAGCCGGGAAGTTTTTCCGAGGTAACTGTGGTGCTCTGGCTCTCAGTGGGCGCACTCCTGGTGCGCAAGCAACGAATTGCGCTTGAGCGCGTCTAGCTTCCCTACTATTACGGCCAATCCTCAGTCCTCACCGCCAGTTGGCAGCGTTGGGTCAGCGGCGAAACCGTTCACACCCCCAACCGGCGAAACTTCCCTGTACAATCAACCGCCTAGCCATCCGCCAGAAACCAGCCGGACCAACGCCCATTAAGCTGAAGGCAGAATGAGGAACAAAGCGTTGGAAAAACGGCAACAGGACAGGAATGACGCCCTGGATCGGGCGCTCCGGCACACGCGGGCGAAGCCAAATCAGCGATCGCAACAACTCAGATTCGCACGAGCGATCCCAACCACCAGGCATCCAGACGTCAATTCGCACGTACGAACCCAAACCACCGGGCATCCAGACGTCAATTTACACGTACGAACCCAAACCACGGGCATCCAGACGTCAATTTACACGTACGAACCCAAACCACGTGGCAGCCAGACATCAATTCGCACGAGCGATCCCAAACCACGGGGCAGCCAGACGTCAATTCTCACGTAAGAACCCAAACCACCGCGCACCAAGACGTCAATTCACACGGACGAACCCAAACCACGGACATCGAGACGTCCAATTCGCACGACCGAACCCAAACCGTAACAACCACGAATCCGAGGCGTTTTCACCCCCGTTTTGGGCGAGGGCGTAGCTCCTCCCGGGGCGATCACAGGTTTATACAACGATCTTCAATGTGTAATCAACGACCTACGCGACTAGACCACGCAGCCACATTAACCAAACCCTAAGCTGGGACCAGGATGAAGGATCGCATGATCACAATTCGGATGAAGGGGAGGTGCCAAGCCCAAGCTGGAACCAAAATTGGTTATGTTTCGCAATCCGCGCAGTGGCTACAGTACTTTATCCAGAACCCGAAACGGCAACATGATAAGCCCCGTAACCAGTGCCAATACGCCTCCGACAGCAACCCCCACAATCCGAAAAGGCAGCAGCACCAGCCACACCAGGGGAAACAGCACCAAGGCGAGCAACGCAACCGGCCAACACAGAACGAAAAGCACGCACCAGAGCAAGAAAGTAAACATGTTAGTGGCTATCCTAGACGAAATACGAACTGCCGCCAGGAAATGTTCCCGCTCCTAAAGAAGAGTTCGACGATGGACGATGTATCCCTGGTCATTCTTATGTCTCCAGAATCTGCCTTCGCCGGCCCCGGCAACGAGGAGCTGTTACAAGATCTAGCGTTGGCAAACCGGTTCACCATGGAAGATCTGGTGCTGAACCGCAGCGGCATAATTAGCTCGCCCCAGATGTTCCGATTGGCGCTCCAGGCGTTGCAGCCGCTGTTCGTAGCCGCAACGGCACTCTTGGGCTGGTTTCTCTTCATTTGGGTCATCCGAATGGTGCTGCCGGGTTTTCTCCAGTATCTTCTACTGAAATTCGCCGGCGCAGCCACAGCCAGCTCCATTCTGATCACGTTCGGAGCCGTCGGAGCGTTTATCGTGGCCCTCCTGAAGACGAGCCGGCTGACATTTCTCCTGATGTTCGATCTCTCGGCCGGGAAGGCGGCGAAAGTGGAGGGGCGCGTCTCGCCCAGCCGCGAGGAGCGTCCAAAACAAGGCATATCGCGCCTCTACGGCGAGAAAGAGAACGTGTATCAATACTGCATCAAGGACAATTGCTTCGAAGTGCGCGCAGCCGGCCACGAGTTGCTGCTGAACAAATACGATACCTATCGGCCGCAGGTGACGGCATACTACTCACCTCGCAGCAAGCTGTTGCTGTCGATCGAACCGAAGGATTCCTCGAACGCGGCATCGGTGTAGACTCCGCTCGCTATACAATCGGAACTTGACCAAATTCTCGCGATGGGCGTCGGTACTGGTGCCCGGCCTGATCCTCTACTTCGCCCCGATTCCCGGATTGACTCCCGCGCAGCGCCACTTGCTGGCGATCTTCGTGGCCAGCGTCATCGGACTGGTCTCGCAGCCGATGCCCATGGGCGTCACCGTGCTGGTGGCCATGACGCTGCTCGCGCTCACGCGGACGCTTCCGTACGCCAAAGTCCTCACTGGTTTCGCCAACCAGACCGTCTGGCTCATATTCACGGCCTTCCTGTTTTCACGGGCCGTGATCTCCAGCGGCTTCGGTATGCGCGTGGCATATCATTTCGTCCGGCGATTCGGACATAACGCGCTCACGTTGGCTTACTCCATCGTGGGCGCCGAGCTGGTGCTGGCCCCATTTGTCCCTTCCGATACGGCGCGCGGCGGCGGCATCATCTACCCCATCACGCGGGGCTTGGCGCAGGTATTCGAATCCGAACCCGGCGAGACGGCCAGCCGCATCGGCTCCTACCTGATGTTGGTTGGGTTTCATGCGACGTACACAGCGTCGGCGATGTTTCTCACCGGCATGGCGGCAAATCCGTTGATCGCCGACTTCGCCGGCAAGATCGCCCACGTCGAATTGACGTGGCTCCGTTGGGCCATCGGAGCTTCGGTTCCGGGCGCGTTGACCATGCTCTTTGCGCCGTGGCTGATCTACAAGCTCTGCCCGCCGGAAATCCGCAACACCGAACCGGCCCGCGTGATGGCACGCGAGGAGCTCGTTCGCATGGGGCCGATGAAGCGCAACGAGCGGTGGCTGGTGATCATCATGGTGCTCGTGATGGCGGGATGGGTTACGTCGCCCTGGCACGGAGTTCCCAATGCGTTCGTAGCGCTCGGTGCTGTTTCAGCCTTTTTGATAATCGGCGTTATGACATGGGACGAACTTATTTCCGAGAAGAAAGCGTTCGAGGCGCTGCTGTGGTTCGCGCCGATTTTGATGATGGCCGACGCGCTCAATGAAGGCGGCATCGTATCGTTATTCTCGAAAGCCCTGTTCCGGCAGATGGCGGGATGGCCCTGGATCGCGGCGTTAGTCGCGCTGGTGGCCGCCTATCTGTATATTCACTACGGCTTCGCCAGCATGACGGCGCACGCGACGGCCCTATATCCAAGTTTCCTCGCAGCCGCGCTGGCCGCCGGCGCGCCCCCGCTCATCGCCGCCCTGGCGCTGGGGTACTTCTCGAACTTGAACGCGGGAATCACGCACTACGGGACAGGATCGGCGCCAGTATATTTCGGAGCGGGCTACGTGAAGCAAGGAGTGTGGTGGAAACTAGGATTTTTCATCTCCCTGATGAACCTGGTCTTCTGGGTAGGCATCGGGATGTTGTGGTGGAAGCTGATCGGCTATTGGTAAAGGACTACTCGGAGCGCAGAGCGGTCATAGGATCGATAAGCGAAGCGCGGCGAGCCGGCAGGTAGCCGGCAAAGAGAGCAACCGCCAGAAGGATCGCAGCGGAAGAAGCAATTGTCACCGGGTCCGTAGCGGAGATGCCAAAGAGCATTCCGGAGACAAGCCGCGAAGCCGCCAGCGCGACAGGAATTCCAATGGCGACGCCGGCCAGTACAAGTCGCGAGACCTCGCGAAGAATCAGACGAAGGACGTTGCCGCGCTGCGCGCCGAGAGCCATACGGATTCCGATTTCCGAAGTGCGGCGAGTGACGGCATACGACATGAGTCCGTAAAGGCCGACGGATGCAAGGAGCAGAGCAAGTCCACCGAAGAACGTGGAGAGGAGTGCAATCATCCGTTCCACGGAAAGGAATCGATCAACCCGTGCTTCGAGTGTTTGTGCCGCCAAGGCCCAGTGGTTCCCCATCGATGCCAGAATCCGGCGTGCACTGGGCGCGATGGCCATGGGATCCCCGGCAACGCGAATGCTGATTTGGGGTTGGTTGAGGTCCGGCTGCTGCATCAGCGAGTAGTACACTGCCATCGGCTCGCGGCTTTGCGACTTCCAGAGGCTGGCACTGTTGACGACGCCGACGATCTCGAAGCCCTTCTCAGTGTCGATGTCGATTTTCTGCCCGATCGGGTTGGAAGTGGGAAAGAGATGGCGAGCGAGACTCTCGCTTATGATGACGACGCGCGGACTACTGGTATCATCGCGCCAGCCGAACTCGCGGCCGGCCAGCAGGCGCATTCGGATCATGTGGAAAAAGCCAGGGCTGATCCACTCCTGGACTGCCAGCATCGGCGCGTCGGATGAGTTCGTTGCCAAGACCGGAGCCTTGGCCTCATACCCGGAGGCTGGTCCCATGTTTGCGTAACCGACCGACTCGACGCCCGGAAGTTGGGCTAGCTTGTTGGTGAGTTCCCGGTAATAGGCAGAGCGATTCGGAGCATGCTGACGTCCGGTCAGTGGAAAGGTAGAAACCACGAGGACGCCTTCACGGCGGAACCCGCGATCCTCCGTTCGCAGCTTCCCGAGGCTGCGGACAAACAGCGTCGCGCCGATCACGAGTATCAGCGAGAATGCGACCTGCGCGGCAACGAGCAAAGCGCCAAGTGCGCCGGTCCCACCGGGCACCGATCGCGAGCGTTGTTGCAGGGTGGTAGCTTTAATCTGCCAGGCCGGTGAGAGGCCAAAGAAAACGCCGGTCAATACGGCGACCGCGGCGGTGAACGCGAGCACACGAAGGTCCGGAGTAGTGTTCAGCGCGGGTGCATAGGTACCGTTGGTTGCAATGGTCATCAACACGCGGCTCGCCCAGAAGGCAACGGCGAGACCAAGCAATGCACCAGTGACCGAAAGGAGAACGCTCTCCGTGAGGAGCTGCCGGATAAGACGCCAAGCGCCGGCGCCGAGAGCCAGTCGAATGCCGAACTCCTGCCTGCGTGAGGCCGCCCGGGCAAGCATCAGGTTCGCAAGATTGACGCACGCGATCAGCAGCACCAGTCCGACGAGGCCCATCAGGATGAATAGCGGGTACGACACACGTTGACGCAGGTACGAAGTTCCCGTGGCGGCAGGTTCCAACTGGATCTGCCGGGCGAGGAATCTCTCGCGTTGAGCGCCGTGATACTCGTCTGGCGCGCTGGCGGCGAGCACGTTTGGCCAGAGCGTCTTCAATTGCGCGCGGGCCTGGTCGAGAGTGACGCCGGGTCTGAGCCGGCCCATCGCATCGAACCCTAAATTCTTCCGTTGGCGGAAAGCCTCGCTGCCTGAATATCCGATAGGAACAGTGACCTGGGCATCCCAATCGATCACCAGGCCGACGAAGTTCTTGGGCGTGACGCCGATAATGGTCAGTGGGCGGTCCTCTATGCGAATGGTCTTCCCGAGTGCAGCCGGGTCGCCGCTGTAACGCTCCTGCCAGCAGCGGTAACCGATCACCGCGACCGCGGCCGGCGATCCACTGTCGAGTGCGAGATCCGAGGGTCCGATCAAGCGGCCGATGAGAGGCTGAACGCCGAGTGTGGAAAAGTAATCCCCGTCCACTTGGTCGACGCCGCCCGGAAACTTCGCGCCGTTGGCCTCGACGTTTAATAGGGCGCCTCCCCGTGAGATGAACATGCTCGAGAAGACCTGTTGATGTTTGCGGATCTCTTCGAACATTGGCAGCGAGAGAACGTCATAGTCGTTCGGGTTGTCTTTCATTCGCGTGGAGATTGTCACGAGTTGCTGCGGATCCTGCACCGGAAGAGTGCGCAGCATCAGAGCATTGAGAAGACTGAAAATCGCCGTATTGGCGCCGATACCGAGCGCAAGCGAGAGTACGGCAACGATGGTCACCGTGGGAGTCTTCCGTAACATCCGAAGAGCGTAGCTGATGTCTTGGTACATCTGTGTAAAGCATACTGCGGATTCAACGATTGAGTAGTCTGGTTCGTCTATCGTTCAGAGCCATGTCGTTTTCTCAAGACGTTCGATACGCCTTTCGAACTTTCCGTAAAGCTCCGGGCTTCGCGGTCGTCGCTGTCCTGACCCTGGCTCTGGGAATGGGGGCGAACACAGCGATTTTCAGCGTAGTGAATGCGGTGCTATTGCGCGACCTTCCGTATCGCGATCCAGGCCGGTTAGTTCTGTTTACGGAGCCCGTTGTCCTCGAGGACTTCGAAGCCTGGAAGTCGCAAACACGAAGTCTTGAAGCGATGGCCGTGTACTACAAAAACACCGGCTTCTCGCGCGTCAGTCTAACGGGAGGAATGGAGCCCGAGTCGGTACAAGGCGCGTTTGTGACGGCGGACTTCTTCCCGTTGATGGGCGTCGCTCCGAGGACAGGCCGGGCCTTTGGACGCGACGAGCAGATGCACCGCGCGCGAGTGGTGATCTTGAGCGACCGGCTTTCGAAGAGGATCATCGGACCAACGCTGGAGATCGATGGGGCCGCTTTTCGAGTGATCGGAGTTATGCCGCCAACGTTCCAATTCCCAGCGCGTGAAGCGCAGTTTTGGGCGCCGATCACCACCAACCGCTATTGGCTGGAGCGACCGGTACAGGACTCATTGCACACCCGCGGCTTCTATGCGAGATGGAACGTGGTTGCGCGGCTGAAACCCGATGCCACGGTGCAGCAGGCGGAAGCAGAACTGAGTCCCAGGGCGAACGTAGTTCCATTGCGTGTGGAACTCGGCGGCAACACGCGGCTCGCGCTCTACGTCCTGTTTGCCGCGGTCTCGCTCGTACTGCTGATCGCATGTTGCAACGTGGCCAATCTCATCCTGGCAAGGGGCGCCGCGCGCGAGCGCGAAATGGCCATCCGAAGCGCCTTAGGCGCCGGCCGCGCAAGGTTGATAACTCAAATGCTGACGGAAAGCGCAACGCTCTCGGTGATCTCCGCCTGCGTGGGATTGCTAATCGCGAATGGCGGTGTGAAGGCGTTAGTAGTGTTCGGCCCGAGGGACATTCCAAGGCTGGAAGAGACTCGTCTCGATGCACGAGTGTTCGTCTTCACACTCGGAATCTCGGTTCTCGCAGCAATTGTTTTCGGTCTTGTCCCGGCCTGGAAGATTTCAAGGCGCGATCCCGGCCGCCGTACGCGCGGGTTCTTGGTAGTTGCGGAGTTCGCGCTGTCGATGATTCTGCTTACCGGCGCAGGTCTCTTGATTCGCAGCTTTGCCGCCATACAAGCGGTGGACCCGGGGTTCGAGCCACAACACGTACTCACGGTGCGGATCGGATTGCCGGCAGGCGCGCCCGGCGTGAGGCGGCGCGCGCTGATGGATTCGGCGATGGAACGGGCGCGTGCACTGCCGGGGGTCCTCGCCGCCGGCGCTATCGATGGGCTCTTCCAACTGGACACGTCGATCCCCGCCGCCGGCCGCAGCACGCCTGATTCCGAGGGACGCGTTCGCGCGATCTGGAAAAGTATCGCCGGAGACTATCTCCAGTCCATGGGCGCGGTGTTGTTGCGAGGCCGGTATTTCTCCAACCAGGACGGACCAGAATCACCCTTGGTGGCCATCATCGACGAGACCATGGCGCGGCGCTACTGGCCCGGCGAAGACGCCATCGGGAAGCGGTTTCGAGGATACGACGCGCGCGGGCACAACGACGATTGGCTCACCGTGATCGGCGTGATCCGGGACATGCGTAGTCATGGGCTCGAGAAGGATCCCTCGCCGTACGTGTTTCAATACGCCCTCCAATCCGGCGCCATCCCTTCGGAACTGGCGGTTCGGACCGCGGGCGACCCCGGGAGACTCGCGGCCGCGTTGCGCGTTGCGGTTCGATCGGTGGATGCGACAGCGATTATTTCGGACGTCGTCACACTGGAACAACAACTGAGCGATCAAATCGCGCCCCGCCGCTTTCAGACGTGGCTATTGGCACTCTTCTCTCTGATTGCGCTGGTGCTGGCGACCATAGGCATCTACGCGGTGATGCACTATTCAGTAGCGCAGCGAACTCACGAAATCGGAATCCGGATGGCGCTCGGAGCGCAGCCGCGTAACATTATCCAAATGGTTCTGCGGCAAGGACTGACCATGACATTGTGTGGCCTCGGCCTCGGGCTGGCCGGCGCAATGTGGCTGACGAGATTGTTGGCCGCGATGCTCTTCTCTGTAACTCCCACCGACCCCGCCACACTTACCGGTGTATCGGTATTGCTGATCGCCGCGTCCATCCTGGCCATCTCAATTCCGGCCTGGCGCGCAGCCAAGGCCGACCCGCTCGAAGCGCTGCGGCAGGAATGACCGATTGCCCTACACTGGGCAGTGATGAAGATCGAAACTCTTGCTGTGCACTCCGGCCGCCGCGTCGATCCTGCAACCGGCGCAATCACCATGCCGATTCATTTGTCGACCACCTTCGAACGCGACGCCGGCGGCGAGTATCCGCGCGGATTCAGCTATTCACGAGAAGACAATCCGAACCGACGCGCGCTGGAAGAATGTCTGGCGGCGCTGGAAGGCGGCAAAGAAGCCCTCGCGTTTTCATCCGGGCTGGCGGTCGTAACGGCGGTGATGCAGGGGCTCGAACCAGGCGATCATATCCTCGCGCCGGATGACGTCTACTGGGCTCTTCGTAAAGTGCTCAGCGACGTGTTCCCGAAAGCCGGGTTGGAAGTCGACTATGTCGACATGACCGATCTCGATGCCGTGCGTTCCGCCGTGCGTCCGAACACGCGGCTGTTTTGGCTGGAGACTCCGTCGAATCCGTTGCTGAAGATCACGGACCTGGCGGCAATCGGACGCATCGCCCGCGCGGCCAATGCGATCAGCGTTTGCGATGCCACTTTTGCTACTCCGGTCTTCCTGCGGTCCCTCGATTGGAATATCGACATGGTGATGCACTCGACCACGAAGTACATCGGCGGTCACAGCGACGTCATAGGCGGCGCGCTGATTACGAAGCACGACAACTACCTCTTCGAAAGGGCGCGCAAATCGCAGAGATATGGCGGCGCGGTTCCGTCCCCGTTCGATTGTTGGCTCACTTTGCGCGGCATCGATACTCTCCCTTGCCGGGTACGCGCACAGTCGGCGAATGCGGCGTTAGTAGCGGAGTATTTGAACTCGCACA
Organism: Bryobacterales bacterium; assembly: GCA_963813145.1. GTDB lineage: Bacteria > Acidobacteriota > Terriglobia > Bryobacterales > Bryobacteraceae > Palsa-187. Next base: position 1,055,852 of record CAWEXX010000003.1, read on the forward strand.
AGCGGGTGGAAGCGGTTCACTATCCAGGATTGCCAATTCATCCTGGTTACGCCATTGCGCAGCGGCAGATGTCGGGCTTTGGCGGCATGCTCTCATGGCAGGTGCGCGGAGGCCGTGAAGAAGCAATGAGGGTGGCCGCGAGCGTTCGACTATTTACGCGGGCGACCAGCCTTGGAGGGCCGCACAGCTTCATCGAGCACCGCGCTTCGATCGAAGGTCCGCAAACGCGAACGCCGCAGAATCTGTTGCGAATGTCGATCGGGCTGGAGAACGCCGAGGATTTGATCGAAGATCTGGAGCAGGCGTTGCGCTTATAAAACTGCCGTCTCGGTGAGCAACCGCCCCTCGGCGAAACGTTGAAACCCCAGCGGGCGCGCGTCGACTACGTCCGATTCGCCGCGCAGAATCAGATCCGCCATAATGCGTCCGGTAGCCGGCGAATGCATGACGCCGTGGCCGCTGAAACCATTTGCAAGGAAAAACCCAGGGACCTCGGGAACGGCCCCGAGAATCGGGTAGTGATCGGGCGTCATCTCGTAGAGTCCCGCCCAGGCTCGCCGCGGATTTACTTCGGCATCCTCGAGGCAAGGCACCCGGTTGACTGCATGCGTCAGAATCTTTTCCACAAACGCCGGATCGAAATTCGTCTTGAAACCTGGTGTCTCGTCAGGATCGTTCCAGGCCATGAGAATGCCGAGACCTTCCGGCCGAAAATGAAAGCCTGTCGACATATCGATCGTCATCGGCGCATGCTGCGAGATGCCGGGGAACGGTTCTGTTGGCACAAGCATGCGGCGCAAGGGCTCCACCGGTAGTTCGATCCCCACCATGCGCGCGATCTGGGCGGACCAAGCGCCGGCCGCGTTCACTATGGTTCGTGTCCCGATGAATCCCCTGGTAGTGTGCACGCCGCGGTCGATTTCAATCCCCGTCACCTCAGCTTCGCGTAGAACCCGAGCACCGTTTTCACAGGCGCGCGTGGCGAACCCGGTCATGACGCTGTAGGGGTCGACGAATCCATCGGTCGGGCAGAAGCTACCGCCGAGAACGTCGTCGACGCGGAGCTGCGGAACCATTTTCAAAATGTCGCCGCGGCCAACAAGCCGTACGGCTTCGAGACCGAGAGATTGCTGTAGCGCGGAAGTGGAACGAAGGTAATCGAGATGCAGGTCCGACGTCGCGAGGAACAGGTACCCCTGCGCACGATATCCGGAAGGATGACCAAGGCGCTCGTCGAACTGGCGAAAGAAATCGATCGAGTAGAGCGACAGGCGGATATTTAGTTCGCTCGAGAATTGCGCCCGCACGCCTCCCATACTCTTGCCGGTGGACCCTTTACCCTGATGGCTCTCGCGCTCGAGGATCAGCACATCACGGCAACCGGATTCGGTCAGATGCCACGCAATGCTCGAGCCAACGATCCCTCCGCCAATAATTACGACTTCCGCAGTTTGTGGCACGCGCTATTCCGCCAGCAGCTTATCCAAATCGGCCGTAATGAGTGGAAGACGCTCCGGACTTTGCAGAATGTTCCGAATTCCGGTTGCCTGGTAGTGATCGAGCATCAGTTCCACCGCCATAAAAGAGTAAGCGTAGGCCTTCGCGGCATGTTCGGCATCCAACCGCGACCACGACTGGCTCATGTTTTCCAATCGCGGCATTCTGCCCGCGTGCAAATCCGCTTTCGTCTTCGTTCGATACTGAGCCGGGATCGTCTGACCGGAGATCTTCATCGCCAGTCCCTCGTGCAGCCACGCCGGCCACTGTCCCAAATTCGCCAGGCACGCATGCACAAGTTCATGTGTAATTGTTTGGCGCGTCTGGGGAGTCACGGTCTTCAGATCGAACAGCGGGAGTCGAATCCGGCCGTCGTACTGCCCGCCAGCCCACTCGGCCGCGTCGGAACTGGCGCGATACGCCTTTTCTGTCTGCACAATCGTGACAAGGCGATCCGTCGAGCTGCATCCCAATTGATTCGCCACCCGCGTGTATTCCTGATCGAGAAAAGCGATCATACTGTGCGCAATATCGGAGCTAATATCCCCCGCTTCATATCGCAGCATAAAACGGGAACTCACCAATTTGTCAGTGCTCTTATCGCCCGCCACCTCTTTCTCTAACCGGGCGATCAACAACTCGACCGAATGATCCTGATGAAGGTTTTCGGCTTGACGCAAGTAGTCGAGAGCGTGACTCGCATCGTCATTCTTGTAAGCGGCGAGTCCGGCCCCGACTAGAGCGTTGTAATCACGCACAATAGCCGGCATTTGCTGGTTCGCTTCACCGTGAACTGGAGCAGAGGCCACAGGCGGACGGTCCTCGGTCACCCTCGGAGCGGTCCGGAGTCCTTGCTCGAATGTTTCGAGCCCGGAGATAGCCGCTTCGGTGAGGTACCCTTCCACCTGTTTTCCATCCTGCGGCGCGGTCACTTTGTAACATCGCCCCAGTGACCCGCTCCGGGCGTAGCGGATTTCCAACGGCGTGCCGGACTTTAGCTCGGCTACCGTGTCATCGTCCGTTTCACACCCTGCCCGCAATGGAGCGTGATCCTGTTTCACCGTCAGTGCGGCGGCCAGAAATAGCAGGGGAAGGAAATTGTGCATTCCTTTATATCGGTTGATATTCAATTACGACAGCTGTAATATCGTCGTTTTGAACCGCCTCGCCGGTAAAACTTTCGACGGCCGCCATGAGACGCCGAAGCAACTGTTGACAATTCACTTCCGGGTGCTCTTTGATGATCTCAGTCATGCGCCACGTTTCGAAAAAGTGTCCCTCGAGATCTGCGGCCTCCGACATTCCGTCGCTATAGGCGACCACCTTATCGCCCGGAAGAAGCCGCACTTCCTTAACTTCGTAGCTGGCGCTATCGAGCATTCCAAGCGGCATCCCGGTGGTGGCCAGCGTCATCAACTCCCCGGTGCTGCGAACCAGATACGGCTCGCAATGCCCGGCGTTCGCCCAGCGCAACACTCCATCGCGATTCAACGTACAGTAAAACGCTGTAGCGTACTTTTCACCCTCGGCACGTTCGTTCAGAAAGTGGTTCACGCGCGCCATGAGCTCTTCAATTCGATCCGCTCCCTCGGCAGACGCAAGAAAGGCGCCTTGCAACAGAGATGCAAGCAGCGCCGAACTGACGCCCTTACCGGAAACGTCAGTCACCAACACAGACCAGCAGTCTGCGTTGATCTGCTTCAGGTCATAGCAATCGCCGCCTACCTGGTGGGAAGGGATGCTCGATCCGGCGGCCCGAAACCATCCGCTTTGCGGCAGCTTCTTGGGCAGCAGGCTCGATTGAATCTCGCGTGCAACTGAAAGTTCCTCTTCGAGCCGCTGCTTCGATCGTTCTTCCTCCAGCAGGCGCGCGTTCTCCAGCACGGTGGAAGCCTCGAGCGCCAGCGTCTGCAGCAATTCGATGTTCCCCGATCCTGTAGAGAGATCCACTTTCGCCTGTTCCGCGTCCAGATAGATGAGGCCAATGGTTTCGTTCATCGTTGGAATCATGCAGGTCTCTTCGGAGTTGCGCGTCCGGACGTTGACCAGTGGTACGCAGGCCACACTACGAAGTTCCAGGTTGGCGGTGGTCGACCCGCTGGCAGTGAATGACTCCTTCTTCGGGTCGAAGTTCATCGTTAGCAGATCGTGGCGCTGATCCAGAGAACGGTCGATCAATTCCAGAGGGATTTCGAATGCGGATGTCGAGAGAGCGCCACCCTGCCTGTTACGGGCTACCGTGACTTCGAGGACGTTGTCTTTCTTAAGAAGCAGAAAGCCGCGATCGAAGCCGGTTACCGCCAGGGCGGCGTCAACCACGGCGGCGAGCACATCGTTAATCGACAGCGAACTGCGTAGCGTGCGCGCCACTTCCACTAATGCGCGGAGCTTCGACAGGTTGCCTGCCGTTTTTCCAGCGGCGAATTGATCCAGCAGCCGCTGAATCTCGACTTCTTCAAACGTAAAAATGAGCGTGTACGAATCGGGCACGCCGAACTCGATGCGGTCCGAATTGCGCAGTTTGTGCCGCTGAATTTTGACGCCGTTGACGTAGGTGCCATGGCTGCTCTTCAGGTCCTCGACGTAATACTCGCCGCTTTCGCCGACGATATTTGCGTGGTTGCGCGAAGCTCTATTGTCGCGAAGCACCAGCTGATTATTGGCATGCCTGCCAATGGAAAAGGGAAGGGGATCGACGGGCACGCGCACCTGGTTCCCCGAAGGATTGATGACGATCAGCGATGCCGTCTTGTAGGGAGGGGCTGCCTGCCCGGTCACTGTGGTCGCGTTCCCCGATGATGACTGCGTGCGCGCGGCTCCTCTGCGCTCATTTGTTCGGCAGCCTGTTTCACTTCATTCTCACGCAACACCTGACAGTGCGCGCAGTAGCCGCCGATTTCCGTGCGTGCCAGCACGATCTGGAAACCGAAATGCGATTCCACTTGACGGCGCAGTTTCTGCAGCGGTTCGCCGAAAAATTCTTCCACGCGACCGCACCGCAAGCAGATCACGTGGGCATGCTCCTGCTTCATCCGCGTCTCGTAAAAATGCTGGTCGCCGCCGATGTGCATGAGGTCGAGCTCATCCACCAGCCCGCCTTCTTTAAGCATTTTCAGGGTGCGGTAAACCGTCACGCGATTTAGCTTCGGATCTTTTTCTTTAGCCAGCAGGAAAAGACGCTCGGCATCGAGATGCGCCCCCGAGCTATCGATCAACTCCAGCAGAATCTGCCGCTGGCGGGTAAGCCGCACACCGCGCAGTTTAAGCGAATTCTTGATGCCTTCAATGGCCATGAACGCTCCCAATGAAAGTACGGGCCAAGCAGGCACACCTCATAGCTCGAATTTAGCACGTCTGGTGGACCGTTAAGCTGCGCGATATTTACAATACCGGTTATTCCCGGGTTTCAAGGCGCCGAAATTTTGTCGGCAAGGCCGGCCGGGGCTAAGGCTCGAAAATCCTTAACGTTGAATGTGTAAACACGGTCACATTCCGCGTTTTGCGCACACCGCAAGTGGATAGCGTCATGAATCCGGCCCCCTGCCCAGCCGCTGGCGGCACATTGGCGCACGACTTCCTGATATTCCTTCGGCTTGAGGGTCACCATTTCCATGTGCGGGAGAATCATCTCTTCGATAATTTGCCACGCCTCACTCGGATAGATCGGCGGTTTAAAGGGAGTTCGGGTCAGCACTGAGTAAACCTCGGTCAGGCTATGAGCGCTGATAAATCCGCGATGCTTCCGCCCGAGCAGTTCCTCAAGTACGGCAAGAGCCGGGGCGTTGTGTGGGTGCCGCGTCACCGCCGCCGGCACGAGTACCGAGGTATCAAAATACCAGTTCACAGGCCCCATGCTTTGCGCATCCGTTCTTCACGATCTTCATCAATCGCCTTGAGGATGTCATAACCTGGGGGAATCTCGCCGGTATGAACCCAGAAGCTCCCTTTCTTAATCAGGGAAGGTCTTCGGCCGGCGGGCTTGAGTACGAGGCCCTCGGGGGTCTCCTGAATTTCGAGGTCGCTCCCGGCGTGTAAACCGAGCCGATCCCGCACCGGTTTTGGTAGGATCACACGGCCCGCCTTATCCATCTTGAGTGTCATACCATTTCAACATGGCACATGGCATTTAGCTTGGCAAGTGAATCTCATCCACCCCCAGCGATTCCGTAAGGTGCCATGCGGCTAGGCGGCAGCCTGTTGATTTGGGAGGAGTTTCTGAATTGAGGGTAGCCGGCCAGAGTTGTAGCGGGTCTGAGAGGAGTAAAAAGACTGACAGAGAGCGCTGACCCTGCCGATTCAGCGGTCGGGGGAAATGCGGCAGCGCCGGCGTTGGTTCGTATTCGCCGGGAACCTTGGCAGGACACATCGCGACCTGCATCGGAGGAGAATCAACTGGTGTTGGCGGCAGGGGCAACGAACCAATAAGCGATCCTTTTGGCGCACTGGTGAAAGGTCTCGCATTTTCCGCGAGCATGGCTGCGGACCTGGCGGTGATAGAAGACCAGGGACAGGGTATAGGCGAGAAATCGGATCATGGTCAGCACCACCAGCGCCGTGGTTTGATGAACAGCGGGGTGTTTGAGGTGACAGTCGGTGGTGATGGTCTGAAAAACTTCCGTATCGATTCGCCAACGGCTGCGGCTGAACTGATGGATGAACAGCGGCGAGACCGAGCCGAGTTCGAAATTAGTGGCGTAGAAGTTGGTGCTCTCTTGCGTCACCGCCGTCTTGGTCTTGATTCGATGGCCGTCTTTTTCGCTGACAGTGACGCGATGCAGGTGCTCGATGCGAACCGTTTTGAGGATTCGAACCAAGCGGTCAGCGACGGGCCAATCGACCTCCGGCAAGTGCCAGTATCGAATCTCCCGATCCGGCTCCGTATGAACCCCCGTAGGCGATTCTTGCGTGAAGCGTTGGGCCTCGCGCAACAGATCGGGCTGGTTCTCTTTCAGGGTGAAGGCCCAGGCCAAACCGAGACGTTCCACTTCTTTAACGAAGGGCGCCTTCATGTACAAAGCGTCACCCACTAACACATCCAGAAAGCGACGGCCTAATTGACGGTCCAGATCTTGGAGTAGAGCCAATGCACAGGCTACCTCTCCTTCGCCGTTCTTCTGAAAGCGGAGACCCAAGGGGATGGGGAACGGCGTGCTGACCACGGCGACCACGACGATCCGGTGATAGTACTGAATGTCGGTTCGCATTTCGCCGTTCGCTTTGTGCTCAATCTCCCGCTCCATGCAGGCGTCGCAACAGCGGACGAACGAACTACAGATTTCGATGCCATCGACCGCCGCCACCACCAACCCTCTGGACCAGTCGGAACGCAGAACTCCGTTGCGTTTCAGGCGCCGGGCGATTTCGCAACTGAGCGCGAACACGGGTTCGGGAGATTGTCTTTCGAGCGCGTAGCCGATGGTGTCGTCGCTGATCGGTCCGATGCGTTTGGCCAACGCTCCCTGGCGACACTCCGCTTCGATCTGAAGCAGGCTGGGAATCTGCATGGCTGCGCCCAAGAAGACGGCGTCGAAAACCTTCTTCCATGGGTGTTGCGGAAACTGCCGGCCCTCGGGCAGAGCGCTCACCAGAGCCGAGAAGCCAAACACTTTATCGAGATAAACCTCCAGGCGATGCCGGAACATCCGGCTAGCGGGTTTCCTTTTCTTTGAGAAAGCGCTTCAGGTTGAGACGGCAGATGGTGGCGGCGGCGGAGTCGAAACGCCGGCGCATTTCAATTTTCTCTCGAACCTTTTCCACCAACTTGGCAGGAATGTTGAGAGCTTTCGGCTGGCCGTCGACCAGTACAGAAATCTGGAACTGGGAATGAAGCTTCTTGCCGTCGGCGCAATGGCAGTTGGGCTGGCCGCAGGCGCGTTTCCGTTCGACAAAGGAGCCGGGCAGCATTTCGCGGAGGGCGCCGAGGCTGCGGATGAGTTTGCCGCGGAGTTCCAGGTCGGGATCGGAGGGGGATTTCATATGACACTAATACTAGTGTCAGAAAGAGGCCAAGTCAAGCCCCATCGAAGATTTGCAAGAATGCCGCCAAACGGAACTTGACGGAGAAACCTCGTAAACAAAAGGGCGGGAAGCCGGCGTCGTCCCTACTCTACGGAATCACTGCATCCACCCCCTGATAACATAGTTCCTTCATGAAACAACTCCACAGCTACACCATCACCCAGGGACGGGACCGCGCGCCTGCTCGCTCCATGCTCAAAGCCATCGGATTCACCGATGAAGACCTGCGAAAACCGATCATCGGAATCGCCAATACGTGGATCGAAACCATGCCCTGCAACTTCAATCTTCGCGATCTTGCCGTGAAGGTGAAAGAGGGCGTCCGAGCGGCCGGTGGTACGCCGATGGAGTTCAACACCGTCGCCATCAGCGACGGCATCACCATGGGCACCGAAGGCATGAAAGCATCGCTGGTCAGCCGTGACCTGATCGCCGATTCCATCGAACTCGTCGCCCGCGGCCACATGTTCGACGGCATCATCGCCCTGGTCGCCTGCGATAAGACAATCCCCGGCGCAGCAATGGCGCTTCTGCGGTTGAATGTCCCCGGTCTGGTGCTGTACGGCGGCTCCATCATGCCCGGTTATCTCAAGGGCAAAGCCCTCACCATCCAGGACGTCTTCGAAGCCGTCGGCGCCAATGCGGCCGGCAAAATCTCCGACGCCGAATTGCTCGCGGTCGAGAACGCCGCCTGCCCCGGAGCAGGCGCTTGCGGCGGACAATTCACCGCCAACACCATGGCCACCGTAATGGAAATCATCGGTCTTTCCCCATTCGGCACGGCTTCCGTACCACAAGTGGATCTCGCGCAAAAACGATGTCGCCATTCGCTGCGGCAAGCTCATCATGGAAGCCGTGAAGAGCGATCTGAAGCCGCGCGATATCGCCACACGCAAGGCTTTCGATAACGCCATCGCATCCGTCGCCGCATCCGGAGGTTCGACGAACGCTGTACTTCACCTTCTAGCCATGGCGCGTGAAGCCGAGGTCGACTTGAAGATCGACGATTTTCAAACGATCAGTGCGCGCACGCCGCTGTTGGTGAATTTGAAGCCCGCCGGGGAATATGTCGCGGTAGACGTCGATAAGGCCGGCGGCATTCCCGTTATCGCCAAGCGCCTGGTAGACGGCGGCTACGTGGATGGATCCGCCATCACAGTCACCGGCAAAACTTTCGCCGAAGAAGCGTCGGGCGCTGTGGAGACACCCGGCCAAAAGGTGATTCGCCCGCTCGACAATCCAATCAAGAAGAGCGGCGGCCTGGTGATTCTACGAGGATCGCTCGCGCCGGAAGGCTGTGTCATCAAAGTCACCGGCATTGACCGCAAGAGTCAAACCGGTCCGGCCCGCGTGTTCAACTGCGAAGAAGAGGCAATGCAAGCGGTGCTGAAGGGCAATATCAAACCGAACGATATTCTGGTAATCCGGTACGAAGGGCCGCGCGGTGGTCCTGGAATGCGAGAGATGCTCGGAGTGACCGGCGCGATTGTAGGAGCGGGACTCGCGGACAGCGTCGCCATGCTGACCGACGGCCGTTTCAGCGGAGCCACCCGCGGATTCATGGTGGGTCACGTCGCGCCTGAAGCCCAAGCAGGCGGACCGATCGCTGCCGTCGAGGAAGGCGACACCATCACCATCGACATCGAAAACCGGACGATTGACGTTGCGCTCACGCCCCAGGAAATTCAGCAGCGGATGGCGAAGTGGAAAGCTCCCGAGCGCCGCTACAAAACCGGCGTTTTCGCCAAGTATGTAGCTGCGGTGTCCAGCGCATCCGAAGGGGCAATTACATCACAGGTGGGATGACACAAAAAGGGGGACGGCGTACGAGCCATCCCCCTTTTTTAAATCTCTTACACCGCGGCGGTCGTGTGGGTGTCGAGGACCTTTTGCAGTTCCGTCTTGCCCATCGAGCCAACGCGTTGATCCACGACTTTTCCGCCCTTAAAAACGAGGAATGTCGGGATACCGCGAACCTGATACCGCGCGGCGATGCTGCCGTTTTCGTCAACGTTCAGCTTACCGATCTTGAACTTGCCCGCGTAGTCCGTGGCCAAGGCGTCCACGGTCGTCGTCATCTGACGGCACGGTCCGCACCATTCGGCCCAAAAGTCCACCAATACCGGGACGTCCGAATTCAAAACATCTTTGTCGAAGGTCGCTTCCGTGAAGGTCAGCGTGTTGTCTCCAGCCATAATCCTTGTATCTCCGTACCAGTTAAGATGAACGAACCGGGCTAAACGATTCAGCCCTCAGGCGCTCATAAAGCGCGCTGTATTCCACTGCGGACGCGTCCCAGGAGTAGTCCTGCGCCATTCCCTTCCGCATCATCCCTTTCCAAAGAGCCGGATCGCGAAACGCAGCCAGCGCGGCCCGAACCGCCTCCAGCAGGGCGAATCCCGAATACTCCTGAAACTTAAAGCCAGTGCCCTGTTCGATAGTATCATCAAGACCGCCGGTAGCGCGAACGATCGGCACCGTACCATACCGCAAACTGTAGATTTGGTTCAGGCCGCAAGGTTCGTACCGGCTGGGCATGAGGAACATATCCGCGCCTGCCTCAATCTTGTGGGCCAGGACGTTATCGTATTCAATGCGCACGCCCACGCGGTCTGGGAAAGCCGCCGCCAGCCCGCGGAACAACTCCTCGTAACGTTCCTCTCCGGTTCCCAGCACGACCAGGCAAAGGTCCTCCTGCAACAGTTCAGCAGCGGCGGCTTCGATCAGGTCGAATCCCTTCTGGCCGGCGAAGCGCGACACGATCCCGATGAGCGGGCGCTCCATATCGTCCATCGGCAAACCGAAAGTTTCCAGCAGATCCCGTTTGCACGCCCGTTTGCCTGCGAGCTGCCGCGAGCTGTAGTGCTTCACCGTGAACTCGTCATGCTCCGGGTTCCATTCCGTGTAGTCCACGCCATTGATGATTCCCGACAGTACATCGCTCCGGGACCGTAGCAAGCCATCGAGCCCGAAACCGTACTCCGGAGTCTGGATCTCGCGCGCGTATCCTTTGCTGACGGTGTTGATTGCATCGGCGAATACAATGCCGCCCTTCAGCAGATTCACCCCTCCATAGAACTCCATGAGGCTGGGCCGGAACAGAGCCTGGCTAAGGCCGGCCTCGGTCAGCGCCCCGCGCGGAAAGTGACCCTGGTAGCCGAGATTGTGAATCGTCAGCAGCAGTTTTACGCCGAAGAAGGTCGGATCGCCGGCCAGTGCGGTTCGGATCAGCGGCGCGATAAGCGAGCCTTGCCAGTCGTGGTAGTGAATGATCTCCGGCTGAAACAACCAGCGGGATACGGCGATGGCCGCCTGGCAAAGTACGCCAAAGCGAACGTGGTTATCTGGATAGTCCAGTCCCGCTTCCATGTAGATACCATTGCGGTGGAACAGCGGCGGGCAATCGACAAAGTAAAAACGCACGCCATCGCGAATCAAAAGCCAAATGTCGGCCGAGTTCGAATAAACGCGCAGGCCATTGAAAGCGCGTTGGGCTCCCTCCACGGGTTTGTAGTGCGGCAGTACGACGGCAACTTCTTCCCCATGTGCGGCCAAAGCTCGCGGCAAAGCCCCGATGACGTCCGCCAAGCCGCCAGTCTTGGCAAACGGAGTTGCTTCCGAGGCGACCATGAGAATCTTGCTCATTCATTATCTAGAGTATTAGACAATGCGCCGATCGGTAAGCGGCGCTACAAATCGGAAGGCATGTTGCCGGCGGCAATCGCCGCGGTGAAATCGTCAACGCCAAGAATGCGAGCCCGTATCCATCCGGCTTCCAGTAGACGCGACGGCCGCACGCTGATTGCAATTTCCAGCGAGTAATCTTCGTCCGGCGAAAGCGGCTCGGCGCCGCGTGCGGGGCTGACTGTCGCCAGATACTTCAGCATGTTGTGGACGTCACTGTCGCCCGGAATCTGCCGGTCGAACTGCTGTGTCAACAATCGCAAGCGCAAGTCGTGCTGAGCCAGCCGCCACACCAGAAATGCACAGCAATCGACCGCTTTCTCAAACCATTCGAGCCGTGAATCCGGGACGTCGAGGTCGAGGAAAATCGTCACCGCCCGATCCTGCTCCCGCGCGAACTCCCGGACCTGCAGCTCGCCTGTATGCGCCGTCGCTTTCCAATCCACATGGCGCGCGCTCTCCATCGCCTCATACGGGCGAATCCGATAGAAATCATGACCGCGCCCCTGCTGCCACGATTCGATCTCTCCTGCTACATCCGCAAGCAGTGACTCGAATCCCGGTTGCGTATCGATGCACGGATAAACCAGCACATCGCGATCGAGTTGAACCATCGCCCGCCGCTGCGTAAAGCCAAACGGAAAGCGGCTGGTAAAACTAAACGTGCTGTCGCGATAGAGTCCGCGCCGCGCGAAAAACAAATCCACCGGTTCCCGAAGCGTTCTTCCACCAGGCAGCACGGGAATATAGAGATTCGCCGGCATCCCCGTTTCCGGCGCGCCGCTCAGGTGAATGGAAAACGTCGGAATCCACGATTTCCTGTTCGTCAGCACCAGTTGCCCCGGCACTTTACGCCGCGCCGCAATCTGCTCCGGCAAGGAGAGGTCGAGTTCTAATCCGGCCAACCCCAACCGGCTCACTAACCCCGAAATCAACAGCGTGGCTAACAAGGCGGCCAGCAGCAGGAACATCAGATTGTTGGCCGAAGCAAACGCCGCCAGCCCCACCAGCGCGATTGTTACGGTGAACAGCAAACCACTCCGGGTGATCTGCTGCCGCATTCCGCCTTCCAGCGAATCACGCAGCCGCCGCCAAATCTTTGACTCCACGACTTGACTTTACCAACGAATGATCCGAGAAAAGTTTATGTCGCTCGGCCCCTGACAGAGATTCCGCCGGCAAGCCGTTGACTCACGCGAATGGGCCCGATCTGGCCATCGATTCGGATCAGCAGTGACGCGCTTCTTGCACCCGGTTCGACAACCAGGCCGACGCCCGGCATCATTCCCAATCGTTCCAGTTCGCGCAGCGCGGCGGAATCCCGGTCCGACACGCTGCTGATGACGGCTGGAACACCGCAGACCCACGTCAATAACGGAAACTCCTCGCGGAACGGTACCGCACCGCTTCGTTCGGGGATGAGATGTCCGTGAGGATCAATCTCAGGATCGCCGAGTTTAGCGGCAATCCGGTCTTCAAGCCGCTCCGAGATAAAGTGTTCCAGACGTTCCGCCTCTTCGTGTACTTCGTCCCACGAATAACCGAGAAACTCGTGCAAGAAGCGTTCCAACAGTCGATGGTGGCGCAACACCTCCAACGCGCGCCGCTTGCCGGCCTCGGCCAGTCGCACCCCGTGGTGCTTCTCGTATTTCACGAAGGAAGGGCGTTGCGCCGCGAGCTTCTGAAGCATCCCGGTTACCGACGCGGCGCGCACGCCCAGATGTTCGGCGATTGCATTGCTCGTTACGCGGTTCTCACCCGGTCCGCTGAGCTCCAGAATCGCCTTGAGATAGTCGTCCACTGCTTCCGATGTGGAAAGAATAGATTTAGCTGGCACTAATTTGTACCCTGGCGAAGTTTCGGTAACGGATTACTCTGGTTTGGCGGGGCATATAAAGAAAAGCTGGAAGCCGTCGGGATCCTTGGTTGAGACTTGTCTCATGCCATAGCTCGTGATTGTTGGTTCTGTCACGGCCCACCCTTTCGAGCAGAGGTGGGCGTAGACTTCGTCCGGGTCGGGCGAGGAGAAGTATAGCGACAGGTCGGCGTGGCCGCGTACTCGCGCCGGCTCGCGCGCAGGTGGCCGCTCGTGATCCTCGTAGGCCGTGTTCAGCATCAAAGAGATCTCGCCCAATTTCAACATGCACCACCACGAATCATCTCCCGCCACCAATTCGAAGCCCAGAACGTCGCGGTAGAACGCGATGGAGGCGGGCAAGTCGAACACTTCCAGAAGTGGCGTGAGTCCGCGAACCGCGATTGCCATTGGTCTGTTTCCTTCCGTATCTTAACGCTCCGGGCTTGGCGAAATAATCGCGGCCGGGATCTCTGCGGGAGTATGATTTAGGTATGCCTAAATCACATTGGGGGGCACATGCACTGCCATTGTTCCTATTGCTGAGTTCGGCTCAGGCGTTCGCCCAGTCCCTAGGCGGAGCAGGCACTCTCAGGGGGACCGTCAAAGATGCATCCGATTTACCCGTCCCAGAGGCCGCAGTCGAGTTATCGAATTCAGTCTCTGGTTTTTCGCGCTATGCGCGGACCGGATCGGCGGGAACGTTTGTCATCAACGGGATTCCGCCGAACACCTACAGGTTGCGCATCTCGCAGCCCGGTTTCCAAGTGAAGGATTTAGGCACGACTATCCGAATGTCCATCCCGATAGACCTCACTATTCGCCTCGATCTCGCCACCCAGCAAACCACGATAAGCGTCGAGGCGTCCCCGGAAAACCTCGTGGAAAACAAAGCCACGGCCAGCGGAATCGTGGACCGCCGGCTCCTCGCCGCTCTACCGAGCTTTTCCCCGGATTCCGGACTGAACGATGCGATCATTCAGACTACGCCCGGAGTCGTCGCCGATTCCAACGGGTTTTTCCATCCGTTGGGCGACCACGCCCAAGTGAGCTACGTCATCGATGGACAGCCGGTCTCCGACCAGCGGAATAAAGTGTTTTCAACCTCGATTCCCGCCAACGCCATCCAGTCGATGGAGGTGATCTCCGGCTCACCTCCGGCGGAATATGGCGACAAAACCAGTCTCGTGATCAACGCAACTTCCCGATCGGGGCTCGGCCAGAAACCCACCGGGAGCCTTCTCACGAGCTACGGCTCTTTTGGAACACTGAGCGAAGAAGCCACCCTCGGATCGGGCACCGCGCGTTGGGGCAACTTCCTGGCCATGAACACGGCGCGCACGGGCCGTTTTCTCGATACCCCGGAATTCTGGCCGATGCACGACACCGGCAACACCGGAACATTCTTCGATCGCCTGGATTTTCAGCCCACCGGAAGAGACGCTGTCCACCTGAATCTGATGCTGGCGCGCAACTGGATGCAAGTTCCAAACACGTACGATCAATCCGCCCAGGATCAAAAACAGAAAGTCGTCTCGTTCAACGTCGCGCCAGGCTATCAACACACGGTCGACGCGCAGACGCTCGTCAGTGTCAACGCATGTTTCCGCCGGGACCGAGTGGACTACTATCCAAGCCGAAACCCTCTGGACGACTCACCGGCGACCTTAGCTCAGGACCGGTCGCTCACAAATTTCGGCGTGCATTCGGATCTATCGCGAGTGCAGGGCCGGCATAACTGGAAGGCCGGGCTGAATGCGGCACAAACGCAACTGGACGAGGAGTTCAGCCTGGGAATCACCAGCCCTACATACAATTCCGCCTGCCTCAGCGGAGGCAATCCCGTCCCGTTACGCGCCGCGAGCGATCCGTCGCTATGTGCGGCGGCCGGCTTCCAACCCAATCCCGCATTCTTAAGTGGCCTGCTTCCCTACGACCTAACGCGTGGAGGGAAACCATATCAGTTCCGCGGAAATGCCAACATCAACCAACTTGCTTTGTTTGGACAGGATTCCATCACGCTGGGCAATCTGACGCTAAACCTCGGAGTGCGGTTCGACCGCTATGACGGCCTTACGCGAGGGACCGGCATACAGCCCCGCGGGGCGTTCTCCTACTTGTTCAAGCCAACGAACACAGTGATCCGCGGAGGATTCAGTCACACCATGGAAACGCCGACAAACGAGAATCTGGTGGCCTCAAGCTCCACCGGCTCCGGAGGGCTCGCCAGCAATCTCTTCAAAGGCGCTGCCGAGGAGCGGCCCATCGCCTTGGGCAGCCGCAATCAGTATGATGCCGGCATTCAGCAGAGCATCGGCAAATGGCTCCTGGTGGACGTGAGTTACTTTCGAAAATACACGCGCAACGCATTCGACTTCGATGCGCTGTTCAGCACACCCATCACGTTTCCCATCGGCTGGAAGCAATCCAAGTTGGACGGCGTGACCGCTCGCTTCAGCACTATCGATATCCACGGCCTGCGGGTGGACGCGACCATGGGTCACGCTAACGCCAGATTCTTCGGCCCGGAAAACGGCGGCATCATCTTCAATTCGAATCTCACTGTTGGAGCCTACCGCCAGGATCACGATCAGGTTTATCAACAGAACGTGAATCTCCACTATCAGCCAACCCGCAATGGCTGGTGGGCCGGCTTCACTTGGCGTTACGACAGCGGCCTCGTAGTCGGCGCGGTGAACAGCCTGCAGAACGCGCTGGCATTATCCGCCGATCAACAATCCACCATCGGTCTGTATTGCGGAGACGAGCGCGCATCGCTCGCTCATCGCATCACAGCCTGCAATTCACCCGACTACGGAGCCGTCCGGATCAACATTCTCCCGCCTGGAACCGAGAACGACGATCGCAATCCACCGCGCACCAAATCCCGCCACATATTCAGTCTCGGCGCCGGTACTGACAACCTGTTCCACGCGGAGCGCCTCCGTACGATGGTCCATTTTACGATCCTGAATCTGACGAACGAGGCCGCGTTATACAATTTCCTCTCGCCCTTCAGTGGCACACACTTGGTAGAGCCGCGAGTCTACCAAATGCAACTCGGCTGGGCCTTCTAATCGGCAACTGTCAGCGACCGCCGAGCCGCCAGTCTCAGGGCAAAATAAACCAACAACCCTGCGGGTGGAAACAGGAACGTCAGAATCAAACAAGGAATCACCAGCCAGTGCGATATGCCCAGGCGCTGCGAATCCCGTACCTCCCAGCTACCCACAAACAAATCGAAAGCCAGGTAATGAATCCACCCCGCCAACAGCAACCAGTGGTTCGAAAACAGCATCGCCACCGCGCTTAAGCTGCCAAATCCACCCGGCGTCTCGCCCCAGTGACTCACAATCAAACCGGTGTAGACAATGGCCAGCAGCAAAGGCACAATCACGCCCGTAACCAGCGCCGCCGCCCAGCGCATTCGTCCGGCAACAATCAGGACGATCCACCCCACTACCGCGACGTCTCCGCAAATAGAGAAAATCTGTTCCGCGCTCATGCGTTCACACGCCTCCCGAATCCCAAAATCACAAATGCAATCGCCGACGCCGCCAGCCACGCGCCGAGCGCCAGCGCAGTCGCGCTATCCGGTTCGATAATCGATTGACCACGAAGCGCCTGCCAAGTCAGAATCGCGATCAATCCCATGTAACTTGCCGCTGCTGCAATGACCAACCGCGGATCCCCGCGCCGCCGCGAGATCAACCAGCCGAAAAAAGCAACCGCTTGAATCCCGTGAAGTCCAAAGAAATGCGGGACCCGCAAATCCCCGTGCTGCGCGCTCCAGCCGACGCCCGGCAAGCCTGGTCCGCCATCCGGAGCGCCCACTGTGTGCCCGCCGTTCGCCGTCACTGGCTGATGCATCCGCCGGGCTTCCATCTGCTCGGCCGTCGGGCGAATCATCAGACCGCCCGACGCCGCACTGGCCACCGTAACGAACATTCCCAGCCGCAAGGCCCATCCCCACGCCACATCAGGAAAGTTCTGCCGGAAAAGAGCTACCAACACGCCAACGCTGGCCAGCAAGAGGATGCCAATCGCCGCCCCCATCAACGCAAACAAGACTGCATCGAAAACAGTTCCGGTGTTGAAATGGCTGGTCGTCCCTCGCGCGGCCTGGATATCGATCACCGCTACTTCGAAAATCAAAACAAACGAAAGGGTCCAACCCATGGCTCGTATGAATCGTGGCCAGATCGTGATATATCGGAACACCCAAGCCATCGTTCCGGCGAAAATAGCTGTCGAAATTCCAAACTTTGCCGGCTTCAGCCACGCCGGTGCGCCAGTGATGATTCGGGGATCGACCACCATCGCCACCACCGACGCAACAAACGCCGCCGACATCAGAACAGTGGTGGCGACCAGCGGTTTTGCATTGTGAATGTTGACCATGTCAACATAATAAATTGAAATGTTGACGCTGTCAACACCTTCGTGCGAAAATTCTTTTGTGGGCAGCTACCATCATGGAAACCTTCGTGCCGCTCTCATCGCCACAAGCCTGAAACTGATTGAGGAAAAAGGCGTACGTGCCCTCACACTGCGGGAGATCGGAACCCGCGCCGGAGTCTCCCGCACCGCAGCCTACCGCCACTTCACCAACAAAGCCGACCTGCTCGGTGCCATCAGTGAAGCAGGCTTCAAGGAGTTCGGAGACGCGCTCGAAGCCGCGCGCCAGCTAGCGTCGGGCACGTCAAATTCCCCCCTCGAAGCCATGGCCGTAGCCTATGTACGGTTCGCTTCAGAACACCGAGCCCACTATGAAGTCATGTTCGAAGATTCGTACGTCCCGAAGGGCGAATACGCAGCCCGAGCCTTCCACATACTGGAAGAGACAGTCCGTCAAGGGCAGGAAGCAGGTCAAATCCGTCCAGGAGACTCAGTCCAATTAGCGCGCCTGCTCTGGTCGCTAGTACACGGAATCAGCACCCTGCGCCCGGACCCCGATCCGACGAACTTCACGATCTTCTGCGCCCAAGTCCTAAGAACCGGCCTCTCCGGCCCCAAGGCGTAGAAAGCTTTTCTTTGCGGCTTTGGGGCTTTGCGTGAAAAGGCTCACCCCCGAGCGCGAATCGAAGTAATCTCATCCGCCGGAATATGCAAATATTCCAGAAACTTCTGATGCTCCTCCGGAGCCGAGCGCTCGAACTCCACATGCCACCGATTCATATCAGCCTCGCTAAAACCCGAAGCCTTCATAATGGAAACCCACTTTTCCTTGTTCATATCCTTCGTTCTCCTGAATGAATTTTTGTTCTTCATCAACATCAAAATCGCGCGCTGATGGCCCCGCAGCGTCTCAATCTCAGCGCTGAGTTCCACCAGCCTCCGGTTCAACACTGACGACGCGTCCGTTTCCGGACGGTTTACAATCTTCTGAATGTCGTCCAACCTCAGTCCCGCGTCTCTGTAAACACATATCTGCCGGAGCCGCTCCAAGTCCCGCTGCCCATAGACACGGTAGTTACCCACGCTCCGCCCAGGCCGTCTGAGCAGCCCAACCGACTCGTAGTAGAGCAGCGTGCTGCGGCTCAAACCGCAGCTTTTGGCAAGTTGTGAAACCGTCAGCATATGCGAAGTCTAACTATGAACCCTGAAGCCATAGACAGGTCAAGACCCTCAATCTGCTACCCTTTGGAATGCCTAAAAAATGAAGCGCGAAATCACCATAGACGGAAGCCCGCATACCCTGGAACTCGAACGCACTGCGGAGACCATCACTTTCCGCTTCGACGATGGCAAACCTAACTCGGCATCTGCGGTCTCTGCCGGACCCGGAGTCTATTCAGTCCTTCTCAACGGCCGCAGCTACCGCGCATCCGTCACCCGATCCGTCCAGGGAATCGCCATCGAAGTTGCTGGCCGAATCTTCGAAATCGAAATTCAGGACCCCCGCGCACCTCGCCGCAACGCCAGTGGTCTACCCGGGGAAGGGAAGCAGACCCTCATCGCTCCCATGCCCGGAAAAATCGTTCGTATCCTCGTGGCCCAGGGCGATACCGTCGAAACCGGCCAAGGACTAATCGTCATTGAAGCCATGAAAATGCAAAACGAATTGAAAGCCTTGCGCCCGGGCCGCGTAGTTTCGCTTGCTGTCGCAGAAGGCGCGGCCGTAGCAGCAGGCGACGTGCTTGCCGTCGTGGAGTAAGGTGGTGGAGTAATCTGAATGCATGGCCGATCCAGCTTGTCCTAAGTGCGGCGGTTCCGGCTTTGTCTCGAAGGAACGGAAGGACGGTATCTCGGGCGCCGAGCGTTGCGGCTGTGGTGGCGCAAACCGCATCGTCGATTTGCAAGCGAATTCCAACATCCCCCTGAATTACCGGAACTCCAACTTCGACAATTTCGTTCTGCCGAGAGACAATCCGACTGCTCGCACCGCGCTCTCCCACGTCATGGTGACGGTGAAATCTTACGCGCGCGAATTTCCTGCCACCGAGAAACCCGGCCTCTTGCTCGTCGGTGAACCCGGCACAGGTAAGACACATCTTGCTGTCGCTGCCCTGCGCGAACTGATAGCCAAAGGCTTCGAAGGCCAGTTCTTCGATTACCAGAATCTCTTAGAAAAAATCAAAGCAGGATACGATCCGTCTTCGGGTTCCAGTAGCCGCGAAGCCTATCGCGCGGCGCTTGACGCCGAAGTCTTACTGTTGGACGATCTTGGCGCACACCGCATCACCGATTGGGTGGAAGACACCATCACCGCCATCATTACGTACCGCTGCAACAACAAGCGTCCGCTCATCGCCACCACGAATCTTCCCGACCCGGACGCCGGCAGCAAAATCTTGGAACGTGATTCCCTCTCCGGCAGGACTGGCGCCCGCATCACCCTCGCCGAGCGTATCGGTATGCGGGGGCGCTCTCGCTTATTCGAGATGTGCAGAGTGATTCTAATGCCGCAGGTGGAAGACTACCGCGTCCGCCGAGCCAGGTGAAAATATGATTCGAATACTTCTTTTCTTAGTACTTCTCACGCTCTGGAGCTGCAGCAACAGCAGCCAGGAAACCCCCGCTCCTCCACCGCAGCCACCCGCCGCGCCAGCAGCGGCCGATGCGACACCGGGGTTCAAGCCCACGGAACCTCCACAGCCAGCCCCCGCACCCGCCGAATCGCATGTGGACCAACGCGCGGCCGATCTCGCCACGGCCACGACCACCTCCGACCTGCAACTCGTCACCAAGAACGGGTTCCGCACCAATGACGGCATCGTGATCAAGGGCAGGGTCAAAAACACCACCGATAAGGACTACCATTTCGTCGAAATCAGTTTCAACGTCTACGACAAGGAGAACAAGAAAATCGGAGTGGTGCGTAGCACCACCGACAGTCTCGACGGCGGCCGCACCTGGAATTTCGAGATCAAAGCTCCGTACCTAAATGCGGTCTCGTCGACCCTGGAACGCCTCGGCGGATTCTAACCGGATTCGATATAGTATGTTGAGCCCGTTAACGCTAACATGAAACCCGTTGGAGATATTCGATGAACAGAAGAAATTTCTTTGTCAGTTCCGCCCTCGCCGCCGGAGCGCTCGCAACCAAGAGCTTCGGTAATCCCAGCGACCGCGTCCGCATCGCCTGCGTCGGCGTTCGGGGCCAAGGCAACAGCCACATCAAAAACTATCTGAAAATGTCCGACGTCGAAATCGCCGCCGTGTGCGACATCGACGAGAGCGTTCTCGACATGCGTCTCGGCGAAATCGAGAAAGCCAGCGGAAAGAAACCCGATCGCTACACCGACCTTCGCAAGCTTCTCGAAGACAAATCCATCGACGCCGTTTCCATCGCCACGCCCAACCACTCGCACACCATGCAGACCATCTGGGCTTGCCAGGCCGGCAAACACGTCTACTGCGAGAAGCCTTGCTCACACGATATTTTCGAGTCCCGTCAGATCGTCGCGGCCGCTCGCAAGTACGATCGCCTCGTCCAGCACGGCGTCAACGCGCGCTCCTCGCCGGGCATTATGGAAGCCGTGGCGAAAATGCGCGAAGGAGTGATCGGCGACGTCTACATGGCCCGCGGTCTCTGCTTCAAATGGCGCGACACCATCGGCCGCACACCCGTTTCCCCGGTTCCACAGGGCGTTCACTACGATCTATGGCTCGGCCCCGCACCGAAAACCGAATTCACCAAGAATCGCTTCCACTACAACTGGCATTGGTTCTGGGATTACGGCAACGGCGACCTCGGAAATCAGGGCATCCACGAAGTCGACATCGCCCGTTGGGGCCTCGGCGTTCGTTATCCCACCAAGGTCAGCGCCATCGGCGGCCATTTCATGTTCGACGACGACCAGGAAACCCCCAACACCATCAATGCCACCTGGGAATTCAACGAAGGCGGCCGCAAGCGCATCATGGTCTTCGAAGTTCGCCACTGGATGTCGAATCATGAAGCGGGAATCGGCGAAGGCGGGAAGAAATTCAATCCCAATACGGTTGGCAATACATTCTATGGCTCGAAGGGCTATCTCGCCATCGACGGCTACAACGAATACAAAACCTGGCTAGGCAAAGAGCAGGGGCCCGGCCCGTCGCGCAACGAAGGCGGGAATAATTGGGCCAACTTCGTCAAGGCCGTCCGTAGCGGCAAGCGTGAAGAACTCAACAACGAGATTCAGGAAGGCGCGGATTCCGCCACGCTCATGCATCTCGCCAACGTCTCTTACCGCGTCGGCCGCACGATAAATTTCAATCACGAAACGTTCGAAGTTACCGGAGACGCCGAAGCCAACGCGCTCTTCAAGCGGAACTATCGCGCGCCCTTCGTAGTTCCTAAACTCGTCTGACGCGCCGCGTCTACCACGTGGTGGATCGCACGAACCACCACGTCGGGCTGGTCGATCTCGACGGAATGGAAACTCTTTTCCGCCATGAATTGCCGGCTATTTCGCGATAGAGCCAACAGTGTAGCCTGCAATTTTAAGTAGTTGGGCAAAGCGTTCCCCGTGCTCACCACAGCCAGTGGAATATCGCCCAGCGTCTGCGCGCCAATTTTCGAAATGCATTCCTCAGCAGTCTGAACCGTCGGAAGACTCGGATGCAGAGACATCGCCCATCGGTGAAGTTCCTGATCGCGCTGCGGCAGTTGATGGAATTGCGAAGTGTCCTCAACGGTCAGCACAATCGGTTCCTGGTAGATAAGAACCGGAGGGCTGTCCCCGGCGATTTTATTACCAGGCGGCCGTTCAGAGACAGGATCAAGAAATGCATGGTCAACAATCACCATGCCGGCCACCTCAAGCGGATACTGGCGCGCGTACAGCCGAGCTACCAACCCGCCGATCGAAAGTCCAGCCAGCACATAAGGGCCTTCGACGCCCGCGCTCTTCAGCGCGCGATGAATTTCCGTCACTCGGCCGCCGCAGCTTTGGTCCGGACCCGGATCGCTCCAAGCGGTTCCTGAAACATCGTACGTACAAATGCGCGTAAACTTCGCCACTTCAGGTTGAACCAAATCCCAGTCGAAGGAGAATCCCCCGCCCACAACCATCACCGTAGGGTTTCCCGCGCCCGTACAGTAAAGGTGCACACGATAACCGCCAACATCAACCAACTTTCCCGGAGCATCTGGAGTCTGTGCAGCACAAGGGATCAAAAGTGCAGCGAACGCCAACCAGAAGCCGCGTCTGCTAAACTGCCCATAAAATGACACGCCGAACACTTCTGGCATCCGCCTCATTCGCACCCGCCCTCCTAGCTGCCGAAGACGATGCAAAATCCATCTTCGATGGCAAGACGCTCCACGGCTGGTCCATCAAAGAAGGTCCCGAATCCGCATTTTACATCGACAACGGCGAAATCGTCATTCACCCGGGCTCCAATTTCCCAACATGGCTCCGCTACAACAAGCGCCTGGAGAACTTCGACTTCCGCTGCGATTTCTTCATCAAAGGATGGGCCAACTCCGGCATCTACATTCACGCCCCGGAGCACGGCCGCAACACCGAGTCCGGCATGAAGATCAATATATTTCAGAAGCAAGATCACAAAATGCTGCCGGAATCCGTAGGATCAATTTTTCCGGTAGTGCCGCCCCTGAAAACCAACGTGAAGAACCAAGGCGAATGGAACACCATGCGAATCCGCATGGACTGGCCCCAGCTGGAGGTCTGGGTCAACAACGAACAAGTACAAAACCTCAACGTAGAATCCGTCCCAGAACTCCGCCACCGTCTCCGAAGCGGATACATCGGAATCGAATCGCTCTCATACCCGCTCCGTTTTCGAAACCTGGCCGTCCGTGAACTTCCGCCAAAAGAAAAGTGGGACATCCTCTACGAATCCCCAACCGACATGGACAAATGGGAGATCACGGACGGAAAACCAAAGTACGAAACACTAGGAGCAGTCCTCCGAGGCGACGGCCTGGGCTACATCGGAACCAAGGAAAAATACCGTGATTTCGTTTTCCAAAGCTACATCCGAGCCAGCCAATGGCACAACGGCGGAATCATCTTCCGGGCGGAAAGCGCAAAGCCGGATGATCACTACGAAATCCAACTCCACGATGTAGAAGGAGCCGTCTACCCAACCGGATCGCTCTACGGTTTCAAACGCGCCACCTACCCGAAAATCGAGCCGGAAAAATGGTATCTCTTCCAGCTCTACGTAAACGGAAAGGATTGCGTCGTCCGAATCAACGGAGAGAACGTCGTCGACTATCACGAAATGGAACGCATGACGCCCGGCCCCATCATGCTGCAAGCCCATCAACTAGGCCGCTGGATCGAATACAAGGAAATGAAAATAAGGAGGCTCTAATGAAGAATCTCTTACTCCTCGCAATGTTAATCGCGCCCGCGATCATGTCCGCCAAAGGAGACATAGTCAAGATCACAATCAAAGGTGCAAACCTGTCAACACCAATCGAAATCACCACCCCGGAAATAGGAGCATTCACCATATGGGCCGGCCCAGGAGTTCGAGTAAACGGAGTTGAGCAAACCGAAGGCTTCATCATCGACTGGTCAAAAGGAAAAACAGCCCAAAGGCAAGACCAACACTACGAAGTGTCTTTCTATGAGGGCTGCCGAACAATCACGGAATACTGCCACACGGCCGAGCCATCAATCGTCTACAAGGTCCTCTACAACAAAGAAGGTTTCGTGTACCTGCCAGGAAAAGACGACGAAGCCTTCAAATTCAACCACGCCATGTGGCACGGCCACGGCTTCGAAGGAAACTGGTTCCAGGCAACAACGGCATGGAAGAACTTCGTAACGCCACTCCTGACAAAATAAATTGTTTATTCGTGTTAATCCGTGTCCATTCGTGGCCAAAATTATCGCCGACTAGCAGCTTATTTTCTAGCCTGGACGGTCTTCGGCCTGTTCAACTTCAGCCGCGAACTCACCCGCCGCCTCTACTGGCACGAACCCACACATTGGCAGGAGACGCTGATCTCCTGGATGATCGGCATCTACATCACGGCCGCTCTCACGCCGGCCGTGCTCTGGCTCGGCCGGCGGCTGCCGATTGAAAAGCCGTTCCGCCTGCAACGCACCGCGCTCCACCTGCTATTCAGCCTCGGCTTTTCTGTCGTCGAACTGGCATTGGAAACGATCGCTTTTATTCAATTGGGGCTGGTCGCCTCCGTCACGAAAGGCTCGTTCCAAATTGGGTTTCCCACTCTTCTGGTAGTCGGTTTCCACGAGAATGTCATCACATACTGGGCGGTTCTCGGCATCCAAGCCGGTTTCCGCTACTACCGCGGGTACCGCGAACGCGAGTTGCACGCGGCTGAATTGAAAATGCAGCTCGTACGTGCGCAACTGAGCGCCTTGAAGACGCAGCTTCAGCCGCATTTCCTGTTCAATACCCTAAACGCCATCATGGTCCTCGTGCGCCAACAGAAAGGGCGCGAGGCCGAAGCGATGCTCGCGCGTCTGAGCGATCTATTGCGCTGTGTGCTGGAAGATGTCGAGAGCCATCAGGTAACGCTCAGCCGAGAACTGGAATACGTCCGGCTCTATCTCTCCATCGAGCAGGTGCGCTTTCGGGACCGTCTCGAAGTCGAAATATCCGCCGATCCGGACCTTCTGGATGCGTCGGTCCCTCACATGGGACTGCAACCGATCGTCGAGAACGCGGTCCGGCACGGCATCGGAAGGAATTCGTCGGCCGGCACGATCCGCATTTCCGCCTGGCGTGTGAACGGGATGCTGCGGATCGAAGTGAAGGACGATGGGCCGGGCCTCCCCGCCACCGGTCTCTCCGATGGCCGCGGAATCGGGCTGGTGAACACGCGCGCCCGTCTCAGTCAACTCTACGGCGAATCGGCGAAACTGACGCTCGAGAATGGCAAGAACGGCGGAGCAGTTGCGACGATGATTCTGCCCTATCAGGAAATCCCGGAGGCGGAACCGAATGCCGTTGACCACGCTAATCGTTGACGATGAGCCTCTAGCTCGCGAAGGATTACGCATGCTACTCGCGGAAGATACGGACATCGCCGCGATTCACGAAGCGAGGAACGGCCGCGAAGCGGTAGCCGCCATCCGCGGCCGGCGTCCCGACCTGGTTTTTCTCGACGTGCAGATGCCGGAGATGGACGGGTTCGGCGTCCTGCAGGAAGTCGGGCCGGACCGCATGCCCGCCGTCGTGTTGGTTACCGCGCACGACCGGTACGCAATCCAGGCATTCGAGATCAATGCCATCGACTACTTGCTCAAGCCAGTCACCGCCGTGCGTTTCGGCCAGGCCCTGGAGCGCGCGAAAGCCCGGCTCATATCCACGCCAAAGCAGGAAGCCAGCCAGCAGATTCTCTCGCTTCTGGAGACGATCGCCGCGCCGCGCCGCTACGTGAAGCGGTTGGCAGTCCAGTCCGCGGGCAAGACGTTCTTCCTCGCCGTGGAGGATCTCGATTGGATCCAGTCTGCCGAAAACTACGTTCAACTTCACACGGCGCGCGCAAGCCATTTGCTTCACGTAACCATGACGGCGCTTGAGAAGTCGCTCGACCCCGAGCTCTTTCTGCGCATTCACCGCTCCATCATGGTCAACGTCCGGCGCATCAAAGAAATACAGCCCGGAGCGCACTCAGAATACGTGATCGTTCTCGATACCGGCGTTCGGCTGCAATCCGGCCGAACCTATCATGACCGGATCAAGGAACTGACCGCGAATCCGTTCTGATTCCGGCATCTGTCGTTCGTCCCACCGTTACAGCAGTTCGTCAAACTCCGCTTCTCCTCACGCTGCCCCTGGCTCACAATTCGTCTATGAGAGAAGACTGGAGAATGATCGGAATTACGGCTGCCGTCATCGCAGGTTGCTTCCTTACATCCGCGGACCCCGGCGCTGCGGTACCGTTCCCCGTGGATTACCAGGAATGGACGCATGTGAAAACCATGTTCATCGGACCCCAGAGCAAGCTCTTTGAACAGCGCGGAGGATTCCATCACTACTACGCCAACAGCAAAGCCGTCGAAGGCTATCGCACCTGTAAATTTCCCGACGGCGCGGTAATTGTCGACGAGGGTTTGAACACGCGAGAGGCCGGCGGAGTGATTGTCGAAGCCTCGCGCCGCAGCGTGGACGTGATGCGCAAAGACAGCCGGCAATACAGCGATACCGGAGGTTGGGGATTCGAGCATTTCGAAGGCGACAACCAGACTGAGGGAGCATCGGCTCAACTGAGGCAAGCTTGTTTCGCATGCCACGCGAAAAACAAAGACCATGACTTCGTGTATAGCGAGATGCGCAAATGACCAATACCACTGTTATCCGCATCGCGGCCATTGCCGCGCTAACCGTCTGGCCGGCACTCGCCGGAGATTGGAGCCCACGCCTCGCGGCAGACTACCTCGATGCCCGGGAGAAGGAGTGGTTCGAGTGGGCGCCGGCGAAATCCGTCGGTGGTCCCTGCGTCTCCTGCCACACCAACGTCACCTATCTTCTGGCGCGTCCCGCTCTTCGCAAGGCATTAGGGGAAAAGGAACCGACCCCGTACGAGACCGGATTGACGGACGCGCTCCGTGCCAGAGTAGATCGCACACTCGCAGATCTTCTGAAGTACAGAAAAGAAGCGTTCGCTTCGCAGGAAATCGGAGTGGAAGCCATACTCTCGACGCTGGTTCTCAATTCGAAACCGGCCCTCGACCGGCTCTGGGCGCTCCAGATCCAAGACGGAAAAGCCAAGGGCGCCTGGGGATGGTACGAGTTCGAGGCCAACCCGTACGAGATACCGGGCTCCAGGTTCTTCGGAGCGGCTCTAGCGGCCATGGCAGTAGGGTCCACACCACCTGAGTACCGCGCTCGTGAAGATATCAAACTGAGGATCGCCGAACTCGCCGCCTACTTCGAGAGGGAGCGGCAAACGCAACCGCTGCACAGCCGTCTGATGCTAGTATGGGCGTCGGCAAAGTTGCCACAAATTCTTGCGGATCCGGCAAAGCAATCCATCATCGACGAAGTGCTGAAAAAGCAACACCCTGACGGCTCCTGGACAAACGCAGATCTAGGACCATGGGTGCCGCACCCAGACGCGCCCCCTCCAGCCGAAGTGGACGCCTACGCCACCGCCGTCGCCACCTTCACGCTAGAGCAGGCAGGCGTGCCCCCCTCAAACCCGAAGATGACCAAGGCACTAGCATGGCTCCGAGAGCATCAGGATCGAAAGGGAGGATACTGGCCGGCGACATCACTGAACAAACGCTACGAAGCCGGTTCCATGCCAGCGAAGTTCATGCAAGACGCCGCCACGGCATTCGCCGCACTAGCGCTCCTAGGAGCAAAATAGATTTTTATTCGCGTGCATTCGCGTGAATTCGCGGCCAACTCAAGCCGCCGCCGCCACCGCAAGTCTTTCGATGTTCCAAAGCGGCCGGTTCGCCACAGCTTCCTCCACGCGCCCCAACCATAAAGTCATATCGTCAAACGGCGGCGCTCCGCATGCGAACGTCTCCGCCGCTTCCATCACGTGCTCAACGATATCCCGAGCCCTCCGGGTGGCATTCGCTTCAACCGTAGAAACCAGCCGCCGCCACCCCCACTCTTCTCCGCCCGGATTTTTTGTTTCGCACAACCCATCCGTGTAGGCGACCAGAAGGTCTCCCGGATTCAACGATATCGCCCCTTCGCGATACGAAGGTTGCCGTAGTAATCCAATCACTGGGCCGCCCGACTCGAGCGGTATCGGTACATAGCGATTCCCGCGCTTCCGCAGAACGAACGGCGGCTCGTGGCCGGCATTCACGTAAGAAAGCCTGCCGCCAATCGGGTCGTACCTGGCTACAAACAAAGTCGCATAACAATTGTCCGGACAGATTTCATAGAACAATTCGTCGACTGCTTGCACCAGATCCGGGAGGTCGCTCGTTTGCGACCGCCGCAGAGCGCGTACAATACTGTGAAGTGATGATGTCAGCAACGCAGCCGGCAATCCTTTGCCCGAAACATCGCCGACCGCCAAGCCCAGATTTCCTTGGTCCATTTCAAAGTAATCCAGATAATCTCCGCTTACACCCCGAGCCGGCTGCCAATCGCCGTAGTAGTCCAATCCGGGGACAATAGGCCTCTCTGAAGGAAATAACCGATTCTGCACTTCCTGTGCCACTTGCATTTCACGGTCCACTGGAAGCAAGCCGAAATCCGTCGCATCCATCTGCGCGTCACCAGCTTTCCTTGCCAGACACAAAAAACCATCCGTTCCAAGACCAAGCAAAACGTTCGCGCCCACTTCGGCCAGCGTAGCGCTCTCTTCACGGCCGAGAGCCTGGCGGCATACGTGAGCGATTCCGCGCTCCCAGCGAATCATAACGGGCTCCTTACGGCCAAGTAGTGCTCGCTCAATCGCGGTACCCAGATTGACACGGCGTGCATGCACCTGGGTATCCGCGGTGTCGCAGGCAATTTCGTATCCCTCGTCCGTTTTCGCAAACAACAGGATTCGTTCGATTCGCACAGCGCGGGACAGCCACTGCAGAGTGTCGCCGAGAAGATTTACAAGAGAGGTGATGGGTGTCACGTAGGAAGAGACGTTTCAAACTCGCGAAAGGTGGCGGTGTTAATTAAAATTTACATAGAAAATCTGATTGAAATGAAAGCACATTGTGGCCGAAAATGCACATCAACGCGTGGGCCTGTCACAACGTCATCTACGTGCGGCCGGCTTCTCCTCGGGGAACTCCCAGGTCTCCGGATTCGGCGGAGGCTTGAACTCATCGGTGCTGAAGATTCGAAGGTCCTCTCCTTCGCCGGCCACTTGCAATTGAAGCGCCACATGGAAGCGAGGCCCCTGGAAATATGACACTCGGATCCGATGAATTCCACCGCCCAACCTAAGGTTCGCACTCTCCGTAACCGGCGGATGTTGTCCGTCGTTATCCACCACCAACTCATCGTCGATGTATAGCTTAGAGCCGTCGTCGGAAGTCAGCGCGAAACGGTATATGCCTGGTTTCGGAATCCAAAACCTTCCCGTGTAGTCAATCGCGAACCATTCAAAACGTTTGCTGACCCCTGGAAATCCCTGCTGAAAATCCTGAGGGGGAATATTCAGCGACGCAGTATAGATCGTTCCAACGGTTTTCATTTTTTCAAACTTCGGAAGCCGCGCCGTATTGTGATGGATGTGATACACGCTTCCCCGTAGCCCTGATGAGATCACCACCGTCGTTCCGAAGGTGGGAACAGGATCCGCGCCGATGGCTGCGTATGCGCACAACAAGAACCCTGCCAGCAAGGACGCAGCGGCGCGCATGGCGCAACTTTACCACAGCGAAATCAGTCATTCTAAACAGGTGAAACTCTCTCGCAGACAGATGCTGGGCGCCGCGCTCGCGTTCGGCAGGAAACTCAAAGTCATCGTAACCGGAGGCCACCCCGGAGATCCTGAATATGGCTGTGGAGGAACCATCGCGCGATACACAGACCAAGGCCACGAGGTGGTAATCCTGTACTTAAATCGAGGCGAGAAAAGCTGTCCTGAAACGCCGGCCCAATCCGCCGCAAACGTCCGCGTAGCGGAAGCCAAACGAGCCTGCGAGATCCTGAAAGCCCGCCCGGTCTTCGCAGCGCAATGCGACGCACACGCCATCGTCGATCGCACTCATTACGAGGAGTTTCGAAACCTGATCGAAGCCGAGAAACCCGATGTACTATTCACGCACTGGCCCATCGACGGGCATCCCGACCACCGGGCCATTTCCATGCTGTCCTACGACGCCTGGCTCCGAATGGGCAAAAAGTTCGGTTTCTACTACTACGAAGTCTCCGACGGAGAGGACACGCTGATGTTCTCGCCAACCGACTTCGTCGACATCACCAACACCGAACCCCGCAAACGAGCCGCATGTTACGCCCACGCCTCGCAAGCCCCGGACAAATTCTACGCGTTACAGAGTCAGGTAACACGATTTCGCGGAACAGAAAGCGGACATCTACAAGCCGAAGCCTACATCCGCCACCACCAAAGTCAAGGAAACCTGCTGCCATAGGCTGTTTTGCTTCTTATTCGCGTTGTTCTGCGTTCATTTTGCGGCCCATCAAAACGGAGTGGCATGGAATTCGGTCCACGGATTCGCCTGCAGATCTCGAAGCAAAGGCTTTTCCCAAGCGAATTCCGGATGAGCCCTCAGATGGTCGGCCGCTTTCACCTTGAGGCCGCAGGCATGACCCAGCGCTGCTTCAAACGACATCTTGCCGGCGCCATCCGCATCGGTGACTTTGTTCTGTACAGCTCCGGCAGTACCGTACGGCGGTTGCCAGGGCATATCGCCGCGCGCCGATAGTTCGATATGTCCGCACAGCGTACGCTCACTCGGATCGATCTTCTTCGCGAACGAATCATAGTGATCGCTGAGGAACTTCTTGCCGAACGCGATGTCGATCCGGCCCTTGCTCTCCTGAATCAGTTGCTCGCCGCGCACCCGGCGCGCGTTGGGCGATTGGCCCATGTCCTTCAAATTGAAAGTGGTTTCCTCTTTGGCCAGCTTCGTATCGACGGGAAAATTGCTGCCAACAAAATAACCATCTTTGGTGCGGCGCAGGTTGACATTCTTGAGGCCAAGTTCAAGGTCGGCGATTTCGTGAGTCTTGCGATCCGCCACCAGCCAGTTGTTGGCGTATCCTCCGTTATTTCCGTCCTTCATCAAGCGCGCAAAATCGTCGATCGAATTTGAATACTGCATCGCTTTACGCGCGCGAACGAATTCAGGTACGCCGTTCGGATCGAAACCATGGAAGCCCGCAATCGTCGTTTCAGTGATCACGATGCCGGCGGAATTGACGCCGAAGTCGTCGCCGCTATGGATCACGCCCGGCAGACCGTCCATCAAAATATGATTGCCCTTCGCCGGGACGATATCGAAGATGATGCGCCACCGTGCACCGTCCAAATAGTTGGTCCAATCATTGTGGCCGATGACAATGTTCCCGTCCTTGGTCAGGCTCCCGGTGGCGATAAAAGCGCTGCAGCGTTCGGCAACAGTCGTTTTCACAGCGCGTGTCTGGCCATGAGTTTTGTCGTACCAATCTGTGTAGTAGCCATTGAGCTCGAGGGCGCCATTCATGACAACGATATCCCAGAGATCCAGTTTGATCCCCTTCGCCTTCACGCCTTGCACAATACCCTCGAGTTCTTCACGGTATTCGGCATCCACGTGCGGCCAGAGAACTTTCTCCGCGGCCGTGCGGAAAAATTCGTAGCTCTTCCCGGTGTCGTGGGTAAGCTCGAGCTGAAGAACCTTTTGCAAATCCTGGATTTCAGGAGCAAGCTGCCAGCCATGCTGAAATCCGATCTCGGCGGGAGTTCCTTCCAGATGAACGTAGATCCACCCGTTCTGGTCCGGTTTGCGGAAGGATTTTCCGCTCTGACCCTCGCGCGATGCCGCCGCGGCAACTATAATCGCCGCAAGTACGGCAACACCTGCCAAGATTGGTTTCAATCATGCCTCCAGGAAACTTCAGTATAGTGAAAACCCACAGTGATAGGATGGGACATTCCCCGGATGATCAACACCGTACCTGACATCCTTGCCCGCATTGTGGACCATAAAGCTCTCGAAATGAAGCAGGCCGCCGCAGGGCGAAGTGTGCTCGAGCAGCGTGCAGAAGAGCAGATCGCCGGGCGCAGGGACTTCGCGGCAAGCTTGCGATCGAAACCCGTGGCCATAATTGCAGAGATCAAAAAAGCATCGCCGAGCAAAGGGTTGCTGTGCGCGGACTTCCATCCGTCGTCGATCGCGGTCGAATACGAAGCGGGCGGCGCGGGCGCACTGTCTGTTCTCACCGATTCCAAATTCTTCCAGGGAAGTCTCCAGGATCTTGAGGCGGCGCGGGCGGCAGTCACTCTGCCGGCGCTGCGTAAGGACTTCACTATAGACGAATTTCAGATAGTCGAAGCCGCCGCGCACGGGGCGGACGCCATCCTGCTCATCGCAGCGATTCTGTCCACGCAACAAATGCAGGATTTTCGCCGGTTGGCAGATCACTATAAGATGGCCGCAATCGTGGAGGTACACGACGAAGAGGAACTGGCAAAAGCAATCGATTCCGGAGCCGAAATTATCGGTGTAAACAACCGCAATCTCCGAACGTTTGAAGTCACGCTAGACACGTCGCTAAGTCTGGTTGAAAAAATCCCCGCCCCGGTTCTGAAGGTCAGTGAAAGCGGCTTCGAATCGCGCGAACAGATCGATCGATTGCGCCAAGCCGGGTTCCAGGCGTTCCTCATCGGCGAGCATCTCATGAGGAAGGGCAATCCGCGCGAAGCGCTAAGGAAGCTCACCGCATGATGGTAAAGATTTGCGGTATCACTACGTGGGAAGACGCCACCGCCGCCGTCGTAGCGGGAGCCACCGCGCTGGGCTTCAACTTTTACCCAAAAAGTCCGCGGTACATTTCGCCAGAGGATGCCGCTCAGATCATCGAGACAATCCCGGACGGCGTGGTGAAGGTCGGCGTATTCGTAAATGAGGAGCTGGTCAGGATGCAGGAAATCGCCACGCTCAGCGGCATCGAAGTCCTGCAACTTCACGGCGACGAAACACCCGGCTCGCTAACCTCGTTTGGTGGGCGCATCTGGAAAGCGTTTTGCGTCAACGAACAGTGGAATCCCGATTCCCTGTACGATTGGAACACCGAAGCCGTCCTTCTCGACGGCCCTCACGCGGGATCAGGACAGCCGTTCGATTGGGTCCGCGCGAAGGGCGTAGGCCGCAAGATCATTCTCGCCGGCGGACTCGATGCCTCGAACGTCGCAATAGCCATCCGCACTGCCAGACCATGGGGTGTGGACGCCTGCTCCCGGCTCGAATCGTCACCAGGCCGCAAGGATCACAAGAAAATGCAGCGCTTCATCGAAGCCGCTCTCTCGGAGAATTTATGACTGTTTCGCAACCGGACGCATCCGGTCACTTCGGCCCCTACGGCGGCCGCTACGTCCCCGAAGTTCTAATGGCGCCGCTGGAGGAATTGGAGAATGCCTACCTCGAGGTCCGTCACAACGCGGCATTCCAGGCGGAATTGAAAAACCTCCTGGACAACTACGCCGGACGCCCGACCCCACTCTATTTCGCCAAACGCCTCAGCGAAACGCTGGGAGGCGCCAAGCTTTACTTCAAGCGCGAAGATCTTCTCCACACCGGCGCGCACAAAATCAACAACGCGCTCGGACAGACTTTACTCGCGAAACGCATGGGCAAAAAGCGTGTTATCGCGGAAACCGGCGCCGGGCAACACGGAGTGGCAACGGCCACCGCCTGCGCTCTCCTCGGTCTCGATTGCGTAGTCTACATGGGCGCGGAAGACATGCGGCGGCAGCGCCTGAACGTCTTCCGCATGCGTCTGCTCGGAACCAGAGTAGTCGGCGTCGATGCAGGCAGCCGGACACTGAAAGATGCGGTCAGCGAGGCAATGCGCGATTGGGTGACCAACGTCGCAACTACCTACTACGTGCTAGGATCCGCCCTCGGTCCGCATCCCTATCCGATGATGGTGCGCGATTTTCACCGTGTAATCGGCGATGAGTCACGCCGGCAAATACTCGCGGCGGAAAACCGCCTTCCCGACCGGATCTATGCCTGCGTCGGAGGAGGCAGCAATGCCATCGGAATTTTCCACGCATTCCTGGACGACGCGGGCGTCCGTCTGATCGGTGTGGAAGCCGGCGGACGCAACGCAGAACTTGGCCAACACGCGGCAAGATTTTCCGGCGGAAGCCCCGGCGTTCTGCACGGCGCATTCAGCTACCTGCTGCAGGATCATGACGGCCAGGTAGCGCTGACCCATTCGGTATCGGCCGGACTCGACTATGCCTCGGTAGGTCCGGAACACTCCCTGCTTCACGATCAGAAGCGAGCCGAATATCTGTCAGTGACCGATCAGGAAGCGCTCAACGCAGCGCAGTTTCTCGCGCGCAATGAAGGCCTGATTCCGGCCCTCGAATCCGCTCACGCAGTGGCCGAGGCAATCCGCCGCGCACCCGAGGCGAAGGGTGAAGTGTTCATCGTGAATCTCTCCGGCCGGGGCGACAAAGACACCGACATCTACCGCGAAAACATCAAGGAACTCGACACGCCGGATGTTCATGACGCGCATTAGTTCGCTGTTTTCCAGGCTGCGCAAAGAAGGGAGTCCAGCGCTCATCGCCTACATTACAGCCGGTGATCCGTCGCTCGATCGCACGCCCGCAATGGTAGGTGCGCTAGAGCGCGGTGGTGTAGATCTCATCGAACTGGGAGTTCCGTTCTCCGATCCAATCGCCGACGGACCAGTGATCCAGCGGGCCTCAGAGCGGGCGCTGAAAGCCGGAACGACATTGCACTCTGTTCTTGAAATCGCAGCGAAAATCCGTGAAACATCGCAAATTCCCCTGCTACTATTCACGTATCTGAATCCAGTGCTGCGCTACGGAATCGACAAGTTGGCGAAGGACGCGGCGTCCCGCGGGATCGACGGCTGCCTGCTCACGGACTTAAGCGTGGAAGAGGCCGAAAGGTATCTCAGCGTGATGCGCGAGAATAATCTGGATACCGTGTTCCTCGCCGCGCCAACCAGCACCGAGCGGCGTATGAAGCTTGTCGCCCAGTATTCCAGCGGCTTCATCTACCTCGTCTCGCGAACCGGCGTGACGGGCGAACAAGCCTCGGTATCCGATCTCGTCGGGCCCCTGGTGAAAGCGATGCGCGACGTCAGCGACCTCCCGCTTGCAGTAGGATTTGGAATTGCCACCGCCGATCACGCGGAACAAGTGGGAGCGATGGCCGACGGCGTAGTGGTGGGTAGCGCCATCGTACGAGTCGTGGAAAAATACGGCGCCAGCCCCGAACTGGAATCGAAACTCGAAGCTTTGGCCCGCGATTTGAAGAGCGGCCTCATGAAGGTGAAGAAAAAGTGAGCCTGGAAGCAGCGAAATCCCGTCTGGCGGAATGCCGCCTGAAGATCGACGAAGTGGACCGGCGCATTCTGGAACTCCTGAACGAGCGAACTCGAATTGTGGAAGTGATCGGACGAGTGAAGGAAGAGCATTCGCTCCCGGTCTATGAACCCAAGCGCGAGGACGAAGTGTTTCGTAACGTTTTGGAACACAATCAAGGCCCGCTGCCACCCGACGCAGTGAAACGTATTTTCGAACGATTGATCGACGAGATGAGGACTCTGCAGAAAATGAGGATGCAAAAGTAATGCTGGTCGTAATGCAGGAAGGCGCATCCGAGAAGGAGATTCAGCAGGTCATCGACCGGCTGGTCGGTCTGAATTTCACCGTCCATCGTTCCACAGGCGTAATGCACACCGTACTCGGCGGCGTGGGACCGGTGGACGACATCGATCCCGCGGAGTTCGAGGTGATGGATGGCGTGAAAGAGTGCCATCGCATCGTTTCAGCGTACAAACTGGCCAGCCGCAGTTTCCGTCCGGGCGGCACAGTGGTAAAAATCAAGAACGTTGAGATCGGCGGCGAACGCGTGATCTCCATGGCCGGTCCTTGCAGCATCGAAAGCGCCGCACAGATCAACCGCGAGGCGGACCTCGTGGCTAAAGCAGGAGCCCAAGTCATTCGCGGTGGCGCATTCAAGCCGCGCAGTTCGCCCTATAGCTTCCAGGGCATGGGCGAAGAAGGACTGACACTCATCCGCCAGGCCGCCGACCGCAACGGTCTGCTGGTCATCAGCGAAGTAATGGACAAGGCCCAGCTTCACATGATGTGCGGCTACGTGGATATTCTGCAGATCGGAGCGCGCAACATGCAGAACTTTACCCTGCTCACGGAAGTGGGCAAGGTCAGGAAACCGGTGCTGCTCAAGCGCGGAATCGCGGCCACCATCGAGGAACTGCTGCTGTCCGCCGAGTACATCATGTCCGGTGGCAACTACGAAGTGATTCTCTGCGAGCGCGGCATCCGGACGTTTGAAACATCCACCCGCAACACCATGGACCTCTCTGCGATCCCGGTGGTGAAAAAGCTTTCGCACCTGCCAATCGTAGCCGACCCTTCGCACGGGACCGGTAAGCGCGAACACGTACTGCCCATGGCCAGGGCGGCGGTTGCGGCAGGCGCCGATGGTCTCCTCGTCGAAGTCCATCACGATCCCGATCACGCTCTAAGCGACGGCGCACAGTCTCTGAAGCCGGAACAATTTTCAGAACTAATGAAACAACTCCGGCTGATCGCCCAGGCCGTCGGCCGGACAGTCTGAAAGAAATGGAATCGATTGGCATCGTCGGCGTAGGCCTCATCGGAGGATCGTTTGCCCTGGCGATTAGAAAAGCCGGATTCCAGGGGCGAATTCTCGGCGTCAGTTCAGCCGGTACCATTCAACAGGCGCTGGCGGAAAATGTAATCGATGCCGGGGCAACTCTCGAAGAGGCCGCGGCCGAAGCCGACGTACTCTACCTCGCCCAACCGATCAGTGGAATCCTGAAAACGATCGACACCTTAGCCGGATGCATACGCTCAGAAACGTTCGTGACCGACGCCGGGAGCACCAAAAATAAAATTGTTACTCAAGCGTCCAAAGTACTAGCCAAGGGCCAGTTTTTGGGTGGTCACCCCATGGCGGGTAAGGCACTCCGGGGTGTAGGAGCAGCCGATGCTGACCTGTTCGTTGGCAGGCCCTATGTCTTCACACCCCTTCATCCGGAAGATCTCGAGACCCCCTCGGCTCTCGATTTCAGGGCCTGGATCGAACGGATCGGAGCCGTCCCTATCGTATTGAATCCACAGGATCACGACCGGATTGTCGCCTTCACGTCGCACGTTCCACAGCTCGCATCAACGGCTCTGGCGGCAACATTGGCGGCGGAACCGGGCCCCGAATTGTCATTGCAGGTCTGCGGACCCGGCGCCGCGGATATGACCCGGCTGGCCCAGAGCTCGTTCGAACTTTGGCAGGACATTCTGGCGACCAACACTCCCGCCATCGATCGAGCCTTGGAGTTGTATATTGACAAACTCCAAAAATTCCGCCAGAATCTAACAAACCAATACCTTAGCGATCAATTTGATAAAGCGTCAGCGTTGGCGAGCAGGTTTCGCCGTTGACGGCCGATCCTGCAAGACAAGCGAGGATACAAGTTTGCGGCTACCAGCTCTAGCCACTGCGTTGTACGACGATCTGCTGCATCGCGAGGGCATTGGGAAGCTCATTCTGACACGCCGGGCTGTTCCCATTTTCACCAGCGGAACTCCAGCGACTCACGTCTATTTCCTCGATTCCGGATTAGTCAAGATAGAGAAGGTGACCGACGCGGGAAAGGAAATTCTCCTGGGAATTACCGCGCCCGGAGAGTTGTTCGGCGAACAGGCACTACTCGGTGAAGGAGCTTTCAGCGTCTCGGCCAAGGTTCTGGAAGGCGGCGTCGCGTATGCCATCCCAACCGAAATGTTCCAGGCGTTTTGCGAACGGCGGCCGGAAGTATGGCGGCTGTTGATGCAGCACTTTCTCTTCAAGAAGGATGAGATGGAGAGAAAGATCGAGCATCTCTGCCAGAGTGACGTCCGGCATCGCCTCATTTACTATCTGGTAGAACTTGCGCGTCTGCGTCCCGCCGACACATCGGGCCACGTGATCCATATCTCTCAGAACGAACTGGCCAGCCTGGTTGGCGCCACTCGTGAGACGACATCGACGACGCTCAACGGACTTTCGAGACAGGGACTGATCGTGCTCGGGCACCGCCTGGTGATGATCCCCTCGCTCGAAAAACTGCGCGAAGCCGGCGATTCGCAGAAGTCGATGACCTCCGTGGCCGGAACGTTAACCGCTCCTACTCCTTAGAGGACTCAGTGTTCGACGCCGAGCAGCCGTGCGGCGAGTACTGCAATCACGCGGTTATCGTCCACTTTTTCCCGATCTGTCAGCTTGGCGGCTATCGCGTCGAGAAGGCGGGGAAGCGTGCGGGAACCTATTTGCCTGACTGCGCACAGGGCAGAGTATCGAACTGAAATCGATGGATCGAACAACCGCTCGGAAAGAGCTCTCTGCGTCCGGCGTCGCA
This sequence comes from Bryobacterales bacterium, assembly GCA_963813145.1. Taxonomy (GTDB): domain Bacteria; phylum Acidobacteriota; class Terriglobia; order Bryobacterales; family Bryobacteraceae; genus Palsa-187. The sequence goes on from CAWEXX010000003.1 coordinate 1,094,358, forward strand.
CCCAGGTATTGCCTAAGGCCTCAGTCGCCATGTCCCGCGTGTACTCTTCTTCTGTGTCCACAGCCGAGGACAGTCGAATGAATAAAGGCTCGGCACGCAATTCCTCCAGCTGCCAGAGCGTGTAGATGGCCTCCTGTCTGGCCGGCAAGGGGTGGGTGCCCCCAGCGATCTGGATCAGTCGCCGCGCGCCCTGCCGGCTCGCAATTGCCGTGAGTGCAGACATGCACATCCACGACAACGACCGCTCTCCCTCCCCCAGGGTCTCAATGAGTGGCCCAACCGCGTCTCTACACCTCAAACCACGGAGGATCGTGGCAGCCTCAACTCTTCTCTCCGTGCTCTCGGAACGATCCTGCAGTATCCCGATCACCTTTGAAGGTGAACTCGCGCCCAACAGACGCGTCTTCTGTGCCGCTTCGTCCTGCTCACGCATTCGACTCTCGGCGTACCGGCGTCGCTCAGCGTCGCTCTTACCGTGTCGACGCGCCCGGCCGAGCGGGGAATCGTCATCGTCTACGCCCTCGATTAGCCAACTGGGTCCGTGTTTTCCAAGCAGACCGATCGCCCTGGCAGCGAGACATCGTCGATGAACAGGAGTACCCGGGTCTTTCCAGAGAGCCCTCGCCGCAACAACATCGGATGCGCCAGCCATTCGAAGAAATCGCTCACCTTGAGCATGCCGACGCGCGACGTTCCAAAGATTGCTCATTCGAGATTGCTCGCGTACTTGTGAGCACGAGTCGTTTCCATGATGGCATTGCGATGGGCGAATAGGGGAATTGATTGGGTTTGTCCCCATAACGCCGGCGGTGTAGAGGTCCCGCAGTTCTGGGCACCGACTGAGCGCGTTGGGGGCTCTCACGTTGCGGACGATCTTGCGCTGTATAACAAAACGGGCCAGATATTCGTGCAATACAGACCGGCTACACCATAGTTTCCAACTGCCGCCAGGTGCCGGCGCTCAAGGTCGGCGGTGTTGTTTCTTGACTGATTCTCCAAACCACTTTGGTTTTTGACGCGAACCTCGGAACTTTCACACAACATTCGCAGTCTATCCAACCATGCTCGAAATTCGCGCCCTAACGAAACGTTACCCAGGGACGACAGCAGTAAACCGAGTGTCGTTCATCGCCAGGCCCGGCGAAGTTACAGGTTTTCTCGGTCCAAATGGATCCGGTAAATCGACCACCGTCAAGATGATCACCGGACTATTGGATCCAACCGAGGGAGAAATCCTGTATCGCGGACACCCGATCCACGACAACATCGTTGAATTCAAATCCCGGATTGGCTATGTGCCCGAGGAGCCATTCCTCTACCCGCACCTAAGCGGCGCCGAATACCTGGAATTAACTGGCGACCTCCGCGGCGTTCCCAGCAAAAAACTGGGCGACACCATCGAGGCGCTCTTGAAGCTGTTTTCCCTCCATGACGACCGCGATGTAGCGATGTCATCGTATTCGAAAGGGATGCGTCAGAAGATACTAATCTGCGCAGCGCTGCTGCACGATCCCGAATTGGTCATCCTCGACGAGCCCTTTTCCGGCCTCGACGTCGATTCCGCCATGGTGCTCCGTAGTCTGATCGCAATGTTAGCGGAATCGAGCAAAATTGTCCTATTCTGCTCGCATGTGCTCGAAGTCGTCGAGAAGGTATGCTCGCGCGTGATCATTCTGCGCAAAGGCGAGGTCGTTGCCAACGACTCGATTGACCGGCTGCGCGACCTGATGGCGTTGCCGACACTAGAGGACATCTTCTCTCAACTCGCGGCTGATCGTGATCCCAATGCAACCGCGCGCCAAATCGCGCAAGTGATCCGAAGATGACCTTTTCCGGCACTGAAAGCCGCCAATTCCGGGCGTTGGCACGGCTCTTTGTCACAAGGTTGTTTGACACGGACGTCGTTCAGGTCCGCGGCGATATCTTTTCGATCATGTCTCACGCCGCGGCGCTCGGCGCTGCGATGAGCTTCGTTGTCTGTTTGATGGTGATCCATGTATACGTAACAGGAAACCCGCCAGCGACCGCGCGATGGACTCACGAAGAGTCACTGATTTCGACGACGATGGTGGTCGTCAGCATTCTCGCGTTAATCGTATGGGACTCCCTGTTTCCAGACCGGCTGGATTCGACGATTCTTGGCGCATTCCCGCTTCGCATGCGAACCGTACTCTGTGCAAAAATCGCCGCAATCGGAACTGCACTGTCCGTCGCGATCGTCGCTGTCAATTCATTTACCGGCTTGGTCTTCCCGCTGTTCATTCTGCCGACCGCCAATAATCCCATCGCTCTACTCAGGTGCCTCGCCGCATATTGGATTGTGATCGTACTGGCCTCCCTGTTCGCATTCCTCGTGGTGCTCGCGATACAGGGAATCGCAATTCATCTTCTTACCCATGCGTCATTCCTCCGTTGGTCGGGTCTTATCCAGGGCGCGGCTTTTTTCGCCGCCCTCACGCTGTATTTCCTGGAGCCGCATCTGGCAACCCCGGAAGCCTTCGGGTCTCCGGCAAACTCAATATGGTACGCCGTGCTGCCGTCTTACTGGTTCCTCGGACTGTTTCAAGTCCTGACCGGTTCCCCCGACGCTATCTTCGTGGATCTCGCCATGCGGGCAGCAGTCGCTGTCGGGATAGCTACTCTCTTCTCCGGATTCTGTCTGATTCCAGCCTTCGCCCGCCAAATGCGCCGCACGGTGGAACAATCCGGGATCGTTCCACACCGGCGTACTGCGATCAAAGGCTTCGTTGATTGGATCGCAAAGCTGATCTGCCCGGATCAGGAGGAGCGGGCGCTACTGGCTTTCATCAGTCGCACGCTCGCCCGCAGCCGCCGGCATCGCTCACTCGTCGCCATATATACGGGACTCGGTGTAGCTTATGTTTTCAGCGGTGTGGCACGGCTCCTCTATGAGCCAAATTCCTTTGTCAGCGCTGCGGTCAGGAGTTGGGAAATAGCTGGAATACCGTTGTCGATTCTATTTTTCCTGATCATCGGTATCCGCGTTTCATTTTCAATTCCGGTGGAGGTTCGTGCCAACTGGCTATTTCGCATGACAGATCCCTTCGGATCCGGCGTCTATCTCTCAGCAGCGCGCAAGGCTCTCCTTATCTTTGCTGTGGCGCCGGTGGTTGCGATTTCTGCCGTCGTCTACGGCGTCGTTTGGCCCATGTGGACAATGCTCGCCCACCTGGGCTTCATAACCACAGTCGGCGTCGTACTGGTCGAACTTGCGCTCAGCGGTTGGGACAAAGTTCCATTCGCCTGTACGCACCTGCCGGGCAAAGGCAATCTCAAGGTAATGTTCGGCGTCTATTTCGTGCTCCTCTGGTTTCTTTCCCAAATGGTCGCCGCAGCGGAGTGCGAGGCGCTAAAGACACCTGCAGGCTACGCAGCACTGATGCTGTTCACCCTCGCGGGATGGTGGTTGGCCGCCCGAAGAGCTGAAGGCCTCAGAATCGAACTATCGGGTTTGCGCTTCGAAGACCAGCCGGAAGGCGAACTGACAAGCCTGGGAATTTCGACAGCGCCGCCCCATCGCCCCTCTTTCGGCGCGGCACCGCAAGACTCCCTATCGTGGCGAGAACCGTTAACACTACACGGCTGGAACCAGGACGTCCGCTACGCCTTACGGATGTGGCGGAGGAACCCGGCGTTCACAATCGTCGCGATTTTTCTGTTGGCAGTCGGCATAGCCGCCAACACCGCCGTATTCACGGTGGCGAACGGCATTCTCTTCAAAAAGCTGCCGTTCAAGAACAGTGAACGAATCCTCTATCTCCGAAGCACGCCTCGGACCCCGTTGTTCTCGTATACCGATTTTCTCGATCTTCGCAGTCAGATTCGATCATTCAACAGCCTGACTGCGTATGAGTACGTGCCAGTAAATCTGAGCGATCAGAGCGGCTCACCAGAACGCTACCGGTGCATGCGAATGTCGGGCAACGGCCTCTCCGTAATGAAGCAACATCCCATAGTAGGCCGCGATTTCCTTCCAGAGGACGAACTTCCAAGCGCGATTCCGGTAGCAATGTTGACCTACGATCTGTGGGCGAATCGCTATGGCAAAGATCCCTCCGTCATAGGCAAATCAATCAAACTGAGCGACGTGACGACGGTTATCGTAGGCGTGACACCACTCGGTGTGCGTTTCGCCGGTAACAACGATCTGTGGATTCCGCTCACCCGCGCCGAACAATCTGAGAAACGCGACAACAGGCACCTGATGATTTTCGGCATGCTGGCGGAAGGCACAACCCAAGCGTCAGCGGCCGCCGAGGTGGAGACCATCATGAAACGCCTGAGCAACGCCTACCCTTCCACGAATAAGGGGATGAGTGCCGGCGTCCAAACTCTCACCGAATCTCATCTTCCCAACCGGGTCACAGTCCTCTTCTCGGCGTTAATAGGCGCGGTCGGCTTCGTGCTTCTCATCGTCTGTGCGAACATCGCCAACATGCTGTTGGCCCGTGCAATGGGAAGATCCCGGGAGATGGTTATCCGCTCGGCGCTGGGTGCCAGTCGCGCGAGGGTAATCCGGCAATTGCTGACGGAAAGCCTCCTGCTCGCAATAGCAGGCGGCGCACTGGGATGCTTGCTTGCCACCTGGGCCGCGAGAGCCTTCGGGGCCGGTTTATCCCGGCTGGGAGCATCGGCGGATTTTACGATCGATACTCCTGTCCTCCTGTTTGTCTTCGTGATATCGATCGGCTCCGCCATACTGTTCGGATTAGCGCCCGCCCTTCGAGCATCGGGAACGTTCCTGGAAAAAGGTCTAAGGGATGGGAGCACTGCCGCCTCCGGTATTGGGTTGCGCCACCTCCGCCTTTCAAGCCTTCTCATCTCCGCTGAAGTTGCGCTCGCCGTCGTGCTGCTGGCAGGCGCCGGCCTGATGGTCCGCAGCCTCATGAATATCTCCCATTCCCAAATGGGTGTGAACGTGGCGAACGTTCTGACGATGCGATTAGATTTGCCATCGACGAAGTACCCAGGAGCCAGCGAACAAATATCGTTCTACAGCCGCCTGAAGACCGATCTTGAATCATTGCCCGGAGTCGAAGAAGCGTCGATTACCACTGACCTCCCAGGAAACGGATGGATTCGTGACACCAGTCAGTTCTCCTACGACGTCGACATCGCTTCCGTCGAAAACGACGCGCGGCCTCACACAGCCGCAATGGTGGTTGGCCCCGGCTATTTCCACGTCATGGAGGTTCGTCCGGAGTCCGGCCGGGAGTTCAACGAGTTCGACGGACGTGCTGATTATCCTGTCGTAGTAGTAAACCGCAGCTTAGCGGCCAAGGCTTGGCCCCACGGCAGCGCAATCGGGAAGCGTCTACGCATCACGGACTCTGCTACGTCGGATGCCTGGCGGACAGTTGTGGGAGTGGTACCTGATATTCTCCAAAACGATTTCAGCCGGGGCGAACCCAGACTATACATCCCATACAAGCAGCAGCCGCAGCTCTCGATGTGCGTCATTGCACGCACGCGCGTACCGCCAACTACCCTCGGGAGGGCCTTCAGAACCGCTGTCCAGAACCTGGACCCCGATCTTCCTGTCTACGAGATGCGGTCGCTCAGCGAGCATATCGAACTGCATCACCTGGACATGAACATGTTCGCTACGATTTTCAGCGTTTTCGCCGGCGTCGGATTACTGCTCGCGTCGATTGGGCTCTACGCTGTCGTCTCCCATTCGGTGAACCAACGTATCCACGAAATCGGAGTGCGAAAGGCCCTCGGCGCGTCGCCGCTACAGATATGCGGTCTCGTGTTCGGCCGAGCGATGCTGCAACTAGCCGCCGGTCTCGGCGTGGGATTGCTTCTAGCGCTTTCCGCGACGCGTATTCTTGGCGCACTGCTGGTTGAAATAGACCCGAACGACCCAGCGACCTTCGCAGTCACGCTTGCTGTACTTACTATTGCCGGACTCCTGGGTTGTGCGATTCCCGCGCAACGTGCGGTGAATGTGGATCCCATGACAGCCTTAAGAGCTGAGTAAATTGGGCAAACGCCAAAGGAATCGCAGTTATTCGCGCTCGCCTTCAGATGCCGGCGTACCAGGAATAGCCGACCTCCGGCGCCGCGGATCCCAAGCCCTTGCCGAACCCTTTGAGACTATCGGTGACGGTCAGGCGGGTGATGTATTTCACGTTCTTGTAGCCGAGCTGGCGGGGGACACGAAGACGAATCGGACCGCCGTGGCCCACCGGAAGATCACCGCCATTCATCCCGTATGTGACGAGAGTCTGCGGATGCAATGCATCGGCCATATCGACGCTGTCCCACCACTCGGGCTCTATCGAGAAGTAGACGACATACCTGGCTTGCGGGAGGATCCCCACAACGTTCAAGACGTGGGATAGAGGCACGCCGGTCCACTCCGCAATAAAAGACCAGCCCTCTTCGCAGGCCAGGTGAGTGATCTGGCTGCGGGAGGGATAACTCTTGAGTTCGGCCAGCGGAGAACGATGCGGGGCGGGCGACCATGCCGTCCACCGCCAGCCGCCAGTCCGCGAACGCTCCGGCCTGAAGGCGCTTGAAGTCTTCGTCCCGGGGAAGCCTGCCGTTTGCGAACGGAGGTTTGGAAATCTGGCTGCGAGGGAACTCACGGGCCAACGAGTGGCGCGTCAGCAGCCGCTGGGAAGCATAGGTCAGCGTTTCGCCGGCGCCGTAGATGTCGCCGTGATCGGGCGGGATCAGGCCGTATCGGTCCGCCAGACGAGCGGCCACGGCCAGACCGGATGCGCCTGCCGTTGCCGCAAGCCCGGTGGTGATCAGTTTGCGGCGTGAGAGGTTGCTCATGCATGCTCCTTTCCTACGGCGGTGCGGCCCGTGATCATGGCTCGCATGCGGTTCCTGAATCCGGCAAGACAAACCATCACGATGTGGATCAGAAGGAAGAGTACGAGAAACACGGAGACGAAGAAATGAATCGTGCGTGCGGATTGCTGGCCGCCGAACACAGTGACGGTGGCCGGAAACGCGGACGCGATGGCGGGAGACATGGCCAGGCCGGTCCAGATCACCAGGGGGAACAGAACGAAGATCACAAATAGATACGTGAGCCGCTGAAGCACGTTGTAGGACCAGGCTTCTGCTTCACCCGGCGGCTTGAAGCGCAGATGGTTCGCCATTACGCTCGAGAGCGCACGCCACGAGAGATCGGCCCCCGCGGGAGTAGGTTTTTCCGGAAATGCCCGTGTAACCAAGCCGAAGACTACATACAGCAAGCCGGTAAATACCGCAACCCAGGCGGCTTGAAAGTGGAGATACCGGCTCCAGCCGTTCTGGTCCGGCAGCACGAACCCGTAGCCGGTCGGCACGGAGTGACCTCGAGGCCGGGATCGGCAGATTGAACAGTGAAGGAGTTAGTACGTTGCCGGCTTCGCCCCAATAGAAGCGCGGGTGGGAGATGAGGATCTCAATTCCGCTGACGAGCAGGGCAAAGAAGCACACCGTCGTGACCCAGTGAGTGACGCGGACGACCGCAGTGTGCCGGGGAGTACCGGTGGTGGTTGGAACGGCGGCAAGACTCGGGACCCAAGCGGAATCCGCCATTAGGGGATAGTATCACGCACGAGCACTTCCGAGTTGACGCGCTGCCGTGCTCGGAAAGGTCCGGGATCTTCATCGGCCAGAGACTGAAAATTCAAGTTAGAGCACACACCGTGAATCCACGGCACACCTTAGATCTCCCAACTTCTCGTACATTCAACCACTTACCATTGGCAGTAAACTTGCATTGGTGAGGTCCGCAATGAAAAAGCTGTTAGTGCTCTCAGCATTCTTCGTTCCCTCCCTACTCTGGTGCGGTACCCAGGACGACCGCAACCTGAACATCGTGGAGAACGTCAACTCGCGGTACACGATCGAAAGCGTCGACTTAGCGGCTCCGGACCGCCAGAAGCTCAGCAAGCAACTCCGCGAAGATCTCGACAAGCTGATCGGTCAAAAGTTCGAGCAAGGCGTGGTCGACAATTTGGCAACCAGAATCCGCCGGGATATTCGCGCTGTGGGAGTAACCGCCAAAATCTCGCGTGGCGACAAGCCGGAGCAAATCAAAATCACCTTTGAAGCCAGGCACCGCAAGCTGGAAGAGGACGCTGACCTAACGAAGTTCTCGTACAACTCCAAACAAGGGTGGACCGGTGGAGTCGAAACAGGCCTTCATTTCGCGGGGAGCCAGCTAGTACTCGGAGTGCAAAGCGACGGCGACCAGTTGCTCGAACGATACGCCGGCGCGAACGCGCGAATCTCTGTTCCTATCGGCTCCCGCGTCAGGGCGCGCTTCGCCGTCGAAAGTTTTCACGAACAATGGAATCAGGCAACGGTCGATGCTTTGGCGCGCGAATCCGGTTCGCCGGGCATCTATCGGAGCCGGCAGAACTTTGAGCCGTCCGTCTCGGTGGCTATTTCCACCGCGCTCACTTTCACGGCGGGACTCAGCTTTCAACAACTTCAAACTCAGTTTCCGGCCGCTCATACCGAGGGCGCAAACGCTGTGGTAAATACTCTGCGATATCACAAGCGTTGGGATGGTACCTCGAACTCAAATACCGGGCAGGAATTGGAGGCAGGCTACAGTCTGCGGGCGGCCACCAAAGCTCTCGGAACGGATTTCGCTTACACGCGAAATTCGTTCGATGCGCTTTACTCCCATGGGTGGGAAAATCAAGAGGTGTTATTGCGATTCAACGCGGGAACGATCGCGGGAGATGCGCCGTTGTTCGAGCGATTCGCGCTAGGCAATAGCGAGACGTTGCGCGGATGGAACAAATTCGATCTTGATCCGCTGGGCGGAAGCCGCATGGTCCATGGAACCGTTGCTTATCGATACCGGATCGCCCAGGTTTTTTTCGATACAGGATCGGTCTGGGATCATGGCCAGGCACTGGTGGTTCGCCGCTCAGCAGGGCTTTCCTTCATTCTTGGAGAGACGCGGGATGGCTTGGCGTTTACCGTTGCATTTCCGATCAGAAGCGGCAATGTGACGCCGATGTTCATTGTGAGTTCGACTTTTTAAGGACGCTTGCGAGTGCCCAACGGCCATGGCCGTCTTCGCATCCCGTACGCTAGATGGGTTGCAGCCGCAGCCGGACTACTGCTGTGTCTGGGCCTTGCCGCACCCGATCTGATAGTAAAGCGGACTGAAGACGGGTTATACGTCACCGCGCCGAGGCTGAACTTTCTTACCGGTAAACCGCTGGAGCGGCTGCACAACGGGCAGGCAGTGGCATTTGATTTCCAACTCAGCGTCGTGGGGCAGTCGAAGACCGACGTGCTCCGCCGCGGGTTCGAGCGCTTCAACATCAGTTGGGACCTATGGGAAGAGAAGTTTTCCGTCACGCGAATGCGCAGCTCGAGAAGCTCGGTGACGCGTCTCAGTTCGCAGGCGGCGGAGGCATGGTGCCTGGACAACATAACCTTTCCGGCCTCGGGCCTGCCGCTCGACCAGCTGGTTTACGTTCGTCTGGAAGTCCGCGCGCAGGAGCCGAAGGAATCTCTGGCGCTGGCAGACGAGCCGGGCATCAGCATAGCGAATCTGATCGAGATGTTCAGCCGTGCGAGCAAGGCAAGGCAACCGCAATACTGGAAGTTGGAGGCTGGTCCGCTGAGACTGGGCGATTTGAAAGCCACAGCGGCACGGAACGGAAGTTGAACCGCCTGCGCAACCGGCTGATTCTGATTTTTTTAGCGGCCACTCTCATCCCATTGGGCGTTACGCTGTGGATTACCGCCGCTCTGCTGGAGCGTAGCCTCAGCATGGCGCCGACCGAGGAACTGGATGAGATTTCAAAATCTCTGGAAACCACCGGCAGGGCGCTCTACCAGCGGGCGCGCGAATCGCTAAAGGCGGATGCCCAGGCGGGCAAGATAAATCCGGTCGCGTACAACCAATCGAATCGAAGCGACTGGCCAACCGTCGTAGCCGAATTCGCAGAGTCCGGCAACGAAGAGGATTTCGCGCTCGCCGGAGCAGCGGGCGACCAGCTCCGGTACCTGGTCCGGCACGGCAACGACATTCTCGTCTATACAGAACCGGTAGGTGGTCCTGGGATGCGGACGCTCGCCGACCAGCACAACAAAGCGCGCGGCCTGGTTGAACGTGCCGAAGCGCGCGATCTTCGCAAGGGCTTCTTTTACACGTTCATTCTGCTCGCCGCACTCACCTGGGTGCTTTCGCTGGCGGCGCTGATTTACTTCGCGCACCGCGTCAGCCAACCGATACAGCAACTCACCGCGGGACTCTCCGAACTGGCTGCGGGCAATCTGGGGGCGCGTCTCCCGGCGGACGGAAACGACGAAATCGGCGTGGCCATGAATGCTTTCAACCACTCCGCCGAACAGCTCCAGCAAAGCCGCGACCGCCTCGTTCATTTCACCAGGCTCGCCACCTGGCAGACGCTGGCGCGGAAGATGGCGCACGAAGTGAAGAATTCGCTGACTCCGATACGTCTCACCATGGAAGAACTGGTTGCCCGCCGCGGCGAGAACAACGCCAGGTTCCTGGAGCAAGCAGCGCAGATCGTGGTGGACGAAGTACTCACGCTCGAGCGCCGTGTAAGCGCATTTTCTGAATTCGCTTCGGAGCCGCCGGTGCAGGTTGCCGATGTGGACGTCAATGCTCTGCTCGAGGAGCGCGTGTCGTTCCTGAAATCCGCCCACCCCGAGGTCATTTACAACGTGAAGCTCGATCAGGAAGTCCCGTCTGCTAAGGCCGATCCCGATCTCTTGAAAGGGGTGCTGACAAATTTGCTCGAAAACGCGGCCGAGGCGGCCGGAGGAGGCGGCGTGGTGTTTGGAAGAACCTTCGCGCAAGATGGGAAGGTCGCCATCGAAATTCACGATTCAGGCCCCGGCTTGAGCATGCACGCGCGCAGTTCGCTGTTCGAGCCGACGATTTCATTCAAGAAAACCGGGATGGGCCTCGGGTTGTCTATCGCCCGCCGCAGCACCATGCTCACTGGCGGCGATCTCTATCTGGTAGAAGGGGAGCTGGGAGGAGCGGCGTTTCGTGTGCTGCTTCCTGCCGCATGAGAATGGTTTCCAAGCGCGTACTGATTGTCGACGACGAAGAGAACATCGGACGTTCTCTGCGCATGATTCTGGAACGCGAGGGCTACGCCGTTTCAACCTGCGGCTCCGTAGCCGAATATCGCGCGATGAACGTGCAAGCGGATGCGTTCATGTTTGATGTAAAGCTGCCCGACGGCAACGGAATCGATCTGCTCCGTTCGCTGCGGCAGAGTGAGACCACCGCCCCGGCGATTATGATCTCCGGCCACGGAACCATCGCGGATGCCGTGGAGGCGACCAGGGCCGGAGCCTTCGATTTTCTGGAAAAGCCCCTCAGCCGCGACAAGGTGTTGTTGTCGCTGAAGAACGCCATCGAGCAATCGTGCCTGCGCGAAGAAAACGAACGGCTCCGGGAATTGGTGGGCGCGGGGCCGCGCATGATCGGGCAGAGCTCCGCGTTTCTAAGAGTAGTCGAGCAAGCAACGCTGGCCGCCCGCTCGGATGCCCGTGTTCTGCTAATCGGAGAATCCGGAACCGGCAAGGAACTACTAGCGGCGCATGTCCATCGCGAGAGCCCCTTCGCCGGCGGGCCATTTGTAAAAGTGAACTGCGCGGCCATTCCGACCGAGCTGCTGGAAACCGAATTGTTCGGTCACGAAAAGGGCGCATTTACCGGCGCGCACTCCACCCGGCGCGGCAAGTTCGAGTTGGCCGATGGCGGAACAATTTTTCTGGATGAGGTCGGCGACCTTCACGCGTCGTCCCAAGCTAAGCTCCTGCGGGTGCTGCAGGAGGGTGAGTTCCATCGCGTGGGCGGCGAACAAACCATTCGAGTACGGGTACGAGTGATCGCGGCCACCAACCGGGATCTAACCGAGATGGTGACGCAACAGACGTTCCGCGAAGATCTCTTCTACCGGCTCTGCGTGGTGCCGGTGCGGGTACCTGGTTTACGCGAGCGTGTAGCCGACGTCCGGCCGCTGGCGCAATATTTCCTCGAAGAGTTCTGCATGAGGAACAACTTTCACGCGAAGCAAATCGACGACACAGCGTTTCAGGTTCTAGAGAACTATCCATGGCCGGGCAATGCAAGAGAACTTCGGAACATAGTCGAGAGGATGGCTATTCTAACGGCCGGAAATCGGCTGGGCATCGACTCGATTCCGATGGAGGTGCGTCACTATCGCACGGCTGGCGCCAAGTCGACTGTACAGGAAGCCCGCGAATCCGCCGAGCGCGAGCACGTATTGCGGGCGCTGAACGAATCGGGATGGAACGTGTCGAGCGCGGCGCGTGCGCTTGGCATGGAACGCACAAACCTGCACAAACGCATCCGAGCCCTCGGACTCAATCGCGACAAGTGAAAGCTTGGCCCACCGTATTTTTCGTGTTCCTCGCCGGGTGCGCCCCGAAGGCAGCGCTTCACTATCAGTTGACACCCCAGGCGCTCTCGCCTCCGCCCGTGAAATCCGCGGTAAAGGTGCGCGGCGTTGCATCAACCCAGACGTGCGAGATCCACGAAGGGCCTCTCGCAATGCAAGTGCGAGGACGCAATGCCGCACTGCGGCTAGGTCCCGGATCCACCTCCGGACAACTGGAACAATTCCGCAGCAAGGTCCTGGCATCAGAGGATGCCGGCTGCCTGATAAAAGGCGGAGCGAACCGCGTGCTGACCGTAGTCGCATCGTCACTGACGCTGCCGCCAATGCAGCTCTACAACGTCCGCTACGGAAACTACCAGAATTCCGCGTCCCTCGATCTCGATGAAAACTTCCGGCTGAAGACCGTCAGCCCGCTATTAGCCGCCGGAGTCAACCAGGTGAAAGTAGAATCGGTGATTCCAGACACCCCCGGCGTCATCGCAGTGAAATCGACTCCAGGCCTCGAAGGTTTCGAGACCTCATATTACGAGTTGCAGCCGGTCCCGGGTGGTGGCGTTCGTGCGGCGCTCACATCGGTCGAGCAAACGCGCAACGGAAAGAGCACGGCGGCTACAAAGCCGGCTGGGTTCTCTCTGGAACTCCCACCGGCCGCACGCCATCTGAGACTCGTGTCCATGCATGCGGACACCCGGACCTTCCACGACATAGTGCTCCTGGCGGCGGAGAGTTACGCCGCGCTCGACGCCGCCACGCATCGATTGGAGTCGGGCGAAGACATACCAGCGCTGTGCCGGGACGAACGGGAAGCGTTTTGTCTTCTGGTGCCAAAACTATCTATAATTGCGTCACAACTGCGAGTCACGGCCAACGGAAAAACTGTCTATGTCCCATTCGGAGGATCAGTCGGCAGCGCGTTGCGCGAGGCCGGCGCAAATCAAAAGCAGGCACATCTCCGAGTCCTGCGTCCCTGGCACGACAAGATGATTCCGGTGTCCTCAACCTCTCCCGAAAAGCTACTCGGGCTGGTCTTAATCGGCGGAGAGGAAATCGATTGGTGAACCGTGTCAAGCTAGTTCCCAATGAGACTAGCCGTCACGTTTCTCGTCACCCTGATCCCCTTTAGCGCCGCCGCCCAAGACTTCGATCTCATCCTCGAGAACGCACGCATCGTCGACGGCATGGGCAATCCCTGGTATCGCGCCGATCTCGGAATCCGTGGCGATCGCATAGCCGCCATAGGAGACCTCCACAGTCGCTCCGGACGGCGGATCCCCATCAACGGAAAAGTCGTCTCGCCAGGTTTCATCGACATGATGGGCGCCACCAGCCTGCCGCTGCTCACCGACCCGCCCTCCGCGCAAAGCAAGCTGCGCCAGGGCATCACCACGATGCTGGCCGGAGAAGGGAACTCCGACGCACCGCAAACGGAAGCCACCATGCGCTCATGGATGAAGCAATCCCCATATCGCTGGAGCACATTCGCCGAGTACTTCCACCTGCTTGAAACGCGAGGCATCGGCCTAAATCTAGTCGTCAACGTCGGAGCCGCGCAGATTCGGCGCATCGTCATCGGCGACGACGACCGGCCGCCCACGCCTGCCGAACTCGATCGCATGCGGCAGGCCGTCGACCAGGCCATGCGCGACGGAGCCGTCGGCGTCTCCACCGCGCTCATCTATCCACCGGGAACCTACGCCAAGACAGACGAACTCGTCGAGCTATGCAAAGTAGCCGGCCGCTACGGCGGATTCTATTCCACCCACATGCGCAACGAAAGCTCGCAGGTGCTCGACGCCATCCGCGAATCGCTCGAGATCGGAGAGAAGGCCGGCGTGCCCGTGCACATCTACCACCTCAAAGCGGCCGGACAGGAAAATTGGCCTCTCATGCAGCAGGCCATCGATCTCATCGCATCGGCGCGCGCCAAAGGGATGGACGTCACCGCCGATACCTACCCCTACATCCGCAACGGCCTCGGAATAGAAGCCCTCGTGCATCCGCGCCACTTCGCCCACGGAAACGCCCCATTTCTCGCCACGCTGAACGATCCAGCCGTCAGAGCCGCACTCCGCCACGAAATCGAAACCACATCCGACTGGGAAAACTGGTACCGCCACGTCGGCAGCAACTGGGACAACATCCTAGTCTCCGAAGTATTGTCCAAGCCGGACAAAAAATACGAAGGCAAGTCCGTCGCCGAAATCGCCCGCATGCGAGGCAAGGACGAATGGAACACGTTCTTCGATCTGGTAGCGCTAATGAGCGTCTCGGTGAACCCGAAGAGCATGAACGAAGAACAAAAGTATCTCGCCATGCGCTCGGAGTTCCTAAGCTTCTGCACCGACGCCGCGCCCGCCAACCCCGAGACCACCACCGGAGTCCACCCGCGGTCATTCGGAACATTCCCCAGAATCCTGGCGAAATACGTCCGGGACGACCACATCATCACCCTCGAAATGGCCATTCGAAAGATGACCTCGCTGCCCGCCAACAGCCTCAAGCTTTACGATCGTGGCCGCATCGCCCCCGGAATGGCCGCCGACCTGGTCGTCTTCGACCCCGCCACAATTCAGGACACCGCGACCTTCCAGAGCCCGCTAAAATACCCTCTCGGAATCGACTACGTCATCGTCAACGGCAAAATCGTCGTCGAAAAAGAAAGTTGGACGAAAGTAATGTCCGGCCAGATCCTCAAACCGCTGCTTCATTAAACGGCGTCAGCTCTTCTTAGACGTCCAACGCAAATATGGCTTGTACTCGCCCCCAGACGGAGCGATTTCAAACTTGCCATTGAGAGCATCCTGCTCGAGCCGATAAGTCAGCCGGTATCGCGGTCCCGGCTGTGTTCCGTCCGACTCGAAAACCACGGCGTTGGCTGAGGGGAAGGTCAGGTTGTAGCGAATCACGTGCCCGTCCGTGTCGAAATACATCGCGCGCGGGCTGGCGTTCGGCCCATCGAAATAAATCACCATCAGGTCGTCGTGCTGCGCGCCGGAATTGTATCCCGCGTGATTGTGGCGAACGATGATCTTCTGGTTCAACTGCGCTTCGAATGAAAACGCACCCTGACCCGGCCCGAGCGGAGTGTCTTTTTCTCCAGCGACGCCAACCCACTTTCCCAACAGGAATTCGAGCCGCTTGTCCGAACCGCTCTGACCCGAAACGTTGAACACGAAGGCGACAATCAGAACCAGCATTCGATAGCGGTGCATGAATAATATGGTAGGCCGCGCGCAAAGAAGTTGCATCCGGAGTGGTCAACCGTTTATCCTCAAATCGTAGGTGCGCAGGGGCGCCTTCCCACCGAAAGAAGCCTTCACCCTGACAAATCGCGTACAAAAGCGTAATTGCATCTTTAAGTTCTGGTCCAAAGGGGAGTGGGGATCGGCCAGAAACAGGAGACTGCAATGACAGAAGCCATCCGCGAACTAAAGGTCCGAGCCGAAATCCTCCACAAGCGAATCACGGCAAACGACGCCGCAGCTCTCAAACGTCTGTACGCCATCCCCGAGTTCCGCCGTTCCACAGCCGCGATTATCAGGCGTCGTGACTGCCTGACTGTAATCGCCGCCGAATTCGGATTCGCAAGTTGGACGCAAGCCAAAGCCGCACTGGAAGGCAACCGCGACGTCACAGAATTTGGCACGCTTCTCTGTCCGCCGAAATGTTGTGGACACATGAATCGCTGGTACATAAGCTACGAGCAAGCCGCGCCTGATCGGAAAGCCAGCAACGGGTACCTCCTGGCATACAAGAGGCAATACCTGGTGGTCGACCGTTATTACATAGAGAGCTTAGGTCTCGACCCCGACGACAACGATTGGAAAGAACTAGGATTCGATTGGGTTCACCCAACAAGCCTCCCAGCGCGAACCCGCCTCTACAACAAACTGATCGAAAGGACGAAACCAATGGACAGAAAGGCAGCCATCCGGGAATTCAAGGAAAGAAAAGTTCCGCAAGGCATCTACGCGGTGCGATGCACAACCACCGGTCAGGTCTGGGTAGAATCCTCTCCCAATCTGAACGCCGCTAAAAATGCGCTCTTCTTCGCCCTCCGCCTCGGAAATCACTACAACAAATCGTTCCAGGCCGAGAGCAACATCCACGGCGAGCACGCATTTCAGTTCGAGATTCTAGAAAAACTCAACGACGACGAGCCATCCATCGGCGTGAGAGATCTTCTAAAAGAAAAGAAGCGCCACTGGATCACGCAACTGAATGCGCAAGCATTGTAGTCCGGGCAATTCGATTCGAAGGCGGTGCACATCGGGATGCCCGTTTCCAGCCCTGAGCATGCCGACACCGTCACCGCCTTGCACAAAAGACCGCTTCCATCCATTCAGCGATCATGAATTCCACTTCGACTGCTGATTTTGTTGCCAGTGTTCACTGCACCGGAAGACTCACTGCCGCTCCTGAAATCCAGGCGGCGCTTACCTGAATGCTTGCCGGTCCCTTTGCGGTACCGGAAGGCACTCGAAAATTCACCTGGTATCCGTCCACTGCTCCTGGGAAGCCCACAGCGCTCAGCACCTCCGCAGCCTTTCCATTGACAGTCACCTCGACAGGTGAGTTGACAATCGCCAGGGGCCTCGGTGGGAACGGCTGGCCCGGATCAACTCCCGGGTTCACCGGGCCGAGACCCCGCGCAAAGATCGACAGGATCTCCCCTGCCGTTGCCGGCTTCGAGGCAGTGACGAGAGAGAAGTCGCCGGAATGGGTGATGGCCGGGCCGGCAGGTAGCATCGCAATTTCGGGGCTCTCCATTGGGATTAAATGGACTACATATCGTTGTGCTCCGCCTCCATTGAGGCGGCGGTTCGCTGGGTCCTCTGTTATGGAGGCTCCCCGTTGGGAGGCCACTCCCGGCGGGTTGGCAACCAACTCCATCTGGCCCCGAGCGCCGAGAAATGCTCCCGTACCGCCCGTTATCGCGAAGTTACTTCCTCCCGTTGCAGTCAATGGAGACCCTGGCGGCGCAGAGCCACCACCGAATCCGTTCGTCACAATGGTCCCGATCGGTGTGCCGTCGCTTTTCAAGATTTCGAAAGTGAACACGGCCACTGCAATCCGCACAGTGTCAGCGATTGCCTGGCCGGGGGCGGGGGCCGTGCTGAGAAAAATGTTCTGCGCGGAGCGGATATGAGTCCCCGTCACGGGCTGGCCATTGACGGCCACAATGTCGGCGACGCCTACGGCGGGGTTGAAGTTTTTCGCGCCGTGGAGGACGGCGATAGCGTTAGGATCCGTCGCGAACTTGGAAACGTCGGAGGTGTCTTCCTGGTACAGAACATTGTTTGCTACGTCGATCTTCAGGATCGAGGCTGGCGGGACTTGTGCCAGACCTGTTTGAGAGAACACCGCCGCGCACAGAGTGGCGGCCAGAGCTGCTTTCCAAAGCCGCGCTAGTGCCGCAATTATGTTGGGCTGCTTTCGATCGATTGCGCCGGGCGCGCCAGTTGCCGAAAACGTCATCATTTCTTATTCTCCTTTTCGAATCAAATGGCGCCATGCTATCGTCTCGCGCCACTCCGAATAAGGAATCGGGGCCTGGAAGGTTACACGCAGCCGCTACTTCGCGGTGAGCGCGGCCGCCAAATACCGGAGTTCGGATTCTACTTCCGCCGGATCGGCCACGGTATCCGCGATCTCCTGGCGAAAAAGTTCGCGATACCTCTTGCGAAGTCTGTGAATGGCCACCTTGAGCGCTCCCTCCGACGTGTTCATTTCGCGAGCCAGCGCGGCATACGGCGCGTCGGACTGGCCGAGAAGGAAGACCTTCAACCGCTCGAAATGCTCCGGGCGGCCGTGTTGAACGAACTCGTTCCGCAATTTCTCCACGACCCGGTCGAGCACCGAAAGCGCCCAGCGCCGTTCGAAGATGCGCTCCGGCGTCTCGTCGTGCGCAGGCTCGCGTTGGTAGCGTTCCTCGCCGGACGAGAATTCAAGCGACACAACTGCCCCGCCGCCGCGTTTCTGCGCGCGCTGGCGATCTTCTTCGTCGGCGACAAAGAATTTCAGGGAAGTCAAAAGAAACGACCGGAACCGGCCCTTTTCCGGGTCGGCGCGATCGAGATATCGTCCTTCCAGCACGCGCATGAAGAACTCCTGCGTGAGATCCTGCGCCTGGTCGGCCGGATAACCGCGCCGGCGCAGATAGGCATACAACGGATACCAGTAGTTCTCGCACAGGGAAACCAGAGCGGACCGGGCTTCCTTCCGGCGTGGATCGCCGGCAGCGACCACCAGGGTCCACCGCGTCGTCGGAAATTGGGATGGTCCGGGCAGCGTGTGCATGGTCTCGCCGTTCGTCATGATCTTATCCTCACGGCACTCCGCTAAACAGGATAAGGAATCGGAAGTCAAAGGTTACAGCTGCAATCACTACAGCCTGCTGTACTCTGCTTTGGCGCTTTTCAGGATCGGGACATCGGCGTCTGCATCTTTCCAAAGTGTCGAGGAAAGCCTCATAGGCAGCTTTCGCCTTGACCTTGTCTCCCGATAAAGCGAACACTCTACCGAGTTGCAAGTGCGCCAGTGCGCCGATGGGATCCAGCCCCACAATGCCGCGATGATCGAGAATCTTCTGAAACTCGGCCGCCGCTTCCGTATACCGGTGAGCGGCCATCAAGGCTTCGCCGCGCACATAGGCCGAATGCAAACCGCCTATATAAAAGTGAACGTAGTTCAAGCCATTCACCGCCAGTTCATAGGGAACAGTGACTTGCAGCCCCTGCACGATGTCCGCGGGCTTCCCTCTCCCCAACGCGGCCACTGCACGAAGAACCGGCACATAGGTAAATTTCACAAAAGTATCTTCCGGGAAGCGCTTCTCCAAATCGCCGGCGAGCGCCTCTGCCTGAGAAGAGTCTCCTGAAAAAGCCAGTCCGAGGCCGGACGCGTATTCGAGATCCCGGCCACTGGAAAGCTTCAGCGCCGCCGTCGCGCTGCTCTTTCCTTCGGCAGCATTCCCGTACAGCGCTTCCCAAACCCCTCGCGCGGCCCGGTAACTCGCTGCCGTCTCGTGGTCCCCCGCTTGCATCGCTAAATCCACGGCCCGGTTCGATAACAGGCGGGCGGCCGCCAGGCGGCCGGAACGGGCCAGGGAAAGAGCCTCAGCGTGAGTCACCCGGTGCTCTGCTCCCTGCTTCCCCTTGGCCAAGGCCGCTATCCGATCCATCTGGCCCTGGTCGCCCTTTAACACCGCGATCTCGTACCGGATCAGCAGATGATTAGGATTCTCCATCTTCCGTTCGGCGGCTCGCTGAAGAATCGCATCGGCTTCCGCGAAGCGGTCGAGAAAGAAATAGCTCAGTGCGAGATTGCCGTACGAAAAGGAAACATCGGGATGGACCGCGATCTCTCTTTGCCCCACCTCTATCGCCCTTTCAAATCGGCCTGTGAACTGAGCGGACGCCGCCTGCTAACAACCCCTGGGGAGTTGGCGGATCCCCGTCGCGAGGATACATCCGATACCACGTTTCGAGGGTCTGGTACGCCTTTTCCACATTTCCCGTCACCTGCCACGTCGTAGAGAAAGTCGATGAAATACCTCTCCCGCTCGCTGGCTCGATTTCGCAGTTGCCAGGCTCTTTTGGTGTTCTCAGCCGACAACACCGACTCTCCCTCATTCCCGTAGGAGAACCCCAAATTCGCGTATGCCATTGCAAAGTTCGGATCAATTTCGACAGCACGGCGGAAAAAAGGGATGCCCACGGCGTTCCCGCCGGAGTAGTGCAGCTTCATTCCTGTGCTGTAAGCTTTGAGAGCTTCGAGGGACGGCGTGGTCGCCTCCTGTAGCGGCGTGGAGTGCTTTTCCACCGTCGCAAGCGATTCGCCAACCCGGGTTCTGAACTTGCGGGCGATCTGGCTCAGAGCGTATTGAGCACATCTTCTCGCCTGGCCGCCTGGATCTGCTCCTGGTCGAGGAGATTTCCGGTGTCGCAGGTCTTCGCTCGCAAGCCCAGCACATACTGGCTTCCCAAGCTCGCAATCGAGCCTTCGAGAACCGCGGCACTCCCGGTTCGTTCGCAAATTTGCCGCGCGATATCAGGAGTCAGCCGCGCATCTTTCGGCTGACCCATCAGAGCCAGCGTCTGCTGGACCTGCTGATCCCCGATCAGACTGAGAAACGGCGATTGTTGAAGCTCTACCGACAGCCCCTGGCGCAGCGTGTCGTCAAATACCGGATCACCGGTTTTGTTCTCGAAATCCGCGAGGACAATGGTATCTTTGTCGGTCAGCTTTGGTCTCGACGCGGAATGCGAAAGCGACCATGCCGTCACTCCGCTCAAGACAAGGAATACGACTCCCGTGGCTGTACCGAGGGCGGCCAGCCTGTGCCTGCGCAGAAACTTTCGCGTTCGGTAGAGGCGGCTCGGCGGTGAAGCCAGCACGGGCCGGTGCTCCATGTGCCTCTGGATATCGGCGGCGAGGTCTGACACCGAGGCATAGCGCCGTTCGCGCGTCTTCTCCAGTGCCTTCATCGTGATCGAGTTCAGGTCGCCGTCGACGAGGCGGCGCAGCGAAACCGGGTCGGTCTGGCGGCGCGCGGCGATGTCGCTCGCTGCCGCGCCCATCGAGGTAAGCTTTCGCGATAGCGACGGCGCTTCGTCTTCACGGATGATTCGCAGCATTTCCGCCAGACCGGCGTTGCGCAGCGTGGCCGTGTCGAACGGCACAGCTCCGATCAGCAGCTCGTACAAAAGCACGCCGAGCGAATAGACATCGGAGGCCTCATCGATCTCTCCCGTCATCGTGTCGGCCTGCTCCGGACTGGCGTACTCCGGTGTCCCGACGATCTGGCCGAACTGCGTGAGCAGCGTGTTCTCTACGGCCCACTTGTCGGTGGCCTTCGCGATGCCGAAATCGATTACCTTAGGGACCGGCGCGCCGTCCTGCTCGGTCACAAGCACATTCGACGGCTTCAGGTCACGGTGGATCACACCCTTCTGGTGCGCATGTTGGACCGCACGGCAGACCGCGAGGAATAACGCGAGCCGCTCCTTGGTGGTCATCCGCTTGCGATCGCAATACTGGGTTATCGGTGCGCCGTCGATGTACTCCATCACGAAGTACGGGCGCCCTTTGCTGGTCGCGCCGGCGTCGAAGATCTGGGCGATGTTCGGGTGGTCCATCATCGCGAGCGCCTGGCGCTCGTTGTTGAACCGGGCCAGCACCTGGCCGGTGTCCATGCCGAGCTTCACAACCTTAAGAGCCACGCTCCGGCGAATCGGCTCAAGCTGTTCGGCCAGGTACACGGTGCCCATGCCCCCTTCGCCTATTGGCCGAACGATCTGATAACGGCCGAAATCGTCATCAGCGGTTGCCGCTGCCGCTGTATCGATGGTCTGAGTTCCAGATTCATCCGCGCCGAACGAACTTTCGAAACGCGCCCAGAATCAGACACTTCGGGCACAGCCCCGCGGGATCGCCGGAACGCAGTTGCTCTCCGCACTGAGGGCAGTTTGGCATCTGGACAGAGTCGCAGCATGTATCTTACGACTTTCGCCGGAACGTTTGTAACTTCAGCACTCCGATTCCTTATTCATGCCAGGTGAGCCGGATTCGGACTGGCCGCCCGATTGAACAACTTTAAAGGAGCGCATATGAAAACGATAACGAGATCCAGGATCTACCTGCCAATGTCAGCAATGATTCTGACTGCGGCGCTTGCCATCCCGGCAGCGGCCCAGACACAAGTACCCTTCAAAGGTACGTTCCAGGGGAATGACGTCCCCACTTCCACCACGATCACTCAAAGCATCACGGGAATTGGCACGCATGTTGGTCAATTCTCATCTACCACGCTATTGACACTGACGGCGTCCGGCGGCACAGGGTCGGCTCATTGGATCGCGGCCAACGGAGACAGCATCGATACGACTGTTGTCGGCTCGCCCGAACATGTGCCTATGTCCCCTTGCCAGGTTGTGGGTGCGCAGCCTGAGGACAGTTACGCTAAGATCACGGAAATTCACACCATCACTGGTGGCACGGGTCGATTCGCCGGAGTCCAGGGGAGCTTTACCCTGACGCTCTACCATGATGTAGTACCCCGTAGCGACGGAACGCATGGGACCTGCGGCTCGTACAGCGGGACCATCACTCCTCCGGGTGCAGCCCACTGAGAGCAATACTCACGCGGAGAAGCGATGCCGGGCAGAGGTGCTTGATCCCATTTCTCCAAGCGCCGGCGAGCCTGCTGCTGCACAACGGCAGACTCGGCGGTGCTCGCTAATCGTTCCGTCCGGCAGGGCCGATAGCTCACTGCTTTACACTCATCAGCCGATCCAACTTCGGGAATGTTTCCACGACAATATCCTTGTACAAGACCTCTTGCGGCCCAGCCCAGGCGTGGAGTTGGACGCCAATCGGGCCCTCTTTGATGCGGCTGCTGTCCGCTTCCCGCCATTCCAAAACTTCCACGCCATTGAAAGCCGCCCGCACCCGGTTCCCCACCGCCAGAATCTCCACCTGAACCCATTCATGCTGGCTCGTCACTTTCTCCAACGTCGGTTTGAACACCCGCAGGCCCTTGCCCTCGTTGTAGTCCCACATGCTCGGATTCGGGAAGACCACCAGCGGCCCATGCGTGTACCACTTGTTGTCCCCTTTCTCAGCGATCTCGCCCCAAAAGCAGACGCCGGCGTGGTTTTCCGATTCCACCATCTTCGACGAAAGCGTAAGGCGGAAATCCGAATAGTTGTCCTTGGTGAACAGAAAACTCGTCGGCACCTTATCGTTGAACTTGCCCACAATAGCGCCGTCCCTCACTGACCACCAATCGGGATTGCCCTGCCATCCATTGAGAGTCTTGCCGTCGAAAAGAGCCTTCTTCACCGTCGTGCCGGTGCGCGCCGGCATCAGAGGAATCGCCTCCAGTTCAGCCAAGCTGTAAGGGATCGTGTGAGGTGGCGCGGGCTGTTCGCACCAGAGCAGAATTGCCCCCAAAACAGCGCAGATAGCGGCTTTTTTCATAGCAGCAGCCTATCACAACAATGCGCTATTCAGATGCGCGTGCCACCGCTGTTTCCACCGACGTCAGAACTGAACGCAACCCCCGCAGCGCGCCGGACCCCATCTCGGAAGCAAACCGCCGCTGCGCTTCTTCCCACAACGGCAAGCTCTGCCGCACTTTCCGCTGACCCGCCGCCGACAGCCGAATCAGATGCTCACGCCGGTCCTCACCGATCGCCGTCGAAATCAATTTCCCCGCCGACAGGGGCTGTAGGTTCCGGGTCAACGTCGTGCGATCCATCCCCACTTTGTCCGCCAGAACAGTACGGCTCACCTCCCCGGCGCGAGCCACATTCACCAGCAGCGAATATTGTGTGACAGTAAGGCCAGACGGCGCCAGAATCGAGTCGTAGAACGACGAAATCTTCCGCGCCACGCGCCGAATCTGAGAACACGAGCAAGGGCCAAGCGAAGAGGCAGGCAACATACGTGTAATTACACGCTTATGATACCATCAAATCTAGTCCGAGATGCCGCAAACCCAACCCCCAAATCCCCGTTTTCACTACGCATGGGTAATCGCCGCCGTGACGTTTCTCATCCTCCTCGTCACCGCCGGCATTCGCGCCACCCCTGGCGTCCTCATGGTCCCGCTCGAATCCGAATTCGGCTGGACACGCGCCGCCATCTCCGCCGCCGTAGCCATCAACATCGCCCTGTTCGGATTGATCGGGCCATTCGCCGCCTCCCTCATGGACCGTTGGGGCCTCCGGCGCCTGGTCCTGAGCGCGTTGGCTCTTCTGGCATGCGCCGTCGCGCTCACCACCCTCATGAAATCGCAATGGCAACTGACGCTACTCTGGGGCGTGCTCGTCGGCTCGGGCACCGGCGTCACCGCCATGGTGTTAGCAGCCGTCGTCGCCAACCGCTGGTTCGAAGAGCGCCGCGGCCTCGTCCTCGGCGCACTGGCAGCCGCCAACGCAACAGGCCAACTGGTTTTCCTCCCGGCCATGGCACGAATGGTCGAGCAGTCCGGCTGGAGAACAGCAACCCTGACTGTGTCCGCCGCAGCGGCCTTGGTATTCATCCTGGCTTACGTCTTGCTCCGAGACCGCCCCGAAGACATGGGTCTGAAACCATACGGCTGGACCACCCGTTCAGCCACTGACTTCCAAGCTCCCGTGCCGCCACTGCCGGCGCTAGCCTGGGCCATCCGCTCACCGGCTTTCTGGGTACTGGCCGGAAGCTTCTTCATCTGCGGAGCCAGCACCAACGGCCTAATCGGCACTCATCTCATTCCTGCCTGCCACGACTACGGAATCAGCGAAGTACACGCCGCCGGCCTGCTCGCGCTCATGGGCATCTTCGACATCGTAGGAACAACCGCCTCCGGCTGGCTGACTGACCGCTTCCCCAGCCGTTATCTCCTATTCGCCTACTACACGTTCCGAGGACTCTCGCTCCTATATCTGCCATACACACTGGCACACCAGGCCGGCACTCTAAATTGGTTCGCCGTCTTCTACGGATTGGACTGGATCGCCACCGTTCCACCGACCGTACGCTTGACCGCCGACGCCTTCGGCCGCCAAAACACCGGAGTCATCTACGGATGGATCGGAGCCTCCCACCAACTCGGAGCCTCACTGGCAGCGCTGGGAGCGGGAGCCATCCGGACCTCTCTAGGAGACTACAAAATCGCCTTTTGGACCGCCGGAACACTCTGCTTCCTATCAGGATTCGCCTTCCTGGCCGGGAAGCGCGCCCTGGCGACTCAAACCGCAATGCCCGAACCGTCGCTAGCCGCCTGACCAACACCGGGAACTCTTGCGAAACCCGGAACGAGAACCTTAGGTGCGCCTTTTCGCTTTAGTACCTCAGTAAGCTATAGTCCCATCTCTGGTCGGGTAACCAACCGGACGATAGCTACCAGAGATAGCACGACCAAAGAAAAATATCCTGAAAGAAGGTCAGGCAAGGAAGGCAGATAATGGCATCGTTAACACGTCGAAATTTTTTTACCGCCGCCCCCACCAGGTCCGCGGTGGGTGCAGGGATTGGCCTCCTCGCAGCGGCCAGCGTTCCCAAAACCGCGCAGGCGCATACTGGCGACCTGTGCACGCATCAGCTCCAACTTTAACGGCACGGCCATTCCGGTCGGCGACTGGATCTGGTTCACCAGCGTCTTGAAGGTGCACGGCCTGGGCTCCGCACCGGTGACAATCGGGTTCATCGGTTCAATCCAGTTCAGCGTAAATGGAACTCAATACGTCGTGCCCGTGCCGTCCGCGTTGGTCACTTTTTCGCCGTTCGTTACTGCTTGCCACGACGGTCTTCAGCAACGGCCTGTGGGTGACGACGGTCCCGTTGTCTGGTCTGGCCGGCAATGTGTTCTTCGATGGCTTTGCCGTTCAGGCGCCGATGCCGAGCGGTTTTCCCGGCGGCATCCAGCCGGTGACCTGGCAGGGGACGTTCTTCAGCCTGACTCCTGGAATCACCGTTCAATGGCAGTGGGCGGCTGCGGTATACGCCAATTCACTTTTTGGCGCCGACTACAACCAACTCGGCGTGAAGCCAGTGGACGACAACAAAGCCAGCGTCTACCAGAACTCGGACCACGCCGGCACACCCGAATATTTCAAGTCTTACGTGGTCGGCGGCGCGAGGGGCGGCGGTGGATCGAATTTCACCGGCTCGTACAGCGGCACAGACTCGTGCATTCCCGTTCCAGCCAACATGATGGGCGGAGGAAGCTAGCTAGCCCGCAAAGGGCCGGTCGCGGCCCTCAATGTTCGCAAGCAACGCCCGTGCGAGTCCGTGACCCAGGCTCCGTTTTGCGGGCGTTTACTTAGAGCTGCTAAGCCCAGACTCGGGGCTCATGCCCGCCAGTAATCCTTGGAAGCGAAGATTGCCTTGGATAGTCTTGTCTTCAAAGTTCCACGTGAATACTAAATCCTTTGTGCCGGCGGTCATGTGAACCAATCCAATCGGCCGGTTTGGAATATGGGGCTCACACAGTTTCCTGGTTTCTATATTTACCTTGGGAACAGCAAGATGACAACACCAATTGCACAATGCAGGCAACGGGTACACCGGTAAATCGTCTTTCCAGATAGCGTAATTCAACGCGGTTTGATCGGTAACTAACTGGGGGCAGGCCTCCAAACCCCTCTTAAAGTATTGTGCCCAAGAGTTCCAGTGCGGCGCATCTGCAAGAAGAGAAAATGCCCCGGAATTGTAATAGGAGTGTACAGCAAGGAATGAAAGAGCTTCATCCCCGTAGTACAGGGATAGGCGTTGCGTGCGCCAATGCAAGGCACGAGGGGTATGGACGTAACTCCGGTCCACCTGCGGAGCTATTCCTAACCCACCATCGATCGCCGCCTGAAAAAACCATTCCACCGCGTATTTTTCCTGCACCCACGTATCGGCATCAAGCCACAAATAGATGTCATATCCCGGGAAATATTTAGGCAAGAACGGTCTTGATGACATTGCACGCAGATGAGGTTGAGAGTCACGCAGGGTCAAGTCGGTAGGCAAGTCCCACGCCGGACGTACGATATGCGTCACTCGCTCTTGAACCTTCTGCAATGTGCCGTCCGAGAGACCTAAATCAAGCACTCCAATCGCATCACAGAGTGGCTCATCCCATTGGTGGAGAGATTCAATTAATCCGGCAAATAGAGAAGAACACTTCTCGTCCGCGGCGGTAATGATTATAGTTTTCATATCGATCTCTCAGCTAAAGCGCCGCTGCCAGCCGGCGTCCGTTGACGCGAAGGCGGTTGGCCGCGGCGGCAATCGCCGGCCACGCCTCTAAAAGCTCACCGAATTTCCCGACGAGCTCCTGACCGAGCCGTCCAGCCGCCCCGGCATCGCGGCCGTCGCGCAGATCCCGTGGGACAAAGTCATCCCCGGCGGTCGAAATCACCTCGAGCATACGCCGCACGTCATCAGCCCAGAAGCTTGGCGCCGCTCCATAAGTTTGAAGCTGGCCGTGCAGAGCCGTGATGAACGCGAAGTTGCGAAAACGCTGCGGAGTGCGTAAGCTCGCCTCATAGTCTGCGAAGTTCAACGAACCCAGCCACCGCAGGTGCTTACCTAAGTCAGCCAACCGGACCTCGGTCGTCACGTTCCCGTTTCGCGTTTGGTGACCAAGAACGCTGGCGATGACAATATCGGCCATCCGCACCGCCGCCGCATCGGCCCACATCTCGTCCCGCGCGAACGCTCGCGGAGGCTCCGGCGCATGAGCGAGGATCCACGGCAGAAAAGCCGTATGACTGCCGTCCACGCACTTCTGCAGTACCAGCCCAAAGATTCCGTCCGAGTTACGCTGGACAGGAAAGAATGGCGGCAGCAAGAGCCGATTGTCGAGGCCAAGAAACGTCGTCATGCAAAACGGCCCTGCCGTAATCGTCGGCTGGCGCACTGCGCGAAGGATCTCACGGCTCTCAAAGGCTGACCGATAGTCCTCCGCGGACGCCACCAGCCTCTCCCGCGACGCGCCGGTCAAGGTAAGGTAGTAGCGCGGCGAGGCCATTCCCGAATCGCCAACCAGCCCGTTCAGCGTCATCGTCACGCGGCCGCCCGTCTCTGCACCACCTCGCAGGCCGGGAACAGCCCTTCCCAGCAGCGCTTCATGGCAACCAAGAACATCGGCGTCGGTAAACGAGACGGATCGAGTGGCACGGCCACGATCCGGAAAGAACCAGAACTCGCTCGGGTCGTAACCGGAAAAAAAGCACGGCGCGGCTTCACTCTCAGGCGCCGCCGCAATGCGGCATAAGGTGTCGTCATCGATAGCCAACACCATCGAGCCCGCCGTGTCCAGGAAAAGACAGTTACGGTTTGCGCCGGTGGACCGTCCGCAGCGCTCATCGCCGAATAACCCGAAGTGGATGATCTCGAGCGGCGCCGCGGACTCCGCTGCCAGCGCGGCTGCGAACCGGCTCTTTTCCTCCCGTCCGGCGTACCGGATGCGGACGTTGAACCGGTCCGCAAGCCTTCGCAAAGCCGCCCTCGTGTCGTCCGCGGCTTCCGGGCTCGACGAGTCGTCCGCAACGACGAACTCCGGAGACCTCGCGTGGCGCTGGCAGTTTCCGAGATAGCTCTCCAGACACGCAAGCAGGCTTGGCAACCGGTCGCGTGTCACGATGCCAACTGTAGTGATCGTTGGACTATCGATCAGGAATCCCTCAGAACCTACAATTATGTGCCCGCACGGCCATCGACCCAACTGCGGCTGTTTGGGATCGCGCCTCACCCACCGGAAAGCAGGCACCGAGTTTTTCCAGAAGTACTTCTCCGCCGCCAACCGTCCCTTCGCCATAAAGTACGATTGCAGGATCTCCAGAGCCCTCTTATTTCGGCCGGCATAAACAATAAAGTCTTCACCGAAGATATCCCAGATGAAATCCAGCACCGGTTTGTAGACAGCCGGATCGAACGGCGCGTCAGACCCCGAACGAGGTAGCCCCGAAACCTTCGCGTAAACATTTCGTTTCCTGAGTTCCTTGAGGTTATCCGAGTAACTCTTAAGAACCTGCGGAGCAGTAGGGAGCGCAAGCGCCTGCAGATGACCGAGAACCACACGCAGCTCAGGCACTTTGTCGGTAAGACGCACAGTCGCGTCGATCAGATCCAACCGCGGATTGGCCACCTCCAGCGTTAGGCCCGTCTGGGCAAATACTCTCATATTGGCGATGAAGTCCGGCCTGTCGACCGCCGTAACCAGATCGTGGCCGTCCCAAACGTTGCCATAGCGGATCCCAAGAAACAACTTGTTGCGATGATACCGTTCCAGATACTCGCGAAATTCCGGCTTCACCGGATCCAGGTCGCCGATCGTGCCGACGATCATCGGCTCACTCTCGATAATCATCAGCACCCAAAGATTGTCCTCGACCCATGGACTGGCCTCGACTTCGATGCCGCCGACAATACCAAGAGGCGTCGCCGTCTCGCGAAAGTCGCGCGGTAAGAACGGAGGCGGATTCGGGGTCTTTGGATAAGGTGCCCCCTGAGGCCGAGTCGCGTCGTAAAGATGGAAATGTGTGTCAATAATCGGAATAGGATCGCCCGGTGCCCCGGCCATGGCAGCGGTAGCAGCGGCGCCCGCAGCCGCCATGAGAAACGCTCTGCGGCTCGATGCGGAGGCAGAATTTTGGGCAGACCTGTTGTCGTCGACCATCCGGCATGAATTCTACATCAGATAGAACGCCGAAGAAAACTCTTGACAGCATATCGCCGCCGGCACATAACTACTAACCATCGATCGAGTCAAGATCCGCAATCATCTCGGAAGGAAGTTGTAGCGTCGCAGCTCTGAGATTCTCGCGAAGATGCTCGACGGAAGATGTACCAGGAATCAGCAGGATATTGGGCGACCGCTGAAGCAGCCAGGCGAGCGCCACCTGCATTGGGGTAGCGTGCAGGGCCGCCGCAACTGCGTCAAGCGCCGACGACTGCAACGGACTGAATCCTCCCAGCGGAAAGAACGGCACATAGGCTATTCCCCGGCGTGCAAGGTCATCGATAAAGCCGTCGTCCTGCCGGTGCGCCAGGTTGTACAGGTTCTGCACGCAGACAATCTCCGTAATCGCCTGAGCCTCCGCCAACTGATCGGGACTGACGTTGCTCAGACCGAGATGACGAATCAGTCCCTGACGCTGGAGCTCCGCCAGCACAGTCAGCGGTTCCTCGATCGACCCCTCCGAAGGCCCCATCACTCCTCCAACCCGTAGATTGACGACATCCAGCGTGTCGAGTCCGAGATTTCGCAGATTGTCATGAACGCCATCGATCAGCTCTTGACGCGAAAGCGCATGAACCCACGATTTGTCCTCCAGCCGCCGGGCGCCTACTTTGGTGACCATCACCAATCCATCCGGATAAGGATGCAGCGCCTGTTTGATGATCTGGTTGGTCACATGCGGACCGTAAAAATCGCTCGTATCGATGTGGTTGACCCCTGCCGCAACGGCTTCTCGCAGAACAGCAATGGCAGCGTCAAGATCACGCGGCGGTCCCCACACCTGCGGACCGGCAAGTTGCATGGCGCCATAGCCCATTCGCCGCAAACTGATCGAAGTGCCGGGAAGTGTGAAGCTGCCGCCAAGCTCTATTTGTTTCGTCATTCCATGTCTCCTCGAACCCGTACACCAACGGCGGTGATCGTGCTCACTGTGCTTAGATGAAGAAAGCTTCGATTCCGGAGTTCGCATTTGCCTCAGCGCTCGCAAGCCGTCTTGGAACCTCGTAAATCGCCGGTGCAAGCCCGTTCGGCTGCGAGCGTGGACGCGATTCTCGAAGCCACTATTCAGGTTTTGCTCCAAGTGGGAAAGGAACGGCTCACTACAACAAAGGTAGCGCTGAGAGCCGGCGTGTCGGTCGGAACTCTTTATCAGTACTTCCCCAACAAGAGCGCCCTCTTAAAAGCCGTCCTGAAACGTCACATGAAAGAGGTCACCGAAGCCATTGAGCTCGTCTGTCACCAGCAGAAAGGGAATTCACTCGAGCAGATGGCGACCGCCCTCATGACGGCATTCCTCGAAGCCAAGATGAAGGACGCGAAGACGAGTGTCGCCCTCTACGCGGTAAGCTCCGGCGTGGACGGAGCGAAGATCGTGCAGGAAATGGGAATCAAGGCCAACAAGGAGATCGTCGGCATGTTGAAGACCGCCAGGGAGCCGCTCACGACCGATCCTGAACTGGTCGCTTCCATGCTCCAAGGCGTGATGGGCGGGGTCAGCCGAAGACTGCTGGAGTCCACCGCTCCTGAAAAGCAATTCGACACCTTGCGGCAGGAACTGATCTTCCTTGCGTGCGCGTACCTGAACGCGTGTTCTGCGCGTCTTTAGGGCTACCGCTGCCTATCCCGAACGGATGGTGGTGTCCACCGCAGGCACGGGCAATCGTCACCACAGGATTCTTCTGCGCCGCGCTTCCAATCGCACTCACCGCCAGTCGCCCACAATTTCACAGCATCGCAGTTGCCCTGCCAAATACCATCGCGCGAAGCGTCCGCCGTGCCAGGAAACCGGAGACGGCGAGCCCGGCCGCCATGCAGGCAACCTCGATGAGTGGCCTCGACGCGCTACAGTTGCAGAACCATGCGCAGCCCCTCATCGACGGAGCGTTGTAGACGCGGCGGTAGCGCGCCGGCCTGCTCAGTCAGAAAGCTGCGGTCAAGGGTCAGGAGCTGCGAGACATTCACAACCGAGTCTCGAGGAAGACCCGCCGAGCGCGCCGGCAACAGGACATTCCCCGGGGCATCGGCGAGTTCGACGTTGCTGGTGATCACAGCGACGATCGCGGTTTGAATCCGGCTGCGATTGAAGGAGTCTGCCTGGACAACAAGCACCGGCCGTCTATATCCAGGCCCGGAGCGGCGAGGTTGAGCGAGATCCGCCCACCAGATCTCCCCTCGCTGAATCCCGCCGGTCTCTACCAAGCGTCCTTCCCGAGAGATTTCAGTTGGGCGCGGTGCAAACTCGAGTCCACCTTCGCTGTGCGCCGGGAGTAAACGTCGTTCAGCCGCTCGGTGATCAAATTCCCCTGCTGGCCTTCTAGAAACTCAGCAATCGCTGTGGCGTACAACTTACTTCTCGAAACTCGAAGGCGGCGGGCAGTTGCTTCCGCCATGCGGAAAAGCTCGTCAGGTAACGAGACGGCGGTCTTCATAATCATAGTATAACCTAAGTTATACCCGAACCCTCTCCGCCGCGAACCAGAAGTTGCCGTAGCGGGTTTCCGGACACTCGCGAAAATCCCGGTTTCATCGGATCGGCAGGAACAGGCAGTGTCAGCGTTTCGTCAGGCCTACAATTTCTCGTCGAATGAGAGCTGTTCGATATGCCATCAAGCTTAGCCTGCCCGCTCTCCAGTTGCGTTCCAAGCTGCTCAGTTTCCTTATTCAAAGCTTCCAGCCGGTTTTCCTGACTATCCAGTTGCCTGGCATAGCGCTGCAAGAGCGCCCGTTCTTCCGCACTGCCCTTGAGCACCTCCATGTTGCCGCGAATGCGCCCCTGATCTTCGCCGATCTTCTTTTTCTCTTCCTCCAGCGCTCCTGCCTGATCGTTCAACTTCGCGATGACATCCTTTTGCGCAAGAATCCCGCGAAGTGCCCCCTCAATCCGGCACGCATGGGGTGCTCGACGATGATAGTCCGCGCCGAAGCGTCCCCGTTCCGGAACGTATACGTTTTCTTCTCCTGAATCTCGCTTTGATGCGTCATCATTCCCCGGCTCACTCGAACATGCGTAACCCGTTGCTGTTCGACGACCGGACCACCTTCACACTCGCCCCTCACGGCAGCACGATTCGGAAAAGGTTTCGGTGCACCGTCGTTTTCACATACCCGAAAACAGAAGGATCCGGTCCGGGGGAAATGTCATATGCTTCAACGATGCGCGCGCCAGGCAAGTCGGCTGCGTCCTCTAACCCACGGACTCCCGAATCCGGCAGGCCGGGAAACATCTCCCCCGGCGGCACTGGGAGCACCAGCGTTTTGCCAAGGCTTGTACGGGACCCCCACTGCAACCCGATGTAGAGGAACGCCCCGTCAGGAGCCCAGGACACCACGCAGTTCGCAGCGGCACAGATCCGCCGCGGAGCGCCTCCTCCCGTTGGTATCGCCATTGTTACCATGTGGCCTCGATCCGGCCAGGCTGCATACGCCACAATCCAACGACGATCCGGAGAAATGGACTGGACGTTGCCGATCGGATAAGGGACCACTTTCGAGCGGCCGGAGCCATCTCTGTTCATCTGGGCCAGATAGTGGGTTTTCCCGTCCGACAGCCGGTACAATATCTCGCCGTTAGGGCTGAAATAGGAATCTTGCATTCCTTTGACCGAGATAGTCACGATTCCAGTGCTTTCCGCTGACACGCATTGTCTCCATTGACTGACCTAGGTGACTCGCGTTTCGCGATACAACAATGTTCCGACCTGTCGCTTTACGGGCAGCCTTTAAGGCACACTCATTGGCCATTGTGCCGGTCACGCTCGCCAAATTGATTTTGCAAAGCGGATCTGGCGCTATTTCCAACAACTTCTCGTGAAGTTCGACTGCCACATCACTTGAGAATCTTGACGATGCGCACGTGAGTTTGGATACTTGGGTGATAACGGCAGCAGTAATGGCGCTGTGGCACTGTCCGAGACTAGCATTCAGTGTTTGAGCACAAAAATCAAGATAGCCTCGCCCATCCACGTCCCACACCTTGGCACCTCTCCCGCTGGTAAGAGGTTGTTGTGTTGGCCGCGTGTTCTTCGAAAACGCCTTCAGATCCAGAAATGAGCGGTCGCCGGAAGAAAATGCTGTCACTTGATTGCCCTTTGGGTTGTTAAGGTCCGTCGGGATTCGAAGCGTTGGTTCGGGGAGGATATTGTGCTTAGACGACACCCAAGTCGAGCATAAAGATCTTTCGCGTATACGCCGTGGTCCTGTAGATGCCGTGGGGTAGGTGCCACGCGAATCGCGGCGATGGGTGAATGTCCCCGAAAAGACTGGAAACTAAGAAAACCTTCTTCGTCAGGGATCACAGAACGTGGCAAGGTTAGGTTGTCATTAACATATACTTGTGGGAAGCGCCCTACATAGCCCAGAGCCTGTACTATTAGGCTTGATCGCTGCAGTAAGTTTTCCGCACCTTCCAATTGATCTACGAGGTACATTTGCACGTTCGGTCGATCTCCGCGCCAGATCGAACAATACAGCTCACGTGAAGAATTCCGGAGCCCTGAGTCACGAAACACTTTACCTGTATCGGGACAAACGTGCTCGATTGGGTTGAATAACTCTTCTCTCTCGGCGATTTGCTCTCTCTTCGCGGCGACAACAGAATCGTAATATAGGCGAACACGGCGGCGGTGAACCATCCGAATCTGAGGTAGGCGGGGCGTTGGCGTCCCGATACGATCTAGCATCCCCAAGATTACCTCAAGAGCAGCGAATGCACTGTGTGAGCAGCCCAAAATTGTTAATGATCCTGTCCTACACTCGAATAGCCTATCAGCCAAACAGGCACGATGGGTACGACTCAAAACTTTTGCCGATAGCCAGGTCTTAGGTTCCCATCGGCTGACGTACCGGTTCAGTTCTTCGTGACGCCCTGTACCAAGAACACACCAACGCGCTCGTAACCGCCTTCCGTCGTCAAGTGACACGAGCACTGGAAAATCGTCATCATCGAAGATATCGATACGTTTTGCCGAACAACTCAAAAATAGGGAAGAGGGAGGAAGGTGCTCCGCGATACTAATTCCCAGGTTCGCGAGAGCTTCGCTTAGCAATTTGATCTCAACCGGAAATTGACTCGATGCAATCGGTCCAATCGTCGGATCAACAAAAATCCAACCGAGCGGACCTCTGCGATCAACGTGTTTGAAAAAGGCCGAGCCCCAGGAACTCGTTGTGGCAGTCAGGTCACAAAAGGAGCCGCAACCCAAACGATCAGTGGCTTCAATTATAGCCACTTTCTGTTGCAATAGGCCTGGATTGGATGCTAGAAACGTTATGGTGCGGAAGCCGCCACCGATAAAGATTACATCGAAGTCTTCTGCGAATGGTGCCTTGTGCATCTCGAATGCAACTCCGTCCAATAGCGCGTAATATGGCTTTTTAGGTCGCCAACAAAAATCATACATCGTTTACAAAGTCCTTTTTACACCCTCCTCCTCCTATCTATCCGCCTTGCCCCCCTAAAAGAAAGCCCCCAACCGCCGCCCATCCCAAACCCCCGGCACCCGAATCTTCGCTCGCCAACAAGCCAGCGCCGTAGCCAAAACCAAATCATCATGCTCCCCGCTCCGCCAAGCCCCAAACCTCTCATCCCCGCCGGCGCTCACCTTCACCCGCATACCCCGCAACTCCCGCACCAGCGCATCGGCCGCGCGCAGCCTCGGCGCAATCCCCAACTCCCCCGACTGCAGCATCACCTGCAGCCCCGTCACCAAATCCCGCTTCGGCACCCGCCAATCCCCACCCACCCCGCGAGTCACTCCATCCGACCCCGTGATCGTCACCGCCACCAGCCGCTCCCCAATCCCCGCCGCCCGCAACAAATCCACCACCGGCGCGCCCACCCCGGTCGCATCCACCACCAGCGTGCACGCTCCTAACTCCTCCACCATCTCGCAAACCCGCGCGACAACATCCGGATAAGTGGTTCCCAACGGCAGCCGCTCCAGATATCGCAACAAATAACTCGTCTCCCGCAAAAACTCATACGACACCAGATCCCGCACACCCAGACACACATCCGACCGCTCCACCACCGCGATCGCCGAGTGATCCTGAACCTGCCCCAGATCGAGCCCCAAAAAATAATCCCGCTCGGTCGGCTTCATCTGCGTCGAAACTCCAAAGGCTTCACATCATCCCGAAAAGCCCGCTGTATCATCTCCTCCGTAAACAAAGCGCCCTCCATTTCCAGAAATTCGCATAAATATTCCTGCCGGAATCCCCGATCCCCCATCGTCCGCCGCTCCTCGGCCAAAAACGAAGCCGGAATCCGCGCGCACTCCATCGCCGGCACGCTCCACCGCTCCCAACCATCGCCGCCCTCCGACCACTCCTCCCAAAAGAACCCACGCCGCCCGTTCGGAGTGCTCATCATCAACAAATCGCCATCCCCGACAGCCAACATCGGACGCAGCGCCTGGTACATCTCATCCGAAACCCGCGAAGCCTCATCAATCAGCAGCAGCGACACCTTCGAGAAGCCCCGAATCGTCGCCTCATTGCCCGGCAAAGCCACCAAACGCGACCCATTCGGCAGCAAAATCGAACTTTCGTTGAACCCATCCCCCCGAATCCGAATTCCCGCCCGCCCCAGAAGCTCCGCCGCCTTCCGAAGGAACTCCCCCGACTGTCGCGCCGACGGAGCAACCATCAAAGTCAAAGAACCCGAATAAAAATAAGCCTGATGAACCGCCTTAGCCGCCGCGACCGTCGATTTCCCCCACTGCCGCGAGCAATTCACCAAACCCCGCCGAATCCGCCGCCTCAAAATCTCCGCCTGCCGCAAATCCGGCCAAAAATCCAACCGGTCCCGAGCAAACTCCACCGCATCCACCACCACCGGAACCGCCAAAGTGACCCGGAACCGGACCCGCCAAACAACAGTCACACCCCTGGCAAAATTTAACTTCATGCCTAAAACTAAGGGACACACAGCCCTCCTAACCACCCTCGATGCCGCTATCCCAATGAAAACAAGCCCAAAGCCGCTCGAAGAGATTGGTCACTCGATTTTCATCCGTGTTCATCAATGTTAATTCGTGGCCAACAGCTCTACCCCTCGTCCTTTATTCTTCAACCAGGAGGAAGTCATGCCGTCAGATGCAAGAGTAGAGGCCGGCCGCCGTAATGGCCGCCTGGCAAGAGGAAAGAAGTCCGAGGAGGCCCGCCAGAAATGCGCCCAAAACTCAACGAAACATTCGCTTTTCGCCAAAACGGTACCGCTGTCGAACGAAGACAGAATAGAGTTCGAGGAAATAAGGCAGTCCTATTACGATCTCTGGCAGCCCGAGAATCACTTCGAATCCCTCCAGGTCAACCAAATGATCGCTTCTCACTGGCGCATCCAGCGTTGTTGGAGCATCGAATCGGAAACTATCGACCTCTGCCAGGCCCGCATGGCCAACTCCGGCGAACTCACCAAAGAGTTCGAGGACATTCCCGAGAGCACCCGGGTCGCCATAGCCTTCGAGAAAGAAACCAATGGAAAGAATACGTTAAACAGCCTCAACCGCTACGAAACAAAGTTCTCGCGTGACATCCTCAGAGCGGCCAAGACCCTCCAGGACCACCGAAAAAACAGGATTTTGCAGAACGAAGGTAACGATCTGGCAGCCTAAAGTGGTTCTTTGCGGCTCTGCGGGCTCTGCGTGAAAAGAATTTTTCCATGACACTTGCATTACCCACCAGCCCTTGCTATTCTAAACAAGTCGCAGTCAGCAGGCCCGAGAGTCTCCCGCCGGGAAGTAAACCTCAAAACAGCAACTCTGAGGGAATCGGATTGGGACTTGCAAGGCTAAGGTAAATGTGATAGGCTGATTGATGGCGGTACTAGTACTAAGCAGGGCAGACCGCTAACGCAGTTCACGCTCCGCAGGCCGTAAGGCCTCCAGCGCACTGAAGTTCAGATGGGCTTCTGCAGTTCTTAAAAGTTTCTCTTTCAATTTCTAGGTTGTAGGCGCACTGATTCCAAATGTAAGTGCTGCTTGCGCCTGAAACGGCTTTCGAGGCCGGTGGCAGATCGGGTTTTCGGTAAAACGGATCCCAGGTTTTGTCACGCAGATCTTTGAAAATCTGGTTGGACGCAAATGTAGCAAATTTCGTCAGAGACTCTGAGTTATAAAACTAAGACGGCCGTTGGCCTGATTACAAAGTCAGGTCGACAGGTCAAACTCAAACAATTCAAATGAGAGTTTGATCCCGGCTCAGAATCAACGCTGGCGGCGCGCTTAACACATGCAAGTCGAACGAGAAAGGGGAGCAATCCCTGAGTAAAGTGGCGTACGGGTGAGTAACACGTGGGTAATCTACCTTTTGGTGGGGGATAACCCTGGGAAACCGGGGCTAATACCGCATAATCTCGCAAGAGCAAAGGAGCAATTCGCCGAAAGAAGAGCCCGCGGCTGATTAGCTAGTTGGTAGGGTAATGGCCTACCAAGGCTTTGATCGGTAGCCGGCCTGAGAGGGCACACGGCCACACTGGCACTGAAACACGGGCCAGACTCCTACGGGAGGCAGCAGTGGGGAATCTTGCACAATGGGGGCAACCCTGATGCAGCGACGCCGCGTGAGCGATGAAGCCTTTCGGGGTGTAAAGCTCTTTCGACAGGAACGATAATGACGGTACCTGGAGAAGAAGCTGCGGCTAACTACGTGCCAGCAGCCGCGGTAATACGTAGGCAGCAAGCGTTGTTCGGAGTTACTGGGCGTAAAGAGTGCGTAGGCGGTCCTATAAGTTCCGTGTGAAATCTCCCGGCTCAACTGGGAGGGTGCGCGGAAGACTGTAGGGCTTGAGTGTGGGAGAGGTAAGCGGAATTCCTGGTGTAGCGGTGAAATGCGTAGATATCAGGAGGAACACCTGTGGTGTAGACAGCTTACTGGACCATAACTGACGCTGAGGCACGAAAGCGTGGGTAGCAAACAGGATTAGATACCCTGGTAGTCCACGCCCTAAACGATGCATACTTGGTGTGAGCCATTCATTTGGTTCGTGCCGGAGCTAACGCGTTAAGTATGCCGCCTGGGGAGTACGGTCGCAAGGCTGAAACTCAAAGGAATTGACGGGGGCCCGCACAAGCGGTGGAGCATGTGGTTTAATTCGACGCAACGCGAAGAACCTTACCTAGGCTCGAACGGCTTACGCAAACCTTTGGAAACATTGGTCCTCCCGCAAGGGACGTGAGTCGAGGTGCTGCATGGCTGTCGTCAGCTCGTGTCGTGAGATGTTGGGTTAAGTCCCGCAACGAGCGCAACCCCTGTCCTGTGTTGCTAACCGCAAGGTGCACTCTCAGGAGACCGCCAGCGATAAGCTGGAGGAAGGTGGGGATGACGTCAAGTCATCATGGCCTTTATGTCTAGGGCTACACACGTGCTACAATGGACGGTACAAACCGCTGCAAATCCGCGAGGAAGAGCTAATCGGAGAAAACCGTTCTCAGTTCGGATTGCAGGCTGCAACTCGCCTGCATGAAGCTGGAATCGCTAGTAATGGCGTATCAGAACGACGCCGTGAATACGTTCCCGGGCCTTGTACACACCGCCCGTCACATCACGAAAGTGGGTTGTACTAGAAGTCTGCGCGCTAACCCGCAAGGGAGGTAGCGGCCCAAGGTATGACTCATGATTGGGGTGAAGTCGTAACAAGGTAGCCGTAGGAGAACCTGCGGCTGGATCACCTCCTTTCTAAGAGAGAACGTGGTCGGAGTCACCGACAGCCCGTAAGGGTGAGTAAGTGACAGCCGTTCCGATCCAAATTCCGTCTTGGTATCTCTGCTAGGAGTTCTTTGATGTGTTACATGAGTACTTGGCTTTATGCCGGGTCTCAGCGTCCAATCGGCCTCGATAACATCTTTCTTATCTAGGGGCTGTAGCTCAGCTGGGAGAGCGCCTGATTTGCACTCAGGAGGTCGCCGGTTCGATCCCGACCAGCTCCACCAGTTTCCGCGAAACCCGGGCCTGTAGCTCAGTTGGTTAGAGCGCACCCCTGATAAGGGTGAGGTCGGTAGTTCGAATCTACCCAGGCCCACCACAGTTCCGCTCAAACAATGACGAACTACAGAATCGGCAATCAGGAACCGTACATATCGGACGATAAATCCGGAATCGGCAACAATGCCAGCTAAATACTTTGACAATCGGAACTGACTGTGACTGAGAAGCTACACGAGTCATGAGCTGTGCGACACCGATCGATCTTTGACAATTGAATATCTGATGGGCAATATACACAAGTGATAGAGAATATCTTCACCCGTGAAGACAATATACGGGTGTAAGATGAGCGACTAAAGTAATACTCTGTGTCTAGAGTTAATTTTATGGTCAAGCTACTAAGTGCATGCGTGTGGATGCCTTGGCGCAAATAGGCGATGAAGGACGTGGCTAGCTGCGATAAGCTTCGGGGAGATGCAAGCAATCTGTGATCCGGAGATGTCCGAATGGGGGAACCCAACCGATGTGTACATCGGTTATCGTCATCTGAATACATAGGGTGGCGAAGCGAACCTGGGGAAGTGAACCATCTCAGTACCCAGAGGAAGAGAAAACAACCGTGATTCCGATAGTAGTGGCGAGCGAAATCGGAACAGCCTAAACCGGGCAATTCGAAAGGAGAGTCCGGTGTTGCAGGACCACAAAACATTAGTTGTACGGTGATTGGGAAACCTCGGTTCAGTCGGGCAACTTATGTTAACGAGGGATAAGAAAGCGTTATGAGAACGATCTGGAAAGGTCGGCCATAGAGGGTGACAGCCCCGTATCTTAAAATGCAATCTTCTTTCTAGTGGCTCCTAAGTACCGCGGGACACGTGGAACCCTGCGGGAATCTACCGGGACCATCCGGTAAGGCTAAATACTCATTTGCGACCGATAGTGAACTAGTACCGTGAGGGAAAGGTGAAAAGTACCCCTGCGAGGGGAGTGAAATAGTACCTGAAACCGCATGCATACAAGCAGTTGGAGGGCTATGCCCGCAAGGGAATGCCTGACATCGTGCCTATTGAATAATGAGCTGGCTAGTTAATCTCAGTGGCAAGGTTAAGCGAAAGCGAGCCGCAGCGAAAGCGAGTCTGAATAGGGCGTTCAGTCGCTGGGATTAGACGCGAAGCGGGATGATCTACCCTTGGCCAGGATGAAGTTCGTGTAACAGCGAATGGAGGTCCGAACCAGTGTTGGTTGAAAACAGCTTGGATGAGCTGAGGGTAGGGGTGAAAGGCTAATCAAATTCCGTGATAGCTCGTTCTCTCCGAAATAGCTTTAGGGCTAGCCTCGTGTGGTCCGTCGCGGTGGTAGAGATCTGAATGAACTAGGGGCCTTCCCAGGTTACCGAATTCAACCAAACTTCGAATGCCGCGAACGAGTAGCACGGGAGTCAGACTGCGAGGGCTAAGCTTCGTAGTCAAAAGGGGAAGAGCCCAGACCATCAACTAAGGTCCCTAAATCTATGCTAAGTGGGAAAGGAAGTCGAGTGCCTCAGACAGCCAGGAGGTTGGCTTAGAAGCAGCCATCCTTTAAAGAAAGCGTAATAGCTCACTGGTCGAGGAACTCGGTGCCGACAATCCAACGGGGCTCAAGCATAGTACCGAAGTTATGGAGCCGATAGCAAGTATCGTTTGGTAGGAGAGCATTCTTGGTGAAGTGAAGGTGTACCGTGAGGAGGACTGGATCGCCAGGAAGTGACTCTGCCAGCATAAGTAGCGAAAAACCAGGTGAGAACCCTGGTCGCCGTAAGACTAAGGATTCCTGAGAAAGGTTAATCCGCTCAGGGTTAGTCGGAGCCTAAGGTGAGGCCGAAAGGCGTAGCCGATGGACACACGGTTAATATTCCGTGACTACCTGAATCCGATCAAGACCGATGGGGGGACGCAGACCGTAAGTTCCGAGTGCGCAATGGTTTCAATCCGGAATGAAGGGAGATCTGGGAATGGTAAATCCGCCGGGTCGTCTGCCAGGAAAAGCCT
The DNA here is from genome assembly GCA_963813145.1 of Bryobacterales bacterium. Classification (GTDB taxonomy): domain Bacteria; phylum Acidobacteriota; class Terriglobia; order Bryobacterales; family Bryobacteraceae; genus Palsa-187. The sequence goes on from CAWEXX010000003.1 coordinate 1,135,934, forward strand.
CTAAGGAGGGATTGAGTATCCGTACCACAAACCGACACAGGTGGTCGAGAAGAGTATTCTCAGGCGCTCGGGTGATGGCTTGTTCAGGAACTAGGCAAATTAACCCCGTAACTTCGGGAGAAGGGGTGCCCCAGCAATGGGGCCGCAGCGAATTGCGTCAGGCGACTGTTTAACAAAAACACAGGTCTCTGCAAAGTCGAAAAACGACGTATAGGGGCTGACGCCTGCCCGGTGCCGGAAGGTTAAAGGGAGAGGTTAGCCGCAAGGCGAAGCTTTGAACTGAAGCCCCGGTGAACGGCGGCCGTAACTATAACGGTCCTAAGGTAGCGAAATTCCTTGTCGGGTAAGTTCCGACCTGCACGAATGGCGTAACGATCTGACGACTGTCTTAACAAACCGCCCGGCGAACTTGTGGTTCCGGTGAAGACGCCGGATGCCCGCAGCAAGACGGAAAGACCCCGTGCACCTTTACTATACCCTTTCATTGAATTATGGTGCTGTCTGCGCAGGATAGGTGGGAGGCTTTGAACTCGGGCTCTTGGGCTCAGGGGAGCCAACGGTGAGATACCACCCTGAGTATTCTGTGATTCTAACTTCCTCCCGTTATCCGGGAGAAGGACAATGGAAGGCGGGTAGTTTGACTGGGGCGGTCGCCTCCTAAATTGTAACGGAGGCGCTCGAAGCTTGGTTCACGCTGTTTGGAAATCAGCGGTCGAGTGTAAAGGCATAAACCAGGTTGACTGCGAGACCTACAAGTCAAGCAGGTGCGAAAGCAGGACTTAGTGATCCGGTGGTTCTGTATGGAAGGGCCATCGCTCAACGGATAAAAGGTACGCCGGGGATAACAGGCTGATCGGAGTCAAGAGTTCACATCGACGCTCCGGTTTGGCACCTCGATGTCGGTTCATCGCATCCTGGGGGTGTAGAAGCTCCCAAGGGTTAGGCTGTTCGCCTATTAAAGCGGTACGTGAACTGGGTTCAGAACGTCGCGAGACAGTTCGGTCCCTATCTGCTGTGGGCGCAGGAAATTTGAGGGGGCTTGGCCTTAGTACGAGAGGACCGGGCTGAACAAACCTCTTGTGATCCAGTTGTCACACCAGTGGCATAGCTGGGTAGCGAAGTTTGGTTAGGATAAGCGCTGAATGCATATAAGCGCGAAACCTTCCTCAAGATGAGATTTCCCAAGCGAAAGCTTTGTAGGGCCGTGGAAGACTACCACGTTGATAGGACGGATGTGTAAGCGTAGCAATACATTGAGCTGACCGTTACTAATAGCCCGTTCGGCTTGACCATAAAATTTACTGTATTCATAGAGCTAGTCGACTCTCTGTCACTTGTGTATATCGCCCATCAGATACTTCAAAAGTCATTCACGACTTTTGGGTGATCCTAGCGAGGGGGTCCCACCCGTTCCCATCCCGAACACGGTAGTTAAGCCCTTCAGCCCCGATGGTACTGCACGCGCGAGTGTGTGGGAGAGTAGGACGTCGCCCAATTAAAAACGAAAAAGCCCCGAACGAACCGAAAAGTTCATCGGGGCTTTTTCCATATCCCCAGCACAACCAGCCCCGCCCCCAACAACAGCAGAGTCGTCGGTTCCGGAGTCGACAGCAGCACAACCTGTCCTCGAATCTCCCCACCCGAAAACGTCGTCGAGTGAACGTTCACGTAAGCCTGGCCCGTCTCCATCCCAGTGATGAAATCAGCCGGCGTAATGCCCGTCAAACCCGTAGTCAGGTTGAAGGTACCGGTGAACGATCCTGAAGTGACCCCAACCGGGAAGCCAGTGAAAGGCAGCCTGATGGACGCAGCGACGCCTGGCGAAGCGCAGCAATGAATATGAGACGCGGTGTCCGGCGCGACCAGACCATTGAAGATAACATCCACATCCAAAGTGATGTTGTCGTTATGCAACGTCAGGATGGCCGAGCCAGTCGCCGGCGACGCAGTCGGCGGGACCTCATTAGTCCCCAGAAGCGTAGCATCAAAAACAGTGTCGGCGTTCGCGTGTGCAAGGAACAGAGGCGCGAAAACCAAAGCGGTGGTGAGCAGGTATTGGCGCATGCTCGAAATATAGACCTGTCCAGTGCTTAGCGCAAGGGTATAAACCGAACGGGAATCACAGATCTTTCGGTCAATTCCCCGGTCGTGCTCTTCTCCACAACCATCAGTTCCTGATCCTGATCGTCTCCCACCGGAGCCACCAGCCGCCCGCCAGGTTGAAGCTGCTCAAACAGCGCCGGCGGAATCTCCGGCGCCGCCGCCGTAACAATCACCTGATTGAACGGAGCTTCTTCCGGCCAGCCCTTCGCTCCATCGCCTTCCCGGACAGAGACATTCCAATACCCAAGCCGCGTCAGCCGGGCCGCCGCCGCCCGTGCGAGATCCGGCTGCAGTTCGACCGTATAGACATGCCGTGCAAGCTGCGAAAGCACCGCCGCCTGATAGCCCGATCCAGTCCCAATCTCCAGAACCCGCGACTCCAGTCCAGCCGCTACCAACTCCGTCATCAGCGCGACAATATACGGCTGCGAAATCGTAGCTCCAAAGCCAATCGAGACTGCTCGATCCGCATATGCCAGCACCCGCGATTCGAGCGGTACAAACTCCTGCCGTGGCGTCGCGCGCATCGCCCGCAATACGTCGGCATTTCGAATTCCCATCCTCGCGAAGGATTTCATCATCCCCCCTCGTGCAGTCGTGTGCTCCCCGGCCCAATATGGATATGCGGCGCCGTTGCGCTGCCCACCACCGCCTTTCGAAAAGCGTAATAGGGAATGCCCAACGCCGTGAGGAAGCTTCGCAGCCACACTCCTTCCGCTTGATCCGGACTCAGCGCCACGTCAATCCGGCCCGCATGATCGAAGCCGAGCGCCCGATGCAAACTCGTTCCCCCAGCCGCACTCACCGGCAAGGCGCGCCCAAACTTCCGTTGATAGGCCCTGGAAATGATCTCGATGTCCACTGGCGAAAGCGTCCCGCTACCTCTGAATTTCTCCATCACCGGCTTCTTCAGCTTCGCCGACTTCGCTGCCGCCTCCCGCGCCGCTCGGACCACCATGCGCAGAACGTCCGCCCGGTCCAGCGCCAGGCGGCCCATGCGAATTCGGCTGTCCAACTCATCCAGAAGCGGTTTGAGATCGGCCGGCTCCGCCTTGCCTTCCTTGATCAGCGCCTTGGTTTCTTCCACGCGCCTCTCCTGACGGGTCATCAGCCGTTGGCTCGCGGCGACGATGTCGTCTGCCTGCTTCTCCACCATCTCCTGCACACGAGGAGATCCGTAAATGCTGTCCGCCGAGATGTGATTGGAGAGGCCAAAATCGACGATGCCCAAGTCACGTCCGTCTTCCGCTGCGTCCTGTGCGGTCAGAGGCAAAACAAGGCTCAAACAAACCGCAAGCCGAAAGACAGTCCCCACTGCTATATCTTCCCATGTGAAGTCGTGGTACTGTTAATCCTGGAAAATTACGCCATTGATGCGGCTACCTTTATGCCTCGCCGTGATTCTGCCGGGGATTCTTAGCGCCCAACAACCCGGCCTCCCTGATCGCAAAGAGCGGACGCAAACAATGCTTCAGGAACTGGTCGGCCCTAAAATCGGGTACGTAGTCCTCCCTCTCGCGGTCGCTAACGAGGTCACAAATTTCCCAAAGGAATGGCATCGAACCTGGGAAGGCTACGGAAAGCGAGTCGCGTCGCAATACGGACAGTTCGTCCTCTTAAAGACAGTCGAATACTCCGTCGCGGAAATCCACCACGAGGATCTGCGTTACGTACCGTCGGCCCATAGCGGCGTATGGCGCCGCACGCTCGACTCCATCGGACATACCTTTGTTGTGCCCAGCACCAATAGCGACAGCCGCACCCTGGCCCTCGGGCCAATTGTCGGTTCATACACCAGTTGGGCGATCGCCACGACGTGGTATCCCGACCGGCTGCACACCCCGGGCAACGTGTTCCTGTATGGCAGCGTGAACATGGCAGGCGTCATCGGCGGCAACATTTTCCGTGAATTTTGGCCCGATCTCCGCCGCAAATACTTCCACCGGAAATAGGCTCAAAACTCGATAGAGCCCAGGATTTCCGAAGGTTTCTTGTCAAATGCGGCGCAGATAGCCAGCAGGCTTTCCATGCTCGGCATATTCGTTCCTCGTTCGATCGAACTGATCTGCGAGACGCTGAGTTTTGTGGTCGCGGCGATATCCTTTAGCGACCAGTCCCGCTCCACCCGCAGCATTTTGATGCGATGGCCGAGCCGCTGGCGCAGACGGTCCTGCGGCGCTTGTCCCAGCCCGAACGTCTCTACCGCGTTCTTCAGTGTCTGACGAAGCTGGCTCAGCGAAAAGGGCTTCGCCAGGTAGTCGAACACCTTCAGCTTGAAGGTTACCCGCATGTCTTCGAGCGAGGGGTAGCCGGTCACGATAATGACACAGAGATTCGGCCAGCGGGCGATCAACTGTTCAAGCACCTTGTCGCCCTTGAACTCGCCCATCTTCATATCGAGCAGCACGACGTCGGGCACTTTCAGCTCAGCCGCGGCGAACAAATCGTCGGGGTGGGCGAAGGCGCGCACCGTGAAGCCGCCTTCGTCTTTCAAAAAGTCCTCGATGTAAGTCCGGAAATCGGTGTCGTCGTCAAGGACCGCGATGTCGATGGTGTCGGCGTTCATGCTGGACTCCTCAAGGTAACTTCGAGACGCGCGCCGCCGCCCGGACGGTTACTGGCGTTGATGGATCCGCCATGTTGCTGGATGATGCCTTCGGCGACTGTCAGTCCCAGTCCGGTACCCTTGGCGTCAAGGCGGCTGGAGACGAAAGCTTCGAAGATATCGGGCAGTACCTCGGCTGGAATCCCCGGACCGTCGTCGTCGACCGAGATGGCGATCCACGTCCGCCCGTCCCGCTGTAGTCTTCGGGACTCCACGCAGACACTGCCGCCGGGCTCGATTGCGTCGAGCGAATTCCGCAGCAGGTTGACGAAGACCTGCATTAAACGGTCGGCATTCCCTTCCACTGCATCTTCCTCAGACACGCTATTCACAAAATGCGCCTGCGATGCTTTCTCGTCAATGGCGACCAAGCCCCAAGCCTCCTCCATCAGAGGACGCAGCGGAACGCGGGTCGTCTCCTGTTTTCGAACGCGCGCGAAATCGACCAGGCCTTCGCTGATCGTCCGCAGCCGCTCGGTGACACGGATCATGCGCCGCAGCCGTTCCTGAGCGGCCGGTTCGGGCACGGTCTCGATGAGCTTTTCGATGGAGCCATGCAGTACAGCCAGCGGCGTATTCATTTCGTGCGCGACGCTGGCGCTCAGAAGTCCGAGGCTCGCCAGGCGGTCCTGAGCCTCCATCTGCGAGAGGGCGTGCGCGAGTTCGTCCTCCTGTTTACGCAGTTCCGTGATGGACACGTTACGAGAGCGCATGATCTGGCCGATCTCGTCGCCGGGCATCAGTTCTTCGGGAATGATCTCCTGCTCCCGATCTCCACGCTGGCTGGCGTGGTCGGCTTCCAGCATGAGGCTCAGCGGCTGGTAAACGTAGCGCGGCATGATAACCAGTTCGAGAAGCAAAACGGCCAGGACATAGATGACCCCCAGTACAAGGAACAACGCGAGCTTGGCTCGCTCGATCACTGCATCATAGACCGTGTTCGGCAGGGTGAGCCGCCGGTAACGGCCGGTCCGTGGGTCCTTTCGATAAAGAACGTCTGACTGCGGAGAATTTTGCCACACTGAGCCCGGATGGTCATCCAGCCAATCCTGTACCGGCCCTGGGATTTGTATTTCGCTGGCCGTCCCCTCCCGGAAATTGTAGCTTTCCATTGCCGGGAGGCGGACCCATGTGTGATCGCCTGAAAAAATCTCGGTGATCAGGCTGATTTCAATGGTCTTTGCATTGGTCACGCGCCGCTCCAGCGCAGGAATGACCGTAAGATAAACGGCGCCAGCCAGGATGAGAAAAAACAGGTTGTGCAGCACTATTAACTTAGGCCGCACTTTCAGGTCGCCGAAGCGCTTTGAGAGGCCGCGGTAGGGTTTGGGAGTGTAGGTGGTCTGAATACGGTTAAACAAGAAATTTTGCTCCCATTGCAGAATAACTCTCTCTATGGTAGAAAATAAGATGGTGTGCGGGGCGGCCGGATGTACCCGCACAGAAGGATAGAATGGCGCTCATCTTCCCAAAGACAATTGATCAGTATGTCAGGATTGGAGGCGCGTTGGTGGCCGTCATGGCTCTCGGCGGAATCGGCGCTTACGTTTACTTTTCGCATCCCTTGGTCGCCGACACGGGATATTCGCCGATACAGCCAGTGCCGTACAGTCATAAACTCCACGCTGGAACGCTTGGGATCGACTGCTACTACTGCCACAACACGGTTTTCAAGGCCGCGCATGCAGCCATTCCAGCCACTGAAACCTGCATGAATTGCCACGTCCGGGTGAAGCCCCAGAGCGCCCGGCTGGAGAAAGTTCGAGCCAGTTATGCATCCGGCGAACCGATTCCCTGGATTCAGATTCACAAGCTCCCTGACTATGTGTACTTCAATCACTCCGCCCATATCAATGCCGGAGTGAGCTGCGTAAGTTGCCACGGGCGAATCGATCAGATGATGGAAGTCAAACAGGTGAAGCCGCTGAACATGGGCTTCTGCCTGGACTGCCATCGCAATCCCGCACCAAACCTTCGTCCGGTGGAATTCGTGACCAAACTGGGCTGGCAACCCGATCGCGATCCCGAAGAGATGGGTCGTGAGATTATCGCCGCCAAGCACATCAATCCGCCGACGAACTGTTCCGGTTGTCACAGGTAAATGAATCGATGATCCAGATAAAGACCAAGCAGACGGGCAAGAAATACTGGCGGAGCCTCGACCAGCTTGCCCAGACTCCGGCGTTTCAGGAGTGGCTGCATCGCGAGTTTCCGGCCAGCGCCGAGGAAGTGGTAGACGGGGCGTCACGGCGCAATGTGCTCAAGTTGATGGCGGCGTCGTTCGGGCTTGCAGGGCTCACGGCGTGCCGGCGGCCGGTGGAGCACATTCTTCCTAACGTGAAGGGCGTTGAGGATTACATTCCCGGCAAGCCATATTTCTACGCAACGGCGATGGTCCACAATGGCGTTGCGCAGGGTTTGCTGGCCGAGGTGAACGACGGGCGTCCGACAAAGATGGAAGGCAACCCAGAGCATCCTTTCAGTCTGGGCGCCGCCAATGTGTTCCAGCAGGCGTCAATTCTTGGTCTGTACGATCCGGACCGTGCGCGCACTCCGAGGCAGGACGGAAAAGACGTTGATTGGAAGATTCTCGATGATGCCCTGAAAACGCTGTCCGGTTCTTTGGGCCAAGGTGATGGGCTGCGATTCTTGAGCGAGTCGGTGACATCGCCATCGTTCGCGGCTGTGCAGGCGGCCGCGCTGGCAAAGTTCCCGAAAGCGAAATGGATTCAGTACGACGCCATTTCACACGATGAAGTTCGCGCGGGCGCGCAGCTTGCGTTCGGTCAGCAAGTGGTGGTCCGGCCGCGGTTCGACAAAGCGAAAGTAATCCTGGCGCTCGACAGCGATTTTCTGGGACTCGATGCCGACACCGTGCTGCCTGTCAAAGAATTCTCTCGTGGACGGAAGGTCGCGGCCGAAACAGACGAGATGAGCCGGCTGTACGTGGCGGAAAGTCGTTTTTCGACCACCGGCGCGACCGCCGATCACCGGATCAAAATGCGAGCTTCTGAGATCAAGGCATTCGTTTCGGATCTCGCGGCGGCATTGAAAGTGGGCGGCAACGAACTGAAGGTTGTCGGACAGAGCGACAAGAAATCGAAGTGGATTGAAGCGGTCGCCAAGGATCTCGGGCCGAATCGTGGTAAGAGCCTGGTGGTCGCGGGTCCGCGGCAGCCGGCCGCAGTCCACGCAATGGTCCACCTGATCAATCAGGCATTGGGCAACGCGGGCGAAACCGTTACATATTACGAGAGCACGCTAGAACAAGCGCGTCCTCAACTGGAAGCAATCGCCGAGTTGGCGGGCGAGATGTCCAAAGGCCAAGTTTCGACGTTGGTAATCCTGGGCGGCAATCCTGCCTACACCGCTCCGGCGGACTTGGATTTCGCGGCGAATATCAAGAAAGTCGCGACATCCATTTACGTCGGCCTCGACGTGGATGAGACGGCGGTCGCGTGCAAGTGGTCGGTAGCTGAGGCGCACTTCCTTGAGTCATGGGGTGATGCGTTGGCTCCCGATGGCACGGCTACCATCCAGCAACCGATGATCGCGCCGCTCTACTATGGACGGACCCAAGCGGAGATCGTGGCCGCGCTCACTGGCTACAAAGATCAAAAGCCTTACGATATTGTCCGCAATTATTGGACGGCGAAGTTTGCCAAGGGCGACGCGGATAAACTGTGGCGGCATGCGCTGCACGATGGCGTGATTCCGAATACGGCATTCGCGGAAGTGAAGCCGGTGGCCGACGCGAAGAAGGTGAACGCGGCAGCGCAGCCGGCGGCGCAAACTGCATCCGGCATGGAACTGGTGTTCACGCCGAACTGGGCGACTTGGGATGGCCGGTACGCCAACAACGGCTGGCTGCAGGAAATCCCGGAACCCATGTCGAAAATCACCTGGGATAATGCGGCGCTGGTGAGTCCGGCAACGGCCAAGCAGTTGGGTGTGTCGACGCATGGCTGGATGGTGAAGGGCTACAAAGCGACCGACACCGAAGGGCACTCCGATCCGACGCAGGCGGGCAACTTCGTCGACATGATCCAGATCGAAGTCGACGGACGCACACTGGAGGCTCCGGTATTTGTGCAGCCGGGACAAGCTGATGGATCGATCACCATCGCGCTGGGTTATGGCCGGACCGAATGCGGTCACGTGGCCAAGGGCGCGGGCGTGAATGCATACAAGCTCCGCACCTCGAAGACGCCGTGGATCGTCGCGGACGCAAAAGTTTCCAAAATCGCCAAACAGTACCAGATCGTGCAGACCCAAGAGCACGGCACGATGGAAGACCGTCCGCTGCTGCGCGAATCGACGCTGGAAGAGTATCGCAAAGAGCCGAACGTAATCAAAGAAATGCTCGAAGTTCCGGAACTCGTCGGACTCTATGGCGACTGGGACTACAGCAAAGGCAACCAATGGGGCATGTCAATCGACTTGAATGCTTGCGTCGGTTGCAACGCCTGCACGATCGCCTGCCAGGCGGAAAACAACATTCCGATTGTGGGTAAAGATCAGGTGAATCGCGGCCGCGAGATGCACTGGATCCGCATGGATCGTTATTTTGTCGGCGACGAAGAGGAACCACAGGCTGTGATGTCGCCGGTTCCGTGCATGCAGTGCGAGACGGCGCCATGCGAGAACGTTTGTCCGGTCGCAGCCACCACACACAGCCCGGAAGGCCTGAACGACATGGCCTACAACCGCTGCGTGGGCACTCGTTATTGCTCAAACAACTGTCCGTACAAAGTGCGCCGGTTTAACTTCCTGGCCTGGAACTACGGCACTCCGGAAGTGGAAATGATGAAGTTCAATCCGGACGTCACGGTGCGAATGCGCGGCGTGATGGAAAAGTGCACTTACTGCGTGCAGCGCATCCAGGAAACCAAGATCCAGGCGAAGTTGGAAGGCCATCGTCCGATCAAGGACGGCGAAATTCAAACCGCTTGCCAGCAGACGTGCCCGGCCGACGCGATCGTCTTCGGCAACATCAACGATCCGAACAGCAGGGTGTCGAAGCTGAAGAAGCAAAAACGGAACTACGGAATGCTCGAAGAGCTCAACACGAAGCCTCGCACGACCTATCTGGCGAAGCTGCGAAATACCAACGAGGAGCTGGAGGCGAAACATGGCTGATCTCGCCGTTCGCAACGATCCGCATGTAAGGCCGCGCCTGGTGGAGGGCGATCCGTCGCTGCACCAGGTGACGGAGGCTGTCAGCACGATCATCGAAACCCGAACGCCCTACTCGTGGTGGATCGCGATTGCGATTACCGCGAGTATCGCGGGAGTTCTGAAGCTTTGTCTGGGGTGGCTTGTCTACAACGGCATTGGAGTTTGGGGCAACAACCAGCCGATCGCCTGGGCGTGGGATATCACGAACTTCGTGTTCTGGATCGGTATTGGTCACGCCGGAACGCTGATCTCGGCGATTCTGTTTCTGTTCCGGCAGAAATGGCGCACATCGATTAACCGTTTCGCCGAAGCGATGACGCTGTTTGCCGTGGCTTGCGCCGGTATTTTCCCGCTGTTCCACACGGGCCGTCCGTGGCGCGCGTACTGGCTGTTCCCGGTGCCGAATACGGACCTCTATATGTGGCCGAACTTCCGCAGCCCGCTGGTTTGGGATGTGTTCGCGGTGAGTACATACGCAACGGTTTCGGCGCTGTTCTGGTATGTGGGCCTGGTGCCCGACCTGGCGACGATTCGCGATCGCGCGAAAACGAAAGCCCGGAAAATAACCTACGGTGTTTTAAGTCTTGGATGGCGCGGATCGGCCCGGCATTGGCGCAATTACGAAATGGCGTATCTGGTTCTGGCCGGCATCTCGACGCCGCTGGTGCTTTCGGTGCACTCCGTGGTCAGCTTCGACTTCGCGGCATCGCTGCTGCCCGGTTGGCACACGACGATCTTCCCGCCGTACTTTGTGGCCGGCGCCATCTTCTCCGGTTTTGCCATGGTGGTGACGCTGATGGTGGTCGCGCGCTGGGTGTTTAAAGTGGAGCATCTGGTGACGATGAAGCACTTGGAGAACATGAACAAGATCATGCTCGCCACGGGCACCGTTGTCGGGTACGCCTATGCGAGCGAATTCTTTATCGCCTGGTACAGCGGCAATCCCTACGAGAAATTCACCTTCCTGAATCGCGCTTTCGGTCCTTACTGGTGGGCGTACACGTTGATGGTGAGCTGCAATGTGATCTCGCCGCAGTTCTTCTGGTTCAAGAAACTTCGGACGAGCATTCCGTTCATGTTCGTCATTTCGCTGGTAGTGAATGTCGGAATGTGGTTCGAGCGATTTGTGATTATCGGTACGTCTCTGCACCGCGACTTCATGCCGTCGGCGTGGGGTTACTACCACCCGACGATCATCGACATGCTGACCTTCTTCGGGACATTTGGATTGTTCCTGACGCTATTCCTGCTGTTCCTGCGGTTCCTGCCGATGATCGCCGTATCGGAAGTGAAGGGAATGATGGCGACGCAGAAAATGCATGACGCGCATTTGGAAGCAGTCGCGCAAGGAGTGGAGCACTGATGCACACGAATACTCCTGAGCTGAGAGATAAAACGATCTACGGTGTCGTAGCCGAGTTCGATCAACCGTCGAAGCTGGTCGCGGCGGGCCGCGTGGTTCATCACGAGCACGGATATACGAAGCTCGACGCGATTTCGCCCTTTCCGGTGCACGGGATCGACGATGCGATCGGCGTACCGCGATCTATCCTCGGCTACATCATTTTCTGCTGCGGAAGCATCGGCTTTATCAGTGTCGCCAGCCTGATCTACTGGGCCGGTGGCATTTCGTACAAACTCGTGATCGGCGGTAAACCGCTGTTTGCCTGGGAACCTTCGATCCCGCCGATTTTTGAAGGCACAATTTTGTTCAGCGCCTTCGCGGCGGTGTTCGGCATGTTTGCCATCAACAAACTGCCGCAGTTTTATCATCCGGTGTTCAACTACGAGCGGTTCGGCGTTGCCACCGACGACCGGTACCTGCTGGTGGTGGAAGCGTCCGATCCGAAATTTGACATCGTGGACACGCAACGCCTGCTGGAATCGCTGGGCGCGAAGCATACCGAGGTGGTCGAGGCCTGATGCGTACTGTTTTGAAATCTCTTATCGCTGGAACGCTCCTGGCAGCATCTCTCATATTGACGGGATGCGCGGGCGACACTTCACGGAATCCTCCGCATGAAGTGTGGTGGGACATGCGCCGTCAGGACAAAGGCAAGCCGCAATCGGAGAGCAAGTTTTTCGCCGACGGTAAGTCGAGCCGGATGCCCGTGCCCGGAACAATTGCACGTGGCCAGTTGCATGAAGACGACGCATATTACCTCGGCATCGTGGACAAGATGTACATCGGGAAGAACCCGGAGAAGATCGACGCCGAACTGCTGAAGCTGGGTCAGATGCGCTTCAACACGTACTGCTCGCCGTGCCACGACCGTACAGGGCATGGCAAGGGAACGGTCCCGGCGCGGGCGATCGGCTGGGTTCCGATGGATTTGCACGACCCTCGCGTTACGGCGATGAACGACGGCGAGATTTTCGATGTGGTTACGCATGGACGGCGCTCGATGCCGGCCTATCGCTTTCAGATTACGGCGCACGACCGATGGGCGATCATCTCTTACGTTCGCGCGTTGCAGCGCAGTACGAATGGAACTGTGGACGACGTGCCGCAGGAAATCCGAGCGGAGTTGAGGTAGAGAGCTAATGATTGTTGCCGAAAGAACTCATCATCACCCACACGCCCGCGACTCCTATCACATCGACATAAGCGTTTGGACACGCGGCCGCAATGCCATCGCGTTTGTAGCGATGGTGTCGTGGATCGCGGCGCTGGCCGGATATTTTTCGAATCCCGACCGGTTCTTCCAGTCGTACTTGACCGGGTTTCTGTATTTCATCGGCGTTCCGCTGGGCGCGATCTTCTTTGTGATGGTGCAATATCTCACCGGATCGGCGTGGAGCGTTCCCATGCGACGAATCGCGGAAAACCTGATGGTGTCGGTGCCGATCGCATTCCTGTTATTCATTCCCATCGCGCTCGGTCTGGATCATCTCTATTCGTGGACGCAACCGGAAATCATGAAGCTGCCGGTGGTGGCGGTGAAATCCGGCTATCTGAATCCACAGTGGTTCACCATTCGCGCGGCCATCTACATCGCGCTTTGGAGCCTGTGGACCTGGCGGATTTATTCGCAATCGGTGAAGCAGGATAAGACCGGATCGCTCGAGCACATGCACACGAATTCGCGCTGGAGCGCGCCGGGATTGCTGATGCTGTTCCTCTCGGCTACGCTGGCGGCCTGGGATTGGAGCATGTCTCTGAATCCGACGTGGTATTCGACAATTTTTGGAATTTACTTCCTGGCCGGCAGCGGCTACGTTTTCATGGCGGTGTGGACTCTGATCTGTCTGTGGTTCCGCAAGAAGCATATCCTGTCGCACACGATCAACGTGGAGCACTATCACGATCTGGGCAAGTGGATGTTCGCGCTGACGGTCTTCTGGGCATACATCGCGTTCTCACAGTATTTGTTGATCTGGTACGCCAACCTTCCGGAAGAAACGATTTACTTCCGCCAGCGCTTCGAAGGTACGTGGGCGTGGTGGAGTTGGGCGCTGCTGATCGGGCACTTCATCATTCCGTTCCTGGCTCTGATTATTCGCGCCACGAAGCGGAATGTGCGTGCGCTGATGGCGATGGCGCTGTGGTTGATGGCCGCGCATTTCGTCGATATTTACTGGCAGGTGATGCCGACCTGGTATCACTCCAAGGGCGTGCAGTTGCATTGGCTCGACGTGGCCTGTTGGCTGGCCGTGGGTAGCGCGTATGCCTTAGTGTTCTGGTTCCGCGTACGCGGGAGTGCGTTGCTCCCGATCGGCGATCCACGTTTCGAGCAGGGTCTGCATTTCGAAAACATGTAAGGGTGAATGATGGCGAAAGAAATTGAACTAGATCACGACGAGCACAGAGAAGTAATCGATCTCGAGCATCCTCATTCATTCGACCACTCCGAGCCGAATGCGAAGTTCATCCTGCTCATCGGTCTTGGCACGTTAATCACCCTCGCTGTGACGGTGGTGGGGATTCAGTTTTATTTCGACGCGTCAATGAATAACGAGATCCAAGAAGTGGTACTGGCTCCGGAGAGCCAGTCGTTGCGCGATCTTCACAACAAGGAAGATCTGGAGCTTAGCAATTACAAATACATCGACCGGCAAAAGGGCACGGTGAGCCTGCCCATTAACCGGGCGATGGAATTGTTTATCAAGGAGGCGGCTGAAGACCGCTTCCAATATCCGACTAAACCGGCGCCGTACAAAACGCCGGAGCAGATCGCGGCTGCGGCTGCCGCGGCTGCTGCTGCGGCGGCAGCGAAGGCTCCGCCCGTTGCCGCAGCGGGGGGCGAAGTAAAGTAGTGAAACTCGCGGTTCATCTCGCGTTGTGCATCACGGCGTTGTTCATCGCGGCGTTGTTCATGGGAACTACGCTGCCGTTGTTTGCGGCCGATACCGTGCTGCCGGCGCAACTCGAGGGCGTAGGTATTGAAGAACATCTCGGGCAGGCGGTGAATCTGGACCTTACGTTTACCAACGAAAAGGGCTATCAGGTTCCGCTGCGGGATTTCTTTCACAAGGACAAGCCGGTTCTGTTGAACCTGGTTTATTACACGTGTCCCATGCTGTGCAACATGGTGCTGAACGCGCAAACGCAGGCGCTGCGCGAGATTCCCTGGACGCCCGGGAACGAATTCGAGATCGTGACCATCAGCATCAATCCCAGCGAGATGTTCGACGTCGCGTCACAGAAAAAGATGGCCTATCTCGAAAGCTATGGCAAGCCCGCGACGGGCTGGCACTTCCTAACGGACTATCAGGGTCACACGAAGGTGCTGGCCGAGCAGATGGGCTTTCACTATCGTTACGACGAACGCGCCCAGCAGTTCGCACACGCGGCGGCGATTATGTTTCTGACGCCCGACGGCAGAATTTCGCGGTACCTGTATGGCGCTAGATTCAAACCGCGCGACATGCGGCTGGCGCTGACCGAGGCGTCCGCCGGCAAACTTGGGATTACCGTCGACCGCATTCTGCTGTACTGCTTTCACTACGATCCGCTGTCGCGCTCCTACACATTGTTCGTGACAAACGTGATGCGAACAGGCGGCGGCTTGATGGTCTTGATTTTTGGCTTTATTCTGATTCGTTTGTTCCGGAAGGAGCGTTTGGCTTCTCACCCGGATCAATTGGTGACGGCAAAATGACCTGGTTCCGCAATTACATGATGCCTCTCGAGGCTTCCACGACGGCGCGCGATATTGACGATCTATACATCTTCATTACGATCATCAGCGTCTTCTTCTTCGTACTCATCGGCGGGATGGCCATTGCATTCGCAATGAAGTACCGGCGGAAGAGCGAGAACGAAATAACGCCGCACATTACCCATCACCTTGGCATGGAAGTCACGTGGAGCATTATCCCGCTGATCATCTGCCTGGTCGTCTTCTTCTGGGGATTCCGCGGATTCGTTCGCGCCAACGTTCCCCCGGGCGACGCGATGGAAATCCAGGTGACGGCGAAGAAGTGGGTGTGGCAGTTCGAATATCCGGATGGCACCCGGACCTTGAATGACATTCACGTCCCGATCGGCAAACCGGTACGGTTGGTGATGACGTCGGAAGACGTGCTGCACAGCTTCTTCGTGCCGAATTTCCGCATCAAGCACGACGTGGTCCCGGGGCGTTACACGCAGGTGTGGTTCAATCCGACGAAGGTCGGTGTACACCAGGTTTTCTGCGCCGAGTATTGCGGCAAGGGTCACTCCGACATGCTGGCGAAAGTCCACGTGGACGACGACGCGGCGTACGAGAAGTGGCTGCAGGAAGGCGACGAAGAAATGAAGAAGATGCCCTTGAAAGACCTCGGCCAGATGGTTTGGGAGAACAAGGGCTGCTCGACTTGCCACTCGCTCGACGGCACCAGGGGTACGGGCCCGAGCTGGAAAGGAATCTGGGGCAAGCAGGAATTGCTGTCCACCGGCAAATCGGTTCTGGTGGACGAGAATTATGTCCGCACGTCGATTCTCGATCCGCAAAAAGATATCGTGAACGGTTTTGAAGGCGTTATGCCGACGTTCCAGGGCCTGTTGCGCGAGCGCGAGATCAAGGGCGCGATCGAATTTATCAAGTCGTTGAAGTAGGTGGTGTCGTAAAGGGTGATGTTGTAATAGGAGCTTAAGTAAATTATGGGTCACACAGTATCAGTCCCCGCCGCGCATGGCGTCGTTCATGAGGACGTCAGCGTAAACTATCTCACCTATCCGAAGGGTTTGAAGTCGTGGCTGACTACGATCGACCACAAACGGATCGGCATCATGTACCTCGCGTTTGTGATGACGGCTTTTTTCGTCGGCGGAATTTTTGCACTTCTGATCCGCATCGAACTGCTGACGCCGAAGCAGACGATCATGACGGCCGAAACGTACAACCGGGTTTTCACGCTGCACGGCGCGATCATGGTGTTCCTGTTCATCATCCCTTCGATCCCGGCGGCGCTGGGGAACTTCGTTCTTCCACTGATGCTTGGGGCTAAAGATGTGGCGTTTCCGCGGCTGAATCTGGCCAGCTTGTATATTTATGTGATCGGCGCGGTGATGGCGGTCTCCTCGATTGTTTTCGGCGCGGTGGATACCGGCTGGACCTTCTACACGCCCTACAGCACGACGACAAGCGGCGCGGTGGGACTGATGGCGATGGCGGTTTTCGTGTTAGGCTTCTCGTCGGTCTTCACGGGAATCAACTTTATCGCGACGGTCCATACGCTGCGCGCGCCGGGCATGACGTGGTTCCGGATGCCGTTGTTCGTCTGGAGTATCTACGCAACGGCGGTGATTCAAGTGCTGGCTACTCCGGTTCTGGGCATCACGATGGTGCTGCTGGTGATGGAACGTGCGTTTGGAATCGGCATCTTCGATCCGAAGCTGGGCGGCGATCCGGTTCTGTTCCAACATTTCTTCTGGTTCTATTCGCATCCGGCGGTCTACATCATGATCGTGCCGGGCATGGCGATTATCTCCGAATTGATTCCGACTTTTTCGCACAAGACGATCTTCGGGTACCGCGCCATTGCGTTCTCTAGCGTGGCGATCGCGCTGTTGGGCTTCCTGGTGTGGGGACATCACATGTTCGTCAGCGGGCAGTCTGAACTGGCGACGACGATCTTCTCGTTCCTTACCTTTTTGATCGCGATTCCGTCCGGCGTGAAGGTGTTCAACTGGACGGCGACCATGTACCGCGGGTCTATTTCCCTGGATACACCGATGCTTTACGCAATCTCGTTCCTGCTGCTGTTTACCATCGGCGGCCTGACGGGAATCTATCTGGGCGCTCTGTCGACGGACATCCACTTGACCGATACCTATTTCGTGGTGGCGCACTTCCATTACGTGATGATGGGCGGCACGGTGATCGCGTTCTTAGGCGGTCTGCACTACTGGTGGCCGAAGATGTTTGGCCGGATGTACAACGAGAAAATCGCACGGATCGGCTGCATTCTGGTTTTCATCGGTTTCAACATGACGTTCTTCACGCAGTTCATTCTGGGAACGCGCGGCATGCCACGCCGGTATTACAACTACCTGGATCAATTCCAGCAGTTGCACGTTTTCTCGACATTCGGTTCCTGGGTGCTGGGGACGGGACTCATTCTTGCCGCGGTTTCGATGCTGAGTTCGCTGCGCAAACCCTACGACGCGCCGCGCAATCCTTGGGGCGGGTCGACTCTCGAATGGGAGACGCAGTCTCCGCCAATCGAGCACAATTTCGACCAAGATATGGTCTTGAAGCATGCGCCGTACGATTACCGGCCGCTTCGAGAGGAGCCTAGCTTATGAGTGAACACGCGATCGCGGTACCTCACGGCAGTCATTCGCACGAAGAACACGATCCGCACCTGCAGCATCACTTTGCGACGCGTGAACAGCAGTTCGACGCCAGCAAGATCGGGATGTGGCTCTTCCTGGCCACGGAAATCCTGCTGTTCGGGGGACTTTTCGTCGGCTTCGGTTTGATGCAGGGAAAGTTCCCCGATGCATTCTTCGCCGCGCACCATCATCTCGACAAGAATCTTGGCTTCCTCAATACGGTTGTCTTGCTGGTGAGCAGCTACACCATGGTGATGGCCGTTCATTCCGCCAAGACCGAAAAGCGCAAGCAGACGATGGTTTTCCTTCTCATCACGCTAGCCTGCGCCGCGATATTCCTGGTGGTGAAATACTTCGAGTACGAGCACAAGTTCCACGAGGGACTGCTGCCGGGGCGTTTTTACCATCATCACGGCGACACGGTGCCGAATCAGTTCGTCTTCTTCAGTTTCTATTTCATGATGACCGGTCTGCACGGAATCCATATTCTGGGCGGGATGGCGGCCATCATTTGGATGTGCCTTAAGACCAAGGCCGGCGAATTCAACAAGAATTACTACACGCCGATCGATCTGGTTGGCCTCTACTGGCACTTGGTCGATCTGATCTGGATCTATCTGTTCCCGCTGTTGTACCTGATTAATTAGGACGAACATGAGCGCAACTACGGAAATTCAAACTCATTCACCTGCTCACGCAGAGCATGCCGATCACGACAAGAACGCTCCGAAGCTTTATCTGGTGATCCTGATCATCCTGTTGATTTTGACTTGCATTACTGTCGCGGCATCCTATGTGCAGTTCGGGTCCGGGATGGCGAATGTGGCAATCGCGCTGACGATTGCCACCATCAAGGCGACGCTGGTAGCGCTGTTTTTCATGCATCTGCTTCACGACCGCCCGATGAATAGCGTCATTATCGTCATGGCGTTCATCTTTCTGGCTCTGTTTCTGGGATTCGACTACACCGATGTGACGTCTCGCGAGGCGCTACTTCCGGCGAACCTGAAAGTGACCAAGCCTGGAGCTCCGACGAGTCCTCCGGGTGCGGCTCCGGGTACCTTGATTCCGGCTCCTGGAACGCCCGGTGCGAACGGCACCACGCCGTCGATGACCCCGGCAATTCCGGCTCCGGCCGAAGAGCATCACTAGGACCTGGGTTCAATCAGGACGGGCACCTTCGTTTCCTGGTCTTTGTATTGGAGCTGGTAGAGCTTCCAGTAAATCCCCCGCAAGGCGAGCAATTGCTGGTGCGTTCCCACTTCGCGCAGGCGGGCTTTGTGCATTACGAAGATTCGATCTGCCCGCTGTATCGTCGACAGGCGATGCGCGATCACGATTGACGTCCGGCCTTCCACCAATCTTCCCAGCGCTTCACGGACTCGCAGTTCGGTATCGGTGTCGACGCTCGAAGTCGCCTCGTCTAGAATCAGAATCCGTGGATCGTGAGCCAAGGCCCGGGCGAAACTGATGAGCTGTTTCTGGCCTGTGGAAATCCCCTGGCCTCTTTCGCGGACCGGATGGGCCAGACCGTCGCTGAGCGTCTGAATGAAGTCCTTCAGATTCACCTTTTCCACGGCCGCTTCAATGGCGGAATCGGAGATCTGCTCCGTACCGAGCCGAATGTTGCCGGCGATTGTGCCGGTGAACAGGTACGGGTCTTGCAGAACAATGCCGAACTGGTGCCGGAGCTGGTGAATTTCAAACTCGCGGATGTCGACGCCACCGATGCGTATGTGGCCGCGCTGCACATCGTAGAAACGCAGCAGAAGACTCGTAATGGTGGTTTTCCCCGCGCCGGTATGGCCCACGACGGCGATGGTTTCTCCCGGCGCGATAGTAAAGGTGACATCCTGCAGCACCCAGTCCTCGTCGCGATAGGCGAACCAGACGTGGTCGAATTCAATCGAGACCGGCAGTTTCGGCACAGGGGTAGTGACAGCGGGACTGACGATCACGGGCGGCGTGTCGAGCAGCTTGAAAATTCGATCCGATGCGGCCATTGCTCCCTGCAGGATGTTGTACTTTTCGCTCAAGTCCTGGATCGGCCGGAAGAAACGCATTCCGTACTGAAAGAAGGCGATCAACGCGCCGAGTGACAACGCTCCGCCGCGAATACGGAAGCCGCCCCACGCCAGCAGCAGCGCCAGGGCCAGCATGCCGAAAAATTCCACCGACGGATAGAACCAGCCGTAGGCGAAAATCGAATCCTTGAACGCCACCA
Organism: Bryobacterales bacterium; assembly: GCA_963813145.1. Lineage (GTDB taxonomy): Bacteria > Acidobacteriota > Terriglobia > Bryobacterales > Bryobacteraceae > Palsa-187. The sequence continues at coordinate 1,155,806 of CAWEXX010000003.1, forward strand.
TGTGCTCGCGGTTGATCTGTTCGAATTCCTCTTTGCTCTTCTCCTCCCGGTTGAACAGTTGCAGCACTGCGATGCCATTCACGTGCTCTTGCAGGTAGGCGTTGATCTTCGCCACCGCGATGCGGATACGCTGATAGCTCCCCTGCACCGCGCGCCGGAACATGGTGGTCAGCAGGACTACAATTGGAAGCACGGCCAGCATGAACGCTGTCATGCTAGGGCTCATGCCGAGCATAGCCACGACGATGAAGCCGAGCATCAGCAGATCGCCGAGAATAGTGACCAGCCCCGACGTGAAGAGATCGTTCAGCACGTCGACATCGGTGGTCACGCGCGTGACCAGGCGGCCCACTGGATTGTGATCGTAGAACGGAATGTCGAGCTTCTGGAGGTGACCCATGATCTCGCGCCGCAGATCGGACATCGCATTCTGGCCGGTCCACTGCATCAGGTAGGTCTGAGCGAACTCAAAAAACAGGATGCCAACCAACGTGGCGAGATACAAAGCCGAGATCTGTGTGATTCCAGTCCATGGATCGCTGGATAGATGCGGGTCGAGGATATTCGCCGGACGTCCGGGATTCGGAACCAGATAGCGGTCAATGGCCAGCTTGGTAAGGAGCGGACCGGCCACCTGCAGAAGCGAATCGGCGATCAGGAATACCAGCGAAAGCACGATAGTGCTGCGATAGGGTCGAGCGTATGTCAGGAGACGGCGCATCAGGCGGCCGTCGTACGCTTTGCCAATTACTTCTTCTTCCACCTTTTCGAGTTTACCAATGCGGCCTACTGTTACATTGAAAAGGCATGGATGGAGTGATTATTGTCGATAAGCCGGCGGGTTGGACGTCCCACGATGTGGTGAATCGTCTTCGCAGGCTGACCGACACCAGGAAAGTCGGACATCTCGGTACGCTCGACCCGGCGGCGACCGGAGTGCTGCCCATGGTGGTCGGCCGGGCGACCCGTCTGGCGCAGTTTTTCAGCCGTGGAGACAAGATCTACGACGGCACAATCCGCTTTGGGCATTCGACCGATACGTACGATGCCGAAGGAACGCCGTCGTCTCCGCATGTCGATGTCCAATTCGACGCCGCGGCGATTGAGCAGGGGCTGTCGAAATTCCGTGGCATTATCAGCCAGGTACCCCCACCGGTTTCGGCGAAGAAGGTCGGAGGCGTACCTGCCTACAAATTTGCGCGCAAGAACCAGGCCGTGGAATTGAAGCCGGTGCAAGTGGAGATCTACTCCATTGAGTTGCTGCGCTGCGGGGGCGCCGAGATCGAAGTACGGATTCATTGTTCGCCGGGCACTTACGTGCGCGGCATCGCTCACGATCTGGGGCAAGCGCTCGGTTGCGGAGCGTGGCTCGAAAAGCTGCGTCGCACCGCCTCGGGAGGTTTCGATCTGGCCATGGCCCGGACGCTGGAAGGTCTTGGCCAACTGGCGGCCGAGGGCCGGATGGGCGACGCTTTGATCCCTTGCGCGGACCTGCTTCCTGAGTTTCCCACCGAGCAGGTAGATTCAGCCACGGCGGGATTCATTCGTCAGGGTCGTGATTTCCGGGTGTCGCCGTTCCGCCCGCAGATGGATGCCCAATTTGTAAAGGCCATTTCACCAGAGGGAGATTTGATCGCAATTGGACAGGCTAAGCTGCCACATTTGTACCATCCGGTGTTAGTGTTGTAAATTAATTAGTAAAATTTAATCACCGCTTCACGTGTGTTTCATGCAGTTTCCATAGTCTGGATAATGCGGCGCTTCTTGTCGGTTTGCATCCTCGCGTTCATCACGTCCAGCCCCATGCCGGGGCAGCAGGACGAGAAACAGGCCGCACCGCAAACCGCTGAAGAAACTAGCTATGAGTTCTTCTCAGGCATAGTTCTACAGCTTCCCGAGGGCAGGCTGACCGTCTCGCGGGCGGTTCTGGGGAAACCAGCCGAGAATCGCAGCTTCCTGATTAAAGCGGATACAAAAGTCGAAGGCAAGTTGAAGGTAAAGGCGCGCGTCACCGTCGGATTCAAGACTTCGGATGACGGCGATGTAGCTGTCCGCATCATTGTCAGGCCACTGCAGACGAAGAAATAAGCTCTACCGTTTGGCAAATTTCCAAACAAATCCGCGAGACGGCGACGCGATATACATGGAACCATCCGGGCCAAAAGAGACGAGATGCGGACCGCCGTTGGCGATACCGCCGCCGTCGTCGGGCGGGCTGAATGATTCGACCACCTTCCCCTGGCGATCGATGCGGCTGACTTTATTGGTGAGGGCGTCAGCCATCCAGAGGTCTCCATTTGGCGACATGGCTAGGCCGTAGGGCGAGCCGGTATGCCATTCGGTAATGTACTTCCCCTCAGGCGTGAAGATCTGGATGCGTTTGTTCGAACGGTCGCCGATGTAGACGCGTCCCTGAGAATCCAGAACGACGGCATGAGGCAAGACGAATTCTCCCGGACCGGTCCCTTTCTTACCCCACTCGAACAGATATTTGCCGTTCTTGTCGAATTTAATAACTCGCGTGTTTTGATAACCGTCGGCGACATAGAAATCGCCATTCGGTTGGAAGGCAATATCGGCAACACCGTCGAAGTGGGTGCGGTCGCTGCCGTTCTTACCGGGAGTTCCGATTGTGAGTAACTCTTTGCCATCAGGCGAGTACTTGATGATGACCATCTTCTTCGCGTCGGTCACCCAGATGTTGCCGTCGGGCGCGATTTTAATTCCGTGCGCCATTACGAAGCCCGTGCCCCAGGCTTTGTCGAGCGTGCCGTCCAGGCGAAGCCGGACGAGAGCGGGCTCGCCGCGATGGAACAGGATCACGCGGCCGGAGTTATCGACCGCTACCGCCGACGGGCGTTCGAATTTGACCGGGCCAGGAACCGGCGGCCATTTCTGCACGGCTTTCCAGTCGGATTGAGCGTACAAAACGAGTGAGGCGGCGAAGAGTAAGTGCGCGGATTTCACCCAGGCACAATATCAGACTTTCGCGGCAGCTTTCTCACGGCGGCGCTTGGCCCAGCCTTCCTTGTTTTCCTGCCGTCCCCGTCCGATGCCCAGCGCATCCGGAGGAACAGCATTGGTGATCACCGATCCGGCCGCGATATAGCTTCCCTCTCCTACGTGAACCGGCGCGACCAGCGTGGAGTTGCTGCCCACGAACGCCCCGGCGCCGATCGTAGTCTGATGCTTCTTCGCGCCGTCGTAGTTGCAGGTGATGGTGCCGGCGCCGATGTTGGTTTTGGCCCCGATCGTGGAGTCGCCGAGGTAGGCGAGATGCATCGCCTTTGCGCCTGCGCCGAGTCGCGTCTTCTTTAGCTCGACGAAGTTTCCGATGTGCGCTGCCGGTTCCACATGGGAGTCCATGCGAAGGCGCGCGAAAGGTCCGGCGGCCGCCTTTTCTTCAAGGCGGGAATCGTCGATAAGCGTGTATGGCGAGATCTCGACGTTTCCGGCCAGGTGCGAATTCCTGATGATGGAGCCCGCTCCGATGATGCAATCGTCGCCGATGACGGTAGCGCCGAGGATCTGCGTGAACGGTCCGACAACCGTGTCCATACCGATCTTCACTTGCATATCGATGGTGACGGTTTCGGGCCGCTCAATGGTGACGCCGTCGAGCATCAGTTGCCTTACTTTCCGTTCCCGGAAGATCCTATCCACCACGGACAGCTCGAGCCGGGTGTTGATTCCCATGAGCTCACTCGGATCGGGGTGCTGGTACGGGCGGACCTTGTATCCGGCACGATTAAGGATCTCGACGAAATCGGTGAGATAGTATTCTTTGGAAACGGGATTTGCTTTGAGCTCCGGCAAGTTTTTCCAAAGCAGCTCCGAGTTGAAACAGTAGATTCCGGAATTGATCAAGCGCATGGCGCGCTGTTCCGGAGTGACCACTTTCTCTTCGACAATTGCCTCGACGTTGCCGTCCGCGTCCAGAAGGATGCGGCCGTATCCGGTCGGGTCGTCGAGAATCGTGGTGATGAGCGTCGCGGCGGCTCCTGAACTTCCGTGCTTTGCCACCAGATCACGAAGTGTTGCGGCGGACATCAGGGGTCCGTCGCCATAGAGAACGATGGTCAAGCCCGATTGGTCCGGCACAGCGCCGGCGCAAACAGCCAGGGCATGTCCGGTGCCTTTCTGTTCTGTTTGCGGCGCGAATCGCACGTGAAGATCGGCAAGTGTCGCTTCCACTTGCGCTGCCTGATGGCCCACGACAACAACCACGCGCTCCGGAGTGGTCAACTCCAACGCGGTATTGACCACGTGCTCAACGAGTGTCAGACCGCCGGCCTTGTGAAGCACCTTGGCTTTTCGCGAGTTCATTCGCGTGCCGAGTCCGGCCGCGAGGATGACGACTGTTAGTCTTTGATCCATGTTTTATGTTTTATCGAGATTGCTTTTTGCGCGCTTCTTGCGCCAAGCGGATGGCAACGCCGGCAATCGCCGCTGAATCGTGGCGCACCTTCGCCGAGACCGTGGCCAGTTCCGCGCTAAGAACTTTCACTCCGATTTCGGCCAGTCCGTCCATGTCGTTCTCCACCGGCAAGGCCAATTGGCGGGCGTAACGGCGGCGCAGAGGAGCCGGAATGGGGCGGGTATTTACAATAGCGTAGTCGATAATGGCCCGGCCCGCATGCTGATGAATGGCCGCCAGATGGTCGGAAGCGCGGAAATCGGTGGTCTCGCCCGGTTGCCACATCAGATTCACGAAATACGCCTTGGTCGCTTTTGAATTCGCGATGGCTTCCGGGATCCCTTTCACCAGCAGGTTCGGAATCACGCTGGTAAAAAGCGATCCCGGGCCGAGCGTGATGAGATCGGCCTCGCGAATGGCGTCGAGCGTTTCCGGGACCGGGCGGCACCCAACTGGCTTAATGCGAATTTTGTCAATACGAGAGCGGCTCTTGCTGATGGTGGTTTCGCCCGCTACAACCCGGCCGTTAGCCAAAGTGGCTTCGAGAACAACGTTGGCGGACGTGCAGGGATAGATTTTCCCGCAACTCGCCAGGACTTCCGACGATAGCTGTACCGCCTTGGCAAAATCGCCCGTAAGATGGGTCATTGCGGTGAGAAACAAGTTTCCGAAACTGTGTCCCTTTAATCCACGCCCTGACGCGAAACGATATTGAAACAAACGCGAGAGTGCTCCTTCGTCTTCGGAGAGCGCCACCATGCAGTTTCGAATATCGCCGGGGGGAAGCACATCGAATTCGCGGCGCAGGCGGCCAGAGCTTCCGCCGTCGTCTGTGACGGTCACAATCGCGGTGATGTCGATATCCAGGCACCGTGGTTCCGGCGCGCGGATCACCTGCTTGAGGCCATGCAACAGAGCAGAAAGTCCCGTTCCCCCACCAATAGCGACGATCTTTAAAGGGCGATCCCCGGACGGCCGGACACGTCGGCTCATCATTAAGACTAGAATCGCACAGGCGCCGCTACGAGTATGGGAAGTTACTCTTCTTCGTAGACTGAGACTTGCTCCAAGTCCTCCGCCTCGAATACCTGTCCGCAATCGAGGCAACGCAAATAATCGACGCCATCCTGACGGGCGAGCATTTCGGTGCGCTTGTGTTCGCAACCCATATCGATCATCACTATTTTAAGGAAGTCGTTTTCGTTGTCAAGCCCCAGTTGTACGGGGGGTGGGTACAATGCAAGAAATGCAATTTGCCGCGCGTTTTCCCAAACTAGAAGAGGCAGGGTTCTATCGGATGGCCCAGGGGACACCGGTTTCGAGTCTGGGAATCGGGTCGTACCTCGGCGCAATGGACGGCGAGACCGACCGGGCGTATACGGAAGCGGTGTGTACGGCGGTGCGTGGCGGGATTAATTTCATTGACACGTCGCTGAATTACCGGCATCAGCGGTCTGAGCTGAATATCGGTGCCGCGCTGCAGCAGCTTCTTAAGGAAGGAGTTGATCGTACGGACCTGATGGTCTGCACGAAAGCGGGATTTCTGGTGCCGAACGCGGTTCCCGCGGGCCTGTCGCAGCAGGATATTGCCGGCGGCATGCATTCCATGGCTCCGGCGTTTCTGTTGGATCAGTGCCAGCGAAGCAGAAAGAATCTTGGGCTGGAGACGTTGGATGTTCTTTACCTGCACAATCCGGAGGCCCAGCTTCGGTATGTCTCCCGGGACGTTTTTGACGATCGCCTGCGGCGCGCGTTCGAGTTGCTGGAAAACTTGGTGGCGAAGAATCAGATCCGGTTCTACGGTGCGGCAACCTGGGAAGGATTCCGTAAGCCGGCCGGACACGCCGAGGGACTCTCGCTGAAAAAAATCGTGGAACTGGCGTCGCAGGCCGGTGGCAAGAATCATCATTTTCGCTTCATCCAGCTTCCCGTGAATCTGACTATGCCCGAGGCGTTTTCGTTGAAGAATGAGGATTCCTCGGCAGGCATGGTCACTGTACTCGATGCGGCAGAGTGGTGCGGGATCACTGCTGTCGCCAGCGCCTCCCTGATGCAGGCGCGGCTATCGCGGGGGTTGCCGGATGAGGTCGACGGACATTTCCCGGGCCTGCAAACCGATGCTCAGCGAGCATTGCAGTTCGCCCGCTCCGTGCCGGGCGTCACCGTGGCGCTGTGCGGGATGAGCCATGCGGCGCATGTGACGGAGAATCTCGGAATCGCGGCCGTTCCCGCGCCAGGACGCAAGCAGTTTCTGGAGATGTTTCAACCGAGCGCTTGAATGTTTGCCGGTCCACCCGAAATTATCGAATGCGGCGAGGATCTTGGAATGCTCGACGCCTCGTTGGAAGCGCTCGAGGAAGGGCCGGGCATCTTCGAGCTTAGCCTGCGCGAAGGTGAGCCGTATTTCGGCAAGACGAATGTTCTACGTCGCCGCCTGAAGCGCCTGCTGCGCGAACGCGGAGGGCCGTCGCGATTGCTAAATTTGCGAGGCCTGGTCACCAGGATTGAGATCTGGCGAACCGCCTCGCGCCTGGAAGCGGCCTTGATTCTTTACGAAAAAGCGCGCGCGGCAATGCCTGGAACCTATCTCGAGTTTCTGAAGCTGCGCATGCCGCCATACGTGAAACTGATTCTGTCGAACCAGTTTCCCCGGACCCAGGTCGTAACAAGGATCAGCGCCGGAAAAGCACAGTATTACGGGCCATTCCGGACGCGTGTGTCAGCCGAACAGTTTGAACATGAGTTTCTCGATCTGTTTCAGATTCGCCGTTGTCCGGAAGATCTCGAGCCCAGGCACGACCATCCCGGATGCATTTACGGCGAAATGAACATGTGCCTGCGTCCCTGCCAGCAGGTCGTGGGCGAGGCCGAATATGCCAGCGAAGTCGCCCGGGTTTCGGAGTTTCTGGCCGACAGCGGAAAGCACTTGCTTGCCTCAACCCAATCGGCCCGCGACCATTTGAGCGCCGAACTGAACTTCGAAGAGGCGGCACGGCAGCACAAGCGTATGGAGCGCATTGAGCAGGTAGTGAAGCTGCGCGACGACCTGGTGCGCGATGTCGACCGGCTTTCCGGCGTCGCCGTCACCGCTTCTACGCAACGTGATTCGGTAAATCTTTGGTTCCTGATGCAGGGAGTCTGGCTCGCTCCAGTCTGCTTCTCCGTCGCCATGACAGGCGATCAGCCGGTACCGCTGGACCATCGGCTGCGCGAACTGGCTTCATCGCTCACCGCTTCGCGCGCCACGCCTCGCGAGCGTCAGGAACATCTGGCGATACTGGCGCGCTGGTTTTATTCGAGTTGGCGCGACGGTGAGTGGCTGCCGTTTGAAAGCGCGGAAAAGCTTTCCTTCCGGAAGTTGACCGGCGCAGTTTCCCGGGTGGCGGCCGCCGCGGCAGAGTGAGGCAGCCATTTCCGGATCGACTCGGCGACCTGCTTCGCAAGTGCTTCGTATCCGGCGTCGACGTAGTGAACGTTTTCGGGCTGCTGAATTTCGGCCAGGCGGGGCAAGGCAAATTCGTAAAGATCGTCGATCGCGACGTGGTTCGCTTCCATCACGGGAAGCGCGGCTGCGTTATAGATCGCCACGTCTCCGGGGATGCGCGGTGGAGTGAGCTTGCCTGCCGGAACAGGCGTCGTAGTGGCCCAGATCAACTTCGCGCCCGTGCCCTGTAGTCGCTGCACGATGATTTTGAGATTCGCGGCGTACTGTTCCACTTCCACCTGGTGCTTGCCGTCCGGCATGATCTTCAGATCGTGTAGGCCGAAATTGAAGTGAATCACGTCCCATTTACCGGTAGCGAGCCACTGTTCCATGTGTGCGAGACCGTTGATAGTTGGTCCTCCGTTCTCGGGAATCCTCTGCACGTCGGCGACATCGGAGAGCAACGTCTGCACGGGTTTGGTGTAGCCCATGGAGATGGAATCGCCGATGATTAGCACGCGCGGCAACTGCGCCGCGAGGCTGAGGACGCCGAGAAAAAATCCTGCCAGAAATCGCATCACTCTACTTCACCACACCTGAATAGTAGGCGGCAGTCACGTCTTTCAAATGGTAGTTCGAGTATTCGAAAACTATCGCGTCGCCGTTTTCGATTGTATGATTGTCGCCCGCGACAAAAACATTCGGGATGCCGAGGATACGAAATGGGTCGTCGCGGATCCCAGTGATGAACAAACGGTCGCTAATTCCGGTAAGCAGGATCGTCTTTCCCGGGTGCGCCTGATGGACAGCCTTCACGCCAAGAACGAGAGCCTTCACCTGAGTGGAGGCGAGATAGTTGAAGCGTGTTTCCATGCGAGTATCCCAGATCATAGGTCCGGCGTAAAGCAGCGCGACGAGACTGGCGGCGATCCCCGGCCATCGGCCGCGTTCCCAAGCAGAAGCGAGTCCCCATGCGCCCAGCATCGCGAGCCCAATCGAAGGGATGGTCAGGTAATAGTTGGAGATGTGATTGCGAAGCGGAACCAGCGGCGCGAGCACGATGACAAACCAGCCAACGAACAAGAGCGCACGCCTGCCCTTGACGATTAGAACCGAAAGCAAACCGGCGATGACAACACATTCCATCGCCACGAATGGCCACACCGGTTTCATCAGCGCGATAGCCAGACGGTCGGTGCCGGTTGCCCATTTGCAATACGTGAAGAACGTCGTAAGCAGGCTGCTATCGAGGTACATGCGATAAACGCCGGGCTCCGGCGGCGCAGCCCAGCGATGCAGACCGGCGTAACCGGCGGAAACGACGAAAAACGGCAATGTCCGGAACAAATACCTGCGCGCGAAGCACAGCGAGTAGAGCGCAATGAGCGCGGGATAGACGACATTGATCTTGAGAGCTCCAAAGCCAAGCAGGAAAGCGGCCCATTGCCACCAGTAATAACGTTCTTCCCCCGTCTCGGTGTAGAGGATGAACAGATAGAAAGCGAGCAGCATCCAGAAAGCGCATTGAATCTGGTTGTACGCGGCAGTCCACGACATGGCGACCGACAACGAACTGTTCACCATCCAGAGAACCGGCGCAAGAAAACCGGCCAGGTCCGATCGCGTGAGCCTCCGGACAATGGCAGCAAATGAGGATGAGATTCGCGAACTGAGTTAGAAAGACGACCACGCGGAAGGGCAGGGCATTCATGCCGAACAGCTTGTATAAGCCCATGTAGAACAGGCGTTCACTCAGCGGCCGGATGGTTCCCTGCGCCATCGGCGCGAATGCCGCATGCAGAAACGTGGGCCAATCGTGAACCTGCAGATGCAGTCCGAGCCAGGCAAAATCGTCCTGTTGGAACCAGACGTTGAGACCCTTCCAATAAAGCAGAAGGCACAGCAGCGACGGCGCACTCCAGTATGCCGCCCGCTGGTATGGATTTATTTCGGTCTCCTTGCGGTTACAAATGCCTTCGCCCAATGCGGATCGGAAAGCTTGGCGATCTGAATTATGGGGCGCTCGTGAGTGCTCGCGCTGATGAATTCACCGTTGCCGATATACATGCCGGTGTGTGTAATCTTCTGTGCCTGAGCGCCAAAGTAGACCAGGTCACCCGGACGAAGCTTGTTCTTCTCTACCGGCGCCAAAGCGTTCGCCGCCGCCTGCTGGTCGGCGTCGCGCGGGAGATTCACGCCGAGTTGCCGGTAGAGCATCTGGGTGAAGCCCGAGCAGTCGTAGCCGAAGCTCGACATGCCGCCCCAGAGATACGGAAAGCCGAGAAATTCCTTGGCCAGCGTAATGGTTGCCGGAATACTCAGCTTCCCCGGTTTCGTCGTTACATCGCGCGCCTGGATCCAGGCAAGATGCCCGTCAGGGAGGCGGACTTCGAGCCACGGTATTTCGGCCGCGGTAGTCTCATGCACCACCTCCAACCTCGTTTCGAAGGGAACCGTTACAATCGGTTGGTGCTTCGTCACGTCCGTCTCGCGATAGATGCTGGCGAACAGGCTGACGACCTGCCCGACGTTCCCGGCCGTGGCATACGGCTTTTCGGTCACCCAAAGCGACGCCTTATACATCCAGCCGGTGTACTCGTCCGGCGTCCGCACGCGCGCCCAGTTGTTTCGCTGTTCTAAAATCTCGATATTAGTCCCGTAGATAGCTTGAGAAACGACGTCCGCGTCCACCGAGGGCGCCGAATGCATGTTGGCCGCGGGCCGGGTGACAACCCCGGTCGGCATAGGTAGGGCAAATGACCATAAGAACGGAGCCGTCGCGAGGGTTGCAATTCCAAGGGTGATGCGCATGTTTGCTATCCTGAAGTTCTCACATATATATTACCGGGCTTCGCCTTCTCCGTCGAAAGCTCCGCCCAATGGGTCAGACGGGTAGTCACATGGCAAGTACGAGTATTAGCACGGCGGTGAACCTGCCGCCTCCATTTTCGAATTACGATGTCAGTGCGGCTTACGACGAGATGTTCGGGTCCGATGGCGCGTCGCGTGCGCACTACCTCGAGCTCTTCGAACTGCTCCGCGAACTGCCCGCCGAAGAACTGCGCCGCCGGAAACAGGCAGCCGACCTCTCGTTTCTACACCAGGGCATCACGTTCACCGTCTATGGGCGTGATGAAGGAACTGAGCGCATCTTTCCGCACGATCTGGTTCCGCGCATTCTTACCAGCGATGAATGGTCGACCATCGAGAAGGGGCTGACGCAGCGGATTACCGCCCTCAACCTTTTCCTCCGCGATATCTACCACGAAGGGCGGATCCTCAACGACGGAGTGGTGCCGCGCGAAATAATTTTTAGCTGTAAACATTTCCGCCGCCAAATGCGGGGTATCCACGTACCGAAAGATATCTATGTCACCGTCATCGGGACCGATCTCATACGCTATCCCGACGGCCGGTTCGTGGTGCTCGAAGACAACCTCCGTGTCCCCAGCGGCGTCTCGTACATGCTCACCAGCCGTCAGGTGATGAAGCGCATTTTTCCGAACTTGTTTCAGAAGTGCGGCGTCCGTCCCATCGATCACTACAGCCAGGCGCTGTTATCCACGCTACGTGATCTGGCGCCGGAAGGCCGCCACGATCCGGTTATCGTGCTGCTCACGCCGGGCGTTTACAATTCGGCCTACTTTGAACACGCGTTCCTGGCCCGCCAGATGGGTATCGAACTGGTGGAAGGCCGCGACCTGGTCGTCTACGACAATGTCGTCTACATGCGCACGACTGCCGGACTCCGCCGCGTCGACGTGATCTACCGCCGCGTGGACGACGATTTTATCGATCCGCTTGCGTTCCGTGGCGACTCGATTCTCGGGGTCCCCGGCCTGTTCAACGCCTATCGCGCGCGCAATGTCGCACTGGCGAACGCCGTCGGTACCGGTGTCGCCGACGACAAAGCGCTGTACGCCTATGTGCCCAAGATCATCCGCTATTACCTGGGCGAAGACGCGATCCTCGATAACGTCGAAACGTATCTGATGACCGACAAAGTCCAACGCGATTACGTCTGCGACAACCTGGACAAATTAGTGGTTAAGGCGGTCGGAGAATCCGGCGGTTACGGTATGCTCATCGGGCCACATAGCACCGCGCAGCAGCGCGAGGAGTTCGCAGACCGCATCCAGGCCGATCCCCGCAACTACATCGCCCAGCCGACTATCATGCTTTCCCGTGCGCCTTGCTTTATCGATGGTTCAGTGGAACCTCGGCACGTCGATCTGCGCCCGTACATCCTCTTCGGCAGCGAGAAGGTGACCATCGTGCCGGGCGGCCTCACACGAGTGGCACTACGTAAAGGATCGCTGGTGGTGAATTCGTCGCAAGGCGGCGGCAGTAAGGACACCTGGGTACTGCATTAGTTGCGCGAGGATCAGCCATGCTATCAAGAGTCGCCGACAGTCTTTATTGGATGAGCCGCTATCTGGAGCGCGCCGAGCACATCGCCAGGCTCATCGACGTTCAATTGAACCTGATGCTCGATCAATCGATGCTCACTTCCGAGCAGCGATGGCGTCATCTGTTGAGATGCCTCGGAGCCAAGCAGAAGGCCAATAAACTCGACGAACTGGACATCTCCCGTGCACTCACGTTCGAGAATTCGAGTGACACTTCGATTGTCAGTTGCGTGAATGAGGCGAGGGAAAACGCGCGCCAGGTACGCGAGCAGATCAGTTCGGAAATGTGGGAGCAGATCAACCGCCTGTTTCACGAAGTGAAGCGCGCCGGATCGCAGCGCGATTGGGATTCCCAACCACTCGAATTCCTTCAGACCCTGCGCGAGCAGACACATCTATTCCAGGGCATCTCAGATTCGACAATGAGTCACGGCGAGGGATGGCACTTTATCCAGTTGGGCCGCTTCATCGAGCGTGCGAACAATACCGCCATCCTGCTGGATGCTCACTTTGCCGAAGCAGCGCGATATCCGCCGCTGGAGTCCGCCGCGGAAGCACACCTGGAATGGATCGGACTGCTGAAAAGCTGCACGGCGTTCGAAGCGTATTGTAAGGTCTATACGGCAGATATCCAGTCGATCCGCATAGCGGAATTCCTGATTCTCGACGCCGAATTTCCACACTCGATCCGCTTTTCTATCGACATGGTGAACGAGGGACTGAACGCGATTGCGCTGGTATCGCCGGCGCGCAATCCGGAACGGATTCACCGGCTCGCCGGCCGCCTTCGCTCCTCTCTGCGGTTCAGCCAGATTGACGAGATCCTCACCTGCGGATTGCATCCGTATCTCGAATCCATCGAGAAGCAGTGCAATCAGATCCACTCTGCGATTCATCAGATTTACATTAATTACCCGGTTCAATCGGCGCTCGAGGCATAGATGTTCTACTCCATTCGGCACATCACGAAGTTCCAGTACAGCGGTCCGGTGAGCGAGAGCCTGATGGAAGTGCGGTTGCATCCGCGCACCGAGATGAACCAGCGCTGCCTGTCGTTTCAGCTCTCTGTCAGCCCCAGGGCGCGCGCCACTTCTTATCGCGACTATCTCGGCAACACGGTGCATCATTTCGATGTGCCCGGGCCTCATCAGCAGTTGGTGATCGTCTCCGAATCGATGGTCGATCTGGAGCCTCCGATCCAGTTGCCTTTCTCGCTTCCGAACAGTGCCTGGTCCGAACTGGACTCGATGGTGGCCAACGGCGACTTCTGGGAGATGCTGATGCCCAGCCATTTCTCGAAACCCACCCCTGCACTGGAGGAACTGGCCGGCAAACTCGGCGTCATGCGGCGCGACAATCCGCTTCGCGTGCTGCGCGAGTTGAACACAAGCCTCTATCACTGGTTTGAATATGTGCCGAAAAGCACGCAGGTGGATTCCGGGATCGACGAGGCAATCGAGGCGCAAAAGGGTGTCTGCCAGGATTTCGCGCACATCATGATCGCGCTGGTTCGAGGTCTGCGCATTCCATGCCGCTACGTCAGTGGATACCTTTTTCACAGCAAGACAAACCCAGACCGCTCGGCCGAAGGCGCATCACACGCGTGGGTAGAGGCTTTCCTGCCAGGACTCGGATGGGTTGGTTTCGATCCGACGAACAACCTGTTCGTGGGCGACCGTCATATCCGCGTAGCCATCGGGCGCGACTATGCCGACGTGCCTCCCACCAAGGGAGTGTTCAAGGGTTCGGTGAAGAGCGAACTGTCCGTCGCGGTCCGAGTGGCTCCTCGCGATACGCTTCCCCCGATCGAAGAGGAACTGAACGTGAACGAGGATTGGTCCACGTACATGGAACGGGAAAACGACGAGGATCAGAAGCGCCAACAGCAGCAACAGCAACAACAGTAGCTCGCAGCAGCGGCACGGGAGTAAACTCGAGGCATGGCAGCTTTGCCGAATTCGCCGTTGATATCGGTCGAAGAATACTTGAACACGCCTTATGAACCCGATGTGGAATTCGTGGATGGCGTTCTTGTGGAGCGGAATGTGGGCGGTTGGTTACACTCGCTGATTCAGAGCAATGTTCTTTTTGCTCTGCGACGGAAGTATCCGCATCTGAAAGTCGTCCCTGAATTGCGATCCAGCGTTACCAGCACACGTTATCGTTTGCCTGATGTGTGTGTGCTGCTGGCTGCGCCAAAGACCGAGTACTTGCTTGACGCCGCCTTCCTGGTGGTGGAAGTGCTCTCCAAGGGAGACGTTATGAGCGTCGTTATCGAAAAGCTGAAGGAGTACGCCAACAAAAATGTACCGAACATTTGGCTGATCGATCCACGTCTTCAGTTACTATACACGTACCGCCCGCCAGCGCTTGTCGAGATCGAGGGCGAAGTCATCTCGACCGAGGATCGTTCCGTCGAGGTGTCTCGCAGCGAAATCTTCGCTGAGTAGCCATCAACTTAATAGCTATTGATGTTCCGGCGTCTGCCGGATAGTCGACTGCAAGGCCCGTCCCTCGTACATCGGGATCACCTCATCCACAGTTCCATCCATGATGAGTTGACCCTGATCGAGCCAGATCGCGCGGTCACAAAGTTGATGCAACATCGCCGCCGCATGCGAGACGCATAGCATAGTCTTGCCCGCCCGCTTGAACTCCATCACTTTTTCCTGGCACTTTGTCTGGAAATTCTGATCGCCGACGGCGAACACTTCGTCCAGAATCAAAATATCCGGGTCGACATTCACCGCGACGGCAAACGCCAGCCGCATCATCATTCCACTGGAATATGTACGAAGCGGTTCGTTGATGAATTCGCCGATCCCGGAAAAATCGACGATGCCCTCGAAAATATCGCACGTACGTTTCCGGCTGAGACCCAGAAGCGATGCGTTCAGCAGAACGTTTTCCGCGCCGGTGAGGTCAGGATGAAATCCGGAACCGAGCTCCAGCAGCGCGGCCACGCGCCCGTTGATTGTCACCGTGCCCTCATCCGGATACGAAAGGCCGGCCACCATGCTGAGCAGCGTGCTCTTGCCCGCGCCGTTCGGTCCAAGGATCGCCACGCTCTCGGAGTGATTCAGCGTGAACGAAACACCTCGCATCGCATAAAACGGCTGATGCGGAGTACGCCCCATCCACGTAGCCACATGGCTCCGCAACAGCTTGCGGCCCGTGCAGCGGGAGTAGATCTTGGAAACGCGGTCAAACGTAACTGCAGCGTCTTGTTTCACAGGTAATCAAAAAACCTTCGCTTCAACAAGCGGAAGAAAAAAAGTCCTGTCACAAACGTGACGATGGAGCCAAGAGCGAGTTGCAGCAGTAAGCTCATGGCCGGTTCCTTGTTTTCGAGCAGAATATTCCGGAACGCCATCACCACGGCTGCTAATGGATTCCAGCGGTAGATCTCACGATACTGCTGCGGAATGATATTGGGATCATAGAAGATCGGAATCAGCCAGAACAACACCGTGTTGGCGGATTCCACCACGTACCGCGTGTCGCGGATATAGACGTCCAGAGCGGAAAACGCCAGGGCGAGCCCTGCGACGAACACGATCTCGAACGCGACCACGTAAGGAAGCCACAGCCAGTAGACATTCGGCGCATAGCCGCTCGCCAGCACGATTGCGATCAACAGGCCAATCTGGATGACGAAGTGCAAACAATTTGCCAGTACTGACGAAACTGGGATAATCTCACGCGGGAACGTGGTGCGCTTCACCAGTCCGGCGTTGTCGATCAGCGAGATGGTTCCGGTGACCCAGGCGATGGAGAAGAAGTTAAACGGGACGAGTCCGCACAATACAAAGGCCGGGAAGTGCGGCCGCGAGTTATTCGGCATCACCTTCGTAAAGATGAAGGTCAGCACTCCCATCATGATCAGAGGGCTCGCGACAGACCAGCCGAAACCGAGAGACATGTTCCGGTAGCGTACGCGGAAGTCCTTTAGCAGCAGATTGCCGATCAGGAACCGGTAATCGCCATTCCATCGTGTGGTGAGTGCAGCAGAAGCCATTCTAGAGCGAAAACCCTACTTTAACACTACGGCAAACATCGAAAAACTCAGCCGATTTGCGGGCGGCTACCTGCCATGTGTACTCCTTCGCGGTCTGCAGCCCCGCCGCCGTCAAGCGCTTCTGCAGCGTAGGCGAAGTGAGCAGGCGGACAAGCGCCTCGCGAAGCTCGTTGGCGCTGAGCGGATCGATCAAAACCGCCGCGTCGCCCGCCACTTCCGGGAGGGACGAAACGTTGGACGTGATCACCGGCACCCCGGCAGCCATCGACTGCGCCACCGGGAAACCGAAACCTTCGTAGAGCGATGGGTACACGAAAGCCGTTGCCCCGCCCGTGATTCCCGGGCAGGTCGGCTTCTGGAATGTAACCCAATGGGCGAAGGCCGGGCATTCCGCTCGATAAACGATGGACGGTGGAACCGGCCGCCCACCCGGTGGGGCCAACGGTCACCAGGTCGAATTCGTTCCCGATCGAAACAGGCAACTGCTCATACGCATCGAGCAGCGTGTCCAGATTCTTGCGGGGTTCGACAGTGCCGACGAATAGGATGTACGGTTTGTCAAGCCGGTATTTCGCCGAGGCCGCGGCCACGCTGCTGCGCGTCACGTCGAAGAAGGACTGCGGGACGCCGGGATAGATGACGCTGATGCGCTCCGGATCGAGACGCAGCAGCCGAACCGCATCGTTCTTCGTGCTCTGCGAAATCGAGATCAGTCCATGGGCGCGAGTGAGCACTTTTTCCGCGAAGTTCTGCTCGGCGCGGACATTCCCACTGGTGTGGTTCTGCGGCATCAGCAGACAAGTCATGTCGTACAAAGTGCCGGTGAGCTTCGTCCGCTTGGGGGGATTTCGAATCTGATTCGATGCGTGAAAGACATCCACATCCCGCATTAGATAGTCGAGGCCGGGATTCAACCGCACGTTCATAATGTGCAAGAGGGCGAGGCGGGGAAGAGTCTGCCAGCTACTCAGCACCGAGCTCTCGTGATTCAGGTCGCCGACTTCCCCGAGCAGAGGGTACGCGGTGATGACGTGCTCTTTCGCCTCACGCTGCAATGCCAGCATCCAGTGATAGACGTAGTTCTTTACACCCGCACTGCGCAGGAGCAGAGATGTGGCGTCAACGCAGATCCGCATGGTTGGTGAGAACGAACTTGCCGCCGGATTCAACAACGGTGTGGAGCGCGCCGTCGCCAACCAGGCCCGACAAACGCTTGATGGCCGTCTTGTCGCAAACGATATAGTATCGCGCCGAAGTCTCCCAAAGCTGCTTGAACTTTGGGTCGTCGATGAACATGTCCGGGGCGCCCGGGCGCGTAGGAACCATAGACGAGATTGTTCACACGTCCATTCAACAGGAGGGCGCGCCGGTTTGTGTAGAAGAAGACCGACGAGAATGCGTAATATTGATCGTCCACAATGAGCTGACCTTCCGGCGCGCGGTTCAGCGCCTCGGCCAGCGGCTCCGATCCAAGATAGGGATCGAAAACGACCAACGCCAAACGGGCCGCGTGGAAGAATATCACCATCATCGCGGCCATCGCCAGGTAGGTTCGCACTCCTCGAAATCGCAGCGTGCCCGCGAGCCCGATCAGACAGGCGATTCCGGCCAGAATGAGCGGCAGGCGCAGATACGCGAACGATTCGAGCGTGAGATCGCCCATGTGTCCCAGCGAGAGCGTATATTCCTCCGGGTGCTGCGTCAGCGCCTTCGAAATGTCGCCCGGTGTTGGCAAGCCCCAGACGTGCCAGAGGACAGCTCCAATCGCTATCGCAGCGCCCAGGACAATCACCGAAAGCACCCGCGATCCGATACGAATGAAGCGATCGCCGCTCAACATCGCGTTCCCGATAAGGAGCGCAAACGCCGGATAGCAGGGCATAGAGTAATACTCCTGCGTGGTGGAGAACATGAAGAAAGCCAGCAGGAATCCGATCCAGCACAGCGCCAGCAGGCAGGTGCGGCCGGCCCGATCGATCGGCTTGAAATCCACCTTCCACACAGCAGGAAGGAAAACACTCCATGGAAACAGCCAAAGCAAATGAAACAACCAGAATTGGGCCCGCGGCACCGTGTTGTAGTCGCGCGGGTAGCGCATGTTCAGAAAACGGAAGAGGTGCTCGTTGAAAAAGTAAAACCAGAAAAAGCCGTGATACTGACCGGGCTCGCTCTTCATGGTGAAATCGAGATACGGCGGATTTCGAAGTGTGGCCAGAATGTGCCACGGTGCGGCAATCGCGAGCGCGATCAGGATGCCGGAGGGAATATGGAGCCGGCGCCACGTCGCACGGTTGGTAAGTTCGCGGGTCAACCCGAGATACAGCAGCGCGGCGCCAATGGGAAACAGAGCGGCGATGAGGCCTTTCAGCAGGAGTCCGGTGCCGATACTGGCAGCCATTACTGCTGCCCACAGGCGCGGACGCTGCTCCTTTTCGTCGAGCGCGCGAAGAAACGCCCACATGGCCAAGGTGACGGTGAGAGTGACGATTGCATCCGGAATTTGGACGCGAGTGAAGAGCCACAGTCCGATACAGGTGGCCATGACCAGGCCGGCATAGAGGCCCGCGCTGGCCGGAAAAGCCCACATGCCGAATCGCGCAGTCAGCCAGCACAAAAGGATCACACCGAGAGCGAGCGGAACGCGCGCGGCCCAATCGTGTACACCAAAAATCATGTACGAGATCGCAATCATCCAGTATTTGAGCGGTGATTTCTCGAGATACGGGATGCCATCCAGCCGGGCAGTGACCCAGTCGCCGGAATCTAACATGGTGCGGCCGATTTGCGCTTGAACGGAGTCGACGTCGTCCAGAAGATGCGGCGGGCTGATGATGCAGCCGAGATAAATGACGGCAGCGGCAAAAACGACGATCAGCTCGTAGTGGAAACGGCGCTGAGACGTTCTTCGCGGTTCCGCGACAATGGCGCGGCTTGTATTCCCCATCGTTTGATCCAAAGGAACAAGGTTAGCAAGCCCCAGAGGTGATAACCATAATTGGCGCGGCGCTCGAGATGATCGGTGAGGATTTTTTCGAGGTAAGGCCAAGCGAAAACACCCGCGGATTGAGCCGCGTCGCGCGTAATTGTATCGAGCAGCAGCGGTTTTAGCGGGCCACGCAGCCACCCATGCGCGGGAATATCGAAGCCTTCTTTCTTTCTCGTCAGGACCGAGGCGGGCAGTTTGTCGCGCATTAGTTCACGAAGCAGAAACTTCAGCGACGAGCCGCGAATCTTCAGGTCCTCCGGCAACTGCGCGGCGAATTCCACCAGCCGATGATCGAGAAAAGGCGGCCTGCACTTCGAGCGAATGCGCCATGCTCATGCGATCGCATTTGTACAGAATGTCATCCTGCAGATAGGTTCGCTGGTCGGTCCACAGAAACCGATTGTAGTAGTCGAGACCGTCAGGAACCTCATCGCTGAATGACGCGTTCCGGCGAAAGGCCGAAGCGCGCAGCAAATCGGAGCGATCGCTTTCCGAAAAGGTTCCGTTCCAGAAAAAGTGTGCAGCCTCGGGCGACAACAAAGAGCCTTCGAGCATCCGCTTCACTTTGTACTCAAAACCGATCTTCTCGTCGGAGACAGGCCAGAGGCGCATGGCTCCGAGCGCCGCCCTACGGAGGAATGCCGGAGTGAGACTGGCCGTCCGAGCGTATCCGTCGGCGAGATAGGTATTGTAGCCGCCGAACAATTCGTCGGCACCTTCGCCGCTCAGCGCGACTGTGACATGCTGCCGGCTCATGCGTGAAAGAAACCACACCGGGAGCGCGCCCGCGTCGGCGCTCGGTTCGTCGGAATAATACGCTATCTGTTCGATGGCGCCGGCTAACTCGACGTCCGGATTCAAATCGAATTCGTGATGGTCGGTGCCGTATTTCGCTGCGATCTCACGGAACCACCGGCTCTCGTCGAACGAACGGCCGGCAAACGAAACGGAAAATGTTTTCAGCCGCGACGGCGACACCTCAGAAGCGTAGTGCAGAATCGTCGAGGAATCGAGGCCGCCGCTCGACCAGATCCCCAACGGCACATCGGAGACAAGATGTTCCTTCACCGATAGCTTCAGCAGTGCGTCGAGCTCGTTCCTTGGCCGCATCAATCGATCTAGGGCGCGGAGTCCAATCCGGCCTCCAGTAGCAGCCAGTGCGCGTCCGGCCATCCTTCCACTCGAGCCAGTGAGCCGGAGGCAGCTTTTCGATACCAGCGCAAAGCGTATGCGGGCAGGGAATGTAGTTCAGTGAAAGAAAATAATTCAGACCGGTAAGATCCAGTTGGCGATCGATTTCCGGGTGGACGAATAGCGTCTTCAATTCCGAGCCGAAGTAAAGATCCTGACCGCGATAGTGGATATAAAGTGGCTTGATGCCGACGCGATCGCGCGCCAGGATCAAACGGCGTTTCGACTCAGTCCAGACAGCGAACGCGAACATACCGCGTAGACGCGTCAGGCAATCGGTGTCCCATTGCAGAAAAGCGCGGAGGATCACCTCCGTATCGCAGCGGGAATGAAAGCGGTGACCCAGCACGGTCAATTCTTCGCGAAGCTCGGCGTGGTTGTAGATCTCGCCGTTGAAAACGATGACGGTGTCGCCATCGTCGCTGCGCATCGGCTGCTCGCCGCTGCTCAGATCGATGATCTTCAGCCGGACAGCGCCAAGCGAAATCGTGGCCGATTCCCAAACGCCTTGCTGATCGGGTCCGCGATGGGTGATGGCACGAGTGGCCTCATGAATCCGTGACGGATCAAAGGTGCGATGGAGGTGCGTAAATCCGGCGATGCCGCACAAGACTCTATTATCGCCTACGTATTGACGTCGATCACCACGCGGCCGCGAGTCTTGCCCTCCAGAATCTCGGCGCCAACAGCGAACACATTCGAGAGCGGTTCTTCCCGAATCATTCCATCAAGCAACGAAAGCGGCAGATCAGTCGCCAACCGTGCCCAGATCGCCTTCCGCTGCGCCTGTGTCGTGCGCACCGAATCGATGCCAAGTAAATTGACGCCACGGATGATGAACGGAATCACCGTGGTATTCAGCGCCGTGCCACCAGCCAGCCCACACGCCGCGACGCTCGTTCCAATCGCCATGCTGCGCAGCACCCCGGCCAGCGTGCCGCCTCCAACCGAATCCACCGCGCCGCCCCAACGTTCGGCGTCGAGCGGCTTCTTCGAAGCTCCGGCCAGCACCCCGCGGTCGATGATTTCCGACGCTCCGAGCGCTTTCAAATAATCATGCTCCTCGGTGCGTCCCGTCGACGCAACCACTTTGTAGCCGAGCTTGTTGAGGATCGCGACTGCGACACTGCCAACGCCGCCCGCCGCGCCCGTAACCACCACTTCGCGTCCGCCGGGCTTAAGGCCGTGAGCCTCCAGCGCCATCACGCACTGCATGGAGGTGAAGCCGGCCGTCCCCACGCCCATCGCCTGCCGCACGCTGATATTCGACGGCAACTTCACAATCCATTGCGATGGAATGCGAGCGAGCTGCGAATAGCCGCCCCACATCGTTTCGCTCGTCCCGCATCCGGTCACTACCACGTGGTCCCCGGGTTGGAAATCCGGCGACGCCGATTCCTCCACCGTCCCCGCCAAATCGACGCCCGGAATCATCGGCCAACTGCGCACCACGCCGGGTTTGCCGGTCACCGCCAGGCCGTCTTTGTAATTCAGACAGGAGTATGCGACGCGGATCAAGACATCGTTCGCCGGCAACATCGATACGTCCAGATCCTGGATGGAGGCAGCGAATACACCGTCTGTTTGAGTTAGGAGAAGAGCGCGAAAAGTAGGCACGTCTCAAAATTATATCGGGCGTTGCGGGAACTTTCCTCTTGACTTGGGTGTCGAATAGTACTAATTAATTAGTATGCGACCAAAAAGCAGCACCCTCACCGAACAGGAACTGGAAATCATGAAGATCGTCTGGGCACGGGAACAGGCGACTGTTCGGGACGTTTACGAGGAGCTACTGAAGCGCCGTAAGATCGCCTACACCACGGTAATGACGATGATGAAAATCCTCGAACAGAAGAAACATCTGAAGAAGTCGCAGGAGGATCGGGCCTACCTTTACCGCCCGGCGCGCCCGAGGCAACAGGTGATTGGCGGCATGGTGCGCGAGTTCCTGAACCGCGTCTTCAACGGCTCGGCCGAACCGCTGCTGATGCACCTGGTGGAAGACGAGAAGTTGACCGAGAAGGATCTGGAGGAAGTCAGCCGCATGATCCGGAGGGCAAAATGAACAACGCGTTCGCGTACAGTTTGCAGATCTCATTGCTGGTCGTCATCGGCTCGGCGCTTCCATGGTTGGTGCGGATGCGCGCGCCGCGTGCTCGTCTGCTCTACTGGCATTTGCTGCTGGCCGGGTGTCTGCTGCTGCCATTCGCGCAACCGTGGAAAGCGCCGGTCGCCAACGTCATCTACGACGACGGCCCGATGCAACACGGCGTGCTGGTGAAGTTGCCGGCGCGGTCGTCATTTCCTCTCGAAACTGCACTGAGGGGCGTGTATCTGGCGGGATTGACGCTGCGCCTCGGCTGGCTCATGCTCGGATTCGCGCGGCTCCGGCGGTACCGGGATCGGGCCGAATTTCTGCGGCTGCATTCCGGCGCGGAGGTTATGATTTCCAGCGAGGTCAACAGTCCCGTAACGTTCGGAGTCTGGCGTCCCGTGATTCTGTTACCACCCGGCTTTGTGCAATTGCAACCAGCGGCGAAAGAGGCCGTGATGCTGCACGAACTGCTTCACATTGAACGCCGGGATTGGACGTTCAGTATCACCGAAGAAATCATACGCGCAGTGTTTTGGTTTCACCCGGCCATCTGGTGGCTGCTGGCGCAGATTCAGATCACGCGCGAAGAGGTGGTGGATCGCGCCGTCGTGGAAGTCACGAAATCCCGCGAGCAGTACCTGGAAGCACTGCTGGCCGTTGCCAAAGCGAAATTGCAGCCCGACCTAGCTCTGGCGCCCCTTTTCTTGAGAAAACGCCATCTCGCACGCCGGGTGGCCGCTTTATTGAAGGAGGTATCTATGTCGAACAAACGCATCGCCGCCACGTTGGTGATGGCTTTTTCAATCGCCCTGATAACCGCACGCGTCGCCGTGTGGACGTTCCCGCTGGAAGCTTCTGCACAGTCGCCAGACGCGCAAATGAGTATGAGTGTTGACGCCGGGGGCCTCAAGCTGATGCACGGCGGCGCACCGAAGTATCCAAACCTGGAGGGTGACGTTGTAGTACAGGTCAGTCTGAACGACAAAGGCGAAGTAACCGACGCCCAGGTAGTCAGCGGCGCGCCGGAGCTGCGAAAGGCAGCCTTGGCCGATGCTCTCGAATGGCACTTCGTACAGGACGGATCGCTGCCGCAAACGCTGCAAGCAACCATCAAGTTCCGCCTCGGGAATGGCGGCGTGCCGACCGGAATGCACATGGTTCCACAACTGCCGCCCGGCGTCTCATCCCTGACTCTGGACCAACTCACATTCAGTGGCATATCGCCTGAAATGCAGCAGCGTTTGCAGGCCGCCTTGCCTGTCCATGCCGGTGACACCCTCGATAACGACGCTCTCAAACGTCTACACGAATCCGCGAACGCCGTCGACGAGCACCTTGCCATGCGCATCCGCCAAGCGGCTAACGGGGCTGTTGCCATTGATATCGGATTGAACTCCGGCGGAGGCAACGTGATTCCGCCCCCGGCGCCAGGGGAAAAGCGCATTCGAGTCGGGGGAACTGTCCAGGCCGCAAAGCTGATCGACAAAGCCACCCCGAGCTATCCGCCGCTCGCCAAACAGGCAAGGGTTCAGGGGACCGTGCGGTTCAATGTGTTGCTTGCCAAAGACGGCCGGGTGCAGACCCTGGAGCTGGTGAACGGCCATCCCTTGCTCGTGCCGTCTGCCACCGAGGCTGTCTCTCGCTGGGTCTATCAGCCGACGCTGCTAAACGGCGAGCCCGTGGAAGTGCTGACGACGATTGATGTGAACTTCACGTTGTCGCAGTGAGGTGCGGGAGCACGCGAAGGCCTTCCGCCGCAGCGGCAGCACGGAGGCGAAGGTCGAAACAGGCGAAGTCGGGTGCGCCGACGAGCAAGGCGGTGCACAGGTGGATCGCGTCTGATCCGCGGAGCGCATAGCGATCCATCAGCCCTTCCAAAGGAGCGAGGAGTTTTTCGTAGACTTCAACCACATTCCACGTCATCCAATTCGAAAGGAATGCCCTCTTGGCCAACTGGTGAGCGTGCGCGTCCAACCGGCGGTCACGGCGCGATCGGGCGAAAGTGGAAAGCACTTCGGCTTTTGTCACAACGCTCGTAA
This sequence comes from Bryobacterales bacterium, assembly GCA_963813145.1. GTDB lineage: Bacteria > Acidobacteriota > Terriglobia > Bryobacterales > Bryobacteraceae > Palsa-187. The sequence goes on from CAWEXX010000003.1 coordinate 1,180,385, forward strand.
AAAGCCGGTCCGCGCCACGTTTCGTGAGCTGGTCGACTTCCGGACTCCCTTGTTCGCGAATATATAACTTGACGACCGCCGAGGAATCGAGATAAAGCATCAACGGCGGTCTTCGGCGATCATCTCGGTGGTGGATGGCCCGGGCTTTAGTCGAACCGGTTTGAAAGAACGTCGCCGTAATGCCGGCTGGCTGATCCCCAATCTCACGTGGCCGCTCGCGAGTAGCTTTGTGAATTGCTCGTCGATCGGCGCTGCGGAGTCAGCGACCGGCGTGATTTGTCCCACCGGAGTGCCCCGGTCGGTAATCTGAATCGTCTCGCCCTCACGCACCAGCTTCAAATACTTTCCCAGCCGGTTCTTGAGTTCCTTACTTCCGACGCTCACCATGGTAGCTACATTATATCGAGAAGTAGCTACTCCTGAGTGCCGTCGATCTTCTGTCCCGAAACAAGAGCGAAAAACGTCTTGAACTCCCCATGCCCCAGCGCACTAAATATCGCGCCCAGCCGGAAACCGATCGACGCGCCCATGCCCAATGCCTTCCCCAGATAAACAGCGCCGCCATTCACGCGATCGGCTGCGTGAAGCGCGCTTTCCACCGGCTCCAGCGCAGACTTTCCCGTCACAGCCATACCGGGCAACGCCAGAATCTTCTTCCCACTAGTGCGGATGCGATAGCAGAGATCGAGCTCCGGTCCGAAATTGCCATACTTCGCATCAAAGTAATTCATGCCGGCCAGAAACCCGCGGCGGATCAACATGGCCGCACCATAGGGAAACTCAACGGTCACCGCTTCGGCTGACGGATCGATCGGTTGCGCGCCCGGAAAACGGCCTGTTCTCCAGAATTCCTTCAACGCGTCCGCGGAAGGTAGAGCATATGTCTTATCCACACCGATGCAAACTGCCGCGGCGTCCGAGTCCGATTCCAGCCGCGCCAGAAGACGCCCAATCGTATCCGGCATCACCTCGATTCCCGGCGGAAGCAGCAGGATAAATTCGCCTTTCGCTGTTCGGATCCCGATGTTCAGCGCCTTCGTACTGCCGAAATATTTTGGCAGCCGAAGCAGATGGATTGAGGGGAACTCGCCGTCAAGCGTGGCGCTCCCATCCCGCGATCCCATGTCGACCACCACCGTCTCCAACGTCTCCCCGTTAGTGCTCTTCGACAGCGCAGCCAGCGACCGCGACAACGCATCGGCGCAATTCCGCGTGACCATCAACGCGGTCACACGAGGACCAACCGCTAGCTCTTGAGTCGAGGGAGTTTCTTCCATGCAAGTAGAAATTGATGATAGCGCAAGCCGCGTGTGGCATGATATCCAAAACGCCATGCCACGGGCTTCCTTTTGACGCTGCGCCGCCCTCCATCGTGGCTCTTCGGCCCTCTCTCGCTTCCTTTCGGGATCTTTTCGAATGGGTTCGTGGCCATCGTCCTGCCTTTCGTTCTGAGAAAACAGGGCGTATCTGTGGAACAGATCGCCGGCATCGTCGCGCTGATCAGTTCAACGAACACCTATTACTTTCTCTGGTCGCCCGTCGTGGATATCGGTCCAAAGAGGAAGATCTGGTTCGTCCTGGTCTCATTCTTAAGCGCGGGCCTCGCCGGTCTGGCTTTCCTGCTTCCAATTCCGGCCCGCCTGGGATGGCTGGCCGCACTGATGTTCGCCGCATCGGTGATCAACGTGCTCGCCAGCAGCGCGTTTGGTGGTCTTATGACCACCACCGTTCCGGAAGAGAATCGGGGCGCAGCCAGCGGTTGGTATCAATGCGGCAACGTCGGGGGCGGAGCGCTCGGCGCCGCTCTGCTTCTGTGGTTTGCGGAAAACCATTCGGTAACCGGCGTCGCGCTGGTTCTAGTCCTGATAGTCGCGTTGCCGTCGCTTCTCGCGCTCATACTCAATGAGCCACCCCACGTCAAGATCGCGTTCGGAGCCAAACTACGCCAGATGCTCCGCGAGATTTGGGTGATCCTAAAATCGCCACTCGGTCTTACCGGTCTTGTGTTCTTCGCCGCGCCTCTCAACTCTGGTGCGCTGATGAATCTCTTCTCGGCGGTAGCGGTAGACTTCCACGCACCCGGATCGGTGGTCACATGGGTAACTGGATTCGGCGGCGGACTCATCACCGCCGTTGGTTCAGTCATCGGCGGCTATCTCTGCAACCGGTTCAACCGCTTCTACATGTACGCGCTCACCGGGTTTGTTTTCGCCGCGGCGAATCTGGCGATGCTGGTGAGCCCCCTGACGCCGGCCACTTACATTTGGGGTTCATCCTTGTATCTGTTTTTAGTCGGCGTTTCGTACGCAAACTTCACCACGCTGGTCCTCGACGTGATCGGCCCGCAAACCGCGGGAGCGGCCACGCGTTACAGCCTGTTCAACTCCGCCGGGAATTTCCCCATCGCCTACATGACATGGTTCGACGGCAAAGGCTACGCGCTCCACGGGCCCAAGGGAATGTTCACATTCGACATGGCCGGGAACGCCGTCGGAGGCGTGATCACCCTGGTTATCTACTTCCTGGTGTTCCGTAAGAAGCGCGCAATAGATATATAATTTCAGAAGTGAAACCACGGCACGTCGGGGCTATTGCCGCGCTCTCCGCAACCCTTTTGTTTGGTGTTGAACTGGAAAAGTACACGCCTGCCGAGCACCGGCATTGGTCGTTTCAAAAGCGCGCGCATCCGGATGTCCCTTCGTTTTCAGACCCTGCCGACAAGGCTTGGGTAAAGACGCCGATCGATGCCTTCATCCTGGCCCGCCTCAAGAAGGAAGGTCTGCGCCCCGCGCCGAAGGCCTCCAAGAGCACCCTGATTCGCCGCGTGTATTTCGACTTGACGGGTCTACCGCCCACCCCGCAGGAGATCGATGCGTTTGTCCGCGACAAATCGCCGGATGCATGGGCGAAGCTTGTAGAAAAGTTGCTGGCGACTCCCGAATACGGCGAAAAGTGGGGGAATCACTGGCTCGACGTAGTCCGCTTCGGCGAGACCGACGGGTTTGAATACGACACGTTCCGCAACGACGCGTGGCGGTATCGCGATTATGTGATTCAAGCCTTCAATTCCGACAAGCCGTACGATCAGTTCATTCGTGAGCAATTGGCCGGCGACGAAATCGATCCAAAGAACGAAATCACACGCACGGCAGCGGGATTTCAGCGGCTGGGTGCGGTGCGCAAAAACGCCGGGAACCAGGCGGTGGCCAGCAGCAGGAACGAAACGCTGACGGAAATGACGAACATCGTAGGTTCGGCGCTGCTGGGGGTCACACTAGGCTGCGCTCGCTGCCATAACCACAAGTTCGATCCCTTCCGGCACACGGATTACTACCGGATTCAGGCCTACTTCGCCGGAACCTTCGAAAACGACTTCTCGTTGGCAACGCCGGAGCAGCAGTCGGCATGGAACGCGAAGAACGAAGAACACGAAAAGGAAATGAAGGCGGTTCGCGACCAGATGAAGGACCTGAAAGGTCCGGCGCTGGAGAAGATGCAGGCCAAACTCGCGGAGCTGAAAGACAATCCGCCCGCTCCTTTACCCGCAATCTTCAGCGTGGCCGACGATCCCTCGAAGGCGACTCCGATCTACACGCTGGCGCGAGGCGACGCCAACAACAAGGGTCAGCAAGTGGGTCCACGGCCGCTGGGGGTTCTTCTCCCTGAGGATGTTCCCGAGCTTCCCAAGGATGCCGCGAAACCGCGATTGACCTTAGCCAATTGGGTGGTGGACTCAGAGAATCCGCTGACGGCGCGAGTCATTGTAAATCGGATTTGGGAATATCACTTCGGACAAGGAATTGTCGGTACGCCAAACGACTTCGGCCGTATGGGGCTGCGTCCCACCCACCCGGAACTGCTGGATTTCCTGGCGAATCAGTTCATCGAGACCGGTTGGCACTTCAAATCGATGCATCGCATGATCCTGATGAGCAGCGCGTATCAGCAGGATTCAATCGGCGCCAGCGAGAAGACCGCCGAAGAAAAAGACGCCGACGATAAACTGCTGTGGAAGTTCCCGCGAAGGCGCCTTGAGGCGGAAGAAATTCGCGACGCCGCGCTGCAGGTCGCCGGCAAACTGAATCTGAAGATGGGCGGACCGAGCGTGATCGTTCCAATCGATCAGGAGCTCGTAAATCTCCTCTACAAGCCCTCGCAGTGGACCGTGACGCCCGATGAGAGCGATCACTACCGGCGCAGCATCTATCTGCTGCACAAGCGGAATTTGCGCCTCCCGTTCATGGAAGTTTTCGACGGTCCGGATTTCCAGATCAGTTGTCCACGGCGCGAAATGAGTACGCATCCGCCGCAGGCGCTGGAGTTGCTGAATGGCGATTTCAGTAATCAGATGGCCGATGCGCTGGCCGAGCGGCTGGTGAAGGAAGCCGGCCAAGACCACGCAAAGCAGGTGGACCTGGCCTACCGGCTGGCCGCCGGCCGCGCGCCATCAGTAAAGGAAAAGCAGCTAGCAGTCGCGTTTCTGCAGAAGCAGCCGCTGCGCGAGTTTGCGCTGGCGGTCTTCAACCTGAACGCGTTTCTGTACGTGAATTAAGAGGAGTTACCATGGCCCAACATTCTCGACCTACTCGCAACCGGCGGGAGTTTCTCACGGACGCGTTCTGCGGATTCGGGGCACTGGCTTATACCTCCATGCTGCATGCCGAAGCGTTGAAAGCGGGCAGCAACAATCCGCTGGCGCCGAAGCCTCCAAACTTCCCGGCCAAGGCGAAGTCGGTTATTTTTCTCTTCATGGCCGGCGGACCCAGCCACCTGGAAACGTTCGATCCCAAGCCGTTGCTGAACAAACTCGATGGCCAGGCTCGTCCGGCCGAATTCGGCGAAGCAAAGTACCAGTTCATCCAGGGCTCCGCCAAATTGATGGGTACCAAACGCACGTTCAAGAAATACGGCAAGAGCGGGATTGATGTGTCCGACCTGCTGCCGAACATCGCCGAGTGCGTGGACGATCTGGCCGTGATTCGCTCCTGTCACGCCGATATGGTGGTCCATTCCGCCGCTCAGTATCAAATGATGACCGGCCGGATTATCCCAGGCTTTCCCAGCATGGGTGCCTGGGTGATGTACGGGCTTGGTTCAGAGGCTGAATCGCTTCCAGGCTACGTAGTGATGCCCGATCCCAAGGGCGCACTGGAAGCCGGCCAGCCGATGTACGGGAACGGATTTCTCCCTGCAATCTATCAGCCAACGATGATGCGCGCCGGGAAAAAGCCGGTGCTGAATCTCGATTTGCCGAAAGGTGTCACGCTCGATCAGCGGCGCAACACGCTGGGCCTGATTCGCGGGTTGGACGAGGCGTCGATGAGGCCGGACGATACCGAGTTCGCGGCCCGAATAAACGCGTACGATCTCGCCTTCAAAATGCAGACCGAAGCCCCGGCGATTTTCGACATCTCAAAAGAGCCGCAGGAAACGCTCGATCTGTACGGTATAGGGAAGTCGCCCACGGATGATTACGGCCGAAGATGTCTCCTCGCCCGCCGCGTTGTCGAGAAGGGTACCCGGTTCGTATGCGTAGTGGCCGGCGGCGGCGCGGGCAACATGCAGTGGGACGCGCATGACGATATCGAAGAGAATCATATCAGGATGGCGGCGCAGAGCGATCTGCCAGTGGCCGGATTGCTGAAGGACCTGAAACGCCGCGGAATGCTTGATTCCACACTAGTGCTCTGGGGCGGGGAATTCGGACGCTCTCCAGAGGCACAGGGCAAGGGCCGCGACCATCACAACCTCGGTTTCACCATGTGGATGGCCGGCGGCGGCATCAAGGGCGGCCAGGTCGTTGGAGCCACCGATGCGATCGGATTGAGAGCGGTTGAGAGCCCGTGCCACATCCGCGACGTCCACACGACGATTCTGAATCAACTCGGTCTAAGTCAGGACGCGCTCAGTTTCATGCACCAGGGACGGCGCGAGCGCCTCACCGAAATTCACGGCGAAGTGATCAAGCAAATCGTGTAGTCAGTTTTAGTCCGTTCTGTTACAGTTCACAATTTATTAGCAATTGTTTTACAAGCAATTTGATAACTATATCTGCGGAAGCTCATCTATGAACAGGTGAACCTCCACATGACAGATCATACTGGTTTCAGAGCCTGGGTACTATCAGGCATGCTGCTCGCAGCAATCGCGGCCCCTCTACCCGCCGCCAATACCTATCTCGTCCACAATCTTGTTTCCGACCTGCCGGGCATCGCGGACCATGTCGACAAGAACCTGGTGAATCCCTGGGGCAACGGCTTCAGCGGAACAAGCCCGTTCTGGATCGGCAACAACGGCACCGGGACGTCAACCCTGTACGACGGCACCGGAACCGCCACAGCCCTGATAGTGACCGTACCTGCCGCGGGCGGAGCAACAACTCCGGGACCGGTTACCGGTGTGCTGGTCAATAGCGCGTCGCCTTCCTTCAATGTCGCCGCCGGTAAACCAGCGAGCTTCATCTTTTGTACGGAAGACGGCACAATATCGGGCTGGAACTCGTCCGTCGACCCAACGAATGCGAAAATAATGGTCGACAATTCTAAAACGGGAGCCGTCTACAAGGGCTGCACTATCGGAGGTACCACGACCGCGCCCATGCTGTATGCGGCCAACTTCAATAGCGGGAAGATAGACGTCTGGGACGGCACTTTGGCTCCGGTTTCGACAACCGGCGCCTTTACCAATCCAACCGTGCCGGCCGGCTTCGCCCCGTTCAATATCCAAAACATGGGCGGCAAGTTGTATGTGTCGTATGCCAAGCAAGACAGCGCCAAAAAAGACGACGTGTCGGGCCCAGGTAACGGCTACGTGGCGGTATTCGATATGGCGGGGACTCTCGTAGGCAGCAACCTGATCGCAGCCGGCCCACTGAATTCGCCGTGGGGCATGGCAATTGCTCCGGCAACTTTCGGCGACGCCGCGGGCACGCTGCTGGTTTCCAACTTCGGCGACGGTACAATTCACTCGTTTAATCTAACCACCGGGGCCCTCGTCGGGACGCTGAATACTACCGCTGCCCCCACTATTGTTTTTCCAAACGGAGTTCCGATCTCCATTCCCGGGATTTGGTCGATTAACTTCGGTAACGGCGGCCGTGGTGGCGACGCCGGGACCCTCTATTTTACGGCGGGCATTTCAGGAAACGGTCAGCCCGTTGAGTCGCACGGACTGCTCGGCAGTATCCAAGCCGCACCTTCGTTCCAGACCAGCGCGGTCACCAATGGAGCAAGCTTTACCGGAACCCTCGCGCCCAACAGTTGGGTGACTATCAAGGGCGCCGGCCTCGCGGCAACGACCCGGAGTTGGCAAACGGCCGATTTCTCCGGGACCAAACTTCCCACGACATTGGACGGCGTGAACGTGAAGATCAATGGCGAATCTGCTTATGTCAGTTACATCAGCCCTTCGCAGATCAACATCCTGGTTCCCGGCGATATTCCCGCGGGTCCGGTCCAAATTCAGACGACCAACAACGGCCTGACCAGCGCGACCATCAACGCGACGCTGGTATCCACCGCGCCCTCGTTCTTCATTCTCGGCACGAATGCGACGACTAAGAATCAGTACATCGCCGCTACGCATGCCAACAACTCACTTGGTGGTCCGCCGAGCCTGATTACCGGAGCGACCACGACTCCGTTCAAAGTGGGGGAGACGATCGTTCTGTATGGAAACGGTTTCGGACCCACTAATCCAGCCGCTCCAAACGGAACGACAATCAGCCCGGCCCTGCCACTCGTAACGAAGCCGCCCGTGACCATTGGCGGACAACCCGCGACGGTAACCTTCGCCGGACTGGTTGCGCCCGGTCTTTACCAACTGAACGTTGTTGTGCCAACCGGCATTACACTCGGCGCTACTGGAACCAACACGGATGTACCGGTGTCGGCCACAATCGGTACCGCTCAGTCGCAAGCAGCTTTCATCTCAGTCTCTAACCCTTAGCCCGCCTCATGCAGTAGTCACATTCCTCCGCACGCAAAACTCACGCGTCTGGGTCGACAACCCGGCGCGTGAGTTCCCCGCTTCACCTACCAGTTCGTAAACGATCCGTCCGGACGCCGAAGCATGGGAATAGGCTGGTTGCGCGTGGTGAACTCCGCGGCCAGCGGAACCTTCGTTGCGTCAAACGTGACACCCAAACCCGGCCGATCGTTCGCGTACAGCTTCCCGGCCCTGAAGTCGTAGCACTCCGGCAGGTGCTGCATCTGGTCCTTGTAATTGCCGCCGATCGCCGTCATTTCCATCATGGCCGGACCCGAGAACGCCGTGATCACGTGGACGAGAGAAGCCTCCGCCACCGGCCCGGTGAAATGTGGCGTCAGACCGACGAAATGCGTTTCCGCAAGTGAGGCGATCTTCGCATATTCGCTGATTCCTCCGACGTTCGGAATGGTCACGCGCGAGTAATCGATGAGTTGATTCTCAATTAGGTCCCGCGTGTCCCAGCGAGTTCCATAATGCTCCCCGACGGCGATGGGAACCTTCACCATCGTGCGGAGTTTCTTGTAGATGTCCGGGTCCTCCGAGCGCACCATATCCTCGCAGAAATATGGCTCCAACGGCTCCAGCAGCGTCGACATGCGGACTGCGTCCGAGAGGTCGAGCCGCGTGTGATAGTCGATAGCCCAATCGCCGTCCTTGCCGACGCCTTCCCGAATCTGTACGCAGTCCTCATAAGTCTTGCGGACCATCTGATGAGAATTGAACGCGCCGCCTCCATGTGGCTCGCTCACCGAAGTACGGAAAGCGCGATAGCCAAATTCCACGCACGCGCGAGCCGTTTCCTTAAGGCTGCCCTTGCTCGGAAATCCCGTCGAATAACACTCCACATGGTCGCGCGATTTCCCGCCCAGCAGTTGCCACACAGGCACGCCCAAAGCCTTTCCCTTAATGTCCCAAAGCGCCATATCGACAGCGCCGACCGCATCCTGAATCTCGCGCCCTGGAGGATAGAAACGCCCCCGCGTCATGAGCTGAAAGCAGTAGTCGATCCTCGACGGATCTTCGCCGATCACCATCTCCGCACACTGCCGGATGGTGTCGCGCGAACCTCCTTCTCCGATCCCCGTAATTCCTTGATCGGTCTCTACTGTCACGATGTGAAAGCTCTGATTGAAATGCGGCCGGGAGATCGGTGTCTCATAAAATCGGACACGCGTGATCTTCATTTTAGGTAGAGCCGCGTGCATCAGTTTCCCGCCCGCGAGCGCTCCCGCGAGGCCCATCGAAGTTGTTTTCAAAAATGTGCGCCGGTTCATAATCGGAGTTAGCATATCAAGATGTCAACCGACTGCGTCTTCTGCAAAATCATCGCCGGTGAGTTGAAGACCTACAAAATTTACGAAGACGACCGGACGATAGTGTTTCTAGACGCCGGACCGGTTTTCGCCGGCCATTGCCTCATCAGTCCGAAGGTCCACTACCAGACCATGATGGACCTGCCGCATGACCTGCTCGCGCCCCTCTTTTCCACGACGCAACTCATCTGCCGCGCCGTGGAAAAAGGCCTTCAATCCGGTGGTTCATTTGTCGCCGTGAATAACAGGATCAGCCAAACCGTGCCGCATCTCCACATCCACGTGATTCCCCGCACCAAGGGCGATGGGATGAAAGGTTTCTTCTGGCCGCGCAGACCATATCGGGATGACGGCCACATGCTGGAGATTCAGCAGAAGCTGCAAGCCGCGATAGCGGAACTCAATAGTTGACCTTTTCTTGCCGGCCCACCCGGAAGAAAGGCTATTCTCTACGCAAAGCAAGCGACGGATCCAGCCACAACATCCGCCGCGCCGGTACATAGCACGCGAACAAGGCAACGCCGGCGAGAATGCCGGTAACGGCCGCATACGTAAGCGGGTCAAGCGGTTTGACGCCGAACAGAAATCGCTCGATGAGCCGCGCGGCCGCCAGCGCGCCGCCGATTCCAACAGCCAGTCCGGCCACGGCCAGTCGCATCCCCTGAGCCATTGCCAGCCACAAGATTTGCTTTTGGTCTGCACCCAGCGTCATTCGGATACCCATCTCATGCGCGCGGCTCGACACCGTATAGCTCATCAGACCGTAGATTCCGATTGCCGCCAGTAACAAAGCCAGGGCCGCGAACATCCCGAGCGACCACAAGTACAAATCCTGCACACCGCCCGATTTTCGCACCGCCTCCGGCATGGAGATCGCGTCCAATACCGTTTGATCGACGTCGAATTTCTCCACTACGCCGCGTACCTGCTCGGCGACCCTGCTGGAGTTCTCCGTCGAACGAACTACCAACTGCGGGTGGGACCGCATGGCCTGGTGACGGCCGGGATATATACGTGGATGCTGGAAATACGACGTATAGACCTCGGGCATCGTGGCCTCCCCAGTAAACTGCGGGACGTCCCTCGCGATGCCCACAATTTCCCGTGGCTGCTCACCTTCGAAGGTATGCAACTGGATGAACTGTCCCAACGGGTTCTCCTTCGGCCAGAACCGCTTCGCCATCGCTTCATTGATGACAACCACCCAAGGGGCCTTCTCGTGATCCCGTTCTGTCAACCCGCGGCCGCGCAGCACGGGAATCCGCAGTGTGGAGAGGAAGTCCGCCGTCGCCGCGTTGACCAAGGCCGCAGGCAGTTCGCCCGCGGCTGCCGCGTGGCGCAGAATATCGAATTGTAACGTCCCAATCTCAAATTGCCCCCGGGGCGCGCGGGCGGCCATTCCCGCCGACTCCACTCCCGGCAGTTGTCTTACCTGGGCTGTTACCTGCTCTATAAACTGGTCCACGTGCGGATCCACATATCGGATGTTCGGCGGACGATCAGGCGCGGCGCGTGTGTATCGCGGACCCGAAAGATCGAAGCGCATCATCGTCACATGCGACGGATCGAATCCCGGATCGAGCGCGGCGAAACTGCGTGCCGTGCGGATCATCAACCCGGCGCCCACCAGCAGAATCAGCGCCAGAGCGACTTCTGCCACAATCAGCACACCGCGAAATCCGGTCCCGCCGCCGCCGTCCGTACCCCGTGAACCATCCTTGAGAGCTTCGTTTATGTCTGTTCGTGCCGCCTGCCATCCCGGAATTAGCGCAACGACCACCCCGGTGAACACTCCCATCGCGCACAAACTGAGAAGGAGAGGCGCGTTCAGTTCCGCGGTTGCCTCGGACCGTATATAGCCGTTGAACATCCGGAGACTCAGATAGGCCACGCCAATGCCCAGCGCCGCCCCCGGTAGAGACAGCACAAGACCGTCGGCAAGCATCTCGCGCAGAATCCGGCCACGAGTTGCGCCGATCGCTACGCGAACAGACAACTCCCGCCGGCGCGTCGATACGTTCGCCAGCAATAGATTGGTGACATTGGCGCAAGCAATCATCAGCACAAATACGACCGCCCCCATCAGCGGGTAGGCTTCTGCGCCCATAAAATCCGACATGGTGGCGCTTGGCTTCTCGACTCGCACGCCGACTTTCAGATTCGTCTTCGGGTACTGCTGTTCCAGGCCGGCCGCGATGCCGTCCATCTCCTCTTGCGCCTGCATCCGGGACACTCCCGGCTTCAGCTTGCCCATTCCCATCAACCAGCGGCCTACATGATCCCGGTCTGCCCACACAGGATTCTTCAAATCGATGGAATGCCAGACGTCGATTTCTTCCTGGAATGGCAGCACCCGGAAGCCCTGCGGCATTATGCCTACAATTACGCGTGGTTCGCCGTCGATCCGCATCAACTTACCCAGAACGGCAGGATCGCCGCCGAAGCGCCGCAGCCAGAATCCATGGCTGATCACCGCGAATCCGCCTTGCCCGGTCAGGTCGTCGTACCGGAACACCCGGCCAACCACAGCCTGCACTCCGAGAATGGGAAAGAGCTCCGGCGTCACCGCTTGCGCTGTAATCCGTTCGGCACGCCCCAGACCGGTCATCGTAAATCGGACCATGCCCGTAAAGAGTGCCAGGTTCTCGAACGATTTCGCCGAACGCTGCCAGTCCAGCAGGTCCGCCCCGCTCAGACCGCCGCGACCTTGATGATCATGCGACGTAAACATCATCACCAGCCTGTCGGCATTTTTGTAAGGAAACGGCGACAGGATCATAGTGTAGATCACGCTGAACAAGGACGCGTTCAAGCCGATACCCAGCCCCAACGAGACCACGCCAAGAATTGCGAATCCGGGTTTAGCGCAAAACCGCCGAATGCTCTGCCGAAAGTCCTTTAGCATAATTTGCCAATGCTCCCTGCTGGCGTAGAACGCCACGTCTCCCACCGCCGATAATCCAAAGCGCAGCCGGCCCACGCCCGCCTCTTCGCGGTACCGGTCACGGAACAACTGCGCCATTTCCGTTTCATAGTCGCTGCGAAATTCCTCCGGAAAGGCTGCCAGCAATTTGCGGTAAGCACGTTCCAGCCAACTGCTCATCGCGATCAGCCCTTGGCGAACAACACAGCAGCGGCATCGGCCACAATTTCCTGCAGACGCCTCAACTCAGCCTCGGCCGCAGCCCTTCCCTGTGGCGTGATTCGGTAGTAGCGGCGGCGCTCGTCGTCCTCTTCAGGTTCCGGACGCTCCTCGCTTTCCACAATCCATCCGTCCAGCATCAGCCGCTTGATATTGGTGTATAGCGTTCCAGGATTGAACTTGAATTTTCCGCCAGTGCGCGCGGCAACATCGCGCATGATCGCGTATCCGTGACGGTCCTGATCGGCCAGGGCGAGCAGAATATGGAAGGTTGCCGGTTGGAGCGGAACTGGATGCGAATTCGTAGGATCGTTGGTCGCAGACATCTCTATCTGATGAATATAGACCTGATGCAAATATATTGTCAACAGATATATTTACGTCGACGACTCAAAGATGCACTATCCAACTTTCCTCGTCAACCGGCACCGCACCGGCCTTCAAATCGGGAGGTTCACTTGTCGCCGTGAACAACAAGGTCAGCCGAACCGTGCCGCATCTTTTACCGCAGCGAGGGGCGAAACGTCATCTTGCCCGCCCGCTGAATTCAAAGAAATGAATTCATTAAGCGACCTGAGGTTCATTTCTATTTGAGCTCATATCCAGCTCATTCAAATAGGCAGGATCAAAGTCAAACCTTGGTTCATGAACGGCGGTCAGGCTCACGAAATGAAGTGGAAAACTCCATGCCGCGGTCACAATGCCCGAATTAACCGCATGCTCACACTCCTTTAACGCATTGCGCGCTATCATTTTTTGACCCCAATTCTTAGTGATAGGAAAAGGAGAAACGAGAGCATGACTTCTAATAAATCAGCGGCCAAGGTCCTGCACGGAGCACGTGTAATCCTTGCGTCCGCCGCAATGATGCAGATTGTTTTTGGGCCCTTTGTGCAAAGCGCCAGGGCGGACGACATTCATACAACTACCCCCATCAAGCACGTCATCATTATCGTGGGAGAAAACCGGACCTTCGATCATATTTTTGCAACCTACATACCAAAGGCGGGCGAGAGCGTAAACAATCTCCTCTCAGAGGGGATTATCAACGGAAACGGAACAAAGGGTCCGAACTACGCGCTGGCGCACCAGAATTCCGCCGACATCACGGGCAGCACTGTGTACCAGCTTAGCCCAACAACAGGAAAAGCCCTTTATCCCGTTCTCCCCGCACCGCTGAACGGAGGACCGACAAACGTTTGCACGGACAATGGCATGTGCAACATGGGTGACGCTATGTCGTCTGAAGACGGGTTGTCCAAAAGTCCGATCAACTACTATCAATTCCTGTTGACCGGAGGCACCGGCCTGATCGGGCTCGGTTCCCGACACCCGCATCAGCGGCGTGCATCGGTTCGGCGCCCTACTCCAGCCTTTTACCGGGCCCTTTCCAGCTCACCAACTCCACGATCGTTTCCCTATGATTCGTACGCGAATAGCCCGGTGCACCGTTTCTACCAGATGTGGCAGCAAGATGGACTGTAACGCCAGCTACGCCACAACTGCGAATCCCAGCGGCTGCCTGGCGGATCTCTTCGCCTGGACCGAGGTGACCGTCGGCTCTAACGTGAACGGGAAGGCGCAAGCCGGCTAACTTCAGCACGGATTATGCGCCTGGCTAAGACCACCACTGGTGAGGGCGCAACCTCCATGGGCTTTTACAACATGCAGCAGGGCGATGCACCGTATTCCAAGTAACTCGCCGACAACTATGCGATGAGCGATAACTACCACCAGCCGGCCATGGGTGGAACCGGCGCGAACAGTATCATGCTGTGATTTGGCGATGCTATCTGGTTCAGCGACGAGAACGGCAACCCCCTTGTACCTCCGCACAACCAGATGACTTCAGCAGGCGGTCCGGTGGACGAAATTGAGAATCCAAATCCGGTCGCCGGAACGAATAACTGGTGGACCCAGGACGGTTACGGCGGATTCGGCAACAATGGCGCCTCCATGGGAGTATACGGCGGCGGAAGCTATATCAACTGCTCGGATTCGTCGCAACCAGGTGTTGGCCCAGATCGTGACGTATCTGAGCTCGCTGACTCCGGCGATCAAACCGAACTGCGACACCGGTCACTACTACTTGCTGAATAACTACAACCCCGGTTACTTCGGCGATGGCAGCGACGCCTACACCGACCACGAATTCGCACAATACGCCGTTCACGATTCCCGGAACGACCCAGCGCGAGCATCGCGGATGTCCTGCTCGCAGAACAACGTTTCGTGGAAGAGTTACAACGATCAGTGGGACCGGTATCTGACCGATAAGTATCAGCTCAACTACGGAAAGGTTGGCCCGCAGAGCGACCAGTACTGCAACATCTGCAACCCATTCCAGTACCAGAAGCAGATCATGACCAACGACGCCGTGCGCACGGCGCACATCACGGACACCGACGACCTTTACAAGGACATCCAAAACGGCAAGTTGCCTGCGGTGTCGTTCGTGAAGCCCAGCGGTTGGGTGGATGGCCACCCAGCCTCTTCGAAATGGAATCTCTATGAAGGATTCGTGACAAAGATCGTGGATGCTGTGAAGGCGAAACCGGATCTGTGGAGCAGCACCGCAATCTTCGTCACGACGGATGAAGGCGGCGGTTATTACGATTCCGGATATGTGCAGCCGCTGGATTTCTTCGGGGACGGCACGCGCATCCCCTTGATCGTAGTTTCGCCGTACACCAAGCCTGGCCACATTTCGCATACGTATGCGGACCACGTTTCGATCCTGAAGTTCATCGAACGCAACTGGAGCCTCAGTCCGATCAACGGCGCGCAGCCGGGATAACCTGCCCAACCCCACGTCGGTACGAGCAACCCGTACGTCCCGACGAACAGCCCGGCGATTAGCGATCTATTCGATCTGTTCCAGTTCAATTGATCCTGCCCGGGAGTAAACGGTAAACAGAGCGCGGATTTGAGCCTCCGGCGGCCAGTGATGACCGCCGGAGGCTTTCGAATCAACCGGCACCGCACCAGCGCACTGGTAAATTCGCGCGTCAGCCGGTTGTGTACAGGAGCCAGTTTTCGAATCGGCACCAACTCAAACGATGCGAACTGAAACGCACTCCCCGCCACGATTTTTTCGAACCGTCCAACCGTCATCTGATTCAACCCACCCGCGACTTCATTGAATCGCGTAGCCCCGTCGGTCTTGAAATCCGACCGCCACCGGACCAGCGCCTTCTCCGTAAACACCAAATGAGCCCAAGGGAAAACGGAAAACAAATGCCCGCCAAGAGGGTGATACCACGTCGGTCCAAAACAAACAATAATCTCGCCCCCCGGCGACAGTAATCCGTCCATGGTGTCGAGAATCGCCGCCGGATCGTCGAAATGCTCGAACGCATCGATCGACACAATAATGCCGGCCTTCTCGTCCGTCGTGCGCACAAACTCGCAGACCGAACTCAATCCCGCCTTCGCCGCAACCATGCCGCGCGCGCTCCAAAAAACGTTCCTGAATATCGATGCCGATCACCTTCCGCGGCGCCATTCCGCGCCAGGTCCAAAGCCTCGTCGCCCTCGCCGCATCCGAAGTCGATCACAACCCGGTCTTTGATTCGCTCCAACAGCGCATCGCCAAGCAGCACCCGGACTTTCGATTTGCCCTCGTAGACCGCTCCGGTCATGTACTTGCCCGGGGTCTCCGGGATACATCTTCTTCAACAGCCGGTATTCGCAGATCGGTCAACACTTTGCCTCTCGTCGATTATGCCGCATCACGGCCGGACTACTTCATGGTAGACTTCAAGTTTCCTGATGTCTGTTCAGATCTTCCTGCAAGGAAAAATCCACGGTATTGATGAGTTCCTGCTCGGGTCGTCCACCGACTTCGACGGGCGTTCGCACTGGGTATCGCTGTTGAGCGAAGTGCTTCCGCGCGCTCTCCTGGCCGAACTCGGACTCGCCAAGATTCTGCTCGGCGCCAGTGGCGCTGGACAATTTCTGGTCGTACTGCCCATTGAATTTCGCACCCAAGCCGATGAATTCCTCGCGCGCAGCGCCAATCAAATTGACCAACTGAGCGGCGGCCTGCTGAAATTGCTCTGGGTTTCCACTGAAAATCTTGGCGATTGGAGCGTGGTTCGCAAGCGTCTGAACGACGCGATGCAGAGCCAACTCGGCGCGCCTGCACAAAGCGGAGCGGCGTTGTTCGAGCCGTTCTTCCCGGACGAATCCTCGTCCTCGGAAGCCGCGGAATATTTTGGAACCGAGCTGGGAACGCGGCTGCGCGAGACACAAGTGGTCGGATGGTCGCCCGAACGTCCCGGCGTGGTTCAGGTAGGCGAAGGCAAGCACACTTGGAGCCTCTCGGCCTTGCAGGACGGGATCCCGTTCGCCCGCCACTACGCGCTGAGCGACGACGGGATGTCCGTCGCCACTCCGGCAACGCTCGGAGCCCGCTCCAAAGGCCGCCCGCTCTGGGGCGTGCTACGCGGAGACGTGGATAATTTTGGTGTTCGCCTACGCCGCGCGCAGAGCATCGAAGAACACATCCAGCTTTCCGTCATGTACAAACAATTTTTCGCCGGCGAATTGGAAGTCTTGTGCTCGCTGCCGGAATTCTGGCGAAAAGTGACGCTCCTTTTTTCGGGCGGCGACGATTTCGCCGTATACGGAGCTTGGGACACCCTGATCGCACTCGCACGCGAGGTCCAAAGGCTCTTCGTTCGTTTCGCCGAAAACAATTTGAAAGATTTCCCCGGCCCCGAAGGTAAGACCATCTCCATGGCGATGGTCCTGGCCCGCGGCGAGGACGAACCGTTGGCCACCGCGTTTGAAGAAGCGGGGCAGCGGCTGGAAATGGCAAAATCGTCCGGCAAGGATTGCATCTGGCTGTTAGGCCGTACGCTCGAATGGAAACAGGTCGGCGACTCATCGGACACCAAAGACACCATGGCTCGCATGGTGAGTGAGTTCAATTGCCCGCCGCAATTTCTATACGAACTGGCCAGTTTTTATCGCGATTCTTCGCCGATGACGAAGCAAAGCACCACAGTGCGCGCGCGTAATCTGCGCGTCGAAAAACCCTGGCGCTTCCATCGCCGGCTGAATCTGGTGATCGAGACGCCGTTTACCGGCCGCGCGAAGAATCAGGAATTTGAGCGTCTCCGCACCGAACTGATTTCGGAGTTTACCGGGCGAAGAGCGGCACAGATTAGACTACGCCCGGCAGGTCGTGTAGCGTTGGAGTGGGCAAGATTGGAAACCGAGGCTTGATTATGGCAGAGACGGAACAGCAGGAAAAACCAGCCGAAAAGAAACCCGAAGAACGGAAAGCCGACGACAAGAAGCCGGAAGGCCGCGGACCGCGCGAAGGCCGGCCCAATAACCCGCAGCGCGGTGGTCCTGGCGGTGGCGGTCCCGGTGGCGGTGGTCCAGGTGGAGGCGGAGGGCGAGGCCCCGATCGCGAGGGCGGCCGTGGCGGCGAAGGCCGGCGCGGGGATGACCGGCGTGGCGACGATCGCCGTGGAGATCGAGGCGGTCCATTCGCTCCACCGGAAATCGATCTGGAAAAGCTCATCTCCGATAGCCTGTATCTCGACAACGCAGCGCATTCCGTCGTCAGCCGCATGCGCGACATGGATTCAGGAACAAAGAGCCAGTTGCGCCGCTTCTACAACGCTGTGCGCCGCGCCTGCCGCACCGCCGGAAGCCGACCGGCAGCATGAATTTGTGATGCTCCGCGCGCGCCTTGCCTACACCATCGCACGCCATTCGCTGCGTAGCTTGGATATGCTGGAAAAGCTTTTGCTCCAGGTCACACGCAAGAACGACGCGCGCGGCTACGAGCGGTTCCGCGATCTCTTTGAAGCGATCGTCGCCTATAACGAATAGAAGGAAGAGCATGAGTTCGCATACCTCTAAGACGCAGTTGAAACTGATTGGAAAGTTAGTTCTCCAGGGCACGCTGCATTGCGAAACCGGACTCCACATTGGGGCGGGAAAAGGATCGCTGGAAATCGGCGGAGCGGATAACCCCGTCGTCAAGGACGCCTTCGGACGTCCCTATGTACCCGGAAGTTCGTTGCGCGGCAAATTGCGCTCGCTCCTTGAGCAATCGAATGGTCTGGTCACCGCGTCGGAACTGGTTTACCTTTCTAAGCGGAAGGGCCAGGAAGTTCGCATCCATCAGAGCGATCGCCCGGACGATGATATTTGCATCCTGTTCGGCCGCAATCCCGGGCGCGTAGAGCGCGTTTCCGGTGACGCCTCGGAGTCGGCCACAGCCACGCCGGCGCGGCTCACAGTGTACGATGCGCCGCTCGATGCGGACAGCATCACGCCGCAAATGCGCGAGAACCTGGACGACGAGTTGACCGAAGTAAAGAGCGAAAATGCGGTCGATCGGATCACATCGCAAGCCAATCCGCGGACGCTCGAACGTGTCCCGGCCGGCGCGCGTTTCCAGATTCGCCTCGTAATGGATGTTCTCTGCGAAGAGGATAAAGAGTTGTTCTCCCGAGTCGTCGAAGGATTGCGGCTGATGGAAGACGATAGCCTCGGCGGCGGCGGATCGCGCGGCAGTGGGCGCGTCCGATTCTCCGATCTGAAGCTCACCTGGCGCGGGCACGGCTTCTATTCTAGTGGCGGCGCAGAAAGTGAAATCGCCGCCGGTCCGGATCTTGGTGTGTTGCAGCCTTCTATCCAGGGCGCGGAGTTCGCTTCGAAGCTGTCTGCATAAATCATGAGCTCAGGCTTCATTATTCGCCTGCGGCCCGCCGGGCCCTGGCGCTTCGGCCCCTCGTCGGGTGCGCGCGACCGCGTGGACCGTATCTTCCATAGCGATTCGCTCTATTCCGGCCTGACGCACGCCATGTTGCAATTGGGCAAACTGGACGAGTGGTTGTCGGCCACGGCCACCGCCGCCACTCCCGCCGTGCGGCTCAGTTCCTGCTTTCCGTATCTCGGCGAGATGTTAATGGTGACACCGCCGCGCGGTACCTGGCCGCCTGCCGTTTCCACAAAAGTTCGATGGAAGGGCGCGCGATTTGTACCGGTCTCGGCCATTGCCACGCTCCTCAGAGATAAGCCGCTCGACGACGACCGCTGGATCGTTGACCCCGAGAGCGAATGTCTTCTGCCGGTTGAGAAAAACCTTGCTCCGTCAAGCCCGTTTCGCGTTACAGTACGAACTTCAGCCGCCGTCGATCGCGCCGAGCAAGGCAAATTGGAATTGCATTCCACCGCTTGCCTCGAGTTCGCCGAAGGCGCCGGGCTATGGTCGATGGCGATGTTTGCCGATGCGGCCAGTGAAGCGGAATGGAGCGAGCCCCTGAAAGCGGCGTTCCGGCTGCTCGCCGACACTGGAGTGGGTGGCGAGCGCTCGCGCGGTTGGGGCCGGTCGGCTCAACCCGAATTTCGCACACTCTCCGATCTTGGTTTGAACATTGCCGCCGCCGCCGATGCTGCTGCCTACTGGCTGCTGTCCGTTTATACTCCGGCCGCCGGCGATCAAGTCGATTGGAAGCGTGGGAATTATTCCCTCATCACGCGAGGTGGACGCATTGAGAGCGCCGCCAGATGGGGCGATGAAAAGCAGTTGCTTCGAATGGTGGAAGAAGGGTCGGTGATTTTCGCCGATTCGCCTCCGAACGGCGCAGCCAGAAACGTGGCGCCCGGAAGGTTTTCCGCATCCCGTTTATCGTTCCGGTTTCGCATTGGCCATCGCCATCCCCTGGAAGGGAACCTCTCCCGAGAAGCCCCGTGTTGCCGAGCCAGTAGTCGAATACGTAATCGAACCCGCTGCTGAACAAAAGCCGCCCGAGCCCGTGACTGAGGAGCCGCCGTCCGAGCCGCCACCGGCGTCTTTCGAGTACGAACCGAGTCCTGTAGATTCGCTGCCGGCAAGCATCGAACCCGAACCCATCGCCACCGAGGTCCCCGCAGAGGAGCCACCCCGCACCATCGAATCCGAACCAAATCCCCTCGAACCTCCGCCGGCAGACATCCGAGCCGCGCGCGTAAGCAAGCGTTTCGAGCCCGAACCTATCGCTGAGATCCCTACGATGGAGATCCCTTCTTCCGAATTAGAACCAGCGGCAATCGAATCCGAACCAAGTCCCATCGAGCCCCAGCCCGCAAACATCGAGCCGGCGCCCGTAAGCATCAAACCCGAACCCATCGCCACCAAGGTCCCACCAGCGGAATTACCATCTTCCGAACTGGAACCAGCTGCCATCGAATACGAGCCGGAGCCAGAACCCGAAAAGCCAGAACCGGGTCCGGAAAATCCCGAAGGAGGCGCGGCATGAACTACCGCCTCACAGTCCTGACGCCGCTATTAGTAGGCGATGGACAAAAACTATCGCCCATCGACTACATGGTCTGGAAAGATCAGGTCAACGTACTCGACCAAAAACGCATCTTCCGCCTGCTAGCTAAAGGTCCCAGGCTCGAAGGCTACCTCGGCCAACTTCGCAAGGCCGAGAAACTCGACTTCGCGTCCTGGGGCGGCTTCGCGCAGAACTTCGCCGGCCGCCGCATTCCGTTTGAGCACGCCAGTTCCACGGCCGTTTGGGAACAATCATACGCCGAGCATCTACACATCCCCACGTTTTGCGCTGGCCCCAAGGGCGCCTATTTACCGGCGTCGGCTGTGAAAGGCGCCTTGCGCACCGCGGTCTCATTCACGCGTTGGAACCCCGGAGTGGTTCGCGAAATCGGCGCCCGCATGACAGGTGAACGCCCGTTGCGCAAACCAGGCGAAGCAGCCGAACTGATGACTATGGGATCGTCCGCGACAGATCCGATGCGCGTGATTTCCGCAGCGGATTCCGCCATCACCCCGGTCAGTTCCTTCAAGATCTATCTGCTACGTGTAGCCGCGTTGCAGTCGAAAGTTCCCGGCAAGTTCGAACTCGGATGGAAACCCGCTGCTACCTTCGCCGAGATGGCCGTTTCCGGTACCGAATTTACCGGTGAGTTTCACGAGAATTCGTTTCTTAAGCGGCCCGAGATCGCCAAGCAGTTACACTGGCGCGAATCCACCGGAGTTTCCTACATCCTGCAGTGCGCCAATCAATATGCGGCGCAGCTTCTCCAGTTACAGAAACAATACGCCGAGCACGCAGGACTCACGCGAGTAAAGGAAAGTTTGGATGGGCTCGAAGCGAAACTCGCCGAAGTAAAGCAGGACGGTAGCGCATGTCTGTTGAACCTCGGATGGGGTGGCGGATTCCTCGGCAAAACAGCGTTTCTCGACACGGAAGACGCGGAATACCGCAAGCTCCTAAGAGAGTTACCCTATTATTCCAGGGCCATTCGCACGGGCCTTCCGTTCCCCAAAACACGCCGTGTGTTGTACCTGCAAAACCAACCTTCGGCCCTTCCTGGTTGGGCCGTTTTCGAAGTGTAGTACAATCAACGGTTAGTGAGAGAAGCGACGAGCGTCTATAAGGCCTTCTTCGGTTTTAAAGCCGATCCATTCAGCCTTAGCCCCGACCCAGCCTTCCTGTACCGCAGCGAACAGCACGAGGAAGCCATCTCCAATTTGGTATATGGAGTGCAGTCGAGGAAGGGCTTTATTGTCCTGACAGGCGAGGTGGGCACCGGCAAGACAACGATGCTCGAATGTCTTCGCGACTATCTCTACGAGCAACGAGTCGAATTCGCATTTCTATTCAACTCCCGCATCACCAGCGATCAGTTTTTTGAAATGCTGGCCTACGACTTCGATCTTCAATGCAATCACCGCTCGAAGCCCGAAGTGCTGCACGCGCTGAACGAGATGTTGCTCTCCCAAGTGGATAAGGGGAGCACCGGCGTTCTCATCGTGGATGAGGCTCAGAACCTGGAATGGGAGGTCCTGGAAGAAATTCGCCTCCTGGGGAACCTGGAAAATCGCCGGGGCAAGTTGCTGCAGATCATTCTCGCCGGCCAACCCGAACTAGAACGAAAGTTGGATGCGCCGAATCTCCGCCAGCTCAAGCAGCGCATCGTTCTTCGCTTTAACCTTTCGGCCTTTAGCGAGGCCGATACCACCCGTTATATCGAAACCCGCTTTGCTAAGGCGGGCCTCGCGGACCAAACGGTCTTCAGTCCCGAATTGATGTCGGAGATACACCGGCGTTCACAAGGGATCCCCCGTGTAATCAATGCGATGTGCGACAATTTGTTGCTCAACGCGTTTGCCGACGCCTCAAAAGTAGCTACCTCCGAGATGCTCGATGACGTATGCAACGACATGCGGCTCGACTGGCCTGGACGTCACACCCGCGGCCAGCGCTCCCGCTACGCCGACAGCACCTTAGAGCAAACCCCCTTCTTCCAAAACCGAGAATAGCCCCCTTTTTCGCGGTTTTCTAACCGGAAGAAAGTAGTCACCTTAGCAGTACCCTCTAAGGTGTTTCTACACCTTTAACTAACCAAACATACTTATTCTCCTTAGAGGGAAACCGTCTTAAACTTCAAACACCTCTATGACCCTTCGTACTGTCTGTACTAAGATAGGTGCTCAGCAGCGGTAGGTAATAACCCTAACTCAAGGATTGAAATCGACATGTCAAAAATGTTTGAAAGCAAGAAAGTATTCGCTGCGGCAACGCTGGTGTTCGCGATCGCGACCATCTTTGCGCACGCCACACAGAACCCCGATACCGCCATGGTGAGCGCAATCCATCTGCGCGTTCCTCAGATGGACCCACGCGGAATCAGTTCACCTGAGCGGCAGGCGTCCCCACGCTCGCCATGAATGTGCACCAGAAGTAAGAACCGCCAAAAGAAAAAATAAGAATCAGGAAACCCATTGCCATGACAAAGATATATGAAACCAAGAAGTTTTTCGCGGTTACCGCGGTGCTGTTCGTAGCTGCCTCGATTGTGAATCTCAGCGCTTCCACGCCAACTATGAGCCCGCGCATGGCGCTCGCGTCCGCGATGCTCGCGGCCGATGGCGATCAAACAAACCTCGGACCGACCCTGCCGCCGAGCCCGTGGGACGATCCTTCTGACAATCTCGCTTCATTGAATAATGGCAAGACGAACCTCGGACCAACATTGCCACCAAGCCCGTGGGACGATCCGTCCGACAATCTCACTTCATTGAACACTGGCAAGACGAACCTCGGACCAACATTGCCGCCGAGCCCGTGGGACGATCCGTCCGACAATCTCTCCACATTGAATAACGGCAAAACGAATCTCGGACCAACCTTGCCGCCAAGCCCGTGGGACGACCCGTCTGACAATCTCTCCACATTGAATAACGGCAAAACGAACCTCGGACCAACGTTGCCGCCAAGCCCGTGGGACGACCCGTCGGACAATTTTGTTTCGTAAGCGAGAACTCACATGACCAAATTCTTTTCGAATCCAATCGTATTCGCGGCCGCCACGGCGCTGTTTGCCCTAGCAACACTGATGGGCGCAATGATGCGAACCAATTAGATTTCTAATGTATTTTCACAGGGACTTCTTAGGAACATTTTCGGTCCGGATTGTCGTACACTAGGCGATGAGCCACAGGAATCTGGCTCTGTCCGTGCTAGGGGTGATTTCGCCGGGACAGTGAATGAAGGTTTTTAAACTCTATCTACAGTGGGGCTCCTGGATAATTGGTTTAGGACTTCACTATCTCGTCACACTCGCACTGCTCTCTGGCAGTTTTAGAGAGTTCCCCATCATTTTTGGCTATCTGCTGTGTCTGATCGTAACCACCGTAACGGACATCCTCATCTTCTTAGACGTCGGTCAACTCGCACGGTTTACTACCTACTACTGGACTGCGGATCTCCTGCGTGAGACTGCTATGTATGCCGTTGTCATTTCGCTGATCGTCAAGGTGATGCCGGACAATCGGCGTCGTGCATCTCTGCTGCAACTTCTCGTGTTGTCGTCCGTGCTTCTGTGGGTCGGCTCCCTCATCGTGTATCACGATCCGAACATTACCGTCTGGATGGTACGCGTCGTGCGGAACCTGAGTTTCTGTTCCTCCGTCTCCACGCTCATCCTCTGGTTCGTCTTGATCGCCTCCGAAAAACGGGATGCGCGCCTGTTAGTTATTACGGGTGGACTCGGTTTGCAAATGACCGGTGAAGCGATTGGCCAATCGCTTGTCCAGATCTCCCGGAGCACCGTGATACCCGGCTATTTAATGATGGTATTCGCTCATTTCCTCTGTCTCATCATCTGGTGGCGCGCGTTTCGCAATCCTTCCGAACGTGATCTTCCGCTTGGAAACAGCGTCACCGTCTAAGCCCGCCATCGTTCCCGCCTGCCGTCCTTCCAACCACTCCCAATTGGAGTAAACTGATGTGGGTAACTGCGAAGAGGACTCTACCATGTCATTTGAACAAGACTCCGTGAAGAGAAGAGAATTCTTGAAGACCGCTGCCGCCGTGGGCTCCACGCTGGGCATGGCGAAATCGATGTTTGCCGCGCGCCCCGCTAAGACCGGCCGCGTACTCGGCGCCAATGATCGCATCAACATCGCGGTAGTCGGTTGCGGCGGCCGCGGAACCTACGTTTCGCGCGAATTCGCGAAAGTAGGCAAAGCGGACAACTCGTGCCAGGTTGTCGCTGCTTGCGACGTCTACGAAAAGCGCAAGAAGGCGAACGCCGAATTCCTCAAGTGCGACGGCTACCTGGATTACCGCGAGGTGCTCAACCGCAGCGATGTCGACGCAGTGATTGTGGCCACGCCCGATCATTGGCACGCCAAGATCGCACTGGCCGCCATGGACGCGGGCAAAGACGTCTATCTTGAAAAACCGATGTGTCACACCATCGACGAAGCGAAAGAACTCGTCTCGACCGTGAAGGAAACCAAGCGCGTGCTACAGGTCGGTTCGCAGACCACCTCGGCCGATCAATGGCACAAAGCCAAGAAGGCCATCGCCGACGGAGTCATCGGCGAAATGATCATGAGCCAGGGCTCCTACCATCGCAACTCGAAAGAGGGCGAATGGAATTACAAGATCGACCCTGGCGCCGGCCCGGACGGAAAAGGCGACGACTACATCGACTGGAAAATGTGGGTCGGCCCCGCGCAGAAACGCGCCTGGGATCCCGATCGTTTCTTCCGCTTCCGCAAGTATTGGGACTATTCGGGCGGCATCGCCACCGATCTCTTCTTCCACGTGGCCGCTCCCATGAACATCTGTTGGAGCGAACCTCAGTTTCCATCTAAGGTGATGGCCGGAGGCGGTATTTACGTTTTTAAGAAGTTGCCCGAAGATCCATCGCGCGCCGACCGTGAAGTGCCGGACACGTTTCATGTCGTCGCCGACTATCCCAAGGGACACTCTGTGGTGCTCACTTCGTCCATGGCGAATTCACAGCATATTCCCGGCCTGATTCGCGGCCACGAAGGGTCGCTGATCATGGTCGAGCACGGCATGTTCGAGCGCTATTCGCCCAACCTGATCGTCAAACCGGAGAAGAAAGTCATCAGCAGCGAGTACAAGGCCAAATGGGGCGAAGACGAATTCAAGATCCCCGTGGACGAAAACGACATGATGGACACGCACATTCGCAACTTCCTCGGTTGTATGCACACGCGTGAGAAACCAACTCTCGACGTGGAAACAGCCGCCCACGCACAGGTGCTGATCTCGATGTCGGTTCTAGCCTACCGCGAAGGTCACGTACTATACTTCGACGAAAAGACATGGAAGGTTAGTCCAAAGCCACCTAAAGCATAGTAAATAAATAGGGTTGGCGTATTGTAATGAGGGCCAAAGCCGCTGAAAATGCCCGCATTTAAGGGTATTGCGCCTTCCGTAGCCGACGTTTATACTTTTGTGAGTACCGGTACCGTAGGTTCATTTACAAGACGTTGAAGCAGCCGCTAGACTAGCGGAGAACCTGGAATAATTTTTGCATTTGGATCGGAGAGCCGAATGAAAAGCATCCACCGCGCTAGCCTTGTTTGTACTGCTGCGCTTCTTACCCTAAGCCCATCGTTGATGGCTTGGCAGATCTCGGCCACTGATGGCACCGGCACGATCGCGGCTTTCAATGGTACCGGGGCGTGCAACACTCTCGGCCCTCTGGCAGCCGACTCCCAGTGTCTGGCTGATTCATTTACTACGAAGACCTCATCGGATAGCGCTTTCAGCATCGTTGGATCTGTTGATGCGGTGAACATAAGTGGACGATTCTTCCTCATCGATGTCCAGAACTTTGTCGTAACCAGGCTCACCAACGGTGGTGGCACCGTTACGGTGACTATCCAGCAAACATTCGCAAATCTATCGACTTCGACGAATGCTTTCGACTCGATGGCAGGTTCTTGCGCCAATTTGGGCAACCCATCGGGCACTCATTCGGTCGGCGTAACCAGCACGGAAACGGTCAATGGTAACCAAGTCGGCACTGCCCTGAATGGGACTTGCGCCGCGCCGGGGCCGTCCTCGCTTACTGCGGGTCTTCTTTCGACCAGCGCAGTCAATCTAAATTCGTCCCCCAACCCGGTAAATCTAACGGAAACGTTCACTGTGGCTTTCAACAGCGCTTCCAACAACGGCACGGTTACACTGTCTAACTTCTCCTTGAGCACGGTTCCCGAGCCGATGTCCATGACGCTCATCGGTTCCGGTCTTCTTGGCCTCGCGCTGTTCCGCCGCAAGATCTTCCGCGGCTAGCTCTCGCACACGAAGTAACTTCTCCGAACAAGGGGGCCGGTCAAACGATCGGCCCTTTTCGTTATTTCACGGCAGCCTCAACCTTCTTCAGCAACACAGCCGGATCCACCACCTTTCCCCCAACAATCACCGCCGAGACCTTATCCACGTTCCGAATGTCCGCCAACGGATCGGCATCCAGCAGCACCAGATCGGCTAGCTTCCCGGCTTCCACAGCGCCCATCGAATCGCTGCGGTCCAGATACTCCGCTGGATTCAACGTCGCAGCCTGCAGCGCGCCGAGCGGCGTCAATCCAGCCTTCACCAGCCAACGCAGCTCGTCATGCAAAGCAAATCCGGGGATGCAGTACGCAAACGGTGTATCGGTGCCGGCGAGGAATTTCGCACCACCCCGATAGAGTATCCCGGCAATTTCCAGATTTTTAGCGAACAAGCGTTTGTCTGTTGACCGGAAGTATGGTTCCTTCCGCTGTTGCATCCAGTCGCCCAGGTAATCCTTGCGCACGTAACGCAGCCGCGGATCGTTGATCATCGCCGGATCGTCGATATTCGCCTCGAACCGCTGTTCGGTGAGTGTCGGACATTGCCACGTCCCGTTGTGAGCGAAGCGGGAGCCCAGCAGCGCCGCGCGCGACGCATCAAAGGTCGATAGCAGCATGTCCGCTCGAGGCCCTTGTCCGGCCAGCCATTGCCGGCGCAGCCAGGCCTCCGCCTTTGAGCACCCCAGCAAAAGTCCATCCATATGCTCAATGCTCTTCAGCCCGGCATCCGAAGCTTCAAACGGCGACACCGCATCGGGCATATGCCCCGAGACCGTCAACCCTTGCTTCTTAGCCTGATCCATAACGGCAAAGAACGCCTCGCGTGTCAGGCCGTCATAGATCTTCACCAGGTCGACGCCCAAACTCTTCTCGTAATCGACTGCCGCCCGCGCATCCGCCGCCGTCAGCACGCCAAACGGCGCAGGCTTATCCGCGGACCTGCGATCAATCGAAGTCGCCGCGGCCACCATGTGAGGACCAACCATCTCACCACGATCCACACGCGCGCGATATTGTTGCAGCTTCTTCAGATTTTCCACGCTGCTGGCCATCTCGCGTAGACCTGTGACGCCGTTTGCCAAATAGAGCGGGAACCAATCTTCCTCTACGCCGCCAAGGTGCACGTGCATATCCCAGAGACCGGGGATCAGAAACTTGCCGCGCCCATCTATTTTCCGCGCGCCGGCCGGGATGGCCACGCGCGTTCCAACCGCTTCAATTCGATTGTCGCGGATGAGAACGGTGCTGCCAGTGCGCCGCGCCCCGGAGTGAACATCGATCACCGTCACGCTGGTAATGGCAAGCCACGCGGCGAAAACGGGGATCACTGCCGCCTCAGCCCAATTCGACCCGAATGGCGCCGGCGATCTTGTTGGCGAAATGCTCCACTCGCGCCAGGTCCGGACCTTCCACCATCACGCGCGCCAGCGGTTCGGTGCCCGAGAATCGCACCAGGACGCGTCCTGTTGCGCCGAAGCTCGATTCCGCACTCCGGATCTCCTCCTGCACTTGCAGCAGGTCTGCGAGCGGCTTGCGGCCTTTCACTCGCACATTGATCAAAAGCTGCGGATAGACTTTCATATCTGCCGCCAACTCATCGAGCGTCGAACCCGTCTGGCGGACGATCTCGAGAACCCTCAGCGCCGTCAGCATCCCGTCGCCGGTAGTAGCATACTCGCGGAAAATGATGTGGCCCGATTGTTCGCCGCCCAGCATCGCGCCCCGCCGGATCATCTCCTCCAGTACATACTTATCGCCTACCGGAGTCCGCAGCATTTCGATCCCGCGATCCGCCAGAGCCCTTTCGAGCCCCAGATTCGACATCACGGTAGCTACCACTACGCCGTTCAAACGCCCGCTCTTGTGAAGCGCGTCCGCCGCGATCAGCAGCGCGGCGTCGCCATCCACAATCCGCCCCGATGCCGCCACCATAATGCAGCGGTCCGCATCGCCATCGAACGCAACGCCGGCATCCGCGCCCTGCTTCAGCACCTCTGAGCGAAGATTCTCCACATGCAGAGCGCCGCATTCCAGGTTAATATTGCGGCCATTAGGGTCGCAGCCCACCACATTGACAACAGCCCCCAACCGGCGGAACAGCTCGGGCGCAAGGTGGGAAGACGCCCCGTTGGCGCAATCGAGAACCAGTCTCATCCCGTCGAATCGCACGCCAACCGTGGATGCCAGAAAGTCGACATAGGCCTGATCGAGAGCCTCATCCACTTCCAGTTCGGCCGCCGCCGCCTCAATTCCCGATTCCCGCAGCTCGAAAATCTCGTCTTCCACGATCTGTTCCTGATCGTCGGGCAGTTTGAATCCCGAATGATCGAACGCTTTCAGGCCGTTATCCTGATACGGATTGTGCGATGCCGAAATCATCACCCCCGCGACGAAATGCCGCGTGCGGGTGAGGTAGGCGACTCCCGGCGTGGTGATCAATCCGGCGAAACGAGTCTTGATCCCATGCCGCGCCAAGCCTCCCGCTACCTGCGCCGCCAGCCACGCGCCCGATTCGCGCGTGTCCATCCCGATTACCACCTCCGGGTCCGAATCGTGTTTTTTTGCCCAATTACCAAGCGCGCTGCCGAAGGCATGCGCCGTCCGCGGGTCCAGCGGGAACTCGCCCGCCACCGCGCGAATACCATCTGTTCCAAAAAGTTTACGCGCCATTCGATGAGTTAGTGGTTGTTCTCCGGGATTTTCTCAAGTGTGACGCGAACCGCCACCAAGGGCGATCCTTCGAACCGCAGTTGCGGGTCGGCCACATAGGCCGATACACGAAACTCGGCCGTACCAACCGTTCTGCTTAAGTCGATGCCGTCTGTCTGCACCGCCGTCAGCCGCTCCATGTGGGTCCGCGGCCCCAACACTAGCAGCTTGGGTGGGTCCGCGCTCTGGCTCGCCACACGATAACCCTGCGGAGGCGGCCCGGCAAAGCGTATCTCCACCGGCACCTGCCGCGAGTCGCGATTCTCTACCTGGATTCGAATCTGCGACGGTACCGCCCGCGTGAGCGTAAGTCCAGTGGGCAGCTTCACGGAGTTTTGATCGAGAGTAAAGGTCTGTTCTCCCGGCCGGTCGATCGACGACAGATCGAGGACCACGGCCGCCTGGGAAATCTCGCTCGTACTGACGCGGGCGGCCGGACCGCGGATCTTCAGATACAGGTGATCGGGCAAGTCGTTGCTGATATCCATACCCCGCGGAAGGTTCCGGTACTCCACCGGCACGGCCACCGAAGCAGCCGTCTCCATTTCGCCGACGAACGCGAACCAGAGTCCGACGGCCAGTGCCAGCGAGAAGATCTTCCAGCCGATATTTTTTGTCAGCAGCCGCATATGTCAGTCCGCGCTGGCCTCCCGGCTGGCCTGATTCGGCAACGGGCTGGGTTCTGTGGAGATAGCCGGTGCTTTTTGCATTGGCACGGCCCGGCGCGACAAATGTTCGGCAATGCGTTCTTTCAACCGCTGCTCGCTGACATGCAGTTCGATCTCGCCGAACGCCGCCACCGAAATGCCACCGGTTTCCTCGGAAACCACCAGCGCCATGCAATCCGTTTCTTCCGTCACTCCGATCGCCGCGCGGTGGCGCGTGCCCAGCTTCCGCGCGATCACCGGCCTCACGCTGAGCGGCAGGAAACAGGCGGCCGCCGCGATACGATCGCCCTTGATGATCACCGCGCCATCGTGTAGCGCGCCGTCTTTCTGAAAAATGGAGAGCAGCAGGTCGCGCGAGAGAGCTGCGTCCAGCGCCACGCCGCTCTCAACGAATGTGCGCAGTCCGATGTCGCGCTCCACTACCAGCAGCGCGCCGGTCTTCGTCGCCGCCAACTGTAGAATTGCCAGCACCAGGTCTTCCGTGTACTCGCGCCGTTCCAACCGCCCGCCGAGCGTGATATACCTGCGCCGGCCAAGCCGCGCGAACAGCCGCCGCAATTCCGATTGAAACATCACGATGATGGCGATGGGAGCGTACGGCGCCAGCGTCACCAGAATTTCCCGCAACAACTCCAGGCCAAACGTCACCGAAGCGGCATAGGTCAGCGAGATGATGCCCACGCCGATCAGAATGTGCGCCGCGCGGCGTCCCCGGATGATCATCAGGAACTGATAGATCAAAAAGGTGACGACCAGGATGTCCAGAACGGCGACCGGCGTGAACCGCGGTTGCGATTGCAGTAGTGGCGTGCTCAGGAATTGGATCGGCGTCCTCAATCGTGGTCAACCTTCGCGGGTACGTGTCGTGGGTACGTGTCGTGGGTACCTGTCGTAGGTACCTGTCGTAAATACGTGTCATCGGGCGGCTCCTCGGGAGCCGCACCCTCATTCATCTGACCGCCCCGAAATTAGGCTTCGTAGCGAAACAAAGCGTCCGCAATGGAGACGCCGCGCACTTCAATCTGTTTCAGATCCGCCGATCCAACCCCTTTTGCTTCTGCCAGTTTTAGCATGTTATCGCATTTGCGGAATGGCGGTGTATCGCGATCGGCGCGCGGGTCGTAACCCATCACCGCCGTGCCGACGGCATCGGTGGAAACGGCATTCGTGCCAAGAATCATCACTCCGGGATGCACCAGCTTCAGACCTTTGATCCATGGTCCTTCGCCGCCCGTCACCGAGTCGATCCCGTCGATGAAAGCAATATCGATAGGCCGCGCGGCATTCAACTCGGAAACAACGCGCGGCATGCGGTAGCCGGGCTCGCGGCTGGAATTCGCGTCAATCTCCGCCGGCGCGATCTTCGCCGGTTGCCGCTTGCCAAGATGGCATGTGCTCACACGTCCGCTGTTCGGGCTTTCGTTCGGTGCGTCCACACCCGCGTCATCGCCATAAATCGAAGCCGGGGTGATGCCAAAAATATTCTTCATCGAAAGCGTCACGCCGCACGTAGCGTGATTCTTCAGCTTCGCCATCGACACAAATACATCCGTGTCGTAATAAGAATGATTTAGTTCGTAGGCGGGAAAAATGTAACCGCCCGAAGGGATATTGAAGCGGACATACTTCTTCCCCGAGCCGAGAGCGTTGGTATTTTCAAACTCCACTTTCGGCGCGGCATTCTGGATAGAACGCACATTCCATCCGGAGTCGAGCATGTATTCTTCCAACGGTCCGGAACTGGCCCATGCGCTCTCCACCAGACGAATCCGCTTCGCGCCCGCCCGGCCCAACACATTCACCATCGCGCCGATCGTCTTGGGATGAGTGTAGTGCGTGACACCCAACGCCCGCCCCTGAAACCGAAGTCCCGGACTTCCGGTCAGGTTCAGCTTGATGGTCACCGTCTTGTTCGCCACCAGGCGGCCCGCACCGCCAACCTGATCGAACATCGTGTTGATTACGGAAACCAGATCTTCA
This sequence comes from Bryobacterales bacterium, assembly GCA_963813145.1. GTDB lineage: Bacteria > Acidobacteriota > Terriglobia > Bryobacterales > Bryobacteraceae > Palsa-187. The sequence continues at coordinate 1,212,824 of CAWEXX010000003.1, forward strand.
TCGTAGGAATTGCACTTCGCAATGGAGACTGGAGGAGCCGGTGCACGTTCAGCTTTCAACAGTGCAGCGGAAGCGGCAAGAGTCAGCAATTCACGGCGGGTCATGCATTTAGTGTAAACGAGAGCCGCGCACGCGTCCATGGGGCATGTAGGGTATGTGGCTTTCTACCTTCCCCGGACCCCCCGCGAAATGGTTGTCGCAGAAGATCTCGATTTTCCGGGTGCCGTTACTCAATGTTTCGATTTACCCGATGATCAATCACTTGGCGTGCCAGCCACGCCGAGCCCCTGTCGCCGCGAAATAGTTAGCATCGGCAAACCCCTTACAGCACACGCGCCCAGCACGCTGAGCCGCGACTGTGAAGGAGCGTTTCAAAACTCACGTTTTCACAGCGACTGGACATCAGGAGGTAGGCGACCCGTTTGTACGGTATCGATTTCGCAAGTGGATCGAGGATCGAACGGCGACGAATCGCGTTCTCGTCCTGCTCGACCGATCGCCGTGTCAACAGATCAACTTTGCAACCAAGGAGGTCTTCGATCTCTTCATGAAGATCAAAGAAGTCCCACCCGAGATGTACGTGAGTTGGAAAGTGACCAACAGGTCGACGTCACTGCCTTGATGAGACTCACCTCGCGCGAGGGAGCCGAAACCCTCAAGCCGGGCCACACTGTGACGCCGGCAAAAGGGCGCGAGGCGTCGCTCGAAGTAACCATATTCAGCTTAACGATAGCGCAAGACGGCTGCCTTACCGAGCCCAAAGTCGAGGCGACGCCCCCTCATGGCCCTACCCACACCCCGCAAGCTACTGAGCCCCGACACCGTAGTACCGCATAGGTATAAATAGCTAGTACACTTAGGACTTTAGCTTATTTAGCTTAGGTACCCTATGCCGCATAGTACTATCAATGCAAGCCTGGACAATCGTTCCCCTGATCCTCATCAGCATCAGCCTGTCCCCGGCTTTTTCGAGCCCGCCAACCACTACGGTCCGGTCCCATCCTGGCCCCGGTCGTGCACCATCCTGCACGGGTTCGAAACTTACCACCAGCCGGAATTCACCCTGTGAACCGGCTGCGGATGCGCCCACGCCCCTCTCGGAGGGGGGCCTGGGCGCTTGTGGTGAATCGATGACATCGTGGCACCCCCCCGTTGTAAATGGCTGCCGCACCGGTCACGAACACGGCGACGCGCCGCCAAACTGGATCGCCGAGGCAGGTTATCCGGTGGAGTTCAACATTTCCTTGCACGAGAATGCCATCGCGCATGCCGCCATGAAGGGTTTCAATGCCCACCTCGGCGACGCCGACGTTTACCTCCGCGTCCACGCCACGTCAAATGCCCTCGATCGCTCCGAACGCTTCCATTCTTATGAAGTTTGGGCTCGCGATCCCTCGGGCTCCGTCTCCCACTGGCAGGGGTGGATGAATACCGGCGACCCAGGCGCCGACCGTATGCCGAGGCGCACCGGCTTTGGAACGGATGTGAAACCGTCGATCTTGGTTGTGGACGAGCGCAGTTGGGAGCAGGGAATCCGCTGCGAACAATGGTACGGAGCCACCGCGCCCTGGAGTTGGGACATCGGCATTTCATTGTGCAACGTCAGTACGATCTACTACCACGGCGAAGCAGCCGAATCGGCGTCCATGTACTGGCATCCAGCCCCCGACGGCGCCATGGAATCGGACCGCCGGGTCGACATCTCGTGGTTTGATTTCCGCGGCCACCCCACCGGCAAATTCTACGCCACCCAGTTCGGCGAGATCGTCGCAGGTCCCAAAGATCCGAAATGCAAGGAAACAGTCGTGATGTACGGAGTAACTTATCCCAACGAATGTCTGGCCCAATACATTGCGCCAAGCATGGTGCGCGTGTCCTTTCCCGTGAACACCGCCCAAAAGACATTCGACGTCACCGGAGTGAAGCTGGAAGGCGCCCAAGCACCCAGCCTGGCCGCCAACCACTAGTGATCTATCGTGTAGTGATCTATCGTGGCGAGTTCGCCAGCGCCACTACACGCGCCTCAAAAGGTAGCCGGCCGGAAGCATCCGAGACCGCGCTATCTCGTTAACGCTGAGTTCCCACCGCCGGTTATCCCAAGAGCTTAAAATCGCCTCGCGAGTCTTTTCGCGTGATCGTTCATCATTGCCGAACACAATATTGACGCAGGCTCGCGATATTTCTATACTCGCTCCAAAGTAGTTGAACTCGGGTCTGTTTCAGCCGGTCAGTTCTTCTGAACAACTGCAATATGTTTCCGGCCCAAAAGGAGTTTTTGTGAATCGAATGTTTCGATTTGTCTCACTGGCCGTGATCGCCGGATTAAGCGTGGTTTCGCTGCCCACGTTCGGGCAGGGCACCGGCAGTATCAGCGGTCGTGTGACCGACGCGACGAGCGCCGCGATCTCCGGCGCGATGGTCACAATTACGAATCGAGCGACCGGAGTCGTGAACAACGCGGCTACCACCTCGGACGGTTTCTATGTCGTCCGATTTCTGCCGCCCGGAGCCTACACCGTGGAAGCCTCCCAAAAAGGGATTTCAACGAACGATTCAGGCCGATGTCATAGTCGATGCGGCTTCCAATCCGACAGTGAATCTGCAACTCGTCGTGGGTTCGGTTTCGCAAGCCATGACGGTGAGCGCCACGGCCACGATGCTCGAGGCGCAGACGGCCGACCGCGGCGCCGTCGTCGATGCGGTGCGCATGGCGAATACTCCCTCGCAGGCGCGGAACATTATGGGCCTCGCGCTGGCGACGTCGGGAGCCGTGGCGACCACCGCCATGAAGAGCTTTACGCCGTTTGACAATTCCGGATCGACCTCGATTTCGATCAGCGGAGGCCAGATCGGCAACAACGAAATGATTGTGGACGGCGTCCCGAATCGCATCAGTTACCCCACTCCCCTTTACGGTCTGATTCCGACGCAGGAGAGCGTGCAGGAGATGAAGGTCGTGACCAGCCCCTATAGCGCGGAGTACGGGCGCACCACCGGGGGCGTGATCAACGTCGTGACCAAGTCCGGAACGAACGAATTCCACGGTGAGCTTTTTGAATACAACCGAAGCACCGCGCTGACGGCAAACCAGTTCGAGCGAAACCTCGCCGGCCAGCCAAGGCTGGGAGTCCACTTCAATACCCCGGGAGCGGCCATCGGCGGGCCAGTCAAGCGGAACAAACTCTTCTTCTTCTTCGAGACGCAGAGACTGCACTCGACGAGCCCGAAGTCGTACATCGGCCAGGTTCCCACGGACGCTGAAAGAAACGGCGATTTTTCCAACACGTTCTACAGCAGCGGCGGCCAGAAGGCCCTGCAGGTAATCTACGACCCCTGGACCACCACCTATAACGCGCAAACCGGGCAGTTCACGCGCACGGCGTTCCCCGGCAACATCATCCCGGCCAACCGCATCAACCCCGTGGCGAAGGCCTTCTGGAAGTACATCCCGCAGCCCAATTCGCTGGGTGATCCCATCACGCGAGGCAATAACTACACGCCATCGGGTAATGGCACGGCCCTGGCCGATTTGAGCGAGTATTCGTCGCGTGTAGACTGGAACCTCAGCGACACGAAACGGCTGTCGTTCCGTTACATCCGTAACAATTTCAACTCTACCGATGTGGCCTTCTATCCCGGCGCGGCAGATCCGAACGGAAGCCGGCTTACGCGAGCCAACAACAATGCCGTCGCGGATTACACGCAGACCATTTCGCCCACCAGCGTTCTGAATGTCCGGATAGGAATGGAGCGCTACTTCACTGCCAGTTTGAACCCCAAGCGCGGCGACACGACGCCCACAGACCTCGATTTCAGCTCCACCTTCATCAGCCAGGCGTCTCCCGCATTCCCAGTCTTCGGCTTTGGCGGAGGCACGCTCGGAAGTTCTCTATTCTCGGGTGGTGGGTCGGCAGCTGGCAGTATCACTCCCGATCAGATAACGAGCCTCGACGGACTCTGGTCGAAGACCAGCGGACGTCACACGGTCAAGGTCGGGGGTACCGGCCGGCTCGAGCGCTACTTTGCGTTGTCGCCGGGCAATAACGCGGGTAGCTTTCAGTTCAGTCCAACGTACACCAACCTGAATCCGCAGGTGAATACGCCGGCGACCGGAAATCCGGTGGCAGCCTTCCTGCTGGGAGTGGGACAGGCGAGCATCGACGTGAACGCCGCACCGGCGCGGCAGAATAAATCGGCCGGGTTCTTCGTCCAGGACGACATCAACCTCACTTCCAAGTTGAAAGTGAATGCCGGTCTGCGCTGGGACTGGAATGGCGGTCCGACAGACCGCTACAACGCGATGACCGGAGTCTTTAACACGAGCGCCGCGAGTCCGCTGGCCTCGCAGGTGAAAAGCGCCTCGGGCGGGACGAATTGTCCGGCTTGCGCAAACCTTGCGGGCGGCTTGATGTTCCCCGGCGTCGGCGGCCAGCCGCGCAGCATCTACGACTCGAGTTACCTGAATTTCGGACCGCGGCTGGGTGCAGCCTATTCGCTCGATAACAAGACCGTCATTCGCGCGGGCTGGGGCCTGTTCTACGGGCCGAACATTTACGATCCGGGCCAGGCGGGCTTCAGCCAGACCACGTCATCGGTGCTCTTCGATGCAAACCAGCTACCTCTCAATCTGATCGATAATCCGTTTCCGGCTGGTCTGATTCCGGCGGTCGGCTCAAGCAGGGGATTGTTGACCAATGTTGGTTCGAGCATTTCGTTCGTGGATCCGCACGCCCGCGAACCTCGATCGCAGCAGTTCAGTTTCGATGTTCAGCGCGAACTGCCCTGGAGCGTCCTGCTGACCGCGGGCTACATCTACAATGGCGTGTCCCGGCTCCCCGTGTCGCGGAACTTGAACTTTCTGACGCCGGCGCAGTTGGCGCTTGGCGCTTCGATTCTGAATCAGCGCGTGGCGAATCCATTCGCCGGATTGGCGCCCGGCTATGCCTTGAACCAGGCGACGATCACGGAGAGTTCGCTGCTGGTTCCCTATCCGCAATTTACCGGGAGCTTCGCTGGGAGCCCGACCGGAGGCGTCACCGAGCTCGACTATTCGATCGGAAACTCGGCCTACCACGGGATGCAGGTCCAGGCGGTCAAGCGTCTGAGCGCGGGCCTCAGTTTCAGCGTCGGGTACACGCTTTCGAAGCACATGGGCCGCTATGGTTATCAGAACTCCTCGGACACGGCGCTCGCCAAGACCATCGATCCGAACGACGTTCCACAGATGCTGACGCTGAACGGCGTTTGGAAGGCTCCGGTGGGGCGCGGAACTCCGGTCGGCAGAGACATGCCCCGGTGGCTCGACACGATTGTGGGCGGTTGGCAATTGAACTGGATGATCCGCTTGCAGGAGGGAATGCCGTACCCGCTCAATGCGAACGCGATTCCGCTTGCGGGCGTGGACCCGAATGCGGTTCCCGGCGGGCAGCGACTGGATCAATGGGTCAATCCGGCGGCTTTCGGGTTGAAGACCGATCCATTCGCATTGCAGAACTGGTCGAGCATCACCGGTCGCCTGCGGCTGCCGCCGATCGACAACTTCGACTTGGGAGCGACAAAAACTGTCCGCATCACCGAGCGCGTTACGTTCGAGTTCATGACGAATTGGGTGAACGCGTTCAATACGCCGCAGTGGTTCAGTCCGCCGACCGCCTGCACCAGCCCGTCGGCTTCATGTTTCGGCAAGATCGCGAATTTCCAGACGCAGACGAATTTGCCGCGGCAGATCCAGTTGGCCGGGAGGCTGAAGTTCTGATCGGGAAGCCTCACTCTGTCTGACAGGGTATCTCGATCTGGGCCGGCTTTTTTCCGCAAGGAGAGGAGTCGGCCTTTTTCCTTTTGGGGGGCGCGGAGCAGGCAAAGCCGAACACATCGTTCCAGGCCCGCGCGACTCAAAGTTGACTCTACCCTTCCCGGCCAGGCAGGAGCCATAGCCGGCACAGGTGAGCCCGCTGTTCCAGGTCCACTCTCCAAAATGAGACTCCCTGGGCCGGACCGCCTTGACACAGGCTCAAGTTCCGGTACAGCGCGTCACCAGTCCGCCGTAGTAGACGCCGGGCGAACAATCAGGATTAATCCAAGATCATCTTTCCTTATGCCGGTCGGTTGGTCACTCATGAGGCCGGCTTGCGCAACGACGCTTTGATCGTCTACAATTGTCGGTAATCTAGGCATATGGCAAAGCCAACCGATTTTGTCCAAGGCACTCTTGATCTGTTGATCCTCAAGACCATCTCGCTCGAACCTAAACACGGTTGGGCGATCGCCAAGCGCATCCAACAGGTTTCACAAGAAGCTCTCCAGATCCAGCAGGGGTCCCTGTACCCGGCGCTACACCGTCTGGAGCAGCAGGCCTGGATCAAGGCCGAGTGGCGCCCGACCGAGACCGGGCGAATGGCAAAGTTCTACTCCCTTACGCGTTCGGGACGGAAGCAACTGGAAAGGGAATTGGCGAACTGGGTTCGTCTGTCGACGGCCATCAACATAGTGGTCCAGGAGGCTTAGCAATGCGGATTTTAGACAAAGCCCGTTTGCGGCTTCGATCGCTGTGCCGCCGTCCGAATGTCGAGTTCGAGCTCGAAGCCGAACTTCGTTTCCACCTGGATCAGCTCATTGAAGAGAACATTTCATCCGGTATGCCGCCCGAGGAGGCCCGCCGGGCCGCGCAGCGCATGATCGGGGGCATCGCGCAATACAAGGAGGAGTGCCGGGATATGCGCCGCGTAAACTTTGTCGAGGATCTTGTACAAGACGTACGTTACACGATTCGATCTTTAGCGAAGAGTCCAGGGTTCACAGGAGTTGTCGTCGCCACGCTGGCGCTTGGGATCGGAGCAAACACTGCCATTTTCACGATCGTGCATGGAGTGCTGCTGCGGCCCCTCGACTATCCAAAACCCGATCAGCTGATGTATCTGACCGCAGAATCTCCGGCCATTGGGGGCACCCGAAATGCGCTCTCTGCGCCAGAGTACACGGAGTTCCGCCAGATGAACCAGTCGTTCGCGGCGGTTGGCGCTTATTCGACCGGCGGCGCGGCGTACACAACCGGCGAGGTCAACCTCACGGCCGGGGATCGACCTCTGCGGGTGCGCTCGATCTCCGTCGATGCACATTTGCTCAAGGCGCTCAGTATTCAGCCGGAGCAGGGACGGTTCTTCAGTGACGAAGAAACCGCGCGTTGGACCGGGACGCTACCGCCACCGATCGCAATTCTCTCGCACGAATTGTGGCGAACAGCATTTGGAGGACGACCGCTCGTTGGACAAAAGGTGGAAATCGAGGGCCGCCCCCACGAAATCGTTGGCATTATGCCGCCCGGGGCCGACGTCATGGATAACCACACCCAGGTTTGGTTGCCCCTCTGGCTCCACCCGAGTACGGCCCGGCAACGCGGGGTCCACGTCCTATACGTCATTGCGCGACTGAAAGACGGCGTCACCTTCGAGGCGGCACAGACGGAGCTGAACGCATTCCTCGAAGACTGGGGCGAGCGTGTCGGCACGAAAGACCATGTCCCCACGAACCGTCCCTTGCGAGCAGTAGACCACACCCTCCAATTGCGGGCGTTACAGGACGCGATCGTTGGGAATGCCAGCCGCCCGATCTGGGTTCTGCAGGCCGCCGTGGGATTCGTGCTGCTCATCGTCTGCGCGAATCTTGCAAACTTGACGATGGCTCGCGCCGGGTCACGCAGACGTGAATTTGTACTGCGCACTGCTCTCGGCGCCAGCCGCGGCCGGCTGCTCCGGCAGTCGGTAACCGAAGGTGCGGTGATGTCCGGAGCCGGTGGCATTCTGGGTCTGTGGCTAGCCAGCGCTGGCGTGCGGGCGCTGATCCGTGCTTACCCGACTAGCATCCCACGGACGAGTGAGCTTACGATCGATTTGCCCGTTCTGCTGGTTGCGCTCGGCCTCTCGACTGGGACTGCCCTGCTTTTCGGATTCGTGTCGCTCGGGCGCGGGAGAACGAGTAGCATGGCGACTGCACTCAAGGAGGGCGCAAGGGGTGCCAGCGGCGCCTGGCGTCATTACGCCCGTCGTGGACTCGTGATAGCCCAAGTCGCTTTCGCGGTGATGCTGGTTATCGGAGCGGGTTTGCTGGTTCAGACAGTCTACAACCTCACGAGGATCGATGCAGGATTTGACCGGTCGCGGCTGGTGACGTTCTCGATGACATTGCCAATGGCGAATTCAGATCCCGACACACGCGCGCAGGCATATCAACGCGTCCTCGACAGGCTTCGCTCCGTACCGGGCGTGCTGGGAACGGTTGCCATGTCGGGTCTGCCGCCGAATCGAACTCCGGATGCGATCGCTACTCCTATCGAGAACTACACCTCCGACGATGGCAGGCCCTTTGAAATCATCGACTACTACCAATTCGTCATGGGCGACTATTTCGGGACGATGGGCATCCCGATCGTCGCCGGCCGCGGCTTCGAGCGAACCGACAACGCGTCGCAAGGCAAGGTGGCCATCGTCAATGAGACTTTGGCGAAAAGGATCTGGAAGGGGCAGAACCCGATTGGCCAGCGTCTGCGGCCTCCGGGTGGTTCGTTTGGCGCTACCGATGATGTCTGGCATACGGTGATCGGAGTAGCCAAGGACGTCAGGCAGCGCGGGGTGGAGCGCCCGGCAGGAACTGAACTTTACGTATCCCTTGACCAGCACGGCGTCTCTCCGCCGAGTATGAATGTGGTGATGCGGACGACGCTGCCACCGGCCGCGCTGTCAGGGACGATCGAGCGAGTGGTTCGGGAAGTGGACGCCGCGGTTCCCGTCGTGCGGCTTCGCGACATGGATTCGGTGTTCGCCGAATCGATTCGCCGGCCGAGACTCCTGGCGCAGCTATTGGGCGCTTTTGCCGGACTGGCGCTGCTACTGGCAGCCATCGGCACTTACGGTGTGCTCTCCTACATGGTTACGGAGCGCCGGCGCGAGATCGGCATTCGGGTCGCCCTCGGTGCAGCTCGCTCCCACGTGCTCACACAGATCATGAAGCAAGGGCTTCAAGTCACGGCGTTGGGTGTCACCATTGGCCTTGCAGGCGCGCTTGCCGTAAATCGGCTGATTGCGTCCCTGCTGTTTGGTGTGCAACCGACAGATACCGTGACGATCGCCTTTGTGATCGCGACGATTACGGCCGTGGCGGTGGTCGCCAGTTGGCTGCCGGCGTGGCGCGCATCGCGGCTAGACCCGAACGTCGTGCTCAGAGATGAGTAACAGCTGAGACGCTCTATTACGCCATACTGCTATTTTCCTGGGTGGATCGTCGCTACAGGAAGTTGAGGCCTGTGAAACCACGCTTCCGGAAGGTGGCGTTGAAGACGGGACCGATTACCCCCGGCTTTCGGCGAGTAATCTGAAAATTCCGCTTTGCCCGACGCCGTGGCGGCGTATGCAGGCAGCACCCGGCAGACTGTCCAAAAGAGCCGTGGTATCGGCAGGAACCAAGAAGTATACTGTGGGCGAAACGATTCGTCCGTTGCGCGCAAGGAGGTATGTCATGCCGCTCTGGACTCCCGATCCCACTTTTTACCCATCGCCCAGGATGGCGATGCAAGCACCCATTGAGAAGCTGGCTTTCGTAGCCATGCTGAACACCGGCAACGGTAACCAAAAGGATGCCCTGGGTGTCGTCGATACCGACCGCAACTCTCCTACGTACGGCGCGATTGCCGGCAAGGTGGACTTGCCGCACGGTGACAACGAGCTGCATCACTTCGGATGGAACGCGTGCAGCTCATGCCTGTGCCCTTACGCGCCGCATCCACACATGGAGCGGCGATATCTCATCGTGCCGGGCATCAGTTCGTCGCGCATTCACATCATCGATACCAAGCCCGACCCCAGACACCCCAAGGTCGTCAAGATGATCGAGTCTAAGGAATTCACGGCGCGGACCGGCTACACCGGGCCACACACCATACATTGCGGCCCCGACGGCATCTACGGCAGCGCACTTGGGTCGGCCGAAGGAGAGGGTCCGGGAGGCATCTTCGTCATGGACCCCGAGAGCTTTGATGTGCTCGGGAAATGGGAGGTCAATCGCGGACCGCAGAACCTGGCCTATGACTTCTGGTGGCATCTGGGCTACGACACGATGGTCACCAGCGAATGGGGCACTCCCAACATGGTCAAACATGGCATCAATCCGGACATCCTGCTCAAGGGCGGCTACGGTCACGCATTGCACTTGTGGGACCTGCGCAAGCGGCGCCATGTGCAGGCGCTGGATCTTGGGCCCGAGTACCAAATGGTGCTGGAACTGCGGCCGGCTCACGATCCCACCCGGTCGTACGGCTTCGCTGGCGTAGTCGTCTCGCTCAAGGACCTTTCAGGGTCGATCTGGCTTTGGCGCCAACAGAATGGCGCTTGGGAGGTGAAGAAGATCATAGAGATTCCTGCCGAACCTGCTGAGGCGGAGACGCTGCCACCACTCCTCAAGGGATTCAAGGCCGTGCCGCCGATGATCACCGACATCAACCTCTCCCTGGACGACCGCTTCCTCTACATTTCGTGCTGGGCGACGGGAGAATTCCGGCAATACGATGTCTCGGACCCCTTCAATCCCAAGCTCACGGGGTCGGTGCACCTGGGAGGAGTTGTGCGGCGGGCAGCGCACCCGAAGCAACCGGACGTGCCTCTCAACGGCGGGCCGCAAATGGTCGAAGTAAGCCGCGACGGCCAACGCATCTATTTCACGAACTCGCTCTATTCGCCCTGGGACCAGCAGCTCTACCCGGATGGCGTTCGCAGTTGGATGGTGAAGCTAAACGCGGCGCCGCAGGGAGGTTTGAAGATTGACCCGGACTTCTTTGTGGAGTTTGGCGCTCTTCGCGCTCACCAAATCCGGTTGGAAGGCGGTGACGCATCGTCCGACTCCTATTGCTACTCGTAAGTGACACCGGAACGCTCGCCGGCCTTAGCACGACGGCCCTGTTCGTGATGCTCCTGCTTGGCGCCTATCACGGGATCAATCCCGGGATGGGCTGGCTGTTCGCGGTGGCTCTGGGATTACAGGAGCGCAGCAGCGCCGCGGTGGCCCGCTCGCTCCTGCCGATCGCGCTTGGGCATGCCTTGGCGATCGGAGCAGTGGTCGTCTTTGCGGTTCTCCTGGAGACTGTCGTTCCCCTCAGCTACCTCAAGGTAGCGGTCGCTCTGATTCTGCTCGGGTTCGGAGTGTGCAGCCTGATTCGGCAACGTCATCCTCGCGGCGGAGGGATGCGCGTTGGCTTCCGCGATCTCACCAGTTGGTCATTCTTCATGGCATCCGCACACGGCGCGGGCTTTATGCTGTTGCCGGTGCTGCTCGACGCATCCGTACCGGCCACACACAGCGCCCATGCAGGAACCGGGGCGGAGGTACATGATCTGACGGCGCCGATGGCTGGGCTCATAGCGACCCTCGTCCATACGATGGGGTATCTGGCCGTCACCGGCCTCGTAGCCTGGGTCGTCTACTGGAAGCTGGGTTTGGCGCTCCTTCGAAAGGCCTGGATCAATCTGCACCTGATTTGGGCTGTCGCCCTCATTGTGAGTGCAGCGTTCACGCTCCTGATCTGACTCACCTCACGCCTGCGGCGCGGATCGTCCAGAGAAGTCGGACGCCCGTTCAGGGGCGAGTGATCCCCTCCGTCGATCCTTAAGCCCTAAGGCTGTCCGCTACGCAGCCATGATGCTTAGTGTCTGGTCCGTGGCGTCGAAGGTTCCTGCGCTGGCCGGGAACACATGCGGGATTCCGTCCCGGACGTGAGCCTCGGCGCGTATAGTACAAGAAACGCAGTCGTTACGTTCTGGGATAGTTCTGCTTCAGTCTCAAAGCGAGGGACTCTAGGAGCGTTTCGGCTCTCATTACATCACATCGATAAGGAGAGGCATCATGAAGTACCTTCTCACTTCGGCTGGCATCAAGAACGCCAGTATCCACAACGCACTGGTCGACCTCCTGGGCAAACCGATTGCCGAGTCCAATGCCCTTTGTATCCCCACGGCGGGGTACGGGCACCCCCAGGTCAGTCCTGGCCATGCATGGCGGTTCATCAGCGGACGAGAACCCAACTGCCCCATGTGCGAGCTGGGTTGGAAGTCCTTGGGCGTGCTGGAGCTCACCGCGCTGCCCAGCATCGATCAAGAACGCTGGGTTACCTGGGTCCGGGAGACAGACGTCCTGCTGGTGAATGGCGGCGACGCCCTGTACCTGTGCCATTGGATGCGGCAGTCCGGGCTGGCGGATCTCTTGCCGTCGCTGCGTGACACGGTTTGGGTAGGACTGAGCGGTGGGAGCATGGTGATGACCCCGCGCATCGGAGAGGACTTCGTCGGGTGGCAACCGCCCACCGGCAGCGACAGCACGCTGGGAGTCGTTGACTTCTCGATCTTCCCGCATCTGGACCATGAGATGCTGCCGGAAAATACTATGGCCGACGCGGAAAGATGGGCGGCCAGTCTCGGAGGTCCGGCGTACGCAATTGACGATCAGACCGCCATCAAAGTGGTCGACGGAACCGTCGAAGTCGTCTCCGAAGGCCATTGGAAACTATTTACGACCTAATGGGGGGTGAAGTGGTTGGAGGTTACAACAACGCTATGACCAGCGCCGAATTAGTGGCAACCTACTACAGAGCGTGCGCGCGGGAACTCACGATCAACGACGCAGAGTAGAGTTTTACGTTTCAAGGTTCACCCCGCAACCATGCCAAACAGCCTGCAAACTCTTACGTCAGATAATTTGCAAAAGGGTTGGGCAGACGGTTTCGCCTGCCGGGACTTGAAGGAGGGTGCTCGCCGCATCGGCCCGGCGACGGCGGCGAGCGAAAAGAACTACTGTTCCCGGTATATTTCGATACCAACACCGCCCTTAGATTCCACGCCGGCATAGATCGTGCCGTCGTCGTCCACCAGGGAGAACTTCACGCCCCACTCCTTGGACGGTTTCAGCTCCGGCCAAGTGGTAACGAGCGTGCCGTTATTGTTGTATTTCACGATAGCGGAGCGATTGTCCTTATCCCGCGCCATGATGTACGCGTTGCCCCAACGATCGCCGTTCATGGCGTGCGCATGGGTGAACGCATCTTTGTCCGGGACCGCGAATTCGAACAGATACTTACCCTCTCCCGTGAATTTCTGGCAGGATCCCCAGTAGTTCGAGACAAAAAGATCGCCGTTGGCGTCGATGGCCAATCCGTGCGGCGCGTGGAATTCGCCGGGCCCCCGGCCATCCTTGCCCCACTCGGAGAGAAACTTGCCTGCGCCGTTGAAGACCATAATGCGGCTGTTGTCGACGTCAGCCGCGAACAGCCGGCCGTCCGGTCCGAACTGGATCGCGTGGACGCGCAACATATTGCCGGGCTCCCTCCCCTTCTGCCCGAACATTCGCAAGAACTGGCCCGATGGGCTGAAGACCTGGATGCGGTGGTTGTCGCCGTCCGAGATGAAGATGTTTCCCGCGCCATCGAGCTTTACGTCGCGCGGCCCTTTGAATTGTCCCGAATCGCTGCCCGGACCCGAGCCGATCTCAGCCAGAAACTTGCCGTCCCTGGTGTAACGGTAGACATGCCCGGCGAGGGCGTCGGTGATGATCAGGTTGTGGTCGCGATCGAAGCAAAGGCTATGCGGATCTGTGAACTTGCCGGGACCGGAGCCAAGTTCGCCCCAATGGGAAACCAGGCGATAAGTGGGAGCCCCCGAACCCAGGATCACCGTGGCCCAGACATGAAACTTCCGCGGCTGGGCCACGATCGCATGAATGTGAACTTCCCGAGGCTTTGGAGTAGCGGCAGGCGCGGTGTAGACACCGGCGGAAGTGATTTTTCCGAACGTCGAATCGCCTCCAGCGACGTCGTTCACCGTCCAGGAGACGCCAGCGGCGGGATGTCCGTCGATTTCGATCTTGAACTGGCCGGAGCCCCCTGGATCGAGGTGGGTCAGCGATGGTGTAATGACAGGCCGGCCAGCGGTCTCAGCTGCCACGGAGGACCACGGCGCGAGGAATGCCGCGGCCAGAATTGAGAGATGTACTCGGGTTGGTCGCATAGTTGTTGTCAAATTCCTATCTAACGGGTGGATGCGGCCACGGCCTCGCCGGCTCGCTCCAAGGCTTCACGGATTCGGACCCGCTGCTCCGGTGAACTGGCCGGCATGGGCGAGCGCGGATGGCCTCCGGGGCGTCCGCGGAGTTCCATCGCGGTTCGTACATTCGCGGGAAGATTGGGCGCGTCAATGGCGTTCCACAGACGCAGGAGATTGGCATGCAAACGCAGCGCGCGGGTCTGGTCGCCGGTCTGGACCGCATTCCAGAGTTCGACGGACCACTCCGGCACGGCCGTCAGGATCGCGGCCACCGCGCCGTGCGAGCCCAACTGGAACGACGGATAGAGCAGCGCATCCACCGCTGACAGAATGCGCACACGATCTTCGATGCCGGCTTCGCCGATCAGGATCAGAAGGTCCGCCAGCGCCTTCATGTCGCTGGCGCTCTGCTTCACACCGATGACGCCGTCGACCTGCTTGAGAATCCGTACCAGAACCGGCGGCAGCAAGTAGGACGACGGCACAACGTTATAGATAATGACAGGCAGCCCGCTCTTCTCGGCGACAGTCGAGAAGAAACGGAGCATGGAATCGTCGTCCGGGCGAAATACGTAGTGCACTGGCGTGACCTGTAGTGCGGTCACGCCAAGATCGGCCACGGCCTTGGCCCGCTCGATCGCCGCGCGGGTGCTGTCGGCAATAATGCCCGTGATGACCGGTATCCGGCCCCGGACCTCTTCGATCGTCCAGGCCGTGATGCGGCGTGTCTCTTCGGTGGAAAGCGTGTGGCCTTCGCCGGTACTCCCGCACACCGCGAGTCCGTGAACGCCCGCCTTGTCGATCATGTGGCGAACTTCGGCCCGGTGGGCTTGTTCATCAATGCAATCGTCGTTAGCGAACGGCGTGATCAGTGGAGGAATAATGCCTTGAATAGAAGATAGGTTCATGGGATTTAGTGACTGGAATATTTGGCGATGGCCCGGCTAGCGGCGATGACGTCCCGGCCGAGCTCCTCGAGCGTCTCTTCTTGAATGCGCAAGCTCGGTCCCGAGATGCTGATGGCGCCAACCACCCCCTGCAGCGTGTCGACGATCGGTGCGGCGACGCAGCAAACGCCCGGTTCATTTTCCTGTTGATCTACGGCATAGCCGCGGGCGCGAATGCGCTTTACTTCCTGTTCCACATCGTGCAGGGTTGTAAGAGTATTTTTCGTGAAGCGAGGCATGCCCCTGCTGCTCAGGATTTCAGCGATCTCTTCCAGCGGCAGGACGCTCAACATAGCTTTGCCCAGGCTGGAAGAATGAAGAGGCCATCGAGTGCCCCGATCGCCCCGGGTGTGCAATTGATGGGCGGATTCAACGGCCGCGACGATCAGCACTTGGCCGTTCGACAGGACGCCGACCTTCACCGTCTCGCCGGTCTGTTGGGCGAGGCGGTTCATCACCGTTCGGGCCTGAGCGAGAATATCGCTACTGCCGGCGAATACCAGACCCAGTTCCATCGCTCGCGGTCCCAGCCGGTAAGTCCGCGTTTCCGTGCCTTGGCGCACAAAATCCAACGCCTGCAGCGTCCGCAGCAAATTATGGGTAGTGCTTTTCGGAATGTTGAGATGGCGAGCCAGTTCGGACAATGGCCAGGAAGGCGTTTGCCGGCTGAAGGATCCAAGTAGCTCGAGCGCTTTCCGGACGGAAGAAACTTGGCTGGAGCGCCGCGGGTGCCCAACTTCATTCAGCATTGCTGACCGGACTGGCGGTTTTTGAGAGCCTTGCACACTGGACGAGTATAGGCAGGGGTGTAAAAGGTGTCAAGATCATGTTCTGCGATGCTGAACGTTTGGCTGGGAATTGCCGAATCAGCGGGAGCAATCAGACTGAAACGCTCGGAGGGCTTTAGCAGCCAACATATGTTAGACTCCCATCTTCATGCGTTATTTCGACTTGGCGGTGATTCTCACCTATCTGGTTGGCATCACCTGGTTCGGATCCCGCTTCAAGTCCAAACAGAAAACGCTGAAGGACTACTTCCTCGGAGGCCGTGAAGCGCCCTGGTGGGCCATCGGATTCTCGATCGTTTCAGCCGAAACAAGCACCCTCACTGTCATCGGCACGCCGGGCATCGCCTTCAACGGCAACTTCGGATTTCTGCAGGTCGTGTTCGGCTACCTCCTCGCGCGCATAGTAATTTCCACATTATTCCTGCCCCACTACTTCCGAGGCGAAATGTTCACCGCCTACGAGCTGATGCAGCGCCGCTTCGGTCCGCGCATCCGCAAACTGACCGCCGGAACTTTCCTCATCCTGCGAGCGCTCGCCGAAGGTGTCCGCGTCTTCGCCATCTCCATAGTCATCGGAATCATCCTCGGAACCGGCGAAATCGCGTCCATCATATTGATTGTCTGTCTAACGCTCTTCTACACATTTGAAGGCGGCATGACGGCCGTCATCTGGACCGACGTAGTGCAAATGTTTTTATACGTCAGCGGGGCCATCGTCAGCCTCTTCGTGATCCTCCACAAGATTCCCGGCGGCTGGCAACACGTTTACTCCGTCGTTGAACCCATCGGTAAGCTGAAAATCTTCGACTTTCGTTTCTCGCCCGACGCCCAGTTTTTCTCCCGTCCCTACAGCTTCTGGGGTGGCGTACTCGGCGGCGCATTCCTCACCACGGCCAGCCACGGCACCGAGCAGTTGATGGTCCAGCGCCTCCTGGCCGCAAAATCGATGCGCGAAAGCCGCCTCGCTCTGTTCGCCAGTTGGTTCGTGATTTTCTTCCAGTTCACGCTCTTTCTCGTCATCGGCACGATCCTTTACGTCTACTACAAGGAAGGGCAACTCAAGCCGCCCAGCCCATCCGACCGGATTTATCCCGATTTCATATGGCACAATCTGCCGCCCGGAGTGGCCGGCCTCGTCATCGCCGCCATCCTTGCAGCCGCCATGTCGAACCTCAGCGCTGCGTTAAATTCGCTGGCGTCCACCACGATCATGGACTTCTATAAGCCTCTGTCGATACGCGCCGGCAAGAATCATGGCGAAGATCATTTCCTGAGATTGGCAAAACTCAGCACCCTCGCCTGGGGCATAGTGCTGTTCCTCGTGGGACTGGTCGCTAGGAATTGGGGTAACATCCTCGAAGCAGGTCTATCGATCGCTTCCATCCTTTATGGTGGATTATTAGGCGTATTTTTTCTCGGCCTGCTGACAAAAAGAGTGAGCGAGAATGCTGCAATTGCCGGGATGGTAGCCGGGCAACTTACCATGCTCTACGTGAAGCTCGCCACCCATATTGCGTTCACCTGGTATGTGCTCATCGGTACTTTCGTCACCATGTCGGTCGGCTACGCCGCATCGTACGCATTGAATAAAGAAACTGTTGAATAAAGAGGAGACCAATGGCTGAACTTCGTCGCGACCTGGGGCTGTGGGGCGCCGTCGCAATCGTAATTGGCACTGTGATCGGAAGCGGCATTTTTCTCGTGCCCAAGGCGATGATCCTGCGCGTCGGATCTCCGCAAATGGTTTTCGCCGTATGGATCTTCGGCGGAGTTCTCAGTATGTTTGGCGCACTCACCTACGCCGAACTGGCCAGCGCTTTGCCGGAGGCCGGCGGCGAATATGTTTATTTGACCGAGGCGTACGGCCCGTTTTTCGGATTTCTATACGGCTGGACACAAACGCTGGTGGCAAAGGCCGCGTCCATAGCCACTCTGGCCACCGGATTCTATCTCTACCTGGCAAATTTCTTCGCGCCCCTGGAGCGCGTCTGGTTTACTATTCCTCTCGCCATTGGGCCCAATGGCGGTCCGCTTGAGATCCGCTACGGCCAACTATTCGCCATGGCCATTATTCTTGCCTTGGGCGGATTGAACTATTTCGGCGTAAGAATAGGAGGCGGCGTCCAGGTCGCGGTCACAGTGGTGAAGGTGGGATTAATTCTGGCCATCATTTTCGTCGGGCTCACCTGGGGCCAGGGAAATGTCGCCAATTACTCCACGTCGATTCCCGCAGCCGGTGGCTTCGCCGGATTTTTTGCCGCCCTCGTCGCTGCCCTCTGGGCCTACGACGGCTGGAATAACGTCGGTATGGTTGCATCGGAAATCAAAAATCCACAGCGCAACCTGCCCCTCTCTCTAATCGGTGGTCTCCTTGCCGTGGTCGCCATCTATCTTTTGACTAATGTCGCATATTTCTACGTACTTTCCAGCCACGAGGTAGCCGCCAGCGATCGCGTAGCCGCTTCCATGATGAGCAAAGTGCTGGGCCAGCCGGGCGCCAACTGGGTCAGCATCGCCGCCATGATTTCTATCTTCGCCGCCCTCAACGGGTCTATTCTCACCGGATCGCGGGTTCCCTTCGCACTGTCGCGAGACGGGCTTTTTTTCAAACCCCTGGCAAAGGTACATCCCGTTTACCATACCCCGGGCGTCGCCATCCTCGTATTGAGCGTCTGGTCGGCCATTTTGGTGTTGAGCGGCCGGTACGACGATTTATATACATTAGTGATCTTCCCTAGTTGGATTCTTTACGCAATGGCAACTGCGTCGGTAATTGTTCTTAGAAAAAAACGTCCGGATCTCATTCGCCCGTATCGCACCTGGGGTTATCCACTGGTACCAATCTTATTCGTACTGGTGGCCGGCACTCTACTTGTCCAAACTCTGGTGGATAAGCCTCGCGAATCTTTGCTCGGGCTAGTCATCATTGCAGCAGGTTTGCCCTTTTATTTCCACTGGAAACGCCGACTTTTGATAAAATAGCCCTAAACTGGAGTACGGTTCATGAGAATGACCCACTGTCTAGTACCAGTGGACTATCAAGTAAAAACTGTTCTGAATTCAGAACAAAAGCCTTGAACTCAATGATAAAATGATGTACAACTGCTGAGATGGCTGTTGATTGCATCGGACGGCTGTTCGTCAATCAGAACAACCTGCGATATTCAGCCTATTAGCTTGGGGAGACATGATGGACATCAGCAAAATGTTAAACGAACTCCGCGAGGAAAGGTCCGTAATTGAAGAGGCCATCCTCGTATTAGAACGATTAGCCCGCGGACGCGGCAGACGGCGGGGTCGACCGCCGCTGTGGATGACGACCGCGGAGACCACGGTTAAACGCCGTGGCCGGCCTCCAGGAAGTAAGAACAAACCCAAAGACGCGGCAGCCGAAGACTAAGTTGCGCCATAACGGGACCAGAAATTTTAAGCGGGACGGCCGATAACGTCCGTCCTTTCCTATTTTACTTCGGGTGTTTTCAATACAAAAGATAGCGGGCGCGGCGCTGGCGGAATTGTTGCAGCGCGCTGTCCCCCATTTGTTCCAAAGCGCGGGGTTCCTCTCCGCTTTGGATCGCCTGCAACAACGCTCGATTCCCGGTCAGCTTGAGATCGGCATCCCATTTCATTTTCCCCGGATAGAGCTTTTCCAGCGCCGAGGCTAGTTCTATGCCGAATCGCGTACTGCTAAACGCGTCGCGATCGGTGATCACAAACCGCACCCCTTCAATCAGTTTCCCCGTGAAGTTCGACGATGACGGCGTGAAACGAGTGGCGTACACTCGAATTCCCGGAATCTGACGAACGTTCAGATACCCCGCCAACTCCCCGCCGCGTATCCAGTCCGCTCCGATCTGTTCAAATGGCGCGTCCGTCCCACGCCCAACCGAGTAAACCTTCCCGCCTTCCATCATCCCCAACCCCGGATAAAGCAGCGCCGCGTTCAGACTTCGCATGTTCGGCGATGGGTCAATCCAAGTCAGCCCCGTCGAATCGAACCAATCCCCACGCTGCCAGTTTTTCATCGCGACGACCCGCAAATCCGCCTTGACGTCCAATTCGCCGTTCTTCATCGTGGCCAGTTCGCCCATGGTCATTCCGTGCCGCACCGGTTCCGCCAAACAGCCGACGAAGGAATGCAAATCAGGATCGATCACCGGCCCTTCCACATGTTCACCCGTAATTGGATTCGGCCGGTCGAGAACAATATACGAAACGTGCTCCTTGGCGGCCTCTTCCAGCGAATACGCCATGGTGCACGAATATGTATAGAAACGTGCGCCCACGTCCTGAATATCGAATACAAGCGTATCGATGCCGCGCAGCATTTCCGCCGTTGGCCGCATCGTTGAACCATAAAGACTGAACACCGGCAGCCCCGTCGCTGTATCTTTTGTATTCGAAACGTTCGGATGATCTTCTTTTCCCACGAATCCGTGTTCCGGAGAAAACAGCGCTTTCAAATTCACGCCCGCCGCCACCATCAAATCGATATTCCGTTTCCCATCGCGATCCAGGCCAGTGTGATTCGTAATCAATCCCACTCGCTTGCCCTTCAAAGAGGAGAATTTCTCCGCCGCCAATACGTCCAATCCGGTCAGCACTTGTACATTTCGAGGCGAAGCGCTCTCCGCGGCAGGTCGATGCGCGAAGCTCTCTCTGGAGAGCGGGGCATCGACGTTCAAACCCGCAATCGCAATATTCGCCACGCGCCCACGCAGCGAGGTGATCGCCGGCCGGCGGGTCGGATGGACGCTGTTCGTCAACAGAATCACGTAGCTGTTCGTCGCCGGATCCATCCAGACGGACGTCCCCGTAAACCCTGTGTGACCATAAGAGCCCACCGGATAAAGATCGCCGCGGTTGCCCGAAAACGGAGAGTCGATATCCCAACCAAGACCCCGCAGCACAGGTTGCCCTGCAGGCGTCTGCGGCGACGTGAAAGTTCTCACCGTCAGCGGGCTGAAGATACGAACGCCGTTTCGAGTGCCTAACCCCAGCATCATCTCGGCGAATTTCGAAAGGTCGGCCGCGGTAGTAAAGAGGCCTGCGTGACCCGCCACGCCACCCATGAACCGCGTGGTTTCATCGTGCACAATACCGCGAAGCGGTTTGGTATCGCCGGCCAGTATTTCGGTGGGCGCTATCCGCGTCAGAAGCGGCGTCGGTGGCAGAAACATGGTGTCGATCATCCCCAGCGGACCGAAAACCTTCTCGTGCGCATACTGTGGGAGCGTCTCGCCCGAAACCTTACGAACGATTTCCCCCAGAAGAATGAAATTGATATCGCTGTAAACGAATTTCGTATTCGGCGGCGATACCGATTTCTCCGCCAGCGCTTTGTGAATGCCGGTCGCGTAACCGCTCCACTCCGGTTTCAAATCCAGGTCCGGCCGCAATCCCGAAAAATGCGTCATCAAATGCCGCACCGTCAGTTCGCTCTTGCCCCCTTGAAATTCCGGAAGGTACTGCGTGACCCGGTCGCTAATGCGAATCTTGCCCTCTTCCACCAGTTTCATCACGCACGATGTCGTCGCGATAACTTTCGTCAGCGAAGCCGCATCAAAAATCGTGTCGAGCGTCATCGCCTCTTTCTCCGGAACAAGAGCGCGATATCCGTAAGCCTTCTGGTAAACGGCATGGCCATCATGGCCCACCACCACCACGGCGCCAGGGATCTGGCCATCCTTCACAGCCTGTTGAATCTCGGTATCGAGCGCCGGGCCGCCAATGAATGTCGTCTGAGCCAGTAGGGCGGAAGAAAGCGCAAAGGCCGCGGAGGCGCGACGCCAATTTGCAAAAGAACACGCACGTCGAGGCCGCCGCAGCGAGTCCGTTTTGCGCGAGTTCCTTAAAAACAAAAGAGCGGTCAGAAATCTCATTGGAGTTTCGATGCGAACGTCTCCAACAATTTCGCCAGCTTCACGTCTCTTTGTGTGATCCCGCCCGAATCGTGCGTCGTCAAGTCCACCGTCACCTTGTTATAGACGTTGAACCACTCCGGATGATGATTCATCTTCTCAATGGCCGTCGCAGCCGTGGCCATGAACCCGAAAGCATGCGTAAAATCGGAGAATTTATACTCGCGATGCAGTTTGCCGTTTACGACAGACCACCCCGGTAGTCCCTCGACCGCCGAATCTAATTCGTCTTTTGTAAGCTTCATGCGATTATTATGACTAACATGGCACAGCCCCTTCCACCCCTGCGGATGGATTTGGATTTCATGCCCTCACCGATCGAGGATCGTCCGGGGCTGGTGATTCGCGATACATTTCATTTTTCGGACGCAACCCTCATTATTCCACCAGTGCTGGTGCAAGTCCTCCGTTGCTTCGACGGCGAACACACCGAGCTCGATCTCAAGCAACAACTGTTTCAAATCACCGGAGAGCTCGACACCCAGCCGATGGCACGCCACCTCATAGAAACCCTGAGCGGCGCGGGATTTCTCGACGACGAAACCTACGCACAGCTAAAGGAAGAGCGCCTCCACGAATTCGCCGAAGCTCCCGTCCGCGAGCCAAGCCACGCCGGAGCGGCCTATCCCATCGATCCGGCCGAGTTGCGCCAAACGTTCGACAGCTATCTCGCCGGAGGAGGACCCGCGCTCGACGGCAACCTCATCGGTATCGCCGCGCCGCACGTCAGTCCGTTCGGCGGCATCGAAACTTACCGCGCCGCCTACAGCGCCTTAGCGCCCAGCCACCGTGACCGCACCTTCATCGTCCTCGGTACCTCACACTACGGCGAGCCCGATCGCTTCGGTCTGACGCGCAAGCCGTTCCTGACGCCATACGGAGAAACGCAGATCGACCTCGATATCGTCAATAGCCTCGCCCAGCAGCCCGCGGCGGCGATGGAAGATTACTGTCACGCGGTTGAGCATTCCATCGAGTTCCAGATCGTCTTCCTTCAGCACCTGTTCGGACCGTCGGTCCGCATCGTGCCCATCCTCTGCGGTTCATTCGCCAACAGCATCTATCGAGGCGGCACTCCCGAAGACAACGACGATGTGAAGGCATTCTTCGGGGCGTTGGGCGATCTGGCGGCAAAGCGCAGCGATCTGCTCTGGGTGCTCGGAATCGACATGGCGCATATGGGCGTGCGCTATCAGGACCGCCTCAACGCCATCGCCAATACCGGAGAGATGCTCGAAGTCGCCGCACGCGATAAAGAACGGATCGAGCGAATCAACGCCAGCGACGCAAAAGGTTTCTGGGAACTGGTCCAGCAGAATCACGACGACCTGAAGTGGTGCGGTTCTTCACCGCTCTACACATTTCTCAAGTCGGTCCCCGGCGCCCAGGGAACGCTCCGCAATTACCAGCAATGGAATATCGACGAACACAGCGTCGTCAGTTTCGGCGCTCTCGCGTTTAGTGCCCGTTGACCGCCGCCAGCCAATATCCCGGCCGCGTTCGAACC
Source organism: Bryobacterales bacterium (assembly GCA_963813145.1). Lineage (GTDB taxonomy): Bacteria > Acidobacteriota > Terriglobia > Bryobacterales > Bryobacteraceae > Palsa-187. The sequence continues at coordinate 1,236,059 of CAWEXX010000003.1, forward strand.
TGCAATCCTTTTTCGCCCATATCCACACGGATATTGTGGAATCCGCCCGCGAGCTGCGTCTCCTTGTCCGGCACATACGTGATGATGTACTGATTGTGGATCTCGCGGCCTATATCGTCCGCCGCCCGCTGCAGCGATTTGTCGGTCAAAAATCCAGCCTCACGTCCACCGCTGAATTTCGTAAACACATCCACTGCATCGGCCACGAAAATCCCCTTCACGTCCTTGAAGATTTCGACAAACAAAGGCACGAAATTGGCGCCGTAACCCTGCGTGCCGGTCAACTGCGCCGCCGTCGTCGGAGTCAGATCGCCCCCTGCCGGCGAATGCCGTGCTCCCGCCGGAATCGGGTCTGGCCGCGGAACCTGGGGATTCCGCATCGTCTCGGTATACAACCGCGAAATGCTCAAAGAGAAAATCGTAATGTTTTCAAATTCAGTCCGGCTCAAAGTCTCGCGAAGCTTTGCTGAACTGCCTCGATCCCGGGCTTCTGAGATCAAAAGAATGATGCGCCGCCGGTCCTTGGGACGATGACTCAGCATTCGAGTCGATTCCTCGACGGCGTCAATAATCGCGGCCGTACTGCTCCCCTCGTGCAACTTCTTCAGAGCTGCCTGTACCTTGTCGGGGTCGCTAGTGAATCCGTCGGTCAGGTGCTGCATTCGGTGATCGAAAGCGAGAAACGCGATCTCACCGCCAGAGCCTGCCACATGATCCAGCAGCAGCGTGCCGAGCCGCTGAATCTTCGGCAGAATCGACGCCACTTTGAAGTCGGCCTGAATCGCCACGACCAGCGAAACCGGAATCTCCGTCTCACTCACGCGGATCTCTTCTTGAAATCTGTCATTGTCGTAGACGCGGAAGTCCGACGACTTCAAACCTGGCACGTACGAGCCGTCCTTATCGGTAACTGTCGCAGGCACGATCACTTCGTTAATCGACGTCCGGAAAATCGGCGTAGTATCTTCTTTGCTAACTTCCTGCGCGACAAGCGTAATTCCGGCCACAACAACTACTGCAATGTACTTGGTTGACATCATTTGTCGAGATCCAGTCTCTCTTCTTTATGTTCCGTCTTACCGTGAAGTAAGTCCACTACATGTGGTATTAGATCCACAACGGTATTTAACGATTCAACTGCGCCCTTCGGCGACCCGGGCAGGTTCACAATCAACGTCCGCCCCCGAGTCCCCGAAACACCGCGCGAAAGAATCGACATCTTCGTCGCAGACCGTCCGCTAATTCGCATCCATTCGCCAAAGCCGGGTATCTCCCGGTCGATCACCGCCCGTGTAGCCTCGGGAGTCACATCGCGCAAAGCTACGCCAGTCCCTCCCGTAGTGAAAATCGCAGCAACTTGGTGGCCATCGGCAACTTCGCTTAACCGCCTGGAAATCAACGCCGCGTCGTCCGGCATCACTTCCGAATCGACCATCCAACCAAGCTCTTCTAGCCGCGCCCGGACAGCCGGTCCCGACAAGTCCACCCGAGTTCCCGCATGAGTCGAATCGCTAATGGTGAAAACGCAGGCCTTGCGCGTCATCGATGATAATCGCCGCTCTCGCCCCCCGTCTTCTCCAGCAAATAAAGATCCTGGATTTCAATCGATTTATCCAGAGCCTTCGTCATGTCGTAAACGGTAAGTGCCGCCACCGCTGCCGCAGTCAGCGCTTCCATCTCAACGCCGGTCGGAGCCGTAGTCGTCACTGTAGAAATGATACGCACGCCCTTCGCTTCCACCGTCACCTGCACGTCGGAATGCGAAATCAATAGCGGATGGCACATTGGAATCAAACCCGGAGTTTTCTTCGCCGCCACAATTCCGGCAATCCGCGCAATCTCCAGCGGATTCCCCTTCGGATTGTCCGGCAGTTTTTTCAAAACAGCCGCTTTAATGCGCACAAAAGCTTGTGCCCGCGCGGTGCGCTTCGTGACAGCCTTATCGGTGACGTCCACCATGCGCGCGCTGCCCGCGTCGTCAAAATGTGAAAGCTCGGTTTCGTTCATTTCCTCAGCACTCGAATCCATTCGCCCGCAACCCACGATTCCCTGTCGGGTTCTGCTACCAGAAACGCATTCGCTCTCGACAACGCCGCGACATCTCCAGATCCCGACCACGGAATGGCCGTCAGTTCGGAACCATCGCCGCTCAGGCAGGCCGGCAGGAAGCGCGTCAGTCCTGGGCGATGGCGAAAATCCTGTGTCAGCTTCGCGCGCGAAAAATAAAGAGGCGCATCCGAAGCACCGCCGAGCAGCTCGAGCGCCGCACGGCCGAACAGTTCGAAGGTTACCATGGTCGAGGCCGGGTTTCCGGGAAGCCCAAAAAAATACTTATCGCGTGCCTTCCCGAATACCAGCGGTTGCCCCGGTTGAATCAGCACCCGATCGAAAAAAAATCGAGCCCCAAACTCGGCCAGCACCTGTTCCACAATATCGTACTTGCCCGCCGAAACTCCCCCGGAAAGCAACAACAGATCCGCTTCGAGACCCTGCGCAATCAACTCGCGAGTCGACTCCACATTATCCCGCGCCACTCCGAGCACCACCGGAACCCCACCTGCCCGCGTCACCTGCACAGCCAGCGAGTACGCATTCGAATTCCGAATCTGATGCTCGAGAGGAGTGTCGGCCACATCCACAATTTCATCGCCAGTAGATAAAATCGCCACCCGCGGCTTTGCGTAAACGAGGACACTCGTATATCCCGCCGTAGCCAGCATCGCGACGCTCGAGTAATCGATTCGGTGGCCCGGCCGCAACAGCAAATCGCCGGCGTGCGTTTCGCATCCCCGCGTATTGAAGTTCTCCCCTGGTTTCAACTTGCGGTCCGTGCTGATCCATTCCCCCTCGCGCACCACGTGCTCCACCATCACCACTGCATCCGAGCAATCGGGCATCGGCGCGCCAGTCATAATTTCAACCGCCTCGCCCAGCCCCACAATCCCCGGATACCGCTCGCCCGCGCGCACCTCACCAATTACTTTCACCCGCCCCGGAAGGTCGGCGGCATGAACGGCAAATCCATCCCGAACGGAACGAGGAAATGGAGGATAATCCCGGTCGGAGTGAATCTCCTCCGCCAGAATGCGGCCGGCGCTAAAATGCAGGTCAATCCGTTCCGGCTCCGGCAGCTTGCGGGCCGCGAGGACTTCACCGAGCACACTCGACCGCGCGTTCTCGAAGTCCAATGCTGCCACATAACCATGTTATTACGCGATACTCGACTAATGCCGCACCGACTGACGCTAGCCGAAATGTCCCGCCTAATTCACGCCAGAAAGCTGTCGCCGGTCGATCTTCTCGAAGCGCATCTCAAACAGATTGAGAAGCTGAATCCAACCATCAATGCATTCGTTGAGATATTCGAAGGCCCCGCTCGACAGCAGGCAATACAAGCACAGGAATCCGCGCCGGAACACCCGCTACACGGCATTCCACTAACCATTAAGGACAGTTTGGACGTAGCCGGTTACCCAACGCTCTGCGGCAGCCGCTATCGCCTCGGGCATCGTGCCAACCAAGATTCGGCCGCGGCAAAAAAATTCAAACAAGCAGGCGCTATTCTGCTGGGAAAAACAAACTGCCCCGAATTTCTAGCCAACTACGAAACCGACAATCACATCACCGGTCGAACCAATAATCCCTGGAATCTCGACCGAACAGCGGGAGGCTCCAGCGGAGGAGAATCGGCGGCAATCGCAGCCCGGTGCTCGGCCGGAGGCATCGGCAGCGACGGCGGAGGCAGTATTCGAATACCCGCACATTTCACCGGCATAGCCGGCCTCAAGCCCACACCTGGCCGAATCTCAGCCGCCGGACACTACCCGGTAATCAGCCATCCCGGAGGTCTCCTGGGAGTCATAGGTCCCATGGCCAGAACCGCCGAAGACGTACGAATTCTCTTCGAAGCCCTCGCCGGATACGACATCGACGATCCATTCTCCGCGCCGATACCCCTCCGTCCTGCAAATCTCACCGGCCTGAAGTCGGAGTATGGAGCAGTTCTACAGGTCCCCGTCCAGGAATGCATGAAAAAGCAGTACGAAAAGCCGCGTCCGCGCTGGAGGAATTAAAAATCCCCGCGTCCCATTCATGCCCAAAGGACTCGAACGCGCCCCCAACCTCTGGTGGTTTTTCTTCGGCGAACTACCCGCGCCTTCACGGCCCTCATCGCAACCAACCCGGAAGACGCCCACTGGACCGGCACGGAGTCAACAGCATCCCCATCGACCCACCATCACCGGAAAGAAAGTAGTGGAAAGCCTGGCGCCCGCGACGCCATGCGCGCCGCGCTACTTCGCCAGATGGAAGATTACCCGGTGCTCCTGCTGCCGGCTTGCGGAGTCCCTGCATTCCGCCATCGCGAGCGCCAGTGGGAAACCAGCACAACACCCATCGGCATATTCCAGGCAATGATGCCGGTAACACCCTTCAATCTCCTCGGGCTTCCCGGTCTGGTCATCGCCTTCGACGTAACAGACGACGGCCTGCCCGTCGGCATACAACTAGTCGCCCGGCCATACGAAGAAGAGCTCCTACTGGAACTGGCCGTGCAGTTAGAGAGCGTCCGTGGAACATTCGCCTCGCCAGTGTAAACTTGTCTGATGCCGTTTTGCACAAATTGCGGTTCGCAGGTCCCAAACGAAGCCCGCTTCTGCACCGGCTGCGGAACCCCGATGGGCGGTGCTGCCACAGGAGTCGCGGCGCCCGCGCCAACAATCCCCGTCGCTCCGCCCCTCGATTACACCATCCAAGGCGATAACCTTCAGATCGCCCGAATCCGCTTGAAAGCCGGCCAGGAACTCTACGCCGAAGCCGGGAAGATGGTTTACAAGACGCCGAACATCACCTGGGAATCGCGCATGTCCGGCGAATCCATCGGCGACAAAATCTGGGGAGCCGTCAAGCGAAAGCTGATGGGCGAATCCCTTTTCTGGACCTACTTCCACGCGCTCTCCGACGGCGAAACCGGTTTCGCCGGAAGCTATCCAGGAAAGATTCAGGTCTTCGAACTAGCGCCCGGACAGTCGATCCTTGTCGAGCGCGACAGTTTCATCTGCGCGCAAGCCTCAGTCCAGCTCAACATCGCCTTCACCAAACGCCTGGGAACAGGTTTCTTCGGAGGCGAAGGCTTCATTCTGGAAAAACTAACCGGCCCCGGCACCGCGTTCATACACGGAGGAGGCGATTTCGTAGAGTTCACCCTCAAGCCCGCTGAGGTCCTGCAAATCGAAGCCGGCTGCATAGTAGCGTTCGAAGAATCGGTAAGCTACGACATCGAATTCGTAGGCGGAATCAAAATGGCCATGTTCGGCGGCGAAGGACTCTTCCTGGCCACCATGACCGGCCCCGGCCGAGTCATCATCCAAAGCATGACGCTACAGAAAATGCGCCGCGAACTAGCCCCCGCCAAGACCGGCGGAGATGAGCACAAAGGCATCGACGCGATCACCGGAATCTTCGGCAGCGACGACTAGTGTGATGTCCAGTCCTATATTTGAAAACGACTCCCCGACGCCGAGCCGCGCGCGTAAGCAAGCGTTACGCAGGACGGGACACTAGAAAATGTTTGTGCCAATCCTGATCGAGTGGGAATACGCCTCAATCGAACTACAAGGCACAAAAGTATGCCGCCTAACCTACGACCGCGAAACCGCTCAAGCCATGCGAGCCGACATAGTCGAGACTCTGGAAGCCCTCCTGCAACAACCCGAACCAGATCTTATCGACCTGCTGAACGTACTAGGCGAAGAAGGCTGGGAACTCTGCAACCGCCTCCCAGGCGAAGGCACTCAATCACTCCTAATCCTAAAACGCCCCGGAGAACGGCGAGCCCGCAAAGACGCCGAAACCCGAGCCATCATGAAACGCACTCTAGACGAAATGGACATGTAACTTAATCGCCAGCCAGAGCCTTGACGCGCCTCGGAAGTTTTCGCCAGCAAGCGATCGATTTCGTCGTGCGTAAGCGGACGAAAACTCTGCGGAGCAGCGAAGGCCTGTTCCAAAATCTTCATGCTGTCGATTCCCGTGATGACCACCGAAGTAGGCAGCATTTCTATCTCAAGATGTGAAGATTTTACGTTGTTGTGGAACATTTTGTACTCTCGCTGGTTGTTTTCCCGCAGATCTTCTTCAGGTCGTCGACGAACCGCTGATACTCGAGATGGCGCTGCTCGTGGGGAGCCCGTAGAATGGCCGACGGATGGACGGTCGAGGTCGCCTGCGGAGCCCACGCGTGTTTCACAAATTGCCCGCGCTCTTTGGTCACCCGATAGTCAGCTCCGAAAACCGATTGCGCCGCGGTAGCGCCGAGACAGACCATGACTTCAGGCCGGATTGCCGCAAGTTCCGCCTCAAGCCAAGGCCGGCACGCCCTCCACTCGGAAACGCTCGGCTTCTTGTGAATGCGGCGCTTGCCCCGCTCTTCGAATTTAAAATGCTTGACGGCGTTAGTGACGTAAACAGCGGACCTGTCGATACCCGCCTCTTCCAATGCCCGATCGAACAAGCGGCCGGCCGGTCCCACGAAAGGGCGTCCCGCTCGATCTTCCTCGTCGCCGGGTTGTTCGCCGACAAACACGATAGACGCCGATGGAGGGCCTTCACCGAACACCGCCTGCGTGGCGCACTGGTAGAGATCGCATCCACGGCAGCTTTGGACAGCGTCGCGCAGGACCGGGAGCGCCCTTTCAGCAGGAATAAAATCAGCTGCCGTCTTTGATTGAGGCTGGCTCACGATTCACGCCACCTTGCGCCGCTTCGCAGCCGCTTTGGCAGGATGGGCAGAAGACGAGAGGCTCTTCTTGAGCGCGTCCATCAGATCGATAACAGGAGCGCGTCGAGGCTTCGGCTCCACAGTGATTTTCCGGCCTTTCTGCTTTTGCTCGATTAGTTTCTCCACGTTCTCGCGATAAGTATCGTGAAATTGATCCGGATTGAAAGTCCCGGACAGCCGTCGGATCAACTCCGTCGCCAGCTCGATTTCCTTACGAGTCGTGGTCATCTTAGCCGGTATGCTACGACGGTTCGCCTTGTGCAACTCGTCCGAATAAAACAGCGTGTGCAGCACCAGGTCGTCTTCAAAGGAACGAATCAGGACGACGTGTTCCCGGCCGTGCATGGATACCTTCGCAATCGCGCTGTGCTTGGTTTCTTTCAGCGCTTTCAGAAATAGCGCATACGGCTTGGTGAGGTCGTCGCCCGGCCCTATATAGTAAGAATGCTCAAAGTAGATAGGATCCACGTCGGAGTCGCGCACAAACTGCACAATATCCATGGTGGACGCGGTAGCGGGTGCGATCTTCTTGAGTTCCTCATCGTCCACGACAACATATTCGTCCTTGCTGGCTTCATAACCCTTGACGATTTCGGATCGCTCGATCGGCTTGTTCTCCGCGGCGCAATACCAGACCTCCTTCACGCGCGAGAGGTCTTTGCGGTGAAGCATATGGAAATGGACGGCTTCGGCTCTGCCCGCCGAGAACAGCCGCACGGGGAACGAGACCAGCCCAAAACTGATGTAACCTTTCCAAACGGTCGCCGGCATGTTTGCCAGATCCTCCTGCCTTTGGCTTTTGCAAGTCTAGGTCCACTACCGATCGAAGCGGAATATTTTCTCGTCCCGGTTTTCACGGCCCAGGAACAGATCGGTGAGAATACGGGACGCGACTTCGCTAAACGTGATCCCGTTCCCGCCAAATCCCAGAGCAAAGTACGCACGCGGAAACGATGGGTGACGGCCGATATAACCCAGGCCGTCCTTGGTGCTTCCAAAAACTCCCGCCCAGCCAAAAGCTATCTCGATTCGAACCCTCGGGAAAATAGTATTGAATTGCCGAATCAACCGTGCCGTCTTCTGAGGAATTTGCCGGTCGCGCCGCTTGGGAGTCAAGACTCCATCATCCTCGCCGCCCACCAGAACACGATTGTCGCTGGTGGTCCGCATGTAAAGGTAAGGATCGCCGGTTCCCCAAATGAGAGATCGATCCTTCCACCAGTCGAAATCAGCCAGCGGTTCCGAAACAAGCGCATAAGTGCTCTTAAACGAAACGATTCCCTTCGGCAGGATGTCTCGCGTCTCATAACCGGTGGCGAAGAAGACAGCACGGCACCTGACCTTCGGACCGCGGCCGGTAGCCACAGTGACCGAGGTTCGCGGCAGCGTATATTCAAGAGCAGCGGTACGATCGAAGATCCTCAAGCCACCTGAACACGCGAGGCGCAACAACCGATGAGTGAGCCGGTAGGGATCCACCTCACCGGCAATACTGGAACGAAGCGCGCCCGGGCCTTCCATCCCGCACTCCCGCAGATCGCGCCGATCGAGCATCGTCACCGGCAACTTGAGCTTGTGGCGCGCCTCGTATTCCTTCCTCAGTCCGGGCACGTCCGCAACGCGAGCCGCAATCTGAAGACTCGGCCGCAAGGCAAACCCGCACTCCTTCCCGGCGAGTCTTCGCAAGCGTTCAATCGCTTCAATTCCCAAAAAATAAGCCCGCTCAGCAGCGTGGCAATCCACCTGCTCCCGCAGTTGATAGAGCGGCGTATCGATTTCATACTGAAGCAGCGCCGTGCTCGCGCTAGTGCTCCCGTAGCCCACGTCGCGCCGGTCAATGAGCACACAATCGACGCCCCGCTTAACCATCTGGTGGGCTAGAAGGGCGCCGCTGATACCGCCGCCAATGATCAGCGCATCGCAGCGGACATCTTTTTCCAGCGGCGGATAAACTTGGAGCAAACCATTCCGCACCGTCCAAAAAGGCAAGTCCGAGGTCAGATCCAATCAAGTCCCCAACGCCTATTTCGTCTGCGGAGTCCAGGCGATCCTGATGACGCCGGGACGCCTCGCAAGCACATGAACGGCGTCGGGCACTTTGCTTTCATCCGCGGCCGCCTTCCACCGCAAATAGCAATTGAACTCCGCACTTTTCGCTTCCGGGTCGTACGCAAATGCACAAGACGAAATGTTCAAATCTGCCTCGGCCAGACTGGCGCGAATGTCGTTTTCGCTCGGTCCCGAAGGGTCTACGACGATGGACAAAGTTCCCTGCCGCTCCTGTCTCATGCGGCTCTCCACTTTTGCCAAGCCAGCCAGCACGATCATCCCGATTGCCGAACCAACGGCGCCAAGCGCGATCTGACCGCCGCCGAAACACAGGCCAATGATAGTGACGAACCACATGGTCGCGGCCGTCGTCACACCAACCACAAAATTATCCCGGCGCACGATAGCACCGGCGCCAATGAACCCCATGCCCGACAAAATCCCCAGAGGCAAACGCATGGGATCGATGTTCACGAACGAGTCCGGAGACTTTCCTGCCGTGGGTAACAGAAAGCTTACCTGGATCATCGACAAGCACGCGGCCAGAGCCACAAGCATCGTTGTTCGCAATCCGGCAGGGCGGCCGTGCTCACCCCGGTTGAAGCCGATCAGCGCGCCGGCCACAATCGTACAGAGCAGCCGCACAGAAATATCGGACCACTCCAGGTTTGTAGACATGCGGTTACTTGCCCTGCTCCTTCTTGAAAGCTTTAATCCCCTCTTTGATGATCTCGAGCGCCCGTTTCGGACCGCCTTGGCTTTTGAGCTTAAATTTCTTCCCGCGCAGCATATTGTAGGAGACGAAAAATTGTTCGATCTGATCGAGCATCGACGGATTCAGTTGCTCAATCGACGACACGTTCTCGTGGCTGTAAGAATGAACCGAAACCGCCAGAAGACGATCGTTCGTTTCCGTTTCGCCCTTCTCCGTCTGCTTCGCCTCAATCACGCCGATGATGCGAATGTCGACAAGACATCCGACATGAGCAGGCTCGTCCATCATCACCATTACGTCCAAAGGATCGCCATCGCCGCCCAGCGTACTCGGGATGAAACCGAAATCGAAAGGGAACATCATCCCTTCCGGGAGCAGTCCGCCGAGCTTGAAGAGGTTCGAGTCCGGATCGTAGTCGAACTTATTGCGCCGGTTCTTGGGCGTCTCAATGATGGCGCAGCACTGGTACTTTTTTTCATCCAGCTTGTTCGAGAAGGATGTTAGGTCTGGCATAACTCTGTGTCTTACCGGTTGACGCTCGGTCAGCGCCTTTAGTGTTGCCTCGTTTTTAGACGGAACAATCCACCGCCCTCATCCGTAATTCCGTTTCATGACACAAGACCTCCGGTTCGCCTGGCGGATGATCGCGTCCCATCGCTGGTTCTCCGCCGCCGTCGTCGCCACCCTGGCGCTGGGCATAGGCCTCAACACCATGGTCTTTACCCTGATCTACGCGGCGCTGCTCAAACCGGTCCCTGTCCCCGGGGGCGAACGTCTGGTGGCGATCCGCAACCGCAACCTCACACAAACCGACAGCGGGATGCGCGTGTCCTACCCCGACTTCCGCGATTACCGCACCAATGCTTCTTCCTTCGAATCGTTGGAGGCAGCGTCCCAGGAATCAGCCGCCGTCAGCGAGCAAGGCAACCCGCCCCAAAATTTCAGCATGGACCGAGTCTCCTCCGGCATATTCGAAATGCTGCACACCCCGCCTATCCTGGGCCGCGGATTCGTTCCCGCCGACGAAAAACCCGGTGCACCGCCCGTCCTCCTGCTCGGCTACGGTGCGTGGAAGGATCGCTACAGCAGTTCCCCTACCGTCATCGGCCGCGTCGTACGCGTGAACACAAAACCGGCCACCATCATCGGCGTCATGCCGGAAGGATTCAAATTCCCTGAGAACCAGGACATGTGGATGGCCCTCGTCCCCACACCGGAACTCGAAAGCCGCTCGAACCGCCCGCTCCAGATCTTCGGAATTCTCAAACCCGGCATTCCCATCGCACAGGCCGGCGTTGAACTCGAAGGCATCGCCCGCCGTCTGGCATCCGCCTACGCCGCCACAAACAAAGACATTGGAGTGCGCGTCGAGACCTTCCAGGAACGCTACAACGGCGGTAACATCCGAATCGTCTTTCTCATGATGCTCGCCGCCGTCGGATTCGTGCTGCTGATCGCCTGCGCCAACGTGGCGAATATGATGCTCAGCCGCGCACTCGGCCGCCAGCGCGAGATCTCCGTCCGGGCCGCACTAGGAGCCTCCCGCTGGCAACTCGTCCGTCAGCTGTTAATCGAAAGCATGATGCTCAGCGTACTGGGCGGCCTGCTCGGCTTGGCGCTAGCCGCACTCGGAGTCCACGCATTCGCTCTCGCCACCCAGGACGTCGGCAAGCCCTACTGGGTCCAATTCACCATGGAGTACGCGGTCTTCGGCTACTTCGCCGGTCTCTGTATTTTGAGCGGACTGCTCTTCGGTCTCGTCCCCGCTCTCCGGTCGTCGCGAGTGGACCTGAACACCGCACTGAAAGACGGCACGCGAAGCGCGGGAACGCAACGAGGCGGCACACTCAACGGCGTGCTCGTCGTCTTCCAGTTCGCCCTAACACTGGTGCTGCTCACAGGAGCGGGCGTATTTGTACGCAGTTTTCTCGAGCATCAATCTCTGAACCGCCAGCTACCCACAGATCAACTGCTCACCGGCCGCGTCAACCTGCCGAAGGAGCGTTACGCGAGCCTGGACGATCGTCTCCATTTCTTCGAACAACTCCTCCCAAGCCTGAGAGCAATTCCCGGCGTGACGCAAGCGGCCATCGGATCCGACCTCCCCGGAATGGGAGCCGGCGGACGCCGCATCGAAATCGAACACGCTCCGCCCCAGGATCAGGCCCACCGCCCGTCCGCAGCAGTCTTAGTTCAATTCCCCGGCTACTTCGCCGCCATCAACCTGCCCATCCTGTTAGGCCGCGACTTCAACGACACCGACGGAGCACCCGGCCACCAAGCCGCCGTCGTGACGAAGGAATTCGCCGAACACTACTGGCCAAATCAGGACGTCCTGGGAAAGAGATTCCGCCTCTACGGAAAAGAAAAGCCCGGAGAGTGGACAACGGTAATCGGGGTCTCGGCCAACATCGTTCAGCAACCCAACGAGGCAGCGCCCAACCCGCTACTGTTCCTGCCCTACCGTCAGGAAAGGTACGATTCCATGGCGTTGTTGGTTCGCTCCACCGCCAATCCAACCGCCGCCACCTCGGCGGTACGAGCCTTAGTGCAAAATCTCGACCAGGACCTCCCGTTGTACGACGTCCGAACGCTGGCCGCGGCTGTCGAAAAGCAGCAATGGTACCTCCGCGTATTCGGAACCCTCTTCGGTGTCTTCGCCATGATCGCGCTGCTAATGGCATCGGTAGGAATCTACGCCGTCATAGCGCAGGCAACCAGCAGCCGAACACAGGAGATAGGAGTGCGAATGGCGCTAGGAGCAACCGCCAGCAACATACTAAGACTGGTTCTGGCCCGAGGCACGAAACAACTGACCGCAGGATTGCTGCTGGGCTTAGTGGCAGCATTCCCCGCCGCCCGCTTCATGGCGACGCTCCCACTCCGAGTCTCCCCATCCGACCCAACCATCCTGGTCACAGTCAGCCTGATACTGACGTCCGTAGGACTATTCGCCTGCTGGCTCCCAGCCCGCCGGGCCGCCGCACTAAATCCGATCAAAGCAATCCGCTACGAGTAATAAGGTTTTCTTGGCGGCTTTGCGCCTCCGCGTGCCAATTTTTCATTCCAGCAATCCGTCCGAAAGAAACTGCGAACTTTACGCGCGCCTGAGCGTATTCATTGATACTCATGGAACCCTTCTGGCAACAGCTCAGGCACGTTTTGCGCAGCTTGACGCGCACGCCGATGTTCACCATCGTCACCCTGATCACGATCGGCCTCGCTATCGGCGCCAATACCGCGATCTTCAGCGTCATTAACGGCATCATTCTCAAACCCCTGCCCTACCCACACCCCGAAAAGCTGGTCAGCGTCATGCAGACTGCGCCGGCGATCGGGATGGTGGATTGCGAGTTGGCGCCATCGGACTATTTCGCGTTCCGCGAAGAGAACCAGACCTTTCAGCAGTTCGGCGTATGGACTGGCAACAGTTCCAGCATTACCGGGATGGCCGCCCCCGAGCAGGTGCGGAGCCTGGACGTCACCGAGGGCACGCTCAACGCCTTGGCCGTTCAACCGTCCCTGGGACGCTGGTTCACCGCGAAGGACGATAGCCCGGGCAGTCCCCAGACAGTGCTCCTGACCCACGGGTACTGGCAACGCCGGTTTGGCGGCGATGCTTCGGTGATCGGGCGTAACCTTCTGGTAGACGGCGTATCGCGCCAGATTATCGGAGTGATGCCACGGAATTTCAGTTTCCTCAATGAGAAGCCTGATCTGATCCTCCCCTTACGATTCGACCGCGCCAAGACCACGCTCGGGAACTTTAGCTATCACGGCATCGCCAGGCTCAAACCGGGCGTCACCCTGGCCCGCGCAAGTGCCGACGTGGGGCGCATGATCCCCATGGTGAATAGCAAATTCCAGCCGCCTCCGGGATTCAGCGTCAAGCTGTTTGAGGAGGCCAGGATTCAGTCGAACCTGCGCCCGCTCAAGCAGGATGTGGTCGGCAGTCTTGGCCAAGTCCTTTGGGTGCTGATGGGCAGCATCGGCGTCGTGCTCCTGATCGCCTGTGCCAATGTCGCCAACCTGCTGCTGGTCAGAGCCGAAGGACGCCAGCAGGAACTTGCGGTGCGCGCGGCCCTTGGCGCCAGTTGGGGCCGCCTGGCGGGCACACTGCTGATGGAAAGCGTGCTCCTCGCTCTGCTGGGCGGGGTCGCCGGGCTGTTTCTGGCATATGGCGCTCTGCGGCTCCTGTTGTCCACCGCGGCGGACTTTCTCCCCCGCGTCGAAAACATCGCGATCGATCCCGCGGCCATGCTGTTCACGCTGGCAATCTCGATGCTCGCCGGCGTGCTGTTCGGCCTGATTCCCGTAATCAAGCATGCCACTCCGCGAATCACCCAGGCACTGCGCGCAGGAGGACGAACATTGAGCCACAGCAAGGAGACGCATCGCGCGCGGAACTCCCTGGTGGTCCTGCAAATGGCCCTGGCGGTGGTGTTGCTCATCAGCTCCGGCTTGATGATCCGCACATTTCTAGCTTTGCGGCACGTGCAGCCCGGGTTTAGCGATGCCGCCACGTTGCAGACTTTGCGCGTTTTCATACCAGAAGCCCAGGTGAAGGAACCCGTGCGCGTCATCCGCATGGAGCAGGAGATGCAGCAGAAGCTGGCCGCGATCCCTGGTGTGACGTCGGTGGCTTTCGCCAACTCGGTGCCCACCGACGGAAACAACAGCACGGACCTGCTCTACGCCGAAGACCACCTTTACCGGGAGGGACAGCTTCCGCCCCTGCGGCGCTTCAAGTTCGTCGCTCCAGGATTCTTTCAGACCATGGGAACCAGGCTGATTGCGGGACGCGATTTCACCTGGACCGACATCTACGAAATGAGAAACACCTGCCTGATCTCCGAGAACATGGCGCGCGAACTGTGGCACGATCCATCCGCGGCGCTCGGCAAACGCGTCCGCGAAGGTATGAAGGATTCCTGGCGCGAGATCGTCGGCGTAGTAGAGGATGTGCGCCACGATGGCGCCGATCAGAAAGCTCCGCCCTCCGTGTACTGGCCCGTTCTGATGACGAATTTCTGGGGCGATCCCACCCACGTGCAGCGTGGCGTGGTGTTCGCGGTGCGCAGCAGCCGTGCGGGCTCGGAGAGCCTTCTCCAGCAGGCACGCCAGGCGGTGTGGTCGGTCGACTCCAGCCTCCCCATCGCGCGCGAACGCACCATGGAACAGGTTTACAGCGATTCTATGGCGCGTAGTTCATTCACGCTGGTGATGCTCGCGGTAGCGGGCGGTATGGCGCTGCTGTTGGGCATCGTGGGGATCTACGGCGTCATTTCCTATTCGGTGTCGCAGCGCACTCGCGAGATGGGAATTCGAATCGCGTTGGGCGCGTCGCAAACTGCGCTCACCGGCATGGTTGTTCGACACGGGATGCTGCTGGCGGCTATCGGCGTGGCGATTGGCCTGGGCTCAGCTGCGTCCCTGACGCGCATCCTGTCGTCCCTGTTGTTCGAAATCAGCCCGGTCGATCCCCTCACGTACTTCGCGGTATCCGCCCTTCTGCTGGCAGCCGCGGCCGCAGCCAGCTACGTGCCGGCGCATCGCGCCTCCCATGTGAACCCCGTCGAGGCACTGCGGGCCGAATAGCGCAGGTGGCGCAACGGCCCGCTCTTCCATTGCTTATCCAAGGGAGGAGTTGCCCTGGCGCTTCCATGTCCAACACGATCATCAGCATCGGCTCGCCGGTGGGGCCAGGATCGGCGCCAGGGTCGAGCCATCATTCACGAACACCTTCAAAAGATATTCGCTGAGTTAATTGCCGATGCCGTCAAGGAAGGCTTTCAAGGACGACCGCGCTTTCGTGGTCACCGTACCGGGCAACGAAGGAAAGGAACTCGCGCCAGGCACGTTGAACGCTATACTTAAGAAGGCAGGCCTGAAATGAACGCCAGACGTTACCCGGTCATCATCGAGCAAACAGGGACGGGCTATTCCGCCTATTCGCCCGATGTCATAGGATGCGCAGCGGTGGGCGACACCCAGGAAGAAACGCGCCGCAACTTCCAGGACGCATTAGCTGAGCATTTTATGGCGATGCGTGAAGTAGGCGAGCCAATCCCCGAACCCCACTCTTCGGTCGACTACGTGCAAGTCGCCGCGTAGGCGGCAATCTCCCAGCCGCTGTTAGCCTTCGATAGGCGCGTCCGGCCGTTTACGTTGATCCGTTCTTCAGGCGTTCACCACCCAGTCTGGCTGTGATGCCGCACCCCTGTTGACTGCGGTCACGCCTCCACCAAACTATCTCACCACATAAATTCATAAACATACAGCTCTAAAAGCCGTCAACCACCCTCCGCGCCCACTACCATAAAGCCGGAAGTGAGAAATTGACCATGGAATCGAAGATTAAGAAGAAGATCGCCCTGAGCCCGGCAAAACTGGCCGCCAATCGCGCAAACGCGCTGAAATCCACAGGACCGAAGACACCCGAGGGCCAGCGCCGAAGCGCAGCCAACGCCCGAGTCACTCACGGATTTCGCACGCACGAACCCAAACTCTCCGAAGCGGATCTAGCCGAAATCGCAGAACTCGAAATCGACCTCACCGCCCAATGGCAACCCGCCACGCCCGAATCAGCGGCGCTCGTCCACGAAGCCGCCGCGGCCAAATGGCGCATGGACGAAATCCTCATGACCATCGATGAGGCACTCATCAATCCAGGTCTCAACCCCCATGCCGACCGCCGCGCTCGACCGCTATCTCGCCACCGCCCAAGCCACCCGCCGTCGAGCCAGGAAAGCGCTGCAAGCAAATTTACACGCACGAACCCAAACCAAGCAACCCGAATCATCGAATTTACACGCACGAACCCAAACCGGGCATACCCAAATCATCGGATTTACACGCACGAACCCAAACCAAGCAGCCCGAATCATCGGTTTTACACGCACGAACCCAAACCGAGAGGCCCGAATCATCGGATTTACACGCACGAACCCAAACCATCCAGTCCGATCCTCGGGATTTACACGCACGAACCCAAACCGCCCAGCGAAATCCACCGAATTCGCACGAGCGAAGCCAAACTTCCTGGTCGTCCGCGACCTCCAGCTCTTCCTCCACTTCCTGGACTTCCCAGACTTCCTGGACTTCCCAAACTTCCACCTCCCATCTCCCCACTCCTGTTAAACTAGTAGAGAACGCGAAAATATGATCGACGCAGTCCTCGCCAAAGTTTTCGGCACCCAAAACGAGCGCGACATCAAGGCCATGCGTCCGATCATCGCCGCGATCAACGACCTCGAACCCGGCATGCAGCAGCTCTCCGACGATCGACCTCGCCGCCAAAACCATCGAATTCAAAGAGCGCCTCGCCAACGGCGAAACCCTCGACGACCTCCTGGTCGAAGCCTTCGCCGTCTGCCGCGAAGCCGGCCGCCGCGTCCTCAACATGCGCCACTTCGACGTCCAGCTGATCGGCGGCATCGTCCTGCACCGCGGCAAAATCGCCGAAATGAAAACCGGTGAAGGCAAAACGCTCGTCGCCACCCTGCCTGCTATCTGAACGCGCTCGCCGGCAAAGGCGTCCACGTCGTCACCGTCAACGACTACCTCGCCCGCCGCGACTCCGAGTGGATGGGCCGCATCTACAAATTCCTCGGCCTCACCGTCGGCGTCATCGTCCACGACCTCGACGACGACGAGCGCCACGCCAGCCTACGACTCCGACATCACCTACGGCACCAACAACGAGTTCGGCTTCGACTACCTGCGCGACAACATGAAGTTCCGCATCGACGACTGCGTGCAGCGCGAGCACAACTTCGCCATCGTCGACGAAGTCGATTCCATCCTCATCGACGAAGCCCGCACGCCGCTCATCATCTCCGGCCCCAGCGAAGAGTCCACCGACAAGTACTACAAGGTCAACAAGATCATTCCGAAACTGATCCGCGGCGAAGTGATCGAAGGCAAGGAGCCCGGCGAAAAGTACACCACCGGCGACTACACCGTCGACGAAAAGCATCGCGGCGTCGCGCTCACCGAAGAAGGCGTCGTCAAAGTGGAGCAGCTGCTCGGCATCCACAACCTCTACGATCCCGGCAACATCGAGACTGAACCATCACGTGCAGCAGGCTCTCAAGGCCCACGTGATCTTCCAACGCGACAAGGATTACGTCGTCCAAGGAGGACGGGCCGAAGTCATCATCGTCGACGAGTTCACCGGCCGCCTCATGCCCGGCCGCCGCTGGAGCGACGGTCTGCATCAGGCCGTCGAAGCCAAGGAAGGCGTCAAGATCGAGCGCGAGAATCAGACGCTCGCCACCATCACCTTCCAGAACTACTTCCGCATGTACAAGAAGCTCGCCGGCATGACCGGTACCGCCGAAACCGAAGCCGCCGAGTTCGAGAAGATCTACAAGCTCGATGTCGTCAGTCATCCCCACCAACCGGACCGATGCTCCGCAAAGAATTCCGGACATGGTCTACCGCACCGAGGACGAAAAGTTCCGCAACGCCGCCAAGGAAATCAAGGAACTGAACGCCAAGGGGCAGCCGGTGCTCGTCGGCACCATCTCGGTCGAGAAGTCCGAACGGCTCTCCGGAATCCTGAAGAAAATGGGCGTCAAGCACGAAGTCCTGAACGCCAAGAATCACGAGCGCGAAGCCTCCATCGTCGCGCAGGCCGGCCGCAAGGGCGCCGTCACCGTCTCCACCAACATGGCCGGCCGCGGTACCGACATTCTGCTCGGCGGCAATCCCGAGTACATGGCCAAGGATCAGCTCCGCAAGCAGGGCAAGGATCCCGACGCCATGCAGATCGCCGCCGTCGGAACACCCGAGCGCACCGAGTGGGACGCCGTCTACAGCACGCTACAAAGCAGAGACCGCAACCGAGCACGATGAAGTCGTAGCCGCTCGGCGGACTGCACATCGTCGGCACCGAGCGCCACGAATCCCGCCGTATCGACAATCAGCTTCGCGGACGCGCCGGCCGCCAGGGCGATCCCGGCAGCTCCCGTTTCTATCTCTCGCTGCAGGACGATCTGCTGCGCATCTTCGGCGGCGAGCGCATGCAGAATCTCATGCTGCGGCTCGGCATGGAAGAAGATGTGCCGATCGAGTCGAAGCTCATCACCAAGCGCATCGCCGCCGCGCAGAAGGCCGTCGAAGCGCAGACACTTCGCATCGCGCAAACACCTGCTCGAATACGACGACGTGATGAACAAGCAGCGCCAGGCCGTCTACGGAATGCGCCGCGCGTTGCTCGAAGGCCAGGAGCAGAAAGAGCCGCATCATCGAGATCGTCCGCGGCATCGTTCAAGCCTTCGTCGACATCCGCTGCCCCGAAGGCTCGCAGGTCGCCACCTGGGATCTCGACGGTCTCCAGACCGACGTGCTCACCCAGTTCGGCGTGCAAGATCGACCCGCAAGCAATCTGGCCGAGATGAACCGCGCCGAGATCGAAGATGCGATCTACGATCAGGCCATGGCCAAGTACGACGAGAAGGAAGAAGTGCTCGGGCCGCAAGGCGCCGAAATCATGCGCGAAACCGAGCGCATGGTCATGCTCAACGTCATCGACAACCAGTGGAAAGACCACCTGCTCTCGATGGACCACCTGAAGGAAGGCATCGGGCTCCGCGGCTACGGCCAGAAGGATCCGCTGATCGAGTACAAGAAGGAATCCTTCACGCTGTTCCAGGACATGATGGACCGCATCGAAGACGAGACCATCAGGTTCCTGTTCTTCCTGCAGCCCTACGAAGTGCGCGACCGCGACCAGCCGCCAGTTCCGTACCCCGAGATGCTCGAGGAGGAGGAAGAGGACGAAGCGGCACACGATCCCGCCGCCTCAAAGAACGGCACTCCCAACGGATCGCACGCCGGACCACAAAGCCGCCCAAAGCGCCTTCCAGGATGTCACGCGCAACATTCAGCGCAAGAAGGAACGGGAACTCGCCGGCATCCAATTCGCCGGCGGCGACGGAAGCAGCGACGGCCAATAAACCGGTCGTCAACAGCAATAAGGTCGGGCGCAACGATCCCTGCCCCTGCGGAAGCGGGAAGAAGTACAAGAAATGCCACGGCGCAACCTCTTAATTTTTTTCGCACTTTCAACGCTCGCCCAGGGCGCAATCTGGCCCGATCAATTCGGTCATTACAAGCTCGATTCCACCAAGACCCCGGCCATTTCCGACAAGGATCTCTGGGACGAATACGGCCTCGACCTCGCCGAACAAGGCCTCTACTCCGACGGAGCCAAGAAGCTCACCGCCACCGCCTGGAGAATGAAGGATCCCACCGGCGCCTGGGCCGTTTTCCAGTGGATTCGCCCGGCCGAAGCCAAGCCCTCCAAGATCGCCGACAACGCCGTCACCACTCCGAAAGGAGCCATCGTAAACTTCGGAAACTACGTCTTACAGTTCGAAGGCCCCGTCCCGACCCGCGCCGAATTGCTCCAGATCGGCGGAGCGCTCCCCAGGCTCGACCAATCCTCGCTCCCGCCACTCCGCGACTACATCCCGGCGAAGTCGCTGGTGCCGAACTCCGAGCGCTACGTCCTCGGGCCCGTCTCGCTCGACCGTTTCGCGCAACGCCATTTCGCCCTCCATCGCCGCCTTCCATCTGGGCGCCGAAGCCGAAGTAGCCAGATTCACAGGCAAGGGCGGCGAATCGACAGTGGCCATCTTCTCCTACCCCACTCCACAGATAGCCCGCCAACTTCTCGGATACCTTCCAAAAGGTTCCCGGAGCCATGGCCAGGCGGGCAGGTCCGATGATTTCCGTCATCGTCTCACCACCGGATCGCCGACGACGCCGAACGCCTTCTCGCCCAGGTGAAGTATGAACCCACCGTCACGTGGAGTGAGCCAGTCAACAAAACACAGAACGCCGCCCGCGACACCGCCAAGCTCATATTAGGGATTTGCGTCCTCGCCGGTATACTCATCGTCGCCTCGGTACTGCTAGGATTCTTCTTTGGAGGCTCCCGAATCCTGCTGGAACGATTTGGTATTCGGCGTGCTGACCATTCGTTCACAGCACTCAACATAGGGGAAAAATAAGTCAAGCAGTTTGAATCGGTTGCAGGCCAAAGATCATATTGTTCTTTATGCTTTCGACGCGAGTTTTGCACAGGCAAAGGAAAAAACAAGAATCACCTAAGTTGTTTGCCGTGGTGGGGTTAAACGCCCGTTTTGAGCGTCCGGTTTTTTTCTTGACTTAAAATCCCGCTGGCCCTAATATCCAAATCACATACAGGTTTTGACGGTTGCGATTCCGTCGAATCTGATTCTCCCAATACATCGCCCTGATAGAACAGGGTTATGAACAGATGCTCACCTCCCCAAAAGGTGAGCATTTGTGTTTTTCGGCTACACTGTTAGCCGTGCATCCCCATCTCCCCAAGAAGGAGATTCCCGGCGGCTGGCGTGCCCGAGTCGCTGCTCTCAAGAACATCCCGCGCCTGCTGGCCATGGTTTGGGAGACCAGCCCCGACACTTTCGACCGCCTCGGTCGCGCTCCGTCTGGTCTCGTCGCTTCCTCCCGCTGGCGACCCTCTGGATAGGCAAACTAATCATCGATCTGGTGGTCCGCGCCGTCGCAGGACGGCCCGTTGTACCCCTTCCGTATATGGAGACTCCTCGCGATCGAAATCGGCCTTGCAGTGCTCTCTGAGGTCCTCAGCAGGAGCATCAGTTTCGTCGACAGCCTCCTCGGAGACAAGTTCACCAACGTCGTCAGTCTGAAGCTGATGGACCACGCCGCAAAGCTCGATCTGGTGTCCTTTGAAGACCCCGTCTTTTACGACAAACTGGAGCGAGCCCGCCGTCAGACAACCTCACGCCTCGGGATGCTAGCCGGACTGGCCGGCATGTGCCAGCAACTGATCACCCTAGTCTCTCTATCCGTAAGCGTAGTCTGGTTCTCGCCCTGGTATCTGGTCCTGCTGGTCGCAGCCATGGTCCCGCCATTCCTAGGCGAAACCCGCTTCGCCATGCTCGCCTATTCGTTGTTATACCGGTCAACTCCCGAGCGCCGCGAACTCGATTACCTCCGTTGGCTGGGAGCCAGCAACACCAGCGCCAAGGAAGTAAAAATCTTCGGACTCGGCGAGTTACCTCACCGAACGAGCCCGCCGCCTCTTCGACCGGTTCTACGACGAAAACAGGAAGCTGGCGCTTCGCCGGGCAGCTACAGGAACACTTTTGAATTTGCTCCCAACCGCCGGATACTACGGAACTTACGCAGCGATCCTTATACGCCACGATCCACGGCAGGCTGACGGTAGGCGATCTGACCTTTCTCACCGGAGCCTTCGCCCGATCCCGAGGCCTGATCGAGCAAATCTTCGGAGGCTTCTCAAGCATCGCCGAACAAGCCCTCTTCGTCGACGACCTCTTCGACTTCTTCAAGACCGAACCCACCATCCGATCCGAACCCGGAGCGATCCCAGCCCCCAGGCCAATCCGTACCGGCTTCGAATTTCGAGGCGTCTCATTCTCTTACGCAGGTTCCGACCGCAAAGTACTGAACAACCTCAACTTCACCTTCGACGCAGGAGAAAGGATTGCGCTAGTAGGAGAGAACGGAGCCGGCAAAACGACGCTGGTCAAACTGCTGGCCCGCCTCTACGATCCAACCGAAGGAGTGATCCTGCTCGACGGCATCGACCTGCGTCTCTACGACGTCGACGACCTCCGCAAAGAGATCGGAGTCATCTTCCAGGACTACATGCGATATGATCTTCGAGTGTTTGAAAATATTGGGCTTGGCCGCGTGGAAGCCCTCGAAGATCAAGCCAAGGATCGAACGCTCGCGCCAAGGAGTCCGGAGCCCTCGACGTGATCGCCAAGCTTCCCGAAGGCTACCGCCACATGCTAGGCCGAAGGTTCGAAGGAGGCGCCGATCTCTCCATCGGACAATGGCAAAAGATCGCCCTGGCCCGAGCCTACATGAGGGACGCCCAGATCCTCATTCTGGACGAGCCAACCGCCGGCCTAGACGCCCGAGCCGAGTACGAAGTGTTCCTTCACTTCTCCGAGCTCACCCGCGACAAAATGGCGGTTCTCATCTCCCACCGGTTCTCCACCGTCCGGATGGCCGACCGCATCCTCGTCCTCGAATCCGGTCGCATTCTCGAGCACGGTTCACACGAACAGTTGCTAGCCCTCGGCGGCAGGTACGCCGAACTCTTCGAACTGCAGGCGGCGGGATATCGCTAGATGCGCGCAGCCGAGTGGGTGCTGGCCGTCTATTTCGTCTATGTAGCCGTACTCACCGGCTTGCTACGGCCTGCCACCGCGACAGCCAGGAGATCGCCTGGATTCTCGCCGCCGTCATCCCGGCCATCATCCTCATCCTGGCCAAACTGAAGTGGGAAATCGTCCGCGATTGGTTCGCGCTGGCCGGCACGCTCACGGCCTACCGCGAGATGAACCTGTTCTCGCCCGAAAGGCACCAGCACCGGCTGGAGCAGATCTGGATCGTCTGGGATCGGGCCCTCCTCCATCAGGCCGGCTTTCAGCGAGCCATCGAATCGCTCGGCCCCGTCCTCCCGTCGATCCTCGAACTGGCCTACCTCCTCGTCTACGCCATCGCGCCATTTGCGCTCGCTGGCGCTCTACATCTGCAGCCACCCCGAAAGGGCGCCGCGCCTGACTCTTTACTACGTTCTAGGAACGCTACTAGCCTACGCCTGTTTTCCGTTCTTCCCCTCCGAGCCGCCGCGCACAGTTTTCGCCGGCATGGACATGCCAAACATCACCACTTGGTTCCGCACCTCCAACATGTTTGTAGTGGGCGGTTACGGCATCCATTCCAGCGTGTTTCCCAGCGCCCACGTCTCTTCCGCCTTCGCCGCCGCCGCCGGGATGGTCCACCTGTTGCCCGAAAAGCCCTGGGTAGGGCGCGGCATGTTGATTTACGCCTGCCTCGTCGCCCTCGCCACCATCTACGGCCGCTATCATTACGCCGTTGATGCGGTGGCCGGACTAGCCGTCGGCCTGCTAGCTGCTTTCCTGATCCAAACCGTGAGTAAACGACTATGAAGAAATGCTTCTGGCTGTTCTGCGCGGTCGTCGTCCTGAACGCGGCCGAGCCCAAGCACTACGACTGCCGCCGGACAAGTGCGCCCCTCAAGATCGACGGCAAACTGGACGACCCTGCCTGCTATGCGCCGGAATCGTACTGAGGTTCGGTAGCGCTATACATCGCAGTGAGGTTCATCCAGGGCATGTTGTTTGGAATATCGCCCTTCGACCTGACGACGCTAGCAGCGACCGCGGCCTTACTGGCAGGAGTCACCCTCCTAGCCGCGTTTGTTCCTGCACGCCGCGCGGCGTCCGTGGAGCCAATGCAGTACGTTGCGCGCGAGTAACGTTTATTTGCGTCTTCGCGGCCTAGGCGTGATAATTCCATTTTGAGGTTAGGAAACCGCCGGCAACTCAAACAGAAACGTCGAGCCCTTCCCAACAGCCGACTCCACCCAGATCCGGCCGCCATGCCGCTCGACGATTTTCTTACACAACCCCAGCCCGATACCAGTCCCCGGATATTCGCGGCCATGAAGGCGCTTGAACAACCCGAAAATCTTCGTGAAGTACTGTGGATCGATTCCAATCCCGTTATCCCTCACGGCGATCACCCAATTCTCGCCGCTCGATTCAGCCGAAATGTGAATCACCGGCGCATCCGGGCCCCGGTACTTGATCGAATTGCTAAGCAGATTCTGGAACAACTGCACGAATTGCGAGTCGTCCCCACGCACGACGGGCAATTTGTCGAATGTCAGTTCAGTGCCGCTGTCCTTGATAGCAGTCGACAGATTCATGACAGTCCACTGCAAAGCGGCATTGAGATCCGACTGGCGATCGCTCTCCCGCGAATGGAGTATGCGGGAATAGGTAAGAAGATCGACGATCAACTGACGCATGCGCTGCCCGCTGTTGATCAATTCCGTCGTGATCTCACCGATTTCCGTGTTGACGGATCCGTTCAGCCGTTTCGTCAGCAGTTCGGTATGGCTGACGATGGTCCGCAGAGGTTCCTGCAAATCGTGACTGGCGGCGTAAGCGAATTGATTGAGAT
Organism: Bryobacterales bacterium; assembly: GCA_963813145.1. Lineage (GTDB taxonomy): Bacteria > Acidobacteriota > Terriglobia > Bryobacterales > Bryobacteraceae > Palsa-187. Next base: position 1,260,646 of record CAWEXX010000003.1, read on the forward strand.
CCTCGTTGGAGCGCATCAACGCGTCGTTCAAACGGTTCAGATCCTTCTCGGTCCTGCGCCGGTCCGTGATGTCCCGAAAGAATCCTTGCAGCATCCTTCTGTTGCCCACTTGGATCACGTTGGCGCTGACCTCCACCGGAATGATGCCGCCCGCGGGTCCGCCTGTGAGATCCGCCGTAATCGACGTTCCGGCCTCGGCCGCCTGACGGCAGAGATCCACGCAAGGTAAGGCGCAGCAGGAAGAAAGCGCGGCCAGCGGCTCTTCCGCCACGCCGATCAACTCCCTGAACTTGGTGTTGAGCTCAAGGATCAGGCCGGAGGTCGCATCCACCACCATGATTCCGTCGTGCGCGCTTTCCATCAGCGTTCGATACTTCTCCTCCGATTCGCGCAACGCTCTGTCCGCCGCCTGGCGCTCAGTAATATCGCGCTCAACGGAGGCGATGCAGAACGGTTCTCCAGTATCTTCCCGGCGGACCACAAAAACATTGCTGTGAACCGCAATGGCGGCTCCGCTACGGTGGTCGATCAGCGTGCTTTCGCCTTCCCACCTGCCGTGCTGGAGGGCCGCGGGAATAATTTCCCTTTTAACCCGTTCCTGTTCCTCCGCGCTGCAGAAATCCCAAAGAAATCGTGCACCATTGCCGGTAGACAGATGATCGAGACCGGCGATAGCTAATCCCGCCCGGTTCACAAAAAAAACCTCGCCATCGACGAAAGACATCGAAACGAAATCGCTGCTGTTCTCCACCAACGACACGAAGCGCTGCTGCCATTCTTCGGCGGCCTTGAGGGTGGTGATATTGATCACGACTCCGCGAACGGTGGTGGGCGCGCTCTGTCCGTCGGTCTGCCCGGGTGATAGGGCGCTCACCAGATCCTTTAACCAAACGATGCGGCCGTCGGCGGCTACCATCCGGTATTCGAAGACGAAGTTCTGTCTTTCCTCCGTTTGCTCCTGCGCAAATTCCGAAGTCCAGCACCGGTCTTCCGGATGGAGATGATTCTTCCAGAAATCCGGTTCCGAGAGCCACTGCTGCACCGGATAGCCGAGCATCCGTTCGGCCTCCTGGGAGACGAACGTAAACTGCCTGCGCGAAGCGTCCGCTTCCCACACGATCCCTTCCACCGAGTCGATAATGTGGCCGAGCCGGTCCTCTGCCTTTCTTCTTTCGAAAACCTCATTTTGCTTTTCGGCCACGAGCAACGTGAGCGCATTTGTGCGGGCCAGCACCTGCTTGCGTAGCGCTCGATTCCACGCCGCAATAGCCAGAAATACGGACCCCAGCGCGACCAGCAGGCCCGTCACATAGGGAGCCGCCTGGAGCCAAATGGGGTCGGCGGACCGGAAGTCGTCATATACGTGCAGGCTGTGCGGCGACAGCAGTCGATGCAGCAAGCCAAATGACAAAGGCAGCCGCAATCCCGCGGAAACGGGATCCCATGATCTGCATGATCAGTGAACTGTAATTATAGCCCGGCTAGGCTTCCACTAACTCTCGAGTCTCCGCCTTGGCTAACACGTAGGGTCCCTCGGGCATCACGGCGATCGTCGCACCCGGGGGCAGGGAAGCGGTCAACGCCGCAACCGCATCCTGGGCCGACCCGAAAGCCTTGCCCCACAGCCACGGATGGTAGTCGTCCGGCAATCCGGGCGTATAGAAGAGGATCTGAAATTTCTCCGCCACCAGCGCAAGTTTTTCCAGTTGCCACTGATCGACTTCCACCGCCGATTTCGCCAATAGCGATAGGAACTCGCTGCTGGAGGCAGTCCGCTTCAGCATCTGGCGGAACTCCGGCGCGCCTGGCCCTTCCTTGCATTCGGCGATGAGCAGTATTTTGCCGCCCGGCTTGAGAATGTGTTGGGCTGCCGTGATTCCTTTGATCGCCTGATAGAACGTCAGGTCGAGCGGATAGCCGGCCGAGCTGGTAATCACCGCGTCTACCGGTGCCGGCAACTGTTCGAGCATCACCCGGGATACGAATTGCATTCCGGCCGCGTGGGCTTTTTCCGGATCGCCCGCGAACACCCCGGCGATCTGGCGGGTGCGCGTGAGAGCTACGTCGACAAGGAAATCGTGCCGCGCCATTCTGGCGATTTCCAACAGCTCGCGATGCAGCGGATTGTCGCTGACAGAGCCTTCCACGGCCCTGGGATCGCGCATGAATTTGGGACTGTGCAGCACTTTGATCGTCTCTTGAGCAGCCAGCCCGGGCGCCACCAATTTACGGCCGCCCGAAAATCCGAGCATCAAGTGAGGTTCGATAAAACCGAGCGTAATATGAATGTCCGCGGCCACAAACCGCTCATCGATGTATACCGGAGTTCCGGTGGAAGTTGCGCCGAGATAGCGGTGTTCACCTAATTCCCGTGCGTTGTGATTCACCACTCGATACGAAGAAGCGATTTCGTCGCCGACGATTTCGCGAATCTCGCCGTCAGTCGCAGGACGGTGCAACCCCGTGGCGATGAGTAGCATCACATGGTCATGAGGAATGCCCGCCGCATGAAGTCGTTTGAGGAGCGGCGGAAGTACCAGGCGGTTCGGAGCCGGACGCGTAATGTCGCAAACGGATATCGACGCGGAACGTTTTCCGCGCGTCAGTGTTTCCAGAGGAGCTGTTCCGGTTGGATGATCGAGCGCGTAGTCGAGAGCGGCGGCCCAGTCGGGAAGAGGCGCAGCGGATCGCGCCTCGAGCATGCGGTACTGAAAGTTGTCCGGAAGGTCGATGGGAAGTCCGATTTTGCCAAATGCGAAATCCACTTTCATATCGCCCAACGTAACACAATGGCGGAACGTCATACGCAATTTCGCTTACAGGAATAGAGACAGTGCAAAAGCGGATGAAACGGATGGCAAGCGAATTGCACTGAACGGTGGAAGGAGTTGCTTAGGGTCATGGTCGTCTCAGGTTTTATTCTCGGGTTTTTGATCGTCGGGCTGTTTTTCTCGATGGTTTCGTCGTCTCCAAAGCCTCACTAGGCTGTCAAGTGCCGGTTCCGCTCTGTCGGAGGAACGACACACCTGGCGTGGAATAATGGCACAGTGCGGTTTCTAGCCTGCCTGTTCCTTTTTTCAACCGTCAGTCTCGCCCAGCAGTATGATCTTTTGATCACTGGCGGTAAGGTGATCGACGGCACCGGCGCGGGCTGGTTCCGGGCCGATGTGGCCGTCAACGGCGACACGATCGCGGCTGTCGGCAAACTGGATTCTGGTACCGCAAAGCGCGTGATCCGGGCCAACGGTCTCGCTGTCACCCCCGGTTTTATTGACATTCACAGTCACGCCGGAAGTGGGCTCGTGCTTCACCCACAAGCGGAGAACCTGGTGCGTCAAGGGGTCACCACGGTGTTGGAAGGCAACGACGGCGCGTCTCCCATTCCCCTTGGCCCGGCGCTCGATCGTCTCTCCAAAACACAAATCGGAATCAACATCGGCTACTTCGCCGGACAGGGAAGCATCCGGCAAAAGGTAATGGCGCTGGTGAACCGTCCTGCAACGCCTGAAGAGCTCGATAAAATGCGCGCCCTGACGAAACAGGCGATGCTCGATGGCGCGTTCGGACTATCCACTGGTCTTTTTTACGTACCAGGAAATTTCTCGCCTCCGGAGGAGGTAATCGAAATCGCCAAAGTTGCGGCGCAGTTCGGAGGCATGCACATTTCGCACATGCGCAGCGAGTCGGACGCGATCCTTGAGGCCGTTCAAGAGACGATCAACATCGGCGAAAAAGCCGGAATGCCGACTCAGGTCAGCCATCACAAAATCATCGGTTCGGCTAACTGGGGTAAAAGCGCGAACACGCTTCGCTTGATCGATGAGGCACGCCAGCGCGGAGTGGATGTCTCCGTCGATCAGTATCCCTATACCGCGTCCAGCACAGGCACTGCGGCCCTGTTTCCCCAATGGTCGCTCGAAGGCGGCCAGAAGGCGCTCCTGGAGCGTCTAGCCGCCCCAGACACGAGGGCGCGGATCAAAGCGGCCATCGTTCACAACATTCTGGTGGATCGTGGAGCGGGAGATCCGAAGAATGTAGTGATCGCCAGTTGCCCGTTCGACAAGACGATCGCCGGAAAGAACCTCGCCGATCTGGCCGCGGCCAAAGGTTTACCGGCCACGCCCGAAAATGGAGCAGAAGCCGCGCTCGATCTGCAATCGAAAGGTGGCTGCTCGGCTATCTACCATGCCATCGGAGAAGCCGATCTGGTACGCATCCTGAAATACCCGTTCACCATGATTGCCTCCGACGGTTTTATCCCGACATTCGGTGAAGGCCACCCGCATCCGCGAAGCTACGGGACCTGGGCGCGAGTGCTGGGCGTCTACGTCCGCGAGCAGCATGTTTTATGTCTGGAGGAGGCGGTGCGGCGGATGACCTCGCTGCCGGCGGCCAGATTGAAACTGATGGACCGTGGAATTCTCCGGCCAGGCATGAAGGCGGACATCGCAGTTTTCGATCCGCTGACCGTGCGCGACAAGGCCACGTTCGATCAACCGCACCAATATGCCGAAGGCTTCTCCGCCGTGCTGGTAAACGGCGTGCCCGTGCTGGCGGAAGGCAAGATGACAGGGGCCCTCACGGGAAAAGTTCTCCGCGCAC
>CAWEXX010000004.1:0-1198381 GCA_963813145.1 Bryobacterales bacterium
GTGCCGTCGCCGAACAGTCAGGGCGCGAACGAACGTTAGGTCGTATTCTCACTCGACGAAGGGCGGGAGCGCACCTTGCGACTAGACCAGAAAGGAATCAAATGTCGGGAAAACTTGACGGAAAAATCGCGCTTGTCACAGGCGGTACGGCCGGAATCGGCCTTGCCACCGCCCAGCGTTTCGTCGAGGAGGGAGCTTACGTCTTCGTTACCGGTCGGAGACAAACCGAACTGGACTTGGCCGCGAAGCTTATGAGCGGCCACGTAACAGCCGTCAAAGCCGACGCCTCGAACCTCGATGACCTCGACAAGCTCTTCTCACAGATCGAACGCGAAAAAGGGCGGCTCGATATCGTCTACGCGAACGCCGGCGGCGGCAGCTTTGCTCCAATAGGCGGAATTACCGAAGAGCACTTCGATCAAACCTTCGATACCAATGTGAAAGGTACGTTGTTCACGGTTCAGAAGGCTCTGCCCCTGGTGCCGGATGGTGGGTCGATTATCATGACGGCCTCCACAGCGGGCTCCACGGCTATGGCGGCCTTCAGTGTTTACTCTGCCGCCAAAGCGGCGATACGGTCCTTTGCCCGGTGTTGGACGCTGGATTTAAAGAACCGCAAGATCCGTGTCAACGTGGTCAGTCCCGGACCTATCGAAACTCCCGGCCTCGCGGGTCTGGCGCCGAATGAAGAACAGCGGAAGGGGCTGTATGGCATGCTCGCCTCGCAAGTGCCGCTGGGTCGCTTAGGGCAACCGGACGAGGTCGCCAAAGTGGTCGTCTTCCTGGCTTCCGACGATTCAAGCTTCGTAACCGGCATCGAACTCTTCGCCGATGGCGGCATTGCGCAGGTATAGACAGATATAGAGAGGAATACATCAGTGGAAACGTTCACAAAAGTCGGCCTAGACGCTCTCCTGACACCGGAGAATTGTGTCTTACTCCTCATTGACCACCAACCGTTCCAGCTGGCAAACGTAAACAGTCACGACCCCACACTCGTGATCAACAACGTCACGGCCCTGGCCAGGACCGCGAAAGCGTATGATATTCCGACGATTCTCACCACTGTCAATGAGGAACGCGGGGGATTGATTTTCAAGCAGGTCCAGGCAGTCTTTCCGGATCAGAAGACGATTAACCGTACTTTCATCAATGCGTGGGAGGACCGGCACGTCGTCGAGGCGGTGAAGAAGACGGGCCGGAAGAAGGTTGTCATGGCTGCGCTCTGGACGGAGATGTGTCTTGCGATGCCCGCTATCCATGCTATGGGTGACGGCTACGAAGTGTACATCGTCACCGACGCCTCGGGCGGCGTCTCTCCCGAAGCACACGACATGGCAGTCCGCCGCATGGTGGCCGCCGGAATTCAACCCATTACCTGGCTCGGCATGGCGGGGGAACTTCAGCGTGATTGGGCTCGCACAGAGCGCCTCGAAGAGGTCGCTCAGCTTTTTATCGACCATGCCGGCGCAACTGGTTCCGTATTCCTGTGGGAAACGCAACTGCTGAGCGCCTCCCAAAATAAGGGTGCCTAGAGAGCAAAAGGAAACACTATGACACAAAGAGCTACGACAGCACTAAGTCTCCATTACCACATCAGGCCCGGTCAGAGAGAGGCAGTTCTCGTCGAGATAAAGGGCATCCTCGACCGTTGTGCGCAAGAGCCTGAATTCATTACGGGCATCGTTCATGAAACTCCCGAACGGCCGAATGAATTCGTGTTCTACGAATTATGGAAAGGAACGCGCGGCGACTTCGACGCGATCCAGGGGCCGAAACCATATCGGAAGGCATACATGGAGAACGTCAAGCAATTTATCGACAAGGTGGAGGTTGAGTGGAACTCACCGATCCTCGAATGGGGCACAAACCTGACAGGTCTTAACCAGTCCTGAGGGCGCGCCAGAACACAGTTTGGATGGGAACACGGCTATGTCAAAAGCCTTTGAATCGCTGATACCCGACGCGACCGAAGAAATTCGTCCGTTCCACATTTCCGTTCCGCAGGAAGCCATTGCCGATCTTCGAGCTCGACTGCGGGCTACTCGATTTCCCAACAAACAGCCGGTGAGGGATTGGTCTCAGGGCGTTCCCCTCGCTCAAGCAGAGGCGCTGGTGCAGTATTGGGAATCCCGATACGACTGGCGGCGCTTCGAGACCGAGTTGAACTCTTTTCAGCACTTTCGCACGCTGATTGACGGTTTGGGTATTCACTTCATCCACGCCCGATCACCGCACGCCGATGCTTTACCGATCATTCTGACTCACGGTTGGCCTGGATCGATTGCGGAGTTCATCAAGATCATTCGGCCCCTTACTAACCCGACAGATCACGGGGGTCGCGTACAGGATGCGTTCCATGTTGTCGTTCCGTCTCTTCCAGGATTCGGATTTTCTGACAAGCCAGCCGAAACCGGCTGGAACGTGTCCCGCATCGCCTTCGCATGGAGTGAACTGATGCAGCGACTCGGCTACCAGCGTTGGGTAGCCCAGGGCGGCGACTGGGGAGCCGGAACAACCACTGCGCTGGCTCAAATCATGCCACCCGGGTTGGTCGGAATTCACTTGAGCTGGCAGTTTGTATTTCCTGAGCAGATCCCCGAGCAACTCAGCTTCGAGGAAAAGAGAGCGGTCGATGGCGCGAAATTCTTCCTCGGGGAAGGAAATGGATATTTTCGAGAACAGTCCACGCGCCCGCAAACCGTCGGCTATGGCCTTGCGGATTCGCCAGCCGGTCAGGCGCTTTGGATCTACGAGAAATTCCAGGCGTGGACGGACAACAAAGGCCTGCCGGAAGACGCGCTTTCGATGGATCAAATGTTGGACAACATTTCGATCTATTGGTTTACCAACTCCGCCGCTTCTTCGGCCCGTATCTATTGGGAGAATCGAGGCGCTTCCTTCTCTGGAGGAAAGGTCACCCTTCCCGTTGCGGCCAGCGTATTTCCGCGCGAGATATTCCGCGCTCCTAAAAGCTGGGCGGAGCAGACCTACTCAAACCTTATTCACTGGAATGAGCTTGATCGGGGCGGTCACTTTGCTGCTTTTGAAGAGCCCGACTTGTTCGTTCAGGAGTTGCGGAACGCCTTCACGTCGCTGAGGTAGGGTCGGTGAACACCCATCTCAAACGGACACGGCTGCCAAGGCTTTCTGGTTTTTTTGGCACCGCGAGTGAGAAGTTGTTCAACGGCCAGTGGCAAATGGGTGAACCGTGGGGTTGGTACCAACCGACCTCGGGTTTTCCCGGCGTTACGGCGCGAATTCGATCTGGAATCTCGCCCTGGCCATGTCTGTGACGGTGGGCCGCAGAGGCAGACCTTGTAGCCAATTTTTCAAGCTATTGATTTTAAATGGTTTGGTAGCGCTAACGGGGGTCGAACCCGTATTCTCCGCCTTCTTCTGTTTGCTATAAGTTAGTGAAACCGCGATCGCAGGGACCGCCTTCTTCGCAGGAATCTCAGGCCGTTTGTACAAAACATGTACAGCGAATTGGCCAATGGGTTTGAGTGTTGCTTCGCGCCTCGCTACCTACACAGGCGCGAGATTCGGGTCGCAAGGAAATCGAGGATGTCTGCCGCACGTGCGAAAATAGGCCATGGTGCGTTACGCACTACCGCACGGCGCCAAAGGCATCGAAGGCGACGGGTTCGCAGTAGAATTCCGCGCCGACAAGATCGTCTTCGTACCAAGAGCTGACAGGAAAGCCACGCACTACACGCTTCACACGGGTGCGAACTCAGGCATCATCGATCTCCATGCAACCGGCGGTGACGGGGAAACTCATCGTACGCTTTTCGCCGTTCGAAAAGATGACCTCTTCGGCCTGCTCCAAGAAATGGCCCCGATCGTTCCTGAACTCTTAGGATTGCTCCGTCCGTTGCGCTTGGGATGGCTCAAACACCGGAATATCGGCATCGCTCGCGGTATCGAACCCGTCGGGGACGCCGAGATCGCCGCAGTGACGCGCAAACGGAAAAAGCGTCTCGTTTTGGACCCTGAGCTTTATTGTCAGAACATCGCCTGCCCGGAATTTCTGGAGGATGTCTACGATTTTCCAGATGGCAATTTCACACTGCTGCACAAAGGCCGCGCCATCGGTATAGGCTTCAAGAAGACGAACGCAAAAGGAGACGTCCGCTTATTCTGGATCAAGCGTCGCGACCTGTTCCGCTTCGGCCACGAATGGCAGCGCATATTGATTGCCGCTTTTCAGCGCATTGCAATTCCGCGCGATCGCTACGCCGGGTATCCGTTCCTGCGCGTTTGATTCCCCACTCTTGTTTCCGCCGTGGCTCCTTCCCCGGCCTGAGGACGACCAATATGGCAGAGACAGAACCTGTAATCCCACCCGAAGTAGCGTTCGAAAGATTCCTAAACAAAAAGCGCGAGCGCGGCGAGAAGAAATACGAACACATCTCGGGCCGCATCGCTGTCGAGAACTTGCCATCCGCCCACCTCTACCGGTGGGTTGCAGAGTGGATGAACCGTCAGCTGTCGGATATTGGCGTGACTTCGACCGGGGGCGTCGCGCTGCCGCCGCTCCATTTTGAACTCGTGACGGTGAACAACGGTGTCGCTGCGGCTCACACTTTCGAGGCCGAGGAATGGGGCTTCATCGTCATGACGCAGCCCATGTTCGACGAGATGTTGCGGCTCTCGCGGCTTGTCGTCGCTAAGAACGCGGCCCTCATCAGCTTGCAGATGGCCCCGTCCGCCGGCGCAGAAGCAATCGCGCAACTCCTGCTCCTGATGCAATTCTGCTTCGTCAGCGCGCACGAGTACTCGCACCTCGTGCGCCAGCATCTGGAGGATCATCCGCCCCATGCCGACGCTCTCGGAGCCGTTCTGTCGCAAGCGCAAGAGATAGATGCCGACGGGTACGGCATCTATCACGACCTGCCGTATTTTTTCAGTGGCGCCGGTCGCCCGCTCGCGTCGCGTCTGTTGAAGATGTCATCCGCCAATTCTCTCGACAGCTCGATCCTGTCGTGCTTCCTCCTCGCCGGCATGATTCAGTTCTGTGCCCGTTGGGCCGGGAAGATACAGATCGAATCCGATCTCAGCACGGAACACCCGCCCCTCCCTTTGCGGATCAACTATATGACGCTGTTTGTTGAGATGTGGTGCCGCGAGGTGGGTGGGCTGCCGACAATTTGGATGACAGACGGCACGCTAAGAAATTACTTCTCCGCCGCTGCCGGGCTATTCCCGCCTGAGATGAAGACCGCATGGGATCAACAGATAGCCTGGCTCAAAAGTCCAAACGGCGAGAACTACTGCGAGGAAATCAGAAAAGGCATCGACCGGCTTCGCACCGGGAAGACTGAGCCATGAACTGCCTTGTGTTCGACGGAGCATCTGCCCGTTTCTGTTCGTCCGGCAACCACGATTGCGATTTTCTGATTCAGCGAGTCGGTAGACTCTCCATCACCGGCGCGAAGCGGCTCATCGAGCACTCCGAATAGTTCGTATACATCCCCGCATGCCCTACTATCCGCAGCAGGATTCGGTCCACAAAGCTCAGCAGAGTGAAGAACTCATGCGCGGTATCGGCGAACCCAAGATCCTTGCCCTTGCCCGGGTCTTTCACAGACACGAACTGCCCCGTATGAACCAGGGAATTCCGGGATGCGACAATCGCCTTGACGATCTTCTCATCTTCAACGAGCCGGAGTTGCTCAATCATATACAGCACTACTCGGCGGAACGAGGGGTCCCACTGCCCCAACCTGTCGCGAACCGCGCCCACGGCTTCCAGCGGAATATCGCTCTCTTTGAGCGCGGTCTTTATGACAGTCCCGATCTTCCTCCTCAGCGCTTGGGGCAGCAGCGGTTCCCACACTTTTTCCGAATACTCATCAACAAAAAGGTCCTTCAGCATCTCCAGTACAACGACTGTTTTAATGCCTCTCGCCTCGGCATAGTCATTCTCAAGCCGGGCATCCAAGAAGGCAGAGATCAAACCATTCATCTTCCGCCAATCGCGGCTCCTAAAGTGGTCAAGGCCGTGTTGAAGGAACATGCAACATCCGTGTGTTTGCCTCGTAACCGAACTCTTTGATGGGCGCCACGGCCAGAGAGCAATAGGGTTTGGTGCGACGCGCGGCGTGCACGGTTCGTGTGCGCTCGCCCTGCGCGTTTAACCCTGTCGCGACGATCCATTCGATAACGGTTCCCGCAGCCACGGAGAGCAGTTTGCAGATCCGGACCGCCAGATCGAAAGGCCATTCCTTCGGTGCGCCGACGGGGGTAGGGATGTGCAACTCACAGGTCGGTACAATCGCCCGCGTTTGCCAGAGCGACACTATCCGTTGCACATAGTCCGGCAAGGGCGTGATCTCCACGTCCACGCTTTGGCCATCGATTATCAAAGCCATTCGATGGGGCGGCGGGTGGTGCGGTGGCTCGCCAAGATACGCGAAAGGTGAAAACGCGAAGTTCGTCAGTAGATATCGGTGCGAGTTTGTCGGCGGCTCCTTGTCGAAGACAGCAATCTTGCCAGGCAGAAAATACATCGAGCCATATCCATCGCTGTCGAGAGACAACGGCCTGCCGCCGCGTTCCGCGTCCATGACGACTATCAAGCCAGCCGCTGTCGTGCCGCGAAAACCAGCGGAGCCTCCTGTGTCCAGGAGAGCAAGCAGGTGAAAAGCAAAATCGTTCGGTAGTATGCGGTGGCAGAGAAGCTGTACCGTACCGTTTCCGTCCTGGTCTGCCCGAAATTGGCAGGCGATACGCGCCCCGTTTTCGATCGTCAAATACCCAGCCCCCTCGTAACTGGCGATGGCGTCCTGACTGTTGAACGCGAAACCTTCCTTCAGACGGACCGGCATGCGCGCATGATAACAGCTTGCACAAATAGCTTCCCCCTCCTCGTAGGCCAGCTTGAAAATAGTGACGTGGACGCCGTCGCTCGCTAAACTGCGCGGCCTTAACTCATAATCGAAGAGTGCTGCAGGCAAGAATGAGAGCAGTCGCCAGCTTCGGCGACGACCCGACGAAGATTGAAATCGTTCTGCCGCCCGGTGACCCGCAGGTCATGTTAGCGGACGTCGCAACCAAGCCAAATTTCCAGCTGTTCGGTACCGCCTTTTCCTATTCATATCCTGAGGCGGAACTGGCGAAGCGGCCTGCTCAGCCGGCGAACACTCTGATCGAGATGGGCGTTCCGTACTGCTTTCACGTCCCAATTAACACGATGATCGGTTTGATAGACGCCACGGCAACAAGCCATCTCGTACTCAAGAAGGTCTGGACCGTTCGCGCGGAGGGTTCAAGCGAGGCCGACTACTTCTCGCCGACCCACGTGCTGTATCACAACAAGACGAGCATCAAAACGCCCAATTTCCCTACTGAACCTAACCTCGGTCCAGAGCCGGTTTGCACCGGCACGAATGTCGAGGCGCTAAAAGACAAGGCAGGCTTGTATCGTTACAGTCTGATTTGGATGTTTTTTGATACCGCCTATATGCCCGAGGCGCTGAACTCCGAGGCCGGGGGCCAATCGGCGCGATCCGAAGTAATTGCCCGCGCCGTTGCGGCCCTTAATCGGTTTATTGATATCTACCGCGTTGTGACGCGTAGTGCACATATCCAGCGACTCTCAAGCGTACATGTCCGTGACATCTTTTTTCAGGAACACAATATCGGATTCCATGGCGCATCTTTTGGTCACGGCATCGGCACCGGGATCATGAACCGTTCTGGAGACGAGCTGAACGAAATCGCCCGCAAAGCGGCTACTGGGGAGGAAATCCCGCCTTGGGATTTGCTCTTCCTTGACGCGGAAGCGTCACTTGAGACGAACGCATTCACCCTCGCTGTCGTAAACGCTTTCCAGGCACTGGAGCTACGTCTCGAAGACTTTTTGGACAAGAAGATGACAGCTCAGGGCCTACCCGACACCGACATCGAGGAGCGTCTTGGCAGAACCTGGCGAACGAAGGAGCGGCTAAAGGAATTAGTGCCATCGCTCTCCGGACGTCGGCTGATCGACGATGATCCAACGCTGTGGGATCGCTTCTGCTGGGCCTACGACGACATCCGCAACAAGCTCATTCACGCCGCCCGCGATCTGGACCACGACAAAACCGAACGTGCTGTGGCCGCCTGCCGCGATGTTGGTCGGTGGCTCAACGCGATTGTATGATTCCCAAACCACTGGCGCTGCCGGTTACCAACCATACTTTGTCCATAAATACCTCCCTTTGTTACCTAGTTAACAGGCCGTTTGAGCTCTGCCCTCAACTGGGAGGGTGTCGTCCCTTCCCACGTTCGGAAAGCTCGATAAAAAGAATTCGAATCCTCGTAGCCGAGCAGGTACGCCACCTCTGCGACATCGATATCCGGCCGGTTGAGATACTCGCGCGCCAGTTCCTGGCGCGCCTCCAGAAGCAACTTACGAAAAGTCGTCCCGTCGTCGTCGATCCGCCTCTGCAGGGTCCGATCGCTTAGCCCAAGCTCACGCGCCACGGCCGAGACGTCGGGACGGGCCCCGGCCAGCAGGCGTTTAAGAATCCATTTCACCTGCTCGCTGATCGAACGCTGCGCACGTTGCTCTTTCAAAGCTTTATCGAGTTGTGGGTCCAACATTTCAAGCAACTCGGCGTTGTGGGTGAGGAACGGCCGGTCGAGATCGGCCGTGTGGAGGACGAGGATATTCCGGCGCGCTTCGAATTTGACCGGGCATTTGAAATAAGCTTCGTGGACCCTGGTCGCTTCTGCTTTGCGCTTGAGCTCCACCCTTTTCGGATTCACCGGATGCCCCGTACCACGGCGACCGAGTTCAACGAATGACGCAAAGGCGGCGTCCGTCAAGAGGGGCGGCGTTTCCTCCTGCGCGTGTTGCCACACGGGCTCTATTAAGCATTCGTCTTTGCCGATTTTGATTTGCAGTTCCTCCGGCGTACACAGTTGCTTGAAGCGAGCAAGGCGCGCGAGAGCGTCGCGGTAGTCGCGGGCGTAGTAGGCCGCCATTGTTGACGGTGGCCGATTTCCAACGTCAATCTGGGTGGCAATTTTCAGACCTGCGGCGGCATCGGAAGAAAGCTCGCCTACGGCACGCCAAAGCGCGAAGAATTGCGCTGTGGTCACAAGGTTCTTCTTGCCGTCATAGACTGTCACTGGCACCCGAGCTTGGCCCAGCACGGCTGCCGGCGTGAGTCCGATCTTACCGAGCCCTGTCCAAAAGGCGTTCGCGGCTTTGAAACGGTCGGGTACGTTGACGGTCATCTATCTCTCACTGCTCAGTTTCGCCTTGGCAATGCCTTCGCAATTCGGGACATTTCTCGGGTTAACTGATGATCGCTTTGGGCTCCAGATACTCCTGCAATCCGAAGATCCCGCCTTCCCGACCAATTCCCGATTGTTTGAACCCGCCGAAGGGAGCAAACGGATCGTGGCCTATTGTATTGATGAGGACCCGGCCGGCAGCAAGTTTGCGTGCCACACGGTTCGCGCGTTCCGGGTCGGCCGAGCTTACGTAAGCGATGAGCCCGAATTCCGTGTCGTTGGCTATTTCAATGGCTTCAGCTTCCGTCTTGTAGGTCAATATCGACAAGACCGGTCCGAAGATCTCTTCCTTCGCGATCCGCATGTCGCGCGTGACGTTGGCGAACACGGTGGGCTTCACGAAATTCCCATCCTCAAGCCCGGAAGGATGACCTTCCCCGCCGATAACGAGTTCCGCGCCTTCCTCGATGCCCGACTTGATGTATTCCTGAACGCGCTTATACTGCTTTACGCTGGCCAATGGGCCGAGAGTCACATCCTTGTTTCGCGGATCGCCCATCTTGATTTGTTCGACGGCCGCTCTCACCAATCGCTTCACTTCGCCCAGCCGGTCTTCCGGCACGATCAGGCGCGAAGCCGCGATGCAGGCTTGGCCGTTGTTCAGGTAACAGGCTGCGACAGCCATCGGAATGGCAGTGGAGAAATCGGCGTCGTCCAGAATGATGTTCGGCGACTTGCCGCCGAGTTCCAGCGTCAAGCGCTTCATCGTGTCCAGGGAGTTCTTCGCGACCAGTTTTCCGATCTGCGTCGAACCGGTGAACGCGATCTTTTGAATGTCGGGACTTTTCGTCATCTCCGTCCCGACGACCTCACCGAGGCCGGTCACGAAATTGATGACGCCAGGAGGCAAACCGGCTTCATGAAAAGCGTCCATCAATACTTCCGTTTGCATCGCGCTCATCTCGCTGGGCTTGATGACAACAGTGCATCCGGCGGCGATTGCCGGAGCCACCTTGATCGCGATCGAACCGGCGCTCGAATTCCACGGCGTGAATATACCCACCACGCCCGCCGGTTCCATGACGACTTTGGATTTTCCGACTGTCCTATCCAGATCGAAGTCCTTGAGAACTTCTTTGAAGTGCAGGAAAATGTTCGCCGCGAGGTTGTTTGAGCCCTTTGCGCGATCTTGCGGAGCGCCGTATTCCAGAACCGTCGCGTCAACGAGTTGATCCATTCGCTTGGCAACGGCATCATGCAACCGCTGCAAGCAGTCCATGCGGTATTCCTTGCTGCTTTGCGAAAAGGTATTGAACGCCTCCTTGGCCGCGGCGATGGCCTGTCGGGTGTCGATCTCATCCGCCATGGTGACCTTGCCGATAACCGTGTTGTTGGTCGGGTTCACTAGGTCAACGACCTGGGTTCCATGGGGTGTGACGAACTTGCCGTTGATGTAGGCGCGATCAAAGGCTCTTACCAGAGCTGCGGTTTCGCTTTCGTTCATTTGCGTTTACCCTTATGACATTCAGCAATCTTTGCCCAACTTCGCCGAGTCTCTCTGGACCCGGCTACAATTTCATTCTGGCCGAATAACGCACGGGAGTAACTAGCGAAAGACGCCACTCTCCTTGCAAAATATGCCAAACGGAGCGATATGCTCATTCGCCGTTGAGGTGGGGTCAGCATATGGCCTCGTAACCGCTCGAAGAAAGCCACCGACAGACTCCCAAACTTCGAATCCATGCCCCACGAGCTTCGCCTAGCTAATTCAATCAGTTCCGCCGGCTCTCGCCGAGGCGGCGAGTGGGCTCCGTACACTACTTCGCCCCGAAGGCGGGGATGGCCCCGCAACCGTTTGGGTTGGCCTTGATGTGATGCGGGCTCTGTGTTCTCCATGATTCCCCTATAACAATGTGCGGAGACCGAATGCCTTTGGCCTATTTCGCCGGGCGTGAACCGGCGATGAGGATGTCGACGAGTCTTCTGGCGCTCTGCTGCCAGTCCGGACTGGTGGCCACGTTGGCGACGCCAATCAGCGCCCGCAACAGATCGATGGCATCGAGATCCTTACGGATGTCCCCGCTCTTGACCGCACGCTTCACCAGCGCTCGAATCGCTTCCCACATCCGCGCATAAGAAGCCTCGAACACTTTCTTTGGATCACCCAGGAGCGCATTGAGCGCGGGGGCGATGAGTTGCTTGGCAGCGATGTAGTCAACAAACAACAGTAACCAGGCCCGTAGTGCTTCGATCGGTGGCAATTCCTTAGCGAACTGTTGTTCCGCTGATGCCAGCTTTTCCATCTCTGTCCGATAAACCGCCTCCAAAAGTTCCTCGCGCGTAGGAAAGTGACGATATAGCGTTCCCGGTCCGACGCCTGCGTCTCTGGCGATGTCGTCGAGGCTCGTGTTTGCGCCGGAGCGCGTAAACGCCTCCTTGGCTACTTCCAGAATGCGTTCTCGATTCCGTTGCGCGTCACTGCGCGGCTTACGAACGGAAGCCTGTTTACGTGTGGGCATATCTCAAAAAATCTTGCAACCGGAGGTAGTCTCCGTTAATCTATAAATACGGAGACTAACTCCGTTTTAGCAGGCGCGTAACAATTCGTCAACATTCGCCGGTTACGGATTCGCCATTCGAACGGAGCGAAAGGACAAAACAGCATGCGTGTGTTTCTAACCGGGGCTACGGGTTTTATCGGATCTGCCATCGTTCCGGAACTCATCAAAGCGGGACATCAGGTGCTCGGACTGACGAGGTCCGATCCCGGTGCTCGGTCTCTCATCGCCGAGGGAGCCGAGGTGCACGGGGGTAGTCTTGAAGACCTCGAAAGTCTGCGCAGCGGAGCAGCCCAATCGGATGGGGTGATTCACTGTGCTTTCGATCACAGCGCATTCGGAAGCGATTTCTCGAAGTTCCTTGAGGTCTGTGAAAAGGACAGGCGCGCCATCGAAGCTCTCGGAGACGCGCTCAAGGGATCGGACCGCCCACTGGTAATCACCTCCGGGACGGGAATGGGGAACGCTGCTCCGGGTCAACCCGCCACCGAAGATCATTTCGATCCCGACCACCCGAATCCGCGCAGGCTGTCGGAAGTCGCCGGGGCTGCCGTATCGGAGCGTGGTATGAACGTGTCGGTAGTGCGCCTTCCTCAGGTCCACGACACCGTGAAGCAGGGCCTCATCACCTACGCGGTCCAAGTTGCCCGTGAAAAGGGAGCATCGGCTTACATTGGCGAGGGACTCAATCGCTGGCCGGCGGCGCATGTTCTCGATGTTGCCCTTCTCTATAGGCTTGCACTGGAGAAGCGCGAAGCGGGCAGCAGGTACAACGCGGTCGCTGAAGAAGGAGTAGCGATGCGGGGGATCGCTGAGGTTATTGGCCGGGGCCTGAAGGTGCCCGTGGTCAGCCTCTCTCAGCAGGAAGCGCAGGCTCATTTTGGCTGGCTGGCGATGTTCGTGAGCTACGATATGCCCGCTTCAAGCGCTCTAACCAGGCGACGGCTTGGATGGCGTCCAACCGGGCCCAGACTAATTGCCGATCTCGAACAGATGCGCTGGCCCGAAGCAGTAACGCACTAACTAATTAAGGAGAAACAAATGACGAAAGTATGGGGAGCAACTTCAACTGCCGACGAGGTTCTGTCGGGGATCGATTTGCACGGGAAACGCATTCTCGTCACCGGCGTGTCCGCGGGCATCGGCGTTGAGACGGCGCGGGCTCTTGCGGCCCGTGGCGCGCAGGTCACAGGAGCAGCGAGGGACCTTGAGAAAGCCGCAGCCGCGACCGCGCAGGTGCGAAAGGACGCAGCTGCGAATGGTGGCAGCTTCGAGCTGATCGCGCTAGATCTGGCCAGTCTGAAGAGCGTCCGCGCTTGCGCCGGCGAACTCCTGGCGCGCGGGGAGGCTTTCGACGCGGTCATTGCGAATGCGGGAGTCATGGCGACTCCATTCGGGCACACCGTGGACGGCTTTGAGACGCAGTTCGGCACCAACCACCTCGGCCATTTTGTATTGGTCAATCGCATTGCTCCGATGATTCGCGCCGGCGGACGCCTGATCAACCTTGCGTCGGCCGGGCATCGCTTCTCCAATGTGGACCTGGGAGACCCCAATTTCCAACGGACGGCTTACGATCCGTTCGTCGCTTACGGCCGGTCCAAGACAGCCAACATTCTCTTCGCGGTTGCCTTCGACCAGCGGCATCGCGGGCGCGGCGTCCGTGCGGTAGCCGTCCACCCAGGAGGCATCCATACCGAACTCGGCCGTCACATGGATTCGGCCCAACTACAAAAGATGATCGATCAGATGAATCAGCAACTGGCGGCGGAAGGCAAGGCTCCGTTCCAATGGAAGACGATCCCGCAGGGTGCGGCCACTTCAGTCTGGGCGGGCTTTGTTGCTCCGGCCGATGAAGTCGGCGAACGCTACTGCGAGAACTGCCATGTCGGCACGATCGTACCGGACGATGTGGTGATCAGCGCCATCAGTGAAGGCGTCCGGGCGTATGCACTCGATCCGCACAACGCCGAAGCGCTCTGGAAGAAGAGCGAGGAACTTGTCGGAGAGTCTTTTTGAACTCAAGGAGAAAAACGAAATGAGAGAAAAGACGAGTCTCGGTGGCAGCTTTACCTTCGCGGGCACGTCGCTGACTGTAAACCGTGTCGGTTATGGGGCCATGCAACTCGCCGGGCAGGATGGCGACAAGCGGGTTTGGGGCCCGCCACGCGATATTCCCGGTGCGATCGCGGTTCTTCGCGAGGCCGTCGCGTCGGGCGTGAACCACATCGATACCAGCGATTTCTACGGTCCGCATGTCACTAATCAGATCATTAAGCAGGCGCTGCATCCTTATCCCGACGATCTGGTGATCGTGACCAAAGTCGGTGGGCGCCGCGGCGCCGATGGTTCCTGGCTCCACGCACGTTCTCGGCAGGAGATTATCGACGCCGTACACGACAATCTGCGCAACCTGGGCCTCGATGCGCTGCAGGTCGTGAATCTCCGGCTCGGCGGATTTGCCACTCCGGAAGACGAGCCATTTGAAGAGCCGCTCTCCGCGCTCGCCGAGATGAAGCAGCAGGGCCTCATTCACCATATCGGTCTCAGCACGGTTTCTCCCCGCCAACTGGCTGAGGCGCAGGCGATCACGGAAATAGTCTGCATTCAGAACCTCTACAACGTCGCGCAGCGCGGCGACGATCAATTCATCGGCGATATGGCCGCTCAGGGCATTGCCTACGTGCCTTACTTCCCACTCGGAGGGTTCTCGCCGCTCCAGTCGGCAGCGCTCGACGCGGCATCGGCATCCGTGCAGGCGACGCCGATGCAGGTCGCGCTGGCGTGGCTCCTGCAACGCGCTCCCAACATTCTTCTGATTCCCGGCACATCGTCGGTCGGCCATCTGCGTGAAAATCTCGCGGCCACGACCCTGGAACTCACACGGGAGACCATCGCCGAACTAGACCAGATTGCGGGCGCCGCCAGGCGCCCAGCGTAAAGGAGGACAACATGCCCGATAAACGCCTCGCCCTGGTAACCGGGGCCAATCAGGGGGTGGGACTTCAGGTCGCTAAGGAACTCGTGGCGAACGGCGTCACAGTGCTGGTCGGGGCCCGCAGTTTCGAGCGCGGCGAGGCCGCGGCCAGGGACATCGGGGCAGGCGCCATCGCGCTCCAACTCGACGTGACCGGCCGGGTTTCGATTGCCGAAGCGGCGCAGTTCATTCGCGAGAAGTTCGGCCGCCTCGACCTGCTGGTTCAAAACGCCGCTATCTCGAATACCAGAAAAGGCAGCTTGTCCCTTCAGGAATACGCCGAGGTCAGCCGTGCGAGCAACGTGTCCCTCGATGAAGTACGCACCGTGTGGGAGACCAATGTATTCGGCGTCCTCGCGGTTTACCAATCGATGTTGCCGCTCCTCCGTGAATCCTCGGACGCCCGCATTATCAATGTGTCGAGCGCCGTGGGCTCCCTGACGTCGAACGCGGACCCGGCCTACCCCTATCACCCGATGTTCGGGCCTGTCTACCCTGCGTCCAAGACGGCTCTGAACGCAATCACGCTGGCCATGATGATCGAACTGGAGTCAACCGGGATCAAGGTTAACTTGGTTTCCCCAGGCTTCACCAGGACTAACCTCAACGGATATGCCGGAACGCAGTCTGTCGAGGAAGGATCCCGCGAGGTGGTGCGCGTGGCGCTGCTCGGCCCGGATGGCCCAACAGGTACATTCACGCGCTGGGAAAACGTGACGATACCGTGGTGATCAGTAAGCCGGAAACATACCGATCAGGTGTCTCGCAGGGAGAAACACAATGTACGCAATTACAGGAATTACGGGCAATGTTGGCGGCAGCGTCGCGCATCACCTTCTGTCCGCTGGGCGGTCTGTTCGGGCCGTGATGCGCAACATCGATAAGGGGAGTGTCTGGGCAGAACGCGGCTGTGAAGTCGTAAAGGCGGATATCGCCGATGCCACGCCGCTTGCTTCGGCATTCAGGGGCGCGGAAGCAGCCTTTGTGCTGGTTCCGCCGAACTTCGATCCGATCCCCGGGTTTTCTGAAGCGCAGGCAACCGCCGCTTCGCTGAAGGCGGCGCTCGAAAAAGCAGCTCCGGGCAGAGTCGTATACCTGTCCACAATCGGGGCACAAGCGCGTGAATCCAACCTGCTCACGCAGCACACCATCATCGAGCAGGTGCTGGGAGAGTTGCCGATGCCGATTACTTTTCTTCGACCTGCGTGGTACATGGAGAATTTTCGCTGGGATGTCGCCGCGGCGCGAGAAAGCGGTAGCATCATGAGTTTCCTGCAGCCTCTGAATAAACCCGTCCCGATGGTGGCCACTGCCGACGTCGGGCGCGAGGCTGCGAAACTACTCCAGGAATCATGGACTGGCCGAAGAGTCGTCGAATTGGAAGGGCCGCGCCGCTTGACCCCGGATGAGGTTGCGAATATCTTTGCTGAAGTACTTGGCCGCCGCGTGAGCATGGACCCTGTGCCGCGAGAGACGTGGGAGCAGTTATTCAAGTCGCAGGGCATGAAGAATCCCACACCCCGAATTCGGATGCTGGATGGCTTCAACGAGGGTTGGATCGAGTTCGAGAACGGCGAGGCCGGCTCTCGAAAAGGAGAGGTCGCCCTCAAATCCGTGCTGCAAACATTGGTCGAACGCGAGGGCAAGTAGTCTCGCATTCAAACGTGGCTTCCTGGTCCCGCCGTATACCAAGGCGGGGCTGGTGGATCGTTTGCTGATATCACTTCGCGTTGCGTCAGCGCGGTTGAACCACCAGCCTTTTAGAGGAGTGCGGCCCGCGCCCGGTAATCGTCTCGAACGATTCGCCGGATTGCGCACTGTGCTCCGTTCCGCTCGCAACCAGAGCGCAAACGGAGCACGCCTTCGGTCGCACCGGCCTCCTTTGGACATCTCGGTTAGCAACGTCACTAGCGAAGAATCGTTGAAAACGCAATCTTGATGAACCGCTTCACCGGGAGAGGGCTTCGCTCTACCTTGGCTTGCAGAATCGCGCCCTGCAGAGACGAATAGAGAAAATGTGCAATCTCCTTGCAGTCAACCGTCGCGGGCAATTCACCGGATTTGACCGCCGCCTTCAGGCAGTAGACAACTGACTCGTGAATCTCTGCATGCATCTCGGCCAACTTCGCATGAATCGTCTCGCTATGCGCGCCCACCTCCGCACTGAAATTGCCGATCAGGCACCCATTGCGAAACTCAGCCTGCTTGAGAAAGTCGAACTGAATATCGAACCACTGGCGAAGACGGTGGAGCGGCTTGAGCGAGTCGTTCCGGAGGGTTTTGGTGATGTTCTGCTGGACCATCGCAAAATAGCGGATGAGGAGTTCGAGGCAGAAGGCTTCTTTCGTCTCGAAGTGGTTCGTGAATGATCCTTGCGGTACGCCCGCCGCCCGAACGATGTCGCGGACGGTAGCGCCGCAATATCCCTGTTCGAGCACGACGTTAAAGCCCTCGGTGAGTATTTTTTCACGAAGTGATGGTCTCGGCATGTTAACTCCGGCTGGTTTGCGAGGCTGTCCACACCAACAGCTCACCACTACAGTTGTCTCTAATCAAACAATACACGTGTCCTGATTGAAAATCAAGATCGCCCACCCTGCAAGTGTACGCTGCGGCTCTTGACAATCTAATACGTACGTACGTAGTATTTTATCGAGGGTGCGTGACGTCGCGCCGCCATCAACACAAGGACAAGTCTCTATGAAACTTTCTGGGAATACCATCTTCATCACGGGCGGTGGGTCCGGGATCGGTCGCGGTTTGGCCGAGGCGCTGCACCAACGCAAGAACCAGGTGATTATTGCTGGGCGGCGCAAGGACCGCCTAATGGAAGTGGCGAAGGCAAACCCCGGAATGGCGTGGGTGGAGTTGAATATCGAGGACCCCGAAAGTATTTCAGCCGTCGCCACGATGCTGACAGCCGACTACCCGAAGCTCAACGTCTTGATCAACAACGCCGGAATCATGAACATCGATGACGCGTCGTCCGCAATCGACGACAAGCTTTTGGTCTCAACGCTCACCACGAACCTCATGGGGCCGATCCGGATGACCGGTGCTTTGATCGAGCACCTGAAGCGGCAGACGGAAGCGACAGTGATGAATACCACATCGGTTCTTGGATTCGTTCCGTTGGCCGTCACGGCCGTATATTCGTCAACCAAGGCGGCAATGCATTCGTACACGATGTCCCTACGGTACAAGCTCAGAGGCACGGGAGTCAGGGTTCTGGAGTTAGCGCCGCCGTGGGTGCAGACCGACCTGCTGGGCAGCAACAACGAGGCCAGGGCAATGCCGCTCGCCGAGTTTATCGAGGAGACGATGCGAGTTCTCGGAACCGATGCCGACGAGGTGCTGGTGGAGCGGGCCAAGGCGCTGCGGAACGGCGCCGGGCCCCACGAGTCCGCGCTCGTTACCCAGTTCAACGATGCGTTCTGAGCAAACAAGGAGGTCAATATGGACAGCAACAAACAGGTCGCATTGAAAGTGCTCAAGGGCGCGTTCATCGAGCGTGACGCTACGGTTGTGGATCGATACTTCTCCCCTGACTACGTCCAGCACAATCCCGTCATCCCTAGCGGACCGGCGGCGATCGCCGAGCTGATACCGACCTTAAAGGACCTTTCCTACGAGATCGGTATGGTCGTCGCGGAGGGCGATCTGGTGATGGTTCACGGACGCTATGTAGGATGGGGGCCGAAACCTCTTGTCGCCGTCGATATTTTCAAAGTGAAGGACGGCAAAGTCGTTGAGCATTGGGATGTCATGCAGGAGGAAGTGCCTGCCTCCGCAACTGCCAGCGGCAATCCGATGTTCGCGCCTGCGGGAGAGACCGGGGGAGCGTGACTTTATGGACAGAACCACGCAGCAGAGGAACAAGGACATCGTGCTCGAAGCATTCGACACTCTGTTCAATAAGCGTGATTACGCGAAGGCCGAGACGTTCTGGTCTCCTAAGTACATTCAGCACAGCGCCCACATCGAGCCGGGTCGCGAAGGACTCTTCAATCTCATCAAGAGCATTCCCGCCACCCTGAAATACGAACCGGGCCTGATCGTTGCAGAGGGCGATTTCGTCATTCTCCACGGGCGATTCAGCGGTATGGGCCTGCCGGTGAACTGGATCGCGGCCGACATTCTGCGGATCGAGAACGGCATCCTCGTCGAACATTGGGACGTAATTCAGGACGAGGCGACCAACGAGCAATCGAAGAGCAAGTTGCCGATGTTCGGTTCGTCTTTTCCTGTCTATGCCAAACCGGAGAACACGATTGGATAACTTGCTCAAGATTGCAACTGACGCGCACGGCGGATTGAACGCCTGGAATCAGTTTGAGAGCCTACGCGCGAGCGTCTCCATCGGGGGTGCGCTTTGGAATCAGAAGCAATTGCCCGGCTTATTCAATAACAGCCGGGTGGATCTGAAACTCCGCCAGCAAGAGGTGATCACTGATCTTCCAGACATTGCTGAACGGATCGTATTTACACCGGGCAAAGTCTCCTTGGAATCAGACCATGGAACACGAATCGATACGCGCATCGATCCACGATCATCCTTCGCAGGCCAATCTGCTGATTCCAAATGGGACAAACTGCATGCTGGTTATTTCTGCAGCTACGCGTTATGGGGTTACCTCACCACGCCGTTCCTCTATACATACCCGGGATTCGAGACAAGAGAGATTGAGCCTTGGCAAGAGAACGGAGAGCACTGGCGCGTGTTAGAGGTGACGTTTCCGAAGGAATACGCGGCGCATACGCGCACGCAGTACTCGTACTTCGGTGAAGACGGGCTTCTCAGAAGGCACCTGTACACGGTCGATGTCTTGGGTGGCGCTGCGGGCGCAAATTATGCGTTTGAGTATCGCGCCGTGGAGGGCGTGATGCTGACGACCAAGCGCCGTGTGTTCGCCTACGACGCTAGTCGCCAAAAGGTGCCTGAGCCGGTGCTCATTTCGATTGATCTCAGCGAGATCCGCTTCAAGTGAGGAGCCATGTCAGTCAAACCGGCAGAGATCCTTCTTTCACCCTACACGCTCGGCGATCTGAAGCTGAAGAATCGCATCGTGATGGCTCCACTGACCCGTACGCGAGCGGAGAACCGGGGAAAGGTTCCGAATGAATTAATGGTTGAGTATTACACGCAGCGGGCGGGAGCGGGTTTGATCATTTCCGAGGGCACTTTTGTCAGCGAACAGGGGCAGGGCTGGTTTGGAGCACCGGGAGTCTACACGGAGGAACAACGCGCCGGCTGGGAGCGAGTTACAGATTCCGTTCACCGTGCCGGCGGGCTGATTTTTGTTCAGTTATGGCATCAAGGTTCCGTTTCTCATCGCGCCCTCTATGAGGATGGCCGGGCACCCCTTGGGCCTTCGGCCGTCAACCCCGAGCAGTTCATCCATATCAAGGGCGGCAGGGTGATGAGCGAAATCCCGCAGGAAATGAATCTTGAGGACATCAAGCAGGCAGTGAGGGAGTTTCGCCATGCCGCACAGGTCGCACGGGACGCGGGCTTCGACGGCGTCCAGATTCAGGGCGGTTTTGTATACCTCTTTCAGCAATTCCTGCACGAGATAACCAACCGGCGAACGGACCAGTATGGTGGACAGGTAGAAAATCGCGCCCGCATTCTTTTTGAGGTGTTGGAGGCTGTGCTCGAAGTCTGGCCGGGTAATCGCGTCGGGGTCAAAGCCGGGCCGATGATGAACGAAGTCGGAGCATTTCGCGCTACGGACGAGACGCTCAAGACGAGTGAGTTCGTTTACCGGAAAATAGCCGGGTACAAACTATCGCACATGCTGCTGATGCGGCAGATGGCGGACCTGACGGGTACGCCGATTGAACAGATGAGCGGAGACACCATTGCGCATCACTTCCGTCAACGCTACGCCGGAACACTCATCCTTAACGTCGGCATTGACGCCAACCATGGCGCTCAACTCATCTCCGAAGGGGCTGCGGACCTTATCGCTTTCGGTCGAGATTACATTGCCAATCCCGATCTTGTCGAACGCATACGGCTTGATGCGCCGCTCAATGAGCCGAGGCCGGAATATTTCTATGGCAACTCGGCAAACGGTTATACGGACTATCCTAATCTGACTCAGAGCCACCTAAACTCCGACCGTACATGGATGCACGTATCGGAGGCGACCACGCCCGCCAAGCACTGTCCGAAAACCTAGGCCCGCGTTTAGGCTTAGCGTGGTGTCTTTCTAGTGCCTACATAGTGCCTTTCTGGCTTCTGCCTTTTCGGTCGCCCTTTCCCCTCGCGGCGATTGCGGCTACTCGCAAGTGTCAGAGGAGGGTGAATGCCAGCGCCAGCGCAAATATCGGAGTAACGGTCGGCGCGAAAGCAAAGACCCGAGCGAAGAAAACTGCAACGGCGAACGCAAAAGCGCATACAGCGGCAACTACGAAGGCGAATATTTCCAAGGAGGAAATTGCAATGAAGAACTCGATCAATACTTGTAACAAAAGCGTTTGGTGCGGGGCGATGTCGTTTCTGGGAGACCAGGTTGGTTAAGCTTCCCCAAACCGAGAGCGGGCGCGGGCTCCATGCAGGATTATCTTCATCAGGATAACGACAGGGGAGGTTCGAATCCTCCCCCTCCCACCCCATGGAAATCATCCCTCGTATAGGTTGTAGAACCGATCACGATCAATGGGAACGCGATCGGGCTCGGAGATGCCCATCGCCGCGAGCAATTCCAGTGGTCGCAGAACCGCGGTATTTATCTGGATTTGAATTGCCTTCTCCGCCTGCACTCGCGTGATCAGGCGGGGCAGTTTTTTCTCCAAGGTCAGTAGCGCATCAAACCCGTGCTTCTCGGCCGTCCAAAGATGGAAAACATCCGGGTAATTCTCGGCGCTCCCGGACCTCTTGCAAAGCAATTGAAACCAACTGAGTGTTCCCAAACTCTCGATTTCGAACGGGCTTAGGCCGATGGGCGCGGCATGTTCGATCAAGGCGTTCAAGCATGGTTGGTCGAGAGCGCATAGCCATTCCAGGAAAGCGATCTGGGTTTCCTCCCCGCCCGCAAGCCCAGCGCTCTGGTCTTTCTTCCCGCCTTTGGCGATAAACCCGGTGAAGTTGGCGGTCTTCCGAAAGCGGGAACGGTCAAGCGCCGGAACGCATTTGTGAATCTGACAGCCCCGGAGCGCGTTGAATTCCTGAATCCCAACGGTTCCCCTGAAGCGTTCGAAATCGATTTCAATGGAAGTATACGCCTCGATCTCTCCCTCCCGAATCAATCGCCCGACCGTGAACAGCGCCTCCTTTTGCTTTTGGTAATCTGCATCCTGACCCGGCTTCTTGCTCTTTAAGCCATGGACTTCTAAGACAGACTCGCGGCCTCCCCATCCAACCCTAACGTTCTTGACCGTGGGCTCGGCAAATTCGGCATGGATAAAAATTCCCGTATCCAGCAACACCCGCTTCCGCATGTCCGCCTCGCTCAACCGACGCATTACTGTCGGGATTTATTACTGATTCTCAACTTCGCGTCTCACCTCACGCGCCTTTTTATCATCCCGCAGCGCCACAAACCGCGAATGCCGCAGATGATTGTCCGGAGTCCATTCCCGGAATTCGAACTGCCCGACCAGAACCGGCTTGAGCCACCGGCAATCCTTCATTTTTGCGGCCGTCAGTCCCTGTCCCCATCGCCCGCTGCGCGCTTCTGGCAAATTGGCGAACGGGCATTTCGTGATCTCCAGCCCCCGGAATTTCTTCATGAGCTGGTCACGGGCCGCCGGCGTGAAGCCGTTGCGCGTCCGCGCGACATAGATGAGCTCATCTCCCTCGTAGTAGCCGAATACGAGCGCGTCGAATTCCCGGCCGCCGACCGTATAGCCGCCGATCACGAACTCCTGTCCCTCATTGATGCGCATTTTCGTCCATGCGCCCGACCGTTCACCCGCTTCGTACCGGCTGTCGCGCCGTTTCCCGACCAGGCCCTCAAGCCCCTGCTCTTTGACGGCGCCGATCAGCTCATCGAGATTTCCCGGCAGCACGGGCGAGGCGCGGATCGGCTCGGCCATTAACGGCAGCACTTTCTCCTCCAGCAATTTCCGGCGCGCTTCTAGCGTCTCGCCGCGCAGATCCCGCCCATTCAGGACCATCGCATCGAAGAGGTAATAGATAAGCGGCGTCTGATCCGACCCATAGTTCTGCAGAGCATTGAAGGACGGCCGGCCCTCGGGATCGAGCGCGACAATCTCGCCGTCCACGACGGTATCGTCAGGCAGCTGCGCCAATGCCGCTGCGATCGCAGGATATTTTTGACCGAAGTCGTTTTCGTTGCGCGACCACAGCCTGACGCGGCCCGCTGATTTCGCGGCGACGGCGCGGTACCCGTCGAGCTTGAGCTCGTACCGCCACGCCGATCCTTCCGGCAATCGCTCGGTGCGCAGCAACAGCATCGGGGGGATGAACGCGGCCACCGCTTTCGGCAACGAAGACAGCATGTCGTCCTCGCCCTTCGCGGTTCTCGCCTGCACCCTCTTCCCGTGGGCTTTAGCAGCCGGAGGCTTCGCGGCAGCATCGCTTTCAGACAGGCTCTTTGGCAGCGTCTGCTTGAATGCGAGCAGCGGTGCGAACAAATCGCCGGCGGACGCGGCGCGCTTGACAGCCGCGTCGGGCGCAAAACGCAACGAGGCGGCGTCCCCACGTTCTTTAACCAGAGCTAGCTCGTCCCAGCTCACCGGCGACGACACGAAAGGCTCGTCGTTATTGGCGCGCAGCGAATAGACGCCGATGGTGGTCTTGAAATCCGAATTCTGGCTCCAGTCGATAAAGACCTTGCCATGGCGCAAATTCTTCGCCATCTCGGAGACGATCAGCTTGGGATGCCGCTTTTCCAGGAGTTGCGCCGCGCGTTGCGCGAAGGCGCGCGTCAGGGCGTAGCTTATTTTTGTGTTGAGCGGAACGTAGAGCTGCAGGCCCTTGGAGCCGGACACCTTCGGCAGGCATTGCAGCCCGTTCGCATCGAGAAGCTCTCTCAGGTAAAAAGCCGCCGTGGCGCAGGTGACAAGATCAGCCCCCTCCCCAGGGTCGAGATCGAACACCATCGACGCCGGACAGTCGAGCTGCCCGGCCCGGTGCAGGAACGGATGCAGCTCAAGGCTCGCTATATTGGCGCACCATACCAGGGTCGGCAAATCGTCGACGCAGACATAGCGGATGGGCTTGCCGCCTTTCTGCCGGGGTACATCGGTGGTGTGAACCCAATCCGGCGTGTGCTTCGGCGCATCTTTTTCGTAAAACGCTTTGCCGCGCACGCCGTCGGGGAACCGCTTCATCGTCACGGGGCGCTTCGCATAGTGCGCAAGCATCCACGGCGCGATGCGGATGTAGTAATCGATGACCTGAGCCTTGGTGAACCCGTTGCCCGGATAGAGCGCCTTGTCGAGATTGCTTAAACTCAGCGACCGCCCCTCGACTTCGACGTGCTGTTTCACCCCGGCCATGCCCGTATTGTTGCATCCGGCGCCCTATGTCCGGCGCGGCCAAGGATCAGCGATCCCGCGTCGTCTCGCGCTCCCAGTACAGGATGGCTCGCTCGATTTCTTTTCCCGGCTGCGCGAGGTCTGCCCTCGCGATCAGCCTTGATGATGGGAACGCCGGAATCGCCTCATCCTTGCTCCTCATATTCATGCCGTAGACATGCTGCTGGCTGACCGGATTGCGGACGAGGGTGCGGTTTCCCATTCCGGACAGCACGCCATTCCAGTAAAACCGCTGATGGCGCTTGTAGGGGTCTTTGTCGTCATACAGCGCCTGGGTGAACCGGAAGCTCGCCGCCAACAACGCCTCCACGCTCTCGATCGATGCGGTCATGATGTCGGCCAGGTCCATGGAATTGCTCCGCTTCATGCGGCCCGTCGCGTTCGTATCGATCAGAACTACGCCGTTCTCAGCGATCGCCAGGCGGACGCCCTGCCGCCCCTCGCTCCAGTTATTTCCGAGCGGTTGTTCTATGACCAGCGACGTTTGCTCTAAGCGGGGTGTCTCCTTGGCATAGAGGTAGCCGAAAAGCCGCACATCGCTTCTGTGTCCGATTTCCATCATGCGCTCCGCGAAATCGGGCGAGGCCAGATCAAGCGGATCGAACACCTCCTCCACGCGTTCCGGCGCGATGGCGAATCGCAGACTGGTCTGGTCCGAAAACCGGTACGGCTTTAGAACGTGAGCGGCAATCGGATCATTGTCCATAGGTCGATTATTTCGTGTATTCACTATCGTCCGCAGCGCGCGCTCGACCTGGTCCCGTAGCTCTGCGGCGCCGCTGAACTTCACGCGAAAATTGCCGTCCACGTAGTCGGATAGAATTCTTGCGAGACCCTCCCCGTCCGCGTCGCGCGGAACGTCTTCGAGAAATACCAGCACCGGGACCTTGCGCGCCCTGGCATGCTCGAATTCTTCCTCCACCACGAGCCGGCCCGACGGCGTTTTCCAACCTCCTCGCGCGCCGAGGACAAGGAGATAAACATCGCAGCTGTCGATGGCGTCAAGGCAGGTGTTCCGAGATGAGCTGGCCTGCGACGGGAAATCCTCATTGACGAGAACCCCTTCACCGCCGGCTTGTTCGATCCCGTTGCGGGCGGCTTGCCGGTATTCCGCGAATCCTTCGATAACCGAGCTGACGAATACCCTTGGCCGCGGCATCGTCAGGACCGATCGAACACAGCAAGCGCGATCTTTGCCACCTGGCGCAGCGCGCGGCGGTCCGACTTTAGTCTTGCCATCGCGCGCATGCCCTGGATCGTAGCGACGAAGAACTTCGCCAACGCGCCGGCATCCGCCCCGTTATGAAGCTCGCCGCCGGTCTGTCCCCGCCGCAGGGCCTCGGTAAAAATGGACTCGACTTCCGCCTGATTGTCCTGAAGGAACCTCGCAATCTCTTCGTCATCCACGGCGCGCTCCATATTAGCGCTTAGGAGCAGGCAGCCGCGCGCATGCTGCTCCCGCGACTCCGTCACTAGCCCCAGCAGAATTCGGTTGAAGCCCGCCTCTACGGTGGGCGCGGACCCCAGCAGCTCCCGCAGGGACGAGTTCGTTTGTTTCCGGTAGAACGCCATCGCCTTGAGATAGAGCGCCCGCTTGTCCCCGAAGGTATCGTACAGGCTTTGCTTGGCGATGCCCATTTCGCCCATCAGGTCTTCCATAGACGTGTTCTCGTAGCCCGAACGCCAGAAAACGTCCATCGCCGAAGCCAACGCGCGTTCTTTGTCGAATTCCTTGGTGCGAGCCATCCTGTTATTTGCTTAGTGTATCGGTCCGCTTGACTTTCGCGCTTTCTAGACTGTACAGTCTGGAATATGACAATTAAACCCGCCAAGAAAATGCGCAAGCACCTGGGAGGGCTGATTCTTTGTGCGACCCTCTCGGCAAGCGTCTGGGCCGCTGAACCGATCGCTTCACGCACTGCCGATGTCCAGGGCGTCAAGCTGCACTACCTCACATCCGGTCACGGCGCGCCCCTTCTCCTGCTCCACGGCTACGCGGAGACCTCGCTGATGTGGAGGCCGCTGATGCCGTCGCTGGCGGAGCGATTCACCGTCATCGCTCCGGATCTGCCGGGTATAGGCGATTCAGCCATACCGGCGGACGGGCTTGATATGAAAGCGGCGGCTGTCCGCATCCATGCGCTGATGTCTTCGCTTGGTTTCCAGAAGGCGGAGGTGGTCGGCCACGATATTGGCCTGATGGTTGCTTACGCCTACGCGGCCATGTACCCCGCCGAAACCACAAAGCTCGTGGTTATGGACGCGTTCCTCCCGGGCGTCGCCGGATGGGAAGCGGTCTACAACAATCCCGGCATCTGGCATTTTCGCTTCAACGGCCCGGCGCCGGAGGCGCTCGTCAAGGGACGTGAGCGCATTTACTTCGACTATTTCTGGAACGACTTCGCCGCCGACAAGACGCGCTCCATCCCCGAAGCCGACCGGAAGGCCTACTCAGCCGCTTATGCGCGGCCGGGACGGATGAAAGCCGGCTGGGCCTATTTCGTCTCATTCAATCAGGCGGCGAAGGACTTCGCGGAACTCGCGCGTACTCCGCTGACCATGCCGGTTTTGGCAATCGGTGGCGAGAAGTCGCTCGGCGAGGTTCTCGGCGCGCAGATGAAGTCTGTGGCGCGGGATGTGACGGCGATCGTGCTCAAGAACACCGGCCACTGGATTCTGGAGGAGAACAGCAAGGAGACGACCGACGCCCTGGTGAAATTCCTTTAGGCCGCGCCCGGAGACCAAGGCGAAAGGGACTGCCATGCTGCTGAATGCCTTCACCGCGTTTAATGTCTTTAGCCTGATTCCCATGGTTCGTAGCTTCGGAGGAGCTTCTTATGCAGATTAGAATTTTGGCGGGCCTCTCGCTGGCCTCGTTCATGCTTAGCGCGCAGTCGTTGCCGGAGATGCGCATGCTCCCGGCGGAGATGCGCGGCAGCGCCGTTGACGGCGATAAGGTCGGCAGCTCGGGCCTTGCCGGGGTTCATACAAAGGTGCTGTTCGGCGATCCGTCAAAGGCGGGATTCTATTCGATTCTGCTGTTCGTGCCCGCGCACACGACGATTCAGGCGCACGCCCATCGTGATGACCGCATGGCCACCGTGGTCACCGGGGCGTGGTACTTCGGCTATGGCGATCACTTTGATGCCAGATCCCTGAAGAAGCTTCCGCCGGGCAGCGTGTATTCGGAGCCGGGTGCGCGCAATCACTTTGCCCGTACGGACAAGGACGAGGTCGTGGTGCAAATCTCGGGGTACGGCCCGACTGACACGCGCTACTTCAATCCCGCGGACGAGCCCAAAGCAGCGCGCTAAAAGGCTTTTCGCCTTCCGGGCATTTCGTAGATTCCCGCGACGCGCCGGTTCATAACGTGGTGGAGAACCAAGGCCCGTTAAATCGACTTCGGGAAATGCGAGCGTTGAGGCGCGCCGGCTGCATTTCGGACCGCACCTCAGAATCGTATATCGGGGAGCGGTCCCTTCGCGTCCACCTCGGTCGAGACGCTGGCTTCCCGCCACTGTTCCGCTTCTTTCGCGCGCGTGGTCCTGGAGCAGTCGTTCCGGCTCCTTGTAAACCGCCGAACGACTATTGGATAGCGATCCCAAGGCCGGTATGCGGCTGGTTGTATGTCAGTCTTGCGCTGATCTCAGTCCAACGGGGTCCGCCGTGAAAAAATCAGTGTGGTGAATCCGGCGCCAGCAGAAGGATCTTCCCAATGCCGCCTTTCTCGCCCAGCACGTGTGCCTCGGCTGCGTCCCGCAATGGCATCCGGCGACCAATGGGTAGAATGAACTTGCCATCGCGCACGTCATCGGCAAACTCGCGCACTTTGGATGGATCTGGCTTCGCCCACACACGCGTAATCTTCACTGTCGGATTTTGCGCCGCCGCGTTTTCTGGCAACACAGCAGTGTACCCGAAGGAGCCGTTCTGCTTTACCTTCGCGATCAACTTCGCGGCAATCTCACCGCCAACGGTGTCCGCAATTGCATCCACGGAGCGGAAGGTCCCAATCGCGTCATCGTCATCAATTGCGAGCACGTCAGAGACACCGAGGGAGCGGGCGTCGTCCAGATCTTTCCCGCGAACACCTGCAATCACCTGCGCGCCTATCTTCTTCGCCGTATGCACCGCCGCGCGCCCAACGCTGCCCAGGGCTCCTGTTATCAGAACAACCTGCCCCTTTTGCACGTTTGTCGCAAGGCGGACAAGTTGGTCTCCCGTGAGTGCCGCCAGCGGGATCGCCGCCGCGTCCGCCAGGTCCACGCCATCCGGCAGATGGGTCACGTCCGCATCGTCCACTGCCACCAACTCGGCATAGGTCGCCCAGGATAGCGCAAGAACACGGTCGCCAGCCTTGAAATGCTTCACACTTGCGCCCACCGCCCGTACGACGCCACTCACGTCGCGGCCCAGAATCGCAGGAAACGACAACGGAGAATCCTTCCGCCTCATCCCTTCGCGCAGTTTCCAGTCAATCGGATTCACGCTTGCAGCAGCTGCTCCGATCAGTACCGTGCTTCCGCTAATCTGCGGCTCAGAAACGTTGTCTTCAAATTTCAGCTTCTCGGGACCACCGTACTCATGAAGCACTACCGCCCTCATCGCGAACCTCCCAATACAAGTAAAAGACACAGTCCCTGAGGCGCTTGCCTACAAATACAGCAAGTGCGTCCCCTGTGCCAGAGGGTGCTCTGAACGCATGTCGCCCGTGGCGGGGGTCCATGCCCAACTTCCCGGATGGGCTCCAACTCGTACCCAGAAAGCTCTGTCACGGAGGGCATCCTCGTCGCCACGGCTGCACCACCCCAGAGTATTCATTTTGACAGCTTTTGGGCTCTTCTAGATCGATGCGAGGGAGATCCGAAACATCACTCTGACGAAGATCGCAACCGCGGGCGAGTGAACTGTGGCGAGTCGTTGACTTGGATCATCGCTCGCTGTCCGGGCCCCGAGTTTTGTTTCGCCTGCAGGGAGATCAATTGTGATCTGTGTGCGCCGTGTGTGCCGGCATAGGAACAGGTTTGCCCGGTCCTGGCCGTTCCAGCGTGTGGACCGCAGCACGGATGGACGCAAACCGGCGGGCTGATTCCGTTGCTACGTTAGGGCGGCGGAAAAGCGTCGCCGCAGATTTGCTGTCCGTTTTCAAGGCCGGCCTATCTTGTTTTGTGCTCTATCCTATTTAGTACATAAGGAGACGATAGTCAGTGGGAGAACCTAACGTTCTCACACTGGCTCATTTTTGCTTTGCGAGTAAGTCGCTGCTTTTGTTAAGATTAGAGAGCCAGCCCGAGCGGGAGTAATTCAGTTGGCAGAATGCCAGCTTCTACCCACCCTCTTTGTTTTCTGTCATTTAGACCATGTGCTGTCTCCCATGCTGTCCGCAAAGATGCGGCTCGCAGGAGAGACATTTTGTCGCGAGTCAACATCGTCAAACGCATCAAAATTGGCGGCCGCTGGAAGATGTTTTCCATCCCGCGGAATGCCAAAGGCAACTACGACTGGAACGCTATCGCCGACGGCCGCTACTATGTCGAGTGGTACGTGGGCGGCACTCGCCGTCGTGTGAGCGCTGGCGTCACCGCGGCTCAGGCGCTCGAGGTACAGCGGCGTAAGCACCATGAACTGGAAGGCCGCAAACTGGGTATCCCCGGGTTTGAAACAGCCGGCGAAACTGTCAAGAAGCCCGCGCTGCACGTCGCCATCACTAAATACCTGGAGCAGATCGATGCTCTGAAAAAGCCCAACACTCATCGCAAATATGAAGCCGTGCTCAACCGCTTCGGGGAGTTCTTCCGCGACTGCGTCTCGATCGACGCGATCTCCGGTGACGACCTAACGCGCTTCGTCGTGACGCTCAAGAAAGATCATGGCTTGGCATCCAATACGATCCTGCACAACGCGGTCATCGTCGCGCAGTTTCTCAAGCGCCATGGTAGGAGCGGGATTACGAAAGAGCTGTCGCTCCCGGAGCGCATCACGCCGCTTGTGAAGATATACCGCCACGAGGAGCTTGCTCGCTTCTTTGCAGCCTGCTCCGATGCGGAACGTGTCTTGTTCGCCACGTTTCTGCTGACCGGTTTCCGCGAGCAGGAAGTGATGTTCCTGCGCTGGAGCGACGTGAACTTCGAGTTGCGGACTGTGCGGGTGACCTCGAAACCGGAACTAGGATTCTACCCGAAGCGATGGGAAGATCGTGAGATTCCGGCCCCGGTGGAACTCATCGACGAGCTTCGGAAGCATACGCATCGCCCGAACTGCCAATTTGTGTTCCCATCCCCCACAGGGAACCGCGAACAGCACATGCTCGACCATTGCAAATCTATCGCCAAGCGCGCCAAACTGGATCCGACAAAGTTTGATCTGAAGACATTTCGTTCGACTTATGCAACGGGAATGCTGCGCAGGGGATTCGATGTACGGACCGTACAGCACTGGATGGGCCACAAGTCCCTCGAGACCACGATGCGCTACCTGGCGCCGGCCACCGATGTTCACGACGAGTTGGACCTGGTGACTATTCCGTCCGTCGGGAAGGCCGTCCCGGCGCCGCGCAAGTCCGCCGCGAGCGAGACCCGATCCCTTCGGAAGGGAGGACGATCGCATGCCCGCGCCGAAGAGTCGATACCCGGCCGCGCGCTGCAACCAGGTACCTGAGGATACCGAGTCTGTGGCATGAGCCAGTGCTGGATGCGCCGGTCCGATTGGCCGTAGAAACTTGCTCCTGAGACAATTGACAAGGAGGGACTGGCAACCATGCAGATTACGATTGAGCTGCCGGACGACATCGCCGTAAGGCTTGAGTCGAAGTGGAAGGATCTGCCTCGAGCAGCCCTCGAAAGCCTAGCACTCGAGGCATATCGGTCGCGTGCCCTCACCGCTGTACAGCTTCGGCGGCTCCTTGTTTTCGAGACGCGTATGCAAGTCGACGCCTTTCTAAAGGAGCACGAAGTCTTCGACTACTCGGCCGCGGATTTCGAACAGGACCGTGAGACTCTTCGGGAGCTCCGAATGAGAGAGGCTCGGCCCTGAGCTCGGACTTCCCATGGTCGTTGGTGCGGACATCGAATCGTTAGCTCGCGGGATTGGAGAATCACGCCAGTCGGTAAGGTTTCGGACGCCTGATACAGTAACGCAAGCGGCACACGGTCCAAAGAGGAGAAACAACAGCCATGTCGTACGCCATATCGACCTTGCTGACCCGGATTTCATCATTGCCCGGGACGGTCGGATTGCCGCCGCTCATCTTTTTTTCGACAAGCCGTAATTCACCGAGCATCGCGACCGTAGATTTATAGGCATCCTCTCGTCCATGTGTCGCACGTGTTCTGTGCCTAGATGGCCTGCGCGCGCGACAGCGCTCCGCCTTCGAGTTCGCGCTCGGCTTGCAGCCAATCGTCAATCTCACCGCCCGGTTGTCCGCCCCGCTCGAGATAAATTTCGTACGCGCGACGCCTGATCTCTTCGTGAGCCGATTTCCCGTCCGGACCCGCCGCTGCTCTGCTCCGAGCTAGTTCGGTCTCTGTACTCTTCTCATTGCTGTTTGGCTTCGATGACACACTCATCTCCTTTTCTTCAAGTGATACCTTCCAGTCATGCGGCAGGCCGAACACTGTGAGCGACTCCGTCCGTTGTAACCAACACCATTCGGAATCTTGCTTTGCCCTGCATCATGCGAGCGTAAGCATCAGCCGCCTGTTCCAGCGGGGCTGTCTCGATCATCGGACGTATATTCTCCAGCACACTGGCGATCTCCCCTGATGTTGCAGTGGAGAACCAAAACCGCGTTGTCGATGCCGCCGCGGGCACCGCGATGGAACACCAAGCGTGACATGAAAGCGCAGACGAGCGACTGCGCCCAGTAGCGTGCTGCTTCGTGCAAAGAGAGCCTCCCGAAGTCGTGAGTATATGGCCGCAGCGTACCTGGTCAGATCATTCCAAGACTCGACCCCCCGTCCACAAAGAGCGTTTGACCAGTGATGAATCCGGCATTGTCGCCGGCAAGAAAGACAATCGCCGCCGCGATTTCCTCAGGACTGGCAAATCGCCCCATTGGCACTTTGGCAAGATAGCGCTTCTCTCCCTCGCCTCCCTTTGGGTTGTTCTCCCGGAACAGCTCAGTTTCAGTCGGACCCGGAGCAACTGCATTTGCCGTAATACCGTTCGGCGCCAGTTCAACGGCCATTGTTCGGGTCAAACTTTCAAGTGCGCTCTTCGCAGCTGCGTAGCTCGAGCGGAAAGGCAGCCCGCGGGTTACCAGACTCGTGACGTTCACGATGCGTCCAAATCGCGCGCTTCGCATACCCGGTAGCAGGGCTTGGCTGAGCTGGAGTGCTGGCCTGACATTCAGGTCCATAATGTTCGAAAAGTCAACAAAGTTCACGTAGTCGAATAGCTCATGTTTTGCTATCCCAACGTTGTTGACGATGCCAAGAACGTTGCCGCGCCCAGCAAGTATTGAAGCGAGTTCTGCGGTGCCTTCCGGATCGCTGAGATCGGTAGTCACGAATTCACCCGGAAAATTCGCCGGCGCGTGTCTCGCGACTCCGATGACCTCCCAACCCGCTGCAACCAAGGATTCGGCTGCGGCCCTGCCAATTCCCTTCGATGCACCGGTGATGACAATCGATCGGGTCATAACGTCTTCTTCGGCTTGTTATGCAGACTTGCTTACGACGGGTTCACTCTTGGCCGGCATCGATTTCACCAGGTCGGCCGCGGATGCACCTTCGAGTGAGAGTCCATAGCCAACTTCCCGCACGAGGCGCTCTTTCAGCGGTTGAATGAAATGCACACGCGTATTGCGGCGTGTCACCTCAGGCGCCTTCAAGTACTGCGCGGCCAATTCGCGCGCCCGACTCAGTGCCCGTCCGTTTGGCACTACCTCCGCAACCACTCCCCATTGTTGTGCGGTAGCCGCGGTCAGCGGCTGCGGGTTTAGCAAGAATGCCTCAGCTCGACCTGCTCCAGCGCGATAGCTCCATGCTGTAAAGACTCCGTCGCCCGGCACTATACCGCCGGCGAAATGCGGCACATCATGGAAGGTCGCACTCTCGGATGCCACGATGACACTGGCAAGAAGCGCATATTCGGAGTGCACATGAGCGCGTCCTTCAACAGCCGCGATCACCGGTACGCGTATATTCGCGATGTTCTCGACAATCTGAACCCCTTCATCATGAGTCTGGCTCCAGACACCCGGATCAGCAACATTGCCGAAGGACGCAAAATCGATACCGGGAATGAACTCCCCGCCTACTCCTGTCAGGATCACGATCTTATTCGCGCGGTCCTGCGAGATGCGGTAGAAAGCATCGACAAATTCCGTGTGATCCTGCGCCGTGAAAGTGAGGGGCGCGCCGTCAGTATGAAACTGGGCGATCAGTACGCCTTCAGCATCCCGCGTCAGCTTGAGGCTGCGGTAGGCGTTTAAGTAGTCATCTCGAAGCGTTTGCATGATCTTCTCCTCTTTGTTGTTTTGACAGCGACTGAAGCGCTGTAAGAATCTCAGCCGGCTCCAGGCGATTGCGGTAGTCTACGTCCACGAAGGAGAGCGCGACAGTGCCATCGGTGTCGATCACGTAGGTAGCCGGGATCGGCAAAACCCAGCTCTTGTCGCCGTTCTTCTCCGGTAAAGCATGGTCGGAGCGCGCGTAAAGC
Source organism: Bryobacterales bacterium (assembly GCA_963813145.1). GTDB lineage: Bacteria > Acidobacteriota > Terriglobia > Bryobacterales > Bryobacteraceae > Palsa-187. Next base: position 33,937 of record CAWEXX010000004.1, read on the forward strand.
GGCCGCAATTCTTCGGCAAGATCGTAGGCAATGCCGAATGATTTTGCGGCCGTCGAGCAAATGTCGCTCAAAACCGAAAACGAGAGCGCATTCTTCTCGGTGGTCGAAAGACTCTCATTGGGAGTCTGTGGCGAAACGGCGACCAACTTCGCGCCCAGACGCGTGATTTCAGGAAGGGCCTGCTGCAGTGCCCGCAATTCCAGATTGCAATACGGGCACCAGCCGCCTCGATAAAAACTCAGCACGACGGGGCCTGTCGCGAGCATGTCTTTTAGACGCACGTAGCCGCCGCGCGCATCGGGCAAATTAAAGTCGGGCGCGCGATCGCCTGTTTTCAGCGCTCTTTGCGCGATGCCGGAAGCCGCCAGTTCCATATCGGCGCGGACCATGGCTTCGCGAATCTCGGGCGGTACCTGCGCCATGAACGCGGAACGGAAGGCATCAAGTTCTGATTTGAGTGACAACGTCTTTTCCTCGTTAGATCTGGGCCACGCCGCCATCGACGTAGAGTTCGATTCCAGCCACGTAACTCGCTTCGTGCGATGCAAGGAAGGAAACAGCCTTGGCGATCTCATCGGGATCTCCCAATCTGCCCAGGGGAACTGTTTTTGCGAGGTCCTCTTTCATCTTTATCAGCGCTTCGCCCTCTTGCCAAGTGTTGAAAATCGGAGTATCGATATGGCCCGGGCTGATGGTGTTGACGCGGATACGGCGGTCCTTCAGTTCGTTGGTCCAAGTTCGCGCGAACGACCGGATTGCCGCCTTGGTGGCGCTGTAAACGCTGATCGCCGGAAAGCCTTTCACGTCAGCAATCGACCCTGTGAGAATGACCGCCCCACCGTCGCTTATGAACGGAAGCGCCTTTTGCACGGTGAAGAAGATTCCCTTCACGTTCGCGTCGAAGTGAAGATCGTAGAACTTCTCGTCCACACTGCCGAACGGCGCCAGTTGCGCGATCCCGGCATTCGCGAAGATCACATCGATCTTCCGGTTCCGCTTCCTGACCTCGTCGTACAAACGGTCGAGATCGGACAAGCTCGCGACATCGCCGTGAACCGCGGTTACGCCTTTACCAATCTCCGCCACCGCGCGGTCCAGCGCGTCCTTGCGCCGGCCGGTGATGAACACATGATCCATGCCTTCCTGAACGAAGCGCTTAGCCGTGGCCAAGCCAATACCGGTCGAGCCTCCCGTGATCACAGCGGTTTTTCCTGCAAATTTGTCGGCCATGATTGGTTCCTTCTCTCGGTTCCCACCCAGTCCACATCCCTTATCAGGGGAGAGTAAATGAGACTACTGCTGCCTTCTCCACTGCACGCATGCGGCCACCATCGCTTCACTACAATTGCCCGAGAAAGCACGAGGAGTACGATGTTTGGTAACAAGCCACGCAAAGCCACTGACAGCGCAGTGACAATTAGATGACTCGCCGTTGAAATGCCGTCAAGCGATGGCCGGAAATCACTGTAATCAAGCCTCCAGAGCAGGCCGTCAAATTGCACCGCTTAGCGCGAGGACAATATCATGACGGTTTCGACTCTTGGTTTCGCGCTTATGACTATGGCTAGCATCGGCGCTTGTTTGGGACAGGATCTTGCCAACCCCGCTGATCCACCACCACTCGGACCCGTACGCATCGTCGCCGAGGAACCGGGTGTTGTGCCCACGGGCAGCTCTCTTGTCGTTCAGACGGACGATGCGGTGACCGCCGTTCGGCCCATGCGCGCTACGATTTACTCCGCAAGAGTCGCGGAAGATGTTGTGGATCAAAGCGGAACGGTCCTGATACCGAAAGGTTCGCCTGTCGAACTCGGCGTGCGGTCGCTGTCATACCTTGGTCCAGGAGGTGCAGGGATGACAGAACTGATCCTTGAACTTCGGGCTGTAACGGTCAAGGGCGTACGCTATCCCGCTGCAACCGTATCCGGTCCCCCGGGAGCCGGCGGCCTCGGGCTCGAACGCAATGCCCCCACGTGGGTGGGCGGCCGTGCGGCACAAGGCAAGGTTCTCACGAGCGGCCCCCGCATTAAGGTGCCGGCTAGAACTCTGCTGGCATTTCAGATCGCGGAGCCAATTCGACTGACCGGCTTCCGATAATTCGCTTCACGCAGAAGGCTTCCAGAACTCTAACCGACAACTCTAAGGAGATCAAATTATGTCGCGTGTATCCGCCCCAACAAGAGAAGCAGTTTCAAGCAAAGAAATGTTGCAAGAGTCAACACAGTCATCGACGACCGTAATCGAGCACGTCCTGTCGAGACTTAACGACATCGGAATATCCAAAGTATTCGGCGTTGCCGGAGACTTGCCTTCCCAATAGAGGACGCCATCGGGCGCGACCCGGGAATCGAGTGGGTCGGATGCTCCAACGAACTGAATGCCGGGTACGCACGGGGTCGCAGCTTCTCAAGGGGCGTATTTCGCCTCGACGCCAAAGGTTCACGTTTCAGTAGTTGGTTCGAGGCTCGCTGACTCCAACAATCTCTTACCCGCCCGACTTTAGATTGAGAACATCTGAACACAGTTCGATTGCGCCCACGGTGAGGCCCGGCTCAACCTGCGTTAGGATGGATGCCGTCAAAGAATGTTCACGGCGCGCGCGGCTAGCAGTGCAACCGTGGCAAGCGAGATGGTCGCCTGAACCATCATCAGAACCTTGGCCCAGCGCGAAAGCACTGGCACATCCGTCGGCGAAAATGCCGTGCTGGTATTATATGCAAGGAAAAGATAATCAACGAAACCGGGGCGCCACTGCTCCTCGCCCATTTCATGGCGCAACTGCGGATCCAGCGCCATCTGTGCGAAGAGAAACGCCCCATCCGCGTGAGAGTTTTGGAGATCTCGCCGGTGCGGGCCACCCGCATCCAACCTCCAGTACCAGCAGGCAAAGACTAGAACATTGCAGATCCACAGCGCTCCGGCGGAAATCAGCAATTCAGGTGGCGATTCCTTATGCGCCGGCAAGCGCGAAATCAGCAGCAAAAGCGAAGCAATGGTCGAGACCGTCACAACAGCGTTCGCCGCATAACCAAAGATCAGTCTCGTCCGCTGGCTTCCTACACCATTGAACAGCACCGCGGGCGTCGCTAACACGGCAACAAAGATCAACACCAGCCAATTCGGACCAACTGTGAGCGAGCGCGGCAATGCACAATATAGGACGCCGATGGCCAGGAGAGCCAGAAGGGCAGGCCACCGGGGTTCTCCTGGTCGAAGACCTGTTTCTTGCGGACCGCCTTTGGCGTCCACAAAAGCGGACGGCGGCGCGCTGTAACCTGTGTTTGTCTTCCAGTCCACGTAGCACTCTCTAAACGGCGCTAGGGGGGCTTGTTACGCAGCCGTCTGTGCTAGTCCGCCCTGCTCAATGATGAACCGGGCAATCTCCTCGACACCTAAACCCCTCTTCAGGTCGGTGAAAACGAACGGCCGCCCCACACGCATTCTGATTGTGTCTGCTTTCATTACGTCGAGATTGGCGCCCACAAGCGGTGCCAAATCAATCTTGTTGATCACCAGCAGGTCCGATCGCGTTATCCCTGGGCCGCCCTTGCGAGGAATTTTTTCGCCTTCGGCAACGTCGATCACATAAATCGTCAAGTCCGCCAATTCGGGACTGAACGTCGCCGCAAGATTATCGCCACCCGACTCGATGAAGCACAATTCCGCATTCGGGAATCTCTGGCTCATCGATTCAATGGCGGCGAGGTTCATGGATGCGTCCTCGCGGATGGCCGTGTGAGGACAGCCACCGGTCTCGACACCCATGATGCGCTCGGCGGGCAGCGCGTTCGCGCGAGTTAGTATGAGTTGGTCTTCCTTGGTGTAAATATCGTTGGTAATCACGTAAATTTCATACATATCGCGGAGCCGCTTGCAAAGTGCCTCGACAAGCGCGGTCTTGCCGGAGCCAACCGGCCCACCGATGCCGACTCGCAGTGGCTGACTGTGAATACGTGAGCTAGTCATGAGCGAAACAACCTCGTATATTGCGTTTCATGAGCCATGGAAGCAATGTCGACCATGAACGCGGCCGACCCAAGATCATCAATCGTGCTGGCCGCCGCCTGTGCACTCGCAGCCTCAATCACGTGCTCAAGCTCGGCGACCGCAAGCTGCCCGTCCGTCTGACCCAGAGGAATCAGGCGAACTCCGGCCGTGATCAAATTCGCGATGTAGCTTTGAAGGAAAGCTGGCAATGCCACGCTGAACGGAGCGCCTTCGTCTGCAAGACGGACTCCGAGAACGACGGCAACGGCCAGCGAAATCTGTCTTTCACGAAGTATTTCCGCGAGGGGGTCCAATGTGCGATCCGGCCATACCTTTTTGAATATCGCGAGGCATGCCGCAGCGGGCTGCGATGATTCGAGCGCGAACTCCGATGTCCCGCGAAAGGCGGCGGCCAGTTCCGAAATCTCGACTAATCCTTCTTGGTCATCCTTCGTTGCATGAAGCCATGCTTCTTTGAAAAAGATCGCCTCGTTCCGTCCGGAGCCATGCCGAAGATCCGCTTCCAACCAGTCGACCAGACTTTGCCGGTCGCATACGTCACGTGCTTCGACAGCCCATTCGAGACCATGGGAGTAGCTGTAAGAACCCGCAGGGAACGCGGGCGAAAGCCAGCTTTGCAGTCGAAGAAGCGCCAGCGGCGAAAGACGACATTGCTCAGGATTCATCATGGCTGTGATGGTGATTGTGACCACCGTACGCGCCGCCTTCGGGCTGAAACGGAGCGTTGCTTTTTCTGAGAATTGCGCCGAAGCTGGAAAGCATCTCTTCGATCACATGATCCGGCCGGATACAGAGGGCTTCATGTCGAATCTCCGTCGGCAGATGACGATTGCCGAGATGCCATGCAAGGCGCACAAGCTGGCCAGGATCTTTATGCCGCACCTCGACAATCGTCTCTGCGGCCGCCTGAATCATGAGCCACCTCCCATCGTCAAGTTGCACACCATCTCCATTAGCCATGGCGATAGCCTTTGGAAGATCGAGAAGGATATTCTCGCCCTGATCCGCCGTGAGCCGAATCCGGCGCCGATGGCGCGTATCGAAATCGAGCGTGATAGTGCCTGTCGCACTTTCCTTCGGCCAATGCCCGGCCGCACGATGAATTAAAGCGGAGTGTATCGTCATATCAGTACATGAAATATCTCTGAGCCATCGGTAACACTTTGGCCGGCGCGCATGTGAGAAGGCGCCCATCGGCCCGCACTTCGTAAGTCTCGGGATTGACCTTCATCCGCGGAGTGGCGTTATTTAACACCATTGAATGCTTGCCGATCTTGCGGGTGTTCGCGACCGGAAGAAGCTTTTTCGCAAGCCCGAATTTGCTGGCGGCTTCAAGTGCCACTCGACTCACAAATGTCACCGAGCTTTCGGTCATCGAGCGTCCATATGCGCCGAACATGGGCCGGTAGTATTCGGGTTGCGGGGTGGGAATGGAACCGTTGGGATCCCCCATGATCGCCGCCGCGATCGTACCGCTTTTCAGGATCATGTCGGGCTTTACCCCAAAGAACGCCGGATCCCAAATGCAGAGATCCGCGAGCTTTCCCGCTTCAATCGAACCGACATAATTCGAAATGCCTTGCGAGATGGCGGGGTTGATGGTGTACTTCGCGACATAGCGCCGTGCTCGGAAATTATCGTTGTCACCCTGCTCCTCAGGAAGTCGCCCGAATTGCTTTTTCATTTTGTCGGCCGTCTGCCAGGTTCGAATGATTACCTCGCCAACGCGGCCCATCGCCTGACTATCTGAGGAGATGATCGAGATCGCACCCAAGTCGTGCAAGATATCTTCAGCCGCGATCGTCTCTTTGCGGATACGGCTCTCGGCGAACGCGACGTCCTCGGGAATACGGCGATCGAGGTGGTGGGTCACCATCACCATGTCGAGCGCCTCTTCGAGGGTGTTGACCGTGTAGGGCCGCGTTGGCGTCGTCGACGAAGGAATGACGTGCGCCTCACCGCAGACTTTGATGATATCGGGAGCATGGCCGCCGCCAGCGCCTTCGGTGTGAAAAGTATGAATCGTTCGGCCCTTAAATGCCGCGATCGTATTTTCGACGAAACCGCTTTCATTCAAGGTGTCCGTATGGATGAGAACCTGGACATCGAGGTTGTCTGCGACTGAAAGGCAGTTATCGATGGCGGCAGGTGTTGTGCCCCAGTCTTCATGAAGCTTAAGTCCACATGCTCCTGCCTCGATCTGTTCAACGAGGCCTGCGGCCGTACTCGCGTTGCCCTTACCGAAGACTCCGATATTCATTGGAAAGGAATCAGCCGCCTGAAGCATCCGCTGAATATGCCACGGGCCAGGTGTGCAGGTTGTGGCATTCGTACCCGCCGCGGGTCCAGTGCCTCCACCCATCATCGTGGTCACACCCGAAAACAGCGCTTCCGCGATCTGCTGCGGGCAAATGAAATGGACGTGGACATCGATGCCGCCAGCTGTGACGATCTTTCCTTCGCCTGCGATCGCTTCCGTCCCAGGTCCGATGACGATATCTACATTCGGCTGAATATCAGGATTTCCTGCCTTGCCGATTGCCGCAATATGACCATCTTTAATGCCGATATCTGCCTTTACGATTCCCCAGTGGTCGAGAATCAGCGCGTTGGTAATGACGGTATCAACCGCTCCTTCCGCTCGGGAACGCTGCGATTGGCCCATGCCGTCGCGCATAACCTTTCCACCTCCGAACTTCACCTCCTCTCCATAAACTGTGAAGTCCTTTTCCACCTCGATAATCAGGTCCGTATCGGCGAGACGCACCCTGTCGCCAACAGTAGGACCAAACATTTGTGCATACGCGGCGCGGTTCATTGTGTGGGGCATTCGATTACCTCACTGGTCCCATGACTCGCTGGTTGAAACCGTAAATTAGCCGCGCGCCCTGATACGGGATCAACGAAACTTCGCGCGACTGCCCCGGCTCGAAACGCACCGCCGTTCCCGCGGGAATGTCCAGACGATACCCAAGAGCAGCCTGCCGATCAAACGCCAGAGCCGAGTTGGTCTCGGCGAAATGATAGTGACTGCCCACCTGGATCGGCCGGTCACCTGTGTTGGCGACCGTCAGAGAGATGGCGGCTCTATCTTTGTTCAGGATGATCTCGCCCGCTGCTGGGAGGATTTCGCCCGGTATCATGTCAGCCCGCGATCAAAGCTACTCCGCCCAAAACTGTAAGTCCGCCCATGACGCGTACGGCGACCTTCCCGATCGAGCGCTCGGCCAAACTCCCTAGGCCGATGCCGGCTACGTGAAGCCCAGCTGTTGTGACCGCGAAACCCACCGCATAAGGAATGAGATTAGCTCCTAAAGCTTCCGTCCCATGAGCGTGGCCATGAAAGAATGCAAACAGCCCCGCGATCGTTGCGCCCAGCCAAACTGGGGCATTCGCCGCTAGCGCGACCAACAGCCCTAAAATGATAATTGACGACCCGATGGCAGGCCCCACGAAAGTCATTTGCGAGCCCAAGATTGCTGCTATAAAACCTCCCAGCATCGTTGCCACGAAGGCCATCGGCCACACCCAGACCGCGCGGCCAGCTCTAAGCGCAGCCCAAAGGCCAACGGCTACCATGGCGAGAATGTGGTCTGCGCCGGTAAGAGGATGAGCAATTCCGGAGGCGAAGGAAGTAGTTTGCCCCACTCCAGTATGAGCGACGGCCGGGGAGGCGAGCACTCCAATCAAAGCCACGCAAATCAAGGTTAACCGCATTTGAATTCCTTACCGAATCGGATTGTGAACGCTAACCAGTTTGGTGCCATCGGGAAACGTTGCTTCCACTTGTATCTCGTGGATCATCTCGGAGATTCCTTCCATGACTTGGTCGCGAGTCAGGATCTTGCCGCCCTCTGACATCAGGTCGGCAACGTGCTTGCCGTCGCGTGCTCCTTCGACGACGAAATCTGTGATAATCGCGACGCTTTCCGGGTAATTCAGCTTGACGCCTCGCACGAGCCGCCCCCGGGCGACCAGCGCCGCCAGGGAGATCATCAGTTTGTCCTTTTCGCGCGGCGTAAGGTTCATGAGTGTCTCCGCTCTGCAATGGGACTTAGCATGACCACATTTTGGGCACCCGAAAAGGGTGTCCGCCCAGCTCGGCACCAAATTTCTGGAGAAAACCTCGCAAGGCGAGCCTCACCTCAAAGGACGTTCTCGCTGCAAAACGTGCGATGATCAGCCCACTTACTGAGGTCATCGAGCAGCGGCAGCCCAGCGAAGGAGCGATGTCGCGCAAGAATTCCAACCGCGCGTCGAGACGAGGTCCAAAGTAGACGAGCGTACCAAACGCCTTGCAATCCGAAAGGAGAGCTTTTCTGTGGAGGTGCGGAAACACCTCGTCCGTGGCGCGGAAGCTGTCCGCCCAAATCAGCTGGCCATCTTTCTTGACGCGCCAGCTATCGGCTATGTGCCCGCCCGTCATCTTCTCGCCGTGCGCCGCTCGTCCCAGCACGAGCCACTCGAGAGCCAGCAACTCCGCCCCATTAGTGAGCTCGATTTCCGTCGTCCGGCTGAGGCGCGCCCAATTGAAGAGAATCGTCTCCTGCGGAAGCCACGCGAGTTTGGCGGCCGCGCACACCTTCAACCTGGTCGCACTCTGCGCGGGCACGGTCAACGCCCGGTAGACCTTTTCGGCCGCCTGTGAGGTTACTGCGATGGAGGCATTAGCGAGCGCAGTTACACCACATTCAAGCCGGTCTCCGCCCGCAATGCCGCCTGCGGTATTTAAGAGGACGGCCTCCTCCACCGCGCCCGCTATCGTGCTCGGGAACAGGATTCGAAGGGGGGACTGTTGAAATACTTCCTTGACGCGGGTTCCATGTTCAGAGCCACTCAATACGATCCGGACGGCGCCTTCGGCCCGCTGCAGATCCTGATCGGACGTCCGACGAGACCATGGAGTACTTTTCGATGACAAGCGTATCCTTGTTGAGCAGGTGACTTGCGCGTGGGCGCGATGGGGGTCCCGAACTGCGACACGGCCGCTTTTTTCGGCTTGGGCCACGTTCTTGAGCTGTCTCATCGCACCCTCGGTGACAAGAATCAGAACCCCGCCAATCCCTGCGGGCAGTTGTAGGGGATCTTCACGCTGGTGACTTCGCTCAGCGAGCCATCCGGTTGAGTAGCGTAGCCCACAAGTCTCGAGGCATTCCCGTAGATCTGATACAGAAATGCGCCGTCCGGCGTGATCCAGTTGTCGCTCGGGCCGCTGGTGATGTCGCCGCAGAGCCCCCTGGCCGTGCCATCGCCCCGCACCTTCGGGCACGCGGGATCTTGGGCGACACTGATTTCGCCGCCGTCGAGGCGAAAGCTGCTGATGTTGCTGTAGCCGAAATTCGTGCCGTAGAGAGAGCGGTCATCCGGCGACACTGCAAGCCAGCACAGTTCTGCGGGTTTGCCGTTGCTCGTATCGATAGGCTCCAGCGGGCCGATCCCGATCCTGCCGTCTTCATCGATGTGACCCATCGCGACTCCATCGCCAACGGCGTATCCGATGACAAACGTATCCGGGCGGTTGTGCAGGAATGCGATGTAAAAGGGTGAACCGGCTCCGCCGTCGTGGAATGAGGGCCCGCTCAGCGTCCCGTCCGAATTGATACGGAACACGACAAGGCCATCGGGATCCGGCGCATTCGAAGCGACTACCTTGTATTTGCCATCAGGTCCCTGCACCCAAAGAATCGGCGAGCCATCGGGATACATGCCCGAGATCGCAATCGGCAGATCGAACGTGGTTCCGACAAGCAGGAACTTGCCATCCGGAGAGATCACGGACATAGTGGGCACACGATTTAGTTTGGTTTCCGTATTCGCGGTGTATCGCTCCATGCGCGGCGTGAGCTTGCCGTCGCCGCTAACCGACATCAACCTGAGATGGTCGGGGCCGAATGAGTGCAACACATAAAGCATGCCCCGCGACGCATCATAGGCGAGCGATTTTGCCGTACCGCTCCTTCCTTCCACGGCGTTGCCAGTCGGTTTGGTGTCCAGTAAAGTGAGCTGGCCGTCTTTGCCCACAGTGAAGCTGGACACCGAATTGTCGCCCCCGTTCGTCGCAAACAGGAAACGCCGATCCGGCGACAGGATCACGCTGCCCGCACCCTCAAAGGCATTCGGCGCACTGTCTTGGCCGCTGATCGGCTTGAACACGCCGGAGCCGGCGCCGCCCGTTGCAACGCGTTCCACCTCCGTTAGCGTGCCGTTCGTGGACCTGTGATAGTGCACGACAGCGTTCTTGACCTCGTTCGTTTGCATGTAAAGATGTCCGCCACGACCATTCGGCGTGCTCATCTCTTTCGACATGCTCATTTCCTTAGGCATGCTTATTCTCCCTTTGTTGTTTGAAATTGGATTTATCCTCCCCTGCGGGTCAGCCCCGCAGGGACAGAAACTTGATCGCGTTACTTCGCGTCTTTGTCACGCAGGAGCGGATAGAACTGAACCCACGTCATGTCGGTCTTGGCGACGTTTGCGATATGGCAACCGGCACATTCGGCAACGGACGCCTCCGCGGCGGTCTTCGCATACGGCAATGGATGGTGGCCGAAAGTGAAGAAGCCCCAGCCATTGGTATTAGGGAACCGCTTGCTGTCCTTGACAGTCGCGTCGATGCCGTTGTAGGCGCCGTTGAAGAACCCGCGTCCCGATGGCTCTGTACGCGAGCCGTCAGGGAAAGTCGGACTCAGAACGCGAGTCAGTTCTTTGATGATAACCGTTCCCTCGGGAAAAGAACCCGTCTTCAGGTACGCATCGACGTTTTTCGCCTCGATGTAGACGTGATGATATTCGGGGAATCCCGCTTTCCCTTTATTGAGTCCGTTGGGCGTCAAAGGGGCCCCTACGAAAACCCACCTCCGAAATCCAGTTGGCAACTTCAACTTGCCATCGGGTTCAAACACCGCTGTCGATTGTGGAGTCTGAGCAACTGCAGGTCGCGCATTAACGATGATGAACACGCTCGCAACGGCCACTCCAGCCCCAGCGAGGATTGCTAACGAATACTTTTGCATCACAAAATCTCCTTTTGGCGTCCTTTGAAAAGTCGCTTACATCACGACGTGCGGCTTACTTTGACTTGAGAACCGGATAACCTTGGATGTAGACCCAATCCGTCGCCTTAGCCGGGATGTGGCAGCCCAGGCAGTCTTTCTTGTAATCCGTCGCGACCTGCTTGTCGGGCGCATCGGATTTGAAGAGGGCCCATCCCCAGCCGTCACCCCAAAGCGGATTGCCTCGGTAGCGGCCCTTTTCATCCTTGATCATCACGAACCAGACCTTCGTTCCCGAAGCCCAATGCGCATCTCCGGTCGTCATTCGAGCGTGATCGGTGCCGAAGACCTCTTTCACCAGTACGGTTCCATCCGCGTACTTCCCCGTCTTGCGGTAATACTCTGCAGTCCCAGGCGAAGCGTATGTATTGTGCATCTGATCTCCCGCCGTTGGATCGAGTACTACGAATGTTCCTAGCGACGGGTAATGATCGCGGTAATCTTGCGGCCTGCGAATGTTCCCCGTCCCGTCGACCAGATCGAAACCGCCGGGGTTAGCCTTAGTCTGCGACCCGAGTTGCTGGCCGCCAACGAAAATGATGAACAGGAGAATGATCATTGAAATACGGATGCTCATATATCTTCCTTTTGGAGCCTCACCAAGCGGTCTGGTGGAATCTCGTGCTTTTCTCTTGCTGCTGTCTTTGCATCCGTTGCGCCAAGACGCCAACCCTGTGTTTTCTGTGAGAAGCGCCGTCGATTCGCTGCGATGGCGTCAATTAGTTAACGCGTGTCATCATAGTGACCCGGTCCGCACTTCACGCTGCAATGGATTCAACCAGCTCTGATCGGCACGAAACATGCGAACCAATGCGAGGAGAAACAGGATGGCGATCATCTCACGTGGCTTTTCCGGCCGGCGCGCGGCCGCAAATCCGAAGCTACCGCCAGGGCAATACGTTACTACCGACTTTCCGGTCTTGTCGGCCGGACCAACAGAACATGTCCCGCTCCATCAATGGGAGTTTGTCGTCGATGACGGTGCAAGCGCCTTAAAGCGCTGGAATTGGAAATCGTTTCGCGATCTGCCCGCCGAACGCGTCACTGCCGACATACATTGCGTAACGCGTTGGTCAAAGTTCGGAACCTCATGGGAAGGTGTTTCACTGGATACTCTGCTCGTGGATGTAAAGACTGATGCTCGGTACGCGATGGTGCATTCGTATGGCGGCTATAGCACGAACCTCCCACTGGAGGATCTCAAGAACAATAAGGCATGGGTCGTGTTCCGGTTTGATGGCCGCGACCTTGCGCCTGAGCACGGCGGTCCTGCGCGGCTGCTCGTTCCGCACCTTTATTTCTGGAAGAGCGCGAAGTGGGTTCGGGGGATGACCCTGATGCCCCAGGATGGGCCCGGCTTTTGGGAAGCCAACGGCTATCACATTTACGGGGATCCTTGGCGAGAACAGCGATACTCGGGAGAGTGATGTGGCGCGTCGGAAAGGCCGTCGCCGTTCGTGACGAAACGGCCTCAGCGCGGACGCTCACGCTCGAAGTCCCGGATTGGCCAGGTCATGTTGCAGGTCAACACATTGATGTCCGTCTGACAGCTCCAGATGGATACTCGGCCGCGAGATCCTATTCGATTGCGTCAGCACCAAACTCTGAAAGTCGGTTAGAGATCACCGTGGAACGCCTTCCAAACGGCGAGGTCTCGCCGTATCTAACGCAAGAACTGATTGTCGGTGATCGACTCGAATTGCGCGGTCCGATAGGCGGCTGGTTTGTGTGGCGCCCTGAGCAGATAGAGCCGATTCAGCTTATCGCCGGCGGTTCTGGCATTGTCCCTCTAATGGCGATGATTCGTTCACGCACGTCGAGCGGCAGCGGCGCGCCGTTTCGACTGTTGTACTCAGTGCGTGAGCCGGCCTCGGTTTTTTACCGCGAGGAACTGCGCACCTTGGCGGATCGCGGTATCGTGCCCATCACCCACGCCTATACACGAGTTGTTCCCCAAGATTGGCCGCTGCCGCCTGAACGAATCAACGCCGATCTTATCGCTAACGCGACCTGGCCCTCAACCCTTTCTCCGACATGCTATGTTTGCGGTCCTACATCATTTGTGGAAACTGCTTCCGCGCTTCTCACCGTGTCTGGCCACAGCGCTCAAAGAATCAGAACGGAGCGCTTTGGTCCAACGGGAGATCGGCGATGACCTCCGCGGTAATCTCAGAGGACCGGTGAATGAAGCAAAGCCTTGGTTAGCCACGGATGTCATGGCTCCTGAAATCGCGGTTGCCGTTGAAATCGAGGCCCAGAAGGATGGCGTTGCCCCGAAAGTCAGTGAAGAAGAACTGCGCCGGATCGTGGCGGACACGCAGTGGACGCCCGCCTACGCGTCGGTTCCGAAAGAGGAACATCGATGATGTTAAAGCACTCTCTGATCCTGATTGCGGGTACGTCTTCGTCAGTGTGTCAAGCCTGAGCTTTCACGTATGGGCCGGTTGGCCCCTCAGTCTCACGCAGACACCGATAGAGCCTTGAGTTGCGCGTTGGCGCGCGGGTTCGATAGCCGAGAACGTTGCTCAACTGTTTCGCGCGAGATCCCGAGTTTCTGCATTTTGGCGATGAGAGTTGTCCGGTTTAGTCCGAGTCTGGAAGCGGCACCAGTCTTTCCTCCGACGATCCAGTGTGTCTCACGGAGAGCACCAATGATGTGTACTCGATCTGCATCCGCCAGCGTGCACACCTCGTGTGCAAAAAAATCATTCCTCTCGAGTACCTCGATAGGGGCTTGCAGTGCCGGACCTCTTGTGAGGATGACTGAACGTTCAATGAAGTTCTGCAGTTCCCGGATGTTACCCGGCCAGCTGTACGTTTCAATTGCGGCCATGACTTCATCCGGGACGAATTCGATGGATTTGCCTTGGCGGTGAGCATAGCTTCGAAGGAAGTGATCTACAAGCAACGGGATATCACCGATTCGTTCGCGCAGCGGCGGAAGAGTGATAGGAAAGACTTTGAGCCTGTAGTATAGATCCATTCGGAACCGCCGCTCACTTACCATCTGCTCCAGATTCTGGTTTGTGGCTGCCACTATCCGTACGTCGACTCGGGTCGCATGCGAACACCCCAGCCGTTCGACTTCCCGTTCTTGAATTGCGCGCAATAGCTTGGGCTGAAGTTCAATCGGCAGTTCGCCAATCTCATCCAGAAAGAGTGTGCCATGATCGGCCGCTTGAAAGCGCCCAAGCCTCTGCACGACTGCTCCAGTGAAGGCGCCCCTCTCATGTCCGAAGAGCTCACTTTCAAGCAGCGCGGCTGGAATTGCTGCGCAGTTAACGGCTACAAAACGGTGTTTCCTGCGCGGACTGGCTTCATGGATGGCTTGCGCGATCACTTCTTTGCCGGTGCCAGTCTCGCCTTGGATGAGGACGGTGCAGTCTGCAGGTGCCACAACTTGCACATCTTCAAGTAACGCGCGGAACGATGGGCTCGATCCAATTAGAGCTGCTCTTTCCATTCTGCCCTCCCTTTCAAGCTGATTGTGCTCCCGATCGCGCTTTCTCGAAACCCTAAATAGGAGTGCAGAAGACTGACTGGATGGGCCGAGTTTGGATTCCGCCTTTTGAGGTACAGTTCAAAAGCTCCTAAAGCTCCGGAGGTTCGATATGCTTTCTGCCGAAGAGCCAGGCATCCAACGACCAGGCGCCAGGGCCGATCATCGCCAGGGTTGCGCCGAGGACCCCGAGGATGGCCGGAAAGGCAGTGCTGTTCGGGATCGAAAACGCAATCCACGCCTCTACTATCGCTGCTAGAACTCCGGCGACCGGGGTCCATAAACCTGCCACTAGTAAAATTCCGGCAAGCGCTCCGATACTATGGGGCACTAGAGTCCCGCAAACCGGCTTTGCACTCAGGCAGCCGCCGCAAGAATAAAGCAGCGCAGCTCCTAAGAGTAGCCGTTGTGTGAAAAGACCTCCGCCTGGCCAGCCGTCGGCGAAGGTCGAAAACAGTCGTTGCACAGTGTTCTCTAACCAGCCTAAGAGAACCGCAGCAGAAATGAAACGTTCAACGGAGGGATTTCGCGATTAGCCTTTTGAGGGATTTTAGAAGTCGATGATCCCGCGCTTCAGCGCGATCGTGACCGCATGCGTCCGGTCGTTCGCGCTGAGCTTGTCCAGGATTCTCCTGACGTGGCTTTTCACGGTCTCTTCGGTTATGGCCAGCCGGGCAGCGATTTCTTTATTGGCGTTTCCGCGTGCGATGAGTCCTAGAACCTCAAGTTCCCGCGCGCTCAGACCTTCTTCCCCGGCATGCTCGGCGAGTTCCGCCGCTATCTCAGGTGGGATTCGCTTTTGCCCCGAGTAAACCGCCCGGATGACATCCACCAACTCGCGATTGACCCGAGCCTTAAGCAGGTAGCCCCGCACGCCAGCTTTCAGAGCCCGAGTGACCTGGACATCACCCGTATACGTGGTTAGGACGATGATTCGAGCCTCCGGAAACTCACTGCGAATTTCGATAATGGCCTCAATGCCACTCATCTCTGGCATTTGCAGGTCCATCAATGTAATGTCCGGATGATACTGCTTGAATTGCTTGATTGCCTCGACTCCGGTCGCGGCGTCCGCGACCATCTTCATGTCCGGTTCATCGTTGACCAGCCCGGCGATGCCGTTCCGCAGCAGCGC
Source organism: Bryobacterales bacterium (assembly GCA_963813145.1). Lineage (GTDB taxonomy): Bacteria > Acidobacteriota > Terriglobia > Bryobacterales > Bryobacteraceae > Palsa-187. Next base: position 49,631 of record CAWEXX010000004.1, read on the forward strand.
ATGATCGTCCGCGGCCAGGATTCGAATCAGCCTGGAATTTCTCACAGAACGTCCTTCTTTCGGAAAAACCCGAATCGCCGCTGAGCCTGAGGTTTCGCATACGCCATTGAGGCCGGCACCGTCAACTCGACTTCCGTACCCGCCCCAGCTTCACTCCAGAAATCCAATCGCGCTCCGATCCTTGTCGCGCGCTCCCGGGCTCCCGGCAAGCCCCAGTGCCCGGCCCTCTCGCCTTCCGCCATAATCTTCTGATCGATGCCTTTTCCATCGTCGCGAATCCTCAAGCGAAGCTTCCGCTTATCGTACCGAATTTCGGCTTCAATGTGGCTCGCTTGCGAGTGCCGGAAGGCATTTCGCAGCACCTCGCGCCCGATCCTGTAGACCTCGTCTTGAAGGATGGGCGACAAACTCCGGTGCGGTCCTTCCACTGTCACACGGAACACTGGCGGAGTTCCATTAGCATCCTGCGCCTTTGCCAGTTCCCGACCGGCGACGGTGATCAGATGCTCCAAATCACGCTGAGGAGTGACAGTCAGCCGGAGATCCTGAATCGCATCTCGTCCCTCAACAATGGCCTGCTCGGTGCTGCCGATCGCGTTATCGAGAGTTCGGACCGCCTCTTCTGGGCTCCGGGATAAATGATTGCGAGCCCTTTGCATTTGGATCAGGGAAGCTTGAAAGCTCTGCAGCAGCGTATCATGCAAGTCACGGGCGATACGCGTACGCTCCGACAGCCGCTCATCGAAACGTGCGATTAGGCTGCGGGCAACTTGGCGCATCCGGGTCCAATAGATCGTCCACGCGATCAGGAGACCCGCCAAAACACTCGAAGCGTAAAACCAATCAGTTTGAAACCAGGCTGGGGCGACGCTGAACTCCAGAGTTGCGCCGGCCTCGTTCCACACGCCGCTCTTGTTGGCTGCGGTCACGCGAAAAACGTAATCTCCCGGCGGCAGGTTTGAGTATTGCGCCTCGCGGTCGTTGGTGACCTCCCGCCAGTTGCGATCCTGCCCTTCGAGCTGGTAACGGAACTGAACTTTTTCCGGCGCGACAAAACTGAGCGCAGTGTAATCAATCTTAAGATCGCGGAGTCGGGGTGGGACGCGGATTCCGGTCGACGCGTAGTAGGCCTTGCCATTCGCGATGATTCGCTCGATGTGTACTCGTGGCGTAATCTCGTCACTCGGGAGATGCTGCGGATCAATTACGCTTGCGCCCCCCAATCCTTGGAACCACATTCTCCCGTCTAAGGACCTGGCCACTTGGGAGCCTGCACGAAAGCTGATGGGTTCATTCGGCACTCCGTCGGAGCTGTCGAAAACCGTCGTTTTGACCGTCCGTTGAGAATCGGCGGCCCACGCATCCAACTCGGCGCGCCCTATTCGAACCAGACCGCAGGTCATGTGGAGCCAGAACGAGTGGTTCTCGTCTTGCGTGATCCAACGAATCGCGTCGCACGGCAGGCCATTCTTGCTGGTCAGCGTTAGAACCCGGCCATTCTTGATTCGGCTTAAGCCACCCTCTGTTGCCGCCCAAACGGTATCATCCGTCTCCATGTACAGCGCACTGACCGCGCCACTGCCGAGCTCTTCCGCGCGTCCGTAGGTCTCTTTGATCCGACCGTCTCTTAAAAACGCGACTCCACCCCCGTCAAATCCAAGCCACAGCCCGCCAGTCGAGCGATCAGCTGCTAAAGACTGCGCACCGTCTTTGTGCCCGATGCTTGCCCAGGAAATTTGCTGAACAGTTCCGTCCTTTGATAACCGCAGCAAACCTTGGTCTTGGTTCGCGATCCAGAGATTCCCTTGTCTGTCCTGGGCAACGGAAGAAACAAGTCCCCCCGGAAGACCGCTTATCGGCACGAACCCGCCATTCTCCATGTAGCCGAAGGCGTGTGGCGTCGATACCAGGATTCGGCCAGCATTGTCCGCAAAAACAAACACGGGTACATGATCTGGCAACCCACGATTGGCCACGTAGCGCACGGGTAACCATACAGTCGTTGATTGCGATTTGTGATCGTCGGCTCTACCGTAGATCGTCACTTCTCCATGACTCCACATCCTCAAACCATCTTTGGTGCCAATCCATATGCTTCCATCTCTGCCTGCCGCCACCGAGCCCCACCCGGGGACGGTTCCCAAGCCTTCGTGTTGGGCGTACGTCGCGACCGCGTAGTTGCGAAAACGATCGAGCCCGCCCAAGGTGGCGACCCAAACATCACCTTCGCGATCTTCGAAGAGCGAGGTAACGAGATCGCCGGAGAGGCCATCAGCCTCCGAAAATACGTCGGCGCGTCCCTGATGGAGATGCACAACACCGGCTCCTGAGGTTCCAATCCAGACGCCGCCATCGCGGTCCCGGAGAAGTACTACGCCATCGACGTTGCGGGCAGGAGCGGGGTACGGATGCTGCGTTTCCAGTTTCCCGCCCCCGAATCGAGCGAGCTTTCCCGGCAAAGGAATCAAAAGGGTTCCATCGCCGGCCTCACCCAGGTTCTGTACTGAGGACGTTCCGAATGGCATGTGATAGAACGTGGGAGGGCCGGGCCTCCATCGCCAAACTCCGTCACGCCCCACCGCCCAGAGCACGTCGTGGCTATCTTCATACAGGCCATTTACCCCGTTACCGAGGGCGCCGTCCGATCCATAGCAGTCAACATTTGTTCCATCGATCGCGCAGAGCTTTCCTGACGACGCCACCGAGTAGCTGCCCCCGACCCAAACCGTTCCGTTGCGATCCTCAAGAATCGAACCGATAATCAAGCCAGCAAGGTCCGGGTACCGGGTGAGTTTGCCATCTCTCCAGCTCACCAAGCCTCCCCTTGTGCCGATCCAGAAAGTGCCGTCACGGGCGACATGGAGGCACACGATAAAATTGCTGGGAAGTTGTTCGCCATTCAACGGAGGTTGCCAATGCTCGACGCGGACGCCGTCGAACCGAAACAACCCGAAGCCGGTGCCCAGCCATATGTAGCCGTCTGGCGTCTGCGCAATTGACCTGATGTAGCCTTGCGTGAAACCCTCGCGAACCAGCCACGCCGTGTGAGCGTATTGACTCACGTCGAGTGAAGGGTCTAACGCAAGTGCGGAAGGGCACAAGAGCAGCAGGCTTAACGCGCCGAAGACGAAACCCGCGATTTTGATCCGTGCTTTCTCGTACGCTTGCATAATTCCGAATCAGAAGCTGAGCTTTAGAGCAAACTGAATCTGGCGTGAAGTGCCGGCACCCAAAGTGCTTCCGAGAGTGTTGAAGATTTTTCCGAAGCCCGGGGTGCCGAACGTGGTGTCCGGCTGAGCGAACGCCGGATGGTTAAAGACATTGAAGAATTCGGCGCGGAACTCGAGGCGGGTCTCGCCGAGTTTGAATCCCTTAAGCACGGAGAAGTCCACGTTGCGGAAATTCGGTCCGTAGATGGTATTGCGGCCGCAATTGCCAAACGTCCCCGCGGCCGGCATGGAGAACGCCGCCGGGTTGAGCCAGTCGGTAATGGTTTGCGGATGGGCATAAGGATCAACGCCAGCGACGCAATCCGGCCGCTGGTTGATGAAATCGCCGTTCCCGAAGGTGTTCGTCCCGATGTAGACGGTATCGGCGACGCCTGTGCGCAAGATTCCGAGCGTCGAGACCCTCCAGCCCGAGAACAGCTTGCGGCCGAAGCCCGAGCTAAGAAACCGATGGCCCTCACCGAGCGGCACGTCATACAGGAGGTTGAAGGTAAAGTTCTGGCGGACGTCGCCGGAACTGTTGCCTTTCTCGGCTGTTATGTTGTTGAGGTTCTGGGGGTCGGAAGCGGAAACCGCCGGATCTTCCACATCGTCAATCGCGTGGCGAAGGTGTAGTTTGCCTGGAAGCTCAAACCAGCCTTGCCGGCACGGCGAATAAAGGAGAACTGCAGAGCGTTATAAGAGCTGAAGGCCGAGTCGGTCTGGAGCGTAATGTTGCCGAAGTTCGGGTTCGGACGAGCGCCGAGTGCGGGATCGAAGTAGTTGATGCCCTCTTCGCGCTGCAAATTCACGCCGTGGTTGCCAACGTAGGCGACCTGGAATGACATGTTCTGCGCAAACTGATCTGCGACACTCAGGTTCCACTGGTTCGAGTAGATGTCCGGCTTATGCCACGCGAAGCCGTTTACGTTCGGTGGCGGAGGCGTATCTGCCTGCGAGAGGAACGGATCATAGGGATAGGACAGGTTCGGAATCTGCTGCTGTAAAAGCGTGACGTTGCCCGGCACGGTGTTTCCGGGAACATAGTACGAGCCGAAGCCCACGGGATAATCCTGAAAGTAAATTCCGTAGCCGCTGCGAATCACGAGGCGTTGCGTTGGGGACCAGGCGATGCCCACACGCGGACCGAAGTCTTTATTGTTGATCGCGAAGTACGGATCGCCTGGAGGCCCGAGTGTGCCGGTGCGCGTGTCATAGGGCCGAGTGGCGTAGCGCGAGTCGTGAGGAACGGTTTCAATGTCGTAGCGGAGACCGAGATCCACGGACAGAGTCGGCAGCACCTGGAACTTGTCGTTGACGAAAAGACCGATTTGCGTCGCGCGCACGCCGTTGCCGGGAGTGGCGTTCACGATGGTGACGGTCGAAAGCTGGTCGTTGACCAAATCTTGCGGTGAGTTGAACTGCATCGTTGGCACTGGCAGTGCTGTTGGCGTTGACCCAGATGCGGTAGACGGTCCCGCCCCAAGTCAGGACATGGCGGCCTTTCACTTTGCTCATCGTATCGCCGAACTGGAAGCTCGTGTTGTTCGCGAGGGATTTGCCCCGCGTTCCGGGGATGACGCTGTACCCGACCACCGTGGTCAGTGGCAACGGTTCCGCCTGATCGATCTGGCTGCCCCAGCGCTGCATGCCGGCGAGGAAGTCATTCACCATGCTCCCGCTGAAGACGTGCTCCTCGTGAATGGCAACATTCGTTGTGCGCACGGGAACGATCTGGTGGTCGTCCACGCCCAAGGAAGACGGACTAACACCAAAGAGCGGCCCATGGACGTCGGAGTCGTTCACATTGACGCGCACGAATGCGGAATCGTGAGTGCTGAACTACCTGATCGAGGCGGATGGAGGCGGTGTCTTCACGAACATCCAACACCTGCGTGGTCGTGTAGTTGTCGGTGAACTGATCGGGACCAGCAGAGGTGCCGATGGGAAACATATTCAGAATCGGCGTGAGTTGCGGAGAAGTGGCCTCGACTTCGCTGCGCTCGAGCGCGCTCGGAACCGTGCCCGAGCCGGTGATGCCGATGCGTTGGCGCGATCCTTCGTAGTTTAGGAAGAAGAAGGTCTTTTCCTTGCGGATTGGGCCGCCAATATTCCCGCCAAAATCGTTAAAGCGGAATTCCGGCGCCGGGCCGGTGGTTGCGAAGAAGTTCCTCGCATCGAGAATGTTGTTACGGAAGTAGTCGTACGCCGTGCCGTGGAAATCGTTGGTTCCGGATTTGGTAGCGATGTTGATGTAGGACCCTGCCGCGCGTCCGTATTCCGCGCCGTAGTCACTGGTCTGCACGTTGAATTGCTCGACCGTATCCAGGCTGCCGGTAAGCAATCGCGCGCCGCGCTCGAAGCCGTTCGCCATGTACGGCTGGTCGACGCGCGAGGCGTCAATGCCGTCGATCGAGAACTGGTTGTGAACGGAGTGTAGGCCGTCGAAGGTGAGGTCCGCGATGAAATTGCTACGGAAAATGGCTCCAGGAGTAAGCAAGCTGAAACGGGCGTAGTCGCGTCCGTTGATCGGCAGCTCACCGACTTCCTGATTGTCGAGGACCGTGCCGGTGCTGGCGTCAGCTTTGTCAATGATGGGCGCCTCGGACGTGACGACCACCTCCTGCTTCACGGATCCTATCGTAAGCGTTAAGTTCAACGCGACGGTCGTCGCCACGTTCAACATGACGCCGGTTTGCTTTAACTGCTGGAAGCCTTCGTGCTCCACAGTGATGCTGTACATCCCTACGGGAAGGTTCGTTAATGCGTAGTGTCCTTGGCTATCGGTTTGCGCCTTGCGAACGGCGCCGGTCGCGCTGTTCGAAGCCGTAACGGCAGCATTTGAAATGGCGGCCCTGGATGGATCTAAAACTTGTCCGGTGATTTCGCCGGCGGTTTGTGCCTGCGCGCGTGCTGCCGGCATTGAGCCAGCGAGAGACGACAGGATGAAAGCTAAAGCGACACGCATTGAACTGAAGACACCCCTTCGTCAAACCAGCGAGTGTAGGTTTTCGAGTATGCGCGCCTCGAAATTGTCCTGGCATTTGCTAGAACGCGCTCAGCGTTGTCTCGCGACATGCGGCTCCAGAATTCGCAGTTTCTCGCAGTCGTCCGGACTTTAAAACGTCGAGTCGCACGACCAACTCACCGGCATCTGTCTATTCGAATCCCGATCGCCGATGCGCTGTTCGACCGTGTCTCGGAAGATTCCAAGTTTCCTCATTTTTGCAATAAGCGTTGTCCTGTTCAATCCTAGCCTCGTCGCAGCGCCATTTCGGCCGCCAACGACCCAGTTGGTCTTGCGAAGCATCGCCATGATGTGCACTCTATTGGCATCGGCAAGCGTATGCCCGCCAGGGATCAGCTTCCCTTTATTCTCGAGCTCTGCCATAGGCACTTGGAGCTCTGTACCCCTCGTTAAGATCACCGAGCGTTCTATGAAGTTCTGCAGTTCCCTGATATTACCCGGCCAGCTATACTGCTCAACCGCCGCCATCACGCCCGCAGGGATGCGTTCGATTGACTTGCCCTGGCGTTCAGCGAATAGCCGAAGGAAGTGAGCCACAAGCAAGCGGATATCTTGCCCGCGTTCCCGCAGCGGCGGAACGGCGATGGGAAATACGTTCAATCGATAATATAGATCAGCCCGAAATTGGTGTTGTTTGACCATGCGCCAGACATCCTGGTTGGTGGCAGCTACGATCCGGACATCGACTCGAGTGGTTTGCGAACTCCCAACTCGCTCGAACGCCCGTTCTTGAAGTGCGCGCAGGAGTTTGGGCTGAAGTTCGATCGGCAATTCAGCAATTTCGTCGAGAAATAGCGTGCCCCCATCGGCAGCCTGGAAGCGCCCTGTTCTTTGGGTAATCGCTCCGGTGAAGGCCCCTCGCTCATGTCCGAACAACTCGCTCTCCAGCAGCGCGACAGGAATCGCCGCGCAGTTAACCGCTACAAAACGGTGTCGTTTGCGCGGACTGGCTTCATGGATGGCTTGCGCGATCACTTCCTTACCCGTACCTGTTTCGCCTCGGATCAGCACAGTGCAATTCGTTGGTCCTACTGTGGACACGTGTTCAAGAACAGCCGTGAAGCTATGACTGGATCCAATGAGTGCAGAAAGAGCCATCGTTTTTCTCCCTTCAACGTTCTTATGAGTCCCCACTTGTCCCCCCGCTCAGTGCCGTTGCAACAGCAACGGCGCCACGCAAGAACCGCGTCATCCCCACCGGCACTGGAAGGGGATTGATCGAGAGTTTCGCCGCAAGGTCTTGGACGAGCGTTGTTCGCCCGCCTTGCTCGGAGAGGGCCACCAGCCGAACCGCCCGGGCCGAATCCCGTTCATCCCTCAACGAGTACTCGTGCCCTATCTTTGTCAGGGTTTCTAGCGGCAGTCGAGTGGAGGTACGGACAAGCAGGAAAACTGGCGGCGAACCGGGTCGGATCGAGTACCAGCCCCGATGCCGGGCGGACTCCTGATCGCGGCGGAGAGGTTCGAGATTTGAAGGTTCCACGACGAATGTCCTCAAGCTTCAGGGCGCTTCATCGATGGTCGCCAGTCATAACGGCAGTTGGGCACCCTCACCATTCTGCTCCCAGTTGGGCTCTCTCGAAACCCCAAATAGGAGCATAAAAGATGGCCTTGATGGTCTGAGCTTAGATTCCGCCTTTTGAGGTATAGCCTAAAGCTTCGGCGGCTTGATATGCTTTCTGCCGAAGAGCCAGGCATCCAATGACCAGGCGCCAGGGCCGATCATCGCCAGGGTTGCTCCGAGAACCCCGAGGACAGCCGGAAAAGCAGTGCTGCTCGGGGTCGAAAACGCAATCCACGCTTCTACTATCGCGGCTAGAACTCCGGCGATCGGGGTCCATAAACCTGCCACAAGTAGAATTCCGGCAAGTGCACCTATGGTATGGGGCACCAGCGTTCCGCAAACCTGCTTTGCGCTCAGACAGCCGACGCAAGAATATAGCAGCGCAGTTCCTAAAAGTAGTCGTTGTGTGAAAAGACCTCCGCCTGGCCAGCCGTCGGCGAAGGTCGAAAACAGTCGTTGCACAGCATTCCCTATTCGCGCCCGGTGCGCCGACGTGTGACCTCGCTTCATTTCTGTCCCGCGCCCTCTTATGCAGTTAGCGCACCACACCGAACTCCTCAGCTTGCTTGTACGCGCTGCTGGCCTCTGGCGTGCAACCGCGTTGAGGAAGTTTGCGGCCGGTGGAGGGTCTTGATTCGAAGCCGATAGCCGAAATCGGCTTGCCAGTTCCTCCGTCCGCGTGAAAAACAGCTAGGCTACTCTGGACTGCAGCGCGCGGGGGCAATATGTTGACACAAGGTGGGAATCCTGACACCAGCTAATTCGCCTTCGGTACCTATGCGGTTTGCTTCCAGTTGGGGATTCTTTTGGACGCGCGATTGCCTTCAGTATGCATGTGCCGCGCGGCTAAATCGTGTTGCACATAATCCGGTTGAGCGGTGACGGCGGCAATCAAGAGGGTGCAATAGCGAGACGTGGGTAGCTGGATGGCTGCTGCTTTCACGTGGGCCTTATGACAACAAACCAGCCGTTTATCACTTGCATCTGACGTTGCCGCACGGCGCCAGTGTGGGCATCGGAAATCGCCGCGTATGGATTTAGAGCAACACGCGCTTCGGAAGTTTTTGGCGGTCGTTGAGGAGCTCAACTTCAACCGCGCGGCGCAGCGCCTGCACGTTTCGCAGCCGGCCCTCAGCCAGGCGATTCAGAGACTAGAAGCCGTTCTGGGTAAGAATCTCTTCCAGCGGGATAGCCACGGCGTAGCTCTGACGGATTTCGGTAAGACATTTCGTGCCATCGCCCGGACTTTGGTCTCGCAGCACGACAAGGCGGTAACGTCAGCCCTGCAAGCCGCGCGCGGCGAGCCAAACTCGTTTCACGTGGGATACTCGCGGTTCGTCGACCTGTCGGTCGTTTCCGCTATCCGTTCGGAATTCGCAAGCACAGAGCCTGAAATGCGAATTGAAGTCCACGGCTTAACCGATGCGGAACAAGTTGACCAATTGACGACTGGACGCCTCAACGCAGCGCTCTTGATGGCGCCCATTGTCACCGCGGAGCTGACAATGGAGGCCGTAAGGCGAGAACCGCTGGTCATCGGACTTAGCCGAGGCCACCCCCTCGCACCGCAAGATCTAGTCTCGATAGACAACCTTCGCGGGGAATCTTTGATTTGCTGCCCGCGCGCCTCCAATCCTCAACTTTATGACCGAGTGTTCGCAATGTGTGCCGAGCGCGGATTTGTGCCGCACGTTGAACAGGAAGTGACGACGTTGCAGGAAAGTTTGGCATTCGTCGCTCAAGGACTCGGAATCACACTTTTGCCGCGCTCCGCGACATCGGTGAGTCACCCTGACGTCGTAGTTCGGAGCATGCCAGATGACGGGTTCTTTGCCGAGGTCACGTTAGGGTACAAGCAGGATGATCAGTCAGGGATTTTGGGCCGATTCATCGCGTATGCGAAAGAACGGTTTCGACGAGAGGCGTAAGCGTCGTGTCTAGAGCACGCCGGAGATGAAAATGGCACGTCATGCGGTGAAGCCGTCCGGAAAGCTTCCTTTGCCAACGGTCAGGATCTTTGAGACGTTCTCATTCGTGATCACGACAACAGCTTCAAGAAGCGGATCGTACGACCGTACTGCGGCTATCAACTCGATATTCGGGGCCTGAAGCATCGCGGCTAAGACCTGTTCTGATAGATACTCGATTCGATCTTCCGAACAAATCACTGCACCCCGCTCACCTCTTGCCAGGAATCGGAGGAATGCTTCTTTCCGCATGCTCGGAAACAGGCTGCGGAGCACGAGATTATCCTCGTCTTCGCTCAGAGAACCTCGCGCCGTCAGACTCTCTCGGACGGAATCAGAAACCATCCGACAGTGGACGGCATCGGTGATGTCCTCGGCCTGGTGGATCTGACCCTGGTCTGAAGAATTGATTTCTCCCATCATCGTCTTTTTCAGATTCGGACTATAGTCCGTCGAACTATAGTCTACAAAATAGCACGATAGACCTGCCGATGAAAAGAGGAGGCAGGCATATCCAGCCCGATTCCGGACCGGAGAAGGCATTCGGTCAAGCTCTGCGAAAGCTGCGTCAGGCGGCTAGTCTGTCGCAGGAACAGCTCGGTTTCGAGTGCGACTTTGATCGGACCTATATCAGCCTCCTTGAACGGGGCATTCAGAGCCCAACGCTACGAACGATGTTCCGCCTCTGCGAGTCTCTGAAGATCTCGTTTCCCGAGTTCGCCCAACATATCCAAGCGATTCTTTCTCGGCAGCCTTCGAGAATAGGGCGATAAGCCCGCTGAATTGCGCTCAAACAAAATAATATTGGACGGTTTAGTAAGGTCAGTTCATTCTATGTATCAAAGGATGGTCGGTCTAATCGGCAGAGTGCGCTTGTAATCCACTGGATTGCGCGAGCCCGCCAGTGCCGTCGTAGCACGGACCGATAAGCAGTATGGGAGTTGTGATTATCCCGTTCGACTACGAACAGTTGCCCGAATCCCAGCAGAGGTCCATCGTACCGATCTGTATCGCTTCCGTTGACCGTCAAGGAAACCCCATCGCACCCATCTGGTTCGAAGACGGAATAGTTCCAATTCAGGATCAGCTTCGCAGCCTCGCGCGCAGCCGACTTGGTGACGTTAGGCGCGTCTCGGAACTCACAGAGCTAGTGGTTCATAAATTATGGGCGCGCCACGGCGAGGATGCTGGAATCTGGCCGTCGCGACGCGTGTGGGCCCGTGCGATCTGGGAGGCGCGCGATATGGCGGCGGGCGATTCGCAATGGCGCATCAGACACACGATTCCCCTTGCGCTTGCCTCGCTTGAAGATGATCTTTACGGAAACGGACTGCCTGATCCTACGCGCTACGACGAGGTTTACGAACGAGAGCTACTTGTCGAGTTAGTCGAACGCCGGATCGAGATGGACCATCGTAACGAGATTCGCGAGGTCTTCAAAATGTTGCGTCAAGGGTACACCTGGCAGGAAATCGCGGCCGCGCTCGCTGATCCGAAGCCGGAGGCGGTGAAGAAACGATTCTGGCGGTGGATCAAACAAACTTTCCCGCAGAAACGTGGACAAAAGCCCTTGCATCCCGGTAGGCATATGCCATAATTGCTGGCGGACATGAACGCCGAAACACCGGAACAGAAGTGGAACCGCCTGCAACGTGAATACCAAAAGGGAGTGCAGGCTTCATACCCGAATCCAGAGAGGCGCGGTTGTCCCAACACTGAGGTTCTGCGGAATCTCGCGAGCCGATCGGCCCTTTTCGAAGACATCGAAGCCGACGAGCAGTGGAACCATGTGATCCACTGTGGGCAGTGCTATCAGCAGTATCTCGACCTGCGGGAAGCATGTCGGGTTGGCGAAAAAGGCATCGTTCATCGCGAATCGCGGTGACGCCTTTAACCAAGGTGGCTCCCGTTTGCGTCGCGATTCCTCGCTCCATCCGGAATCTGCTTTCTGTGGTGATTCCGCGTCCCGTTTAGTCATCGCCATTTCCTTAATAGATGAGAGCCTCAAATTTCATTTTGCGGGCAAGGAAACAAAATGCAACATTCACAGGATCTTCAACGCAATCTGTCAGCAGCGTCACTTGACGCAATCGGTGGCGAACCATTAGCCGGATCGGGCTTTGAGACGGAAGAACCCGAGCTGAACTTTTCTGCCGCCGAATTGGACCGGCAGGAGTGACGACCATGGCGGCTACGACTTCCTTGCCCACCGAATATCGAAACCCGGACCAGCCAGCCCTTCGGGACTTTCGCCAGGAAGTAACCGACAACATTATAGGAATGCTGGAGCGCGGCGTCGCTCCATGGCAGAAGCCTTGGGAGCCTGGAGCGAGTTCGCTCGGCATCCCGTTTAACCCCACCAGCGAGAGAGCGTATCGCGGCGGAAACGCGATTCATTTGATGGCCACGAGCCTGCAACGCGGCTACGAGGACGCGAGGTGGATGACATATAAGCAGGCTGCCGACAACGGATGGCAGGTGCGCCGGGGTGAGAAGGGGACCCAGATTGAATATTGGGAGGTCAAATCAGCTTCGGACAAGACGCGGCCATCCCGGCCTGGCGGAGCCCGTGATGGGAGTACAGCCCATGGCAACGACGCGGACGCCGAGAAATCGCGGCTCGTTCACCGCGTGTACACCGTATTCAACGCCCAGCAAATCGATCGAATTCCCCGGGACGCGCCCAAGCTAAATACTAGCTTTGAGGCTGTCCAAGCTGGCGAACAGATCCTGAATAATTCCCGCGCGAACATTACACACGACCAGGCGGATCGTGCCTTCTATAGCCGCTCTCAGGACAGCATCCACTTGCCGCCGAAAGACGCCTTCAAAGATTCAGCGGGATACTACGGCACGGCACTCCACGAGCTGGCGCATTGGACCGGTCACCCGTCCCGGCTCGATCGTTCCACGCTCACGGATTCCTATCGTTTCGGCGACGTGAACTATGCGAAGGAGGAGCTTCGTGCGGAGCTAACTAGCGTTTTCCTAGCTGCGGAACGTGGCATTCCCCACGATCCCGAGCAGCACGCCTCTTACGTCAACTCTTGGATTGGAGTACTCAAGCGCGACAAGAATGAAATCTTCCGCGCGGCTCATGACGCATCCAAAGCGACCGATTTCATTTTGGCGTTGGAGCGTGACAAGTCCATCGGCGAGGAGGGTCTGGCTAGTGGACCCGTCACGTCCCCAGCCTCAGGAAGTTCGTCCGCCGCGATGCTGGAACAGGAAACCGAACAAATTCACCGTGATCGTGAGCGGGTCGAAGAGAAGGAGTCCGATACGGATTTGGCTGCCACCAATCCGGCGATTCTGGAATCCGTCGACAACGCGAACGAACGTGGGTCTGCGGCGCGCGAGTCCACCCAGTTCGCGGCACGTTACGAGCCGGGCAGTAGCACCGTCAACGTGCACCAGAAGCAAACGGCGACTGATCGGCGGAGCACTGTTGACACGTCGGCGGGCGAATCGCTAATTGAGGCCAAGTCGATCACCGCAAAGGTGCTCGGGGATTCTGCAAAGACTCTCGCCGCGCAGACCGAGAGCGGCAATTATCGCGGTCCCATCATTGGTCAGACGGACCATCACATCATTCAGCGCCAATCCGCCGGGACGAGCATCGCTCATCCCAAAGAAGTGCTCGATCGGCAGCCGCAGATTGGCGAAAGCGTGCGTATCAATTACTCCGACTCCAAGGGCGCCGTCCGCGCATTCCGTGAGCGCGCTAAGGCGCAGGGCCGCGAACGATGAGGAGCCACGGGCATGCGGAAGAAACAACCGGAACTCTACCGTATTCCTCGCCAACCTGGATACCTCGGTGGGTATAACTGGCGTGCGACCGCGCTCGGATGCCTGCTGCTCGTCGTAGTGAACTTTGTCGCCACGCAGTACATCGCCGCCCGGTTCCAATATCAGGCGGCGCTGGGCGTGCCGATTCTGCGAGCGAAGTCTGGCGGCATCTACCAACCCTTCTCGTGGATTCCGTGGGGATGGCGATATTGCACATCGCAAGATGAGCGGATTCGCCGACCGTTCTTCGAAGGAGAAATGATCGTCTTCGCAGGGAGTTTTCTCTGCATTGGTATTTTCTTCGTCTTGGCAAACCGCCGAACACGCAAGCTCACGGAAAATGCCGAGGACCTGCATGGTTCCGCGCGATGGGCCGACGAGGACGACGTGCGCGACACCGGGTTGCTCACTACAAAGCACGGCGTCTATGTCGGCGGCTGGTGTCCCGAGGGCGGACACCGATTGAATTACCTCCGCCACAACGGACCTGAACACGTTCTCGCCTTCGCGCCCACGCGGAGCGGTAAGGGTATCGGTTTGGTAATCCCGTCGCTCTTGGCGTGGGAAGAGAGCGCTGTGATCTATGACATCAAAGGTGAGAACTGGGCGAAGACCGCAGGGTATCGCAGCCACCAGGGCCATCTCTGCTTCAAGTTTTCGCCGGTCGAGGAGCAGGCCAGCTCGCGGTTCAATCCTCTGAGCGAAGTGCGTCTGTTCACGCCACGTGACGTGAGCGACGCCCAGAACATCGCCAATATGATCGTCCGTACCGGTGAGGACAGCCCGCAGGAGCGCTACTGGCAGGATGCCGCCGCTTCCATTACGACAGGAATGATCCTGCACGTCTGCTATGAAGCGGCGCTCGAAGGGCGCGTCGCATGTCTCGCCGATCTTTCGCACGGTTTCACGCGGCCAGGCTCCGGTTTTCGCGAGACACTCGATGAACTACTGAACTTCGAGCACGATCCTGGACATGTTCACGATTGGCGCATGCCGACTGGCGATCGAACACTGACCCATCCCGTCGTTCGAGAGAAGGTGCAGGAGATGCTCGACAAGGAAGACCGCGACTTCGGCGGCGTCCTCTCTACTGCCAAGACGGCGCTGACGCTCTATAGCGATCCACTCGTAGCGAAGAACACTTCGGGGAGTGATTTCACGATCGACGACTTGGTAAATCACGAACGTCCAGTATCGCTTTACCTGGTGGTCCCACCTTCGGACAAAATCCGTCTACGCCCACTCATCCGACTGATGTTCACGATGACGGTCAATCGCCTTACGGAGAAGATGGTTTTCCAGGGCGCTGAGCAGAAGCGCAACAAGCATCGCCTGCTCTTGTTGATCGACGAATTTCCATCGTTGAATCGAATGGAGGTTTTCGCCGATGCGCTCTCCTATATGGCTGGGTATGGATTGAAAGCGTACCTGATCACGCAGGACATCCGGCAGATCGTCGATGCGTACGGCAACAACGAAAGCATCGTTTCGAACTGTCACGTGCGCATCGCTTTCGCGCCCAACCAGTTCGAGACTGCCGAACTATTGAGCAAGATGACCGGCACAGCCACCGTGCAGAAAGCCAGCTACAACTTTAGCGGCTCGCGGCTTTCGCCGGTAATGGCGCACATTAATGCCAGCGTGGACCACATCGAGCGGCCATTGATGACACCGGACGAAGTGCTCCGGTTGAAGCCTCCGCAAAAGCGAGGCGACGGCGCGAAGGAGCGTATTGTGGCCCCCGGCCAGATGCTGGTCTTCGTTAGCGGCCATCATCCGATTCTCGGCACACAAATGCTGTATTTCCTGGATCCGGCGTTGAATTCACGTGCTGAACTGGCTCCGCCGACTGGGTTCATCACATTGGAGGATGGCAAACCCGTTCCGCAAGACACGCTCAATCGGACCCGGAACCTCGTAAGCAAGCCCGAGCTTGTGTCGCCCCGCGAGTGCTTACCAAACGATGAGCCGCTCTCGGGCATCGAAAACCATCTCGTAGAAGAACTACACGTTGAACAAGGAGAACAATAGCGATGCAGAGGAATCGTCTCGAAGTCATTGGCTATCTCGCGACCAAGCCCGCGGTCAGATATCTTCCTTCCGGAACACCCGTCGCGAATGTGCGCCTCGGGGAGAGCTACCGGTACCAGGACGGCGAAGGCAAACCGCAACAACACACCAATTGGCACAGCCTATCGTTCTACGGCGACATTTCCCGCGTTGCGGCAAGCTTTGAGAAAGGGGACAACATCTTCGTCGAGGGGACGATCGAGCAGCGCCAGTTCACCCCAAAGGGGGACGGCGTGCAGCGAATCGTCCATGAAGTCGTTGTCCGAAACTGTCACTTGATCGCTGCGCTGCGGGGAGCCACCGCAAAAGGAGCAGTGGGTACAACGCCTGAGGAGCCTGCCATCCCGGATCTTAATAAAGGAGCAATCGATCATGACGGTTGGCCTGTCGGATAGACTCCGCAAGGTTCGCCGCACGGCTCTGGTTGCCACGGGTGTCGCCGTCGCTATGTTCCAGATCAGCGGCTTTCTTGGCCTTCGCATCAATACATCGCTATCGCTTCCAATGGGTCTGTATATCACCACGGCGGACGCGAGCGCGAATCTGGTCGAGTTCTGTCCTGTGGAACCGTTCGCAGCGCTTTCCATCGTGCGCGGCTATCGTGATCCCGGAACGTGCGGTGACGGTGCAGCTCCCCTAATGAAGCCCATCGTCGCCAAATCCGGCGATGTCGTCGAAGTATCCGGACGCGGAATCTCCGTGAATGGAGTACTCCTGCCGAATACGGCTCCGCTCACCAGGGATACAAAAGGCAGGCATCTGGAAGCCTGGCCAGCCGGACGGTATCTCGTAGATCCCGGAAGCATATGGGTTGCCTCCTCCTATCATCCGCGCAGCTTCGACAGTCGCTATTTTGGCCCGCTTTCGACTGCGGCCATTCGCCATCGTTTGAAAGCATTCCTAACCCTATGAACGCGCGTTCTAGAGATCGACTTTCTTTCTGTTCGGCTATTGGGATGGGGCTGGGCGTCTCGACTGGCCATCCCATGGGCATAATCGCGGCGGCCGGGATGCCACTCGCGTGCCTAACGGCGGGAACGCGCAAGGCTGCATTCAAGAGCACGCTCGGCTACTATGTAGCCGGCATCTGGCCGATGGTCCCCGACTTGGATCGCTACCTCGGGCAGGCTGCCGCTCTGCGAGGCTGGGCAAAGCTCTTTCACCTCCCATATTTCTTGGCGGTCAACTCCTGAGTGCGAACTCATGGCCACAAAGTCACGGACCGGCAGTCAATCCACCAGCAGCAATCAACTGAGTCTATTCTCGGAACCGACCGAGGCCGAACTGGTCGATAATCTAATAGAGGAGTCTATCGATGGTCGAAACGACGACACTCACACCACTGGGACACAGGATACTGGAACACTGGCGACGCCATCGTCCGACGATGGTCGAGAAACTGGCCAATGGGAATCAACTTCACCAGGCGGTTTTCGCAGCACAGGAGTTGACGGGGAACCTGCTATACGAGTTGATGGTGGTTCAGAAGATGGACTACCAATTCGCGTGGGAGATCGCGACGAGGGAATGGGCGTTCCTTCCGGACGAGGAGGACCAGCCCCACTTGTCGTTCGATCCAGCGACTCTCGACCCACATCACTCCTTGCCCGTGACCTCCGCATAACCTCCGCTCATGGCATTGGCGAAGGCGGACTGAAGCAGAAAGCCGAAGCCAATCTCGCGGCCATTCGCGTCCTGAAAACCTTAGAGGCCGAAAGCCGCCCGGCTACGCCAGAAGAAAAAGCAGTCCTAGTGAAGTACACCGGGTGGGGCGCGATGCCGAATGCATTCGCTTCCCCGCCATCGCGGGACTGGCAAAGCGTCGCCAACGAGCTGAAGGATTTGCTGAACACGGAGGAGTATGCGTCGGCTCGCGCGTCAACCCCAAACGCGCACTACACTTCTCCCGAGGTCATTCAGGCGATCTGGCGAACGATGGAGCAGTTCGGGCTTAAGCCAGGGGCGCAAATTCTCGAACCGTCGATGGGCGTAGGTCATTTCTTTGGCATGATGCCCGAACCTTTGTATCCCGGGACGCAACGCACCGGCGTTGAGCTTGATTCAACCACGGCGCGCATCGCCGCCAAACTCTACCCGGATTCGAGCGTTCATGCAAAGGGTTTCGAAGACACGCCGCTTCCCAAAAACTTCTTTGACGCAGCAATTGGAAACATCCCGTTCGGCAATTATCCGGTCTACGATCCGGCATACCGCCGAAGTCCGCACTTGACCCGCTCCATACACGATTACTTCTTCGCAAAGACCCTTGACGTGGTTCGGCCCGGAGGCGTGATCGCGCTGATAACCAGCCGTTACACCATGGACAAGGAGGACTCCGCGGTTCGACGCCATCTGTCGGATGGATCGATCCTGTTGGGCGCGCTGCGGTTGCCCAACACCGCATTCAAGGCGAATGCGGGAACAGAGGTGACCACGGATATTTTGTTCCTGCAGAAGCGGTCGCGAGAGACGCCGGCAGCCGGCGAGAGTTGGGTTGAGCTGAGATCCATAGAGACGGCGGATGGTCGATTGGAGATTAACGAGTACTTTGCTCGCCACCCGGAGATGATGCTGGGCCGAATGGGAATGGAGTCGGGACAGTACGGCATGACGCCCGCTCTGATTGGAAACCTGGAGCCAGCTGCGCTTCAAAGGGCCGTTTCACTTCTTCCCGCCGCCGTATACAAGAACCGGGACAGCGAGGCTCATGTCTTAGGCGCAGGTCCTGATCAAGTTCCTGCTGTCGGAGAGGTTAAAGAAGGCGGACTCGCCGAGCGCGATGGGCAGCTCGTTGTTCGCCGCGGCAACATGTTCGAGCCCGTTACGCTGCCAGTTTCGGCTCGCGCAAGGATTCGAGGAATGCTTCAGGTGCGCGACGCGGTCCGCGAGGTGTTCCGCACCCAGCTTGCCGGTGCCCCGGACCAAGCCATCGTCGAGGCTCGCCGCCATCTAAATCGCACGTACGATTTCTTCGCTTCCCGCTTTGGACCCCTCAACGCACGGGAGAACGTGAAAGCGTTTGCGGATGACCCGGATCTACCTCTTCTGGTGTCGCTCGAAGAGTTTGACCCTGAGACAAAGCGGGCGACGAAAACAGCAATCTTTGATCGCCGGACGTTGGAGCGCTATCGTCCCGTTGAGCGCGTCGAGACCGCGTCCGAGGCGCTGCTCGTATCCCTCAACGAAACCGGCGAGATCAATTGGGCGCGAATGGAATCGCTTACCCGACGTAGCACTCCTGAGTTGCAGGACGAACTTGGACTGCTGGCCTACCGGAATCCTGAAGGCGGAGCATGGGAGACTGCCGACCGTTATCTCAGTGGCAACGTGCGCGCGAAACTCGGCATTGCGCAGGCTTCTGAACAAATCGACCCGGCGTACCGAAGAAACGTGGAAGCACTCCAGGCTGTGCAGCCGAAAGATCTGGAACCGGGCGAAATAGAAGCTCGCCTCGGCTCGTCGTGGATTCCCCCCTCGGACATCCGAGACTTCATTACCGAGTTATTGGATGTGCCCCGCGCGGGCGTGAAAATCGGATACGCCGAGACCATCGCCACATGGACGATTGAACTCGATTACGGCGCAAAGTTCGTCGTGAACAATACTACGACCCACGGTACGGCCCGCTTCCGTGCGTCCGAGCTGATCGAGCAATCGCTAAATGGCCGCACACCGACCGCATACGATGAGGACGCGGACGGTAACCGTATCGTAAATCAGCCGGAGACGATTGCCGCCAGAGAGAAGCAGCAGCAGTTGAAGGATCGCTTTCGCGATTGGGTTTGGGAAGATCGCGAACGCGCGGCGCGGCTGGCGCAGGAGTACAACTTCCGGTTTAACAACATTCGGCTCCGCGATTTCGACGGCTCGCATCTAACCTTGCCCGGTATGGTGCGTACGTCCCTCCGCGATGGAGATCTCGCGCCGCATCAAAAGGACGCAGTCTGGCGCATCCTCCAGGGCGGAAGCCCCCTGTTGGCGCATGTCGTGGGAGCGGGCAAGACCTGGACCATGACCGCTGCCGCGATGGAACTCCGCCGTCTGGATCTCGCCAAGAAGCCGATGTTCGTCGTGCCGAATCATCTGGTCGATCAATGGGGAGCGGAGTTTCTGAAGCTTTACCCCCAGGCTCGCCTTTTCGTCGCCGGGAAAGAGCACTTTGAGAGTGGCAACCGCAAGCAAGCCATGGCGAGGATCGCTACGGGAAACTATGACGCCGTGATCGTCTCGCACCGGTCCTTCGAATTCCTGCCCGTATCGGACAAGTACTTCAACCGCTTTGTCGAGAAGCAGGTCGCGGAACTCGATGCGGAAATCAATACAGTAAACGATTCCAAGGGCGATAACCGCCGAATGCTGAAGGAACTAGAGAAGGCCAAGAAACGCCTGATCGTCAGGCTCAAGAAACGCGCGGACCGCGATTCGAAAGATCGCACCATGACATTCGAAGAGCTGGGCGTCGATCAGCTTTTCGTAGACGAAGCTGACCTGTACAAGAATTTGGCCTATGTAACAAAGATGAGCCGGATCGCGGGACTGCCGAACTCCGACAGCAACCGCGCATTCGACATGTTTCTGAAGATTCGCTACCTTCAGGAAAGCAGTGACGGCCGCGGGGTCGTCTTCGCCACCGGGACCCCCATCTCCAATACCCTAGCCGAGATGTACACGATGCTCCGCTATCTCGGACCGGAAATGCTTTCCGAGCGGAAGGTCGATCACTTCGATGCATGGGCAGCAAACTTTGCGGAGCCGGTAACGTCGCTCGAACTCGCACCCGACGGATCGGGATACCGGATGCACACCCGGTTCGCCAAGTTCGTCAATCTGCCTGAATTGCTTTCTGTATTCCGGACGGTGGCAGACGTGCAAACGGCAGATATGCTGAACCTACCTCGACCGGCTCTTGAAAATGGCAGACCGGCAATAGAAGCAGCACCCGCAAGCCCTGAGCTGAAGGCATTCATCAGAACCTTGACCGAACGGGCCGAACGGTTGAAAAAAGAGCGCGTTGATCCAGCAGTGGACAATATGCTCAAGATCACGGGCGAAGGACGAAAAGCTGCGCTCGACATGCGACTGATCGATCCGCACGCCGAACCAGAGACGGAGACTAAGATTGATCGCGCCGTTTCCCGCATCCTCAAGATTTGGAAGGCGACCGAGGGCGAGCGTTCAGCCCAACTGGTCTTTAGTGACCTTTCGACGCCCGATCCGGACCGGTTCAACGTTTACCACGATGTCCGTTCAAAGCTCGTCAAAGCTGGTGTTCCGACTGCCGAGATCGCGTTTATCCATGACGCCGAGACGGACACAGCCAAGAAGTTGCTGTTCGATGCCGTGAACGCCGGGAGAGTACGGGTACTGCTCGGATCGACTGAGAAGATGGGCGCCGGCACAAATGTTCAGCGCCGGCTGATCGCGCTTCACCATCTGGATGCGCCCTGGCGGCCACGTGATATCGAGCAACGGGAAGGCCGGATCTTGCGTCAGGGAAACGGTAACAAAGAGGTTCAGATCTTCCGCTACGTGACCGAAGGATCGTTCGATGCCTACATGTGGCAGACGCTCGAAACCAAGGCCCGCTTCATCCAGCAGGTGACGCGTGGAGAAACCTCGGTGCGCTCGGCGGAGGACCTGGAGAGCGGCGCGCTCACCTACGCGGAAATCAAGGCGATAGCTTCGGGCAATCCTGCCGTTGTCGAAAAAATCAAAATCGATACGGAAATCCGAAAGCTAGATCAACTACGCGCCGTTCATGCCAACCAGCAGCGCCACGTCCGTTGGGAGATTCGTGGCCTACCTCGGCAGATTACGGATGCCAAGCAGCACTTGGCCAATATCGAGGCCGACGTCGCCACAAGAAATGCAAGCGAGTCCGGCGAGTTCACGATGAAGGTAGGGAATCGAGTTTTCTCCGGCAAAGGCGCGCGGGAGGAAGCGGCCAAGGCTTTGACGTTCGCAGTACTCTCCTGGCGTGACGATCAAACGACGCAGCCACGCGGTGATTTCCGGGGTTTCGAGATCCTGAGCCGAGGAAGGAGCGGCGGTTTTGGAATTCTCCAAGAGGACGAGCGTTTGCCTGAGCTCTTTGTACGCGGACGAGCCACATATTCGGCAAACCTCAATGCCACCAATCCCGTTGGAACTGTCCAGAGCCTCGAACACACTCTAAGAAATCTCGACCGACTCGCAACCGAGCAACAGAATCGGGTGACCCGCATCGAGAAGGAGCTTATTGACTATCAGTCACAGGCGAATCGCCCGTTCGAGCGTGAGGAGCGGCTGAAACAGTTGCTCATCCGGCAGTCTGAGCTCAATTCTCTCCTGGACCTAGACAAGGGCGATCAACAAGGGGCCGACTCGGGGCTCGATCTCAAGGACGAACCAGACATCGGGCAAACTGTGGCCGCAGAGTCACGAGGCCGTGGTGACGTGGCGAAAATGGCTGAAGCATACATGCGCACGTCGGGAACCGCCATCCGAGAAATGCCCATCGCGGAGCGCTCACCGCCGCAGATGGGTCCGATTAACGGCAGGGCTGTCGCCAAGGATGAAACACATATTGCGGTTGCGACCGCTGCAAACAGCTTCTTCGTCATAGCGGCAACTTTTCTGGGTCGAGATGTAGAAATCGGCGAACGATTATTTCTGCGATTTCACCAGGGCCGCGCGATGATTGACAGCGGCAGGAATCGAGGAAGGTGATGATTTGCGGAACGTTACCTGTCAGGAAGGCTCCACATCGAAGGCCGGCCCGGCGGGGAGGTGTGGTCCTGGTCCGGTTCCTTCTGACTGTCCCGGTGCGCTGGACATTGGATCCCTCGTGGTCAGCGCGCGAGAAATCCGGTAGAGCGTATTGCGAACGGAACTCGGTTGGCACATGCGCCGCCACAGTGCAAATTTACGGTTAGCGCGTTACACGGCCATGTGACAGATCGGCGTTGCGAAGCCGATTTATTGTTCCTAAAGCCTCCCGACGCTGGCCTATATGTGTAGCCGACGATCCGAGCCCCATACCAGCACCAGCGCAACGTGGCCTCAATACGCTTCCGGCATGGTCAGGTGTTGTGTAGGGATTTGTACTTGGAGAATCTAGACAGGCGCCAGCAGGCTGCTGAAAAACCCACGGTGAAATTTCAGGCAGGAGTTCGGGAAGCTTTACCACGCCGCCGCAGCATCGTCATTATGGCGTGTCATGACGGCTTGTCAAGACTTATGTGCGGGTCGCTGTTGGGATATGAATAGGAGATGTTCGAAAAGGTGAAGATGACGCAGGAAATGTACGACATGCTTGTGCAGGACGCTGGCCTCGGCCACGTCGAAATGAGCGACCGCGACGCGGCTTGTGGAATCCTGCCAGACCTCGACTACGAGGCGCAGCTCATCGCGATTTCAGCGTTGCTTCGCCGCAACGATCAAGAGGATGCTGAGACTGAACGCCAGATAAAAGGAGTGGACGAATACGCGAGGAAAACATCGGGCTGGCGTAACCAGCGGGCCGTGGATGAATGGGTCGATCTCCTCCACGGGTCGACCTATCAGGGCGCGGCGCACAGTATGGCGGCGCTGGGTATGCTGGCGCCGTTCTACGAATCCATGTTTTTCCAAGCCTTTCAGGGGATACGGAAAGAATATTTCGGGATGGACGTAATCCCGCCGGGCCACACACGCTCGGCCATGGCGAAGCCGGATGACTTCTGGGACTGCCACCTCCTGTGCAACGCGGAGGGGAAGAAGGAAAAACAGCTCGTCCCCGGAATAAAGCAACTGGCGGAAGCGGTGGGCCTGACAGTGCATCTGCCAGTCGAACTTCACAACATGCTGGAGGCGCTATTCAGCTATCGAAACAAGATGTTCCACGGAGGCTTTGAATGGCCGCTAAAGGAATGCGCCAAGTTCACGAAGCGCATCCAAGACGAGAACTGGAAGGATTGGTTTTCGTTCGCCTCACATGGCGACGATCCGTTCATCGTGTACATGACAGAAGCCTTCATCAATCATTGCCTCGACCTCGTGCACAAGCTTCTTGACGCCTTCGGCGCGTACTGCAAGGCGCACATCTCGATCGACAAGGTAACCGAGATCGAAATTATCCCTTCAGCAACATAAAGGGCCGCTGGTTTCCCAGCAGCCCTTCGCGCAGGCTCCCTCACGTAGTTCGACCGCGGCTCTGTGCTTTGTATGCTCGCGGACTAGTCTTTCGCGCGCGAGGTGGCGCAAGCCACTATAATCGAACTCTGCCGCCTATCGCTTTATGCCGGACGAATCGTTCCAGCCGCCGAAACCACCAACGCCGTTTATCGGTCGAGAGCGCGAACTCGACTGGTTGCGGGAAAACACCA
Organism: Bryobacterales bacterium; assembly: GCA_963813145.1. Classification (GTDB taxonomy): domain Bacteria; phylum Acidobacteriota; class Terriglobia; order Bryobacterales; family Bryobacteraceae; genus Palsa-187. The sequence continues at coordinate 73,600 of CAWEXX010000004.1, forward strand.
GAGAGCGCAGCTACGGAAGGCCGATAGTAATTACAGGGCCTGCTGGCATCGGAAAGACTGCGCTCGCGGCGAACTATATCGACAAAATCCATCCTTCTGTCGTCATCAACGGACAGTTCACTGTCGGCAGGGATTCGCCCCTCGCCAGACCAAGAGGTGCCGAAAAAGAGCCCTATACCAGGGCGGGGCCGGAGCGCGGTGAAGCCAGCGGGGCCATTTGGGTTGCGGCGCGGACATTCTCAGAGGATCGCCATGAATTCGAGGAATTCATGCGGGCGCGGTTTGAAGACCGATTCGACCGCGATCTTGTGGTCCTGGATGGAGCCGATGAGGAATCCGGAGACAGCCGGGAGCGGGCCGTCCACCGTATCCTCAACTTCAAGCGCGTGAGAACCTGAATCGTCACGAGCCGGAACGATCTGGAGCTTCGCGGCGAAAGAACGCTGCGCCTCGAAAGCCTGCCGCAGGATGACGCTCAGGAACTCGTCAAGAGTTTGGTGGGGCTGGATTCCGGCTCGATAGGGAAGATTCTGGACTTGGCCGGTGGCCGCCCCTTGCTGCTCAACATGATGGCGACGCTTGCGCAATCCATGAGTTCCGAGGATCTGCGCAAGGTGTTGTCGGGCGAAGCTTACAGGCTACAGAACGATGCGTCCCACTCTAGGCTTGTGGCGGCAGCAAAGCCGCTGATTATCTCCGCGAACGAGGCGATCATCCAGAACCTGAAAAAGAACCCGAAGGATATTTTCAGTCTGACACCGAGGCAGTATGAAGAGTTGGTTGCCGAGCTCTTCCGGGATATGGGGTGGGATGTCGAGCTCACACAGGCGACGCGAGACGGCGGCAAGGATATCCTCGCGGCTATGAACACTGCAGCCGGCCACATACTGTGTCTCGTCGAGGCGAAGCATTACCGTGCGGATCGAAAGATTGGCGTATCTCTGGTACGCGCCCTGTACGGTACGCTTTGCGACTACCAGGCCACAAACGCGCTGATGGTCACGACATCCTCATACTCCAAAGACGCGCATGCGCTTCAGAAAAAACACCAATACGAGCTTTCCCTGAAAGACTATGTCGGCGTCGCGGAATGGATTCAGCGGTACGGGACGAACAAGAACTTCAAGAACTGAACGGGCAAGAGGATTTGCCTTCGAGATTTATATCCCAGGCATCGGCGAATCGGCCTCGCGTCATCACGGTACTTGTCCTTATTCACCTCGCCCAGGCCGTCCAGTGTGGGTTCGGGTATTTCTGGCCCGCCATTGGCTTAGCGCGCTGGCGCTGGCGTTAGGATCATGCGCCTTCAGCTTGAGGAACGGGCGCAGCGCTTCCAAAGCGGCGCGCATATTAATAAGGTAGCGTCCGCAATCCACCTAGGTGGTTAGCCGAGCGGACCGGCAGCGATGCTGCCGATGGAGGCCAATTCCGGGCTGGATCCACGGAACACCTGATGCTCGCCCATCCAACTTTCTTTAACGACCGTGAGTTGGCCTTCTGGCGCGCTCCTTTCCCTTCGCTGGGCGTTCGCCATCGACCGTCGTTGCCGTCTCTCCAAGTGCCTTCTGGTAACGACCGAGCCATCCACTCCAACCGTCCTCTTGCGGAACAATCCCTCGCCGGATGAGGTGTCGCGCGGTTTCTCGCAAGTAGCCTTTGTTGCGCAAAATCAACTCCGAATCTCCCAAGTCCTCGATCTGGAGTGACAAATGGCCCTCTGCGATTAGCTTTCGAAGTCGCAAAAACGAATTGGTTCTCAAACCGCCCTGGCTCCGCGCGGCCTCCAACTCCTGCGTGTAGTAGACGTAGTGAACCTGTCCATCTGTTCCTTCGAGCATCAGGTAGTTGCGGCCAGCCTGGCGTCCGGTGTCCTCTTCGCCATGTACCAAGATCCTTCCCTCCAAGGAGGTGAGACGGCGGAAGTCGAGCACCGTCAGGGGGAGCCGCTCATCGGACATCAGGACTCCGTGCGCCGCCAGCATTTTCTGCCGATCAGCGCTCCGTTGCATAGCACGTAGAACGTTCTCGAAGTCCTGCCGAATGCGCCACGTGTGTGGACCAGCGGGCTCCGCCAACCCCATCGATTCGAGGAATCTCAAACGTTCCGCAGTGTGCTGTTCTACCAGCGGTCCACTCCGACTTGGTCCGGCCAGGTTCCCGTCCATCACCACCGTCAAGAACGGAGAGTTTGCGTCTTCAGCCTTTTCGGCGTCGCGGCGTATGAGCCAATCAAGCGATGTGAATCGATGCTGATGCACCTCTCGACGCTGAGCCGTGGCGGCGTCCAATTCCGTGCGATGCCCGAGCTGACGGGTGCAGAGGTCTTCCGCAATCTGACGGATGCCCTGCTTGACATAGTCGTTGCTGAGATGCAGCGGGCGGCCCTCCGCGCCTATTCCCCGGAGTGCCACATGCACGTGCGGGTGCTCCGTGTTGTAATGGGCCGCCGCCACCCATTCGACCTGCGTGCCTAGATCCTTCTCCATCCGCGAGACAAGATCGCGGGTCAGCCGTTTCATGTCCGCTCTATCGCCGAATTCTGGGGATACGATCAACTTCCAGAGGCGCTCATCACCGGCTTTCTGCCAGCCTTGGAGCCGCGCCGCGATCTCAATTGATTCTCCGCGACTGTCGAACCCAACAGCCTCCGGATCGCTCTCTTGAGTAGCGCTCTCACGGGCGACATAGCGACCATGGGCTCGCCACTGTCCGGCAACGGTGTTCTTCGCGTACATGACCCGTACCGCACATCGTTGGTTGTAAGTCCGAGACCGCTTCGTGCCCGCGCCGACTCCAACCGACCGGCGCTTCCGGCTGCCGCTCATGCGGGCGTGATGCACTAGGACCTTGTACGCTGACGCCCAAGCCGCGCGTTCGTTCCGGACTGGCGGTTTCCGCGGGCGAAGCCGGAACTCGCGTTCGTCATCCTTCGCCACGGTTCACCAAATCCCGCATCGCCACCTGCGAGTCTCCGACCATCGCTTGTCCCGCACTCTTCAGCAACCGGGCGTGCCGGCCTCGTGCCCTCGCAACGGCGGCCTCCATCGCCTCCCCGCCTGGCTCGGGAACGCACGTCAGCAAAACCTTAGCCAAGCTGTCCACGAACGCGAACAATGCCTGCTGTGCTCGCCCGAGACGGAAGACTTCCCGCCTGACTTGTTCGGTGCTGGCCGCGAGTCGTTCTTCTGCGCCGACGAGTTCTTCGCTGCGTCCCGACAGTTCCTGTTCCACCGAATGGCGGATGAATGCCGTTGGTGATGAGAAACCGCGCTTCCGAGCTGCCTCTTGAATTCCTTTGTCAGTAGCCTCAGAAAATCGGATTGCTCGCTGGGCCATTCGGAAATGCCTCTCAACTTGTAAGGGGGTAGCGGGAACGGTTTGGGACGCCGGAAATCGCAAAATCGGAGACGCATCCCAAACGGGATGCACAGTGACCGAAACGCATCCCGACCGAACCACAACCACTGGAACCAAAAGGCCACAGAAAACCCAAACAACGCATCCCAACCCTTATGTTCCACTACAGGTTTTTTGGCTGTCTCTGGGCCTTCTTCGCTGCGGGCTATGTTGCAATCTGTTGCAGACTGTTTCCGGTGCGGGCTGACTGTCGAAATTGTTGCAGGCGGTTCACAAACTGTTGCAACCGGTTGCAAAGCGCAGAAATCTGCTAATTCGGTGTCCCGATGGGGTCGCAGCATTCCCTTCTTAGATGAGGGAGCAAATCGGTAACACCGATGGACTCGAATCCACCGCCGCGCCGCAGAAAAGCAAGTTCGGACCTGATCCACTTGCGCTCCCTCCTTACGGTCCAACCCGCCACGAACACGGGACAGGTTACCGCGGCTTGGGGGGAAATTGAGGCTGGGCTGGCAAGGGGAATGAAGCTCAGAGAGGTCTGGGAGGCCGCGAAGCTGGATGGGCTGGAAATACCTTACCCCCAATTCCGCGTTTATGTCTCGCGGTTACGACGGCGGCGTCACACATCCGCGCTGCAACCGCCGGCCGCTTCGAGCAAGGCCGAACGCGGGCTACCAACTCCGCCGCCAACCGATCCGTTCAACAATCTGCGGGAGCAGCGGGAGAAAAAAGAACAATCGGGCTTCGAATACGACCCATTCTCAATCAACAAGAACTTGATCGGTTGAAAGGTGGATTATGACAAAACCAGAGATTAGTGGCAATGAAACGTCAGCATCAGTTCATCTGGTGCTGCAGGGGAAGGGAGGTGTGGGCAAGAGCTTCGTATCGGCGATCCTCGCGCAGTACTTTAGAACGAAGTCAGTGCCGGTGCACTGTCTGGATACTGATCCGGTCAATGCGACATTCGCGCAATACCGGCTGCTGGAGGCTGAGCACTTGAAGGTGCTCAAGCGGGGCACAATCAATGAGAAGCAATTCGATGTGTTCGTCGAAACAGTGTGCCACGGTGATGGCGTATTCATCGTGGATACGGGAGCCACGACGTTCGTACCGCTGTGGAACTACATTCTAGAAAATGAGATCCTCGATTTCTTCCGAGCCCACGGGCGAATCGTATTCGTCCACTCGGTGGTGACCGGCGGGCAAGCCATGACTGACACTCTGAACGGCCTGGAACGCCTGGCGCAAACCACCTCACAGAAGAACGTTATCGTCTGGCTGAATGAATACTTCGGCGAGGTCACCAAAGATGGAAAGACCTTCGAGGAGTTCAAGGTTGCCGAGGAGTATGCGCCGAAGCTTGTCGGCACCGTGGTAATCCGCGACCGAAATCCGCACACCTACGGCGACGACGTTCGCCAAATGCTGGAACGGCGGCTTACTTTCGATGAAGCCATCAAAGACGTTAGGTTCTTCCTGGTCTCGAAGCAGCGCTTGGCGATTGTGCGGCGGGAGCTGTTTGAGCAGCTCGATAAGCTCGCTATCACTTAACGCGTATGCCTGACGAGAATGATTCGACCAGAACCCGACGGCTCATCGCGGAGGTCGCGGCCCGTCACAATGTCTTCCTCAAGCCCGACGATCCAGCAATTGCCTTGGTGACAATGAACCGGCTCATACTTGACGATGCCATGGAGACAATTCACAGGCAGATTCGCGTAACGATCGCAGAATTTCAAGCATCTATTCAAAAGGCGGAGAAACGCGCGGGAAGTATGTTGGCACAATCCGTGAAGGAATCGACAGCCCAGATGCAGCAAGGCTTACAGTCTGATATTCACGTTGCTGGCCTCAAAGCGCGCGAAATTGTGCATCTCTTAAACGAAGCGCATCGTCGCCCCACGCTAATTCGTTGGTCTGCCCTCGGATTAGTGGCCGGCGTCTTGCTTTTCGGCGGTGGCTTTTGGCTGGGCACGTTGACGCATTAGAGGTCGGGTATGTGGATCTTTGTTTTTCTGTTGAACTTTCTCGGACGGAAAAACTTCCTGCGGTTCGCAGCGGGATGGGCGGTGATCATGCTCTTCTTCTTGTACTGCTTTGTACATGAGGCCTTTGACCAGCCAGGGACGACACAAGGCGCGATGATACCGCACATCCAAAGTCCGACTGCAGGCTCCCTACCCGACTCCGCTTCGAAGCGCTAACGGTCACGCCCGGTTGTTGCCAGCGCTTTCTTGATCGTTCGAGCCACGTAATCATCCTGCCGCCGTTCGCTCCCTTTGTGGGATAGATTGCGGGAACGGATCGCGCTATCAACCTCTGCTGTGCTGATGCCGTGAGATAGGGCATAGACAGCGTAGGCAAGATCTACTCGCGTTCCATCTCCACCGTAACGACTGTCAGCGCGGAATGCATCAATACTCTTCAGATCCTGCGGGTCTGCATGGGCTGGGTGCTTTGGCTTCCAATGCTCCCGCTCGGCGGTCCGTCGTTCAAGCTCATATTTCACGTCGACCAGGAACCGCACCGACTCCGGATAGACGCTCCCGGCGGCCTCGATCAAGCGAACGAATGGATACAGACCAGTAGTCGCGTCCAGGTATTTGGCTTTTCGATTACAAAACCCCGCGAGGCGCCCGAAATGCCGCCAGTCTGCAGCCCCGCGATCACCGCCGAATTTCTCGGCCAGTGTCCGCGCGGCCGCTGTGCTTACTTCTTTGCTGAGCCGTTCGCCGTGCTTCAGCCAAGCTTGGAAATTGCCAGGAGAAGTTTCCACGATGACGGCCGGATTGAAGCCTGCCTGCCTCATCGTCGAAACTGCATCCGCTGTCAGATCATCGATCATACTCAGATCGTGCTCACCCTTGGGTCGGATGTAGATGTTTCGTCCCTCGCGATTCTGGAAGCGCAACCAGGGCACGGATTTGCTAATTCTCCCGACATCCCAAACACGCGGAATCATTACCGATTCGCCTGCTGTGGCGTTTGGGTCGTAGAGCCCAACTTCAAAAAGCTCCGAACCCATGGCGGCGACTTGGTCCAGCGCTGCTGCGGCGGTCTTACTGGCCGTCATATTCGATTGTCGCGATCTCTCAGCACAAGCATCCATACCGCGCGGAGATCCCTACTGAAAAGGAAATGACAGGGTCCCTTCGGGACACACAGCGTTACGCCTGCTTCGCTCGGCCAGAAGCGTATTCGCTCACCGTATCCCTGGTCTCCCGAAAGATGACCGCGAATATTGCTACTCAGCCTCGCCCCCCTTCGGGTGCTGGCGAACCCTCGGAGTAACCGAAGCGACAAATTTCGCCGTCTCGCGTCCCGGATCCTCCTTGCCGTTTCCTTACTAATTGAGAACACCAAGTAGTCCGAAAGACGCGGTCACGTAAGATCGCAGATCAATTTCATCAGAACTTACTATGCCAACGCAGGCGTTAGTTCAGGACGAACAGCATCAACGGCTCGAGGTGAAGCTACGGCGAGAACTCGGCGACCAGGTTTTGCGATTACTGGATGACAACCTGACCGAGGACATCCTACTCAACCCTGACGGATCGCTGTGGGTGAAGCGGATGGGACACGGGTTTTCAAGGATCGGGGAAATGCCGGCGGCTCAAGCGGCGAGCGCGCTCGGAACTATTGCTGCATGGCGGGGAACCGTCTTAAATCACGAGCACCCGATCCTAGAGACGGAGCTGCCTATCGATGGCAGTCGCTTCGAGGGCATTGTGTCGCCGGTCGTCCGACGGCCAGTGTTCGCCATTCGTTTACGTCCCCGCAAGATCTTCAGTCTTGATGACTACGAAGCCGACGGTATCCTCACTGATGGTAACGACCCACTCAACCATCTTCGACGCAGGGATGATTTTCTCGATGGGGTGCGCGGTCTGAAACATGGGGACGTAATCCGCGCCGCTGTGCGCGCGAGAAAAAACATCCTCGTCGTCGGCTCGACCGGAAGTGGAAAGACAACTTTGGTTAACGGCATTCTCGACTCGCTCGCGCACCTCACGCCGCACGACCGTGTGATCTCTATAGAGGATACGACCGAGCTACAGTGCCCGGTGAAGAACTATCTTGATCTTCGGGCAGTTGGGAATGTGACGATGCTCGAATGCCTTCGGGCCTGCATGCGGCTAAAACCCACGCGTATTGTAGTCGGGGAGGTGCGTGGTGCGGAAGCGCACACACTTTTGAAGGCTTGGAATACGGGACATCCTGGCGGAGCGGCAACCGTCCACGCCAATGATGCCCTGAGTGGATTGATCCGGCTCGAAAGCCTCGTTGCCGAAGCGACGAGTGCGCCTCAGCAAACGCTGATCGCAGAGGCGGTGGATCTGGTGATCTTCGTTGACGAAGAGTCCAGCGTTAAAGCCGGACGCAAAGTCAGGGAAGTTTTGCTCGTAACCGGATACTCCAACGGGAACTATCAGGTCGAGCGTGTCTAAGAATGCGACGGAAAAGAGGAGTTTTGAAAGACATGAATATCATTCGTAGATCAACTCTCGGTCTCCGACTCGGGGCCGCAATCACGTTAGCCGCGGCGTTCAGCCTGCGTTTGCAAGCTGCCGCGGCCGGGGGCCTGCCGTGGGAAAAACCGATGACGGCGATCGCTACTTCGCTGACGGGTCCGGTGGCCTACGCCATCGGCCTGATTGGAATCGCGATTGCCGGTGGCGCAATGCTGTGGGGCGGCGAACTGACGGAATTTGGACGGCGCGCCTGCATGATCGGTCTCGTGGTGTCGGTGCTCGTCTTCGCGGCCCCATTACTTTCGAGCGCTTTCGGCGTGAACGCGGCGGTGGTGTAACTATGCAGACCACCGACAGGCCGAGAGATATAGTGATCCACCAGTCAGCGAACCGGCCGAACCAGATTCTCGGCGGAGATCGTGAACTGGTGCTCATCGCAATACTCACCGCTATCAGCCTCGCATTCAGTTTAGGGAGCTGGTGGGGAATCGGTCTGAGCGTTGCGTTCTGGGTCGGAGCAGTAGCGGTGCTTCAACGCATGGGGAAGGCCGATCCACTGCTCCGGCAGATCTATGTCCGGCATATCCGGTACACGGCGTTCTATCCCGCCAAGAGCGGACTGATTTCGCGCTGTGTGCCGGTGTCGAGAAATTGGAGGTGATGAATGCAACGGAATGAGCATCGTGCCAATCCTCGCGGCCTTGCGGATCTTCTACTGCCGCACGCGCTCATCGACGACGGGATTCTCCTCCAGCAGGATGGTTCCTTGCTGACCGGCTGGAGCTATCGTGGCCCTGACATGATGTCAGCTGCCCCGGCGGAAATGGATGCTCTCAGCGCAAGACTGAATTCGGTGCTGCGGCTGGGAAGTGGGTGGATGGTCCAATGCGACGCTATTCGATCGCGCGCGCCCGGTTATCCCGAACAAGGCGCGTTCCCAGATCCGATAACCCGCGTGATCGACGACGAGCGACGGCAGCAGTTCATGCAGGAGGGTGCGCACTACGAGTCTGAATACTTCCTGACTCTAACCTATCTTCCGCCGCTCGAAGTAGAAGAACGGATGAAAGGGTGGATGTTTGAAGGCCATGGACAGCAGGGCGCCAACCGAACGGCGGAGCAGATCCTCGACCGCTTTTCGAGCCGAGTTGACGTATTCGAGAATGTGTTCGGCCAGTTGTTTCAAACGGAGCGTCTGAAGCGTGTCTCTTTCGCCGACGACTACGGCTTCTCTCACGTGCACGACCGCCTCTTGCGGTATCTGCGGCGTTGCGTAAGCGGCGAGGACCACCCCTTCGCGCTGCCGGAGATTCCGTGTTACCTCAATGAACTCCTCTCGGGCGAGGACTTCCACGGAGGCCTCGAACCGTGCATTGGAAAGAAACATATGCGCGTCGTCGCCATTGACGGGTTCCCAAAGATGAGCTCTCCCGGCATTCTGCGGGAATTGGACGCGCTGCCGATCGAATACCGCTGGAACACGCGAGCCATCCTCATTGATCCGGAAGAGGCGCGCGGCATGCTCGACATGCACCGAAAGAAGTGGCGTTCGAAGATTCGCGGGTGGAAGGACCAGATTTTGAAAACACAGTCGGGCGCGATCGACATTCACGCGAACCAGATGGCAACCGACGCAGAAGAAGCCATGGGCGTAGCGGCATCAGGCGATGTGCAGTTCGCCCAATATTCGGCCAACATCATCTGCCTGGATGAAGATCCAAATAGGCTGTATGAAAATACGCGCACCGTCATGAAGACGATCCAGAACCTCGGCTTCTCCTGCCGGATCGAAACAATCAACGCAGTGGAGGGGTGGCGTGGGTCGCTCCCTGGTGATGGCTACTCGAATGTTCGGCGGATCATGCTGCACACTCTGAACCTGGCCGACATGCTTCCGATCACCTCCGTTTGGGCCGGCCTTCGAGAAAATCCCTCGGCCATGATGCCCAAACACAGCCCTCCGTTGCTGTTCGCTGCGACCAGCGGTGCAACACCGTTCCGCGTGAACCTACATGTTTCCGACCTGGGTCACACGCTGATCGTCGGGCCATCCGGCGCGGGCAAGTCAACGGCGCTCGGTTTGATCGCCGCCCAGTGGTTCCGCTATCCGCGTGCACAGGTGTTTGCGTTTGATCGCGGCTACTCCATCTGGATGCTCACCGAAGCCGCGAGTGGCGCGTTTTACGATTTGGCTGGACCGAAGACGGATCTCGCATTCTGCCCATTGAAAGATATCGACGGCGAGTCGGACGTTCAGTGGGCGGTGGGATGGATCGAAGTTCTCTGCGAACTGAACGGTCTGAAGTTCAGCCCCAAGCATCGCAACGCCGTAGCGGAAGCCCTGATGCGATTACAGCTCTCTCCCACGAGAACACTCACCGAATTATCAGCAAACGTGCAAGACACAGAGATCCGGGACGCCCTGCAGCACTTCACCGTCATGGGACCGATGGGATCTCTGCTCGATGCCGACCACGACATGCTCGGTAACGGTCGATTTCTGAGCTTTGAAACTGAGAACCTGATGCAGCTCGACGACAAGGCAGTCATTCCCGTGCTGCTCTATCTGTTCCGACGAATCGAGCAGCGTCTCGACGGATCTCCCACATTGGTGTTGCTCGACGAAGCATGGTCCTATTTGCAGCACGCGCTCTTCCGCAATCGCCTTCGGGATTGGCTAAAAACGATGCGACGGAAGAACGCCGTCGTTGTGATGGCTACGCAGCAGATCAGCGACATTGCGAACTCGGACATCGCCGACGTGGTTCTCGAAAACTGCCCGACAAAGATTCTGTTACCGAATGCGGAATCGAAGAATCCCGGCTCACGCGCCTTCTACGAACGGGTCGGCCTCAACGACCGCGAACTGGACATTCTACAGGTCAGCGTGCCGAAGCAGCACTACTACGTCGTTAGCAAACTGGGCCGGCGTCTGGTCGATCTCGGCGTCGGAAAGGTCGCGCTGGCCTGGGTCGGCGTAAATGGCCGCGAAGAGCGGCAGATTGTCGAAAGCGTTATGCAGCAGTGCCCGGAGACATGGCGGACGGAGTGGTTACGCCTCAAAGGCCTTACCAACTGGGCGGAGTATTTGAATCGCATGGAAGAAGTTTAGGACCGCAAGGGAGACACTTTTATGAGTTTGAAATGGACGATAGCTACGGTGGCACTGGCCACAGTCTTAAATCCGGCGACCGGCCGGGCGCAAATCGGCGGCGGTGTTTTTGTGTGCGCGAACTGCGCCACCGAGCCAACGCAACTGAGCATCAAGGTCATGCATGACCTTGAATACGCCAAGCAGCTTCTGCAATACGCAATTCAGGTCGAGCATCTCGCCGACGCGATCAAGAACACGACGCACGGCGGCCCAGCGACGTTGACGAACATTGCGAATGATCTCAATCAACTGGCGAGTGTGGTTCAGGGCGGCCGCGCGCTCGCGTATTCGCTTGGCAATCAGGACGTGGCTTTTCGGCAGACGTATCCTGGATATCAGCCGTGGGCAGGCGCTGGCCCTGGATTCGCACCCGCTGCCGGTAGTTACGCAAGTAAATACGCGATCTGGGCCGAGACCAGCCTCGCGACGACACAGGGAATCCTGCGAGGTACCGGTATTCAAGGAAAGCTGCTGGCCACCGAACAAGGGGTGCTGGGGATCATTCGGGCTATTGCCGCGTCGAATCTCTTGAACCGGAACGACGCGATCAACATGAGCGGCCAGCTTGCCGCGGAACAAGTCGGGCAGTTGCAAAAACTGAGGGAACTGCAACTCGAAGATATGACCAGCAAGGCTGCTTACCAGGGCTACGTCATTCAGCGGCAGGCTTCGAGCGAAGCCGCGACTCAATGGTTCTTCACCGGCGGACCGGTGACCAGCGACGGCAAGACATATTTGCCGGGCCTCCAGTAAATTAAGAGTGAGGTGAGCCATGCAGCAGTTACGAACGAGCGCGGTTGCCTTCGGATGGATCGTCTTGTTAACGACTTTTTCGTGTAGCCGCCCGGAACCCAACAGCCCCATTGTTGAAAGGGTGGAGCGGGCCGGTTCAGGGAGCCTGACGGCCGTTTCAAAGGACGGAATGCGAGAGTGGCTCGGCAAGCACAAAGACGTGGCCTATCAGGCGGACGAAATGTGCAAGCCAATACGGATGAACGCGACGGCGCAATGGGCGGACTCCACTGAGGGACGGCTATGCGCAGCCGCCCGCGAACTTGCCGTCTGGCGCGCGGGTCCCGTGACCGGCGACGGCAAAACATACTTGCCCGGCCTTCAGTAGAGCCTCGGGTTTAGCAAAACAGATCCATGAAGTAAACCGCACCGCCAAGGTGAACAGGAGAGGTGTGTCGTGTTTGAGCAACTTCGCAAATCGTTGAACGGCAGGGCACTTCGGTGGCTGCAAGTCGCCGCCATCGCCAGTCTTTCCGTCCAAGTGATCTTGGCGCAAGGACCTGGCTTCAACACCACCGTGCCGAGCCAGATCATGGATCAGTTTCGCAACCAGCGAATTTTGTGGACCACGAACGTTTGGGTCTATGCGAATACGCTCTTCGGCATTCTGGCCGTCATCGAATTCGCGTGGAGCGCCGCCGTCATGCTGCTCGAAAAGAGCGACCTCCAAAGCTGGACCTCGGCGCTGATCCGGAAGCTGATGTGGGTTGGAGCGTTCTACGCGCTGCTGCTGAACGGCCGCATTTGGATTCCCGCGATCATCGACAGCTTCACGCAGATTGGGCAAAACGCAGCCGGACTCGGTGCTCTGTCCCCGAGTGGCGTGTTCATACAGGGGCTCTCCCTCGCTGGCGCGCTGCTTGATGGCGCAAGCACATCGAATTTCTTCAGCAACCCCGGCGCATCGCTGGCGCTAGCGTTTGCAGCTTTGATAATTGTCGTTTCTTACACGCTCATCACGATCAACTTCATTGTCACGCTGGTGGAAAGCTATCTTGTCGTTTCGGTTGGTTTCATCTTTCTCGGCTTCGGTGGAAGCAGATGGACCGCGCCGTACACGGAACGATACATCGGTCTGGCTGTCTCCATCGGCATCAAGATCCTTCTGCTGTACTGCTTGATCTCCGCCGGATTTGGTCTGAGCCTCGGCTGGATCGATGAGGCACAGTCCATCGCAGCGTCCGCACGCCCAGTCATGACGGCGTTCGATGTTATGGGTGGCTCGCTCATTTTCATGATGTGTTGCTGGCAGATCCCGAAACTGTTCGCGGCAGTGATCGGCGGCTCTCCTGCATTGACCGGCGGCGATCTTGTCGCGACCGCCGCCGTTGTCGGCGGTGCCGCTCTTGCCGCGGGAGGGGCTGCTGTCGCCGGTGTGAGCGCACTGGCTGGAGGAGGCAGTGCCGCAGCGGGCACCGGATCAGCCGCGAGCGCTGGCGGTGCGGGTTCCAGCACGACCACCGCGGTCGCGAGTGTTGGATCGGTTGGATCGGGTTCGTCCGCTGGAGGAGGTTCGGTGTCTCCGCCTTCGCCGTCTTCGGCGGGTTCGGCTATGAGCGGTGGTGGCGCGCGCAGACAGCCCGACCCGCCGTCAAGCGCCTCGGGCGACGGTGCTGGGGCGGTCGATCCGCCAATCGCCACGGCACGTCGTGGAACAGCTTCGCGCAACGAAAACGTTTCGAGCGGGAACGCGTCCACACAGTCACCTCCATCTGTTTCGTCAGCGCTGGCGTCAATAGGGGGCGAGCCGCTGGCAGGTTCTGGGTTCGAGAGGCAAGCTGCTCAGCGGGGCTTCGCACCAGCATCGGTTAATGCGAGCGACGGGGGTACGCCAACTGGATCGGTTCCATCATTTCCCTCGCCCGCGCCCAGTGGAACGAGTGGCGACGGTGTGGCACGCAGTTCCACCGAAGGAGCCCCTGCATCGAACTCAACCAGCTCAGATAGTTCTGGTGTGGTGTCGGATGTTACATCGGTAGGAAGCGCCACTTCCACAAATCCTCAACCGCCCCCAACGGCGAAAGGAAAGAGCGGACTGGCGCGCGCTGCCAACCAGGTGAGGGACTTTCGGCGCCGCTTCGGATCGCTGCCCTCTGATGCGGCCCCGCACGCCACCCCGCCACGAATTCCAATCGATCACGAGGAGTAACTGGAGGCCCTATGAATCTTTTCCGCAAACGCGAAGTACACAGCCCGGAGGTATCCGGCGCGCACAGCCCCTATCTTGCAGCCCGCCGTGAATGGGACGAGCGGTACGGAGATCTAATCACGCGGGCCAGGAACTGGCGCACAATGGCGGCGCTATGTTCACTTGTCGCACTGGTAGCAACGGCCGGCATGGTGTGGCTGTCGGCGCGCTCACACGTTGTTCCATTTGTCGTTCTCGTGGACAATCTTGGCCGGCCAGTCGCGTCGGGGATCGCGGATCAGACATCTCTCAATGACGACCGGCTCAAACGATCAAACATCTTCAACTGGGTCGAAAACCTGCGGACCGTCACAACGGATGGCGTCTCCCAACGAAAATCGATTGATCGTGTGTATGCGCAGATCGCCAGCGGTAGTGCAGCCCAGACGTTTGTTAGCGAGTATTACCGGGGCGATCCGCCTTTCAAACGCGCTGAAACGGAAACCGTCTCGGTCGAGGTGAAATCCGTTCTGCCTACAAGTGACCGAACCTATGAAGTCGAGTGGGTGGAGACAACCCGCGATCTATACGGAACGGTCAAGGCGACGGATCGCTGGAAGGGGTACCTGTCGATGGTGCTCAATCCGCCAACCGATGAGCGCCAAGCGCGCATCAATCCTCTCGGCGTTTACATTACAAACGCGAGTTGGGCGAAGGTTCTCTGAAACAAGTTCCGAAAGGAGGAACGAAATGCTGTCATCACGAATCGTCATTATCGTCGCTCTGAGTTCTGCGTGGATGCTGTCCGCGCAATCTCAACCTCCAGCGCCGCCGCCAGTTGGAGTGAAACGTGTGCCACCGGCCGCGCAAGCGCAAACACCGCCGACAAACGAAGATTCCGGCAGTTTGCCCGGCGCGATGAGTGGAACCGCGCCAAAGGACCTCCGGCCAAGAGCGGATGTGCCGCTGACTTCCACGGCGCTGGAAGCTGTGCGTGTGAGTGAGCGTTGGCAAGGAGAGAAAAACGCGCCGTCGCCGGGTCCCGATGGCCGCGTGATGTACTCCTTTGGAGCCGGGCTGCCGACCGTCGTTTGTGCGCCGCTGCGCGTGTGCATGATCGAGCTGCAAGCGGGTGAGAAAATCGTCGGGGAGCCGCACATCGGCGATTCGGTCCGGTGGAACATATCGCCTGCGATCTACGGCGCGGGAGAGCAGGCCACGGCGGTAATCATCCTGAAACCGCAGACGCCCGGTCTCGACACCAATCTTCTGATCACCACGGATCGCCGTGCATACTATCTTCGCCTCATTTCAAAGCCGGACGATTACGTCGCCCGTGTCGCGTTCGCATATCCCGACGATGACAGCAGCCGAAAGTGGCAACAGCAACTGGCAGAGCAGCAGGCTTTGGCGAAACAGGAAAAACACGCAGTGGAAGTTCCGCCCGCAGTAGTCACCGTCGAGAAGGTGAACTTCGATTACACAATCCGCGGAGGCGATGAACACATCCGGCCTGTCCGTGTGTTCGACGACGGAGCAAAGACCTACATTCAAATGCCTGCAGAGATCCAACATCGCGAAGCGCCCGTGCTGCTCGTATTGGGGAAAGACGGCAAGGGCGAAATGACGAACTACCGCGTGAAAGACCAGACCTATATCGTGGACCGCCTCTTTGATCATGCGAATCTCGTGCTCGGATCGGGCAAGAAGGCACAGAAAGTGGAGATCAACCGTGGACACAAACAATAGTTCCGACCACAAACCAATCGAAGCGCCAAGCGGCATTGATCTCCATCCTCAACCGCAGAGAGCTGTGCGCATCAGCAGGCGGGCGAGCATGGGCATCGTCTCTCTGATCGTGCTCCTGCTGATCGCGTTCGCCTACGGCGGATACCGCCGAACGCTCACTAATCAAGCTGCTGCCCGCGACGCTGGTCTTCCCAGGAACGTGACTCCGGCAACCCAGGCGGGAACGGAATTCATGCAGGCGACTCCGGCAGGCACGCCGATGACTCTGCATCCTCCCGAACAAGCGCCATCTCCTCAGATGTTGATGGCCTCATGCGGCGCTGATCCGAAGACCGGCCTGGCGTATCGGTTCAATCCCCAGACTGGTCAGCTCTGCGACGGGCTTCCCCAGGAACGAGTTGTCGTCCGGCAAGCGAACGCGATATCCGCCCAGCCGGTGGCACCGGCACCAATCCATGAAGAGACACCGGAAGAACGCCGAATCGCGGCGGCGTACCAGCGAGAGCAGGAAGCAATCCAGGCGCCCACCGGCATCCGCAATTCCGTCACCTCCTCGCTCTCGGCCACTCCTGGGCAGTCCACGTCGAGCGACCTTTCTCAGGTCGAAGCCCTGAGCCGTGCTCTGGGCGCACGGCAGGGCGGTGATTCCGTGCCGTTGCCAAACGGACAGTCCATCGAAAACGATTTCGATGCTCAGAACATGCAGTCTCGCAAAGAAGCATTCCTTGCCGCAGGCCGCAATCGCCAGGCGGACGATTATCTTCGTTCAACGCGTGAAGCGCCGCTGTCACGCTACGAAATCAAGGCAGGCTGGGAGATTCCATCTGTTCTCGAACAGTCGCTCAACTCAGACCTCCCAGGCGAACTGAAAGCACTGGTCACCTCGAACGTCTACGACACCGCCTCGGGCCTCTACCTCCTGATTCCCCAAGGATCACGTCTGATCGGGAAGTACGACTCCCGCATTGCATACGGGCAGGATGGCGTGCAAGTTTCTTGGAGCCGCATCATCTACCCCGACGCTTCCTCCGTTGATCTTGACGGCATGATAGGCCTCGATTCCCACGGGAACGCGGGGCTGCGGGATCAAGTAGACCGCCACTATCGGAGGATTGTTGGATTCTCTGTGCTCACGAGCATGTTCACCGCCGCGTTCCAGATCTCGCAACGAACCAGCCAAAGCGCTTTGACTTATCCAACACCAGCTCAGACCGCTGGAAGCGCTGTCGGCCAGGAACTCAGCCAAACGGGCGCCCAAATCACAAGACGCAATCTGAACGTTCAACCCACGATCAAGGTTCCGGCAGGGTATAAGTTCACGGTGCGTGTGAATCGCGACATCCTGTTTGAAGCTCCATACGAACCCGTTCAGCCGGGTGCTCAGCCGCGCGGGGATCCCGCGAGCACATCTAATCGCACGGGAACAGCACGGTGAAGCTATGCAGCCGACTCTGGATTCACGAGCATCCGACTTTCCCGGTGCCGACTTTGAGCGGGTGCTAAATACCGAAGAAGCAGCAGCACTTCTCCAAATCCACCCAAAGACCCTCCAGCGGATGGCGCGACAAGGCTCGGTTCCTGCGTTCCGCATCGGAGATCTTTGGCGATTTCGCGCTTCGGCCCTGGACGAGTGGCTCCGTTCTGGCGTATGCTCAAAGCGCCACTCGTGCCGTTGATACGAAAGGAAGGTTTTCGTGTTTACGCGCACACGTTATCAGTATGGAAGTCTGGAAACCAAAGAACGAAAAAAAGGAAAGGAGGTATGGGAGTTTCGGTACTACGAACCTGATGCTCGGGGCGAACGCCAGCGCCGGGCTGTCATGGTTGGGACGCGGGAGGAGTATTCAACCGAATCCGCCGCAAGGAAGTCTCCTGTCGTACAGGCGATTCTATTGCGGCTCAATGCAGAGCAACCAAGTGCGGCCGGTGCTGCCAATTTTGGAGCAGTGATCGCACGATACGAGCAGGAAGAAATGCCGGAACGGTATTCAACAAGCGCAGCGTACCAGTCGTACATCAAGAACCAGATCCGGCCGCGCTGGGCCGATACGCCCATGAGTGCTGTTAAGCCGATGGCGGTGGAGGACTGGCTGAGGAACCTGACTCTGGCCCCGAAGACCAAGAGCCATGTCCGAAGTCTTATGCACACGATTTTTCAGTGTGCCGAGAGGTGGGAACTGATCGACAAAAACCCGATCAAGCTGGTTCGGGTTAAGGGTGGGACCAAGCGCCTCAAAACGCCTCGGGTTCTGGCTCCTGAGCAGTTCCATTCATTGCTGCCGTTGATCCGGGAGCCGTACCGGACAATGGTGCTGATCGCAGGGTGTCTGGGCCTGCGGGTCAGCGAGATCGTTGGACTTCAGTGGGGGGATTTCGATTTCCCCGGACTTCACACTGCTGATTCAACGAAGCGTGGTTCATGGCAGGGTAGGGGACGTGAAGACCGAGTACTCGCGGGATAGCGTTCCGCTCGACACGGCGGTGGTCGAGGCCTTGATGCTGCACAAGGAACGCTCCTTCTCCGCGCCAGATGGATGGTTGTTCGCCAACCCGGTTACGGGAAGGCCCTACCATCAGGAGGAGATTCAGAAGACGCACATTCGGAACGCTGGTGTCGCAACCGGTATCGGTAGCGATATCGGATGGCATACGTTCCGGCACAGCTATCGATCGTGGCTGGATGAAACGGGAGCGCCTCTCACCGTCCAAAAGGAGTTGATGCGTCACGCCAGCATTCAGACCACGATGAACATTTACGGGAAGGCCATGACGGACAGTAAGCGTCAGGCACACAGCAAGGTTGTAGAGATGGTATTGAACGGCGGCAAATCCAGCGAAAAAGCGCTGGTTTCTGCTATTGGGAGTTAATGGGAGTTTTTTGGTGCGCTTCTAATCCGTGCAACCTGATTGAAATGATTGGTTGCGGGGGAAGGATTTGAACCTTCGACCTTTGGGTTATGAGCCCAACGAGCTACCAGACTGCTCCACCCCGCAACTCAATGGTAGCGTAGGTGTCCGCAATGGTCAAATTTTGAGACAAATAAACCAGGTTCCGGCGCCAATTGCCGCCCAGAGGGCAAATACAGCTGTCACGCGCCATGCGAATTCCCTGGTTCCGGAAGAGGCCGCTACCAGGATTTTCTGCACGGCATTCGCGGCCAGGGCGAGCAGTACCGCGATTTCCGCGGTCGACACCGGGATGCTTTGAGTCTTCAATAGTTCGGACGCCGGGGCGATTACGGTGGATACGTCCACCAGTCCGCCTAACAGGCTGGTCCAGTAAAGGGCGCCCGGCCCTAGCGTGGCGGTTGCTGCTTTCGAAAGAAACACCACGCCGGCGAACAGGGCGGCGAATTGCAAGGCAGGCAAGATGCGGAACGGATTGCCTGCAGGCACCTCAACCCTTTGGAGGGGCTTATGCGGCCAGCGCTTTAGAATTTCGGCCAACACGCCGCCGCTTACGAGCATCGCCGCCAGGGGCCAGACAGTGGCGCGGGCCAGCACGGGGCTGACGGCCATCACGATCAGAAACGTGCGTGGAAACTGGACGGTGTTCGCGATGATGAAGGCTCGCCACAGTCCGAAGGTGTCCTGCGGACGCTCCTTGCTTTCGCGGGCGAACAGGAGCGTCGCTGCGGTGGTGGACGCCAATCCGCCCAGGACGCTGGTGTAAAAGAGTCCTTTTTCCGCGCCCAGGAATTTTTCCAAAAAATATCCGACGTAAGAGATGGAGGAAATCAGGATGACGAACTTCCAGACCTGGCGCGGTTCGAAAAATGCGTATGGTCCGTACGCGCCCTCAGGCAGCAGCGGATAGATCACGACGACCACGCCGACGAAGGCGAGGGTCGCGTTGAACTCCGTGATCGAGAGGGTTTCGCGCAGCAGCTTTTCGATGTACTGCTTGGTTTCGAGAAACACGACCACGATCAAAGTGGCGCCGATCGCCATGGGTTCCGCGAACGAGGGAACCGGGGATGCCGCCAGATAGGAGAGCGCGAAGGTAGAGACCGCGGCCAGCTCCGTCGTGATGCCGCGCCGCTGCAGACGCTCTTCGAAATGAAAGACGGCGAATAGGGCGGTGATCGAAATGAGCGCGGGAGCGGTCAGCCACGGGGTCCCGAGCAATCCACAGACTCCGCCGGCGAGGGCGACGATCATGAAATCGCGAAGACCGGGCGGAGTTCCGATGTGGGGAATCTCACCATTGGTGATAATGTGTCCCGCGTCGCGATGGGCCGCCTCGCGCTGCCCACCGATCAGCAATCCGATCAGCAGAGCTCCGGCCAGGGACTCGACAGCGGTCGATAGTGGAATGCCGGTATCCATTTAGCGGACGGGAGAGAACGGAAGTGCCTGAAGCAGCGAAACGCTGATGTTGGATACGATTTCCGCGTCGGTATTGCCGGGAATGACACGCATCTTCTGCCATTCCGGATCCGAGCCGAACGCCTTCCAACATTTTTCGCGCGCCGCCAGATCGTCGAAGCTCAGCATGTAAACCAGGTTCGGCATGCGTGCGCCGACAATCGTCTCGGCAAAGAACACCGGCCTCATGCCGAGCCGCCGGAAGATGGCGATCTCTCCCGATTCGAACATTTTGATCTTGTGCGCAAGCGTCGAGGCATTGTTCGACTCATAACGCCGCAGCTCGAAAACCCGGCCCGGCCGGTTCGCGGTGTCGGTGGGGACGATCATCTCTGGGACCGACGCGAACGCGCGGCCTAAGATGCTGTCGATCCTTTCATAGTTCAGCCCCGGCTGCGCATTGTAGGCCGTGAGCGCCTTTTTATAGTCCGCATCCGCCGATAGTTTCGCGCGCTGCTGCTCCATCGCACCCAGGGACGGGTAGCTGGCGATGGCCGTCACGAAAGGAGTCTCCTCGGCGATCATGCTCGCGAAATAAGCGCACGGTGCGATACTGGCCCGCGCGAACGCAGGCATCGCGGCATCGCGAAGAAAATCGGTAAGACGCGAACGCTGATTGTCGAGGGTGTTGCGGAGATGAATGGTTCGGATTTCGTAGATCGCGGGTGATTTCTCCTGGGCGCTCGAAATAGCGGCTAACTGGCCCGCAGCCAAAGCAGGCACGAATTTGCGACGAGTCATAGGCTCTAGCTTAATGGGTTTCGACCTTCTCCACTAGAAAGCTGGTAAAAAACAAATATTGGCCGCCGATGAACACCGATGAACGCCGATAAGGCCATTCGTTTTCAATCGGCGTTCATCGGTGTTCATCGGCGGCCAATATACTTTTTTGAGTTTTTCACACGGAAAACAGTCCCCAGGCTTATGCCAGGGGTTATAACGCCGTCCGCGAGGGCGGGGATTGCGCGTGTTTCCTTTGCTATCTGTGCGCCACATAACCGATACAACTTACAACCTCCTACACTAGGAGAAAGTGTCCCGCTTCCCTGGTCCGATTGTTCCTGTCTTAACGATGCTCTGCGCGGCGGCCGGCGCCCGCGCGGCCGGACCCTCCGCCGCGGAAATGGCGCGCTCGATTCACGACGCGGGGCTCGATCCGGACGAATGCTACCGGGTTCGCGACCTGAGTTTTCGGAAAGAGGACCTCCGCCTCTATTTCACCGATGGCTATTTGATATTTTCCAAGCCTGCCGCGGGGCAGCGGATTTCCGCGGTCTTCACGACCGAGGTCGAGGGGGGCGATGGCGAGGTGATTCTCTTCCCTCCCACGCGAGGGGAGCGGCAATCGCTGGCTACCTTTACGCAATCTCCCAATCTGGACGAACATATTAACGCGGCGATGCTGGTGTTCACCGACGGAACCGGCGCGCTGCTGCGCGATCGCATCGAGAAGGAAGGCCTCGGCAAGAAAGCTCCGGAGATGGGTGCGCTGATGGCGGAGAAGTGGTCGCCGGTCCTGGGGAACATTCGCGAGGGCTTTGAATTGCGGATGATCGACGATCTTCTGTCCCCGGATCCCAGCGCCTCGGGGTTCTTGTTTCTGGGACTGGCAGGCCGCCAAAAAGGCAATTTCGATATTTTGTACGACCCGCTCGCGCGCGAACAGATCATCGCCGGCCAACTCGCCGACCGCGCAGGCAGGTTGCGATACAACATCTGGACCAGTTTCACAGCGAAAAGTCTGCGAACCGGCGTCGCCAAGCGGCGCGAGCATGGGTATTCACTGACTCATTTTGCCATCGACGCGGCGCTCGATGCCGCGCTTCACATGAAGGCATCGACAAAAATTAAGGTGCGGGTGGGCGCGGCGGCCTTGCGGTCGTTTCCTTTCGAGATTTCCCTGGCCATGAAAGTCACATCGGTGCGCGTGGACGGAGCGCCGGCGGAAATATTCTCTCGCGATTCCATCCGGGGCAGGGCCCTGCGAGGCAGCGAGGACGATGCGCTCCTGGTGTTGACGCCGGATGCGCTGCTCCCGGGCAGTGAACATACTTTTGAGTTCGAGCACGAAGGAGATGTTATTTCTTCGGCCGGCAACGGGGTGTATTTCGTGGGCGCGCGATCCACCTGGTATCCGCGCAGCAGCCCGGAATTCTCCGTCTACGATCTGACCTTCCGTTATCCGAAAAAGCTTACGCTCGTTACTCCGGGCGACGTTGTTTCGGATCGCATCGAGGGGGAAACCCGCATCACCCGCCGCGAAACCAAAGCGCCCATTCGCTTTGCGGGATTCAATCTTGGCGACTATGAACGAATCACCGGCGCGGCTCCGGGTTACAACGTGGAAGTGTACGGAAATCGCCGCCTCGAAGCCGCCCTTCAGCCTAAGCCGTCGCCGCCGCCTGAGCCGCCCGCGCGTCCTCTTCCGCCCCGGACGCGAAGAGATGCGCTCGATGTCCAGTCGCAGTTGCAGCACCCTCCCGATCCGTTGGCGCGGCTCCGTGCGCTCTCGAACGATGTAACTTCGTCGCTCGAGTTCTACACCAATCTGTTCGGCGCGCCCGCGTTGAAGACGCTTACGGTGGCGCCGATCCCCGGAACGTTTGGACAGGGATTCCCGGGGCTGGTTTATTTGTCGACCCTCGCATATCTGGACCCGGCGTCGCGTCCGGCGTATTTGCACAGCCAGAATCAGCAGCTGTTCTTTTCCGATTTGATCGTCGCCCATGAAGTGGCGCACCAGTGGTGGGGCAACGTAGTGATCGTCCCCAGCTATCAGGACGAGTGGCTAATGGAAGCGCTATCCACTTATTCCGCGCTGCTGTGGCTGGAGAAGAAGAGCGGAGCGAAAGCCGTGGACACGGTGCTCGAGGACTATCGCACAAGGCTCCTGGCTAAGGATGCGGATGGTCGAACCTTGGAATCCGCGGGTCCCATCGTGTGGGGCGTGCGCCTCGAATCCTCCGGTGTGCCGGATGCGTGGCGCGCCATCACTTATGAAAAGGGCGCCTGGATCATGCACATGCTGCGCAAGCGGCTGGGGGACGATCGTTTCCTCAAAATGCTGGCCGAATTGCGGCGGCGCTACGAGTTCCGCTCCGTAACCAGCGAGCAGTTCCGCGCACTGGCCGCCGAATTCCTGCCGCCGCGCACGCCCGCCGGCACGCTGGATACGTTTTTCGACAACTGGGTATACGCGACCGGCATTCCCCTACTGAAAGTGCAAAGCGCCACGCGGGGATTGAAGGTCACCGGCACAGTAACTCAATCCGGAGTCGACGACGATTTCTCGATCGACGCCCCGGTCGAGATCCAGTTCGCGAAGGGCTCGCAGATCGTTTGGGTACGAACATCGAACGAGTCCGTACCTTTCTCCGTGACCCTCAAGCAGGCGCCGGTAAGAGTAAGCCTGGGCGGATTCAGCGTCCTCGCGGCGAAAAAGTGAGCTAGCAGGCTCTTGAAAAACAATATTGGCGGCCAATATACTTTTTGAGTTTTCAGCAAGCTCCCATGAGTAAATCGCTCACCGATAGCGATGAAAACCCCGCCCCGTTGTGGGGCAGGCTGGCAGTTGCGGCCGATTGGCAATCGTCCTGCACGACGACGTCGAGTTGAGCTTCAATCGCCGCCCCGTCCCTTGATTTATCTCCTTTCCTTTCCGAACTTTGCGACTTTCGTGAACCCCGCCCCGGCGTTTCCTGGCGTACTCTCCAATCGGAAGGAGTCCGGGGAGGAATCCGGTTTCGGTGGGTTCGTTTCGTAATTTTGCATTGGATCTAATGTCAGCCGTTCGCGCACGACTTTTCGTACAGCCCAACTGCGTCCGTGGAGGGAGCGTATAACTATTAAGGTTTTAATTGACACCTCTCCGCAAACCATGTACAGTTGAACTATTAATTCCTTAAGCGAGGAGGCGCAGCTTAGTGGCCAGGAAGAAATCTCCGCATTTGACCGACGCGGAATTGCGGCTGATGGACGTGCTGTGGGAGAAAGGCTCGGCCACTGTCTCCGACGTCGCGGAGGCTCTGCCGAACAATCCCGCGCTCGCCTATTCCACCGTCCTCACCACCCTTCGCATCCTGGAAAATAAAGGTTTCGTTCGTCATACGAAAGATGGACGAGCGTTCGTTTATCACCCGCTAGTCGGCCGCGAGCAGGCGCGCGAGAGCGCTGTTACGCACTTGCTACGCCGCTTTTTTGAAAACTCGCCGGAGCTGCTGATGCTGAACTTGCTGGACGGAAACAAAGTGGATGCTTCAGAGCTACGCCGGCTGCGGAAAAAGATTGAGGAGGCAGAGGCATGACTGCAATCCTCGCCGCTCTGATCAACGCTGCACTCGCCGGAGCCCTGGTGACCCTCGCCGTCTGGCTGGTGTTATCGATCGCACCTCGGCGCGCGCTCAATGCGACGACACGTTACGCCGTCTGGTGGACGACTTTGCTGGTGGTCGTGGCGCTGCCGCTGTTTTATCTGCCTCATCGGGCGGAGCCGATATCAGCGCCTCAAATGATAACCGCGTCTGAGGTCGCCGAATCCTCCCCTCCATCGATCGCACAGGTCTCAGAGGTTCACGTCGAGGCGCCGACTCCCTCGCGCTTGCCTCAATTTCCAATTGAATTCCGAGCGGGATCGTGGCCCGCAGAGATTTTCGCGGCCTGGGGAATCGTCGCCGCGTTCATGCTGTTGCGATTGGGCGCAAGCTACGTGGTCCTCGAACGGCGAAAGCGGGAGGCGCATGCAGCGGAACATCTCGATCATTGGCCAGTGCGGGCTCTGATTTCTTCCGACATCGCGTCGCCGATGGCTGCGGGTTTATTTCGGCCCGCGATCCTACTGCCGGAGCGCCTTCTGCACGAACTGGGCGAGGAGGAGATCGAACAGATCCGCCTCCATGAAACTGCCCACCTGCTTCGCCGCGACGATATCGCGCTGTTGATCCAGCGCACTGTGGAAGCCTTCTTCGCGCTTCACCCGGTGGTCCGCTGGATCACCCGCCGCATCGACCTTGAGCGTGAAATCGCCTGCGACGATTTCGTACTGGAGCAAACCGGGAAAGCTCGCCCGTACGCGTCCTGCTTGACACGCGTGGTGGAGATCGCGGGGGGCATGAGGTCGTCGATGGTTGCGTCGGCAGCCACCGAAGAGCGTTCGCACCTGGCAAGGAGAATCGAAATGTTGCTCGACAAGTCACGTCACAAAGGAACCAGCCTGTTGAAGATTCGACTGTTCGTAATGATCGCCGCGGTGGTCGCGGTGGCATGCATTGCGGTAAAGACGCCGGGGATCGTCGCGTTCGCCGCGGAACAGGATTCGTGGTTCAATCAGGCGCCCGTTCCGCCGGAGCCGCCCTCGCCTCCAGCCGCCCCGGAACCGCCTGCTGCTCCCGCACCTCCGGCGCCGCCCGACGTGCCTGCTGTTCCTGAACCGCCCGCGCCCCCGGAAGCTCCCGCACCTCCCGCTCCTCCGGCGCCCCCCGAGCCACCGGCACCGCCCCAATCTTCGTGGTCGGATTCGAACAACAATCACACGATTCACTGGCGCACTAGCGATGGACTTCACGTCCGCGAGATTCGCCTTCACGGCGACGTTCATTTCAACGACGGGGAAACGGATATCACATCCATGTCTCCCGACGCGTTCTTCAGCTACGAAGAGTCCTACGGTTTTTCGAGCCGGCGTTATCAGGCCGCGGCCGACTCCTCCGGCCAAATCAAACGGGCTTATCTGGTCGATGGGCGTGAGAAACCGCTGGATGCAGATGCCCAGGCGTGGCTCCGCGCCGCTATCCCGGACTTCCTACGGGAATCCGGAATCGATGCGCCGGAACGTGTGCGCCGGATCATGAAGCAAGGCGGAGCGCCCGCGGTTCTCACCGAAATCGGAAAGATCCATAGCGACGGAACGAAGCGCCTATACATCCGCGAGTTTGTGCCCATTGGAAGCCTCAATAACGATCAGTTTCAATCCGTGCTCCGCATCGTGCGCGGCATGGGTTCGGACGGCGAAAAGGCAGCCCTGCTCGTTTTCCTTGCGCCCTACACGCTGAAGGACAATTTGCGCGATTACACTTTTGAGGCCGTCAAGACCATTCATTCGGACGGCGAAAAGCATCGCGTGTTGACGCAGTTCCTCCAGCACGATTCCTCGCGCGCAACGCTGGCTCTCTCCGCCCGCGCCGCTGGGGACATCAACTCCGACGGCGAGCGAGCAGCCGTCCTGGTCGATCTCGCCGGGCATTTGCGCGGCAACGACGATCTGCGCCGTCCCTTCTTCCGTTCGGCCGAGTCGATACACTCCGATGGCGAGAAGGCTCGCGTTCTGATGGCCGTGATCGCCTCTGCGGGTGAGCAGCCTGAGGTCTTGGCAGAAGCTCTGCGCGTCACCGAGTCGATCAATTCCGATGGCGAAAAGGCCCGCGTACTGGTCCACGCCGATGGTTATTGGAAAGACGACGACCGGATGCGCCGCGTCTACTTTGAAACCGCCCGCAGCATCCATTCGGACGGCGAAAAAGCGCGCGTGTTGACGTCCCTCATCGGTCGCAATGGTATCAGTGACCGGACGCTGATTGAAGCGGTCCAGTGCGCCAGGACCATCAATTCAGATGGCGAAAAAGCCCGCGTACTCGTGGCCATCGCGAATCATTCCAACGGGAAATCCGAAGTGCGGCAGGAGATCAAGACCGCAGCCGGGTCCATTCACTCGGATGGCGAGTACCGCCGCGTGATGACCGCTATCGACCTACGCGCGGGTGTCTCGAATCGCCCGTAAGCGCGGCAGCGCATCGCTCTCTCCAAGTTCGAAATAGAGCTTGCGGAAAATCGCGAAGAGTTTCTCGTAAACCGCCGCCTCGCTCGGATCGGGATCGTACGTCTTCCATGCCGGGCACAGCGCCGCCTGGGCATCTTCGATCGTCTGAAAAGTCCCGGCCGCGAGGAACGCGAAAATCGCCGATCCAAGACTGGTCACGTCACCCGCGGGCACCAGCACCGGCTTGTTCAACACGTTCGCGTAGACCCGATTCAGCGTATCGCCGCGCTGCGGGATACCCCCGGCATTAATCACTCGATCGATGCGGACACCGTGTTCCGCCATGCGCTCCAAAATCACGCGCGTGTGGAACGCCGTCCCTTCGATCGCGGCGAACAACTCGTCCTGCGCGGTGCTCGTCAGGTTCCAGCCGAGCGTGACGCCGCCTAACTCCGCGTTGACCAGCACGGTCCGATCGCCGTTGTCCCAAGTGAGGCGCAGCAGGCCTGTCTGTCCCGCGCGAAACTTCTCCAACCCCTCCGCCAGCGCGGCGACCGTGGTTCCCGCCCGCCGCGCGATCGCGTCGAAGATGTCGCCCGTCGCCGATAACCCGGCCTCGATGCCGAAATAATCCGGATGAATCGACCCCTTCACGACTCCGCAAACCCCTGGAATCAGGCCGGTATCCTTGGCCATCGCCATGATGCAGGTCGAAGTGCCGACCACGTTGACCACGTCACCTTCGCGAATCCCCGAGCCTACCGCGTCCCAATGCGCATCGAACGCGCCCACTGGAATCGGGATACCCGCGCGCAACCCGAGCTTCTCAGCCCATTCGGTGCTCAAGTGCCCGGCGAGTTTGTCCGAAGTCGCATACTGCCCGCCAATCTTCCCGCGCACGCCCGCCAGCACAGGATCCACGCTTGTCAGAAACTCATCCGGAGGAAGCCCCCCAAGCGATTCGTTCCACATCCACTTGTGCCCCATCGCGCAAACGCTTCGCGCCACCGCCGATGGATCGGTCACGCCGCACAGCACCGCCGCGATCATGTCGCAATTTTCAAACGCCGTCGCGAACCGCGCTCGCTTTTCAGGATTGTGCCGCAGCCAATGCAGCAGCTTCGACCAGCCCCACTCCGACGAATAGACGCCGCCGCACCAGTCGATTGCTTCCAGGTTCGCCACCCGCGCCGTTCGTGTGATCTCGCCTGCTTCTTTCCACGACCGGTGATCGCACCACAAGTAATAATCGTTGAGCGGAGCCATGTCCGCGCCCACGGGAATCACGCTCGATCCCGTCGTGTCCAGCGCAATCGCTTCGACCCGATCTCCAGACACGCCAGCGGTTTCGAGCGCCTTCCGCATCGCCTCCGCTAGCGCGCGCAACTGATCCGCGTGACTCTGCGTCGCATAATCCGGATCGTCGCGCTTGCGCAGCAGCGGATATTCCGCCGTCGCCGATCCCAGCCGCCCCTTCTCGCTATCGACAATCGACACTCGCACGCTGAGCGTCCCGAAATCCACGCCGGCCACAATCGCCATAAGCAATTAAGATTATCGAATCGGCTCCGGCACCGCCGACCCATCGGCCCTTGGGTCGGACGCCGCGTAGTTCACGCCGGTCTTCGAATCGTGCAGAATCGCCTGTCCGCGACCCATTTCCTGCGTATACTCGCGCCGGATGTTGATCTGGTGGCCGCGCTCGGAAAGCTGTTGAAGTGTCTGCCCCGTCACGCGGCTTTCAATCGATATTTCACACCCGGTGGAAGTGCGTTTCGTGAAACGCGGCGCCTCGAGCGCGGCCTGCACATTCATCCCGTAATCGACGATGTTCGACACAAACTGCGCGTGCGCGAGCGGCTGATTGAAGCCGCCCATGATTCCGAATCCCGCGTGCAAATCGCCCTTCTCCATGAAGCCGGGAATAATGGTGTGCAGCGACCGCTTCCCTCCGGCCAGCACATTCGGATGCTTGGGATCAAGCGTAAAATTCGCGCCGCGATTCTGCAGCATGAATCCCATTCCCTCGACCGCGACCGACGAGCCGAACAGCCCGGAGACGCTCTGAATCCAGCTCGCGATGTTCCCCTCGCGATCGACCACCGTCAGGTACGTCGTATCGCTCGGGATGGGCTGACCCGCGGGAACATCGCAATTCGCTTTCGCCGGATCGATCAGCGCCGCGCGCTTCTTCGCATATTCCTTCGACAGCAGCGCAGTTACCGGGACATCATACGTGCGCGGATCGGCGTCGTACCGCCGCAAATCCGAATACGCCAGCTTCATCGCCTCGATCTTTTTGTGCATCTCGACGGGACTCAGCGGCCCGAACGGCGAAGCGGGCGACGTTTCCATGATGTTCAGCATCTCCAGCGCCGCCATGCCTTGCCCATTTGGAGGCAGTTCGTAAATCTTCCAGCCCCGGTAATCAATGGAAATCGGCTGCACGAACTCCGCCGAAAACCCGGCGAGATCCTCAGCCGTCATGGTCCCGCCCAGCTTTTGCGACGTCTTCAGAATCGCCGCGGCAATCTCGCCTTTATAAAACGCCTCCGAACCCTTTTCCGCGATCAGCCGGTAAGCGCGCGCCAGATCCGGATTGCGAAACACATCTCCTTCGCGCGGCGCATTTCCGTTCACGAGAAATACCCGCGCCGACTCCGGATCGGCGTTCAACCTCTTCACCCCTCCGGGCAGCCTCCACTCCTCCACAATGGCCTCGGTCACCGGAAAACCCTCTTCGGCGTAGGCGATCGCCGACTGAAACAGATCCTTCCACGGCAGTTTTCCGAAGCGCTGGTGCATTTTCGCCCACCCATCCACTGCGCCCGGCACCGTCACGCTGTGAATCCCCCCGGATGGCATCGTCTTGATGCCCTTGTCCGCCAAAAATTTCGGCGAAAGCCCTTTCGGCGCGGGCCCTGACGCGTTCAGACCAGTCAATTTCCCGCTCTTCGCGTCCCAATAAATCGCGAACATGTCGCCGCCCATGCCGTCCATCATCGGCTCCACCAGTCCGAGCACGGCGTTCGCAGCGATCGCGGCGTCTACCGCGGAGCCTCCCTTCGCCAGGATCTGCGCCGCCGCCTGAGACGCCAGCGTCTGGCTGGTCGCCGCGATCCCCTGCTTCGTGATCACCATCGACCGGCCGTAATTTCGCCCCTGTCCAAAAGCCAGGCTGGATAAAGAAAAAAGCGCGATAAGCAGCTGATATTTGCGCATGATGCCAGTCAGAATAACAAAACGGGAGTTTACATGTGCGCTAAATCTGCGTTGTTGATCTTGGGGCGGATTGGGGAGTGCGGGCGCTAGTCGATCACCCTTCACGTCCTTCGCATCACGCCCGCAATGGCCGCGGGAATCGACGATCACATATGGAGCGTAAGCGAAATTCTGGCGTAAAAACCTATACTTACCACCCTCAAGGTCCGGTTGCGCCCCGCCGATGGATAGAATAGTATCTAGGAACTGGCTATGGCACTCGAAAAGGAACTGGAAACCTACAAAAGCAAGCTGCCGGAGCTATTGGCCAATGCGGGCGAGGGTAAATTCGCCTTGATTCATGCCGATCAGCTCGTGGACGTGTTTGGCACCTACGAAGATGCTATTAAGGACGGCTATGCCAAATTCAAGCTGGAGCCGTTCTTAGTCAAGCAGATTGAATCCGTGGAAAACGTCCACTTCGTGTCCCGTCTACTGACGTGCCCTACTTCACTCGCCAGGTAGCGCAAGACGGCAGTCTTCGCGTGGTTGCTCAAGTGGGCGTCAGCCAAGCTAGGCGGACCGCACTGGTGGATTCTGGCCAAATCGTTCCTCCTCCAATTCAAGTTCAGGCCATGGTGGACACTGGCGCAAGCTGCACTTGTGTCGATCCCTGGGTGCTGGCTCAACTCAGCCTGTCTCCAACGGGAAGCACACCCATGAACACACCAAGTACTGGGACTCAGCCCGCGATGGCAAGCCAGTACGATGTGAGCCTCACAATCCCCTCTATTGCGAACCGCCCTTCGCTGTATCACCACACAATTCCTGTAGTAGAGGCCCAACTCCTGGCAGCGCAGGGATTCCATGTTCTGATTGGAAGGGATGTTTTAAGCGGATGCCTTCTCACTTACGATGGACAAAGTGGGCTCTTCTCGCTGGCCTTCTGAATTGCGCACTCGGCCACACAGTTTTACGTACTACCCGGGAGTTGACATGCGCCGCGGATCATCCTACCCTGACAGAGTTAGTTGTTAAGTCAAGGAATGCTCGGGAAGGCGGTTAGAGTCCGCCACTGCCCCGCAACTGTAATCGGCACGCATTCTGGCAGGATCGAGTCACTGCGCAAGCGGGAAGACAAAATCCAGATAGTCGCCAGGCCGTAAGTCAGGAGACCGGTTCCTTGATGATCTGAAAATCAGACCGTCTCGAGGGAGAGCGTCTCATGACACCTTTTCTATTTCTATTGCTGTCTATTGTGCGCGGCGTGGTTCTGGACCCCGCCGGCCGCCCGGTCGAAGGCGCGAAAATCGCCTGCGGCACGGAAACCTCCACCACTGATTCGCGCGGACGTTTCGAACTTCCAAGCGCTTGCGTCGCGACCATCGATAAGCCCGGTTTCGCATCGAAAACGGAGGCCCTTTCCGAAGCGAAGGAGGCCGAAATCAAGCTCACGCTTGCCTCCATCAGCGACCGCGTGCTGGTCACCGCGTCGGGAACTCCGGTTGCGCTCGAAGAGGCAGGCGTTGCCGCGAGCGTCTTCACCACGCGCGATTTTGAAGCCCGCCAATACCCTTTCGTTGAGGATCTCTTGCGCGACGTTCCGGGATTAGCTGTCGTGCAGACCGGACGCAACGGCGGACTCACCAGCGTGTTCGCACGCGGCGGCGATTCCGACACAGCGATGGTTCTACTTGACGGCATCCCCATCACCGATCCCGGCGGCAGCTTCGACTTCGCCCATCTCACATCGAACGGTCTCGATCGCGTCGAAGCCGTACGCGGCCCGGAGAGCGCTCTCTACGGCGCGGAAGGATCCAGCGCGGTGATCCAGATGTTCACTCGCCATGGCGATGCCGAGTCGCTACGGCCGCACGCGTCGATCCTGTATGAGCGAGGATCTTTCTCCACCGATCATTGGTCCGCCACCATTGACGGGGGCCTTGCGAGACACCTCGATTACGCGCTCACCGCCGATCAGTTTCGCTCCACCGGCGAGTTCGCGAACGACGCTTATCGCCTCACCACCGGCACCGCGAATATCGGATATCACTTTTCGGATTCCACGGTCCTCCGTGCGGTCTTTCGCGAATTCGATTCCTACACCGGAATTCCCGGCCAGGTGGCTTACGGACTGACGGACACCGCCGCAAATGAAAGAGCTCGTGATTCCGCACTCAGCGTGCGCTTCGATGACGCTCGCGGCAAGCGGTTCACTCAGAAGGTAGTCTTCGGCTATCATCGCTATCGCACTCGGGACATCGACACATCGGATGGCGATCCTTTCACGATCGCGGCGTTGACGCGCACCGTGCCGGGCGATATTCCCCGCACCTACCTGGTCGCGCTGGTCCCCGCATCGACAACCGTCGCGCCTCCGGGCACTTCTCTCAGCACCTACACCTACTATCCGTTCGCCTATGACAGTGCGTTCGAGGCCGATCGCACCAACGTTCAGTACACCGGCACGCTGACCCACAAGGGAGGCGCGCTGACATTCGGGTACGAGTATGAACGCCAGGCAGGCGTCATCTCCGCCGCCGACGTCGCGCGATCCGACAATGGCCTTTTCCTCAGCGACCAGTTTGCTCTCACCCCGCGCATCTACCTCACCGCCAGCGCGCGCTACCAGCAGAGCAGCACCTTCGGCAGCGAATTCGCCCCTCGTGGAGCTATTACTTTTCGTCTCCCCACCGAAACATTTCTTCATTTCAGCGCGTCACGCGGAATCAAGGAGCCGTCCCTGCTTCAGAATTTCGCTGCGGAGTCGTTCTTCGTCGGTAATCCGGCGTTGAAGCCGGAAACCACCACCAGTTATGAGGCCGGGCTCTCCCGCGAGTGGCTGTCGCGCCGTCTCCGCACGGAACTGTCGGTGTTTCGCAACTCCTTCCACGACCTGATCGAGTATGATTCGGCGGTGTTCCCCGGTACCTGGCAGAACGTTGACCGCAGTTGGGCGCGCGGAGCCGAAGCGTCGGCGAATCTGCGCATCACCCGCTATCTCGCGATGCGCGGCGCGTACACCAAGCTCTACACGCGCATCACAAACTCAGCCACCGTAAGCGAAATCGGCCAGGAACTCTTACGCCGTCCTCGCAATTCCGGATCGGTCTCACTCGAGCTGACTCCCCGCCGCTGGACCGTCGTCGCCGGAGGCAGATTTGTCGGCGAACGGCAGGACGAGGATTTCGTCTTCGGCATCAACCGCAATCCCGCGTATCAATATGTATTCGTCAACGTGTCCTATCAGGCCACCCGGCACGTGACCCCGTTTGTGCGGATGCAGAACGCTCTCGATCAGCAGTATCAGGAAGCGCTCGGCTACGCCGCCCTCTCCCGCACCACCACCGGAGGTTTGCGAATCACTTGGTAAGAACCCGGCGCGGTTTCGGATTATTTCTGCTCGGGGCGGTGCTGTCCGCCGCCCCTCCCGAGCGAATTGTCTCCACCGCGCCCAGCATCACGGAACTACTCTACGCCTTGGGACTCGGCAATCGCGTGGTCGGCGTCACGCGCTTCTGCCGTTATCCACCGGAGGCGCAATCGAAACCCAAGATCGGGGATTACACCGCTCCGAATCTCGAAGCCATCGCCGCGCTCCGGCCGGATTTGGTGATCATCCAAACGAATCCCATCCACTTGGCCGACCGCCTCGGAGCACTGAAACTGCCGGCGCTCGAAGTTAATCAAGACAGTATCGCCGCGATTTACAAATCGATTCACGACGTAGGCAGGGCCACCGCCACCGAACACGCCGCAAACCAACTAAGCGACTCGATTCTCAACGGCCTGAGCGCGATTCGCAATCGTGTCGCAAATCGCCCCCGCGTCCGCATGATGTTCGTCATCGGCCGGTCGCCTAATCGTCTGGACGGCCTGGTCGTCGCCGGCCGAGCCTCGTACTTGAATGAGGTCATCGAAATCGCGGGCGGTGAAAATGTCTTTCGCGACGCTCTCGCAGGATATCCAGAAGTGTCGCTCGAAGAAGTGATGGCGCGCAATCCTGACGTGATCGTCGATATGGGCGACATGTCGGATACCGTTGCCGTAACCGAGGAGCACAAACGCAGTGTTGTCGCCCTCTGGAATCGGATTCCCACGCTGGCAGCGGTAAAACAGCATCGTGTCTTCGCCGTCGCGTCGGATATGTTCGTCATACCAGGCCCCCGCCTCATCGACGCGGCCAAAGCGTTCGCGGAGATGTTGCATCCGTGAGTTTTCGAGCGAACGCATTAGCATTTGCGTACGGCCTGCATGAGGCGACCTTCGCACTCCCCTCTTCCGGATTCGTCACCATCGCGGGACCCAATGGGGCAGGGAAGTCGACCCTTCTAGGAATCATGGCTGGCCTGCGGCATCCGTACTTGGGTAAATGCGAGTATCGCGGCGTAGAGCTCTGCCGCTGGAAGCGGCATGAATTCGCGAGAAAGGTCGCGTTCCTGCCGCAATCCGTGAAGCTCGAATTTCCATTCACAGCCGAACAGGTGGTGTTCATGGGACGCGCCCCCTATGCCGACGGCTGGTTCGAATCGCAACAGGATCACACGGCCGTCGCCCACGCGATGGCGACCACCGACACCCTCGCGTTTGCCGCTCGTGATTTTCGATCGCTCTCCGGAGGCGAGAAACAGCGCGTAGTATTGGCGTCCGCACTGGCGCAGGAACCGGAAGCCCTGTTGCTCGACGAGCCAACCACGTTCCTCGATCTGAAACATCAACTGGCCATGTATCGATTGCTGGCCGAACTGGCAAAGCGAATGTTGGTGGTAGCGGTGACCCACGACCTGAATCTCGCATTGCATTTTTCAGACCACGTAATCGTGATGCAGGATGGCGGAATCGCCGCCCAAGGCCCCGTCCATCAGGCCCTGACGCCCGCGCTAATCGACCAGGTCTTCGGCGTCC
Source organism: Bryobacterales bacterium (assembly GCA_963813145.1). GTDB lineage: Bacteria > Acidobacteriota > Terriglobia > Bryobacterales > Bryobacteraceae > Palsa-187. The sequence goes on from CAWEXX010000004.1 coordinate 108,480, forward strand.
ACACCGAACTCCACAACGGGTGGCTGACCTATGACTAGCAAGCTGCCCAATGAGCCGCCATGCGTCAGCATGCGGGCAGACGAGCCACGTCCATGACCCGCAGCATCTGGATCTCCCTAGCCATCCTCCTCGTCGTAGCCATCGCCGCCCCACTCATCGGCAGCTCCCACATCGAACTCCGCCGCGCCCTCGCCGGAGCCTCTCCCGATCACGAAATCCTCTTCTACGCACGCCTCCCCCGAGTCCTCCTAGCCCTCCTGGCCGGCGCCGCCCTCTCCCTCACCGGAGTCCTCTTCCAATGCCTCCTCCGCGATCCTCTGGCCGAGCCCTACACGCTCGGCATCTCAAGCGGCGGCTCCGTCGGCGCAGTCATCGGAATCTGTTTCGGTCTCCCCGCCATCGGATTGCTCTCGCTCGCTGGCGCGGGCACGGCTCTGCTCATCGTGCTTTGGATCGCCTTCGAAGGCCGCCGCCTTTCCTCGTTCACACTGCTCCTGGCCGGCGTCACGATGAACAGCATCTCGCTCGCAATCGTGCTTTTCCTGCACAATCTCGCGACATTCTCGCAATCGTTCGCGATCTCAAGATGGCTGATGGGCGGACTCGACGCCGTCGAATACTCCACACTAGCCTGGCTCGCCGCCGGCGTGATTCCCGTCTGCATCCTCGTCATCGCGCGATCCCGCCAATGGAACCTGCTCGCCGTCGGCGAAGAGTGGGCCTCGTCGCGCGGCCTCTCGACGACCACCTATACAGTCCTCGGCTACATCGCCGGATCGTTTCTGACCGGCATCGTCACCTCGCTCACCGGACCCATCGGATTCGTCGGACTCATCGTGCCCCACGCGCTGCGCCTCAAACTCGGAGCGGATCATCGTATGTTGATGCCGTGTTCCTTCCTCCTGGGAGCCGCGTTCCTTGCTCTGTGCGACACTCTCTCAAGAACCGTGATCGCCCCCACCGAAATCCCCGTAGGAGTGGTGACGGCCCTGGCCGGCGGACCTTTCTTCATCTGGCTGCTGCGATCGAAGAGGCGGAGCCTGTGGCTATAATCCTGATCGGCGGCGGAGCCCGCAGTGGAAAGAGCCGCTACGCCCTGGAGAAAGCCCGTGGCATCGCAGGCACGCGCGCATTCGTGGCCACCGCGCAAGCCTTCGATGAAGAAATGACCACCCGTATCCGCCTTCATCAAGAAGACCGAGGCGGCGACTTCACTACCATCGAAGAGCCCATCGAGCTTGCCCGTGTCATCACTGCATCGAACTTCGACGTACTGGTAGTCGATTGCCTTACGCTGTGGCTGTCGAACATCATGTTCGCGGATCGATTTGATCAGATTGACGCGTTGATCGCAGCGTCGAAAGTTACTATGGGAACCGTGATCTTCGTCACCAACGAAGTCGGCAGCGGCATCGTCCCTACAGACCACGCCCTCGCCCGCGACTTCCGCGACCGCGCCGGAATCCTGAATCAACGGATCGCCGCCATCGCGCAGGAAGTCTACCTCATGGTCTTCGGCCAGCCTCTGCGGATCAAGTAATGCGCACATTTCTCGCCGCGATTTCGTTCCTCACGATAATCCCCGCGCCGGGTAAAGACGTGCCCCCCGGCCGAGCCGCCCTCTTCTTCCCGCTGGTAGGCGCGATGTTGGGCGCTGCCGGCGCCGGCATCTTTTTCGGCGCAACCCGGATACTCCCCTCGAACCTCGCCGCCTTGATGACAGTCACATTCTGGACCATGATCTCCGGAGTCCTCCACGAAGACGGCCTCGCCGACGTCGCCGACGCCATGCGAGCCGGTCGCACGCGCGAAAAAATGCTCGCGATTCTCAAGGACTCCCGCATCGGGACCTATGGAGCCGTCGCCATCGTCCTCAGCTTGATCGCGCGCTGGCAGGCCTTGCTGCACGTGCCCGCTCCCCGAATCCTCGCCGTCTGCATCGTCGCGCAAGCCGTGCCCCGAGCCGCGATGGTCGCCCTAGCCTGGTTATCGCGACCTTCCGGCGACGGACTCGGCCTCGCATTCTCTTCTTCCCTCTCGACCACCGGAGCGCTCATCGCCATCGCCCAAGGGATCGCCGCATCCATGCTGCTCGGCTGGCGCGCCGGCCTCCTGATTCTCGCCGGAGCATATATCGTCATCCGCGGCGCCCGCGCATATTTCTACAAACGAATCGGCGGCGTCAACGGCGATTGCCTCGGTGCCACGGAACAACTCCTCGAAATCTTCGTCCTGATCCTCTTCGCCAGCCCGCAAATCTATGAACTGTGATTCGATTCGTCCCATCGCCGATCCGGATTTGGAAACGCGCATCCGCGCCCGCCTCGATTCCCTCACCAAACCCCCTGGCAGTCTCGGCCGTCTCGAAGAACTCGCCCTTCAGTTAGGACTCGTCCAAGCAACCGAATCCCCGCGCGTCGGCCGCAAAGCGATGATCGTCTTCTGCGCCGACCACGGCGTCGTGGATGAAGGCGTCAGCCCCTATCCATCGGAAGTCACCCGTCAGATGGTCGCGAATTTCCACGCCGGCGGAGCCGCCATCAATGTATTGTGCCGCCACGCGAACATCGAATCCCGTCATCGTCGATATGGGTGTCGGCAACCCGACCCGGAATTTCGCGCGCGAACCCGCCATGACCCGCGCCGCTGCCGAGCAAGCCCTCGACACCGGATTCGCCTATGCCGCCAAAGCAGAAATCCTAGGCGCTGGCGAAATGGGAATCGGCAACACCACCTCAGCCGCCGCCCTCTTCAGCGCCTTCTCCGGACTCGATCCTTCCGAAACCACAGGCAGTGGCACCGGCCTCGATGCGACCGGAGTCGCCCGCAAAGTAGAAGTCATCCGCCGAGCGCTCGCTCTTCATCACTCGCGCGATCCTATTGAGACCCTGGCTGCGCTGGGAGGCTACGAAATCGCCGCCCTCGCCGGCCTGATCCTCGGCGCGGCCTCCCGCCGCCACCTCGTCATGCTCGACGGATTTATCACCGGCGCCGCCGCCATCGTTGCCCGCGCGATTTGCCCCGCCTCGCTCGATTACGTCGTCTTCTCGCACTGCTCGGCCGAAAAAGGCCATCGCAAGATGCTGGACTTCCTCAACGCCCGCGCGCTGCTGAATCTCGATATGCGCCTCGGCGAAGGCACCGGCGCGGCGCTCGGCATCCAATTGCTGGAAGCGTCCGTGAACCTGTACCGCGAAATGGCGACCTTTCAGAGCGCCGGCGTCTCTACTTCAGCGCCGCCAGCAGCGTCCCCGACAGCCGAAGCACATTGAGCCGCGCGCGCTCCGCACTCTGTTGCGAAACATAGTACGCCAGAAATTTCTCGTTCTCCAGCGCCCGTGTCGCCTCTACCCGAGCCAGCGGCAGCTTGCCTTCTTCATACTGCGAAAGGTCCACGTTCAACTGCTCCCGCGTCAGGTCCAGATCCGCTTTCGCGAATTCCCGCGACTTGTCGGCGCTTTTCACTTCCTGATACGCCCTCCGCAAGTCCGCCGTGATGCGCGTCCGCGTGCGGGACACTTCAATCCGCATCTTCGCCACCTCCGCGTCCGCTTGCGAAGCGTATGCCTGCGCCGTGTGGCCCACCAGCAGCGGCAGCTCGATCGACACCCCCAGCTCCGTGTTACTCCGCCGGAACGAATTATTGTAATTGTTGTAGTTATATTTAGCGAAAATATTTTCCTGCGCGATCACATTCACCTTCGGTAGCCGAGCCGAGTGGTAGCCCTTCACCTCCAGCGTCTTCATCTGCATGCTCGATTCCAGCCGCCGGAGCTCCGGCGAATGCTCCAGCGCCTCTTCAATCGAAGCGTCTTCGGAAACCGGCAGCGTGATCGTGGCGCGCTCTTCCTGCGCCGCCCGCACCCGATCGTCGGGACCCATCCCCAAAACCTCGGCCAGCGACGTCTCCGCATTAATCAGGTTGACCGCCAGCGCCTCCCCGCTATTCTGCGCGCGCAACACATTAAACGACGCCTTCTTCGATTCCAGCGGCAGCTCCCGCCCCTCCCCCACCCGCGCATCCACCAGCTCTTTCACTCGCGCCAGATTTTCGATCTGCTTGTTCGCCGCCGCCAGGCTGTGCGCCGCCTGCTCCGCATCCAGGAACAAGGAAGCCACGCGATAAGCCACCTCTTCCTGCCGCTTCGTCACATCGATGCCCGCGCCCCGCAGTCCTTCTTTCGATTGCGCGATTTGATAACTCTGCTGCCGGTCGAACAGCGTCATCTGCGTCCGCGCCTCGAAAATCGACGGCGGATTCCCATCGATTGCGATCGGATACCCGGAGCTCCACGCCAGTCCGCTGCCCGCCGTGACTCTCGGAACGAACGGATCCTTGGAAATCAAAATCTGGTCCCGAGCCTTCTGCTGGTCCAGCCGCGCAATCATCACGTCCGGATTCTGCGAGGTTGCCAGATCCAGCGCCTGCCGCAAAGTCAAAGTTTTAGTTTCAGCCGCCGCCAAAGTTGCCAGACAAAGGAAGACCGGGAGAATTCTCATACTCCCAAGTGTCTCAGAGTCTTGTAGGGCGGCCAATCTTGCTAGTGGCCTGCGTCGGAGATCCTGAATGTTATGTGGCGCGCGCCTCCAGGCGTGCCGCATCGACATTCGTGTCGATGTGTTTTCCAGGCCCACCGAACGTCGACACGAATGTCGACGCGGCACGCGTGGACCCGTGCGCCACGCGGGAAAGTGTAATGCCGACAGGCGCTTGAGTGGGGCAGGTTCCCGACCTGCCCTCCCCCTACTCGTACCTCAGCGCCTCAGTAGGATTCAACTTCGAAGCCCGGCTAGCCGGCAACAACCCAAATATGAGCCCCACCGCGAGGGACACAGTAAACGCCACCGCAATCGATAAAGGAGAAATTGGAATCGCGAACTCATCCGTAAAGAACCGCACACTCAACGGAATCGCGACCCCAATGGCAATCCCCGCGAGGCCCCCCACCATGCTGATCAGCACCGCCTCCGCCAGGAACTGCTCCAGAATATCCCTCCGCGCCGCACCCACCGCCATCCGCAGCCCGATCTCCCGAGTTCTCTCCGTCACCGTCACCAGCATGATATTCATGATCCCGATGCCCGATATAATCAGCGCGATCGCCGACACCACGATCAGCACCGCGTCCAGAATCCCCGCAATTTGCCGGGCCGTATCCAGAATCGCGTTGAGGTTCATCACGTTATAATGCGCCCCCGGCCGATGCCTGCTCTCGAGAATCGTCTGCACCACCTTCGTCGCCTGCTCCACTCCTGCCTGGCTGCGGACCTCGACATATAAAGGATCGATGCGCTCGATCTGCGTGAAATCCTTCAACACCGTAATCGGGATCAGGATGTTGTCGCCCGACAGCTCGGTCGCGCCAAACGTCGATACTTTCTCTTTGAATGTGCCGATCACCGTAAACGGCAGCCCGTGCAGCTTCACCGTCCGTCCGATCGCCGCGGCCTGATTCCCGAATAATCGCCGCGCCAGTTTCTCCGTCGGCAGCGCTACGTGGGCTCTCTGCGCCACTTCGCTCGCGTCGAAAAATCGCCCGCTCAGCAGCGATAAATTCCGCACGACCGGGTAATAATGATCCGCTCCCAGGATCGCGATGTCCTCTTCGTGACCCTCCACGCGCATCCGGTCCAGGCTATTCATCACGCCCGTAGCCGCGATAATGCGAGTCCCGAGTTGCTGCCGCACCGCTTCCACGTCTGCCGACTTTACGTAGTCCGCGGCCGTCACCGAAGTAGCGCTGTTGTTCCCAGCCTCATAATTCGCGATGATCAGGTTCGATCCGATCATCTGGATCGCATTGAGAATATAATCCCGGCTGGTCAGCGAAATCGTCACTACTAAGATGACGCTCGCGTTGCCGATCACCAGCCCGAGCGCCGTAAGAAACGATCGCAGTTTATTCGCACGCAATGCCGCGACGCTGGAACGCAGTGCCTCCAGGTGCGGGAAAACCTGCATCACTCTCCGAGTTTTCGGAGCATCGCCTCGACGCGCTCGCGCGGTACATCGTCGGGCGTCAGCGGAGCTTGCAGATAACGCTCCAGCAGCTTCCGCGCGGTATCCAAGTCCCGCTTCTCTTTAATCAAAGTGGAAGCCCGGTCGAACATCACTCGCGGATTGTTGGGAGCCATCCGCGCCGCCTGCTCGAAGAGCGCGTCGCTCTCTTTCACCCGGTCGTGATTCGCCAGATACCTCGCCAGCACCAAAACCCGCCCCACCTGCCGCGGAGCCAGTTCCGCCGCCCGCCGGAATTGCTGCTCGGCCCGGTCGTATTCCTTCTTTTTGTCGGCGACGATCCCCTGCGCGTAATGCCCCTCGGCCTGGTCTTCCTTTAGAATCATCTGCGCCAGTTGCTCCGCTTTGTGGACGCCCCCGCCTAAGAATCCCGGAGCTTCCAGGTAGAAATCGAGCAGATCTCCCAGCGCATCTTTATTCGTCGGATCCAATTCCACAGACTTCTCAAACATCTGCCGCGTCTTCGAAGCCAGTCCCGGAGCCGCAAACGGATTCGCCGTCTCCGCCCGCCGCCCATAAGTGCGTCCCAGCCAGTGCAGCAACTGCGGATTATTCGGATCCAGCGCCACAGCTTTTTCGAAGGATTCGCTCGCCTTCTTATACTCGCCGAGCATGAAGAAGTCCTGCCCCATCAGTTGAAGGGCGGCCGCATCCTTATCGGGCAGCGCCTGCAGCACCGCCAGCGATTGCCGATATTCCGTCCGCTGATAAAGATTGCTGGGTGAGTCGGCAGCCTGCAAACACACTCCCAGCAATAACGTTAAAAGGTAAACTCTCCGCATCACTGTCAAACATCCCCGCTAACTATTACGTTACTTTCATTTTACACGGATTGAGATGATCGAGCCCGACCCAAAGATGCAGTCCCCTCAATCGTGCCCCCCGCGCCGCGTCTTTGTCCCCGCCCACCTCAACCCCCCCCCCGCGCCGCGTCCTGCCGCGTCCTTCAGAGCCGCGACCACCGGGAGCGGTCACCCCACACCAGACGCGCAACCCCTGAATCCCAGCTATCCTAATGATTAAAAGGCCCATGAGACCCCTCTGCCTAACCCTGCTCGCGCTAATCTCCGCCTCCGCCCAATCCCCCTCAGCCCCCTGGTTCGTCAAGAACGAAGCAGGCCGCATCGGCATCTCCCCCACGCTCAGGTTCGAACCCCCAACCGGATGGGCCGTCGGCAGATTCACCTCTCAGTCGCGCGGACGAAGCCTCACCAACGGACCCACGTTCTATAGCCGGATCCTCCTCGACAAAGCCAATCGCGTCTATTTCGGCTACGAGCTGCTGGTCGAACAGAAGCAGCCCGGCGCCTATCTCGCCACCTTCGGCAAATTAGGCGTCACTCCCCTGGATCTCGCCGCCGGCAGCATCGACACTCCTGAGCGTTGGACCATGCAACCCCTCCCGGCAATTCCGGACCCGCGCTTGATCCATGAAGGCGAAACCATCAGCGTCGATCTTTTCGTCGACGCCGACAAGGGCCTGAAGCTGATAGACGATATCCGCATCAATCCGCCCGGCACTCGCGCTCCCGGCTCTATCTTTCCGGCGAATCGCGCCACGCTTGTCGAGTCCGGCCCCGCCCATGACTTCGCGGCTGCGGATGCGGAATTGCTGCTCGTCCAACCTCTCGTCACCTTGAACCGGCGCCTTGAGGACACAGTCTCGCCGCCGAACGTCCACGGCCTTCTCGTCTGGCTCTATTTGCCGGGTCATGGCCGTTACGTCCTGTCGCTTCTGCCGCGTTCCGCTCTCGGCTTCAAGAAAGCAGGCGAGGTGCGCGGCGGCGTCATTGCTTTCTCCGTCGATGGAGATTCCATCAGGCTGGAGTGCCCAAACCGGATCGCCCCGGGAGGTGCCCCCTACAATCTCTACGTCCTTCGCGATAAAGATTGGGAGCCAATCTCCGAAGACCTGAAAGACCACCCCGCCACCGGCACCGTAAGCCCAGCCGAACTAGCCGCCCTAAAATAACCCGTTGCCCTTTCGTTGACCGCTTCCGATTCCACCCCCAACCGAACCCCGACAGTCATGGAGGGGTCACCTCTCCTCCCCTCAACTCCCCCACCCTGTTAGAATGTGACTTCAACTCTTCTTCAGGGAGCAAACACAGAAAAACATGGCGGTTACAGGCGCGGGTCTAGAAGGAATTATTGCTGCCGAGTCGCAGATCTGCTACATCGATGGCGATGCGGGCATCCTTAGTTATCGCGGATTCAATATCCATACGTTGGCTGAAAAAGCCACCTTTGAAGAGGTCATCTTCCTGCTGTGGCGCGGAGTCCTGCCCAAGCAATCGGAACTGGACGAACTAAAAAAATCTTTGGTCGAACACCGGCCCATCCCAGCCGAAGTAACAGCGTTCCTCAAGCAGGTAGGCAAATCCGCCCCCATGGACGTCCTGCGGACAGCCGTGTCCATGTTGTCCTTATACGATCCTCTCGCCAAGGATATGTCGCCCGAAGCCAACGCCACCAAGGCCGTCAAGCTGATGGCGCAGACCGCGACCATCGTCACCACCTTCGATCGCCTCCGCAACGGCAAGGAAGTGGTCCCTGGCGATCCGGCCCTCGGATTCGCCGCAAACTTCCTCTACACCCTCACCGGCAAAAAGCCCGATGAAGTGATGGAGCGAGCCTTCGACGTTGCACTGACCCTGCACGCCGATCACGAGCTGAACGCCTCCACCTTCGCCGCCCGCGTGGTCGCGGCAACTTTGTCCGATATTTATTCCGCCGCCACCGCCGGCATCGCCGCCTTAAAAGGACCTCTCCACGGCGGCGCCAACGAAGACGTGATCAAGATGCTGCTCGAAGCCGGCTCAGCGGCCAAAGCCATCGAGCACGTGAAGTATCGCCTGGCAAACAAGATAAAAATCCCCGGCTTCGGTCACCGCGTCTACAAAACCACCGATCCGCGCGCCACTCATCTGGCGGAGCTGTCGGAAGAAGTAGGCAAGCGCACCGGCCACGTCGATCTCTACGAAACCTCGGCCCAAATCGAAAAGTACATCAAGGAAGCCAAGAACCTGAACGCCAATGTAGACTTCTACTCCGCGTCGACGTATTACTCGCTAGGCATCCCCATCGACATCTTCACCCCGATCTTCGCCGTAAGCCGCATGTCCGGCTGGACCGCCCACGTGTTGGAGCAATACCACAACAACCGCCTGATCCGTCCCCGAGCCGAATACACCGGCCTCCCCGTAGGCCAGTCGTGGGTAGAAATCTCCAACCGCTAAAATTGATACGGTCCCAACAACCGCCGTCTTGTAGGGCGGCCAATTTTGGCTGCAGCCGCCTTTAAGGCGGCTTCTTCTTAAAATAGAAAGCACCCAATGCACGACCTCTCAACCTTCCGCACTAACCTCGACGCCATCGCCGCCCGCCTGGCCGACCGCGCCTTCACGCTAGATGTCGAAGCCTTTCGCAAACTAGATACCGAGCGCCGAGCCGCCCTCACCCAATCCGAACAATTAAAAGCAAAAATCAAAGCCGAGTCCCAGGAAATCGGCAAACTCCGCAAAGCCGGCGAAGACACCACCGCCCGCCAGGCAGCCAACCGCGAGTTGGACGGCCAAGTCGCAGCACTCGACGAGCAAGCCAAATCCCTGGACGAAAAATTCCGCGAACTGCTGGCCGGAGTCCCCAACATCCCCCACGAATCTGTCCCCACCGGCAAATCCTTCGAAGACAACGTAGAAGTCCGTCGCATCGGCACGCCCCCAAAATTCGATTTCACCCCCAAACCCCACTGGGAGCTGGGCCCCGAACTAGGCATCCTCGATTTCGAGCGAGCCGCCAAAATCACCGGAGCCCGTTTCGCTGTCTACATGGGCCTGGGCGCAAAACTCGAACGAGCGCTCATCAACTTCATGCTCGACATTCACACCAAAGAGCACGGCTATACCGAGGTCCTGCCGCCGTTCATGATCAATTCGAAAAGCCTGTACGGCACCGGCCAGCTGCCCAAGTTCGAAGCCGATCTTTTCAAAATCCAGGGGACCGATTATTACCTGGCCCCCACCGCTGAAGTTCCTGTGACGAATCTGTACGCCGACGAAACCCTCGATTGGGAAAAACTCCCCATCAAGTTCTGCGCCTACACCCCATGCTTCCGCAGCGAGGCTGGCTCCTACGGCCGCGATGTTCGCGGCATCATTCGCCAGCATCAATTTCAAAAGGTCGAACTGGTAAAGTTCGCGCGTCCCGAAAACTCGTACGAAGAGCTCGATGGATTAACGCATGATGCCGAAGATATTTTGCAACGCCTGGGCCTTCCGTTCCGCACCGTTGCTCTGTGCACCGGCGATATGGGCTTCGGTTCCGCCAAGACGTACGACATCGAGGTCTGGTTGCCGGGCCTGAACGAGTATAAAGAAATTTCTTCCTGCTCCAATTACGAATCGTTCCAGGCCCGCCGTGCCGCCATTCGCATGAAAGGCGGCGCGAAAAAATCGGACTTCGTCCACACGCTCAACGGCAGCGGTTTAGCCGTCGGCCGCACCTGGCTGGCGATAGTCGAAAATTACCAGCAGAAGGACGGCAGCGTAGTGGTTCCGGAAGCACTGCGGCCGTACATGGGCGTGGAAGTCATCGCTAAACAGCCTTGATCTGCTCTACCGAGCCGCGACCACAGGGAGCGGTTTCTCTTAACGGGCGGCGGACACCGCTCCCTTTGGTCACGGCTCGGCAAAAGCCGCTGTGGCGCACGCGTCCACGCGTGCCGCGTCGACATTTGTGTCGACGTTCGGCTTTAGTTTCCATGAGTTGGAAAGACACATCGACACGAAAGTCGATGCGGCACGCCTGGAGGCGCGCGCCACATTAACATTGAGGATTTTTCGCCGACCGCTGGGAGTGGCAACGTCGTACACTATCAAAATGCGAAGTTTTAAATGGTTTGCGGCCGCCCTTCTCGTCGCCGGCCTCCTCTTTGTAATCACTCCCAATGCTCCCGCCCAAGGCCGCGGCGGTGGAGCGGATCTGACGAAGGTTCGACAGGAACGCAACGCACTCGAAACCGAGCTCGAATCCATCGCCATCATCGACCGTAAAGTGATGATTCCGATGCGCGATGGCAAGCGGATGGCTGCCGATATTTACCGCCCCAAGGATACTTCGAAGAAGTACGGAACCATCTTCGTCAGGACGCCTTATAACTTCAACTGGTGGGATGTCCGCACCGGCGCCCCGCGCGGCATGCAGGCGGAGCTCGATGCAGTGAAGCGCGGTTACGCCTTCGTCGAGATGAACGAACGCGGACATTTTTTCTCCGAAGGCAATTACGATATCCTCGGCCCCCCGCTTACCGACGGCGTGGATGAATTCAACTGGATTTCCTCGCAAAGCTGGTCCAACACCAAGGTCGGCACCATCGGCTGCTCCTCCACCGCGGAGTGGCAGATGGGCGTCGCCGCCATGGGCATTCCCTCTTATGCGGCCATGATTCCACAAGGGTTCGGAGCCGGCGTCGGCAAAGTGGGTCCGTATTATGAGCAGGGTAATTGGTATCGCGGCGGAGCCGTCCAGATGTTGTTCATCGCATGGATTACCGGCGAGCAAAATCAGATCCGTCCGATGTTTCCGCCCAACGCCTCGCAGGAAGATCTGATTCGGGCATCGAAATCGTTCGATCTGGCGCAGCAACTGCCTCCAGTCGATTGGTCTAAAGCGCTGCAACACCTGCCGGTTATGGACATCATCCATTCGGTGGACGGACCCCACGGAATCTTCGCCGACAAGATGCCGGTCGATACCGGAGGTGCGATGATCAAGCGGACTCCCAACGATCCGGCCTGGTACAAGGGCGGGCTATGGCATGAAGATCATCCCATCAATGTCCCTGGATTCTGGTTCATGTCCTGGTATGACGTGTCGATCGGACCGAATCTGGCGGCTTACAATTCGACGCGCAAGCATGCCCGTCCGGAGATTGCGAATCAGCAGTATGCCGTGATCGCGCCGACGCTGCACTGCGCTTATAAACGGGCTCTCGAAGACACCAAAGTCGGCGAGCGCAGCATGGGCGACGCGCGGCTCGATTATGACGACATGACCTATGGCTGGTTCGATCATTTCGTGAAGGGCGAGGACAATAAGATCCTCGAAAAGATGCCTAAAGTACGCTATTTCGTGATGGGCGCGAACAAGTGGCAGACCTCCGACACATGGCCTCCGAAGGGCGCCACGCCGGCGACTTTTTATCTTTCAAGCGCGGGAAAAGCCAACACGTTAAAGGGCGATGGAACGCTCGCCGGCGGGCCTCCCAACGTGGACAAAGCGGACGCGTTTATCTACGACCCACGCGAGCCCGTTTCCTCCTACGGCGGCAACGTTTGCTGTACCGGCAATGCGGTGCAGGGCGGATCGTTCGATCAGCGAAAGATGGAAGAACGGCCTGACATTCTGGTCTACACTATGGAGCCGTTCAAGGAAGGGACGGAGGTCTCGGGACCGATCGACGTAACGCTGTATGTGTCGTCGGACGTGAAGGATACCGATTTCACGGTGAAGATTATCGACGTCGCTCCGGATGGTCCAGCCTACAATCTGGACGAGACGATTCAGCGCGTGCGGTACCGCAATGGGTATGACAAGCCCATCGCTTTCATGGAGAAGGGTAAGGTTTACAAAGTGAACTTGCAGCCGATGACCACCAGCAATTTCTTTGCGGCGGGGCATAGCATTCGCATCGAAGTATCGAGCAGTAATTTCCCGCGGTTCGATCGCAACATGAATACCGGGGGGAATAACTACGACGAGACCGAGGGCGTCGTGGCGCATAACGAGGTGCATCATTCGCGGCAGTATCCTTCGTCGGTCACGGTGAGTGTAGTGAAGAAGTAGGGCCGGAGGGCAGGTCGGGAACCTGCCCCACTCGACCGGCCGGAGCGACGGCTAATAGTTGGCGGTTGGTTCTACCGAGCCGTGACCGCAGGGAGCGGAGAATCTGTCGGTAACGGGTTTTTGAGTGACTCGGTTGTCCTTTGGAATCCACTGCTTGGCGGTTTCAATCGGTGGCTGTTCTTCTGCCTCGCGTCTATTCTGAGCTTGCTTGGGAGGCACGGTGCGGATGCTCAGTTTCAGACGAATGGCGATGGTGGCAGTGGTGGCGGCTGCGATGATGCAGGCGCAGCCTGCCCTGACTACGATCGAGGATATCCTTTACCTCGCGGATGGGACGCGATTTAACGGGACGATTTTTATTAATTGGAACTCGTTTCAGGCGGGCGATACGTCAAACATCGCGACCGCACAGGTGAAGCTGCCGATTGTGAACGGCGTGCTGAACGTAAAGCTGGTTCCGACCACGACCGCGTCGGCCGGCGCGAACTATCACGTTACTTACAACAGCCAGGGACAGTTTCAATTCAGCCAGATCTGGGCGGTGCCGCCAAGTTCTGTGGTGCTGCGGGTGAAAGACATTCTGGTGAGCGAAGGCACTGTGGTCGGGGGCGGCGGAGGAGCGGGCGGAATCACGTCGAATCCGGTTCAGATTTCCGACGTCGTCGGTTTAACGAACGCTTTAGCGCTGGGACCGCTAAAGGGCGTCGGCTATGTGCTCGGGCGCGCGGCGGTGATCAACAGCTCCGGACAAATCGATGGCGCGACTGGGAATCTGGGCGATTGTGTGCGGGTAGACGGCAGCTCCGGTCCATGCGGCGGCGGGGGAGGTGGCGTTCTGCCTCTGTTTGCGGATGGCGAGACGCCGACGGGCACGATTAATGGATTGAACACCACATTTACGCTAGTGAATACACCGTCACCTACAACGAGCCTGCTGCTTTATCTGAATGGTCTCCGGCTGTCACAAGGGCTGGACTATACAATCAGCGGTTCCACAATTACGTTCAACCTGTTTGCGACACCACAGGCGGGAGATCTGCTAGTGGCGACTTACCGCTATGGGAATCCGAGCAATCCACTGGGATCTCTGACTTCGCCGCAGGTGGTCTGCAGCGCGGTGGGGACCACCACATCGGCCACGACTGCGACCACGCTGGGGACATGTACGCTGCCGGCAGGGCTGCTGGGGTCAGGCGATCGCGTGGAAGTGCGGTTCCACTTTGTTCATCACGGCACCACCACGGGCTTCACGCCGCAGGTGGGATGGGGGGGCGCTCCTGTTCTTTCGCGGACCAATGCGGCTGGGGACACCGCGTTTGCGGGGACGCTGGAGTTTGCGATCAACTCGGGATCGCAACCTTGGAGTGGACAGAGCTGGGGCAGCAGCCTGGCGTTTGCGACCGTGATGGGGTTGGCCAGCCTGGATACGACCCAGAGTTTGACGATTGCTTTCCAGGGGCAGATGTCGGGAGTCGGGGGCGATAATGTGTTTCTGAGTGGGTTTACGGTGGTGAGGTATCCGGCGCAGGTGAATCCTTAGGGAAGATGTAGCCAGGAGCCAGTAGCCAGAACGGCTAGTGATTTCACTGGAGGGTGGTACTTGTACTAAGGAAGTTCTAAGGGGAAAGGCGGTTGTACTTCTGCGTAAACTGCTTAGCCAGTACTAATAAGGTCTTTCCCCTGATATACGCTACGGCTAAATTCTCCTTGTTTGGAGCGGCCATTTACGGTACTTTGGATAGCAGAAAGGGCTAGTCCCATGGTCAGAATTTACTACGCCGCATATCGGGCCTGGAAAGACATCGGGGGCCAGGACATGATTGAATACGCTTTACTGGCTGCTGCGATTGCAGTGACTGTGGCGGGATTTCTTCCAACGACACTGATGCCCTCTGTCAGCTCAATTTTTTCGAAAATCGTCTCGTGTTATAACGCCAGCGCCGGCGGCAGCGGCAGCTAATTTCCCAGGTATTTCTTCAAATCCGGATTGACTTGCGCCTGAACTTCGGGACTTGCCAGATTTTCCCGATCGATTAACTTCGGCGCCAGGGCATTCATTTTCACGATCGTCTTTCCATCCAACTTCTCCACCGCCAGACGCACCGCTTCCTGACCCATCTTGAAGGGGTTCTGAACCACCAGCGAGTCGATGACGCCGTTCTTCACGTCGTCGAGCAGGCTGGGGCTCCAATCGAAACCAACCATCTTCGGCCGCGATTTGCGATCGCGCAATGCCTGGGCAAAGCCCATGGAGCTCGATTCATTCGAGGCGAAGATGCCGTCGAGATCGGGATGGCCGGTGAGAATATTCTCGGCTTTGGTGAGGGAGCTGGCGACCTCGGCGTTGCCGAACTGCTTTTCGACGACGGTGATGCCGGGATAGTTCTTCTTCATGGAATCCTCAAAGCCGGATTCACGGGCGACGGTGGAGGCGGAGCCGGGCATGTTGGCGAGGATGGCGACTTTGCCTTTGCCATCGAGAAGTTTGGCGAGTCGCTCGGCTCCCATTTCGCCGGCGTGATAGTTGTCGGTAGCGACCTGGGCTACGAATTTATCGGTATCGATGCCGGAGTCGAAGATGATGACGGGGATGCCTTCAGCGGCGGCTCGCTCGACTACGCCGACCATGGCCTTGCTATCGATGGGGGCGAGGCAGATGGCGTCGACGCGGCGATTGATCATGGCGTCGACGACTTTGAGCTGTCCGGTGTAATCGGTTTCCGAGGCGGGTCCGTTCCAGATGATATCGACGTTGGTCTCGCGGCTGGTCGAGACGGCTCCGGCGTGGACGGACTGCCAGAACAGGTGGGCGTTGCCTTTCGGGATGACGGCGATGACGCGTTTTTTGTCGCGGTTGCAGGCGGAGAGGGCGATCAGGGACAGGGTTAGGATTGCGAGCTTCTTCATGGCTTTTCAGAGTATCACTGCATCAATTGCTGGGACCGCTCCCTGTGGTCGCGGCTCGGTAAGGAGCGCGCGGACGGATCGGCGGCAGGTCGGGGACCTGCCCCACTATTTCGCGATTACGCCGCAGGCTATGCGGTCGCCGGCGTTACCGGCGGGGTCGGTTTTCATGTCGTCGGCTTTGGCGTGGATGACCAGGGCGTGGCCAAATACGGAGTGGTCGCCATCGGCCATGGTGACGCTGCTATCGGTAACGACTTTCTTCGACTTGCCCTTGGCATCGACGGTGAAGTTCGGCATGTCGCCGGCATGGTGTCCGGCGGGATTATCGAGGCCGTGCTGTTTCTTGTCGGGATTGAAGTGCGGACCGGCGGTAGTGAAGGGGGCTTCGCAGGCCGGGTTCTGGTGAATATGGATGGCGTGATCGCCGGGGGTGAGGTTCATGACGTTCAACTTGATGCTGACGCCGGTGCCTCCTTTCACCTCGGAGATGACGGCGGTGCCGACGCTGGTTCCTTTGGCATCTTTCAAATTGACGGTTACGGGCTTGGTAGCGGCGGAAGAAGTAGCCAGGAGCCAGGAGCCAGTAGCCAGTAGGCACAGCGCTCGGCGGACGGTCGGAATGGTGTGGGTCAACATGGGAATAGTTTACAAGAAGTGGCAGGTACGCAGGAGAAGCGTATTCTGGCTAATGGCTAATGGCTAATGGCTACTGGCTACTGGCTCCTTGTTAGACTGATGGGTTGAATGTTTAGATTTGAAACGGCAGGGGAATCGCACGGGGAGTGCCTGGTGGCTACGGTTACGGGGATGCCTGCGGGGATTCCGATTTCTCTGCCGGCCATCGATCGCGACCTGTGGCGGCGGCAGCAGGGGTTCGGGCGCGGCGGGCGGATGAAGATCGAGACGGACCGGGCTCACATCGTAAGCGGGGTGCGGCATTCTAAGACGATCGGATCGCCGATCGCGGTTCTGATCGAAAACAAGGACTGGAAGAATTGGGCGCACGTGCTGCCGGTGGAAGAGATGGAGGGCGGGCAGAGTAAGCCGGTCACTCGTCCACGGCCGGGACATGCGGATTTAGCGGGTGCGATTAAATACGACTTTCAAGATGCCCGGTACATTCTCGAACGGGCCAGCGCGCGGGAGACAACCGCTCGGGTAGCGGTGGGGGCGCTGGCGAAGGCGCTGCTTGCCGAGCTGGGGATTCAGGTATTGAGCCACGTGATCGCGGTAGGCGGAGAGCGCCTCGATCGGGCGGCGGAGTGGGAAGAGTTAGTTGAGCTGAGCAAGCGCGACGAGGTCCTGCTGGGATGCGTGGACGCGGAAGCCGAGCAGCGCATGAAAGCCGTGGTGGATGAGGCGTATCGCACGGGAGACACGGTGGGCGGCGTGTTCGAAGTAGTGGCGCACGGGGTGCCGACGGGATTGGGATCGCACATCGCATGGGACACGCGCCTGGACGGGAAGCTGGCGCAGGCGATTGTATCGATGCAGGCGGTGAAGGGAGTAGAAGTGGGATTCGCGGCCGATGGAGCGGCGTCGTTCGGATCGAAAGTGCAGGACGCGATTCGCTACCAGCGCGAGGAGCGGAGATTCACGCGCGGAGCGAATCGGGCGGGCGGGTTGGAAGGCGGGATGACGAACGGGCAGGACATTGTGGTGAGGGGGCTGTTGAAACCGATCTCGACTTTGCGGCGTCCTCTCGAAAGCGTGGATCTGATCACGAGAGAGACGGCGCTGGCGGCGTATGAACGGAGCGATGTGGCGGTGGTTCCGGCGGCGGGTGTGATCGGCGAGGCGATGGTGGCGATTGTGCTGGCAGGCGCGGCCATCGAAAAGTTTGGCGGAGATTCGCTGAAGGAGATGAAGCGAAATTTTGAAGGATATCTGGAACAGGTGAAGAACTTTTGATGTATGTAGGACCCCTCCATGACTGTCGGGGTTCGGTTGGGACTGGTGGCCTGTATCCTCTCGATGGCTGTCCGGGTGCGGTTGGGGCTGGTGGCCTGTATCCTCTCCATGGCTGTCGGGGTGCGGTTGGGATTGGTGGCCTGTATCCTCTCGATGACTGTCGGGGTGCGGTTGGGATTGGTGGCCTGTATCCTCTCCATGACTGTCGGGGTGCGGTTGGGACTGGTGGCCTGTATCCTCTCGATGGCTGTCGGGGTGCGGTTGGGGCTGGTGGCCTGTATCCTCTCGATGGCTGTCGGGGTGCCCTGTATCCCCTCGATGACTTTCGAGAATGCCGACAGAACCCCGACAGTTATGGAGGGGTGCGAATAGCACAAAAAATTGAGAAAAGGGCGAAGAATTTCTGATGACTCATCCCATCACGAAGTATGGCCAACCGGTGCTGGAGCAGCACGCTGAAGCGATCACGGAGTTCGACACGCCGGAGCTGCACAAGCTGGTCGACGACATGTTCGATTCGATGTACGCGGCGCGCGGGGTTGGCCTCGCGGCTCCGCAGATCGGCGTCGGCAAGAGGATCGCGGTGATCGACGTGACTACGGGGGAGGATCCGGCGCAGAAGATCGTCCTCATTAATCCGGAGATCGTGGCGAAGGAAGGGTCGCAGACGGGCGAGGAGGGCTGCTTGAGCATTCCGACGTTTCGCGAGCCCGTGACGCGGGCACAGAAAGTCACGGTGCGGGCGAAGGACGCGACGGGCAAAGAGTTCGAGATGGTGGGTGAGGATTTGCTGGCGCGCGCGTTTCAACACGAGACCGATCATTTGAACGGGACGCTGTATATCAGTCATGTGAGTCCGCTGAAGAGGGATCTCATTCGGCGCAAGATTCGGAAATTGCAAAAAGCCGGCGAGTGGGGATGAGGCTCGTTTACCTAGGCACTCCCGCTTTCGCAGTGCCTTCGCTCGAGCGATTGGTTTCGGCGGGCCACGAGGTGGTGGGGGTGTTCACGCAGCCGGATCGTCCTAAAGGACGCGGGCAGAAGGACGCGATGTCTCCTGTGAAGGAGGCGGCGCTGCGGCTGGGGCTTGCGGTGCATCAGCCGGAGCGGGTCAGGCGCCCTGAAGTGGTGGAGCAACTGCGCGGGATGGCTCCGGACGCGATGGTGGTGGTGGGTTACGGACAGATTATTCCGCAGTCGATTCTCGACATTCCTCCGCTGGGGATTATCAATGTTCACGGGTCGCTGTTGCCGAAGTACCGGGGGGCGGCTCCGATTCAATGGGCGATTGCGCGGGGCGAGAAGACTACCGGCGTGACGACGATGAGGATCGACGCGGGGCTGGATACGGGGGCGATGCTGCTGAAGTGGGAGACGGAGATCGGCGAGCAAGAGACGGCGGTGGAGCTGGGGGCGAGGATGGCTCCGGCGGGTGCGGATTTATTGGTGCGGACGCTGGCGGAGTTGGGGACGATTGTGCCGGAGGCGCAGGACAATTCGCAGGCTACGCTCGCTCCGATTTTGAAACGCGAAGACGGGCATATCGATTGGAAGATGACGGGGCGGGAGATTTTGAATCGGGCTCGGGGATTTCAGCCGTGGCCGGGGGCTTACGGCTTTTTGCGCGGCCAGAGATTTCATGTTTGGCGAGGGGCGTTGGCGGATCGGGACATGGCGGCGGGCGCGGTGATCGCGGACGGGAAGCGGTTGTTTGCGGGGTGCGGGGGCGGGGCGATTGAATTGTTGGAGGTCCAGTTGGCGGGAAAAAAGAGAATGGCGGCGGCGGCGTTCCTGAACGGATTTTCTCTGGCGCCGGGCGAGGTTCTCGCATGAGTCACTTTGATGCAAATCTTCCGCTGGGGTTCCGATACTCGGCGGCGTTTGCCGGGATTCGCAAGGTGATGAAGGACGACTTGGCGCTGATCGTTTCGGACACGCGGGCGACGGCTGCGGCGGTGTTCACGCAGAACCGGGTGGCGGCGGGTCCGGTGGAAGTAGCGCGCAAGAATGTTCGGGCGGCGCGAGGGCGGATGCGCGGGATTCTGGTGAACGCGGGGAACGCGAATTGCGCCACGAAGACCAGCGTGCAGGTAGCGATCGAGACGTCGCGGGCGGCGGCGAAGGCGATCGGGGCGAAGTCGGAAGAGGTGCTGCCGGCGTCGACCGGAGTGATCGGGGTGGAGCTGGACGGCCGGCTGATTATCGATGCGCTGCCCGGTCTGGTGGCCGGGTTGAGCGCGGACCGGTTCGAGGATGCGGCGCGGGCGATTCTCACTACGGACCTGGTGATGAAGACGGCTTTTGCTCAAGTAAAAGGCTCGCGGATCGCGGGAATGACGAAGGGGTCCGGGATGATTCAGCCTAGGATGGCGACGACGCTGGGGTTCGTGATGACGGATGCAGTGATCGCGCCGGACGCGCTGCGGATTGCGCTGAAACGTGCCTCGGAGAAAACGTTCAATCGGATATCGGTGGACGGAGACACGTCGACCAACGACACGCTGGCGGTGCTGGCGAATGGAGCGTCGGGCGTGCGGCCTCGAGTGACGGCGTTCGAGGGGGCGCTGACGGAGGTGCTGGAATCGCTGGCTCGGCAGATCGTGAAGGATGGCGAAGGGGCGAAGAAGCTGGTCACCATCGATGTGGAAGGCGCGACCAGCGAGCGGGCGGCGGAGAAGATTGCGCGCTCGATTGCGAATTCGCCGCTGGTGAAGACGGCGATCGCGGGGTCCGATCCGAACTGGGGCCGAATTTTATCGGCGGCGGGGAATGCGGGAATCGCGTTCGATCCGCGGAGGGTGGACATCGATTTTCAAGGGATCGCGGTGTGCCGGGGTGGAGTCGCGGCGGAGTTTTCGGAAGATGAGTTGAAAGAGAAGCTCGACTCGCCGGAGTGCGTGGTGAAGTTCACGATTCGCGGGCGGGGGCGGGGCCGCGCGCGATTCTGGACGTGTGATTTCACGGAAGAGTACATCAGGATTAACGCTAGCTACCGGACTTGATATGGGCGTCGCTCTACTGCTGCTTACGGTGCTGGCGTTTGAGGATCCACCGAAGGACGTCATTGATTTTTTCCGGTCGGTGGCGACGGCGCTGGCGGACGCGGATCGGGAGTTGAATAACGATAAAGAGCTTCCCAGGCCGCGGCGCGCTACCGAGTTTCTCGATCATTTCGACAAATCGATGCCGGGTTATGCGGAGTTCAGCGGCCAGATTGAGGCGATGGTGGGGGCAGGGGAAGTCTCGACGACGATCGAGTTTGTGAATCAGCAGGGGGACGATCGGAAGCGGACGCTGGATCTCGACTGGTTGCTGCAGTTCGAAGGGGAGCGGCCGAAGAGGGCGGTGGTGAAGTGTACGATCGAGAGGCGGGGGAAGAAGTGGAAGATTACTTCGATTGCGCCGGTGGAGTTTTTTAAGAGGGAATAGTCGCTTGCTTGCGAATTGGAGTTGTGCAAGATTGGATCCATGGAACGCGCTCAAGTTATAGCCGCCTTGAAGGAGCATGAAGAGGAATTGCGCGAGGCAGGTGTTTTAAGCGCGTCGGTATTTGGATCAGTCGCACGAGGGGAAGTTCCCGCGAATGACGTCGATCTCGCGGTGCGCTTAGGCGAGAATTTCTCGACGCGGGGCCTTCATTATTTCAATCGTTTGAGCCAGCTCGAACGGCAACTTGCAAGCATTCTGGGCTGCCGAGTGGATGTCGTCGAGGAGCCGGTGCGCAAGAAGCGCTTCCAAACTGAAATCGACAGGGACCGGGTCCTTGCCTTCTGAACAGCCCGCCCGCCGGTTAGAAGACATTATCGAAAACGCGCAGGCCATTCAGCGCTATACGGCTGGCATGAACGAAGCAACGTTCGGCCAAGACGACAAGACTTACGACGCAGTCGAGCGTTGTCTGGAACCGATCAGCGAAGCGGCCGCAAAACTAGGCGATCTGGCTTTCATTCTCGTGCCGGGCCAACCATGGAACGAGATAAGAGCGCTGGGCAATCGTCTGCGGCATG
Organism: Bryobacterales bacterium; assembly: GCA_963813145.1. Taxonomy (GTDB): domain Bacteria; phylum Acidobacteriota; class Terriglobia; order Bryobacterales; family Bryobacteraceae; genus Palsa-187. The sequence goes on from CAWEXX010000004.1 coordinate 130,170, forward strand.
AATACGACGCTATCCGCGAGGACCGGCTTTGGGATATCGTGCAGATTAATCTGCCATCGTTGTGCTCGGAGTGCGAGGATGCCTTGCGTCGTTTGCGGTCTACGGATTCAGCGAGCTGAAGAAGCCGGCTTTGTCTACGTTCGCTTCTACTGCTACGTCGAAGAAGCCGACCATCATTTCTTCCCAGCTCTGCTCGCCCCAATGGACCTCGGCTTTAGGATCGGGGTTATGGGGATTGTTGGCGGAGTTGTCGTACCAGGCTGTCCACTGGAGCTTGGTGCCCTTGGGCAGCAGGCGGGGAGTCTTTAGGGGATAGCTTTGCTGCCAGAAGTAGTCGTACGGTTTTACTCGCAGCAGTGTTTCGATCCCGCCGTCGGGCTGCACGATGGAATATTCGAAGGCGGCGCCGCGGAGGTGCATGTGCGGGAACATGCTGATCAGTTGGGCGTCGCGCGGCATGGAGCCGGAGACGGCGGCGTGATAATCTGCTGCGCCGGGCGGAATCACGATGGCGCGGTTTTCCATCTGCAGCGTCAGAACGCGGCGCGCGGGGCGCTCTTTTAGAAAATTAATCCCGACCGCGGTGCGATCGGTGGCGCTGGTTTTCTTCGAAATGTAATGGAGCTGCAGGACCAGGTCCGACCCGGCCGGGAGTTTCTTGCCCATGCCTTCCGGCCAGATTGCGGCAGGGCTGCCCGGCGTATAAACGGCCAGGATATCGGTGGAGGCCTGCTGCGATATTTCATCCGGAGTCATCGATCCGGGCGTGGGAGCGTACATGGTCAGCCGGGGGACTTTGCGCAGCCACGTGGATTCCTTGGTCCGCACGTACAGGACGGCGTGATGCACGATACTGCGATCGCTGGGGTGGATCTCGACGGCGCTGGCCCATTTGTCCTCGGCCAAGTCGACGGGGAGAATCACGTATTGATAGTCGATCTTGCTGTTCGCGGGCACTTCGAATGGGCGGGGAAGGCTGACGACCACGCTGGGGCCGTCGATCTTCCAGTCGTTGGTCCAAGGCAGGGGACGCGGCGCTTCCTTCTTCTTCCCTTCGAGCGAGCCGGCGCTGACCCAGGCCTCGATGGCGGCGATCTCTTCAGGTTTGAGGATATGCTCGGTGGAAAATTGGCCGCAGCATTTGTCGGCGAACCAGGGGGGCATCTTCGCGGTCTTCACAGCTTCGGCGATGGCTTTGGCCCAGGGGCGCGTTTGCTCATAAGTGATCAGCGGCATGGGTCCGATCTCGCCGGGACGGTGGCAGGGCTGACAGCGAGTCTGGAGAATGGGCAAAATATCTTTATTAAAAGTGGGAGCGGCAGGCGGGGTCGCCGCGCTTGCCAGCATCGTCAGCAGGAACAGAAACACATGGAGCAGTTGAATGTTCGGACGCAAATACACGAGACGTAACCCGCTAACGTTAGGGTGCAATCATTTACTCCAAGTTACCAATCGGCACCCTGCGGTTTTTCGTACAGCAATTGATCCATTGTACGGGAGATTGGTGGGTGGCCGTTTGGCAGACTTGGTTGCCTGCCACGAGTGGGGCAGAACGGAGTTCGCGCGAAGGCTTGTCTCACGCAGGCGAAGAACGGAGCAAAGAAATCGAAGAGGCCGGTTGCCAATCGGGCCGCAGGCTGCCAGCCTGCCCTACAAGGGAATCCAGTCGTAGGTTGCAGGGCCACGGCTGCACAATGTCTGGGCGTCGCCTTCCAGGGAAGCGCGAACGGTGCGAATTACCTGAGTCTCACGGCCACCTCGTTCAGCAATATTTCAACAACATCTGAGCCGGCGAACCTCTTGGTTTGGTCTCGAAGGCGCTTTGACGGCGGCTCAGATCAGCGGTACGGCGGGCGTTCCGGCGCCGAGCTCGATCGCGTTGTTGATCGGCCTGGTCGCAGGGGCGATGTTCTTGTTCGCCAAGAACAAGTTCACTCGTGTGAACTAAAGCCGCAAACGTAAGTGTCTCTTTCTTGTACCCGTTGTTACCGTGGGAAAGTCTCGCGGAGCAACGGGTACAACCGTTTAGAGATGTCTGTAGCGTCGGTTGTTGCGGCGGATAGGTCCGAGCCTTTCGCCCAGGTTGTCACCCTCACAATAGAAGTATCCGTGCGCCGGTCCCGGACCGCGTCCAACATCAGCCAGAATTTCGCGGCCAACTCTCCCGCCACCACTCGTGCCGGCGTCTGATACCAATACAACACCACGATCCGCTCCGTGCCCCGGACGATCACGTACTTGTTCACTGTGATCTTCCCCGCGCTGGTGTCGATATCGATCAATCCGTTGGACTCCGGCACCCAGCCGGACGCAGGCAAGCATACCTGCGGGGAATGCGGCTGGCTGGTGCCGGATCGCTGGGACTGAAACCACGCCACAAAGACGTTCGCGAATTCTCCGCTCGGCTGCCGCATGTAGTTGGAGTTCATTAGGCGGTCCGCGCCGAGCTGCGCCTGGGTGGCGGAGTCCACGGGGATATCGTTCGAACGCTCCCAGGGACCGATCTGAGCTGGAAAATGCGTCAGGTCGGGTTTGGCCGGAGGCCGCTCAAATGTACTGGTCCAATGTACAAACAGCGCCTGGGAGGCGAGGAGAACGGGCACGAGGATGATCTTAGATTCGGTCATGGCTCCAGGAATATAGCGAATCGAACAGCCGCTGGGTAAGAAAAATGAGGACCAGACAAAGAACGAAGACGCAGGCGCCGGCAACCTCGTGTGGAGTGCCGGAATCGAGGGCGGGAACGGCGGCCGACACGGCGACGCGAACCGCGTTGGCCACAATGGCGATGGGTACCGCGGCCACCAACAACGCCCACCTCATCCAGGATTTCACGTCGGCCAGGTACGCGAATACCACCGAGATAAAGGCCAGCGAGAGCAAATAGCGGACGCCGCTGCACGCCTCTACGACCGAGACCTGGTGTCCCCCCACGTCGAGAATCACGCCCTGGCGGAGTACTTTGAACCCCAAGCCGGATAGGACGCCGGTCGCGAGGCGACTGGACAGCAATTGAAGCGGTAGCGTGGTTTTGTTATAGACAATCGCGAGCTTCGGCAGCATGAAAAGCGAGAGCGCGATCGGGAACGCCCACACGCGCAGGAATCCGAAGCCTCCCAGGCATAGGATCGCTCCCACGATCGAAACCAGAAATGCCACGGAGCTGGCGAAGAGTCCCAGACCGAGCGAGGAAATGGCGTGCATGGCGGCCGCGCCCGCCAGCAATGGAAATCCCCACCAGGTGGGGGAAACGGGAAGCGCCAGCCAGCGTGCGCGCTCTCTCCAAACGATCCAGCCGATCACCAGAGGCACGGCGAACCCGTGAGACATATCTTCGTCGTTCGACCATTGCTCGAACATGCCTCGTAAGGTGGACGCGTAACAGATGAGGAGGGCCAAAGCGGCCAGGCCCGCCATCAGCACTCTCCGGTTCGGCATCGGCGATTACGCTCTAGGAGCAGCCGGGACGCAGAATTTGTCGAAGGCCTCGGTCAGCAGCGCGGCGATTTGTTGGGCGTCGCGCCGTTCAATTTCGTGGCGATGGATCATGTGGACCGGTTTGCCGTCCCGGAACAAGGCGATCGAAGGCGACGAAGGCGGGTAATCCTTCAGCAGCGCGCGCACATGCGCTACCGCCGCTTCATCTCCGCCCGCGAATACGGTGGCCGATTTCGACGGTTTCACGGAATGCTGGAGAGCGATTCCCACTGCCGGCCGGGCTCGTCCCGCCGCGCATCCGCAAATGGAGTTGACCACCATCATGACGGTCCCGTCCATTGCCAGCAGCCGATCGACAGCCTCCGGCGTCCGGGTCTCTTCCACGCCGAATTGCGTCAATTCGGCCCGCATGGGTGCAATAAAGTGTTCAGGGTATGCCACGTCCACATTCTACCAGCTATCATCATTTTGAGCCGCCATGAAAACCACCCTTTTTCTAATCCCGTTGCTTTGGAGCACAGCGTTCGCGCAGACCGTCCCCGCCAATCTTTTGTCTGAGACCGGAGTCGCGTACGCAACGGCCGATCCGCAGCAGGTGATGGACGTCGTACGTCCCCGGGAGCCGGGCCGCCGGCCTGCGATTCTGGCGATTCATGGCGGAGGATTCCGCGCCGGCTCCCGCAAAGGCTACCAGGCGACCTGTGTGACGCTGGCCCAGCGGGGCTACGTCTGCGCGACTGCCGATTACCGGCTGGCTCCCGCAGCGCCTTTCCCGGCCGCAGTTCATGACGTCAAGGCGGCGGTGCGGTATCTGCGGGCCAACGCGACGCGCCTGGGCATCGATCCGGAAAAAATCGGTGTGATGGGCGGTTCCGCGGGCGGCCATCTGGCGCTTTTTCTGGGCGTAACCGGAAATGTGCCGGAGTTTGAAGGCGACGGGCCGAATCGGGAGCAATCGTCGCGAGTCTCCGTCGTGGTCGATTATTACGGCCCGTCCGACCTTACGAAATCTTACGGACGGAGCGTCGATGCCGCGGAAGTGCTGCCGCTGTTTCTGGGCGGCGATGTCGCGCATGCCAGAGCGATGCACCTGCGCGCGAGCCCGTTGAACTGGGTGACTCCGGACGCGGCGCCGACTCTGGCCATTCAGGGCACGAAGGACCGCTATGTGAACTATGAACAATCGGTCTGGATCGTCGATCGGCTGCTGGCCGCGGGAGTCGAGGCGGAGCTGGAGGGCATCGAAGGGGCCGACCACGGCTTCAAGGGCGCGGACGCGGAGCGGGCCGACAAGCGCATGATGGGCTTCTTCGACCGCTACCTGAAGTAGCCGCGCTACTGAAAATCCGGGCTACAGCCGATACAGACAGTGACGTATCTCAAATGCGCTGCCTGTATTGTGACAAAAAGCTGAGCCTGCTGAAATTGGCGAAGGGAGACAGTTTCTGTACTCCCGAGCATTTCGATGCGTACCAGCTCCAGATGTCGAAGAACGACATTGCGCGGCTGATGGGTATATCGGTCGCGGATGCCCCCAGAGCGCCACTCATTCTGACACCGCGGGAAGAACCACCCGCGGCGATCGAGGAGCCGGTGCACTCAGCGCCTGTTCCGGTGCCTCTTCCCGTTGATCCGCCCTACGCGGCATTCGCCAGGCCGCCGCTTCCGGCGTATCCTCCAGCTCCGGCGCCGCCTATGGCCGAGGAGCCGGCGGCGAACCTATCGCCGGCACCTCCGTCCTTTCCCGTTCACGACTTAGAAGTTGCCGCCGACGTGCTCAATCTCTATTTGCAGAACAGTAGTTCGGAGTGCGAGCCCGTCGCAGTTCCAGAGGCGTTGCTACCCGAGGTGACCCAGCCGGTCAGCGAACCTGCTACGGTTGCGAAGCAGGCTGTGACAGTCACCGAAGTGATCCCGCGGCTCCCCTATTTGGCGGCGTCCCTATTTGAAGAGCGGCCGGGGCCGGCGAGCCTTTTCGAAACTCCGGTGCCCGAGTCCGGTATCCAGGCTCCCACTTTTTCGAGAGGTGAATTCGCCGGGAAACCGCACTTTCATCGAAGTGAATGGCACGTTGGCAGCGGCTTAATGGGCTTGACGCCAGCCGCGCTCGACATCAGCCATCGTGGAACCGAGCCTAACGGCTTCCACGCGTCGGAATTTCCACTGGTCCGCGAGGCGGGGCGAATCCAGGGCACCCGGGAGACAAGATCCTTAAGTACGGCGGCTTACGTTGCCGCCCTCGAAACAGCTCCGTTGAGCTGCGAAGCGGCGTTCGTCAATCCGCACGCAGGCCCACTGGAATTGGGCTGGCGACCGGTGCTGGCGGCTGTAACCGGCCACGCTCCGCTTTCCCCCAGGGCCTGGAAAAATCAAGCCTGTGCCCGTTCCCTCGAAGTCTCGATTGCGGGAGAGACCGAACAGCAAGCTTTCACGCTTGAAGCCCTTCCTGGTTCGGCACAATTAATTAAGCCGGCCCTTGAGAAGGCGCCCAACCCATCGCTTGCGGACGCTCCTTATCACCCGATCGGATGGATGGGAGCCGATTCCGCCACGCCCGCCGGCAGCGGTCCCTTCGCGGAAGTGGATTTACCTTCAGTCGGTTCGGTCAACTTGCCGGGTATCACGGACGCGCCATCCGTCGAGGCGAAAATCGGACGGGGTGCGCCATCGGTTAGGTGGGAGATCCGTGTTCCGGTTTCGCAGGATGGTCCAGCTATGAAATTCCTGCCCGCGCGGCGCGGTCCGGTTCTTCCGGCCGCCACCAGTTGGCCGCGTTTAGGGTCATTGCCCCGCTAATTTGGGGGTACCACGCGAGGTGCGAAACGTTTTTCGGTAACTCTTCGAAAAAACTATGAAGACCTTAGAGGTCTATGCCGATGCTTAAGTAGGACCCGAGCCGATCGAGTCCGGGGGACACATGCAAAAGATCAAAACCAATTCGGGGAACGTGGCGACGGCGGAACGTGAGTCGCTAAACGGCGACGCGGCGCTCCGGTCCTTGGCGCTCGCGGTTGCGCTGCACCTGAAGGGTGAACAGGAACAGGCGCTGAAAGAACTGGATCGCGCGGAAGCGGACGCGAGCGGGAACGACCTGGCTGAAATACAGGCCGCCCGCGGCCATATTAATTCCGAACTGGGCCGTTTCGACCTCGCCGCCGCCAGTTATTCGCACCTCGCGGAAACGCTGCCGGACGATGGCCCGACCCGTTACCGGCTGGGTCTGTGCCTGCAGCATCTGGGCCGTTATGCGGAGGCGCTCGAAAGCTTTCGCGCGGCGATAGCGCGGGGCGATCAGGATCTGAAAACCAAGCTCGCGGCAGGAGCATGCCTACTGCAGTTGAACGACGGCAAAGGCGCGATAGAAGCCTTCGATGCGGCTCTCGCACAGGCTCCCGATTCGGAAGAAGCTCTGTTCGGAAAGGCGGTCGGCTCGCAATTACTCTGGGAATTCGATGAAGCCATCGCACTCTACGAGAGCATCCTCGCGAAGAATCCGCTGGCCAACGATTCGCTGGCCAATCTGATCAGCCTGGGCCTTCATCGCAAGGATTACACCGCCGTTTGGGCATGGAGCGAGCGGCTGATCGCCAATCAGCCCGATTCCCTGGCCGGACTGGTGGGACTCGCAGCGGCATCTTTCGACACCGACGATTTTGAAAGCGCGGCTAAGCACACCGCCCGGCTCACCGAACTGGCGCCCGAATCTTACGATCACTGGTTCAACCTGGGTGTCGCGCTGCAGCGGCTGGGAAAGCTTCCGGAATCGGCGGATGCCTATAAACAGGCAGCCAATATCCGTCCCGACGCGGCCTCCGCACACATCAATCTTGGAGTCGTGTATCGCGAACTCGGAGATTTAACGCGGGCCCGCTCGGCGTTCGAGCGTGCCGTACAGGCTGCTCCGGAGCGCGCCGATCTGAAACTGGAACTCGCGGCGATTGTGGAACGGCAAGGGTCGCTCGACGAGGCTGAATCGCTGTACGCAAAGCTGGTGAAAACGAATCCGGAAGCGGAAAACGCATGGTTCCGGCTAGGCTATCTGCGCCTGCAGCGCGACGATCACGCGGGCAGCATTCCCGCCTTCGAAGCCTGTATCGAACGGCGTTCCGAATGGCCGGAGGCGGAGATGAATCTGGGCCTTGCGCACACCCGCAGCGGCCAATACGATCAGGCTGAAAAGGTGCTGACCAGGCTGCTGGAGCGGAATCCGAAATCGATCGACGCGTTGAGCGGCCTGGCAGTCGCGGCGCTGGAACGGCCGGATCATGAGAAAGCGCTCAAGTATCACCTGGCGCTGCTCGATGCGGGCGGGAAGTCTCCGGAGATTTACTATAACGCCGGATTGATTTCGCAAGAGCTCAGTCAATCGGAAAAAGCGGCGGGCCTATACCGGTCCGCGCTCGACCTGCGTCCGGATTTCCCGGAAGCTCTGTCGAATCTGGGTCATGTGCTCCAGTCGTTGGGCAAGACCGACGAAGCGCTTACCTGCTTTGTATCGGCTCTGGAGAAGAAGCCGGAACTGGCAAGAGGATATTTCCTCCGCTAGGGTTAAGACCGCTCCCTGCGGTCACGGCTCGGTAGACTGCTGATACATGCGGCCGTGCTTCAGAGGCGTGACCAAAGGGAGCGGTGTGTTTTTCAGCACCCTCTTAAGACTTTCACCAAACGCCTTAGCCGCGGGCATCGTCATACTTCTGTGAGGCTTCCGCCTTCGAGAAGGATTCTGATGATCCGCAATTATTCCTTTCAAGAACATAGCTACTTCGATCCTCGCCGGACGGCGCTGCTGGCATATCAGTTCTGGCTGGCGCGCGGCTGTCCCGAAGGCTCGCCCGATCAGGACTGGTTCATGGCCGAGGAACAGTTGAGGCGCCAGCATGGCCTCCATTTGGCACAGGCTGCCTAGAGTCAAAACACAGACTGAAGCTCGCGCCACAAAACCTTAGCGGCGTATTTTAAGGAATAGCGCGATCGCCGCCCATAGGATCGCGAAGCCAACCAGAATACCGCCGAGTCTGAACCCGCCGGAGATCAGGAGCAATCCGCCCATTAGCAGGCAGATGACTCCGGCGAAGGGGAAGGGTTGGTCGTTTAGCTTTGCCACGGCAGACTCTCTCAGGATAGTTCTTTGCGCTCAGAATGAAGTTATGAGGGCGATCATCGGATTCGTCGTAACCGCGTACGGACTGTCCGTTGCGCTCAGCCTTATTGTCGGGCTCACTGGCGGACGCGAAAGTCCGCTGATCGGTTTGGGATATTCGTCCATGTTTCTCCCGGCGATCGCAGTGCTGCTGGTCAACGTTGAGACGAAGGAGCCGCCTCGAATACGGTGGCATCAACTTCCGGCGAGTTACCTTCCTTTGTCGCTCTTGTTGATGCCGGGAGCATTGCATGCTGTGATGCTGCCTTTGATGGCGGCCCAGGAGGCGGGATCCAGTGGCAGGACTGGCTAACACAGCAGGCGGACGGTCTTTACCACGCGCCCGCATCCCGAGGATGGGGCATCCTCACGACTCAAGGGCTTGTGGGACACATTGCGCTCAATGCCTTCGCCGGACTGGTAATTGTGTCGTTTATGGCGTTTTTCGAGGAAATCGGCTGGCGAGCCTGGCTCCTTCCGAGGTTGATTGATCGGATCGGCCGCCGCCGGGCGGTGGTGGCCACCTCGATCATTTGGGCTTTGTGGCATGTACCGTTCGTGCTCTCGGGAATCCTTCACATCGACGGTGTCACGCCTGCAAAGCTAGCGCTCGTCCTTCCACTGGGAAATATGGCCGCGGGATTGATCCTCGGCTGGTTGTGGCTCCGCACGGAGAGCATCTGGTTGGCCGCCATCGCTCATGGCGCGTTGAACAACTGGGGACAATACGCGTTTAAGTACATGAAGGAATCGGGCAGGCCCGACCTCGATATTGCTGTGCTCAGCGCAGGATCGCTGGCTCTGTTCCTCGTTGGATGTATTTTGCTTTGGTGGTGCGCCGGTCCTTCGGAACGCGCCTAGTGGCCTGTCCCACCGAGTTCGTTTCCCCTCCATGACTGTCGGGTTTCGGTAGGGGTCTCGTCCTCAACGCCGACACCGAACGCGGACAGTTGTGGAGGGGATACAGGCCACTAATGCGTCATCGAGTAGAGGATGTAGTTCACCCCGATGCGGATTGCCAGGCCGGAGAATTTTTCGGGATAGTAAGGGTCGTCCGCATATTCCCACGCGTCGCCGATGTCGGAGTTGTAGGAGATCGCGATCATCACGCGGCCGCGATCGTCGAAGATGCCGCGCCAGTGGGCGCCCAGTCCGTCGCCGTCTCTGCCTTTATAGCCGAGCCGGAGATGGGCCTGGCCGGGAATCTGAATCTTGTCGTCCAGATCGTAGACGGTGTGAAAAATCGCGTCTTTGTCGTCGATGTCGAGAATCGGGCGATCCGGAAACACGCGGTGCATGGATTCCTGAAACACGCCCCATTCCTCGGCGCCGTGAAAATCGTCGGCCATGAAGAATCCGCCGCGCAGGCAGTAGTCGCGCAGTTTGGCGGCTTGACTGTCGGTGATTCCCCATTCGCCAACTTGCACGGCGTAGAGCCAGGGCCAGTTGTAAACTTCGTCGCCGTCGTCGAGATTCACGATCTGCTCGACGGATCGAGCATGGACGCGCGACAGGCGGCGTACGGCCAACAAGAAATGGCGATCGGCGGCGGGGAAATCCTGGCTCCAGAGCGAAATTCCCGTGTGCCAGTCGTCATCGCGGCCGCGGTAGCCGTTGTTCCACCCCGGCGGATACATCATGCGCGCGAACGCGAATTCGGTTTTCTCCTGATAATCGGGAGGCAGCGGATAAGTGAAATGCTCGATGCCCGGATATTGTTTGAAGGGCTGCTGGAAGGCGTAAAGCGTCGCGATCAACAAAAGGCCGCCAGCGAATCTCATGATGCCTACCTGAAGAATATCACCGAACGGCGGTACACTAACCTCTATGTTGAAATCCGCTTTCGCAGTGCTGCTTGCTTCCTGCGCGGTCCACGTCGCCCTTTCGCAAATCGCTTATGGACAGAATAAGGTCGCTCCCGATAAGGAGGCGTCGATCAAGGCCGATCTGGCCGGACAGATCGACGGAATGAAGAAACAGGCGCAGGTCATGGTGGATAGCGTCTTCAGTTTCGGCGAACTCGGGATGCAGGAGTTTGAGACTTCGAAATACCTCACCGCCCAATTGGAAAAAGAGGGCTTCAAGATTGAGCGCGGCGTGGCGGGCATCCCGACCGCGTGGGTCGCCTCGTGGGGATCGGGCAAGCCCGTGATCTCGCTGGGCTCCGATATCGACGATATTCCGCAGGCTTCGCAAAAGCCGGGCGTGGGTTGGCACGAACCGATGATCGAGGGCGCGCCGGGCCACGGCGAAGGTCACAATTCCGGTGTGCCGCTGAACATCGTCGCGGCGATCGCGGTGAAAAAGATCATGGAGCGCGAGCACCTGAAAGGCACAATCCGCCTGTGGCCCGGTGTCGCCGAGGAAGAAGTCGCGACCAAGGCTTATTTCGTGAAGGCGGGCTTGTTCAAAGATGTGGATGTCTGCCTGTTCGTGCACGTCGGATCGAATCTCGGAGTGGGTTGGGGACCCGCGCCCGGCAACGGCCTGGTCTCGGTCGAATACAACTTCAAGGGCGAGAGCGCCCATGCGGCCGGCGCTCCGTGGCGCGGCAAAAGCGCGCTCGACGCAGTGGAACTGATGGACGTCGGCTGGAATTTCCGCCGCGAGCATCTCCGCCTCGCAACGCGTTTGCATTACGTCATCACCAACGGCGGCGATCAGCCGAACGTGGTGCCTCCCACGGCCAGCGTCTGGTATTACTATCGCGAAGCCGACTACGAACACATCATGCGCCTGTGGGAGATCGGAACGAACATGGCCAAGGCCGCGGCGCTGATGACCGACACTACCTACACAGAGCGCCTGTTGGGCCAAGCCTGGCCGGGTCATTTCAATAAGACCATCGCCGAGACGATGTACGAGAACATTAAGAAGGTCGGTCTGCCGACGTGGTCGGACGCGGATCAGCAGCTCGCCAAAGGCTTGCAGGCGGAGCTGAAAGTTCGGGTAAATGGTCTGCCGTCGAAGATCATGCCACTGCGTGCGCCGCGCGTGCAGGCGGCCGGGCGAGGATGAAGGCTTCGGGCAGCAGAATCAGCCCACCGGCGGCGGCTCCGACGATATCGGAGACATTTCCTGGAACGTGCCGACCGTGGTGCTCAGCTATCCGTCGAATATCCCGGGCGGTCCCGGTCACAACTGGGCGAACGGAGTGGCGATGGCGACGCCGATCGCGCACAAAGGCGTCGTGGCGGGGGCGAAGGTGCAGGCGCTGACGATGCTCGACATTCTGCTGCATCAGGAAATCGTCGATAAGGCGTGGGAGTATTTCAACAATGTTCAGACGAAGGAGACCAAGTACAAGACCTTCATTCGCGACGGCGACGTTCCGGCCATCTGGCTGAACAAGGGAATCATGGACAAATATCGTCCTCAAATGAAGACGATGTATTACGATCCTTCGAAGTACGACAACTACCTGGAGCAGCTCGGGATCAAGTATCCGACGGTGCGGGAGACGAAGTAAAAGACGCAAAGGTGCTTTCTTTGCGTCTCTGCGGAATTACCTTTCCACGTGGCGTACGCGTCCACGCGTGCCGCGTCGACAGTCGTGTCGACGTTCGGCTTTTGTTTCCGTGAGCCTGGAAGACACATCGACACGAATGTCGATGCGGCACGCGTGGACGCGTAGGCCACATAACATTCAGGATTTTCCGACGCAGACCGCTAGATCTTCTTCACGTTAACGCCGCCGTTGGTGGTCTCCACATGCACCGTGGGACCGCCTCCGCCGAGGTCGGTGCTTAACTTCTTGCCGACATCGCTGATGTTGCCGTGAACGATCAGCGGCAGATCGTGATTCAGATGTCCGTTCACCGTCGCCGTCTCGAAGTGCGCCGAATAATTCTGCGGCATGTTGACGTTCACTCCGCCATTTGTGGTGCGGGCGTCCAGCTTCGTTCCGTCCCAACGATTGCCGGACAGCGTGACGTTTAAGCCGCCGTTCTGAGTCTTGCCCTCGACGTCGCCGCCCAGGTTTTTCAGATTCACGCCGCCGTTCAGCGCGTCGAACTGGATGCTGCCGCGAACGTCGGCGATGGAGATTCCGCCGTTATGCGTCTTGAGCGACAGGTCCGCGTTGCGGGGCACGAAGACTTCATAGCTCACGGACCAGTTTAGATTTTTATTCATCTCCGGTCCTGAGGCTTTTATTTGGCCCGCCGACCAATCGACGTGGATCTGTGATCCCAGCGACTTCGCCGATGCGTCGTCCGGCGCCTGGGCCTCCACTCTCGATCGCACTAACACTCCCGGTTGGTCCCAGCCCTTCACGCTGACGCCGCCATTGACTCCGCCATCCACCGTCAGGCGTCCGCCGTAAGCGATGGTCTGCTCCCGCATCTCGCACGAGGAAACCAGCCGGTCGTTGCGATTATTGTTGTTGTCGCATGAGAGCGATTTAGTCTGCGCGAATACCGTTGTAGCCGCCAGTGTGATCCATAACAGTTTCATAGGTTCTCCTTTTTCAGATCTTCTTAAAATTCACTCCGCCGTTGGTGGTCTCCACGTGGATAGTGGGCCCTCCCCCGCCGATGTCGCTGCTCAATTTCCTAATGCGCTCGTTGCGCTGATTGAAATTTCCCTGCACAGGCATGTCGAAATTCGCGTTTACGTGACCGTTCACGGTCTGGGTTTCAAAATGCGCCGAATAATTCTGCGGCATCGAGACACTTACGCCGCCGTTTTTGGTGCGCGCGTCCAGCTTTGTGCCATCCCACCGATTGCCCGACAAGGCGATGTTCAGGCCGCCATTCTTGGTTTCGCCCTCTACATCGCCAGCCAGATTGTTCAGGTGAACCCCGCCGTTGGTCGTGACGAATTGAATATTGCCGCGCACGTCGGCGATGGAAATGCCTCCGTTATGCGCTTTTAGGGAGAGATCGGCGTTTCGCGGAACGAATACTTCGAAGCTCACCGCGAACCATTGGTTTTCTCCATGCTCAGGACCGGAAGCGTGCAACTCGCCGGCGGAGAAATCCACATGAACTTGCGGGAGCACGCTCTGCGCCGCGCCCTCGTCCGGGCCCCAGGCATCCACCCTGGAGCGGACCAGAACGCCGGGTCCGTCCCACCCTTTTACGGAGACTCCACCGTTTCTCCCACCATCGACGGTGAGCTTGCCCCCGTAGGCGATGGTTTGCTCCCGCATTTCGCAAACGTTGACCTGGTGCGATTCCCGCCGCGACTGTTGATCGCAAGCGAGCGATTTAGTTTGTGCGAAGGCGGAACCGGCCGCGAGCGCTATCAATAACAATTTCATAAATTCTCCTGGGTTGAGGGGACAATCGATAGACTCCGAAAGCGTGTTTCGGTTATGGTGACGAGAGTGGAACCTTTACATCCGGTGGAAATCCGCGTCCTGGGAGCGCTGATTGAGAAAGATATCACCACGCCAGAGTATTACCCCCTTACGGTGAATTCGTTACAAAATGCGTGTAATCAAAAATCGAGCCGGGATCCGGTAGTGCAATATGACGAACAAACCGTCGAGCAGGCGCTGGAACTGCTTAAAAACAAACATGTTGTAATGCGCGTCAGCGGAGCGGGCCATCGCGTGGAGAAATTCGCCCACCGTCTGGGGGAGAACCTGAACCTCGGGCGGCGGGAAATGGCTTTGTTGTGCGTGCTGATGCTGAGGGGTCCGCAAACCGTCGGCGAACTGCGCGGGCGGACCGAGCGGATGCACGATTTTACGGATTTGGAAGAGGTCGAGCGGGTGCTGGAGACGCTCGAAAAGAGGGAGGAGCCGCTGGTCGCGAGGGCGTCCAGAGGGCGGTGGGCGCAACTCCTCGGTGGGGCCGTGGAGATCGAGGATAGTGAACCGGTCGCCGTCGTTCGGACGCCGCTCGAAGCTCGAGTCTCGGCGCTTGAACGTGAGATTAAAGGGCTCAAGCAGCAACTCCAGGAAAAGCTCGGCGAGAGTTTCGAATAGGACCATATGCAACATACACACGAACGCAAACGCGTCGAAGTTCGCCGTCAGTTACTTGGGGATATTGTGGAGGTCGAGGATAGTCAACCCGTTGCGGTCTTCCGCACGCCCCTTGACGAATTCGAGGACGTTCTGGAACACGATCTCGAAAAGCATCAGTAGCGGCTCGGCGAAAGGTTCGAAGGCTTCGAGTAACTCCATATGAACAATACTGACGAACGTAAGCGAGTAAAAGTTCGACGTGTCGACGAGTGCGGCAACCTGCACGAGCTTTTCACCCACTGCCTCCCTGCCTTCGGCGGAGCGTTCCTGCGGCGGATTTACACTATCCTCGATCACGCCATCGGCATGGGATGCCCGTTTACCTTGGCCATCGCCGGCCCCGTGACCGTTTCCGGCCAGCATCAGGCGTGGCTGATTCCTTTGCTCGAAACCGGCTGGGTGGCCTACCTATCCACCACCGACGCGGTCTGCTACCACGACGGCCATCGCAGCCTGAACGGACGCAAGAATCCGATTTTCGAGACGCCGATCTGGGGCGATGACGGTGCTCTGCGCGAGGAGCGGACCATCCGGGTTACCGATATGGCATTCGATGAGGACGTGCTGCTCGATCAGGACCGCTTCTTGAGCGCGGTCCTCCTGCGCCCCGAATTTCAGCACAAAATGACGGGGACAGAACTGCGCAACCGGCTGGGCGAATTCTTCTCGGCCCAGGAGAAGGCTAACGGGGTCCAGGAAGGGCTGCTCGCCACCTGCCATCGCCTCGCGATCCCGATTTTTGTCGGCGCTCCGGGTGACGGCAGCGTGTTCCTCAATTCCATGAAGCTGTGGGCGATGAAAAAGGTGGGTCTGCTCGAAGATTACGCCTTCGACCTCGACCTTCATGCCGAGGTCTACGAAGCCTGCGCGTATCATCGCTGGGGACTATTCGACCAGTGGCCGAATGCGCTGGCCACATTGATGCTGGGCGGAGGCGTACCCAAAAATTACAATCTCCAGCCGGAGCCCGCTCTGGGTCAGATCCTGGGAATCCCAAGCGTGCGCGGCTACAATTTCGACGTGCAGATCGTCAGCGCGCCGGTTACCGATGGATCGCTTTCGTCGTGTCCACCGGGCGAGGCTGTGACGTGGGGCAAGGTCGACAAGGACACGTATCTGCAATCGACGGAGAGCATGCAGGCGGATTACTCCATGGTGATGCCGTTCATCGTGAAGGCTCTGCTCGAGAATCGCGAGCGGTATGAAGCGCGCGCCGCTGAGATCGGCGAACAGAAGTTGTTTGAGCAGGATTCAAAAGCCCGCGGATATCTGCGCCCGCGCGCCGGATACCGCCTGTTCGAAAACCGCGAAGAGTTGTGCCGCCGCCTGAACCATGACGTGCAATCGAATCGCGAGTGGCTGCTGGATACGCTGGCGTACCCGTTAGCCGGGAAATAATTCAATTCGATTCAGCGATAGCCTATTTCTTATGTGCTGACGCCCCACGGGATGCGACCCAGGTGGCTTTGCCGGCGTCGCCAAATGTGACCGTTCCCTTAATTCCATCGTCCGCGGCGACTCCGGTGTAGTGGACCATTAGAATACGGCCGTCCTCAATGACGCGCATCTCGAACTCGACGGCGGAGTCTTTCACCGTGCCGCTGATCTTCGATTCGCCGAATTTGCCGGCGTAAACGCCCGAAAGCTCTTCACCCTTCTGCTTGAAATCGAACTTCTGAGTGCGCGGCGCGCCATAGCCTTCGACCTGCACTTCCCACTTACCGGAAAGATTCTGGCTGCTACCCGCGAACAGGATCAGAACGATGCACATGACGAAGTTGATCATAGGAACCTCCACTCAGTGGTACTCCAGATGAATCGAGGAATCAATCCCATCGGGACGGTAGGTCGCTGCGGAGGATCGCTCCCTGTGGTCGCGGCTCTGAAAAGGCGACGGGTATTAGTTTAGTGCGGTAGACACGGACGGACTACACGCTCGCGAGTTCGCTCCTAAGAGCCGGGGTGTTACTTCACCATGATGGTCATGATGAAAAACACTATTAAAAGACCGCTCCCGAGCGGTCAACTTGAACGCATGGCGGCGCGGGACGGCAGGTCGGGAACCTGCCCCACTTGCGAGATATACTCGTTCGATATGGATCTTCGATTTTCAGTCTTAGCCCTTGCCGCGGGACTCGTAATGGCGCAGACTCCGCCACCCACGGCCGATCCTTACGCGAATAATCCGGATGCAGGAAAATTGAAATTTCCTCTCGCCGCGCCCGCCGGCAAGGACTCCGGAGCCATTACGTCCGCGCCTCCGGGGGCCGTCAATCAGGGAATTCTCGATCCTTCGAAATGGAAATACGGGCCCGCTTACGACGCGCCGGCTAACTCGAAGATCTGGAATCCGGTGATGGTCAAGATGATGAAGGGCGAGAAGGTGACCGGCGGCACGTTCTTCAGCTCGGACAGTCCGGAAACTTACTGCGCGATGGCGAACGCCGGCTACGATTTTATCTGGACCGAAATGCAGCACAGCGCCCGCGACTGGGAGGCCGTAGGCCGCATGTGGAAAGCGTGTCCTCATGCCAAGGCAGTGCCGGGCGTGCGCGTCGCCTATACGGACGAACGGGAAATCCAGCATGCGATGGATATGGGCGCGCTGGTGATCGTGATCCCCACCGTGCGCTCTGTCGAAGAGGGGAAGGCGGCGCGCGATTGGACCATGTTCCCGCCGCTGGGCAAGCGCAGCCAGGGCGGCGGGCAGGCTTTCGATCCCGATATGTGGGGCAGCGTGCCGGGCGGATATCGCAATACCATCAATGAGAATGTCGTGCTGATCGAGATGATCGAGACGCTGGATGGTGCGGCTGCGGCTCGCGAAATCGCCGCGATTCCAGGCGTGACCGCGATTTTCGCCGCCAGCGGAGATCTGGGTAATTTCTCGGGCTACAAGCAGGGCACGCCCGATTATGAACGGCTGATCAATATCGTGCACGACGGCGCGCTGGGCGCTGGAAAGCGGCTATGCGGTCCATTCGCATGGCGCGATCGCCCGGATTTCACCTGTTTCCAGAATGCCAGTGAGACGGCTGCCATTCTGCGCGGCGTCGCGGCCGAGCTTGGGCCGCTGAAGGACACCCAGGGCAAGCCCGAGGTCGGTCCTTACGCCCAGAAGAAATAGAAAATGAGTACGTTTTCAGAGCCGCGACCTGCAGGAGCGGTCTTCGGCGCCTCACAGACCCCCCTCCATAACTATCGGGGTTCTGTGTCTCCTATGTACGGCCGGGGACATAGGTAACACTTTAGCCCGGCGACATGGGTGACACTTTTCGGAGAGGTGTTTGGTCGCCTTTGGTGAGTATAAACGGGATCGTCGGGCCTGTGGGAATGTGGGAATCGCCGTGGCGATTTCCAAGGGCGGTGGGAAGAGTGGAAATCCGCTGTTTGGATTTCCACGCTTTCCACCGCCCGTCATTTCCTCAGGCCTGTTGGGTCCGCAGCTGACGCGGCAACTGCCGATGAAAGCGGGGGCGGAAGGTGTCGAACCAGCCGATCACCAGCGGGCCGTACAACACTTCGTAGTAGCGATCGTCACTCGCCCGCAGCCCGAGATATTCATACGCGAAAGTCTCGCTGACAAACGTGCGCTGGCCGTTCCATCGCATCTCGCCCTTTTGTGAGATCCGCCGCACGTGGACGTCGGCGTCGTATTCCACCTCCGGCACGCGCCGCGGAAACGCCCGCAGGGAGCGCGCGTAGCAACTCGCCGGCGTCCGATAGTCGAGCGATTCATGCGGCCGCTCGTGGTTATAGATTTTCTGCCAAGCATGAAACGCGTCCTGTTGCCGACGCGGATTACGCTCCGGCGGGCGTAGCGTTTCCTGCTTGAGTGTGCGATGCATGCGCTCATGCCGGCCGTTGTCCTGCGGCGATGCGGGACGGCTTCGTTGGGCGACGATTCCTAACCGGACCCAGCGCATGGACAACCGGCTGAGGCCTCCCGGAGCCCGGCTGGCAAAGGGCGCGCCGTTATCGGTGTGAATCACGGCGGGCATTCCATATTCACGAAACGCTATGTCGAACAGCGCCTCCACATGCGCCCGATCGGTCTTGGCCGCGATCTGGCAGCACAGCAAATAGCGGCTGTGCGCGTCGGTGATGGTCAGCGGATCGCAGCGCGTGCCGTCGGCGGTCAGGAACCATCCCTTGAAATCGGCGCACCAGGTCTCATTGGCCTGGGCCACGGCGGCGAGGGGCGGCCCGTACAGCGGCGTCCGCACGCGACGCCTCCGCGGATGACTCAGCCCTTTGCTGCGCAGCAACTCCGCGATGGTGCTCGCCGCCGGGACCTTCTGATCGGGCACCGCCTGCGCCAGTTTCACCGCCAGCTTGCGCGGTCCCCAGCCCCAGCGCAGCCGCGACTCGACGATCCGCGCAATCATCTCTTCGCTCAGCCGCTGCGGGCTCCGGTGCGGAGCGCGGCTCCGATCCCGCAACCCGCCGCTCCCTTCCACCTGATGACGATCCAGCCACTTGTAGATCGTCTTGCGCGACACCCCGTAGCTTTCGGCGAGCCAGACAATACTTTCTCCTTCGTCGTGTAACCGAATCAGTTCGACTCGTTGTTCCATTGTTCCGTCTTCCTTCCATGGCATCGCCTACCAGCTTGGCGTGCTTTGCTAAGGTCGACCTGATCCACCCATCGTCAATGAACTGTCACCCATGTCCCCGGACTAAAGTGTCACCCATGTCCCCGGTCCGTACCCCTACAGAACCCCGACAGTCATGGAGGGGATTTGCTAACGAACTCGCTGAGACATGCCATTAGATTGAACTAAATCGCCGGAATGCGCGTCTAAGCCCACATGGTCTGGTTTGAGGACATTCGCTTCGGACTGCGCAGATTAGCCAAAGACCCGGGCTTCACGCTGACCGCAGTGGTCGCGCTAGCGCTCGGCATCGGCGCAAATGCCACCGTATTTGCGATTACGAACGGAGTGCTGTTTAAGAGCATGCCGTTTGTCGACGACCGCATCCTCTACCTGGCGACTAAAAACGTGAACCGCGGCGACCGCAACGTGGGCGTCTCCTGGCCGGATTTTCGAGACTGGCGCGCTCAGGTGAAATCGTTCGACGCACTCGGCTCCTATTACTTCGACGCCGGCAACGTCACGGACAAGAGCGGCGTCCCCACGCGGTTCAATGTCGCCGCAGTCACGGCCAACACTTTTTCGATGATCGGCCAGAAGCCCATCATCGGCCGCGACTTCACCGCGGAGGATGCACTGCCCGGCTCCGGCGCCGTGGCTATCCTCGGTTATCACATCTGGGAAGACCGCTATGGCAAGGACCCGGCGGTGCTCGGTCAAATCATCCGGATCAACTCGGTCCCCAGCACCATCGTCGGCGTGATGCAGAACGGACTGCGGTTCCCCGTGGATACCGAGCTCTGGACCGCGCTGCGTCCCGTTGACAAGTCGGAAAAACGCGCGGCCCGCGACTTCTTTGCGTTTGGACATATGGCCCCGAGCGTCACCGAGAAGCAGGCCAGGGCCGAAATGATCTCGATCGGCCACAATCTGGAGCGCGCATATCCGGAAACGAACCGTGGCATGAGCGCCGAGGCGCATACCTTCAGCGAAGAGTTCAACGGTCCGGAGATCAATCTTCTACTGGCCGCCCTGATGGGCGCGGTGCTTTTCGTTCTGCTGATCGCCTGCGCGAATGTCGCGAACCTGCTGCTGGCGCGCGCGGTCGAACGGTCGCGGGAAATTTCCATACGCATTGCGCTGGGCGCCGGCCGATGGCGGATCATCCGGCAATTGCTGATCGAGAGTGTGATGCTGTCGGTCGCGGGCGGCGGCTTGGGCTACCTGATCTCGATCTGGGGCGTCCGATTCTTCGACTTGTCGGTGCGAAGCCAGATTCCGGCCTGGATGAACTTCAGTATGGATTACCGCGGGTTCGCGTATCTCGCCGTGGTGTCGCTCGGGACCGGACTTTTGTTCGGGCTAGTCCCGGCTCTCCGGCTCTCGAAGCTGGACGTGAACTCGTCTCTTAAGGACGGAAGCCGCGGGTCGAGCGGCGGCAAGCGAGGAAAATATCTGGCCTCGGTTCTAGTGGTGACCGAAATGTCGCTGGCGGTGGTGCTGCTGGCGGGCGCGGGGCTGATGATCCGCAGTTTCCTGAACATCTACCGCATGCAAACCGGCGTGAATCAGAAGAACGTTCTCGTCATGCGCATTTTTCTTCCCGACGCGAAGTATCCTAAGCCGGAAGATCAAGTCTCTTTTCACGACCGTCTCAAGGCTCGGCTCGATTCGCTGCCGGGGGTGGACGTCTCCTCCATTTCCGTCACCATGCCGACCGGTGGCGCGATCGATTATCCCTATCAACTGGAGGGCGCGCCGCCGGTCGATGAGAAGCAGCGGCCCAATCTCAATTTGCTCGTCATCAGTCCGGACTATTTCCGAGCCATGGATTTGAAAGTCCTGCGCGGGCGCGTTTTCACTCCCAATGACGGGGTCGCGGGACCTCCGGTCACGATCGTCAATCAGCGGTTTGCGGAAAAATATTGGCCCGGCGACGATCCAATCGGAAAGCGGCTGCGCATCTACGATCAGAAAAAAGAACAGCCTTGGATGACGGTGGTCGGCGTGGTGCCCAACGTTTTGCAGAATCTGGAAAGCGCCAACATGCGCGATCACGATCCGCTGATTTACATTCCGTACCGGCAGAAGCCTCTGCGGGATATGTCGCTGATGGCGCGCACGGTGGTTCCTCCCAATAGTCTCGCAACCGCATTTCGCAAGGAGGTCGCCGGGCTCGATCCGGATATGCCTCTCTACAACCTGCGGTCGCTGGAGGAGCGGCTCGATATCAACAACTGGTCTCAGAAGGTATTCGGCAGCCTGTTCGGGATCTTCGCGCTGGTCGCGCTGGTGCTGGCGTCGGTGGGATTGTATGCCGTCATCGCCCACTCCGTCAGCCAGCGAACCCAGGAAATCGGATTGCGAATGGCGTTGGGCGCGTCCGGACCCACCATCCTGCAACTGATCTTCGCGCAGGGAATGACGCAGGTGATCATCGGACTGCTGATCGGTTTGGGCGCGGCCGTGGGACTGACGCGGGCGCTAAACACTTTGCTGGTGCAGGTGACGCCGGGCGATCCGGTCACGCTGATCTCGGTCGCACTGGTACTGACGGCGGCGGCGGTTCTGGGTTGCCTGATTCCGGCGTTCCGGGCGATGCGGGTGGATCCAGTGGTCGCACTGCGGCATGAATAGCGCGCCGGCTGAAGCAGTTTTGCATACATTATTATTCAGCTCGTGGCACGCCTGGAGGCGCGCGCCACATAACATTCAGGATTTCCGGCGCAGACACCTTACCAGTTGACTGCACTGCTCCTTTCCTGTCTAATTACTTGTCATGCAAAGGCGAGACTTCTTCACTCGTGTACTCGGCGGCTTGGCGGTGGTCCAACTGGACGCCTTCGCGCAGACGGACGGGCCTGTGATCGAACGGGCAAGGCCGGGTCAGCCCCATCGCGGCAAGGTGCTGGTTGCGATCCAGCCGCATTCCGACGACATCGCGTTGATCTGCGCCGGTACCGTCGCCAAGCTGATGCAGGAAGGCTACACCGGATACATGATCCGGGCGACGAACGACGATATGGGCGACGACGTGGGCGAGCCTGGATCGGTGGGCGAGAACGTTTTGCGGAACGAACGCGAAGTGGCTGAACAGAGCCGCGCGCTCGGGCTCAAAAGAGATTTCGGCCTCAACTACGGCAATCACCGCATGAGCGACATCTCGCGTAACGAGCTGATCTGCCGCCTGATTTTCCTGTTCCGTTTCCTGAAGGTCGATACCGTTTTCTGCTACGATCCCTGGGCGCATGACGAAGAGAATCCGGATCACTATGTGCTGGGACATTGCGTGGAAGCGGCTTCCTGGATGGCCGGCCGCGTTCACGATTATCCTGAACAAATCGCCGCGGGGTTCGAAGCGCGCGCTGTGACCGACAAATATTATTACGCGCGCCATCCCACGCCCAACCGCATCGTCGATATCACCGGCACAGTGGAGAAGAAGATCGATGCCAATATATGCAATGTCGCGAAGGGTCCGGGCGGGCATCATGGGTCGAAGCTGCGGGCGGAACTCGCGCGGCAGGGTAAGAAGCTGCCTCTGCTGGGCGACGACGACCGCAGTGCGGATCGCAACTATATTCGAGAGTTCGTCCTGGCCGGAGATCGGGAGCTGGGTAAGAAATACGGCCTCGAGTATGCAGAGGCGTTTCATTACGTCGGGCCTACCGCGGCGACCATCGGCGGCACCGGGTCGAAGGTGGACGACTACGTCAAGCAGCATGCGACGCCGGTGAAATAAGCGGCATGGATCAACTGCCGCGAAGGCTCGGGCTGCTGGATGCAACGCTGATCGTGGTGGGAATCGTAATCGGGTCCGGCATTTTTCTCCTGCCGAATCTCATTGCGCGAAGTCTGCCTTCCGCTACGGCGATCATCGGCGTTTGGGTGGTGGCCGGGGTGCTGTCCTGGTTTGGCGCGTTGGCGTACGCCGAATTGGGCGCGATGATGCCCGCGACTGGCGGGCAGTATGTATATCTGCGGGAAGCTTACGGCGAGTGGTGCGCGTTCCTGTGCGGCTGGGTATTCGCGTTGGCGGCGGTGCCGGGGGGCATTGCGTTCCTGTCCGTGGGATTCGCGATTTATCTGGATCAGTTCATCCCCTTATCGGCGGGGGCGCGCACCGCGGTTTCGCTGACGTTGGTGTGCGGATTGTCGATCATCAACGCTGTGGGCGTGCAGGAAGGAGTCTGGGTTCAGCGGATCTTCACGTCGCTCAAGATTCTTGGATTGGCCCTGGTGATTGCGGTCGCAATCTTTGCGCCAGCTCATGCGAGCGCTGCGCGGTCGGACGCTCCGCCCCTCACGTACGCGGGAATTGGAATCGCGATGGCGGCGTGTCTCATGGCATACAACGGGTGGAGCTACGTGAGCTTTGTAGCCGGCGAGGTGAAGGATCCCGAGCGCAATCTTCCGCGATCGCTGGCCTTGGGAATGGGAATCGTGATGGCGCTGTATGTGTCGGCGAACCTCGCCTATATGCACGTGATGGCGCTTCCCGAGATCGCGGCCAGCGAGCGCGTGGGGGCGGCGGTGGCGGAGCGGGTGATGGGTCCAGCGGGAGCCACGGTACTCTCCGCGGTCGTCCTTATGTCCATCATCGGAGCGATCAACGGCTGCATCCTCACCGGCGCGCGCATCCCTTTCGCGCAGGCGCGGGACGGGCTGTTTTTCGCGAGCTTCGGCCGCATTCATCCCCGCTTTCAGACTCCGGCGTTTGCGATTGCGATGCAGGCGCTCTGGACTTGCCTGTTGATCGTGACCGGGTCCTATCAGAGTCTCTCTTCGTACACAATTATTTCCGCTTGGATTTTCTACACGATGAGCGTCGCGGCGGTGTGGGTGCTGCGCCGCAAGGTTCCGGAAGCGGCGCGCCCATATAGGATGTGGGGCTATCCGGTCACCTTGTGGATGTTCATTGCGGTGTCGATGTGGTTCCTGGTGGACGCGTTGGTAAATCAGCCGAAGGTGTCGCTGATCGCGCTGGCGCTGGCCGCGGCTGGGATCCCTGCGTATTTGTTGTGGCGGCGAAAAACGCCCCTGGCGCCGCGCCCCAGCTCCCGGATGATTTGGTAGCCGCCAATGCTTTCTGGATTCATTGATTCTCAAATCCGATTTGACTCAAAATTACCACTCTCATGGGTGTGCGGTCGAATTTCAACCGGATGGTCCGCAGGCGCGCTGGATTCACGTTCGCGAACGCCGCAAGCGGAACCTCGAAAGTCTGAAAGACCGGCTCGGAGGATTTCTCGTACGCGTAATCGTCCATAAATTGGAATTTCGTAAAGCGAACTTTGAAGGGCGGCAGCAGCGCTCCGAAGCGGCTGAGCGGAAGCTGGCTTTTTACCCCGTCGGAGGTCTGAAGCTCGATGGTGAAATCGGTGGCCTCCGCGGGCTTGTCGTCTTTCTTGTCGTCCTTCTTCTTGTCGTCTTCTTTCTTGCCAGGCGGCTGAGCTTTCTGATCGGTGGTGGCCAGCGAGAGCGTGAGCACCGGCTCCGGTTTGAATCCGGCCGGCAGCGTGATGGAGTATTCCGGCACGGGCGCGTTGGCTTCGCGGTTCCAGCCGAGGAAGACTCCGTTGTAGGCGCGATCTCCGCGGCGGTAAGGGATGCGGCCTTCCTTCCAGATGGAAAGATTCGCGGAGCCGATGTGCCCGCCGGCCAGCGTCGTAGTGGTGAGATCGGGATCTTCACTGAAATTCGCGACCACCTGGAAAGACGGGTCCTGATAGCGGGACATGTAATATGTTTTGGGCAGCCAGTCGCGGGCGGCGCGATAATCGCGAAACATAGGCAGATACTCGCGGCGCCCGTGCAGAGTGGCTTCGAGGAACGCCGAGAGATATGTTTTCGCGATCTGGCGCTGGTCGGCGGGATCGAGCAGCGGCTTGGTGTTCAAGAACCAGCCGAACGGCTGGCCCGAATCGTAGCGGCCCCAACGAGTGTTGAACTGTCCGTGATTCGCGCCGTAAACGTACAGTTCGGCTTTGAAGAAATCTCCGTGGCCGGAGTAGCGCACGTGGTCCCACTGGCGGCTCCCGTTGAAGGACGCGACATCGGAATCGTTGGCGCCTTGAATCGTGAAATAGCTGACGTCCTCAATGAATCGATATTCGCCCGCCGGCTTGTACTGGCCATCGACGGGAGCGATGGCGACGATCGATTTAATCGGGTAGTGATAATCGAAGCGGACGTTGGCGTCCTCCGGATAGTAGGGAAGCGTGTTGAACAGGACGGCGGTAGCCACTGCCTCGCCGCCGCGCGAATGGCCCATCAGGGCAACGTTATTCACGTCCACTTTGTGATAGAAAATTCCGCCGGCAGTGTCGTTCCATTCCCTCCATAGCTTCAGGTGTTCGAGCAGCATCCAGCCGCGCACGGCCTGCTCCTTCTCCGGGCCGACGAACCACCCGTTGAGGAAATTCTCGTCAATGGAGGCGAGGATAAAGCCCCGGCTGGCGAGCAACTGGCCCAGATATTCGTAGCCGGGATCGGAAAACTCGGTCATGTTGTGATTGCCGTGGACGATCAGAACCAGCGGAAACGGGCCGTCGCCCTGCGGATACCAGACGCGCCCGTTAAGCGGCAGCTTATCCAGCCCGAACCCCCAATAGCGGCGTCGGAGCCTCTCTTTCCAACCCTTGAAATCCTTAAAAAACAAGGAAGCGTCAATTGTCTTCGTCTTTATTGCCAAGGACTTGCCGTATTCAGGGCGGCGAATATCGGAACCCGCGCCATAGAATGTGGTCAGGACCGGATTCGGACCAACGTTGGCAGGATCCGGTTCGGCGAGGGGCCGCGGATCGGGTGAGACAGCTTGCCCGATCCGTAATATGTCTTTATCGTTTCCGGGCCCGGAGAGGAGAACGTAGAACGTGATATCGGCGGCGATAGCGGCCACGAAAAGAACGACAGTAATGATTTTTCTGCTGATATGCAGGTCGCGAAATTGACCGATAAAGAATGTAGCAACGGTCGCGCCGAGGACGCAATTGGTAAGCAGGAAAATTGCGCCCAGCGGGACGCCCAATTGCGGCGAGAACTCCAATCCGACCAGCAGGCATGCGCCGACAATGAGGCCTGTGAGCATGCGCGGCAGCTTGCGGAAAATGGTAAGCAGCAGCGCGACCAGCAGCATCACCAGCGGCACCCCGATCAACCCGACGGCGAGCGCAAAACTGAAATCGATCGCACGTCCAAATCCAGATTTAAGATTGGCTCCTCCAACGAGCGCGATCCAAAGCGCGACCGCGATCGCACCCCAAGCCGACCCTTTGCGCGTTTCAGGCCCAGGGCGGATGATAGTCCAAGCGCGCCCAGACCAACCCGCAACGGCACGCCAAGCGCGTTTCAGCATCGCTTGAGTTTACTATGCGAGGAGCTCACCAATCGCTTTTGTGGCGCGCGCCTCCAGGCGTGCCGCGTCGACAGTCGTGTCGACGGCCGGACGCCTTTTCAGAGCCGCGACCGCAGGGAGCGATGTTCGGTTAGTCTCGCGCGAACGGCTTCATAGGATGGATCCGCAAGCCCCTCGCAGGCCCGCGCTACGAAGCCGGTCATGTTGGCTACCGCGAAACTAGCGCCGCTGAGATTTCGCTCGGGAGGCACGCCTGGCACGGGGCGCGGATAACCCGACGCGAAGAACGTTTCGCCGTCGACGCGGTATTGATCTCTTGGACAATCGGAGTCGGGCGAAACCCGAATCACTCCGGGGAGTTCGCCTGGATAAAGTCCCGCTGCCGAAACGAGAATCACGCGCGGGACTAGCGCGGCGAATCTTTCGGCATGCGCGGGGTTGGAGGTGCCCAGGCTCAGGTTCACGATGTCCATTTCCTGATCGATGGACCATTGGAGGGCGGCGATCAAGGCGTCGATGTTGGTTCGCAGCTCGCGGTCGAAGATGCGGACGGCGAAATACTCGCAATCGGGGGCTTTTTCCTGAATGGCGGCCATGACGGCCGTGCCGTGGCCCAGGCGGTCGAGAAAATCGTGCTCGGGGAATCCGCCAGCGACGTGGGTGATGTGCGGGTGGGTGGGATTCACGCCGCTATCGATTACGGCAATGCGGACAGGGGTTCGAGCCATACTTTCCCTTCGCGCAAATTGATGATCTGATCGGCGATTTCGGCCAGCGCGGGGCGATGGGTGATCACGATCACAGTGCAATCGCGCAGGTGCACGCGAAGATTGCGGGCGACGATTTTCTCGGTGTCGGCATCGAGGGCGGAGGTTGGCTCATCGAGCACCAGGACGCTGGGTCGGCGCAGCAGCGCTCGGGCGATGGCGATCCGCTGGCGCTCGCCAGCCGAGAGAGCCAGGCCGCGCTCTCCGGTCTTTGTTTCGTAGCCTTCGGGAAGCCGGCGGATCAATTCATCGAGACCGGCGGCCGCGCCGGCTGCTTCGATTTGCGGGCGGGTTGCAGAGGGATGCGCGTAGGCGATGTTCTCGGCGACGGTGGCGTTGAACAGGTACGGAGCCTGATCGACCAGCACGATGTGGTCACGCAGGTTCCTGATGCGGAGATCGCGGAGGTCGCGGCCGTCGAGCGCAACTGTGCCGCTATCGGGATCGAGCAGGCGGACGAGCAGGTCGGCCACGGTGGACTTGCCGACGCCGCTTGGTCCGAGGACGGCGCAGAAAGTTCCGGCGCGGATGGTGAAGGAGACGCCGCTCAGAACGTCGGCTCGGTCGTGGCGGAGGGTGACGTTGTCGAACGCGATGTCGCCGCGCACTGTATCGACCGCGATTGCGTCGGGACGCTCGGTGATCTCGGGCGCGGTGTCCAGGATTTCGAAGATGCGGCCGAGCGAGACGCGCGCCGATGCGAGGTTCGCCGCGAGGCCCATCATATTTTGAACAGGGCTCAGAAGGCGCATGTGATAAGCCATGAACGCGACCAGTGTGCCGATGGTCATGGTGCCGTGAATGATCATCCAGCCGCCCAGCAGAAAGACTCCGGCAGTGGCGGCGGTAAGGATGGTGCCGGGCAGGGCGCCCGAGAGAAACGACGTCATTTGCAGGCGCAGTAGAACGTCGACGAAAGCGCTGTTGCGCTCGCCGAACTTCGCGGCTTCGCGGTCGCCGGCGTTGGAGGTGACCACTGTCCGCATGCCCAGGAGGGTGTCGACGAAGAGGCTGCCGAGGTCCGCGCCGCGCTCTCTCAATTCCTTGGTGAAGATCATTAGCTTGTGCTGGTAATAGCGAAACGTGATCAGGCTGACCGGGACGAACACCACGCTAAACAGGAAGAGCTTCCAGTTGAGCCACAGCATCATGGCGACGCTGCCTACCAGGAACACGACGTTGCTGAGCACCGACAATAGCGTGTCGGCCGAGACGCGCTGCACTTCGCCGATGTCGTTGTTGAGGCGCGACACCAGGTCGCCCAGCCGCCATTTCGCGTAGAATCGCGGCGAGAGCGTTTGCAGGTGCCGGTAGAGCGCCAGGCGCATATCGAACAGCATCGCGGCGGAGACGCGGACGTATTGATAGCTCGAAAGGATGTTGAGCAGGAACCCGAGCACGGTGACACCGAACATCAAGCCCGCCACCCAGGCCAGCGCGTGCATATCGCGGCGCAGCAGGGCGTCGTCGATCAGCAGCTTCGAAATGTACGGCTGGACGAGACCGAGCGCGGTGGCCAGCACGCTGATGCCGAGGATTACGCCTAGTCGCGACGCATAGGGCGTCAGGAACGGCTTGAGGCGGCGATATTCTTTCCAATTCGCGGGCTCCATGCTGGTTTGTCTCATTATGCAGTGTTGACCGCTCCCGATGGTCGCGGCTCTTTAATGGAGCGGTCCTTTTTGCAGTAACATCACAAATATCCGTATGACTCGAAATCTCCTGCTCGCTACATTGTTCATACCCGCGCTGCTGTTCGGTCAGGCCCGGCTGCTGCGGCATCCGTCGTACTCGAAAGGCAAGGTCGCGTTCAGTTACCTGGGCGACATCTGGACCGCGAACGAGGACGGCACGGGGGTGCTGCGGGTTACCGATCATAAGGCTCGTGAAGTTTATCCGCGCTTCTCGCCGGATGGAAAGTGGATTGCGTTTTCCTCCAACCGCGAGGGCAACTACGATGTCTTCGTGATCGCGGCAACGGGCGGCAAGCCGAAGCAGTTGACGTTTCATTCGGCGGACGACACCGTCGTCGGGTGGACGCCCGATGGGAAGAGCGTAATCTTCACGTCGTCCCGGAATAAGGGCGTGTTTCCCAACGTCGCGACCATGTTCACGGTGGCCATCGACGGCGGAATGGAAGTGCCGATTGAGACCGACTGGGGCAGCTCCGGGAGTTATTCGCCGGACGGCGCGAAGCTGGCGTTCATGCGGCATCCGTCGGTCTGGTCGCGCAAACATTATCGCGGAAGCTGGGCGGCGGACCTGTGGGTGGAAGACATCGCGACCAAGAAGTTCACCAAGCTCGAGGATCCGGATTACAAGGGCAATTTTCTGTGGCCGATGTACGGGCAAGGCGGGAACATCTATTTCGTTTCCGATGAATTGCCGAACGAGAAGAGCGTGAAGTGGGGCAGCTCGGAAGCGATGAAGAGCGTCAATAATATCTGGCGCATTTCGGACAAAGGCGGCAAACCGGTGCAGGTGACCCATCACACCAGCGGCAATTTGTATTTCCCCAGCATCTCGGCCGACGGCAAGACCATCGTGTACGAAGAGAATTTCGGGATGTGGAAGCTGGATGTGGCATCCGGCAAGAGCACGGAGATCCGGGTCGATATTAAGTCCGACGTGAAAGAGAGCGAAGTAGATCTCAAGACCTTCACCAGCGAGGCCGAGGGCTTCAACCTGTCGCCGACCACTCGGCGGGCGGCGGTTTCTACGCATGGGGAGATTTTCACCATCGCGACTGAGCGCGGCGAGGTGACGCGCGTCACCGATACGCCTTGGCGCGAAGAGAATCCGCGGTGGTCGCCCAACGGCAAATGGATCGCGTTCGTTTCCGACCGCACGGGCCGCGAAGAAATTTGGATCGCTGACGAGATGGGGCGCAATCCGAAGAAGCTGAGCGATGTCGATTGCGATAAGTCCGCGATCGTGTGGAGTCCCGATTCGAGGTCGCTGTTGTGGTCGGGATCGGACCACAAGCTGCGGCACGTCACGGTCGACAACGGCAAGACCGATATAGTGGCGACCGGCGCGGCGGGCAACATCCTGGGGCCGCAGTTTTCGCCTGACGGGAAATGGATTTCTTATTCGAAGCAGGACGCGCTGCTGAAGTCGCACGTGTATCTCAAGCCTCTTGAGAACGGCTCGGAGCGGGAGATTGGATCGGACGAATTTCTGGTGGCCTCGGGCGCGAAGTGGACTCCCGACGGGCGGAAGCTGCTGCTGCTGGGTGGCATCGGCGCGCCCGCGATGTCGGCTCTGAATCGCACGGTGCTGCAGCTTTATACTGTCTCGCTGACCAGGAACGAGAAGAATCCCGACGATCACGATGTCGATACGGAGGCGCAGGCGGAGGCGGCCGCTGCAGAGGCGACTCGGCGAGGCGGAGCGGCATCCAAAGTAGACGTCAAGATCGAGTGGGACGGCCTCGACCAGCGCATCAAGAGGTTGACGCTGCTCGGCGGCTCGGTGACCGATGTTGTTCCCTCGCCCGACAGCCGCACTTATGCGATCGTCGCCGGCGGCGGCGCGGAGCAAGGGCCGGGACTTTACACGCTCAGTGACGACGGAACCCGGCTGACGCGCGTTTCGGGCGCGCCCGAAGGCGATGGCGGCGGCCGTGGACGCGGGGCGGGCGGCGGCGGTGGCGGATTCGAACCGCAGTGGTCGAAGGATGGGCGCAGCATTTTCTACATGCAGGGCGGAGGGATTTATTCCGTTGCGGTTCCGGCGACTCCCGCGGGGGAAGCTGCGGCGGCAACGGGGGGCGGCCGCGGAGGACGAGGCGGCGCGGCTCCCGCGGCTGGTTCGGCGGCGGCCACTCCCAGACGGGTCGCGTTTACGGTGAGGCTTTCTGTCGACAACGAAGCCGAGCGCAAGCAGGTGTTCGAAGAAGGCTGGCGCGTGATGAAGAATCGCTTCTACGACGGCAAAATGCACGGCGTGAATTGGACCGCGGCCAAAGACACCTACGAGTCGCTGCTGCCGAATATCACGGACAACGACGAGCTGCATGTGGTGATGATGCAGATGATCGGAGAGCTCAATGCATCGCACACGGGTGTGACCGGTGGAGGCACGGCCGCCGCCGATCGTATTCAGACGCGCTATCCGGGATTCGATCTTGCGCCCGATGGTTCGGGCTTCTACAAGGTGACGCATATCTATCGAAAAGGCCCGGCGGATCACGACTATGTGAAGATTTCGAGCGGCAACTACCTGGTCGCGGTGAACGGCAGGGAGCTGAAGACTCCGGACAATTATTGGAAGCTCTTTAACGTGCTGCCGGGGCGGAAATTCGATCTGACTATCAATTCGAAGCCGCAAATGGACGGCGCCTGGACCGTGAGCCTGGAGCCGTTGACTCAGCAGGCGCAGAGCAATTTGGAATATGACCGCTGGGTGGACGAACATCGCGCGATGGTCGATAAAGCGACCAACGGCGAGATCGGCTACCTGCACATCCGCGCGATGGACGCGCCGTCGCTCGAACGGTTCCAGCGAGATCTGCTCGACAATCGCGGCAAGAAGGCTCTCATCATCGATGAGCGGTTCAACGGCGGCGGAGGCATCGATCAGGAGCTGCTGGAAATTCTGAATCAGCGGAAGAAATATGAGTCGTATCGGAGCCGCGATTCGGTGGAGGTGCCTCGCCCGGTGCAGGCATTCTTCGGTCCGATGGTGGTGCTCGAAAACGAGCGCTCCGCGAGCAATGCAGAGATGTTCCCGGAGGGATTCAAGACGCTGGGGCTTGGCAAAGTGATCGGCGTGCCGACGATGGGCGCGGTGATCGGGACGGGCTCGTATCGATTGATGGACGGGTCGACGATCCGGACGCCGGGGGTGGGCGTGTACACGGCTAATGGTACCGATTTTGAGAACTATGGCGTGCCTCCGGATATTTATGTGGACAATGCGCCGTCGGATTTTCTCAGTGGTCATGATCGGCAGATTGAGAAGGCGATTGAGGTGTTGCGGGGGGAGATGAAGTAGCCCACCTGACTTAGATCCACCGTGGCGCACGCACTCCTGCGTGCCGCGTCGAGACTCGTCTCGACGCCCGCGCCGACGGTCTCGACGAGCCCCCTAATAACCCCGCCACGTAAGCGCGGGGATTCCCGTAACTCTCTAAAAACGCGTCACAAATAATTTCATGTCGTGTGAGTTACTTGCGAGCCCCTTAAACACGTCTCTCCAAGGTACTCTAATTAAGATGCGACCGATCTCTCTCTTTCTCCTTGCCGCCTCCGTATGCCTGGCTCAGACCGCGCCGAAGATCACTACGCCCAAGGAATTCCTGGGGTTCAACCTCGGCGACGATTACAACATGGCGAGCTATACGCAGCTCGACAAGTACTGGCATAAGATCGCCTCCGAGTGCGACCGCTGCAAGCTGGTCGATATCGGGCCTACTGAAGAGGGCAGGCGGCAGTACATGATGATCATCACGTCGCCGGAGAACCTGAAGAAGCTCGATCACTATAAGGAGATTTCGGCGAGGCTGGCGCATGCCGAGGGGCTGACCGACGATCAGGCGCACGCACTGGCGCGCGAAGGCAAAGCGGTGGTGTGGATCGATGGCGGATTGCATGCCAGTGAAACCGTCGGCTCGCAGCAGGAAATGGAAATGGTTTACCAGATGGCGAGTCGCAACGATCCGGAGACGCTGCGGTTTTTGAGCGACGTGATCGGACTCTACACACTGGCGAATCCCGACGGGCAGGAGCTGTGCGCGACGTGGTACATGCGCGAGAGGGATCCGCTGAAACGCAGTTTCGCGGGGCTGCCCAGGCTGTATGCGAAGTACGTCGGCCATGATGACAATCGCGACTTTTACATGTCAAACATGAAGGAAACCACCAACATGAACCGGCAGTTGTTCATCGAGTGGTTCCCGCAGATCATGTACAACCATCACCAGACGGGACCGGCGGGCGCGGTGATTTTCATGCCTCCGTTCCGTGATCCGTTCAACTATAATTTTGACCCGTTGATTCCGCTGGGCATCGAAATGGTGGGCACCGCCATGCACTCGCGCCTGGTTTCCGAGGGCAAGGGCGGATCGGCGATGCGCACCGGCGCGAACTATTCCACGTGGTGGAACGGTGGGCTGCGCACCGTTACTTATTTTCACAACATGATCGGCATTCTCACCGAAATTATTGGCGATCCCACGCCGATGCGCATTCCGCTGATTGCCGACAAGCAGTTGCCGAAGGGGGACTGGCCGATGCCGATCGTGCCTCAGGAATGGCACTACCGGCAGTCGATCGAGTATGAGATGACGAACAATCGCGCGATGCTCGACCTCGCGTCGAGGTACCGGGAGACGTGGCTGTACAACATTTATCAGATGGGGCGGAACTCCATCGAAAAGGGAAATAAAGATACCTGGACGATCACGCCGAAGCGCATCGCGGCATTGGAAGCGGCTGCTGCGGCGGCGGCTCCCGCGGGTGGAGCGGCGGGTCGTGGAGGTCGCGGCGGACGGGGTGCGGCTCCTGAAGTCGCTGCCGGCGGCGATGCGGTTCCAGGAGGAGGCGGCGGAGGAGGACGCGGGCGCGGAGGACTTCCGGCGGAGTTGTACGAGAAGGTTCTTCATGACCCGAAGTATCGCGATCCGCGCGGCTACATTCTGCCCGCGGATCAAGCGGATTTTGCGAATGCGACGGATTTCATGAACGCGCTGATCAAGAACGGCATTACGGTGATGAAGGCCACGGCGGCGTTCACGGTGAACGGAAAGAATTATCCCTCGGGATCGTACGTGGTGAAGACGGCGCAGGCGTTCCGGCCGCATGTGATGGATATGTTCGAGCCTCAGGATCACCCGAATGATTTCGCGTATCCCGGCGGTCCTCCGAACCGGCCATACGATATCACGGGTTGGACGCTGTCGATCCAGATGGGTGTGACGTTCGACAAGATTTACGACGGCTTCGATGGTCCGTTTACCAAGGTCACGGGCTTGCTGGCTGCGCCGCCAGCGACGGTGATCAGCTCGGCTCCGAACCCGGCCGGCTATCTGGTGAGCCACAAGATCAACAACTCCTTCGTGGTGATTAACCGGCTGCTGGCTGCCAATTGCGATGTGTATTGGCTGAAGAAGGCTGCGATGCTCAACGGTCAGGATCTGGGTACGGGAACGATCTGGGTCCCGGCGTCGGCGAACGCACTGGCGGTGTTGCAGAAGTCGGCGAAGGATAGCGGCGTGTCGTCCTACGCGGTGGCGGCGGCTCCCAAGGGCGAGGCGATGAAGCTGAAGCCGATTCGCATCGGGCTGTACGATTCGTACGGCGGGTCGATGCCCTCGGGCTGGACTCGCTGGCTGTTCGAGCAGTATGAGTTTCCGTTCACTGTTGTTTATCCGAACACGCTGGACGCGGGCGATCTGAAGAGCAAGTTCGACGTGATCGTGTTTACCGATGGCGCGATTCGCCGCGGCGGGGCTGGCGGGCGCGGAGGCGGATTCGGAGGCGCGATCGACCCGGAACGGGTTCCCGACGAATATAAGGAGCGGCTGGGCCGCATTTCCGACGACAAGACGATGCCCGCGCTGAAGAAATTCGTGGAGTCCGGCGGATCGATCGTCACCATCGGCAGCTCTACCAGCATCGCGGAGGTGTTTGGAATTCCGGTGAAGAGTTACCTTACCGAAAAGGGTCCAGACGGCAAGGATCGCGCGCTGCCGGGCGAGAAGTTCTATATTCCGGGGTCGCTGATGAGGACGAATATCGATAACACGAATCCGCTGGCGTATGGCATGAACTCGACTGTGGACGTGGTGTTCGATAACAGCCCGGTATTCCGCATGGAGCCGACGGCGGAGAAGAAGACGAACGCGGTGGGATGGTTCTCGGGTCCGGATACGCTTTCGAGCGGCTGGGCGTGGGGTCAGCAGTATCTGGATGGAGGAACGGCGATCGCCGAGGCGACGGTAGGTGAGGGTAAAGTCGTACTGCTGGGACCGGAGGTAAATTTCCGGGATCAGCCGCATGGGACTTACAAGCTGCTGTTTAATGGGCTTTATTACGGGAGTGCGAAGTCGGCGGCGCTACAGTAAAACCGTTTTGTACAAAAAACACAAACCCGGCGGAGCACGATTGCATCCGCCGGGGTCTTCTTTCCTCGTGTAATTTAAAGCAGTGTTACCGGCGTCCGCCACCACGGGATCCGCCACCGCCGCCGCGATAGCTTCCGCCGCCACGATAGGCTCCACTACCGCCGCGGTAGTATCCGCCACCGCCACGATAGTATCCGCCGCCACCGCGGTAATAACCGCCGCCATACCCGAACCCGAGCCCGACTCCATAACCGTAGCCGTATCCGTAGTATGGATCAACATACGCGGGATAAGCCGGAGCCACATAGGGGGCCGCGTAAACGCGCGGTCCATAATAATATGGGGAGGCGTAAACGCCCACCCGGACGCCCGGACGAGCGTAACCGTATCCGCGTCCATATACGACGGCAGCAGGAGCCATCGCCGCAAACGAACCCAAAATCAAAGCCAACGTCAATAATCTTTTTGTCATAACCGCCTCCTTACACTATTAGCGATGCGAACGCATCCATATTAGTTCCGAAAGCTATTTTAATCCATATTTTGTTCAGGGGACGCTATACTAACGGCTTGCGGTTCCTCGTAATAGGATTCATTACGGTCGCTTCCGCCTGC
Organism: Bryobacterales bacterium; assembly: GCA_963813145.1. Classification (GTDB taxonomy): domain Bacteria; phylum Acidobacteriota; class Terriglobia; order Bryobacterales; family Bryobacteraceae; genus Palsa-187. The sequence continues at coordinate 166,127 of CAWEXX010000004.1, forward strand.
TGGGCGCAGACGGATGACGCGTCTTTTCAACGAGGTGCGTCGCTTTACCGCAGCGGCGACTGCCACGCTGCCATCCCATCACTGGACCGGGCGGCACCCACTAATCCTCACGCCGGCCTGCTGCTTGGCAGATGCTATTTGGAGACCCACCAGTGGGTGAGGGCGGTGGAAACCCTCGCAGCGTATCAAAAGGCCGTCCCGGCCGATCCGGAGGCGGTCATTTTGACCGCACAGGCGCAGGAACGGGGTGGACATGCCGACGCAGCCGCGGCTATCCTCAACGATTTCTTGAAGATACATCCGGGTGAGCATTCCGTACGTACGGCTTTGGGCGACCTTTATGTCCGCCTGGGCCGGGGAGCCGATGCGGCCACGGAGCATCAGGCGGTCTTGAAGCAGGAGCCGGGCGATCCCGGAGCTCGCATCGGCGCAGGGTTGCTGCTGCTTCACGAAGAAAAGTGGCAGGCGGCCGTCGACTCCTTAGACAAGGTTCGCGCCGAAGTTCCGGAAGACAGCCGCGTGCTGGCGGGGATCGGCTCGGCTTATGCCAATCTTGGCAACTGCGAGCGGGCGGTGGATTCGCTGCGGCTGGCGCTCGACCTGACTCCCGACGATTATTCGCTCGCGAAGAAGCTGGCCGCCTGCGATGTGAAGCTGAAAAGGTGGAGCGCGGTGCTGGGCGCGCTGCGGACGGGAACCATCGAGGAATCGCGCGACGAAGAGGCGACGCGCGTGGTGGTGGAGGCCTATACTTCCAGCGCCGATCTGGCCGGAGCCGAGGCATATTGCCGCTGGGCGATCATCGCTACGCCCACGAATCTGACGGCGCACACCAGTCTCGCCAATCTTTTGTTCACAGCGAAGCGGACTCGCGAAGCGCTGGCCGAATACTCAGAAGTGGTGAGGATCAAACCCGACTCGCCTGAGGTTCACGAGCGTATGGGCGATATTTTCATGGATCAAAAGGATCCCTCCTCGGCTCGCGCGCAGTATGAGGCGGTGGTGCAGGCTTCGAAGCCCACGGATACCGCGCGCATGAAGCTCGCCCGGCTGTGCTTTTCCTCAGACGATCTGAAGTGCGCCAGTCAGGCGGTGGCGGGAGTCACCAGTCCCGCTCTGCTCCTGCAAGCGAAGACCATGAGGGCGCGTCTCGAATTCAAGGCGGAGAATTGGGATCAGGCCGGGTTGTTGGCCAACGAACTTCTTGCCGCCGATCCGGAAAATACAACCCTGCTCCGCATCGCCGCGGAAGTCGACGCACGGCAGAATAAGCCAGTGGAGGCGGCGGATCTTTATGAACGGGCACTGAAGCTGGAACCGACGAACAAAGAGGTCGTTTACCGGCTGGCGGGTGTTTATTCGAATTACGATGAGTTGAAGGATCGCCGCCTGCGCGCTGTGTCGGTGCTGACTGATTTCCTGCAAAAAGTCCAGCAGGACGCCGAGGGCTATCTGCTGCTGGGCAATGTGTATCGCAAGATAAACGATCTGGAAAATGCCAAGCTGAGTTTCAAAACCGGCTTCGATAAAATTCAGCCGCCCATTCCGCCGCGCCTTTCGTGGGCCTACAATGCGTACGGGGTGCTACTCTACGACGAAAATAAATTCGACGAAGCGTATCCTTATGAGACGCAGGCCGTGCAGCTCAATCCCACAGACGAGGCGTCGCAGCTTAACTTTGCGTTGCTCTGCCTGGAACTTGGGAAAATGGAGGAACTGGCCGGGGCGCGCGAAAAACTGGTCGCGATGAATTCCACCCAGGTGGCCGCGCTCGATCAGGAAATCGAACGTAAGAAGAAAAAGAAGCCATGAGCCGATTTCTGCTCCTCTTTCTGATGCCTCTGGCGCTCGCGCAAAGCGTGGTGGTGGGAACCCGCAGCGCCGAAGGCAAGATCGCGTTCGAGCAGGTGGAGGATTTTCAAGTCAACCAGAGCCGGAAGATCCGCCTGCTTCCGGAGCAGAAGGACGATGTCGACCCGAACGTCGTCCGCAAGCTGGGCAAGATCGACGCGGCGCAGGCGGGCTTGATTCGCAACGATGGAACGGGCCGGCTGGTGAGCCTCAATGGTCCGCGCGCGCCCCGCGATATCGTCCTCCCCGAAAATTTCGCCATCCGCGCGGCCACTCCAGCCAAAGACGTGCCGGGGCGGCTGAGCGTCACGCTGGTTCGCAATAAGAAGGCCAAGCAGACGGATCTGCTCGCTCCGGAACTGTTTGTCGTGGTGTTGTTCGGCAATAGCCCGGACGAATCCGTGCGCGACTTTCTCGGCAAGGATTGGGCATTCCTGACCCTCGACGAACAACTGGCCGCCATGAAAGGCTTCGTCGCCTCGTTCCCGGGATCGCCGGCCACCAAGGTATTTCGCGATTCACTGGAGCGCCGGATTTATGCCGGACTCAACCAGTTTGAAGAAGGCGGGCCCTATCGGGATCTGCTCGCCGTTCGCCGCTTCTCGGAGGTCGCGCGCGCAGCGTTTCCGGGCGATGCTCCGCTTAAGGCTCTCGACGATCGGATCATGAACCGGATACAGTTCGTGGCCGATCGGCCGAAGCTTCTGCGCTCGCTTGCCGCGCTTGGGGATTGGGATACGCTGCTCAGCAAGTATCAGGAGTTCGAGCGCTACGAATCCTCTTTCCCCGAAATGCAGGCGCTTCGTCAGGAGGCGTTGGAGGAGGATACCCGCGCGCATGCCCACCGCGCCCGCGCGTTTGAGCAGCGCAGCGATTTCGATCAGGCCGCGCGCGAAGCCGCCGCTGCGCTGGTCCGCGATCCGTCGAACCGCGAGATCCGCAAGCTGCTGGGCGACGAAAAAGTGCTCGCCTCTCAGGGCGAAGCGCAGAGTAACGCTTCGCGGCGCAAGATTCTGCCGAAAGGCCTGCCCGCCGACGTCCGATTCGGCAACGCGCTGAACTACGCCGACCGCGCCATCGCCGACAAGGACTTTAAGAAAGCGCAAGACTCGATTCTGGACGCCGACCGCGAGAATCCCGGCGCGCCGGAGGTGATTCTGGCTCGCGCTAAACTTCTTGCCGCGCAGGGCCGCAACAATGAGGCGCTGCCGCTGCTCGATCAGTACGACCGCCTGGTAGCCAATGCGACGGAGCGCGAAAAGGGATACGACGTCCGGCGCCAGGTGCTGTACGATCTCGACCGGATGAAGGACGCTACCCGCCAGCAGATGGCCGCGTTATTGAAGGACGGGCAGTATTCCAAGCTCGACGAACTGCTGCGCGGGGCTTTGAAAGCCGACTCCGACGACCCCGATTTTCTTTACCAGGGAGGCATTACGGCCGCTGTCCTGCGTGACACGGAGCGCGCGAAAACTACCCTCGAACAATTTCTTGCTCATTCAAACGCCATCGGAGTCGATCCCAAACAGCGCGAACGCGCCCGGCGCATCCTCACTCTTCTGAAAGATCAAAAGCCGCCCGCCGCACGCAAATCCGACGGCGGGTATTACGATCCTCAAAGCCTTGCGTTCCAGGTTCCTCTGGATAGCGTCACCACCGGCAAATTACGGATGGCATTCAACTGGTCCAACGGCCGCCTCGATTCGATTCGTACGACGTTCGACGACGACAAAGGCGCGGCGACGTACCGGGCCCTGGTGGTCGCGGGAGCCGCCGATTCAGGCGCCAACGCCGCTGCCGGATCCACCGACGATGCCGGCAACTTCTTCTTCGAATACCATCCCTCGGGAGTTCTGCGGGAAGTGCTTCCGAAAAAGTCCGGGCTCGCCGCGGCGAAAACCTACAGCGTTCATGTCGCGCATAACGACAAAGGCCAGGCCCGGCTGATCGACGACGAGGGACATCCGGAAATCGTCCTGCCGGATCATCCTTACATCGATCCCGCCATTCTCGCAGTGGTCGAAGGCAGCCCCGTCACTTCGGTCATTGCAGGTAATTCATTTTTCAATCCGTTTTTATGGGACGGCGTGCATGCTTTCACCGTCCAGTACGATCGCCTGGGGCGAGCGGAATCCGCTCAGGAATGGAACGCGGATAACCTGGTGCGCTTTTCATGGGAAGGCAATCTGCTAGTCGCCGTTCGCGCATATCGCAGGAACTCCGATACACCCTACTACCAGCGCACGATCGCCTACAATGGTTCGATCATCGCGGGTGAAGATTATTCCGTCAATGGGCGCAACGGAAAGATAAAGTACATTTATACGAACGGGAGAAATCTTCAGCAGATCAAGATTGAGCACGAGGGGAAAGAATGGATCGCGCGTCCGCGGTCGTGAACTGAGCCGCATCGGTAAGAGTCTGCGTGAAAACTCGGGGGCGGACCGCTGCCGATGGTCGCGGCTCTGTTGGTAGGGGAGCGGGCAAACACGAATGAGCCAAATCGGCAGATACGAGATCGTCCGGCAGACCGGCAATCACGGCCTGGGATCGCTCTATCAGGCCTTCGATCCCGTGATGAACCGGCCGGTGATGATTCGCATTGCGGACCGCTCCACCAGCCCCGGAATCTCCTTCGATCAGGCCCGCCAGGCGATCCTGTTCGATGCCAAACAGCTTGCGCATCTCGATCATCCGAACATCATCAAGTTTCTGGCCTGCGAGGAGGACGACGGCCGGCCATACCTGGTGATGGAGCGTTTCGATGGCACGCCGCTCAGTGGGGTTCTTCCGCCCGAACGTCTCGCAGCCTTGTTGAAAACAGCGGCGGGCGCGCTCGATCACGCTCACTCACAGGGTCTCATCCATCGCAATCTGACGCCCGAAAGCCTGCTGCTCGATGACGATGGCGATCTCAAGATCACGGGCTTCGAGATCGCGCGTCCCGCGCAATACCTGAATTCGGATGAAGCCGGACAGGACTTCGACCTGCTGCTCGACTCGATTCATTACATGTCGCCCGAACTGGTGAAGGGCGATGTTCTGGACCCGCACTCCGATCAATACTCGCTGGGCGTCATCGCGTGGCAGGCGCTCACGGGAGCGTTTCCATTTCACGCGGATTCGCCCATCACTCTGCTGGCGAACATCGCGTTCGAGGCGCCCGATTTATCGAAGCCGTTAAGCAAAGCATTGATGAAGACGTTCACGCGAGTCTTGTCCAAGGATCCTGCCGATCGCTTCGCATCGTCCTTGGAATTTGCAGCGGCCTTCGAAACAGCTCTCGGCACGACAGATCCGCCGGTTCCGGAAATAATCGCTCTGGCGCCTGGGCCCATTTTGTTGCGCGAATTGCCCGAGGAGAAAAAATCTCCCCTGCCCTGGATCGTCGTCGCCATCGTGGTGGTTGTTGCCGCGCTCGTGGCAGGCATTATCATCGCGCGTCCGCAGCGACATGTAGCGCCACCTCCGGTCGAGGAGGTGGCACCCGCGCCTCCACCGGTGAAAGAAACTCCGCCTCCCGTTGTGAAGCCGAAACCGAAGGCGGCTAAAAAAACTGCCGCCACCAAGGACACGACGCCCGAACCACCGAAGCTGAAGCCGATCGAGCCGAAGGTGATCCACCAGTGATTGTCGGCCAACAGTACAAGATTCTCTCGGAGCTGGGCGCGGGCGGCATGGGCATCGTTTATCACGGCGTCGACATTATGCTGGAGCGCGAGGTCGCCATCAAGAAACTGCGCTCCGAGTTTTCGCGCACGCCCGATATTGCCGAGCGTTTCCGCCGCGAAGCGAAGATTCAGGCGCGCTTGAATCATCCGAACATCGCGCACCTGTACAGCTTCTTCAAGGACGGCGATTCGTTTTACATCGTGATGGAGTTCGTCGACGGCACGCCTTTCAGCCGGCTGACGCCGATGGCTTGGCAGCAGGCGCTGGTGGTGTTTCTGGAGATTCTGGAGGGGCTGGATTACGCTCATTCGCTGGGCGTGCTGCATCGCGATCTGAAGCCGGATAACATCATGGCCGGTCCGCGCGGCGAAGTGAAAATCATGGATTTCGGCATCGCGCACGTGCTGGGGTCCGTGCGCCAGACCCAGGAACAGAGCCTGGTGGGAACGCTGGGATACGTCTGTCCCGAGCTGATCAACTCCAAGGAAATCGGTCCCCGGAGCGACATTTATTCTCTGGGCATTCTGCTCTTTGAGCTCATCAGCGGAACGCTTCCTTTCACGGCGGACAACGACTTCGCGCTGCTCCATCAGCACCTGGAAAAGGAGCCTCCGCTGCTGAGCACCGTCGCTCCCGACGTGCCGGCATTCATTGATGAGGCCATTTTCAAGGCCATGCGGAAATCGCCTGACGATCGCTTTTCGAGTTGTCGCGAGATGTCCGATTTTCTTCGCCTGCACGCGCCGGCGCTTCCGCCAAAGACGATTTATGCCGACGAAAAGCGCTCCGTCCGCCGGATCGATTCGCTGCTGGCAGGAGGAGAAGTCGATTTAGCCGCGCAGGTAGTTCATCAGACCGGCGTTGGAGCTGCCAGCGAAACGAAAGTGAACGCGGCGAAGAAGGCGTTGGCTGGCGCGCAGCGGCAGGATGAGAGGAAGTCTTATCTTCGAGAAACGCTTGCGCGGCTGGGTGCGCTCGAAGCATCAGGGGATCTTGCTGCGGCGCAGACGCTGGCGCGCGAGGCTCTGGATCTTTATCCAAGGGTCACGGCTTTCCAGATAGCTCATGCGCATTTTCGGAAACTGCGGTAGCGCTGACCGCTCCTGCAAGTCGCGGCTCTGACAGGCGCGGGGGTTGCCAACAGAGCCGCGACCTGCGGGAGCGGTTTGTGAGAGTTTCACACAGAGGTAAATCACTGGGACAGGCTACTGGCTAGTGGCGGCTTTCCTGGTCTGCCGCAGCGTGAATCCCAAGGAATCCTTGGCCCGATTCTTCACCTGCCCCAAAGTTCCGAACAGCGGCCTGCGTGAAAGAGAGATCGCCTGGCATTCCGCATACACCGACGGACCCACCTGCCTCAGGCGCCAGTACGAATTGAGCCGCCACAAAATGCCGTGATCGTTTCCTTCCGGCATCAGATCCTTGTACGGAGCATGACCGCTGTTGCTCTCGCGAATCAGGTAGGACCTCGATTCGACCAGCGAATCAGTCTGTTCGCGCCGGTACTCCACCCGCGAATGCATGTCGAACGCGAAGTGCAGGCCAAGACCCTCGATGCGCTCCGTGATCAATCGCACGTCGTAGCTATGCGGCCCGGTCTTTTTCGCCTCTGCCAGCTTCAAATCCGGCGCGTACGTGCGCGTGTAGTGCTCGTAATCTTCGAGAACGTGCTCCACCGCGGCTACCGTCGCGTTGGGAATCAGCTCCGCGCCGATCCAGTGATGGATGTATCCGTCCGCCACCTCGCCATTTATGTTGAGGTCCATCAGCACCGGCTTCTCTCCTTTGACGGTCAGAATCGGTCGAATCATCCCAACGTCAAAAGCCGTGATGTATCTGTCCCACGCAGCAACCGTTTGAGGCTGCAACGTAGTCGTGATTACGGCGCCGTTTGCGAAATGCGAAAACAACAGTACGATTACGATTCCGCGAAATACCCAAGCCTGCGCTACCCAGAAATTCAGGAGCGCTGCGGTTATGATCGCGGAGAAATTCGCGGCCAGAAGCGGCAGGCCTATGATTTCCTTGAATAAATACGTCAACACTACGTTGGACACGATCGACACGAATCCGTTTGCGAGGTGGAACCTGACCAGCCTTCGCCACCGGTCTTCTTCCGGCTTGTCGGGCCAGGTCCACGCTTCGTGCCACGCGAAATTGTGCAGAATCGCGATTTCCACCGCCATCACAATCGCAAAAATGTAGGATATCGGCGTGAACCGATGCAGGATCCAGAGTGCGGAGAGCTGCACCACGGCTCCGCCGACGCCCACAGTATTAAATTTGAGCCACCGCACTTTACGACAATCGCTCCGCGCGATACAGAAAGACTCCGTGCTTTACTGCCGACCATACGGCGGCGGTCGCGAGTCCCAGAATGCCGATTGCCCCGCCGACGTCGAACAACAGATACTCTTTCCCGGCCAGCAGCACCAATGGTTTATATAGCAGCGCGATATTCCCGGCGATCAGGAGCAGCCGCAGCTCCGTGGGGCTGAATGCCGCGAAGGACAGGTGAAATTTGCCGATGGTATGGGTGGTGAGGTAAACCTCAATACTCAACAAAAGATAAGCGACCAGCAGACCCACGGCGATTCGCTCGCTCATGTATCCCGACAGCGCCAACCCCGCGAAGACAAACACGCTGCCGAACGCGTCCAGCACGTGATCGAGATAGAACCCGTAACGGGGGCGCTGCCGGTTTCGGACCCGCGCCAGAGTGCCGTCAAGGCTGTCGCCAAACCAGTTGAGGACGAAAAACACTACGGCCAGCGCCAACCCCACCTTCGAATGACGCGAATACCAATAGGACGCGCCGACAGCCGCTAGCGAAACGAACCCAAGCGCCGTCAGATGATCGGAATTCAACCACGGCGGCAACCTCTCCGCTATCCAGATCAGTGTTTTCTTCTCAATAGACGAGAGTATGCTTTGGTGGACCCGCTCATCTTCCATGTAATAAGGACGAGCGAGGCAGTATGAAGGTTTCTTAACCTTTCATTTTCCGGCGTTGAATCTCTTCTCGGCTTCCTGCCAGTTCACGACGCTCCACCAGGCCCCGATGTATTCCGGGCGGCGATTCTGATACTTCAGGTAGTAGGCGTGCTCCCACACATCCAGGCCGATCACCGGGAATTTCCCTTCCATGAGAGGCGAATCCTGGTTGGCCGACGAAGTAATTTCCACCCCGCCCGACGTTTTTAGCAGCCAAGCCCAACCCGATCCGAAGCGGGTGGTGGCCGCGGCGTTGAACTTTTCCTTGAATGTGTCGAAACTGCCGAAGGACCCGTTGATCGCCGCCGCCAGATTCCCGACCGGAGCGCCTCCCGCTTTGGGACCCAGGATGGTCCAGAACATCGAGTGATTCGCGTGCCCTCCGCCGTTGTTCCGAACCGCCGTCTTGATCGCTTCCGGCACAATGGCGCAGTTATTCGCCAGCAGCTCCTCCACCGTCTTCCCGGCCAGCTCCGGCGCTGATTCCAGGGCCTTATTCACGTTCGTAATGTATGCCTGGTGATGCTTCCCGTGATGAATTTCCATCGTCATTTTGTCGATGTGGGGCTCCAAAGCGTCGGGAGCGTAGGGTAGCGCGGGCAGTGTAAATGGCATTTTTTCTCCTTAGTCCTTAGGTAGATGCTCTTTCATAGGCATCTGCTACACGAAACATGGTGCTTTCGTCGAAATGGCTGGTCAGAATCTGCAAACCCACCGGCAAGCCGCCCGGTGTCAGGCCGCACGGCACGCTCATACAGGGAATTCCGGCCAGGCTTCCGGTGATGGTGTAGATATCCGATAAATACATGGCCACGGGATCGTCCACTTTTTCGCCGATTTTGAAGGCCGGGAACGGAGACACCGGCGCGACGATCGCGTCCACCTGCTCGAACGCCTCGGCATAATCCCTCGCGATCAGTGCCCGGACCTTCTGCGCCTTGATGTAGTACGCGTCGTAATAGCCCGCGCTCAGAACATATGTTCCGAGCATGATCCGGCGCTTGCACTCCGCTCCGAATCCTTCATCGCGCGTTTCGCGATACATCTCGGCGAGCGTGCCAGCCGATGCCGACCGCGTAGTGTACCGAACTCCGTCATAGCGGGCAAGATTCGCGCTGGCTTCCGCGGTAGCGATGATGTAATAGGCCGCGATCGCGTACTGGGTATGGGGCAGGGAAATGTCGCGCACCTGGCAGCCGAGCCTCTTCAGGGTCTCGACCGCCGCATGAATCCGGTCTCCGGTATCGCTCGACAGCCCTTCGAAATACTCGCGCGGAAGGCCGAGCTTCAGGCCTTTCACTTCGCCAGTCATCTCAGCCTTGTAATCGGGCACGTGCGCGGGCGCCGAGGTCGAATCCATCTCGTCGCGGCCGGCGATTACCTCCAGCAGGGTCGCCGCATCGCGCGTGGTCTTCGCGAACGGGCCTATATGATCCAGGGAGCTCGCGAAAGCCGTCAAGCCGTATCTCGAAACGCGTCCATAGGTCGGCGTGACTCCGGCGACTCCGCAAAACGAGGCCGGCTGGCGTACCGAGCCGCCGGTATCGGAGCCCAGCGACAGCACCGCTGTTCCCTGGGCCACCACGGCCGCCGAGCCGCCGCTCGATCCTCCGGGCACCCGGTCCAACGCGACCGGATTTCTAACCGGCCCGAAACCCGAATTTTCGTTGGACGATCCCATCGCGAACTCATCGCAATTGGTCTTGCCGATGATGATGCCGCCTGCTTGCTCCAATCGAATAATAGCCGTCGCGTCATACGGAGGGATGTAATGCTCCAGCAGCTTTGATCCGCAGGTGGTGCGCAGTCCCTTGGTGACGATCACGTCTTTCACGGCGATGGGCACACCGGCCAGCGCCCCCGGATCCTCGCCCGCCGCGATCTTCCGGTCCACCGCCTCCGCCGCCGCCATGGCGCGTACGGACGCAAATGTCAGGTACGCGTTGGTCTTGGGATTTTCTTTTTCCGCATGCTCCAGCGCCCGGCGCGTGAACTCCTCGGCGCTGAATTCTTTCTTGAGCAATCCGGAGCGGATCGAACCGATGCTGTGTGATTTCACCGTTCGATCACCTTCGGAACCTTGAAATATCCACTGCCTGAGACTGGAACATTGGCCAGCGCCTCGGCATTCGACAAGCACGGGCGCTCAATGTCTTCTCTTAGCGTGGCCGTCTCTTCCGACGCGAACAAGACCTGAGCCATGGGCTCCACACCTGCCGTGTCGAGCTCGTTCAGCTTGTCCATATGGCTCAGGATATCGTCCAGATCCTTCGCCATCCTCGCCACTTCGTCGTCACGCAATGCCAGCGCGGCTAATTCCGCAACGCGCCGGACTTCCTGGTCAGTAATCTTCATCCTCTTTTTCGCGACTGCCGGTACAACATGTCGAGCACCGGATCCAGCACATCTTCGCTGCTGCGAGCCCGTTCCGCCATCTGCGGCTCTTTCCGCTTGGGCATGGGCCGGAAATCGATATCCGTCACGATGGCCTCGCCCAGAGCCTTCTCCAGATTCCGCACCAGATACCCGCTCAGCGTCTTCAACTGCCTCTGCCAGATCTGATCCTCGACCTCCACCACCAGCGAACCCCTGACCAGCGCGACGGCCCGCGTGTGACGGGCAATTTTCATCCCCGCCGCCACGTTCCACGCCGCGCGAGCCCGCAACTCGGGATTATCCACGTCCAGCTTCAATTTTCCGATGAGTCGTCCGGCGCGTTCCATGTTTGCCTGCTTTGCGTTTCACTGCCGGGGGAAGTCATGATTGTAGCAAACGTGCCTAATTTGATTCTCGCCTCTCAATCGCCCCGCCGCCGCGAACTCCTCACCCTGGCCGGATTCCCTTTCACGGTCCGAGCCTGCCCGGTGGAAGAAGTGCGCGCCCCCGGCGAGGACCCGCGCGAATACGTGATGCGGCTCGCCCGGGCGAAAGCCGAAGCCTCTTTTGAGGATGCCGCTGACGAAATCGTTCTGGGAGCCGATACGACCGTGGCCTTGGGCGACCGGGTGCTCGAGAAGCCGAGTCATCCGGCCGCAGCCAAAGCGATGCTGCGGGCCCTTTCCTGCCGCGAACACGTCGTGCTCACCGGAATCTGCCTCAAACACCCAGGCGGCATGATCGTCGATTGCGAATCCACCCGCGTGAGTTTTGTCGAGCTCGATGAACGGGAAATCGATGACTACGTGGCTTCGGGCGAGCCGATGGACAAGGCCGGCGCTTACGCCATCCAGGGGCTGGCCTCGAAGTTCGTAGACCGGATTGAAGGCTGCTACTTCAACGTGATGGGCTTGCCGCTGGCGCTGCTTTACAAGCACCTCAAGGCCCTCAGATAGAACATTGGGATTCGCTTCGAGGAGACCCCTCCATGACTGTCGGGGTTCGGTGTCGGCGTGAGGATCAGGCCATCCCGCGATATATGCTTACTGAACCCCGACAGTCATGGAGGGGATATGCTAACGAACTCGCCGATACAGGCAATTAGTGTTACGGCGTGGGTGTCGTTATTACCATCTGTCCAAAGCGGGAAATCGGTGTGTCCGCGCACTAAATTGATTCGTTTGTCCGGCCGATAGATGCCCATGAGTCTCATGGTGGATTCGCTGCGTGGACAACTGATTCAGGACGTGCTGGTCGATTCAGAGGTCGTGTACATTATGCTGGCTAACGGGACACAGATCACGATTAAGGGTCTGGTTCTGGTGCAGCCCACGCCTTCGATCCCAATTCCAAGCTTTTCGTGAAACAAACGGGCACTGGGCGCAATCATAAGGCATGACTACCAAATGTTTGCTGAAGACCAGTGCCGTCGCGCTACTGTTCTTGGGCGTGGTGTCGGGTCAAGGTCACACTCAGTTCGATGAGAAGGACCGGCAAGCCACCAACGACTGGTACAACCAGCACAAAAGCCATCCTCCCGCGGGTCTCAGGCAGCAGGATCGGCTGTCCTCCGAGCAGGAATCACGGCTGCAAGAGGGGCGCGTTCTCGACAAGGATCTGCGTAAGAAAGTGCACCCGGTGCCACAGGATTTGAGGGGTCGTCTGCCTGAGCCCGCTCCCGATCATCGCTATGTGGCCATTGGTGGACATGTCGGATTGATCGACAACAATTTTCAGGTGAAGGCAGTTATCCACCTCCACTGACCCTTCCGCGTAATGCGCATTCGAGAGACAGCCGATAGCAAGATAGATGCTGGACAGTATTGTTATCTTAATCGGTCTCGCCACGCTGATCTACACGGGAATTTGGATGTCCGCGGCCCCTTCGAAGGCGCTGATGGTCGTGAATAAGGTGCGGAATGAGGTCGGCCGGTTTGATCGCAATATTTTCTGGGAGGGCAGCGGGCAGATACATGAGTCCGGTCCAATGCGGGTCGCGTTGCGATTCGTTGGCTTAGCGCTGGTGCTGCTCAGCTTATTTCGATTGACCCAGATTACGTAGCATCCCCAAGCTTACGCCAGGGGTTAGAACCCCGTCCGTGGGCGGGGATTGCGCGGTTCGCCTTCGCGATAATGAATTCCGCACCTATCCGCATGCTCACGCATGGCGGTTCCGTGCCGACACTAAGCCGGCTAGAGCGTCGCTAACGAGTAACTATCGGGGAAGAAGGCGCATCCTTACCCTATGCGAATCGCGCGCCGAAGCCTGCTTTCTTTTCCGTTTCTGAGTGTCGCTCTATGGGCCGGAAGGCGCCAGCCGTTTCAGTTCCATCACGAAAACGTGTTGGGTACGTCAATGGAATTGCTCGTGGACACGATTTCGTATCGCGAGGCGGCAATTGCAGAAGCCGCAGCGCTCGCTGAAATTGACCGCTTGGCGAAGATTTTGAGTACATATCATCCGGAGAGCGAAATCAAGCGTATCGAACGATCCGGTGGCACTTGTTCGCCCGAACTCGCGAGTGTCCTCTCGGCCTATCGTCATTGGGAAGGCCGCACGGATGGCGCCATTTCTCTCACGGCAGCTAAAAATGGCTGGAACGTGGACGCACTCGGGAAAGCGTACATCTTGGAGAGCACAAAAAACGCGGTTGTGCGCGCTGCGCCCACACTCGGAGGGTTGCTGCTCAATATTGGCGGCGATATCGTGACCAGGGGAGACACGCCTTGGCGGATCGCCATCGCCGATCCCTTGCAACCGCACGAAAACGCGTCTCCGCTCACTTATGTCGTCCTTCGGAACCAGGCCATCGCTACCAGCGGAATTTCGGAGCGAGGCAGGCACATCGTCGATCCTCGAACGGGCGCCGCCGTTCGCGGTGTCACGAGCGCTACCGTCATCGCGCCGGAGGCGGTCACCGCCAATGCATTCTCCACCGCACTTTGCGTTGTGCAGCCGGAACAGGGGCGCGCCATGGTCGAGTCGGCATCGGGCGCGCACGGGATGATCGTGGCCGAGGACGGCCGGGTATTTCGCAGCTCGGGATTCGCGGGCTATGAACAGGCGCCGCGTATCAAGAAGGTGTTCGCGGCAGCCTGGCCCGCCGGATACGAGGTATCAATTCAGCTCAACTTGAAAACCGTGCAGATGATGCGGGTTCGCCGTCCCTACGTCGCTGTGTGGGCCGAGGACGCCACTGGCCAGTTGGTCCGCAATATCGAGATATGGGCCAACAAGCAGAAATATCTGCCCGACTTGAATGACTGGTGGAAGATCAACGGAAGGTCCTACAGCACGATCTCGATGAGCAAGCCGACACGCGACCCGGGCAGATACCGCCTGGTCTGGAACGGGCTCGACGACCGCGGGCGGCCGGTGGCTCCGGGCAGTTACCAGATCTTTGTCGAGACGAATCGCGAACACGGCAATTACTACAAGCGAAGCACCTCCATCCTGTGCGGCCCGAAACCGTCGTCGGCAAGCCTCCCCGAGACTCCTGAATTCGAGACGGTGGGGATCGAATACGGACCCAGGGGCTCGGCTGCATGAGCGATCTCTCACGCGAGGTTTTCAAATGGGCGCGGACACTGCACATCTACATCTCGCTGCTCGGCTTCCTGATGTTCCTCTTTTTCGCGGTCACCGGGATCGCGCTGAATCACGATTCGTTCGGCTTCGATAAACCGCAATCTACGACCTCCCAAGTGAAGCTGCCGCTGGCGGTGCTAAAAACCGGCGATCAGAATGCGATCGCCAACAGTCTGCGCGACGTTGGGAACATTCGTATGCCAATCTCGCAATTTAGCGCCCAGGCGGATGAAATCGACGTGGCTTTCGCCGGTCCCGGGAAGCGGGTGCAGGCGGTGATCCATCCATCGGACGGCACGGCGGATCTCACCGTGGAATCGCGCGGATTAGCCGGAATTCTCGCCGATCTTCACAAAGGTGCGGAGAGCGGAGCGGTGTGGCGGGCCATCCTGGACGCAATTTCCGTACTTCTGGGCCTCAGCTCGCTCACCGGGCTGATCATGCTGCTGGCTTTGCCGAAACGCCAGCGTCTGGGGCTGATCGCGGCTACCGCGGGGACCGTCGCGGTGCTCCTGATTTACGCGATCTGGGTGCCCCGATAACCCCTAATTGTTTTCGATTGTCATTAATGTGAATGATCCGGGAAGCACTGGTCCCCTCCTGCTACCGGCAGGTACCGGCCCAAACTTCGCCGAAACGATGAAAACCCGGTGATTGGTGGGATCGAATCCCATATTGCGCGACCCTAGTGGCGTCGGAACATTTTCGACGACGTGATATTGGTCCGCAGTGTCCTGATGAATTACAGTGAGCGTTCCGTCCGCGTTCGAGGCGAAGGCGTTACCCGAGCCGGCGTCATACCCCGCGCCATCGACCCCCGTTCCGATCGGCAGGGTGGCCACCACCTTGCCTGCCTGATAATCGGAGACCGCCATTACGCCGCTACGGCATCCGCTGAACAGACGGTGATGCGCAGTGTCGATGGCCATGGCGACCGGCTGCTTGCACGGGGCAGTGGACCAGCGCCTGAGTGCGGTTGCTTTCTTCGCGTCGATCTCGACAACTTCGCTCGTGTCAGTGAGGTTCGCGTACACCTTGCCGTCGCCGGCCGATGCGCCATACTCAGGCTTGCCGCCGAGCGGGATGTTCGTGACCAAGGTGCCCCCCACAGGATCGATCACGGTGGATGAGTGGGCGTCGCCATTGAGTGTGAAGACGCGGTTTGAGGAGCTGTCGTAAAGGATGGCGTCGGCATCTTCGGCCGCCGGGATTCGCCCGAGTGCCTTAAACGTCTTCAGGTCGAACATGACGACCGACTTGTCATCCCCTGAAGTAGCGAATCCATGACCGGTGTTTTCCGCGATCGCAGTTCCGTGCGCGCCCTGGATGCCGGTGACTTCGCCCAGCAGCTTTCCGCTGTCTTCATCAATGACCATGACGCGATTCTGCCGCGCGACAAACAGACGGTGATTCGGTGGGTCGGGCACGATGTAGTCCCAACTTCCGTCCCCGCCCAGTGTGTAGGTGTGGGTTACGCGGTAGGATGCGGGTGCCTGCGCGAAAAGTGAAGCCAATGTCGAGAGTGCGAGCAAGAGACCGATGTTACGCATTGGTGGATCCTTATATGCCTGAAGTATATCGAACCGGCGTCGAGAGGAGTCTCGACGCGGCACGCATGAGTTGAGTGCGTACGCCACGGTAGTACTGCGCATCGCTTAGTTTGATACGAAGTCGCAATTGTCGCTGAATGGGACAGTCTGTCTCATGCCATCCGATGGGCAAACAGCTAACTATCTATACATCAATAAGTGAGTGCTCGGCAGCCCACGTGCTTAAAGGAAACCGAAATTGGCACAGGAGAAGTTGTGAATACAAATCGAGTGGTGGACAAGAAACATAGACAGCATCTCGCGCGGGTACTGGACCCTCGGGGCAATGCGGTCTGGGGCGATTGAACCTTGAGGCGAAATCCGAATAAGGCCATGAAACATTTTTTAAGAGTTCTTGCACTCATCGCTGCCGCGGGCGCCGTTCTTGCGGGATCGAAGAAAGCGCCGGATCTGCCGGGCTCCGGTTCCGTGGAGGTCATTGTCCAATACAAGACTCCTCCCACCAAGGACGAGCTGAAGCAGCTCGGTCCGTACGGTCAGATCAAGAAACAGTATGTCCATTTCAATGCCGTAGACGTTATTGTCACGCCGGCGGTCCTCGCGGCGCTGGATCAGGATCCGAACGTAACTTACATTTCGCCGAATCGGCCTACCACGCGTTTTCTGGACGTCGCCACGGCAGACGTCAACGCTCCGTTCGCATGGAGCCTCGGCCTGGACGGCAGCGGCATCGGCGTGGCCATTATCGACAGCGGGATTTACGCCCACGACGATCTGACCACGGCCAACGGAACCGGATCGCGTATTGTTTATTCGCAAAGTTTCCTCACCGGTCTGGACGCTTCCGATCAGTTCGGCCACGGCACACACGTCGCCGGCATCGTGGGGAGCAATGGCAAAGACTCCAACAGCCCGTTGTCGAAGCATGTTTATCGCGGCGTGGCGCCGAACGCGAACCTGATTAATCTGCGCGTATTGGATGCGAACGGCTCCGGCACCGACGCGGGCGTGATCGCGGCCATCGATCAAGCGATCACCCTGCAGCAGACGTACAACATTCGCGTCATCAATCTCTCGCTGGGGCGCGCGGTGTTTGAGAGCTACACACTCGATCCGCTTTGCCAGGCAGTGGAGGCCGCCTGGAAAGCCGGGATCGTGGTGGTCGCGGCGGCCGGCAATTACGGACGTGAAAACGGCAAAAAAACCAACGGTTACGGCACCATCGCGGCGCCGGGGAACGATCCGTACGTGATCACGGTTGGGGCCATGAACAACAACGGCAGCCCGAGCCGGACGAATTCCATTATCGCCAGCTATAGCTCGAAGGGACCGACGCCCTACGATCATATAGTAAAGCCCGATCTGGTCGCACCAGGAAACGGCATCGTGTCTCTGATGTCTCCCGGGTCGACACTCTCGAGCGTTAAGGCTACTCTGATCGATGTCTCCGCCTACGATCCCGGTGTCAGCGGGAAATCGGGTGCGTACATGAAGCTCAGCGGCACCAGTATGGCCACCCCAATGGTTTCGGGCGCCGCGGCTCTTCTGCTGCAGAAAGACCCTACACTCAATCCCGATCAGGTGAAGGCGCGCCTAATGAAGACCGCATGGAAGGGCACGCCGCTGTACAGCACCTCAAAATCCGGCATTACGCTGGTCACATATTCCAACCAATCCGACGTGTTCAGCGTAGGCGCAGGTTATCTCGACATTCAAGCTGCGCTGGGGAATACCGATCGCGTCACGAACGCAGCGCTTTCCCCGACGGTAATCTTCGTGACCGCCCACACGGTGCAAATGATTAAGAGCATGTCGGTGGTGTGGGGCGACTCCGTAGTATGGGGCGATTCAGTGGTTTGGGGCGACTCGCTGGTATTCGGCCTCAATGCCTTCAAGACGGTCCTAACGGCCTCTTCGGTGGTGTGGGGCGATTCGGTGGTATGGGGCGACTCGACCAGCGATGGATACAGCGTCGTCTGGGGCGATAGCGCGCTGACAGGAACTACGATCATGGGGCTCGATGTCGGCGACGACGACGCCATCGTCATCGTCATGTAACCATCGAATACCCAGGATACGATTATGCCTCTACGGGCGAAACTATACATCTCGATAGTAACCGTGGTTGCGGTGGCCCTACTCGCCGGAAGCCTCTTGCAGGGGCTTGCATTTCCGGAGCCAGCGCGATTTCTGGCTTGCCTCTCGCTGGCGTGCATCGCTTCCACAATGAAGGTGCGGTTGCCCGGGCTCCACGGCACGATCTCCGTGAACTTCGTCTTCATCCTGATGGCGCTGACGCAGTTCAGCCTGGCTGAAACTCTTACCATCGCCCTCGCCGCCTCGGTGGTGCAGTGTCTCTGGAGGCCGAAAACCCGTCCCAGGATGGTGCAAGTGCTGTTCAACACCTCAACGGTGCTCATCAGTTCGGCGCTGGCATTTGTGGCCGCACGCGCCGTGCCGGGACAAGCTCACCTCTGGCTTGCGCTCGCTCCGGCGGCGACCGTGTTCTTCGTGATGAACACCGGTATGATCTCCATGGTTTTGGCGCTGCTCTCCGAATCTACCCTGCTGGGAGTGTGGAAACAATGTCACCTGTGGGCTTTCCCCTACTATCTGGTGGGAGCGGCAGTCGCCGCCGCGGCCGCGCAGTCTAGTCTGACGGTCGGCTGGAGACTCTCGCTGCTCGCTCTCCCGGTGATGTACCTGACCTATTCTTACTTCAAGGTTTACGTCTCGACCCAGGAAACCAGGGTGGCGGCGTCTTGAGCACAAAAGCCCCATGCGTCAGCTTGGGGCTATTTCGGTGTGACGTAGCCCCAAGCTGACGCCTGGGGCTGTTGCTCAGGATGCTCGCGAGGGACGATTTGTCGTCTGACATGCGACAATTTGTCCCCGGCTCATCGATCCCTGACTTGTAACTCACTGTGCGATAAGTACTTCCAGGCTGGACAGCCTTGGCCATGTCCGTGCTTCCCGTATGTGTAGACTATGCCTCGCGCAGCCAAGCTCTATGTGGGTGTCACTTTGTTGGCCGGACTTGGCACCTTGTCCGCGGGGCTGTTGTCCTGGCACCCGGATAATCTAATCCGGTTCCTCTGCTATTTCGTCATCGCCAATCTGGCCTCTGGATTCAAGGTTCACTTACCTGGAATCACGGGGACGATGTCGGCAAATTTCCTGTTCGTTCTCATCTCGGTCACTACGATGAGTGTGCCCGAAAGCCTGATCATCGCTTGCACGGGGACGGTGTTGCAATGTGTGTGGCGCTCGAAGAGCCGGCCGGATCTCGTTAAGATACTGTTCAACGTCGCGAGTATTGCCATCGCGATCACGACGACATCCTACTGGTATCATCTTCCGTGGTTTGCAGCTCATGCCGTCAAGGATCCATTCAGGCTGGTTCTGGCCGCGTGCGTTTACTTTGTAACCAACACCTTGCCGGTGGCGGCGATCGTGTGTTTGACGGAGAAAAAGCCGCTCATCAAGACTTGGCGCGATTGTTATTTCTGGTCGTTTCCATACTATCTGGTCGGGGCTGCCCTGGCCGCAAGTCTGGAGATCATCGCACGTATCGTAGGCTGGGAAGCCTCGCTGCTTCTGTTTCCGATTCTGTATTGGATATACCGGTCTTACCGTTTGTACCTGGAGCGTTTGGAATCGGAAAAACGGCACGTCGAGGAAATGGCCGGATTACACCTCCGGACAATTGAGGCCCTGGCGCTGGCCATTGAGGCAAAAGACTTCAATACGTACGATCACCTGCGGCGGGTAGGGGTTTACGCGGTGGAAATCGCAAAGGAGCTGGGTCTCCGCGAGGCGGAGCTCCAGGCGCTGCAAGCGGCGGCTCTGCTGCATGATATCGGCAAGCTCGCGATCCCCGAACACATCATTTCGAAGCCCGGGCGGCTCACGGCAGTGGAATTCGAAAAAATGAAGATTCATCCGGTCGTGGGGGCGGAAATTTTGGAGAGCGTGGAATTTCCCTATCCAGTGGTCCCCATCGTGATCGCTCACCATGAGAAGTGGGACGGAACCGGGTATCCCGCTGGACTCAAAGCGGAAGAGATCCCCATCGGCGCCCGGATTCTATCGGCGGTCGATTGTTTCGACGCGATGGCTTCGCACCGTCAATATAGGTGCGCGATGCCGCCCGAAGAAGTGATGCGCTATATCATGTCGGAGTCGGGAAAGAGCTTCGATCCAAAAGTCGTGGATGTTTTGGCGAGGCGATATGAGGAGTTGGAGACCCAGGTCAAAGCGAAGCCTGTTTCGAATTCGCGGCTTTCAAAACACATCAGGATTTCGCGAGGCGCGACGCCGGCCGCCGGCATAGAGGCAGCGTTATTGACGGGTGCGCCGGATAAACCGGATTTCCTGTCCTCGATCGCCGCGGCGCGCCAGGAAGCTCAGGATCTGTTCGAACTCGCGCATGAGCTTGGAAACTCTCTCAGCCTGCACGAAACTCTTTCCGTCCTGGGGCTGCGGTTGAAGAAAATGTGCCGGTACGATGCCATCGCAATCTATGTGTTGCGAGACAACGTTCTCTTCCCTGAATTTGTGAATGGCCACGACTCCGAGGTGTTCGCTCCGCTGGAGATTCCCATGGGAGAGGGACTATCCGGCTGGGTGGCGCAGTGCAAGCGCCCCATTGTGAACGGAAATCCGTCGGTCGAAACCGGCTATTTGAACGATCCGACCAAATTCAGCGTGCTGAAATCGGCATTATCCGTGCCGCTTGAGGGTTCGAGCGGAGTGGTCGGCGTCATGTCGTTATACGCCGACGAACGCGACGCGTTTACGTCCGATCATTTGCGAATCCTCTCGGCTGTCTCAGCGAAGATTGCACTGTGCATTGAGAACGCCCTGAAGTATCGCCAGGCTGAGAATTGCGCCACCATCGATGCGCTGACGGAGCTGCCCAATGCGCGGTCGCTGTTCCTCCATCTGGATAGTGAACTGGCGCGCGCCAAGCGAGAGCATCATTCGCTTTCGGTTCTGGTCTGCGATCTGGATGGGTTCAAGCAGGTGAACGATCAGTTCGGCCACATGGAAGGGAATCGCGTGCTCCGCCGCGTTGGGGTGATGCTGCGCGAGAATTGCCGCGAGTACGACTACGTCGCACGAATGGGCGGTGATGAGTTCGTGATCATGCTTTCGGGGTATCCCTCGGAGACTGTGCTGGAAAAAATCGATCTATTCGCAAAGATCGGACGGCGAGCAGGATTGGAAGTAACTGGAAAAGAGTTGTTATCCATGAGCATCGGACATGCCTGCTACCCCGTGGATGGCGTCGACGCAGAGCAGTTACTCGCGGAAGCCGATCGGCGCATGTATAAAATGAAGCACGGCCCAAGAGCCGCTTCGCAAACAACATTTCGATCGGAGCTCGCACGGCTCGGTGATTCTTTGGAGACCCCTCCGCAGTTGCTGACTAAGCCAGTGGAGCCCCAGTTATTAGCAGCAATTAACGGTCAGTAAGCGTCTGCGTCGGAAATCCTGAATGCTATGTGGCGCACGCCTCCACGCGGGCCGCATCGACATTCGTGTCGATGTGTCTTTTCTGGCTCACTGAAACAAGAGTCGAACGTCGACACGAATGTCGACGCGGCACGCGTGGACGCGCGCGCCACACGGCGGGAAAGGTGATGAGGGCGACCACTACTTGAACAAGAGCGGCGATTTTTTGCGGTGCGATACTAAATCCATGTTTTGTGCACGGCTGCTGATTTTATTTGCGCCGCTGGCTGTGGCGCAGTCGCTCGATTTCGAGGCCTACAAAACCCGCGTCGAGCCGATCTTCCTCAAGAAACGCCCCACTCATGCCCGCTGTGTGGCGTGTCACGTCGACGCGGCGACCACGTTCAAATTGCAGGCGCTTCCAAACGGCGCCAAGACCTGGACTGACGAGCAATCGCGCAAAAATTTCGAAATGGTGCTGAAGCTGGTCACACCGGGCGATCCGCAGTCGAGCCGCCTGCTGATGCATCCGCTGGCGCATGATAGCGGAGGAGACCAGTTCCACGGCGGCGGGCGCCAGTTCGCGTCAAAAGACGATCCGGATTGGAAAATCATCGCCGAATGGATCGGCGGCGCTAAATAGAAACTAAGGCATCACCACGAAGCCGTTGCGTTTTGGGACCTCCCCGACGGGAATACGCGCCACCTCTTTTCGGGTCGCCGTGTCGATTGCCGATACCGAGTTCGAGCCCGAATTCGCGATGTAAACCGTCTTGCCGTCAGGCGTCATCGTGATCCAGTCCGGAACTTCGCCCGTCTTCACGTACCCGAGTACCTTCAGATCCGGCAGCGCGTAAATGAACACGGCGTTCGCGGGCGAGCTGTCGGCCCACAATGTCTTGTTGTCGGGAGAAACCATAATGCCGTGCGAAGGAGCGCCGCCCTCGGTGTGACCGCCGGAAGGCTGATCGGGGTGTTTGATCCGCGTAATCTCTTCGTGCGTCTTAAAGTTCACTACCGCGAAGCCGTTGTAGCCGGAAAGTTGCACGAAGATCCTGCTGGTCGATCCGTCCGGTGCACGCTCGAACGCAATGGGACGCACGCCCAGATCGAACGGCATCTCCCACTCGATTTCCAGCGATGCCGGATCGATCACCGTCAGTATTTTCCCGACGATCGACCCCGCCAGAACATGTTTCCCGTCGGGCGTGACGTACGTGTTGTGCACGCCGCCCTTCACCTTTATGCTCTTGATGTTCTGCATCGAGGCGGTGTCGACGACGTCCACCGCGCCAGGCTGCTGCCGAATAGAGACGAACACGCGCCTGCCATCCTTTGAAATCGATATGTTGTTCGGAAGCCCGCTGAGCGGAGCGCTGCCCAGATGCTTGCCCGTTTTCGTATCGACGGCGATCAGCGTCTTCTCGGATTCGCAACTGATGTAGGCCCGCTTGCCATCGGGCGAAAATGCAACGCCGTGCGGCACCTCGATGTCCTTCACTTGCAAAACAACCTTGTTCGTGGCCGGGTCGATCACATCGATACTGTCGCCGGCGCTGTTGGTTTGCCAGATTCGAATCGAACCGGCTGTCAGCGGCAGCGCGGTCAGGAGCAGCAAAGTTGTGCGAGCCATCGCGAGCCCTCCCAGTAAGTATCGATGATACATCCGTTGTCGCTTTCGAACGTCACTCATACCGAATATTATCTTTCCCGTGTGGCGCACGCGTCCACGCGTGCCGCGTCGACAGTCGTGTCGACGTTCGGCTTCTGACTCCGTGAGCCTGGAAAGACAACATCGACACGAATGTCGATGCGGCACGCGTGGACGCGTGCGCCACATAACATTCAGGATTTCCGACGCACACATCTAGCGCGAAAAAAGATGGAACAACATTTGGGCGCGTCCGTAGTCTACTCTGTAGAACATATGGCTTCCCGCGAATACCTCGGTGAGTTTGAGCAGATTGTTCTGCTGGCGCTGCTGCGTCTGGGCAAGGACGCTTATGGCGTACCCGTCCGGCGCGAGATTGAACATCGCACGCGTCGAGCGGTCTCAGTGGGCGCGCTGTACAGCACGCTCGACCGGCTGGAGGAAAAGGGCTACATCGCGTCCTGGTTCGCCGAGCCTACGGCGGCGCGCGGGGGGCGTTCGAAGAGGTTTTTCCGCGTCGAACCGTTGGGACTCAGGGCAGTGCAACGATCTC
Source organism: Bryobacterales bacterium (assembly GCA_963813145.1). Lineage (GTDB taxonomy): Bacteria > Acidobacteriota > Terriglobia > Bryobacterales > Bryobacteraceae > Palsa-187. The sequence goes on from CAWEXX010000004.1 coordinate 189,820, forward strand.
AGCAGGCTCTGGCAGTGATGCTGGAAGGATTGGATCTCAAAAGAATATGACGCCCCCGCGACTCGCTTGCTGGCTGCTGCGACTACGCCTCTCAAAAGCACACTATGAGTGCATCGCCGGCGACTTGTGCGAGGAATTTCAGAAGGGCGGCCGTTCCCGTTCCTGGTTTTGGCAACAGACACTCAGCACGCTCGGACCTCGCTTTCGAGCGCTCCGACATCTCGAATCGAAAAAACAAGGAGTCAACATGAGGACGTTTTTTTCCGATCTCTGGCAGGATGTTCGCTATGCTGTCCGCACACTTCGCAAGAGCCCGAGTTTCGCCATCGTCGCGGTGTTGGCTCTTGCATTGGGAATTGGAGTAAACACCGGAATTTTCACGATCCTGAATGCGGTGGCGCTGCGGCCTCTGCCGGTGGCGGACGCGGGCAGGGTGGTGAGCGTTTATCAATCTTTGAGAGGAAAGTTCAGCCGCAACGTCAACGGGGCCGGAAGCTACTTCTCATATCCCGAGTATCTGAATTATCGCGACAACAACCACACGTTCAGCGGGCTGGCAGTTTCCTCCGAGGCTCACGTTTCCATGGGTGGGGCGAACGCGCGGCGCGTCAACGGGCAACTGGTGTCCTGCAATTTCTTCTCGGTTCTGGGCCGCGAGCCGATGTTGGGAAGGGAGTTCTCATCCGAAGAGTGCGCGCACGAGGACGCGGCTCCCGTAGTGATCCTGTCCAATGCCTTCTGGCGCGCGCAATTCCTTGGCGATCCCCATGTAGTGGGAACGAGCGTTCTTCTGAACCGGCGGCCGTTCACGGTGATTGGGGTCGGCCCGGAGGGATTCAGCGGTACGACTCCAGAGGCCCAGAGCTTCTGGGCTCCCGTAGCCATGCAGAAAACCCTGATTCCCGGATCAGAGATGTTGTCCGAAGCCAATATGAGCTGGCTCGAAATGGTAGGACGTTTGAAGCCAGGGGTCTCTATCTCGCGCGCTCGGACGGACCTGGCGGTGATTGCGGGGCGAATTGACCAAGGGTACCCAGGGCGAACGACAACCCTGACGATGAATACAGCGACATTCTTAGGGTTCCCTGAGGCTCGCAACCTCGTTCTGGCGGGAGGAGCGGTCGCGCTGCTTGCGGTGGGACTGGTCCTGTTGATCGCGTGCGCCAATGTCGCCAACCTGCTGCTTTCCCGGGCGGCCGCGCGGCAGAAAGAAATCGCGATTCGACTGTCGGCCGGAGCGAGCAGGGGGCGGCTGGTGCGCCAGTTACTCACGGAAAGCCTGCTCATTTCTCTTACCGGCGGCGCGCTGGGATCGCTCTTTGCGTTCTGGACGTTTGAAACTCTTTATCAACTGGTGTTGTCGAACCTGCCTTCGGACGTCCCGGCGCTGGCCTTGAATCTGACGCCCGATCTGCGAGTGATGGGATATGCGATCGCGATTTCTGCAATCACAGGAATCGCATTCGGGCTGCTGCCGGCGTTACAGGCGACGCGGCCGGATCTGGTGACCGCGCTCAAGGAGGAAGGGTCGGGATCCGGACGTTTGTCGCGGGGGCGGCTGCGAGGCATCCTGGTAGCCGCACAGGTTTCGGTCTGCATGGTGTTGCTGATCGCCGCGGGACTGCTGGCGCGCGGCCTCGAATCCGCACAGACTCTCGATCCTGGGTTTTCCGCGAAGGGTGTTGTCGCTACCTCCTTCGACTTGGTACAGGAGGGCTACGACAATGCGCGCGCGTTTCCATTCCATCGCCAATTGACGGAACGCGTTTCCTCGATTCCGGGCGTCGATGTGGTCAGCCAGTCCGTGGTCGTTCCGCTCGAAGGATCAAGCTGGGGAACCATGGTCGAGATCGATGGCGTGCAAGGTCCGCAGCAGGTCCGGTTCAACAGTGTCACGCCGGGGTTCTTCCCCCTGCTCGGGATCCCCATTATCAGGGGACGAGCTTTTACGGAAGTAGAGGTGCAAAACAAGGCGCAAGTGTCCGTGATTTCTGAGGCGACCGCCAAGCGTTACTGGTCCAATCAGGATCCGCTGGGAAAGACGTTCCGGACGGGCAAGGAGAGGCTTGCTTACCAGGTGATCGGCGTCGCCAGGGACATCCGGTCCACCGATCTCGCGCATGTCGAGAAGAACTTTTTCTATTTTCCCGCGAACTTCGAATACCAGGCGCAGATGCACCTGCTGACGCACACCAACGGCAATGTGACCGCCACCGTCAAGCTGATCCGGGACGCGGCGCATTCGCTGGATGCGAATGTTATCGTGACGGCGGCGCCGCTCGAAGAGAACTTCGAAAAATGGCGCATTCCGTCGCGGATTTTGGCCATGCTTACGGCGACGCTCGGGTTCCTGGGGATGCTGCTGGCGTCGTTGGGAATTTACGGCGTGGTTTCCTACGCGGTGAGCTGCCGCATCCGCGAGATTGGAATCCGCATGACGCTGGGGGCGAATCCGGCTGGGATTCTGGGGCTGATCCTGAGGCAGGCGATGCGTCCTGTGGCCGTGGGGTTGATCATTGGCCTGATCGTGTGCGCGGCGGCGTCGCGGCTGATGTCGGTGATGCTTTATGGCGTCAGTCCGTTCGACCCGGTGACGTTTGTGGGAGTTGCGATTTTCCAGGGCGGAGTGGCGATGGTGGCGAGCTATTTGCCGGCTAGACGGGCGACGAGGGTGGATCCGATGGTGGCGCTGCGGTATGAGTGACTGGGGTTATCCGCTCCCTGACCGGTTGCGGTTCCAGTTCCTCCACTTCGGGGACAGTCAGCTATGGTACGAAGTGGCGGATTGGGGCTTGATGCGTTTGAGCACGGCAGGCTGGGGTCGCAATTACTCGTATCACAAGCGCGGTGGGTCGGGACGGTCGACTGTGGCGAGCTAACTGATTGGAACTACAGGGAGGAATCGGTTGTCATTGAAGAGAACTTTGACTTCGGAACATAGCTGACTGTCCCCGAAGTTGAGGTCCCGATAGAAAATCGGTCCGCAGGTTGGCAACCTGCCCCATTATTGGTTTGCGAAGCCTAGGCGCCAGCCTAGTTTTTGGGGATCGAACCAGCCGTTCTTGGTTGAGGCGAGGATGAAGGCGCAGGGGGATTCGCCGAATTGGTCTAGGCGGGCGTTCAGCCAGGACGACGGGCCTAAAGGGGCGGCGAGGATTACTGGCGTCCCGGCGAACTTGGCTACGCGTGCGCCGAGGGCCGCGTCGTCGTACTCGATCGGGGCGGGGAATCCGTAGGCTTGGCGGAAGCGGGCAACCGAGGCTTTCAGATCCCGAACGGCGATGATGACTTGCTTGATCCCTTGATAATCGGTGGTCGTGGGACGGCCGCTGGGAAACGCGCGGGCATCGCGCTGAGTGATATCGCGAATGAGAAACGGGAAGAATGTGCCGTTCGGTTCGGGGCCAACTCGCGCGGTTTCCCAATCGAGCCGGACGCCGTCGGGGCGGGTGCGTCCGCTGCTGGTGGGCGCGCTGACTGCGATACCGGCAGTCCGCAACCGGGCGGCTTCGGCGGACACGTCGGCCGATCGAACGGCCCAGGCGGCTGGACCTGCATTGCCTCGCATTTGCGCCGACCAGTAATGCTCGGCCAAGGCTTTTGGGTCAGGATTGGTTTGGAGGGCGATCAGTTCCAGATAGGATCCGTCGGGGAAACTGGTAACCGCCATTTGGGTGGCGCCGTTGCTGTGTGGGCCTCCGAACTCGCTGGGAATGCCCACCGCGGCCAGGCGGGCTTGCATTTCCTTGAGGTCGGTGCCGGCTACCGTGACGTGATCTATTTTCAGGTCCGCGGCAAACAGGGCGGTCATCAGAAAGAAGCAGGTCATATGCTACATTCCGCTGACGGGAATGGAGAGCAGGAATTCGACGCCGATTTTTACGCCATCGCGCGTGGCGGCGCGAAATTCCCAGCCGGCTAGCGACGACACCAGGGCCGCGTCGGTTTCCGGTTGACTGGATCGTACTACTTTCAGCTCTTCGAAACGGCCCGCGGGGTTGATGTAGCCGTGCACCAGGATGTATTTCTGGTAGGCGGGCACAGCGATATCGGGACGCACCAGGCGCGTCGGATAAGGTGCTTGCACGGGAGTCGCGGTGCCTAGCTGAACGACGAATCCTCCGGCTTGCTGGGGCGGTTTTTCGTTCGGGACGCAGAAGTACAGCGCCCAGTCCTTGGCGGTGTTCAAGGAAACATAAACGGTGTAGATGGGACGCCCGGTCAGGAGTTCCTTACTCTCCGGAAACTGATCCAGCGGCGAGGATTGGACCACCACCGCGTCGAATCGGCCAGTGGCAGGGCGCAGTATGACCTGGGGTCCGGTGCCGGTCCGTCCGCCACCGCCGGCAGTGGTGGCTCCGCCCGCAAGATCTCCCTTGCCGGAGCCAGTGCCTGAACCTGCCGCTGCCGGAGGAAAGACGGAGACCGCTGGTTTCCCTTTTCCGGTGGCGGATGCCCCGGCGGGTACGGCGGCCGCGGTGGATGCTTTCCCGGGTACTGTTGCCGCGGCTGCCGCAGGCGACTTGGGCGGATCCGGTGTTTCGGCCGTGCCGGTGATCGCGGCGGGAGACTCTCCGGACTTGCCCACCAGGTTCCCTGCCGGAACGACGAGCTTTTCCGGCATCGGAATCGAGTTGCTGTTCAACGAAAGAATGTTCACCGCGTCGCCCACAGGGCTGGGAGGCACTGCCTGGGGATTATCGATTTTCGGGGGCGCCATATCGATTACCGGAGGAGGCGCCGGCGGCAGAGTGAGACGCGGGTTCAGATTCGAAGGGGCCGGGGCGGCGTGGACGAGATCGAAATCCGGCGTCGGGAGAGCGCGTGCCTGCTGCGGAGCGTCGGGAGTCTTGCGTCCAGGAGCCACGAAGGGTTTGGGAATCCTGGGCGCCTGGGCGGTCCAGATTCGCATGGATGGGAGCTGCACGTCGGGAGGAATCAGGTCCGGCGGCGAAAGCGGCTGGATCAGAGTCTGATCGGTGGGCATCTGGCGCTGGCGAAGCTCCGGCGGGATGAACGCGCGGGCTGCCGCCACCACCGGCGCGGGTACCGGCGCGCGAATCGCCTTCGGCTTGGGAGGCGGCGCGGGATTCTTTTGCGCCGAAGCGGGCTTAAGAGGAGCCGGCTTGGGAATCGTTCTCCGAGGCACCGGCGCGTTCGAAATCCGGGCGACGTAATACAGGCGATTGTCGATCCGGATCTCAGTCGGGTGGATCACCGGGAGGCGCTCGTCGCGATGAGGCATCGGCTGCGGCGAAAGGGACACCATGGCGAGGCCCGCGACGGCGCAGCCATGAAGAAAACTGGAGAGCGCCAGGCTGGAAAAGGACGGAAATCTCCGGCCGATCAGGTGGCCGAATTCCACGTCGGTTTCTTGCTCACTTCCTGGGGAGAGATGAGGCTGATATTTGATGCGCAGATGCACCTAAATTCCCCCCCGAGAAGCCCGAATCAGGCGACTGTCCGAATGCGTGTGAATCGCTGAACTTCATGCAGCGATACCACCCCCGTCTTGCGGAGATCACGCTCATAGTCGCCGCCCTTGACGTTTCTCAGGTTCTTGAGTCCATAGAGCGCCAGCTCAAACCGGTCCTTCGCGCCGACCTTTTCAAACAAAGTGGTGAGGTACGCTTTGACGGTGCCCTCGGAAATTCCCAGCCGGTAGGCAATCTCCTTATTCTTGAGGCCCTGGACCAGCAATTCGATCAATTGGCGCTGCCGTTTGCTTAAACTGACGGGCCGCGCGTTCAGCAGGACCATGCTGAGGGAGCGCTCCATCCACAGTTCGCCACCGGCGGAAACCTGCAGGCAGTCGGCCAGTTCTTCGGGGCTCGCCGTGGTGCTGAGGAATCCCCGCACGCCCGCTTCGATGGCTTCCCGGACCAGTTCGGGGCCGAATTCGCGGCTCCACAGAACGATGGAAGACTTGGGAGAAACTTTCAGCAGATCGCGCACGGCTCCCAATTCGGGATCGAGGCTCAGGCTGTGCAGAATCAAGTCCGGCCGGTGCTTCTCCGCGGCGCTGATAGCTTCCGCGCGGCCTCGACAAGATGCTACGAGTTTAAACTGGAGACTTGCGTTCAGCTCAGCCCGCAGGCCTGCCAACACGAAAGGTTCGTCCGAACAACCGATTACTACATATGGCATGGGCACAACTTCCTCCGACCCTTGCTGTGGATTTCGAGTATATCATAACCGACGAAAATACCAGCCTTTTGGCTACGTAATTTTACGTGACATTACTTTACACGCTTCCCGGTACCGCTAGTACTTCCACTACCGGACCGACGTACTTGTAGTTTTGCCGAACGCCTGTCCTTGCCAGCCGATGGGCGGCGGGAAACGGTCTAATGCCCCCATAAAACGTTGTTTCTGTGGTAGATAGTACTTCTGGTACCGACTGAAGTCACTATAGACGTATCTACTAACTACCGTCTTGAGCGGATCTGGGGATGGCTCTACTATTCATAGGTCACCGACCCAACAAAATGAGATCCGTAGAACAGTTGTTCGCCGCAAAAGTAGAGCTCCCCTGCAAGGTTTTCTGCGGGCCGGACTCGATGGTCCAGATATCGGCCACGGCTCTGAGTATTAACACGGGCAGCCTGTTGCTGGCTTTGGGGGTTGGCGTGATCCCCTCGGTGGGCGCGCGAGTCAAACTGGAACTGCAGCTGCCCGTCAATAGCGAGAACCCCACAGCGAAGTGCCTGTCCTTGCGGGCCCGGGTGACGCGCACGATCGAGCTTCCGGATGGGAGCTGCCACGCGGAGCTCAGTTTCCGGAGCGCGCGGTTCAAGGACGTAGCGGCCGTGACAAAGAAGAAGCAGGCAAAGGTTGCAAAAGCGCCGGCTTCGGGATGGGCGATGTAACGATGGGCAGGCCAACGACACTCGTAAGTATGTCGAAATGCCGGAACATGCGCGGCAGCGCGGTGGTGGAGTCGGCGTTTATGATGCCGTGGCTGGCCTTTTTGTTTATTGGGATTTTGGATGTCGGGTTTTTTTATTACGCTGCGATTTGTACGCAGGAGGCGGCTAGGGTGTCGGCGATTCAGTACGCTTCGTCTCCCGGCTCCGATACTTGTGTGGCGGCAATTGGCGCATTAAATGGATTACCAAATATGATTGGTGTGACAACCTGCGCGGCATCTCCCGGCGCGATCTCTGCTGGGGTGCCCGAAGCAGTTGTTTATAAGACTCTCACTAATAGCACCACACCAACATGCGCGGACTGCGCTTTGGACCCTACTGCAACGTCTGCTCAGGTCGCCGTCACCTATCGGACTATTCCGTTGATTCCGATTCCAGGCATCCTGGTGGGGCAATTAACAATCACGAGAACCGCTGAGGTTAGGATTCTTGAATGATCGCATCCAATAAAAGGCGGAAGAGGAGCAGCGGAGCGGTAGTGATCGAGATGACGTTCGTCGGCATTCCGTTGATCTTCACGCTGATTTCGATTTTCGAAATCTCACGGGGAATGTGGGTTTATCACACGCTGACCTACGCGGTGAAAGAGGGCACACGCTTCGCAATCGTGCACGGCCAGAATTGTGTGAACAATCCGCCCTCGGTGCTCAATGACTGCGCCACCTCTATCGCGGGCGTAGCCCAGGTGATCCAGAATGCCGGTGTCGGGCTAGACACGGGAGCGACCGGAACATACCTCAGGTTTTATGCGCCGCCAGGTACGGCCGGCACGACCTGCTATTTCTCGGGATCGGGCGCCTGTTCCAGCCTTACGGCGACGTGGCCGCCGAGTCCTACAAATCAAGTACATGACCTGATTGAGATCGATATCGTCACGCCGTTTAACTCGGCGCTGTCGATGTTTTGGCCGGGATGGAAACCGGTGTCTTTTGCAAGCGTAAACCTGGGAGCGAGCTCGTCGGATCGGATTCAGTTCTGAGGCTATTTATGAATCGGAGACTAAAAACATCCAAGGGACAAGCTTTAGTGCTAGTGACGCTGGGATTGCTCGCGATGTGCGGCCTAATGGGCTTGGTCGTGGATCTTGGCTGGTCGTTCTACCTCAAGAAGGCAGCGCAGGCTGCCGCAGACGCGGGAGCGCTGGCGGCGGTGCAAGAGACCAAGATTCACATGAACGGCAACTTTTCTGTCTTCACCTGCGCGTCTTGGCCGGGTGCATGCCAGCCTGCTCAGAAAGATTGCGCCAGTGTCGCAACCATGCCGCTTGCGAACGGATGCTCCTATGCGACCAGCAATGGGTTCACCTCGGCTGGGACCCAGAAAGTGTCGATTCAGGCCAACGACAACACGAGCCTGCCGACGACCCTGACGGGAACATATTCTTCAAAGACGATTGCTTACTGGGTGACCGTCCGCGTATCTCAAACGGTGCCGCAATTGTTCTCGGCCGTTATTGGCAACCCAACCGGCGTCATTTCCGCCAGTGCGACCGCGGCGGTCATCGCCACTGTAGTGCCGGGGCAGTTCATTGCGCTGAATCAACCAGGGAACTGTATAAATGGTAGCAACTGCGGCGTGGATTTCGTTCTTGGTGGAGGCGACCAGGTGGTCGCGCCGGGCGGTGTGATCATCTCATCGACCTGCAATGGCAGCAACCAGGTCGGCTGCGGGAATAGTCCAACTGGAAGTGGGAACAACTACGCTACCAACACGGGTAACGGGAACGGCAGCCAGTGCGTCTCGACTGGGACCAACTGCACGTCGAATGGCAGTCCAGTTGAGATTCAAACGGGCGGCCAAGTCGATCATACGCAACACTTCGCGCCCGCGACGACAACGATTGGCTCCTCGGCAGCTCAGGACCCGTTACTTCACGAGGGTCAACCACCTCTGGTCACTCCATCCAGCCCTGTAGGCACGTGCGGGATCAGTGGCGGCACGATCAACGGCTCATCAGGAAACAATCCCCCTCTGGTGTTGGGGCCGTTCCAGTATTATTCGTACCACACAACCTCGCCTACCAATACGACACCGGTGCTCGACGGCCTCCCCATCACCGTGACCGGTAACGTCCAATTTTCGACTTCCGGCACCTGCACCAATAACGGAATTCCCGCTCTCCCAGTGGCCGGCGCATCCCAGGGTGCCTTCCCTGTTTTTACTTTTTACGGCGGCTTGTCGCTGAGCGGGAGCCAGGCAAATGTGAACTTCGGTGCGGGCCAGTACGTGATGGTCGGCGCAACCAGTGGAGGGAGCGCATTCACTCTCGGCACTAACGGCGGCCCGCAAATCACAGGCGATTCGACCACGGGCACGATGTTCATTTCGACCGCGCCTGGTTATAGTCCCGAGCTCACTACCCAAATGAACGCATTAACCGGGAATGGAACCAGCCTTACTTCATCTTTGAGCCAGGTAAGTCTCCTTCAAGGGGACATGAGCTTCAACGGAGGGAGTAAGGCCTCGGTCAATTTGACTGGAGTCAGTCAAAATTCAACCTTGCTTCCAACCGCGCTGGATCAATACAACGGAATTCTCATCTGGCAGGATCGCCGCAACTCAACATCGGAATACACTGAACCAACCACCGGGACCCCACCGGTCACGACCAGGACCATAACCACCCCGGCGACACCGAGTCAGTTGACGGCCAACCTTGTGACGGCGACCTCGCCGCAGTTTACATTCGGGTCCAGCCCGAACTTCGTATTGAACGGGGTGCTCTACCAGCCACAAGGTCGTGGATGACCTTTCAGGGCACGCCAGGGCTTAACACTGCGGTCCAAATCATCACCGGCGCGGTCCAGATGCAGGGGAGCGGCACCATCACTCTCCTTCCGACGACCAATCCGACCATCAAATACATCACGGCGCTGATTCAGTAAAATATGACGACTTCCCGCCCCAATCCGATCCTTCGCTTGATGCCGTCGCTTACCGACGTGGCATTTCTGATGCCTATCGTGTTTCTGTTCGGGCGGATGCAAGGCGTGCGGACCCTCCTCGGGGACGGGGATACCGGATGGCACGTCCGGACGGGTGAGTGGATGCTGGATCACGGGCAGATCCCACGCGTCGATATGTTTTCCTACACCAAGGCGGGCCAGCCGTTTTTCGCCTGGGAATGGGGCTGGGACCTGATCTTCGCATGGCTGCACCGGCAGGGAGGCATGGGGCTGGTGGTGCTGGTCAACATGCTGATTCTGTGCACTATCTTCGCGCTGCTCTACCGGCTGGTGGACAGGGCTTGCGGCAATCCGGTGGTGGCGATCGGTACCACTGTACTAGCCATGGCAGGATCAACGATCCATTGGCTGGCGAGGCCCCACCTGTTCACATTGTTCTTTATCGTAGTGTTCCTTTCGATTCTACAAAGGGTCCGGGAGGGGAGGACAAAGTTGTTGTGGACGCTGCCGGCGATCACCATCGTTTGGACGAATCTGCACGGAGGATTTCCGGCGGGGATCCTGATCCTGGGAGCCTACGCGGGGGGAGAGTTGGCGCGGGCGTTGGTGGGGCAGACCAAAGAAGAGCGGATGGAGGCGGTGCGCGCGTCGGTTCCGTACCTGGCGACTGCCGCGGGCTGCCTGGCGGCAAGCCTTGTGAATCCATACTTTTACCATCTGCACGTGCACATCGTGGAATATCTGCGCGATCCGAGCCAGATGAAGAATATCGTCGAATTTCAGGGCACGAATTTCCAGGGAGCCACCACAGGCTTCTTTGAGGCGATGCTGGTGCTGGGTTTGTGCGCGGCCATCTGGTACGGCGCAAAGAAGCGTTTCGGGGAAATATTTCTGCTGGCCGGATGGGCCCACCTGGCGCTGCTGCAAGTGCGGAACATCCCGATTTTCATGATTGTCGCCGCGCCGGTGGTCGCTCCCGCGATCGTGGCCTGGCTGAAGGCGCTGGCCAATGCTCCGGTCGGACGGTGGATTCGGGAATCGGCCGGCCTGGTGGAAGCGGCGGCGGAGGAAATGCAGCCGTTCGAAAGTGTCGGACGGGCACATGTGCTGTCCGCAGTGGTGCTGGGCCTGGTTGGGCTGGGAATGTACTCGCCCACGGCCGGCACGTTTTTCAAACCGGTTTACGACGAGAAGATGTACCCATTGCGGGCGCTGGCGCTGCTCGATTCTTCGAAGCGCGTGTTTACACACGATGAATGGGGCGACTACCTGATTTACCAGCTTTCGCCGAAGGGCCGAAAAGTTTATGTCGACGGGCGCAGCGACTTCTACGGCGGGAAATTCTTCCAGGAATACATCGACCTGATGAATGTGAGATACGACTGGGAATCCAAGTTAACGCGCTACCAGGTCGACACCATTTTATTGCCGCCGGATGCACCTCTGGCGACCGCAATCAAGGAATCCAGGCACTGGCGCGTCGTGTACGACGACGGGGACGCCATCGTGTTCCGGGCCGCCGATATGGCGACGGAATCGAGCCAACCAGCTTCCACCAGTACAACCGGTGGACGAGGAAACGATCTTCGGGTCGCTCTACCTCAAAACGTGGTTCTAAAAGACCACGGATCTAAACCATTAGGAGTGAATTGACAATGAAAAATGCATTTGTTCGTTTCATGCAGGATGATCAAGGCCAGGATCTGGTTGAGTACACCCTGCTTTTAGCCTTCGTAGCTTTGGCTTCGGCGGCGCTATTTATTTCCGCGGGCGGCAGCATCACCGGTGTCTGGACGCAGGCGAACACCAAGTTGTCGCAAGCCAACTCCGCAGCAGCCGTCAGCTAAAGCCGGCAGGGATTTCAACGGAAGGGAATGCTGATGAGGCAGCTATTGAAAGATGTATTGATTGACGAACAGGGCCAGGACCTCGTGGAGTATACGTTGTTACTGGCCTTTGTGGCACTGGCCTCGGCGGCGCTTTTTATTTCCGCCGGAGGCAGCATTACCGGAATCTGGACCCAGGCGAATCAGATTATCGTGAATGCCAATTCGGTGGCGGGCGGAGGCTAGGACGGGTGTGTCGGATGGGCCGGTATCGCCGCCCGTCACGACGCGACTGAGTGGGGCAGGCTTTATCCCGCACGGGTTTCCATGATCCGGCGGAATGAGGGCGCGCTCGGCGGCTTAAAGGCTGCCCCACGATTTTTTTGGAGAAAACAAGTGAAGAAATTCATGTGGGAGCTGTGGCGCGAAGAAGGCGGCACTGATCTTGTGGAATATACGTTGTTGTTGGCGGCTATTTGCCTGGCCGGCGCGGCGATGTTCATCAGCATGGGAAGCAACACGAGTTCAATGTGGAGCATCGTGAACAGCAGGCTGGCTTCGAATCAACCGAGTTAAGGGAGTAATCATACCGTGAATAAGCGTCTTATGACCGTTCTCGCGTTCGCACTGGTGGTTTCAGCGACGGCGAGCTTGATTTTGTATCGACTGGTTTCGGCGCAAATCGCCGCCAGCGCGAAAACATCTGGGACGATGGTCCTGGTCGCCGCCCGCAATCTGGAGAGCGGAGCGCTCATTAAGGAAATCGATTTGAAAGTCGCGGAATGGGGCGGAAAAGCTCCCACGGGCGCGCTCGCGAAGCCGGAAGACGCCATTGGCCGCGGTGTGGTCGAGCCGATCGTCGAAGGCGAGCCGGTGGTGGAAAGCCGCCTGGCCATGAGAGGCGCGGGCGCCGGGTTGGCGGCGATTATTCCTCCGGGAATGCGCGCGGTGGCGGTACGCGTCAACGATGTGGTTGGCGTCGCCGGATTTCTGTCGCCTGGAATGAAGGTCGACGTTCTGATTGCGGGCAATCCGCCCAATCAGAGCTCTCAGGCGCTGGGGACGCAGACCAAGACCCTGCTGCAGAACATCGAAGTCCTGTCGGCGGGACAGAATATCCAGAAAGACGCGGAAGGAAAGCCGGTGAGCGTCCCGGTCGTGAATATGCTGGTGACGCCGGAGCAGGCCGAGATTCTAAGCCTGGCGAGCAATGAGACCCGCATTCAGCTGGTGCTGCGCAACCCCACGGACAAGGAAGTATCGAAGACCAAGGGGACAGCGATCGCATATTTGTTCGGAGCTCCCGAGGTGCCGGCCAAGGTCCCGTCGAAAGCGGTTGTAGCGAAAAAAGTGGTTGCGCCACCTCCACCTCCCCCTCCGGCCCCAGTGGCGGACAAGGTCGTGATCCCGATCACGGTCGAGGTAATCCACGGGTCGACGAAGAAGGATTTGAAGTTTAAGAACGAAGACGAGAAAGACCAGAAGCCGAGCCCGGAGGCTAAGCCGTAATGACGTTTCGTGGACGAGTCGTAGAAATCGCCGGATCCGCTCTTTCGAGCAGCTGGGTCCTTTGTGCCGCGGCGATGGCCGTGTTTGGACAAACACCGGCCCAGGCGCCTTCCACCGGATCCAGGGATCTGGGGGTGACGATAGGCAAGTCGGTGATTGTCGACTCGGCCGCGGTGATTGAGCGAGTCGCTGTTGCCAACGGCGAGCTGGCGGAAGCGGTTGTGATCACGCCGCACGAAGTGCTGGTAAACGGGAGAGGCGTCGGCGAGACGAGCATGATCGTGTGGCAGCAGGGCGGCAACCGGCTGTTTTTCGATCTGACGGTGCGGCGAAACGATTCGAAGATCGACGCAGTGCGGCGCGAAATGTCCAAAGAAATGGGCAATCAGAATGTTTCGATGGAGATGGAAGGCGACGCGGTTTTCCTGAGGGGCAACGTCGAGAATCTGGTGATGGCGGATCGCGCGGTGGCCATCGCCACCACCTTGGGCAAGCCCGTTAATTTATTGCGGGTGGCTATTCCGCCGACCGATGCGCAAGTTCTGATCAAGGTTAAATTCGCCGATGTAGACCGGTCTTACTCCCAACAACTGGGAATCAATTTCGTTAGCACTGGAGCGGGGAACCAAATCGGAAGCGTCACCACCGGACAGTTCGCTTCGCTGTCTCCCTCGGGGACGCTTAGCGCTACCGGCACGGCGAGTTTCTCGCTGGCTCAGGCACTGAACGTATTCTTATTCCGGCCGGACCTGAATCTTGGCGCGACGATACAGGCACTGCAGAGCAAGAACCTGCTGCAGATTCTGGCGGAGCCGAATGTTCTCGCGATTAACGGGCACAACGCCAGTTTTCTAGCCGGCGGCGAATTTCCTTATCCGACCCTGCAGGGCGGGGGGGCGGGGCTGGGGGCGGTGACCATTCAGTTTCGCGAGTTCGGAGTGCGGATCAACTTCACGCCGACACTGACGCCGAGGGGTACGATTCGCCTCGCGGTGACGCCGGAAGTGAGCACGCTCGATTTCGCGAACGGACTCAATTTGAACGGGGTCAATGTTCCGGCACTGAGTACGCGGCGGGTGCAGACCGAGATTGAGCTGGAAGACGGCCAGTCCTTCGTGATCGGAGGGCTGCTCGACAACCGGGAAACGGAGACCATGAATAAGATTCCGGGGCTCGGTGATATTCCCTTCTTCGGGAAACTGTTTCGTTCGCGGCAAATCAACAAGAATAATACTGAATTGCTTGTGCTGGTGACGCCGGAACTGGTGCGGCCGATGGAAAAGGGAGCGCCCACGCCGGACCTTAACAGGCCGGGCAAGTTCCTGCCGCCGAACACGTCGAGTGTGCCGCCGCAGACGCCTGGCAAGGATGTAACCGGTCCGGTTGTGTCCAAACCGATGGCCACGATTCCGGTCGAGCAGTTAATTAACTCGCAGAAGCCCGCCGCGCAGCAGCAACAGTCGGCTCCCATCCAGTTTGTACCCGTGCCGTTGATGCCGACCCAGAATTTGCCAAGTGCGCCCACGCCCGCCCCCCCCCCGGTTAAGCCGCCCAGCAATGGGAACGGAAACGAACAGCCGCAGGAGCGCCGTTAGTGTATCCAATCTCGGCAGGAATCGTTATTCAGACCAAAGAGCTTTGGGAAGAGCTGACTCAAGCTCTCGAAAGCCTCTCCGTCCGCTTGGTCTTCGAGCTTGCGGAGTTACCTTCGGACTGGACCGCGTTTCTGGAGCGGGTTGACCGGGTCCGGCCGGAAGTGATCCTGATCGAGACGGAGAAGCTCCGGATCCCGTTGGACGAAGTGATGCGGCGGATCCGCTCGACGGAAGCCCGTCCCGCGGTCATCGCGCTCCATACAACCGCCGAACCTGATGCGATTCTGGCAGCGTTGCGAGCGGGCGTTGTCGAATACCTGCATCCCCCTTTATTGGATCCTTTGAAGGCGGCGCTTGAGCGTCTGGACCGCGGCCGCATGGAATCCCATCCGACGCGCAGAGGCGGCGGAAAGACCTTGGCGTTTATCTCGGCCAAAGGAGGGTGTGGCGCAACCACCGTGGCCTGCCACGTCGCCGTGGAGCTGCCGCGCCATACCAACGGCTCCGCGCTGCTGGCGGACCTGGATTTTCAGGCTGGCATGATCGGATTTCTGGTGAAATCCAAATCCCCCTATTCGATCTCCGACGCAGTCAACAACCTGCAGCGTCTGGATAAGAGCTATTGGCATGGAATCGTGTCCAATGGGATTCCGAATCTGGAAATTATCACCGCGCCGTCGGAGCCGGCCAACAAGCAGATTTCCGCGCCTCAAGTGAAGCAGGTTCTCTCTTTCGCGCGGGCCCAGTATGACTGGACCGTGCTCGATCTGGGACGAAACCTGAGCACTACGACGCTTTCGCTGCTCGAGCTGATCGACGAAACCTACCTCGTGACGACGCCCGAAGTCCCAGCGCTTCACCAGACCAAGCAGATGATCCAGATTTTGCTCAACAGTGGCTATCCGCAATCCAGCCTGCGTCTGATCCTGAATCGGACGCCCAAGCGCTCCGAGGTGACTCTGGAGGAGCTGGAAAAGATGCTGGGCTTGAAAATCTACGCCACCATCGCCAACGATTATCAGGCGTTGGAAGAAGCCTATGCGGAAGGGCGCCTGCTGGATCCCGGGTCGAATCTCGGCAGGAATTTTGGGCGTCTGGCGGCCAAAATCGCCGGTGTCGAAGATACCAGGAAGAAAAAGTTTTCATTGTTTGGATAGGAGCGACGAAGAATGGCATCAACCACAAATTCGCTAGTGAAGCAGGAGCCGGGATGGGTAGGGCGCCTGTTTACGCGCGAGGGATTCAGTCGCGAATATCAGGAGCTGAAATTCGTCCTGCACCGCAAGCTGCTCGACCGGATCAACCTGGAGATCCTTTCGAGCGTCGCCAGCGATCGCATGCGCGCGGAAGTGCGTTCCGCCGTCGCCAAGCTGGTGGAAGAGGAAAGCACTCCTCTGAACATCATGGAGAAGGATCGCCTCATCTCCGAAGTCATCGATGAGGTGTTCGGACTGGGCCCGCTGGAACCTCTACTCGCGGATCCGACCATTTCGGATATTCTGGTCACGACGCCCAAACTGGTGCACATCGAGCGCGCCGGGAAACTATACAAAACGCCAGTGCAATTCAAGGACGACGCGCACCTGATGCGAATCATCGAGAAAGTGGTGGCCCGCGTCGGCCGCCGGGTGGATGAATCGTCGCCGCTGGTCGATGCGCGATTGCCCGACGGTTCGCGTGTAAACGCGGCCATTCCACCTGTGGCTGTCGACGGACCGCTGCTTTCCATCCGCCGGTTTGGCCGCGACCCGCTGAAAGCGTCCGATCTGGTGCGCTCCCTCTCTACGACCGACACCATGATGACGTTGCTCGAGGCCTGCGTCAAAGCTCGGTTGAACATCGTCATTTCCGGCGGCACGGGCGCGGGGAAGACGACCCTGCTGAACGTCCTCTCCAGTTTTATTCCCGAAGACGAACGGATCGTGACCATCGAAGACGCCGCCGAATTGCGGCTCGGCCAGGAGCACGTCGCGCGCATGGAGACGAGGCCGCCCAATATCGAAGGAACCGGAGCGATTCGCATTCGCGAGCTGGTCATCAACGCTTTGCGTATGCGTCCGGACCGCATCATCGTCGGCGAAGTTCGCGGCGCGGAGGCGATCGACATGCTCCAGGCCATGAACACGGGCCACGACGGGTCCTTGACCACGATTCACGCGAACTCTCCACGGGACGCGGTGGGCCGCCTGGAAGTTATGGTCGGTATGGCGAATGCCAACATGGGCGTCCGCTCCATTCGCCAGCAGGTGAGCTCCGCCATCGATGCCTTCGTCCAGATTTCGCGCTTCAGCGACGGTACGCGCCGCGTGACTGCGATCACCGAATGCGTCGGCATGGAGGGTGAGCTGGTCACCATGCAGGATATTTTTGTATTTGAAAAAACCGGCCTTACGGAGCAGGGGCGCGTGACCGGCCGGTTCCGCGCCACCGGTATCCGGCCCAAGTTTTACGATCGCCTCCGCGCGTCCGGTCAGCAAATTCCAGCGTCGGTTTTCCAGACGGTGGTCGATATAGGAGGTCCGCCGCAAGCATGAACACGCTCTTCATCGTAATTATTTTCCTGGTCCTGTTCGCCGTCGTTCTGGTGACCATCGGGCTGGGATTCCGGGTCCTTGAATCGCAGCGCAAGAAGCAGGTCGAAGGATTGCTCACGGTCGTTTCCGGAACGGGATCCGACGAAGTCCACGATACGATTCTGTTCGACCGGACCGAAGAAGACCCGATAGACGCCCTCGTAAAAAAGGTAGGCTTGACGGTCCGCATCAACCGGCTGATCCAGCAATCGGGATTGCCGTGGACGGCCAGCCGGCTGTTCATCGCGTCGGCCATTGGCGCGGCGGTTGGAGTGGCTATCGGAGTCACGTTCCGGCCCTTAGGATTCTTGCTCCCCAGCGTGCTGGCCCTGGCGCTGCTGCTGGGATCGCTGCCTACTCTGTATTTGAGACGCCAGCGCACCAAGCGCTTGGATGAATTCGAATCCCAACTGCCGGAGGCTCTTGACTTTCTCGCGAGATCGATGAAAGCCGGCCACGCATTTTCGATCAGCCTGGAAATGCTGGGTACTGAATCGCCCGATCCGCTCGGGAAGGAATTCCGCGTCCTGTTTAATGAGCAGAACCTGGGGTCGCCGATCGAAACCGCGCTGACCAATCTTCTCGATCGGGTGCCGCTGCTCGATGTCCGCATGTTCGTCTCGTCGGTGATGCTTCAGAAGCAGACGGGCGGCAATTTGAGTGAGATTCTGATGCGGCTCTCGCACGTGATCCGCGAACGGTTCCGGCTGAGAGGCCAGGTGAAAGCCGCCAGCGCCCATGGACGGCTCACGGCCGCGGTTCTCACCGTTCTTCCGCTGGTGTTGATGCTCGCCCTGCTCTTTATCGCTCCGGGGTATCTGCAGGGTATGGCTAAGGACCCGGATGGAAAGTGGATGATCATCGGAGCGATCTGCGCGCAGATCTGCGGGTATCTGGTGATGCGCAAGATCGTGGACATAAAGGTTTAATCATGGCAGCCATACTTGCAGTCGGAATGTTCCTCATCCTGGCGGGGGTCATCTCCTTCGTGGGATATCGCCGCTATGCGCGCCCGTCCCGGATCTACGAACAACTGGGTGGCAACGCGACCTTCACCATGCCGTCTATCGATAGGCTCAACGACCAGGACCCGGGCCTGGCGGTATGGGTGCTTGAGACGGTCGGAGAAAAGATACCGGTCGATCCGGCCGACGCCGCCGCGATCCGGCGGGATATGTTGGCGGCCGGTTATCGTTCCGAGAGCGCTTTGCCTATTTACCTGGGCACTCGCGTGTTACTCTGCGCCACTCTCGCGATTCTGGCGTTTGTGTTCCGCAATGACATCACGTCGAATTCGATCCTGGCAGTGGTCGTGCCGGTGGCGGCGGGGTTTCTCGGATATTTCGGTCCCAGTTTTTATCTGGATCACCTGATAACGGCCCGCCAGGAGCGGATTCGGATGGGGCTTCCGGACGCTCTGGACCTGATGGTCGTCTCGGTCGAAGCCGGTCTCGCGCTCGATCAGTCCATTCAATACGTGGGTAAGGAACTGGTAGTCGCTCATCCCGATATCGCCATGGAATTTCAGCTGATCAATCTGGAGATCCGGGCCGGAAAGCGGCGTACGGAAGCCCTGCGAAATCTTGCGGATCGGACCGGAGAACCGGAACTGGGAAAGCTCGTCGCCATTCTCATTCAAACGGAGCGGTTCGGAACCAGCATCGCCGACTCGCTGCGTACTCATTCCGATTTCATGCGGGTCCGCCGGCGGCAGGAAGCCGAGGAACGGGCCAGCAAGGTTGGTGTTAAGCTCGTATTTCCTATTTTCTTTTTAATATTGCCGTCCATGCTGGTTGTGGCGGCAGGACCAGGCTTGCTCCAAGTGTTCAAGTACCTGTTCCCGATGATGAAGAATTTTAAGTAAGCGATACAAAATTAACGTTTAAGGAGATTTCAAAATGGGCAATAGTACGATCGCCGCGGTTCTCTGGATTGCCGCCGGCCTGATCCTGGTTGTGTATTTGATGCGGAGAAGCAAGCGTAAACGGTCGCGTTGACGCGCCTGGAATAGCGTTGTACGGTTTCCATGGCGGGCAACTCCCAGAAGCTTCTGGACCTCCAGAATGCCGACGGTGGCTGGAGCTATCGCCAAGGCGGCGGATCCTGGACGGAGCCTACCTGTTATGCTCTGCTGGCTCTGGCCGCGGATGGCTTCGCAGCGTCGGACGCGGCGCGCCGGGGTGCGCGTTGGCTGTCGACAGTCCGGAGAACAGATGGCGGGTGGGCCCCCCGGGGAACCGTTCTAGAAAGTACGTGGGTTACGGCGCTGGTTCTGCTGCTGCCCAATGAGCTGGTAGCGGGTGAAGCTCGCCTACAGGCGTCGCATTGGCTGCTCGCGCAAACCGGCCGCGAATCCGGGTTTGTCCGCAGGCTGCGCATGAGACTGTTAGGCGCTCCGGCCGATCCGGCGCAAGCCTTCGATGGCTGGCCGTGGTACCCGGGCGCAGCGGCCTGGGTGGCTCCCACAGCGATTTCTATTCTCGCTCTGGAGAAGATATCCCGCCAGGCGGAGGCCCCGGCGGTGCGCGAGAGGATCGTTCAGGGACGGGAGTTCCTGCTGGCCCGGCGGTGCCGCGACGGGGGCTGGAACCATGGTTCTACAAAGGCACTGGGATATGATTCGGACTCCTATCCTGAGACGACTGGAACCGCTCTGCTCGCGCTACATGGATCGGATGCGCCGGAGATGACGGCGGCGGTGGGTGTGGCGGAGAAACATTTGGCCGGTTGCCGGTCGTTGGAGGCGGCTAGCTGGCTTACCCTCGGTTTATTGGCGCGAGGCCGCCGGCCCGTGTTGCCGGACTTGGCCGATCATGGCGGGACGAACGAGATCGCCCTGGCATCGCTCGCCCAAAGCGCCGCCGCTGGAAGAAATCTGTTGGTAGCATGACAAACCCGATTCCCGATAACCGAGGTCCGGCGCAGGATGATTTCCCTAGGCGCAGTACGCGCCGCCAGTGGATCGCCGGCGGGGCGGCGGTGGTTGCCGCGAGTTGTTCTCACCCGCCCGCGCCCTGGGCCCCGGTTTCCATTTTTCGAGCTGCCGACTACTCGGACGGCGTATATGAGGTGATACGAAACGTCATCGCGGCGCACAAACTGGATGTGCGCGGCAAACGGGTCGTCCTCAAGCCTAACCTGGTGGAGTTCGACGAAAAGACCGTCATCAATACTCATCCGAAGCTGGTCCACGCCGCCATTGAGGGATTTCGCGCCGCCGGCGCCGCGGACGTGCGCATTGCGGAAGGCCCCGGTCATCGCCGGCTGACTTTGGATCTGGCCGACGCCGCCGGTTACTTCGCCGCCGTCCCCGGCTTTGAGTCCCTGTTTTGCGACCTCAACCTCGATGAGGTGACCAACGTGCGCCTTCGGAGCCCAAAGTCGAAACTCAAGTCGCTCTTTCTCCCCAATACCATCCTGGGCTGCGACCTTCTGGTGTCCATGCCCAAAATGAAGACGCATCATTGGGCGGGCGCGACGCTGAGCATGAAGAATCTCTTCGGCGTCGTACCAGGTGGGGTGTACGGATGGCCGAAGAATGTTCTGCACTGGGCTGGTATCGACGAAACGATCGCCGACTTGCACACTCTGTTTCCGAAGGCGTTCTCCATTGTTGACGGAATCGTTGGGATGGAGGGAAACGGTCCCATTCAAGGAACACCCCACGCGGCCGGAGTGGTGGTGGCCGGGGCCGATCCGGTGGCCGTCGACGCCACCTGCTGCCGAATCATGGGCCTGGACCCGCGGCGGATCGGCTATCTTGCCCTGGCCGCCGAGGATCGTCTTGGCGAGGCGCTCATCCCCCAGGTGGGCGAGGAGATCGCCGGCGTCGTTACTCCGTTCAAGGTCCTGCCGCAGTTCGAATCGATCCGGCTACACGGCGGAGGGGTGCGCGGATGAAGGTAACGCTGATTCACGAGTGAAGGTGGCTCGACGCCGCAACGGTTTTCGGAGGATGATTGATCGAAGTTAAGAACAATCCGCGTAGCCCCCACCCCGCCCGTCTGCCGCGCCCAGCGGCCTGTGGGGAGGACTCATGAGCGCGATATTTCAAGCACCGGCTGCTGTCGATCCAGTCGAACGCGAGGAAAGCCGGTTCGTCTGGCCGCCCCTCATTTTGGCGATCGTGCTTCTTTGGTTCGTTCCTCTGGCGACCAGCCTCGGACTCGACGAATGCGGAAACTGGTGGGTGGTCAAAGATGGCCTGAAAGAGACGATCGCCAGGGCGCATTTTTGGCCGGGAGGACAGTCTCTGCTGTTCGATTTCCTGGTGCTCGGCGCAAGGGCCGTGGGCGGCGATAGCGACATCGCCATGCGCATCCCGTCGGTCCTGGCATCGCTTACCGCCTTGTTTCTCCTTTACCGCCTCGGGACCCGGCTGCTGGGGCAATTGGCGGCGATGTTCGGTTGTCTCGCCTACGTTTGCCTCACCGATGTCGTCTACGTGGCATCGACGCTGCGTCCTTACGCATTGGGTCTGATGTGCGTCATGGGAGCGATGCTTGCCCTCGTCACGTGGCTGGACACCGGGCGCCTGCGTTATGCCGCCGCCTATTCTTTGCTCGCGGCGTTGTCGCTCTATACCAGTTATTTCTTTGCCCTCGCATTCATCGTTCATGCGATCTACGCCGGCTTCCGCATCTTTGGCCGCGACTCTGCCGTTCCTCTGCGTAACTTGATTCTGGCTGGGGCGGCAAGCGCGGCTCTCCTGATACCTCTGCTACCTCAGGTACTCGCACTCTCCTCGGAGCGAGCCGAACACAGTTACATTTCTCCTCCTTCTTTTCAATGGTTTCTCACCGCCATTGCTCCGCCTTTGCTCCTGGGATCGATCGTCATCGGGTTGGTGCTTTCACTCGGCTTCCGCCAGTTGCCTCGCATTCATTGGGTCCTCCCTCCCATGACGGGCCGTTTCCTGGCGCTCTGGGCGCTGATTCCTCCGGGGATCCTGTGCATTATTTCCTTGACGACGCCGACCAAACTGTTTGCCGAGAGATATTATTTGACTAGCGCGCCCGCAGTGGCGCTGCTGGCCGGCGCGGTCGTGCGCTCGATTGAGCCGGTTCACTCGCGGCGGCTGGTAGCGGCATCGGTAGCCATCTGCGCCATCTTACAGCTCGGGGTCAATGAGAGATTTCTCCGCGGTACGGTGGATTGGCGCGGCGCGGCGCGAATCCTGCGCGATCAGATCGGGACGACGGCGACGCCGGTTCTGGCCGTGCCAGGTTTTAACGAGGCCGGCACCGTGGCTGCCGTTACGGACCCTCGCCTTACCGAAGTCCTGTTTGCTCCCTATGTCCGGTATGCCTTTCCAGGACGCCTCATTCCATTGCCGAATGCCATGAATTCCGAAACGGAGCTCTATCTTGAGGGTGTCGTGCTCCCGCAAATTCAGAACGCTCCCAGATTCGTGCTGCTCGGCCTTGGGAAATCGGTCATCTTTGAAACGTGGCTGCGCGGCCGCTGTCGAGCAATGGGTTTTCAGGATCGAAGCATCGGGAGCGACGAATTCGGAAGTATCAGCGTCTTTTTATTTGAACGAACGGATAGACGGTAAAAATCGGAGGATTCTTGCCAGAAACTGTTGACAAACCGGACAATCGGAGCGAAAAAGCTCTCGGGCCGCGATTTTCGGCGCTCGTCGACGCGCTACTGATCTTCGGGATCAGCGTAGCTCTGCTCATTCCGTGTTTCTGGCAGGACCACATGCAGGCGGGCGATCTCGGAAGCCACGTCTACAATGCCTGGTTGGTCACGCAGATCAAAAGCGGCGCGGTCCACGGCCTCGGTATCGCGACGCAATGGACCAACGTGCTGTTCGATTGGATGCTGGAAGCTCTCTTCGCGACGCTCGGGCCCAACTGGGCGGAACGGATTGTCCCCGGCGTGGCCGTGCTCATGTTCTTCTGGGGAGCGCTTTCCTTTATCCACATCACCTCTGGACGCAGATCGTGGCTGTTCGCTCCAATTCTAGCGATGCTTGCCTATGGTCTCGTCTTCGAGGTCGGGTTAATGAATTTCTACCTTTCCACCGGCCTGATCTTGTGCGTCATGACGCTGTTGTGGCAACCGGCCAAGCGGCGTGCGCTGATCGCCCTTCCGATCGCGATTCTCGCTCTCCTGGCGCACGCGGCTCCCGTTGCGTGGGCGGCGCTGGTTCTAGGGTACATACACATTGCGCGCCGTTTGAACCCCGCCCGCCGCAGATTGCTGCTCCTCGCAGGAATCATATTCCTGGCGCTTCTTCGCATGATCCTCATGCGAAACTTCCAGGCCGCGTGGTCCCTGAACGAAGTAGTGAGTGTGATCGGACTGTCCGGTATGTTTGGCGTCGAGCAAGTATGGCTGTACGGAGTGAAGTACCTGATCGTGGCGGCTGGCGTATTCATCATATGGGCCGTGCTCTTTCTCGAACGAGTCGACCAGGGAGGAATCAGCAACGATCCCTTGGCTCAGGTCTGGTTTTTACAGATACTGGCTTTCGTCATCCTGCCCCGGACGATTCAACTGCCGTCCTATCAATTTGTTTTTTCTTACATTCCACAGCGCTTTTCGCTGTTCGGCGCGCTATTGCTGTGCGCTGTCGTCGGCGGAGCGCGCTATGGACGAGGAATCACCCGCTTTTCGGCGTTGGTCGCGACCGTGTTTTTCACGTTCCTTTATCTGGATCATCGCGCCTTGAACTTAGCGGAAAATGAGATCGCGGATCTGGTTCAGACGCTCCCGCCCGGTCAGCGGGTGGTGGCGGCTCTCGAGGATTCCAGCGGCCGTCTTCATTCCCTGGCTCACACTTTGGATCGCGTCTGCGTCGAACACTGTTTCAGCTATGGAAACTACGAGCCGGTGACCGGCCAATTCCGCGTTCGTGTGCTCGAGCCGAATCCCTTCGAAGCGCCGAGCATCGAGGTTGTGGATGAGATCCAGAACGGACGCCATATCGTCACGCCCGCCGAAGCTCCCCTTTATTGCATCTGTCCCTGCGAGGACAAGAAAGCCCGCTTTTGCCTGCGGGCCTTGGCCGCGGGGGAGCGCACATGCGGGTTCTCCGTGCCAGTCTCGCCGGAATTCTGGGGCGGAGCGCCGTAGAAGTAGCCAGTAGCCAGGAGCCAGGAGCCAGTATAAAAACCCTTTGCACTGAATTGCCGACCGGCTTTATTCTGGCTACTGGCTACTGGCTACTGGCTACTGGCTACTGGCTACTGGCTACTGGCTACTGGCTACTTCTTCTCCACTCGTCGATCAGGTTGGCGACCAGAGCAGTCCACCCAGTCTGATGGCTCGCGCCAATCCCGGACCCGTTATCGCCGTGGAAGTGCTCATAGAACAGCAGGTAGTCCCGCCAGTGTGGATCGTTCTGAAATCTCTCTGATCCGCCAAACACAGGCCTGTGACCGCCCGCGTCCCGTTTGAAGATGTTGATCAGCCGCTCCGCGATTTCCCGCGCAAAATCCTTCAGTCCCAACTCGTCTCCATGCGCCTCATGGAATTTGAGCAGGCTCTCGATCAGCAGATAGGTGGTGGGAAACCAAATCGGGCCGCGCCAGTTGGAATTTCCGCCCTTGAGCTTGATCTCCTCCTCGGCAGGCTCATACCGCACATGGCTGTGCCCGAAATAGAACGGATTGTCCTGGTGATACTTGGAGAGACTGCGGATTCCAAATTCGGATAGAAACTCGTCCGGACTCTGCAAGCGTTCCAGAATCCGCGCCAGTTGCGGCCCGTCGACGATCGAGAGAAGATGGCCCCCTGTGTTACAGGGGTGGCACGCATTCCGCACCAGTTCCGCGCGGTTGCGAACGAACCATTCCAGATCCCGATGGAATTGCGGCTTGGACTTGAGTTCATTCTCATGCAATACGTGAACGGCGAACAAGGGAATCAGTCCCACCAGCGAACGCACGCGAAACTTATGGAAGTCGCCGCTCGGATAGCGCAGGATGTCGTAGAAGAACCCGTCGTTCTCATCCCACAACTGGTACGGACGTCCGCCCATCTTTTTCATCGCCGCGCCAATGTAGATATAGTGCTGGAAAAACTTGGTGCCCAGCCTCTCATAGCTTGAATTTTCTTTTGAAAGCTCCAGCGCGATCCGCATCATGTAGAGACAGAAAAAGCCCATCCAGCCGGTGCCATCCGATTGTTCCAGCACCGCGCCGTCCAGCAGTTTTTCGCTGCGGTCCACCACCGTGATGTTATCGAGCCCGAGAAAGCCCGCCTTCAAACACGTTGTTTCCCGCGCTGTCCACCTTGTTCACCCACCAGGCGAAATTGATCAGCAATTTGTGGAAACAGCGTTCCAGGAAAGCGCGGTCAGCCCTCCCCACTCGCTCGCGCTCCATCTCATAAACGCGCCAGCACGCCCAGGCGTGGACCGGCGGGTTCATATCCGAAAACTCCCACTCATAGGCGGGGATCTGACCGTTGACGTGCTGGAACTGTTCAAACAGCAGGAACCAGAGATTGTCTTTGGCGAAGCCCGGGTCGATCAGCGCGAGTGAAACGCACTGAAATGCCAGGTCCCACGCCGCGAACCATGGGTACTCCCATTTGTCGGGCATGGAAAGAATGCGCATCGAGTTCAGATGCCTCCACCGCGCGTTGCGTCCCGACTTGCGCGACTCCGGCGGAGGGCACTGCGGATTATCCCCCTCCAGCCACTGGTTCACATCGAACAGGTAGATTTGCTTCGACCACAGCAGACCCGCGAACGCCTGGCGCTGGATCATGCGCTCGTCCGCGTCGGCGCGCGGCGGGTGAATCGTGTCGTAATACTGATCCGCCTCGTCTTTGCGCGTCGCGACGATGCTATCGACCGCGCCCAACGGGTCCTCCAGCGGTGAAGGCGTGAGCCGAAGCCGCAGCACCTCGCTGCCCTGCGCGGGAATCGTCAGCTGATAGCAGAAACATGCTTTCGTGCCGGATTGGTCGGGATTGACCGCGTCTTTCTCGCCGTTGACCAGGTAGCGATGAAAGGCATCTTTCGTATGCAGCGTCCGGCTATGAGCCCCCGTCCCATATACCCGGGGCCCGTTGGTTTCGTTGCCGGTGAAAAGAACGCTGCCTCCAGCTGGCCCGAACAGATAGCGCGGTCCCAGCCTCCATTCGATCGGCAGATTCTGCGGCGCCCGGGCAGGCCGATCGTCTGCGCGAATACACAAAACGTCGTCTAATCGCAGAACCCGTTCGATGCGCGGCTCCGGTCCCGCCGGATCGGTCCATCCCCAGGTGTTCCGGAACCATAGGTGCGGCAGGACGTGAATCTCCGCCGTCTCCGGACCGCGGTTGCAGATTTCCAGCCGGATCGCGATATCGTCAGTGCCCGCCTTGGCGTACTCGATAAAAATATCGAAGTAGCGATTCTCATCGAACACGCCGGTGTCCAACAACTCGAACTCCGCGCCGCTTCCATTGCGGCGCCGATTCTCCTCCACCAGCCTGCGGTACGGGAATTCAGACTGCGGGTACTTGTACAGCATCTTCGCGTAGCTGTGAGTGGGTGTGGCGTCGAGGTAGAAGTAATACTCTTTCACGTCCTCCCCGTGATTACCCTCCTCGGATGCCAAACCGAACAGCCGCTCTTTCAAAATCGGATCGCGCCCATTCCAGAACGCGGGCGCGCACACCAGGATCTGATACCGGTCGCAGATGCCTCCGATGGAATCCTCGCCCCACCGGTAAGCCTTGCTGCGCGCCATGTCGTGGGTGAGGAAATCCCAAGCTGTTCCCTGAGCGCTGTAGTCCTCGCGCACCGTCCCCCAGGAGCGATCGCTCACATACGGCCCCCACTTTCTCCAGGGACGAACCAATCCGGCGTACGGTTCGAAGAGTCGCTCGTGTTCCGCCGTATTTTTCATGGCTGGCTTGCAATTCTATCGCAGCAGGGACTTGGCTACGCTGGAAGGGAGGACCTCAGAAAGAACAAATGACATTCACTCTAGAGACCGCAATCTTGAAGGTTCGCAAAGCTGAAGACGGTTGGAATTCCCGAAACCCGGAGCAAGTCTCGCTCGCCTACTCCCTCGATAGCCGCTGGCGCAACCGCTCTGAGTTCCTGTCGGGCAGGGCGGAAATCGTCGCATTCCTGACTCGCAAATGGTCCAGCGAGCTGGACTATCGTCTCATCAAGGAATTGTGGGCCTTTCATGAAAACCGGATCGCGGTGCGCTTTGCCTACGAATCGCACGACCTCTCCGGCCAGTGGCGGCGATCCTATGGCAATGAGAATTGGGAATTCGACGACGCGGGATTGATGAAACGCCGCCACGCCAGCATCAACGACCTGCCAATCCACGAGTCGGAGCGCCTGTTTCGCTGGCCGCTAGGCCGCCGGCCTGATCATCACGTGGGGTTGAGTGAGTTAGGTCTCTGAATCTATTGCGAACCCCCCACGCTGACGCATGGGGCTATGGTTCATTCGTCGTTATTAGCCCCATGCGTCAGCGTGGGGCTGGTACGCGCCGCGACCATCGGGAGGGGTCACCTGGACAAATGAGCCGATTGACGCTCTTTGTCAATGCACTTCGGGTAGCCTGCCAGCAACTCCGTCTTCGATGCGAGCCATTTCTCAGTCGCCGCGATCTCAGTCTCCGCTTGCCGAATAGCATCGCGCACCGGTTCGATCGCAGGCCCACCCGGAATCCGCCGGACCTCGACGAAATGCACCGGATCGAGCGCTTTCAGCAGCGCCGCGCGTGGAGTCTTCAACGTATTCGCGCTCAGCACCGCGTCCACCATGGCTTCGGGAGAATACTTCCCTCGAAGTTCGCGGACCG
This sequence comes from Bryobacterales bacterium, assembly GCA_963813145.1. GTDB lineage: Bacteria > Acidobacteriota > Terriglobia > Bryobacterales > Bryobacteraceae > Palsa-187. Next base: position 217,930 of record CAWEXX010000004.1, read on the forward strand.
CCGCAGAGACGATGTGATGGGCGTCGCGGAAGCTCAATTGCTCATTGCGAACGAGCGTATCGGCCAGCTCCGTGACGCTGAGAAAATCGGCATTGGCCCGCTCGGCCATGCGGGCGACATTCACCTCGCAACTAGCCGCGACGCCGCCGAATAACCGGAGCGCGCGCAGTGCTTCCGCCGTCATCGCGAACACCAAGGGCTGTAAATCGTCCTCGCTGTCAACAATGTCCCCGAACGGAGTATTGTGCGACGCGATTAGCACGCTTTGGGAGTGTCCCAGCGCCTTGCTCGCCAGAATGCGAACATGCTCGAACGCAACCGGATTGCGCTTCTGCGGCATGATGCTGCTGATCTGCACCCAGGCGTCCGCAACGCGCAGAAATCCGAATTCCGCCGTGCACCATAGCAGGAAATCTTGCGTGACTTTGCCGAGATTTACCATGCAGGTCGCGATCGCTCCCGAGGTTTCAGTGACGTAGTCGGTAGCCGCAATCGCGCCGAAGGAATTTAGTTGAAGCCCTTCAAATCCCAGAAGCTCGGTGGTTAGCTGCCGGTCGATAGGGAATCCAGTGGTAGTGATGGCGCAGGCTCCCAGGGGATTGCGATTCACCGTGGCAAACGCTGCCTGCAGCCGTCGCTCGTCGCGGCCCAGCATTTCAATCACGGCCAGCAGATAGTGGGCCGAGCGTGGTCGGCTGCGCGGGCTGCGTATGCGTGTAGCCCGGCATGATGGTCGCCACGTGCTTCCCTGCCATAGCAAGCAGTGTTTTACGCAGCTGATCCACCGCCGAAATCAGGTCTAGAATTTCGCGCCGCAACCGCATGCGATATTGCGTGATATCGATGTCATTGCGGCTGCGGGCCGTGTGCATCCGCCCGGCGTTCTCCGCTCCACATGCCCGTTCGAGCGCGGCTTCGACATAAAAGAACAGGTCCTCATACTTGCCATCGAAGCGGGCGCGAGCCAGCTCGTCGCGATCGAGGGAATCGAGCCCCTCGAGGCACCGCTGGGCGACCGACGACGGAATAATCGCCTGCCGCGCCAGCATCAAGGTGTGCGCGTAATGTATCTCTAATAGCGCTCCCAGAAAATAGCGCTGCGCATCGGCGAAATTGACGGCCAGCACGGTCTCGCTATAAACGGCCGCTGGAAACTGCTCGGGTTCAGGCACTCTCAAAAGCTACCAATCGAGGCGGATCCCAAGTTGGATCAGCCGCCCCTCAAGAACCGTGGACGTGGGAGCCAGCGACGGCAGAGCGGTGATCAACCCCTGCGCGTTTACGGTCGCCTTCGTATTAATCGTCGTCACGTTTTTGGTGTTGAACACATTATTCGCCTCCGCCAGGAACTTCGGGATAATGTGTTCGCGAATGCGGAATAGCTGGCGTGTGTACCGCATATCCACCTGATAGATGTTCCCCGTGCGCAGCGTGTCGCGGCCGACGTACGCCGGGCGCTGAACGGCTGAACCCACCGGGTCGTTGTTCAGGTTCAAGTTGGCTATTTCGTTCTGCTGATCCCCAACGGCAAGGTTGGCCAGCAACGTCAACTGGTTGCCGTTCGCCAGATGCCTGACGAATCCGTTCGTCGCAGAAATCGTCGGTGCGAACACCGCGCTCATATTAAATGCTTGCGGCCGGTTGACCAGCGTATTCCCTCGATCGTAGGCGCGGCTGTAAGGATTTTCGAGAACCGCGCTCTGCTCGAAGCTGTTCGCGTCCGGTGCGTCGCTGATGGCATGAGACCAGGTGTAATTCGCATTGATCTCATAACCTTTCGCGGACCGGTGAGTGTACGTGATCAGCATCGCGTTGTAGTTTGAAATCGCACCCACATCCTGCAGCGTGATGGCGTTGAACTGCGGGAACAACCGAGTGCTCGCGTTCACGGCGGTCGAAAAGATGGGCCGGCCATCGGCCAGCGTGCCGGTAGGATTGATCAGGTTCATATCGCGCTCATACCCAAGGTCGCGCGCGCCCGTACCGGCGTATCCAAGAATGATTTTGTCGTTCTGCGAAATCTGTTGCTCGATCTGAAAGCTGGTGTTCATCGCGTAAGCGTTCTTGAAACCCGGCGTCACCGCGAAGATGCTGGGAGGCGCGGGGAGCGTTGCGCCGGACAGGAAATTAAACACATTCGGGAATGCGGGCGCGCTCGCCGCGGTGGGAGCGAAAGTATCGGTGAACGCGCGCGTCGATCCGTCGTTGACAAACGAGTTGTACCAGAGATTCGTCGGCGGAGCTTCATAGAACATGCCCCAATTCGCGCGCACCACCGTCTTCGAGGTGGCCTTCCATGCGAAACCCAAGCGGGGCGCAAAATCCCGATTCGGCGTGTGGAAATTCTGGGTGTAGGCAAAAGGCGCGTTCGCCTCGCCACCAGGAGCCTGATAGCGATCCCAGCGCAATCCATAAACCAGCAGCAGGCTGGGGCGAACCTGCCACGTGTCCTGCGCGTAGAAATCGTAGAAATAAGACTTATAGGATGCCCCCGGAGTTCCAAGCACGGTCTGGAACGTCGAATACGAAAACGGATTCGCGCCGCTCTTGGCCGATAAATACGCGGCGGTGCTGGCGAATGTGTAAGCGCTGAAAACGTCCCCGATCTGGTTATCGTTGTTCAACTGCCACGCAAATCCGGCCTTGATGGTGTGTGCGCCATGCACCTTCGTGAAATTGTCGCTGACGCTGGGGATTTTCTCGCCGTATCGGTCGCCCGCGCTTTGGGTGCCGTTGAAGGTGGCGACGCCTGTGATAATAATCTCGGGCCCTGGACCCGTCAGCGCGTCCGCCACGTGATGCTCGTTGCGATACGGCTCAGAGGCGCGCAGTTCATTCAACGCGGTCGGCGAAAAAGTCGTCAGAAGCTGAAGTCCGCCGATGTGCGCGCGGTCCTGGAAATCGACCCCCGCGGCGAGCGCGTTCAGGCCCCCGTTCTGCGTATTGAACGGATAGACGTTGCGAAAGTAATCGTAGCGGAAGAAGGCCTGATTCTTGGAATTGATGTTCCAGTCGACCCGCAGATCCAGGAACTGAACGTGTTGAACCGTGGGCGACGTCGCCAGTTGCGACGCGGGAATCCCGATCTGCGCCGCCGCTGTCGGATCGATGGTCACCGGCACGGGAGTCCCGCGCAGCAGATGCTCATAGCCGCCAAAAATGAAAATCTTATCCTTCTTAATAGGGCCGCCGGAATTGAACGCGTAATCGTGAAGGTCGACACTCGAATTGGCCCGGTTCGAAGCCAGCAGAATGGTGCGTGCGACGGCATCCGGCGGACGGCCGATGAAATAGAACTCGCCGTGGAAATTGTTCGTGCCGGAGTTCGTAATCACGTTGAAAATATCGCCGGCCGTATTGCCAAACTCCGGCGCGAAGCTGTTCGATACCGTCTGCACCTCGCGCACGTAAATATCGGAGATGGCGAACAGCCGCAGCCCGTAGCGGTCCGTTTCGGTGTCGACCATTCCGTCCATTTGGAAGTTGATGCGATCCAGCAAGCCGTTGGTGTTCAGCGTGCGCGGAATGCCCAGCTCCGGGTTCGGATGCCCGCTCAGGCCGGGTTGGAAAATTACGAAATTGTATGGATTCCGCGAGGTCAGCGGCAGGTTATCCACCTCGTCGTGGTCGATGGTCAGGCCCGTGGACACTCGGGATGCTTCGAGCACCGGCGCGCCGCCCGTAACTTCCACCGTCGTGCTCACCGCACCGATCTTCAGCTGCGAATCGATCACCGCCTCAGTCCCGGCGTTCAGAACGATGCCCGTGTGGCGTACCGAGTCAAAACCCTGCTTCTGTAGGGTGACGGAATACGTTCCCAGCGGCAAATTCGGAATCACGTAGTAGCCGTCTTCGTTGGTTTCGACCGTGCGAGTGAATCCGTTGGCAGCATCCGCCACCGCGACGGAGGTCTTGGGAACCGGGGCTCCGGATGCATCCACCACCCGGCCGCGAATACTGCCGTTAATCGCCTGCGTTTGAGAAAACGCCAGCGCGCCAAACAGCACGAGAGCCAATAATAAGAAGTATCGAGTCATAAACCGCCCCTTGTGAAGAACGTACGTAGTTGCCTATTTGTAACATTTTCAAAAGAAAGCGTCAATTAGTCTTGACGCGCACCCCACCCAAAAGTGCTGTGAGAATTTGTGGCGCGCGCCTCCAGGCGTGCCGTGTCGAGATTCGTCTCGACATGTCTGCGGGCCGTCGGCACGACTGCCGACGCGGCACGCCTGGAGGCGCGCGCCACAAATCGCCCGCGATACAATGATTCCAATGAGCTTGGAGGAAGTAGCACGCAGGTCGGGCGTCTCCACCGCCACGGTTTCGCGCGTCCTGAACGGCATCGATAGCGTCAAAAGTTCCACCCGATCGCGCGTCCTCAAGGCTGTCAACGAGCTAAAGTATCATCCCAACCTGCACGCCCGAAGCCTCGCCGGAGGCCGCAGCCGCACTATCGGAGTCATCGTTTCGAACCTCGATAATCCCTTTTTCCTGGACGTCTACCGCGCCGTGGAAGGGGATTGCCACGCGAACGGCTACGAGGTGCTCCTCGCGAACACCGCTTATCGTTCCGAGCAGCTCACCGCGAGTATCCGGCTGATGATGGGGCGCCGCGTGGCGGGCCTCGCCGCAATTGTTTCCGAAATGGAAGACGCCATCGTCGACGAACTTACGGAGAGCCGCGTCCCGATTGTCTTTTACGATGTGGGAGCCGCCGGCGCGAACATCACCAAGATCCGTGTGAATTATCGCCGCGGAGTGGAACGGATCGTCGAATACCTGGCGGCGTTGGGCCACAAGCAACTGGCGTTTATCGGCCATCACTCCGTGCTCGGCCCCATCGACGAGCGGCGGACCGCGCTGTTCGATACCGTCCAGGTCGTTTGCCCCGACGCCACCATTCGCGTTGCGGCCGATGCCGATAGCCTCGAAGGAGGGCGTCAGGCAGTTCGCGAAATTCTGTCCGGGGGACCCGGACCGACAGCGATTATCTGCGTCAACGACCTGATGGCGGTAGGCGCGCTGAAGGAATTGCGAGAGCGCGGCATTCGCGTCCCGCAGGACATGTCCGTGACCGGTTTCGACAACATTAAACTCTCGGAATTCTGCTACCCGGCGCTCACCACCGTTCACATCCCCCGCGATCGGATCGGCCACTCCGTCTTCACCAGCCTGGCCCCCGATTCCAATGGCGCCCAAACGCTGGGTAAGGAGTTCGTCATCGAACCCGAGTTCGTCATCCGCGATTCCACCGGCCCCGCGCGCTAGTAGCGTGCCACACCACTGCTCGCGTGCCAGCCCCACGCTGACGCATGGGGCTAATAATAACGACGAACACGTAGCCCCATGCGTCAGCGTGGGGCTGGCACGAGTCTTGCTCTTGTCGTCTTTTCAGAGCCGCGACCGCAGGAAGCGATCTCCGGTCATCTCTCAGCCTCTTTAGAGCCGACCATCGGGAGCGGTTAGCCGACGTAAGGCCAACAATTCGGCCATCCTGTGTCTAAAACGTATATAATTAGTTCGAGCGATGACCTTGAAACACCTCGTCCTCTTCGCCTCCCTCCTGGTACCCTTTCGGGCCCTCGCGACCGATACCGCAGGCTTCGATAAAAACGTTAAACCGATCCTGAAAAGCACCTGTTCCGGCTGCCACAACGCGACAGTCATGTCAGGCGGCGTCAATCTCCTGCCTTACCTGGACCCGGCGACGGTAACGGAAGACCGGACTTCGTGGGACAAAATCATTGAGAAAATCGAATCGGGCGAGATGCCTCCCAAGGGCATCCCGCGTCCTTCCCAAGCGCAGATAACCGCTCTGACCGGCTTCATCCAAGGCGAGTTCGAGAAGGCCGATGCCCTGGTGAAACCGGATCCGGGACGCGTCACCGCGCGCCGCCTGAATCGCAACGAGTACCGAACACCATTCGCGATCTTCTGGCCGTCGATTTCCGCGCCGACAAAGATTTCCCGACCGACGATTCGGGCTACGGGTTCGACAACATCGGCGACATTCTGACCATCTCGCCGGTCCTGATGGACAAGTACCTGAACGCGGCTGAGACCATCGCGTCGCGCGCCATGGGGGCCGATCCGCTGCCCAAGAAGCCGCTCGAAGCCGCTTACGACCGGAATCGAGACGCTGCGGCGGCTGGATTTCAGCATCGTGGAAGCTTCGCACCGGGTCGATTTCGACGGCGAATATACGGTCCGCTTCGGATTCCCCGGAGAACGCGGGGCCGATGCCAAGCCGGTCAAAATGGACTTCTGGATGGACGGGCAGTTGCTGGGTTCCCTGGATGTGGAGACCAAGCCCTCCAAGCTGGTGTACTTCAATCCGTTTTCCGACGGCGAGATGCGCGTGTATCTGCCGGAGGGCGATCACGTTTTCCGCGCGGCGTTCCTGGACGACGATTTCGTGAAGAACATCGATCCGAAAGATGCCTACAGCGATAAGAAGAACAAGTTCATCGGGACCATCACTTTTGTCGGCCCGTATCCGTCCAAGGTCGAGAAGGCCAGCCGCAAGAAGATCCTGATCTGCGATCCAGCATCGGGCCGCGCCTGCGTGGAGAAGATCGTCACCAATCTGGCGCACCATGCCTACGGCGTCCGGTGACCAAGACGGAAGTTGCCGTCGCTGATGAAGTTCGTCGCGATGGCGAAAGCGTCGGGTCAATCGACGGAGCAGGGCATTCAGCTGGCGCTCGAAGCGATGCTGGTCTCGCCCGGATTTCTGTTCCGTGTCGAGCGCGATCCCAACCCGCTCGATCCGGAAAAGATCGCACCGGCTCTCCGATCTCGAGCTCGCCACGCGGCTCAGTTACTTCTTGTGGAGTTCGATGCCCGACGACGAGTTGCTCACGCTCGCCGAGGCCGGCAAGTTGAAAGATCCGGCGACGCTCGACGCGCAGGTGAAGCGGATGATGACCGATAAGAAGGCGGCCGCTTTCGCCGACAATTTCGCCGGCCAGTGGCTGGAAATCCGCAACCTGGATTCGATCACGCCCGACCCGGAGAAGTTCCCGGCCTGGACTCCGGAGCTGAAAGACGCCATGCGGACCGAGACCAACATGTTCTTCCAGTACGTGTTGAGCGAGAACCGGCCGATCTCGGATTTCATCGACGCCAAGTACACGTTCCTGAACGAATATCTGGCCAAGTTTTACGGCATCCACGGCGTCAAGGGCCCCGACTTCCGCCGCGTCGATCTGACTACGCCGAGCAGCGCGGCGGCGTGCTTTCGCAAGGCAGCGTGCTCGCGGTTTCGAGCTATCCCAGCCGGACTTCGCCCACCATCCGCGGCAAGTACATTTTGAATAATATTCTGGGGACGCCTCCGCCGCCTCCTCCGCCGGACGTTCCGGCGCTGGACGATTCGAAGATCGGCAGCGAGGTTTCGATGCGCAAGCAACTGGAAGAGCATCGCGCAATCCGGTGTGCGCGTCCTGCCACAGCAAGATGGATGTGCTGGGATTCGGCCTCGAAAACTACGACGCCATCGGCAAATGGCGCACCATGGACGGCAAGTTCCCGATCGATGTCGGCGGGACCATGCCGAATGGGAAATCTTTCCAGACGACTGCCGAAATGCGGACCATCCTGATGGCCAGCATGCCCCAGGTCTCGCGCTGCCTGATCGAAAAGATCATGACCTACGCGCTCGGCCGCGGCATGCAGACGTACGATAACCGCACGATCGAGAACATCAATAAGACGGTCGCGGCGGACGGCTATCACTTCCAGACCTTGATCTTATGAAGTAGTTCGCAGCCTGCCGTTCCAATCGCGGCGCGGCGAACTGCCTGTAACGAAACAGACCCCGCCACCGCCTTTAGCTACGAAACCGAAGGAGATTGCAAAGAAATGATCACCCCGAAGGCACTCCCCAGACGCACATTTCTTGCGCGGATTAGGCACCGCCGCCATCGGGCTGCCGTTTCTGGACGCCATGGTGCCCGCGCTCCGGGCCAGCGCGGTGGCCAAGCCGCCCGTGCGGATGGCGTTTTTCTACGTGCCCAACGGCCTGATCATGGACGCCTGGAATCCTTCCTATGAAGGCAAATTCCAGGAGTTGCCGCGCACTCTGAAGTCTCTGGAACCTTATAAAGACGACATGATCCAGCTCGGCAACCTGACCCACAACACGGGCCGGGCGCTGCTCGACGGCGCGGGCGATCACGGCCGCTGCTGCGGATCGTACCTCACCGGCATCCAGGTGAAGAAGTCGGTGGTCGAAATCAAGAACGGGATTTCGTTCGATCAGATCGTGGCCAATGAGATCGGCAAGCAGACGCGGTTTCCTTCGCTCGAGCTGGGCATGGAAGACGCGCGCCAGGCGGGCGATTGCGATTCCGGCTACTCCTGCGCGTACACCAACAATCTCGCGTGGCGCAGCGAAACGCAGCCGCTGCCTCCGATTCTGGATCCCCGCGCGCTGTTCGAACGACTGTTTGGCACCGGCCAGGTGCTGACGCCCGAAGAGCGAATGCGGCAGCAGAAATACCGCCGCAGCATTCTCGATTTCGTGACCGACGACACTCACAAGCTGGAATCGAATCTGGGACCGACGGATCGCCGCAAGCTGGACGAGTATCTTGTCGTCGATTCGCGAAGTGGAGCGCCAGATCGAGCGCGCCGAGAAGGACAACAAGCAGATCGATCCGCACATGGACAAGCCCTACGGCGTCCCCGCGGATTTCGCCGAGCATTTCAAGCATGATGTCGAACATGATCGCCATCGCGTTCCAGGCCGATCAGACCCGCATCGTCACGTTCCTGATGACCCGCGAAGGCAGCTCGCGCGCCGTATCGCGAGATCGGGATCTCCGATGGCCACCATCCCTGCACGCATCATCGCAATCAGCCGGAGCTGATGGAAAAGGTCGCGCAGATCAACGAGTATCACGTGCAGCAGTTCGCCGGCTTCGTCGAAAAGATGAAGAGCACCAAGGAAGGCGACGGCACCCTGCTCGATAACAGCATGATCGTGTACGGCGCCGGCCTCTCCGATCGGCAATGCGCATCTGCACGAAGATCTGCCGACGATGATTGCTGGGCAAGGGCGGCAACTATTTCAAGACCGGCCGCCGCGTGCTGGCGCGCCGCGAGACGCCGATGTGCAATCTGTTCCTCACCATGATGGACCGCATGGGCGTTCCCACGGAACACTTCGGCGATTCGACGGGCCGGCTGGCCGGGCTCGATATGAATGGTTTGGATCTCGGCTAGCGGATTTCTGAATCATGCAATTCGGTAGAGGGAAACCGTCGGCCGGCGCGTTTTTCGATTCGGATTTCAGCACCATCGACTGCGTGCTGGCCCAGGCGCTGCTGCACGGCTTGCAAGGCAAGAACGATTGCCGCGTCGCGATCGTGACCATGAGCCGTCCCAACCTGGCGGTAGCGGGATTCACCGATATGGTGGAGCGCTATTATCGAGGGCCCGCCGGGAATTTCGCGCAGGTGCCACCCATGGGCATGCGCACCTCGGGGCAGTCCGGCCCGACATCGCCCGCCTTCACTGAGCCGTTTGCGCTCCAGAAACCGGACGGGACGCCGCTCTTCACCAATCGTGTGAAGCTGGTTCGGGACACCGGCGATCCCAACACTCTGATCCGGAATTATCTCGAAGCCCAGTACGATCACAATGGCTTTTTCATTCTGGCCGGCCCGGCCAGCAACCTGGCGGCGGCGCTGGAATTCCGCGGGATAAAAGAGCTGCTCGCCGCCAAGACCAACTATCTGGTGGCGGCCTGCAACGTCGAAGCCGACCCTCCCGCGGCCAGGAAATTGTTCGCCGAATGGCCCACTCCGATTTATTCGGTGAGCCCCGAAGTGGGCGCCGCAATTCAATTTCCCGGCGCCAGTATCGACAAGGAATTTGTGGCCATCAATCCGGATAATCCCCTGATCGCGGCGTATCATGCTTACAAACCGGAGTCCCCCGGCACGCCCGCCCCGGCCATGGTCGCGACGCTGTATGCGGCACGTCCTAAGGAAGGTTATTTTAAGGTGTCGGATCCTGGAACGATCGCGGTCCAGGACGACAAGCGGCTGGTGTTCACCGCGTCGGCGCAGGGGAAGCATTACAACCTGACGGTTGATCCGGAGAAGAAGGACAAAGTGATTCAGACCTGGGTGGAGCTGGCCAGCGCCAAGCCGGTGTTGCCGCAGCGTTTCCGCCCGCCGGTGGCCGACGATAAGAAGCCCGACAAGTAGACACACTTCCGCCGCACGATTTTCGCGTCTGCCCGCTCCCTGATGGTCGCGGTTCAGCTCGCGTCAGGGAGCGGACAAACTTTCTAGGGCGCCCCTCGTCGAACTTTAGCCGATGGCGAGAGGAGAGCTTCGAAGACTTACACTCCCGCGGTAGCGGACCGGGATACGACGCTGTGACCGGTCTCTTGACCACACTATATGGGCAGCCGCGAAAAACCGCTGCGTTTGAAAACGCCAAACTATTGACAACTTTAGAGAAGTTCGTACTAAATTAATAGAGACGGAACGTCCATTGGCCAGGCTTTCCGCCAATAACTGCGCTTCCAGCAGGCTTCTGAGGGGCATGAATAAGCCGACTCGAAGTCGTATTCAGAATTCGTGCCAAGATGAAGCCATGGAAAACCATCCGGAGCTTGGCACAGTGGAAGGCGCGAACGGCATCCTCACCATTCGCGGCGGCGGCAATGCGCGCGGTTGGAATGGCATTCGCTACAAGTCCGGTCTCAGCGCGAAGAACGTCGGGTCGAAGAAACTGTCGATGAACGTCGCCACCATTCCGCCGGGCGGCATCGCCTATGCGCACATCCATGTCGATTTCGAGGTGATGCTCTATATCCTGGCCGGCCGCGTCCGCCATGAATACGGCCCGGCGCTGGAACACTCTCTTGAGAATGAGGCGGGCGATTTTATCTTCATCGAGCCGGGCGTGCCTCACGAAGTTTTCAACGTCAGCGCTACGGACCCGGTGGTCGCCGTGGTCGCCCGCTCCGACGCCAGCGAGTGGGAAAATATTGTGAATTTCACCAGGCCGCGTGCAGGTTCCGCATAAAGGTATGGGTCCGTAGGGAAAACTTACGCTGGTTTTCCGGCTATCCGGACTTGGGTATCGCGACTAACCCACGTGCCGACACCCGGTTGGGAGCCGGGGGGTGTTTGGACCTCCGTATGCTCTATCATCTCTCGACGTAGCCCTCACAGGGCGTAGGAAGGAATGCATAAATGGGCAGCCGCAATCCGATTTTAGTGATCGTTCTCAATCCGACGGTGGTCATGATCATCGCCGCCGTGGCGGTGGCGATTGTTGTCGCCCTGTTCTTGTTTTCACGGAACAAAAAGCGCCGTCACGCGGCATCCGAACTCGGAAAGGGAGACCAACAGGTCGGCCAGTTTCATATTCACCCTCTCAACACAGACGAGGCTTCGCGCTACGCGGACGACTGGCGCCTGGAACAGTCTTTATTCCGGGAAGATCCGAAAGCCGCCGTGCGGCGGGCTGATAGCTTGGCGCAGGACGTGATGACCCGCCGCGGTTATCCGGTGAGCGACTTCGATGAAAACGCCGACGACCTTGCCGTGGAGCAGCCGCGAGTAGTAGAAAATTACCGCATCGCCCATGAAATAGCTTTGCGAGATGAGCGAGGCCGAAATACATCGGAGGATCTTTACAAAGCCATGGTCAGCTATCGTGAGCTGTTCGAGGATCTTTTAGCCCAGCCTGTCGGGACCGCTGAAGACATACGAAAATGAAGCATGAGCTTCCTCGATAATCTTGAAAACAACCTGAAGGCCCTGGAGAGCCAGGAAGAGAAGGATCCGGAAAAGGTAGCACGCGAACGAGAGCGCCGCGAGGCGGAGAGAAACGCGGCTCTGCTGCGCGCGCCTTACGTGGATGCTTTAAAAAATTCAGCCTTCACATCGGAGCTCCTGACGCAGTGCCGCACCATCGGACGCACGCAGCGCGTGCTGGTACAGTTCACGTGGCTCGGGGAAAACCTGCGGCTCGATGCGAAGTCCAAACGCATGGAATTGATTCCCTCGACGGACGCGATCGTAGCAGTGCTATCCGAAGGCGGCCTGGAAACCGCGCGAGTAAACGTAAATCCCGCCGCCGACGATCCGGCCGCGCTTGCTGCACACTGGTTGACCGCATAACCTCTAGTGGTGCGACGGATAATTTGTTGGCAATTCAACCCCATGCGTCAGCTTGGGGCTTTTGCTAGAAAAAGTAATAGCCCCAAGCTGACGCATGGGGCTTCATCAAAACTCAGTATTCAAGCGGTCGAAGCACGATTGGCCTGTCGCAGGCACTTCAGCACTTCTTGTAGGGCGGCCAATTTTGGCTGCAGCCGTGTTTCACGCGGCTCCCGGGCTGCTCAAAAGAAGCCCGCTCAAAGCGGGCTGCAGCCAAAATTGGCCGCCCTACACGCCAACGCCGGTACTAACGTTTTCGGCGCTTTCGCCTGTCTCTTGCGCCAGTCTAATTTCCCACTCCACCCTCCACCCGCACCATAGCCCCACTCGTCAGCGAGTCCGGAGTATTGATAATCACCGCATCCCGATCCGTAATTCCGCTGGTAATCTCCACTTCCGTCCCATAATCGCGGCCCTGAGTCACGTGAACCAGCTCCGCCCTGTTCCCGTCGCGAACCACCGCCAGCTGCAATCCTTCGGAACGAAAAATCAACGCCGTCACGGGCACCACCAGCGCCGCCGTGCCCGCGGGCAGCTTCAGATGGACCTCCGCGTACGCGCCCGGCATCAAAGCTCCGGAAGCGTTTTCGATATCCACCTCGGTCAACAGCGTGCGCGTCGCCGCGTCGATAGACCCGGTATTGCGCGCCACTTTGCCCGTGTAATGGCGCCCCGGAGCTTCGGGCACTGTCAGGTCTGCGCTCACCCCCGCCACCGCCGCCTGCGAATACATCTGCGGCACGCTGACAAAGATGCGCAGCTTTGAGGCGGAGGAAACATGGAACAGCTCCTGCGCCGCCCCTCCGTTGCCCGCGTTCACCAGTTGGCCCACATCGGTGTTACGGGCCGTGATGATCCCGTCGAACGGAGCGAACACTTTTTCGAACGCCACCAGCTGCTCCAGCCGCCGCACATTGGCCGATTGCGAAGCCACCGCCGCTTTGTCGGACTCAAACGTGCCTGTCGCCGTATCGACATCCTGTTTCGCAATCGAATCCAGCTTCAGAAGCTCCCTGTATCGATTCATCGTGATCTCGGCCACTTTCACCTGGGCCTGTGCCGCCCCCAGATCGGCCTTGGCCTGCGAAAGCTGCTGATCCACCTCGGGCGATTCGATCTCCGCCAGCAGCTCTCCGGTCTTCACGTGGGCGCCGATGTCGAAATACCATTTCTTCAAATACCCGCTGGTCCGTGCATAAACCGGCGCATCGACAAACGCCTGGATATTCCCCGGCAGAACAATCTCGTCCTTCAGCTGCCCGCGCTTCGGATGAATCACCGCGACGGACAGCACCGCCCGGTCCATGGTCTTCTCCCGAACCACGGCCGCCGCGTCAATTCGCGAATGGATGCCGCGAATCACCACCGTGCCGGTGATCAGCACGACCACCACGACGATCAGAACAATATATAAAGTGCGAAGCATCTATTTTCCGGCTCCTACCTAGCCGCCAACCGATAGAGATGAAGAACCAAGGTTGTTGTGGCGTACGCCTCCAGGCGTGCCGTGTCGAGAGTCGTCTCGACATGTCCGGCCGTCGGCATGACTGCCGACGCGGCACGCCTGGAGGCGTGCGCCACAAAAGCGATCGGCCAAAGTCAGGTTGTTCTTCAACAGCGCGGTCCTCTTCCTTAGTGGGGCAGGTTCCCGACCTGCCCGCCGGTTCTCTTCCCAACTCTCCGCCCATGCATCAAACTAAACACCGACGGTACAAAGAACAGCGTAGCAGCCGTCGCGAAAATCAGCCCGCCGATCACCGCGCGTCCCAGCGGAGCATTCTGCTCCCCTCCTTCGCCCAGACCCAGCGCCATCGGTACCATGCCGATGATCATCGCCAGCGCCGTCATCAGCACTGGCCGAAATCTCACGAATCCCGCATCGAGCGCCGCCTGGTGCGGAGTCTCGCCGTCCTGCAGCCGTTCTTTCGCGAAGCTCACCACCAGGATGCTGTTCGAAGTCGCCACGCCCACGCTCATGATCGAGCCCATCAACGCCGGCACGCTGATGGTGGTATGGGTCGCGAACAGGAACAGAACGATTCCCGCCAACGCCGCCGGCAGCGCGGTAATAATGATGAACGGATCCAGCCACGATTGGAAATTCACCACGATCAGCGCGTACACCAGCACAATCGCCAGCGCCAATCCGCCCAGCAGGCCGGTGAATGAACTCTGCATCGTGTCATATTGCCCCCGCATCTGCACGGTCATCCCGCGCGGAAGATATTTGCGATTGGCATCGACAATCTTCGCCACTTCCTTCCCTACCGCGCCCAGATCGCGATCCTGCACCGACCCGAAAATGTCCACCACGCGCCGGATATTGTAGTGCGAAACCACTGCCAGTCCCGCCCCGCGGCTCATGGTCGCCACATCGCCCAGAATCTCCGCCCGCGCGGCCTTTCCCGACGACGACGAAATCGGGATGTTTCTCAAATCGTTCAACGAAGCTACCGCGAACTGCGGCGTTTGCGTCACCACGAAGTAGGTAACGCCGGTGCGCGGATCCAGCCAGTATGCGGGCGTCGTTTGCGCGGTGCCGCTCAGCGAGATCAACGCGCTATTGGCCACGTCGGACTGCGTGTAGCCGCTCTCTACCGCCTTCGTGCGGTCTACATTGATATGAATCTTGGGTTGATCGAAGGGCTGATGTATATGCAAGTCGGCCGTGCCCGGCACCGTCCTCAACTGCGCCAGCAGGCCCGTGGCGAACTCCCTGCTGGCCTCGGAATTCTGGCTGGTCACTTGAATATCGATGGGCGCGGGCAGCCCGAAGTTCAAAATCTGCGTCACGATATCGGCCGGCGTGAAGTAAAAGAGCACTCCCGGAAATTCGCGCGGCAGACGGTCGCGCAGCTCCCGGATGTAATCGTCGGTCGGGTGGTGATCCTGAGTGAGCGTCACCAGAATGTCGGTATCCATGGTCCCGATCGGCGCCGACGTGCTGTACGACATGTTGATGGAACTGTACGGAAGGCCAATGTTATTGATCAGGCTGGCAATCTCGTTGGGCGGAACCACGCGCCGGATCGCCGCCTCCACGTCGCTGCTGGTGCGCGCGGATTCCTCAATGCGAGTGGCCGTTTTTGTGCGCATGTGCAGATTGAATCGCCCCGCGTCGGTGGAGGGAAAAAAGTCCTGCCCCAGCCACGGCACCAGGAAAAATGTCGCCGCGCATCCCGCCAGAAACAGAGGGATGAACCACCCGCGATGGTTAAGGCACAGCTCCAGCGCGCCTTTGAAAGAATTGCGCGTCCCTTCCAGCATTCTCTCGAAGGCGAGTTGCATCCGCGCCGGAAAATTCCATGCTGCCGGAGCCTTTTCCTCGTGAACATGCGGCTTGAAAAGGAACATCGCCATGGTCGGAACCAACGTCCGTGAGAGCAAGTAGGAAGCGAGCATCGCGAACACCACCGCTTCCGCAAGCGGCATGAACAGGTATCGCGCCACGCCTGTAAGCAGGAACATCGGCAGGAACACGATGCAGATGCACAGCGTCGAAACCAGCGCCGGCACCGCGATCTGACGCGCGCCTTCGAGAATGGCCGGCACTACCTCCGGAATCGTGACCAGATTGCGATGGATGTTCTCGATCTCCACCGTCGCATCGTCGACAAGGATGCCGACGGCCAGCGCCAACCCGCCCAGGGTCATAATGTTAATCGTTTCACCCAGCGCGCTCATCACGCAGATCGAAACCAGGATCGAGAGGGGAATCGAAACCGCGATAATCACCGTGCTGCGCCAGCTTCCCAGGAACAGCAGAATCATCGCCGCGGTCAGGCAGGCCGCGATAATCGCCTCCCGCACCACTCCGCTGACGGCCGCTCGCACGAAGATCGATTGATCCGCGATGGGCTCTATTTTGAGTTCTTTAGGAAGGGTCGCCGCAATCACCGGCAGCGCTTCTTTCACCTGCTTCACGATCTCCAGGGTGGAGGTCTGCCCGACCTTCATGATGGTCATCAACACGCCTCGGGCGCCGTCGCGCAGCACGATATTGGTTTGCGGCGAGTAGCCGTCGCGCACATTCGCCACATCGTGGATGTAGAGGGTGGTTTTGTTGATGGCCTTAATCGGCAGGTCGTTGATCTCCTGCATCCTGGTCGGGCTGCTGTTGAGATCGACGTCGTATTCGAAGGGCCCGATTTTCGATGTCCCCGAAGGCAGGATCAGGTTTTGCGCCGTGATGGCGTTCACTACATCGGCCGGCGACAATCCTTTGGCTTGCAGTAGATCGGGCCGGATATCGACCATGATCTGGCGCTGTTTTCCGCCATAAGGGTAAGGAATCGAAGCGCCCTGCACCGTCGAAAGCGAAGTACGGATGGTGTTGATGGCGTAGTCGAATAGCTGTTGCTCGGAAAGGCCTTTTCCGGAAAGCGCCAGCTGAATGATGGGGACGCTCGAAGCGTTATAAACGACGATGAACGGCGGAGTGGTGCCCGGCGGCATTTGCCGGACCGCGGCTGCTCCCTGCGCGACGATCTGCGACACCGCCATCTCGATTTTCACGTTCGAATGGAAGAAAACTTTTACGATACTCTTGCCGTTGTAGGTTTGCGACTCGGTGTGCTCGATATCGTTCACAGAGGTCGTAAGATTGCGTTCGAAAACGGTGGAGATCCGCTCTTCCATTTCTTCCGCGTTCAGGCCGGAGTAGTTCCATAGCACCGTAACGACTGGAATATTTACGTTGGGAAAGATATCGACGGGCGTTCGCTGGATCACCAGCGGGCTGATCAGCAGGATCAGCAGTGTGAGGACGACAAATGTGTAGGGCCGGTCGAGGGCGATTCTAACGATCCACATTTGAGATCCATTGTAGGAGGGTGGAGGCGCCCGCGTCTCTTTGCCGTTCGGCTGTGTGTGGGGACGTGCGTCGAGATGAGTCTCGACGCGGCACGCACGAGTGCGTGCGCCACGGTAACGGTAAAACCTGCAAATGATGTCTGTTCTATTTTGCTCACTTGTTAATCTAAATGATTAGGATAAACCTGTAAGTCGCGAGGTATTGTGGTAATTGTGTTGGAATTAAGGTCCACCATAGTGTATTATTTGTCGGTAAGGAAGGTGAACATTTGAATAAGCTAACCCCGATCCTCTGGTTGACTTTTGCGGTTGGTTTGAATGCTCAGGTAACGCTTGGGCCTACCGTCGGAGGTTTCGAAGTGCTGGCAGGTTCCACCGTCACAAACACGGGTGCTACCTCGGTGAGCGGCGGAAGCGTGGGAGTCAGCGCGGGCAGCTCCATCACTGGCTTTCCACCCGGAACTGTGACCGGTGGGGCTTTGCATGCGGCGGATGCCACCGCGGCGCTGGCCCAAAGCGATTTGACCACCGCCTATGGCGTGGCCGCGGGACTGACGTGCGGCACTAACCTGACCGGTCAGAACCTGGGCGGACTTACTCTCACACCCGGTGTTTATTGCTTTTCGACGTCGGCCCAATTGACCGGAATCCTCACTCTGGATGCCCAGGGGAATCAAAACGCTCAATTCGTCTTCCAGACCGGCAGCACGCTGACTACGGCCAGCGGTTCGTCCGTGCTGCTGATCAACAACGCGAAAGCGGGTAACGTCTTTTGGGAGGTCGGAAGCTCGGCGACTCTGGGGACAGGCACAGCGTTTTCCGGCAACATTATGGCGCAGTCTTCCGTCACCCTCACGACCGGCGCAAGTCTGAACGGCAGAGCGCTGGCGCGTACCGGGGCGGTTACCTTGGACAGCAATGCGATCAGCTTCCCAGCCGTCGGCACCAATGGCGGGGGCAACGGACCTCCAGGCACGCCTGCTCCGTCGTCGCTGATTCTGGTTAGCTTAGCGCTGGCTGGTCTGGCGATCTATCAACTGTGCGTCCGCACTAAGCGGTCTTAAGCCTGGCAATACTGTCAAAAGACCGCTGCCGATGGTCGCGGCTCTATAAGAGGCTGAGAGTACGCTAGAGATATAAAGAACCGCGACCATCGGGAGCGGTCAACTAGAGCGGATCACTCCCGCACCAGTACCGCGGTAACTTCCTTGCGGTAGAAGCGGGACCGCCAGAATATCGCTGGACGCCATTCCAGCCGCCATTCTTTGCGAGTAAATTCAATGATCTCCCACACGTCTTCGTCCGTCCAGACATTGAAGTGGATGCTGTAGTTCAGACGCATCAGTTCATCGACGTCGCTTTCAAATTCCGGCGTCCCGGGGCTCTTGCCGCCCACCTTCTCCGACCAATCGGAATAGTGGGCCCGGACATTGAGCATCTCCGGACAGCGATATTCATCGGCCAGGCGCGCCAACGGCGTTCGCGACCGATTTGCATCGAAAGTGTAGCGCTTATCGGGCACCTTGAGCAGAAGAGCGCCCCCGGGAGCGAGGGCCTGATACCAGCTTCGGAGCGCCGCGAGAGGAAACGGCAGGTGCTCCAGCACGTGACTTGCAATCAGGAAATCCAAACTGGCTGGCGCCACCGGCAGCTGCATCGCGTCGGCCACCAGATCAGGTTGGATCACGCGTCCGTTCAGCTCCGGATAGTGCTGGTCAAGCTGCGCTCCGCTTAATCGATCCACGTGCCAGACTCGCGCATCGGAGGCCACCGGGAATCGGCGCCACAACGCTCCTATTTCCATTCCGCGGGTGCCCGTGAGATAACGGCGCAAGTGGCGGTTTTCGAGAGCGCGGAGAAGGGCGCTTGGCTTCATGCACGTTACCAATTGTTGCAGACATGGAATGTTCGTGGAGGGTGCCGGGGAATTGCCGAAAAACTCAAAAACTGGGTTGGCCGCCGATGAACGCCGATTGAAAACAAATGGTCTTATCGGCGTTTATCCGTGTTCATCGGCGGCTAATATCGTTTTTCGTCGGCCCCTAGGCAGTCCGGAGAGTCTTCTCCGCCACTGCTCCGAACCGACGATCCCTGCGGTGATACTCCTCGATCGCCGACGCCAGATCTTCCTGCGAAAACTCCGGCCACATGCGGCGGGTGAAGATCATTTCGGCGTAAGCGCATTCCCACAGCAGGAAATCGCTTAAACGCTGCTCGCCGCTGGTGCGGATCAGCAGATCGACGTCCGGTCCCAGGCTTTTTGAGAACGCTTCTTCCGTGACCGCTCGATCGCGGCGGACGGCGTCGAGTATTGCTTGTCGCGACGAGTAATCGATCGCCAGACGCAGGTGCAGTTTCGATCCATGGGCGGTTCTGCGCTCCGCGTCTTCGAGCAACGACACGAGGTCGACCGGCAGGCGGTCGCGGCGGCCGATGGCTTGGAGCCGGACGCCGTTTTCGATGCAGCGGCCGGTTTCGCGGACCAGGTAATGGCCCAGCAGCTTCATCAGCGCCGAAACTTCGCGCGCGGGCCTTTGCCAGTTGTCGGCGGAAAACGCGTACAGCGTCAGGACGGAAACGCCCATGCCCGGAGCCGCTTCCACAGTGCGGCGAACGGCGTCCGCTCCGGTGCGATGGCCGGCGATGCGGGGCAATCCGCGCGCGTTGGCCCACCGGCCGTTGCCGTCCATGATGATGGCGACGTGCAGGCTCATGCCGACTGCTCGGATTCGTGTGGCCGCATGGCGCCGATCAGAGCTTCCATGTGATCCAGATACTTGTTCAACGCCTTGCGGCCGGCCACGGTCAGGGAATATTCAGTCTTCGGCATCCGCCCCTCGAACGATTTCACGCAGGTGATGTACTTGGCTTCTTCCAGCTTGCGTGCGTGAACGCTCAGGTTTCCATCGGTGGTTTTGAGCAAACGCTTCAGATCGTTGAAGGTCAGCGACTGGTTGGCCGCCAGCGCGCTGACGATGCCCAGCCGGATGCGCTCATGAATCAGCCGATCGAGATCCGGAATGGAACCCGGTGTTTCGACGACGCCCAATCCAGGTCTGTCAATGTGTTGTTTCGCTAAGTTGCCTTTAGCCACCGTAACGCCTCGCTATGATAAATCCAAAAAGAATATGCAGCCCGCCGAAGCCGAGTCCTAACCAGAAATCGCCCCACGCCGCCGGCGCAAACGTCGCCAGCGCGCCTTCCACCAGGAAGCAGGCTCCCATCACCGGCACGATTGGCACGGAAAACGCTCCGCCCGTAATGACTCCGGTGCCGTAGAGCATCAGCCAGACGCCGGGGATGGCCGCGGTCAACCCGGCGTTCCAAAGGACGTATGTCACCGCTCCGCCCGCGACCAAGGGAGGGACGAAACTGAAGACGAATTTGCGGGCCGGCGCCGACCATAACGGCAATCCCGCGGCGCTCGCTTTGCGCCACATGGCGAGGATGCCGAGGGCTATCGCCAGCGATCCTTCCACCAGCCACGTCTCGAGCCAGGCTTGCCGCGTGCTCTGCCTCGATGCCAGCAGAGCCGAGGCCAATGCCGTCAACCCCATCGCCACGCCGCCCCATCCGGGGACGGCAGTGAACGAGCCGGCGCGCTCCATCGTTTCACGGATATAACGCAGATTGTCCATGGCGTGGGCATGGAGAGGGATGGGCTCTCTGCGAATGGGTTGGACCGTTGCCATGAATCGATCATAGCGTCGGCGCTAACAGTTGTCAAGTACTTTATTGTGAAAAGTAACTCAGGGATGTACTGGGTGTTTCCTGCGCAGGTCGGGACCGAACTCTTTGATCAGATTCCGCCCGCTCTTGGCCGCCAGATTGACGCTGCCCCACAGAAAAATACGGCTAACTGCTTGTTCCGAATGGGGTTCCCAAACCTGGGAGGCAATGGCCCAGGATCCGTAAGCTCCGGCAATTTGGCCGGTCGCAAGGGTCTTTCCGCCGCTGGTACTCGATACGACCACGGTCGATTTCACGACATTTCCGAACCGCTTGAAGGCGCTGCCGTCCCCGACCCGGATGTACCGATTGTCCTCTTTATGCAGAGCGGAGAGGCCGAGCTCGATGGTGTTATCGAGGAAAAACTGGGCGTACTGCGAGCCCAGTCGCTTTTCGAAGGCGGTGCCGGTGCGTCCCCATTCATGGGGGAAGTTACGGCCTTCCTCGAATCCGGCGATCAGAACATTTGAAAATACGGCACTAGGGCGCACCAGGGATTTCAGATATCCCCGCATGCGCTCCTTGCCGTCGAGATCCTGGGCGTGGAGAGGGATCGCAAGGATCAGCAGCGCGAACTCGACAGAGAGCCGGAGAGACAAGCCCTTGTAGTATATCGCGATATAATTTGTCGCATGATCTCTCGCAGAAAATTCCTGGCCGCGGCGGCCCTTTCACCCGTACTGCGCGCCGTTCCTCTGGCGGACTTCAAACTGGGCGTGACCACCGACGAAATCGACGAAGATCTGGTGACGGCGCTCAAATTTCTGCGCTCATTTGACCTTAAATGGGCGGAATTGCGGTCCGTGGGAGGCTTATATGCCGAAAAACAGCCGCTCGAAAAAGTAAAAGCGATGCGGGCGCAGCTGGACGAATATCAGATTAAGCCCTCGATTCTGGCGACGTCGTTTTTCAAAGTCGCGCTGCCGGCGGAGGGTTCGCCTGCGCTGGACGCGCAATGGAAACTTTTGGAAGACGCGATGGATCGGGCGGATATTCTGGGCACGAAGAAGCTGCGGACCTTTGCGTTCACTTATAAATCCAGCGAGAAGCCCGATCCGGCGGCGTATCCGCGGATTTATGAGCTGGTGGCCGAATCGGCGAAGCGCGCGCGGAAGAGGGGATTCCAACTGGCGGTGGAAAACGTCGGCGGGAGCTATGTGTGGACCGGCGCGGATTCGGCGAAGCTACTGGCGGCGGTGAAAGATCCGGCGCTGAATCTGAACTGGGATCCGAACAACGCGGCGGAAAAGGGCGAGCATCCGTTTCCGGAGGGATATAAACTGCTGGACCCGGCGCGCATCATCCACGTGCATTTGCGCGATTTCCGGCACAATGCGGCGGGCAAAGTGGAGTGGTGCGCGGTGGGCGAGGGCGAGGCGGATAATCTGGGGCAGATTCGGGCGCTGCTGAAAGACGGGTTCAAAGGCACGTGGACGCTGGAGACGCATTGGCGTCCGAAAGAGGGCAAGGCGTACGCGTCGAAGACGTCGCTGACGGCGTTGTTGAAGGTGATTGAGAAGGCGTAGCGGCTGACCGCTCCCGCAGGTCGCGGCTCTTTTGGTGTCGCGCGTTGGCCGTTCAGAGCCGCGACCTGCGGGAGCGGTCCCAGAAAGACGGGTTAATTCTCAGTCGGGGTCTTCTCGAGGTGGTCGACCACTAGAACATCGACCATCGTCTTTGTAGATTCCAACTTTAGCCCGAGCTGTTCCTGAACGGCTCGGAACAGGTTGGGGCCGCCGGCGTCGTCCTGCACGCCATCCGCGACCCAGTGGAGAGTGAAGTCGTATTTCCCCTTCAAGTCGGTCGCGTCGATGACGGGTTTGGCGAGTTGAAAGGCGAGGTTTTGGGCCAAATGCGCCATCGTCTCGTCGCCGAAGCGCTGCGTCGCGAAGCCGCTCATCATCGCCATGGTCGAATCGCGTCCGGGCGGGAGAATGGGATAGCCGGCATCATCCTGTTTGATTGGACTTGGCTTTCCCGCCGGCCGATCCGTATCATCGGGTGGAGGCGCCGGAACGGACTCCTTGAACTTCGGTCCATTTTTCGCGACCACCAGACTATATGCCGGCACTTCCTTCTTTTCCCGATGGTAGGCCAGCTTGAAACGCTCCGCGAGAAAACCTTGCAGCATTTGCCGGAACTGCTCTTTGGTGGCTGCCTCCGGAATTTTCGCGGACATGTCGAACCGTGCCGATCCCATCCAGTCCGGCCCGGAGAGCTCATTCACTCCGAGATCGAACGCCCTGTTGATCAGGCCGGACAGCGTCCAGTTATGGCAGGTGAACAGCGTAGGATCCTGAGTCCCCGGTCCGCCGCGCGAGCTTACCGTATAGCCTCGGCCATCTGGCGCGGGAGCGATCTTGATCGACGCTACCTCGAATTGCGGCGCGCTCTGGGCCCACGCTGCCGCGCTCCATAACATCAGGACGGGAATCCGCATGATCAAGTAAGACGCCTCTGCCGGCCAAAAGGTTCGTAGCGATTGTGCTGGCGTGAGCGACCGCTCCCGCAGGTCGCGGCTCTTTTGCTGCCGAGACGCAACGTTGCTCCCTGTTACGATAGTAAATTGGCCATGAAAGCCTTATTCGATGTGCTGGCGCCGCAGGAGGCGGATTTTGCTCTGGCATCGGCGATCGATCCGGACCGGCTGCCGGCGCACATCGCGATCATCATGGACGGCAATGGACGCTGGGCCAAACGCCGCAATCTGCCGCGCGTGGCCGGGCACAAAGCCGGGATCGATCCGGTGCGCGTCACGGTAGAGACTTGCGCGCGGCTCGGGTTAAAGGCGCTGACGCTGTATGCGTTTTCGGTCGAGAACTGGAAGCGGCCTCGGGCCGAGGTCGAGATGCTGTGGCGGCTGCTGCGGCTTTATCTGCGGGCGGAGCTGCCGGATATGGCTCGCAACGATATTCAATTTAAAGCCATTGGGAGAATCGACGCGCTGCCGGATTTTGTGCGCGAAGAACTGGACGAAACGGTTCGCGCGACGGCGGGGAATCGCGGATTGCAACTGAACCTAGCCATCAATTACGGGGGGCGCGCGGAGCTGGTGGATGCGGTGAAGGCTCTGATAGAAGATTCGAGGCGCAGGGATGTCGTGATTGACGAAGATGCGATTGCGGAGCGCCTGTACACGGCGGGCACTCCCGATCCGGACCTTCTGATTCGTACTTCGGGCGAAATGCGGGTCAGCAATTTTCTGCTGTGGCAGATTGCTTATTCCGAGCTATACGTCACCGACACGCTGTGGCCGGATTTTAATCGCACGGAGCTGCTGCGGGCGATTCTCGATTATCAGAAGCGCGACCGGCGGTTCGGCGGGCTGGGCGATGCCGCGCCGCTGACGGCCGACGATTCTCTCCTCGAAGTTACTCCTATCTAAATGACGCGCATCGCGACGGCGCTGGTCCTGATCCCCCTGGTGGTGTGGCTGATCCTGTTCGCACCCGCCTGGGCGCTGGTTACGGCGATGGTCGTGGTGGGGCTGTTCGCTCTGCGTGAAGTGGTGCAGATTTCCGGCCCGCATGCGGTGGTCTCGGGGCTGGGAGGGCTCGTCTATATCGGCGGGGCGTGGGTGTGCGCGTATTGTTTGCGATTGGCGAATCCGCACTGGTTGTTGTTCGCGTTCCTGTTGTGCTGGGCGGGTGATACAGCGGCGTTATATGTCGGGAAGAATTTCGGACGGCATAAAATGGCGCCGAAAATTAGTCCGGGCAAGACTTGGGAGGGCGCGGCGGGATCGGTGGCGGGAGGAGTGTTGGCGGGTGTTTTGTATGCCCACTACTTAATCCCGAGTGCATCGTTAGGAATGGTGCTGGCGATCGCGGCGGCGGGGAATATCGCGGGTCAGGTCGGGGACCTGGTGGAATCGGCGTATAAGCGATGGGGCGGAGTGAAGGATAGTGGGAGCTCGCTGCCGGGGCATGGGGGGTGGCTGGATCGGATTGACTCCAGTTTGCTCGCGATTCCGGTGGTGTACGCGATGGTAGTAGCCAGTAGCCAGTAGCCAGAAGGAGTCGTGGTTTTATTCTGGCTACTGGCTCCTGGCTCCTGGCTACTGGCTACTTCTTCAATACACGCTGCGCTGGCGCGTGGTTTTCTTTGACTCTAGGGAGAAGCGCGGCTCGGCGGGCGCGGTGCCGGCGATTTGCGAGGCTACGTATTCTCCAACGAATGGCCCGTGTTTGAAGCCGTGGCCGGAGCCTCCGCCTACTAGCCATACGTTCTTCATATTGGGATGGCGGTCGATCAGGAAATCGCCGGTCGATGTGTTTTCGTATTGGCAGACGCGCGATTCCTGTAACGGGGCGCTGGCCAGGGCGGGGAAACGTTTTTTCAGGAGCGCTCGGGTCTTGCGAAGAGCCTCCGTCGAGATCTGGCGGCTGCCTGTTTCGGGGTCGAAGGGCGGGCCGTGGGTGTCGTACGCGAGTTTGAAGCCGCGGCCGTCGAGGGCGGGGACCGCGTAGGCTGCTTCGCTGAACGCCAGCCATGCGGGCATGGGCGGGAACGCGGCGGGCGTGCCGAAGTAGAAGACTTCCTGGCGGGTGGGACGGATTCGGCCGCGCAGAATTTCGGGAAAAAGCTTGGGCAGCCACGGGCCGCACGCGTAGACGACCGCACCGGCGCGAATGTTCGTATCGCTAGCGCGGATTTCGTAATCGACTCCGGAGGCTTCGACGACGGCCTGCACGGCGCGGCGGGCCATGAGGACTCCGCTATCGGGCTCCCACACACCGGCGGTATCGCGATCCAATGCGAACTGCGGGAAACGTCTTCCCAACGCCGCGTGATTCAGATATTCGTGCGCGATTCCGCTGCGCTTCAGAACTTCGCGGGTGGCGATCAGGTAGGCGTCGGATGGTTTCGCCGTCATAAGGACTCCCGTTTGATGGAACAGCGAAGGGCAGACTTGTTTCCACAATTCGAGCGACTTCTTAGACGCACGCGTGTAAATTTCGTCCGCGCCGTACGACATGCGAATGATGCGGGACTCGTCGCCGGAGCTGGACCGTGAGTTTCCCGCGCCATGCTGGTCGAGGAGGAGAACCCGCGCCCCGCTCTGTTTCAAATGCCAGGCGGTCCATGCGCCGAAGACTCCTGCGCCCACCACCACTACATCGTGCGTTGTTGACACGTTGGTATCATAGCCGAGGAATGACGACTTTCAAAGCTCTGCTCGCGACCAATGAGAACGGAAAATTCGCGGCTTCAATTCAACAGATCCCACTGGGCGTGCTGCCTCCGGGCGAGGTGCTGGTGCGGGTGGCGTACTCCAGCTTGAACTATAAAGACGGGCTCGCGGTGACGGGCAAGCCGGGCGTGATCCGAAATTTCCCGATGGTGCCGGGGGTGGATTTCGCAGGCGTTGTCGAGGAGTCGACGTCGGCCAATTTCAATCCCGGCGATGAAGTGGTGGTGACGGGGTGCGGGACATCCGAAGTGTTCTGGGGAGGCTATTCGGAGCTGGCCCGGCTGGACCAGGATTTCATCGTGCCGCTGCCCAAGGGCATGACGCTGAAGCAGGCGATGGGCATCGGGACGGCGGGATTCACGGCCATGCAATCGGTGATGGAACTGGAGCGGCGCGGGCTGAAGCCGGGTGGTCGCGAAGTCGTGGTGACGGGCGCGGCGGGCGGGGTCGGAAGCGTCGCAATCGCGATTTTGTCGCGGCTGGGATACAACGTGGTCGCGTCGAGCGGCCGGGCGGAGCAGCATGATTATTTGCGGGAGCTGGGGGCCGGGTCGATTATCGATCGAGGGGTCTTGTCGGCGGCATCAAAGAGGCCCTTGGAAGCGGAGCGGTGGGCTGGGGCGATCGATAATGTCGGCGGCGATACGCTGGCGGGTCTGCTGCGGACCATGGCTTTGGGAGGCAGCGTGGCGGCTTGCGGATTGGCGGGCGGGGCGACGTTGAACACTTCGGTATTTCCATTTATTTTGCGCGGAGTGAATTTGCTGGGGATCGATTCGTCGCGCGTGCCGAATGCGAGGCGGCGCGAGATTTGGGCGCGGATTATGAGGGATTTGCCTATAGATGTTCTCGATACGATGATCACGGTCGAGCCGCTGAGTAAAGTTTTCGAGCTGGGTGAGTTGATTCTGGCGGGGAAGACTCGGGGGCGGACTGTGATTGATATTGCCGGCTGAAGGCGGAGGGCAGGTCGGGAACCTGCCCCACTGTGAACGCTCTCGGTAGCTGGGTGGTCGTGCGTCCGAGCCGTGACCGCAGGGAGCGGTGCTCATGCATGGAAAGGTTGGATCATGATTGTTCGCGACAAGGTCGTCGTGGTGACTGGCGCGGCGCGGGGGATTGGGGCGGGGCTGGTTAAGAGGTTTCGCGCGGAGGGCGCGCGGGCGGTTGTCGGGGCCGATCTGGATGGCGAGGGCGTCGTGCGGGCGGACGTGGGGCGCGAGGCGGATGTCAAGAGGCTGGTGGACGAGACCATTCAGCGCTACGGGCAGATCGACCTGTTTTGCTCCAATGCGGGGATTTTTATTCCTGGCGGGATCCAGGCGCCGGATACGGACTGGCTCAAAATGCGCGACATTCATCTGCTGGCCCATGTCTATGCGGCTCGCGCGGTGCTGCCTGGGATGCTGGCGCGGGGCGAGGGATATTTATTGCAAACCGTGTCGGCGGCGGGGTTGCTGACGTCGCTCGAATCGGTGGTGTATGCGGTGACCAAGCACGCGGCGCTGGGGTTGGCGGAGTGGCTCTCGATGACGTATGGCGACCGGGGGATCAAGGTTTCCGCATTGTGTCCGCAGGGCGTGCGGACGGACATGTTGATGCAGGATCCGAATAATTTTCTGGTGGAGGGGTCGGTATCGGTGGAGCAGGTGGCGGATGCGGTGATCGAGGGGCTGGCGGCGGAGAAGTTTTTGATCCTGCCGCATCCGGAGGTGGCGGAATATTTCAAGCGTAAGGCGAACGATCACGACCGGTGGTTACGGGGAATGCGGCGGCTGCGTGCTGAGGTGATGGCTAGGAAATGATTCAGCTTTTCTAGTCATTTGAGCGCCGCGCAGGTGTAGGATGTCCCGGTGATCGTTTTTCCGATGGTCGATTTGGCGGTGATCGACAAGCGGAGGTCTGTGTACGCGCACAGCTGGCGGGCGACGTTTTTGTAGATGCGGATTTCGGGGTACGGCGGCACGTTCAGCTCGGTGGCGGACCACTCGTTGAGGTCGATCGAATCGAGCTCCGGGGTTTCGACGCGAGCATAGTCGGCGATGCCTTCGGGCATGCGGTCGAACATCTTATCGGCGAAAAAAATCATGCCGCGACTGCTGGAGTAGTAGTGGTCCCAATAGCCGAAGAAGCTGAGCATGGGCGCGAGCGCGAACAGCAGCAGGATCGCGATGTGGAACGGGCCCTCGCCGAACAGGATTTGTTTCGGCGATTCGGTAGTCTTCCAAAACAGAATGACGACGGATGCGGCCATGGCGGGATTCCAGGGCCACACCACCCAGGGCCACACCACGTGGTTGAGGGCGATCAGGATGAAAACGTGCATCGCGACGCCAGCGATGACGGCACCGAGGCGGAATTTCCTGCTGAGCAGCGCGATTCCGATCAGGATTTCGATGAAGGGCGCGGCTTGCGATAAGGGATGCACCAGGGCGTGAGCGCGCTCGGGCAGGTGGAGCACCATGGGAAAGACGTCGTTTATGAAGCCGGCGTTGAGCTCTTGCGCGCCGGTCCAGAAATAGGTGGCCGCGACGATCAGGCGGCATGCGTTCGGCGACGCGAAGGCGACGCCGAGGAGCAAAAAGAAGTATTCGTAGAACCACGGCTGGAGGCGCGATTGATCGGTGATGGCGAGGATCACGGCGAGGGTGGCGAAGATCGGGATGAGGCGCGGGGTGAGAGCGGAGGCGGCCAAGGAGAGCAGAGCCGCTCCGAACAGAATGGAGTCGTAGGGGGTCGGGATCGGTTTCAGGAAGGGGAAAACGGGCGTCAGCGGATAGAAGCGGTCGGTGAGCCACAGTTTGTGGGAGAGCGCCATGCCGGCGATGGTTCCAGCGGCGATTGCGACACGGAGGTAGAGCAATCGCCTTGCGGTATCCCACACTGTTAAAGTTTATATAAATGATGAGACTGTTCGCCGCTCTGGTCCTGACGACGATTGCGTTTGCACAAGCTCCGAAAGGGGGGCAGAAGCAATTCGAGAGTCATTGCACGGCCTGCCACGGAGGGGACGGCAACGGGGGCGAGCTTGGTCCAGGGATCGTCGAGAGGGCCGCCAACAGGACCAATCAGGAGCTTGCGGCGCTGATTCGCGGAGGTATTCCGGCGGCGGGGATGCCGGCGTTCAAGGTTACGGATGCAGAGATGCCGGGGCTGGTCGCGTATGTCAGGTCGCTGAAACCGCGCGGGGACGCTCCAGTACATCTGACCGTGCGGACGACGGACGGGCGGACGCTCGAAGGCGACGTGCTGAACCGCAGTTTCGCGGATCTGCAATTGCGCACCTCCGACCACCGCGTGCATCTGCTGCGGCCGGAACGCGACTTGTATCGCGAGGTGACTTCGCAGACGGATTGGCCGGGTTATCACGGGTCGGCCAGCGGGAACCGGTACACGTCGATTGATCAGGTGAATAAATCCAACGTCGCGAAACTGGCTCCGAAGTGGGTTTTCAATTTGCCGAACACGTCGCCATTGGAGAATACGCCGGTGGTGGTGGAAGGGATCATGTACGTATCGAGCGCCAACGAATGTTACGCCCTCGATGCCGGGACGGGCCGGCAGGTCTGGCACTATTTCCGGCCGCGCACGAAGACCATGACGGGGAACGCGGGCGGCGGTTTCAATCGCGGGGTGGCGCTGGCGGGCGACCGGCTGTTTATGGTGACGGACAATGCGCATATTATTTCGCTGAACAAGCGGACCGGCAGCGTGTTGTGGGAAACGGTGATGGCGGATTCGAAGCTGAACTACAACGCCACGTCGGCTCCGCTGATTGTAGGCGATCTGGTGGTATCGGGGACCGCGGGCGGGGACGAAGGCGTGCGCGGATTTGTGGCGGCGTTCGATCAGGCGACGGGGCAGGAATCGTGGCGATTCTGGACCGTGCCGAAGAAGGGCGAACCGGGGTCGGAGACGTGGGGAGACAAGGGAATCGAGCATCCGTCGGCGGCGTCGTGGTTCACGGGGAGCTATGACGCGGCGCTCGGCCTGGTGTACTGGCAGGGTGGGAATCCGGGGCCGGATTACAACGGAGACGGTCGGCCGGGGGACAATCTTTACTCCGATTCGACGCTCGCGCTGGATGCGAAGACCGGCAAATTGAGATGGTATTTCCAGTACACTCCGCATGACGTTTGGGATTGGGATGCGGCGCAGCCGGAGGTGCTGATCGACGCGGACTGGCAGGGACAGCCGCGCAAATTGCTGCTGCATGCGAATCGGAACGGATTCTTTTACGTGCTGGACCGGACCAACGGGAAGATGCTGCTGGCTCAGCCGCTGGTCAAGAAACTTACCTGGGCGAAAGAGATTGCGCCGAACGGACGTCCGGTGTTGAATCCGGGGCGACAGCCGACGACGAAAGGCAATCGGACGTGTCCGGCGGTGGAGGGGGCCACGAACTGGTTTTCTACTTCCTACAATCCGGCGACCGGGCTCTATTATGTGCAGACGCTGGAGAAGTGCAACATTTATGTGAAGTCGGAAATCACCTGGGAAGCGGGGAAGGCGTTTTTCGGAGGCACGACGCGAGGGGTACCGGGCGACAATCCGCAAAAGGTTCTGAGGGCGATCGACATTCATACCGGAAAGATCAAGTGGGAGCTGCCGCAGAACGGTCGCGCGGAATCCTGGGGAGGAACGCTGGCCACTTCGACGGGGCTGGTGTTTTTCTGCGAGGACAGCGGAGCGTTCATGGCGGTGGACGCGGAGAGCGGCAAGCCGCTTTGGAATTTTCAGTTGAATGCGAACTGGAAGGCTTCGCCGATGACTTACAGGTTCGACTATAAGCAGTATTTTGCGGTGGCGGCGGGGTCGGATATAGTCGCGTTTGCGCTATCCGCTCCCTGACGGTCGCGGTTCAGTTTACGGGCGAGGCTCGTGGGCTGTCGCATTTCGTGGCGTACGCACTCTCGAAAATACTCTAATCAGATGCGGTAAGTTTTGAATCAAAAAAGGGCACGCACATCCAGGCCCGAGCGTGGGAACTCCTGGAGCATGCGTTTGAGCTTGTGCACCAGGGTACGCTCGTTGGGCCGAGCCCTTCTCCTGATAATCGATCTTGGCGATGCGGTGCGCCACCGCCCAAGCGGCGCCTTTGCCTTCCATGCGCGGTTTCAAGCGGGCAAACAGGGCAGATGGCGGCTGCCTTTGGCCAAGCGATGGCGGTAGTTGACCCCCGTCGATTCCTGACTGCCGGGACAGACTCCGACCCGCGACGCAAACTGTTCGGCGATGGGCCGCGTACAGATCCACACCCGGAATCTTGCTCAACCGATGCAGTGCCGCCAGGTGTTCCTTCATCGCCTCCGCCAAGGCCTGAATGATTTCTTCCACCTGCCGCCGCAACAGCCGGTAGACCGGCTCCAACTGCCCTGCCAAGGCTTCCTTCAACTCCGCGTCCTTCTCGCGCTTGTCCCGCCAGCGCCTCGATGTCGGTCACTCCTTGGGCGATGAGTTCCAACATGGCCCAGCCGCTGACTCCGAACAGTTTGATGCCGCCTTGTTCCAGCAATCCCACGTGATTGTGGATCACGCCCAGTTTCTGGTCAGCCAACGCCACGCTCGCTGTTCGCAACCCGGAATGAAGCTCTGTTCCAGATCGCCCGAACTCCACCGATCGGCTTCAGCCGACGTGCCCACTGTCCGCAACTGGGATTCCCATTCCCGCATCCGCCCCGACTCCGCTATCACCCAGCTGTTTTATCAATACTTTACTAGCGGCCCCCCATTTGCTCCCCCGACAACAAATGGCTGCGTTTTTCTCCGACCTCCGCTACTCCTTTCGTGCCCTCCAAAAGAGTCCTCTGTTCACCTCGATCGCCATCGCGTCGCTAGCCCTCGGCCTGGGTGCGAACACCGCCATTTTCAGCGTCCTCGATCAGGTTCTCCTGCGGCCCCTGCCCGTGAAGGATCCCAGTGAGCTGGTCTTACTATCCTCGCCCGGCGCGAATCGCGGCAATTTTTCCGGGGACAATTCCGACCGTCTCTTCTCCCGCCCCTTCTATGCCGACCTGCGCGATCGCAACCAGGTTTTTTCGGGAGTGCTCGCCCGCTTCCCCATCTCCGCCAATTTCGTGTATCAGGGACAAGGCGAATCCGTCTCAGCGGAAGTCGTCTCGGGCAATTTCTTCGACGTGCTGGGCATCCCCGCATTCCGGGGACGCCTGCTCACCGCCGCTGACGACGTCACCAAGGGAGCGCATCCCGTGGTGGTGCTCGGCTATGGATTCTGGCACCGCCGCTTCGGCGGAGAAGCCACCGTTCTTGGAAAGACCGTGCGCGTCAATAATGCGCTCATGACGGTCATCGGCATCGCGCCGCGCGAGTTCTTCAGCGTCAACGTCGGCCGCAATCCCGACGTCTACGTCCCCTTGGCGATGAAGGCTCAAATGACGCCTACGTCGGACGGTTATGACGATCGAACCGTTCACGTACTGCACATCATCGGCCGCCTGAAGCCGGGGTTGACCATCAAACAAGCGTCTCCCGCCCTCCAGGTCACCTTCAAGCCGATGCTCGAGACCGATCTCGGAGTCATGAAGGGCACCGTTAGCCAGCGTTTTCGCGACAAGTTCCTAGCCAAGTCGCTGGTGATGACGCCGGCCTATAACGGAGTGCCCACCTTCCGCGAAGTCAGCAGCACGCCTCTCTACGTGTTGATGGGCATGGTCGGACTGGTGCTGCTGATCGCCTGCACCAACGTCGCCAACCTTTTGGTCGCGCGCGGCCTCGGGCGTCAAAAGGAAATCGCCATCCGCCTCGCCATGGGAGCCTCCCGGAAAGACATTGTCCGGCAGCTGCTCGCCGAAAGCGTGGTGCTGGCGATTCTCGGCGCCTGCGCGGGACTGCTGGTCAGCGCCTGGACCTCCGGACTGCTCGTACAAAGCATCCCCGGAAACGGAGGCGCCGTCGGTTTGAATGCTTCGCTCGACTTTCGTACCATCGCGTTCACTTTCGCTCTCGCCTTGATTACCGGCGTTGGATTCGGTCTCATACCTGCGATTCAATCCACCCGTCCGAATGTCTATCCGACATTGAAGGATCAAGGCGGCAGCGTCATCGGCGGCTTCGGACAGATTCGCTCTCGCCAAGCCCTGGTCGTCGCCCAGGTCGCTTTGTCCCTGCTGCTGCTCGTCGGAGCCGGGTTGTTCACCCGCAGCCTCATCAACCTGCGTAAACTCGACCCCGGGTTTCAGACTTCCATGATGGTCGAGTTTTCGCTCGACGCCTCCCGCAACGGATATACGCCTCAGCGCATTCGCGAGACCTACCAGTCGATCCAGGAGCGGCTGAGTTCAATCCCCGGCGTCCGGTCCGCCGCGCTCACCGATATCCAGGTGCTGGCCGGCGATTCCAGTTCCAACACCATTCACATCGAAGGCTATCAGCCCAAGCAGGACGAGGATATGAATCCCCGATTCTCGTCGATTTCTCCCGGATATTTTTCAACTCTTGGCATGCCTCTGTTGCTGGGCCGCGATTTCACCGACGCCGATCGCTTTGGCGCGCGCAAGGTAGCCATTGTCAACGAGACGTTCGCAAAGCATTTCTTTAATGACACCAATCCGCTCGGCAGGAAGTTCGGACACGGCCAGGAAGGTCCTGTGGATATCGAAATTATCGGTGTCGCGAAAGATGCGAAGTACGACAGTCTTCGCAACGAGAAGCTGAACTTCCTCTACGTTCCCTATTTGCAGGACCCCGCCCCCGGATACATTTGCGTGAACGTGCGAACCGCATCTGCGCCCGAGCCCGTCATGCCCGTCGTGCGCCGCGCCATCGCGCAGCTCGATCCGAACCTCGCCATCTGGGACTTCAAAACCATGGAAGCGCAAGTCAATGAATCGCTCTTTGCCGAGCGCTTGATCGCGATCCTGTGCGCCTGCTTCGGCGCGCTTGCCACCATCCTCGCCTCCATCGGCCTCTACGGCGTGATGGCGTTCTCAGTCACCCGCAGGACCCGCGAAATCGGCATCCGCATGGCGCTTGGAGCGGGCCGCGGCCGCGTGCTGGGCATGGTCCTGAAAGAAGTATCGTTCATGTGCATCATTGGCATCGGCCTGGGAATCCCTCTCTCGATCGCCCTCAGCCGCTACCTGGTGTCCCAACTCTACGGCGTCACTCCGACGGACTCGCTGACCCTTATCGCCTCATCCCTGATCATGATGCTGGTCGCCCTGCTAGCCGGCTTCCTCCCCGCCCGCCGCGCAGCCACAGTAGACCCCACCATCGCCCTAAGATACGAATAACCTGCCCACCCTCATTTTTTAACCGGACAAATAAAATGCAGCTGAAACCCGTCCGGGTCCTTAATAGAAACCTGCCGTATGCCATAGAACATGTCTTTCGGTTCAGTTACCGCCCATCCCTTCGCCCGAATATGCTCGTAAACAGCATCCACATCGGGAGTATCAAAATACAGCTCCCCATCGCTATGCCCCACCACCCGCGCCGGATCCGGAGCCGCCGGCCGCTCATCGCGCTCGTAAGCCGTATTCAGCATCAAGGAAACCCCGCACAATTTCAACAAGCACCACCACGAATCGTCCCCTGAGACCAATTCGAATCCCAGCACGTCCCGATAAAACACTTCCAGAAGTGGAGTGACCCCGGTCAAGGTAATCGCCATAGCGAGAGCATTCTATCAAACAGTCCGTTTTCAACATGCTAAAAGAGCCGCGACCATCGGGAGCGGTCAGCCCCAACACAGGGGAACAAACCTGTATTCCAGGTGTCTAACGCCATGATGGCCGAATTGCGCGTCTATCCGATGGAGTCTTCCTCGATATGAATGATTTTCGCTTCGCCTTGCGCACCCTGCTCCGCAACCCCAGCTTCACCGCTGCCGCGATTCTCGCGCTCGCCCTCGGTATCGGCGCCACCACCGCCATCTTTAGCGTCGTCGACGCCGTGCTGCTGCGCCCTCTCCCGTATCCGGAAGGCGACCGCCTGGTATCGGTCTCGACCCATTTTCCAGGTCAGGATTTCTACTTCGTCCCCTCCTGGGATTATCTCGATTGGGCCCGCGACAACCAGGTTTTCACCGCCTATGCAGCCATGGGTCGAGTCTGGCGCGCGGAGCCCATGCAGCTTCCCGACGGCCCCGTGAGTATTCAGGCCGCCCGCGTGACAGCTAACCTTCTGGATGTTCTCGAAGTGAATCCCATCCTCGGCAGAAGATTCCTTCCGGAAGAATCCCGCCTCGATGCATCTTTGCCAATCATCATTTCTTATGGACTCTGGCAGGAGAAGTTCGCGGGCGATCCGAAAATTCTTGAAAAGTCGGTTTTCTTCGACGGAGGCTCCCGCCAGATCGTCGGCGTCCTGTCCAAGGGATTTTACTATCCGGGGACCGCGCGGGTCGACGCCCTCGTACCGGTCAAAATCGATGTGGAAGGCCAAAAGGACCGCCGCGTCGGCGGAGCCTGGGATACCATCGGACGCCGCAGGCCCGGCGTCAGCCTTGCCCAAGCTCGCGCGAATTTTGAGACCTTGTTTGCTTCCACCCGCTCCGCCTGGCCGAAGATCTATCGCAACGATGTTCAACTCAACGTGAAGCCGTTTCAGGACCGCCTCACGGGAAACGTGAAAACCGTCCTGCTGCTGTTGCTCGCGGGAGTCGGATGCGTGCTGCTGATAGCGTGCGCCAATGTCGCGAATCTTCTGCTGGCCCGTGCGACAGCTCGGCAACGGGAAATCGTTACCCGAGCCGCGTTAGGCGCATCGCGACTCCGTTTGATTCGCCAACTGCTCACCGAGAGCATTCTCATCTCCTTCATCGGCAGCGTCGCTGGAGTACTGATCACGGTCGCCGCCGTGCGAGCGCTTCGCGGCCTCGGACCGGAAGACTTCCCGCGGATGGCCGAAGTGACGGTCGATCTCCGTGTGCTGGCGTTCGCCTTATTCGCCGCGCTCGTCACCGGAATCATTTTCGGGCTCGCGCCAGCGATGTCCGCAACCCGGCCCGCAGGCAGATTCGTCCCCTCCGGGCCGCGCGGACTCCTCGTTGCCGCCGAAATCGCGATGTCCCTCACCCTGCTGATCGGCGCATCGCTGATGTTCCAGAGCCTCTGGCGCATGCAACATAAGAACATCGGTTTTCAGCCTGAGCACGTTCTTACCGCGACCATCTGGCAGCCGCGTCCTCTCGGCGAAATTCGCCGCCGCGTCGCCTCGATCCCCGGAATCGCCGTTGTCGGTTTCGGAGACTCTCTTCATCCCAACTTCGGCAGCGGATCGCACACATTTTCGCGCGAAGGCAGGTCCCTCCCTGAAGGGTGGCATCGCGGCGACACCGTCATCGGAGGCGACGTCAGCCCAGGATATTTCGAAGCCCTCGGAATCCCTCTCTTGCGCGGCCGCTTCTTCACGCCAGCCGACGGCCCCGATACGGTCATCGTCAATCAGACCTTGGTCCGCACCTATTTCCCCGGCGAAGATCCCATCGGCAAGAAAATCGATCTCATCATGAAGCCGCCCAAAATCATCATCGGCGTGGTCGCCGATGTCAAGAATCACGGCCTCGATAGCCCTCCAATGCCCGCGACCGCCTATCCGTTACTCTCGTTGCCCACTAGTATCCACATCGTCGTCCGCACCTTCACAGATCCGCTGCTGACAGCCTCCGCGCTGCGCCAGGAACTCCACGCCCTCGACCCCGGCATGCTGGTTACCGTCCGCACCATGACTCAGCAGTTCGACGAAATGACCGCCCGCCCCCGCTTCAACGGCCTCCTGTTCGGATCCTTCGCCGCCATCGCCCTGGTGCTGGCAATGGTCGGCGTATACGGAGTCATCTCCTTCACCGTCGCGCGCCGCACCCACGAAATCGGCATCCGCATGGCCCTCGGAGCCGACGCCGGCCGGGTAGTCCGCCTGATTCTCCGCGACGCCCTGATCCCAACCGCCTTTGGAATCGCGGCCGGCGTTGTTGCAGCGGCGGCAGCCAGTCGCTCGCTTGCCAGTCTGCTGTACGACATCAAGCCGACCGACCCAATCACGTATATCCTTGCGTCGATTGCCCTTGGAACCGTCGGATTCGCCGCCGCCCTGCTCCCCGCCCGTCGCGCCGCCCGTGTCGATCCAACGGACAGTTTGCGCCACGAATGACAACCGATTGCTGTATACTACGCAAGGCCGGGAAGCCCAAATGGAAGTCCTGGTTAACTAAAAATTCAAAAGGAGAGAACCAATGAAGCGGATTTTGGTAGTTGTCACTATCGCTGCGTTCATGTCAAGCGTCCTGCTGGCCGAAACCGACACCTCCGTCGGCATCTGGAAACTGAACGCCGCAAAGTCGAAATCCAGTCCTGTGCCGGTGCCACAGAGCAGGACGGTGACGATTGAAGCTCAAGGCAAAGGCGTAAAACTCAGCGCCGATCAGACTGCCGCGGATGGAGCCCACACCGTGTGGAGCGCGACGGCAAACTACGACGGCAAGGACAATCCGGTTTCAGGGACGGGAGCACCGGGTGGGGCCGACACCGTTGCCCTGAAGCGCATCGACGCGAACACCAGCGAAACCACATGGAAGAAAGCTGGAAAAGTAGTCAGCACTGGGCGAAGCGTAGTGTCCAAGGATGGGAAGGTCAGGACGACCACGTCGAAAGGGACCGATGCCAACGGTAAGCCAACGAGCGCCGTGTCAGTGTACGACAAGCAGTAAGCCCTGGCCGGGTAACTGTTGAGATTGCTAAACCGCGGTCTCCATCTGGTCGTAGTGGTTACCGTGGCGCACGCACTCGTGCGTGCCGCGTCGAGACTCATCTCGACGCCCGTTGACAGCTCGGTAGAGGTTGCACGCCTGTTAAACTATTAGTTTGTCTGAAAATGACCAGCGCCGCCGCACCCTCTCCGCGCGCTTACCTGAACTGAAGATCGACGCTCTTCTCGTTTCCTCCCCCGCCAACGTCCGTTATCTGACCGGATACACCGGCTCCAACGGAATCC
This sequence comes from Bryobacterales bacterium, assembly GCA_963813145.1. Classification (GTDB taxonomy): domain Bacteria; phylum Acidobacteriota; class Terriglobia; order Bryobacterales; family Bryobacteraceae; genus Palsa-187. The sequence continues at coordinate 255,805 of CAWEXX010000004.1, forward strand.
TCCTGCTGACCAAAGGCGAATCGCACTTTTTCACCGACCCGCGATACGCCCTTGTCTCCCAACAGATCACCTCGAAAGTCCACGTGGAAAAGAAGGCTCTGCTGCTCGGCGCAGCCGCCGTTATTAAACGTAAACGACTGAAAAAAATAGGCTTCGAATCAGCCTGGCTCCGCTACGAAGACTATCTCAAAGTAAAAGAAGACCTCGCCCTCGGCGCAGGCTTGCATCCCGTCGGCCGGATTATCGAAGAGCAGCGAATGGTCAAATCGGCCTCCGAACTGACCCTGATCCGCCAGAGCGTCGCGACCAATTCCGAGGCTTATTCGAAGACCATCCGCCGCGTCCATGCGGGTGCCCGCGAATCCGACATCGCCGCCGAACTGGACTACCAGATGCGCGCGTTAGGCGCCGAAAAGCCCGCTTTTGAGACGATTGTCGCCTCCGGAATCCGCACCGCGCTGCCCCATGCCCAGCCAACCGCCCATCGGCTAGGCGAAAATGAACTATTATTAATTGACATGGGCGCGAGCCAGGATGGCTATGCCAGTGACATGACTCGCGTGGCCCACACGGGGACGCCTCCAAAGCGCATTTTACGGCTCTACAAGGCTGTTTTGGAGGCACAATTGGCTGCCGTAAGGTCAGTCAAGGCCGGTGTAACCACCGGAGAAGTGGACGCGGCGGCTCGCGGCGTGTTAAAACGTCATGAGCTTGACCGCGCGTTCGTGCATTCCACCGGTCACGGTCTGGGTCTCGAGATTCACGAGCCGCCGAGGATCGCAAGAAAGGACAAGACCAGGCTTCAGGCCGGGATGGCAATCACCATCGAGCCCGGAGCTTATATCGATGGGTTGGGGGGTATCCGGATCGAAGACACCGTGCTGGTGACGGAGCATGGCTGCGAAGTATTGACCCAGACCCCGAAAGACCTCATCGAACTTTAAATGACTATTGACGAGATCAAAGAGCTGCTCCAGATTTTCAACGAAAGCGGCGTAGGCGAGATCGAAGTACAGCGCGGCGAAGACCGCCTGCGCATCAAGCGCGCCGGTATGAACAAGGAATACGTGGTGACGCCGCAGCCGCAGAATCAGCCGGCAGCCCCGGCTCCCGCGCCCGCCTTCCAACAAAACACCACCGGCGCAGCCGCCGCTCCTGCCAGGAGCCCCGAAACGGACGGCATGCTGGTGAAGTCGCCGATCGTCGGAACATATTACGACGCTCCTTCGCCCGATGCGCCGCCGTTTGTGCGAGTGGGCGATTCAGTCGAGCCGGGACAAGTCCTCTGCATCATCGAATCGATGAAGCTCATGAACGAAATCGAGGCCGAGACCGGCGGCATCATCGTCGCCAAACTGGTCGAAAACGGACGTCCGGTGGAGTACGGCGAGGCCTTGTTCTCGATCCGCCCGCGCTAGCGTATGTTCCAAAAAATTCTGATCGCCAATCGCGGCGAAATTGCGCTTCGCGTCATCTGCGCCTGCAAGGACCTGGGCATCCGCACGGTGGCCGTGTACTCCGAAGCCGACCGCAACAGCCTCCACGTCCGCTTCGCCGATGAAGCGATCTGCATCGGTCCCGCGAAAAGCGCCCGCAGCTATCTGGATATTCCCTCCGTCATCAGCGCCGCCGAAATTTCCAACGCCGACGCCGTCCATCCCGGCTATGGCTTCCTGAGCGAAAACGCCGACTTCGCCGAAGTGTGCGAAACCAGCGGCCTGACGTTCATCGGTCCCACGCCCGACGTCATACGCAGCATGGGTATGAAGCAGATCGCAAGATCCGTCATGGATGAAGCAGGCGTGCCGATTCTCCCCGGCTCCAAGGGAATCCTCAAGAGTCTGGAAGAAGCGCTGGAGCTGGCGGAGCAGGTCGGCTACCCTGTGATGCTGAAAGCGTCGGCCGGCGGCGGCGGCCGCGGCATGCGCGTCGTGCGAACCGCCGAGGAATTGCCTCACCTGCTGGCGCAAGCCCAAGCCGAAGCGTCGGCGGCATTTTCAGTCGGCGATATGTACATGGAGAAGCTGGTCGAAAATCCGAGGCATATCGAATTTCAAATCTTAGGTGATAAGCACGGCAACGTAGAAGTGCTAGGCGAGCGCGAGTGCTCCATCCAGCGCCGCCACCAAAAATTAATTGAAGAGGCCCCGTCGGTCGCGGTAAGTCCCGAATTACGCGCCAGAATCTCAGACAGCCTCAGAGTCGCGCTCAAGAAGATCGGCTACAGCAACGCCGGCACAGTCGAATTCCTGATGGATCAAGCCGGCAATCTATACTTCATCGAAGTAAACGCCCGCATTCAAGTGGAGCACCCGGTCACAGAACTGGTAACCGGCATCGACCTGGTGAAAAGCCAGATCCGCATCGCCGCGGGCGAGCCGTTAACCCACATTCTGACCGAACCCATCACCATCCGCGGCCACGCCATCGAGTGCCGCATCAACGCCGAGCACCCCGATACCTTCACACCCTCCCCAGGCCGTATCACAGGCTTCAACCTGCCCGGAGGCGCAGGCGTCCGAGTCGACACCGCCGCCTATCACGACGGCGTAATTCCTCCCTACTACGATTCCCTGGTGGCAAAGCTAATCACCCACGGCACAGACCGAGCCGAAGCCACCGCGCGCATGAACCGAGCCCTGGACATGTTCGTAGTAGAAGGCATCTATACCTCGATCCCGCTGCACTTGAAAATCCTAGCGCACCCCGACTTCATAGCCGGTCGCCTCGATACCAGCTTCCTGGTAAGAACCGGTCTGATCGCCGAGAAAAAGTAACCGACTCCCGATGGTCGCCGCTCTTTACGACTCAAGCGTTTTTCAGAGCCGCGACCAACGGAAGCGGTGTTTTATTGGCCTTTTGCAATAGCCCCTTCACTCAACGCAATTTCGCGGATGTTGCCAAAGAGAGGAAGGAGTCGACGTTTTTAGACCGGGAACGGGTGGGCGGGTTGCTCTACGCCGCCCGCCGCGGGCGGACCGTTCGTTGGATCTCTCCGGCATGCACCTCCGCCGCGATCGCCAAATCATAAGAAGCCTGAAGATTCAGCCAAAATTTGGGTGACGTGTCGAAGTAGCGCGCGAGACGAAGCGCCGTGTCGGCGGAAATTCCGCGTCGCCTGTGGACAATTTCGGCGATCCGCGTGGCGGGAACACGCAGTTCCAGCGCGAGTTTATTCACAGTCATCCCAAGCGACTTCAGGAAATCCTCAAGAATTGTCTCCCCAGGGTGAGGAAAGGGAATGCGATCTGTTTTCTTCCGGCTCATTTTTCAATCCCAAGTTCAATGATAGTCGGCGATCTCAACCTCGAAAGCGTCTCCGCTCTTCCAGCGAAAGCAAATCCGGATCTAGAGCTTCCAGCCGGTCTTGAATCCTAATTCGCGGTTCACTTTGAACGGCGTGCAACATTCGAGACCGAAGGTTGCGCATACGTCGGGAATCCGTCGATTCTGACGCTTCTTACTGGGAGCTGATACTTCTGTCGTTACGATGCAACGATCTTTTCCAGAAAGTCCATAGGCGATCAGAAACGGATCGCGCCCCACTTCCTCTATCTCATCATCGGTCAGATCTTTGGCATATCCAGATTCGACAACGCGATTGACGACATCGGGGGCAATGACCTCATCCAGAAGCAATGCCTGTTTGTTCCCGACATCTTTTATCCACGCAAGCAACGGATCATCATTATTGCCAACCAAAATCTCCTCCATGATTTCGAATGGAAGTTTGATGTTACCAGCAAATCCCTAAAACTGGAGCCATTCCCAATATTCCGGGATCTGGTCTATCGGATAATAGGTGTTCTTTGCCGTGATCAACACGTTCGCATCGAAGAGGTAGAGCAAGCTATCTGATGCCTCGAATCGGTCTGGAAGCCAGCAATGGCTCTACATTGGTGGGCTTAACGCCCAGCACCCGGCCCGCTTTCGTGTAAGTGATAGCCCCTTCATCCAGCGCGCGTCGCATTAGTCCCAGGAGAGCATCGCCTACGCGGTGCCGCCGGACAACGTAATAGCTCGGTCCACCCTCCACACCTTTTTGTTTCTCTGCCTGACGCGCCTTCAATGCCAGCCACTCATTGCGGAAATGCTCATTTAACTTGGTCCACATTGGTCGTGCGATGCGGCCGGTGCGAAACAACTTATAGGCCACCATCGCACGACTCACACGTCGGGCTTCAGCAAAATCCGATATTTGAGTTGCCGTTTTTTCGAATGTCGAGGGCTGCGGAAAGTCATTCAGTTCTGCCGCAGGTAGCAAGACTTCTCCCGCGACATCGTTGCAGTACTGCTCAATTTGTGCAGCCGCATCCGTGCCGCTGATACCTGTGGTGCCAAGCCAGAGGTGAACAAGCTCATGAATCGCACTGAACGACCACGCCGTTTTTGCATCCTGATCATTGATCACAATCATCGGCGCCAAGGGATCAGCAATCGCGAAGCCCCGAAAGATTTCCAAAGGAATATTGGTGTGATGACTGCCCAGATTGCCTAGCAAAAGTACGAAAATCCCGGCAGCTTCAAGTTGCGCTCGCAAGTATCCGAATGCTCCGTCGCCCGTCTTTTCAGCACGGAAAACGTTCACCGAAAATTTCAGACTCTCAACTATCCGAAGTGCCAGATCGATAGAAGGTATGTCCATTGTGGCCGCGCCCACGAATGCAACGCGATCCACTTCATCATCTTCGAGTATCGAGCGAACAAGGCCTTGGCGGCTCTTAATATCTCTGATCAACGCATCCAGATCTGGATTGTATCGATCCTCGCCTGGCAGGGTTCTAAAATCTTGCCCCCTATCTCCTGTTTTTGGCGGCTGGTTTAGATAAAACACCAGGAGAGGACGCCGGTAGGTTTTGGCCATTTTCAAGAGCAGCGGACGCGGCGGATCTCCAGCGTTTTCAATTTTCGCCAGACGCTCTGGTCCAGTTTCTCCCCTTGCCCCCTTCAGTCCGATAGCGCGTGCAGCATCTTCGAGCGACAATCCTGCTGTCTCCCGTGCCCACGTCAGAATTTCTGGCCGGATTGCTCCCATGGGGACTACTTACTCTATACCATTACAACCCAAATGCTCAGATCGTAAACAAACCAGGAACAACAAACCCGGGGCAGGGGGAGCGAGGGACAGCAACCAGACATTTGATAGTTCTTGCCAACTGATTAGACGATTTCGCGGACGTTGCCAATAATTCTCAAGACTTGAAAACCAAAACAGGGAAACAAAACCCAAACCGGGGAGAGCCCGCGTGTTTCCTGGACAAGAAACCAGCGACAGTAGCCCCTTCCTCCGCTATTTCCACCCCAATTCCCTCCAACTTCCAACTCCCAACTCCCCCCTTTTCAACCACCTCCCACTTCCACCCGGCTCCCTCTCCCACTCGCCCTGCTATAAACGTCACGAAGGACAAATATGTCGACCGCACATCAAACACCGCACAGCGCCGAAATCAACCGCGCACAGATCAATCAAGCGAACGCCCAGCACTCCACCGGACCCAAATCCGCCGAGGGCAAAAAGAAATCCTCCATGAACGCGCTCCGCCACGGACTCACCGGCCAGCTCGTCGTTATGCCCGACGAAGACCGCGAAATCTATCAGTCCCATCTGCAATCCTTCCACGACGAATACCATCCCCAAGGCGCCACCGAGGAAAATCTCGTCCAGGCTCTGGCCGACGTTTCCTGGCGTCTCAACCGCGTCGCCGCGCTCGAATCCAATCTCCTCAGCATCTCCTACACCCCCAGAGACCTCGTGGACGGCCTCCTGGACCAGGCGAAAGCCATGGCCAACCTCAGCCTCCACAGCCAGCGCCTCTCGCGCCAATTCGAACGAACCGTCGCGCAGCTCCGCGACCTCCAGAAAGCCCGCCGGGAGGAGGACCCCTCCGACGATGGCTTCGTTTTTTCACAAGCCCCATGCGTAAGCGTGGGGCTGCCCGTTCCGCAGCGGACGAACGCTAAAGCCACGGCCGTTCGGCGCATGCGCGACCTCTCCTCAGGTGATATCCTTTAACGCAGAAACTGGCCAGGAGGCCCCATGAACCGACGCAATTTTCTGATGACGACCGCGGCAGTCGCCACTACTACCTCTTCCATGCTCGCCAGCGCCAACAGCACGGTCCGGATGGCCGTCGTGGGCTGCGGCGGACGAGGTATGAGCCACGTCAACGCTTGGACTTCGCTCCCGAACGTGGAGCTGGTGGCATTGTGCGATCCCGATCAATCCCACCTCGACAAATACGTGAAAGCGGTAGAAGGAAAGGGCAAGAAAAAGCCCGACACCTATGCGGATATCCGCAAGCTGCTCGAAGACAAGAATATCGACGCTATTTCGATCGCCTCGCCGAATCACTGGCACGCCCTGATGACCATCTGGGGCGCGCAGGCCGGCAAAGATGTGTACGTCGAGAAGCCCTGCTCGCACAATATTTTCGAAGCGCAGCAGATGGTGCACGCGGCGCGCAGGTACGACAAGATCGTGCAGATGGGCAGCCAGAGCCGGTCGTCGGTGGCGCTGAAAGAAGCCGTCCAGAAGATGCGCGAAGGCGAGTTGGGCGAGGTCTACATGGCTCGCGCGCTGTGTTTCAAGTGGCGCGATACCATCGGCAAGACTCCGGTTTCGGACGTGCCCGCGGGCGTCGATTACGATCTGTGGACCGGTCCCGCGCCGAAGCGTCAGTTCACCAAGAATCGCTTCCACTACAACTGGCACTGGTTCTGGGACACCGGCAACGGCGACCTGGGCAATCAGGGGATTCACGAGGTCGATATCGCCCGCTGGGGCCTGGGCGTGAAGTATCCGACCAAGGTCACGGCGATGGGCGGCAAGTACATGTTCGACGACGATCAGGAAACGCCGAACACGATCAACGCGCTGCTGGAGTTCGACGTCGCCGGCAAGAAGAAGCTGATGGCGTTCGACGTCCGGCACTGGGAGAGCAATCACGAAGCCGGCATCGGCGAAGGAAAGCCCGACGGTAAATCAGGGCGCGCGCCCGACACGATAGGCAACACGTTCTTCGGCTCGAAGGGCTATCTGGCGATCGACGGGTATACGAAGTATCAAACCTGGATGGGTCCGAAACAGGAGAAGGGTCCGGCCGCGAGCAAGGGCGGCGACCACTTCCTGAACTTCATCGAAGCCGTCCGCAGCCGCAAGCGGTCGGATTTAAACGCGGAGATCGAAGAAGGCGCGGCGTCGACGATTTGCATGCACCTGGCGAATATCGCGTACCGCGTGGGCCGCACGCTGCACTTCGATGAGAAGACCATGACCGTCATCGGCGATCATGAGGCCAACAAGTTGTTCACGCGCGATTACCGGAAGCCGTTCGTCGTACCGAAAATCGCCGGCGGGTCAAACGCGATCGGCTGATCGAAAAATCTCTTCGATCACCGTCATGTTGTTGAGCGCGTCTTCGAGAGGCACCGGAACCTCGGTGTTCTCAATGATGGCGCGCGAGAACAGCTCGCCTTGAATCGTGTACTGATCGCAGACGGGGAATTCTTCCACCTCTCCGTTCACGAAAATGCGGGTCGGCTTATCCGGCGGCGCATTGAACGGGATCTCGATTTCGATGTGCCCGGTGGTTCCGAAGATGTGCATCCGCTGATACGGCACAAGCTGCGTGGAGCAGGTGAAGCTGGCGTGCCCTTGCGGATATTCGAGGATCACGGAGCCCAGGCGGTCGGTCTTGAAATCGGGGTCGCGATCGAGGAAGGCGTGTACGCGCAGCGGCTCGGCGCCGAAGATCATGCGGGAGAGAGTGATCGGGTAGCAGCCGATGTCCATGATGCCGCCGCCGCCGATCTCGGCGATGTTGCGGACGTTTTGCGGGTCGCGATTGAAGTAACTGAAGTGACCTGAGACGACGCGCAGGTCGCCGATTTTTCCGGACCGGGCGATCTCTTTCGCGCGGAGCCATTGCGGGTGAGTGCGAGCCATGAAGGCCTCGCCGATTTTCACGTGCGCGCTGTCGCGGGCCGCGATCAGCTCACGCGTTTCCTCGACGGAGAGAGCGATGGGCTTCTCGCACAGCACGTGCTTGCCGGCCTCGGCGGCGCGGATCGACCAGGGAACATGGAGATGATTCGGCAGAGGGTTGTAGATCGCGTCGATGGACGGGTCGGCGAGGAGTTCCTCGTAGGAGCCGTAGGCTCGGGGGATGCCGAGCTGCCGCGCGGCAGCTTGGGCTTTCGTCAAGTCGCGAGAAGCGATGGCGGCGATCTCTACATTGGAAGCGAGTTGCATCGCGGGAATGACCTTGGCCGTGGCGATCTTCGCCACTCCGAGGATCGCCCCATCGAATTTTCTTCATGAGATAATTTTACGCATGAACCTGACGATCGAATTAGATCGCGAGGTGGATGACCGCTGGATCGCCGAAATCCCCGAGTTGAACATCCTTCTTTACGGCACGTCGAGAGAAGATGCTATACGGCAGGCCGAGGATGCTGCGAGGCAGATTATCGCGGATCGTATACATCGGGGCACTTTGCCAAAAGCAGCCGCCGATGCGGTGTTCGCGGTCTCTGTGTGAGTCATTGGCCTTCCACCAAGGGTCGCCGAGTGTTCGCCGCTCTTCTTCGGATTGGATGGAAACATGATCGGACTATCGGATCGCATCGGATTCTGGAAAAGGACGGCTGGAGCGAATATCCGTTCTCGTTTCGTGATTCCGACGAACTTGGTCCCGCCATCCTTGCCAAGATCGCGAAGAGGACTGGCCTGAAGGCCAGCGATCTTTAACTCGCTATTCCGGCAAGCTGGCCGGGGGCTCGGGCAGGAAGAACGTCAGTATGTTACCCAGCAGATAGATGCCTAACGCGACTGCCGCGGCTGCGTACGCCAACTTCGCTGCTGGGATCGTGCCCGGCATCAATGCCTGCAAGTGTGTAGTGACATAGGCCGCCGAGGTTCCCAGCATGCGGCCTCCCACGTTCGCGGCGAAGCCTTCGCCGGTGCCTCGCAAGTGCACCGGGTAGACGCGCGGGAGATAGTTTCCCCAATAACTCAATTGCGCGACGGTGCAGAATCCGGCGAAAAACATGCCGTATTTGAATAATTCGAGACTTTGGGTGGCGGGTCCGTAGAACACGTAGGGCACGATGAACAGGCCGGGGATCAGGAAAACGCGCAGCAGCGCGCGGCGGCTGACGATCACCAGCGCGAGCCCGGCGAGGACGATTCGTCCGGCGAGTCCACCAAATTCCTGGGCGCCTTGCACGCTCGCGACGATTTTTCCGACCACTCCGGGCCGTTCCTTGGCGGGGAATTTCGCGGCTTCGCGCTGCACTTCCTGCAAGCCTGGCGTGATTTGCGGAGCTTGCTGGATGGCTCCGAACGCGGCTCCGTAGGCGCACGCGAAGAGCAACGCGGTGACGATGGTTGTCTTCCGGTAAGCGGGGGCGAACAGTTCCACGAAACTGGGGCGCTTGAGCGTGCCCTCCGCGCGCTTCTTGGCCCACGCTGGCGACTCCGGCAGGAAGAAGCGGACGATGCCGAGCGGGATCGCGGGAATCAAAGCGGAAAGCAGCGTGTATCGCCACGCGGCGTGGCCGTTGTAAATCTCGGGCAGCGAGAGGGCGTAGTAATTGGCCAGATAATTCGCGCCCGAGACGGCGATGCCCCCCAGCGATGAAAACGCCTGCGTCCAGCCGAGCACGGCTTCGCGGGTTTTGGCTACCGGGAACAATTCCGCGAGCCAGGCAACGGCTGCGACGAACTCGACGCAGACGCCGATGAAGCTCATCGTGCGCCAGAACAGCAGAGCGGGGAGCGACGCGGCGTAGCCGGTTGCGTAGGCTGAGATGGTGTACAGAATAATGGTCCAGACCAGAACGCGGCGGCGTCCGAAAAGATCCGTCAGGTAGCCGCCGATGAGTCCGAAGAAGCCTCCGCACAATGGCGGGATCCAGAACAGGTAGCCGGCCCAACTGACGTAGGCGGGCGAACCGGGCGTCAATCCGAACTCGAGCAGCGCGGGGCGGAGGATCAGGGGGCCTACGAGAATCGCGTAAATATCGACCAGAAAGCCGACCGCGGCGACAGCGCAGATGGTCCATTTGACGCCGTTGGAGATGTTGAAAGACGGAGATTCGGGGGCGGGCATGAATTTTCGAGGGTATCACAATAGACTTATTGCCATCGGCGAATAATCTTGAGATCTATTGCGCGGGCGGAGCACAATATTATGGCCGCCGATGAACGCTGATGAACGCCGATGCCCGGATTCACTGACCGAATGCGTTATAGGAGCCGTGCTTGAGGTCTCCAATAAGCTTGGCGGCGGATTTCTCGAGAAGATTTACGAACGCGCGCTTCTGAGGGAGCTTACGCTACGCGGGCTTCGGGCGAAAGCGCAGGTTTCCTTCCCCGTGGTTTACAAAGGGGCATGTGTCGGAGAGTACTACGCAGATATTGTCGTCGAAAATGTTCTGGTGGTGGAGTTAAAGTGCGTAGATCGATTTGCCGGTGAGCACTTGGCGCAGTGTCTGAATTATCTAAAAGCTTCAGGACGGAGCGTCTGTCTCCTGGTGAACTTTCAGAAGTCCAAAGTCGAGTGGAGGCGGATTGTTAACGGATTTCAAGAATATTAGCCGCCGATGAACGCTGATGAACGCCGATGCTGCGCGGAGACTACTGCAGGCTGATTTCTACTGCGAAGTTCTGACCGGACGGTTTGATTTGGACCCACACATGGACTTTGTCCGAGGTTGCTTGAACCCAGGAGCCGAATTGCTCCGGTACTGTGGCCAAACCCTGCTTCACGCGATAGCCATGCGCATTGAGCAGCTCTGCATAGAAATACTGGATGCCTTCCCTCGGCGGGCTCGACATGAAGGTGCTTTTCAACTGGCCTGAATACTTTTGGATCGAAAGTTTGGCGCCGTCTACGCGGACCAGCCAGGACGGCCACGTGAGCGGCGGTTGGGGAGCTTTGGCTTGCGGATACACCGGCGTGTCGTACTTTTTCATCCGGTCATCCTGGTGAGACTGCGCGTGCTGATTTTCGATCCGTTCCGTGGACGCCAGGCGCGGGGAGCAGGTCACCTTAACTTCGGTGTCTGGATCGAAGCGCCGGATGTCGATGGCGAGGCTGCACTCTGGCGCTGACTCGCGGATGAGAAATCCGTATCCCATGGGTGAGGACTGGAACGGCAGACCGGCGGACTCGAACAGGGTCCGGAAATGGGCGAGGACGTCTCGCGGAGGGGCGGAGACTTTGTAGCTGGACTCGACGGAGTTCCCCGTCCGCTGGTCCTTTGGGGAGGCGCCTGGGTAAGGAACAAGCCACGACGGCATCTCCGAGGGAACCGGCGTGACAAATTGCCCGAAGGCGCAGGCTATCGAGAGAGTGCAAATCAGCAGACGGCTCATCGCGTCAATAGCCCCGCTTGGTGGAATATTCGCGCGTGGTGAACCGCAGCGTCACGGTGATCGGGCCGTTCAGCACCGACCGGCCGAAGTTGATTTTGATTTCCGAGGAAGCGCCGGGAGCGCCGTCGGGATAATTCGTGCCTTCGACTGAACCGTCGGCATTCTGTTGGATCCCGGTCGTCGTGTGTCCGGTGGAGATATGGCTGCGGGTGGGATATTCATGCGACTTGAGCAGCTCGCGGTAGAAATCGTAGATTTCGGTCATGGGCACGTTGGTGGTGTATTGGGCCCGTAACATGCCGTTTTTCGATTGATCCATGCCGGACACCGGCCGGAGCGCGTCACCCCTGACATGGGTCAGCCAGGATGGCCAGACAAGGGGAGGCGCGGGCGCATCGTGGTGCTCGCGATGGATCCCCATTTCGGCCACTTTTCGTTGATGCTCCGCCATCCAGTCGGCAGGGATTTGAGGTGCGCGCGGAGATTGCGGTGACTGCGACCGGCTGGAGGTCACTTTGACGTCGGGGGGCGCGGCGGCTGCTGGCGCGGTCTTGACGGAGCAGTCCAGAGTCACGAAAGTGCCGTTCGAACGGGTGCGAATCTGGATAAGAAGGTCGCATTCGGGAGCGGAGGAGCGGATGGACGTTCCATGCCGTCGAAGTTGGGCAGAAAGGGCAGGCTCGCGGCTTCAAATAGCTTGCGGTAATGCGCGACGATGTCCTCCGGCTGCGCGGAGGTCGTGTAGGTGGATTCGACTAGCGAAGAGGTCGAACGAACGTCCGGACTGGCGCTGGGATAAGTTGCGAGCCAAGCGGGAAGCCCGGGGGCGTGCTGGGAGAAGGCGGGGGTTAGGGCGAAGAGGGCGCAAGCCAGAATGGAGTTCTTACCCATACGTAGGGAGTTCAGAATATCAGGATCGGGGGAGAGTTTCAGTAGGTGGAATGGAGGGTTTTGGTTAGTGGTTTACCCTTATGCGTGGCCGCTCTTGGAAGACGGAGATTTATTTGGTGAAACGTCAGGTGTGACCGCTCCCGATGGTCGCGGCTCTGAAGACCAGCGGGACATCGGCTCAAGCCGATGCTGCAAGCTGAAGCTCGCGCCACCATCGTTAAGAACTGGTCGGAGATCGCTTCCTGCGGTCGCGGCTCTGAAAAGGCTAAAGCTGGTCGCGCCACACCAGGCGGGAGGCGGCTAGTTTTCTTAGCGTGGCGGGTGGGGTGCGATAGGCTGGCTGCGCCTGAATTTTGCGTTCTTCGCGGGCGAGGAGGCGCAAGATTTCTGGCGACTCGGGGGCGAAACCTAGTTTGCGGTAGAACCAGAACGCTCCGGATTCGATCGCCTCTTCGTTCTCATGGCCGATTTGATAGGGGTCGACCGAAAAACTTCTAACCCCGGTGAGCTCGCGGCAAAGTTTCAGAAGGATGGCATAGAGCCACGCGGTTTCACCATCGCGAAAGGTGTAGTAGAGGTTGAAGCCGACCTCCATGTTGTTATCTCGAGTCAGTCCTTCGATGTAGCCGGTCGGAACGCCGTTCTTGAAAAACATCCCGCAAAGATAATCGCGTACTGGCAATTGCTGCCCAACGGCCGGCGCGAAGAGAAATATATCGACGCCCCGCCCGGGGTTTGCGTACTCGATTCTGGCCAGATTGGGGTGAAGAAATCCGTATAACTCGCGATACCTCACGGCGGAGGCTTCCACGATGGCGTCGGCGATTTTGCAGGCCCACGGTGTGTCTAGTATTTCACGCGGAATCGGCGGCAGGGCGAGCATCTTCGCGATCAGGCCGGGTTCGCGCCGAAGGAACGGACCGTCGTGATAGAAAAACTTCCGCCGCGCGAGCCGCAACTGGGATCGCGACGCGGCGCCCGGATTCCATTGCACGGGGATTTCCATGAGGTTGTACATCTCTGGCGACAGGTGATCGAGCAGCCAGCGCAAACTGCCTCGGCCTTTTACGAACCATCCGCGCCAGTCGGGATAAGCCTCGACGGCCCAGTCGTCGCGCGACCTGGGAATGAGCTTCGCTAGCGCCGGTGCGAGTCTCTCGGGATGCTCGAAATTTTCCCAATCGATGGATACTGACTTGCCGTGACGCGCGACCAGGCTGCGGACGAATTCGTAGCTGAAGTTGGTCGAGACTATCGTGCCTGCTATGCCGGAGATGTCGGGATCGGCGAAGGGATCGTGGTTGGCGGGCAGGCGAGCGGCAAAGTTGAACAGAATTTCGTCGGCGAGGCGCAGCACTTGCGCGTCTTGCGGATGGGCGCGGAGGAACAGGACCGTCTCATGCAGGCGAATCAAGTCGGCTGGATCGCGGAAACGCGTGCGCTTCAATTTTTCGAGCAGAGCAGACGTTCGAGCGGCGGCTTCGAAGCCGAACTGGCCTTTCATTTGCGTCAGTTGATCCAGAAACTTCTGCGTGCGCACTCGCATCAGTGTAGCGTGATGTACCATTGGAAATAACGATGCAAAAGACCAGTAATCCGGCCGAACTCGCGGCCATCGCCAAGCAAATGCGGCGCGAAGTGATCGAAATGATCACCGAAGCCAAGTCCGGCCACCCGGGCGGATCGCTGTCCGCAACCGAAATTGTCGTGACTCTTTTCATGGACGTGCTGAAGCACGATCCGGCGAATCCGAAGTGGAAGGATCGCGACCGTTTCATCCTTTCGAAAGGCCATTGCTGCCCGATTCTGTACGCGGTGATGGCGGAATGCGGCTATACGCCGAAAGACAAGCTCAACACGCTGCGCAAGCTCGGGTCGATTTACCAGGGGCATCCCGATGTCCGGTTTATTCCCGCGCTTGAGGCGTCGACCGGATCGCTGGGCGAAGGATTGTCGCTCGGGCTCGGCATGGCGCTGGCGGCGAAGCTGGATAAGAGCCCTGCGCGCGCATACGTCGTGCTGGGCGACGGCGAAATTCAGGAAGGGCAAGTTTGGGAGTCCGCGATGTTCGGCGCCATGCATCACGTCGATAACATCGTGGCGATTGTCGATCACAACAAGATCCAGCTGGATGGATTCGTGGCCGATATTATGGACGTCGAACCGCTGGCCGACAAGTGGCGCAGCTTCGGATGGCACGTGATCGACATCGACGGCCACGACATCCCGACGCTGCAAAAAGCCTTCGCGGAAGCGGCGGAGACGAAGGGCAAACCGACCTGCATTATTGCCCAGACCGTGAAGGGCAAAGGCGTGTCGTTCATGGAAAACAATCCGAAATTCCACGGGCAAGCGCCCACCAAGGAAGAATGCGCGCTGGCGCTAAAGGAGCTTGCGTAATGCCGACGAAAACCAAGTACGAATTGAAGCCGGGACCGGCGACGCGCGAGTCGTTCGGCAAAGCGCTGGCGGCGTTAGGGGACGCAAATCCAAATGTCGTGGTGCTGGACGCGGACCTCTCGAAATCGACCTATACAGCCGAATTCGGCAAGAAATTTCCAGACCGGTTCTTTGAGTGTGGCATCGCGGAAGCGAACATGGTGGGCATCGGGGCGGGTCTCGCGGCATCCGGAAAGATTCCGTTCGCCTCAAGCTTCTCGGCGTTCGTCATCAATAAAGGATTCGAGCAGCTGCGCGTCACCGCGGCGTTTCCCAATGTGAATCTGAAGGCGGTCGGCACGCACAGCGGCATCTCGATCGGCGAAGACGGACCTTCGCAGATGAGCATTGAGGACCTCAGCCTCGCCTGTTCCTTGGCCGGATTTACGGTGCTCAGCCCGGCCGACGATGTATCGATGAGGAAACTGGTCCTCGCGGCGGCTAAGCATTTTGGGCCCATGTTTATCCGGGCCGGCCGCGCCAAGTGCCCGGCGATTTACGGGGAAGATCAGGAATTCGAAATCGGGAAGGCAGTGGAGCTGCTGGACGGCACGGACGTCACCATCATCGCTACGGGGCTGCTGGTCGCTGAAGCGATTCGCGCGGCGGAGACGCTGGAGGCGGAGGGAATTTCGGCCCGGGTGCTGGACTTCCATACCATCAAACCGCTGGATCGGGACGCGATCGCGAAGGCTGCCAAAGACACCGGAGCAATCGTGGTGGCTGAAGAACATCTCATCGACTGCGGACTCGGCGTGAAGGTGGCGCAGGTGGTGGGCGAGACGAATCCCGCGATCATGGAGTTTATCGGTATCCACAATACTTACGCGGAGTCGGGGTCGCCGGACGAGCTGCTGGATAAGTATGGGTTTCGGGCCAAGGATGTGGTGGCGGCGGCTAAGAAAGCGGTTGGGCGGAAGAAGAAGTAGGTTTGTGGAGCGTATGTGGCTCACTGCAGGAAGAAATTGTGGAGTGCGCTTCCAGGCGTGCCGTGTCGAGATTCGTCTCGAGATGTCCTGGCCATACGTCGGCACGACTGCCGACGCGGCACGCCTGGAGGCGCGCGCCACAACGGCGGAAAAGGCTTCTTCAACAGAGATTTAGAATCGTGAAAACCAAACGTACTGGCGCCGATGACCGGTTGCGCCGCGCCGGGGAATCCCTGCACGACGGCGTCGCCCCGCTGCTCGCCGGTGCTGGATTGCAGCTCCAGATTCTGCGCATGGATCATCCTGAAACCGGCCCGCAAGTAACCGAAATCCTGGCTACGCTCGAAGCTGCCATGGACCGGGTTCGCGAGCTGAGCCAGGAGTTGTCGCCCTCTCCATTCACGCCGGTTGACACATAAGAGTACAATTTAATGCGATATGCCCTACGACGTCCTCCTCGTGGATGATCATAAGATCATGCGCGACGGTATTAAGGCGATTCTCGGCCGCGCGCAAGAATTTCGCGTGGTGGGCGAGGCGGAAACGGGCACCGACGCGGTCCAGTTCGTGAAAACTCACCGGCCGGATATGGTCCTGATGGATATCGGATTACCGGGTCTCAACGGGGTCGAGACCACCGCCGAAATTCTGCGCCACAATCCCGAGTGCCGCGTGGTGATTCTTTCCATGTACGACGACGAACATTCGGTGGTGAGCGCGATTCGCTCCGGGGCGCGCGCCTTTATCCTCAAGCGGGCGTCCGATACGGACCTGGTGGATGCCCTGCGCATTGTCGCGCGCGGGGGATCCTATTTGAGCCCGCAGGTTTCGGATCGCCTGCTGTCGCGGATTCAGAAAGGCGATTTGGAATCGAAGCCGGCGGTGGCGGCGCTGGAGGTTCTTTCGCCCCGTGAATTGCAGGTGCTGCGCATGGTGGCCGAAGGCAAGACCAGCAAGGAAATCGCGGTCATGCTGGACCTGCGCGAACAGACCGTCCGCAGTTATCGCAAAACGATGATGAAGAAGCTGGGCGTGAACAACGTCGCCGGCCTGACGCAGCTTGCGCTCTCGACCGGACTGACGCAGCTCCCGCGGGGCGCCGTCGCCGAATGATGGCGAGACCGACGCCATGGGGGTCGCCGATGGCGATCGCCGACGCGCACGTTCACTTTTTTTCGCATCACTTCTTTGAGTTGCTCGCTGCCCAGAAGCCGGGGCTGACGTTCGAATCGCTGCACTGGCAGATGCCTCCGGAACGGCCGGAGGATCTGGCCAACATCTGGGCTCACGAGATGGACCGCAACGGAGTCGCACGCGCGGCGATTATTTCGAGCGCGCCCGGAGATGAGGAGTCGGTGGTCAAAGCGGTTGCCGCGTTCCCGGACCGATTCTTCGCCTACGCTATGGTGAATCCCATGAAGTGGACGCCCGCCGATGTATCCGCCGCGTGCCTTTTCCCCGCCATGCATCGTTACCCGGTGCACTCCGAGGAAGCCCTGCGCGTGTTCGAATGGGCCTCGGCCAATCGCAAAGTGGTATTCGTCCACTGCGGAGTGCTCAGCGTCGGTGTGCGAAAGAAGCTGGGGCTGGAATCGCACTTCGATATGCGGTTCTCGAATCCTATCGATTTGCATGCGGTCGCCATGCGATATCCCCACGGTGCCGATCGTCGTTCCGCATTTCGGGGCAGGCTATTTTCGCGAGGCGCTGATGCTGGCCGACCTGTGCCCGAACGTCTATCTGGATACGTCCAGCTCCAATAGCTGGATGCGCTATGAAGGTCTCGACCTGCGTCATGCGTTCCGCCGGGCGCTCGACGTGGTGGGGCCAAAGCGACTGCTGTTCGGGACCGACTCCTCGTTCTTTCCGCGCGGCTGGCATCACCAGATTTTCGAGGAGCAGGCCCGGGTCCTTTATGAGCTGAACGTGAGCGCGGAGGACGCGCAGGCCATCTTCGGTGAAAATCTCTTGAGAATTCTAGGCCGCTGAGACAACGACTTATACGTGCAAGTCAGAACTCTCTGGCGGAAAAAACCTGTTCTGGTCTATCCGATCCCTCCCGCGCCGCCGACCGCGATCCTGGTCGATGGCTTTCGGCCCTCGGGCAATACCCGCGTTTTTGAAAAAGGATGGACTGAGGAGGCAGCCCAATTCGGCCCCGCCGCTATCGCCGGCACTCCATCGCAGTTGGACGCGTTGTGCGAAGCGTCGATCCCGTCATTACGAAATGCTCTTATCGCATTAGTTCGCCCCGGCGAGGCGCCGCTCACGGAAGACAATCGGGCGCGGCTCTGGCGTGCCTTTCGCGTGCCTGTGTTCGAACAAAGAATCGACCAATCGGGCCGCCTGTTGGCCGCCGAGTGCGAAGCCCATGACGGCTTGCATGTCGAATCGCCGGATGCGTCGCCGCGCTCGGGGGAAGTGTTGGAAACCGAGCCCTGCGGCTGCGGACGGACCACGCCGCGTCTGATCGCCCCGGAAAGGGTAGAAAATCTAAGAAAAGTCGCGGCGTATGCACGCTAGTTCGTGTGGGGCAGGCTCCCGACCTGCGGACCAGAAGTCCGCATGAGCCTGCCGCTCACCGATGGTCATGAAGAACGATGTTCGAGGAGCTTGTGGCGCGCGCCACAAAGCCGAAGGGAACCGGTCAGCCGTCCTTATCACGTTATAATCAAGACAATTGCGGATGTGGCGAAACTGGCAGACGCGCCAGATTTAGGTTCTGGTTCTCGAAAGGGAGTGAAGGTTCAAGTCCTTTCATCCGCACCATGAGCTGCATTCAAGCTTTTAGCTTAGACCTATGAGCCTTGGACGAAGCAGAAGACAGCCGCGTTTCGCTGCGCAGTCCACGAACTGGGACTCTGCCGTCCTGATCCCCACTTCGATCCTCGCCTTGAGCCTGCTGGCGGCGATCTGCCTGTTCGGGTTCTGGATCTGGCCGGACCCGGTTGCACCTCCGGAGCATGACATGTTTTATAAATTCCCTCCGCCGATTGCGTTTGAGATCCCTTCCAGTCCTACCCATATGGTCGAGCCCATTAAAGCAGAGCCACCGAAGGGTGGCATCGTGATCGAAAAGTAGTTCTCTGCCAAACCCGCAACGATTCTCGTACACTCGACTATATGAGAGTTCTGGTCGTCGAGGATGAAAAGCGAATTGCGGATTTTCTGTCGCGGGGTCTCGAAAGCGGCGGGTACGCGGTGGATGTCGCTAACACCGGCAACACCGCCATCGAACTAGTCCATAACACTGAATACGACCTGATTATTCTCGACCTCGGCCTTCCGGATATAGACGGCTTGAGCGTCCTCCAGAAAATCCGCAACCGCAAGACCAGTCCGCCGGTTCTGATCCTGAGCGCTCGCGACGCGGTGGACGATCGCGTGAAAGGCCTCGAGGGCGGCGCGGACGATTATCTTGTGAAACCATTTGCATTCGTCGAGCTATTGGCCCGTGTCCGTGTGCTGCTGCGCCGCGGCCAGCCTACGCCCGAACGCCTGCAGGTGGGTGAGCTCTCGCTCGATTGCATCCGCCGAAAAGTCACCCGCTCGGGTGAGAACGTGGAACTCGCGCCTAAAGAATTCAGCATTCTCGAATATCTGATGCGCAATCGCGGCCGGCCTCTCAGCCGCACCATGATCGTCGAGCATGTCTGGGACATGGATTACGACGGGCTCACCAACATCGTCGACGTTTACATCCGCCACCTGCGCAGCAAGATCGACGACAAGTGGCCGGAGAAAATGATTCAGACCGTGCGAGGCATCGGCTACATGCTGGATATGCCCGACAAGGCGGGCGAGCGCTCATTATAGAATATGGCCCGGTTCACGCGAGTCTTCGGGGTCCGCACGCTGCGCGTAGGATTTCTGCGCGGCTTGCGATTCCGACTCGCGGTGAGCTACGTCGCTTTCTTCGCGCTCCTGCTGGCGGCGATCGGCGTCTCTTTCCGCCAGCGCCTTAAAAGCGAAGTGGAGTCGGACGCGAGGATCACCGTCACGTCCGATTGGGAGGCGGTGAAGCTGTACCTTCACATTAAGAACGCCTACCCGGTTTGGCAAGCCGATCTCAGCGACCCTGAAGAGGGCTTCATCGTGATGCGTTTGCGGCGCATCTATTTTCTGGCCGATTCCAACGGTCTGGTGGTTCAAAATTCCGACATCTACGAATCCATCGGGTTCGATCCTCCGAAGGAGATTGCCCGAATACTGGCCGGACCGCCCGCCGGCGAGTACACCATTCGCAAGGACAAAGATGGAATTCCATACATGATCGAAAAGGGATGGATGCACGACGACGATGCGAAGGAGAAATATTTTCTCGCCATCGGCCGGTCTCTCGCGCCCGGCTACAAAACTGTGGCCGAGTTTACGCGCACCTATCTTCTGCTGGCGCCCGCTATGTTGGTCCTGGCGTGCCTGTTCGGCTGGTGGCTCGCCGGACTCGCCATTCGTCCCCTGAATTCCGTGGCCCACGCGGCGCAGAACGTCACCGGATCGAACATCACCGTCCAGATTCCACTCCGCGGCGCGGGCGACGAGCTTGACCACCTGATCGACAGCTTCAACCGCATGACGGAGCGCCTCCATCAATCTTTCGAGCAGATCCGCCGCTTCTCGACCGACGTTTCGCACGAGCTTCGCACCCCGATCACCGCGATTCGAGGACAGCTCGAGGTCGCTCTGTTCACCGCCCAGACGCCGGACCAGTATCGCGAGTCCATCATCAACGCGATGGAGGATATCGAAAAACTGTCGAGCATCGTCCGCGCGCTGCTGCTCCTGTCGCAAGCGGAATCCGGTCAGCTCGCGCTCCAGAAAGCTCCTCTCGATCTGGCCGACGTCGTGAGGGACCTGGTGGACCAGTTCCAGATTCCCGCGGAAGAAAAGGACGTGACGCTGACCTGTTCTATCGAGCCCTGCGCGCCGGTCGAGGCCGATCGCACCCAGATGGAGCGGCTGCTCTCGAACCTGTTGTCCAACGCCGTGAAGTACACGCCCAAGGGCGGATCGGTGAAAGTGATTGTGGGGCCCGCCCGCGAGCCGGGTTGGACCAAGCTTTCGGTGGAAGACACCGGCGTCGGAATCCCAGCCGAAAACCTGCCCCACATCTTCGACCGCTTCTATCGCGTGCGCAACGCGCAGACCAATTCCATTCAGGGTCTCGGCCTGGGACTGAGCTTCGTCGCCTGGATCGTGGAAGCGCATGGCGGCCGCATCGACGTGGCCAGTAACTCGGGCGTGGGAACGCGCTTCACGGTTCTGCTTCCCTCCGGCACGGAGACCCCGGAGCCTGCCCCCGCCGAGTCCGCTACACTAGCTTCTAATGAGTCTCGATATTCGTGAAAGCAATCGCGAAGGGGTGGATATCCTTTCGTTGAAGGGCCGTCTGACCGTGGGCGAGGCCAGTTCGGTGCGCGAAAAGGTCAACGCGGTTGCCGCCGCTGGAAACGTGAACGTGCTGCTCAACCTGGAGCATGTCGAATACATCGATTCCACAGGCCTGGGCGCGATGGTGATCTGCTTCACGTCGCTCAAGAAGGCGGGGGGCGCGCTCAAGCTGGTCAATCCCAACAAGCGCAACGTGGAATTGCTGCTGCTCACCAAGCTCCATACGATTTTTGAAGTTTTCTCCGACGAGCAGGATGCCGTCAACAGCTTCTTCCCGGACCGCGAAATCCGGCATTTCGATATCCTGAAATTTGTCCAGGCGGAAAAGGACGACCCAGTCGTCTAGGCGAGCTGTTGTCTATTTGTCTTAGACGCCGGCTGAAAGCTGCCCCACAGCGGGCGTCGGAAATTCCGAATGTTATGTGGCGCGCGCCTCCAGGCGTGCCGCATCGACATTCGTGTCGATGTGTCTTCCAGGCTCACCGAACGTCGACACGACTGTCGACGCGGCACGCGTGGACGCGTGCGCCACGCGCGAAGGATAATATTCATTATGAGTGGGGCAGGCTCCCGACTGCCTTCTTTCAGAAAAATGCTCGCACCAGGATCCAACGCTCCCCAGTTCACTCTCCACGATCTGAACGGCGTCCCCAACTCGCTCGCCGAGATTCTAGCCCGCGGCCCGGTCCTGCTGGCACTCTTTAAAATCAGCTGCCCCACGTGCCAGTTCGTCCTGCCATTCCTCGATCGCCTTCGCGATTCCAAACTTCAGATCGTCGCCATCTCGCAAGACGATCCGCCTTCCACTCGCCGATTTCAGACCCGATTCGGCGTATCGATGCCGACTCTGCTGGACCGCGAAGAAGACGGCTATCCGGTCAGCAACGCCTTCGGCATCACGCACGTCCCTTCGCTGTTTCTCATCGAGCCCGACGGGGTCATTTCATTCGCCTCGGAGGGCTTCCTCAAGACCGACCTCGACGCTATCGGCGCGCGTGCCGGCGTCCCCCTGTTTCATCCCGATGAAGCCGTCCCAGCATGGAAAGCCGGTTGAGGCGCCAAAAATTAGCCTCCCGTCGGGAAGCTGGTAAGATGAAATCGAATGTCTTCGAAAATTTCTGATGTGCTCGGCGGCGCGGCGGCCATTGCGAAAGGAATGGGCATCACCTTCAAGGAGATGCTTCAGCCGACCATCACTGAGGATTATCCGGAAGCTCCGGCCAAGTTCCAGGAGCGCTACCGCGGCGTTCATGAGCTGCAGCGCGACGAAAACGGCCTGGAAAAGTGCGTCGCCTGTTTCCTGTGCGCAGCCGCCTGTCCGGCGGAGTGTATCTATATTGAAGCGGCCGAAAACACAGACCAGTTACGCATCAGCGGCGGCGAACGCTACGCCAAGGTCTACAACATCGACTACAACCGCTGCATTTTTTGCGGATTCTGCGTCGAAGCTTGCCCGACCGACGCCATTACCCACGGCCACGGCTTCGAAATCGCGAGCTATAACACTTCAACGCTGATTTATCGCAAAGAACAGATGCTAGTGCCGATTCCGAAGGGCGCGCATTTCCCGTTAAAAACCGAGGAAAGTAGCCAGGAGCCAGGAGCCAGTAGCCAGTAGAAAACCACGTCTTGCCTTTCTACTGGCTCCTGGCTACTGGCTACTTCGTCACCTTCTTCTGTCCCCGCCAAACAATCGCAGCAGAATATTCAACGTTGCCACGAACACGTTGAACACTCCGGCGAATAGCGCCAGCGCCCCTGGAATCGCGCTATCCGCATCGCCGCTCTGCAAAATCATGCTGGTCGACGAAATTAGTGCGATCACACCGACCGCGCCGATTCCTGCCGCAATCAAAATCCCTAAAAACCCTATATTCAGGAAGCTATTGAGAATCATCGCCCCGATGATCGAAAAGAACAGCCCGACCATCAGCCCTCTGGGCGCGCTAAACGTCCGGCCCGAGAAGAACACATAACCCGTGATCCCCAGAAAAACGATTGCCGTAATCCCCAGCGCCGCCACGATCATCACCGGAGCCTTGATCGACGCCACCCACAATAGCGGAGCCAGACAGATCCCCGCGAAAAATCCGTCGAACACCAGCGCCGCCGTGCCCAGCGCCGAATTCCCCCTGGCCGACATCGCGATGCGAGGCACCGCGTTCAGCCCGATCATCGCAACAATCCAGCCTATCCAGCTGGAAAAGAACCGGACAATCGCCTCCGTGGTCGCGCCCACGTACCCGCCCACCATGGCCGCGATCACCGCGATGCCGAACAGCGCGTAAGTCTGTTTAATCACCGCCGCCTGCGCGCCGCTGAGCACCGTGGTCGCCGACAGCCGGTCAAACACTGAAGAATTTGGATTCGATGGACTCATAAAATCTCGCTACTACCATCTTAGATGCGCCATCCCCAGTTAGGTTGCGTGGGCTTCGCGTTACGATAATGCACGGAGCCCGCATGCCCATTCGATCACTCTTCCTCTTTTCCGGCGCCGTCGCTTCTGCCGCGACCCTCACCGTAGCTCCGTCCTTCATCTCCGATTGCATAAACGGCCTCGCCACCGCCACAATAACCTGGTCCGGAGCCACCGGCCTGGTCCAGATCGTCGTCGGCAAGCCGCCCGGCATCGTCATGACCGGCCTGCTGGACGCGTCCGGCTCGGCGGTCACCGGTCTCTGGGTCACCGACGGCCTCACGTTCTATCTGGTCGATCAGGCCGGCAACATAGAGGCATCGGCGGCCGCACATGTGAGCTGCGGAAGCACTCCCCGCACCCTCGACCAGGGACTGGCCGGCGGCAGCTATTTCCCGCTCTCGGTCGGCAACACCTGGGTGTATAAATACAACAGCCGCTTCGTCACTGCGGAATATATCACTCAGAGCATCACCGGCACGCAGATCGTCGGCGGCCAGACCTATTACGTTCTCAGTTCCGGCTCCAGCACGGCCCTGTTCCGAGCGACCAGCGACGGCGTGATCTGGCAAAATACCAGCGGCGGCGACGTCGTCTATCTCGACCCCAACGCCTCAACCTCCAAAACCGCCTACTCCGGCCCTCTCGGAAGCTTCTCCGATGCCATAGCGACCACCGTCGTCCAGGGCGGACTGTTGCGCACGACTTCCATCTTCGTCCGTGGGCTCGGCCTCGCCAACTCGCAATCCACCATGCTGACCGGCTCCTCCGGCGGATTCACCGACGGCGTAGATCTGATCGACGTCCGCGTCGACGGAGTCCACCTCTCGGTCCCCGCGCCGAAAATCGCTCTGTCCATCGAGAGCACCGCCTTCGATCTCACCAACAAGCTCGCGCCCAACTGCGCCGTCCCCTGTTATTTCGCGGCGTGTGGCTTCGCCCCCGGCGCGGACCCTCCCGGCACCTATCGGCCGTGCGCCCAGGCGCGCATCGATACCAACGCGGCCCTGAACGGCTACACTGTGCTGCTCGAATTGCTGGATCCCAAGGGCACGGCGATCTTCCAGAGTTCCTCCCAGCCCGGTCTGGATTACATCCGCCTGCCGCTGTATACGACACCGTCGGGCAGCGACCAATTCACCTTGCTCCCGCCCGGAGACTACACGCTAACGGGCAGCATCCTGAGCGCCAGCGTCCCGCAAGCGACGTCGTCCATCACACTCCATATCCATTGAACCGCGATGCGTAAGCATGCGGGCAGACGCGGAAATACTCATCACTCATGCACCACAAGAGGACAGGCTAAAGCGCCTGTCGCACCTTCCCGGTTTCCCCAGAAATTTTCCTGTTTCCCTGAAGCTCGCGAAATCTAAGTGCTTTGATTCCACCAAGAAAAACTTGCCGAAATCTCCTGAAAACTGGGGGCGTCTAACAGGGTGAGAGGAGGTAGATCATGAAGAAGCTCTGCATGACACTTGCTTTGGCAGCTATGTTGGCGTTGCCGGCTAGCGCTGCTCGGGTACGATTCGGAGTTTCGATTGGCGGCCCAGCCTACTACGGACCGTATCCTACCTACTATTACCCCTACGGATATTACCATCACGGATATTATCCGAACGGGTACGTCTACTACGGCGGACATTATCGCGGACACTATGGCTACTACGACCGCCATGGCCGATACCATTACCGGTAGTGGTGCGTAGCTAAGTTCCGAGAAAAATAGCAGTCGCAGTAGAGAGCGCGGCAGGGTAACGGCGCAAAAGTAAACGAGGCCGTTTTCCCCGCCGCGCTGATTTTTTTAGTGACAAAGAATTCAAAATCCGCGCGGGGAAATCCGGGACTACATTTCCTCAGCTTCTTCAGAGATGACCTTCACTCCTCCGCGCTCTTCGAATAATCGAAGCAGCAAGCAGTACAAGTCGTCGTTGTCCCTAACCCCGGATTTCTGTCTTAGATCTCCTCCCATGATATGATCCGCTAAACCCGGAGGGACCTCAATGAAAACTTCCGCAGGCGTAATCGGCGTCGCCTTTCTGATTCTCGCGTGCCCCTGTCGCGCCCAGGAATTTCATCCCGATATCCCAAGGACCTGGGACGAGAATGCGGTGAGAGACCTGGAACTGCCGCTGGTCAGACAGGAACGCTCCCCGCGCTACATGACCGCGGAGGAGTATTACGGGCTCAAAGTACGGCCCATCTACCGCTCCTATCCGATCTATGTGCGCGGCAAGGAACCACCCGGCTATATCGAATGGTTGAAGCAAAGGGAGCCCGAGGTCATCTTTGACCCGTCTTCACTTCATACGAAGGAGGATTGGATCAAAGCCGGAAGGGTCGTCTTTCAAGCGCCGATTGTATATTCGCCGGCGCGGTTGGCCCGGGACGTTCCCGCCGCGTTCGCAAAGTGGGTTTCGAGCGACGGAGTGCTGCCCGGCTCCAGAACGAGCTACGTCATCCGGAAAAAGGGCGTGGTAGAGACGGGGTCGACGGCGTGTTCGGCGTGTCATACCCGCCTGATGCCGGACGGCAGTTTCATTGAGGGAGCCCAAGGTAATTATGCGGATGGGATTTTGACGGACGTTCCCCCCGGCCGACAACCCGCACAGAACAAATTTCTGGACTTCCTTTGGGTCAACTTCGGGACGCCCTGGATCGAGACTCGCGCGGCTTTCGATGTATCCATGCTGGCGATTCCCCACGCGGACCAGTACCCGGGCGTCCTGTCCCGTCAGGGCACCAGCGCGCTCCATCCACCCCACATCCCGTCCCTGATTGGTGTTCAGGACATCAAGTACCTGGATTCCACCGGCTTGGTTCGCCACCGTTCGATCGGAGACCTGATGCGATACGCAGCCATCAACACCGGGCTGGATACTCTGGCGCATTACGGTGACTTCCAGCCGGCCGCTTCGCAACAAGTGTCGGGCATGGGCGCCGAGGACGGAACCCGCTATAGCGACGAGCAGCTTTACGCGCTCGCGATGTATATCTATTCGCTCAAGCCTCCGGGCAACCTGAATCCCGTCGATGACCGGTCACGCCGCGGGGAACAGGTCTTCCGCCGGGAGTGCGCCGGCTGCCATACGCCTCCGCTCTATACCAGCAACAAGTTGACTCCCGCGACGGGCTTCAGCGCTCCCGAGGATCTCCGCAAGATGGTCGACGTTTTAGATATCTCGGTAGGGACCGACCCCGTGATGGCGATGCAAACCCGGCGCGGCACCGGATTCTACAAGATTCCGTCGCTCCGCGGCGTCTGGTTTCGCAATGGCTTCGGTCACGGTGGAAATGCCGACACCTTGGACGAATGGTTCGATCCCGAGCGTCTCAAGGAGGATTACGTGCCGAAAGGTTACCATCGCGGACCCGGTCCGATCCCGGGTCACCCATTCGGACTGAAGCTGCCGCCGGGCGACAAGCAGGCGCTGATCGCGTTTCTCAAGACCTTGTAGGGGTCTATGGAAGTCCGGGGTGCACTCCAGTGGAATGTGGTCGTTGTCCCGGATTTCCCCTCAAGAGTGACTTCCGATCGTTCCCTGGTGTAGGCTTGTCGTGAGCCCGTGTAATGGCGAAACTGCGTAAGAGACCGATTGTAACTCCCACACTGCCAACAACAGTCCCCCGCGGTGCGCTTGCGAAGATCGACATCGGGCGCTCCTTCGCAGAGTACGACCCGCTGCTGGCCAAACCAAACGTGTTCGTCGAAACGCCCGCAACGCATGCGGCGCTGGACCCGACCCGCACAAAGTGCTTTTTTGTAGGCCGCAGGGGTTCAGGCAAGACTGCGCTTACATATCATCTTCAGACTCGCAACCCCAAGACAACACTGACGGTTTTGCCCCAGTTATTTTCAGAGTTGGGAAGATGTTTCCAGTCAGACAATACCCGCGATACTGGCCAGCGTCACTTTAAGTCATTGGTAACGTGCTTCAAGCGAGCTATCGCTGATGAGGTGATTCGGCACTGGATTGCCATCGGCCACTTTTCGTTTCATCACCGCGCGTCTCCTGTACTGACTCGGGAACGCGGCCATATCGAGGATCTCACCTTTGACATGCGCATGATAAGTCTGGTTGAGGAAATTTTCGGGTCACTCGAAATTCAGAACGACAGGGAATGGCTGCGGCAGCTGAATAGGGCAAAAGAAATCGTAAACGAGATGAACCTGCTCCGAGAAGACCGCCGTCACGACTGCACCATCTTGATCGACCGAATAGACGAATCGTGGGATGGTTCGGAAAAGTCGGTACTTCTCCTGTCTGCTCTCATGCACGCGTGCGTCGAGTTGACTGCAAGCTCCGATTGCGTCCGTCCCCTTTTATTCATGCGCGAGAATATCTTTGATCGCGTTCGAGAGGTCGATCGGGAATTCGCCAGACTTGAAACCTTTGTCGTATCGATAGAGTGGACCCAGGAACTGCTGCTTGAGTTGATCGAACGGCGCTTAAATGCGTCACTGACATCCAAGTTGCCGCTACGGGGGCCTACATGGAACGCATTTTTCGAATCCGTGCAGGGGAAGTCCTCTCGCGATATCGTGTTCGAATACTGCCAATTCCGGCCCCGGGACGTACTAACGTATTGTTCCCTAGCGATCGAATCCGCACAACAGCATCGGAGAGAACGCGTACTGATTGAAGATCTCCAGGCCGCGCGAAAGCGCTTTTCCGAAAACCGTTTGAAAGACCTTGGAGATGAATACACCGAGAACTATCCGCGTATTCAGCTAGTATTCTCGCGGTTCTTCGGACTCGGCAAGCAGTTCACGGTTGCCGGCATCGACTCGTTTATAAAGAAGTTATTAGTCGATGAAGAGGTAAAACGGAGCTGCGCCAGTTGGATCTTTAGGTATACGCAGCCCGATCTCTTTATTCACCTGCTGTTCGAACTTGGCTTTTTTGGAGTCAAAAGCGGTGACTTAGTGCATTTCCGATCTTCTGGCGCGGAGAGTCCGACGGCCCCGGCGATCACGCCAAAAACGCTAATAGTCATCCATCCAAGCTACGCCGATGCCCTGGCTTTGCAAGATGTCGTCGTCGGCGAACTCGATGCATCGACAGCCCTCCGGACGGAGGGCCTGATCATTGATCTTCCGAATGCGATCAACATGACAAGATACACGGAAGAACTAACTTTACTGCGCGACAATCTTCAAACGCTTTCGCGGGGCGATGACGCGGCAGCAGAGTATGAACGTCTGATCGGCGAGATGATCAGATTATGCTTCTTTCGTTACCTCACGAACCTAGAAGCGCGCTCGCGCAACTACAGTGGTCGCGTGGTCCGCGATTGGATAGCGGCAAATACAGCATCCGCCGGATTTTGGGAGATGGTGCGCCAGCGTTACGGCGCTACGCAGATCGTTTGGGAATGCAAAAACTACGATTCATTGGACGCCGACGCCTTCCAACAGGTCGCGTATTACATGACAAAGGAGATCGGACGATTCGCCATCATCTGCTTCCGGGGAGAGACGGACTCCAAAAAACATTACTATGAGCACATCAAACGCATAGCAGCAGAAAAGGATGGTGGGGTCCTTTTGATGCTCGGGGAGCGGGATATCCAGGTCTTTATCCGGCAAGCTATTAATTTCAAGTCTCGGGAAGAGCATATCCGAGAGCTATATGATCAGACCGTTCGCGCGATCTCCTAAGTTCACTTCGCAGAGCGGGACGGGTTGTGCAGGACGGACGAGATCGCCCCTTGGCAGGAAGTCTAAAGCAACTTTGCGAACTCATCCACGGTAAGTCCGGCCTCTCGAATTAGCGCTCGAAGAGTTCCCTTGGCAAGCTCCTTATGATTCGGAACCGACAGCCGTCTGTGCGGTGGATCGCCTCGCCGAAGAATGATGTGACTTCCGTGCTGCTCGTCAAACGCGTATCCGGCTTTCCCGAATGCCTTGACGGCATCCCTTCCGGAAACGACCGGCAGTTTCACCCGCCGCTTACCTCGATGACTTCTTCCAGAATGCTCGGAGGCAGCGGGTCGCCGTGCTTGCGGAGGCTCTTCAAATAACCTTCGATCGCCTCCCTGATGTTCGCGGTCGCTTCTGCACGGGTCTTGCCCTGGGAGACGCAACCAGGCAGAGCGGGGCACGTTGCCACAA
Organism: Bryobacterales bacterium; assembly: GCA_963813145.1. Classification (GTDB taxonomy): domain Bacteria; phylum Acidobacteriota; class Terriglobia; order Bryobacterales; family Bryobacteraceae; genus Palsa-187. Next base: position 285,366 of record CAWEXX010000004.1, read on the forward strand.
AAACTCCGTCCTCATCCGGCTCCAGATAGACGCGATACTTCATCAATCGCATTCTACCAGAGCACCTCCGGAGGCTTCGGTTCCAATGATTCCATCTGCTAGAATCCGCAACGGTGTTTTTTCGACATCCTGGTCCGATCACAGATATCGAGATATTCTCCAGGGGCGATTCGCGCAAATATTACGAGTCTGTGTGAAAGCTGTGGCTGACCGCTCCCGCAGGTCGCGGTTCTGTTGGTAAACACGCCTTTTGGAACCGCGACCGTCGGGAGCGGTCGACCGTGACTTTTCACGCACCCTAATTACGGTGGAGGGCTTTGGCGAAAGAGAAAGGATTCGCACGTGTCAGGCTGCTGAATGGTATTATTCGAAGCGTTTCCTCGACCAGCTATGCCGGCGCAAAGAAAAGGATTTGCCGTGTGCCTTCGAAACGGCGGGTTTGCCGCTTCCCTCGAGGTCAGAAAGCTCTATCCGTTCATCCACGATCCGGACGCCGAAGCAAACAATCTGATTCGCGTGGTTGACGAATCGGGTGAGGACTATCTATATCCCGCCCGCTTGTTCCGCAAGCTGGCGCTGCCGAGCGACATCCAGCGTGCACTGCGGATGGCTTCCTGAACGTCGCCGCAGCTCAACGCTAATTCGTCCTACCGCCTCCTCCATGAGTAAAATAGGAGATCTATGCAACCGGAAAGTTGTGACATCGGACTCATCGGCCTCGCCGTCATGGGTCAGAACCTGGTCCTCAACATGAACGACCACGGCTACAAGGTCGCGGTCTTCAACCGCACCGTCTCCAAGGTCGACGATTTTATTCAGCATGAAGCGACCGGCACGAAGGTGGTCGGCGCGCACACGGTCGAGGAACTCATCGGCGCTGCTCAAGCGCCCCCGCCGCGTCATGATGATGGTCAAAGCGGGCGACACCGTCGATCAGGTGATCGACGAACTCGTTGCCTCATCTGGAAAAAGGCGACATCATCATCGACGGCGGCAACTCGCATTATCCCGACACCAACCGCCGCACTCGCGACCTGGCAGCCAAGGGAATTCTCTTTATCGGCACCGGCGTTTCCGGAGGCGAGGAAGGCGCGCGCCACGGCCCTTCCATCATGCCCGGCGGCAATCCCGAAGCCTGGCCGCATGTGAAGGAGATTTTCCAGGCCATCGCCGCCAAGGTCGAAGACGGCACGCCCTGCTGCGATTGGGTCGGCGAAGAAGGCGCGGGCCACTACGTGAAGATGGTCCACAACGGCATCGAGTATGGCGACATGCAGTTGATCTGCGAAGCCTACGACCTGCTCGAAACCGGCCTCGGCTTGAGCGCGGACGAACTTTCCGAAATCTTCACCGAATGGAACAAAGGCGAGCTCGATAGCTACCTGATCGAGATCACCGCCGAAATTTTCGCTAAGAAAGACGACGACGGCGCGCCGATGGTCGACAAGATCCTCGACACCGCCGGCCAAAAAGGCACCGGCAAGTGGACCGGCATCGACGCGCTTGAATCTCGGCATGCCCGTCACGCTGATCGGCGAGGCCGTTTTCGCGCGCTGCATTTCCGCGATTAAAGAGGAGCGCGTCGCCGCCTCGAAGGTTCTGCAAGGACCCAAGCCGTCGCCCGCCGCCGATCGCAAGGAATTCATCGAGCAGGTCCGCTGCGCTCTGTACTGCTCGAAAATGATCTCCTACGCGCAAGGCTACATGCTGCTGCGCGAAGCCGCGAAGGAGCAGAAGTGGAACCTCAACTATGGCGGCATCGCTCTGATGTGGCGCGGAGGCTGCATCATCCGCAGCCGCTTCCTGGGCAAGATCAAGGAAGCCTACGATAAGAATCCCAAGCTCACCAACCTGCTGCTGGACGATTTCTTCAGCGGAGTCCTGAACAACTATCAAGGCCTCTGGCGTCAGGCCGTAGTGCAGGCCATTCAGTACGGCGTGCCGACCCCGGCGTTCTCCACCGCGCTCGCGTTCTTCGACGGCTATCGCACCGAGCGCCTGCCCGCGAATCTGCTGCAAGCCCAGCGCGACTTCTTCGGCGCCCATACCTATGAGCGCGTCGACCAGCCCCGCGGCAAATTCTTCCACACCAACTGGACCGGCCGAGGCGGCCGAGTCTCGTCAACGTCGTACAACGTCTAGGTGGGCAGGTCACCGACCTGCCGCCGTTGATTCTACCGAGCCGTGACCACAGGGAGCGGTTTCTTAATTCAGAAAGGCCTTCGGCAAAATGAACTACGGTTTTGACATCCTCCCCCCCGGCGGGCTGGACTTTCTGGCGCTCGGCGCCCTGGTGAACCGGCTCGATCCGGGAATCATCCCCTGGCGCAAAGCCTCCCATTGCGATATCCACGTCAGCGGAGGCGAATTCAACGTTGCTGCCAACCTGTCCGATTGCTTCAGATTGCAGACAGGCGTCGCCAGCGCGATGGTCGATTATCCGTTGGGAGACCTGATCGCCGAGCGCGTCCGGGCCATGGGCGTGAAGCCGTTCTACAAGCATTATCCACATGACGGCGTCAACGGACCGAATATGGCAACCGTCTACAGCGACCGCGGACATGGCGTCCGAGGCCCGGTGGTTTTCTATAACCGTTCCAACGAAGCGGCAGGCCGTTTGAAGCCGGGCGATTTCGATTGGAATGAGATTTTTAGCGGCGGTGTGAGGTGGTTCCACAGCGGAGGAATCTTCGCCGCCCTCTCGCCCACCACATCCGAGCTGACCATCGAAGCGATGCAGGCCGCCAAAGCCGCAGGAGCGATTGTTTCCTTCGACTTAAACTATCGCGAGAAGCTCTGGAACGTTCACGGAGGCCATACAGCGCGCGCTCGAAGTGATTGCCCGAATCGTCAAGAATGTCGACGTTCTGGTCGGGAATGAAGAAGATCTGCAAAAAGGCCTGGGAATCGCGGGGCCGGAAGTGGCCGCAAAATCCAAGCTGGATCCCACGACGTTCTTCGGCATGATCGAAACCGTAATCGCACAACATCCTCAAATTAAAGTGGTTGCGACCACGCTGCGGGAAGTAAACTCGACCAATCGACATAGCTGGGGTTCGGTCGCGTGGATGAATGGAAAAACCTATATTTCCCCCACCGCTGAGCTCGATGTCATGGATCGAGTGGGCGGCGGCGATGGGTTCGCGGCGGGGTTCATTTATGGTCTTTTAAGCGGGGAATCGCCGGAACAAGCCGTCAAACTTGGCTGGGCTCATGGAGCTTTGCTGACGACATTTCCCGGCGACACGACGATGGCGACCCTGGAGCAGGTTCGTGCCTTTGCGAGCGGCGGATCCGCCCGGATTCAGCGTTAGGCACACGTGTGCAAAAATTCACACTTGAAAACTAGCTTTTTGGCCAGTTTTACGATACAGTCTCCTTAATAGGCTTAACAGCATAGTTTGACGTATTGCTTTTGGGTCAGGTTTCCAATTACTTAGGGGGTTCCATGTCGAAAGCTTTCTGGAAAGTTTCGCTGCTCGCCGTAGTCGCCTTGTTTTGCTTCTCCGGTCTTGCCAGCGCCCAGTCGGATTTAGGTACCATCAACGGATTCATCAAAGACCAGTCCGGTGCAGTCGTTCCGAATGCCAAGGTTTCGCTGAGGAATGAGGCGACCAACACCGAAAGAACTGTCATGTCCAACGAGTCCGGCTCTTTCGCGTTCACCAACGTCCAGGCTGGTTTCTACACGGTGACTGCGGAGGCCAAAGGATTCAAGAAATTCGAGGTCACGCACAATAAGCTGGATCCCAGCTCGACGCTCGCGGTTGACGCATCTCTGCAGGTGGGAAGCGCCACCGAGACTGTGGAAGTCGCGGCCTCCGCACAGGCGCTGCAGACGGAGTCGGCAGTGGTGCAGACACTGGTGACTCGCGACCAGATCGATGCGCTGGAGTTGAACGGACGCAATCCTGTTGGGCTTGCATCTCTGGTGCCGGGCGCGCGCGGCGGCAACCTGTCCGGTTTGAGCTTCAACTTCACACAGGGGCCATCCAACTTCAACGGTTCCCGCAATCCTGAGAATCTGATCACCTACGACGGCGCTCCGGCGACCCGCACGCGGTCGAATGGAACCAGTCTGGGCGCGGCCGACGTGGATTCGACGTCGGAAGTACAAATCCTTACGGCCTCATACGCGGCCGAATACGGCCGCACATCCGGAGCTCAGATCCGCATCATTACGAAGGCGGGCGGCCAAAAGTTTCATGGAGCCATGTACGAATACGTTCGGAACAATGTCTTTAATGCGAATACCTGGACCCGCAACCACACGGCAGACGTTCCCGGGCTGCTTCCGAACAGCTCCGTGCTGCCGTTCCACTACAACCAATACGGGTACAACGTTGGCGGCCCGGCATATATCCCCGGCAAGTTCAACAGTGACAAGAGCAAGTTCTTCTGGTACTGGGGTCAGGAATGGGTGAAGTACCGCTTTTTCGATACGGCGACCTGGACGGTGCCCACGACGCTCATGCGGCAGGGCAATTTCAGCGAACTCCTCACAAACAACCCGGTAAACATTCTCGGTAAGGTGGTTCAACTCAAGGACCCGACGACCGGTAATCCGATTCCGGGCAACCTTATTCCCCCCGGACTCCAGAGCCCGAACGGCCTCGGAATTTTGAAGGCGTATCCCAAGCCGGACGTAGTTCCCGGTTCCATCGGCGGTTTCGCCAATTACTACGTCACCGCGCTCCATCCGCAGGATCAGCGCAAGGATACCCTCGCAGTAGACATGAACGTCACGGACCGCCAGCGTCTCCAGTTCCGGCGGAATAACTACGCGTTCTTCGAATATCAGCCCCTCGACGGCACGCCGACCGAGACGCCGAAGTTCTTCAACCGCCCGAATCAGACCAATTCACTCAACTACGTCTGGTCGATTTCGCCGAACCTCATCAATGAAGCTCAAGCGACGGTGAGCTTGGATGACGTGTACATCCCGGTGGATACGGCCCATTTCTTCGACCGCACGACGGCCGGAATCAATTATCCGTACATCTTCCCCAACGGAAAGTTGATTCAGAACCGCATCCCGACAGCGAACATCACCGGACTTAACGGCCTTACCGGCAACCCGTATCCGTCCCACTCCACCGGTCCGATCTATACCTTCACGGATAGCTTGACCTGGATCAAGGGCAAGCATACGTTCAAGTTCGGATTCTACTTTGAACGTTCGGGCGAGAACGACAACGACGAGATCAACGTGAGCGCCTGCCCGACCTGTACGAATAATCAGAACGGCCAGTTTTCGTTCACGGACACGCGTTCCGGACAGCCCAACAGCGGCAACGCGATCGGAAACACGGCGATGGGCCTTTTCGACAGCTACTCCGAGTTAGGGCAGCGCGGTTACACGATCTTCCGCGGCTCTTCTTACGAACCTTTCGTTCAAGATTCCTGGAAGGTCAGCCCCAAACTGACGGTGAATCTCGGCGCGCGTTACACGATTATTGTTCCTTACAAGGCTCTGTGGGGCAACATGATCGCTTTCGATCCCACGCTTTACGATCCGAGCAAAGCGGTAACAGTGGATCCGAAAACCGGAACCATCGTCGGAACCACGGGCGACCGGTATAACGGCATGGTGATTCCCGGCAGCGCTTTCCCGGATTCCGCCAAGGGCCGCGTCCCTGAGGCGACCGCCGGTATCTACGACTATCTGCACCGGGGCGGTTCCTATCCCGATTACTTCTCGCACATTCAATATGGTCAAATTCAGCCGCGAGTCGGCATTGCCTACCAGTGGAATGATAAGACCGTCATCCGCACGGGCGGCGGTGAGTTCTTCACCCGTCTGGGCGTCAGCGACTCGGTGTTCCTGGGCGGCAACCCGCCGTTCCAGCCGACGGCGAACGTGTCGTTCGGAAGCGCCGACAATCCGGGCGGGACCTCTACCAACGCTCTCCCTCTGACCGTGACCACGCAGAGCCGCGACTTCAAAAATCCGTCGGCCTGGAACTGGAACTTCACGGTGGAACGCGAGTTCTACTTCAAGTCGCTGGTGAGCGTCGCGTATGTGGGTCGTCGCGGATTGCACCAGCAGCGTGAGGCGAATATCAATCAGCCCACGATCGCCACGATTCTCGCCAACCCCGGCGTGAACATCGACGCTCTGCGCCCGTACAAAGGCTACAACTCAATTCGCGAAACCGACAACGTGGCGAGTTCCCGTTACAACTCGCTGCAGGTTGCTTGGAACCGCCGTTTCACCAATGGGCTTCTCTTCGGCGTGGCTTATACGCTTTCGAAGAGTTCGGACGACGGTTCGAACCAGCGCGATATTATCCCGGACACCTACGATGCGCATGGGCTCTGGTCGGCTTCCGACTTCGACGATCGGCACGTCATGATTGTCAACTATCTTTACGAGCTACCCATATTCCGCCATCAGAATAATCTGGCGGGCAAGTTGCTCGGTGGCTGGCAGCTGAGCGGCATCTTCCAAGCGCAGTCGGGCACGCCCACGCAAATCGGACGTAACCAGGACTACGCGGGCGTCACGGTCGATGGAAGCATGAATGGCAGCGCAATTCAGTATTGGGCTTACGACGGCAGCCCGATCAACTACACCAAGCAGATTGCCCTCAACGGATCCACCGATCCACGCCAGTGGATTACGATTCCGTCGGGCCAGTTCACTGCCCCAACGGCCAATACGTTCGTAACCAGTCACATCGCGCGCAACGTGATTTACAACCCTGGTTTTAACAACTGGAATATGGGTTTGTTCAAAAAGTTCACTATTCGCGAGGCAGTCAACTTCCAGTTCCGGGCAGAAGCGTTCGACACGTTTAATCACGCGAATTGGAATGGCATAGGGACCGACCCGACCACCACGACTTTCGGCAAGATTACCGGCAAGAGCGGCGACGTTCGTAATCTTCAGTTATCGTTGCGATTCCAGTTCTAACAAGGGCTGAGTTTTACTAAAGGGCCGCCATCCCGTTCGCGGGTGGCGGCCTTTTTGTTATCCGCATGCTTACGCATGGCGGTTCTATGAAGACGGGCGACGTGCGCAACTTGCAGTTGTCGCTACGGTTGGAGTTCTAAGAAAAAGCTAAGTTTTACTAAAGGGCCGTCGTCCCGTTCACGGGTGGCGGCCTTTCTTGTTTTTAGCCGCTGATGGATCCGGAGGCCGTGCCCAGAGGGCACCCACAATCGGCCGCAGGCTGCCAGCCTGCCCTACATTATCCATTTGGCAGAGACAAGTTCGGCTATTATTTCCTGAATAATCCAATTGACCGCCTTATATATATGCCATCTGGCATGCTTGTAACGTATTGAAAACTATCGAAAGATCATTTGCCACGCGGACAAGACTTGCTATAAAGTAATGTAAACGTTGTCAATTCAGGCGGCATTACTCAATGTCTTTGAGGAGGTTCCATACTAATCAGTAGATTAGCGATTATTTGCTTGTCTTTTTCTGTCTTATTTGCACAGTCACACAAAGGCGCAGATGCAGCCAGGTCACATTCAAGGTCTTGAGGGAGGTTCCATGTGGAAGTCTAGGTTTTTGAGTTGTTTTGCGATTTTTGTTCTGTTCGCAATCGCCGCTTTCGCGCAATCCGATAGCGGCTCCATCGCCGGATTCGCGAAAGATCCATCCGGTGCGGTGGTTCCGAAGGCCAAAGTGGTCATCCGGAACGAAGGCACGGGCGAGGCGCACTCGGTCATTACAAACGACTCCGGGTATTATACGGTGGCGAACTTGCCGCCCAGCTTGTATACCATCACGGTGGAAGCGGTGGGATTCAAGAGGTTTTCGAGTACCCATAACAAGTTGGATGCAAACTCCGCCCTTTCGGTCGACGCAGCGCTGGCGGTGGGCGCGGCCACGGAAACGGTAGAGGTCACCGCTGCCGCGAATGTTTTGCAGACGGATTCTTCCGCGGTGATGGATGAAGTCACCGGGAAGCAGATCGATTTGCAGGAGCTGAACGGCCGCGACCCTCTGTACATGGCGCAGCTGATCCCCGGCATGCGCTCCGGCGGCACGATGGGCGATTTCAACTTTGGCGTCGCCCCCGGCAATCCGTTCTCGGTCAACGGGGCGCGCTCGCAAGATACCTCGATCACGATCGATGGCGCGCCCGCAATGCGCACCCGCGCCAACGGCGCCGTGATCGGCGCGCCGAACGTCGATTCGACGGAAGAAATTCAGGTAATGACCGCCGATTACGCGGCTGAGTACGGACGCGCAGCGGGTGGGCAGATCCGCCTGGTGAGCAAGAGCGGCACGACCGATTTCCATGGCGGCGTTTACGAGTATCTGCGGAACTCCGCGATGAACTCCAACACGTGGACGCGCAATCAGAGCACGGTCACGAACTTCACCCAGCCGCTCCGGTATAACAATTTTGGCGGCACGATCGGCGGTCCGGTGTGGGTGAAGGGAATGCCAGACAAGTTCCGGCAGAAATTCTTCTTCTTTGTTGCGGAAGACTGGATCCGTTACCGGTTAGGCGATTTCAACGACCTGGCGGTTCCGACGGCGGCGATGCGCAACGGCGATTTCAGCGCGCTGCTCAGCCCGAACCCATTTTATAAGACGGGAACGGTAGTCTACAATCCCACGACATGCGCAACGCTAGGCAGCGCCAGTTGCGTCCCCTTTCCGAATAATGTGATTCCGCTCACCCAGTTGAGCCACAACGGCGCAGCCATTTTGAGCGCCTACCCCGCGCCTACGGCGGGCTTCCAGGTGGGAACCCTTAACTGGATTGCGACGGCGCCGCATCCCATCAACCAGCGCAAGGGTACGCTCGACTTCGACATCATTGTGGACCCCAAGAACAAGATCATCGCGCGTCGGACCGATGTCTCCTACTTCGAATATCAGCCGTTCGATCAGGGTTCGGGTCTCACCGGCAAATTCTTCAACCGGCCTAATCAGACCACCACTTTGTCGTTGATTTCGACCATCAGCCCGACGATGGTGAATGAGGTCAGACTCACCCTGAGCATTGACGATGTCTACATTCCCGTCAACACAGCTCTGAACGGCTTCCACCGGAGCGTCTTTGGGATCAACTACCCATTCCTGCTTCCCAACGGCAAGGACGAACCGGACAAGATTCCGACGGTAAATGTACCGAACTTTTCCAGTTTGGCCGGCGGCCCATATCCATCGCACTCCTCGGGCCCCATCTGGACTTACGGTGACACGCTAACGAAGGTCTGGGGCAATCACACGTTTAAATTCGGATACGCCGCCGAGTATTCCGGTGAAAACGACGGCGACCAGATCAATGTGGCCACAGTTCCCGGCGGCGCAAGCAACCAGAACGGCACCTTCACGTTCACCGACGCCCGGACGGGACTGGGAGCCACCTCGGGTGTTGGGCTGGCGAACCTCGCGCTCGGCTTGGCCGACAGCTATACCGAAATCGGCCCTCGCGCTCTCACCATATGGCGCTCCTCGGTGAATGAGGCCTTCGCTCAGGATTCCTGGAAGGTGAATAACAAACTGCACGTTGAGTATGGACTCCGCTGGACAAATATCCAGGGCTTCCACCCACTTTGGGCGAATGCCGACTACTTCGACGGCGCACTCTACAATCCCAGCCAGGCTGTGACGGTGAACAGCTCCGGCAACGTGGTACTTGGCACGGGAAACCCGTATAACGGCGTTGTGATTCCGGGATACAGCTCGTTTCCGCAAGCCGCGGTCGGTCGCGTGCTGGCGGCCACCCCGGCTACCGCCAATCAGTGTGACGGAGCTTCCTGCACCTCCTTGTTCGCTCCGAACCTCAACAAGAGCTACGTTGCCAGGACGAACAACTGGCAGCCGCGGGTCGGCGTCGCCTACCAGATGAACGATAAGACGGTGCTGCGCGCGGGCATCGGCAATTTCGTGACCCGCATGGGCCTGCTGGACAACGTCTTCCCCGGAGGGAATTCGCCCTTCCAGCCGTTTGTCACGGTGAACAATGTTTCCGTCGACAACCCCGGCGGAGCGCTGACCAGCACGACGGCCGCTCCGTTGACCATCACGACGCTCAATCCGAACCTGAAGCCGCCGCAGGCGTGGAATTGGAATGTGACGGTGCAGCGGCAGCTATTCCTGCATTCCGTGCTGACGGCCGCCTACGTAGGACACCGCGGCCTGAACGGATGGCAGGTGTATGACATCAACGAGCCTACCGTGGGCGCTTTGCTCTCGAATCCGGGAATGAACGTGAACCAATTGCGGCCATATAAAGGATTCGCGGCCATCCAGGAAGAAGAGAGCGTGGTGAACTCGACGTATAAAGCCTTCCAGCTTACCTGGGAGCGTCGATACACCAACGGGTCCAGCTTTGGCCTGAGCTACACGCTCGCCAAGAGCATGGATGACGGATCGAACTATCGCGACATCGTCCCGGATACGTACAACACCAGCAATCTGTGGGGTCCGTCGGAGTACGATACGCGCCACGTTCTGATCATCAACTACATCTATGCGATTCCGTTCCTTAAGAACAATAAATGGGCGGGCGGATGGTCGATCGCCGGAACCGCGCAGTTCCAGACCGGCTCGCCGTGCGGCATCGGCACCAACAACGACTTCGCGGGCGTAGGAGAGTTCGGCAGCTTCGGTTGCGGCTCGGAAGGCCAGTTCTGGAATCTGAGCGGACCGGTGAACATCAATACCGGAGCTTTCGCCGGACCAAGCGGCAACGCCAGTTCGGTGAAGTATTTCACGGCGAATGTTTCGCAGCCTGCGGCCGGCACGTTCAATCTGACGCCCGGCGTGCGCGATTCGGTCTACCAGCCGGGGCTACAGGATTGGAACATCTCGTTGTTCAAGACCTTCAAGGTTAACGAGCGATATGGATTCCAGTTCCGCGCAGAGGCGTACGACTTCATCAACCATCCCAACCTGAGCGGGCCGAACCTGAACCCGACCTCCAGCCAGTTCGGCGAGATCACCAGCAAAACGGGGTTGGTCCGCGCGCTGCAACTCTCGTTGCGCTTCTACTTCTGAGAAGACAGGTAGTCAGAATACGGCTCTCCAGTCTCGGCTGGGGAGCCGTTTTCCTTTTTAGGCACGCCAGCGGGCGCCCAGGTCCAGGGACTTGCGGCAGTAGTCCAGGCTGCGTTCCATGTGGTCCATTTGCTGGATTTTCAGGGCGTCCATGAATTTTTCGCGCTGGCCGTTGACGTCTTCCATCACGTGGGGCTGGTCGTAGGGCTTGCCGCGTTTGGCCAGGGCGAGGAATCTTGCCAGGTCGCGGGAGCGCGCTCTGGGGAAGTATTTTGACCAGAATTCGTTGGTGTAGACCGGGAGCACGACCGGTGGTCGCGCGGTGATCGGCTTGCAATAAATATAGACCGAGGGCGATAGGATTTCGGCAGCCCGCGCGACGATGGCTTTGAAATCGTTCGTGCCTTCGCCCAGCGGGACCCACTGAATGGCGATGCCGCCGGGGGTTTCGTACACGACTGAATCGCGCAGGTGGAAGGTGACGGCGTAGGGGCCGAGTTCTTCGAGCGTAGTCATGGGGTCCTCGGCGACGAAGACGGGGTTGCCGGTGTCAAGGTAGGAGCCGACGAATTCCTTGCCGGCGGTTTCGATGAGCGTGCGGGTTTCCCAGGCTTGCAGCTCCTTGTGATTCTCTACGGCGATCTTTATGCCGTGATCCATGGCCTGGGAGCGGACTTCGCGAAGGACTCCGGCGGCGCTTTCAATGATGCGGTCGAGAGGGCCGTCGGGGAGGGCATAGCGGTCGCCCGCGACTAAGGTGCGGACGATGGGAGAGCCCATGGCTGCGGCGCGGTCGATATTCATGCGAAGCTCAGCGATCGTCTTCGGGCGGGCATCGGGGGTCTTGGGATTGACTGCACCGGTGAGCGCGCTGCCGCCGGTTTCGAGGTGGAGGCCGGTGTCTTTGGACCAAGCTTTCACTTCGGCCCAGTGTTTGGGATCGCGGACGGCGGGGTCTAGGGAATCCTGAAGGAAGATGGCGTCGAGTTTTTGTTTAGCGGCGTAATCGAAGAGCTGGCGGTCGTTCCAACGCTGGAAGCGGAGGCAATAAGTGTTGTAGCCTAGCTGCCATTTACGAGGAGCGGCTTGGAGGGCGAAGGGGAGCGCGAGCGAGGCGCGGAGCAGATCGCGACGGGTCATGTCACGAGTATACTCAAAGGCGTTTTGCGAAAGACCCCTCCATAACTGTCGGGGTTCGAACTCGCTGATACCGGCTACCAGGAGTTATTTCCTAAGCATCGCGAACCCGTACATCGTGTCCCCAGCCGCGACCACCAAATACTGAGTCCCATCCAACTCGTAACTGATCGGCCCGTTGCTGAGCCCACTGCCGAGATTGACGTGCCATAACGGCGCGCCCGTGGCCGCGTTCACCGCGACCAGGTTATTAGCGGGATCGCCGGCGAACACCAGATTGCCTGCTGTGCTCAACACACCTCCGCGCCCGCCCGCGCCCTCCCATTTGTGGCTCCATCGGACCTTGCCGGTTTTATAATCGATCGCTTCCAGCATGGATTCGGACCAGCCTCCGCGATCGTTCCCGGCCCAGCCTTCGGGCTTCTCATCGGTATCGTAGATGTAGTAAATGCTGAACGCCCTGGTCGCGTTGATGTAGAACAGCTCGGTTTGCGGACTGTAACTCGGAGGCGGCCAGTTGGCGGCGCCGCCCTGGTTCGGCGACACGAGCGCGCCGTCCGTCTGCGGCTCCTTGGCGGGATTCGGAATAGGCTGGCCTTTCGCGTCGAGTCCCTTGGCCCAATTCGTTTTCACGAATTCGGAGGTCACGATGTTCTTGCCGGTCGTCCGATCGAGCACGAAGAAATAGCCGTTGCGGCTGGCCTGCGCCACCAGTTTTCTGGGCTGTCCGTTGATGGTGCCGTCGATCAGCACGGTGGTTTGAATGGCATCCCAATCGTGAGTATCGTGCGGCGATGGCTGGAAATGCCATCTGAGCTTCCCGGTGTCCACATTGACCGCGACAATCGATTCGGTATAGAGGTTGTCGCCCAGTCGGCCCTTCCCCGCAATGACCGGCTGAGGATTCCCCGTGCCAAAGAAAATGGTTTTCATTTCGGGGTCGTAAGTGCTGGAGAGCCACGTCATGCCGCCGCCGTGTGTTGCGGCCTCGACGCTGGGCCAGGTTTCGGATCCCGGTTCACCTGCCTTGGGTGTCGTGTTGAAGTGCCACTGCATGTCGCCGGTTTCGGAATCTCGCGATTCCAGATACCCGGGAATGTCGAGATCGTCGCCGCTGACGCCCACGATGACGTGATTGCCGACGATCACGGGCGCCATGGAACCGAAATACATCTGATCGGGATCGCAAATCTGCTGCCGCCAGCGCTCCTTGCCGGTGGTCATGTTGAGAGACACAAGATGGCAGTCTGGAGTTTCGAAGAAGAGCCAGTTCGCGGATATTCCCACGCCGCGATTTCCGATGTGCATGCCGCCCTTTGATTCCCACGCAAAGTGCCAGATTTCGCGGCCGGTTCGCGCGTCGATGGCCCACACGTGGTCTGGAACGGTGAAGTACATCACGCCGTCGACAACCAGGGGCGTGGCTTTGATCGCGCCGCTTCCGCCAGGAACCCGGTAGACCCAGGCGAGGCTCAGCGAATCGACATTCGACGCGTTGATCTTCGTCAGCGGACTGAAGCGTCGGCCGGAATAGTCGCCGTTATATGTCGGCCAGGAGTCGGTGGGGGGCTGCTTCAGCTTTGCCGGATCGAGTCCCTGGCCAAGCATCGCGACTGACAACAGGGCGGTCGTTGTTACGAACCTCATTTCAGTGTCTCCAGATAAGCGACGACATCGTGAATATTTTTGTCGGTGTATTGGTCGAGCAAGTCGATATGAGCCTGGAATGGATCGTGCTTTTCCACCTTGAGGCCCGGCGTTCTTTTCCAGCTTTTGTATTCGCCGGAATTGTCTCGCAGCGACACGTTGAAATCGTCGAGCTCGATCACCACGCCGGTAACGGCGGCGCCCGTTGGTGGAGTTACGGTGACCGTGGTGGGTTTGGCAGTACTCGGCGCTCCGCGTCCACCGCGCCCGCGACGGCCTCCGCCTTGCGGAAACACGAACTGCTGTTGCAGCGAAGGCGGGTCGAGCCTTTTCGCGATCCCTGCCAGATCGCCCGTCGGCGAATGGCAGCCGCTGCATTTCCCGGCCCCGTTGAAATAGGCGGCGCCCGGCGGCAGCGTCCCCTGTAAGGACGTTCAGCACCTGCGAATATGGTCCGCTGCGCAGCGTGTCGTAAAGTTTCTGGTGCAGGAAATGGGAAAGATCCGCCACCTCCGCAGTAGTGAGGCTGCTGCTCGCCCTGCCGCTCTGCATGGGATGCCCCTTCTTGAGAAACGGACCGATCGTATTCCCGTAGCGGTCGTGCAGGACGGGGATGCTGCGAACCAGGTCGGGACCTTTTTGATTTTCGGGAACGCCATCGCCGCCTCCGCGCGCTTTCGGGCCGTGGCAGGTGATGCACTCCGCGTAATAGACAGTCTTGCCCCGATCCGCGCCGGTGGCATCGACCACATGCGCGTCAAGCGGCGCGGCTGCACCAGCGCCACCTCCGCCGCGGGCTCCTCGGCCGCGTCCGCCAGCCGCGGGAGCGGACCCTGGTCCTAGATTGGTCGCGAGATAGTCGACGACTTGCGTGAACTCCGCGTCGCCGATTTTCGCGCCCTTCGTCACCATGTCAGCGACCAAGGTGTTCCACTGCGCCCTGCCCATGGCCTTGCCAAGCACCAGTTCAGCGGCATGGCACCCGCCGCACGCCTTTTGAACCGTCGCTTTCCCGGCGCCCTCAGGCAACTGCGCCCGGCACTGGATGCCAACGCAGCCCGCGGCCAGAGTCAGATATACAATTCTTCTCATTTCCTCACCGGAGGTCATTATAAACTTATCTGAAGCACTTCGCCGCATTCTTTTAAACCGCTAGTCCCTTCAAAATGCACCCGACTCATACCCGATACCGAGCCGCCGCTTTCCTGCTCGCCCTGGCCGCCGTCACCTATCTGGACCGGATTTGCATCTCCATCCTCGCTCCCGAAATCGCCCGCGACCTTAGCCTGAACAAGATTCAAATGAGTTTCGTGTTCAGCGCCTTCGCGGTCGCCTACGCCGCCTTCGAAATCGTGACCGCGTGGTGGGGCGAGCGCATCGGACCGCGCCGCGTCCTTACACGGATCGTGGTCTGGTGGTCCTGCTTCACCATCGCGACTTCCTTGGCCTGGAACTACGCCAGCCTGCTGGTCATCCGGTTTCTCTTCGGAGCCGGAGAAGCCGGCGCATGGCCGAACGCGGCCCTCGCGTTTTCCCGCTGGACGCCTGTGAGCGAGCGAGGCCGCGCGCAGGGCTTCTTTTTCGCGGCGGCACATCTCTCCGGCGGGCTTACGCCGCTGCTGGTGGCCGCGATGCTTCCTTATATGTCCTGGCGGACCATCTTCGCTGCGTGTGGCGCGGTTGGATTCGTTTGGGCCGCCGCATGGTTCCGCTGGTTCTGCGACGAGCCGCGCGACCACGCCGGGGTCAACGCCGCCGAAGCCGAGTTGATCGAGACCGGCCGCCGCATCTCCGCGCACAAACACGCCGGGAAAGATGTTTGGCGCGCTCTCGGCAAATCGCCGGACGTGTGGTTTCTTTGCCTCGCTTATTTCTCGAACAGCTACGGTTCTTACTTCGTGATGACCTGGCTGCCCACCTATCTGGCGGAGCAGCGAGGGTTTCAGAAGGAGTCACTCAGTTTCTTCTCGGGCTTACCTCTGCTCTTGAGCGTGTTTGGCGACATCAGCGGCGGAGCGGTCACAGACTTCATGACTCGCCGTTTCGGCCTCCGGCTCGGCCGCTCCGGTGTCGCCGTTGCGGGTTACGCGGTGGCGGGAGCGGCCATGTTCGGCTCGGTTGTCTCCACCACTCCCGTGATGGCGGCATCCCTGATCGCGGTGTCCGTCGCTGCCTCGATGTTCACGTTGAGCGCCAGTTGGGCGGCATGTATCGACATCGGCGGCGAGCACACCGCAGTCCTCAGCGCAGCCATGAACACCACCGGGCAGATCGGATCCATTCTCAGCCCGGTCCTGACCGGCTGGGTGGTCACGCACTTTTCCAACTGGCAAACACCATTGATCATCATGGGAGGCCTCTATGTAGCGTCGGCAATCTTCTGGACGCGAGTGGACCCGCGAAAGCGCCTGCCCATCAGTCATTAGCTATTGTGGCGCACGCGTCTACGCGTGCCGCGTCGACAGTCGTGTCGACGTTCGGCTTTTGTTTCCGTGAGCCTGGAAAGACACATCGACACGACTGTCGATGCGGCACGCCTGGAGGCGTACGCCACAACATAGACCGCAATCGCGGTCGAAACCGCCTGCGCCATCACCGGGTGGGACGGACGCTTTCGCCTGTCGACGTGTGCCAGCGGGAACCGCCACGCATGAGGTCAGTACTCACGTTTTCACCTCGCGTGGTAATCTGAAATCCGGATTGTGACTCAGCAATCAGAGCGCGCGGAACTGAATTACCTGTTCAGCATCACCTATGAGGAACTGCGCCGGTTGGCTTCCACGGTAAGGCGCGGCGATCCCAGTGCGACCCTTAATCCCACGGCGCTGGTCAACGAGGCCTGGTTGAAACTGGCCAGTTCTCCCGGCGTCGCGAACACCTCGCAGCTCCATTTCAAGCGGATCGCGGCGCGAGCCATGCGGCAAGTGTTGGTCGAAGCGGCGCGCCGCCGCCACGCAGGCAAACGCGGCGGCCAGGGAGCCAGCTTCGTCACCTTCGACGAATCGCTCTCCCCGGTTGCTTGTGAACAGGAGCTGCTCGGGCTCGACAGCGCATTGGATGAGCTTGCGCGCGTCGAACCCCGGCAGGCCATGATGGTGGAGAGCCGATTCTTCGGGGGCCTCGAGATTGTCGAAATCGCGCAATTGCTCGACGTGTCCGAAGCAACCATCCTTCGCGACTGGCGGGCGGCCAAAGCCTGGCTGGCCCACACTCTGCGCCAGCAATGAACAGCGAACGCTGGACCCGGATCCAGGCTCTGTTCAACGGCGCGGTGGACCTTCCCCGGGCCGATCAGCAAGGGTTTCTCGACCGCGAATGCGCCGGCGACGTCACCCTCATGCGGGAAGTGCTTTCGATGATCGATGAGGATGCCAAAGGCGCGTCCATGCTTGATCGCGACGTGGGACAAGTCGCCAGCCAGGTCCTGGATGCGGGACATTCTTTTCCTTTCCGGCAAGTCGGACCATACTCCATCCTGCGGATGCTGGGCGAAGGAGGGATGGGCGTCGTTTATCTGGCCGAGCGCCACGACCTGGGCAGCCTCGCGGCTATCAAGATCCTGCGCGATGCCTGGCTCTCGCCCGCGCGCCGCGAGCGCTTCGCCAGTGAGCAGCGGACGCTCGCCCAGCTCAATCACGCGTCGATCGCACGGCTCTATGACGCCGACAGCCTGCCCGACGGGACCCCCTGGTTCGCCATGGAGTACGTCGAAGGCGTTCCGCTCACCGAGTATTGCCGGCAGCGCGAATGCTCCATCCGGGAGCGGCTGGAGCTTTTCCGCAAAGTGTGCGAAGCCGTCCAGCATGCTCATTTGCATGCGGTGATTCATCGGGACCTGAAGCCGTCCAACATCCTGGTGCGGCCGGACGGAGGAGTTCGGCTGCTGGATTTCGGGATCGCGAAGCAGCTCGACAGTTTTGATTCGGCCGCCGATCTGACGCGCACCGGATTGCGGTTGATGACGCCCGCTTACGCCGCACCCGAACAGATCCGCGGCGAGCGCGTGGGCATTTACACTGACGTTTATTCGCTCGGCGTGGTCCTTTATGAACTGTTGGCGCAAAAGCTTCCCTTCGATCTTTCCACCCGGACGCCCGGCGAGGCCGAGAGAATCATTATTGAAAAGGAGCCGGAAAAACCGTCGTCCGTGACCGACCTGAACGTGCTCTGCCTCACTGCGATGCACAAGGATCCGGAGCGCCGATACAGTTCCGTGGACGCGCTGATCCGGGATATCGATCACTACCTGAAGAGTGAGCCGCTGGAGGCGCAGCGCGACACACTGCGTTACCGCGTTCGCAAATTTGTGGCGCGCAACCGGCGCGCCGTTGCCGCCGCTGCGATGGTGATCGCGCTGGTCATCGGCCTGGTGGCGTTCTTCACGTTCCGCCTGACCATCGCTCGCAATCGGGCGCTGGCGGAGGCGGCGCGGGCGCAGCGCATTCAGCGCTTCATGCTTAATCTGTTTAACGGAGGCGATAAAGATGCCGGGCCCGCCGACAGTCTGCGCGTGATTACTCTGCTCGATCGCGGCGTCCAGGAAGCGCAGTCCCTCAATAGCGAGCCGGCCGTGCAAGCGGAGCTTTATCAAACCCTCGGAGGCATTTACCAGAAGCTGGGGAAACTCGACCGCGCGGATTCGCTGCTCGGGTCCGGGCTGGAGCGGCGTCAGTCGCTGTTTGGAAAGGACAGCTCTGAAACCGCGGACAGCCTGGTGTCGCTGGGCCTTCTGCGGGTAGACCAGGGCCAGCTTATGGAAGCGGAGCGTCTGGTCCGCGAAGGTCTTGCCATGGCGAAGCGGCACGCGCCGCGAAACGATCCCGCGCTGGCGAAGGCTACCACCGCGCTGGGCCGAGTGCTGGAAGAACGCGGGTCGTATGACCAGGCCGTTCCGGTGCTGGAAGAGGCCGTGAGGCTCAGCTCGATCCCGGGCTCGGTCAATACGGATCTTGCCGCCAGCCTGAATGAGCTGGCCAGCGTGCATTTCTACGCGGGCCGGTACACGACCGCCGACTCCTTGTTTCGACGGGTGCTTCAGATTCACCGGCAACTCCTGGGCGACCGGCACCCGCTGGTCGCGGACGATCTGATCAATATCGGCGCGGTTCAACAGGACCTGGGTTATTACAGCGAAGCGGAAAAACTCCAGCGGCAGGCGCTCGAAATCAACCTGGCATACTTCGGTCCCGATAACCCGCAGACGGCGCACAATCTGACCGTTCTCGGCCGGACGCTGCAATACGAGAAGCGGCTCGACGAAGCTGTCCAGGTGCTGGAACAGGCGCTCCCGATCGAGGAGAGGGCATTCGGCCCGGTAAGCCGGCAGGTCGCCTCGACGCTGAATGAGCTTGGGAACGTAGCGATGGCCCGGGAACAATACGCCGACGCCGAGGCGCGTTTTCGCCGCATGGCGGATATTTATAGAGCGGTGTACAACAATCATCACTATCTGATTGGCATCGCATTCTCCAATCTGGCGGGCGTCTACATGGCGCGCAACGAGAACGCCCGGGCCGAGGAGCTTTACACAGAAGCCATTCAGGTTTTCACGGACACGCTGCCCGCGGATCATCTAAACATCGGAATCGCGCAAATCAAGCTGGGGCGCGCGATGGTTCGCGAGCATCGATTCAAAGAAGCGGAAAGTCACATCACCACCGGGTACGCGATCTTGAGCAAGCAAACGAATCCGTCGTCGATTTACCTCCAAAGAGCCCGCGAGGATCTGGTCAGCGTGTACGACGCGCTGGGTCAGCCTGAAAAAGCCGAAAAGTTTCGAGCCGAGCTGAAGGCGCAGCCTCGCTGAACCGCGATGCGTCAGCATGCGGGCAAACGTCCACAATTCATTGCCCGTCGCCTTTGCTGAAAGACCGCTCCCGCAGGTCGCGGCTCTGAAGACGCGGCTAATGGAGTTTTCCATTAGGCGGCGGATTGGCCGCGGTAGAAGATGGCTTTACTGACCAGGTTTTCGCGGTTGCGGGCGCGCATGCCTGCGGTGATTTGCGGGTCTGAAAAAACGAAGCCATGGGCCGAGGGGTCGAACTTTTCTCCTTTGCACTCAAACATCTCGACGACGTCGAGGAGGTCTTCCAGATCCTCCTCTTCCTGCTCGCGGCGGGTTTTCTGGAGGTCGTTAAGCTGCGCTACGGTGCGTTCGAATTGACGGGAGAGGCGCTGGCTATGCATGCTCAGGTTCGACAAGGCTTTCGATTGGCTCTCTAGCGCTGCGGCGATGGCCAGGGCGTCTTGGATTTGCTGCGGAGCGCCGATGAGGGGGCCGGATTCGGATGCGACGCCTAGGGTCAGGACATTGGTTTCCAGGGCGGCCACGCGGTTGAGTCGCCAGGAGGTGTCGGCCAGGGCTTGGACCAGATGGGCTTCGATTGGGCCTTTGGGACGACATTCTTCAGTGAAAGACTCCAGGTGGCGCTGGTAGGCTTGGAGGTCCTCGGTGGGCATGACGACGATTTGGCCGGTGAGTCCGTGACGGAGGGCATTGAGGGAGGATTTTCGTTTGCCTTCGACGGATTTGGGGCCGGTGGAGTGTTGGGCGTTGGCTTGATTGCTAAGAGCTCGATTAGGAGTCGACATATATTTCCTTCGAGTGATTAATAGCATCGGGGGAGTGGGGAGGGAGCGAGTGGAAACGGGAGGTGGTTGAAAAGGGGGGAGTTGCCTTGTGAAGAATCCTGGCATTGCTTGCCTCGTCTGCCCGCTCCCTGACGGTCGCGGCTCAGTTAAGGATGTGGGCGCTCAGATGTTGGTTGAAAGATTGCGAGCGTTTGCCCGCGTATTATCTGTGTTCATCGGCGGCCAATATTCTTTTTTCATCTGGTAAACTGTTCGGACCACGCATGATGCGATCGCCTAGAGAACTGTACAATGCGGTCCTTGGGCTCGAGCCCGGGGCGCGCAGACGGTTTCTCGATGAGCACTGCGGGGACCAGGCGACTCGGGATGAGGTCGACCGGCTGCTGTCGGCGGCGCCTACGAAAACGATCGATTTCGCGGCCGCGCTCGCGGCTGGAGCCACGCTGGGGCACTATGTGATCCTGCAGTCTCTTGGCGCCGGGGGGATGGGCGTCGTGTTCGAGGCTACGGACCAGGTGCTGCATCGCACGGTGGCGATCAAGGTTCTGGCTCCGGGTCTCATCGATGAAGAGACGCGCGTGAGATTTCTACGCGAGGCGCAGGTGGCGTCCGCGCTCAACCATCCTAATATCGTGACGGTTTACGAAGTCGGCCGGGAAGCGGACATCGATTTCATCGTGATGGAACGCATCGCGGGCGGTACGCTGCGGCCGCTGATCGGGGAAAAAGGAATCCCCCGGCGCATGGCGGTCGCTTATGCCATCCAGATGGCGGACGCATTGGCGGCGGCCCACGAGGCTGGAATCGTCCATCGCGATCTCAAGCCGGGAAACGTGATGGTTACCGAGCGCGGCCTGGTTAAAGTTCTGGACTTCGGCCTGGCCAAGCAGAGAAAGGCGGCTGAGGAGAATACGGCGGAGATTTCTCTCACCAAGCCAGGCCATACCGTCGGCACGGTGTACTACATGTCGCCCGAGCAGGCGCAGGGGAAGAACGTGGACTCGCGTTCGGATCTGTTCTCGTTCGGCTCCGTGCTCTATGAGATGCTGACGGGCACGCGCGCTTTCCATGGCGATACCGAAATGGGGACGCTGGCCGCCGTGCTGGAGCGTCAGCCGGCGCCGCTGGGTGAACTCGCGCCGGATACGCCACCTGCCCTCCAGCGGCTGATCGGGAAGTGCCTCGAAAAGAAACCTGCGGATCGCTGGCAGAACATGACGGACATCCGCCTGATGCTGGAGGACATCTTAAAGGATATCGATTCTCCGGTTCGCGCGACCGCTGCGGCGCCTGCTCAAAAGGTGAGCCCGCGATGGCTGTTTCCGGCGTTGGGCCTGGTAGCCGGCGCGATCCTCACTGCGGCTGTATTTCGATTCGCCGCTCCGCCCGCGAAAGCCGCCGTCGAGCCGGTATACCAGAGGCTGACCGCGACCAAAGGGCTGAACGACTACCCCGCGCTTTCCAGAGACGCGCGCTTTCTGGCGTTCTCCTCCGACCGGGGCAGCGACGACAATCTCGATATCTGGCTGCAGCAGCTGGGGGCTCGGGAACCGATTCGCCTCACGCACGATCCCGCCGACGAAACCGATCCCAGTTTTTCCGCCGACGGAACCCACATCGCATTCCGGTCCGAGAAGGACGGCGGCGGAATCTATATGGTTCCCACCCTGGGCGGGGACCCGCTGCTGCTGGTGCCGGGCGGCCGCAATCCCCGATTCTCGCCCGACGGCCGCTGGATCGCTTACTGGACCGGCAGAGCCGATGGCCCGCTCTCGTCGGGCTCGACGGCCGTGTTCATTGTGGAGGCCGGAGGAGGGCAGCCGCGGCGGATCCATCCGGAAATGGGCGCCGCTTTCTACCCGTCCTGGTCCCCGTCGGGCGACCGGCTGCTGGTCAGGGGATGGAAAGACGTCGGGAACCCAAAAGAGTACGATTTTTGGTCGCTGCCCATTGACAGCGGTGAGGTCAAGAAAACCGGCGGATTCCCCAGACTGCGCGAGCAAGGGCTGATCGGAGTCCGGCAACTGGGCACGGAATGGCCGCTGGAGTGGATCGGACCGGTGAGGAGCCGCGCCGTGTTCGGCAGCACGCAGGGCGATTCGTCTAACTTGTGGGAAGCCGATCTGACGCCTGAGGGAGTGTTCACATCGGCCGCGCGACGCGTCACCAGGGGACCAGGACGGCAGGCGCATCCGGCGTGGGCGGCCGCGACCGATGTGGAGAGGATCGCGTTTTCCGATCAGGTGGTGAACTACGACATCTGGAACATCGCGGTGGATGCGGACCGCGGTATGCCGCACGGCGAGATGACGCAGCTGACGAATGCCATCTCCACCGAATGGGCGCCTTCGATCAGCGCCGACGGGCGGCAGTTGCTGTTCATTACGTCCTCCTCCGGCGCCTGGGGCCTGGAGCTGAAAGACCTGGAGGGCGGGCGCACGCGGCGTCTGGTTTCCAGTCCAACTCTGCTGGCCAGCGCGGCGATCAGCGGGGACGGGAGTCGAGTCGCATACACCAACCGGACCTTCGATCTACTGACCATGCCGGCGGCCGGCGGGATGCAGGAAAGGGTCTGCGAACATTGCGGGACGATCTCGGGAATTTCGCGCGACGGCAACTTCATTCTGTACGAACCGGTGAAGGATGAAGACCTGCTGACGTTCGATGTGAAGCAGCGGAAGGTCATCAAGCTGGCCTTGCGGGCAGGGCCGGACTCGGTGCTGTCGGGCGCGCGCTTTTCGCCCAACGAAAAATGGATTGCGTTCCATTCGGTGGAGGGCGCGGCGAAAACCACGCGGATCTGGATCGCCCCGTTGAATCGCGAACGGCCCGCGGCGCAAGCGGATTGGATCGCCATCACGGATGGAACTTCGGTGGCGCAGAATCCGGGCTGGTCGCCCAACGGCAAGGTGCTCTATTTTATGTCGGAGCGGGACGGATTCCGATGTTTGTGGGGCCAGCCGATCGACGCGGGTACCGGCAAGCCCAAGGGCGATCCGTTCGCGCTCCGGCATCTTCATTCGGCGCGGCAATCCTTGCGGGGGCTTGCGTCGGAAGGATACCTGGTGGGTCTGTCCAGCGGGGCAGGCCGGGTGGTGTTCGCGTTTCCGGAGTTGACCGGGAACATCTGGCTGCAGGAGAGCGGCAGTGCGAAGTAGCGATTCTTTTGAGCAGTCAAGGAGCCGCGTGAAACGCTGCTGCAGCCAAAATTGGCCGCCCTACACGCGCGCAATCCCCGCCCTCACGGACGGAGTTATAACCCCTGGCGTAAGCCTGGGGACATGGTCCACAAGTGCGAAATAGTCAGCGGATCAGCGTGGTGGTGATCAGCCGGAATGAAGGATCGTTTCTGAGGCGCACGGTGGAGAATCTGACGGACACCCTGCCGGGCACTGCGGAAATTATCGTGGTGGACGACGGGTCCACCGATGAATCCGCGGCCGGTCTCGCACGCCGCGGGCGGGTGCGGGTGCATCGCGCTAGCGAGCTGGGGGTGGCAAAGGCGCGCAATTTCGGAGGACAGCAGGCGCGTGGGGAGATCCTGATCTTCGCCGACGCGCACCTGGGTCTGGACAGCGGGTGGTGGCGTCCTTTAATAGACCAACTGGAAGACCCGCGGGTGGGGGCCGTCGCGCCGGGTATCGCGAAATGGAAAAACGACGGCGTGATCGGCTGGGGAATCCGGTTCCAGGGTCCCCAAATGGAAGTAAAGTGGCTGCGGCGAAAACCCAAGGCGCCGGCGGCGGTCCCGATCCTGCCGGGCTGCTGCCTGGCGATGCGCCGCGATGTGTTCGAGAGGAGGGGCGGAGGCTGGGATGGCGGCTTGCATCAGCGCGGCAATGTCGACAACGAAGTTTCCCTGCGATTGTGGCTGCTCGGCTATGAGTTGCGGGTTGTACCGGAGGTTGTGGTGCGCCACCGTTTTCGGAAGGCGTCGCCGTTTCCGGTGGGCTGGCCGCAATATCTGCATAACCGGCTTCGCCTGGCGTTTGTGCATTTCAACCCGGAGAGGCTGGCCAAAGTGGTTTCGAGCCTCCGCCGGTTCCCCGGGTTTGGACAAGCGATGACGCTGCTGATGGACGGCGACGTCGGCGCGCGGCGGCGCGAAATATTTTCTGTCCGGAAGCGTGATGACGATTGGTACTTCGATCGCTTTCGATTACACTGGTGACAATCGTCTTCCGCAGAAGACCGAGTACAAAGAGGAGATTTGAATGGCAAAAAAGAAAAAAGCCGTAAAAAAAGCCGCATCGAAGAAGGCAGCTCCCAAAAAAAAGGTAGCAGCCAAGAAACCAGTCAAAAAAACCGCCGCGAAAAAACCCGCGCCGAAAAAAGCCGTGAAGAAGGCCGTTAAGAAGCCTGCTCCGAAAAAGAAACCGGCCGTCAAAGTCCCGCCTACCACTCAGCCGCCCACGACTCCGGTCATGGCTTAAGCTTCAAATTTCGAAACGAAAGGGTGGCGAGACCTGCCGCCCTTTTTTTGACAACCATGGGAAAACGGCCCCGGCATCTTATTGCCGATCCTCATAAAGAACGCTCGCACTTCTTTCTCCGGCGGTCGACATTTCCTTTGCGCGACGCGATGCCGGCCGCGCTTGAGGATTTTTGGCTGCATCAGGAGAAGTTCGTCCATGTTCCGAATTTGAATTGGGAGGAAGCGGGTCCGTCGAATTTCGCAGGGCGAGTGACGTGCCTGCTGATCGATCCGAAGAATCAGAGTCATTTATTCGCCGGCGCTGCCGCGGGGGGTGTCTGGCGAACCGTCGACGCCGGTCTCCACTGGACTTCCTGCTGGCCGAAATACTTGAACCAGAACATCGGCGCGCTGGCAATCGATCCCAGCGACAGCACTCGCGTGATCTGCGGAACGGGCGAGGGCAACCTTTCCTCGGATAGTTATCCCGGCAGCGGCGTCTATCAAACAGCCGATGGGGGTCTCACCTGGACTCCGTATTTCACCGCGCCGGGCGGAGGGGAGCTGGAGCCGGAGGCGCGCGCGCAGATTCCCCGCCGCATCGGCACTATCGCCTTTTCCGAGGACGAACACAAGGTCTTCCGTGTCGCGCTGGGCGCCGTTTCCAACGACGAGAGCCTGCCCGCCGCGCTGTACCAGGACGAGGGTGCACAAGGCCTTCAGCCCAATACCACTTGGGGGATTCGAAGCTATAACTGCTATTCCGTCGTGTTTCATCCCACCGAACATAACGTGATGTATGTCGCCATTGAGCCGCGCGGCGCGCAGAACGGCATCTGGCGCAGCAAGGACTTCGGCAAAACGTGGGAGCATCTCAAACGCGGGCTGCCCCCGGGCGAGCTGTGCGCCCGCATCAGCCTGACGATCTCGCCTTCCTATCCGCAAGTACTGTACGCGCAGATTTGCAGCACATCGCACGGATGCCTGGGCGTTTTTCGCACCACCGATGGCGGCGATCGCTGGCACTCCATCGGCGGATCTCACTTCGAGCACGAAGCGCAGTTATCCTACAACAACACCATCGCGGTGCATCCCTCCGATCCGAATTTCGTGGTGTGCGGCGCCGTCGACCTGCACTTCACCAAAGACGGAGGGAAGAACTGGACCCAGATGACAACCGGCCAACGGGGCAATGCGGGCGATCCGTTCCCGCCGAACTTCGTTCATAGCGATCATCACGCCGTGGTCATCGATCCGGCGGGCTGGATCTATTCGGCGAACGATGGCGGCGTGGCGCTCACTGTCGACGGGGGAAAGACTTGGGAAAACCGGTCGACCGGGATGGTCACCACCATGTTTTACGCCGCCGACGTGGCGCCCTCGAACTCGCGCGTATTTGGCGGCGGCACTCAGGATAACGGAACCCTGATTGCCGGCGTGCCGGCCACTCAAGGCGGAGCCGTGCCTCGGCTGGGAGAATTCACGCGCGTCCTTTCAGGCGATGGAGGCTGGATCGAATTCGATCCCGCGGACGAGGAACACGTGTTCGGCTCCACCCAGGATCTGTGCATTTCCCGCCATCGCCGCGGCGAGCCGTGGGCTGCCGGCCCGCAACTCGCGGGATGGAAATCTGTCTCCATTTCGCCTAAGCTGATCACCAGCGACGAGCAGCAGCTTCGCCAACTGGCGGTGCTCGAAATCGAGCCCAACCGCCGCAAGGGGAAAAAGAAGCTCTGGCTGGGCACCAACCGCTTGTGGCGGACGGATAACGACGGCAGGTCCTGGAAGCCGGTGTCGCCCTCGTTCGACGGATCGGCGATATCCGCGATTGAATGCGCCGCGGCAGACCGCAAAGTCATGTACGTGGCGACGTCGGTGGGAAAGATTTTCCGCAGTACCGACTGCGGGAGTAACATGGTCCGGCAATTTGGCGAACGCGGCGATTCCGCAGCGTCTGATCACCAGGATCGGCACGCATCCGAAAGACGCTTCCCTGGTGGTGGTGACGGTAGCCGCCAGCGGGGTTCCGGGTACCAGCCTCGAAAGCGACGCTCCGTACGCCCATGTGTTCGAATCCGAGGATAGGGGGGAGACGTGGCGTCCGCTCGATGGATTGCCCGATGTGGTCTACAACGCGCTCGCGTTCGAGACACGCGAGCCCTACCGTTTGTTCGTGGGCGGCGATACCGGCGTCTGGATGCACGACGGCCAGTCCTGGGCGAGCGTCGCCGGCAACATGCCGAACGTAGTGGTTTCGGATTTAGTCTTCCATCACGACGACCAGATCCTGACCGCCGCCACCTATGGGCGAGGCATCTGGCGCATCAAGGTCCATGAGCCGTTCCCGATTTCCTCGCCGCTCGATCCCGCGGTAGCGCCGGACAATCCCCTGGCGGCGGGTCTCATGCGGGATGCTTCGATCCCAGCGCCGCAACTGGTAAGCCCGGAGGACGGAGCCGGGTTCCATGTCTTTCCGCGGATCACGACGTTGAGCTGGCTGCCGGTGCCCGGTGCGATCGGATATACAGTCGACGTGTTCATTCAAGGTCAGGGGAATGCTTACAGCTCCGAACAACCGGCGTTGACATTCGATCCAGGGACCGATGGTACAGGCACGTGGCGGGTGTGGGCGATTCTGCCGAACAGCCGGCGATCGCCGGGATCGGAGATACGATCGTTCAATATTTCGACGTGACGCATCGACATTTTCTGGGATATTGTCAGGTCACAGCACCGCGCACGAGTGTGTGTGAAACTTCCGGGGCTGACCGCTCCCGATGGTCGCGGTTCTGTTGGACGTCGCGACATGCGGGGCCGGTTTTTGGCGACTTTCCCTGGTACTAGCGCGTGTTCTTCGCGGTGCGTTTGGCAGAGGTCTCGCCCTAACAGAATCGCCGGGATAGCAAGACGGGCCGATTGCCAATCGGCCGCAGGCTGCCAGCCTGCACCACGTTGAAAAACAAATATTAGCCGTCGATGAACACCGATGAACGCCGATAGGGCCATTTTTTTCAATCAGCGTTCATCAGCGTTCATCGGCGGCCACAATAGTTTTTTGAGTTTTTCAAACAGCCTCCTAGGTGACAATGTGATCATGAGGTCCGGCTTCGTGGCATTCTTGCTGATCTCCTTACCTGCGTGGGCGCAGGTGGATCAGGAACGGGCAGCGCAATATTTTACAGAGGCGGCGACCATATGCAAGCAGGAGAACGGCCGGCTTTGGGGTGTGTCGCTCTGCGGACCGATGATCTTTGCCGACGCGGCAACGCATACCATCGCAACCAATCAGCCCCCGCCATCGGCTCCGCGGCCCGCCACGCTGGGTTACGCGAATACAGCGGTCGACTGGGGCGGAACAAGATGGACCATGATCGTTTGGCAAATGCTGCCTTCGGCGCCGCCGCAGCGCGCTCGCCTGATGCTGCACGAGTTGTTTCACCGCATCCAGCCGCAATTGGGATTCGTGATCAGGGACGGGCAGAACGACCACCTGGATACGCTCGAGGGGCGCTACTGGATGCAACTTGAATGGCGCGCTTTGGCCGAGGCGCTGGGCGCGACCGGGGTCAGGCGTGAAGCAGCTTTGCGGGATGCCCTCGCATTCTGCAACGCGCGCTGGGAGCGATTCCCGGCGGCCCGAGAAAACGAGCGCCTCTTAGAGATCAACGAAGGGCTCGCCGAGTATACGGCAACCGTAGCGGCGTTCCCCTCGACTGCGGACGGAATCGCGGACGCGATCCATCAGCTGAAGATTGCGCCGCAGAACGCGACGTTCGTGCGCACGTTCCCGTACGCAACAGGCGCGGCGTATGGACTTCTGCTCGACTCCTGGTCGCCTGGCTGGACACGGCGGATCAAACAGGACGGCGATCTGGTTCAACTCGTGACCGCGGCGTCAGGTCTTCGGGCATCGGGAGACCGCGAGGCGGCGGAGAAGCGATATGGAGGGGCAGAGCTGCGAGTTACCGAGGAGAAGCGGGACGTCGAGCAGAAGGCCAGGGTCGCCGACCTGCGCAGGCGGTTCGTTGAGGGACCAACGCTCAGGATACCCAATACCGGCAATTTTTCATTCAGCACGATCGGCATGACGCCGATTCCCGGCGAAGGCACAATTTACCCTACGTTTCGGACTCAGGGAGAGTGGGGAGCTTTAGAAGGCGCGCAGGTGCTGGTGTCCACGGACCGAAACACTTTGATCGTGCCGATTCCCAAGGACACTGCAGGCGACACTCTGCAGGGGGACGGATGGACCTTGAAGCTCGCGCCCGGATGGAGGCTCGGTCCGGCGGCTCGGTCGGGGGATTATCAAGTTATGCGCGTGCCATAAGGCGATGCCTGTTGGGCTTTCGGACAGGCGTCGAGAAGAGTCTCGACGCGGCACGCACGAGTGCGTGCGCCACGGCTACTCCAGCAGGGTGCGAATCAAAGTCGCGGGATGCGATGCGACTATGCCTGCTAGATCCGCGACCTGTCTCCGGCACGATGTTCCCGGGGCCGCCAGAACCTCGCCGGGCTTCATTGCCTTGGCGGCCGGAATCAGCCGGCGATTCGCGATCGCGGCCGAGACATCGTAGTGCGTGTATCCGAACGACCCCGCCATGCCGCAGCATCCCGCGTCGAGATCCACAACGCTCGCGGACGGGATTTTAGAGAGGAGTGCAGTACTTGCACCGAGCATGCCCATCGACTTCTGATGACAATGACCGTGTAGCAGGATTCGGCTGGGGCCGGCGCGCAGCGGCAAGTCGAGCTGCGCGGCGTATTCTTCGAACAGCATGCACGCTTGGGAGACTACACGCGCTTTGCGAGCAAGCTCGTCGCGCAGCAGGGACGGGACGTCTTCCTTCATCGCCGAGAGGCAGCTGGGTTCGCAAAACAGGATTTGCTCTCCGCGTTCCGCGATCGGAAATAGCGCATGGATCGCTCTCTCCGCTCCCGCTGTCGCCTGGCCGAGCAGCCCCTGCGATATCAGCGGCCGGCCACAGCATCCGGGGCGGACGATGTTGACCGAGCAGCCGCCGCGTTGAAGAATCTCCACGGCCGCGATGCCGATCTCGGGCTCGTAGTGATTGGTGAAGGTGTCGTTAAAGAGCGTCACCTGCCGGCCAGGCGCCGGCTTATGGTTTGCCGCCCATCGTTCAAATGTTTTACGCTTCCACGGCGGCATCTTTCGGCGCCGGTCAATGAAGGGCGCCGGCACGAGGTTCGACAGGGGCGCGAGCCTGCTGCCCCACTTCGATAAGCGTTCAATATTCCCCAGCATCCGCGCCTGGAGAGGCGTTCCGTGGCGGGAATAGTAGTCCGCTAGAAACTCGCTTTTAAAGCGCGCCATGTCGACGCCGACCGGGCATTCCGTTTTGCAGGCGCGGCATTCGAGGCAGAGGTCCAGCACCTTAAAGACCCCATCATCGCCGAGCCCGGCCTCGTCCAGGCGGCCTGAAATCGCCAAGCGCAGGACGTTCGCGCGGCCTCGCGTCGAATCCGATTCTTCGCGCGTCGCCATGTAGGAAGGACACATGGTCCCGGTCAGTTTCTTGCGGCACGCGCCGACGCCGCTGCACATTTCGAGCGCGCCGGCCAAGCCTCCGTATTCTGAAAAATCGAAGAATGTTTTCAGATTGCGCGTCGAGTAGGTTGTCCCGAACCTCAGGTTCGATATCACTGGCGGGGCGTCGATTATTTTGCCGGGATTAAAAATCTCCTCCGGATCGAAAGTCTGCTTGATCTCGCGAAACGCTTCGTAAATGGCGTCGCCGAACATTTTCCGGAGGAACGGACTCCGCACCAGACCGTCGCCGTGCTCGCCTGAAAGCGCGCCCCCGAATTCCAGCACCAGATCCGCCACTTCGTTCGCGATCGCTTCAAACTTGCGGACGCCGGACTCGGTCTTCATATTGATCACGGGACGAACGTGCAAGCACCCGACCGACGCATGGGCATAGACTCCGGCGGTGGTTTCATGGGCATGAAGGAGGGTGAGAAACCTGCCGATAAATTCGCTCAGACGCTCTGGCGGGACCGCCGTATCTTCGACGAAGGGAATCGACTTCGCATCCTCCTTCATGGCCATCGAAAGGCCCAGAGCGGCTTCGCGCAAGCTCCAGATGCGAGCCTGCGCGGCTGGATCGGTCTCGATTTGATAACGGTATCCGAGGTTGCTGGCGCGCAGATTCTCTTCTAGCGCGGCCAGGCGCGGCGGCAAATCTTCCTTGCGATCCGCGTAAAATTCGACGCACAGAGTCGCTCCGGGATCGCCTTCGATGATCGATCTACGAATCTGGTCCAGCGCGGGGTTTTGCCGGGTGTTATCCAGAATCGCTTTGTCCATCACTTCTACGGCGGATGGACCGTGTTTCAGAATCACAGGCGTCGCTTTGAGCGATTCAAGCAAATCTTTGAATTCAATCACCATCACGGCCTTTGCTTTGGGCAGCGGAACCAAGCGTAATTTGGCTTCCAGCACGATGCCCAGAGTTCCTTCGGAACCGACCATGATTTTCGCGAGGTTCACGGGTTTTGCAGCATCCGTGAATTCGTCGAGATTGTAGCCGCCTACGCGCCGCAGAACTTTCGGATACCGGCGCTCGATCTCCGCGGAGTGTTCCAAGGCGAGACGCAGCACCGTTTGGTAACACGCTGCTTCGAGTGAAGCCCCGGTCGGAATTTCAGTACGGGGGATTTCCCGGAAATGCGCAATAGTTCCATCGGAGAGCAGCACCACCTGTTCCAGAACGTGGTCGATGGTCTTCCCGTAGAGCACACTGCGCGCACCCGAGGAATTGTTGGCCATCATGCCGCCGAGGGTGGCGCGGCTGGCGGTGGAAATATCCGGTGCGAAGCGCAATCCGAGTGAGGCTAGCTGTGCGTTCAGCTCATCGAGTACGATTCCAGGCTCGACCCGGGCCCACTTTTCAGCGGCGTTTACCTCCAGCAGACGGTGAAAATATTTCGACGTGTCGACAACGATTCCGGCTCCAATCGCCTGCCCCGCCTGCGATGTTCCGCCGCCGCGCATGGTGATGGGGCATCGAAACCTGCGGCAAATTGCGGCGGTGCGGATCATATCCTCGCGGTGCCGCGGAATCACTATGCCTGAGGGCTCGATCTGATAAACGCTGGCGTCGTTCGAATACAATGCCCGCGAGATTTTGTCGAATCGGACTTCGCCTTCGATGTTGGCTTTCAGTTCGCGTTCGAGAGCGTGGTTCAACGAGCGAGCCCTTCGCGGAGCAGTCGCAGGCCATGCGCCAGATTCTCGCCGCCGCTAGCGAAAGAAACCCGCAACGTGCCTTCTCCTCCCGGTCCATAGGCCGCGCCTTCGACGACCACGACGCCGTGATCGTTCATCAGGCGCCTGCGAATTTCAACGGAAGGAATCCGAGAATCGCGAACGTCCAGCATCGCGAAGAATCCGCCTTCCGGCGCTATTACGTTGTCCAATTGCTGAATCACTTGTTCCCGACGACGCGTATATTCGGATCGCATAGAAGAAACGCAATCCTGTGGGCCGGTGAGAGCTTCGGCGGCGGCGTCTTGAATAAACGTCGCGGGACCGCGGCTGGATTGCGCGAGAACCGTGAACATCGCCTGGATGACCGGCGCGGGACCCGCGCAATATCCCACCCGCCAGCCGGTCATCGAATAGGTTTTAGAGAGGCTGTTCACCAGCACGCAGCGATCGCGCAGCTCTGGTGCTACTTCGAGCGGCGAGATGTGCGCCGCTTCGCCATACGTGATGGCCTCGTAAATCTCGTCGCTGATGAGAAAGACATTTCGCCTCAGACAGAATGCCGCGATCATCTCAAGTTCGTCGCGCCTGAACACGGTGCCCACGGGATTCCAGGGTGTGTTCACGATCAACGCTTTCACCGCCGGAGACCAGGCCCGCTCCAGCGCTTCTTCTGTGATGCAGAACCGCCCTTCGCGAATCTCCGAGGCGACACTCTTCACGCGTCCTCCGGCGAGCCGGATGGGAGATTGATACGCGTCGTACACCGGATCGGGGAGCAGTACTTCGTCACCGTCGTTTAGCATCGCCATCAGCGCGGCGTATACGCCGAGCGTCGCGCCGGTGGTGGCTAGCACTTCGGTTGCCGGATCGAATTTCAGGTGATTGTCGCGCTCGAGTTTCGCGGCCACCGCTTCGCGAAAGGATTTCTCTCCGCGATTGTCGGGATAGGAGGTGCGTCCGTTGCGCAGGGCGCGGATGGAAGCTTCTACAATATGGGCCGGCGTAGGAAAATCCGGTTCGCCGCGCATCAGTGAAACAAGCGATTTCCCTTGTGACTGGAGGGTGCGCATCTCGGCTAGAATCGCGTTCACGGCAGTGGGGCGCAGGGCGGAAATGCGATTGGAACCAGAAATTACAGGAACAGGAGCGATCACGGGATCATCATAATCCATAATAGGTCGGTGCTCACGAAAACTCTTCGGCCGACGCGGGTCCGCTACTTCGTGCTCGCGTTTACAGTGGCGGTGTACATGATCACCTATATGGATCGAGTGGTGATCTCCAATGCCGCGCCGGTCATTCAGAAGGAATTCGGGTTTTCGCTGATCACCATGGGCTGGATTCTCGCCAGCTTCCGCTGGGCTTACGCGATCTTTCAAATCCCCGGCGGATGGCTGGGCGACCGCATTGGCCCGCGGCGCGCGTTGGCGCTCATTGTCATCTGGTGGAGCGCCTTCACCTCCCTCACCGCATTCGCGTGGAGTGCATCGTCGATGATGGTCGTCCGATTCCTGTTCGGTATCGGAGAAGCGGGCGCGTTTCCCATCGCTACACGGTCTCTTTCCCGATGGATGCTGCCGGGCGAACGAGGATTCGCGCAAGGCATCACACACGCCGGGTCGCGGCTGGGCGCGGCGATGACGCCTCCGCTGGTCGTCTGGATCATCACCCGCTACAACTGGCGAGCCGCGTTCGTCACCTTCGGCGTCATGGGCGTCCTGTGGGCCGTGGCGTGGCTGTTCTATTACCGCGATTCGCCCGACGAGCACGCGAGCGCCAACCTCGCCGAGCGTGATCTGATCCGTTCCGCCACCGGAGGTCAGCGCCGCGTGGGAGCGGCGGTCCCTTGGCGAAGGATACTTTCGAACTCCGGGCTCTGGTATCTCGCCGCGATGTATTTCTGCTACAACTATTGCCTCTCCACTTATCTCGATTGGTTCCCAACCTATCTTCACCAGCATCGCGGCTACGATCTGAAGCAGATGGGATTTTACGCCAGCCTTCCGCTGTTGGCCGGGACCGTCGGCGATCTTGCGGGCGGATGGGTATCCGATGTGTTGCTGCGATCGACGTCGAACGTAAGGCAATCGCGCCGCGTGGTCGCCATCGGCGGGTTCCTGGTGGCCGCCGCCGGTATTATTCCGGCCACGCTCACGGCAGATCCTCAAACGTGTGTCGTGTGGTCCTGCATTGCGTTTTTCGGACTCGAAATCACGGTGGGAGTGTCCTGGGCCATTCCGCTGGATATCGGCGGGGACTGCGCGGGTTCGGTATCGTCCGTCATGAACATGTGCGGAAACATAGGCGGCGCAATCTCGCCGGCGGCGCTGGCATATCTGGTGAAAGCTTACGGCTGGAACGTGCCGTTTCTGGTCGCGTCGATGCTGTGCGCAATCGCGGCGGTACTCTATTACACTAAGATCGATGCGAGCCGCCGGATCGAGCTCGCCTGAGCATGAAGATCAATCCTGAAAAATGCGTCGCCTGCGGCAACTGCACGTACGTCTGCCCGATGGGTGCGATTTATATCGACCAGAAGACCCGCCGCGCCACCATTAATCGCGATGAGTGCGTTGAATGCTACGCCTGTTTCAACGGTCTGAGCCAGGAGCATCTTAACCCGACGTTCGTCCGCACTGTTCGAAAGGTGTTTCAGACGCTGCGCCTGCGCTTCGATCCCGAACCCGATGTCTGCCCCACCGCGGCGTTTGAGCCCGACGAATTGGCATGGCCGCGAATTGTACGCCGAGCCTTCTCAGATCCGCGCGTGCCTCATGAATCGACCGGCGTCCACGGGCGCGGCACCGAGGAAGTCAAGACCAACGATGTGAGCGGCCGCGTGAAGCTGGGCGAAGTTGGTTTTACGATTGAATTCGGCCGCCCCGGCGTCGGCGTGCGATTCCGGGACATACAGAAGATGTGCACCGCCCTCGCGCGGGCCGGCGTCGCGTTCGAAAAGAAGAATCCAGTCACCACTCTGATGACCGATGAGGCGACGGGCGCCATCAGGGAAGACATTCTCGATGAAAAGGTCCTGTCCGCGATCGTCGAGATCAAGGTTTCCATAGACCGCGCCGAAGAAATTATCCGGCTGGTCTGGGAAGTCGAGAAGCAGGTCGATACGGTCGTCGCGCTCGGCGTCGGCGTGCGCTGCGACCAAGATGGCGAGGAAAATATCGTGGCTCCGATGCTCGAAAAGCTCGGGTATAAACTGGAGCGCGCGAAAACGAACATTGGATTAGGGCGCATCACGAATCCCGCTGAGCCTCCGGTGCAGGAAACGGTTGGCGTGAAATGACGAACACTCTGCATCGATTCGGACCTGCGGCGAGCTTCCGCGACGATTACGTGGTCTTCGCGATGTGCAGCAAGGGTCGCAACGAGCAGGACGCGCTCCCGAAGCTCAAACGATTCCTGGAACTGGCCCTGCCCTTGAAGCCCGTTAATCTGGGCGATGCGATTCACGGGGGCGCGCTTCGTCCGTCGACGCAGATGACTCCGTCGTCGCATTGGCAGCGCGACACGACACCGGATTTTCAGGCTGTCATCGACGGGCTCACGGGACCCACAACCGTGGCCGCGGTATTCGATAATCGCGTGGCCGCGGAGGATTTTGTGAAAGCGGTGAAGGACGCCGATCTCGGGCTCAGCGTCAACGTCTCGACGTCGATAGACGGAGCGGAGCAATGCTGCTTTGCCGCCGGTATTCCGCGCCACAGCGTCGGCTATTCGCTGGGTTTCGAAGGCGCGACGTCGAAGCTGCCGGATTCGAAAGTAATGATGCTATCGACCATGTGCGGCCACGGAATGGTCAGCCATTCGCTCGCGAAAAAGTTGATTGATTGGGTGCGGGAAGGCCGCCGCACGCCGGAACAGGCCGCGAGTTATATGACGCGCTTCTGCTCCTGCGGCGTCTTCAATCCGGCGCGCGCCGCCCGAATCCTGGAGGAAGTCGCCCGCGGTGAATCTCAGTAACGTTATAGTTCCTATTTTTCTGTGGCCCCTCGCGGCACTGGCCCAGACCACGGTGACGATTGCAGGAACGGGATCGCCAGGATTCTCCGGTGACGGCGGCCTCGCGGTAGAAGCGCAAGTCAACAATCCTTATGGACTGACCATTGGTCCCGATGGAGCGCTCTATTTCTGCGAGATCGGGAACCATCGGATTCGCCGGATGGATTTAAAGACCAAACGGATCTCCACCGTGGCGGGTAGCGGGAAGAAAGGCTATTCGGGCGACGGAGGGCCGGCCCTCCAAGCGGACCTCAACGAGCCGTACGAAGTCCGTTTCGACAGCGCCGGGAACATGTTTTTCGCGGAGATGCAGAATCATGTTGTGCGGCGGGTGGACGCCAGTACGCACTTGATTTCGACGGTCGCCGGGACGGGTGTGGCAGGCTTTTCCGGCGATGGCGGGCCGGCCTCGCGAGCCATGCTGCGGCAGCCGCACAGCATCGCCTTCGACCGGCAAGGGCGGCTCCTGATCTGCGATATCGGAAACCTGCGGATCCGCCGGGTCGACCTGAAAACGGGCGTGATCGAGACCTGGGCGGGCACCGGCGAGAAAAAACCGACGCCTGATGGCTCGGAAATTGCGGGGACGCCTTTGAACGGTCCGCGTGCGATCACCGCCGACCCCGAAGGCAACCTCTATCTTGCGCTGAGGGAAGGCAACGCCGTGTTTAAGATTGATATGCGGGCCGGCCGGATTTATCACATTGCAGGAACCGGCGAGACTGGATACTCCGGCGACGGAGGTCCGGCGAAGGGCGCCAAGCTGTCCGGCCCGAAAGGGATTGCGTGGTCGCCAGACGGGTCCTTATATATTGCCGATACGGAGAGCCATACGATTCGCAGGATCGACCTGAAGTCGGGAATCATTACGACGGTCGTGGGCACCGGTCAGCGCGGCGACGGACCGGATGGGGACGCGCGACACTGCAGGCTTGCACGGCCACATGGGATTTTTGTGAGCGCGGAGGGGAAGGTGTACATATCGGATAGCGAGTCGCATCGGGTCAGGACGTTAGAGTGAGCGGTGACCCCGCCATAACTGTCGGGGTTCGGTGCGTGCCGTGTCGTCGAACGCTCCCTGGCCTGACAATTCATTACGCTGCTGGACATTGACCCACGTCGCCCATGTTCCGCATACTTGGGAATAAGCTATGGACATTCGATTTGCCCTCCTGCTTTGCGCGGGCGCAGCCGCTGCGCAGACACCCACCTTCACGAAAGACGTCGCCCCCATCCTCGACAGAAACTGCGTTATCTGCCACCGGACGGGCGATATTGCTCCCATGTCGTTGACGTCGTATGAGGAAGCGAGACCTTGGGCAAAATCCATCAAGGCGCAGATCGCCACCGGGAAAATGCCGCCGTGGCATGCCACCGAGCCGCGCGGGACTTTTTCCAACGATCGCCGGCTGACCGACCGGGAGAAGGAAACGCTGGTCGCCTGGGTGGACCACGGCGCGCCCAAGGGGGATCCTAAGGATCTGCCTCCCACTCCTAAGTTCGCGGCCGGCTGGGAGATCGGCAAGCCTGACCTGGTGCTCAGTATGCAAAAGCCCTACGCTGTTCCGGACTCGGGGACCATTCGATACCAGTATTTCCAGATCCCGACCAACTTTTCAGAAGACAAATGGATTCAGGCGATTGAGGTTCGCCCCGGCGTTCGCAGCGTGGTCCATCACGTCCTGGTATTCTGCCGCGAGCCTGAAGGCGGCTTGAGGCGTCCGCCGTTTACTCCGGTTGTTCCCAAGATTCCCGCGTTCGGAGCGAACGAGGGTGACAAGAGTCCAGGAGTGTTGATCGCGACTACCGCTCCGGGTACCAACGGAATGACTTTTCCCGAAGGAACGGCGCTGCGGATCAAGGCCGGCTCCACGCTCACTTTCCAGATTCACTACACGGCCAACGGCAAGCCTACGGAAGATACGTCGAGCGTAGGCATGATTTTCGCGAAACAGCCTCCGGTCCAGGAAATGCGCACCAGCGCGTTCATGAATCCGTTGTTCACGCTGCCTCCGGGCGATCCGGATAAAGAAGTGGATTCGGCGATCGAGTTCACCGAAGACACGCATGTGTACGCAATTTTCCCGCACACCCATGTCCGGGGGAAGGACTGGTCGTATCAGGTGGTCTACCCGGACGGACGCAAGGAGCAGATCCTATCCGTCCCGCACTACGATTTCAACTGGCAGACCTACTACACTTTCACCAAGCCCATGGCGCTGCCCAAGGGCACCCGCCTGGAGGCGATCGCGCATTACGATAATTCGGAGAACAATCCTTCGAATCCCGATGCCAAAGTGGCGGTCCATTGGGGCGATCAGACGTGGCAGGAGATGCAATACACCGGATTGACGTTCACCGTAGACGACAAATAAGCGGCACTGAAACGTTCACGGGTTTCGCGTCACTATACAGCATGCGGGTTCCTATTGCTGCTGAAAATGCGAACCTCGAGTTTGCTCGACGTCTCTATAAGAGCTGTCTGGAGTTGCACGGAAAAGACCATAAGGAGACTCGCCTTCTGCGTCAATACATCGCTGACCTGGAAGGCCGGGAATCGCAAACGCACGGCGTACCGGAGCTGGAAGCGACCTTCGTCCCGCTACCTCCGGACATCGCCTGATTCTTGCGCGGTCGATATCTCCCAAACACCGCTCCCTGCGGTCACGGCTCGCTAGACTGTGCTTCCTGCGAGCCGTGACCACAGGGAGCGGTCTTTTCATTATCCTGCTGGAGATACAATGGGCAGCACTGTGAAACTATTTGTATTCTGTACGTTGCTCGCTACGGCGGCAGTGGCCCAGCCCGGCCGGGGTCGCGGCGGAGGACCGGGGTTTGTGTCCGCGCCCACGTTCGACAAAGAACCTCCCGTTTTGCCGGCTGATTTGAAACCCGGCGGGGTGCTGATTTTCTCCAAGACCAATGGCTTTCGCGACGATGCCTCCATCCAGGCGTCCAACGCGGCGCTCGCGGCCATCGCGCACGAGCGGGGGTGGCCGTTCTTTATCACCGAGAACGGCGCGGTGATGAATCAGGAGCAGTTGGCGAAGTTCAAGGTGGTGGTCTGGAATAACACCAGCGGCGATACGCTGACCGAGGACCAGCGCGCTGCTTTCAAGAGCTGGATGGAAAACGGCGGATCGTTCGTGGGTACGCACGGCTCCGGCGGCGATCCGGTATTCAGCGGCGCGGGCCGTACTTCCGCGGCGGACTGGAAGTGGTATGTGGATACCCTGATCGGGGCTCAATTTGTCGTTCACTCGTCGATCCAGCCGGGCGACATTCATGTGCAGGATACGAAAAGTCCCCTCACCAAGGGCCTTCCGGCGCTCTGGCACCGCGCGGAGGAATGGTATTCGTTTGCCGAAAATCCGCGCAGCAAGCCGGGCTACCACATCCTTATGACTGTCGACGAGCAGACCTATACTCCGGGGCGGGCCACTATGGGCGCGGATCATCCTCTCGTGTGGTGGCATTGCGTGGAAAAAGGCCACGTCTTTTACTCCGCGCTCGGCCACGGCGCATCGATGTATTCCGAGGCGTTAATCATTCAGCTTTATGGGAACGCGATGGCATGGGGCATCGCCGAAAACGGCCGTTCCTGCGCCGCGGGGAAGTGATCGGCCTGCTCCGCCTCGTCCAACTGATCGCATGCGCCGCAATTCTGAGCGCGCAGAATCCGCAGTTAAAGCCAGGCCTGTACGCGGTGTTTCAAACCTCGAACGGGGTCATCGTGACCCGCTTGTTTGAGAAAGACACACCGCTCGCGGTAGGAAACTTTGTCGGGCTGGCACAAGGAACCAAGCCTTGGAAGGACCCGAAAACCGGCGCCATGGTGAAGCGTCGGCTGTACGATAACTTGACGTTTCATCGCATCCTGCCGGGCCTGATGATCCAGTCGGGCGACCCCACCGCCACCGGCACTCACGACTGCGGGATCACGATTCGCGCCGAATTCCTCCCCGGCCTGCGCTTCGACCGGCCCGGCAGATTGGCAGTGGCCAACCGGGGCGATCCGGATTCGGGCGGCTGCCAGTTTTTTATCACCACAGACGTCATGACGCAGTGGACGGGCAACTATACCATCTTCGGAGAAGTAGTCTCCGGGCTGGACGTGGCGTCGAAGATCAGCCACACGCGCGTCAAGGGGGACCGCCCGGTGGACCCGCCCAAGTTGCTCGGCGTCACCATCGAACGCATCGGTCCCCCTCCGAAATAAAGACCGCTCCCTGCGGTCACGGCTCGGTAGGCTGCTGCTGTGCTTTCCGAGCCGCGACCAAAAGGGAGCGGTGTTTTTCAAAACACTTTAGTATTACTGTATCGTCGTGAAAATCGGCGTGGCGTACCTCATCTGGATGTTCCCCAGGTTCAAGCCGGAGGCATTGAAAGTGCTGTAGGAGAAGGATATGAAATCCCACACGCTGTTGGAGAAAGTGCCGGGAGGAATCGCCAGCAGCACGCTCGCCGGAATCGTGAAGGTGCCGGCGGTCGCGGGCGCGAAACAAGAGAAGGTGGCTCCGTTACTGCCGGAGTTGTCCGTGGCGTCTCCTCCGTCGATTCTGATAACCGAATTCCCCGCTCCCCCGGTCCAGGTCAGCGTGACGCCATTGGTTCGGTTCACAATAACGTTCGGACCGCTCGCCGGACTCGTCAAGGTCGCCGGCGCGGGAATAGTGAACGGCGCGCTTACACTGCCGACGTCCGCTCCTCCGGTTCCAGTAATCGTATAAGCGCCGGGAGAGAAAAACGTTCCGGGAGCCAGCGTGACGGTCTTGCCATCGGGAGGGATGTTCTGGATTCCGTTCGGACCCGTAATTTTGAAGGTGGGGCCGCCATCCAGTTGCTTCAATCCAGCCAGCTGGTCTCCGCCGTCCGGACGCCTCAAGGAGTTGTACACCCGGCACGTGCCCAGCGGCAGATCGTCGAGGTACGACACGATAAAGGGCTGAATCGCCGAAGGGACCGTGAAGCTGAGCAAATCCAGCGATGCCGTGTCGGTGCTCGCCGTCGTACTCACTATGCCTTGTGCATTCTGGCTGGGGAATCGCTCCAGGTCGAACTCGGCGAACGTAATCGGAGTGGTCCCGGTGGTCAGGAGCGGAACGGTGTTGGCGGGGAAAATGGGTGATGAAGGAATGCATGTGCGGCTTCCCTTCGGCGCGACTGCTATCACGGTGTAATTGCTGATCTGGTTGCCGATCTGAATCGCCATGGGAACCGCGCAGCCCGTGGGAACGTTATCCGGAACCACGAACGCTATCTGGTCCTCGCCGATGCAGCATCCGCGGCCCCTGAACAAAACCTGCGCCGATACTCCGCCGAGCCACAGTTTCAGGTCGATACTCGTCATATCCACGCCCAAGCCGGTCCCCGACGCGTCGCTGCCGCTCACCGGACCGAGGCCGGTGGCCCACACCGTGAGAACGTCACCCGGATTCGCCGCGCCGCAGGTTGTGTACACACCTCCGCAGTTCGCGGCCTTCATACTCGAAACCAGGCTGTAGTCCGGATATGTGACGATTCCGACGCCCTGGCCGTCCGATGTCACCGTGAAGATGCCCAGATTGCTTTGCACCACGGTAATCTGCGCTGCGACGCCAATCTGTCCGTTGTTCGTCACCGTGACCGTTCCCGTTCCTACAGGCGTGTTCGACGGCAGCAGCGCGGCCACCTGGGTCGCGGACGTGTAGTACATCAGCGGAGCCACCGTCGTTCCCGCCACCGTGACGCTGATCGACGTTCCGCTCAGGGTGGTGCTCTGAAACGCGTTCTTCGCGATCGAGAGTGTGGCGGGTCCAAGATTGACTCCGACCAGAGTGAAGATCGCGCCCTGTGCGATTCCCGCATTCGGCAAGCCCGCCGGGATGCTGCTGGCCGCATTCATTACGTTGGTGACAACGGGACCAGTGAAAACCTGCGTGATTGTCGTTCCTGTCGAGACACCTCCGATGGTGATCCAGGTGATGTAGTTTGCCGAAGTGAAATTCGGGGGCACGACGAATTGAACGACATACAGGCCTACTTGACCACCCGCCAATACCGCAGTGACGCCGATTGCCTGGGACCCTCCGAGGTTCACCACAGGCACGGTGGTGGTGGCAGCGGATGTATCGGGTGCTGGAGTTCCCGTGGCCACCGCCGGATTCGTCGGGCCCAGTCCATAGGCAACGATGTAAAGCGGCTCGCCTGGAGTCGCCGGATTCGCGGCGGTCACCGGCGAATTATTACTCTGGTGAACCGGCTGGTTCACGCCGCCCCCACCGTTGGGAATCATCGCCGGTGCGAACTGCGTCAGAGTAATAGAGAAGGCCGCGGAAGTCTGGCCCCCGGTGGCTAGCGTCACTGCCGCGGCGCCCAGCGGCGCGTCGACCGGAATCTGGATGGTCATCTGATTCCCGTTGTTCGCCGCCACATTGTAGGCGGTCTTGCCGGCCACGGTCACGGTCGGATTCGCCCCCAGGTTAAGCCCGCTGAGAATTGCTATGTCCCCTGGGCAGAGCACGGTTTTCCCCGATTCTCCGACAATCGCTGAGATCACAGGTCCGGTGGGCGCCGGTCCGACAGCCACTGTCAGGGTGTTACTGGTGACTCCTCCGATCGAAAGCGTAAGAGGATACGTGCCCACCGCCGTCCCCGCCGGCACCGTGGTCGCGACCTGAAAAACTCCTATAAAGGCCTGGTTGCTGCCAGCGAGACCGTTGGGTCCATTCGCGCCGAAAAACGCTTGCCCGTTCGCCAGACGCGCGGGTGCATTCACCGGGGAGTTCGTCCCCAGTGTCACGGTTGGCGTGGTGGTGGTGAGGGCGAAAGGACTGGGTGGGCCCAAGGCGCCGGTGTTCACCACCGGATTGGTCGGCCCCAATCCGATCGCGTAGAAAACGATGGTCTCGCCCGGTGCGGCGGGAGTAAGCGGAGTCACGCCCACGCCGTTGGATTGGTGCCGGGGCGAAGTCAGCGCGCCGCTGGTCAAGCCGATCAGCACCGGCGCGTACGGAACCAGCGCAATGGTGAAGGCCGGGGAAGCTCCGGCTGCGGTAGTGACGATCAGCGGTACGCTGGCGCCCGCGGTCGCGGCCACTGGAATCTCGATAGTGATCTGCGTGCCGAATAGCGGAGGCGCGAGGGTAAACGCATTCAATCCGCCGACAGTCACCTGCGGACTGAGGCCGAGATTAGTGCCCGTGATCACCGCCTGGCCTCCGGGAGTTAATTTCGTGCCCCCCGTATAAGGATCGACCACCGAGGTAATCACTGGTTGAGCGGAACTTAGGCCGGCTGCGATCACCAGCCCTAAAAATAGGGGCGTGCAAATCGATTTCATGCGTCCTCCACCGTTTCAGACAGGATCGCGACAATGTATCACAGAGGGCGGCGCGATTCCATCGATAGAGAAAGCGAAGATCGCGGTCAAAAGAGGACATTTTGGGTTCATCGGATAGCGTTAGGACGTATCGACTCACAAGCCCCATGCCTCAGCGTGGGGCTATTTGGTGGGACGCAGCCCCAAGCTGACGCATGGGGCTATCCGGGAAAACGTAGGAGCCGACACACAA
This sequence comes from Bryobacterales bacterium, assembly GCA_963813145.1. Taxonomy (GTDB): domain Bacteria; phylum Acidobacteriota; class Terriglobia; order Bryobacterales; family Bryobacteraceae; genus Palsa-187. The sequence continues at coordinate 328,928 of CAWEXX010000004.1, forward strand.
CCCCGACAGTTATCGAGGGGATTGTCACGCGAACATAAGTGCCCCTGCGGCCACGGTCATGACCGCGAAGGTCGCCCAGCCTATGATCTTCTCCACCCGCGAGCTTACCCGGTCCCCCATCACTTGCGGGTCGGCGGTGAGGAGAAGTACCAGCAGGATCAGAGGCGGCGCCAGGATTCCGTTTAACACGGCCGACCAGAACAACATTTTGACCGCGTCGAATCCCGCGTAATCGATGGCCAGGCCGATCGCCATGGATGTGCCCAGGATGGCGTAGAATTTCTTCGCTCCGCCCGGCTTCCTCTCGAGCGATCCACGCCACGCCGCCGCTTCCGAAACCGCATAGGCGCAGGCGCCGGCCAGCACCGGGACTCCCAACATTCCAGTGCCGATCAGACCCAGCGTAAATAACAGGAAAGCCGCGTTTCCCGCCAATGGGCGGAGCGCCTCCGCGGCCTGTCTCGCGGTATCGATTTTCATCACGCCATGCGCATGCAAAGTGGCCGCGGTCGTCAGGATGATGAAATACATGATGAAATTCGAGGCGAACATCCCGATCGTTACATCCACCCGCAACTTACGAAGTTCCTCATCCGTAGCGCCTTTGCGTTGAGCGAGGCCCCTACCCATCGCCCGCTCCTCCTCAACTTCCTGGGACGCCTGCCAGAAAAAAAGATAAGGAGAAATCGTGGTCCCCAGAATGCCGACCAGCACCGTTAGATATTGACGCGACCAGACAATATGCGGCCAAAATGTGGCCGCCAATGCTTGCTTCCAGTCGACCCCGGCAAAGAAAGCCGTCGCCACGTAAGCCAGCAGAACCAGCGTGATCCATTTGAAAATCCGCGCAATCGTGCGGTAGGACGACCACAGCAGGAAGCCGACAATGACCAGAGTAAAAAATGGCGTCCAGATCATAGAGCTGAGGCCGGTGATCATCTGCGTCGCGTCCGCCATCCCGCCGAGGTCGGCCGCGATGTTGATCACGTTGGCGACAATCAGCAGCAAGCATGCTCCCCACAGCACCCACTTCGAATACCGCCGGCGAATCACGCCGGAGAGCCCGCGCCCGGTCACCATGCCCAGGCGGCCGCACAGGATCTGCACCACCGTCATCATCGGGAAGGAGATCAAAGCGGTCCAGAGTAAGCCGTAGCCGAAGACCGCTCCGGTCATGGAATAGGTCGAAATGCCGGAGGGATCGTCGTCGGCGCATCCAGTGATTAACCCGGGACCCAGGCCGGTAAAGAACTTTTCAACGCGGCCCTGTTGTGCTTCTTGAATTTCCACAAGTCAAGTACCAGCACTCTCATCGCCATCGGCCAGCAACCTGCTCCAGGTTCCTGTCGGAGGTAGTTTATGAAAGACAGCACGAAGGACAAGATCGAAGGAGCAGCTCACCAGCTCAAAGGCGCAGCCAAACAAAAACTAGGCAATCTTACCAACAATCCGAAGCTGCAAGATGAGGGCGCCGGGGAGAAGCTCGGCGGCAAGATTCAGAAGAAAATTGGACAGATCGAAAAGGTTATTGAAAAGTAAACGTTATTTCTGCACACAGAGAAGCAGCTTTTGCGAAGAACACCGCTCCCTTTGGTCACGGCTCGCTTGACCGAGATGCCCAGCGAGCCGCGACCATAGGGAGCGGTGTTCGAGTTTGACGGGGGTAAAACATGTCTGCGCAGGATCACGAATTAACAATTTCCGACAGCGCTGTCGTTACCGAGGTGCGCCGCGAGGCTGCTCTTCTGAAGACCGGCGCGCTCCAGAACGCGATCTTTAACAGCGCTAATTTCTCCAGCATCGCCACCGACGAGAAAGGTGTCATTCAACTTTTCAACGTCGGAGCCGAGCGCATGCTGGGCTATGCGGCGAGCGAAGTGGTGGACAAGATCACTCCCGCCGACATCTCCGATCCGCAGGAAGTGATCGCGCGCGCCAAGGCATTGAGTCTGGAGCTGGCGACTCCCATTACGCCGGGCTTCGAGGCGCTGGTCTTCAAGGCGTCGCGCGGCATTGAAGATATTTACGAGCTCACCTACATCCGCAAAGACGGCAGCCGTTTTCCGGCGGTAGTGTCGGTGACGGCGCTGCGTGCCGGTCACAACGGGATTATCGGCTATCTATTGATTGGCACGGACAATACCGCGCGGAAGCAGGCGGAAGAGGCGCTGCTGAAGGCCGGGGCGCTCCAGAACGCGATCTTTAACAGCGAGAATTTCTCTAGCATCGCCACCGATGAAAAAGGCGTCATTCAACTGTTCAACGTCGGAGCAGAGAGGATGCTCGGCTACACAGCGGCGGAGGTGGTGGACAAGATCACGCCTGCCGATATTTCCGATCCGCAGGAGGTCATCGCGCGTGCGAAGGCGCTCAGTATGGAGCTGGCGACTCCCATCACGCCCGGCTTCGATGCACTGGCGTTCAAGGCCTCGCGCGGCATAGAGGACATCTACGAGCTCACCTACATCCGCAAGGACGGCAGCCGCTTTCCGGCAGTGGTCTCGGTGACGGCGTTGCGCGACGCTCAAGGCGCGATCATTGGTTATCTGTTGATCGGCACGGACAATACCGCGCGCAAGCAGGTGGAGGCCGAGCAGATGCTGCTCGATCAGCGGCTCCGGGATCAGCAGTTCTATACGCGCTCCCTGATTGAATCCAACATCGACGCCTTAATGACTACCGATCCGCGCGGCGTGATTACCGACGTCAATCAACAGATGGAGGCGCTGACCGGGTGCACTCGCGACGAACTGATCGGCGCGCCGTTCAAGAATTACTTCACCGATCCCGAGCGGGCCGAGGCCGGCATCAAGCAAGTGCTCAGCGGCAGCAAAGTCACCGATTATGAGCTGACGGCTCGCGCCAGGGACGGCAAGGAAACGGTGGTCTCGTACAACGCCACCACGTTTCACGATCGGGACCGCAAGCTGCAAGGCGTGTTCGCCGCGGCACGCGATGTCACCGAACGCAAGCGCTTTGAGCGCGCGCTCCAGGAAAACAATGTCGAACTCGAGAGAGCCAAAGCGGCGGCGGAAAAGGCCAATCTCGCGAAGTCGGATTTCCTTTCTAGCATGAGCCATGAGCTGCGCTCCCCATTGAACGCAATCCTGGGCTTCGCCCAGCTCATCAACTCCGATTCTCCGCCGCCGACGGCATCGCAAATGGCGAGCATCGATCAGATTCTGAACGCCGGCTGGTATTTGCTGGAGCTGATCAACGAAATTCTGGATCTGGCGCAAATCGAGTCCGGCAAGCTGGCTCTATCCAGGGAGCCGACGGCGTTGGGCGAAGTCCTGCTCGAATGCCAGGCCATGATCGAGCCGCAGGCGCAAAAGCGCGGCATCAAAATGATCTTCCCGCAGCAGGGGCTCCCGCGCTTTGTCGATGCTGACCGGACTCGATTGAAGCAGGTGCTCATCAATTTGCTTTCGAACGCGATCAAGTACAACCAGGCGAATGGAACGGTGGTGGTGGAGTACACCCAAAACGCAGCGGATCGCATTCGCATCAGCGTCCGGGACACTGGAGCGGGGCTGCCGCCGGACATGCTGCTGCAGCTTTTTCAGCCCTTCAACCGCCTGGGACAGGAGCGGAGCACGGAGGAGGGCACGGGCATCGGCCTCGTGATGAGCAAGAGGCTGGTTGAATTGATGGGCGGCCGGATCGGCGTCGAAAGCGCGGTCGGAGAGGGAAGCGTGTTCTGGTTTGAGCTGAACGCCGCCCCTGAGCCGCGCCTCGAAGTCGACCCCGCCGAGCCTGAGTCGATCGAGCACGCGGAGATTTCCAGCGGCGCGGTGCTGCGCACGTTGCTCTATGTGGAAGACAACCCGGCCAACCTGAAGCTGATCGAGCAGTTGGTCGCCCGCCGACCCGACATTCGACTGCTGAGCGCCCGGGACGGACATCTGGGCATCGAGCTGGCCCGCGCCAACCAGCCGGACGTCATTCTAATGGACATTAACCTGCCAGGCATCAGCGGCATCGAGGCGCTCAAAATTCTGCGCGAGGATCCGGCCACCGCGCACATTCCAGTAGTCGCGCTGAGCGCGAATGCGATGCCTCGCGACATCGAAAAAGGCTTGCAGGCGGGATTTTTCCGCTATCTCACCAAACCGATCAAGGTGAATGAGTTCATGGAAACGCTCGAAGTGGCCATGGAATTTGCGGCTGCCGCGGGCGCGGCAATATGATCGGCGCGCCCGACATTTTGACCGCCAAGATCCTGGTGGTCGACGATAAAGAAGCCAATGTCCGCCTGATCGAACAAATGCTGTGCATCGCCGGCTACACGTCGGTCAGCTCGACGATGAATCCGAATGAGGTTTGCGAGCTTCACCGCAAGAACCGGTACAGCCTGATCCTGCTGGATCTGCAAATGCCCGGGATGGACGGATTTCAGGTGATGGAAGGGCTGAAGGAGATTGAGGCGGGCGGCTATTTGCCGGTCCTCGTCCTCACCGCTCAGCCGGAGCATAAGCTGCGCGCGCTCGAAGCCGGGGCCAAGGATTTTGTCAGCAAACCGTTCGATCTGGCAGAGCTGCGCGCCCGGGTCCGCAACATTCTCGAGGTGCGTCTGTACAGCCAGGCTCTGGCGGAGACTGTTCGGGAGCTGGAAGCCAGCCGCGAGATTATCAGGCTGAAGACGCTGGCCGAGCGGGAGAAAATGGAGCAGGAATTGGCTTTGGCGCAGAAGACGCAGGAAAGTCTGCTGCCTCTCTGCCTGCCGCAGTTCGAGAATTTTCGCATCCACGCTTTTAACCATCCCACCCGTTACGTGGGAGGCGATTTCTACGACTTCCTACCGCTGCATTCCGGGGAATGGATGGGCGTTTTGGCGGATGTCTCCGGAAAAGGGATGCCCGCGGCGCTGTTGAGCTCCATGGTGCTGGGCGCGCTGAGCATGGAGTTTCGCTCGCGGACTTCTCCGCACGAGGTTTTGAACAGGGTGAACCGGCTGCTGTGCGAGAAATCTCTCCCCGATCAGTTCGTCACGCTGTTTCTATTCCTGCTGAGCCCCGATGGCGCTGGGCAATTCATCAGCGCCGGACATAACATCGCCTATCTGTTTCGCGCCGCCACCGGAGAAATCGAAGAACTGGCGCCCGACTCGTATTTCCTGGGGATGTTCGACTTCGCGTCCTATCAGTCCCGAACGCTTAGCTTGAGCAAAGGCGACATTCTGATGGTGTATTCGGACGGACTAACGGACGCAGAAAATCCGCAGCACGAAATGTTCGGCGAGGAGAGGCTGCTCGAAATCCTAAGGCGGGAGGCTCCGTCGGGGAGCCAGGCAGTGGAGCGGACGTTCCTGAAAGCGATCGAGGATTTCACGCAAGGCACCCCGCAAACCGACGACATCACATTCGTAGTAGTTGAAAAATGTAATTAGCCGCCTCTGTTTTCAATCGGCGTTCATCGGTGTTCATCGGCGGCCAACACGGTTTTTACAAGTCTCTGCGGGATATTCCCAGCTTCTTCATCATGGCGTTCAACGTGGTCCTTGGCATTCCCAGGCGCGTGGCCGTGGTGCTGACTACTCCGCCGGTGTCGCGGAAAACGCGCAGGATATAATCCCGCTCCACTTCTTCGAGCGTCGACCCGATACCGTTCTGGGCGTGGTTGGCGCGCAACTCCGCCAAAGGCGCGCGGAGGTTGGGGCCCTGGGACAGGATGACGGATCTCTCAATGAAGTTCTCCAACTCCCTGACATTGCCGGGCCACGGCCAGCTCACCAGCGCCCGCATGGTTTCGGACGGGATTTTTTCGATCTTTCGACCCATCTTTTCCGCGTATTTCTTGGTGAAATGGCGCGCCAGGATGGGGATGTCCTCGGGATGATCCCGCAGCGGAGGCGTCGTGATGGGAAAAACTTTCAGCCGGTAATAAAGATCGCTGCGGAACAGTTTGTCGCCCATCATCTGGGTGAGATTCCGGTTGGTCGCGGCGAGGAGACGGACATCGATGGGAATCGTTCGCGTGCCGCCCAATCGCTCAAAGGATTTGTCTTGTAGAGCCCTCAGCAGCTTGGGCTGAAGCTCCAGCGGAATGTCGCCGACCTCATCGAGAAACAAAGTCCCGTGATGCGCCATTTCGAAGCGTCCGATTTTTTGCGATAGCGCTCCGGTGAAGGCGCCGCGCTCGTAGCCGAACAGCTCGCTTTCGAGGAGTCCGGTAGGGATCGCCGCGCAGTTCAGGATGACAAAGGGAGCTTTCCGGCGGGAGCTCAAGCGATGGATCGCGCGCGCAACCAGTTCCTTGCCGGTGCCGGTTTCGCCTAGAATGAGCACGTTGGCATCGGTAGGAGCCACCACTTCCACCTGCCGCTGCACGCGGCGCAGAACGGCGCTGGTCCCGACGATCTCCTCAAAACCGTTCTGCGGCTCGGCATCGTCGTGATCGAGCTTCTCAATGCGGTCCCGCCCGCGGAGGTCCTGCACAAAGGTGATCCAACGGAACGGAGAAAGCTTCAAGACGGCCGTCGCTACCAGGACGGGAACATGAGTCCCATCCTTGCGAATCAGCTCCTTTTCAAACGGGGTGCAGGCGCCGAAGCGCAAACCCTCTTCGTGCGCCAGTTCGTCCAGCGCGGCGTAATCGGGGGGCGTCAGATCGGGCCAGTGAAGGCGGCCGGCGACCAGATCCTCGCGGCTGTATCCCACCAACTCCAGAAAGGCGTCGTTGGCTTCCGGAATGCGATCGAATTCTCCGGAGACGATCCCGGCGATGGTGGATTCGACAGTCAGCGTGCGGAGGTGGGCGCGGCTGCGGCGCAGCTTTTCGTCTCTCTCGTGACGGTCGCTGAAGTCGCGCACCACTCGGGCGAAGCCTTGCAGCCTTCCGTTTTCGTCTTTCAAGGCGAGCGTGATCTCGTTGGCCCAGAATCGCGATCCGTCCTTCCTGACATGCCATGACTCGGAGCAGGCATGGCCTTCGTTGGCGGTCCTTTTCAATCTGTCTTGCTGTTGAAAAGCCTCGTCTTCTTCGGGATAAAAAACGGACTCGTTTTTTCCGAAAATCTCACCGCTCTTAAAGCCATAAATTCGCTCGGCGCCGGAGTACCAGTCGACGATACAACCGTCCATGTCCAACAGGAAGAGCGCATAGTCCTGCACCCATGCGGGAATAGTGCTCTCGGCGGTCTTAGGCCGCAGCGCCACAAGATGACGGACCGGCAGGATGTTTCCTTTGGCGACGTACTCCACCTCGCGCGGATTTCCATCGGAATCGATCAGCGGAATGGTCCCCACTTGGTGCCCTTGTTCGAGGAAGGCGTTCCAGCGTTCCGAGATGACTGGTTTAAACTGCGGCTCCGTGAAATCGTCCAGCCGGCGGCCGATGATTTTCTCGCGCGGCAGACCGAGGAGTTTGGAGGCGCCCACACTGACCTCGCGCGACTGCCGGTCGTCATCCGTCAGCAAAATGGGCGCGGAAGGATAGAACACGATGGCGCGGAACAGCAGCTCCAGTTCTTGCGGTCCATTTTTCACGAGCCATTCCATGGCTTGTTGCTGAGAGGCCATTAACCTAAACCCTTTCGTCCGTCGATCCGTGAGCCAGCGGTCCGGAGAACTTTTAGATGGGAGTCCTCTAAAGCAGGGGAGAAAATCGCAGAGCACCATGCTAGCACTCTCCACGCTTCGCGTATGTTCTATAGTGACCACCTGTGGTCAAGAAACGGATCTTTCCGGATACGTGACGATGGGTGGCCGGGTGACGGTATATGGACAGTCGTTGAGGTTGAAAAACTTAAAAAAGGGTTAGCCGCCGATGAACGCTGATGAACGCCGATAAGAGGGCACAAAGCATGGGTGTGCCGAGGAGCGCTCTCTGGTGTTCCTAACCGCCGATATTCCCTCCCGCGCTATGAAAACAAACAATAAACAACGGGCAGCCTGCGAGGTTTGTCCCGCAGACTACCCGAAGGTGGGTACCCGATCCGCGATTCACCTTCACGGCAAGTCCGCTGTTATGGACGCTGATTCCACTCAGTTCACATAGCGACTTGCCAGGGTCTCGAGAATGACAAAGCCGCGATCCAGGCGTTTACTGAGAAACCCCTGAACTCTTGTCAACATCATATGGGACGCGCGCAGGGCCAACTGCGGATGAAACACATAAAGTGCCGCAGGATCGGGGTTTAGTAGATCCGTTTCCCTGGGTTTTGTTTCGGGCGATTAATTGCTTGGTAGAAAGGGAAAACAGATGGCATCATCCTTTCAAGCATTTCGATCCCTGATCGAGCACAGTCCGGATGCGATCTCCGTGATCGATTCGGACGGGCAAATATTGTACGGGAGCGCAGCCACAACCAAAATTTTCGGGTATAAGCCGGAAGAGATGGTAGGCCGGAATTGTCTGGAGCTGATTCATCCCGAAGATCGCGCTTATTCGAGCTGGGCTCTGAAGGAAGTACAAGCCAAGTCGCCGGGCTTGCTGCAATGGGAAGTCCGCATTCTTCACAAAGACGGCAATTACAGCTGGGTGGAGAGCACCGTTTCGAATCTGCTTCATGAAGCGGAAGTGAAGGCGATGGTGGTCCATCAGCGGGACATCAACGTCCGGAGGGCGGCGGAGGAGGAACGGCGGCGGCAGGCTGAGGAACTGATCCGCAGCAACGCTCGTCTGGAGGAATTTGCGTATACCGCTGCCCACGATCTGCGAGAGCCGCTGCGAGCGATTTCGGCCTACACGGAGCTGCTGATCCTCGAAACGCGGATGGACCCGAATACTCAGCAGATGGCGGAATTCATCGTGGCCGGCACGGCGCGCATGTCGACCCTGATCGACGACCTGCTGTCCTTTGCCAGCACCGGCATCCATGTGCCGCCCGCCCGGGTGGACCTGGAAAACGCCGCGGAGCAGGCCGTGCTAAACCTGGCACTGGAGATTAAAGAGAGTGGAGCGCGGATCACTTTCGACCGGCTGCCCATGTTGCTGGGGAACGAAATTCACCTAGTGCGGCTGTTCCAGAATCTGATCGGCAACGCGGTGAAATACCGGGGGGAAGAAACACCCGAGATTCATGTGAGCGCCGAGCAACATGCGACGCACTGGGTGATTAAGGTGGAAGACAACGGAGTGGGGATTGCGGCGGAGAACCAGGGCCGCGTGTTCATGCCTTTCGTGCGGCTGACGAATCGGGATATTCCTGGGACAGGTCTGGGGTTAGCGGTGTGCAAGAAGATCGTAGACGAGTGGGGCGGCCGGATCTGGATTGAGTCCGAAGTCGGAGTTGGCTCGACGTTCTGTTTCACGATCATGGAGCAGGCTGCCTGCGCGTGTAACGGCGTCGCGACAGCGTCGGCTTGCGGACTGCCTTCCTGACTGACCGCATCAGGTCAAGTGACCATCCGCGGTCACGTTCCCGCTTGCATGGGAAGCCTCTGATAGGCCGCCGGATTGTGGGTTATACGACTAGGCTCTCGACAGGCGAAAGCGCCTGTCCCACCCCGGACTGCAAGTTGGGTGGCGCAGGGGCGTTATTCAACCACCTTGGAAATCCTGAATGTTGTGGCGTACGCCTCCAGGCGTGCCGCATCGACATTCGCGTAGATGTGGCTTTCCAATCTCACGAAACAAAGGCGGGCGTCGAGATGAGTCTCGACGCGGCACGCACGAGTGCGTACGCCACGACGTCGGCTCGGCAGGTCGAGGACCTGCCCCACTACGGACCCCGGAATGCCTGAACAAGTGCTATGAAGTTATTCATAGTAAGCGTGGCGCTGATGGGCGCGTTCCTGACTCCCTCTGTCAAGGCTGACGCCTGGAACAGGAAGACCGTCATCACTTTTAGCGGTCCGGTGGAGATTCCGGGAGTACATCTGCCCGGATGGGGAGTGCTTCCCGCCGGCACCTATGTATTCAAGATTCTGGATTCACAATCCGACCGCCACATCGTTCAGATTTACAACAAGGAAGAGACGATCGTATACGCCACCATCCTGGCGATTCCGAACTATCGCCTGCACGTCACCGACAAGACGGTCATGACCTTTAGCGAAAGACCCGCGGGCGAGCCGGAAGCGCTGCGCGCGTGGTTCTATCCGGGCCGAAACTGGGGCGAGGAATTTGTCTATCCCAAGGCGAGAGCGGTGGAATTGGCGAAGGTGACAAACACTCCGGTCCTCTATGCTCAGACGGACGTCGCGGTGGAAGCCGCCGAGCCGATCAGGACGGCCGACGCGCCGGTGGTGGTGGAGTTGAAGCGCGCTCCGATCATGGCGATCAAACCGACCGGCGAAGAAGTGCAGCTCGCCGAAGTTGTCACTGCCCCTCCGCCCGCGGAGATGGTAGCGGCCGAGCCGGCGGAGACGCTTCCGGCCACCGGAAGCACGATGCCTCTGATCGGACTAATCGGACTGATCTCGCTCGCCGGAGCTTTTGCGGTGCGGCCGGTCGGGAACCGTATCCGTTAACGACGGTGGCGGTGGCGGAAACGGCGGATGCGGGAGCCGGAGTATCGGCCTATCCCGGCGATCTTGCGACTAGTATCGACACTCTCGAAAACACCGGCTGCCAAGGTTAAGCGCTTCAGGCTCAAGGCGTCCGGGCTTCGCCCGGATGGACCGATAGACAATCGGTCCGAAGGTAGGCAACCTGCCCCACAGAGGGCGCCCACAATCGGCCGCAGGCAAAGGAGCAGGAGTTTCATCGCGAGCTTGTTGAGAACGGCGGCAGGTCGGGGACCTGCCCCACTGGCTGTCAGGCAGTCCGCTTTGCCCGTTTATCGCCTTCACTGCGAATGGGCTTAGCGGGAACGGACGGCCGATCGAGCATCCAATGTTCTAAGACCGCTTGCCGCGCGTTTTCGCATTCGGCGCTGGCTCGCTTAATCAGTACGGCCGCTGCTTCCAACGTTCCTATTAATGACGCATCCGAGGCGCAGACCAGAGCTCGAAATTTTTCTACCGCACGCTGGTGATTGTCCAGCAGGACCTTAGTGTTTTCTCTCACGGGTATCTATCATGGCACTTGACGCCGATGTTATTACCACAGGATTCCCTGAAGCAATTGCTCAACGGGTGACGATCAACGAGAGATTCCACAACACGAGCGTGGCGTACCAATAGTTGATCCAGTTAATCACGTGAAGGCGCTTCCGCCACACGCAGAATCCGCCCAGCAGGACTGCGACTGCTTTCGAGGCGAGCAGCCCGGTCAGGGGACCCAAATGCATCAGGAGTTGAACAAACGGGCTGGCTTCCGCCAATCCCACCTTGAATCCCAGCCACGTGGTGAGGGTATCCAATGCCTGTAAGTAGAGAAAAAGTTGAAGGTTCAACGACCAATCGAACTGCGGGTGCGCCATACTCACGTTCATGTTCTCCCTATCGGCGGCAACGGCGGCGCTCGATAGTCCCGACTACCTCGGTGCCCAGATCGCGGCCGCTGCCAGAAATGTCAGAGTACCGCAGGCGATCACCACGGCGTGCGGCAGCCGGATCGCCTGCTCATTCCGAACATCGAGCTGCGGATTACTTTCGAAGGGAGCTTGCCGGTGCCGCAGGCTGATCAGAATCACCCAGATGTTCAGGAAGGTCTGGCGAAGGCGGTGTTTGAACGTCACCAGCACAATGGCGGACAATGCGCCGAATACCGAAGTGAGTACCAGGATCCCGAACCAGTTGGCCGGTCCCGCGATCGCGCCGACGGCGGCCATCAGCTTGACATCGCCCGCGCCCATCCCCCGCAGCATATAGAGCGGAAGGTAAATCAGCAGCGCTAACCCGAGGCCCTTCAGAGACGTCCACAACCCTTCCGTTTCGTACAGAAAAGAATTGAGCCCGATTCCGAGAACCACTCCCGACAGAGTCAACCAGTTTGGTACGCGGCGGGTGCGAAAATCGGACACGCCCGCTATGATTACGACCAGCGCCAGCAGCGCTTGGACCACCGGCGGAAGATAGGTCAAGCGCCGCCTTCCCTGGTTTGGGCGGATTCCTTGGCACCCGCGCGCGTGGAGCCGCTCTCCGACGCTTTCAGCAGTTTATATAGGATGCGGTTCGACGGCAAATGGCTTTCGACATAATCGACGCCGGCGCCGGTGATCTCAAAGTCGCTGGATTCGTTCTGCTTCACGCAGCTTTGCTCTTTGAGGTACCACATGGTGAACATCAAATGTTCGCGGGGAATCGACATCATCTTTTCAAATTCCAGGATCGAGAGGCCGGCATCGTCCGGATTGGCGCGCCGCCGGTTGTAGAGCAGGCAGAGGATCCCCATGCGCCGGTTTGCCTCCCCATCCACACCCATGGCGAACTCTCTCAGCTCGAACAGCGGAATCGGTTCGACGTCGTGCTGATGGTAAGCTTCGTCATAAACGGCCCGCGCGTCGGGGTCGGAGAGCATTTCGTAGGCGCGGTTGAGCAGAATGAATTGATCGACATTCCCGGTTTCGGGGTTGTCGGGATGGTAGCGCACGGCAAGCATCTTGTGCACGCGCTCGATGGTTTCCCGTTCGGCGTTGGGACTAATCTGCAACAGCTCGTAGAAGTCGACAAAATCGGAGTCAGGCATGGCTACGCAATCTTAATTCTCGATGATAGCCTACGGGCGATCCGGGAAAAGCTTAGCGGCGAAAAACCATAGCCAGACATGGCGCGAACTTCCTGCGAGGGGCCACTCGCGCGGAGAAATCGACCCTCGCGAGAACGGCGTGCGAACGCCGGCTGAGAGCCGGCGGCAGGTCGGGGACCGGCCCCACCCGCTGGCAGCCTGCACCCGTAGTTCGTGGCGCACGCACGAGTACTTGCGCCACTAGTTCCCTCCAGTGAACCGCCATGCGTCAGCGGATATTTACGGTTCGAATTTCCTCCGCAGATCCACCGGTGCGTGAAATGTAAGTGGGGCTGCCTGTCAGTACACTAGAGACATTATTTTGGACGGAACACGCGTCTCCGATTCTGGTTGTAACTGCGCCACTCCAGTCAACCCACCCTGTATTCTATCTTGCAATTTCAGATCAGAATGGTTCTGTCATGAAGCAACTCGCCACCACCACGGAGCCGGCCGGCGTCCGAGCCCACCTCGGCATGGTCGCTCTGCTCAAGGACGCCACCGGTACCGTCGTTCAGAAATTCAGTCAGGATCTCCCTCTCAGCGTGACTAACGATAAGAAAGCGGGCCTCGCTTCCGGCAACTTTACTTTCAATCGCGCCTTCGATCTCGCCCCCGGCAAATACACTCTGGAAACCGCGGTGGCCGATTACGAAGCCAATAAAGCCGGTGCCCAGCGTATCTCCTTCACCGTTCCCTCGCCCGAAAAAGGAGTCGCCATCAGCGACGTCACCCTGGTCCGCAGCTTCGCCAAACAGGCCACGATGTTGGACCCTCAGGATCCCTTCGAATATCAGGGCGGCAAGATCACGCCCAGCCTCGACTCGCATCTCCGCGCCGAAAAGGGAGCCACCATGTCCATATATATGGTGATCTACCCCGACCCCGAAATCGCCGACAAACCCAAGTTGACGCTCGAATATCTGCAAGCCGGCAAAGTCTTAGGCGGAGGCCAGCTCCCCTTGGGCCCCCCCGAAAAAGACGGCCGCATCCCCTATGTAGCGTCCTCGCCAATAGAAAATTTCCCCGCAGGCGACTACGAAGCAAGAGTTACCGTCCAACAAGGATCCACCTCAAAATTCAGCCAAATAAAATTCACCATTATTCATTGATGCCAACGATTCCAACCAGTGGGGCAGGTTCCCGACCGGCCCTTCTCATCACATGCCTCTAACCCGCCGCCAACTCCTGACCCTCCTCTCCGGAGCCGCCGCGTCCAACCTCCTCCCCGCCGCTGCCCCTCTTCTCTTCGAAGAAATCCCCTCCTCCGCCAGCGGTATATCCTGGACCCACGAAAACGCTCTCGCTCTCTCAAGACTCCTCCCAGAACCTTGGGCCCCGGCTGCGCCTTCCTCAACTACGACAACGACGGCTGGATGGATATTTTCTTGGACAACCACGGCCCGTCCGATTTCTACACACCCGCCAAGCCCCTTCGCAACGACCGATGTTACCGAAAAAGCCGGAGTAGGTTTCGGCAGCTTCGGCATGGGCGTCGACGCCGCCGATGCGGCTGGCAGGATCTGTTCCTCGCCAACGTCGACCAGGAAATGTTTTCACTTTACAAGAAAAACCACAACGAAACCTTCACCAACGCAGCCCATCAGAATCAGGTTGCCCAAGCCACGCGTCTGTTGAGTGGCTGGGGCCTGAAATTCTTCGACTACGATAACGACGGCAACATCGACCTGTTCGTCGCCAACGGCCACCCGACGATATGATTGAGAACTATTCGCTCCAAGTAAAATACAACGAGGCCCTGGTGCTCTTCCACAACGAGCGAGGCAACTTGATCAACGTCACCGCGAATGCCGGCCCGGCTTTCATTCGCAATTACTCCGCCCGCGGACGCGCCTTCGACAACGACGGCCCCTTGGATGTCCTGATCGGCAACAATGGCGGCCCACCGCTCCTACTCAATAATCGCACTGGTCAAAACAATCATTGGCTATGCCTCCGCTTGATCGCAACAAAGTCCAACCGCGACGCCATAGACTCCCACCGAACCCTGCCCGCCTGAAAAACAACGGCGGCAGCTACCTCTCGAGCCAAGACCTAAGTGAAGTAATCGGCATCGGGATCGCGTCCAATGTAGAATACTTAGAAATCCGCTGGCCCGCCACCAGCACCAAAGCGGAGAGCCTGAGCGACCTCCCCATAGGCCGCTACATCACAATAGAAGACGGCAAAGGAATCATAAAATGACCAAGAAACTCCGAGGTACTTCGCTTGGGCTGGAGCCGCGCGCGTCAGCAAACGGGCAAACGCACCCGACCATGAAGTTAATTCTCCTAACGGCCAGTATCCTTCTCCTAATGTCAGCCACTAAACCCCTCACCACCTTCGACCCCCAAGCCAAAGCCCTGCTAGCCCGCATGACGCTAGACGAAAAAATCGGCCAAATGACCCAAGCCGATCAAGCCTTCCTTAAAGACCCCTCCGACATCGAAACACTCTTCCTAGGCTCGATCCTTTCGGGAGGCGACTCCGACCCCAAAGAAGGCAACTCCCGCGGAGCGTGGTCGAATCTCGCCGCAACCATTCAAGGCCACGCAAAAAAAACGCGCCTGCAAATCCCGCTACTCTACGGAGTCGACGCAGTGCACGGCCACAACAACGTGCTGGGCGCGGTAATCTTCCCCCACAACATCGGACTGGGCGCAACACGCAACGCCGAGCTGGTCGAAAAAATCGGCCAGATCACCGCCGAAGAAGTCAGAGCCACCGGCATCTCCTGGGTCTTCGCCCCCTGCGTAACGGTCCCGCAAGACATCCGCTGGGGCCGCACCTACGAAGGCTTTTCAGAAGATCCGAAACTAGTCGCTGAACTGGGAGCCGCCGCCGTCCGCGGCCTGCAAGGCAAAGGTCTCGACGATCCCCACGGAGTCCTGGCCTGCGCCAAACACTATGTAGGCGATGGAGGCACCACCTTCGGCACCGGCGGCTTCGGAAAAAACATGCTCGATCAAGGCGACATGCGAGTCGACGAAGCAGCCCTCCGCCGCATTCACCTGCAGGGCTATCTCACTACCGTGCCCGCCGGAGTCGGCACCATCATGCCGTCCTATAACAGTTGGAATGGCGTCAAAGTCTCCGCCTCCAAACACCTGCTCACCGAAATCCTGAAACAGGAGATCGGCTTCGAGGGCTTCCTGATCTCTGACTACAACGCCCTCGATCAAATCACCAAAGACTACAAAACCGCCATCGGCATCGCCATCAACGCCGGCATGGACATGGTGATGGTTCCCGAACACTATCGCGAATTCATCAAGAATCTCAAGGAATTGGTGAACGAAGGCACAGTGCCCATGTCGAGAATCGACGACGCAGTCACTAGAATCCTGCGCGTAAAACTAGCGATGGGTCCGATGCCGGCCAACCAAGAATATTCCTTCGGTACACCCGAGCACCGGGCCGTAGCGAGAGAAGCCGTCCGTGAATCCTTGGTGCTGCTCAAGAACGACCATCAGACTCTTCCTCTCAAAAAGTCCGCCCGCATCTACCTCTCCGGAAAGAGTGCCGATGACATCGGCAACCAATGCGGAGGATGGACCATCACATGGCAAGGCAAGAGCGGCGCGACCACGTCGGGAGGAACCACCATAAAAGCCGCACTGGGCGCGAACGTAACCGCCGACAAACATAGCGTCGCAGTCGTCGTGATCGGAGAGAAGCCTTACGCCGAAGGCCTGGGCGACCGGAAGGAACTAACCCTCGACCCCGAAGACATCACTACCGTGAAAGCAATGAAAGCAAATGGCCTGCCCGTAGTGGTGATCGTCATCTCCGGCCGCCCGTTAATCCTGGACCCAATCCTGGATCAGTCCGACGCCATCCTAGCAGCCTGGCTCCCGGGCACCGAAGGCGGAGGTATCGCTGACGTCCTGTTCGGCGCCTACAAACCCACCGGCAAACTTTCCTTCACTTGGCCGAGCCAATTCAAATACGGCTTCGGCCTAACATACTAAGTGATGCTAAGTGGGGCAGGTTCCCGACCTGCCCTCTTCCATCCCCCAAAAATCTCCTCCAACCGCAGCGCAATTCCCAACACAATATCCTCCCTCCAGGGAGCCCCCGCGATCTGCACCCCGATCGGCAGCCCGGTAGAAGTCTCCCCGCATCGCACCACCGCCGCCGGCCATCCCGTCAGATTGTGAGTCATCGTATAACTGAATCCCTTGAAGTTCGCGTCCTGAATGGATGTCCCATGCGGCAAAGCCGCACTAGCGGAAACAGGCGACAAAACGACATCGATTTGGGCCAAATAAACCGTCATGGAGGCCCTTAGCTGGTCAATTAAGGTCCAATAAACCCCGAATCCCGCAACATCCGTACGATATTCTTCCAGTTTTGAGAGCCATCCATCGAGCAACGGGTGCGTCCGCGAACTCCCAATCGATCTCAAAAACTCCCGAACCCCATCGCCTCCATCAGCCCCCAAAAACTTCATCTCCAGCTCATAACTGAGCTCGACGCCAGGAGGCCGCATTTCGACTGCTCTCAACGCCTTCGCCGCTGCTTCCACAACGCGCCGCGTATCCGCGTCCGGTTCTGCGATTGCATTGTCGATGAAATACCCAACACGCAGATTCTCAATAGGAACGCCGTCATAGGGCATAGGGATCACAGTATGATCCAGTCCGTCTGGACCCAACAAAATCGGCATCAAAGCCACTAAATCCTCGACCCGCCGAGCCATTGGCCCAATCTGCCAAAGCGCCTCAATCCATCCGCCCGCGGGAGGAACATGTCCAGTCCGCGCCAACCTTCCGGAAGTCGGTTTGATGCTGGCAATCCCGCAATAATGAGCCGGAAGTCGAACGCTGCCGGCAGCATCCGACCCTAAACCGAACGGCGAACCGCAAGAAGCAATGAGAGCCGCCTCGCCTCCGCTGGAGCCTCCGGGAGTGCGCGACAAATCGTAAGGATTATTCGAGCGCCCGAATAGTAAGTTGTCGGATTCAAAGGCGAAAAGCAGATCCGGTAAGTTGGTTTTTGCAATGGGAACGGCCCCTGCAGCCCGCAGGCGGGCAACCAAGGTTGCATCGCGGGTAGATTTTGGAGCGTTGCGATACCCCAAGGTCCCTGCGGTGCAGACAGTTCCTTCAACTTCGATGGAATCCTTGACCGAAAACGGAACGCCGTGAAACGGACCCGGACGGGGTTCGGAAAACGGCAGAATCTCGATAACCGCGTTTATATCAGGATTGATTTGTGCAAGATGCAGTTCGAATAGTTCTTGTGGCGAGATCTTCTTCTGACGAATCAGAACCGCCTGCGCGACTCCGGAGAGAGCGAGAATTTCGTTCATTGTTCCTGGACGGTAATCCGCTGATCGGCTTTGGCGTTTAGCTTCTGACGAGTACCGCTGGGCCACTGAATTTCGACCGTCGCATTCGTCTCGTTTCCGAGCCCGAATGTAAGCGCTAAGTCGCTGGCAGAGCAGTAGGATGAGCCGCTGTGCACCATCTGCATCTGACCGCCAACTCGAACAATCGCGCCAATGCCGTCGCGGTTGCTTTTGGTGCCGTTTAAGCGAATTTGCAGCCAATGATTCTTGTTGCCTCCATCGTTGCGGTAGAGGTAAGCAGCGCCATTGTTGGTCGCGACCAAGATATCCAAATCTCCATCGTGATCAAAGTCGCCGTAAGCGGCTCCGCGGGCTACCAATGGCTTTGAAAACGCTGGTTCCGGTTGAAATTTGCCTTTGCCGTTGTTGTGAAAAAGCAGAGGCATTTCTTCATATTGAATCTTGGGTTGAACGCGGCCGATTTGTTCTTCGATGTGGCCGTTCGCGGCGAAGATGTCGGGGTAGCCGTCTAAATCGTAATCGAAGAAGAAGAGGCCGAAGGTCAAGCTGAGCAAGCTGGCTCGGCCGATAGGGGAACGGGGAGCTTCATCGACAAAAAGGCTGTTGCCTTCGTTGTGATAGAGGCCGATCATTTGGTTGGCGAAATTGCCCACTACCAGATGCATGCGGCCGCTGCGGTCGTAATCGGCGACGTCGACGCCCATGGCTCCTCTCGCGACACCGTCTTCGCCGAAGGCTACGCCCGCTGTTAGACCTTCTTCTTTGAAGGAGCCGTTTTGAAGGTTGCGGTAGAGTTTGTTGGGCTGCGTGTCGTTGGCTACGAAGAGGTCCGGCCAGCCGTCGTTGTTGAAATCGATTACTGCCACTCCTAGCGATTTGCTGGTGGGGTCGGCGAGGCCGGCTTTGGCGGTGACATCTTCAAATTTTCCGTTGCCCAGGTTGTGATAGAGCTTGGAAGAAGTTCCTTTGTAGGATTCGGGGGTGCAGTAGGATTTTGTCGAGCCATCGAGCGAACACCACAGGTCGTTGGCTTGAGTCCATTGGACGTAGTTGGCGACGAAGAGGTCTAGTTTGCCGTCGCGATCGTAGTCAAACCAGGTGGCGCTGGCCGCGAAGGCGGAATTGGCCAGGCCTGATTCCTTGGTGACGTCTTTGAATTTTCCGTTCCCTTCGTTGTGGAACAGGCGGTCGCCGCCTAGAGCGGTTATATAGACGTCATCCCGACCGTCGTTGTCGTAATCGCCGATGGTGACGCCGATGCCGTAGATATCGATGTCGAGGCCGCTGCCCTTGGTAATGTCGGTGAAGGTGCCGTTGTGATTATTGCGATACAGCGCGGCGGTGGTGTGACGTCCTTTGGGGATCAGGTCTTTGCCATTCACGATCAGGATGTCCAGCCAGCCGTCGCCATCGGCGTCGAAGAAGGCGCAGCCGGGGCCCATGGTTTCGGGAAGCCACTTTTTTCCACTGCGTCCGGCGTTGTGTGTGAATTTGATTCCCGCCGCGGCTGTGACGTCGGTGAAGTGGACTGGATCAGAGGCGCCGGCTGACAGTGACAGCAGGCACAGCGTCGTGATCGTGAATCGGTTGCCTTTCATTATTCTCCTCGGGGTTTTGCAGACGGGGCTTTTCGGTTAACGATTGCGCGGACTCGTCGGCTTTGAAGCGGCGGAATAGTTTTTCTTCGCGATCGGCGTTGGCGGATTGACCGAGGCCGCGGTAGCAGAGCATCAGGTTGTAGTGGGCCTGCAAATCCTCGGGATCGATTGTGAGAGTGTCCTTAAACGTGGCTATTGCTTCGGCGTATTTCCGCTGCAGGAAGAGAATACGGCCGACTTGGTCGACTACTACGCGATCGCGAGGGAACTGGCGGCGCGCTTCGGCCAGGCTGGCTAGCGCTCCGTCGTAGTCGCCTTCGGTTTTCTGAATGGTCGCCAGGAAGAATTCGGCTCTCGCGAGTTTGGGCGAGATAGCGAGGGCCTTTTGTACGAACGGTCGCGCGGCTTCGGTTTCACCTTCTTGAATCAGCGCACGGCCGATGTTTAGCCATCCGTCGGCATAACCGGATTCGGCTTCAGTGACGCGGTGGAATGCGTATTCTGCGCCTTTGAGATCGCCTTGGAGGAGGAGGCCTATACCCCAATCGTTCCAGCGCTCGCGATCCTGTTTGCGGATTACGGGTTGCCATTGCGGTACACCCAGCGGGACCGTGGTCGTGGCGGTGGCTAGCGTGATGATCGGCAGCACTGGCGTTATTGCAGGGTCGGATACGTATTCGCGGCTGTCGTAGGAGATGTCGGACAGGCCGGGCTTGGCGGTGCCGAAGGTGAATCGGGTGTAGGCGTCTGTGAATTTGCGGTAGTTGAGTTTCGCTTCAATCGTGATGGGACCTGAGGCGTCGTTCGGGATGTTCACCAGGTAATGAACGGTATCGGCTGCGCCGGGAGGAATGAGGCGCACGTAGAAAACGCTGCGGGCTTGCCAGGCATTGCGCTTGTTGATGGGGTTGCCTTCGGCGTCGAGCAGATACGAGCGATAGAAATGCGCGGAGCGATCCACCGGGCCTCGGCCGTTATCGGCGACGGTGCCGCTCGACGCCAGGACGCGGCCTTTGGCGTCATGGGCGGAAAATTCGAGCCATACATCGAAGCTATCGACCGTGCCCGCCGGGAAGAAGTGGCCGATCTTTCGGGTTCGAACCACGGCGTCGATTCTAACGGCAGATCCCGGACCAAAGGCGACTCCGGGAGCGTTGATGGGAGCGGCGATCTTACCCACTTCACGGAGAGTTACGGGGCCGGTCTGTTCGGCTTCTTCTCCTACGGCGAACGTCGAAGCGATGGTCGGATTGTTATCGGCGCGGCGCTTCATTTCCACCTGGCCCTTGGACGCCGTTTCGACAGGGCTGGCGGAGAAGAGATCCACGGTGATGAATCCGGATTTCAAGAAAGCTTCGGTGGCTTTTTCCTGCGTGTCGTCATGATTGACGGTGGGAATAGCTGTGTTAGCGGCAGCGAAGCGGTGGGAGTGGATCATACCGTTGCGGTTGCCGGGATCATGCGAAGGGACTTGCGTCATGTGGCAATCGGCGCAGTCCTGAGATTTGGGCGGATAGTAAAACGAACGCGCGCCCTGGCCTGAGACGCCGCTGGCTTGCCAGTTATCGTAATCGTTGAAGCCTCGGATCCAGCGGTAGTGATTGACGGGCTGATCGAGATGGACTTTGTGGCAAGAGGAGCAGAATTCGGCGGACTGTTCCCGCATGAAGGGCTTCATGAAGGTGCGGCGATGCGGCTCGGGATTCAGAGTAAGTGAGGAATTTTTCGCTGGCTTGGACGAAGGAGTTCTTGCTGGCGGCAAGGCGATGCAAAGGTGGGTACGCGATTTCGAAATCGCTATTGCCCATGGTGCTGCCGACGTGAGTGATGGAGTGGCAGGAGACGCAGCCGAGTCCGTTCTGCGCTTCGCGAGTATCGACCTGCTGCTTGATGGGAATCTCGAAGCGTCCGTTGAAAAACACGGCGTGATCGTGACAGGCGGCGCACCACTTGCTGCCTTGAGTGCCGCTGAGCTCCTGCATGTGGAGAATGCTGGCCTTATAGTACTGATTGTTGAACGAGGCGAAGTGGTGCATGGAGCCTTTCCACTGCTCGTAAATATCCTTGTGACATTCGCCGCACTGGGCGGATTCCATGAAGAAGTCGGCGGGCATGATGCCTCCGACGCTGGTGCGGGCGGAGGCGGGCCAGAAGGGGGATTTGGGGCCCTCGCCTTCCTCTGCCATGGCCGTGGGTACAGTTTTCGGATTTACTATGCGGTCTGTGGGGAGGCCGAGTCTCAGGGCTGCGGCTGTGAACGTCAGGGTCGCCAGGGTTAGGGTGTAACGGGGTTTGATTAGGGCCAGACCGACGACTGCGAGCGCGATATGGGCTATCAGGACGTTGTTGTGGTTGGAGGTGGCTCCGGCTGGAATCAGGTAGAGGCCTATTAGGGCGGCTGCTAGTAAGGGAAGAGATTTTGAAGTGCGCTGTTTCCAGATTAATAACGCGGTGGTGAGGATCCCTAGGATTAGATGGATCGGGATATTTGCTATGTAGAAGAGATTTGCGGCGGGGAGGGCGGCCAGGTAGGCGGAGTTGGCTATGAGGAGGGTGATCAGGAGAGTCATTGGGGTGGAAGGTTGGCGGAGGGCAGGTCGGGAACCTGCCCCACTCTGGTGATTAGCGGGCGGACTAAGCGGAGGGCGGGTCTGGTGTTATACGTTTCGCGATAACGGCGATGGGATTGATCATCGGGGAAATGTTCCGTGGCGGGATACGGATATCGGCTCATGCTGTGGAACGGGAGCGGCTCTACTGTTTGGGAGAAGGCGGTGTTGGGGTCGCGGTCTTTGGCCCATCCGTCGACCTTCAATAAGAAGTCGCGGGTCCAGCCTGGGGGGAGCGGAGACAAGTGCGAGGCGTCGAAGATTAGTTTTAGCTCGTCGCCGGAGCCCATGATTACCAGGCGGTCGTCTACGGTTTCGGTTAATTCGCGAACGTCTCCGTACCTCGTGTAGAGGCCGGGAGTGGGATTCCAGAAGGATGTGGTCTCGACGTGGTTGTAGAGGAATGTATCGGGCTGTTTGCGCTGGGCGTCGATACGCGATTCGGAGAAGCCTCGGAAGTGGAGATCGGCGGAGAGGAGTGCCAATTGCTGCTGATGGGCTTCGGCGGGGGCGGCGGTTTCGCTCAGGAAAATTTCGTCCCAGTAGACGCAGAGGTCGGTGACGATGCGGAGTTTGCGGCTGGCTGAAATAAAGTGCAACGGGACTGCGATGGTTTTGGGTTTACCGGCGGGCATGCCCATGTCGTTGTTAACGGTGATCCACTTGCCTGTCGCGTCCTGCATCTGGAGGTAGGGCATCACCAAGCCTCCCTTGCGTTCCTGCGATTGGGCGCGGAAAGTGCTGCCGTCGGGCCAATCGACCCAGCCGTTGGCCAACAGGACGGCGTCGGTCGCGGTGGTTTTGAAGTCGAGTTCCAGAGTATGGAGTTTGGCTACGCCAAGCTCGGTGCGCGGGAATTGATCGGGATACCATTGATCGCGCGATTGAAGGCGTTCGTGGACATCCCGGCCCTCATCATCGCGGGCGGACGCGGCATAGATGCGGCGCGGGACTTCGTACAGGCGGAATTCGGGGTAGGGAGGGCCTTTGAATTTTTCGTTGGTGAAGACTTCTTTGGTCGATGGATGATCGAGGGTGATCAGCTGGACCTGGTCGAGATAGGAGACCTCGCTTAGTTCCTCAGTGATGCGGACTTCGTATTGATTGTCGACCAGCTTGAGCGCATGCGAGGGAATCGTCACATACTCGTCGTGATCGACCGGGAAATAGCTGCCTTCGCCGTCGCTGGCTCCTAGCGGAGCGACTCCCAGAACGTCGGTGATGAATTGGAATTCGTGGCCGTTCCAGGTCCAGATCATGGGGCAGGAGCCGGAGAGGCGCTGCGCTTCTTCGTAGTTATAGGTCTTGTTGGTGGCCTGTTTCGTTTCGTTCTGGATGAGCCCGTTGGGCCAGGTGATGCGGACCACGTCGACGGTTTGATTCGCGCCGACGGGGAAGAGGAGAGGGACGCCGCGGTAGGTCTGCTTCCAATACGCATCGTTGGCTTTGACTTCGACGATGGAGTCTTCCGCTAGCTTCAGGTTCTTGATGCCCGTGAGGCGGACGCGGATATAGCGTTGGGGAACCGCTGCGCGATTGAGAAGGACGTGGAGTTTGCCATCCACGATTTTGGCCTGGTCGAGGCGGCCGTCGTCATTGAAGTCGGCTTCTATTGAGTTGGCCGATGCGGCGGACGTGTAGGGAGCTACCGTGTAGTGCCCGCCTAGCTGATCGTTATAAAGAACCGGGGAGTGGTCCGAATAAAATACGGCGAGGTCGAAGGCTTTGCTGTCGGGGACTACCCGGAGTTTTTGCGCGTCAATGGGATGCGCAGCGACAAATGGGAAGTCGGCAGGGCGATCCTCGAATCCGGACTTGCCTTGATTGCGCATGAGCGCGGGCTGATCGCCCAGGAGGATCAGGTCGAGGTCGTAGTCGTGATCGTAGTCGATCCAGACGGCTCGGTCGAATCTCCTTTGAGGAAGAGAGGCGTCAAAGGGGACGAAGCGGCCTTTGGTGTTGCGATAAAGCTTAGGACCGTCGGCGGTGAGAATGCAGAGGTCGTTGAGACCGTCGTTATCGAAGTCGCCGGCGGCTATCGAGATTACGCCTTGGATCTGTTCGAGGCCGGTATTGGCGATCGGCTCCATGCCATTGCGATAAAGATGTACGGCGGTCGGCGACCAGGAGAGGACATCGGTGTGGCCGGTGCCGGAGGAATCGATGGCGAGAAAGCCGGTGGCGTCGGCGAGAGTGCGGTCGTCGTAATTGGGCTTGGCGGCGAGGACGGGAGTTGCGGTGCGCGGAGGATCGTAGATCTCGGCGTAATTGCACCAGTCCACATCTTCGGGGATGGCGGCTCCCTCGGATTGTTTTTTCAGGGATTGAAAAGTCGCGAGCTGTTTGGCGGCATCGTCAGTTCGGGACGACTGGCGATAGAGATTGTAGAGCTGGAAGTGCGCGCCGGCTAGCAGGGGATTGAGGGCGGAGGCTTTTTCGAATTCCTTGACGGCATCGGCGTTGCGCGTGGCCGAGCGATAAAGGGTGCCGAGTTGATAATGAGCGATGGGCTCGTCGGGGACCAGCTTGATCATTTGCTCGAACTGGGCGATGGCTTTTTCGGGTTCATCCGATTTTTTGTAATAGATGCCGAGGTTGAACCAGGTGTGGGGAAGAGCGGGGTCGAGGCGCTGGACTTGTTCGAGGAGGACGACTCCTTCGGCGGCTCGGTTGCCGTGGAGAAGGGCAAGGGCGTAGTTGAGTTTTTCGCGAAGGGAGGTGGGGGCGAGGTCGAGGGCCTTCTTGAACTCGACGATTGCCTCGGTGTGAGTGGTGGGGTTTTCGAAGAACGCTTTACCGAGGTTTCGATGATGTTCGAGCGCGGCGGTATCGGCTGCGGAGATGAATCGTGGAGAACGCCAGATGGCGAAGGCGGCCAGGGACAGCGCGCAGGCACACGTCGCTCTGAGGATGCTGCTCCGCGCTGAGACCATCGGGGGATTATGACACACGCTGGGATCGGGGGGAATAATTGGTTTCTATTAGTGGGAAAAACTAGTGTGATTTACTGCGGGCGCTGTAATCTTGGCTGTAATCTTGGCTGTAATCTTGAAAGATGGTTGCGCGGCGATCGCCGACATTCGGGCTCCTGCTGGGATTGGCGGTGACTCTTTCCGCGGTGGCGGTCTATTCGGCGTACTCGGTGGTGCAGCTGCGGAGCTTGCGGCGGCTGCAGGCGGAGACGATTGACCGGAATCGCGCCGATTCGCTCCTGCTGCTGCGGATTCAGAACAATCTCAATTCGCTGGCGATCACGATGCGGGACATGCTCGATCAAAGTGAGTCCTATCCGCTGATTGCGTGGAAGGGGCCGCTGCGGAGAATTCAGGTCGACTTGGCGGACGCCCTGGAGCGCGAGGAAAAAGTTTCGCGGGCGACCGTGGATCAGAGGAAATATCTGGCGGGGTCGGTGGCGCAGTTCTGGGATGCGGTGGATCGGATATTTGCGCTAGGGGACGAGGGAGAGGCGCGGACGCGGATCCGGTTGTCGCTGCAGGCTCGCGAGGAGGCGCTGAGCAATACGGTCGCGCGGCTGTTGGTTCAGAACAATGAAAGCGAGCAGCAGGCGGCGGCGGAGACTCAAGCGATTTATTCCAGGGTGGAGCGGAACGCGTATCTGTTTCTAGCGGCGATGCTGGTGCTGATTGTCGCGACGAGTCTGTATTTAGTCCAGTGGAACCGCCGGATGTTCGCGCAGGTGGCGTCGTTATCGGAAAAAAGGAGCGAGCTGGCCCGCCAGTTGATCTCGATCCAGGAGAACACGTTTCGCAATATTTCGCGGGAGCTGCATGATGAGTTCGGGCAGATCCTGACGGCGATCGGGGCGATGCTGGCCAGGGCAGGGAAGAGGATTCCTGCGCTGGATGAATCGCTGCGGGGGGATTTCGAAGAGGTGCGGGAGATTGTGCAGGCGACGCTGGATAAGATTCGCGCGCTGTCGCAGGCGCTGCATCCGGTGGTGCTGGATGACGCGGGCCTCGAGGGCGCGCTGCATTTGTATTTGCCGGGATTCGAGAAGCAGACGGGGATCGTGGTTCATTACGAGAAGGAAGGGGAGAGCCGGATAGTGGATCGCGATGTGGCGATTCATGTTTACCGGGTGCTGCAGGAGGCGCTGAATAATGTTGCGCGGCATTCGAAGTCGGCAGAGGCGGATGTACGGTTGCGATTCGGGACGGAAGCGCTAGTGCTGGAGGTGGAGGATCATGGGATCGGCTTCGGGGCGGAGAACGCGGGCCGGGGAATGGGGCTCACATCGATGAGGGAGCGGGCGGAGTTGATTCACGGGAGGATCGAGTTTGTGAAGCAGAATGGCGGCGGCTCGTTGGTTCGATTGACGGTGCCGGAGAATACGCATGGATAAGATCGCGGTGCTGCTGGTGGACGATCACATTCTGGTGCGGCGCGGGTTCCGGCGGATGCTGGAGGACGATCCGGAGATCGAGATTGTCGGCGAAGCGGGGGACGGGAATGAGGCGGTGGAGCAGGCGGCGCTGCTGAAACCTCGCGTAGTGGTGATGGATTTCGCCCTCCCGAGCATGAACGGCGCGGTGGCGACGCGGCTGATTCGCAAGGCGTCAAGCGAGGTCGAGGTCTTGATGTTGAGCATGCACTCCGAGACCAGCTACGTTCGCACTTGTCTGGACGCGGGGGCTCGGGGATATTTGCTGAAGAACGCCGTCGATCTTGAATTAGTGGACGCAGTGAAACAGGTGGCAAAGGGAATTGAGGTTCTGGATCCCAGACTCGCGAAGATGCCCCAGGATGAAAAGGCAGTTTCACTCACGACGAGGGAACTGGAGGTTCTGCAGTTGATCGTGCATGGCAAATCGAACAAGGAAATTGCGTTGGTGCTCGGGGTCAGTGCGAACACGGTAGCGGTGCATCGTGCGAATTTGATGCAGACCCTGGGGATCCATAATACGGCGGAGCTGGTCGTGTATGCGATCCGCAATGGGTTGGCGAGTATTTCATGACGCGTCGGGAATTTGTTCCGCTGATGGCCGGCGCGCCGCTGTGGGCCGCCGATGCGGGGTTCCGGCTGGTAAATGTCACGGCTGCGGCGGGGATCGATTTTCAACACAATAGCGGAGCGTTCGACGCGAAGTATTTGCCGGAGACGCTGGGCGCGGGCTGCGCATTTTTGGATTACGACGGCGACGGCTGGCTGGATATCCTGCTTGTGAACGGAATGGACTGGCCCGGGCACAAGAAGGGTCGCGGGACGCTGAAGTTGTACCGCAACAATCGCAACGGGACATTTACCGACGTAACCCAGCGCGCCGGACTGGCGGTCGAAATGTATGGCATGGGGGTGGCCGTCGCCGACTACGATAACGACGGGTTTCCGGACATTCTGATCACCGCCGTCGGACAGAATCGACTGTTCAAGAACACGGGCAAAGGCGGGTTCATCGACGTGACCGCGAAAGCCGGATTGGGTGGACGAAATGCATTCAGCACCTCCGCTATGTGGTTCGATTTCGATCGCGACGGGCACCTGGATCTGTTTGTGTGCAACTACGTGAAGTGGTCGCCGGAGCACGATGTTTATTGCAGCGTCGATGGGAAGAAGAAATCCTATTGCACGCCGGAGGCGTATCACGGTTCCACTTGCTGGCTATTTCGCAATCGAGGCGATGGGACGTTTGAGGATGTGACGGCGAAGAGCGGGATTTTCGATGCCACGTCGAAGTCTTTGGGCGTGGCGCTGCTCGATTACGATCGCGACGGATGGCCGGATGTTTTCGTCGCGAACGATACTCAGCCGAATAAGCTGTACCGCAACTTGCGCAACGGCACGTTTGAGGATGTTGCCGTGCGCGCCGGGGTCGCCTTTAGCGAGGACGGAAAAGCGCGGGCGGGAATGGGAGTGGATGTAGCGGATTACGATAACTCGGGCGCGCCCGGAATCGTGATTACTAACTTCGATAACGAGATGATGGCGCTCTATCACGGTGGGCGCAGTGGCGCCTTGACGGATGTTTCGATGAAAGCGGGGATTGGCCAGGCGTCGCGTAACAGCCTGGGATTCGGGTGCGTATTTTGCGACGTCAATCTGGACGGCTGGCTCGATCTGGTGGCGGTGAATGGGCATATTGACGATACGGCTCGGGTGCTCAGGAACGTCGGATATGCGCAACCGCCGCACTTGTTTTTGAACGACGGGCACGGGGGGTTTCGCGATGCCGCTGCTGAGGTAGGTGGTGATTTTGCTTCGCCCAAGGTGGCGCGCGGTGTGGCTTATGGCGACTTCGATCGGGATGGCGACCTGGATCTGTTGATCACCACCAATCGAGGCCCGGCGCTGCTTTTTCGCAATGACGTGACGAATAAGAACCGCTCTTTGCGGTTGCGGCTGACGGGTACGAAATCGAATCGCGATGGGATTGGGGCGGTAGTGCGGGTATTCACTTCGGATGGCACGCAATCTCGCATGGTGAAGACGGGGTCGAGTTATTTGTCGCAGTCGGAACTGACGCTGACGTTTGGGATCGGGAGGCGGGAGAAGGCGGATCGGGTGGTGATTGAGTGGCCAAGCGGAGCTGTGGAGGAGCATAAGAATGTCGCGGCGGGGGCGTATATGTGTGTGGAGTCGAAGGGGATTGCGGCGTTACCGTAGAACGGGATGAAGGCGCCTTAATGATAAATTTTTCATCAACTTACAGCACCTTGCCATGCAACGAGCAGCCTCGGGGCCGCATCCATTAAAGCGAGCACTGGAGGTTCATATGCAATCGCAAAAATATTCACTTCGGCAAGCCGCAATCCTATCAATCACGGTGAGCCTGTCGATGGCTTCTGCTTGGGCCGGCTCTCAAAACGCGAACTTACCCAACTTTCTAAAGGTGGACGATCACGTCTACCGCGGTGCCCAACCCACCGATAGCGGATTCAAAGAGCTTGCCGGACGCGGGATAAAGACGGTTGTGGACCTCCGCGACATAGGGGAGCATTCCCAGGCGGATGAGCGAAACGTGGTGACGGGGCTCGGCATGAAATATGTCAGCATTCCCATGCAGGGCATGGCGACTCCCAAGGACGACCAGATAGCCGCCGTGGAAGCGCTCTTAAACGACACAACCAGCGGCCCGGTATTCGTGCATTGCAAACGCGGCGCGGATCGCACGGGCACGGTGATCGCGGTGTATCGGATCTCTCATGATGGCTGGGAAAACAAGAAAGCCCTCAGTGAAGCGAAATCCGATGGGATGAGCATCTTCCAGCGGGCGATGCAGCGTTATCTCTCCGATTACAGACCGCCCACAGTTTCTGCGTCTGCCGCCGCGGTTTCATCGCTGGACGTTCGCTGAAGTACAGAGTAGTCTGTACTTGTGGGATCACCAAAGCAAATCCTCAAATCGCTGATGATTGTGGGAGCTTTGGGAGTCCTATGGGCCGGCAGCCAGGATGAGGCCTTCATCGGCGCCCGCGGAAAATATTGGGCGTTTCAAAAGGTCGCTCGCCCGCCTGTGCCCCCCGTTGCCGATGCCTTTGCGCGCAGCCCGATCGACGCTTTCATCCTCCACGACCTTCGGCGGAAACAACTGGCGCCCTCGGCGTTACTCGATCGTGCCCAACTGCTTCGCAGAGTCACTTACGATCTGACGGGCTTGCCGCCGTCGCCAGCGGAGTTGGATTCGTTTCTCAAGGATCAATCTCGCGACGCGTATGAAAAGGTCGTCGACCGATTGCTTGCCTCGCCGCATTATGGCGAGCGCTGGGCCTCGAAGTGGCTGGATGCGGTTCGCTACGCGGACACCAATGGTTTTGAGCTCGACCAGGATCGGCCGCACGCCTGGCGCTATCGCGACTACGTGATTCAGTCCTTCAATCAGGACAAGCCATACGACCGCTTCATCCGCGAGCAGATCGCCGGCGACGAAATGTTTCCCGGCGATCACGAGGCTCTGATCGCGACAGGCTATCTCCGCGCCGGCTCGGAGCACGTTGTAGCCGGAAATATCGATCCGGAAGAGAGCCGCCAGGAAGTGCTTACCGAGATCGCCACCAACGTCGGCCAGACATTCCTGGGCATGACCATCAACTGTGCCCGCTGCCACAATCACAAGTTCGATCCCATCCTGCAGGCGGATTTTTACAGCCTCCAGGCGATCTTCGCCGGAGCCAAAGGCAAGGAAGTCGAGATCGCTACTCAGGACGAAAAGGCCGCCTGGAACGCGGCCCAAAAAGCTTACAAAGAGAGGCTGACACCCATCGAGAAGGACCTCAAGGCTCTTGCCAAGCCCTATGAGGACCAGATTCACGAAGAGCGAAGACGCTCGGTGGATCCCAAGCTGCTCGCGGCTTACGATATCCCGAAGGACAAGCGAACCGCGGAGCAAAAACGATTAGCCGCCGACGCCGACGCGCAGTTGAAGCCCACGTGGGACGAAGTTGTCGCGGTCATGTCCGCGTCGTCAAAATCCCAACGGGAAAAACTGCGTAAGCAGTTGCACGAAGTCGAATCGACCGCTCCCGATCCACTGCCGGCCGCTTACGCTTTCGTCGACACCGGCGAAGCAGCGCCGCCGAGCTTCGTCTTGCGTCTGGGAGATCCGCACAGCAAGCTCCAACCCGTCGATCCAGCTCTGCCTTACGTGGTCAGGGCGTCCTATACAATTCCAGCGGCCACCGCGGGACGCCGCACGGCATTCGCCAACTGGCTCGCTTCTCCGGAAAATCCCCTCACCGCGAGAGTGATGGTTAACCGGATCTGGCAGTTTCGCATGGGCGACGGCCTGGTACGGACTCCCAACGACTTCGGAACCATGGGCGACAAGCCCGACAGTCATGCGCTCCTCGACTGGCTAGCGGCTGAATTCATGGCCGGCAACTGGAGCGTCAAGGCGATGGATCGTCTCATTGTGACGTCCGGGGTTTACCGCCAAGCTTCGAATCCGGACGAAGCGAAATCGAAGATCGATCCTCAGAATCGCCTTTTCTGGCGCATGAATCGCAAACGGTTTGATGCCGAAATGGTCCGCGACGCTGCTCTATCCGTCTCCGGAACACTGAATCCGCAGCTCGGCGGCCGCCCTGTAAAAATCCCGATCGAGCCTGAAGTCTACGATTTGATCTTCACCGAGTTCGAGCGCGATGGCCTGTGGCCCGTGAGCCCGGACCAGAACGTTCAGAATCGCCGCGGCATTTATCTCTATAACAAGAGAAGCGTCCGCCTGCCGCTGTTCACCGCGTTCGACCAGCCCGATGCGATTACATCGTGTCCTGTCCGTCCTGTTTCGACACACGCCTTGCAGGCGCTTTCCTTGTTCAACTCCGGCTTCATGCAGCAGGTCTCCCAGGCATTCGCGGCGCGTCTCGAAAAATCTTGCGGCGGCAATCGCGCCTGTCAGATCAACTCCGCGTGGCTGCTGGCGCTCTCCCGGCGTCCGCGACCGGAAGAGAACCGGCTCGCCGTAATATTCTTCAAGTCCGGAGGCACATTGCCGGACTTCTGTCTGGCTCTGTTCAACCGAAATGAGTTCCTTTATGTCCCCTAACCATATTCGGCCGGCCGTCACGCGGCGCGACGTTCTGGTTCGTGCCGCGCATGGCTTTGGCTCCGTGGCGCTGGCTTCGCTGCTCAGCCCGCCCGCATCGGCAGCAGAGCGTGTCAACCCGCTGGCGGCCAAGCTCCCGCATTTCGCACCCAAAGCTAAGTCGGTGATTTTTCTGTTCATGGTCGGCGGACCCAGCCAGGTGGATACCTTCGATCCCAAGCCCGCGCTCGAAAAGTACAACGGGCAGCCGCTGCCCGCCAGCTATGGGACCATCGTCAGCCAGTTCACGAAAGGCGATACGCCGCTGCTTCGCAGTCCCTGGACGTTTAAGAAATACGGACAGTGCGGACGCGAAGTGTCCACGCTTTTTCCTCACATCGCCGGATGCGTGGATGACATTTGCTTCGTTCGCAGCTTCTATACCGATAGCACTGTCCATGCACCCGCCATGTATCAGGTCAACACCGGCCGCATTCTCATGGGTTATCCCAGCATGGGTTCCTGGATCACTTATGGCCTGGGCAGCGAAAGCGAGAACCTTCCCGCCTATGTCGTCATGCCGCAGCCTGAAGGTACTCCAGAGGGCGGCACTCCGTGTTGGGGCGCGGGCTTCCTTCCAGCGGTATATCAAGGAACGGTGTTCCGCTCCGGCTCCAGCCCGATCCTGAACCTCAGGCCGCCGGAAGGGATGAACGCCGCGCGCCAGCGGCACACACTCGACTTTCTTCAGAAGATGAATGAACTGGACACCCTGGACGGCGATTCCGAAATGGCCGCGCGCATCAGTTCTTATGAGCTGGCATTCCGCATGCAAAGCGCGGCGCCCGAAGCCGTGGATCTATCCAAGGAAACAGAAGCGACCAGGAAGCTCTACGGATTAGGCGAGAAGCGTACCAACGAATTTGGCTCGCGGTGTTTGCTCGCGCGGCGTCTGGTGGAGCGCGGCGTTCGATTCATCCAGCTCTATTCCGGAGGCGGCCCCGTCTCGATTCAATGGGACGCCCACAAAGACCTGGTCGGTAATCACGAGAAAATGTGCGGCATGACCGATCTTCCCGTTGCCGGCTTGTTAAAGGATCTGAAGCAGCGCGGATTGCTCGATTCGACGCTGGTCGTCTGGGGCGCGGAATTCGGACGACTCCCGATGTCGCAAGGCGGCGACGGTCGCGACCATAATCCTCACGGCTTTACGATGTGGTTTGCAGGCGGAGGCGTCAAGCCCGGCACCATCATTGGTGAAACCGATGAAATGGGCCTCCGCGGCGTCGGCCCGCGCTACTCTATGCGGGACTTTCACGCCACCATCCTGCATCTGCTGGGTCTGGAGCAAGACCGCCTGTGGTTCCTCCATAACGGCCGCAACGAGAAACTAACAGACTTCGGCGGCTCCGTGATCGAAGGAATGCTAGCCTAAACTGCTTGTGGCGTACGCCTCCAGGCGTGTCGCGTCGACAGTCATGTCGACGTAAATAGTAGCCAACGATTTGGGGTGCGGGAATCGCGCGGCAATATCAATATCGCTGGGACACCTTACATTCGTTCGCTTAAGCGTTCGTCGCTGCTCAGGTGTTTAGTCAGCCCGAAAGAATCGCCGATGACAACTCCTGCACAAATAAGGAGCCCGCCCGATCCTTTTGAACAACCATGCGATCAATCCGAGACGCTCTGTCCGGCGAACATCTCTCGATCCGCACTTTGGGCATCGAAGAGTTTGTCCTTGGGTATCCTTTGTCGGCGGCATGCGGTCTAGAAGGAGTCTCAATCATAAAGTATGCGCCACCTGCTATGTGGCCTCTCGCAATCCTTCCGAACCCCGATAGTCATGGAGGGGTACGCTGACAAGCTTATTCCTGCCGCAGCGCAACCATCGGATCGATGCGCGAAGCCCGCCACGCCGGTCCCGCCGCCGCGAGAATCGCAATGACCGCCACCGACAGCAGCACCATCGCGTACGTAGCCGGATCCGCCGCTGTGAGCCCGAACAGCATCGCTCCGACGAATCGTGAAACCGCCAGCGACAATCCCGTGCCGATAGCGAGCCCGATGGCCGCCAGCACCGCCGCCCGCGACAGGACCAATCCGATGACGTTTCCGCGTGCCGCCCCCAGCGCCATGCGGAGCCCTAATTCCGAGGTCCGTTGCGTGACGACGTAACTCATCACGCCATAAATGCCGGCCATCGCCAGCAGCAGTGCCAGCAGCGCGAACGTGATCGCCAGGAACGTTCGGAACCGAGGAGCGCTGGTCGAATCGGAGACCATCTCCTCCATCGTCGTGAATTTCACGGCCATTTCCGAATTCAGATCGGAAGTGGCTTTGCGAACCGCGGAGGTCATGGCAGCCGGTGGCAGGCTAGTTCGCACGATCACCTGCAATTCATTCGAATGAAAAGGGTGCTGTTCCATCGGCATGTAAAGCGTCGGCTTAGTCGGGGAACCCGGAGAGTCCTGGCGCACATCGCCCACCACGCCGACGATGGTCATTGGTTTTGTCGTCCACTCATCCAGCCCGCACAGCAGTTGCCTGCCGATGGGATCTTCCCCCGGCAGACTCTGACGCGCGGCGCTTTCGCTGATGATAACAACGCCGGGCGTGCCGTACTGATCCTGCGGCGTGAAGTCGCGCCCGCTCAGCAGCGGAATGTGCATCGCGGCGAAGTAGTTGGGACTGCTCAGCGCCCAATTGGATTCGGGCAGCTTTTCGCCCTCCGCCAGCACCTGCTTGCCGGCCACCGCATAGCTTCCGTTCGATCCGTACTGCCCAGTGGGCAATCCCATGACGGCGGCGGTGGCATCCACGCCAGGCATGGCGCCCAGTGTAGGCAGGAGCTTATCGACAAACGAATGAGTCACGTTCACGTACTGGTTGAGTTCCTTTGCGGGCGCATGGGCGGTCATCACCAGGATGCTGTCCGGGCGGAAGCCCATGTCGGTTGCATTCAGCGCCAGGAAGCTCCGGAAAAACAGTCCGGCCCCGGTAGCGAGCACGAAGGATAAAGCGATTTCCGCCACCACCAGCGAATTGCGCAGCCGGTGCGATCCTCCGCGCAGCACTCCGCGCGATGAAAATTCCGCCCGCGAAGCCTGCATCGCCGGGAGAACGCCGAACACCATCGCGGACAACAGGGAAAGGCCCATCGCGAAACCAAGCACGGCGTAATCGAGATGGATTTCGTTCGCACGCGGGAGGTTCGGAGGAGCAAATCGCAGCAATGCCTGAGTGCCCCAGGATGCGAGCAGAATGCCAAGAAGGCCGCCGAACGTCGCGAGCGTCATACTTTCGATCACCAACATTCTGATAATCGCCGCCCGCGATGCGCCGAGCGCGGCTCGCACCGAAATCTCGCGCGCCCGCACCGTGGCCCGCGCCAACAGCAAATTCGAAACGTTCGCGCAGGCGATCAATAGCACCAGCAGGACCGCTCCCAGCAGCAGGTACAGCATCGATTGGACCGAACCAGTGAGTTGCTCTCGGAGCGGCACTACCCGGAACGTCTTGCCCTCATTCGATTTGGGAAATGCGACGGCCAGTTGAGCGGCGATGCTATCGAGATTCGCCCGCGCCTGTTCCACAGAGACGTCCGATTTGAGTCTGGCGACGGCGCGATAATTGTACGCCGTGCGCTGCAAATACAGCGGCACGTAAGGCGCTGGCAGCCATATTTCGGCCTTCAACGGGAAGCGGGGACCTTTAAGGACGCTGGAGATTTCGTAGACCCGATTCTCCACACGGATCGGCTGCCCCAAGGCTCGTTGAGCGTCTCCGAAGTGGCGCGCCGCAAATGCTTCGCTCACAACCGCGCTCGAATCGGTAAAGGCAGCGGGGCTCTGCCCGAAGATCGTGAAGAACTCCGGATTCACCCAAAAAACACCGGTAAATTCGGCCCGGTCGCGAAGCTGAACCCCCATCTCTCCGCCGAAATAAACGCTCATCCCGTCGAACACTTTGTTCTGCGTGCGCAAGTCTAAGAAATCGCCGCCGGTCATCTTCGACCCGCGGGGATAGTCGGTGGTGCTGGTGTTGACCGCGACGATCCGGTTCGATTCGGGAAACTGCAGCGGCTGGAGCAGGACTCCGTTCACCACGCTGAACACCGCCGTGCTGATCCCGATTCCCAGCGCCAGCGTGACGATCGAGAGCATTGCGAATCCGGGATTCCGGCGAACGCCGCGGATTGCCTGAAGGACTTCGTTGGCCATAGGATTTATTACCAGACTATTCGAACAAAGTTACGGCCCTCACACAACTTTGGCCGCCTTCAGAAAATCGGGATCGAACTCCAGCCCCATGCCGGGGCCGGTCGGCACCGGAATCACGCCGTTCTTGATTTCGAAATTCGGCGTGTACCACGATTCTTTCTTCGCCGGCCCGCGCGAAACGTACTCCATCCACGGCCCAATATTGGAAGTCGTCGCGGCGAACTGCAGAATATTGACCGATGCCGCGCCTGTCTGCGTATTGTGTGGACAGATCCACATATTGGCTTTACGAGCCATCCGCGCCACCCGCGCCGCTCTCGTGAATCCGCCGTTATAATTCAGGTCCGGCTGGATCACATCGCACACTCTATTGTCGATAATCCACTGAAACTGCCATAGGCTGGAGTTTTGTTCGCCGAAAGCGATCTTCATATCGAGAGCGTCGGCGACTTTCTTCGTCTCGCTCAACTCTTCCCACGGACACGGCTCTTCGAACCACAAATACTTCATTTGCTGCAGCCGTTTACCGATCTCAATCGCATTCTTGGCGTCATACGACCCGTTGGCGTCGGCCATCAGAGTCACTTTGCCTGCCAGCTTCTTTTGCGCTAGTTCGAGGATCGTGTCGGTTCGCCCCGGCGCAGCGTCATGGTCGTCGCTCATGCGCCCGCCGATCTTGAATTTCACGGCCTTCGCGCCGGTATTCTCCACCCCTCGCACATAAATCTCAACTTCCTCCTCCGCGGTAGTCTCGCGGCCGGAGCCGGAGAGATACACCGGAATTTCTTTTCTCAGAACGCCGCCCAGTAGCTCCCCCACGGGCTTTTTCAGAGTTTTCCCCATCAGGTCGAGCAGGCTTTGCTCCACGTACGCGACCGGGCACCAGAAGGCTTGGCCGGCCAGTTTGTAGTTCGAGTTGGTGACGTAGACTTCATCCACCAGGTGCTCCAGATCCCGTGCATCTTTTCCCAGAAAATGCGGGATCACCCGGTGCGCCAGAAGCTGCGTATAGTCGGCAATATCTTTGGTTTGCACGATCCCTTCGGCGCCATCAGTGGAGCGGGTCCGAAGAAAAAACTGGTTGCGTGCCTGCAGCAGTTCGATCGAGGCAATCTTGACGGGAGCGTTGAAGAATTTATGGAGATTGAAAACAGGTTTCTCGTATTCGGCAGCTGTGAGCGGGAACCCCGCGCCCACAGCGCCTGCGGCTGAAACCCTCAAGAAATCACGACGGTTCATGATTCGCGACTATATCACGACAGCAGCCCTGAATCGTCCTCAGAGCTCCCTGGTTTTTTGTATCTGGCCGACGTTTGACGAAACTTCCCGGCAGCCGTAGACTGAAAGCAACACCGACCGACCGGCGTAGTAATCACCATGACCGTTACCCTCAAGACGAAAACTGAAATCACCGTGCCCAAGAGCATCCGCCTCAAGGCCGGGATTAAGCCTGGGGAACAGGTTGAGTTTAGCGTTTCCGGTCGCACGATTAACATCACGCCAAAGCTTTCGGCAGATGAGATCCAGGACGAACGCGAAATACATGATCCGAAAGTCCGAAAGGTGATCCGCGAAGGCTACCAGGAATTCCTGGCCGGCAAGACCCGCCCTATCGAGGAGTTCTTTGCCGAACGCGCCGCGCCTAAGCCACGACGCGCCCGCCGTCGTTCCTGAGCATGAACGCTCCCTTCGCCGTTCATTCCACCACCCGGTATGAGCGGCTGTCCGTGAAACTTCACAAAGGCCATCGTGACTTTGAGGCGATCGAACAGCGTGCCGCGGCGGTTCTTTCGGTGGACCCTTACAACCGATCGCGTCAGCACAACATCAAGAAGTTGGAAAGCGTTGCGGTTGGCGAAGGGCAGTACCGACTCTCTCTCGGTCGGTGGCGATTCCGTTATGACATCATCGAACGGGTAGTTCTGCTCGGCTATTGCGGTCTCCGCAGAGAAGACACGTACTGATCCTGACCATTGATTGCAAACAGGGATCACCCTGTCCCAGGTTTACAATTCTGAAATGAAGGAGTTCTTGCACGGAGTCGGCTCGGGACAGTACACTCAACGTTTGCTCGCGCTTCCGAATTTGTGTTTGAGCGTACTGTCCCGCACTTCGTTACGTGAATCCGATTCGATATGGGATTGGTCCGCAGATCACTTCTGCTATGCGATGACTTTATTAACATGCGCCAACTCCTAATTGTTCATCCAATCGCAGCTTCCGCATTTTTGGTTTTTCTCGTCGCCTTTGTTACCGTTGCATGGGGGGTTAGTGGGACGGGGATCGCGGCCGCTTACAACGATCCAATTGCACACATCAGAGCACAAGACGAAGCTCCAATCGTGAGTGCGACCATCGGAATGACAAAGGACTCGGATTGGATGACACCGAAACTTATGGGACGTCCGTTCATCCTCAAACCTCCCCTTTTAAACTGGCTTTCTGCATTATCGATACGCGTTTTCGGGCTAAGTCTATTTTCAGTCCGTTTCCCTGCCTTATTATTGGGCGCTTTGGGGGTGGCAATGGTCTTCGCGTGGTGTGTACAGGCACGGTCGATGGCAGCAGGCGTGCTGGGGGGGGGGACTTCTCTTACTAAGCCCTTTTTGGCAAACTTATTCGCGTTTGTGCCTTACAGATGTGCTCTCCAGTTCATTCTCTGCATTGGCTCTCGCGGCTGTCGCTTTTGACCCGCAGTTGCACTTGCGGCGAGCCCGGATCGTGTTCGGAGTCATGAGCGCCGCATCGATCCTATCAAAGAGTGCGGCAGGCATTCTCCCTGGCGGGGTATTGATTCTATTCTGGGCCGTCACGCCGCGTGAACGGAGAGCCAGATTTTGGACCATTGTCGAAAGCTTAGTTCTCACTTCCGTCTTGACAGCTCCGTGGTACCTTTATCAAGGCATCGTACATCCCAAATGGCTATGGGTTGATAGTGTTAAAACGCAGTTAATCAATACCGGCTTCCATTGGGATCGAAACAGCAGCATCGGGGATCTCCACATCGTTTACTACCTGCGCCGCCTATTTGAGATTGACCCGGTTATCCTCACTGTCGCGCTGGTCAGTTTGGCTGGCGTCTTCCAGATTTCACGTCTACGAAAACAACCCGCCGCCCTTCTCGCGGCTTGTTGGGCAGTAGTCACCGTCGCTGCGCTTTTTGCCTTTCAGGCTTCAAATCTTCCTTACGTGGTACTTGTCCTACCTTCCCTTTGTGCGGCCGGCGTCATCTGCGGTCCGACGTGGCTCCATCGCCGTCCGGTGGTCACAGCATTTTTCATAGGAATCTTATTCTTGGTGAGGTTGGCGGGGGCCGGACAGATTTGGTCCTTGCGGACTAATGCCCCTCCCTTGCTCGGGGCGGATGCAATGCGGGCATATTGTAATCTCCACCGTGATACCGAGCTCATTTCAATTGACCCGGATGATGAGTTTTATAGCCTGACCATTCCTCTCCTCCATGTGCGTTATTGCGTTTTAGATCCTGAGGATGTTCTGCGGAGGTACGCTCCACACTATGCGCTTCTCGGCATTGTGGTCTCATCGGACCAGTTCGTAAACCTTCCTAGGCTTGTTCCGCAATTCAAGAAACAGCTGCTCGACTGGGGTGTGGATTCCCTGGAGCCGATCGGCACCACCATCACGATGAAGGTTCCAAATGAGATCTCCGAGATAGTGAATGCCAAACCTGAAAGCGATTTTTATCTTCCATCTCGCTGGCTCGATTTAATTGTCGGCCCGGAGCTGACACATCAAGTGATTCGCTATTCCTCGGAGAGAACATTCTTGTTGAGCCGCAATGCAAGAGCACGACCCGGGCGAATTTCAACGATTCCCGCTCGGTGGTAAGGCAAGTTCGAAGCGTCTGGTTCATCGCGCTGCGCGTGCCGCATGAGAACACGCCAGCCCCCAAGAGGTCAAAGTGACGGAGAAACATAGCCCATTGAGCGGTCACATGCATGCAAGTTATCGTGGAGGAACAGTGGACCACCCTTTGAATTCATATAACGATGCGCGGCCGGAAGGGTCGGAATGCCTCGCCGGTGGCGCAATACGACTCATCGCCCTGATTCTCGTGTCTGCGGCTACCGCACTTGCGCAATTGGTTCCTGCAAGCATGAGCACGATCCCGCAGCCCAGCCTGGGTCACCCGGTTTTCGATGCGTCCGGAAACACGTACTACTTGTCTGGACCGGCCACGCCGGGCGCGGCCCAAACCAAGGCCGGAGGCGGCGTGTGCCTCGGGTACGGCGGTTTTCACGGTCCCGTGCCGGTCCCCTGCCCCCCTGCGTCGATGATCAAAGTCGACCCTTCCGGCAACCAGATTTGGGGTACGCTGCTCGGCGGCCCGGGCCCCGATAACGCCACCGCACTCGCCATCGATGCCAGTGGAAACGTCGTGGTCACTGGCTCCACCAGCGGTCAGTTTCCCGCCACTTCCGGCGCGGCGATTGGGTCCAGCGCAACCGCCACGGGGTTCGCCGCCAAGGTCTCTGCGGATGGCAGCAAGTTTCTTTACGCTACTTATCTTCAAAATTGGATGGTCTCTCCTTCGTGCATTGCCGTGGACGCAGCGGGTAGCGCGTACATCGCGGGTAAGACATATGGGGGCCATGCTTTTGTCCTGAAGTTGAGCGCGGACGGCTCTACCATTAAGTACACTGTCAGTCTCGCGGGCAGCGGTGCGGACGCTGCCACGGCCATCGCTGTCGATGCGGCGGGCAACGCTTTTGTCGTGGGGCAAACCACTTCGCCGGACTTTCCGGTGACGGCAGGTGCATTCCAGCGGCAGCTAAAAGGAACCCGGAATATCTTCCTTGTCCGGCTGGATCCTTTCGGTGACACTTTGAGCAGCACGTACTTCGGCGGGAGCGGATTGGACAGCCCGTCGTCGGTCGCGGTCGATGGCGCGGACAACATCGACCTGGCGGGGTCCACCAGTTCACTGGATCTCCCGGCTACCCAGGGAACCATGCAACCGTCCGCGATCGTGCCGCCGTGGAACAATTTCGCGCCCGCCGGCTTCGCGGCGCAGTTCGCCCCGGACGGCATTTCGTTGAAATGGGCGAGTTATGTCATGAGCTCCGATCTCGGTTTCGGCCGAACGGATTCGACCATCGATGTCGGTGTGAGCGCACTTGCGGTAGCCCCGGCTGGCGATATCTACCTCGGAGGGGTGACCGGCCCAGGATTTCCAGTGACGCCTTCGGCTCCTGTGATTTGCTTCCAGCGCTCGATCAGCAGCGCCAACGGCTTCCTGGCTCACCTCAACTCAAACGGTGCGCTCCTCGATGCAACCTACCTGGGAAACAGCACCGCAGGCGATGTCCAATCCGTTGGGGGATTGTTCCCGCTTTCCGGTGGTAGCGCGCTGATCGCTTGGCGCGGGTACCCTAATGACGTGGTCTCCAAGGTGCAGTTTGGGAGCGGAGGCTGGACGGCGCCGGCCTGCCTTTCCACCAATGTGCTCAACTCCGCCACGCTGGACGGTAGCTCGGGGACCGCGTCTGGGGAGCTGATTACTCTCACCGGTTTTGGAATCGGGCCTGACATCGGTGTCGCCTACCAGCCCGACACGCAAGGCAATATTCCCACCCAGTTGGCCGGCGTTCAGGTGCTATTCGACGGTGCGCCGGTGCCGGTATTGTATGCGCAGTCGCGGCAGATCAATGCCATTGCGCCTGTTGTACAGGGGACGATTAACACACCGCACAACGTTACGGTGACTTACAACACTCAGCAGTTCGGACCAGCGGTCGCGTATACGATATTTGGCAGCCCTGGGATTTTTCGGCTGCACATCGGGCAGTCGGCGCAAGCAGTGGCGATGAACCACGATGGCACGCTCAACGGGCCGTCGAATCCAGCGCCACGCGGCTCTATCGTGACTGTGTGGGGAACGGGTTACGGGCAGACTGATCCTCCCTGCCCAATTGGTGGACTCAACGTTCCCGACGCCGCGCCGCTGAGCCCCGGCGTAACCGCGCATATCTATTACGTCGATCCGACGGGAGTGCTGCAACTCGAACCGGTGCAGTATGCGGGCAGTGCGCCAACCCTGGTCTGCGGAATCGTGCAGATTAATTTTCAAGTACCGCTGAATATTGCTCCGGGAGCATTCTCATTCACGCCGGCGATTGACAAAACCGGTACTGTTCTAGCGACCAGCGCCACAATCGCGGTGAAGTAAACATATCACCATCGCATCTCCTACCGAACCCCGACAGTCATGGACGGGTCCCCCGCGGAGCCGCCATTCGTCACCATGCGGGCGATGCATCAGGAATTTTCAGCGATCCGCCGATTCGCCAGCGAGATCAGCTTGGCGCAGCACGCAGACAACTGGATGTTAATCGTCTTAAGCGAGCTCCCCTGGAACTTCACGCGAGGCGGTTGGTGGTGGTCCGGGCAGCGGAGGTCGCGGACTTTTGACGCGGTGCGTTCCTTGAACTCGTCCACCGTGAGCTGCACACAAACATGTTAACATGCAAATGTTTTATGGCACGCACGAACGAGTACCTTCCTGAGAATATTTCCGACTACATTTATTCCGTCTCCGTGCGCGAGCCTGCGATCTTAGCCAGGCTTCGGGAGGAGACGGCTTCCCATCCCATGGGCGGCATGCAGATTCCTCCGGAGCATGGCCAGTTTTTGGCGCTCTTAATTCAAGTACTGGGAGCGCGGCGCACGCTCGAGGTCGGGGTGTTCACCGGATACAGTTCGCTCGCCGTTGCTCTAGCCCTGCCGGAAGACGGGACGATTCTGGCTTGCGACGTCAGCGAGGAATATACTTCCGTCGCGCGGCGCTATTGGAAGGAAGCCGGAGTGGATCACATGATCGAGCTGCGGCTCCAGTCGGCGCTCGATACGCTGCATGAATTGATCGCGCAGCGCCAGCACAACCGGTTCGATTTTGCTTTCATCGACGCGGACAAAGCCAACTACGACGGCTACTACGAGTACGCGCTGGAGCTGATCCGCCCCGGGGGACTGATCGCGATCGACAACGTTTTGTGGCATGGCCGGGTAGTCGATCCGCAGGCTAACGATGCCGATACGCTGGCGATTCGGGCGTTGAACCAAAAACTTCATGGCGATTCGCGAATCCACCTCAGCCTGCTCCCGATCAGCGACGGACTCACCCTCTGCTATAAGCGGTAGGATCAGTAGTGGATGGAGTTTGTCGAGCACCTAAAATCTTCCATCGATATCGTCAAGGTGATTGGCGAGTACGTGCGGCTGAAGCGAGTGGGCGCCACCGGCCGCTATGTGGGATTGTGCCCGTTCCATCAGGAAAAGACCGGATCGTTCAACGTCAACCAATCGCGCCAGTTTTACAAATGCTTCGGCTGCGGCGTGGGCGGCGACGTTTTGAAATTCGTGCAGGAGATCGAAGGCTTCACGTTCCCGGAAACGCTGAAGATGCTGGCCGAGCGCCACGGCATCCCCATGCCCAAGCGCAACGAGTACGCCGACGCCGATTCCAAGCTGCGCGCCGCGCTGTTCGAGATTTACTCCATAGCGGCGCAGATGTTCCGCGAGAATCTTAGCGGGCCGAGCGGAGCGGAGGCTCGCAGTTATGTAATCAAGCGCGGGATCGGCCCCGAACTGATCGATACTTTCGAACTGGGCTACTCCGAGGCGTCGGGCCAGGCGCTGGTCCGTGTCCTCCACGAACGCCAGTTTACGCTTGAACAGTTGGAGGCCTCAGGCATTGTGAGGAAACGCGAGGACGGGTCGGGATGGTTCGACTTTTTTCGCGGACGGCTCATGTTTCCCATCCATAATGAGTCCGGCAAGGTGATCGCGTTCGGCGGACGGGCGATGCGCGAAGGAGATCAGCCGAAATATTTGAATTCGAGTGAAACGGTAATCTATAAAAAGACATCCGTACTGTACAACCTGCACCGGGCGAGAGGGGCGATGCGCAGTTCCAATCGAGCAGTGCTGCTAGAAGGCTACATGGATTTGATTAAGGCCTACAGTACGGGGATGAAGGAAATCGTCGCTACCTGCGGGACCGCGTTAACCAGCGCACAGGTCCGCAGCATTCATCGCCATTCTGACACCGTGGTCGTACGCTTCGATCGCGATTCGGCGGGCGACAACGCCACTGCGCGGACCTTTCAACTTTTGCGCGACGAAGGATTGCATATAAGGGTTTGTGGAAGGCTTAAGACTGAAGAAGGGTTAGATCCTGACGATTTTATCAGCCAGCGAGGAGCCGAGAAGTTTCGCGAGCAGATCGATGGAGCGCAAACACATATTCACTGGCTTGCGGATCATGTACGTAGACAGTTCGACATGTCCACCGCGGACGGACGATTGGATGCCTTTAAGGCCGTATTCGCCGAGGTCGAGAAGCTTCCGGACAAGTTAGAGCGTGCGGCAGTGGCCAACGACCTCGCAGCGTATCTACGCGTCGATGGAGGGCTGGTGCTCGATCAGCTAAGGAAAGCAGCCACGGATCGCCGCACTGCGGAGAGGCCGGCACCCAAAAAGATCGAGTCCGTGGCGGCCATCGAGACTATCCTTCTTAATGCGCTGATCGCCAGCGCGGACGTGCGGGCCGAGATCCTCCCGGTATTGAAACCGGAGCTGACGGCGGAGTTCCAGACGCGCGAAATCTTCGAAACCCTGCGGCTGATTACCGAATCCGGGGCGAATGTGACGTTTTCGGGCCTGGACGC
This sequence comes from Bryobacterales bacterium, assembly GCA_963813145.1. Classification (GTDB taxonomy): domain Bacteria; phylum Acidobacteriota; class Terriglobia; order Bryobacterales; family Bryobacteraceae; genus Palsa-187. The sequence continues at coordinate 373,396 of CAWEXX010000004.1, forward strand.
CCGGCTTTCCCCGGCCTTACAGAGCCTATTGCACAGCGTGGTCGCGGCCGATGATATAGGTGACGAATCTGTATCACTCGAACTGGCGCGCGCCTGCCTGCGGAGGCTGGAAGGCAGCGCAGCCAAGCGCCGCATCGACGAGGCGCGGGCGCGGGTGAAATCGGCCGAGCGGGAAGGGCAAGTCACCGAAGCACTGGCATGGATGGAAGAATTGGGACGCTTGGAGAAAGCGGCGCGGGACACCGGGATCAAATCGGGCGGGGAATCCGGCGCGCCGGGTGTTGTACACTGAATGAAATTAGCCTTGGCAGCCGCGAGAAAATGCCAGGCAGCTTAGACGTCTTGGGGCATCGGGGTAGAGTGGCACTGGAAGAAAAATTCGGCCGGCTAAAGCAGCTCATGGACACCGGAAAAGAGAAAGGCTATGTTCTCTACGACGAGGTCAATGAATTACTGACGGAGGGATATCCCGGCGGGCGTGAGCTCGAGGAAATCCTGACCGAGTTTGACGGCGCCGGCGTCGAGATTCTCGAAGAGCCGAAGATCGACTTCGACAAGAAGCTCGAAGAGGGCGAAGAGCCCGGCGACCTGGAGCTGGTCCAGGACTTCATCGACAAAACCAACGATCCCGTGCGCATGTATTTGCGCGAAATGGGAACCGTTCCGCTGCTGACGCGCGAAGGCGAGATTGAGCTTGCCAAACGCATCGAACGCGGGCAAACCGCGGTGCGCAAGGCGCTGTCCCGATCGCCGCTGGTGATCCGCGAAATCCTGACGCTGGCGGAGACGCTGCACGGGGATTCGTTCATGGTTCGCGAGATGCTGGTGATGCCGGACCTGGTGGTGACCGACGAAAATGTCGCGGAGCAGGCGGAAGAACTCTCGAAAACCATCGGCGAAATAGAAAAACATTATCGTAAAGCGCAACAATGCCGGCAGAAATTGCAGGCAATTTCCCGCGGAATGAAGCCCAAAATGCATCGTTCCCTGCGCTGGAGCCTGGCGCGCACGATGGTGGCGATTTCGAGGCTGATTCGCGGAATCCATTTCAGCTCCCTGACCAGACGCTCGCTGGCCAGCCGGCTGCGGTGCGCGGTCGATGAGCTGAAGCCGATGGAGCGCGAGATCGCGCGGATCCAGCGAAAACTGGAAGCTCCGCAAAACGGGGCGAGCGCGAATGCCGGCATCCTGCGCAAGGAGCTGCGGACGCAAAGCCAGCGCATCCAGCAACTGGAAGAAGATTCGGGCGCGGGCGCGACGGAGCTGCGGCGCACCCTGCAAATCGTCGAACGCGGCGAGCTGGAAGCGGAGGTCGCGAAGAAGCAGTTGATCGAAGCCAACCTGCGGCTGGTGGTCTCGATCGCCAAGCGTTATACCAACCGCGGACTGCAATTCCTGGATCTGATTCAGGAAGGCAATATCGGACTGATGAAAGCGGTCGATAAATTCGATTATTTGCGCGGCTATAAGTTCTCGACCTACGCGACGTGGTGGGTGCGGCAGGCGATCACCAGGGCGATTGCGGACCAGGCGCGGACGATTCGAATTCCGGTCCACATGATCGAGACGATCAACAAGCTGGTGCGCATGCAGCGCCAGTTGCAGCAGGACCTGGGGCGCGAGCCAACCACGGAAGAGCTCTCGGTAAAAATGGAATTGCCGGTAGGCAAAGTGCGCAAGGTGCTGCGGATAGCACAGGAGCCGATTTCGCTGGAGACTCCGGTGGGCGAAGAAGAAGAATCGCACCTGGGAGATTTCATCATCGACCGGCGGGTGGTATCGCCGTCGGAGGCCGTGATCAATTTGAATTTGCGCGAGCAGACGGCGGAAGTGCTGAAGACGCTGAGCCCGCGCGAAGAGAAAATCATCCGCATGCGATTCGGGTTGCAGGACGGCAGCGAGCACACGCTCGAAGAAGTCGGCCAGCATTTCGCGGTGACGCGGGAGCGCATCCGTCAGATTGAAGCGAAGGCTCTGCGGAAGCTGCGGCATCCGAGCAGGAGCCACAGGCTGCGCGCGTTTTTGGATACTACGCTGCACGATTAGGGCGCTTAAAAACAAATATTGGCAATTTCAGACACCGCTCCCTGCGGTCACGGCTCGGCAGACTGCGGACAATGGGAGCATACCTTGCGCTTCTACACGTGAGTGATTAAGATGGAGAAGATGAAATCGGATCTTCCTCAGGGCACTCTTGACCTCTTGATTTTGAAGATCGTCGCGCTGGGGCCGGTCCATGGGTACGCGATCGCGCAGCGGCTGCAACAGGTGTCGCGCGATGTGGTGCAGGTGCCGCAGGGCTCGCTGTATCCGGCGCTGCACCGGCTGGAAAATCGCGACCTGCTGCTGGCCGATTGGAAAGAAACCGAGACGGGGCGCGAGGCCAAATTCTATCGTCTGACTCGCAAAGGACGAGCGCAACTGGACGCGGAGACCGCGAGTTGGCGGCGATTGGCGGAGGCGGTCGGCCTCATTCTCAGCGCGGAATGAACGGTGGCGACGACTCCTCGTGGGTTCGTTATACGGCTTCGAACCCGAGTTTTTCTTTCGCTTGCAAACGCTAAGATGAACAGCGGTAACGACATCTTCCCGTCTCCTTCCGGATTCCTTGGGTTCGTTTCGTAATTTTTGTTGTACCTGCTTTCTCTCCATCGCTGGGCGCTCTTCACGCATCAGTATGGAGGATGAGCGGCGGAAAGAAGGGGCAGTTAGCTTCTATGTTATGGATTGCCAATGGGTTATGGCGAGTTCAGGCGGTGTGATTGGGTTGAGGAATCAGTGCGTCCGCATGCTACGCATGGCGGCTCGGTAGGAGCTGCGATGGTGGTTCGTTTGTACGGCCGGGGACATAGGTAACACTTTAGCCCGGCGACATGGGTGACACTTTTCGGAGAGGTGTTTGGTCGCCTTTGGTGAGTATAAACAGGATCGTCGGGCCTGTGGGAATGTGGGAATCGCCGTGGCGATTTCCAAGGGCGGTGGGAAGAGTGGAAATCCGCTGTTTGGATTTCCACGCTTTCCACCGCCCGTCATTTCCTCAGGCCTGTTGGGTCCGCAGCTGACGCGGCAACTGCCGATGAAAGCGGGGGCGGAAGGTGTCGAACCAGCCGATCACCAGCGGGCCGTACAACACTTCGTAGTAGCGATCGTCACTCGCCCGCAGCCCGAGATATTCATACGCGAAAGTCTCGCTGACAAACGTGCGCTGGCCGTTCCATCGCATCTCGCCCTTTTGTGAGATCCGCCGCACGTGGACGTCGGCGTCGTATTCCACCTCCGGCACGCGCCGCGGAAACGCCCGCAGGGAGCGCGCGTAGCAACTCGCCGGCGTCCGATAGTCGAGCGATTCATGCGGCCGCTCGTGGTTATAGATTTTCTGCCAAGCATGAAACGCGTCCTGTTGCCGACGCGGATTACGCTCCGGCGGGCGTAGCGTTTCCTGCTTGAGTGTGCGATGCATGCGCTCATGCCGGCCGTTGTCCTGCGGCGATGCGGGACGGCTTCGTTGGGCGACGATTCCTAACCGGACCCAGCGCATGGACAACCGGCTGAGGCCTCCCGGAGCCCGGCTGGCAAAGGGCGCGCCGTTATCGGTGTGAATCACGGCGGGCATTCCATATTCACGAAACGCTATGTCGAACAGCGCCTCCACATGCGCCCGATCGGTCTTGGCCGCGATCTGGCAGCACAGCAAATAGCGGCTGTGCGCGTCGGTGATGGTCAGCGGATCGCAGCGCGTGCCGTCGGCGGTCAGGAACCATCCCTTGAAATCGGCGCACCAGGTCTCATTGGCCTGGGCCACGGCGGCGATGGGCGGCCCGTACAGCGGCGTCCGCACGCGACGCCTCCGCGGATGACTCAGCCCTTTGCTGCGCAGCAACTCCGCGATGGTGCTCGCCGCCGGGACCTTCTGATCGGGCACCGCCTGCGCCAGTTTCACCGCCAGCTTGCGCGGTCCCCAGCCCCAGCGCAGCCGCGCCTCGACGATCCGCGCAATCATCTCTTCGCTCAGCCGCTGCGGGCTCCGGTGCGGAGCGCGGCTCCGATCCCGCAACCCGCCGCTCCCTTCCACCTGATGACGATCCAGCCACTTGTAGATCGTCTTGCGCGACACCCCGTAGCTTTCGGCGAGCCAGACAATACTTTCTCCTTCGTCGTGTAACCGAATCAGTTCGACTCGTTGTTCCATTGTTCCGTCTTCCTTCCATGGCATCGCCTACCACCTTGGCGTGCTTTGCTAAGGTCGACCTGATCCACCCATCGTCAATGAACTGTCACCCATGTCCCCGGACTAAAGTGTCACCCATGTCCCCGGTCCGTACCCGTTAGGATACCCCTCCATGACTGTCGGGGTTCGGTAGGAGCACATGAGGTAGAGGGGAAGCGCTCACAGGCTGAAGCCTGTGCCACCAGTGCATCGCCCGCATGCTGACGCATGGCGGCTCGGCGCCGCATCGCTGAAAATTCCTGAGGCTATACTCGTATGGATATGCAACGGGTTCCAGCTCACGATGAAATCGGTTGGGGACAGCGGCTCTCTGAGGTCGCTAGCATCGCGACGGCTGGCATATTGATCGGGATGCAGGTCAGCCGCTTGCATGGAGAGCCTTTTGGGTGGTCCTGGCGCTTGACGGCGGCGGTAGCGGGCGGGGCTTTGTTCGCGGATTTTATGTCCGGAGTGGTTCACTGGTTCGCCGACACCTGGTTCGAAGAAACGATGCCGATCCTGGGGCGGCGCTTGCTGCGTCCGTTCCGGGTGCATCATATTAATCCCGACGATTTCCTCAGGCGCAATTTCATAGATACCAATGGAGACGTATCTATGGTATTGATTCCATTGCTTCTCTCGATTTATCTTGTTCCGGTCACGAGCCTCGCGGGGTATTGGTGGGCGGTGTTCCTGCTGAGCTGGTGCGTGGTCGGGTGGCCGACCAACCAGGTGCATCAATGGGCGCACATGCCGCGCCCGCCGCTGTTGGTGGGATGGCTGCAAGCGGCCGGAGTTCTGCTCAGCCATTGCGATCACCGGCTTCATCACGATCCGCCGTACATCGAGTATTACTGCATCGCCACGGGCTGGCTGAATCGCCCGCTGACGGCGATCGGGTTCTTCCGGCGGCTGGAGGCATTGGTCACGCGCGTAACCGGTCTTAAACCGCGAAAAGACGATACCCAATTCCACCAGCAGTTCCTCGCCGCGGCGCAATGAAAAATCCTCATTTCTCACTCGAGACCACTCAGCCGACGCGGTTCGGAGAGGGCTGGATCAGCGGAGTAGCGTCGGTTTTCTTGGGAACGCTCGGATTAGGCGCAGTCTGCTGTTTCCTTTTCCCAGCCGTGCTAACCATGCCTGAACTGCGTGTGCTTTATCCGATCCCTTACGTGCGCGCGTTGCTGCAACTGGTATTGACGGGGGCATTTCTGCTGGGCGCGATCAGCGCGACTCTGCGGTATAACAAAGCGCTGGGAGCTACGGGCATCGCGTTGGCTTTGATCGCGTGGCTGCTGGGCGGCTCGCAGGCATCGGCTAGCGGAGAAGTCCACAACGGACCGTTTCTCGGGCTCGATTGGCTGCTGCTGAACGTCATCGGCTATTCCGCGGTCTTCGTTCCGATTGAACGGCTGTTTCCGCTGTATCCCACACAGTCACTGTTCCGGAGGCAATGGCGCGTGGACCTGATCTACTTCGCAGTCTCGAACTTGCTGGTGCAGGTGACCACGCTGCTGACGATGAGGCCGGCGATGGTGCTGTTCGATTGGGCGCGTAGTCCCTGGATCAACGCCAACGTGCACAGGCTCCCCTTCGCGGTTCAATTCGTGCTGATTCTGGTGTTATCGGATCTGACGCAATACTGGGTGCACCGGATGTTTCATGTGATACCGGCGTTGTGGCGCTTTCATCAGATCCATCATTCGGCCGAGGTGATGGACTGGCTGGCGGGGTCTCGGCTGCACTTGATCGATGCTGTGGCGACGCGCGCGATCAGCTACATTCCTATTTACATTTTTGGGTTTTCGGAGCGGGCGATGTTTGCCTATGTGGCATGGGTGGTGATCCAGGCGACGTTCATTCACGCCAACGTGCGGTGGGAATTTCGATGGCTGCGCCCGCTGCTGGCGACTCCGGCCTTTCATCACTGGCATCACAGTGCGGAGCAGGAGGCTATCGATAAGAATTTCGCGGTCCATTTGCCCATTCTGGATCGCATCTTCGGTTCCTACTATTTGCCGGATCGGTGGCCGGCGGCTTACGGGTTGGCGGAGGATCATAAGGTACCGCAGGGTTTTCTGGGGCAGTTTACTTATCCGTTCGTGCGGAGGGAGTGAGGAGAGGGCTGACGGCTCAAAGGCACCGCTCCCTTTGGTCACGGCTAGGAAGGACAGCTGCATCGGTCTACCGAGCCGTGACCGCAGGGAGCGGTATCTGAACTGCGGACGGGAAGAACGCCGGCCTAAGCCGACGCTGCAAGCTGAAGCTCGCGCCACACTCTCTCTGCCAAAAGGCTTGACTTAACCTGACGAAACAGTATATTGGTAACACGCCGGGATTTGTGGCTGCCTTTAACTAGGGAGGGGCTATGGGATTTAGAAGTGTACCTTTTGGGCGGCTTTTAGGAGTCGCCGTTTTCATTTTGATGGTGTCGCGTCCCGTGGAAGGCCAGGTTGTCTATGGTTCCGTGGTCGGCACCGTGTCGGACCCTTCGGGATCGGTCATTCCCGACGCCGTCGTAACGCTGACGAGCCGGGAAACCTCGATCTCCAAGGAAACTACGAGCGATCCAAGCGGCCGGTATTCGTTCGTAAACGTGCTGCCCGGCCGATACAATTTGAAAGTTGTATCGAAGGGGTTCCGCACGCTATCGGAGAACGATTTTGAGGTTGTCCCGAACGTTGTTCAACGTATCGATCCTAAGCTCGAGGTCGGGCAGATCAGCGAACAGGTGTCGGTGGATGCCACCGCGGCGGTGCTGCAGACCGAGAAGGCCGACAGCGGCGGCGTGATCGAGAGCAAGCAGATCACCAGCCTGCCTCTGGGCGGCTATCGCAATTACCAGATGCTGATTAATCTGGTTCCAGGAACGACACCGGCAGCGCTCCAGAATTCGATTACCGACACGCCTGGCCGGGCGCTTCAAACCCACGTCAACGGGGGGAGCGCGCAGACCAACATCACTCGCATCGACGGCGCGGCCAGTGTGAACGTATGGCTTCCGCACCACGTCGGCTATGTTGTGCCGGAAGAGAACGTCGAAGTGGTTAACATAACCACTGGTTCCGCGGATGCCGAGCAGGGCATGGCCGGTTCAGCGGCGATCACGCTGGTGACCAAGTCCGGGAGCAATGCGATTCATGGCAGCGCATTTGAGTTCCACGACGACCAGCACTTGAAAGCCCGGAATTTCTTCCAGGCCGCCGGAACGGATAAGCCGCTCAGCATTTATAACAACTTCGGCGGAACCTTGGGTGGTCCGATCAAGAAGAACAAGCTGTTCTATTTTTTGAGTTTTGACAGCACCAAGCAGCGGCAGGCTTCTCCGGGTTTTTACACGGTTCCTACGGCGTCTGCCCGGGCAGGCGACTTTAGCGGGATTGCCAATTTGATTCTCTACGACCCCTCGACCGGAAACGCGGACGGCACGGGGCGCACCCCCTTCGCCGGGAATAAGATTCCCCTGCTGGATCCCATCGCGGTCAAGCTGCAGAGCTATTATCCTTTGCCCAATTACGCCGGGCCCAATCCGAATGTAAACAACTACTTCGCATCGGGCGGACCGATCCTGGATCGCAATTACCTGGACACGAAGGTGAACTTCGCCCAGAGCGATAAGGAGCAGATTTGGGGCAAGTATGGCCGAATGTGGGCCACGTCAGGCGGCAAGGCGGTGTTCGGAGTTGCGGGCGGACCCGGTTTGGGCGGCGCGGACCCTGGATTGGGCGACACGCTGATTCAGCTATTCAGCCTGGGCCATTCGCGGGTGATTTCAACGCACTTGATCCTGGACGGGGTGGTTGCGTACGAGCGCATGGGCCAGAGCGTGATCCCGAACGATTACGGCACCAATTACGGCCAGCAGTTCGGCATTCCAAACACGAATGGTCCGGATCCCCGGCAGAGCGGCTTCCCGAATATCGCCATCTCCGGGTACACCGGCTTCGGCGTGCCGAATTGGATGCCGGTGACTCGTCACGACGAGAGCTACACTCACAGCGACAATTTCACTTGGACCAAGGGCGCGCATGAGGTCCGATTCGGCTTCGACCTGGTGAGGCATCACTTGAACCATTGGCAGCCGGAGATCGGCCAGGGTCCTCGCGGCTATCTTGACTTCAACGGTCAGGTGACGGCGCTCAAGGGCGGCGCGGCGCAGAACCAATATAATGCGTACACTCAGTTCCTGCTGGGGCAATCGGACGACGTCGAGAAGAGTCTCCAATACATCCTTAGCACCGGCCGCGAGTGGCAGTTCGGCTGGTATATCCGCGACCGCTGGCAGGTGAGCCGCAAATTCACCGTGGACATCGGTCTCCGCTATGAACTGTACCCGCTGATGACTCGCGCATCGACGGGAATCGAGCGTTACGATCCCAGTAACAACAACGTTTACCTGGGTGGACGCGGCAGCGTGCCTGAGGACGCCGGGCTGTCCGTAAGTCACAAGCTGTTCGCTCCGCGTATCGGATTGGCGTACAGGCTGGGCGAGAAAACCGTGATTCGCGCGGGTTATGGAATCAACATCGACCCGCTTCCGTTCTCGCGGCCGTTGCGCGGCTGGTATCCGCTGGTCATCAACGGAGACAACACCGCGCCCAATAGCTTTGCCGCTGCCAGTACGTTCGAAAAAGGCGTTCCGAACATCGTCGGGCCCGATTTATCCACGGGCATTGTTCAATTGCCCAGCAACATTTCCGAACGCAGCCCGTATGCCGGCGAAATCCATCGCGGCTATGTGCAGACCTGGAATTTCACAGTGGAACACAAGCTGCCTATGAATGTGGTGACCTCGGTCGCCTATGTGGGGATGCATTCCGTCCATCTGTTGGCGGATTATGATATCAACGCCGGGTATCCCGGTTCGGGCACGGCGAACCTCCCGCAAGCCGCCGCCTTTGGCCGCACGATTTCGACGCAGATGTGGGATGGCTATCTGAGCTCGAGCTACAACTCGCTGCAAGTAGCGGCGAACCGCTCGATGGCGAAGGGGCTGATGGTGAAGGCCGCTTACACCTATTCCAAAGCAATCGACTACACGGACGACGACGGATGGGCCAGCGTGGGTTGGAACTGGGCGCCGGTATTCCAGCGCAACCGCGCCGCAGCCGGATTCGACCGCACCCACGTCCTCCAGATTGGTTGGATTTACGAGCTGCCGTTCGGTAAGGGCAAGGCGATGGCGCACGAAGGTCTCGCCGCAGCGGTCCTGGGTAACTGGCAAGTGAACGGAATCATCTCCGCTTACACGGGGCAGCCGTTCACGGTTAGTTCGCCTAGCGGTCCGCTGAATGCTCCGGACAATACTCAGACCGCCAACCAGGTGAAGAGCACTGTCGCCCGGCCGGGTAATGTTGGGCCGGGCCAAACCTACTTCGATACGAGCGCATTCGCGGCGGTAACCGGAACAATTCCTGTCTTTGGGACCTCCGGCCGCAACATTTTGCGCAATCCAGGTCTGCTGAATACCGACCTTGACATCACGCGCGAATTCCCGATCAAGGAACGGCTCAGGATGCAGTTCCGCGCCGAGTTCTTTAACTTCGCGAACACGTCTCACTTCGGCGGAGTCAGCAGCTCCAGCGTGACCTCGGGCACGTTTATGCAAATCACGAGCGCTTCGGGTGAGCGCCAAGCCCGCTTTGGTTTACGCATGACGTGGTAGCTGGGCTGTTACAATCCCGGTGGTTTCAGTCCGTGGGGCGAGCAGGGGCATCTTTTTTGCCGCTCGCCCCGTTTCTATTTGGGCTCGCATTCGCGGCCGCGCAATCCGATGAACTGGCTTTGAAATCGCAGCGCGCCAAGGAAATGATGGCGGCGGGGCGATTCGAAGAGGCGATTCCGGTCTACCAGCAGTTGCTCCAGGCGGTACCGGGAAACACGGGGCTCCGGCTGAACCTGGCGCTCGCACAGCACATGGCGGGGCGCGATCTGGACGCGATTCCTAATCTCGAGGCGGTGCTCAAGATCGAGCCGCGGCTGGTTCCAGCGCTGGTGACGCTCGGTGCTGCGCGGTTGGCGGCGAATCAGCCGCAACAGGCCATCGCGCCGCTGCAGAGAGCGGTTGCGGCCGACCCCAAGGATCAAGCGGCGCGCGGCATGCTGGCCGATGCGCTCGCCTCGCTCAAGCGCTGCGATGAGGCGGTGGAGCATTACCGTGAATTGTCCGGTAACTCGCCAGACGATCCCCGGGCGTGGTATGGCTTGGGGACATGCTATGAATCCATTGCGGCGGGCGCGTACGAGCGTTTGCAGAAGGCCAGCCCGCAATCGCCTTATGTTGCCGCCTTGATGGCTGACAATCGCGCGCAACGCGGCCAGTACGCCGGCGCTGTCGCCATGTATGACGATGCATTGAAGCAGCTGCCGAACGTACATGGAATTCATGCCGCATTGGCCGGAATCTACCGCAAGACGGGTCGCGCGGACCGGGCAGCGGAGGAGGACGCGAAAGAACGGGAGCTGCCGGCGCCGGATTGCAAAGCTCATCGCTCCGAATGCGAATTCGCAGGGGGGCACGATTTGCAAGCCGCGACGCTGCCGCGCGGGCCGGCCCCGTCGCCCGAAGCGTTGTTCTGGCAAGTCAAGGCAGCCAATGAACTGGCGCTGCAAGCGTTTTTTCGACTCACGCAACTACCGCCGTCGGTGGAACTCCATCAATTTCGGGCGGAGACGGCTCGCAATCAGAACCAGCACTTGGAGTCCATCAAAGAATGGCGCGCGGCGCTGGAACTCTCGCCCGGCAATTCGCGGCTCAAACAGGAGCTGGCGGTGTCGCTGTTCATGGCTCAGGATTATCGCGCCGCGCTGGACGAATCGATCGTTCTGCTGAAATCGAAGCCGCAGTCGCCGGAATTGAATTTCGTCGCTGGGGATAGCTATCTGCGGCTGGAAGAACCGGAGAAAGCGGTTCCGTATCTCAAGGCGGCGCTCGCCGCCGATCCTAAACTGATCGCGGCGGAGGCGTCGCTGGGACTGGCGCTTTCACGCTTAGGGAAGAATGCCGAGGCGATCCCGCATCTGGAGAAATCGTTGAAAATCGACGATGATGGGAGCCTCCATTATCAGCTGGCGCGCGCGTACCAAGCGGTGGGAGCTAGCGAGCAAGCTCGCACGACCATGGCCGAATATCAGGAAATCCTCAAGCGAAAAGCGCAGAATGGCCCTCCGCAGTGATGCGGACCCTGCGAGCTTGGATGATTCTGATAGTGTGTGCAACACAGGCGGCTGAGGCGCCGCCGCCCATTCGGTTTCGCGAAATCGCGGCTCAGGCAGGCATCGCGTTCGTCCTTGAAAATCATCCCACCGATCGTAAGTACATGATTGAAACCATGCCCGGAGGCATCGCGGTGTTCGATTACGACGGCGACGGACGGCCTGACATCTTCTTCACCAATGGAGCCGAAGTTCCTTCGCTCGAGAAGACGTCGCGCAAGTATTGGAACCGGCTCTACCGTAATGAAGGCGATTGGAAATTTCGTGACGTCACGGAACAGGCGGGCGTGGCTGGAACGGGTTATTCCATGGGCGCTGCCGCCGCCGATTTCGACAACGATGGGTTGCCTGACCTGTTCGTCGCGGGCGTGAACCGGAACATCCTGTATCACAATCTCGGACACGGCCGGTTCGAAGACGTCACTGCGAAGGCCGGAATTAAAAGCGGCGATTGGGCGGTCGCCGCCGGGTGGTTCGACTACGATCGCGATGGGAAGCTCGATCTCTGGGTGGTTCATTACGCAAAATGGCCTCCGTCGAGCGACCGGTATTGCGGCGATTCCGCGCGCGGGCTCCGAATTTATTGCCATCCGAAGTACTTTGAAGGGCTCGCCAGCACGTTATACCGCAATCGCGGAGACGGGACTTTCGAAGACGTCACGGCTCGCGCCGGTATTGCGAAATACGCCGGACGAGGCATGAGCGTCGCATTTGCCGATTACGATCAGGACGGTTTTCCCGACGTGTTTGTGACCAACGACAACATGCCGAACTTCTTGTTTCATAACAAAGGCAATGGGACCTTCGAAGAGGTCGGGCTGCTGTCGGGAACGGCGCTGCGGGACGACGGCAAGGCTGTCGCCAGCATGGGAGTTGAATTCAAGGACTTCGACAATGACGGATTGCCGGACATTGCGGTCACTGCGTTGGCTGGTGAGACGTTCCCCTTATTCAAAAACGCCGGCAAGGGCAACTTCGCGGATGCGACCTATCGATCGCGCATCGGTCCGCTGACTTTGAAGCACAGCGGCTGGGGACTCGGCATGTTCGATTTCAACAACGATGGTTGGAAGGATTTGTTTACCGCGAATTCCCATGTGAACGACCGTGTTGAGCTGTTCGAGGCGGCTGTTTACAAAGAGAAGAATTCGGTGTTCGCCAATGTCGGCGGCGTGTTTCAGGATGTTTCCGAAGCGGCGGGGCTCTCGCTGGTGAAGGCGCATCGGGGGACGGCTTTTGCCGATTTCAATGGGGATGGACGTATTGACGCGGTCGTCTCGTCACTGGGCGAACCGGCCGAGTTGTGGGAGAACATCAGCCCCGAAGCAAATCACTGGCTGATTATTCGTTTGAATGGCGGGAAGAGTAATCGCGACGGGATCGGAGTGAGAATCCGGATCGGAGATCAGTACAACGAGATGACGACTGCGGTGGGCTACGCTTCGTCCGCAGATTGGGGAGTGCATTTTGGATTGGGGAATATCGCGGTGATTCCGAAGGTCGAGGTTCGCTGGCCTAGCGGTGTCACTCAGGTGTTGAAGGATGTGAAGGACGATCAAGTGCTAGTGGTTACTGAGCCCAACTGACACCCCTCCATGACTGTCGGGGTTCGGTAGGAGACGCTGACCGTTATGAAGGGGATGATGCCACCAGATGCCCCTATTTGCCGGTCGCTTTTTTCCGTGCTTTGATCGCCTCGATCGCCTGCTTCGCGGTCTCAGATTTCGGATCGATGCGAAGAATAGCCTCGAACTCGGTCTGCGACTCGTCGAGACGCTCGGCTCGCGCGAATGCCATGCCTAGGCGCCCGTGAACCTCAACATCCTCCGGCCGGTATTGGAGGGCGTCCCGATAATGCGCGATGGCCTGCTCGTCATTGCCGGATTTCGCGAGTTGGTCACCCCACAGGATCAGCACTTCACCCAGATGCTCGCGGGCTTTGGTGTTGTCGGGCCGCTCCGTCAACACTTGCTTGAAATCGGCAAAGGCAGCTTCCCACTTCCCGCTGGACGCTTCGACGCTCGCCAGATTGAACCGAGCGTCGGTGTAGGCCGGGTCGATGGCGAGTGCGTGCTTGAGCTGCTCTTCAGCCTCAGGCAGTTTCTTGGAAACGAATAATGCGACGCCCAGCTCGGTTGCGGCTAGCGCGCTGCCTGGTTCCGCTTTCGTCGCTTTCTCGAAAAAGGAAACAGCGGCTTCGGCATCGCCCTTGCCCAGCAACAGATCCCCCATGTTGAAATTCGCGGTAAAATCGTCTGGGTACTTCTGGAGCCGCTGCTTCACCAGCTCCTCCTGCAAAGCGGCGCGATGGTCGCCGTCCTCGGCGGGAAGAACCTGCAGCCAGAGATGCCCCATCTCGGCAGTGGCTTCGTTTCCACCCACCACGCGCTGCGGTGGATTACTCGGGTTCCGAACGTTGTCCGACGAATTGTCGTAGTGATAACGCATTGAGATGACGCTGCCGCGCGGCAGGAAAACTGGCTTTTTAAGGCGAAAAACGCCTTGCCAGTTCAGATCCCAGGCGGGAATGCGTATCAGCCACTTCTTGGTTCCGTCCGGCAGCGTCGCGTAGCCTTCCATCAATTTGCCAAGGTAATGCGCGTGGGGATAGATCTCCAGGACGTTGAGGTCCATCGAGGAACGGAAATCGTCGGAGATCACGAAATCCTTATCGCCCGGCGGAATATCGATGGCCCCATCGTGCTCGAGCTGCACCAGCATTGGAAATTTCGATTGCGGCTTGTCGGTGAAATACAAGCCGATTACCGGACTGACCGTTTCGACTTTCCCAGAGGGCCGGAGGTGCACGTTCAGAATCAGATCCATGCCCGGATCGGCGCGCCACGCCATCCCATCGGGCTCCACCACTGGTTCGCTGCCGGGCTTCCAGGAGAGAAAATGGCCGTCGGGATCGAACGTCTCTTCTTCAAACGACAAGTCCATTCCTGGGAATCCGGCGCCCGGAACCGCCTCGTGCCGGCGCGCCGCGCGCGATCGATCGAGGACCACGTTGGCATGATGAAACGCGCGTGGATTACCGGGACGAATTTCGATCGCCTTCACCCACCTCGTGGTCGTGATGGGCACGGGCATGATGAAGTTCCAAAAGATCTCCGAGCCCTCGGCGGGCAATTGATAAGGACGCGTGGCGCGGAGAATCAGATCGGGCGGGCCCATTTGCCAATCCGTGGTGAACTTCGGAGGGGCAGGTCCGGAGGCGGCGGCTCCGGCGGGAGTGCCTTGTTTCACCCAAGCCTGGAACAACTGGATCTGGGCATCCGTCAGCCGGCGCGCTTCGACGAAATCTCCGTAACCGGACTCAGGTAGCCACGGAGGCATGTAGCGATCCTGAGTGACTTTGGCGATCTGGGACGCGTGGCGCTTGACGTCTTCGTAAGTGAGGAGCGAGAACGGCGCGGATTCGCCCGGCCGGTGGCAAGGCGCGCAGTCCTTATAAACGATCGGGGCAATATCCCGGTGAAACGTTACGGTCTGAGCGATGGCGGGGACCGTCAGCAGCATGCACTTGCCGACTAGATTCCGCACGTGGAACCACTGGCAATTCACGCCAGAGCTTTTCCGTACAGCGCCAGCAAGCGGCTCCATGCCTTCTCGGCCTGGGGCTCGTTGTAGACCGAGGAATCCGGAGGGCACCAGCCGTGCGCGGCGCCCGTATACACTTCGATTTCCGCGGGCAGATTGGCTTTGGCGAACGTTTCTTTCATAACGTCCTTGTCAGTGGGAGACCGCGCGTCGTCATTGGCCGCTATCGCGATCAGGAACTGCGCTTTGGTTTTCGCGGCCTGCAGATGGGGACTGTTCGCCGAATCCGTCACCAGTCCGCCGCCATGGAAGGAAGCGACCGCTCCTACACGATCAGGCACAGCGGCCGATGTACGAAACGCGATCGGACCGCCCATGCAATAACCTTGCGTACCGACTTTCCGATTCTTGGCCACCGACGGCTGCTTGTCCAGCCATCCGATGAACGCCTTCGCATCGGTCATCTGCGTCGTCTCGTTCAGAGCCCGCGCGAGCGGCATCAGTTGTTGGAGAGGAGTCGCTGCGCCGGCCTCCGCCGTTGGAGCTTTCTTGACACGGTAAAACGGATTCACCACGAGTACCGAATAGCCGGATTCGGCGAGCCGCTTGCCCATCTGCCGGAACGCCGGACGCAGGCCAAAAATATCCGGCCATATGAGAACGCCTGGCGCCGTGCCGCTCGACGGATGAACGAAGTAACAGTCGGCGGAACCGTCCGGCGTGGTCACAGTCACATCGGATTCGGTCACCGCCGCCGCGTTCGCGACTTGGGGCAGCATCATGGCGATGCCGGCTCCGAACATCATGCCGAATTGTTTTCGTGTCACTAAACCGAGGGCCTCGAACTGCTCCCGGTCTTCCTCAAAATGATCCTGATCACACATATTTAGCTCCTTCGTTGCGAGAGAACACACCCTTACTCGATAGTTTATATCTGGTCGGGCTCCCGTGGGCGATTGGGCCGACCCAACGGCGTCTATCCGAGCGCTTATTTTGGCAGGGCATGGCCCCGCCCCACATCGTAGCGCGGGGCCAGGCACTGCGAAACTAGTGGGCCGTTTTTCTCATTTTGTTACAGTCCCCAGGCTTACGCCAGGGGTTATAACTCCGTCCGGACGATATCGCGGAGACCCTCCATGACTGTCGGGGCTCGGTAGGGGGAACCTCGTCCTCAACGCCGACACCGCGCCGTGCCAAGCCACCTGCCACAAAGCTATTACTTTCGCGGTTCGAAGCGCACTTCTACTTCGCTATTCAATCTGACCGGGTGGCCGCTCTTGACTGTTGGCTGATAGCGGAACTGAGACCACGGCACGGTCTCGCACAGTTGCGCGCCGCTATCGAGCTGGGCGATCTTGCCTTCTTCGTCGATGATGACTTTGCAGTGAGCCGATCCGCCCGTGGGTTCCCAAAGGGGCGCTGGGAGGACGGTGGGACCTTCGACAAGGAGAGCCTTTTGTTTATCCGCCGGGACGGTGAGTTTCGGCGCTTCCTTCTCCTCTGTCTCGGCATCCTTCTTCTTCGTCGAATCGACGGCGTGCATCCGGGTCACCAGGAAAACGGGTCTGGCGGGATAACGTTTCACTTTGGCGCGCAGACTGTTGGTGTAAGAATCCGTCACGTCAATGGCCAGCCCGGGCCACGCCGTCCTCACAACACGGGCGCAGCTTGATTCCAGCGGATAGCCGTTTTTGCCCTGTGCGGGATCGCCCAGCTCATCGATGGCCTTTTGCGCATAGACGCCTTCAGCGACGTACTCCTTCGCGGGTTCCACCTGAATTGCCTTGTTGAAGAAGAGGCGGTAGCGCTTCAGACCATCCACAAGATAGACGGACGGTCCGCCCGCGTTCAGAGCGCCGTCTAACGCGGTCGTTTCGTTGAGAGCAATCTGAGCCCTTCCCTGGATTTTGTCGGCCGCGGCCGCGGCTGGCTGGGCAGACGGCTCGCTGGAACAGCCGGTCAATCCGGCAAGAGTAACTACGAGGAAACTAAAAACGTACGCACTACGGGTCATTGTTGGTGCCCTCGCTTTCAAGCTGTTTGTAAGAACCCGACGTTATCACACGGCACGGGCGGTTACAACCCATGCGGAATGGGGAATAATTGGTGGGGCTTTGAAATGCGCCTTCACCTGTTCGAGTGGGAGGATCAAGCGTGGTTCCCGGATTCGCTGCGGGCGGCGATGACTTCGTATCTGGTCACGGTCTATGGGATCACGCCCCTTCCTAGGTGTTGGGCCGATTGTCTTTCGAAGTTCTTGAGTCGGGATGAGGTGAATGAGATCGTGGATCTCGGGTCGGTGGTCAAGGAGCCCGTGGATGCCGCCAGAGTGCCGGCTGCGCTGTCAGGCATCCGCACTATGTTCGCGTCGTTCCACCACTTCCCGCCAGCAGCGGCGCTGGGGATTCTGCGGGACGCGTTTGAGCAAGGGCGTCCCATCTGCATTTTCGAAGGGACATCGAGGACGCCGGCTGCCATCGCGTCGGCATTGCTCATACCTTTTATGGTTCTTCTGCTGACTCCTTTGGTGAGGCCGGTTTCTCCGGTTCAGATTCTGTTTACGTATCTCGTGCCGATTTTGCCGTTGTTGATGTTTTGGGACGGATTCGTTTCGCACCTTCGAACTTATTCGGTGCAGGAGTTGGCGGAGTTCACGCGAGATCTTCAGTCCCCACGGTATAGGTGGGAGGCGGGATTGATCGAGATTCCGCGCATGCCTGGGGGCGTGCCTTACCTGATCGGGTGGCCTGCATAGTGGGTTCGTTAGCATACCCCTCCATGACTGTCGGGGTTCGGTGGGGAATATATCGCGGGATGGCCTCGTTTCAGTTTTCTGCGACAGTCCACTATTGGTCTGCGTCGAAATAATGAATGTCATGTGGCGCACGCCACCAGGCGTGCCGCATCGACAGTCGTGTCGATGTGTCTTCTAGGCTCGTGGAAACAAGAGCGAACGTCGACACGAATGTCGACGCGGCACGCGTGGGCGCGTGCGCCACGCTGGCTGGGCCCGGCTGTGTACTGAATCACGCGGGTAGGTATTCCAGAACCAGCGCGGTAATGTCGTCGCGGATGACCCCGCCCTCGGTGAATTTATCGACGGCTTCGAGCAGCGCGGCGTGCATGCCCAGTGCATTTAGCCGGGCGTTGTCACGAAGGCAGATGCGGAGGCGCTCGGTATCGAAGAACTGGCCGTTGGCGTCTTCGGCTTCCGTCAGGCCGTCGCTGTAAATGACGATTTTGTCGCCTGAGGCGAGTTGCGTCTGGACCATCGAAATCGGAGCGCCTTCGATCATGCCGACCGGCATTCCGGAGGTGTGCAGTTTGCGGATCCGGCCGTCCGGGCTGACCAAAAAGGGCGCGCAGTGGCCGGCGTTGGCGTAGCTCAGGAAGCCCGCGGAATCGAGCTCGCAATAAAATACCGTGGCGTACTTTTCGCCTCGCGTGCGTTCCAGCAGAAAATCGTTGACGCGCAGCATCATGGGCTCGATATTCGGCGCGCCGCCTTGGGCCATCAGAAAGGCTCCCTGCAAGAGGCTGGCAAGAAGCGCGGAGCTGACGCCTTTGCCGGAAACATCGGCGACGACCGCCGCCCAGGAGTTGTGCGCGAGCGGGCGGACGTCGAAATAATCGCCGCCGACCTGCGTGGAAGGAATGCTGGATCCGGCGGCGCGAAACCATCCGTCGCTGGGCAGGGAAGGGGGGAGCAGGCCCTGTTGAATATCGCGCGCGATCTTGAGCTCGCTCTCCATCTTGACCTTATCGCGCGTTTCCTCCAGTAAACGAGCGTTTTCGAGGATGGTCGAGGCTTCGATGGCCAGCGTCTGCAGCAGTTCGCGATTGCCGGAGGAGAGGTCGGCGGGATTCACGCGCGAATCCATATAGAGCAGGCCGACGGTGTTCTCCATGGTGGAGGCGATGTGGGTGTCTTCCGACGAGCCGCTGCGAATCTGGACCAGGGGCAGGCACACCACGGAACGCAGTTCGAGCGCGGCGACGGACATTTCCGGGCGGACGCCCTGCTGCTCCAAGGGGTCGAATGACATCGACAAGAGATCGCGGCGGGAGTTCAGGGCGCGCTGGATGACGGACGTCGGCACGCGCAAATCGTCCGGCTCCAGAGCTTTGCCGACGCGATCGCGCGCGACGGACATTTCCAGGTCGCCGCCCTTCCTTAATAAGAGGAAGCCGCGTTCGCAGCCCGTGACGGCGAGGGCGGCATCGACTACGGCGGTGAGCACTTCCTGGGTCGATAACGAATTCTGCAGGGCGCGGGCGACCTCGACCAGGGAGCGGAGTTTCGCCAGATTATTGGGGCCGAGGGCGCTGGAATGCGAGCCGGAGCCGACCTCCTCGCCGAGTTTGCCGAGGATGCGATTGATTTCGCCGTGATCGAAGGCGAAGGTGAGCTGGAACGAATCGCGCACGCCGAATTCGATGCGGTCGGAATTGCGGAGCACGTGGCGGGCGATGCGTTCACCATTGACCCAGGTCCCGTGGCGGCTGTTCAAATCCTCAATGACGTAGGCGCCGTTTTCCGCGACGATGCGGGAGTGCTGCCGGGAGGCTCGATTGTCGCGCAGAACGAGATTGTTATCGGGCTGGCGGCCGAGGAAGAATGGCAGCGTCTCGACAGCCACGCGAGTCCGCTGACCGGAGGGAGAGAGGACCAGCAAGGACGCGGGAGGAAGACCGGCGCGAGAGTCCGGTCCAGGGGACGCCGCCATCAATGAGCTCCGGCAGCGGATTCCTGGGCTCTTAGGGCGCGGCAATGGGAGCAATAGCCGCCGATTTCGGTGCGGGTCAGGGCTACCTCGAATCCGAAATGGGCTTCCACCTGTTTGCGCATCTCCTGTAGGGGCTCGCCGAAATATTCTTCGATTTTGCCGCAGCGGAGGCAGATGACGTGGGCGTGCTCCTCTTTGAGGCGAGTTTCGTAATAATGCTGGTCGCCGGAGTGGTGCATGAGGTCGAGCTCGTCCACGAGTCCGCCTTCTTTGAACAATTTCAGCGACCGGTAAACGGTGACTCGATTCAGCTTGGGGTCCTTCTCCTTCGCCAGTTTATAGAGACTTTCGGCGTCGAGGTGAAGGCCGGAATGGTCGATCAGATCGAGCAGAATGCGTCGCTGGCGGGTCAACCGGACGCCCCGGTCACGAAGTGCGTCCTGAATGCCGGTATTGGGCATGGCTGATTTGAGGGTAGCAAAGAAGAAGCCAGTAGCCAGTAGCCAGAATGGATCGCGGCTGTTCGTGTAAACATAGCTAGGTGGGAGGCGCGGCATGATCGACGTAAAGGAAGCGGTTCAGATTGCAAAGGCGAAGGCAGTTGAGATCCTGGGCGCGGAATCTGCCTCTCTAGAGGAGATAGAGCGAGGAGTGTCCAACGGTAGCGACGCTTGGATCATTACGCTCGGTGTCCCCCGCGACCTAAACCAACTGTCGACCTTCGCGAAACTGTCCGTTGCACCAGTGCAGTATAGGCGGTTTTTCATCGATGCCCAAAGTGGTGAACTGGTAGCAATGAAGCTCCATGAGCTGGCCCCGCGATGAGACTGGATGATTGGCCGGGATCGGGCTTCGAGAATGGCCTTCTTATCGATTCTAATCTTTTAGTCTTGTTCACGGTTGGAACCGTCAATCCAGTACGCATTCCGAGCTTTAAGAGGACGAGCAGATACGACCGCGATGCTTTCGACCTTCTGGTTCGCGTGATGAGTAGGTACGATCAGATCTACACGGTCGCCCATGTTATGGCCGAGGTTAGCAACTTAACCGATCTGAACGGCCAAGAGCGGTTGCAAGCGCGACGAATTCTCGCCACTACGGTCGCTCTTTTCGAAGAGCCTCATGTTGCAAGCAGCGAGGCCGCAGGAGCGGCACCTTACGAGGATCTTGGGTTGGCCGACTCTGCAATCTCGATAGTGGCGCGCCAAACGAAGTGCTCAGTGCTCACGGATGACCTGGGCCTCTATCTTTCTCTCTTAAGAGAAGATCTGCCCGCTGTTAATTTCACACATTTGCGGCAATCCAGCTGGCAGTCTGATTTGCTTCGATAAGCGACCCAAGTCATCGTCCGGATAATCTGCGCAACAGGTAGTATTCATTAACCGGACGGTCGTCGGTGAGGAGGGGGGCTGAAGGATCGCCGTGGATCAGATCCTCGATTCGGCGCTCGCGGTCCAGGACGGTTTTGAACTGGGCGGCGGCGGTTGACGCGGGGCCCCATTCGACGAGGTCGCGCGCGGCTGCGGGGGACAGACGTGCAGTGAGGTCCTCTACCGAGAGCCTCTCGATTGGGGAAGCGCTGGCCAAGAAATGGTGGCCCCAGCCTTCTATCCCGCCAAATACGCGGACGTTCCGAAACGTATGTAGCAAGGATTGGGCGAAGGCGGAAGTGACGGTGGCGTCTCCAGTCGGCAGCCACTGCTGCATGATTCCGCCAGGACGAAGATGGCTGAGTGCAACGTCGTAGAATTCAGTGGAATAGAGCAGACTGGAGCCGGCCGCCTCGACTGGCGGCGGCGGATCGATGATGATGACGTCGAACGATTCCCGCGTTCGTTCGAGGAAGCGGCGGGCGTCGTCAACCACCACCGTGGCATGGGGAGAACGCATTAGCTGGTCCGCGTCCAAGTGGAAATAATTGAACATGGAGGGCACGCTCGGAACCAATTCCGCCACGGTCACGGGAACGTCCCACGACAACGCGGACCGGAATGACGTGCCCATGCCAAAGCACAGGACGAGGACGTTTTGGGGGCGTGCCGGGAGAAAAGCAAGCGGCAGGTGCGCCATCATTTTGGTGATAGGAGTGAGACTGGTGATGCCCACGCCGTTAATCAACAATCTGCGGTCCATTCCCTTGCCGACGGCAATGGAGGTTGCGGTATAGTCGCGGCGGACGCGCGCCTCGGGGAAATTGCTTTCAAAGTCGCTGGTAAAGGCCACGATCAGAACCGCAGCGGCTGCGGTTGCGGAGAGAAATCCGCGCAGGGCAGGGCGAGACTCGCCTCCGGGGAGCACGGCGGCCGTCAAAGACCATAGGCCGCATGCGAAAAAAGGAACCGCGAGAATTACCAGAGCCCAACGCTCGCCGACTGCGGGCAGCAATACGAAGCCAGAGAGCAAAGGGCCCAGAATGCAGCCCACTGAGTTGACCGCATAAGCTCGTCCGGCGCGGTTCGGATTACCCCGCGACCAGCGGTCCACCAGCATGGGCGTCATAAATCCCGCCACGGCGCAGAATGGTCCGATCCCGTAGAGAATCACCAGGAAGCTATTCAGCCTGGTAAACGCGAACTGGTCCGCTGTGATCAACGGCAGAAATGCGCAGCCGCCGGCCAGAATGGCGGCCATTCCGGTCGAGTAGTTTTCTTTCTTGGCCTTCTTGCCGCGGATCCAGACCCGATACCCGCGCGAGCCGACCGCAGTGGCGCCCAGATACACCGCGAGCATGGTCGCGAACGAATAGACGACTGGCCCCAGGATCGGTGTGAACTGGCGGGTCCAGACAACCTCCATGCCGAGACTCGCGAGTCCGGAGATAAACAGGAGCGGAAGCGTGATGGGGCTGACCGGCGCGGAGCCGGCGACTCCAGCCTCCAGCGCGTCAGGCACGGGGATCGAACTACTTTTCGACGATTGCCAGCGCCCGAGTGACAACGCAAAAGCGGTTGCCGCAATGACGGCGTTGAGGGACGCGGCGATCAGCAGAGTTCTTGAAAAACCCAATTTTTCGATAAATACGAAGGCCGATCCGATGGCGCCGGCCATCGCTCCCAGCACGTTGGCCAGATACAAATAGCTGAACGATGTTGAGGACCTCGTTGGAAACGCGGTGCGGATGGCGGCCATCGCTAGCGGATACGTCGCACCCATGCAGGTGCAAAACGGGAGCATGACGCATGTCACCAGCGCCGCGGACGCCAGATAGTAGCCGAACGAATCCCATGACGCGCCTTGATCCGCGAGCAACGTGCGTCCCGAACGCAGCAGCGGTGCTACGGCGAGTCCGGAAATCC
The DNA here is from genome assembly GCA_963813145.1 of Bryobacterales bacterium. Classification (GTDB taxonomy): domain Bacteria; phylum Acidobacteriota; class Terriglobia; order Bryobacterales; family Bryobacteraceae; genus Palsa-187. The sequence goes on from CAWEXX010000004.1 coordinate 396,387, forward strand.
CAATGATCAGTTCGGCCGCGCCATAGAGGGAAATAAAGAACGACGGACTGCGACTCGAGGATCGCACCATGCGGCCGCCAGCCCAACTGCCCAGCGCTAATCCCGCCATGAATATCGATAAGACGATCGAAACCATCGGCGTCGTCACGCCAAACGCCGCCATGGCAACGCGCAGCCAAACCACCTGGTAGACCAGGCTGCAGAAACCGGATAAGAAAAAGAACAGAAAGAAGATGGTCAACTGGCGCTCTATAATGCAAATCGGCGGATGGGCCCTGTAGCTGTAGCCGGACCCAAACTGCCGTAACCTTTTCGCGGGGCCTTGGTATCTGGGTGGTATGAGAGATCTTCGCTATGCCCTTCGCACGTTGGGCCGGAATCCTGGTCTTAGTGTCGCGGCGGTGCTGGTGCTGGCGCTTGGCATCGGCGCCAATAGCGCGATTTTCACGGTGGTGCAGGCGGTGCTGCTGGCTCCGCTTCCTTTTAGGTCTCCCGATCGGCTGGTCCGGCTGTACGAGCGGAATGTGGTGGCGGATAATCGTCCTTACAATGTCGTGTCCTGGCCGAACCTGAGCGACTGGCAACAGCAGTCCAGGAGCTTTTTGGACATAGCCGCATACGGGGACTCATCGGTGAGCTTTTCGCCCTCCGATGGAGGGCTGCCGGAGAATCTGACGGGGGCGATTTTCAGCTACAACCTGATCTCCACTCTGGGCGCGCAGGCGGCGATGGGGCGGGGATTTGTCAGCGACGATGATCGGCCGGATGCGGAGCGCGTCGTGATCGTCAGCGACTCGCTCTGGCGCCGCCGCTTTGGCGCAAGCCGCGACGTGATTGGCACGCTTACGCGGATGGATGGAGAGAACTGCAGGATTATCGGCGTGATGGCGCCGGAGTTCGATTTTCCTGCGTCGGACGTCCAATTCTGGATGCCGATCTGGCGGGCTAGTTCGATCAGTTCGAAGTATAATCGCGGCAACCACCGGTTTAACGTCGTGGCGCGGTTGAATCCGGGGGTTAGCGTGGAGCAGGCCCGCACGGAGCTGGACGCGATCCAGTCTCGCATCCATCGGCAGTATCCGGGGGAGTTGACGGGCGGAGGTGCCAACGTCGCATTGCTCGAGGAGCGCCTGGTGGCGAAGGTTCGTCCCATGCTGCTGATCTTGATGGGCGCTGTAGCGTGCGTCCTGCTGATCGCCTGCGTCAATGTGACGAACCTGCTGCTGGTACGGGCGGCGGCGCGAAAAAGGGAACTGGCGATCCGGGCGTCGCTCGGCGCGAGCCGATTCGAATTGACGAAGCAATTTCTGACGGAGAGCCTGGTGCTTTCCGCAGCCGGCGCGGCTTTGGGATTACTACTGGCAAGCTGGTGCACCGCGGCGTTGATCAAAATGGCCGGCTCCATTCCGCGAATAGAAATGGTGCGCGTAAATTCCAGCGTGCTGTGGTTCACGGCGGCGGTGGCGCTGCTGACCGGCGTGGTTGTGGGCCTGGTTCCGGCATTCTCGTCGGCTCGGGCGGCTTTGACGCCGGCGATGCAGGAATCCAGCCGGTCGGCGACGGCGGGACGCAGCCGCAAGTTGTTTCGCAACGTGCTGGTTGCGACCGAGGTGGCCTTATCTCTCATGCTGCTGCTGGGCGCAGGCCTGATGCTGAAGAGTTTCCTGAGGCTGAACGCCGTGGACCCCGGATTCGTCCCGGACCGATTGTTAACCATCCAGTTTTCGCTGCCCCAACTTCGGTACAGGGACGCAGTGCAGCGCATCGCGTTTTACGAAGCCGTGGCGACTCGGGTGCGCGCGATCCCTGGGGTAAGCTCCATCGGAATCGTGACGGTGCTTCCGCTTGCGGGCCACTACATGGACCACACGTTCACCATCGAAGGCCATCCTCCGCCTGCGAAGGGACAATTCCTGGATGCGGTGGTGCGCAATGCAGATCCGGATTACTTTAAGACTGTCGGCATTCCTCTGAAGCGCGGGCGTGTGTTCACGGCGTTCGACCGGCTGGATGCGGCGAAGAAAGCGGTGATCAGCGAGGCGATGGCGAAGGAGTTTTTTCCGAATGAGGACCCGATCGGGAAACGGCTGCTGGGCATCTCCGACAAGCCGTACGAAATCGTCGGCATCGTCGGAGACACGCTTCAGAACCGGGCGCTACCGGCGGAGCCGACCATGTATTTCCCGTTGCTAGAAGGCGAGCGCACGGATTTCGCGGCCCTCGTGATTCGAGCGGTGGGCGATCCTAACAGCTTATCGCTGCCGGCCCAGAAGGAGATGCGCAGTCTGGATCCGGACCTGCCTGCAGTGACCGTCAGAACCATGGACGAAGTGGCGTCGCTCCAGACGTCGCAGAGCCGGTTCGGACTCACGCTGATCGCGCTGTTCGGGGGATTGGCGGTGGTGCTGGCGTCGATGGGGCTGTACGGAGTGCTGGCATACTCGATCGGGCAGCGGACCAACGAGCTGGGGATTCGGATCGCGTTGGGCGCTACCGGGCCGGCGATCGCGAGGATGGTGGTGTGGCAGGGGATGAAGCCGGCGGTCGCGGGCGTGATCGCGGGGCTGGTGCTCGGCTCGGCGGCGACACGGCTGATTCAGAGTCTATTGTTCGAGGTGAAGCCGAATGATGCATCCGTGCTGATCGCGGCGGTCGTGGTGCTGTCGGGCGTCGCATTCATGGCGTGCTTCATTCCGGCGTGGAGGGCGACGCGGATCGATCCAGTGATAGCGCTGCGTGCAGAGTAATGAGAGTTTTGATATCCTTGCGCGGTTGGAAAGGGGATATATGAAACACTACACTGCGCTGTGCGCCGCCGCGATGGCGCTGCTGCTGACGGGATGCAATCAGGCCATACCGGATACTCGCGAGGCCGACACCAAGACGATTAAAGATGGGGAAGAGCAATGGAACAAGGATTACGCCGCGAAGGATGTCGAAAAGGTGATGTCCCATTTTGCGGACAACGCCGTGCTGATGACTCCTTTTGCGCCTCCCAACTCCGGCAAAGACGCCATCCGAAAGGCCCTGACACCGCTCATCGGCGATCCGGCATTTTCCTTGAAGTTCAGCCCTGTACGCGTGGAGGTGGCGAAGTCCGGTGACGTTGGCTACACGCAGGGTTCGTACCGGCTAACGGTAACCGATCCGGGCGCGAAGCAGCCGATTCAGGATCACGGCAGCTATGTGACGACGTACGCTAAGCAGGCGGACGGATCGTGGAAAGCGGTGGCCGACATCGCGACGTCGGAAGTGCCTCCACCCGCGCCTCCGCCGTCGAAGTAGCATCGCATCTGACCGCTCCCGGTGGTCGCGGCTCTGAAAACACGACCACCGGGAGCGGTCAACCCTGACTAGCCCTCAATCTCCGTATACCCGCTGCGGAAGAACACCAGCGGGTCTCCCTCTCCGATCGTCGCCGCGATCACCTCTCCAATCAGCGCCCGGTGATCCCCGGCGTCGACAGACTGAATGGTGCGGCACTCGATGGATCCGAGCGTCCCGTCGAGCAGCGGAGCTCCCTCGCAACCATCCGTCCACGACACCCCCGAAAAGCGGCTTTCCGGAATTCGGGAGAATTGCATCGACAGATGCCGCTGATTCTTCGCCAGAAAGTTGATCGCGAAATGGCCGGTGTTCTCGAATATCTCCAACAGGCTGCAAACACGGTCGATAGCGACCAATACCAGCGGCGGCGACAGGGAAAGTGAGCAGAAGGCGTTGACGGTAAGCCCGTGGGGAGTGCCATCGGAGGCTCGTGTCGTGACCACCGCCACGCCGGTGGGAAACAGCGCGCAGGCACGGCGAAATTGCGCGGATGAGACAGCGGCGCTTGACATAACGGTAACCCTAATCCTATCATGGGGTTTCGCGGGAAGAACCGCGTAACGGGGAGGCGGCTTTGATCAAACTCGATATCATTAACGAAGTGGTCAACAGGACCGGGATCACAAAGACGAAGGCCGAGATGGCCGTCGAAACAGTCTTTGAGAGCATGAAACGGGCGTTAGGGAAGGGCGAGCGCATCGAACTCCGCGGCTTCGGAATCTTTAACGTGCGTCCGCGCAAAACCGGTATCGGCCGCAATCCGCGCACCGGCGCCGAGGTGGCGATTCCTCCGGGCAAGGCGGTGCGTTTCAAACCCGGCAAGGAACTGCAAACGCTTCAGTAGGACGGCACTTGTCCGCAAACGGTTATCCCCAGGCGCCGGCGGCTTTGCCGCATCACGACGTGTTTACCGCAGCGCCGTGTGCACCGTCGCGCCCCAAGCATCGTTACTGGCTGCATGCGCTGCTGCTGTTGCTGACGTTGCTGACCACCACCATCGTCGGTTCGGAGATGGCCCATAGTTTCGCGGCATCGCGGCCCTTCGATTTTGAAACCGACCTGCTGGGCTATGTGAAGCTGTGGCACGATCCTTCGTTCCTGCTGGACGGGCTGCCATTTTCGATTACGCTGCTGACCATCCTGATGGCTCACGAAATGGGGCACTACGCGGCGGCTCGCTATTACAATGTCGACGCGACGCTGCCGTTTTTTCTGCCCGCGCCGACCCTGATCGGGACGTTCGGGGCATTCATCCGCATTCGGTCGGCGATCCTGTCGAAGCGGATTTTGTTCGACATCGGCGTCGCGGGTCCTTTAGCGGGATTCGCAGTGCTCATTCTGCCCCTCATCGCCGGAGTGTCCCTGTCAAAGGTGGTACACGGCATCGGGTCGCACGGGGAACTGGCGTTCGGGACGCCTCTGTTCGTCCGTCTGTTTGAGTGGATCATTTTTCCGGGAGTGCCCACGGGCGATATTTATCTGCATCCAGTGGCGCGCGCCGCGTGGGTGGGATTGCTGGCGACGGCGCTGAACCTTTTGCCGATCGGGCAGTTGGACGGCGGACACGTCTTGTATGCGTTCCTGGGAGAGCGGACGCGCGTCTGGTCGCGCTTCGCGGTGGCGGCGCTGGGATTGTTGGGGCTGTTTCAACTGTTCACATCGGCCTACAAAATGGGCTACATGTGGCTGTTCTGGGCGGTGTTCCTGATCCTATTCGGAATGCGTCATCCGGCGATTGTGGATCCGACGCCGGTGGGCCGCAAGCGCGCGTGGCTGGGCGTACTTGCGCTGGTTATTTTCCTCCTTTCGTTCACGGTGGCGCCCATCCGCACCGTCGGCCCGTGAAAATCTCCGCCACGATCATCACTTATAACGAAGAGCGCAATCTGCCGCGCGCGATCGAGAGCCTGCGCTGCGCCGATGAAATCGTGGTGATCGATAGCGGGTCGAACGATCGCACGGTGGAGATCGCGGAGAAGCTGGGCGCGCGCGTAGTCGAGTGCCCTTGGCCCGGTTACGCGAATCAGAAAAATCGAGCGGCGGAGGAAGCCTCGCACGACTGGATTCTGTCGATCGATGCGGATGAATCGCTGAGCGAATCGCTGGAAGCGGAGATCTGGCAGCTAAAGAAAAACGGTCCGCGGTTCGATGCCTACACCATGCCTCGGATGGCGCAATATTTGGGCAAGTGGATCCGCCATTCGGGCTGGTATCCGGATCGCAAGGTGCGACTGTATCACCGGTCGAAGGCGAAATGGGTGGGCGATTTCGTGCACGAGTCAGTGCGGACCGAGGGCAGCGTGGGGGACCTGGAATCGAACCTGCTGCACTTCACGTGCAGCTCGCTTTCGGAACACTTGAAGACGATGGATCGCTACACGACGCTGGCAGCGGAGCAGATGCTGGAGGCCAAAGAGAAGCCGACGTTCGCACATATGCTGCTCGATCCTCCCTGGACATTCTTGCGGACGTACGTGGTGAAACTGGGATTTCTGGACGGGGCGGAAGGGCTGGCAATCGCGAACATGGCGGCGTTGTACACGTTCGTGAAGTACGCGAAAGCGCGTTTCATGAGCCCGGGGCGGCCGTGATGCCCGACCGCTCCCGCTGGTCGCGGCTCCAAAGAACCGCCTCCGATAGAGCCGCGACAAGCGGGAGCGGTCAGCGCCCATGATCCACACACTCCATGTCGACACCGGCCGCGAAATGCAGGGCGGGCAATGGCAAGTGCTCTATCTTGTCGAGTGTCTAAAGGAAGCCCGACTCAAGGCCCGCCCCGGTTCTCCGCTCTACGAGGAGGCCGTCAGGCGAGGGCTCAATATCGTCAGTCCGAACGAAGTTGCTCTTCCGGACCTGATTCACGCCCATGATGCAGGCGCGCATCGGATGTACGCGTTCACGAAAGAGAAGCCACTGGTAGTCTCGCGCCGCGTAGGCTTTCCGATAAAACGATCCATTTTTTCCCGCCTCAAGTATCGACGCGCAAACGCCTTCCTCGCCATCTCCAACTACGTCGCGCGACAGCTCCGCGATGCCGGCATCCCCGATTCGAAAATCCGCGTCGTCTATGACGGCATCCCGATCCCTCCCACAGCCGCGACGCCCGAGCCCGGCCGCGTCGTCGCTGTGCCGAACAAGTTCAAAGAAATCGGCATTCCGGTTCATCTCACCAACAACCTTTTCGACGATTTGCAAACCGCCAGCGTCTTCTTATACATGAGCGACATGGAAGGCCTTGGCTCCGCGGCAATCGCGGCAATGGCGTCGGGCGTCCCGGTGGTGGCCAGCGGCGTCGGCGGATTGCCGGAGGTCGTGGAGCACGAGCGCACCGGGATGATCGTTCGCGACGGCGATTATGCCTCAGCAGTCCGGCGTCTGCTCGACAATCCTAATCTGGCGGCCGACCTGGGCGCGGCGGGCCGCGAAAAAGCCATGCGGGAGTTTTCAGTGGAGAAGATGGTGGAAAACACTCTAGACGCGTACAATGAGATTCTTCGATGATCGAAATCGCTCTCGCATTTCTCGCCGGGCTGCTGATCGGCAGCTTTCTCAACGTCTGTGTGTTCCGCCTCCCGCGCGATCTCTCGGTGATCAAGCCTGCGCGCTCGTTCTGCCCGTTCTGCGAAGAGACTATCGCTTGGTATGACAATATCCCGGTCCTGAGCTATATCCTGCTCCGCGCGAAATGCCGGCGCTGCGGCGAGCGAATTCCTCTGCGTTATCCGGCGGTCGAACTCGCCACCGCGTTCGCGTTCGCCGGTTGCGTGGCGGTGTTCGGCGTCACTCCATTGGCGTTAAAGTACTCTTTGTTTTCGGCCATCCTGATCACGCTGATCGCCTCCGATTTCGAGGAGCGCATCCTGCCCGACGAGTTCACCATCGGCGGAACAGTCGTGGGATTGCTGTTGGCCTATTTCGTCCCGATGCGCGGAGAATTCGCCATCATCCTGCTGCCATACGCATGGGGGCCTCGTTGGATTTCAGTGGGCGAAGCCCTGATCGGCGCATTTGTGTCGAGCGGCTCCATCTGGTTCGCCGGATGGATCTATGAAAAGATCCGCCATCGCGAGGGCCTGGGCTTCGGCGACGTGAAGATGATCATGATGATCGGCGCGTTCCTGGGCCTGCCCTCGGCGCTGCTGACGCTGATCGGCGCATCGGTTGTAGGAGCGTTCGGCGGCCTGCTGTACATCAAGCTGACCCGCCAGGATGCTTCGACCTACGAACTTCCCTTCGGCAGTTTCCTGGGAATAACGGGCTTGGCCGTCGCCGCGTACGGAGAGTTTATTCTGCGCGCGCATCCAAGATAGCGGTCATTAGCCGCCGATGAACACCATTTGTTTCAATCGGCGTTAATCAGCGTTCATCGGCGGCTAATATTTCTTTTGAGTTTTAGCTCCCCGGAAACAACTTATCCATCCGGGACAGCAGCCACCGCGCCCGCCGCTGTGCCGCCAGATTCAGCTCGCGATTCTCGGGCGACGCATTGATATCCACCCGCAGCGCCTGCCGCAGCATATTCTGAAACTCCGTCTTGTTCTTCTGCGCCACCAGGACGTTCTCCGCATACGCCACCAGCGGACCAGCCTGGTGGCCTCCGCCCAGGACCACCGCGCGATCGAAATGCTCCTTGGCGCGCGCCGCCCGATCCGGCTTGGCGTTGAGCCGCGACATTTCATACGTGATCAGGAACGTGTGGACCGTGCCTTGATCGTATGCCTCATCCAGCTCCATCACGCGATCGATCAGCGCTTCGAACCGTGGAATTTCCGGGAGCATCATGAAATCGTGCGACGCCGAAAGGGCCGCGCCCCAGGAAATCGCGGTCCAATACATCAGCGGCGCTTCCGATTTCTTCAGCTCCTTCACCGCCTCTTTAGGATTCGCTTTCAGCCGCTCGGCGAACGCCGGATGCTTTATTTCCAGCCCTCGCAGGCCATAGCTTCGGGCGCGGAGGTACAGCTTTGCGGCCCGCGCTCGCATCGCCGTGGCTTTTACTTTGTCGGTATCCTCCAGCTCGTCGGCGTCCTCCTGCACGAACGCATAAGCATACTGCGTGAACCCCCGAGCGGCCGCCAGCAGCAGTCCTTCGTGGCGAGGGTTCTCTGCCAGAAGGCTCTCAATCAGTTTCAAACTGAACGGCACGGCGGCGCGGATCAGCTCCGGATCGTCGTCCGACGCGAAAGTGGATCCGGCGCCCGCCAGCGCGTCGCCCAACTGGTTGATCGCGTACCTTTTCACGGAACAGCTACTCAGGAGGATCGCCGAAAGCAGCGCCAGTCGCTTCATCACCGTTCAGTGTACTGAAGTGGCGGGCGCCGAAATTAAGCGACTGCTTCGGAATGACAATCGAGCAGAGAATCGGGAAGAGCGTCCGGCCGCGCGCCGCCCAGCTTGTAAGCGCACAGCAGCGGAACCGAGTGGAGTTTGATCAGATCGTTCCACAGCTCCTCCAGCCGGTGCGTCGATTTGGGGTCCGGGGTCCACAGCAAATTCACGATCTCGCCGAATATCCGGATTCGACCAGCCGAGCTGGCGGACTTTCCGGCCCCGATCATCTCGCCGACTTTTGACTTGAACCGGTGTTCGTCGATAATCCCGTCGAACAGAAATGTGGCCATCAGCGGCTCCGCGCAGATGATCGCCAATCGTCCCGAGGACTCCAGTTCGCTCACATTAAATCCATCTTCGGAAAGCCGGCGCCGCAATAGCTCGCAGTGGGATTCCTCCATGATCAGCAGCGCCGATTCTGCTGCTCTCAGCCCCGCGCCTATGAATACGGATACGGCATAGACCAATTGCGATTCGCTCGTGTACGGGTAAACCATATGCCCCTGCGGATGCGGCTTGACTAAAATCGCTTCACCCGTAGCGTTCATAACCCCAAAGGTACCAGAAATCCGGTTTCGTGGCGCATGCACTCGTGCGTGCCGCGTCAAGACTCATCTCGACGCCTGTTGCAGGGTCCATGCTACCTGCCGGGCGGCCGCAACAACACCTTCAACACACCTTTGGCCGCCGCCCGGCGGAACGCCTCGGGCGCGCGATCGATTGGGAACTCCTCGGAAATCAAATCGCCCACCCGGACCTTGCCCGACGCGAGTATCCGCATGGCCGGTTCGAATCGTCCGCAGCGCGATCCGACCAGCGTGATCTCATTCACGATCGCCGGAGCCGTGTCGATGGGCACCAATCCGTGCACCGTCGACTTCATCACCACCGTTCCGCGCGGCTCGCACATCGCAATCGCGGCGCGCAACCCTTCGGGCGAGCCGGTCGCGTCCACCACGATAGGAAATGCCCGCTGCGCAAGTTTGGCGCCGAGCTCCTCACAAGTGACGCCTGACCATTCCACCAACCGCATCTTTTCGCGATGCCTGCCCAGCAGCAGCACGCGGGCTCCATGCGCTTGCAGCACTTGGGCGATCAGCAAACCGAGCTTCCCGTCGCCCAGCACGGCCACCTTCATCCCCTTGGCAATCTTGATCTGATCGAGAATCTCGCACGCCGCGGCGACCGGCTCGATGAACACGGCATGCTCCGTGGGAATAGACTTCGGCACGCGATGCAGATTCCCCACCGGCAGCGTCAGAAACTCGCGAAACGCGCCTGGGTGTTTCACGATACCGAGCACGGTTCGATTCGGACAATGCCGTCCCAATCCGCGTGCGCACCAGTCGCAATGCCCGCAGGCGAGATTGATTTCGCCCGCCACGCGCATTCCATCCTCCAGTTCGCCCACGAATTCGTGACCCGGCGTGCCGGAGAACCCGTAGTAGCCGCGCTGCAATTCGAGATCGGTGGAGCAGATGCCCGCGGCGAGCATGCGAATCCGTGTAAATCCCTTCGCGATGCGAGGCAGCGGCACCTTCTGCACTTCCACCCGCCCGTTTTCCAGATGAACCGACAGCATTCGTTTAAAGTTAGAAGATATGGCTTTCGCAATGCAATCGTTGACCCCGGTTTTGATCGTCGATGCGATCGAGCCCTGCCTCCCTTTCTGGATGCAACTCGGATTTGAGGCGACCATCCAGGTTCCCGATGGCGACGCCCTCGGCTTCGTCATTTTGAACAACGGCCCCGTCGAAATTATGTATCAGACCCGCGCGAGCGTAGCGAAAGATGTTCCGTCGATGGCCGGCTTCCCCTCATCGAGCATCCTTTATATACACGTCTCCGATATCGGCCAAGTGATCGCCGCCGTCTCCGGCGCTCCAGTGCTGGTCCCGAAGCGCACGACATTTTATGGGGCGACCGAGTATTCGGTGCAGGAGCCGGGCGGCAACGCGATCAGCTTTTCCCAAGTGAGCGCCGCGCATGCAAGCTAGCGGCCCGGTGTCGGGCTTCTACCGAACCCCGACAGTCATGGAGGGGTCGCCGATACTGGCAACTAGCTGCGTTCCTTGTGGCGCGCGCCTCCAGGCGTGCCGCGTCGGCAGTCGTGCCGACGGCCAAAAGAGCCGCGACCATCGGGAGCGGTCATGGTAACAGCCACCCTCCGCTGCATCACCGATACCTGCAGCGCCCAATTCGGCATCGAAGAAGTCCTTTACAACTGCCCCCGCTGCGGAGGCCTCCTCGAAGTCGCATACGGCGCGATCGCCCCCGCCGCCGATTTGAAACAAATCTTCCTCAACCGCCGCCTGAGCAACGCTCCTCTCGATCAGAGCGGCGTCTGGCGTTATCGCGAGATGTTCCCCTTTCTCGACGATGAGTCGCACGTAGTCACGCTGCGCGAAGGCAACACGCCGATGCTCGACGGTCCGATTGCCGCTTCCTACGGAGGCCTCGACCGTCTCACGTTCAAGCATCAGGGATTCAATCCCACCGGATCGTTCAAGGACAACGGCATGACCTGTGGCGTCGCGCAGGCCCGTCGATTGAAGATGACGCGCGTGGCGTGCGTCTCCACCGGCAACACCTCCGCGTCGATGGCCGCCTATGCCGCCGCGGCCGGTCTGGAGCCTTTGATCTTTCTGCCCCATGGCAATATTTCGTTCGGCAAACTCGCCCAGGCGCTGGAATACGGCGCGAAAACCTTGCAGGTGGAAGCGAACTTCGACGAAATTCTGGCCCTGGTGCGCGTGCTGGCAGAGCGCCTGGGCATTTACATGCTCAATTCGATGAACCCTTTTCGCATCGAAGGCCAGAAGAGCATCGTCATCGAAATGATGGATCAGCGCGACTGGCATGCGCCGGATTGGATCGTCCTACCGGGCGGCAACCTGGGCAACACATCGGCCTTCGGCAAAGCACTTCGTGAATTGCACACGCAGGGTTTTATCGATAAAATGCCTCGCATTGCCGTGGTCCAGGCCGAAGGCTCGGCTCCGTTCTACGAATTCAGCCAGCGTCACGGAGAGGGCGCGTTCCGGTCGATCGCGAAACCCGAGACCCTGGCCACGGCGATCCGTATCGGCGATCCCGTCTCGTGGCCGAAGGCGTGGCATGAGGTGCAGGCGTCCCGCGGCGTGGTCGAAAAAGTGACCGAGCAGGAAATCGCCGACGCCAAAGCGCAGATCGGCAGATGCGGTATAGGATGCGAGCCCGCCTCAGCCGCCACCCTCGCGGGAATTCGCAAGTTGACCGCGGCGGGAACCATCGCCCACGATGCCGATGTGGTCGCGGTCCTCACCGGCAATGTCCTCAAGGACACCGATTATATTTATCGGTATCACACGGGGCAGCTCGAAGCACCGGGCGGCGTAAAAATCTTGTCGACGTTCGGCAATCAGCCCATCATAGTGCCGAACGACCCGGATCGCATCGCGGACCTGCTCAAAGTCTGAGTCCATTCAGGTACAAATGGTCTTATCGGCGTTCATCTGTGCTCATCGGCGGCCAATATTCCTGTGATCCGCCGCCGCCAGAGTATAATCGAGAAGTGCGAAAATTGGCCCCGATTGCGGTCCTTTCCCTATTGACCGCCTGTACCCACGACATTCAAAATAAGGAGGCCGTGCGCGATTCCATTGTCGACTACCTCAAGGTTCGCCAGACCCAGACAGGACTGAACGTCGACATGATGCAAGTCGAAATTTCGAACGTCACATTCACATCCAGCGGCAATGAAGCGCATGCCAACGTGATGTTCACCCCGAAAGCCGGCGGACAGGGTATGACGATGCCCTACACGCTGGACCGCAAGGGCGACAAATGGGTCGTCCGCCCGCCCGCAGAGGGCACGCAGAATCCGCATGGCGCGGCCGGTCTCCCCGCTCTGCCTCCGGTGGAAAAACAAAAATGAAAACTGTCGCCGTATTGGGTGGCGGACCCGCCGGGGCATTTGCCGCGGAGCGCTTAGCCGGCGCGGGCCTCAAAACCGTCCTTTTTGACGAAAAACTTGCCTGGGAAAAGCCCTGCGGCGGAGGCCTTACATACAAGGCCTATCACGAATATCCATTTCTCATCGAAAACGACACGCCCAAGAAATTCGTCAGCGAGACCACTCTCTCCGCTCCGCGCGCCGGAGCCGTCCGGATGCAGCTTGAGCGTCCGCTGGTAATTTATTCGCGCATGGATCTGAACCGCATGCTGCTCGACCGCGCGGAAAGGTCCGGCGCAGCCATCGAACAGACGCGCGTGATGAGCATCGAGCGTCGCGACAAAGGCTGGAATCTCCGCACGCGATGCGGCACGGCCCAGGCTGATTTCTGCATCGTCGCCACCGGCGCGCGAAATCCCCTTCGCGAGGTCGGCACGCAATGGGGCGCGAAAGACACTATGACCGCGCTCGGCTATTACGTTCCTTCGTCGCAGGACCACATCGATATTCAATTCTTGCCGCGCCTCGAAGGCTACATCTGGGTATTCCCTCGCTGCGGACATCTTTCGGTGGGAATCTGCGGCAAGGGCGAGCCGGCGCAGGCATTGCGCGCGCGCCTGGAAGCGTACATGACCGAGCGCGGCATCTCTTATAAAGAGGGCAAGTTTTATAGCCACATGCTTCCGTCACTTGAAACACCCGGTTGGCGCGGCAATCGAGTCTCAGGCGAAGGATGGCTCGCCGTCGGCGACGCGGGTGGCCTGGTGGATCCGATCACGGGCGAAGGACTTTATTACGCCATGCGGTCGGGCGACCTGGCCAGCCGCGTCGTGATCGACGATGCGCATGGCATTGCCGAAAAAGCCGCCGCGTACCGCGCCTTGCTGGCTCGCGAATTCGCGCTGGACCTCGAATTTGCCGCGACACTGGCCAAGCGCGTTTTCCTGGGCAGCTTCCTTTTCAACTCGGTCCCCGCCCGCATGGTGCAGTATATCCGCAGCAGTCCCCGATTCCGCTCCTTGATGCAGGACCTGTTCGCCGGGACCCAGCCTTACGGCGAACTGAAGAGCCGCCTGCTTCGCAATCTCAACGGCACTCTTCAAGAAGTACTGATGAATTTTTTCCTCAATCGTGTGATCCCCGAAAACTCCCGCGTCGTTCTGTGAACTTTATCCTATGAGTATCGAAAAGTCCGAAGAGTGGTTCGCGCGTGCGCTCGCTCACATTCCCGGCGGCGTCAATTCGCCCGTACGCGCATTCCGCGGAGTCGGCGGCACGCCCCTGTTTATCGAGCGCGGCGAAGGCCCGCGCCTATACGACGTCGACGGCAATTCTTATCTCGATTACGTCTGCTCCTGGGGCCCCCTGATCTTGGGTCATCGTCCCGTGCCTGTGATAGACGCGCTGCACAAAGCCCTCGACATCGGTACCAGTTTCGGCGCTCCCACCGCACAGGAAGTCGAACTCGCGGAGCTGATCGCGAGCGTCGTTCCGTCCATGCAGATGGTGCGCCTGGTCAATTCCGGTACCGAGGCCACCATGAGCGCCCTCCGCGTCGCGCGAGGCTTCACTGGCCGCGATCTGACGGTGAAATTCGAGGGCTGCTATCACGGCCATGTCGATTCTCTACTCGTGAAAGCGGGCTCCGGGATGGCGACGCTCGGCATCGCGGATACCGTGGGCGTGCCTGCCTCGTTCGCCGCCACCACCATCGCGCTTCCGTACAATTCCATCGCCGCCGTCGAGCAGACTTTCGCGGCGCATGGAGATAAAATCGCCGCCGTGATCGTGGAGCCCGTAGCCGGCAACATGGGCTGCATCCCGCCCGCCCCTGGATTCCTGGAGGCGCTGCGTGAACTGACCGCGCGCCATGGCGCATTGCTGATCTTCGACGAAGTCATGACCGGATTCCGCGTCGCCCTGGGCGGAGCGCAAAAGCGCTTCGAAATTCTTCCCGATATCACCACCATCGGCAAAATCATCGGCGGTGGATTACCTATGGCGGCCTACGGCGGCCGCTCCGACATTATGAAGAAGGTCGCGCCCATCGGTCCTATTTATCAGGCTGGGACGTTGTCCGGAAATCCCCTGGCAGTGGCCGCCGGGCTTGCCATGCTCCGCCATCTGGTGGCGAATCCGCAGGTGTATGAGATCCTCGAAGCGCGCGGCGCTCAGCTTTGTGAGTGGGTTCCCCCAGGCGTCACCGTGAACCGCGTCGGGTCGATGTTCACGTTCTTTTTCACCCCCGGCCCAGTCACCGATTGGGCCTCGGCCGAGCGCAGCGACAAAGCGGAATTCGCCCGCCTGTTCCACTTCCTGCTAGACCGCGGCGTCTATCTCGCTCCCTCCCAGTTCGAAGCCGGATTCATCTCCACCGCCCACACCGAAGAAGATATTCGCTACACCGTAGAAGCCATGAAAGAATTTTTCAACGCCTGACAATCACACCCGTGCGAAATTCTCCCGTCCGACCGCCCGTAACCCTCCACTTTTCACTAAACCTGTCGTGGCCCTGGACCTGCACACACTGGCCGCATGAAACTCCTCCTCATCGCTGCGCTGCTGTTCTTTCAGCCCGCGGTGGAAACCAAGCAAGTCCGCTCCGTGAAATTCGAAAACTTCAAAGGCGTCTCTACCGACGAAGTGATGCATCGCCTCAAAGACCGCGGAGTCCGCATCATGGTGGAGCAGCTTTACGAGCCTCAGCAAGTGGAAGCGGCGCGCCAGGTGTTGCAGGAGCTCCTGGAAGAAAAAGGCCGCCGCGGCATGGAAGTGAAATCGGATGTGCGACAGATCCCCCCGCGCTCCGTGGAAGTCACGTTCAAAGCGGTGAAGAACTAAGCGCTACCACACCGTCCGAACATCATATGTCTGGATCAGCTTATCGGAGGTCACCAGAGGCATATTTTCCACGCGAGCTTGTGCGATGAGCATCCGATCAAACGGGTCTTTGTGAAGCATCGGCAGAAGTAACATTTCAGTGATGTGCTCTTCGCGTACCTGAAGAGGATCGAGATCAACGTAAGGCAAGACGCGATGCTCCCAAAACCACGCGACATCGTCGATACCGAGTTTTT
This sequence comes from Bryobacterales bacterium, assembly GCA_963813145.1. Taxonomy (GTDB): domain Bacteria; phylum Acidobacteriota; class Terriglobia; order Bryobacterales; family Bryobacteraceae; genus Palsa-187. The sequence continues at coordinate 412,056 of CAWEXX010000004.1, forward strand.
CTTTCTTGAGTGCGATTTCCCAATAATTGATGACACTGACGGCGACCATTCTATTAGGGTCACTCCAAATGACGCTCGCTGCTTTCGATAGTCGCTCTGGTTCCGCTGTTACCCAAATCACTATCGCGGTGTCCAGAAGATAACGATTCGAAGAGTAGCGGCGCGCGTCCTCTTCAAAATCGATTTCCTCAACGCCCATTCAGGAAGTCGTCCGCTTCTTCGTCGGTCATGGGAGTCTCCCAGCCTTCGGTCAAATGAACATCGCCCCGTCCGTGGCCGAGTGGCCTAGGTTCCGAGCGCTGAGCACGCTTCGGATTCATGCGTTGCATGACGAGTTTTGTTCCATCAAGCTGAACCACAACCTCATCGCCTGGTTGAAGGCGGAGCGCCTTTGTGACAGAGTATGGGAGCGCCACGATCCCTTCATCGCTGATTTGAATCTTATCAATCTCCTGTTGCATTTCAGGCGCCTCATCTCCATTAGAGCGCATTAACTCACCCCGCGCCGCTTCCGCACCTCATCCAGCCACACCGCCAAAATAATCACCGCCCCGATTATGACCTGCTGCCAATAAGGATTGATCCCCAACAAATCGCTGCCGTCCGACAGCAATCCCATGATGAACGCGCCCACCAGCGTTCCCAGCACCGTCCCCTCGCCGCCGCGCAAACTTCCGCCGCCGATCACGACTGCCGCGATGGCCTGCAATTCGTACCCCTGCCCCGCCGTAGGCTGTCCGCTCATCAGGCGCGAGGCTTCGATCATTCCTGAAAGCCCCGTTAATCCGCCGGCGATCGCGTACACCGAAGTGATGTTGAACGCCACCGGTATTCCCGCGTAAAACGCCGCATCCGGATTGCTGCCGATCGAAAAAGCATAGCGCCCCAGCCGGGTATGTTCGAGAACCACGTGCATCGCCACCGCGCACGCCAGCAATATCCACAGCACGATGGGGATTCCAAAGATCCCGGTTCCAGATCCGAGAAACGAAAACTTCAAAGGAATCTGATGCACCGGCAGCCCGTTCGAAATCAGAAGCGTGACGCCGCGATAGATGCCCATGGTTCCCAGCGTGACGATGAACGGATTCACCTTCAGCCGCGTAATCAGCGTCCCGTTGATCAACCCGCACATCGTACCGGCAGCGATGCCGATCGCGATAGCCGCTGGAATCGGATAGCCCTTTTCCATGGACAGCGTCCCCATAAACCCGCCGAACGCCAGGATCGAACCCACCGACAGATCGATGCCGCCCGAAATAATGATCAGCGTCATGCCCAGCGCCATGATGTTAATCACAGTGGTCTGGCGAATGACGGTGGAAAGGTTCGGACCGGTTAAGAAATGAGGCGACGCGATCGCCAGTCCGATGAACAGTGCGACCAGCGTCGCGAACGGCAGCAGGCGCTGAATCACTGCGGAGCCTTTTCTTCGAACGCGGCCAGCCGCAAAATATCTTCCTGCGATGCGCCGCGCGGAAGCTCTCCGGCGATCCTGCCCTGCCGCATCACCAGAATCCGATCGGCGACGGATTGAATCTCAGCCATTTCAGAGCTCATCATCAGAATCGCCGCGCCCCCGCGCGCCAGCTCGTCCATCGTTTGAAAAACCTCCATCTTGGCCCCCACGTCAATGCCGCGCGTCGGCTCGTCGAACAGGATCACCCGGGCGTTCGTCGCCAGCCATTTCGCGATCACGACTTTTTGCTGATTGCCGCCACTCAAACGCCGCGCCAACTGCTGAGGTCCGTCATACTTCAGCCGGAGCCGCTTGCCCTGGTCGATAGTGAGCATCCGTTCGCTGCGCAGTTTCAAAAATCCCAGGTTGCTGACCGACCGGAGACTCGCCATCGTAATGTTCGGTGCAATCGCGAGGTCGATGGCCAACCCTGTCCGCTGCCGATCTTCCGGGACTAAGGCAATCCCCGCCCGAACCGCATCCCGCGGGCTGCGGATGCGCACCGTTTTTCCCGCCACCTGTACTTCGCCGGCCTCGATCGGATCGATTCCGAACAGAGCGCGGCACAACTCCGTGCGTCCAGCGCCGATCAGTCCGCCCATCCCGACAATCTCGCCGGCGCGAACCGTGAAGCTGATGTCGTTCAGCAGCGGCTCGCTGGTCAGCCCCGTCACACGCAGCATTTCATCGCCCGGCGGCAGCGGCTCGCGGCGATACAAAGAATTCACCGGCCGACCAACCATGTGCTGAATCAGCTGTTCCGTCGTCAGATCGCAAAGCATGCATGAATGAACCGTCTCGCCGTCCCGCAGCACGGTAACGCGATCTCCGATCGCTCGCAGCTCCTCCAAGCGGTGCGTGATATAGATAACACCCACTTCGCGCAGACGCAATTCCTGAACGATGCGAAAAACTTCGCGCGTTTCAGATTCGGTGAGCGACGAAGTCGGCTCATCGAAAATCAGCAGACTCGACCCCTGCTGAACGGCGCGGCAAATCTCGACCATCTGCTTACCAGCGGGGCTCAGCTTGCCCACCAGCGCCTCCGCCTGTAACGGGAACGCGTGCCGCTCGATCAGCCGCCGGGCCCGCGTTTCGATTTCACGGCGATTGATCCATCCCAGCGGGTGGCGATCCTCGCGTCCCAGGAAAATATTCTCGGCAACCGAGAGATGCGGCGAAAGCAGCGACTCCTGATGCACCATCGCGATGCCCGCCGCCGCCGATTCGGCTGGATTGCGAAACCGCACCGGCTGCCCGCGGAACCGCATCTCGCCGCCGTCCGGAGCGATCATGCCGGCCACGATCTTCATCAGCGTCGACTTGCCCGCGCCGTTCTCGCCCATCAGCAAATGGACTTCTCCGGCTTTCACGGTGCAGTTCCCGTTACGAAGCGCGGTTACGCCCCCAAATCGTTTTTGAATGGAATCGAGTTCGAGTAGCAAAGCAAACTTATTAGTCTACTCCGAATCCCCGTGGCGCGAGCTTTAGCTTGCAGCGTCGGCTTCAGAACCGCGGCCTGCGGGAGCGGTCCGTCTAATCCATGGGCTCTTCCGGCAGATCGTCCACTCGATTTTCGAACCGCGTGTACTGGCCCAGAAACCGCAGAGGCACGGTGCCGATCGGCCCGTTACGCTGTTTGGCGATGATCAGATCGGCCAGCCCCTTCACGTCTTCGCGATCCCGCTTATAAACTTCTTCGCGGAAAATAAAGGCCACCAGGTCCGCGTCCTGCTCAATCGATCCCGAGTCGCGAAGATCGCTCAACTGCGGCTTGTGATCGCCGACCCGCGTTTCCGATGCGCGGCTCAATTGCGATAGAACCAGAAACGGCACGTTCAGATCCTTCGCCATCAGCTTGAGGCCTCGCGAGATGGCGCTGACTTCCTGGTTGCGATTCTCAGACCGCCCGCGGCTGCTCATCAATTGCAGGTAATCGATCACCACCAGGCTCAAACCTTCATTGGCCTGCATGCGGCGCAGCTTCGCGTGAACGTCCATCAGATGCACGCCCGGCGTATCGTCGAGAAACAACGGAGACTCAGTCAGATCGGCCAGCGCAAACTGGAGCTTGCGGCGTTCGTCCTGATTCAAAAATCCCGCCCGAAACTTGTGCTGATCCACGCGCGCAGCAGAGCATACCAGGCGGTTCAGCAGGCTCGATGACGACATTTCGAGCGAGAATACCGCCACCGGCTTGCGCATCTTCGGATGCGTGGCCACATGCTGCGCGATGTTGAGCGCGAGTGCCGTTTTTCCCATCGAGGGCCGCGCCGCCAGAATCAGCAGCTCGCCTCCGTGCAGGCCCCCGGTCATTTCGTCAAACTTCGTAAAGCCGGTGCTGATGCCTTTGATCCGCTGGGTGGGATCGAGAAACGCGTTGATGCCGCCCGGGAAAGTCGCCAGCACGTCGGACGGTGAAATGAGCTTTTCGCCCGACCGCGCCTCGCCAAGTTTGAGCAGCGATTCTTCCGCGCCCGAAAGAATTTCATCCGGCTCGTCCTCGCCCAGCAGGCAGCGCGTGATGACTTTCTGCGCCGCGAAAATCAGCTTGCGCAGCGTCGCCTTGTCCTTGACGATGCGGATGTAGCTTTCGAGGTTGGCGATTTCTGGCAGCCCGTCGTCGAGCGAAACCAGGTAGCCCAGGCCGTCCACCGATTCGAGCTGACCCTGCTTCATCAACTCGTTGGCGACCGTCACGCGGTCCAGTCGCTCGCCGCGATCGTAAAGGTCCTTCATGCGCGCGAAGATGCGGCGATGTTTTTCCAGGCTGAAGTCGTCGGGCTCCACCGCGCCCGCCACTTGCAGATAAACTGTGTCGTTCAGCAGAATCGAGCCGAGCACAAAACGCTCCGCATCTAGATTTGCTGGCAGACCTTTTTCGTATGCCAGTTCAGTTGATGTCATGAGGAACGTACCACCTTAACGGCTTCGTCATCGCGCGGCAACCAACTTCTTTGGCCTCTGTCTGCCGCATTTTACGCTCTGGGAATTCCTGTGGAAAACCGGTGACGCGGAGGTAGATCCTATCGCCATGAGGCAAAAGGGATCGACCCTGGATTTCCGCGTTTTTCCTCAAAACAGAAACCCTCTTATTTGTTTTATACCAAAAAAGGGGGTTTATTGCTTGGTTGCGGTAGTGGATTTCGTTGCCGGTGCTTTTGTCGCTGTAGTCGATTTCGCTGCGGTTGTGGATTTCGTGGCCGCGGGAGCCGGCGGCGTCAGTGGCACGATGACAGCGGTCTTAGTCAGATCGACCTTGGGCATATTCTTATCGAGCCAAGGCTTGCCGAGTTGTTGGATCGCACCCTGACTTGCGGGGTTGTCGCCGTATTCGGAGTTGAACTTTTCAACCACGTCCATGCCCTCGATCACCTCGCCGAAGGGGGCGAACCCGTCCGCATCGAGACGCGCATTGTCGCCGTAGTTAATGAACACCTGCGTCGTCCGGGAATTTGGCCCCGCCTTCGCGTAGGTGATGAAGCCCCGCTTGTTCGATTGCTTCACCGGCTCGTCCATCAGGTTCTGGGTGTTCCACGCGCGCGAGACGGCGGGATTCGTGTTCAGGCCGAATTGCGCCATGAATCCAGGGATCACACGGAAAAATGGAGCGCCGTCGAAAAACTTGCCGCGCACCAGGTTGTAGAAGCGGTCCGCCCCGATGGGCGCCCAGGCGCGCGTCACTTGAACGACGAAGTCCCCTTGCGTGGTGGTGAACTTCGCCTTGTACACCGCAGGAGCCGTCGCCTTGAGCGTCGAGGGCTCAAGAAGATTCCGGACTGGCGCGGCAGGCTTTTTCGCGGCGGGAGTGGTAGACTTCGTCTGCGCAAACACGGCGCCGCACACAAACATCATGGTCAGAAACTGTTTCATAGGAGCAATTCCATAATATCATCGGCGGCCAAACTTATACTCGTGCAGGTCCATCCGAACCTTGCGGCCGCGAAATGTCACACCTTCGGATTGCAGCCGCAACTGCTGGTCGGCTCCGGCGCTTCCGGGAAGCAGAATCTTTCCTCCCGCGCCCAGCACTCGATGCCATGGCAGCCTGCCGTCGGTTCCGCGCAAGGCCCAGGCGACCTGGCGCGATGCTCCAGGAAATCCGGCAGCTTTGGCAACCGCACCGTAAGTGGCGACCTTGCCACCCGGGATTTTCCGGACCGCGGATTTCATTTCATCGAACATACCTGACTGATTTTCACTCGTGTGCCCGCTCCTTTAGAGTCGCGGCTCCGTGTGGGGAGCGACCGATGCTCACCAGGTCCTGAGCCGCGACCGTTAGGGAGCGGGCAGACGGCCAAAACTAAAAAGTCATATTCACGATCTTATCCGTCCCCGCCTCCGCCCGCACCATCACGTGTAGATTCTCGCGCGACTCGTCAAACCACCAGTTTCCGGCCTTCAGCAAAGACCGCTGACGCACAGGCGTGTACACAATCCCACCCTCCTCCACGTTCGATGGTTTCGCAGTGTGATGAACGATCCATTCATAAGTTCGCGTAACCAAGGTTTCAATTTCAAGCCGCATGAAATCACCGGCAGGCGCACCATGAAACTGCGAATTATCGTTCTTCTCCGGCTCCCAGAGAAAAAACTCGCCGCCCAGAGAAGGGAAGTAGTGGAGCTCCATCTCTCGTTTTGTGGCCAGCGGAAGCAGCGCGCCATTGCGCACGAACGTCGGCACCTGCCCGGGAGGCGCCTCGACCTCAATGCTTTGATTTCCCTTATAAACGGCGTTCGTCCGCAGGTCCGTCCAGACGCCGCGAGGGACCCGCAACTCGCGCCGAGGACCGGCGACAAGCATGGGAGCGAGCAGCACCTCATCTCCCAACATGAAAACTCCAGGCTGCGGATCGAGATTTGCATCGCGTGAAAACTGCACGGGAAGAGGCCGGATCAGCGGGTAGCCGCGATCGTACGCCTCGCGTAAATAGGTCGTGAGATACGGCGTCCAGATCTCGCGCAGCGCGGGATTGATGGCTTTAGGCTTGCCGTAGATGATCGGCAGCATGGACGCCAGATCTTCTTCCCTGCGGGCCAGTTCGCCGCGCGAGGCACGAAACGTATCAAGATTCACCGCCGGATACATCACCCCGGCGAGGCTCCATCGCCAGATCGTCAGCACCAATTGCGACAACCCTTCCCACGAATCGACCACCGTGTCGCCAAGAAGCGTTGCCGCCGAAGGCACCAGGTTGGGAGGAAGAATGCGAAGCGACTCCGCGGTGACCTCCGTTTTGCCGGTGACGATTTGATGCTGTTCGAAAACTTCCTTCGGGGTGGGGCCGTAATAGAAGGTCAAATCCATCGAGCTCGATCCCCGCGCCACCACCAGCCCATTCTTCAGGTCGAAGGAACAATCGTGCGGTGATCGAATGAAAATGCCGTATCCGGCGGTGAAGAAGAATTGCCTGGATTCGCCGGGACCGTCCAGACCAAAAGTCTTCCCAAACGAGGAAATGTTCAGGGTCTGGCCTTCCGGGGAAGAGTCAATCGAGAGAGAGCCAACCAGCTCGTTGTTGGCGTGAACGCGCAGTTTCGCGGTCGCTTTTTCGATCTCGATGCTCACATACCGGCCGCGCAGAATCAGGGATTCACGAGTATCCTCGAACGCCGAAAGGACCGGATCATGCTTGATCTTCGGCACGGTCTGCAGCGAGGCGACGCCGCGTGAGAGGTGAAATGCCTTTTCGCTGATCCATTCGATCTCTTCGATTCCGTCATTCAGATGAAGGGTAAGTTTGCCGTCTGCCCAATCGCGCGAAATCACTCCCCCGTGCGCTGCCGAGACTGCTATCAGAAAAATCGCGGCTCTCATACTGTCTTAGATGAGAACAATCGTTTCCTGTTTCTCGCCGGTGACACGCGCGGAGGTTTCGTCCACATAGACGTTGACCTCGCTACGGACGCCAAACTCGGGAAGATAGATGCCGGGCTCGATGGAGAAACAGGTTCCGGGGATCACTTTTCGTTCATCGTGAGTTTCAAGGTTGTCCATGTTGGCGCCCGTGCCGTGCACATCGGTTCCGATGGAATGGCCGGTGCGATGGAAGAAGTATTCGGCAAATCCCTGGTCGCGAATATGAGCGCGGGCGGCGTCATCGACTTCATAGCCGCAGAGCTGCCGCTTCGCTGCCACGGCGTCTTGCACGCACTTGATGGCGCGGTCGCGCGCCTCACGGACGGTTTGGAAAACGCGTTCAAATTTGGACGGAGGCTGCGGGCCGCAGAAGCCCATCCAGGTGATGTCGTAGTAGACGGCCTCAGGCTGATCGAGCTTGGCCCACATATCGATCAGCACGATATCGCCCTTTTTGATTCGGGAAGCCGAGTCCTGCTTTGGGTCGTAATGAGGATTCGATGCATTCGCGTTCACCGCGACATCCGGGCCATGATCGGCGAACAAGCCTTCCTCTCGAAACCGAGTTGCGATGAATTGCTGGATGTCCCATTCGGTGACGTTTTCCGACGCTCGGAGTTTCTCGCCGATTCGTTCAAACGCCTCTCGCCGAACTTTATCGACGCGGCGGCCGGCTTCGAGGTGCCCTTCGAGTTGTTCCTTCGACCAGCGGGCTTCGAAGTATTGTACGAGGTTGGCGGACGTCGCGATCTCGACGCCGAGGCTGCGGACCAGTTCAACGGTTCCGGCGTCCACCATGGCCACGTAGGGCACAGAGCAGTTGGGTGAATACTGCATGGCAATGCGCTTCGCCGCGCCCAGCAGTTTGCGAATCCCGTCGACCATTTCGTTCCATCCGGCATATCCGGTCATGGTGCCGGGCAGTTCAGCCAGCGTCTGGGCCTCGATTTTGTGGACCAGGCCCAGCGGCTCGCCGTGTGCGGGAACGAAATAATACCAGCGGCGCGAGACCATCGAGCCGGGCGTGAACTTCAGAACGCGATAGGCGAGCGGGTCGCGGCGATGATGATCGAAAAACAGCCAGCCGTCGAGGCCTTCGTCTCTTAATGCAGCTTGAATTTCGGCAAGATTCATAGTGATCCGAATCCGAAGTATGGCATAAAGGACCGCTCCGATTACTCAAAGAATGGACGTAATTTTTCGTCGGTCGGTTTCGGCGTCGCGTAACTGACGATGATCAAGCTCAGGACCGATGCGGCGAGCGCGGGATAGACGGCGTCTATTTCTTTTTGCCAGCCCCACATGGCCTGCGCGAGATTCCAAGCGACCGTGACAACGGTCCCGAGAATAATGGATGTGATGGCAGCCGATGTCGTCGCGCGTTTCCAGAAAAACACCGCGAGCACGACTGGCGTCACGGCTGCGCCATAGATCGTGTAGGCGTAAAGCGATGCCTTCAGCACCGATTCAAACTGAGATGCCTGCAGCAGCGCGAACAGGCCGAGTCCGATGACTAGCAGACGCGAGACGATGAGCATCTTCTTTTCGGACGCGCCGGGATTGATGAATCGTGCGTACACGTCGTGGATGAGGTTCGTAGCGGGCGAAAAAAGATAGTTGTTGGCGGTGGAGATCACTTTCGCGAAGATTCCACCGAGCAGGATCGCGCCTAGGAGCACGGGCAGGCCTCTACGGGCGGTTAAAGGAATGATTTCGCGAGGGGCTTCAGTGTGAAATGTCGCACTGCCGATCACGGCGACCATGATCAACATGGTCTCCAGGAACACAGTTCCGACGATCCAGCCGGCGACGGCGTACTTTGCGTCTTTCTCCGATCGCGCGGAAAAGAACTTCTGATACATGCCCTGATTGCCGACTAGAAGTAACATTGTGGGGATTAAGAAGCCAAGTGCCTGTGATAGGCCGACGTCGCCTAGCAGGGTGAAGTGACTAGGAGGCAGAACGCCCTGGACCGCGCTCCATCCACCGGCTCGGGAGAGGATCAGCGGGACGGCGATGGCGACAATGACGGTCACCAATCCACCGATCACGAGATCGAGATAGGCGATCGATGCCATGCCTGCAGCAGCGGTGAAGACGATCACGAATCCAGCGATGATGTACATGCCGATGGCGCGCGGAAGTTCGGGGAAAAATCAAGTGCAGAATATCGCCGCCTCCCTTGAACTGATAACTGACGATGACAGTGTAGGAGACGACGATGGCGATGGTCGCCATCACACGCGCGGTGGCGTTGTATCGGGCTTCCAGAAGATCGGGGACCGTGAACTGAGCGAAGCGGCGCGCGCGGCCGGCGATCAGCGCGATGACTATGAGTCCGCACCAGCCGCCTGCGGGTTGCCAGAGCGCGACGAATCCATTCTTATAAGCGTTTTCGCCGCCGCCCAGCAGGCTTCCCGCCCCGATCCAGGAGCTGAGCAGCGTGAAAACCAGCACGCCCCACGGCAGCTTGCGCCCGGCGACCATGAAATCGGCGTTGGTGCGAAGCGACATGGTCTTCGCAATCGTGACTCCGCACAACACCGCCACGACGATGCCTAGAACGACTGCGTAAATCATTTGATCGCGCCCGTGATGCGGCGCCACTCTACTTTCGTTTTGAAATTGGCCAGGCCAGCCACATCGCGCGCGTCGGTCACGGAGAATGAGATCACGTCGTCCAGCCAGTCCTGACTGTAGCCTTCACGGTGCTGCGTGGCAACAGTCAGTGTATAGTCTTGCCGGGTCAGCAGGCAATCGAAGGTGAACTCGACTTCAAACGACTCGCCGCCGGCGATATTCCCAAGGTCGATGCCTTCGATCCGCGTATTAGTGCCGAAAACGTCGATGCCCAGGCGGTTGCGGATCAGTATGCCGACCACTGGATCTTCCAGATCGCGTTTCGCGAGCGCGCGGACACGAATGCTGACCGTCTCGTGAGGCTCGAGATTCCGAGTGGATTCGCCGCGCGCGTTGAGCAGGTCCGCGCTGACGATTTCGCTGGCCCCATCGCCATGACGGAAACTTGCGCCGGCTTTGGGCCGGTCGCCGCGAGGCTCGTCACGCTCCTGCCGTTCAAGGACCATACCGACGTATCGATTCACTACTTCGCTTGGATTCCCGAACGCCGCGACGCGTCCGTCGATCATCAGCGCAGCGCGATCGGAGAGGCGTTTTACCAGCCCCAGATCGTGAGATACGAACAGGACAGTGACCTTGCGTTCCTTGAGCTCGACAAATTTCTTGATGCAGCGATTGGCAAAGATCGCATCGCCGACGGCGAGAGCTTCGTCGACGATAAGAATTTCAGGATCGACATGAATCGCGGTGGAAAATGCGAGGCGCACGTACATGCCGGTGGAATATTCCTTCACCGGCCGGTCCATGAACGCGCCGATTTCGGCGAAGCGTTCGATCTCTGGAAATACGCGCTCCATATCGCGGCGCGCGATGCCGAGGATTTCTCCGTTCAGGAAAACATTTTCGCGGCCGCTGAATTCGGGGTTGAATCCCGCGCCCAGTTCGAGCAGCGCCGCGATGCGTCCGTGCGCGACCACGCGCCCGCGGGTGGGCTCCAGAATGCCGCTGACGATTTGCAGAAGAGTGCTCTTGCCGCTGCCGTTCGGGCCGATAACGCCCAGAACCTCGCCGCGTTCCACGGTGAGCGAAACGTCGCGCAGAGCCCAAAATTCGGAGGGCGCGACGCGGGAGAAGGGAAGAAGTTCGAGCAACCGGTCGGCTGGGCGCCGGTACAAGCGATAGACCTTGGAGACGTTCTGAACCTGCAACATTCTAGAGCGCGAGGGGACGCTCTTGAGTGTATCAGGTGCCCATCTTGATGCTGCGCCGCAGGCTGAGTGGAATGGGCGTTTTGTATCCGATCAGACAGTATTGATCCAACGCGAAGAGCACGACGCTTTCGAGTCCTTTGCCCTCGGAGATCCGCACCTCTTTCAACCACGCGGTAGTGGAATCGCCGACGCCGACCAGGTGGCTTCTTTGCGATGCAGGAAAGCTCATGGCCGCTCCGAATTGGATGGATGCTTCGCATTGATTAAGGTCGCGCCCCAGCGTGTATCCGAAGCATTCCGTCTTAAGGATGGTGAGAGCAGCGGGCGTCCAGGCAGCAGGCGGGAAATTGAATGCGGCGTTGAAGGCAGTCGCGTTGACGTCGGTGGGATAGAGAACTTCAAAGCGGCAGGACGGCTGCGTCGCACGCACGTAAGTCATGATCGAAGAGGTGAAATTTCCCAGGACAGATTGCAGGAATGCGACTTCATCGGGATAGGCCGACGGATCGACCGTATTGGTTGTGAAAGTGGTCATGGCGCGGCCGTACGCCGCCAGGAACTGGGCCTGCGACCACGAATCATAGAAGGGCATTCCTGAAAATGCGACGTAGTCGGCAGTATCTGACGGAGGGAACCCGTTGGTAGGAAAATACCACCACTGCACTTCGCCGAATTGCAGAAACGGCGTGAGGCCGGCAGCCGCTTGAATGGCCGCCATCTCCGCGTAGACTTCCTGCCAATAGGCGAGGCTGGTGGGCGAAAAATTAGTTTGAAGCGACGGCGTGGCCAATAGGATCGCATCGCCCGAAGGTCCCTGCTGTGCGATGCCGACGGACGACGAGGGATCTCCATTTCCGAGTTCCATGCTGAACGACGAAGCCATATCGATGCCGTAGCCTTGTAACGCTGTGCAGTAACTGAGGGTCCAGTCGCGCACGGCGCGATTCAATCGCGGGGATGCTGCCAGGTCCGTGCGCCAGTGACCATCGTTCCCGCCGGCGAAGGTCGCGCCACTCGTGGTGACCGTCAAGCTCGGAAAGGTTCGTCGGCACGGCTGCCAATGTGAAACTGTTTCCTCCGGCACCGATGGATCGCGCGGTAATGGTCAGGACGCCGCTGGATGCACTCGCCCAGATTCCCGTCGAGCCGTTGTTGATCCCTTCGGCGAATGCGGTCGCTACCGTTGCGGGAGTGTCTGCCGGATGCATGAATTTAGTGAAGACGGTGGAGTCGATGGTCAGTTGCAGGGACTGAGATGCATCGCCATCCGCCACGGTGATCGATCCCGAAAGCGTCACGGTAGCGGAAGCATAAGTGAAGCCGGTCGGAACCAGCTCATAGAACCACAAAGCGCCCACATAGTGGTTCTGACGTCCAGTGAATCCCAGCGAGTGAATGAACCAAGCCGTCCTTTCAGGCGCGAGCGAGATGGAATGCAGCGTGTCCCAGTCGGTTGCCAGCGTGAGCTTCGGCTCCGCGGGAAATGCCGGAAGATCCGGAGTAGCTACCGCCACTTCGAAAAAATCAAGATAAAAATAGTGGCCAGTTGGTCCGGAATTCGTCACCGTGATCGAGTGACTTCCCGCGCTGTACGCGCCCACTGGCAATCGGATCAACACGTCTTCTTGGGAAACAAACAGGTCCGCGATGACTGCGGATGCTCCGTCGACCACAATCGAGACGCTCGCTCCGGACGCCGATAATAGCCCGAGATATCGCGTTCCCAAATAGAGCGTATGGGACTGCGATGCAGTGTAAGTCCACGACACCGAATCTCCGGTGGTCGTCGAATAGTGAATGATTCCGCCGGAGAAATTTCCGCGCGATTCCGTCCACGATCCCGTGTAAGCGATCTCGACCGAGTCATCTTCCACCCGTCGGCTACCGGGACCGGCAATCGAATAATTTCGATTTGTCCCCGTCACGGACCAGCTGCTGATCACCACTTGGAACTCGCTTCGAACGAAAGATGCGGCCTGCAAATCCGCCGCGTAGGTCCAGCGCATCTTTCGGATCTGGCTGGTCGGCACGGCGGTCAGAGTATCCGAAAAATCGGGCGTGAGAAATCCCTGAAGAGAGCCGAAATCGATGGTGACGCTCCACTGTGTCGGACTCGTCCCATCGGCAAAGGTCTTCTCCGGCGCGTCCCAGACTGCAGCCGAAGTGTCGGAATACGTATACATCGCGAATCGATTTCCATTCGCTCCCGATGTGCTGCCGGTGTCCATGCCTCCGGTGTAAAAGACGCGAATGGTAGATCCGGTCACGGTTGCGAGCAGCATCGTCGACTGAAACGGATTCGGACGCACGTTGATCGCGGCGGCGATTTGTGAAAGCGCGTACGCGATCCCCGCAGTGCCGTCGAACCGGAATGTGTAGTGCGTGTCGAGATAGGCGATTCCTACGTGAGTTCCCACGGCCGGGGTGCCCGAGCCGGACAACGTAAAATCGGCATAAGCATTTTGGTAGCTACCCGCGATCGGTGTCGCGTGGTCGGCCAGACGCACATAATAAATCGTGTTGTCCGGACCCCAGATGCGAAGCGACGGCCACGCGACCGTCGCGAAAAGGGTCGAATCCAGGAGAATGCAATTCGTTCGCGTCTCCTGATAACTGAGCACCAGCCCGCTCAAATCGCCATCGGGAAGGTAGCGGAACGCCGGATGTTCGTAGACATTATCGCGATTCCATTCGATCACCGCCCAATCGAATTGCTGCCGCCAGGACCCCGATATTGTGAAGCCGGTTGCCGAAGTCCCGCTCAGCGCCGCGATCGCCGACGGTTCGAAATAGAAGCACTGCAAATCGCGATCCGGTCTTAGTTTCTGAATTTGATCTGCCATATTAGAGCCGGATGATCACGGTCAAATCCCGACCCGGCAGCGTGTCCGCGGCGCCGGGCACCGTGAGTATATCCAGGCTCATTTGGGAATTCGCGACCAACGCGGGCAGGCCGAATCCATTGACGCTGCCCGATACCGTAGTGCCGTCCGCGATCGTGAGCGTGCAATAAACCGTGGACCCCTGGCGCAACTGCAATTGAACGTCAGCCCCGCTGGGCGCTTCGCCCACCACCGCGAAAATGTCGCGCACAGCCTGCGTCGCTTCGATCACCAGCGGCGGCACGGCGTCCGTCTGAATCGCGAGATAACCTTCGACCTGCATCGAGAACTGACCGCCGGCCAGCGTCCGCAGTCCCTGATCCACGGTCGCGACGAATGGAGCAAAGGTCGGCGGGCCGCTTCCATAAACGTTGGTCATGAACAACTCCGCCGCCGCGATCCTGACGTCCGGAAGGAAGATGGAGTAGTTGAAATCCCCGCTCGCCGGGCTGCCAAAAAATCCGCTGACAAACGGAACGATGCTGACGTTCGATTCGAGCGCGTACACCGGCGCCGTCGTGCTGTGTGCCGCGGCGGTCGATCCCTCCGCGCCGCGCGTCACTTGATACTGCGCGCCGCTCAGCACCACCTCCACTTCGAGGATCTCAGTCTCAACCTGAAGCCGGTCGCCCACCGAACTGGTTCCCGCAGTGCTGAGCGTGATCGTTGTATCGGTCGCCGAGATCGCAGTCGTCAGAGTGATCGTCGAAGGACTGTTCAGTTCGTTCCAGTAATAGAGAATCAGCGTTCCCGCGGAAATTGTGTGCGTATTGGCGAAGGTCGAAAATCCGATGCTCACCAAATCCACCGTTCCCTGGCCCGCCAAATCGAGTCCGAATACCGGAGCGGGCGGCACGTCGCTGTCCACTCCTCCGCCCGCATCCCCGACAATCTGCCAGGACGTCAAAGGGTTCAGCGCCTCGGAGCTTTCTTGATCGAGCGCATTCGCCGATCGCCCCGAAATTTCCACCGATGCGCCGGGCCGGTTCGGAACATCGATGTTCACCGGGCTCGTCGATCCCAGACCTCCGAAGTTCCAAGTGGAATCGGCCACCGTGAAGAAGCTGGTTGTATCCGGCGTCACGGTCCATGCCGGCGCCACGGTCAGTGTCGTGGCGCTGTTCGAGACGATCGAGCGTTCCTGAGTCGCGCCTTTCCCTCGCGTGATCCGCGCCAGGCTTCCCGCGAAATCGTTCGTCAGCATGCCCAGCGTGCTGTTCCCGATGGTCGTTGCCGACGCCGAAGTCGCCGATTCTTCCGGCTGCAATTCCATTCGCCAATAAACATTTGCATGATTGTAGTTCTCATCGGGCGGCCCCGCCAGCTGCACCGCCGCGCCGGAATCCGTGTAGGTGCCGGCGATACTTGGACTCGTGTCGATCAGCAGAAGCTGACTCGGATTGAGTCCGCGATACACGCGGAAACCCACTGAGCTGGACGAAAAACTCAACCCGTTCAGCGTCACTTGATTCGTATTCGTAGTGCCCGGAAGCTTCGCCTGGACTAAAAATGACAGCCCCCCTTCAGCGCCGGTCGAATCCACCGCGCTGACCGCGTAATAAAAGGACTGGCCCCCCGCGAGGGTTCCGCCTGTCGTCGAAATCGTCGGACTCAGGCTGACCAGCGGTACTCCCGCACTCGACGCCGCCGGAAGCGACGGAGCCGTGAACGCGACGCTCAATTGAATCGCGAAACTCCCATCGCCGCTTTGAATCGACGTCTCCGTGATTCCGAACTGTTCGATTCCATGCGAGTCTGTAACGCTGCCCACCAACGGCCGCGGCAATCCGGGACCCGTCGCATAAATTCCTCCCCCGGCCGCGTTCGCGCCGCCCGTCGTGTACCAGTCGTCTTCGTGCCATTGCGCCGTGATCTGAACGGTTTGATAATCCTGCCCCGGCGCGAGCTTCACCACTCGAAACGGCTGCCGGTCGAGCCCTTCCTTCAGATAAGTAATCGTGATCAGATCGCCCGGCGCGATCCCGATTCCTTTCACCGAAGTGCTGAACTCCGCGAACGTGTACCCGGCGATCGCCTTGTTGAGCTGCAATTGCAGCATGCGCGTGGCCTGATCGAAGTTCGGCAGTCCCACTCCCTGGAACGGCGCGGTGACGATCCTGTCGGTCAGCAGCGAATCGTCGATGTCCACCAACGTCAGGCTGTCCTGTTGATATTGATTGAACTCGTCCTGAAACTCTACTGTCAGCTGATTGGTCGTCGCGGATCCGTTTTGCGAATACAAGCGGATCGCCGGATCCCCGTGCGCATTTCGCAGGATTCCCGAGAACGTCGCCGACCCGTCGCTGAACTCGTAAGCCGGCCACCCGCCATTCAGTGTCGCCGTGCTGTTCGATCCATCCGGCGCGGTCGGCTGCTGCAGCGCGAGCGTATTCTCGACCCGCAGAGTCAACAGCCCTCCGATGCCGTAGGTCAGCATCAACGACGATGAGTTGCGAATCGCCTTCGCCAGCTCCGCCGCGCTGCGCCTGGTCTGAATCACCAGATTGCATTGGAATCGCGGAGCCGAAGTCGCGTTCCCATACAGGTCCGTCGTACTGATTGGCGCGCCGCAATAGGTGGCCGCGGCCGCGAAGCTTGGCAAGTCGACATCGGTTGTCAACCATCCACTGCGCCGCAGCACGTCGAGCAATACCCACGCTGGATTGTTGGTGAACGCCTCACCTGTCGACGTCCCACTGGAGTCGAACTGCTCCAGCAGCAGTCCGTCGATCAATACTTGAATGGTCGGCAGCGACTGGCCGTTGCTGATGGCGTTGGGGACTACCACGCTGAGCAGCGCCATGCTTCCGTAAGGGTCGCCCAGAGGATTGCCGGCGCTGTCCGTGAAGTCGAGGTTGAACACCCCGTTCCGCGCCCCCGCGCTCACCAGCGAATACCATCCGGTGGCGGTCATGTTGGTGCCGTTCTGCGCTTCCGGAATCGCGATGTCGTTCACCAGCACCTGAATCACTCGGGAGATGGCGCCCATCCCCAGCAGCACTTCCATGCGCGTCAGGTTGCCGTCGTTGCGCGTGAATACGATCGGCGGCATGTACCATGCGGTTCCATAAACCAGCGGCACGAAGTCGTTATAGAGCGCCAGGTTGTCCTGCACCGGCGATAGTTGTGTCCCGCGTTCGCCGTAACTGCGCACCTGAATCTGCGCCGGAACGAACTCGATGCCACCAAACCGTGCGGTGGCGTTACTCGCCGCGTCGATCGAGAACATCCCCCGCTCGGTGCATGACGTTCGCGTGTAATCGCAGCTCGTAAAGGGCGCGCCGCTATTCAAATTACCCACGCCGCCGGTCTGATCCGCCGAATATCCGCACTTGTACAGAGCGGAATATTTCCCCTTCACTCCGCCCGTCAGTGCGTCCAGCCTTTGGGCCGCGCTCGATGGGAAGAACCACGGGCAGCTCCGCTCGATTCGCACGTCCGGCAATACGATTCGCTGCAGATTCAAGCGGTTCATGACGGTGAATCGGAAAGCCGATTCCGTAATCTCATCCGGAGAGTTGGCGATCCCGCGGAACACCACCCGAGCCTCGGACGCCGCCTGATTTAACACAAAATCGTAAAACAAAAATCGGATGGTGACTTGCGCACCTTTGAATCCCGTCGCCCTCTCAATTTCCGAGAAGTGGGAATCCGCATTCGCCAGCGTCAGTGCAATCTGTGTCGCCCCGTCCAGTCCATCGCTCGACGAAGAACGCAATTCGAACAGCGTGTGTTTCAATAATCGCGCCGCGTAAGAAGTGCCGCCAAACGTTGCCGCGTGCGTCCCCCAGCTCTCAGTCGCGCCCGAGCTGAGCACGCAGTCGATCAGAAACAGCGGGGTCGTCGGTGTCTGTTGTTCTTTCAGCTCGTCGATCGTGGCCATTAGTTCTCCGTATTCACGATCTGGATGACCGCGTCATAGACGTCCGTTCCTTGCGCCGTCACTGTGATCTTGTCCGCGCCGAATCGCGCGCCCGCATAGACGCCGCCACGGGTGCCCGTTTGCTTGTAGTCGGACGGCGCCAACTGCGCTTCTACTTGCATCCCGAACAAATCGACCGATCCCCCCGCGGCCAGTTCCGCTCCGAAGGCCACAGACGCAGTGTTGTGTCCCAAATTCGCCGCCAGCGAAACTCGAACCCACTGCGTGCCGATGACGAAGGTTTTCGTCGCGCTTCCTCCCGCGGTCGAGATCGCCAGAGTCACGCTGGTCCCACTGGTCGTCCGCGCCCACGCACTCAGGCAGTAGTGGAAATTGCCCGGCGCCGCCAGCGTCTGCGCGACTCCCGCAGTCGCCTGGCTTGCATTCACCACCGCCGTTGCCCTCGTCGTCCCGAAAGGATCGGAGACGCCGCTCGTCAGATCGATCAATGCCCCGTTGGTCCAGGCCGATGCGCCGAAGTTCTCGCTCTCGGCGATCAGATTTCCCACTGGATCGAGAAATGTGAACGACAGCCACCTGCCCGCCGTCGCGGTGAACAGCGCTTCGATGGCTCCCCATTCCGCCGCCGTCAATCCCTTCGCTTGCAGTTCCCACGCGAGGCTCTCCGCATCGGCATCGGCGTACACGTCGCTCCGGCCATCGCCCAGCGTGTTCACGACGCTCCTCTGCCGCGTGGTTTTGGTCAGTGGATACAACCCCGACGCTCCGGTTGAAAGTTGCGGAAACACCAGCATTCTAGGTTCGGTTCTCCTTGACTACCAATTGCGTCTTTCCCCGAGCGGCCCCCTGAAACTGCAACGTCAGGTCGTCGCTATCAAAACTACAGTTCGCGTACACCGTCCCATCCCACGGATCGGTGAATGAAAAAATCCCCGCGCGCCCGCCCTCGTTTTCAAAGAATTGTTCCAGCTCTTCCAGTTCGGATTCGTCCAGCAAGTCCAGCCGGATCACCCATCGCATCAGGCTCGATCCGTATCCCGGAAATCGCTGCTCACTCCCATCGATAAATCGCAGCACCTCCGTCGAAAACTGCCGCGACCGGTCAGACCCATACTGCGCCACCGCCCCCGTCTTCAGCCCCGGAAAATTCGCCATAAGAAACTCCTCTTGGTGGGGCAGGTTCCCGACCTGCCCGCCTTTAAATCTCCCGAATAACGTCATTCAGAGTCGAAGTCTCCAGCATCGCCTTCCGTACCGCCGCCGCGATATCGTTACTCCGGTCCAGAAACGACTGACTATCCATCGCCTGCACCTGCACCGTAATCTGCTGCTGCGCCGCAGCTGCCGTGACTGGTCGAGGCACACCGCCTTCGCCATAATCGACCCCCGACGCGCCCCCCGCCGCCGCCCCGCTAAACCCCGCCTGCAAATTCACTGACAGAGGCTGGATATAAGGAGTCACCGCCGCCGGTTGACTGCTTGATCCGCCTCCCGAACAACCCGATCAATCCCGAAATCAGCGGACTCAGACCAGACCCAAGTACATCGAGCAGTGTATTCCCCACCGACCCCGCCGTAGACGATCCACTCGACTTCGACCCCGTATTCGCGCTCAGCGCAGTGGTGTTCGCGACAATACTCGCCATCTGCGACTGATTAATCGTTTGCAACGCCTGCAACTGCGTTGTGATCGTGGTCAACTGATCATTCAATGCAGTGTTGCCGCCCCCCAGGAGCCCCGAAACTTCCGTAGTCGGATTCTTACCCATAACTATTTCGTTACCCCTCTCCTCCACCAATCCGTTCACCCAACCCGTTCAACTAACCGCGCCCCATTGAGCCGCGACCGTCAGGGAGTCGGGCAAACGCTCAAAACTAAACGTCCTCCTCCGCCCGCCACTCCCCCTCCAAAATCAAAAACGCGTCCGCCTCCCGAGCCGCCAACTCCCCCAACGCCCCTCCGCCCGTAAACTTCCACCCATAAAACTTCTCCAGCAGCTCGACACTAGCCGGCGTCACTAGCGACTTCGGACACTCCTCCGACGACACCCGCCCTCGCACCCACACCAGCTTCTTCGGCCCGCGCTTCTCTTCCGCCAGGAACCCGCACCGGCGCCGCACATCCAGCCCCTGCCGTCTGCATTGGTCGCATTTCCATCCGGCTTGGCTGGTCCGGTAGAAATGGAAGGCGACCATCAGTTTTTTCGTTCGTCCTCGCTCATCCCGCATTCTGATTTGATGCGGCCGAGTATCTCCATCGCCAACTCCACCGGCCCCAGATCCACCAGCGTCCCCGGAGTCGCCGCCGCTCCGTCGATCTCCAGCCCCTCCACCGCGACTAATCCCCACTCCAGATAAGCTCGATCGATCTCCGCCGCCAGCACCGTCGCTTCCAGCGTCTCCCGATCGTTAGCGCCTGCTTCGAGATACTCCATCTTTCGTCCGATCTCCCGGATCCGCCGCGCCAGTTCGATCCGTCGTCCGAACGACACGCGCACGATCTCGAACCTGACCCCTTCAACCGCCTCAGCGTCGAACCAGACCCGGCTCTCCCAGCATTTATCCGAAAGCAATGTAGAGCTCGTCATTCACCGTCCCCTGTGCCCGATTATTTTGGAATTTCCACTGCAGCCTCGTCTCGGAATCGTCGAACTCCGGAACCAGCGGCACCATCGCCGGCATGTACGCCCCGCACAATTGCCCCGCCTGCTCGCCCAGTTGCAGCATCACGCTGATCGGAGAACGCTGCCGTGCCGCCTGGTATAACCCAGCCGTCTGCGCGTCCGCCAGTTCGAACAAACTGAAATTCAGCGTCACCGCCCGTTGCGACGCCGCGATGCATCGCGCGAAATCGCTGCCGAATTCCTTCACTCGCAACTCGATGTTGTTT
The DNA here is from genome assembly GCA_963813145.1 of Bryobacterales bacterium. GTDB lineage: Bacteria > Acidobacteriota > Terriglobia > Bryobacterales > Bryobacteraceae > Palsa-187. The sequence goes on from CAWEXX010000004.1 coordinate 432,821, forward strand.
TCCAGACAGAGCTCCGCCGCCGTAATCGTCAGGAACTGTGCGGGCGATACGCCCATCCACACCTCGCCCAAATGCCCCGGAACAACCGTGTAATCAAAGTTCGCGGCCGCAGGCTCCGCTGGAAACGCCGTCAACCCGCCCTCGCCGCTCGCAAAACTCGCGCTATCCACCAGGTCCCGCGCCGGCCCCGAAAAATCGAACTCCTGAAAATCGCCGTTGACCTTGATCTTCATCTTGTCCATCGCCGCGCCTTCCACGATTCGCTGGACCGCCTCTGCCGGATCCCAGTAATCGAAAATGCTCGCGCTCGGCAGACTCTCCGCCAGCGAATAGTTGATCGTCGGCCCCATCCCCGATCCGTTGATCGGAGTCGTGCTGAATGCCGCGTTGATGAACAGGGTGGTCGTGTTTAGCACCGCCGTCACGAACCGCATCTCGCCCGAAAACGTCACCGCCTGCCCCGCCGACAACCCGTGCGCTGCCGTGAATGCGATCTGCGTCCCAGCGCCTGTTACCGCGGAGACGGTTCCCCCCGCCCAGATCGCCGGCGCTCCACCCATCGCGCATTGAAATAGAGGTCCATACGCCGGCGGAGCCGAAGTATCCCCCCACTCCGTCAACAGCGTGTCCACCTCGAACGTCGTAGTCTCGCGAATCCCGTTAGGCAAGCCCACAAACGTGCGGCTTCCAGTCTTATCCTTGCGCGACGTCTGTTCCGGAACCTGCTTCGCACGAAACTTGAGAGCCGGAATCCGATCCGCCCCCACAATCCCCGGAATCACCCCGTAACTTGATTCCAAGGCGCAATAAATCCGCTCATTATTGGACGATAAATAACACGACATATTTTTCTCTCCTGGCTGCTGGCTACTGGCTACTGGCTACTGGCTACTTCTTCAAACCGACATGTCCACTTCAAACGTCACCTTCGCCACCTGCAGAAAGTTCTTCCCCCCCTGCTTCACGGGATCGAACGCCACCTCGTAGCCTCCGGCATAAAACGCGCCTTGCCCCCAGTTCCCGCGATTCGAATCGAGTATCTGCGCCACCGCATCCACATACAACCGCAGTTGATCTTCCAGCCCCTCGATGCGGTCCTGTGACACCCGCACCTCCGCCACCATCCGGACTTTTCCAGAAAACATCCGGAACTTCTCCGTTAGCAGATTCCTCACCCGGTCGGAATAAATCTGGATCACCGGATACTTCACCACGCTGCTCTTCTCGAAGATCTCGATCGACATGTTCTGCGTGATAATCTGCTTCGACGGAATCGGCGCCAAAGTAATTCCCGAATCGAGCGCCAGCGTAGCCACCGCGGTATTGATCGCCGTGATGTTGCCGTCATCGATTTCCGTATCGCTTTCGCCTGGAATATCCTCGTCCGTGTCCGTCAGAAACCCGGCGAATATTTTCGTCACTACACTCGCTGTCTGTGACATCTATTTATCCCCGCCTCAAATTCGACCCGCCCGTGACGTAATAGTCAGGAGCTTGCCCCATCCCTACCGCGACCCCCGTAATTAGTCCCGAATCCGCCTCAGTGAACGTTTGCCCGATCGCGATGGGCGATGAATTCTGCAGCGTCGCAGTCCCCGCGGCCGAGCCGATGTATACGTTAAATCCCGCCGCCACCGCCGGCGCATTCGGCCCATTCGTCACCGTCAACAAACTCGCCAGCGGACTCTCGAACGCCGTAGCCTTGCTCGGATTCCCCTCTTGCCCCGTCGCCGATACCCATGCGATCTGCACATAATAGACGGCCGCCGGCAGCAGCCCCGGCGCCAGGCCCAGTACCGGCGTCCCCGCCTGCGGAATCGGAGTCGTCACCAGTCCGATCCCATATTGCAGCGCGATCTCCCGCGCCCCCCGCGCCAGCAATTGGTACTCGTTCCACTTCACCTCGTAGCGGTCGTTCAGCTGGCTGTTGAACGCATCCCGGTAAAAAATCGCCAGCGTGTAAAGCGCATGCCAGCGCTTCAATTGCCGCGTCACTACCACGTCGGACACTCCCAGCGTTCGCCGCAGTACATCCCCGCCCATTGCGACGTTCGAATGATCCAGCAGAATGTTCAGCACAATCTCGCTGATCTCTTCCGTAGCCAGCCTCAGCTTGATGTCCAGGTTGATCATCTCTCCGCTGGACACCTCGAGAATCGCCGACTCATAAACCCGCAAATCTTCCGTAGTATTCGGACACCCATCAGTCAACAGCATCGTGAGATCCCCCAAAACAAAAGGGGAGCGTTGCCGCTCCCCCACTTCTTCCTGACGCCCCGCGCCTCGCTTTAGGTGCTAAGCTGCACTCCGAAGCTATTCCGCAGCACGCCCGTGCCATACAGTACGTCCACCGTGAACTGCTGCGCCAACGTGTTCGGCTGATAGCTCATCGTCACTCTCATGCCGAAATTCCCCAGCTCCGCGTACTCCGCGATCGCGCCCGTTCCCGGCAGCGGTTGCGGCAGCCGGCGAACCACCAGCCCCAGCGCATTTTTCGTGAACGCCAGGTTATGAGTCGTCACCGGAGCCGATCCCGTCTGCGCCACGAACTGCGACCGGAAGATGTAGAAGTCCTTCATCTTGCCCACCGCGCCGTCAATGATCGCCCGCAATCCCGCCTCGCCCGCCGTGTTGAATTCGCTGAACCGCGGAATCTGCCGCAGCGCCGAATACGTTGCCGGACTCACCACCAGGTACTTCGCCGCGTTGGCCGGAACCATCGCCGCAAACAGCGCCGTCTCCGCCGAATCCACCGACGTTTCCGTGATCGTAGTGCCGCCCGTGCCGATCGCCGCGTTCGCGTTGAACAGAGACCACGTCGCCAGCAAATCGGTTTCGATCTTGGTCGCCAGCGCCACTACCGCCGGTTGCATGTACATCTTCAGCAGGTCCGGCACGGCCAGAATCTTCATCACGTCCGGAATCTGGAACGTCGCCTCCGCGTGTGTGTTCAGCACGATCGACGCATTTCCGATCGTCGGATTCTGCAGTTGCACCGCGTTGCCCTCGGTGATGTTATTCGCCACCATCGTCGGAGGAATCGGTACATTCACCGTGTCCCCAGCGCGCGCCAGCGTCGGTTCATAATCGCGATTCACCAGGTTCCCCATGACAAGGTTCCCCATCAGCGCCGGCAGCGCATCCGCAGCCACCAGCTTCACAATCGCAGTCGCAACATTTGTCGAAGTAATAATTCCCATCTAGTTCTCCTCTTTCTAACTTTCTACAAGCCCCGCAGCGTCTGCGACGCTACCCGCGCGATCTCCTGCCTCACCCGATCCCGATCCTCCGCGCTCATCCCTGGCCGGATCATGTCCAGGTCCACTCCTCCGCCCATCCCGCTAATCCCGCTTCCACGCTGCCCGGCATTCGCCCCGCTCCCGCCCGACATCCTCGCCGGCAGCAATTCCGGATTCTCATTCACGAACTGCGTCAGGTACTCCCGAATATCCGCTCCGCCCTGCGCCATCAGCCGTCCGTCCTCGCCGCGGTAAACGTCGTCCTTCACCGCCCGATACGCCAGCTCCACCTTCGCCACTCCCAGCTTCTGCAACTCCGTTTTGATAGCCGAGCTCCGATCCGACGCCTCCGCCTGCGTCACCAGTTCATTCACCCGCTGCTCCAAACTCTCCCGCTTCTTCCGTTCCTCCGCCAACTCCGATTGCCCCCCCAAAAATTCCTGCATCACCGACTGCACAATCGCCCGAATATCTTCTTCAGCCATGCCGTTTTCGCTCCTCCCAGTGGGGCAGGTCCCCGGCCTGCCCGTCGGCTTCAGCCGACGTCCTTCTTTCCTATCCCTCTATCTCCCCCGCAATCCGATCCTTCACATCCTGCCTGCTGTCCGACAAATACTTCAGCGCCAATTTCTTGAAAATCTCTTTCTTCAACGTCGGCGAATCCACCCCCAACTCGAGCAGCGCCTTCGCATCCCCTAACTCCGTCCCAAAGTCCGTAATGTCGAACTCATCCATGCCCGTCACGCTGATCTCGATCCCGTCTTCGCGTGCCGCCCCAATCGCCGTCAGCACCCTCCGGATCAGATCCTTCACCGAATCCCCATACGCCCTCAGCACTTCCTGCGTGATCGAAAAATCCAACTGCTTGCTGATCCCCGATTGCGATCCGCCCGCGCTCAAACTTCCGCCCGCCTGCGCCAGATAACAAACCCGGTAAATCTCCTCCTGCAACCGCGTCAGGTTGTCCTGAGCGATCTGAAATACCTTGCCCTCCGGCTCCGTCCATCCAAACTTGTCCTCCGGACCCAGTTGGATGTAGTAGCTCTCCCCCACCATCTGGCTCCAATCGCGATCCGAGTAAACAACGGGCATCGCGAACAAGCCCATCGTAAGAGCCCACGACAGCGCATTCGATTTGTTGAAATGCTCAAGTTGTAGTAAACCCGCCCGGTTAAGCATCCACAAACCTTCGGGAATGCGCAGATCGAACAGCGGAACTTTGTTCAACTTGGCCAGCGCATGCGTCCCTTCATCGATGAGCCGCACCACTTCACCCACCCGCGAATAAATCCGGAATGTCTGCTTGTCGTAATAGGACCACCGGGTTTCCGTCGTCCACTCGGCGTCTTCCACCCGGTCTTTCTTAAGCAGCTTCGTGCGGATCACCACCCAATCGAAATTCCCCTGCGCATCGAGATTCCAATTGATGACGTCTTCGGCTGAATAGTCCACCAGGTAAGCCCGCGACGCTCCCGAAGCATCTTCCTCGGCCCGATTCCCGGCCTTCTTCTCGGTGCGCGGAAAGTCCACCAGCACGTAACTGGAGCCGGTCACCAGCCCCTCCGCAAACTGCCGCCGGAAAAAGTCGTTGAGGCACGTGCCCTTCAAATCGACCTCGTCCACCAGGTTCGAAAAGAACTCCGTAGCCCCCGAGAACGTCACCACCGGCTCTCTCCGGAACAAAGTAGCCGAATACCAGTCGACAATCGACCCGATATAGTTCTCGTAAAACACCCGGCTCAAGCGCTCGGTGTAAACATCCCCCGGCTCCCTCTGCCGCGGCAAAAGATACTCCTGCGCATGCTGCTTCAACCGCTCCCCGCCGATATAGAGGTCCCGATACCGCCTCCAGACATGCTTCAGCGCCGTATACTCCGGATGCTCCCGATCAATGTCAATCATTCCGTGTCTCTCCTTGCCTTCTACTGGCTACTGGCTCCTGGCTACTGGCTCCTGGCTACTGGCTACTGGCTCCTGGCTACTGGCTACTGTCTTCAAAACAGCCTCTTCCCCATCTCCCCAACCGTCCCTCGACCCCCGCACTCCTGCCACACCAAATACCCCAGCGCATCCGATAAATGCGTCAGCCGCGAATCCCGATCCTTATCGATCACCCCGCTGCCCTCTTTGTAAGTCACCTGCTCCAGATCCCGAATCAATTCCGTACACTTCGGATGCACCCGCAACAGCCGCTCCCCGCTAGCCGCCCCCAGCTTCGCGTTCATCAACGTCAGCCGATCCCGCACCGCCGGATTCGACTTCGGCACCCGAAACTCCGCCCCGTTGTACTCGTGCAGGGCCTCTTTCAAAATCACCAGGTCCGACTTCCCCGTAGTCTGCATCCGGCTCCCCGTCGCATCCGCATACACGATCAATCCACCCGTATGCGAAGGAAACCGCTCCAGAAATTCCGAGCAGGCGTCATACGTACTAGCCCTGCTCAACACAATCTCGTCCAGCACCGTCACTATCCCGTCGCGCCTCACCTGCGCGATCACCGAGCACATCGGGTCGACGTTAAAATCCAAAGCCCACAACAGCGGCAGCGACCAGTCCGCCTGCTCCACGCTGACGTTTTCTAGCCGGTCGAACGACGTGTACACCTTGCCCGCGTGCTGCGGCAGGTACTCGCCCAGCGCTTCCTGGTTGTAAAACCGCGCATCGTAGCTGCTCTTCAGCCGCTCGTAATAATCCGGAACCTTCTCCAGCAAAAACCGGTTCTCGAACGCCGGCGCGATTACCGTCTCATACCCCTCCACCTTGTTCGCGACGAACCGTTCGTAAACCCAGTCGTATCCCTTGGGAGTCCACACCGCGAACCCGCACAATCGAGTCGCCCTCGGATCCCGCAGCCGTCCCTCAAGCCTCAGCCACGCCTGCTCCGCGCAATAAGTCAGCTCGTCCAGTCCAAACCAAGCCAGGTTGCTCCCGCGCAGCCGCTCGAATTCCTCCACCGCCCGAAACAAAATCTTCGACCGCGTCTCCCGCATCACCAGGAAATTCTCCGCGCGATTAAAGTCGTACGGAATCTCGTTCCGGTCCAGCAGCTCGAACAGCGCCGCCTGCGTAGCGTCCCGCAACATCGGATAAGTCGGAGCCCCAATCAGCCCCGTCCTACCCGGATTCACATAACTGAGCCTGATCGCCTCCTGGCACAGCGCCTGACTTTTCCCCGACCCAATCGGCCCGGAAAACCCTTTAAATCGCGCCCTGGAATCGCTAAACCGCTTCTGCGAAGGCAGCTGGCTGTAGACTATTCCTCGAGGCGGGTCTCCGGCTCCTCGATCCAAGTCACCTTGAGCTCCGTCCTCGCTTCGTCCTTCATGTCCTTCGATAACTGAATCAGCTTGATGTAATCCCCCAGCGACACCCTTACATTCTTCGCCGCCATTTTCTTCTCCACGTTGAGAAGAATTTTGTCCACGGCCTCCGCGCGGGACATTTCCCCCGCTTTCTTTGCCGCCGCCCGCTTCTTTTGCGCAGCGGTCATTGTTTTTTCGTTGGTAGCCATCCGTTTTCAACCGTTCCCTCACGGCCAAAGCATAAACGCCTCCCCAAACATCCGCGCCGCTCTCAGCACTGAAACTAGTTGAATCCGAAAGACTTACATTTCGGTAGGTCCGTGTGACAGCTCTTCCACGATTCCCCAATCTGCGAAAAAAGTGGGGCAGGTCCCCGACCTGCCGCTAGCTCTTACTCATAGGTGTTATACTAAAGTATAACTGGAGGACGAGGGTGCATTCTACAAATCTTCGCAAGGTTGGCGGCTCCGTGATGCTGGCAGTCCCCCGAGCGCTACTGGACGTTCTCAACTTAGGGCCGGGCGCATCGGTCGGCATCGCCGTGGAAGGCGGCCGCCTCGTCGTCGAGCCGCGGCACCGCCCCCGCTATTCCCTCAAAGACCTGCTTGCTCAATGCAATCCCAAGGCGCCGCGCACCAGGGCGGATAGGGAATGGCTCGACGGCAAACGCGTGGGCGGCGAGTTGCTCTAATGAAGCGCGGCGAGATTTGGCTGGTCACCCTCGATCCAACCTCCGGACACGAGCAAAAAGGCCGCCGTCCCGTGCTGATCGTATCGCCGGAGCCCTTTAACCGGGTCACGAAAGCCCCTATCGTCGTCCCCATAACAACCGGTGGCCAATTCGCGCGAACCGCAGGTTTCGCAGTGCCGCTTACCGGGAGTAAAACGACCGGAGTAGTCCGCTGCGACCAACCCCGAGCCCTCGACCTGACCGCCCGCCGAGGAGCCAAACTGGAAACGATTCCCGACGCAATCATGGATGAGGTGCTGGCAAAGATAATCCCGATATTCGAATGAATTTCTCAGTGATCCTTGCGAGACTGGCCCGTGGAAGAGACGCCAACGAAGATCATTAGCGGGGGCGCTCTCGTCTCTAGGAATCTTCCCATTTTGAGGAACGTGGATATTAACGTTCGAGGAATTGGTTGCTGTCGCCGGTTTCCAGTTTCTTGTTTTTTGTGGGGCAGGTTGCCAACCTGCGGCCGATTGGAAATCGGGCCTTTTATGCAAAGTCGCGAAGCAACCAAATCTACTTAGCGGAGGCTGTGGCATCTAGAACTCCGCCCCTTCTCGGCTCATACCGCATAGCCACCGCCCCCGAGCCGAACTCCAGCCGGCTCACGAGCCTCAAGTCGACATGCTTCGATAGCCCCGCGAACAACGTCGGCCCGTGGCCCGCTAGCCTGGGATGCACCACGAATTCGTACTCATCGATCAATCCCAACTCCGCCAACGCCAGCGGGAGCTTCACGCCTCCCACGAGCAGTCCCTTACCCGACTCCCGCTTGAGCTGCTGAACGGCCTCCCCTAGATCCCCGCGCACGAGCTCCGCGTTCCAATCGACCCGGTCCAGGGTGCTCGACACGACGTACTTCTTGGCCGCGTCGATCGTCCGGGCGAAGGGTTCCATCCAATCAGGCCGCGCTCCCGGCATCGCCGCTGGCCGAAACGCTGCCTCCATCATTTCGTAAGTCACTCGGCCAAAGAGGAGCGCATCGGCCTGGTCGAGGATCTCGGCCGAGTGGCGATGCAACTCTTCGTCCGCGACAATTGCCCGATGATCGCAGCACCCGTCCAATGTGATGTTAATGGAATACCGAAGGGGTCGCATTACGCAAGAGTACCGCCGATGGGGTAGCCACGATGTGCCACGAGGGACGGACGAGACAGTCCAGTCAAATTGGACCAGCGGATGCTCGCCTCGCGGAAGCTCGGAACGTTCTTCTTGCCGTGACTTCTGGGATTATCTGGGGGCTAATGTAGGCGTGGGTCGCGCTACTTTAACCGCGAAATTGATTCATGCAACTCCGGTGGCCCGGTGACGACCCACCACATGCTACAAGGTTGCATCTCGCCGTATTGCTTGTGCCGATCATCGGAAAGCACCAGGCCCCCGTACATACGGATAGTCCAGATGGTAAGCTGGGGCGGCTCTTCTGCCTGAACGCCGACGTACTCCACTGTGCCATTGCCGAGGTTGCCGACGACCCTGTGGGCATTGCGCCAGCTACCAGTCATCGCTGCCCAAATCGCGCTGTCCTGATCCGCCATCAGCATGACACTCACATCGTCAAACGGGCGGAGGTAGAGTGCCCAGTGACGCCATGCGAGGCCACGTCCCACGAGCTTCAACCATTCTGTTAGCTGCTCGCTATTGAAATCAAAGATGCTGGTTTGATGGTAAAGACCGTTGTCTTCCTTTATCCAGCTTGGCTTGAAGGAGCCGATCAGTTCCCGGCTTAGTCTCTGATTCTTCGCCAACCGGCCGAGCGCCCCAGGCTTTAGGTTCTCTATCGCTTGAGAGTGCCTGGCGGCGAATGGGAGAACGGCAGTTAGATAATGTTCGAACTTGCTCTTAACGTTGTTGCACCTCGCGCACGCCGGTGCTTTCGGGAGATTATGCCGATCTGCAAGCGTGAAAAATCCGCGCGCGAAGATGTGATCGTCGGTTGCCGATTTCTCCCGCGCGCAGTAGGCGCACGTCTTATCTTTGAATTTCTTGCTCATTTCATCGGGCCAGCATCCGCTTGCTTCCTGATTTTGTCCGACTTACTCGCCTGTTTCGCCGATCAAGATCGCCCAGTCATTTCGTTAGTCACAATCCCCTGTCTGACGCCAGGGGTTATAACCCCGACCCGTGAGGGCGGGGATTCCGACGATTAGCGGTAGTAGCAAACCCCAAACGAACCCCCACCTCCGCGGCGGCCCGAAGGTTTTTCCCTCCCGATAAATATTTCTGGCCTACCGCGGCCCAAGCTTTGCCTGCAAGTCCTGGAAAACGTTTTGCAGCACAACAGAGTCGTAGCCTTGGAACGCTTCCTTCAGTCTGCCTTTGTTTATCTTAGCGAGGTGGCCCGATGCCTGGATACGGATCTTCTGCACCGTTCCTTGTTGGCCTGATGCCGGCGGGACATAGGCGAATTTGATGCTGACTTGAACGCTGTAAACCCAATCGCCTTTTAGGATGACGACACCTGAGTTCTCGGTGGTTCGGAGGTAACCAGACTCTTTGTCCATTGTGGCAACTGCAAAATTGCTTTCAAGAATGGCGTTGATTGCCGTTTGCCAACATTTCTCGTATTGGCTCTGCAGATCATCCCGAATCGGGATTTCACGCCACACAGCATCGCCAACAACGAAGCGAGATTTTACTGGATCGGGCAGGCCCGCAAACACAGGCGAATTTAGGGCCACACAGAGTGTTACACAAACCAGGGTACGCATTGAGCCACATTATAGCTCTTCGGTGATCCAGTTGGAGAACAAGAAACGGAAGAAACAGAAACAAACGAGGACATCAACTGCTTGTCCTGCGAACGGCAGGCTTGGTCGGCGGGGCCCTCGGAACGGACGAGAGCGTCCTCTAACTTTCACGTAAGGCTCACGTCCGGATCCCTAATACATAATTGAAAATCCGCCATCCACCCTAGCCGCTACAGCACCAAAACTCCAAGTCGCAATCCCCGGAGCCGAGCCTTTCTCCATCGCCTTCCCCTGATCATCGAACACCTGCCATGCCAACGACCCGCCGCGCTGCCAGGCTGTTCCTTCAGTCCAGGCTAGTAAAACATCGCCGTGCGCATTCACCGCAATCCGAGGATGCTTGCGTCCTTTTCCTTCTCCAGGAGCCGCAACGATATTCTGCACCCCGGCCCCGGAAATCTTGCCGTAATACACCTGCCCGCCGGTCTCCCAGGCCGCGAGGCCCTCGGCGAAGGACATGCTGCTCATGGGACACGCGTTGATCTCCCACTTCTGCACCAGCGATCCGGCGAACGTGTTGCCGTGATCCTTGGAAGAAAGCAAGTAGATGTCGCGATGCACGTTCTCCGTGGCGGAGCGGTACATCGCGAACAATGATCCATCACGACCCGCGAACATCGCCATCCCGCAGCATCCACAAGCTCCCGTTGGTTCACTCCACGCCGGAGTCTCCGCAGCAAACGTCTTGCCTGAGTCGTGAGAAGTCGCAATCCAAACCTGACGCCCGGCCTCGCCGTCGGCAGCTCCTGGAAGTTTCCCGTGCCAGGCGACGAAAACATTGCCATCTTTATCGGCCGCAAGGGTTCCTCCGCCATCGAGGCCGAAAGTCTTCAGCATGAGATTCCGCTGTGGCTCAAACGCAGTGCCTGCATCGTTGAGCCGCGAGTACAGCATCGGGCTTGAAGCCGCGGCGCCGGAGCCGTTCCACGCCACATGGACCCGACCATTCGCACCCACGGCCAGTTGCCCTCCGCGGATCGTGCCGATCGCCAAAGCGCTGCCTGGTTGAGAGTTAACGCGTAAAGGTTTGGAAAAGGTCTTGCCTTGGTCCACCGACTTGACGAAGAACAAATCGCCATTCTTTGAATCACCGGAAAAATACAGAACGTCGAAAGCCCCGCTGGCCTCAACTACTACCTGAGGTTGAATGCCATCATGCGGCACACGCACGACTTGCACATCCGCCGCGAGCGCCACTAGTAACAGCAGGTTCACCACGCCTCGACGGGTCCCTTGTGGAAGAACAGCGCCGCCGCCGGTTTCGTCATGGCGCCTTCTTTCAACGCGAACAATTGATTGCGGTTCGCGATGAACAACACGCCGTTCGCGGGCACCGGAGTCGAGTACACGGAACTGCCCATGTTGTACTCGCCGATCACAGTTTTTGTCTTGCCCGTTTTCAGCACCGCGATATCGCCGTCTTCATCGCCCAAATAGACATAATCGCCGATGATCATGGGCGATCCCCACACTGCGGCCAGCATGTCGTGCTGCCACAATTCCTTGCCGGTTGCCGCATCCAGACAGTGCAAAAACCCGCTGAAATCGGCGTAATAGAGCAGTCCGTCTTTCAACGCGCCGGTGGAAACGCTGCGCCGGATTTTGTCGAAATGCCAAATCCTGCCGGACTCCGTGATATCGCCTCGCTTGGTGGCGTCGATCGCATAAAGATGCCCCACGCCTTCGCCGTGCTCCGGATCTTGGCCGTTGGCGATGTACACTTTGTTCTCGTAAATTACCGGCGTGCTGATCACTTCGTTGCGAGTCTTCGGCCACACCGAATCCTTGGGATTCATGTCGAATTCCCAAAGTTGTTTGCCGGACGTCGCGTCGTAGCCGCGGACGTAACCATCGCCTTGTCCGATCACGACTTGCACCACATCGCCGATCTTTCCGACCGCCGGCGACGACCACTGGCCGTGCAGGATTTTGTCGTGTACCGGGTTGTCTTCCCACACTAACTTGCCTGTTTTCTTATTGACGGCGATAATAGACGGCGCATTCGGGGAAGGGATATGCACATGGCTTTCGTCTTGTCCGTTGGAAGTGCTCACGTACAACAGATCGCCGTAGGTGACCGGCGATGAATTGGACATGTTGTGCGGCTGGGAGCCGACCTCTTCCATCATGTCGAACTTCCAGTTCACCTTGGCGTGCGTGCCTTCGCCCTTGGTGTCCAGACACATGATTTCGCAGCGATTGGTGACGTAATAAAGCTTGTCGCCTTCCACCAGCGGCGAGGAGCAAACGCCTTGAAACGGCCAATCGTTCGCGCGCCCCGATGCCAGTTTGGCGTTGGCTTGCTGCCACAAAAACTGGCCGTCCGATTCGCTGAAGGCCATCAATACGCCGCGGTCGCCGGGCTCTTTGGGATCGCGAACAAGTTCATTGTTCGTGCCGACGTAGACCTGTCCGCCGGCGACCACCGGATTGCCGTAACTCTGCGAGCCGAGCTGCGCCACCCACTTCACGTTCTTGCCCGTTTTCACATCCCAGGTGGTGAGAACGTGCTGCTTCGAAATCATGTTGCGGTCCGGAGTGCCGCCCCACATGGGCCAGTCGCCGATGCCGGGATCTGAGGCAACTAAACAAACAACGACCGCCATAAATGCTAAAAATGTCCGAATCATCATGTCCTCTTAATTCGCCGTCAATTTCAGATTATCGATATACAAGCCGAATGGGGCAGCCGCGAAAATTCCGGGCGCGCCTTCCTTATTGCCGATGGGATCGATCTTTTCGATCATCCAATCGGCCGGCTCGGGCTGACCCGTCGGCCAAGCCTTGCCGCGAGCTCTCACCTTACCGTCGGGCATGTTTTCGACGCGCAGCTTCAAGTGATACCACGCGTCGGCCTTCCATTCGAAGGGCACCGAAACGGTGCGCTGGATTTCGGGCTCCCAGGGCTCGATTTTCAATTTTTGCTCGTTGCCATAAAGCGCCAAAGTATAGCGTTGCGCGGTGAGGCCGATGTCGCCCATCTGGCGCCGTTTCATGTTGACGCGGACGTCGCCTTCGAAGGTGTAGTTCGACCAGTCGGTAGGTCCGATAAACATGCGAATACGGCTGAATAAGGTCTCGTCAGGGGCCTTCTGGAGCACTTTTTGGCCATCCAAGGTCACGACTCGTGAACTTCCCGGCGGTTCCGTTGACCCATCCGGCGGGTACGGAGCCTTCCGGCAATTCGTCGAACGTCTCGGTCCAGGGCAGGGGATGAATGACCCTCGCCCGGGACTCGCCTTTGAGCGCGCCGGAAGTCGCCACGATCTGGCCGGCTTGGGTCGGATCGGACGAGACCGTGTAGGAACCGTTGGTCACCGTTCCTTTGAGTCCGGTCAGAGACCAGGTGGCGGCGGTATCTTCGCGCAGGAATCGACCTTTATCGTCGAATAATCGCGCATGGAGTTTTACGGTCTGGCCGGGATTGAGGACCAGTTCGGTGGGCTCGACTTGCAGATAGGCGGGGGCGCCTTCGCCCTTTTCCAGCGGCTCGTCGATCGCGTATCCCTTTAATGCGGTCGCTGTTTTAGGGCCGATGGCGTAGACCGCGTCGCTCGATACAAAGTACACGCGGCCATGGGATATGGCGGAGCCGGCCAGGATCTGCTCCGGGCCTTCCTTCGGCGCTACAGCAGCTATATTTGCTGTTCGGCATCTCGACTTCGCTCAAGATCTCCGCGCGATCGGAATGCGGCCTCAGGATGAAGAACTTTCCGCTCTCGGTGCCCACGTAGATTTTCCCATCGGCCAGCACGGGCGGAGCCTTCTGGACGGTGCCCAGCTGCTGTTTCCACAACTGCTTGCCGGTGACGACGTCGAACGCGACCATGCGCGATCCGTTTTCGATCTGATAGACGCGGTCGCCGTCGATGATCGGGGAGGAGAACCCGCCCAGGAAGCCTTCGGTTTTCCACTTGAAGGCTTTGATGTCGCCCTTGAGCGAGCCGTCGATGGCGGCGACCATGCCCATGTCGGTGGAATCGAGATTCTCGTCGCCGTGGGAAATAATGACGTTGTTGCCCATCACGGCGACTCCGGTATTGATGCCGCGTTTGGCGATCACGATGCCCCAGACTTTTTCGCCGGTTTGAGGCTTCATGGCGTAGACTCCGCCGTCGCCGATGCCGCAGATCAGCAGGCGTTGGCCGCCGATGGTGGCGATCATGGGCGCGCCGTATGCGGTGTCATAGGGACGGCCGCCGGGGGTGGAGACCCACACGATTTCGCCGGTCTTCTTATTCATGGCGATGAAGCGGTGGGAGCGGTTCGCCATGGTGCCCCAGGTGGAGATCGGCGGAGCTGACGATGACCAGATCGCCGTCGAGGAGAGGTGACATGGTGCGTCCGCCGTGGGTGGTGAACGCGCCGAACTCCTCGCCGATGGAGCGGTCCCATAGTTTCTTGCCGTCCTTCGAGAGAGCGACGCAGGGTCGCGCCGACTCCGAAGGCGTAGACATTGCCGGTTTCGGGATCGACGGCGGGGGAGGCCCAGCCTACGCGGTGGGCGGGGGCGTCGCTTTGAAAGACGTTGAATTTGTATTCCCAGATCACCTTGCCGGTGTCGGGATTGAGGCACATGACGCGCTCCTGCTCGTCAGCTCCGCGGCCGGAGGGGTTTTGCACGTACAGGTGATTGCCCACGAGGACCGGAGCGGAGCGGCCGCCGAAGGGGGCTCGCCAGAGGAGGTTTTCACCTTTGAGGGACCACTTTTCGGGCAGGCCTTTCTCCTGGGAGATGCCGTCGCGATTGGGGCCGCGCTGGTCGGGCCAGTCGCCTAGGGCGACTCGGCGTTGGGAGAATGCGGATACACTGATCAGAAGAAGGAGTGGGAACTTTTTTAGCATGGTGACGTTCTCTGTGCATGGGGTTGAGGGTGACCGCTCCCTGTGGTCGCGGCTCGGTTGGATGAGAGCGCGGTTGGGGAGTGCAGGATATTCAAGGGCTGACCGCTCCCGATGGTCGCGGTTCTGTTGGCTTTGCTGTCGATTGAGAGACGGGCGCTGGGGAATGGGAGACGGGGGTTCACAATACTAGATTATGACGCTACTTCGCATTCTAACGTTAGCGGCGGTCGTGATTCCGTGGGGACGGGCGGACGATCTTACCGATGATTTGCTGGCGGCCACTCGCAAAAGCGATCTGGCGCAGGTGAAAGCGCTGCTGGACAAGGGGGCTAGTGTCAATTCCAAATCCTCCTACGGGCAGACGCCTTTGTTTTTTGCTTGCGACCGCGGAAATATGGAGATTGTGAAGCTGCTGATCGAGCGCGGGGCGGACGTGAATGTGGAAGACACGTTCTATCACGCGAACGCAATCAGTTGGGCGGCGCAGAAGAAGCGCTACGAAATTGTGGCGCTGCTGCTGGATCACGGCGCGAAGTCGGCGGCGGACGTGCTGCAAATGGGCGCGCAGATGGGAGACCCGAAGTTCGTGAAAATCGGACTGGACCATGGGCCGATTGCCAAGGACAAGCTGTCCGAGGCGCTCGGCATGGCCATGAAAGGGAAGAATACAGAGATCGTGGATACGCTGAAGGCGGCGGGAGCTGTGCCGCCGGAGCCGGTGAAGACCGTGGAGCTGGATCCGACGGTGCTCGCGAGCTATGTGGGTACGTTTACCGGCGGGCGCGGGGGGACTGAGTTCGAGATGATTTTCACGGTGAAGGGGGCTACGTTGAGTGGAGTTTTCAGCGGGCAGGCTCCGCTGACGTATGCGCCTTCGGATAAGACTCACTTTCATTGCATTGAAGTTCCGTCGATTAACATCGTGTTTGCGGGCGAGGGGTTCATGTTGAAGCAGGGTGGGCAGGAGATTGAGTTTAAGAGGAAGGCTGTGGTGCAGAAATGAAGCGCGAGAATGTAGGCGTTTGCCCGCTCCCTTATGGTCGCGGCTCAATGGCGATGGGTGCGATTTGGTTGATTGCTGCTACGGGGTTTGCCGCAAATTGGCCTACTTTTCGGGGCCCGAATGCTTCGGGGGTGGGCGAGGGTCCGGCGCCTACTAAATGGGACGCTACTAAGAACGAAAATATTCTGTGGAAGACGCCGATTCCGGGGCTGGCGCATTCGAGTCCGGTGGTTTGGGGCGGGAAGGTCTTCATTACCACTGCGGTTTCGAGCGATCCCAAGGCGGTTTTTCGTCATGGGCTTTATGGCGATGTCGAGCCGTCCGAGGACGTCTCGAAACACACATGGAAAGTTTATTGCCTGGACAGCAAGACGGGGAAAATTCTTTGGGAGCAGGTGTCGCATGAGGGGACGCCGAAGACCAAGCGGCATCCGAAATCCAGCCAGGCTTCGTCGACTCCAGCGACGGACGGCAAGCATGTGGTGGCGTTTTTCGGGTCGGAGGGCCTCTACACCTACGACATGAACGGGAAGCTGCTGTGGAAGCAGGACCTGGGGATTCTCAATGCGGGGTGGTTCTACGATCCGGATTATGAATGGGCGACGGCGAGCTCGCCGGTCATTTATAAGAACCTGGTGATCGTGCAGTGCGACATCGCGAAGAATTCGTTCATCGCGGCGTACGACCTGGATACCGGGAAGCAGGCGTGGAAGACTCCTCGGGCGGAGATTCCGTCGTGGGGGACGCCGACCATTTACGAGGGCAAAACGCGAGCCGAATTGGTGACCAATTGGACCAAATCGATTCGCGGGTACGATCCGATGACCGGGCAAGGAACTTTGGACGTTCAATATCAAGAACTCCGAGGTCACCGTGACGTCGCCGATCGTGGCGAAGGACCTGATCATCATTGCCAACGGGTATCCGCCGGTGCAGCCGATTTTCGCGATCAAGCCGGGGGCGAATGGAGAGTTCACGTTGAAGGAAGGTCAGGACAAGAGCGATCAGATTGCATGGAGCAAGACGCGAGGGGGTCCGTACATGCCGACTCCACTGGCGGCGGGGGATCTGCTGTACCTGGTGTCCAATAACGGCGTGGTGTCGGCTTATCAGATCGCGACGGGCGAGAGAGTTTATCAGGAGAGGCTGTCCAAGAATCAGGGGACGGCGCTGAGCGGGTCGCCGGTATATGCGGACGGCAAGCTGTATTTTCCGAGCGAGGATGGGGACGTGTTTGTCGTCAAGGCCGGGGATAAATATGAGTTGCTGGCGACGAATCCGGTGGGAGAAGTGTTGATGGCGACGCCGGCGATCTCCGATGGAACGATTTTCATTCGCGGGGAGCATAGCGTGTTCGCGATTCGGGACATGGCGAAGTAAGCATCAACAGGCGTCGAGATAAGTCTCGACGCGGCATGCACGAGTGCATGCGCCACGGGGTATTCTGACCCCATGATGAAGTTTGTTATGGCGGTCATAATGGCTAGCATGTGCGGTGCGCAGGATGCCGCGGATCTTAACCGGCAGGTCTCTGAGCTGCGCGATCTGGTTTTGAAATTGCAGACGCGGATCGACGATCTGGAGAAGCGGTCGCCGCGTGCGCCGGTCGAGACAAAGCTCGACGCTGCGCAAGTCAGCACGCCTTCCGCGGCGCCCAGCCTGCTCGAAAACACGACCATTAATGTCGCGTTCGACGGCTACTACGGATTCAATTTCAATTCACCCATCGGACGCGCGAATCTGTTGCGCGCTTACGACGTCAGCAGCAATAGTTTCAGTCTGAATCAAGCCAATATCGTGATCGAAAACGCCGCCGATCCGGCTGCCGGCAGACACTTTGGCGCGCGTCTGGATCTCCAGTTCGGGCAGGCGACGCAGACGCTGCAAGGGAATGCCGCGAACGAGCCGCGGCCCGATATCTACCGGAATATTTTCCAGGCGTACGGCACCTTCGCGCCCAACAACCATCTGACTCTCGACTTCGGAAAATGGTCCAGCTCCATCGGCCTCGAAGGGAATTACACCAAGGATCAGATCAATTATTCGCGCTCGTACCTGTTCGATTTTCTGCCGTTTTATCACATGGGCGTGCGCGCGGCGTACAAGGTGAACGATGCGTTTACGCTGAATTACTGGCTGGACAACGGCACGGGGTGGACCGAGGCGTTCAACAATTATAAGGACGAGTTGTTCGGATTCACGGCGACTCCACGCAAGAATCTGTCGTGGATTGTGAATTATTATCTGGGCCAGGAGCATCCGGACGTGGTTTATTTTCCCTTTACAAGCCCGCCGGGATTGCCGGCGCTGCAAGGCGTTTCGTTCCAGCCGATCAGTCCCGCGGCCAAGGGGAAGACTCACATTTTCGATAGTTACGCGACGTGGCAGCCTTCGGAACGTTGGACGCTTGCGCTCGAAGGGGACTATGAGATCGAGAGAGACCAGAAGTTCTCCGCGCCGATCCATGTAGCCGGGGGCGCGCTGTATGCGCGCTATCAGGTGAATAAGAAGTTCGCGTTAGCAGGACGGTCGGAATATGTATCGGATCGGGGTGGGCTGTTCACCGGGGCGACCCAGGCGTTGAAGGAGACGACGCTGACCACCGAGTACAAAGTAGCCGATGGATTCGTGGCGCGGCTCGAGTGGCGGCGCGACTATTCCAATCATCCGTACTTCCTGACCGACACGCTGGGGCGGCTGAGCAAGGAGCAGACGACGGCGACGGTGGGGGTGGTGTGGTGGTTCGGCAAGAAGACGGGAGTCTGGTAGCAGGACTCATTTCACAGGCTGAAGCCTGTGCCACCATATGTACTGACTGATTGACGGAAGGTGGCACAGACTTTAGTCTGTGTGGCAGACGGCACGGCACGCCTGGGGGCGCGCCCCACACCTTCGACGAACATAGGTCTTATCCCTCCACCGCGAGCACGGCCGGCATCCTTTGCTCCATCGCGTTATACAACTGCGCGAAGCACAGGCGAGTTGTTTCGTAAATACCCGCGGCGGGGAGTTTTTGCGCGAGTTCATGCCCGTGCGCCCACGCTTCGCGGGCTTCCTTTCTCTCTCCTCGCAGCCAGAGGAGAGACGTTCGCGCGCGCCAGAAATCGGCATCGGGATCGGCGGCGCGCAGCGATTCGAGGCGCTGCCACCAAGCCTCGGCGGCGGGGAGGTCGCGCTTGTAGAACGCGTTTACGAACACGAACTCGGCGCAGATGTCTTCGGGCTTGTCGAAGGTGCTTTGATCGTAGAGGGCCTCGGCCGCTTCGAGGTTGGCCAGCGCGCAGGGGATCTGATTCAGGTCGAGATAGTGCTGGCACAAGAACAGCCGCAGCAGCAGTCCCTGTTCGCCCTGGGTGATCGATCCGGCGGTTCGCTCCAGCAGCGCGGCATCGAAATCCCGAGGACGGATGGGTGTCACCAGGCTGCTGGCAACCATGGCCAAGGCGATATGAAAGCGCGCCCAGGCGCCTTCCCTGACGATTTGATACAACTGCGCGCCATCGGAATAACGGCCGGCTCTTTTGAGCGGAATCAGGTTGGCGATGAAGGACGAGCATCCCAGGGCAGAGGCCATGCTGAGAATCGGCCAATACGGCTCCCACGCGTGGCCCAGGGCGCTGAAAGCGGCGGTGGCGGCTACGGCGCCGGTCACCAGAGACGCCGCCGGGCCGCCCATGATCATGAACGCTTGCCGCGCGCGAATGTTCTTCAAAGTGGGAACGACCATGCCGACCGATCCGCCGTAAAACTGTCTCCAGGCAAACTCGATTTTCCAGCGGCCGTTGCGAACCGCGCACAGCACGGGACCGACGTGGAAGCGGCGCAGGATCATGCCCGACGCCCAGCCCGCCATCAGATGACCGGTCTCGTGAAGAAGGGTATTGAGGAGGACCGCGAGCTGAAGCAGCAGGATTCCCGCTGCGACACCCGGAGCTTGCAGGTCGTGCGCGGCGGCCCAGCGATTCCACAGTTGAAAGGAAATGGACAGAATCCCAAAGCTCGCGATTTGGGAGGTGTAGTCTTTGACGGAACTAGTGCCGTCGCCGGGGAGCCGGACCGGCTTGGACTCGGGCAGCGGATCTTCCGTGCGCCAGTAACCGATTAAACCGAGAATGCCGATGGCTCCGCACACGGCGGCGATGGGCCAGGTCGCCGTGCGGCCGGAATGCTGTAAGGAATCGAGGCCGGCGACTAACACCAGAATGTTCAGGACGCTGGCGGCGAGCGCCCAGTTTCGCGCCGATGGCCTGCCGCGTTTGAGTTTCCACCAGGCGATCAACGGAACGGTGTTCAGCAGCAACCCGACCAGGGAGGAAACGATCATCAGCCAGTAAGTCGCGAGCGGCATTTCGTCGTCCGGCACGTGGCGCCATAAGGCGACCACCGCTCCGAGGACGAGCGAGAGGGTCCCGATCAGGCCTAGGGCCTGCATGCCGAAGAAGAATTGGACCGCGCGCCGGAGCGGCTGCATCGGTATTTAATCGGTCGTTTCCCTGCAATTCGAATTGCGGGCTTTTACCGAGTTCTCTTGGGGAACTCGCTTACGATATCCTAAAGCCCATGCCCAGTCGCATTTCTAGAATGAAGTTGTTCGGACTCCTGGCCGCAGCCGCGTTCACGCTGGCGGCGGCGTCCAAGGAAACCGCTCTCGACCGGTACGTGCACGCACCCGACGCCAGCTATAAATGGGAACTGGTGAACACAATTCCGGGAGAGGGTTACAAGGCGTATGTTCTCGATCTGACCTCACAGACCTGGAAGCCTCCTGTCGAGCCGGATCGCACCGTCTGGAAACACTGGGTGACGATCGTCGTCCCGACGAAGGTCAGCTACAACACGGGTTTTCTGTACATCACCGGCGGGAATAATAAAAGCAAAGCGCCCGAAAAAGCGGACCAGATGATCGTCGATATCGCGACCACTACCAACAGCGTCGTGGCGCAGCTCAACATGGTTCCGAATCAGCCCCTGAATTTTCCGGATGCCAAGTATAAGGACATGACGGAAGATACGTTCATCGCGTACACCTGGGACAAGTTCCTGCGCACCGGCAACGAACTGTGGCCGGCCCGGCTGCCCATGACCAAGAGCGCGGTAAGAGCGATGGATGCGGTTCAGGAATTCATGAAGAGCGACGCGGGCGGAAAGGTAGAGGTCGCGAATTTCATGGTGGCGGGCGGGTCGAAGCGCGGGTGGACCACGTGGACAACGGCGGCTGTCGATAAGAGAGTGGTGGCGATCGCGCCCATGGTGATCGATCTGCTGAACAACGAGAAATCCTTCGAGCATCATTACATGGCGTACGGATTCTATTCGCCGGCGGTGAAGGACTACGAGAATCTGGAAATCATGCACTGGAACGGCACGCCGCAGATGAAGGCCCTCATGAAGATCGAAGAACCGTACGAGTATCGGGACCGTTTGACGATGCCGAAATACATCGTCAACGCGGCGGGCGACCAGTATTTCCTGCCCGATTCGTCGCGGTTCTATTTCGACGATCTGAAGGGCGAGAAGTACATCCGCTACGTGCAGAACACGGACCACTCGCTCAAGAATTCCGACGCGCGCGATGGCTTGATTGCGTTCTACGATGCGTTCCTGAAGAAGCAGGAGCGGCCGAAGTTTTTCTGGAAATTTGAAAACGACGGATCGATCAAAGTGACCACGGTCACCAAGCCGAGCGAAGTCAAGTTGTGGCAGGCGACGAATCCGGAGAAGAGGGATTTCCGGTTGATGTCGATCGGACCGGCATACAAGTCGACGGTGCTGACGGAACAGAAAGATGGCGTGTACATCGGCAAAGTGGAGAAACCTCCGACGGGCTACACCGCGTACTTTATAGAGCTCACATTCCCCGGCGGGACGAAATATTCGATGAAATTCTCAACTGCTGTGCGGGTGAATCCGGATACGCTGCCTTTCCCGGCGCCGCATTGGACGCCGCCAATCAACAAATAAATTTATCGAGGCCTCTTTAGCCAGGAGGCTTTACTTCGCCTGGCGCGAAGATCCGGATTCATATACCGGCGGACACCCAACGCACGTTAGCCCTCAGAGGCGGATCTAGAATCCTCCAACCGGCCGGCCCCGCTCTCCGCTGGAAGAGCGCGGAAACTCCTTCACCCATAAGGTATGGGATGGGAGTGGAAGGTCGTGTTGGATGAAAGCGGTATATCATTAAAAAGGTTCGATTTTAGACTCTTGTTGGAGCTTGTGATGACCCAGGAAGTGGAAGCGGTATATGAACACGGAATGCTTCGGCCCCTCGGTCCTCTCTCTCTCTCCGAAAGTCAAAAAGTACGACTGACGATCTCGGATACTCTAAGCGCTATTGATGTCGGACGGATTCTGCCGGTGGTCGCACATGCTGTCGGAGTTTTCGGCGATGAGCAGAAAGCCTCTCATTGGCTGGCGACGCCTTTGCCGCTTTTTGGCGATAGGTCTCCGTCCCAGCTTCTGGAAACGATGGAGGGTGTTGAACTGGTCGAGGAAGTCCTGACACGGATTGAGCATAACATTCCGTCGTAAATGGCCCAACGCGTCTATCGGGTTTGCCGCTCCATCCATGTGGCATTGGACGGTGAAGGCGCAAAACTTGTTGGCGGGCGTTGGAATTCCGCTGGGCATGCGGTCGTCTACATGGCTCAAAGCATTTCGCTTGCGGTTCTTGAGAATTTGGTGCACATGGCGAAGGAAGATTTCCCGGTCGGATATGTCCAAGTGAGTGCGGTTATTCCTCACGACGTTCGCATCTTGACTGAAGACGATTTAACGCGAGCTCCCGAAGCCCAGGAGACGGGCGACCTATGGTTGGCTTCGTTGGCTTCTGCTGTACTTCGGGTGCGCTCGGCCGTCATTCCGGATGAGTTTAACTTCCTGTTGAATCCTCGGCATCCGGAGTTCATAAAAATAACTTTGGAATTGCCGGTGCCGTTTGTCTTCGATGAGCGCCTCTTTCACACGAAGTAATTGCTATGCCTTTGGCGGCAGCGCCGCTGCTGCTATTTGAGCTATATCCAGGAGTTTGGGCGGGGCTTCTGAGACTGCGGATAGGGCGTCTCTGAACATGGTGTTGCAGAAGGGGCAGGCTGCGCCTACTACTTCGGCTCCGGTGGCAACCAGTTCTTTGGCTCGGTTGTGACTGACTCGGTCGCCGGTTTCTTCGCCCAGGAAGGCCAGGCCGCCGCCGGCTCCGCAACAGAAGCTTTTTTCTCTCGATCTGGGCGGGTCGATTACATCGCCGGATCTGGCAAGTACTTGACGAGGTTCATCGTAGACGCCTCGGTAGCGGCCAAGGTAGCAGGGGTCGTGATAGACGATTTTGGGGCCTGCGGTCTTGGGGAGTTTGTCTTGGAATCTGGCCATGAACTCGCTATGGTGTTCAATCGGGGGGGCTTGGCCGTGTTCCTGCCAGTCGGTTGAGATGGTCCGGACGCAATGGGGGCAGATGGAGACTATTTTTTCGACTTTGGACTGGGAAAGAGTCTCCAGGTTTTGTTCGGCTAGCTGCTGGAAGACCAGGTCGTTTCCCAGACGTCTCGCGGGGTCGCCGGTGCATTTTTCTTTTCTTAGCACGCCGTAGGTTGCGCCCAAATAAGTCATGACGCGGGCAAAATCGGCTATGATTTCGCGGCCTTTGGGGTCGTATCCGCCCATGCAGCCTAGCCAGAGGCAGTATTCCTGGGTGCCGTCGAAGATGGGGAATTGCTGTTTGTCGATGAACTTTTGGCGCTCGGTGGAGGAGAATCCCAGGGCGTTGCCATTGCGTTCGAGGTTGAGGAAAAGCTTGGTGCCGTAGTCGTCCTCCCACTTGCCGGTGTTCACCGCGCCACGGCGGAGACCAACGATGATGGGGAGGTGTTCGATGCCGACGGGGCATTGGAATTCGCAGGCGCCACACGTCGTGCATTGGAACGCCGCTTCCTGCGAAATATATTTGCCTAACAGAGGCTCCTCGCTGCCGGGGCCGAATTCGTTGAGGTAGCTGCGGACTCCCAGCGCGATTTCTTTAGGGTTCAGAACTTTACCGGTGTTATAAGCGGGGCAGTGTTCGGTGCAGCGTCCGCATTCGACGCAGGAATAAGCCTGAAGGGCGACTAGCTTGGTAATGTCCTTACCGGTATCGAGGCCGAAATCTTCGTCGCCGACCAGCGGGGGGATTTTGGAGAAGCCTCCTCGCGACAGAAAGACTGTCGCGGGGCTCAGGACCAAGTGGAGATGCTTGGTGTGAGGGATTAGCGGCATGAAGACGAGAAGAGTGAGAGTGTGGGCCCACCAGATTAGTTTGGAGTCGATCCAGAATGTGGCGAGGTAGGTAAGCATCAGGTTGAGGATCAGGAAGGCGATTACGCCGGACTCCCAGGACACGTTTCCTCCGAGCCAGATTGGGCGGACGAAGAAGCGGCGGATGAAGAGGCCGGTGATCGACACCGCTACACACACGGCGAAAGCGGCGGCCAGATAGAAATAAATGCGGCCGAACCAGCTATCGCGCGACAGGAAGGGGTAGCCGACGCCGGTGGCGAAATGGTTGAGCGTCACTAAAGCGAAGGCGCAGAATCCCCAGAAGACGAAGGCGTGGGCGATGCCGGGCAGCGGTCGCTGTTCGATGACTTTCGATTGAAGCAAGACTTCGGAGAAGAAGTCCCAGACTCGTTTTCCCAGGGGTTGGAGGGAGAAGCCGGGGTCGGGTTTCGCGGCTTGGATTTTGCGCACTACTTTTCCGAAACGCCACCAGAATCCGTATGCGGAGGCGGCGAGGAGGACCAGGAAAATCGCGATTTCTACCGGGGAGGGCGCGGGCATCTACTGTAGAATATGACAATTAGGGTGTTGGGCGAAGATTATCGCGTCTGCCCGCATGCTTACGCATGGCGGCTCAGTGGAGGGCTTGAATTATCGGGCTGTCCGTCGAGGCGTGAGCGGGTCGCGTAGGCGGTGAATGTTAGGGAGGGAATTTGAATCATTTGATATCGGGGGCGGCGGGGTTTATTGGCTCGCACCTTTGTGACCGGCTGCTGGCGGACGGCGACAGCGTGGTGGCGGTCGATAATCTGATCACGGGATCGCGGCACAATCTACTGCACCTGGCGGATCATCCCAAGTTTCAGTTTTTCGAGTTTGATGTGACGCGTCCCGTTACGGTGGCGGGGGAGTTCGATCAGGTGTGGCACCTGGCTTCGCTGGCTAGCCCGAAGGAGTATCTGGCGCATCCCATTGAGACGCTGGAGAGCGGGTCCACGGGGACGCGCAATATGTTGGAGGTGGCGCGGCGGGATGGGGCGCGGTTTCTGCTGACGTCGACATCCGAGTGTTATGGCGACCCGCTGGAGCATCCGCAGGTGGAGACTTATTGGGGCAACGTGAATCCGGTGGGGCTGCGGTCTTGCTACGACGAGAGCAAACGCTACGCCGAGGCGATCACGATGGCTTACAACCGGACCTACGCGGTGCGAACGAATATCGCGCGGATTTTTAATACCTATGGCCCGCGGATGAGGTTGAATGACGGGCGGGTGGTGCCGGCGTTTATCGATCAGGGGCTGCGGGGGGCTGCGATGACGATTTTCGGCGACGGGTCGCAGACGCGGAGCTTTTGTTATGTGTCGGATTTAGTGGATGGGCTGGTGAAGTTGAGCCGGTCGGAGGAACGGTATCCGGTGAATCTGGGGAATCCGGTGGAGCTGACGATTCTCGAGTTTGCGCAGCGGATCAAGAGGCTGATGGGGGTGAATGGAGAGATCGCGTTCGAACCGCTGCCTCAGGACGATCCGAAGAAGAGGCGGCCGGATATTTCGAAGGCTAAGCGGGTGTTGGGATGGGAGCCGAGGGTGGGGTTGGAGGATGGGTTGAGGGAGACGGTGGGGTATTTTAAGGGGTTGTAGGTTAGAGGCGCAGGAATTCTTCGGGTTCAATGCCGGCTTGTTTCAGAATCGCGCGAAGGGTTCCTTCGGGCAGGTCTCCGCTGTGGTTTGGAACTGTGAGGTACCTCCCGGTGGATTCGCTGTGCCAGATCTCGTGGCTTCCAGCCGCTTGACGGTCGAAATGGAAACCGGCGGCCCGCAGCTTTCGTGTGATGTCCCGGTATCGGAAACCGGACAATCGGCCCATTTAGACGGGAACCACGATGGTGTAATCGGTTCGCTCTTCCGCGGCGGGCAGGTTTTCCGGTTCTGCCCGTTCTCTGCGTGCATCAATTATTTTTCTCGCCACATCGCGGGCAATCTCGAGCGTCTCGGCGACAGTACGGCCCTGGGCTACCAAGCCTTGGATCTCATCTGAAGTCGCCAGATAGACGCCTTCCGGGAGCTTTTCTATGCGGATTCCGATGGCGAGTTCCATAGCTCATTATCTATCTAATTCGAATTGTGCGTCCGCCGGACGTCTTCGAGCTACCAGGGCAGGACGCCGATTAGCTTCAGGCCCAGTTCCGACAGCACCGCGGGGTCGCCTGGCTCGGGATCAATTTGTCCGGGCAGACCGCGCCAGTAATCGGGAGCTCGTTTGGTAAGCCACCAGGTTTTCATCGAATCTCGACGCTGTTGTGGGTTCTCGACGGGAAGAGGCTGCATCGAAACGAACGCCGCTACCCTTGGGCGGTTTGACAAATTGGTGGCAGTGCCGTGCGGCAGCCTGGTCGACCACAAAATGACGTCGCCTGCTTTACCCTCGATTTGGGTGGTCTTCCAATGATTCAACCCGGGATTGAAGAAATCAAAATCGTCGCGGCGCGCGTGCCGCTGAAGCCAGGCGTCGAGGTTTTGATAGACCTCGGGCAGGCACTGGAAACCGCCGCCATTGCGGCTCACGTCGGTCAACAATACTAGGGACTGCAAGGTAGCCGGTCCGGGAGCTTTCGGGTCGGTGTCCCAGTGAATACTGCCGTGACTGATGGCCGGATAGCGCCAATGGACTGGGGGACGAAAAATACACCGGTTGACATCCAACATGAGATGGGGGTTTCCAAAGAACTCCGTGAAGACCTGGTAGAGACTCGGGGACTGCCGGATGTCCCACAGGGACTGGGCATGGTGCAGCGGGACAACGCCGTCGTTCTGGGGCGCGCCGCGGTACCATGTCGCGCTGTCGGAAAGGTCGGCGCCAAGGAAGGCGGCAATGTCACGAACTGCGTTGCGGGTGAGGCTCGCGGGAACGACATTTCGTATGACCATGTATCCGTCGGATTGGAATTGGCTGCGGTCATGGTCTTTGATCCATTGTTGGGGAGGAAGGTCAGGCTCTGAACGGCCCAAGATCATAGCGGGGATTTACCTCACTATACCTGCTGAAGGCGGGAGCGGAATATTGGCCGCCGATGAACGCTGATGAACGCCGATTGAAAACAAATGGCCTTATCGTCGTTCATCTGTGTTCATCGGCGCCTAATATCCCTAGTTATGGTCGCGCATGATGGTTAGGGGGTTTACTAGGAGTGCGCCGCGGGCGGGGAGAATGCTCGCGGAACTCGGTTTGCCAAATGCGGTGGCTGATGACGATCCCTTGGTCGAGCGGGAGGTTCAGCAGAGCGGCGAAACGCGGCGTTATGGCGGCTACGGACAGGATCGCCGACTGGCCATCCAGCGTGACGGGCGTGGGCGAGATGCGGGCCGAGGCGATCCATTCGAACTGATCGGATCGGTTCTGGAGCGAGAGATAGTCGGGGTAGGAAAGCGGGCCTGCTTCTTGGCTGAAAATAGAAACGATGCGATCGATCGAGGTCAGGGGAGAGGAGGGGCGGGTGAGTCCTACGACGAAGCGGTGGACCGATACGTTGCTGCCGACACCGAGGGCGATGGTGAGCAGCAGCGCGGCGGAGAGGGCTGGGGCTCGTACGAATTTTCTCTCCGAATAGCGGAGGGCAGAGAGCAAGGCTACGTGGGATGCACGCCGGGAGCCGCTGGTAAGTAGTGTGTTGTGTTTGGGTTTACCTGAGGGGGCGTTCAGTTCCGGGGTCGGAATGTTCGGATGCGGACATTTTGAGCATGTCAATAGGTTGACCGCTCCCGATGGTCGCGGTTCTGAAAGGCACCTTGTCGAAGCTTGAGCTACAGGCGTCGAATAGAGACTCGTAAGCCGCGGGCGTGCGCCACGAAAATCGTCTGTTAGGGCGACTGGCGCGTCAGGGACAGGCGGAAGGCGGCCATTTCCTGGCCGTTTCGGACTAGCAGCGTGTCGCCTGCCAGGACGGGGTGGTTCCAGGTTTTGCCTTCGATCGCGGGGACGCGCGCGAGTTCTTTGAACTGGTCGGGGGCTGCGGCGACCAGCGCCAGGTCGCCTTCCTCGGCGAGAACCAGCAGCACGTCCTGATCGGGTAGCAGGACTAACTGGCCGCTGCCGTAGCGTCCGCCTTTCCAGGAGCGTTTGCCGTCCTTGAGGTCGATGCATGAGAGGATGGAGCCGTCGAAGCCGTAGGCGTGATCTTTGTGGACGACGAAGTCGCTGAAGTAAGGTTTGAGGCCGATGGAGGTCCAGCGCTCTTCGACGGTCCAGCCGGCGGGCGAGTGGGTGACGGCGATGCGGTGCATCTTATTTCCTTCGCCTTCCCCGACCAGGAGGTCGCCTTCCGAGATTATGGCCGGCTGTACGATTCGGGCGAACGCGGGCAGCGGGTGCTCCCAGAGGGGCGAGCCGTCGACTGGGGAGACGCTGGTCGCGCCGGGTCCTGCGGTCAGGAGGATTTGCTTAACTCCGTCAATTGTTAAAAGATGCGCCGAACTGTAGCCGTATTTGCCATCCGGGCCGAACCAGCGAGGCTCGCCGGTGGCTATGTTATAGGCGACTAGTTTGCCGGCGGCGGCCATGATTACGAGGTCGTCCACTACCAAAGGCGAACTGGAGAAGCCCCACTCGGGGACCTTCCTGCCGGTGTCGGCCGATGCGTTGCGGGTCCAGACAACGGCGCCGGTTGCCGCGTCGAGCGCGTTGGCGATTCCGGTGGCGCCCAGGGTGTATACGCGGCCGTTGTGAATAGTCGGAGTGCCGCGCGGACCGGGGCCGGCGTTGGACTCCCAGAACCGGACTGGGTCATGATGGGCCCACACGGGCTCGCCGGTGGCCAGGTTGTAGCAGGAGACAAGTTCGTCGGCGCCGCGCTGCTCCTGGGTGTAGAGGAGTCCGTTGTGGACCGCGAAGGACGACCAGCCGGGGCCGATGGGTCGCCGCCAGATCTTGACGGGAGGCGACTTGGACCAGTCGGTTTCGATACGGACGCCGGGGATGATGCCGTCGCGGTGGGGTCCGCGGAAGCCGGACCAGTCGGGTAACGTCTTGGTCAGGACCGGAGCAGGTGCGGGTGCGGCCGGGGCTGGGACAGGCTCTGCGGGGAGCTTCATCGCGACGGTCACGGCTGGGATCGGCGCAGGCAGGCTGACGGCTTGGGAAAGGAGGCGATCCTCAGCGGTCGGCGCCCAGCGCCATTTGAAATCGGAGGCGGCTTCAGCGGTGATGCCGTTGGTTCGTACCAGCGTCCACGCACCGCAGGCTAGCAGAACGGTCGCAAGCAGGGACACGCGGCGAACCGGATTTGAAAGGCGGCTGGTCGCCACTGCCCAGACTACGAAGGCGAGGCTCAGGACTGGAACGGCGAAGACTGGCAGCATCATGCCCATCATTCCGTTGGCGATCGAGGGGTGAACGACGCGTTTTGTGATGGCCACAGCGCCAATCATCAGGACGATGGCGGCCCAGCGCTCGACGATCGGGGCGCGGCTGAAGAAGGCCCACCAAATGATGATCACTAATCCGAGGGCGAGTCCACCGAAGACGGAGTATAAAAGGCCATCGGGCCAGATTTTGGGGAGGACGAACCATAGGAGCCACTGGAGGGTCACGGCTAGGACGCCGGGCCACAGACGGAGGGGCTTGGGGACCTGGGTGACGGGCTGAGTGGGGGTCACACCAAGACGATACTCGGTCTGCTGCCGATTTGTTCCGTCTTTCTTGCTGGCAGGTCGGGGACCTGCCCCACTATTTCGACCGAACTGTCTGTATTACCGTGAGGTCACGTACATCCTTGCCGTCCGCGCCGCCGACGTAGGGGTGTTGAATTTTCATCCAATATTTGGAGTTGGCTAAGGTTGTGCCGCCGTCGAGGATGAAAAAGTACCATTTTACCTGCTGTCCGGAGGGCAGCTTGGGCCCTCCGCTGCCCATGGTGATCTCTTTGTACTTGTCTTTATAGAACGCGTAGACCTTATCGAGCGGATCGGCGATTGTGTACACCTCCGACTGCTTACCTGGGGTTGCCGAGGAGGCGTCGGCGCTGGCCTTGGCGTCGAGTTTGGCGCCGGGGTAAAGCTTCAGGTCATTGGTCACATCGGCGGCGGACGCGATCAGGGCGGCGGCCAGCAAGAGCAAACTGAATCTTCTCATCCCCAAACACTATCACGCGACCCAAACTTTAGCGGCGGCGGTGGTGCCTAGCTGGACTGGTTTGCCGGCGACCTTGAGCGTCAGAGTGTCGTCGTAATTGCGGGTGACCATTTCCAGGTTGGCGGAGGGGCGGATGCCTAGGGCGTCCAGATATTCGAGCAGGGAGCGGTCGCGTTCGAAGACGCTCATTACTTTGGCTGTCGCGCCGGCTGCGAGCTCGTCGAGAGGGGTCCAGCCGCGGTCGCGGCGGTCTTGAGGCCGGTCTACACCGGCTTGGTTGCCGTGGGGGCAGGACTCGCTTTGGCCTAGTTTTTCGATTAAACGGCGCTCGAAATCGGAGGAGACCGCGTGCTCCAGTTGCTCGGCCTCTTCGTGGACCTTGTACCATTCCATGCCGAAGATTTCTGTGAGCATACGCTCGATCAGGTGATGGCGCTGGAGGACTCGGTCGGCGATTTCGCGGCCTTGTTTTTTAAGGGTAATTTCGCCGTCGGGGGCTACGTGGATCAGGCCGTCGCGCTTGAGGCGGCGGATCGCCATGGTGACTGCGGGTGCGGAGACTTTGAGCCAGCGGGCCAGGGTCGCGGCGATTACTGTTTCGCCTTCGCCTTCGGCTTCGGCGATGGCCTTCAGGTAGTTCTCTTTAGAAATGGTGATTCGCACTTGTTCGCCTGCCCGACTCCCTGACGGTCGCGGTTCAATTGCGCGAACGGAAGCGGGCTTCTATCGAATTGTAATATGCTCTTGTGAATATGCGGTGCTGCTTAATCATTATGCTCGCGGGTGCGGCTTGGGCTCAGGACAAGGCGGATCTCGCGGTTGTGCACAAGATTCGGGCCGAGGCGCTCCAGAATTCGAAGATTATGGAGACGCTGTTCTATCTGACCGATGTGAACGGGCCTCGCGTGACCAACTCGACTGGATTCAATTCAGCGGCGGATTGGGCGGTTGGTGAATTGAAGGGCTACGGGCTGGTGAACGTCAATAAGGAGCCGTGGGGCAAGTTCGGGCGCAGCTGGAATTACACGCACTACGAAGGGCACATGACGGAGCCGGTGTATTCGCCCCTAATTGGGTATCCGCTGGCGTGGACTTCGGGCACCGACGGGCTGGTGAAGGGCGATGCGATTTATGCGCCCCTCAGTACCTTGGCGGATTTGGACAAATACAAGGGAAAGCTGCGAGGGAAGATGGTGCTGACCGCGCCTCCCAAGGATTTGCAGATATCGATGACTCCGCAGGCGCACCGGCTTACAGAAGAAGAATTGCAGCAGCGGACGATGTTCACGCCGGGCGGGCGGGGCGGATTCGGGCCTCCCATCGCGGCTTCGGCAGCGGCTATGAGTCCGGCGGATTTGCGCAAATTTCGGGCGGCGGTGGAGAAGTTTCTGATCGAAGAAAAGCCGGCGGTGGTCGTGCAGCCGACTGTCAACGGGTCGGATGGCGGCACGGTGTTCGGGACTAGCGGCGGATCCTACAAGTTCGGCGAGCCGATTCCGGCGCCGGGCGTGGTGATTACGCCCGAACATTACAACCGGATCGTACGGCTGCTGGAGCACGGGATTCCGGTGAAGCTGGAGTTCGATATTCGGGCGAAGTTCGGGGACAGGGAAGAAGAGTCGTTCAATATTGTCGGCGAGATTCCGGGGGGCGCGAAGAAGGACGAGATCGTGATGATCGGCGGACACTTCGATAGCTGGCACGGGGCGACGGGGGCCACGGACAACGGAACCGGGTCGGCGGTGGCGATGGAGGCGATGCGGATTTTGAAATCGCTGAATGTGCAAATGGACCGGACGGTGCGGATCGCGCTGTGGAGCGGCGAGGAAGAAGGGCTGCTGGGATCGATTGCGTACGTGAAGAATCACTTCGCGGATCGGGCGGACATGAAGACCAAGCCGGAGTACGACAAGCTGGTCGCCTATTTCAACAGCGACACGGGCACGGGAAAATTTCGCGGGATTAGCGTGGGGGGCAATGACGCGCTAGTGCCGATCTTCACGGCTTGGCTCAAACCGTTTGGAGATCTGGGGGCGACGGTGGTGGGCGGGGCGAGTTCGCCTCCGAACGGGGCTCCGGGTGGCACGGATCATACTTCGTTCACGTATGCGGGGCTGGCCGGGTTTGGGTTCATGCAGGAACCGATGGAGTACGGGACGCGGACGCACCATTCGAATATGGATTTTTACGATCGCGTGCAGAAGGGCGATGTGATGCAGAGCGCGGCGATTATGGCTGCGTTCGCTTATCACACGGCGATGCGGGCGGAGGCGCTGCCTCGGATGCCGAAGCCTAAGGCTCAGGCGTGGGCGACTAGATGAGGGGACGTGGATTTTGCTCGTCTGCCCGCTTCCTTACGGTCGCGGCTCAGGGGGCGGCAGTGGAGAAATGTGAGTGGTTTGTTGATGAAAGACCGGGGAGTTTTCTATGATGGTTCGCTCGCTCAGTTTGGTTTGTATTTTTGCGATGGCGGTGCCGGCGCAGGTGGATTTGGCTACGCTGCACCGGATCAAGGATGAGGCGTTTCAGAACTCCAAGGTGATGGACACGGAGTTTTATCTGACCGATGTGAACGGGCCGCGCCTCGCGAATTCACCGGGGTATTTCAAGGCCGCCGACTGGGTGGTGAAGCAGCTGGCGGATTGGGGGATCAGCGCGCATCAGGAGAAATGGGGGCCGTTCGGGAAGGGCTGGGAGGTCACGCATTTCTCGGGAGGGATGATCGCGCCGCAGTACATGCCGCTGATCGGTTATCCGACGGCGTGGACGGGGAGCACGAACGGGACCGTGGTCGGCGACGCGATTCAGGTGGACGCGCTGGCTACGGAAGCGGACCTGGAAAAGTATAAAGGCAAATTGAAGGGCAAGATTTTGCTGATCGGCGCGCCTCGGGATCTGGCGATGCATGAGAAGGCTCGCGGGGAGCGATATACCGAGGCGGAATTGGCGGCGATTGAGAAGGCTCCGGACCCGGGAGCGGGCGGCCGTGGAGGTCGCGGAGGGCGTGGCGGCGGGGGGCGCGAGTTTCAGACGAAGCTCGACGCGTTCCTCAAAGAGGAGCAGCCGCTGGTGATCATGAGGAGCGGGCAGGGGTTCAGCGACGGTGGGAATTTTATCGCGGGGCGCGGAGGGTCGTACGATCCGAAGGCGGAGCAGGCCGGTCCGGCGGTTGTGGTGACGCCCGAGCACTACAATCGCATCTGCCGGCTGCTGGCGCACCAGATTCCAGTGAAGCTGGAGTTCAATATCCAGACCAAGTTTTACGACGACCGGATGGATTCGGTGAACGTGGTGGGTGAGATTCCCGGGTCGGGTCCGCATAAAGATCAGATCGTGATGATCGGGGCGCATCTGGATAGCTGGCATGCGGGGACGGGCGCGACGGATAACGCGGCGGGAAGCGCGGTCATGATTGAAGTGCTGCGAATTCTGAAGACGCTGAATGTCAAGATGGACCGCACGGTTCGCA
Organism: Bryobacterales bacterium; assembly: GCA_963813145.1. Taxonomy (GTDB): domain Bacteria; phylum Acidobacteriota; class Terriglobia; order Bryobacterales; family Bryobacteraceae; genus Palsa-187. The sequence continues at coordinate 466,535 of CAWEXX010000004.1, forward strand.
TGGGGCTTTGGGGCGGGGAAGAGGAAGGGCTGCTGGGATCGCGCGCGTACGTGAAAGAGCATTTCGCCGATCCGGCGACGATGAAGCCGACGGCGGAGCACGCGAAACTCGCTGCGTATTTCAACATCGACAACGGGACCGGCAAAGTGCGCGGAATTTATTTGCAGGGCAATGACATGGCTCGGCCGATTTTCGAACAATGGTTCGCGCCGCTGAAGGATTTGACGGAGGGCAGGATCACGATTCGCAATACGGGCGGGACGGATCATCAGTCGTTCGACGGCGTGGGGCTGCCAGGATTCCAGTTTATTCAGGACCCGCTCGAGTATGAGACGTTCACGCATCATTCGAACATGGATGTTTACGATCGCATCCAGAAGAGCGACATGATGCAGATTTCGGCGATTGTGGCGTCGTTCGTATATAACGCGGCGACTCGGGAAGAGATGCTGCCCAGGAAGCCTTTGCCGAAACCGAACCCTGGTCGAGGGGGGCGTGGTGGCGGCGCTGGGCCGACTGGCGGGAATCCACAGTAGCTTTGTCCTCAGACCTTCAGCGCGAAATTGAGTATCACGAGAAACTTTATTCGGGATTCGCGCAATCGCATTTTGCCAAGCCCGCGGTGCGGGCGCTGCGGGAGCACATGGTCCGGAGGATTCTCAAGCTTACGGGGGCAGGGAAGAACTCGCGCGTTCTGAGTCTGGGGTGCGGGATCGGCGATACAGAGTTGTTGCTGGCTCCGCATGTCGGAGAGCTGGTGGGTCTGGACTTGTCGCCTTCGGCGATCCGGCAGGCTCGCGCCGATTCTGTGAGCGTGAAGAATTTGAGTTTTGTCGAGGGGACTCTAGAGAGTGCGCAGATCGGGGCGGGGTCCTTCGACGTCGTGATTGCGATTTTCTTTTTGCATCATTTGCCGGATACGGTGCCGGAGCTGGCTCGGCAGATCGCGGCGATTCTTAAGCCGGGAGGGGTGTTTTATTCGCTGGATCCGAGTCGGTATCGGTTGTCGGGGGCGATTGGGGAGTTGCTGTTTCCTCGATTGATGCTTCGGTATCAGTCGCCCAATGAGCGTCAGTTGGCTCCTCGGTCGACGGCGGAGTGTTTTTCTGGGGCGGGGCTTGAGGCGCGGTTTGAATATTATGATTTTGTTTCTACGCCGCTCGCGGGGTTGTTTCCGGGGTGGCGATTAGGGTATCGAGTGGCGCGGGTTGTCGATGAGGGGTTGGTGAGGGTGCCGGGGGTGAAGAGGGTCAGTAGCAATTTTGAGGTGGTGGCGCGGAGGGGGTAGCGTCTATCCGCTCCCTGACGGTCGCGGTTCAGACAGCTAGCCCCACACTGACCAGGCTATGTGAAAACTGCTCCGGACCGCTCCTGCGGGTCGCGGCTCTGTTTAGTCGCGGGCCTTTCAGAGCCGCGACTAGCAGGAGCGGTCCGGAGCGTGGAGCTGCGGGAATAGGTGCGCCAGAGCCGCGGGTGGCTAAACTTAAGTGATGCGGGTTTATTACGGGTGGGCGAATCTGGCGATGGCGGCGCTCGCGATGGTGGCTACCCTTCCGGGGCGCACGCAGGGGCTGGGGTTGATTACGGAGCCGCTCCTGGCCGATTTGCACATCGACCGGGTGACTTACGCAACCATTAATCTTTGGGCGACGCTGATTGGCGCGGCGTTTTGCTTGCCTTGCGGGCGTTTACTGGACCGCTACGGATCGCGAATCGTGCTCACGCTGACGGTTCTGTTTCTGGGTGCGACCGTTGTGGGGATGCGGTCGATGCAGGGGATCACGGCGCTTTCGATCGCGATTACACTGACTCGGGGGTTTGGACAAAGCGCGCTCTCGGTGGTGAGCCTCGCGCTGGTCGGAAAATGGTTCGCGCGGCGGCTTAACCTGGCGATGGGCGTCTACGCGCTGCTGGTGGGTATCGGATTCATCGCGGCGTTTCCGAGCGTGGGGGCGGCGGTCCTTAAATATGGATGGCGGCCGACCTGGGGTAGCGTGGGCTGGGTGCTACTGATCGTCGTCGCGCCGCTTTCGTGGCTGATCGTCCGCAATCAGCCGGAGGATCGCGGGCTCGAACTCGACGGCGTTTCAGAACCGGCGCCCAAACTCAGCGACCTGACGACGGGCGAGGCGTTGCGCACGCCGGCGTTCTGGATTTTCGCACTCTCCAGTTCGTTGTTCGGGCTGGTCTACTCCGGCATCTCGCTGTTCAACGAATCGATCCTGGTGCAGCGAGGCTTCGACGCGTCGGTTTACCACCAGGTTCTGGTCATCAGTACAATGCTGGGGCTGCTCGCGAATTTCGGAGGCGGATGGCTGGCTACGAAATGGCCGATTCAGCGGCTGACCGGGCTGGGCATGGCGGCGCTGGCAATGGCGTTGGTTCTTTTGCCATTAGTCCGAACGTTTACGCATGTCCTTACATATGGAGCCATCATGGGAATCGCCGGGGGCGTCGTCACGGTGGTGTTTTTCTCGGTGTGGGGGCAGGTTTTCGGGCGGGCGCACTTGGGAAGGATTCAGGGCTGCGCGCAGATGATGACCGTTTTCGCTTCCGCGGTGGGGCCGCTGCTGCTGGCGGAGACGCTGCGATCGACCGGATCCTACGACACGATTTTCAATTTGCTAGCCGCTTTGACGGTAGTACTGGGAGTGGCCGCCTGGTTCGTCGTCCTGCCCGCTCGCCATTTGGCTGATGAACCCGATAGAATATTTTTATCGACAGTAAGCTCTTAACCGGAGTATTCTTGTTGAAACAGTTAGCCACATTCCAAAGGAGGTGTACCCTATGCTCACCGTCGAGCAAAGTAAAGAATTAGCCGCACGCGGGTTTTCGCGTCGGAATTTCGGCCGTCTGGCGTCGATGATCGCCGCCGGCTCGGCACTGCCGTTTATGAATGAACCCGCGATGGCGCAGCTCTCGATGGTCAAGGGCGGCATTCCCGAGGGCGCGGTGAAGATCGACGCGAACGAGAATCCGATGGGGCCTTGCGTGGAAGCGCTGGAAGCGATTCACAAGGCTGCCGCCAATGGTGGACGCTACCTGTATCAGGAAACGTTCAGCATGACGGAGACGCTGGCGGAGCAGGAAGGTGTGAAGCCGACTTACGTCAGAGCTTACGCGGGATCGAGCGCGCCTCTGCATCAGGCGGTGCTCGCGTTCTGTTCTCCGAGCAAGCCTTTCGTCATGGCCGATCCGGGGTACGAGCAGGGAGCGGGCGCGGCGAAATTTCTCGGCGCGAAGACGATCCGCGTTCCGCTGATGAAGGATTACTCGCACGACGTTAAGGCGATGGTCGCGGCCAGTCCCGACGCGGGTCTGATCTATATTTGTAATCCGAACAATCCGACCGGCTCGATCACCAAGAAGTCCGATATCGAGTGGGCGGTAGCGAACAAGCCCAAGGGTTCGGTCATCATGATCGATGAGGCGTACTACCACCTGGCGGGCATTTCGCCGTGCTCCGATATGGTAGCCGCCGATAAAGACGTGATCATCCTCCGCACGTTCTCGAAAATCTACGGAATGGCGGGCATCCGCGCCGGTGCGGCGATTGCCCGGCCCGACCTGCTCGAGAAAATCGGGGCGTACAGTGCGGGCGCACTGCCGACGACCGGCATGGTCGCGGCGAATGCGAGTCTCAAAGTGAAGACGCTGATTCCGGAACGCCGGGAGAGGATCAAGACGATCCGTGAGGATACGCTCGCGTTCCTCGAAAAGCACGGCTACAAAACAGTGCCGTCGGTTTCGAACAAGTTCATGGTTGATGTGAAGCGCCCGGCCACCGAGGTCATCATGGCCCTTCGCAACGAAAAGGTCTACATCGGCCGTCCGTGGCCGGTTTGGCCCACTTCGGTCCGCGTGTCGGTGGGAACGCAGGATGAGATGGCCAAGTTCAAGACCGCGTTTCTCAAAGTAATGGCTTAGGCGGCCAGACAATCCATTTGGAAAACACCGCTCCCTGTGGTCGCGGCTCGGTAGGATCTCGAGAGCCGCGGCTTCAGCGGGGCGTGATTTATTTTAAGATAGATTTTGATCGCGCCCCGCGCTGTGCGCTCCCTGGGGAGTCTTAATGTTTCGACATGCCCGCCGGTATAGCTGGCGGTTGTTTGCTGGTGATTGCTTCGGCGGTGTGATTGCCGCGCTCATTGCGCTGCCGTACGGTCTAGCGATGGCTACGGCCATGGGACTGCCACCGATGCTGGGCGTGCTGACGTCGGTAATCACTGCTCCCATCACAGTGCTCCTCGGCCGGAATCCTTTGCTCATCGGTGGCACCAGCAGCGTCACAATCTTCTTCATTGCCGCCGCCGTGAAACAGCAAGGAATCAGCGGCGCGGCGAAGGTTTCCATTGTCGCCTCGGTTTTCATGATGGTGTTTTGCGTCCTGCGGCTGGGGCGGTATATTTCCAAGGTCCCCCATACCGTCGTCACGGGATTTTCCTGCGGCATCGGCGGGATTATGGTCATCTCTCAGCTTCCCGTGATTTTGGGAGTGGCGAAACCGGCCGGAGAAAGCCCTCTCGCTCAGTTGATTCGATATTCTAGGACGCGTTCCGGCCGCGCACTGGCCACCCATCATTCTGGGCTTATCGGTGATCCTGACGGCTACGCTTTGCGGCCGCTTTACGAAGCTGGTTCCGGCTCCGCTGGTGGGCGTTTTGGTTGCCTATGGCGCGGTGAAGGTCTTCGGGTTTCATGAAGCCGAGGTCGGATCTCTGCCTCTCACGATGCCGCCGCTAGCCAGTTTCACCTGGGCCGCGGGAGACGCATATACGGTTCTCTCGGCTGCGTTCGGACTGGCTGTGGTTTCTTCGATCAACCTGCTGCTGACCTCCCGCGTGGTGGAACATTTCAGGGGCCGCCACCAGTTCCTGAAACGCAGCGACGCGGATCGCGAGTTGGGCGCCTACGGCATCGCCAACATCTGCGCCGGGCTCTTTGGAGCGCCTTTGAGCGTCGGCATTCCCGCGCGCAGCGTCGCCGCCATTCGCTGCGGCGCCACTACCCGGCTATCGAATCTGCTGCACGCGGCGTTTCTCTGCACGTTTCTCTGGTTCGGCGCTGGATTGGTCGCGAAAGTGCCGTTGGCGGCATTGGCCGGCGTCACCGCCTGGATGGGTTTCAACCTGCTTGACTGGAGCACCTGGCATCGTCTCCCGCGCATGCGCGTGATCGATTCCGCGGCGTTCCTGGTGACCACCGTGGGCGTCCTCGCCGTCAGTAACGCAATTTATGCCGTGGCAGCGGGCTGCGCACTCTACGGAGTGCACTACCTATACCTCCGATTCTTCCCGAGTCACCAGATCACACCTGAAGTTCCCGCGCAAATCGCCGATTAGTGTAGTATTGATTCAGATTCTTCGCCCCATGCCGGGCGGAGGAGGGAACTATGCGCCTTGTTTGCGCGACCTTGCTGGCGATCTTCTGCGCCTTGGCCCCCGCCCGGGCGGCCTCGGCGGTAACACTGATCCTCCAGTTCGACGACGCCTATTCACCGAAATCCCTGGATGCGATGGAGCGCGAAGTCTCATCCATCGTGGGCGGATCCGGCATCAAAGTGGACTGGCGGATGATCGGGGACGTCCACTCTTCAGACACTTTTGAGAGCCTGGTCGTCGTCCACTTCCACGGCGCGTGCATCCTTCAGCCCTTCCCCTATCTGCCGGACGAGCGAGGATATTACGCCTATACGCATATCTCGGACGGCGCCGTGCTGCCGTTCAGCGAGGTGGAATGCGATAAGGTGACTAGCTCCATCGCACCCGCCATGTCCGGAGCCCAATGGAAGCAGCGCGACTCCATCCTAGGCCGAGCCCTCGGCCGCGTGCTGGCGCATGAGTTGTATCACATGCTCACAAAAACCCAGCATCACGCCGGTGAAGGAGTCACGAAGTCGGCCTTATCGCCTGCCGCGCTGATCGCGAAGGAGCTGAGGATGAATCCCGCGGATCTGGAGAGGCTCACGCAGAAGAAGTAGCCAGGAGCCAGTAGCCAGTAGCCAGAATAACTTCTCAGCGCCATAGGGGAATCGTACATCGAGGTCGTTAGTCTTTCCGTATTCTGGCTACTGGCTACTGGCTACTGGCTACTGGCTACTTCTTCTGGCTTCCGGCTCCTTCCCCCTGCTATCGTAATAAGTTTGGCATCTATGGCAACTCCCACCCCTATCACAGTCGCTCATGGCGACGGCATTGGCCCTGAAATCATGGCCGCGACTCTGCATATTTTGAAGGAGGCAGGCGCGGCGCTCGACATCGAAACTATTGAAATCGGCGAAAAAGTCTATTTGCGCGGCAACTCCGCCGGCATCGAGCCCAGCGCGTGGGAATCCCTGCGCCGCACCAAGGTTTTCCTGAAAGCCCCGATCACTACCCCCCAGGGCGGCGGTTTCAAGAGTCTGAACGTGACGGCCAGGAAGACGCTCGGCCTGTACGCCAATATTCGCCCCTGCCGGTCCTATCATCCGTTTGTGCGCACCAAGCATCCGGTGATGGATCTGGTCATCGTGCGCGAGAACGAAGAGGATCTTTACGCCGGCATCGAGTATCAGGCGTCCAGCGACGAGATGCTGTCCCTGAAGCTGATCTCGCGGCCCGGCTCCGAAAAGATCGTCCGCTACGCGTTCGAGTACGCGCGTCAATTCAACCGGAAGAAGGTGACGTGCTTCACCAAAGACAACATCATGAAGATGTCCGACGGACTCTTCCACAAGATTTTCGACGAGATCGGCGTCGAGTATCCGGAGCTTGAAAAGGAACATTGGATCGTGGACATCGGCGCCGCGAAAATGGCCGACACGCCGGAGGCCTTCGACGTGATCGTGATGCCGAATCTCTATGGCGACGTGTTGTCCGACGTCGCCGCGCAGATCGCCGGATCGGTGGGCCTGGCCGGATCCTCCAATATCGGCAGCCAGTGCGCGATGTTCGAAGCGATTCATGGCTCCGCCCCGCGCCGCGCCGGTCAGAATCTGGCCAATCCGTCGGGTCTGCTGCTCGGAGGCGTGCTGATGCTGGTCCACATCGGACAGCACGATGCGGCGGAGCGCGTACACAACGCCTGGCTTCGCACCATGGAGGACGGCGTCCACACGTACGACATTTTCAAGGAAGGTACTAGCAAAGAAAAGGTCGGGACCAAGGAGTTCGCCGACGCCGTCGTCGCGCGTCTCGGTCAGCTTCCGCAGACGTTGAAGGCGGTGAAATACGTGGCCAAGCCCGCGCATTCGGTTGCGGCGGAGAAGGCTGCCGCTCGACGTCAAGAAAGAACTGGTCGGCATTGACGTCTACATCGAATGGGCCGCCAAGACTCCCAACGATCTTGCCGCTATTGTCGGTAAGGCCTCGGGTGACAGCCTCACGCTCGAAGTGATTGCTAATCGCGGCGTGAAGGTGTGGCCGGACGGCTCGCCCGAGACATTCTGCACCGATAATTTCCGCTGCCGCTTCAAGTCGGCAGGCGTGGCGACGCCTCCCCAGATCGGAGCGCTGATGGGCCGCATCATGGGCCTCGGCCTCACCGTGGTGATGACCGTGGGGTTGCGCACGTTCGACGGGAAACCCGGCTATACGTTGGCGCAGGGTCAATAGTAACTGCCCGCATACTGACGTATGGCGGCTCCGGAGCCGCGACCGTCAGGGAGCGGGCAGACAGGACATAATTAACCATGGACGAAAAACCGCTCGTAGGCGTCATCATGGGCAGCAAGTCCGATTGGGAAACGATGACCCACGCGAGCAAGACGCTCGCCGAATTCGGTGTGCCCCATGAATCCCGCATCGTGTCCGCGCATCGCACTCCGCAAGCTGCTGGCCGAATATTCCACCGGGGCCGCCGAGCGTGGACTCGAAGTCATCATCGCGGGCGCCGGGGGCGCTGCTCACCTGCCCGGGATGGCCGCCGCGCATACTGTTCTGCCGGTGCTCGGCGTGCCTATCGAGAGCAAGGCTCTGAAGGGTCTGGATTCGATGCTGTCGATCGTCCAGATGCCCGCTGGGGTGCCGGTCGGCACGCTGGCCATCGGGAAGGCCGGCGCGATCAACGCCGCCCTGCTCGCTATCTCGATCCTCGCCAATTCGCGCCCCGAGCTGCGAGAGAAGCTCCGCCAGTTCCGCGAAAAACAAACCGCGAAGGTTCTCAAGGACACGCTGCAGAAAACTCCCAAGAGTCAGGCCCCAAAGGGTCCGGAAGTGGCATGAAAGCAGTCGCATGAAAGCAGTGCTTCCGGGCGCAACGGTAGGCGTCCTGGGCAGTGGACAGCTCGGCCGCATGTTCGCGATCGCCGCCCGCCGCATGGGCTACCGCGTCCACACCTTTTCGCCCGACGCCGACACGCCCACCGGTCAGGTGGCCGATCTCGAAGTGATCGCTCCTTATGACGATCTCGATGCCGTGCGCCGCTTCGCCGCGGCAGTCAGCGTCGTGACGTTCGAGTTCGAGAACGTTCCCGCTCCCACCGCGCAAGCCGCTGCTGAACACGCGCCGGTCCGGCCCCGAGGCGAGGTGCTCCACACCACCCAGCATCGCATCCGCGAGAAGACGTTTCTCACGAAAGCCGGTCTGCCGCTGACTCCTTTTCGCACCGTTACGACCCCGGAAGAACTGGGCCGCGCAGTGGCTGACCTCGGGTGTCCTTCGATCCTGAAAACCGCCGACTTCGGTTACGACGGCAAGGGGCAGGTCCGCATCACTTCGCCCGCACAGGCCGAACCGGCTTGGTCTTCTATCGGACACGTTCCGGCCGTTCTCGAAGCGCTGGTCGCCTTCGACCGCGAAGTTTCCGTGGTCGCGGCGCGCGGCGCCGACGGGGCTTACGCCGATTGGGGCGTCATCGAAAATCGCCATCGGCACCAGATCCTCGATATTTCGATCTCACCAGCCGCGGTCACCGACGCCGTCGCGCGCGAAGCCCGCGAGATCACTCGGGCCGTGCTCGAAGCGCTCGACGTGGTCGGCGTCCTGTGCGTCGAATTTTTCGTCGAGCCCGGCGGACGATTGCTGATTAATGAGCTGGCCCCGCGCCCGCACAATTCCGGACATCTGACCTTCGATGCCAGTGTCACCAGTCAGTTCGAACAGCAGCTGCGCGCGGTCTGCGGATTGCCGCTGGGGTCCACGGAACTGCTCCGTCCGGCCGCCATGGCGAATCTCCTTGGCGACGTATGGACTGGTCATGAGCCGAACTGGCAATCCGCCCTCGCGCATCCCGATGTGAAGCTCCATCTTTACGGAAAACTAGCCCCCCGCCCAGGCCGGAAAATGGGACATCTGACCGCGCTCTCAACCGACGCGGACTCTGCGTTGCATCTCGTCAACGCCGCTAGAAAAGCCTTGTAGTGTCCCACGCTTACGCCAAGGGTTATGAACCCGTCCGTCACGCCGGGGATCGCGCGGTTTGCGGGGTGGTAACGATATCGCTGAAACAGCAGCGCCTAAATAGAGGCGCGACCATCGGGAGCGGTCCGGCTCGTGGCGCCGCACTTCTCAGCAAAACACCTTATAGACCAGCAAGGAATTTTGGTCGATACTAACCCTAGTGCTCGTCGACTATTATGAGACCCTTCAGATCAGCCCCAATGCGGATCAGGAGACCGTCCATCGCGTCTATCGCGTGCAAGCCCAGCGCTTTCATCCGGATAACCAGGATACGGGCGACGCAGCCGCATTTCGTGTGATCGTGGAAGCCTATGAGACGCTGAGCGATCCCCAGAAGCGCGCCCTCTACGACACGCAGCATCGCAACTCGCGGCACGCTTCGGCTCAACAAGCCAAACGGGAGCAGTTCGACCAGTCGACGTCCGCCCCTAATCCAGCGGCGAACCTGGCGGATGAGCATCGCCAGCGCCATGAGATTCTCACCATCCTCTATCGCAAACGCATCGCCCAGCCCGATCAGCCCGCCATGGGCCTGCGGGATCTGCTCGATCTGCTGGGGATGCCTCGTGAGAAGCTCGAATTCAGCCTGTGGTATCTCAAAGAAGGGGGATATCTCCTCCGCACCGATAGCGCACGCCATTCCATCACTCTCAAAGGCGTGGAACTGATTGAGACGCTTGCCGCCCACCCCAACCAGCCCTTGAAAATCGACGACTCCCGCGTTGCTTAGTACGAACCACCCCCACTAGTACTGTTGTACCCCTCAAACTTAGGAGAACTTCTCGAATTTAGTTGAGGTCTTTGGCCGAGTGTGAGGACACGCAATAGCGGGTAGGATCTACCTATGCAAGCACTCACGCTCCTTTCGCTCCGTTTGAAACAGTCCTGGAAAGAAACAAAAGGCCAGGATTTGATTGAATACGCCCTGATGGCCGGCTTCGTCGCTGTAGCGGCGGGCGCCATTATGCCGAATGTTGCCACCAGCATCAGCACGATCTTCAGTTCGATCGCGTCCGTGATGAACGGTGCGGCGTCTCAAGGCAGCTAACCTCCTGCGTTTTTCTGCTGGAGCCGCGCCGGCTGGATCTTGTTCAGGCGCTTTGTTCGCGGGGAACAGACCATGCCGGCGCTTAGATATCTGAATCACCCGGCCGTTCTTACCGCGCATAAGAACGGCCTTTTTGTATAGAACTTTCGTTCGTTCAAAAAAGTACCATCCCGCTATTTCACACCCTGCTCGTTTTGACCGATAACTGATATGACAAATGGAGTTATTTGTAGATCATTACGAAACGATGCAGATCAGCCCTAATGCTGACCTTGATACCGTCCATCGCGTCTACCGGATCCTGGCGCAGCGCTTCCATCCCGATAATCACGAAACCGGCAGTTCCGAGACTTTTCATGCTCTTACCGCCTCCTATCAAGTACTCGGGGACCCTGAAAAGCGCGCCGCGTTCGACATCGAGCATCGCGCCACCCGCCGCCTGAACTGGAAAATCTTCGATCAGACCACATCGTCCCAAGGCGTGGACGCGGAGCGCCGTAAACGCGCCGGCATTCTCGCCCTGCTCTATCGCAAACGCATCGCCCAGCCCGACCAGCCGTCCATGAACCTCAAGGAATTTGAGGACTTGCTGGGCGTTCCCAAGGAACATCTCGAATTCACGCTCTGGTATCTGAAGGAAGGCGGTTTCGTCACCCGCGCCGATAACGGCCGCCATTCGATCACGCTCAAAGGGGTCGACTTGAATGAGTCGTTAAGCGAATCCCGCGTGGAACCTCTAAAACTCAGCGCGCGTGTTGCCTAGTTTTCCGCGAGCAGGCGAATCGAAGCGATTCTCCAAACTGACGATTCTTTCCTCAGCACTACGACCGCCCTACGATTCCCTATTACGTCGGCTATAGCGACGTCGGGTGCCACGAACCGGATCTTCGCGGCTTTGATTCGCTCCCCGGGCATCCCTGCGGGGATCCAGACTGCTTCACCCCAAGGGTCCTTCGAGATCACCACTTGGTCGGCGCTGGCGGGCGCCCTGAAGCGAGCTAACGACGCCTGATCCTCGAAGTCGGCGGTGAACAGGCCCGCTCGGGCAGGGCCGTTTAATCCCGCGATGGTTTTCTCGATTGCCGCCCGGTCCGAGAGTTCATCCGCGGCCAAAATCCCACCCGCCAATACAAGAGCCAGCATGATGGATTTCATGCTGTGATTATACGCCTCATTCGCGTCTGCCCGCATGCTTACACATGGCGGCTCAGCACCTGTTATTTGCCCGCCGCCACTTCTACCGTCAGATTCTGATGCGCGACGTGCCCATTCTTCCCCTTCACCGACAAAGTGTAAGTCGTAGTCTTCTCCGGCTTGACATAGAACGTCCCGGAAGGAGCGCCGTGCAACGGAGGGAACACTGGCGGATCGATCGAGACCTCCTCTGCGTTTAGTACCCCAAAGCTCAGCGTGAAAATCGTTTGCCCCGCGTAATCCTTCTTGGCGCCCGTAATCTGAAAGGAAGTGATCTTTGGCAGCGCCGCCGCGTCCGCGCCCACGTGAAGGTTCACCGACTCCGTAACCACCTGTCCGTCGACCCCCTCCGCCGTCAGCGTGTAGCTGACATCCCCCTTCGGCCGAACCTCCACGCAGCGGTTTGGCGAAGGCGACACACCAACGACTGGCGGATCCATGCGCACCGACTTCGCGTTCGACACGCCGTAACAAAGGACCGTTGCCTCGCCCTCTTTCACCACTGCGTCCCGCGCATAAAATCCGGTAATCTTGACCCCGGACGTTCCCTTTGCGCGGTCCCCTCCCGCCGCCGGAGGCTTCGGCTCGGGCCGGCTCATGAAAAACCACCCGGCGTACAGCACAGCCACCGCAAGAGCGCCCCGCAGCAATATTTTCATGGTCAGACCATCATGATAGAACGAAAAAATACTTAAGTATCCACTTGACAATCGAGCGCGCTTCGGTCAATACTTAAGTATGCCCTTAACTGACAAACAACCCTCCATCATCCACAGCACCTTCGTCATCGAGCGAAGTTATGCCGCCACTCCCGACCGTATATTCTCGGCTTTCTCCGACCCTGCGAAGAAGCGCCGCTGGTTCATCGACAGCGGGCACAACCAAGTCGAGCACTATGAGCTCGATTTTCGAGTTGGCGGCCCGGAGCGCGCGCGATTCCGTTTCAAGGAAGGCAGTCCTGTGGGGGGAATGGTCTGCATCAACGACTCCAGTTATCTGGACCTCGTGCCCGGCCATCGCATCGTATTCGCCTCCACCATGAATATCGGCGGCCGGTGCATTTCTGCCTCCCTGGGCACCTTCGAACTGCTTCCGACCGCCGCCGGCACCGACCTCATCTTCACCCATCAGGGAGCGTTCTTCGAAGGTTCCGACGGTCCTGAAATGCGCGAACAAGGATGGCGTAAGCTGCTCGAAAAATTGGCAGATGCATCGTAAGAAGCCCGATATCGACCTCATTTTCAACGCCTTGGGCGATCCCACCCGACGGGCGATCATGCAGAAGCTCAGCCAGGGGCCTATCTCTGTCTCGCGCCTGGCCGAGCCGCTGGATATGACCCTGGCCGCGGTCGTCCAGCACCTGCAAGTGTTGGAAGAAAGCGGCTTAGTGGCGACGGAAAAGGTCGGACGGGTCCGAACCTGCCGCATCGAATCGACCGGTCTCTCCGCCGCCGCCCAATGGATCGCCGACCGCCGATCGACATGGGACCGCCGCCTAGACCGCCTGGGGGACCTGCTAGCAGACGAGTCTGGGTGACCGCTCCCATTGGTCACGGCTCGCTTTATGTTGATGAATCTACAGGCTCCGAAAGCGAGCCGCGACCACAGGGAGCGGTTTCACACAACCCCGTCCCGTTAAAAAAATTATCCAAACTTGTCGATTCGCCGCCCCGGCATACGACATACTGTCAGAAAGAAGGAGAGCATCGATGATCCAAGCCATTCTGGACTTTTTCCGTGAACTAAAGCCCGCCCTGCGCTCCCTCGCGCGATCCAAGGGTCTGGCTGCGACCGTGGTCTTCACGCTCGCCCTCGGCATCGGTGCCAATGCCGCCGTCTTCGCCCTGGTTCGCGGCGTGCTCCTGCGCCCGCTCGTCAATCGCGACGAGGATCGCCTGATTTATATCCGTCAGTCCGCCCGAGGCCTCGGCATGGAAGACACCGCCTTTTCCGTCCCCGAAATTCAGGATCTGCGCGCGAGTGTCAAGTCTCTGACCGCGATTGGCGACTTCTCCACCATCGGATTCACCATGGTCGGCTTAGGCGAGCCGCGCGAAGTCCGCGCCGGCGTCGTCGGCGGATCGTATTTCGATGTGGTAGGCCTGCATCCCGTCCTCGGCCGTCTGATCGACATGCGCGACGACGGTCCCAGCGCTGAAGGAGCCATGGTGCTCACCTACCGCTTCTGGAGCACCGTGCTCAAAAGCGATCCCTCCGTGCTCGGCAAGACCGTCCGTCTCGGATTGCGCTCGGCGACCGTCGTCGGCGTGCTCGAACCCTCCATCCCCTATCCCGCCGAAACCGAAATCATCGCCAACGTGGTCTGCAGTCCGCATCACCTGTCCGCGACCATGGTGACGGGCCGGATCCACCGCATGACGGAGCTGTTCGGCCGCCTCGCCCCCGGAGCCACACTGGAGCAGGCCCGCGCCGAGCTTATCACCGCCCACGCCGCCATGGTGAAGGATCATCCCGAAGCGTATTCGCCCAAGGCGGACACTCGCATCGAAGCCATGCTTCTCCGCGACCAGATCACCTCCCGCGCCCGAGTCGTCCTCTGGGTTCTGCTGGCCGCCTCCGTGCTCGTCTTCGTCATCGCCTGTTCGAACGTGGCCAACCTGATTCTTGCGCGCACGGTCCGCCGGGAAAACGAGCTCGCCATCCGCGCCGCGCTGGGCGCAAATACGGTCGCACTGCGCCGGACCCTGCTCGCCGAAAGCCTCCTCCTCTGCGGAGCGGGCGCGCTGCTGGGAGTCTTGAGCGCCCGCCCGATGCTGGCCATTCTCGCCAAGTACGCATCCCGCTTCTCGGTCCGGGCCCTCGATCTCACGGTCGATCCCAGCATGCTCTGGGTCGCCGTGCTGCTCGCGCTGCTCGCCGCGGTGTTGCTGGCCTTTGTCCCGCGCCTACCTTCTTCGGACGGCTCGCAAGGATTCGGTTTGGCTAACGCCAGTCTGCGTATTACCCGGAACACGGCGAAACGCCAGCGCATCTTCGCCATCACCCAGATAGCGGCATCGTTCATGCTGCTGGCCGGGGCGAGCATGTTGCTGAAGACGCTGCTCTCCTTGCAGGCCGTCGAAACCGGCTTCGATACCAGACATGTCCTCGCGATCAATCTGCCCATCATGTCGTACGGCAAAACGCCCGATCAGGTGGTCAGCTTCTATCGCGAGGTCATTCGCCGGATCCACGAACTCCCCGGAGTGGATAACGTCTCCATCGGCTCACAGATCCCGTGGCGCGATGCCGGCGCGTTCGGTCCCGGCTTCCAGTTCTCGGCCGACGGACACGTCCGCCAAGCCGGCGAGGAAGATCCGCGCGGCCGCTTCCGCACCGTATCGCCAGGATTCTTCGCGTCCATCGGAGTCCCCATCCTTGAGGGACGCGACTTTAACGAATCCGATCGCCGCGGCGCCGAATCCGTCGTCATCATCAGCCGGACGACCGCTCTGCGCATGTTCCCCAATCAGGATGCCCTGAACCGACACATTATGTGGACCGATCCCATCATGAAGTTCGTCGACATCAATCCCGCTCCACGCCGCATTATCGGTGTCGCCGCCGATATGGACGATGAGAACATCGTTCCCGGACCGGCCGTGACGATCTATCATCCCTTCGGGCAGGAGCAAATTTTCACCGGCCGTATGTTCGTGCACGCGCATGGGAACCCGTACATCCTGGTCTCGCCCCTGACACGTATCATTCGCGATATGTCGGCGGACCAGGTAGTGGAGCGTGCCGCGACCCTCGAAGACGTGCGCGCCGAAGTGTTGACGCCGGACCGGCTCAACGCCATGGTCTTTGGCGGTTTCGCCATCGTGGCGCTGGTGATCGCGGTCGTCGGGGTAGCCGGTGTTCTGGCCTTCTCCGTCAGTGGACGCACCCGCGAATTCGGAATCCGCCTGGCCATCGGCTCCCAGCCCAGCCACCTCCTGACCAGGGTCATCGCCGAAGGAGTCATTATCGCGATAGGTGGGGTAGTGGCAGGGGCTTTGTCGGGTTACGCCCTGGCGCAAATGGCTGGCAGCTATTTTGCGGATGTCCGCCTGCCGGGCGCAGTCCCTCTAATCGCCTCAGCCGCGATCCTCCTGACTGCGGCCGTAATGGCATCGGTGGTCCCAGCAGCCCGCGCCGCCCGAGTAGATGTCATGCAGGCCCTGCGCTCGGAGTGAGGAAAGAATCCTCGCCGATTCGCCTTTACAGAGCCGCGACCGCCGGGAGCGATCTCTCGTTGTATACAAGAACTTAGCGCCTCGGCGAAACATCCAGCGCATCGTCTGGATCTGACCAGATAAGGAGACTTACGATGCGACTAAAATTCAACGGAATTCTGCTGACCGCAGCCCTGCTCGCTTCAGGAGCCATTGGCTTGGCCCAGTACGGACCCGAAGGCGGCCCCTATTACCCCGACAAGGTCGATGCGCTGATCGATCAAGTGGGAGCGGATCTTAACCATGGCTACGGCGTCTGGCACGTCTCCGACGGCGACAAGAAAAGGCTGAATCACGCTAGTGAGCAGCTCCGCGAATTCGCCAAAGCTTGGCGGAAGGGTAAGTTCGATAAAGGCAATCTGGACGATTCGATTGGCGCCATTCAGCATGTGCTCAACGACAATCATCTGTCCGGAGCGGAACGCGACGCCTTGTGGGCCGATGTGGAACAACTCCGCAAAATGCGCGAAGCCTATGATCGGCATGAGATCGGGAATTGGTGAGCACAGGTTCTAAAACAACTCCGGAGAATATGCGAGTTTCTCCGCCGGAGGGGGCTCGCATATCTCACTTTCTTCCTCCCCGTCTCCTGCCGATATTGCACGTGATATCGTTTTATTAAGACGTGCGTCTGGTGTTCGATACGGATGTCGTTGGGGCAGCCTTCCGAAGCGATCAAGGTGCTTCCCGTCAGTTGTTGCTCGCGGCTCTCGATCGGCGAATCATACTGGTGGCGTCGGTTCGCTTTTCTTGGAGTACGAGCCCGTATTGAAGCGGCCTGATCAATTGGCCCAAACCGGGCTGACCATGAGAGAAGCCAACGTGATCCTTGATGCGCTCGCGGTGGTAATCGAGCCGGTTACCTTCCACTTTCCTTGGAAACCGCAGCTCAGGGACTCAGCGGACGAAATGGTTTTGGAGACCGGAGTCAACGGGCATGCGGCTTGCCTCGCTACGTTTAATATTCGACATCTGCGTGCCGCCGCCCGATCGTTTGGAATTCAACCAACGCGTCCCGGTGAAGTATTGCAGGAATTAAGGAAGAAAGAACATGCGAAGAAAAAATGTGGCGCTTTGGCTGCAAACCTCACTTCTCGAGGTGGCCAAACGAGTTGCGGAGTCAGAAGGCGTGGCCTTGAATCGATCAATGTTGCTGTGGCCGAGAAAGTATCTGCGCTTAGAACGGAAAGCTACTTTCTCGCTCGAGGAGCGCAAGCCAATATCCACAAGGCGAAGAAGATCCTTCGGCGGGCAGGCCGGAAGAAGCCGCCAGTCGCGGGCGATGAGCTACAGAAGACGTTTTACCTATTGCTCATTCAAGAAATAGACTAAACAGGCTGCTGAAAAACGAATATTGGCCGCCGATGAACACGGATAAGATCACTTGTTTTCAATCTGCGGCCAACCCGACCCGTCTTGACCTCCATCCCCCCCCGTGGATATACTCGACACGGACGGAATGCGTCCAGATTGAGCTGAAATCTCTTTCTTTAGCGCGTAGTAAGAGTTACAGTGAAACCGCGCGCGCCAGGTGCAACGAAATGTGCCTCAGCGCGCACGTTTACGAATGGGGAGGATCATTATGGCCAGAGAAAGCATACATGCCAAACTTGGGCGAGTCCGGCCGCCGCGGGTGCACGTCACCTACGAAGTCGAGGTAGGCGATGCGATCGAAATAAAGGAGCTCCCCTTCGTCATGGGAGTCCTCGGCGACTTCACCGGTCAGCCCACCGAGCCTCTCGCTCGGCTGCGCGACCGGAAGTTCACCGAGGTCAACCCCGACAATTTCGACAGCGTGCTCGAGGGAATGAAACCCCATCTCGCGTTCGCCGTCGAGAACAAGCTGGCCGAGTCGGCCGACGCTCCGCAACTCAAGGTCGACCTCCACTTTAAGAGTCTCGACGATTTTGAGCCGGAAAACGTCGCCCGCCAGGTCAAGCCTTTGTCCGAGCTGATGGATCTGCGCACCAAGCTCAGCAACCTCCGCGCCAGTCTGCAAGGCAACGACAAGCTGGAGGAAGCGCTGCTCGGCGCCGTCGGCGATCAGGACAAACTCGACAAGCTGAAGAAGGAAATGGACAAGCCCGCAGGAGGATCCAATGGCTGAAGCAAAGAAATCGGCAGCCCCTCAGGCAACTGAGCAGGTGCTCGAAAAAGGTCTTCTCGATCAGATTGTCGAAGAAGGCCGGATGGGCAAGGACCAGACCGCCAAGGAGCGCGGCAAGGACCTGGTGAAGGAGTTCGTCGCGGGGGTGCTCGACGGTTCCATGACCGTCACCAAGGACGCCGAGACGATGATCAACCAGCGCATTGCGCAGATCGATCATCTGCTCTCGATCCAGGTGAACGAGATCATGCATCACGCGTCGTTTCAGAAGCTGGAAGCCAGCTGGCGCGGCCTGAAATACCTGCTCGATCAAAGCGAGACTAACGATAAACTGAAGATCAAGGTTTTGAACGTCTCGAAGCGCGAGCTGCTCAAGGACTTGCAGCGCGCCCCCGAGTTCGATCAAAGCGCGCTCTTTAAGAAGGTATACGAAGAAGAATTCGGCGTCTTCGGCGGAGCCCCTTTCGCCGCCATGATCGGCGACTACGAATTCGGCAAGGGCCCTGAGGATATCGAGTTGCTGGAGCGCATCTCGCAGACCGCCGCCGGCGCACACGCGCCCTTCTTATCCTCCGCGAGTCCGGAGTTCTTCAATCTCGAGAGCTACGCGAACCTCGACGCTCCTCGCGACCTGTCGAAGGTATTCGACAACACCGAATACGCCAAGTGGAAATCCTTCCGCCAGAGCGAAGATTCGCGCTACGTCGGTCTCACCGCCCCGCGTATGCTGCTCCGCTTGCCCTACGGCAAGAAGACCAAGAGCATCGAAGCGTTCCAATATGAAGAGGACGTCGACGGCACCGACCACAATAAGTATCTGTGGGGCAATTCCGCCTATGCCCTGGGCACTCGCCTGACCAACGCCTTCGCTTTGTACGGTTGGTGCGCCGCGATCCGCGGTGTCGAAGGTGGCGGACTTGTCGAAGGCCTGCCGGTCCACAATTTCTACACCGACGACGGCGATCTGGCCATGAAGTGTCCTACCGAGGTCCAGATTACCGACCGCCGCGAAAAGGAATTGGCCGACCAGGGATTCATCCCGCTGGTCCATTCCAAAGGCAACGATTTCGCCGCGTTCTTCAGCGTCCAGAGCTGCCAGAAACCCAAGCTCTACGATAAGGACGCCGCCAACGCCAATGCCCGCCTGTCGACTCAGCTCCCGTATATCTTCGCAGTCTCGCGCTTCGCCCACTATCTCAAGGCGATGATGCGCGACAAGCTCGGCAGCTTCATGTCCCGCGCCGATTGCGAGCGCTTTCTCAATCAGTGGATTCAGAACTACGTCACCCCGGACGATACCGCGTCTCCCAGCGTGAAGGCATCCCATCCCTTGCGCGAAGCCAGAATCGACGTCGCCGAGGTCCCCGGCAAGCCCGGAGTCTATCGCGCAACCGCGTTTCTGCGCCCCCACTTCCAGCTCGATGAATTGAGCGTCGGTCTGCGCCTGGTCGCGGATCTTCCGGCGCCTGCACAAAAGAAGTAAAGTCGTGATCCGGTTTTCTGTGTTTCAACGCGAATAGAGGCAAGGAGATAGCAACAAAATGGCCGTAGCAGATTATTTCATCAAACTTGACGGAATCGATGGCGAGAGCAAAGATTCCAAACACAAAAACGAAATTGACATCCTGACCTTTCAGTTCAAGGCCACACAGACCGGAACGTCGTCGACAGGCGGCGGAGCTGGTAAGGGCAAGGTGCAGGCGGAGGATCTGGTCATCACCAAGCACGTCGATAAGGCGTCGCCCAAGATCTATCAATACTGCTGCAGTGGACAGCCCATTAAGTCGCTCGTCCTCACTGCCCGCAAGGCGGGAAAGGATCAGCAGGAGCATTATAAGGTCACGCTCAGCGACGTTCTGGTCTCCTCTTTCTCGCACGGCAGCGCCAATCTCGCCGCGCCCGGCGCCGCACCCGATTGGGAGCCGATCGAGAACATCACCTTCAACTACTCCACCATCGAACTGGGCTACAAAGAACAGCAACCCGATGGCACGCTCTCCGGCGAAGTCAAAGGCACCTGGGACTTCAAGCAGAACAAGCCCAAATAGATTCCGATCAATGAGCGCTAAGGAACTCTTTCAGGCCGGAAAATTGAACGAAGCGATCGAGGCGCTGGGCGCGGAGGTGAGGGATCATCCCACCGACGCCCGGCGCCGCACGTTTTTGTTCGAGTTGTTGTGCTTCAAAGGCGATTACGACCGCGCCGAGAAGCATCTCAACGTGCTCGCCGACGCCTCTCCCGATTCCCGAGTCGGCGCAGTCCTCTATTTCTCCGCGCTGCACGCCGAGCGCGTCCGCCAGGATCTTTTCGCGAAGAAAGATTACCCGGTCGTTCCTGCTGAAGGCAACCCCCGCGGCGGCACGATAAACGGCCAGCCCTTCGAATCCCTCGAAGACGCCGACCCCCGCCTCGGCCCTCGTCTCGAACTTTTCGCCGCCGGCGCCTATCTCTGGATCCCGTTCGAACACATCGAATCCATCGAGCTCGAACCTCCCAAGCGTCTCCGCGACCTCCTGTGGGCCCCGGCCCTGGTCCGCACCGGCCCTGCATTTAAAGAAAAGGAATTGGGCGAAGTTCTCCTGCCCGTCCTCGCGCCGTTTTCGTGGAAGCATCCCGACGACCAGGTTAAACTTGGCCGCGCCACCGAATGGGCCGACCTCGATGGCCTCAACGTTCCCGCCGGTCAGCGCATCTTCGCGGTCGATGGCGAAGACTTCCCTCTGCTCGACATCCGAAAGATAGAGTTCACACCCACTCCAGAAGCTCCTTTGGAAAATCAGGGCGCGTAACCCATGCCCCTCCGCCCCGATCTGCTGACCCCCATCGCAGGCGACAACCCCAGCGGAGCCAGCCTCCGTTACGATCCCGTCTACGATCAGATCAAGGAAGCCCGCCGCCAGGACGACGCCGGCCCGCAGGGCGAATGGCAGCGCGAGCGCAAACTCGCCGACTACCGCATGGTCTCGGACCTCGCCAACAAGGCCCTGGCCGAGCGATCCAAGGATCTCCAACTCGCCGTCTGGCTCACCGAAGCCATTCTGCAACGCGAAAAATTCCCCGGCCTCCTCGGCGGTCTCGATCTTCTCCGCGGCCTGCTCGAAAACTTCTGGGACACGCTCTATCCCGAAATTGAGGATGACGACCTGGAGCCTCGCATCGTCCTCCTCGGTTGGGTCGGCGAGCGCCTGGTCGACGCCGTTCGCTTCACCCCCATCACCGCCGGAGGCTTCGGCCTTTATCATTTCAACGAATCGCGCCGCATCGGATCCGAAGAGGATGCCGCCCAGAGCGATTCCCGCCGCGAAGCTCGCGAGGCCGCTATCAAAGAGGGCAAGCCCACGGTCGAGGATTTCGATCGCGACGCCGCCTCCACGCCCACCGCGCAATATGAAGCCTGGGTCGCCGCCCTCGACGGCTGCCTCGCCGCTCTCTCCGCCCTCTCCGCCGTGTGCGATGAAAAATTCCGCGACGACGCGCCCAGCTTCGTTCCTCTTCGAACCGCCATCGAAGAGGTTCGCCACGCCGCCAATCAGATTCTCCAAAAGCGTCCCGGCCGCGCCGTCGCTGAGCCCGAACATCAATATGAGCCGGAGCCTCCACCGCTCCCCGTTTTCGCCGAACCCGTTTCCGATGCGATAGCCGACGCGCCGCCACAACGGAAGTCTACGGTCACGCTCGACCCCACGGACCTCGACGACGTCACCCTCCGCCTCCATTCCATCGCGAAATTCCTTCGTGCCCAGGACGCCTATAATCCCGCGCCGTACCTCCTCTTGCGCGGCTATCGCTGGGGCGAGCTCCGCGGCCTCGGCGATCCACCCGACTCCGCCATGCTGGTTCCGCCGCCCACCGCGGTCCGCCAGTCCATCAAGCGCCTGTCCAGCGAATCCAATTGGAGCGAGCTGCTCGAAACCGCCGAAACCGCTATGGCCCAGCCCTACGGACGTGCCTGGCTCGACCTGCAGCGCCACGTCGTCAACGCCGCCGAGCAGAGCGGTTACGCCCACATAGCCGCGGCCATCCGCAGCGAGGTCCGGGCTCTTCTTGCCGACCTCCCGCGCCTCCCCGATTGGGAGTTCTCCGACGAAACCGCCGTCGCCAGCGCCGAGACGCACACCTGGCTCAAGGAGTTGGCCGCCCCCACCCCGCCCACGCTCCCCCCCGTGGTTTTTGAAGAGCACGCCCCCACCGCGTCCGCGCCCGTCGATCCCTTTACCACCGCCCTCGAATCCGCCCGCGCCGGCCGCGCCAGCGAAGCTATTCAAATGTTGGCCGACGAAATTCTCCGCCAGCAATCCGGCCGCGCCCGCTTCCAGCGAAAATTACAGCTGGCGCAAGTCTGCATGATGACCGGTCACGAAACCCTCGCCCAGCCAATTTTAGAGGAGCTCGCGCAATCCATCGATCAACACCAACTGGACGAATGGGAATCCCGCGAAATAGTTGCCCGGCCCCTGGCCATGCTCTACAAATGCCTGTCCGACGAATCCGCCAAACAAAAACTCTACGCCCGCATCTCCCGGCTCGACCCAGTCCAAGCGCTAGAGGTAGGCCGATAGCCATGGCAAGATCCGACGCCGACCAACCCGTAACCCAATCCCTGATCGACCGCCTGGTCGACCGCGATCACGATCGCGATCGCGACCGCTCTCAGCCCCTGGCCGACCCCTATCGCTCCCGCTCCGCCAGCGTCCGAGGCCTGAAAGCCGCACTCCGCCGCGATCTCGAATGGCTGCTCAACACCCGCCGCAATCCCGCCGCCGCCCCCGAATCCCTGGCCGAGCTTTCCCAGTCCCTCTTCAACTACGGCCTCCCCGACTTCTCAGCCCTTAGCGTGTCTTCCCCGAAGGACCGCCAATATCTGCTCATCGAAATCGAGCGCACCATAGCCCTCTTCGAACCCCGCCTCCGCAACATCCGCGTCGTGTTAATCGAAGGCACCGGCACCGCCTCCCGATCCGTCCGCTTCCAGATCGAAGGCTCGCTGCAAATGGATCCCTCCCCCGAACACGTCTCCTTCGACGGCGAAATCCAACTAGCCAGCGGCGAATACCAACTAAGAGGCGAGCACTAATGCGGCGAAAAATCTGCTGGTACACACCGCTCCCTGTGGTCACGGCTTGGAAGCAAGGCCGGATGTTCTACCGAGCCGTGACCGCAGGGAGCGGATTTTTGTGGGGCAGGTCCCCGACCTGCCATCTTCCGAGAGTGCTCCCCAGTGGGGCAGGTTCCCGACCTGCCCTCCCTCCCCAGAGGAGCCCCTCACAAATGCGTGACGACCTTCTCCTCTACTACGAGCGCGAACTAAACTACCTCCGCCAGCTAGGCGCCGAATTCGGCCTAAAATACCCCAAAATCGCCGGCCGCCTGATCCTCGAACCCGACAAGTGCGACGACCCCCACGTAGAGCGCCTCCTCGAAGCCTTCGCGTTCTTAGCCGCCCGCGTCCACCTGAAAATCGACGACGAGTTCCCCGAAATCACCGAGGCTCTCCTCAGCATTCTTTATCCCCATTACATCCGCCCCCTCCCCTCCATGTCGATCGTCGAAATGCATCTCGACGCCGACCAGGGTGGCGCCGCCGCCCCTCAGAAAGTCCCTCGCGGAGCCGTCCTCAACTCGCGCCCCGTCGGTGGAGTCCCCTGCCAGTTCCGCACCTGCTTCGATACCACCGTCCTTCCCCTGCGCGTCGCCGCCGGCGAATGGACCTCGCCCGACCGCCTCTCGCCCCCCGTCAAATCCCTGGACGCAGTAGCCGCCATTCGTATCGAGTTCCGCGCCCCGCAGGATCTCCTGCTCTCGACCCTCAACCTCGATACGCTGCGACTCCACATCACCGGCGAAGCCAACGTCTCGCACACTCTTTATGAGCTGCTCTGCGCCAACACCGTGCAGATCCTGGTCCGCGATTCCACTCCCAATTCGAAGGTGCGCCCCGTCACCCTTCGCGGCGATAGCCTCCGCCCCGCTGGATTCGGGGAGGCCGAGTCGATGCTCCCTTATCCGCGCCGCAGCTTCCCCGGCTACCGCCTGCTTCAGGAATACTTCACGTTCCCCGACAAGTTTTTTTTCTTGGACGTTCACGGCCTGGCCGAAGCTCTGGCCACCGGATTCAAGGACCGCTTCGAGCTGGTCTTCCTGATCTCCCAATTCGAGCAAACCGAGCGCCGCCAGATTCTCGAGCTAGGCGTCAACGCCAAAACGTTCCGCCTGAACGCGACCCCCATCGTCAATCTCTTTCAGCCAGACCGCCGAGCCGATTCTGCTCGACCAGCGCCGCTATGAATACGGCGTAGTCCCCGACGTGCGCCGCCCCCAGGCCACAGAAGTCTTCTCCATCGACGACGTGCTCAGCATCAATCCCCAATCGAACGAAGTGCAGCGCTTCGAGCCGTTCTACTCCTTCCGCCACGCCACCCAGCACGATTCGAAACAGACCTTCTGGCTGGCCCACCGCCGCCAGTCTTCGAAGACCGGCGATGAAGGAACCGAAGTCTCCATCACGCTGGTCGATCTTTCGGCCCGCGCCGTCCATCCCGATATCGATACGCTCACGCTCCGCACCACGTGTACCAATCGCGACCTGCCCGCGCGCCTGACCTTCGCCAACGAAGCCGGCGATTTTGAGCTGGAAGGGGGAGCCGCCGTAAAACGCATCGTAGCCCTTCGCAAACCGACGGCATCCGTCCGACCTCCCTCCGGAAAAGCCGCACTCTGGCGATTAATCTCGCATCTCTCTCTCAACTATCTTTCGCTAGTGGACGAAGGCCGCGAAGCGTTCCAGGAAATCCTAAAACTCTACAACTTCACCGGCAGCGCCTATTCGGAAAAGCAAATCGACGGCATCACAGGCCTCTCCAGCTCCCGCCACTTCGCGCGCTTGATCTCCGAAAACGGAATCACTTTCGCGCGCGGTACCCGTGTGGAGCTGGAACTGGACGAAGACATGTTCGCCGGCGGCGGCGTCTTCCTGTTTTCCAGCGTGATCGAACGGTTCCTAGGCGAATACGTCTCCCTAAACGGCTTCAGCCAACTAGCAGTCCGCACCAAACAAAGAAAGGAGCCCCTAAAAGAATGGCCCCCAAGAGCCGGACAAACCATCCTGATGTGAAAACACGCCGCGCGAACAGGGCGGCGCGCGCTAAACCATACCGCCCTGCACCATGCCTGCGCGACAACAATCCCCCCTTCACTAAACCTCGCCGCTCAGAGCCGCGACCGTCAGGAAGCGGGCAAACCCTCAAACCCAATGAACCGCGACCGTCAGGGAGCGGATAGCCTATGAACACATCCGCCCGCTACGCCCAAATGGAAGCCAAACTCCGCGAAGCCCCCCAGCGCTTCGAATTCTTCCAAGCCGTGCGTTTAATCGAACGCCTCCTCCCCGACCGGGCCCCCGTCGGCCGCTTCGTCAGCCCCGATAAAGAAGTGATGCGCTTCACCGCCCACAACGCCTTCCCATTCCCCGCCAGCCAGATCAACCAAATCATATGGGACGGCGAAACTCCCGTGCTAGTCGTGAATTTCATGGGCCTTACCGGACCCATGGGCGTCCTCCCGCTCTATTACACCGAACTGATCATAGACCGCATCCGCAATAAAGACCACTCCCTCGAGCGGTTCTTTGACATGTTCAACCATCGCATGATTTCGCTGTTCTATCAGGCGTGGGAGAAATACCGCTTCACCCTTGCCTACGAGCGCGGCGAGCGCGATAAATTCTCCCATCACCTGATGGACCTGATCGGCATCGGCTCCTCGAAGCTCGATAACCGCCTGAAAGTCCGCGACGATTCTTTGCTCTACTACGGCGGCTTGCTGGCCCTCCGCCCCAGATCCGCAGCTGCATTGCAGCGCATCATCGAAGACTACTTCGAAGTCGCGGTAGAAATCGAACAGTTCACCGGCGCCTGGTATCGCCTCGACGCGAAGGACCTCTGCGTCTTCGATAAAGCCTCCACCGAATCCGAACAGTTGGGCGGCGGAGCCATAGTAGGCGACGAAATCTGGCACCAGCAATCCGGAGTCCGCTTGCATCTGGGGCCGATGCCCCTGGAACAATATTTAGACTTCCTCCCCTCCGGCAGCGCCTACGCGCCACTACAATCGCTGGCAAAATTCGCCGGCCGGGGCGAACTGGACTTCGAAGTCCGCCTGATCCTGAAACAAGAGGAAGTCCCCGCCTGCGAACTAGGCGGAGCCCCCCGCCTGGGCTGGACCTCGTGGGCCAAAACCCAGCCGATGAACCAACCCGCCGGTGATACAATCTTGACCATCTAATGCACCCCCTACTCGAATGCCTTCTGGCTCTCCGTGTGGTGCAGGCTGGCAGCCTGCGGCCGATTGAGCCGCGTCTTCAGAACCGCGACCACCGGGAGCGGTCAGCCAAAGGAAAAGGAAAATGAGCGTAAATCTAAAAGGTCTAATCGGAAAACTAAACGACACCACCCGCGGAGCCCTCGAAGCCGCCGCCGGCCTCTGCCTCGCCCGGACGCACTACGACATCGAGATCGAGCACTTCTTCCTCAAACTACTCGACTCCCCCGGCAGCGACGCCGCCAAAATTTTCCACGCCTTCGAAGTCGACACCTCGCGCCTCCAAAAAGAGATCGAGCGCACCCTCGACACTTTCAAAACCGGCAACGCGAGAACCCCGGCCATCAGCCCCTCGGTTTTGAAAATGTTGTCCGAAGCCTGGATGCTAGCGTCGCTCCAATTCGGCGCCCCGCAAGTCCGCAGCGGACACGTCCTTCTGGCGTTCGTTTCGACCGACGAACTGCTCCGATTATGGTCGCACAAGGCATCCGAGCTCTCAAAAATTGACGCTGTAAAGTTGAATAAGACCTTCCAGGAGATCGTTGAAGGCTCCCAGGAGGACGTCTCGGTCCCAGTCTCTTCCTCGTCCGATCCGGCTCTCCCGAAAGTCGGCGGAGGCAAGACCCCGAACCTCGACCAGTTCACCGTCAACCTCACCGAAAACGCCAAAAAAGGCAAAATCGACCCCGTCCTCGGCCGCGACTCGGAAATTCGCCAAGTCATTGATATCCTGATGCGCCGCCGCCAGAACAACCCAATTCTGACGGGCGAAGCCGGCGTCGGAAAGACCGCGGTGGTGGAAGGATTCGCCCTGAGAATCGCCGCCGGCGACGTCCCTCCGTCGCTCAAAAACGTCCACCTGCACACTTTGGATCTCGCTTTGTTGCAAGCCGGTGCAGGGATCAAGGGCGAATTTGAAAACCGCCTGAAAGGCCTGATCGAAGAAGTAAAGAGCTCCTCCGTCCCCATCATCCTGTTCATCGACGAAGCCCACACCATGATCGGTGCCGGAGGCCAGGCCGGACAAAACGATGCCGCCAATCTGCTGAAACCAGCACTCGCGAGAGGCGAGCTAAGGACCATCGCTGCCACTACTTGGAGCGAATATAAAAAATTCTTCGAGAAGGACGCTGCCCTTGCCCGCCGATTCCAGGTCGTGAAGGTGGAGGAGCCCGTCGAGCAGCAATGCATGGTGATGCTGCGTGGAATTGTCGGAGCCCTGGAAAAACACCATAACGTGCGAATCCTGGACGAAGGCGTCTCGGCCGCAGTGCGCCTTTCTCACCGATTTTTAGCCGGCCGCCAGCTTCCCGACAAAGCCGTAAGTGTCCTGGATACTGCATGTGCCCGCCTATCCTTAGGCCAAAATGCGACCCCCGCCGCAATCGAAGACGCCTCCCGCGAAATCGACGATCTGGCCGTCCAAACCCGAGTCCTGGAACGCGAAGCGTCGGTCGGCGCGGATCACGCCGAGCGCCTGGGAAATATCGCGACCAAGAAAGCCGCCGCCGAGGAACGTTTAAAGACATTGAATGAGCGGTTTACCAAAGAACGCGACTTGGTAATGAAAATCCGCGATCTGCGCACCAAGCTCGAAGGCAAAGAAGGAAGCCGCGAAGAGCTCGACAAGCTGAACGCCGAACTCGCTGAATTGCAAGGAGAAACCCCTCTCATGCGAGTCTGCGTCGACGGCCACACTATCGGCGAAGTCATCTCTGCATGGACGGGAATTCCCGCAGGCAAGATGTTAAAGGACGAAATCGCGACGGTCCTGACTTTGGAAAGCGTTTTAGGATCGCGAGTCATCGGCCAGAATCACGCATTAGGTCAAATCGCCGAGCGCATCCGAACCTCTCGCGCGAGCCTGGAGGATCCGAACAAACCCATTGGAGTCTTCCTCTTAGTAGGTCCAAGCGGCGTCGGAAAAACCGAGACCGCGCTGACTCTTTCAGACCTGATGTACGGCGGCGAACGCAACCTCATCACCATCAACATGAGCGAGTTTCAAGAAGCCCACACGGTCTCCACCCTGAAAGGCTCGCCCCCAGGATACGTCGGTTATGGCGAAGGCGGAGTTCTCACCGAAGCAGTGCGGCGGCGGCCCTATTCTGTTGTCTTGTTGGATGAAGTCGAAAAGGCGCATCCTGATGTGCTCGAATTATTCTTCCAGGTTTTCGACAAAGGAATGATGGAGGACGGCGAGGGGCGGGAGATCGATTTCAAGAACACGATTATCATTCTCACTTCGAATGCCGGCACCGACACTTTGATGAAGCTGATGGCCGATCCGGAGACGGCTCCGAGTCCCGAAGGGTTGGTCAAGGCGCTGAAGCCGGAGCTCGACAAGATCTTTAAACCGGCGTTTTTGGGGCGAATGGTCATTATTCCGTACTTCCCGGTGCGCGATGAGGCTCTCAAGACCATCATCAAGCTGAAGCTCGCGAAGATTCAGCGGAGACTGGTCGAGAACCATCGCGTCACGCTCGATTACGATCCGGCGCTGATCGATGAAGTGGCGAAGCGCTGCACGGAAGTAGAGAGCGGGGCGCGCAATGTCGATAACATTCTGACCAACACTTTGCTGCCGCAAATTTCGCGGCGCCTGCTGGCCGGGATGGCGGAGGGCCAGAAGCTCTCGACGATTCATGTAAGCGTAGGAGCCGATTCCGCTTTCGTTTACGCGTAAGTGGGCATGAGCACCCTCGAAGGTAACCGCTACCTGTACTTAACCACTCCTCTTGGCGAGGATAAATTGTTACTGAGCGGATTTACCGGAAAAGAAGCGCTGAGCCAGCTCTTTCAGTTTGAGCTGGACCTGCTGGCCGACAACACGACTTCCGTCGATTTCGAAAAACTGATCGGCCAGAAGGTCAGTTTCGGCGTTCAGGGAGACCGATACGGAGAACCACTACGGGAATACGTTTTCCTCGCAGCCTTTCGAGCTGCCGTACCGTCCCGACATGGCGACTCCGCGCCCGACCATTTCCGGGTTGATGACCGCGGTGGTTGCCCGCGCCGCCTTGTACGCCAGCGCCTCCGGATATGCCAGGGGAGCCGAAGAGGCCGGAGGTGCCGGATGTGGCGGATGACGGGAGTAAGTTCGACAAGATGTAGGATTGCTCGTTTGCCCGGCTCCCTGACGGTCGCGGCTCAGGAGGCAGGCTGCTGAAGACCATTTGTTTTCAATCGGCGTTCATCAGCGTTCATCGGCGGCCAATATTCTTTGCACTTTGAAATTCGATAAGATGTGAGTCTCGGAGCTGACTACACGCGATGCTGGTTATTTTGGAAGCGGTATCCGGTCCGGTCGCCGGGCGGAGGATCGAGATCCGCGCGGGAACCATCTTGCGCGTCGGCCGTACGGCCAAGTCGGATTACGCGCTCGGCGAAGATTCGTATCTGTCGGGGCAGCACTTCGCCATTGAGAACGACGGGGCCGAAGTGCGCGCGCGCGATTTGGGGTCGAGCAACGGAACGTTCGTCAACGGCGAGCGAGTGACCTCCGAAACAGTGATGCGCGAAGGCGACTCGCTGACCGCGGGCGGCAGCACGTTCACCCTGCACATCGACCCGAACGCGGAAGGCGAAAAGAAAGAACCGTCGCAGAAGTTTCCGACCATGCCCACGGACGCATTTCCAGGCACGTCGAAAATCCATCGCTCCGATCTCGGACTGCCTGGCGAGTCAAACTGGCCGGGATTCAC
The DNA here is from genome assembly GCA_963813145.1 of Bryobacterales bacterium. Taxonomy (GTDB): domain Bacteria; phylum Acidobacteriota; class Terriglobia; order Bryobacterales; family Bryobacteraceae; genus Palsa-187. The sequence continues at coordinate 496,500 of CAWEXX010000004.1, forward strand.
GCGCGCGCAATCGGTGCTGCTGACCGCTCTTTACCGCGAAGGCGAGAACGTTTTCGCGGTGCTCGATCCGCTGCGCGATGGGCGCATTCCGGCGTTCCTGGATGCGTCGGGCGAGATGTTCGCATCGTTCGACGACGGATCCCGTGTGGCGGCGTTCGTGGTCCAGTTGCCGCTATACGCCAGGCTGCTGGATGTGCTGATCAAGGACGGGTGGAGCAGGGGATGGGGCTTTTACTGCATCTCCCCGGGCGGGATCAATGAGGTCTGCGCGCACTTCAAAAATTTCGTCACGCTCTACACGCCGGGGGGCGTTCCGATGACCTGGCGATTCTGGGATCCGCGGGTGCTGCGGGCCTGCGCGCCGGCGCTGCTGCCCCAGGAAGCGGTGGATTTCTTCGGACCCTTGTCGCGCATCGTGGTGGAAGCCGAGAAGACGGAAATGGCGTTGGAGTATTCGGTGGGGCCGCGGGGCGCGAAACATCAGAGTATTATTTTGGCGTAGACACTCTACAGAATATATAGTAGACTGGCTACACAATGAGCCTACAGCCGTCCCGCGTGGAGTTTCTTTAAGGCACGCTCGATCTCCTGATTCTTCGCACGCTGCTGATGGGACCGGCCCACGGCCATGCGGTCGCGAAACATATTCAGCGGACCTCCGAAGAGCTGCTGCAGGTGGAGACAGGGTCGCTCTATCCCGCGCTTCACCGCCTGGAGGCGAAGGGCTGGATCGCGGCGGCATGGGAGCTATCCAATAAAGGCAAGCGGGCCAAATTCTATCGCCTGACGCCGCTGGGGCGGAAAAAGCTGATGACCGAGCAATCGAAATGGCTGGCCTTCGCCCGCGCGATGGGATTGATTCTGAATCCAATGGAGCAGGAGGGACAATGATCCCGTTCTTTCGCAAATTAGAGTGGCTGGCGCAGCGCCGCAGTAAAGAAGATGAGCTTCGCGAAGAGCTGCAGTTTCACCTCGATGAAGAAGCGGGCGAAAAGCAAGCGGAGGGCTTAGCGGAGCAGGAAGCGAGATCGGCGGCGCGGCGCGAGTTGGGCAACATGGCTCGATTGCGGGAGGACACGCGCTCGGCGTGGGGATGGACCATGGTGGAGCAATTTGCCCAGGATCTGCGCTACGCATTTCGCACGATGGCTGCCAACCGGCTGTTTACACTGCTGGCGGTGCTGTCATTGGCTCTTGGAATCGGAGCGAATACCGCGATCTATAGCTTCATGGACGCGATCCTGCTGCGGTCGCTGCCGGTGTCCAATCCCGAATCGCTAGTGGTGCTGAACTGGCATGCGAAACAGGTGGCCAAGTGGGGCAGTTTCGTGATGTATGCCATTAGCGGCAGCACGTACGACGATCCCAAGTCGGGGACCACGGCGGGGATTTTCCCTTACCCTGCTTTCGAACTTTTCCAAAAGAACGACTCGATCTTCTCAAGCGTCTTCGCGTATCACGGCGCGCGAGATTTAAACGTCACCTTCAAGGGACAGGCGAATCTTGCCAATGGCGAGTTTGTCACGGGCGATTATTTCCGCGGGCTCGCCGTTCCTCCCGCCGCCGGGCGCCTGCTCGTTGCCGACGACGACCGCGCTGGAGCGACGCCGGTCGTTGTTGTCAGTTTTACATTCAGTCAGAGACACCTCGGCGGAGCCGGCAATGCCGCCGGGCAGTCCATCCTGATAAACAATCTGCCATTCGTGGTGGCGGGAGTCACGGCGCCCGGCTTCTTCGGAGTCGATCCAGGGGCCGCGCCCGATGTGTATCTTCCGATGCACGCGAACCTGTCGGATCCCGTGGACCGCTTTTGGAGCGCCCAAGGACAGGAATACCTCGACCAAAACTATTATTGGATCGAGATCATGGGCCGCCTTCGTCCCGGTGTCAGCATCGTACAAGCGCAGTCCGCTCTGGCTCCGCAGTTTCACCAGTGGGTGGCGAGTACCGCCCGCAACGATCTGGAGCGCGCGAATCTTCCCATGCTGGTGACCGAGCCCGGAGCAGCCGGTCTGGATAGTCTTCGCCGCCAATACTCGAAGCCGCTCTATATCCTGATGACTCTGGTGGGATTGATCCTGGCCATCGCATGCGCGAACGTCGCCAATCTGCTGCTGGCTCGCGCGGCGGCGAGACGGCGCGAGATTGCGCTCCGCCTCAGCGTGGGTGCGGGACGGTTTCGCGTGGTGCGGCAGTTGCTTACGGAGAGCGTGCTGCTGGCGTTTCTTGGCGGCGCGCTAGGAATTTTGTTCGCGATTCTGGGGATTCGTTTCCTCACGCTGCTGTTGGCAAACGGACAGACAAGCTTCACGCTGCACGCGGAGTTGAACTGGCGCGTACTTGCGGTCGCCGGCGCGCTTTCCGTCCTGACTGGCGTGATGTTTGGGCTGGCACCGGCGCTCCAGTCCACGCGTGTGGACGTCATCTCGGCGATGAATGAAACACGAGCCGGCCAGCTGGGTGGGCGACGCGCCTCCTGGCGCTTTGGTCTGAGCCACGTCCTGATTGTGGGGCAAATCGCCGTCTCGCTGTTAATGCTGGTCGCGGCTGGACTGTTTGTGCGCACGCTGACGAATTTGCAGTCGATCGAACTGGGATTCAATCGCGACAACCTGCTGCTCTTCCAGTTGGACGCCCGCAAGGCCGGCCACAAGGACCCGGAGATCACCACATTCTACGGCGATCTGCTGAACCGGTTCAGCGCCATCCCTGGGGTGCGCGCCGCGAGTCTCTCGAATCAGTCCTTGATCAGAGCCGGATTTGGCTTAGGTCTCCGTATACACGGGAAGCCCGCAGCAGATGCTAATCGCTTGTTAGTTGTAGGTCCTGGGTTCCTGAAGACCATGCAGATTCCGATTGTGGCCGGCCGCGACATTGACGAGCGCGATCAACCGGGCTCGCCGGCCGTCGCCGTGGTGAGCGAGTATTTCGCCAAGCTTAATTTCGGAGACGAGAACCCGCTGGGTGAACACGTGATTCTTAACGCAAACCGGGAGCGCGTTACAGCCCAGCGGGATATGGAGATCGTCGGGATATGCAAAAACGTGCGATACGGCGGCCTGAAGGACAAAGAACGGCCGGTTATGTATATTTCGTATAACCAAGGCTATCCGCAGCCTCAGCGGATGGTGTATGAGCTGCGCACATCCGGCGACCCACTGGTGTACGTCAACACCGTGCGAGAAATCGTTCATCAGGTGGATGCGCTGGTGCCGTTGGCGAACGTAAAATCTCAGGTGATGGAGATCGACCAGACCATCAATCAGGAGATCGTGTTCGCGGAACTATGCACCGCCTTCGCGATGCTGGCGCTGGTAATCGCCTGCGTCGGACTTTATGGCACGGTTTCCTACAACGTCGCGCGCCGCACCGGCGAGATCGGAATCAGGATGGCCTTGGGAGCGCCGCGCTCCAGGGTGGTCCGAATGATTCTCCGCCAGGTTCTGGTGCTCGCCGCCGTTGGGCTCGCCATCGGGATTCCAGCGGCTCTGGGAACGTCAAAACTGGTCGCGTCGTTTCTTTTCGGAATGAAGCCCAACGATCCTCTGGCGCTGACAGCGGCGGTGGTGATCCTGCTCGGCGCGGCGGTGCTCGCCGGTTACGCTCCGGCACGCAAGGCGTCGCGAATCGACCCGATGGCGGCGCTGCGCCACGAATAGATTTACTTCGCGGCGGCCGGAATTTCCACTGGTTTGCCGGCCATCAGCGCGCCAGCGTTGTACTTCTTCAGCAGGTCGTTGATCTCGGGAATCTGGCGGTCGGCGAATCCGTTTACGTCGGACATGTCCTTCAGAAACTCCGTCCGCAGCTCGTTAAAATGCTCGATCTGATAGGGTGTGGGCGCGGCCAGTACGCGGTCGATCGCGCTCAGAAGCTGCCCGAGTCGATCGACCAGGCGCGGCGCCATGCTATAGCCGGGGATATCGGACGGGCGCGCCAATCGCAGCTCCATCGAGGAGACCTGCTGCTTGCGTTCCGAGATCAGACCCGCCAGCACCTTCAACGCCTGCGGGTCGAGAGAGCGGATGTTCCGCTCGGCCTGGTCAAGCTCGCTCTTCCACAGATCGATGGAGCGGAGCGCGTCGTTCACCGACGAAGTCATATCGCGCAGCTTGAGGTTCGTCTCCAACTGCGTGCGGAGAGAGGCGGGATCCACCGGAATTGTCGGATCGAGTCTTACGTCAAGCTCCTGCGTCAGAGTCTTGCCTCCGGCAGTCAGGCGGATGGTGTACTTGCCGGGCAATACCAGAGGACCGATGGGACGAAAACGGAAACCTCCCCCATCGTCGTCGGCTTCGGCGCGGCGGACATGGGGACCCTGGTATCGAAGGTCCCATGTGGTGCGATTCAAGCCTGCGTCCTGCGGAATGGAGCCGAGATCGCGAATCACTTTACCGGCGCCGTCTAGAATCTCGATCTTGGCGGGACCTTTTTCTTTCAGATAGTAGGTGACCGGTGCGCCGTACCCGGGATTCGGACCGCTGAACGGCTTGTTGCCGCCACTGCCGAGACCTCCGCCGCCCCGTCCGCCTCCGTCAAAACGCAGCGCAGGGCGCATTCCGAACAGGTGCGCGCTTTCGGAAAGCACTTGGGCGTTCATCTGCTGCAGCGGCGAAGCATCGTCCAGAATCCAGATCGCGCGTCCGTGCGTGCCCAGAATCAGATCGTTCTCGCGCGGATGAATCACGATGTCTCGCACCGCCACCGGGGGCAGATTCTTCAGGTGCAGTCGCACCCATTGGTTACCGCCCGTGAAAGAGACGTGCAAACCGAGTTCGCCCCCCACGTAGAGCAATTGCGGGTTCTTCGGATCCTCCTTCACAACCCACAGATAATCGTTTTGCGGCAGATTGCCCGTGATGTTGGTGAACGTCTTGCCGAAGTCGGTGGTCTTGAAAATATAGGGATGAAAATCGTCGAACCAGTGATGCTCGAATGCGACGTAGGCGGTTCCGGGGGCAGTTCGCGACGGCTCGATCCATCCGATTTCGGCGAACTTCGGGACACCCGGCGCGTTGCCGGTGACGTTGCTCCAATGCTTGCCGCCGTCGGTGGTTACTTGCAGATTGCCGTCGTCGGTGCCGGCCCAGATCACGCCGGCCTGTTTGGGAGATTCCGCGATGCGAATAATGGTGCAGTGATATTCGGCCGTGGTGTTTTCCGTCCACATCGTGCCGACGCTTTTTTGTTTCTCGGGATCGTTGGTGGTCAGGTCCGGACTGATCGTCTCCCACGTCTTGCCGAAATCGGTGCTCTTGAATAACACGTTGCTGCCGAAATAGACCGTGTTCTTGTCGTGCGGCGATGGAACGATCGGAGCGTTCCAGTTGAAGCGATACTTCAGTTCACCCACCGGGCCGCCGTCGTTGCGTTTGGGCTGGGGGCTGACATCCTGCTGCTCCCGCGTGCGCCAATCGGTCCGGACGATGCCGCCTCCCTGGTTTTCCGATAGGAAAAGCTCCGGTTCGTCGGGATGATTGATGACGTGAAATCCGTCGCCGCCGCTGATGTTGCGCCAGTCCTCGTTGAGAATGCCGGAGGCCCTGGTGCGGCTGGGACCGCTCCACGTGCCGTTGTCCTGAAGGCCGCCCTGGATGTAGTAAAACGGCCAGCGGTTGTCGGCGTGAATCTGATAGAACTGCGAGATGGCGAAATTGAGAATAGCTTCCCAGGTTTCGGCGCGGTCGTAGGATACGGCGATGCCTCCGTCCTCGCCAATCCAGATCCGGCTGGGATTTTTTGGATCGACCCAGACCGTGTGATAGTCGCCGTGAATACCGCCCGCGATGCGCCGCCAGTTGCGGCCCGCATCGATGCTGGTCATCAATTGCATGCCGATAGAATAGACACGATTCTCATCGGTCGGGTCGATGGTGATGTGGCTGTAGTACAGTCCGCGCCCGACCACGGCGGGATTCTTCGTCATCATGTGGAAATGATCGCCACGATCGTCCGACCGGAATAACGTGCCGTCGTTCGATTCAGCCACCACGTACACTACGTTCGAATTGCTGGGTGCGACGCGGACGCCGATCCGGCCCAGACCTTTTGGGAGTCCTGTGACGAGCTGGGTCCAAGTGCGGCCCGCGTCCAGCGATCGGAATACACCGGTCTTTTCACTACCGGAGATGAAGCGCCAGGGCTTTCGATCGAATCGCCACATGGTGGCATAAAGCACGTTGGGATTATTGACGTCGATGTCGAGGTCCGCGCATCCATGCTCGAGATCGATGTACAGGACCTTCTTCCAGGTCTCCCCGCCGTCGGTGGTCATGAACACGCCGCGATCCTGATTCGGCCCGGTATTGTGCCCCAGCGCGCCCACGTAGACAATATTGCTGTTGAGCGGATTGATCACCACGCGCGAAATGTGATGCGTGTCGCCAAGGCCCATGTTGCGCCATGTCTTCCCGCCATCGAGCGTGCGGTAAACTCCATCGCCGAAGCTGACGCTGTTGCGCGCATTGGCCTCGCCCGCGCCCAGCCATACAACGTCCGGATTATGCGGGTCGACCGCGATATCGCCAATAGAAATGGTCCCGGCGTGGTCGAAGATCGGCGTCCAAGTGGTTCCCGAATTGACCGTCTTAAACAGTCCGCCAGAAGCTGTGGCGACGTAAACCATCGCCGGATTCCCAGGGATGCCCGCAATCGAAGTGATGCGGCCTCCCATCGAAGACGGGCCGATGTTTCTCCACTCCAGGCGTTCAAAGAGCGACGAGTCCAGATCGGTGGCAAAAACAGTAAGGGCAAAAGCCGGCAGAAGGCGAAGCAGCATGATTAGATCAGATGCTACAGGACTCGCGTAACTCGTGCAAGCACGTTACCGTGGCGCGCACGCGTCCACGCGTACCGCATCGCCGCACCGATAGCGACGAAAATCCTGCTCCGTTGTGGTGCAGGCTGGCAGCCTGCGGCCGATTGGCAATAGGCCTGCGTTGTTTTAGAAAGTGCGACGTTCGTGAGCCTGGAAAGACACATCGGCGCGCGTGGAGGCGTCCAGCATTTCCGACGCAGATTAGCGCCAGGGGTTATAACCCCGTCACGTGGTGGGGCGATCGCCATTCCCTCTTTCGTCCGATAATAAGAATCGATGCGCCCCCTCGCCATCCTTCTGGCGTCCCTCTCCCTGCCGGCGCAGAGCGTCCTTACCCCCGATCTGGAAGCCCTCACGAAAATCCGCCAACGCATGATTTTCAATCTCCAGCATCAACCCAACTACACCTGTGTCGAAACCATTGAGCGCTCCTCCCGCGCGAAATCCAACAACAAGCTGAAGATCATCGACACGCTGCGCCTGGAAGTCGGCCTGGTGGACGGGCGCGAGATGTTCGCCTGGCCCGGCGCGAAAAAGTTTGAAGATTTCGACGTCACCAAGATGGTCATCAGCGGAGCCATCGGCAATGGTAATTTCGGCACCCACGCTCGCGCCCTGTTTACCGGCCGTGCCGCGACGTTCCACTATCGCGGCGACGTGGAATTGAACGGCAAGAAAGCCATTCGCTTCGATTACGAGGTGCCTCGCATGCTTTCCGGATATCGCATTCAGGTCCCCGACGCCAGCGCGATCGTCGCCTACCATGGCTCCTTTTACGCCCACCCCGAGACCTTCGATATGGAGCGGATTGAGGTCATCGCCGATCAGGTTCCCCCGGAATTAATGCTCGCCGAGGCGCATGACACCATCGATTACGCCATGACGCACATCGGCGACGGCGATTTTCTCCTGCCCTATCAAAGCGAGCTCTCGATGATCGATATGATTGGCGGTGAAAATCGCAATCGTGTGCGCTTCACTTCCTGCCGCCAGTTCACCGGTGAATCTGTGCTCACATTCGGCGATGCCCCCGTCAGCGCACCGGAGACCGCGCCCGCAGTCACCCGCGAGTTCGATGTTCCCCAGGGCTTGGATATCAGTTTGGTACTGACCGATGAGATCGACCTGCACACCGCCGCCACCGGCGATCCCGTGCGCGCTCGCGTCGAACGCGACGTGAAGCAGAAAGGCGGGATCGTGATTCCCAAGGGCGCCATCGCCACCGGCAGAATCACGCGCCTCGAGAAGTACGAGAACTATTCGATTATCGGCATGGAGTTTCCCGAAATCGACGCGCCTGGAATCATCGCCCGGATGAAGGGAACCCTGGACCACACCTTCGGTCTCTCCCCCATCCGCTCCCGCTACACCATGCGAAGTAGAACCCCGCTGCAGCCCGGCGAAGGCATCTTCACGGTCAATAGCTCTCAACTTCGTCTTTCTCGGGGCTGTATCATTGTCTGGAGAACCTAAATCAAGTGATCCATCTTTCGAGTGAAACCGGAGACCTCTTCGAACAGTCCTTTAGCTTCGCCCAGAAGCAGGTGCGCAAGCTGATTGAGAAGCATCCTCTTTTCTATCCCCTCTATACCCAGAACGGCAAATGGAAGCATGAAGGTCCCGCCTGGACCCACTGGTGCGACGGCTTTCTGCCGGGCATGATGTGGATTTTCCAGAAACACCAGGCTCCGGATTCTCCCGATGCCAAGTATTGGCTCGATCAGGCCATTCGCTACACCATCCCGCTCGAAGAGCGCAAACACGATCGCGACGTTCACGACCTGGGCTTCCTGTTTCTGTCCACCTACTATCGCTGGTATCGCATGTCGAAGGATCCCGCGCATCGCGAAGTCCTCATCCAGGCCGGCCGCACGCTCGCCCAGCGGTTCAAGGACAAAGGTCAATATCTAAGATCGTTCGTGGCCGATAATTCGCTGTTCATCGACATCATGATGAACGTCGGCATCATTTTCTACGCCGCCCGCGAAACCGGAGACCGCCGCCTGCGCGACGTTGCTCTGCGTCATTCGCTCACCACTCGGCGCGTGCTGGTGCGCGGCGATGGATCGTGCGCGCATGAAGGCATCTTCGATACCGACACCGGCGAGTTTCTGCGCCAGACTACGCATCAGGGTTATCGCGGCGATTCCTGCTGGTCGCGCGGCCTTGCCTGGTCGCTCTACGGTTTCACCACCTGTTACGAATACAGCCGCGATCCGCATTTTTTGGAGACCGCGCAAGCCTGCGCCGACTACTACATCACGCACTGCCCGTCCGACGGCGTTCCGCCCTGGGACTTCAACGCGCCCCCTGAAAATCGCACGCTGCTGGATACCTCGGCCGCCGCCATCGCCGCCGCCGGCTTGCTGCGCTTGTGCCGCCTCGCCCCGGATTCCATGAAGGGACATCTCTACTGGTCCACCGCGGTGCAGATCATGCGCTCGCTATGCGAAAAGCACCTCGCCAAATCCGACCCCAAGTGGGAAGGCATCCTAAAGGGCGGCGTCTACCACGTCCACAAAGGATTAGGCGTCGACGAGTCCGTCATGTGGGGCGAGTTCTTCTTCTGCGAAGCCCTGGAGCGCGTCTTGTGGTAATTGTTTTCAATCAGCGTTCATCGGCGGCTAACTTAAATACGACCACCGCGAGCGGCGGCAGCGTAATGCGCAAACTCGCCGGCCGTCCATGGTGGGAGATCTCTTCCGCCCAGACTGCTCCCTGATTCCCCATGTTCGATCCGCCGAACATTTCGGAGTCGGTATTGAAGACTTCCAGGTAGCGCCCGCGCGCCGGCACCCCGATCCGGTAATCGTGCCGTGGAACCGGCGTGAAATTGCAACAAAACACCAGGAATTTCTCGCGATTTCGCGAGTAGCGCAGAAACGAAATCGTGCTCGCCTCGGCGTCCCGGAAATCGATCCACTCGAACCCCGAGTAATCGTCATCCACCTGATTCAAAGCGGCTTCCCGGCGGTAAAACCAGTTCAGCTCCTTGACCATGGCCTGCAATTTCGAATGCACCGGATATTGCAGCAGATGCCAAGGCAGGCTAACCTCATGATTCCATTCTTCCGTTTGCCCAAATTCGCACCCCATAAACAGCAGCTTCTTCCCCGGATGCCCGTACATGTAAGCCAGGAAAGCCCGAACATTGGCAAACCGCTGCCATTCATCCCCTGGCATCTTCGAAAGCAGCGACTTTTTGAGGTGTACGACTTCGTCATGTGAGATCGGCAGGACGAAGTTTTCCGTGAACGCGTACAACATGCTAAACGTAATATTCGATTGATGATACTTGCGAAAGACCGAATCTTTTTCAAAATAATCCAGCATGTCGTGCATCCAGCCCATGTTCCACTTCATGCTGAATCCCAGCCCATTCGCATACACCGGCCGCGACACCCCGGGCCAGGATGTGGATTCCTCGGCGATGGTCATCGCGCCCGGCTCCTGATGCGCTAACTCATTGAATCGGCGGATAAAATCGATCGCCTCCAGGTTCTCCCGGCCCCCGTACTTATTCGGCAGCCAGTCCCCCGGTTCGCGCGAATAATCGCGATAAAGCATGGAAGCGACCGCATCCACCCGCAGCCCGTCGATATGAAATTCCTTCAACCAATAGAGCGCATTGGACAAAAGGAACTCCCGCACTTCGTTCCGCCCGAAATTGAAGATGAGGGTCCCCCAATCCCGATGCTCCCCTTCGCGCGGATCCTGATGCTCATAAAGCGAAGTGCCGTCGAAGCGGAATAACCCATGTAAGTCCTTGGGAAAATGGGCCGGAACCCAATCGAGAATCACGCCGAGCCCAGCCTGATGGCAGCAGTCCACGAAATATCGAAAATCGTCCGGCGTACCGAACCGCGAAGTAGGCGCGAAATATCCCGTGACCTGATAGCCCCAGGAACCGGAAAAAGGATGCTCCATGACAGGCATCAATTCGAGATGCGTGTAGCCCATCTGCGTCGCGTATTCAACCAGATTGTGGGCGAACTCGCGGTAAGTAAGCAGGCGATTTTCCGGTCCCCGCATCCACGATTCGAGATGCACTTCATAGATCGAGACTGCCTCATGCAGCCATTGCCGCTTCGGCCGCTCCGTCATCCACTCGTCGTCGGCCCACGTGTAATTCGCCATGCCCCACACGATGGACGCGGTTTTCGGTGGGATTTCCGCATAGAATCCATAGGGATCGCACTTGAACTGCTCGGTGCCGTGTTTCGAGAGGACGGAGTATTTATAGTGCGCGCCATGCTCCAGCGCAGGCATGAAAATCTCCCAGATGCCTCCGTCGCGCAGCCGCATGGGATGCCGGGTTCGATCCCATCCGTTGAAATCGCCCAGCACACTGACAACTTCCGCGTTGGGCGCCCAGACTGCGAATCGCACTCCTTCCACGCCTTCACTGGTAACAAGATGCGCGCCCAGGGTGCGATAGCTTTCGTGATTCGTGCCCTCGCCGTGCAGGTGCAGTTCAAAGGACGTGAGCAGGGGAGGGAAGCGGTAAGGATCGTCGATCAGCAGCAGTTCGCCCGAATACAGCTTGATGCGGATGCGGTAGTGGTCCGGGTGCGCCTCCAGAATCGCGAGGTAGAAACCCGAAGGATGGATGCACTCCATCTTCACTTCTTCGTCCGCGATGACAACCGAAGCCTCGGCGGCCTGCGGAAGCCACGCGCGCACCTCCATTTCATGCGGACCGAGAACGGCAAACGGATCGTGGTGACGGCCTTCTACAATGGCTTCAAGCTCGGAAGCGTTCATCACAGCTAGTATGTCATTGGTCGGGCCGCCAAAAGCCACCGCTCCCTATGGTCACGGCTCGGTAGAACTGCCCGATTCCGAGCCGTGAGCATAGGGAGCGGTGTTCAGCAGCTTGCACGACACTATGATGGAGGAATGGGCCCTCTCGCCGAACTGCATCTGCACCTGGAAGGGTCGGTAGAAGTTCCCACGCTACTGGAGCTGGATCCGGCGCTGACGCGCGAGGAGATCGCGCGAGCGACCTCCTACACCGATTTCGAAGGATTCATCCAAAGCTACATCTGGGTCAACCGGAAACTGAATTCGCCCGATCACTACGCCCTGATCGCGCGGCGGCTGTTCGAACGCCTGGCCGCGGAGGGCTTCGTGTACGCCGAGGTGACCATTTCGGCGGGCGTGATTCTATGGAAGCAGCAGAACTTCGGGTCCATCTATGAAGCCGTGCAGCGCGAAGCTTGTTTGAGCAAGGTGCGGGTGCGCTGGATTCTCGACGCCACGCGGCAGTTCGGAGTGCACGCCGCGAAACCCGTATTCGACCTCGCGGCGGAGCGCTTGCACGAAGGCGTAGTCGCGATCGGCCTCGGTGGATTCGAAGCCGGCGGTCCGGCCCGGTGGTACGCGGACCTATATAAGGAAGCCCGCGATCGCGGCTTGCGCCTGGTGTGCCACGCGGGCGAAACAACAGACGCGGCGAGCGTTTGGGAAGCCCTGGCGATCGGCGCGGAGCGCATCGGTCACGGGATTCGTGCGATCGAAGATCCTTTACTGATGGAGCATTTGCGGGAGAAAAATATCCCCCTGGAAGTTTGCATCACGAGCAATGTGCGGACAGGCGCGGTCCCGTCGCTGGCGGAGCATCCCGTGCGGCGGCTGTATGACGCGGGTGTCCCGATCATCTTAAATACAGACGATCCCGCCCTGTTCGAGTGCACGCTGACGAGTGAGTACGAAGTCGCGCGGAGGGAATTTGGGTTTACTGAGGAGGAAGTGGCGGGGTTGGTCAGGAATAGTTTCTTGTTTTCATTTAACGGAGCGCGGACAGCGTAGAAAATGCGTCTTCCAGTCTGCACCAACTTCGGAGCAGAGTGCAGCGTTCGAGCAGTGTGTGCTGGTACTTCCCCTAACAATGCTGCGCTCGGCGCCTCGTTCACAAGCTTCCTCCTCCCATAACCTCCGCGATATCATCACTTGCAGCACACGCGCTCCCAATCGCTCAAGCCCTCGGTGCTATTCCATGGGCATGGCACCTCAACCAAGACCCACCAGACTTCGCCCTGGCCCGCTGGCATCCCTCGGCTCTCTATATCCGCTCCATGACTGTCGGGGTTCGGTAGGAGCCGGGATGGCCTAGTCCTCAACGCCGACGCCGAACCCCGACAGTTATGGAGGGATAGCTACAAAAATTACGAAACGAACCCAGGAAGCTGTTGAGAATAAACAAACTCCCTCATGAAACGAACCCAAGATATCCGCTGGCGGTGAAAATGGACCCACCCACCTTGCTCTTGGGCCCGCCGATCACTATTTGCTAGGCGCTTCCCGCAAATCGGGATACAAGAGCAAGAATGGACCGGGCCATCAGAACGCTCATCGTCGACGACGAACCGGTCGCGCGCAAAGTGCTGCGCGACGAGCTGGAGCTGCTGCCGGACGTCCTGATTGTCGGGGAAGCGGAGAACGGAAAGGAAGCGCTCCGCATGATTATCGAACTCGAGCCGGACCTTGTGTTTCTCGATCTTCAGATGCCGGTCATGCAGGGGTTTGATGTGGTCCACAACCTCCGCGGCTCGCGGCTGCCCGTGATCGTGATCGTCACCGCATTCGATCAACATGCACTCGAGGCGTTCGAGGCCGGCGCCATAGATTACCTGTTAAAACCCGTTCGCGCGCCGAGGCTCGAAAAAGCTGTCGAGCGCGCCAGAACGCTGGTGGGCAAGCCGCTCGCGATCGCGGAGACCCTCGCCAATATACCGCCCCGAAAACTGGTGGGCCGGATCGGGCGGGACTACTTTCTGCTGGATCAGGAAGAAGTGCTCGCGCTGCAGGCCGAAGGTCCGCTGGTGTGGATCATCACAAGCGGCCGGCGCTTCCTCTCGTCCCGGACGCTGAGCGCGATGGAGTCCAGTCTGCCGCAGCCCTTTCAGCGCGTGCATCGTAACGCCATCGTGAATATCAATCATGTGCGTCAGATGACCGCGCTGACCAGTCACCGGTGGCAGTTGACTCTCAGCAACCGCCAGGAGCTGGTGGTCAGCAAGCGGCTGGCGCACAATATTCGCCGTCTGCTCCAGTAACGCGCGGTTCCAGCTGTCGCGCGAACCTGCCCGCTCATTCGATCCTCTTACCCGCCGGTCACAATACTCTAGGCTCCTGTGCGTTCTTCGGAAATACTGACATTTATGAAAACAGCTCTTCTACTTGCCGGTTTCATGTGGATCGCTTCTACGGCCCGCGCCCAATCCCTGGGCAACGCCGGGACCATCGAGGGAACCGTGCTCGATCAATCGGGAGCCGCCGTGACGAAAGCCACCATCACTTTGCACAACGCGGTCACGGGATATACGCAGTCCGTCAGTCCGGCCTCCGATGGAACTTTCCGGCTGGGGAATATCCCTCCGGGTCAGTATCACGCGGAAATCTCGGCGCCGGGCTTCGCTGTGTTTACTCAGGATGTCTCCATCAGGACCTCCGTGCCCATTCAGATTAAAGCCGCTCTGACTGTTGCCGGGGCACAGACCACGGTAACGGTGGAAGCCCGAGGAGCGGATGTGCTGGAAACGAATCCGTCGGCGCATGTCGGAGTCGATCGCAGCCAGTTTGCCAAGCTTCCCGTCATGGATCCGGCCGGTGGATTGAGCCAGGCAATTACATTCAGCACCGGCGGCGTCGCGGCCGATGGAAACGGATTGTTTCACCCGCTCGGCGACCACGCGCAGTCGATGTTTCTGATCGACGGGCAGCCCATCAGCGACCAGCAGAGCAAAGTATTTTCGACTCAGCTGCCCCTGAGCGCGATCCAAAGCATGGAGATCACCACCGGCACTCCGGGCGCGGAATTTGGGGATAAGACCAGCCTGATCGCGCAAGTCACCACCCGCTCCGGATTGGGTACGGACCACGTTTTCGGAAGTCTGAGTACTTCGTACGGATCGTTCGGCAGCACCACCGGGACCGCTTCCATCGGGTTTGGCAATGCGAAGTTTGGGAACTTCTTCACTGTCGAGGGAATCCGTTCCGGAAGATTTCTCGATACTCCCGAGCTGCGGCCCTTTCACGACATCGGAAATAACCAGACGATTTTCGATCGCTTCGATTATCAACCCACGGGCAAGGACGCATTTCACCTGAACATTTTCGCGGCGCGGAACTGGTTCCAAATCCCGAACGACCTGGATCAACTGAGTCAGGATCAGCGCCAGCGAGTGCTCACCTGGAGCATCGCGCCGGGCTACCAGCACACTTTGAACGCCCATTCGGTGCTGACAATTAATCCGTACATCCGGAAAGATCAGGTGAACTACTATCCCAGCGGCGATCTGACGCTGGATCAGCCGGCCACCCAAAGCCAGAATCGCCAGTTGCTGAATTGGGGCGTGCGGGCGGACGTCTCGACCACATCGGGGCGGCACAATTACAAATACGGATTGGATCTAAAGCAAACCAGGCTGCTGGAGAATTTTGGCTTCGGCATCACCGATCCTACTTTTAACTCGCCCTGCATCGATGCGAGCGGAAACTCGGTCGGCGATCCGAATTTGATCGATCCCACGCAATGCTCGAAGGCCGGATTCCAGCCCAATACGGCGGACAATCCCAACGCCATCGCGCCCTTTTCGCCGGGACTGCTTCCTTATGATCTGACGCGGAACGGCGCGCTCTTCGCTTATCACGCGACTGCCAATATCAATCAGTACGCCTTCTACGCGCAGGATGCGATCACTGCCGGCCGCTTCCTCTTCACCATTGGATTTCGGCTCGATAGTTATCACGGTCTTGTCACGAAGACGGAGCCCGAGCCGCGCATCGGGGTCGCGTATAACCTCAAAGGGACCGGGACCGTGTTGCGCGCAGCCTACGCCAGGACCCAGGAGACGCCTTTTAACGAGAACCTGCTGCTCTCGAGCGCCACGGGAATCGGCGGGTTGGCGCAGAATGTTTTCGGCGCCACCGGAGTGTCCATCAGCCCCGGATTTCGCAACCAGTTCAACACCGGGCTGCAGCAGGCGGTGGGAAGATATCTGCTGATCGATCTCGATTACTTCTGGAAATACACTCACAACGCGTACGATTTCAGCACGCTGCTGAACACCACGCTCACGTTTCCCATCGCCTGGCACAATTCCAAACTGGACGGAGTGACGGGCCGCGTGAGCACGGTAAACATGAAAGGGTTTCAGGCGTATTGGACCTTCGGCCACACCCGCGCGCGATACTTTCCGCCCGAAGACGGCGGCCTGATTCCGCAGGGCGCGCCGCTCGCCTCCGGGGTATTCCGCATCGATCACGACCAGGTGTTTCAATCGACGGCGAACTTCCGGTATCAGCGCCCGCACAACGCGGAGTGGGTTTCGCTCATCTGGCGCTACGACAGCGGACTGGTGGTCAGCGGCATTCCCGATTCCGATGCCGCGATCGGATTGCTAACGCCGAATCAGCAGGTATCCATCGGGTTGGCGTGCGGTGGGACGTTCGCGACGGTGGCCAATCCCATCAGTTCGTGCGGCAGCACCGTGACATCGAAGCTGCTGACTCTGCCGCAGGCCGGTCAGGAAAACGACGATCACAATCCCGATCGGGTGAAGCCGCGCAACGTGTTTAACCTGGGAGTAGGCACGGACAACCTGCTCCATGCGGAGGGACGCAGGCGAATCGTGGCGGCGTTCGAGGTAACCAATCTCACCAACAAAGTGGCGTTATACAACTTCCTCTCGACCTTCAGTGGAACGCACTTCCTGGCGCCCCGAGCCTTAGTGGCTCGAGTCGGTTTCACGTTCTAAGAAAGTATATTGGCCGCCGATGAACGCTGATGAACGCCGATGGAAAACTAATGGCCTTATCGGCGGCCAACACAGCCTGCCCTAATGGACTTCCACGCTCGACACCGCTCCATCTGTCAGCTTCACGCGGCCGATCGAGGTGTCTTTCTGCGCGTAGCTGAACGTCTCGAGAAGGTGGCCGTCGTCCGACATCATGATTCGCGAGGCCGGGGCGCCCAGTTTCAGCAGATCTGCGCGTTTCATCCCGGTCGTTACTTGCTTCAAATCCTCAGCAGTAACCTGCGGCGCAGGCGGCGGGGGTGGGGGAGGAGGCGCGATTTCCGGCAACGCTTCGGACACTGCCGGTCTCACTGCCGCGCGATGAGCCGGAGGTGGAGGCGGAGGAACAGATTCGCCCACCGAGCCCACCGAGCCGGATGACCGCGGCGCTCCCGGACCCACTTCGAGCAGCGGCGCGCTTTTCGAATTGTCCTCCGGCGGCCTGGCAGCCTTGGCGGTCGCCTTGTCCACTTTGCCGAAGATGGCTGTGATCCCCTCGCTGACTTTCTTTCCGGCCGCGCTCCCGATGGCGCTGCCGGCGGCCGAGGCTCCCACTTCCGTCATCGTCTGAGCGCCCGCGACAGCGGCCACCAGGAACGGCATCATGAAGAAAAGACGACGCATACAATACCTCAGCGTCAGCGTAGCATCCCCTCCCGTCGGCTGGTACGAGCGAAACACCTTATACTTTCGAAGTAAAACGTCTAAGCACCACTTTACGGTGGGTATTCGTTGTATGATCAAGACGGAGCCTATGAATCCGTTCCTCGTACAACAGAAGCCCTATTCCCCCGCCGATGATAAATCCTGGAGCCTGCTGTACTCGCGCATGAAGCCGGAGTGGGAAAAGTACGCCAATGAACATTTTCTCAAGGGCATCCAATCGCTGGCGCTGAGCCCGGACCGGGTCCCTCGCCTGGAAGATGTGAACCGCTTCCTCCGGCCGCTCACGGGATTCCAGGCGAAGGGCGTCGGCGGCTACATTCCGGCGTTTGTGTTCTTCGACTGCCTTCGCCAGCGCACCTTCCCGACCACCGTGAACATCCGCCCCATGGATCAGCTGGATTACCTGCCGGAGCCCGACATTTTCCACGACATCGCCGGCCATGTCCCGATGCATACCGACCCCGCGTTCGCCCAAGCCCTGGTCCGTTTCGGCGACTGCGCGCACACCGCCGCGGAGATGGTATCGACCATCAAGGTGGAGGCGGTGACCAGCATCATCCGCGCCATGGCCCGCTTCTTCTGGTTCACGATCGAATTCGGCCTGATGCGATCTAAGCAAGGCCTGCGCGTCTATGGCAGCGGACTTTTGAGTTCCCACGGCGAAATCGAACACGCAATTGCGTCGCCGGATGTGCAGCGATATCCCATCCAGCTCGAATGGGTGATCAACCAGGGCTTCGCCATCGACCACTACCAGCCGCTGCTGTTCATCGTGGATTCCTTCGACCACCTGTTCAGCCTGGTCAATCAATTGGAGCAGTGGATGAAGGACGGCAAACTAAATCACGTCGCCCCGGGCGAACCCGCCGTAAATGAAGAAGACCTAAAAAGCTTCGTCAACGCCGGGAAATAGCGATAGGATCGATAACGGTGATTTCGGGGTAACGCAGGAAGTCCCTGGCGTTGAAGGTCAGGATGTGAGAGACGGCGTTTACCAGCATGCTCGCGACTAGATGAGCATCATGCACCTGACGGCCGGAGACGGAATAGTGAACGACAAGATCCCGCCACCGGGAGTAGACGGAGTCGGACTCCGGCAGTCGCGAAAAACTCTCTTCGGAAGCCTCCAGAAACTCCTTCGCGATCCCAATCTCAAGCCCTAGACCGTTTGCAGCGACCGGTCTGGTGCAGACCGACCAAAACTCTCGGAAGCTCTGGGAGGAAGTGTAAAGAGTGCGACCTTGTGCGAGTAGAGAATGGCGCGCCAGCAGAGCAATGTCATTCTGCGTATCGCGCTCGTTTACCAATCGGAGCATGACGTTCGTGTCAACGAAAATGTCCACTGGTTCGCCGGCCTTCTAATCTTCGTCGGCGTAAAGATTTTCGCGGCGAAGCGCTTCGTCCGGAATTGACCCGAGATCCTTCGGAAGAAATTTCTGCAGAGCCGCAATTTTTCTCTCAAATGGATCGTCACTGTTGGGGTCAAGCTTGCGCATCTTGATGGGCTCTTGAAGGATCCCCAATACCACCTCGCGCAGCATCTTCTCAACGGGCACACCTTTCTCCTCCGCTTTCTTAAGCAGCTCCGCTTCTTCCGCCGCCGATAATTCCAGCTTCAGAGTCATAGGCACACCTCCCTCCATTCTACGCCGACCATCCCTGCGGCGCGTTTCCCGCGATGCGCTAGAATAATCCAGTGCAGCCCGATACCGCTCTACAACTAGCCACTTCTCAGCTCAACCGGGTTCGTCAGGAAATCGGCAAAATCATCGTCGGCCAGACCGATGTGGTCGACGGAGTCCTCATCTGCCTGCTCGCCGGCGGCCATGTATTGCTCGAAGGCGTCCCTGGATTGGGTAAAACCACCCTTTTACGGACGCTTTCCCGCGTCTTGCATCTGAAATATTCGCGCATTCAGTTTACGCCGGACCTGATGCCCGGCGATATCGTCGGCAGCATGATCATCGACGGCGAAAGTTCCAGCCGGGCGCTTCGTTTCCAGCCCGGTCCCATCTTCACCCATCTCTGCCTGGCCGACGAAATCAATCGCGCCACTCCGAAAACCCAGTCGGCGCTGCTCGAAGCGATGCAGGAACATACCGTCACCATCGGGACCACCACGCATCCTCTCGATGCTCCGTTCCTGGTCATGGCCACTCAGAACCCGATCGAGATGGAGGGAACTTATCCTCTCCCCGAAGCTCAGCTCGATCGCTTCCTGATGAAAATCCTGGTGAAGTATCCTTCGCGCAGCGACCTCTCGACCATCGTCGAGCGCACCATTCAGAAGGATGAGATCGAGCTTGAGAACGTCCTTGACCGGGAAGCCATTCTCGGCCTGCGCGAGGTTTGCCACACCGTGCTGGTCGCGCCTCACGTGCAGTCCTACGCCATCGATCTGGTGATGGCCACGCAGCCCGGCAACGATCAAACGCATGAGCTGGCGTCCAGATTTATCCGCTACGGCAGTTCGCCCCGCGGAGCCCAGGCGCTGGTCGAATGCGGACGCGTTCTGGCGCTGATGAAAGGCCGCCTGCATCTTTCGACCGAGGATATTCAGTCCGTTGCGCCGGCCGTCCTGCGGCACCGGATCATCCTGAATTTCGACGCCCACGCGGACGGGCAAACACCGGAGACGATCCTCAGTCGCATCATTCCGAGCGTTGGCGCAGCCGTTCACAAGTAGAATTAGATAACGAAGTGCCGGCACCGCTCATCGATCGCGCGCTCCTCGAAAAACTCGAGCGGCTGACCATCCACTGGCAGAAGTCTCTGCCCGGCTTGGTCGGCGGCCACAACACGTCCCGCTTTGCCGGAGCCGGCCAGGAATTTCTCGACCATCGGCAGTTCTATCAGGGCGACGATCTGCGCGCGATCAACTGGCGAGCCTACCTGCGCCTCGACAAGCTGTTCCTCAAGATGTTTCAACTGGAACCGCGCATCCCGGTGCGGATCCTGCTCGACGTGAGCAAGTCGATGGAGACCGGCAAAGTTCCCAAGTTCGAATACGCCCGCAAGCTGGCGGCGGCGATGTGCTACGTCGGCTTGGTGCGGCTCGATTCCATCTGCCTCCAGCCGTTTTCCGACAAACTGGGCGACGCTTTCATCGCTAGCGGAGGGCGCCACCGCTTCCAGCAGGCTGCGACTTTTCTCCAGAACCTCGAAATCGGCGGTCCCACGGACTTCATGGGAGCCGCCCGCGATTTCATCTCCAAATTCCCCCAGCGCGGCCTCGTTATCGTTATCTCGGATTTCCTGGACGACGCGGATTGCGAAAAACCGCTCCAATATCTGAGCGATTTTGGCCATGAGCTGATCCTGACCCAGGTGTGGGCCGAAGAGGATCGCGAACCGCCCTGGGACGGGGAACTGGACCTGGAGGACGCTGAAACCGGGGTCCATATCGAGCTCGCATTCGATTCCGGCGCCCGCGAACAGTACACCGCCGCGTTCGATCAGTACGCCCAGCACGTCCGCCACGTCGCTTTACGCAATCAAGGGCGTTACGTAGGGATACCGACAAGCGTCCCAGTAGAAGACGCCCTGTTCGGACCGTTGGTGCGTAGTGGAGCGATTGAATAATGTCCCTTTATCCGCATGCTGACGCATGGCGGTTCAGTGCCGCGGCATCGTTCGCCCTGAGCCGCGACCGTCAGGGAGCGGGCAGACGCGAAAAAGCTAAGTGAACTTCCTCAACCTCAGCCTCGGCGAACTGCTCGGCTTGGCCGGAGCCATCTCCGCCGGGGTCGTCGCGCTCTATCTTCTCGACCGATCCAAGCGCCGCCAAGTGGTCGCCACTCTTCGCTTCTGGACCGCCGCGGATTCGCGCACTGAGATGAAGCATCGCAAGCGCATCCAGCAGCCGTGGAGCCTGCTGCTTCAAATTCTGAGCTTGCTGTTTCTCCTGATCGCGCTGGCAGGACCGCGCCTCGGGTCCGACGATTCCGGTCGCGACCACGTGCTCATCGTCGATACTTCCGCCTGGATGGGCGCTCGCGCTGGCCGCACAACATTGATAGACGAAGCCCGAGTCGCGGCCCGCGCCTACATCAAAGCCCTCCCCTCCCGCGACCGCGTAATGATCGTTCGCGCCGACGCGCTGGCCACTCCTGTCACCGCCTTCGAAGCCGACCGCCAGATCCTGGACGACGCCATCGCAAAATCCCAACCCGGCGCATCGGCGCTGAATCTTTCGCAGGCGCTCGAATTCGCGCAGCGCGCCCAAAAGATGCAAGCCCAGCACTCCGGAGAAATCGTCTTCGCCGGAGCCGCCCGCGTGCCGGAGGACGAAGCTGCTCTCGCTTCGGTCCCCTCGAATCTCCGCGTGCTGCAAGTCACGGGCGCACAGGAAAACGTCGGACTCCGTAAAATCGGCCTGCGCCGCTCGACCACGGTTGCGGATACCTGGGACATTTTCGTATCGCTGCGCAACTATGGATTGAAACCGCGCGACGTCGGCCTCGAACTGCAGTTCGGCGGCGCTCCAGTCGGATCGAAGCTGTTTTCGCTGAAGCCCGGCGAAGAACAGCAGGCGACGTTCGCCTACAAGACCCGAGCCGCCGGATATCTCGAAGCCCGTCTCAACTCCCGCGATGCTTTCCCGCAGGACGATCGAGCCGTGGTCGAGCTTCCCAAAGAACAACCTCTTCACGTAGTCGTTTATTCCAGCGAACCCGCGCTGCTGAAGCCTCTCATCGCGTTTACGCAGCAGGTAGACGCGACGTTTGAATCGCCCGCGAAATACGACCCGCAGGTGAAGGCCGATATCGTGATCTTAGACCGCTTCGCTCCGCCCGTACGTCCCAAGGCCAGCTCCATCTGGATCGAGCCTCCGCCAGCCGGTTCGCCCATCCCGGTGAAGGGCACGCGCAGCGGTCTGAAACTCGATGCGTGGCGCACCGGTACTCCGTTGGGGGCGGGGCTCCGCACCAAAGACGTCCATCTTGCCTCCGCCGAAATCTTCACGCCCGCGCCCGGCGATATCGCAGTAGCCGAATCCACCGAGGGCCCGTTAATCGTCGCCAGACCCGGGAGTCCGAAAATCGTGGTCCTGGGTTTCCATCCCGTAAAATCGTCGATGAAATACGAGCTGGCCACTCCGCTGCTGGTCGCGAATACACTACGCTGGATGGCCCCTGATGTGTTCCGGACGCGTGAAGTGCAGGCTGGAACGGTCGGCACAGTCACTTTACCCATCGAGCGCGGCACCGACCCAGCCGCCGTCAAAGTGATTACCGAGGACAACCGCCCGCTGCCGTTCACCATCGAAGACAACGCCTTGCGATTCTTCTCCGGAGCCCCCGGCACCGTGAGAGTCATCACCGGTTCGCGCGAATTGGTTTACTCCCTGACGCTCCCGGACGTAGCCGAGTCCCTGTGGCGTCCCCCCGCCTCAGTCCACAAAGGAATCCCGCGGCCCACCAGCAACACCGTGTCCGCGACCGATATCTGGCCCTGGTTCGCCGTCCTAGGCGCATTAGGCCTGCTAACAGACTGGCTCCTATTCGGCCGCAGCCGAGCCTATCGCCTGCGCGCCGCCAAATCCACCATCACCAACATCTGGAAAAAGGCCTCATGACCTTCGACCGCAACTGGGTCCTGATCCTGATCTGGCTCCCCGCCGCCTGGGCCATCTTCGAATGGCGACGCACGCAGCGCCACCTCGCCCTAGTCCTGAAAGCCCTCTCATTCATCGCCGTACTACTAGCCCTAGCCGAGCCTCATCTTGCGACGACAGAAACCAAAGTAGCCCTGGCCGTCCTGGTCGACACCTCCGCCAGCGTCTCTGCAGCCGACCTCGACCGAGCCTCACAACTATCCTCGGCCATCAACGACGAAAAGGGCCGCCACTGGGTCCGCGTGATTCCCTTCGCCCGATCCACAAGAACGCTCGACACCACGGAAGGCAAGCCCTGGAAATTGCGCCTGACCTCCGGCGAATCCGGCCGCGCGACAGATCTGGAAGCCGCGGTCCGCGAAGCCGTCGCGAGCCTCCCGGCCGGCATGGTCCCGCGCGTGGCCCTCATCTCCGATGGCAAGGAAAATAAAGGCAGCATCGCGCGCGCCGCCTGGCAAGCTCAACAGCTCGGCATCGCGATCGACACCTTCGCTCTAAAAGGCCGCCCCAAACCGGCCCTGCGCCTGGAATCGATCTCGCTCCCATCGCTGGCTTTCACCGGCGAACAATTCCCTATCGACCTGGTAGTCTCCGCGCCCAAGGCCGAGTCAGCCGAGGTCGAAATGGCCGCCGAAGGCCATCCGCTCGGCAAGACGAACGTCTCTCTCAACGCTGGCGAGAATCAGGTGCGCCTCCACGCCGCCCTCAACACTCCCGGAGCCCTCGACCTCTCCATCGCCATCCGCAGTGGAGCTGCAGATGAGGTCCGCTACGACCAGGCCGTGATGCTCCGCCGCCCGAAAATCCTCTACGTTTCCCAGGACGCCGGCACCGTCGATTCGCATCTCTCCGCCACGCTGGCCGCCGCCCAGTTCGATATCGATCGCGTGGCCGATTTCACCAGCGGCGACCTCGCCCCCTATCAACTGATCATCTTCAACAACTGGGATTTGGAAGCCATCGCGCCGGCCCGCAAAGATGAGCTGGAAAAATACGTCAAACAAGGCGGCGGACTCCTGGTCATCGGCGGCGAGCGTAACGTTTATACCGAAGGCAAGAAAGCAGAGGACGCGCTCGACCGCGCCCTCCCCGCGAAACTCGCCCCGCCGCG
This sequence comes from Bryobacterales bacterium, assembly GCA_963813145.1. Classification (GTDB taxonomy): domain Bacteria; phylum Acidobacteriota; class Terriglobia; order Bryobacterales; family Bryobacteraceae; genus Palsa-187. Next base: position 520,511 of record CAWEXX010000004.1, read on the forward strand.
CTCCCCTGAAGGCACCGCGGTCGTCATCATCATCGATAAATCGTCCTCCATGGAAGGCCGAAAAATCGAGCTCGCGCGCCTGGCCGCCATCGGCGTGGTCGATAATCTCCGCCCCATCGACATGGTCGGCGTCCTGATCTTCGACAACTCCTTCCAGTGGGCCGTCCCGCTGCGCCGAGCCGAGGACCGCGTGCTGATCAAGCGCCTGATCTCCGGCATCACCCCCGACGGAGGCACCCAAATCGCCCCCGCGCTCAACGAAGCCTTTCGCCGCATCCTGCCCTCTACTGCGACCTTCAAGCACATCGTGCTTCTCACCGACGGCATCTCCGAGGAAGGCGACAGCCTCGACCTTTCGCGCGAAGCCATTATCAAAAAGGTGACCATTTCCACCGTCGGCCTCGGCCAGGACGTCAACCGCGCCTATCTGGAAAAAGTCGCCCAATACGCGGGCGGGAAATCGTATTTCCTCAACGAGCCCGCCGGCCTGGAACAAATCCTGTTGCGCGACGTCATGGAGCACACCGGCTCCACCGCGGTAGAAAAACCTCTGGTCCCCGAAATTGCCCAGCGCGCCGAAATCCTGGAAGGCACCGGCATCGAAACCGCTCCCGCCCTCAAAGGCTACGTGAAATTTATCGCCAAGCCGACCGCCGAAACCATCCTCTCCATCGATAAGAAGGACCCGCTTCTCTCGCGTTGGCAATTCGGGTTAGGCCGCAGCGCCGTCTTCGCCTCCGACGCCAAGGCCCGATGGGCAGCCGACTGGATATCTTGGTCGGGCTACGACAAATTTTGGACCAACCTCAGCCGGGATCTGCTCCCGCACGCCCAAGCCGGCGAAGCCTCTATCGACTTCGATAGCGCCAACGGCGACCTGGTCGTCGAGTACCGCCTGGGCCGCGACGTCCCCGAGCCGTCACCCATCCCCGGCATTTTCGTCATAGGCCCCGAAAACTTCCAGCAGCCAATCACCATTAAAAAGGTAGCCACCGGAGTCTTCCGCGGCCGTATCCAGATCGGCGCGAAACAGGGTCTCTTCCGAGTCCGCCCGCTGGTAGAATCGAGAGCCTTCCCCGAAGCCGGCCTCTATCGCCCCGAAGCCGAACTGGCCGACTACGGCTCCAACGTTTCACTTCTAAAACAGGTCGCCGACTTCACCGGAGGCCGCTTCGAGCCCGGCCCCAAATCCATGTTCGACCCCGGCCGCCGCCAGATCGCGTCCAGCATCAGCCTGTGGCCGGGCCTGTTGGGTCTCGCGATCCTTTTGAATCTAGCCGAACTGATTCTAAGAAAATGGAAAGGCATAACCGGCCAGGCGTAAATGCTCCTAGTCGCCGCCCAAGTAATCCTCTTAGGCACCGGCACCCCCAACGCCGAGCCCGACCGCTCCGGCCCCTCGGTCGCAATCGTAGCCAACAACCAACCTTATATAGTCGACTTCGGCCCCGGCATAGTTCGCCGAGCCGTAGCCGCGAACATCAAACCCTCGACCCTGAAGATCGCCTTCGCCACCCACCTGCACAGCGACCACACCGCCGGCCTGCCCGATTTGATCCTGACCCCTTGGACGCTGGAGCGCGAAGTTCCGCTAGAACTCTACGGCCCCAAAGGCATCGCGAGCATGGCGAATCACGTAGAGCAAGCCTACAAAGCCGATATCAATATCCGTCTTCATGGCGGCGAGCCCTCCAATAAAACCGGCTGGAAGGTGAATGCTCACGAGATCAAGCCAGGCGTCGTCTTCCGCGATCAGAACGTAACCGTGACAGCCATAAAAGTCCCCCACGGAGAATGGGGCGAATCCTACGCCTACCGCTTCGATACATCTGATGGGAGAAGCATAGTAATCTCCGGCGACACCGGCCCGACAGAAGCAGTGGCGAATTTATGCAACGCCTGCGACGTACTGATCCACGAGGTCTACTCCACGGCAGGATTTCTCAGACGCCCCAAAGAGTGGCAGCAATACCACGCGAAATACCACACGTCCTCAGCCCAACTAGCCGCCTTGGCCGCGAAGGCCCGCCCCAACCTCCTAGTCCTAACGCACCTGCTCAGTTGGGGAACAGCCGACCAAGATCTCCTGGCAGAAGTAACCACCCTCTACTCCGGCAAAGTAGCCCTAGCCCACGACCTCGACATTTTTTGATGTTGTGGTGCAGGCTGGCAGCCTGGCTGGCAGCCTGCGGCCGATTGGCAATCGGCCAGGTGGGGCAGGTTCCCGACCTGCCCTCTTGGGTCGCCAGCGTAGCTGTGGGGCGGCGCCATTGCGCTGCCAGATCAGTCCCCTTCGCCATACAGAATCACGTCGATGTCCATCGAGAGCCCCAGATCTGCAATTCGCCTGATCGTGTCAGGCTCGAAACTCAGACCGGGCACAAACGTAGAGGTAACGTGAATGGCGAACTCGCCCCCTTCAGACCGAACTACCTTCCGCAGCCCGTCCGAAATCCCACTAAGGCGGTTAAGGAACTCCTCCAGGCAGACAGGCAGCAAATCGTGGGCGCTTCGACCCGGGTACTCAGATCCCCTCTTCCGCAAAAGTATGCGCCAACTATTGCGATCCCAACTTTTTCCAGAATGTCCTCGCGGTTCGCCGATTCGACGCGCCTCATCCCATGGAGTGCCAATTAAACTCGTGATCTCCTCCGGAGTCAGCCCCGTGCTTTCAATCACCACTGCTACTGTGACCGAGTCGTGCTCATAATCTTTTTCGGGCATACAGCCGCGCCCCTAAACCAACCCCGCCCTCTCCAACAAAGCCCTCGGATCCGGATCCCTCCCCATGAACGACCGATACAACTCCGCCGGATCCCGCGAATCCCCCTTAGACAAAATCTTCTCCCGAAAATCTCTCCCCGCCCCCGCACTAAACACGCCCTCTTTCTTGAACCGAGTGAACGCATCCGCATCCAACACCTCAGCCCACTTGTACGAGTAATATCCCGCCCCATAAGCCACCGGACTAGCAAACAAATGCGTGAACCCCGTAATCATCGCGTAATCCGAAGGCAACTTCGCCGCAGCGAACTGCTGCAATATCGGACGCGACCAATCCACCGGATCGCCCTTCTCCCCCGACCACTCCCGATGCAGCGCCAAATCCACATACCCAAACCCAAGTTGCCGCATCTGCGCATTCGCCGCCCGAAACGTCTTAGCCCGCTTCATCTTTTGGAACAGCGCGTCAGGTATCAGCTCCCCCGTCTCATAGTGCCGCGCGAATAAATCCAGCGACTCTCTCTCCCAGCACCAGTTCTCCATGATCTGCGAAGGCAGCTCCACAAAATCCCACGCCACACTAGTCCCCGACAAACTCCGCACCTCCACCCGGCTTAACAAGTGATGCAGCAAATGCCCGAACTCATGAAAAATCGTCTCGACCTCCCGATGCGTCAACAGCGCCGGCTTCCCATCCACCGGAGGTGTCAGGTTCCCGCAAATCAACCCCAGCTTCGGCAGCAGCGAATCCATCCAAGCCCCGCCGCGCTTGTTCTCCCTCGGATACCAGTCCGCGTAAAACGACCCCGAATCCAAAATCGCGTAAGTCTTCACCGCCGCATCCCACACCGGGACGCCCGCCTCTTCCTTCACCACGATCCCGAACACGCGATGGAAAATCTCGAACATCCCATCCACGACGCGGTCCAGCGAAAAATACGGACGCAGCTCCTCTTCATCGAAGTCATAGAGCGCCAGCCGCTGCTTCTCCGCGTAATAGCCGATGTCCCAAGGCTCCAGCCGCCGCCCCGCGAACGCCTCTAATTCGGCATTCTCTTCGCGAAACCGCTTCTCCGTCTTCTCCCGCAAATCTCCCAGGAACGACTGCGCCCGCTCGCCCTGATGCGCCATCCGATCGTCCAACACTAAATCCGCAAAATCCGCGAACCCCAGTAGCCGAGCCTTCTCGCGCCGCAACTCCAGAATCTTCGCGATCAGCGGACGGTTGTTAAACGGCTCCGCCGCCCCCCGCAAATTGAACGCCCGCCACATCTGCTCCCGCACCGCGGCATCGTCCAGATAAGTCATCACCGCCAGATAACTCGGACCCTGTAGCGTGAACCTCCACCCCGCAACTCCCTTCGACTCCGCCGACGCCCGAGCCGCCCCCACCGCCGACGGAGGCAGACCCGCCAGCCTGGCTTCATCGGTCAACACCAACTCCCAAGCATTGGTCGCGTCCAGAACATTTTCCGAAAACTTCGTCGTGACCTCCGCCAGTGCCACGTCGATCTCTTTCAACCGAGCCTTCCCCGCCGGATCCAGATCCGCCCCATGCCTCTTGAACGAAGCCACCGTCTTAGTCAGATACCGATGCATCGTCCCCGCCAGCACCTTGGCGTCATCCGTCGCGGCATACGACTTAATCGCATTCCACAGCGCCTCATTCAGCACGAGGCCGGAATAAAACGCCGAGACTTTTGGCTGAACAGAGTTATAAGCGGCGCGCAGCTCCGGCGTAGTCGCGACACTCTCCAAATGCCGGACTACAGCCATCGCATAGTCGAGATTCTCCGTCATCGTATCCAGCGCCAGCAGCGGATCCTTGGAAGCCGTAGTCTCCTCCAGCTTCTTCTGGGCCCGAGTCAATAACTCATCCACAGCCGGCTCCACATCAGCCGCGGTGATCTTGTCAAACGGAACGCGAAAAGAAATTTCAAGCAGCGGATTCATAGAAAAGTCCAGGGTAACACCAACACATGGGGGTGCCACTTTTGTTTTGATCCGTTGTGGGGCAGGCTGAGCAGCCTGCGGTTCCCTAGAAGTTGCGGCAGATCGGCGCCAGTTGCTTCCGGAATGGAGCCAGGACCTTCCCGACCTGCGTCACTTCGAGATGGTTTTCATCATCGGTGAACGACCCTTCCGAATCTGTTGTGGCGACGATGGGAAAGGAGCGAATTGACCATCTTGGAACCCCGACGACTGAAGACGTGCTCTACCTCCGGTTCATCCCGGGCGGGCTATCAGAGTGGTGCTCGACGAAATTAAGCTCTCCGCAAGCACCGTCGCCCAGGCTTTACGAATACCTTCGAGCCGTTTTGCTGCCATCGTAAGCGGCAGGCGCTCCATTTCCGCCGATACCGCCATGCGTCTCGCCCGATACTTCGGCACTTCAGCCCAGATGTGGATGAACATGCAATCGAGTTACGACTTGGAAGTCGCGGAAGCAGGAACTAGCCGAACGCATCGCCAGCGAAGTCCGCCCCTACCAAAAATCTGCCTGACCTTGCGGTAAAAACAGTTGCGAGTTACTCAGCAAATGCAGGCTTACGTCACGGATCGCGAGTGGGAAATCGCCAATCTGCTACCTTCAAAGAATCAATGAAGGCCATCAAGTGGAGTTTCGCCTTAGCATTAGCGTGGTCGGTAATCATATTCGTCGGTCTGAATTGGATTCTTTTAGTGCGAAGGGCACCGTGCTTCGAATGTGGTTTTTGGCGCGGCGTACCGTTCATCTGGTTCCACGACGGCTCCTTTGGTATCGAAAGCGAGATTATCTGGCCTGGTTTGCTGGCCGATATTCTGGTCGCCTTAGCCAGCGGTTTCGTGATTGGCGGGACCATCCACGTGGTCTCGGCAAGATTCGGTCCGCAACAGGTAAAATAGGCGCCTCTCCGAACTCGCCCTTGCCCCTGGCCCCCTCCCCCTTCCTCCAGTGCGATACTCAATATAAGGTGGACGAACTCTCTCCCGTATCCCAACTCCTCAAAAAAGCCCGCCAGCGCTGCCTGCTCGATCTCGTCCTCGACCAGTCCGCCCTCGCGATCTCCATCGCCATGGCCGGAGCCATCCTGCTGCTCCTCACGGGCACCTCGCTGCTCGAATGGTATTGGATCGCCTTGCTCGCGATTGCCAGTTTAGCCATCGGCCTCTATCGCTTCCGCAACCGCGTGCCGTCCGAATACCGCCTCGCTCAGCGCATCGATTGGAAGTTGAATCTGGCCGACGCACTCTCTACCGCCAAGCATTTCGCCGAAACCCATAGCCCCATCGTGGATCAGCAGCGAGCCTCCGCCGAGCAAACTGCCCGCGCCATCGACCCCAGAATCGCCGTCCCCTTCACCCGGTCGCGATTCGTCTGGCCCGCCGCCGGTCTCGCGCTGGTCGCCTGCGGACTCTTTGCCGTGCGCTACGCCGTCACCGGTAGCATGAGCCTGGAGCCGTCGCTCGTCAAGATGGCCTACGATACCTTTTTCGGCAGCGGCCCTCAGCAGCAGGCCAAGAATAAAATCCGGAACCCCCAAATAGACAAGAACAACCCTCTCGACCCCGGCAATCCCGACGCTCAGACCACGCAAAGCGATCAGATGCCCGATTCGCAGATGGAGTCGATCGAGACTCCCGACGTCAGCAACGCCTCCGCGGCCGACCAGTCGAAATCCGCCGCCCAAGTGCAGCAGAAATCTTCTCCCGACGATCAGCAGGGCGACAACAGCGAGCAGGGTGAGAAAGGCGACAAAGCCCAGCAAGGCGACGACGGCAATCAGGACAATAGCAGTAAGGGCGACAAGTCCAAGGACGCCAAACAAAAGGACGGCAAGCAGGACGCCAAGAATCAGAACGCCAACAACGACAACTCCAGCATGCTCGACAAGCTGAAGGACGCCATGGCGAACATGCTCAATAAGATGAAGAGCACGCCGCCGAAAGAAGGCCAGTCCGCGCAAAATAGCCAGGATTCGAAAGCGGGAGGCCAGGAAAAAGGCAATCAAAAAGGCGCTCAAAACCAAAAGGGTCAAAACGATTCCCAGGACGCCGACGCCCAGTCCGATCAGAACCAGCAGCAAGGCGACAAGAGCGAAAAGAAGCAAAGCGCCAACGCCAAATCCGGCGACAAGAGCCAGGATAAAAACAACTCCCCCGACGCCAAGAGCGGCATCGGCTCCTCCGATGGCGATAAAGCCGCGAAAGAAGCCGAACAGCTAGCCGCCATGGGCAAAATTAGCGAGATCATCGGCAAGCGCTCCGCCAACGTCAGCGGCGAAGTAATGGTGGAAGTCGGCTCCACCAAGCAGCAGCTAAAAACCCCCTGGGCCCAGAAGCAGGCGACTCACATCGAAGCCGGCAGCGAAATCCACCGCGACGAAGTGCCGTTGATGTATCAGCAATTCGTCCAGCAATACTTCGAAGAAATCCGCAAGAGTCCCGAGTCCAAATCGCAACCCTCCGCGAAGCCAGACACCAAGCCGTCCTCAAAAACCCCCAGCCCCTAGTGGTGCCAAGTGGGGCAGGTTCCCGACCTGCCCTCCGCCGTGTGCGAAAATAAACTCCACCGGCGAAAATGTCCACCATCGCCATCTCCGCGACCAAAAAATCGTCTAACAACTGGCCGCGCCTGATCATCCTAGGCTGCCTCCTCGCGCTAGCCCTGACCTTTGTAGTCAGATACGCCGCCCGCTACTACCTCCACTACGACCAAGCCTCCTTCATCGACACCGCCCAATCCGGCAAACCCAATTACTGGATCCTCCGAGGCTGGCTGCTCCTCCACATCTCCGGAGCCATGATCGCCCTTCTCACCGGACCCTTCCAGTTCTGGACCGGCTTCCGCGCCCGCCACATGCAGCTCCACCGCTGGACCGGCCGCCTCTTCCTTCTCGGAATCGCGCTCGGCGCCACAGGCTCCTTCCGCCTGGCCTTCAGCAGCTCTTTCGGATGGGCCTTCGGCTTCGCCATGGTAGCCCTCAGCATCGCCTGGCTCACCACCGGAGCCATGGCATACTATGCGATCCGTCTCAAGAGCGTGCAGATCCACAAAGAGTGGACCGTCCGAGCCTACGTAGTCACCTTCGCCTTCGTAAACATCCGCCTGCTGAACGAGATCCCGCAGCTCAAACAGCTCCAGCCCGAAACCGACCGCGGCATCACCCTAAGCTGGGCCGCCTGGGTCCTCCCCCTCCTGATCGCCGAAGTAATCCTCCAACTCCGCCGCATCCACCTAACCATCCCCTCGCGCTAGATCAAAAACCGCTCCCGCTGGTCGCGGCTGTACCAACAGAGCCGCGACCAGCGGGAGCGGTCAACCCCGGAGTTTTCACACAAACCCGTTAAGGTGGGGCAGGTTCCCGACCTGCCCTTCATTAAATCCGGATGCCCCCAAACAACGTATAATCATCGGAGCCGTCATCAATGAACCGCAGCATTCTCCCCTTCCTAGCCGCAGCCATCCTGACCGCCCACCCCATGGGCAACTTCAGCGTGAGCCACTTCACCAAATTCGACATCACCAAAAAATCCGTCCACATCACCTACGTCCTGGATCTAGCGGAAATCCCCACCTACCAGCTCATGCGCGACTGGAACCTCGACCCTTCCGCCGACGCCAAAATCCCCGCCGAAATTCTGCAACAAAAAGCCGAAGCGCAGTCCGCCGAATGGATAAAGCAGTTGGCCTTCTCCGACGGCCACCCCATCCTCGACCGCACGACCATCAAACTAACCGACGGCGCCGGCGGCATGCACGTGTCCCGCATCGAAACATCTCTGCACCTCGACAACGTGCAAGGCAAGCTGTCTTTCGAAGACCGCAACTACCCCGATCGCGCCGGCTGGAAAGAAATCGTGATCACGTCCTCCGACGCGACCCCGATCATCCAAGCCAGCCATACCGGAACAGATCGCAGCAAAGGGCTCACGGAATACCCAACCGACCCCACGCTCACGCCTCCCCAGGATCTCCGCGCAAACATCGAATGGCATGTAGAGTCCCCCGTAATCGTGACGAAAATCGTACCTATCGAGCAGCCCGCCGCGCCCGCCACTCAACCTTCGACGCCCCCGACTCCCAAGCCCATCCCCGGCGAGGTAACCAGAGGCGATTACCTCTCCCGCATGCTGAGCCAGAAGGACATCCCCTTCAACATCATGTTGATCGGCCTGGCGGTGGCCTTCGCCTTCGGCGCGCTGCACGCGAAATCCCCCGGCCACGGAAAAACCATGGTGGCGGCTTATCTAGTCGGATCCCGCGGCACCATGAAACAGGCGGCGTTCCTGGGAGGCATGGTGACCCTGACCCACACCATCAGCGTCTTTCTGTTAGGCCTAGTGACGCTGGTCTTCGCGAAATATCTAGCCCCTGAAAAACTAGTCACGTGGCTTGGAGTCGCCTCCGGCATCTCAATCGTCGTGATCGGCGCGTCTCTCTTTTACAAGCGTCTCCACGTCCTGCGCCACGCCCACGCTCACCATCATCACCATCGCCACCATCATGATCATGATCACGACCACCATCACGATCATGGCGACCACAGCCACGTCCCCGAAGGCGAAGTAACACTCCGGAGCCTCATCGCCCTAGGAGCCAGCGGAGGAATGGTCCCCTGTCCCTCCGCCCTAGTCTTGTTATTGATCTCAATCTCGCTAGGACACGTAGGTCTAGGCCTCTTGTTGTTAGTGAGCTTCAGCCTAGGCCTGGCCGGAGTCTTAATGGCAATCGGAATGATCGTGATCTACGCCAAACAGTGGCTGCCCGATCCCGTGAAGACCAGCCAGCACCCCCTGTTCCGCCTGATCCCAGTCCTGTCCGCGACCGTAATCGTGTGCGTAGGCCTGGTAATGACCGGCGTCTCCCTAGGCTGGCTAAAACCCGGAGCCCTGTTCAGCTGAACCACCCTGAGCCGCCATGCGTGAGCATGCGGGCAGATGCCTCTTCCCCTAACTCAACTTCTTCTTGACGCGAACCCCAGCCCCCTCAGACCCCGCCGGCTTCTTCACCGGCTTCCTCCGCAACAGCCGCGCCACCGACCGCACCATGTGCGAAACTTCGTTCGCGCTCTTCTGAATCACCACATCCGCCCCCGTGTTCTCCTCGCTCAACCCCAGCGAATCCACGAACCCCGAGATCAGAATCACCGGCACGTCCGGAGCGCATTTACGTAACCCTACAATCAGCTCCAGCCCATCCATGCGCGGCATTTTATAGTCGGTCACAACTAAATCGAACTTGCGCGCAGCGAATTGCTCCAGCGCGTCAGCCCCATTCGCGGCAGTCCAGATCGTGTGCCCCAGCTCTTCCAGCACGCACTTGCGAGCGCTCAGGCCAAGCTTGTTGTCGTCCACCAGAAGAATGCTTCCGTGAACTGTTTTTTGCGACGATGTGGGGGAAACTTTGCGAAGGGGCATGTGAGAGGACAACGAGAAATTAACAGAGCTGCAATGTGCATGTCAACGCGTTTGTAACGGGCTGATATGCGGAGAGATTGAGTTCTTGACTTCCGCTGAGCCGCGACCGTCAGGGAGTCGGGCAAGTGCTCTTACTCACCAGTGAAGCAGGTCCCCGACCCGCTCTCCGCCATTCTCTTACTCAACCTCGCGCGGAGCCTTGTACCCAGCCTTAGCGATGATCTGCACCTTCATCGGCTTGCCCTTCTCATCCACCACTTTCAAGGGCTGGTTGGTTTCCGAATTCACCAGCTCCACCTTCAGCCTCCGGAACTTCCCGTCCTTCGTCTGATTGGTAGGCTGATACGTCAACACATATTGATTGCGCATCGATTGCTGCACCGCCTGAAAAATCCCCGGCATCTCGCCTTCGAATCGCGGAAAGAACGAGCGCCCGCCCGTCTCCGATGCGAACGTCTTCATCTGATTGTCCGCTTGTAGGAAATCCATGTTCTGGATCGGACCCATCCTAGACTCCGCCATGATCCGCGCGCTCTGCAACAGTCCAATCGCATAAATCGGCACGCCGTTGTCCTGGATCGCCCGTCGAGTCTTATCGAACGTCAGCTTGCTGAACGTATCGATCCCGCTCGATAACAGGACGATAGCCTTCCGCCCCTCGATCTCCTGCATTCTCTCGCCCGTGAACACCAGCGTGTCGTAAAGGTTGGCTTCCGAAAACGCCGGAATCCGCAGCCGCGACAACGCTTCCTGGGCGTTCGTCCGATCCGTCGCGAAGTCTGAAAGAATTTCCGGCCGCATGTCGTACGCGATCACCGCCAGGTAATCCTCCGGCTTCAGCGTCTGCACGAATCCATAGGCCGCATTCAGCGTCTGAAACCACCCCTGCCCGTAATAGCGCTGGAATTTGTTGGAAAACTCCACCACCAGGCAAATCGTCATCGGCGCTTCGCCCACGGAAAACCCCGTAACTTTTTGAGGAGTGTTATCTTCCAGAATCCGAAACTTCTCCTGCGGGATCTTCGGGATCGGATTGCCCTTGTTGTCCAGCACCGCCACGTCCACCGTCACCGTCAGCACATCGGACCGGAACGTCGGCACGCCCTGAGGCAGTCCATCCTTATTAGGTTTGTACTTCGAAGGAATCTTCTCGCCCGCCGGATCGGTAGCCGCCGCAGCGGGTGCATCGGAATCGGTATTGGTAGTCTTCTTCTTCTTGCTAACCGACTCGCTCCCCTGCGTAACCGGCCCCTGGGCCCGCGACCCCAAAACCACTCCCAGCAAACAAACCGAAGCCAGCGCAAAGTATTTCATAAAATTACCAACTCCATTATGACGGCAAATCCCCGCGAAGGGTTGCCTTGCCTTTCCTACTGGCTCCTGGCTCCTGGCTACTGGCTACTTCTTCCGTTCTTCTTCAAATAAACCTGAAACTTCTTCTTCGCCCGAGCCAGCTTCCAGGCCTTATACTGACTCCTCATATACTCCACTGGATCCGCTCCGCGCTGCCAGCGCCGCATCTTCAAATATAAATACCCGAACCCGAGCCCGCTCAAATGCGCGACGTCGCTCACCGCGCTGTTCGTATTAAACGCCCCCAGAAACGCGATCGCCCCGATAATCATGACGAAATACTTCATCTTGATCGGGAACAAAAAGCTGAACAAAATGATCCGGTCCGGCCACAGCATCGCGTTCGCCATCAGAATCCCGTAAATCGCCCCCGACGCCCCAATCGTCGCGACCGTCGGATTCCCAAAGAAATATGCCCCCAGCACCACGCACACGCCCGCGCCGATCCCGCAGAAGAAATAGAAATTCAAAAACCGCCGCGTCCCCAACATCCTCTCGAGCTCCACCCCGAACATCCACAGCGCCAGCATGTTGAACAGGATGTGAAAAATCCCGCCATGCAGGAACATGTACGTGACCAGCTGCCACACCATGAAGTGCGTAACCACGTCCACCGGCCGCAGAGCCAGATAGTTGAAGAAGGTCGATTCGCTGAACCGCCCGACAAAGAATTGCAGGAAGAAAATCGCGGTGTTGATAATCAACAGCCACTTGATCGCCGGCGGTAAGCCATGCGAAGAAAGATACCCGCGAGCATAAGAGCGAGTGCTATACGCCATGTTGCGTTCTGCAGTCAGCATAGCAGAGCGTGTAGGGCAGGTTGCCAACCTGCGGACCGATTGTTTATCGGTCCATCCGGGCAGCCCGGACTTGCGTTCGCACCCCTGTCCGATCCGTGCCGCCCGTGGGGCAGGTCCCCGACCTGCCAGCCGCCTCTCAGGCGGCCTCGCCGTCGTCCTAAAGAGCCGCGACCCCCGGGAGCGGTCCCCCCCAAAAGCCTCCTCAACCATCACAATCCAATACCATTTCTTACAATTCCCGAAATACTTTGGCAAACCGCTTGCGTATCCCAAATCCCTCTGGTACTCTGGTTTTGCCGTTCAACGAAGCAGCAAATAAAACGGCCGCCGCGAAAAAAGTTGATGTTTTTTGAAACAGCTCTTGCGTAGCGGACATCAGTTTGCTAGAGTAATTGATGGCAGTAGCAGTAAACGCCAGGAAGTACTGTCCCGGCGTGTTAGGGTAGGGTAGGCAGCAAGACGCGGTATAGGAAGTAATTTCCGACTGAAGTCCCGATAGCCCCCTTTTCTGAAGAAGTTCTTTCAGATTCCCAATATTTCTGGTTGTAATAGAACCGACCCATTACGGGCTGATTTGTGGCCCAGGGCGTTTTTGTTGCGGCCGAACGGCTTTCGAGGCCGGCATGTAATTCGCCTTTGCAAAATCGCGGATTGGATGCGCAGATGTTTGACAATCTGGTTGAATGCGAAACGCGTAAGCGTTTCTTGAACCCCGACCGTGAGGGAGGGGATAAAAGGAAACGTTCGCGCGTGTACAAAATAGAAATGTTCGTCAGTAACTTGAGTTCAAACTGAGGCGATCGGTTGATTCCTGCGTGGCGCGAATTTCCTCGGAAATTCGCTGTTATGTGGGGTCAGCCATCCAAAACAAAAGGTTCAAACGAGAGTTTGATCCCGGCTCAGAATCAACGCTGGCGGCGCGCTTAACACATGCAAGTCGCACGAGAAAGGGAGCAATCCTGAGTAAAGTGGCGTACGGGTGAGTAACACGTGGATCATCTACCTTTTAGTGGGGAATACCTCCGGGAAACTGGAGACAATACCGCATAAGCTCGTGAGAGGAAAGCCGAAAGGCGCTGAAAGAGGAGTCCGCGGCTGATTAGCTAGATGGCGGGGTAACGGCCCACCATGGCGAAGATCGGTAGCCGGCCTGAGAGGGCACACGGCCACACTGGCACTGAAACACGGGCCAGACTCCTACGGGAGGCAGCAGTGGGGAATCTTGCACAATGGGGGAAACCCTGATGCAGCGACGCCGCGTGAGCGATGAAGCCCTTCGGGGTGTAAAGCTCTTTCGACGGGAACGATAATGACGGTACCCGAAGAAGAAGCTGCGGCTAACTACGTGCCAGCAGCCGCGGTAATACGTAGGCAGCAAGCGTTGTTCGGAATTACTGGGCGTAAAGAGTGTGTAGGCGGTGTTCTAAGTCTGTTGTGAAATCTCCCGGCTCAACTGGGAGGGTGCGGCGGAGACTGGAATGCTAGAGTATGGGAGAGGTAAGCGGAATTCCTGGTGTAGCGGTGAAATGCGTAGATATCAGGAGGAACACCTGTGGTGTAGACAGCTTACTGGACCATGACTGACGCTGAGACACGAAAGCGTGGGTAGCAAACAGGATTAGATACCCTGGTAGTCCACGCCCTAAACGATGCATACTTGGTGTGAGCCATTCATTTGGTTCGTGCCGGAGCTAACGCGTTAAGTATGCCGCCTGGGGAGTACGGTCGCAAGGCTGAAACTCAAAGGAATTGACGGGGGCCCGCACAAGCGGTGGAGCATGTGGTTCAATTCGACGCAACGCGAAGAACCTTACCTGGGCTCGAACGGCTTTGGATCGACGGTGGAAACACTGTTTTCCCGCAAGGGACCGGAGTCGAGGTGCTGCATGGCTGTCGTCAGCTCGTGTCGTGAGATGTTGGGTTAAGTCCCGCAACGAGCGCAACCCTTGTCCTGTGTTGCCACTCCGTAAGGAAGCACTCTCAGGAGACCGCCAGCGATAAGTTGGAGGAAGGTGGGGATGATGTCAAGTCATCATGGCCTTTATGTCCAGGGCTACACACGTGCTACAATGGGCGGTACAAAGCGCTGCAAACCCGCGAGGGGGAGCTAATCGCAAAAAACCGTCCTCAGTTCGGATTGCAGGCTGCAACTCGCCTGCATGAAGCTGGAATCGCTAGTAATGCCGTATCAGAATGATGGCGTGAATACGTTCCCGGGCCTTGTACACACCGCCCGTCACATCACGAAAGTGGATTGTACTAGAAGTCTGCATGCTGACCCGCAAGGGGGGCAGCGGCCCAAGGTATGATTCATGATTGGGGTGAAGTCGTAACAAGGTAGCCGTAGGAGAACCTGCGGCTGGATCACCTCCTTTCTAAGAGAACGTGGCTGGAATCACCGAACCGCGCGCGTAAGCAAGCGGATAAAGTAAGTGATAGCCGTTCCAGTCCATAACCGTCTCAGTTCTCTTACTCGAGTTCGCTGCGACTTTCTATGGGTCTTACGGCTTGTCCTGAGATCCTCGCATTCAATCGGCCTCGATTAATTTATTCGCGTTGGCGCGGTGTTGAGCGCCAGAGCGATTCAAGCAATGACTTAGGGGCTGTAGCTCAGTTGGGAGAGCGCCTGATTTGCATTCAGGAGGTCGCCGGTTCGATCCCGACCAGCTCCACCAAATTGGAGCTGCTCTGGCCCTGAGAAGCGGGCCAACGCAGCCGGGCGAATCTCAGCATCGGGCGCCTGGCCGCTGTGGTACGGGCCTGTAGCTCAGTTGGCTAGAGCGCACCCCTGATAAGGGTGAGGTCGATAGTTCGATTCTATCCAGGCCCACCAAAATATCAGACATCAGCAGGAATCATTTTGGAAATGGTTCGTGCCGATGACTGAAAAGTTATCGTAGATCTTTGAAAATTGAATATTTGACGGGCAAACTACAAAGTTTGCAATATCATCGCACTTGTCTAGAGTGCGGTGGTAGATAGCGCATGAGATAAGTTGTCAGGCGCTGGAACGTCAGGGGAGCAATACTGGCTCCTGGCTACTGGCTACTGGCTACTTGTTTCTAATACTCTGTGTTTAGAGTAAATTTTATGGTCAAGCTACTAAGAGCATGCGTGTGGATGCCTTGGCACAAGTAGGCGATGAAGGACGTGGCCAGCTGCGATAAGCCTCGGGGAGATGCAAGCAATCTATGATCCGGGGATTTCCGAATGGGGGAACCCAGCTAGTGTAAACACTGGCTATTTTCCGCTGAATACATAGGCGGATAAAGCAAACTCAGGGAAGTGAACCATCTCAGTACCTGAAGGAAAAGAAAACAACCGTGATTCCGATAGTAGTGGCGAGCGAACTCGGAATAGGCTAAACCGGACGATTCGAAAGGAGAGTCCGGGGTTGCAGGACCACAAAAATCAAATGGTCGGGTCGGTCGCAAGGCTGGTCAGATCGTTTGGTTTAACGAGGGATAAGGGAGTGTTAATAGAACGGTCTGGAAAGGCCGGCCATAGAGGGTGACAGCCCCGTATATGAAAATGCAATCTTCCTTCCAGTGGCTCCTAAGTATCGCGGGGCACGTGAAACCCTGCGAGAATCTGCCGGGACCATCCGGCAAGCCTAAATACTAACTTGTGACCGATAGTGAACTAGTACCGTGAGGGAAAGGTTAAAAGTACCCCTGCGAGGGGAGTGAAATAGTACCTGAAACCGCATGCTTACAAGCAGTGGGAGGGCTATGCCGCGCAAGCGGAATGCCTGACCTCGTGCCTATTGAATAATGAGCTGGCTAGTCAATCTCAGTGGCAAGGTTAAGCGAAAGCGAGCCGAAGCGAAAGCGAGTCTGAATAGGGCGATTCAGTCGCTGGGATTGGACGCGAAGCGGGATGATCTACCCTTGGCCAGGATGAAGGTCGTGTAACAGCGACTGGAGGTCCGAACCGGTGTTGGTTGAAAACAGCTCGGATGAGCTGAGGGTAGGGGTGAAAGGCTAATCAAATTCCGTGATAGCTCGTTCTCTCCGAAATAGCTTTAGGGCTAGCCTTGCGTGGTCCGTCGCGGTGGTAGAGAACTGAATGAACTAGGGGCCTTCCCAGGTTACCGAATTCAATCAAACTTCGAATGCCGTACACGTTAGCGCAGGAGTCAGACGGCGGGGGCTAAGCTTCGTCGTCAAAAGGGGAAGAGCCCAGACCATCAACTAAGGTCCCTAAATTCATGCTAAGTGGGAAAGGAAGTCGAGAGGCTCAGACAGCCAGGAGGTTGGCTTAGAAGCAGCCATCCTTTAAAGAAAGCGTAATAGCTCACTGGTCGAGCCGCTCGGTGCCGACAATCCATCGGGGCTCAAGCATGATACCGAAGTTATGGATTCTCGCCGCAAGGCGGGAGTGGTAGGAGAGCATTCTTAACTGATGTGAAGGTGTAGCGAGAGCAGCACTGGATCGTTAGGAAGAGACTCTGCCAGCATAAGTAGCGAAAAACCAGGTGAGAACCCTGGTCGCCGTAAGTCTAAGGTTTCCTGAGAAAGGTTAATCCGCTCAGGGTTAGTCGGAGCCTAAGGTGAGGCCGAAAGGCGTAGCCGATGGACACACGGTTAACATTCCGTGACTATGGCCGTTCGATCAAGACCGATGCGGGGACGCAGCGTGTAAATCCCTCTGCGCAATGGTTTCAAGGAGGGGTGAAACGAGGTTGGGAAAGGGAAATCCGCCCGGCCGTCTGCCAGGAAAATCCGCTAAGGAGAACGGTTGTATCCGTACCACAAACCGACACAGGTGGACGAGATGAGTATTCTCAGGCGCTCGGGTGATGGTCTGTTCAGGAACTAGGCAAATTAGCTCCGTAACTTCGGGAAAAGGAGTGCCCACGCAAGTGGGTCGCAGCAAAGCGCGTCAGGCGACTGTTTAACAAAAACACAGGTCTCTGCAAAGTCGAAAACGACGTATAGGGGCTGACGCCTGCCCGGTGCTGGAAGGTTAAAGGGAGAGGTTAGCCGCAAGGCGAAGCTTTGAACTGAAGCCCCAGTGAACGGCGGCCGTAACTATAACGGTCCTAAGGTAGCGAAATTCCTTGTCGGGTAAGTTCCGACCTGCACGAATGGCGTAACGATCTGACGACTGTCTTAACAGGCCGCCCGGCGAATTTGTGGTTCCGGTGAAGACGCCGGATGCCCGCCACAAGACGGAAAGACCCCGTGCACCTTTACTATACCCTTTCAATGAGATATGGGATGCTCTGCGCAGAATAGGTGGGAGGCTTTGAACTCGGACTCTTGGGTTCGAGGGAGCCAAAAGTGAGATACCACCCTGAGCATTCTGTGTTTCTAACTTACTGCCGTAATCCGGCAGAAGGACATTGGAAGGCGGGTAGTTTGACTGGGGCGGTCGCCTCCTAAACGGTAACGGAGGCGTTCGAAGCTAGGTTCAGGAGGTTTGGAAATCCTCCTTCGAGTACAATGGCATAAACCTGGTTAACTGCGAGACCAACAAGTCAAGCAGATGCGAAAGCAGGACATAGTGATCCGGTGGTTCTGTATGGAAGGGCCATCGCTCAACGGATAAAAGGTACGCCGGGGATAACAGGCTGATCGGAGTCAAGAGTTCACATCGACGCTCCGGTTTGGCACCTCGATGTCGGTTCATCGCATCCTGGGGGTGTAGAAGCTCCCAAGGGTTAGGCTGTTCGCCTATTAAAGCGGTACGTGAACTGGGTTCAGAACGTCGCGAGACAGTTCGGTCCCTATCTGTGGTGGGCGCAGGAAATTTGAGAGGGGTTGACCCTAGTACGAGAGGACCGGGTTGAACGAACCTCTTGTGATCCAGTTGTCACACCAGTGGCACAGCTGGGTAGCGAAGTTCGGTCGGGATAAGCGCTGAAAGCATATAAGCGCGAAACCTTCCTCAAGATGAGATTTCCCAAGCGAAAGCTAATAAGGGCCGTGGTAGACGACCACGTCGATAGGACAGATGTGTAAGTGTGGCAA
Source organism: Bryobacterales bacterium (assembly GCA_963813145.1). GTDB lineage: Bacteria > Acidobacteriota > Terriglobia > Bryobacterales > Bryobacteraceae > Palsa-187. The sequence continues at coordinate 538,764 of CAWEXX010000004.1, forward strand.
CATACTAAGCTGACTGTTACTAATAGCCCGTTCGGCTTGACCATAAAATTTTCTGTGAACATAGAGTAGAAGTAGCCAGGAGCCAGTAGCCAGAATAGGTTACCGGTGGCTTAGGGCTCGCGCTATCAAGCAGCTTGTGGGTTTTGCACCGTCAAATATTCGAAGAACTCAAACAAGTTTTGGGTGATCCTAGCGAAGGGGTCCCACCCGTTCCCATCCCGAACACGGAAGTTAAGCCCTTCAGCCCCGATGGTACTGCACGCGCGAGTGTGTGGGAGAGTAGGACGTCGCCCAATTAAATCAAAAGAAGCCCCAGTCGAAAGACTGGGGCTTTTTGTGTTTATGGGGGGCTAACAACTCCTCAATTTTAGTTAAACAGGAGAAAAAAGATGGCGAATATCAGCGATAATCAACGTGGCCCAGTGCCGCCGTGCGGGCCTTACGCCGCGGGGAGTGCGTCTGGAGAGGCCATGGTTTTGGCAGGGCGCACACAGGGCGTCACGGATGCCGAGCTTCAGCAATTGGCAAGCCACTGGGACGTCAATTACGACAACATCGTCAGGGACCTCAGAAAGGGCCCGAGAGATACAGAGACAAAAATTGGGAAGAACGGCTGCCAGTGGGAATATGAAAAGGTGGGAGGCGCGCACTACGTGAGGAACTTGCGATGGACTCCCGAAGAAGAGATGCAAAGACGCGAAAAACACGGGATGGTTCGAGGATCGCAGAAGCTCCGGGAGTCCAAGGTCTAGAGGAGGGGGCGATGTAGCAATCTCAGGCTCGTGACAGGAGGGAGCGTCCCGCTCCCTCCGTTTGTAGTCTTAAATCGACGGCTTGGCCGGGTGGAGCAGGCCGAAGATCCCGCCATCGCGCTTGGCGGCACCGAGCCACCGGTCCCGTACGACGCAGGCTTCGTGGTAGGGGAACATACGGCCGCCGTGAGTTGCCAGGTTTCGTGTGTCGGTGATGATTGGCAGGTGAAAAGTCAGTCCCCTAGATCAAGAGCCCTGGAGCGGATAAACTGAACGAACTCGGGCTCCGCTTTCGCGAATAGGATTGTGATGTTTCCGAGGTTCATCCGGTCCACCCCCTTGAACTTGAATGGCCAAGGGAAGCTCCACAATCTGCGTCGGAGCGTCAGTTCATCTGTAAAGGGTTTGATCACGCGGTCTTTGATCTGCAGCTCGAACGCAGTGCCGAGGCCTGAAACAATCACGTTTCCCATTCGTGCGCCGGAGTCGAACGACCGGTACTGGGCCTCGACAAGGTTGAACAGCGCGTCTGGGCAGAGGGAGTCATATATCTCGTCGCCGAGAGTTGAGCGCGCCTCGGCCTCCGCACGCCGATATCCGGCTCTGCCGGTGTGTGTGTTCGCCTTTTCGATCTTCGGGGGAATCCCCGGGGAATCCACGGTGATTGACGGCGTGGGGGCGCTCAACAGGGGTGCTGAGCCGCTTCGCGCTAATTGGATGTCGTAGTCGGCAGCGTCGACGGCCATCGCGAGGAACCGATCGCCCTGAAAAACTCCCACGCCATCATTTGGAGGGGGAAGATCCGGCCACTCTCCCAGCAGGTCGGTCCACAGGTCCTCCATGTAGACCGCGTTGAGGACGCCGGGCTCGGAGTTAAGGTCGCCGTCCGTTGGCAGGGAGATCCCGTGCTTCGGGTCGCCGGAAGCGCTGTCTATGACGAAACTGACCCGATTAGAAAGCGGAAGACCAAAGAACTCGTGATCTCCGAGACTCTGGGCGAAAGTGTTGAACGCTGGATCCGCTAGGCCGGCGCGCGCATCTACCCAGTCCGCCGTGTGGATGTCATAGGACTCGCCGATGTAGCAAGCGAGGACGATCGCGCGCCAGGAGCGGTCGTCCATTCCGTGGTACATCATTGCTGTTTTGCGTGGGGACTCCATGCAGATATCGAGAGCCCGGAGCAACGCCCGGAGGCGGCGGAAGTCTTCCTCGTCGATGGCTGACACGAGATTGTGAAGCTGCTTGAGCGCCGTGCATTTGCCGCATGTTCTATAATGCCTTCGCTGAGAGAACGAAGCTCCGAACTGTCCGGAGTCGGCGAATGTTCGTGCGCTCGCGGCAAACGCTTCGCAGTGCGTCACGTGAGGTGCTGTGTCGGAGGCGGCGTTCCGACGAAGCCCCACCGGTCTGCCGTCGATCCAGAAGACCCACGTTTCGTGGTCGGTCGGGGCCCGTCGCTCCGGGCGGTTTTCCCAACGCGCGCGGGCCTCTGACAAGCGGGCTCTGGCGGCGGATTTCTGTTCTTCGGTGAAGAGGTCGGTCCACGCCGAACGCAGCGAGAGCGCCTCAAGCGTCAGGTCAGGCCGATCAGAAGCCCAGAGCGACACGAAGTCGTCGTAAACGTCCGATCTGTTGAGCGCGCCTTTCACTGCCAGGAGGCTTCCAAAATCGGACTCTCGCCGTCGGGCGTCTTCCGGGTCGTCGAAATTGTCCGACCAAAGGGCGACTATCCCATGAAGAGTTTTTTCGAAACGTTCCAGCGTCTGCGGATTCGGGTGCATAAACGGGTCAGGTCGACCAGCAATGAATATCGCTCTCACGGTAACGTAACGTCGATTGAAACGCAAACGTCTATCCCAATCGACGCGCATTGCTGCACGATGGAACGAGGAGGGCCGCATGACCGAACGGGAGATGGAGGGTCTTTTGTGGAAATATCCGGGCGAATTCTTCACTGAGTACGTCAAGCCGGTCAGCCGGCAGCAGCCGTGTTCGAGCGGCGGACGCATGGATCTCGTCTTCAGCGACATCGATGGAGCGTTCATCATCGCCGAACTTAAGCAGGGCGCTGCTCCTCGATCCGCTTCCGGTCAGCTGCTTGAATACCGATGCGAGATGCTCCGGCTGCATCCTGGTTCGCCAATACGCCTCATGCTGATTGCCGAGTCTATCGCACCGAATTATCGGGCGGGGCTGGAAAGCGTAAATATAGAATATCTGGAGATACGGGAAGCGCGGTACCTTGAGGTGGCGGTCCAAAAGGGCGAAGCAGTCCTTGCGGGATCGCCAGCCCGCCGGAGAATTCCTGTGTTGGTGAAATCAGGCGCAAGCGGTGTTCCCACCGGAGCTCCGAGTGTGGTTCCCGCGGCGTCAGCGCCGACTCCGGATCGGCAGCGGCGTAGGAACTCATTCGAGTCGGGTTCTTTTTACTCCAAGGTTTTTGAGATTGCTCGGGACAGGGGTGTTTCGATTGGGCAGATCCACCACCTCGCGATCGAGGAAGGTGCTTTCGACGTCGAGGGCCGAGTACGGAGTACGCTCACGAATCTTTTTAAGGGAGTGCGCAGGCGCGGCGGCCTCCGTGATGGCCACCGGGGTCTGATTTGGGAGGTTTCTATGGATGGCATCGCGGTCGGGATCAACAGCAGCGCTGGTTCAGCTGGGTTGAGCGTTCGGATTGACATTACGGACGTGCGAAGGCTCGACGGTCTGCCGTTTGACTACTAGCCGGTCGGGGGACCAACAAGTCAAGCAGATGCGAAAGCAGGACATAGTGATCCGGTGGTTCTGTATGGAAGGGCCATCGCTCAACGGATAAAAGGTACGCCGGGGATAACAGGCTGATCGGAGTCAAGAGTTCACATCGACGCTCCGGTTTGGCACCTCGATGTCGGTTCATCGCATCCTGGGGGTGTAGAAGCTCCCAAGGGTTAGGCTGTTCGCCTATTAAAGCGGTACGTGAACTGGGTTCAGAACGTCGCGAGACAGTTCGGTCCCTATCTGTGGTGGGCGCAGGAAATTTGAGAGGGGTTGACCCTAGTACGAGAGGACCGGGTTGAACGAACCTCTTGTGATCCAGTTGTCACACCAGTGGCACAGCTGGGTAGCGAAGTTCGGTCGGGATAAGCGCTGAAAGCATATAAGCGCGAAACCTTCCTCAAGATGAGATTTCCCAAGCGAAAGCTAATAAGGGCCGTGGTAGACGACCACGTCGATAGGACAGATGTGTAAGTGTGGCAACATACTAAGCTGACTGTTACTAATAGCCCGTTCGGCTTGACCATAAAATTTTCTGTGAACATAGAGTAGAAGTAGCCAGTAGCCAAGTAGCCAGGAGCCAGTAGATGGCGCTGGTGGCTGCGGGCGACGCTATCAGTTTGCAAACCTTGTGGGTACTGCCCGTCAAATATTCGAAGAAGTAGCCAGTAGCCAGTAGCCAGAATTAAGGCGTTTGCGGGCTCTGGCGTCTTCAACAAGTTTTGGGTGATCCTAGCGAAGGGGTCCCACCCGTTCCCATCCCGAACACGGAAGTTAAGCCCTTCAGCCCCGATGGTACTGCACGCGCGAGTGTGTGGGAGAGTAGGACGTCGCCCAATTAAATCAAGAAAAGCCTCAATCGAGAGATTGGGGCTTTTTGTTTTATATTCGGCAGTTTCCAAGTTCCCGCATCAGATAGAGCCGACGAATTTCGTCTGGCGTCAGGACACGGTTGTAGAAGAGGATCTCATCTAGCTTTCCCTTGAGGAGATTGTGGCGGTTTTGGGCTGCGCCGAAGTACGGATGGCTGTCGTCGGTGTCCGTCACTTCTCCCCTGGTGCCGAAGCGGACAGCGCCTTCCAGGTTTCCGTCGATATAGAGGCGGAGTTCCTGGTCGTTTTTGGTAACGCCCAGATGATACCAAGTATTGGCTGCGATGGCGCTTGTGCCCTCTAATTTGGCGCGAAGTCCTTGCGTTGCAAACTGCAAAACCAGGCGGTTGTCGAGAGCCTTTGAGAGATCAACATCGATCGAATGGTCGGAAGAGGTCTTACTGAAAATCGTCCTCGTGCCGGGCAGGTCGGTGAATTTGGCATAGAGGGCCAATGTTGAGTTCCCATGGCCGAAATTGTAATGGCCTGTCCACGTAACGGTCAGGTAACCGGGTTCGTCACCAAAAAAGAAAGCTTGGCCGACGCGACCGGGCGCAAAACGGACGTTCCCCGGCATGGTGAGCGTGGCTCCACTGACGATATCTTCGAATACTCCATCGCCGGGGTAGTGGGCAACCAAGCCTTCGGCCGGGGGAGAGCACTCCGGACTCTCGGCTTCGAGCGCGATCAGTTCCGGCTTTCCCGAGACGCTAATATAAACCGGGCGGCGATCTCGTTGCACCGCGGCGGTGTAATACCTTTCATCGCCAGCGGGCTCCGACCACTTTTCCGTTACCAAATAGCTCGTCGAGTCCATGACGGAAATCGAGTCCTTGAGAAAAAGCAGGTGATTGGAATCGGTGAACTCCACAGGGCCCTGATAGGCTGACATCCCCAGAGATTTGAAAACCTGCCGCGTGTCCGCTGAAACAAAATGAACTACATTAGTCGGGACGCCCGGACATCCCTGGTGATCGTAGGCTGGAGTCGAGCACGCATCTAAGCAGTTTAGGACGACCGGCCGCATATCGGGGGAAATGATGGCGCGTGGCCCGACCATCGGGGGGCCGCTCACGAGGCCGATGCTACGTTCCGTTACGGCGTCGAAGATTTCGAGCGAATCGTGGCCGGGGCGTCCGAGCGGTCCGCCACATTGGTAACTCACGTAGAGGGTCCGACCACTGGGGTCCAAACTGACGGCCTCCGGGCAGATCTGACGGGTGACCTGGCGCACTTCCCCGTTCGACAACATGACACTCTTCACTCCTTGCTGCCCCAAAGCCGCAAAAATTTTCCTGCCGTCGGGTGTCACGGCGAGTTCGAAGACAGGTCCGCCAGTGGCGATGATCGCCGGCAGGATCCTGTCCTGGGCGGTATCGATGATCATGATGCCATTCACGGTCGAGCCTACATAAAGATAGCGCCCATCGGGACTCATCCCTGGTGGTATGTACGAGTCCGAGGGTAAAGTAAGCGTTTTGAGTGCACCGTCGTCCGTTCGAAGGACCGAGAACTGCGGTGCGAGCCCGTTTGAAGCATAGATTTTCGAACCATCAGGGGTGATGGCGAGGTAAAGGGCGGGATTTCCCAGAGCAAATCGCCGCGGAGTCCTGCCCTCCGAGGTAGATTTTACGAGCAACCTTCCCCATTTCGGCGGCTCGGCCACCGTCCGGTTGAGGACGGAAAGAACAGAAACCCAGGATGAGGGCTAACGTTGCGAATAGCACGCCGGCTACGAGCTGCCGCTAGAAGGGGAAGCGGATCGGGTGGGGCCGGAGTAACGATCCTCGCCCGCACGCCAGCGGTCTAGTTCATCAGCGTAGGCGAAGACTTTTCCACCTTCGCGATATACGGAGAGACCTTCCTGGGTTCCGTATCTCTGGGCGGTCCGCGGGTCTTTTCCGAGGTGGCTGGCTATGTCCTTCCAGCCATCCAGACGCTGTCTCGAGGACTGCTCTGAGGAGGCCGACATATTTTGGGTATAGAGAAGCTATCGTATCACCTCTTTTCCTAGCGGGCGATCATCATTTTCGTTAATTATCAATGTATTTTCGGCGGATGTCGGGTGTTGTCGCTTCGTGTCGCTATGAAACCGCAGATCGGCACCTTATTATCGGCGAAGCTCATCGAGCAAATTTTCCGGTGAAAGGTGATCTTAATAATGACGCGTTCAATGACGTCCTCCCAGGTGGTGCTACTGCTCTCCTTCTGCTTTGCTTCGGCGGGACAAGCGGCTACGTACACAAATATCGATTTCCCCGGTGCGGTCCAGACCGGCACCAACGGGCTCAATGATTCCGGTCAGATGGTTGGGACTTACGACGATTCATCGGGTGCGACACACGGGTTCTTGCTGAGCGGCGGAACGTACACCACAATTGACTACCCGGGAGCCATCTGGACGGTGGCGCAGGGCATCAGCGGCGATGGGCAAATCGTCGGCATCTACTACACTTGCGCGAGCAGTTATGGCTGTTTTCATTCGTTCCTGTGGAATAACGGCGCGTTCACAGCTCTCCCCGACGTTCCAGGTTCCTATCCTGGTGCGACAAACGCTACGGCGATTAACAGCAGCGGGCAAATCGCTGGGTGGTACGTAGATGCCTGCTTTTGCAAGGCGCATGGTTTTCTGTTGACCGGCGGCGTTTATACGACCATCGATAATCCCGGTGACTACTCTTCGAATGTTTCAGGAATGAACGACTCCGGGCAATTGGTGGGTGAAGGCGAGCAAGCTTGGAGTGGCGCTACGCCATATTCCTTTATCTGGGGCGGCGGCGTGTTCACGGCTCTCTCGTTCCCTTTGCCGGCTGGCGCATCCTCCGCTATTCCGTCGGCAATCAACAACACCGGGGACGTGGCGGGATATTACTTCATGGGCGGGCAGTCTTTCGGATTTGTGTTCAGCAGTGGAGTATTGACGCCCATCGTCGATCCTCTTGCTGCGAACGGATATACGTGGATTAACGGGCAGGGACTAAACTCCGCTAGACAGCTCGCCGGAAACTACATCGATTCTGCGAACCATTCTCATGGCTTCCTTGCATCACCTTCAACACTTAAACGTTTGCCTACTTTACGATCCCACCAAAACTGCGAAGAGCGGGAGTGCGATACCGATCAAGCTCGAGCTGTGCGATGGGAGTGGGAGCGATTTGTCTTCGTCCAGCTTAACGGTGCATGCGGTGAGCGTCACCAATTGGGCGCCGGAATCCGCGAACTGAATGACGCGTGACCCGTCATGATCCATTTCACGGTTTCGTAATCGAAAACCATCCACCCGTTGAACGGCGGGGGCACATAGAGAACTGGCGATTCCGCGTGGAGCTGATCGTAGACAGGCCAAGGATTCGCCGGACTTCCGGTGCGAAAAGATCGTTCACGACCGTTGGTCCGAGGGCCGAGGGATGGGAACCCGCCATGATCGTGAATTTTATCAGTAAGCCCGCAGACTCCGGTAGTTTCTCCGAGACGGCTGCCTGCGCGAGGTGGATTTGGATGCTTCGCGATTTTGTATATGGGGCCGTGCCCTGAGGGCACCCACAATCGGCCGCAGGTTGGCAACCTGCCCCACAACAGAGTCCGGAGGTTGATGAAAAGCTCCCCCGACGGGCGAAACCGGCTGTCCCACCAACTCCTGTGAGTTTGGTGTTGCAAGCGGATAATTTGTTGGTAACTCAGCTTGGGGCTTTTACTGCAAATCATAGTAGCCCCAAGCTGACGCATGGGGCTTCGAATCGGCGGCAGCATGACAGCCTGCTCCACAATGGTAGGGTGCATTCCAAAATTGGCGCTCTTGTGCTGCTCTCAATGCTCGCTTCGGGCGGGGATCCTTCGATTTTTCTGGTGAAAGTTGAGACTTCGGCGGGGGAGTTTGTTGTGGAGGTCCATCGGGAGTGGGCTCCGATTGGGGCGGCGCGGTTTGAAGAGTTGGTTAGGAAGAAGTACTTTGACGACTCGCGGTTTTTTCGGGTTGTGGCGGGGCGGTGGGCGCAGTTTGGGATTGCGGGGAAGACTGCGGTCGCTCGGAAGTGGAGGCTTCGGACTATTCAGGACGACGTACTGCGGCAGAGCAACACACAGGGCATGGTGGCGTTTGCGAATACGGGGCCGAATACTCGGTCGACTCAGGTGTTTATCAATCTGGGGGATAACTCGCAGCGGAACGATCGGGAGGCGGGGTTTGCGCCGTTTGGACGCGTGGTCGAAGGGATGGATGTCGTGGAAAGGCTTTATGCGGGGTACGGGGAGGGTTCGGGTGGTGGGATGAGGGCGGGGAAACAGGATCGGATTTTTGAAGAGGGGAATTCTTGGCTGGATCGGGAGTTTCCGAAGTTGGATAAGTTGATCAGAACGGTTGTGAAGAAGTAGATCGGTTAGCGGGGGGCTGGGCTTGGAGGGCGTCGGGGAAGTCTATGGCGAAGCCTAGTTGGGCTCCGATTCTGGGGCTTGCTATAAATTTTCCGCCTAGGAGGCCGAAGTTTATGGTCAGGCCTTTGCGGAGTTCGTATTGTCCGCCGGCAAGGGCTTGAAATTGGCTTCGGCCTAGATCTCCGTTTTTGCTGTAGGCTCCGTAGATTTCTGCGCCTAGCGTCCATTTTTCGGTGAAGTCGTGGAGGAGGGAGAGGCCTCCGGCGAACACGTGGCCTCGGGTGCTCTCGATGCCCAGGGCTCCGGTGCTGGTGTTGCCGGCGAACAGGTAGCCGGCGTTCACATTCATTCTGGTCTTGGGGGAGAAAGATTTTTGAGAGATCAGGTTGAGCCAGTAGTCGGTCAGGCCGGAGCCTAGCTGCTGAGACGCGTCTCCGGTGGGGAATTCGAAATACAGGCTGGCGCCGAGGGCGGGGAGGCGGGAGTTGGGGGACTCCTTGTGAAATTCCCACTTGATTCCCAGGTTGGTGTCTCCGCCGCCGAAGGAGCTTGCGGATCCGATGGCGCGAAAGATGGCGAGGTGGGGAGTGTCGATGTCGAGCTCCAGGTTGTGGGGCAGGCCGTAGTTGAGTTTAAAATTCGCGGTGTTTTGGCGGAGGTTCGGGTATTGGAGTTGGAGGGAGTCGTGTTCGTTGAAGAATTCGAAGTGCCATTTTCCTTTTTCGGTGACGGCGGGGTCGTCGGTGTAGAAGGGGAGTTGGGCTAGGAGTTGGAGGGCGCAGAATGGGATGAGCAGGGCTCGCACGGTTCAGGATAGTTCTTAACTAGGGCCGATTGCCAATCGGCCGCAGGCTGCCAGCCTGCACCACAGCGGACTGTAGGGCGGCCAATATTGGCTGCAGCCTGCTTTTGAGCAGGCTCTTCGGCGATCAACAAGAGCCGCCTGAAAGCGGCTGCAGCCAATATTGGCCGCCCTACAAGGCGGAAACCGTTACTAGCGGTTTCTAATTGTGAGCGGCGGAGAGGGCGTCTAGGTTGGTTACGAATTGCACGGTCATGACGCCGGTATGGGAGGTTTGTTCGACGCCGTAGCTTAGTTTCGCCAGCTGGAAGCGGTTGGGGCGGTAGCCTGCTCCTACTTCGTAGCGCTGGTAGCCGGGGAATCCGCCGTAGCGGACGTACTCCAATCTGGTGGCCAGGAACCAGCGGGGATTCAGGACGCGGCGGAGTTCGGCGTAGCCGGTGTGCTCGGTGAACACGGGGATGGCGCGGTAGTCCATGTTGAAATGCTGCCACTCGGCGTAGGCGTTCCAGGGGCCTTGGGCGAACTGGAGCTCGAGCCCGATAGCGGTGGCGGGGAGTTGGCGCGGAGGCGCCTCGCCGGGAAAATAGAACTGGTAATGGCGATCGAGATAGGGGCCGCGATAGGTGGACGCGCCTACTCGGAAGCCCTGCTTGATGGTGTAGCCGACGCCGCCGGCCCAGTTGCCGTATTGATCGGGTTCCGTGATGCCTCGGGGATTGGCGGGCGACGAATTGACGTATTGCACGCGTCCGTCGAGGCGGCCGGCGGTGGCGTTGATCTCTGCGCCAGCGAGGCCTAGCGGAGTCACGGGGGCATAATAGCCATAAGAGAGCGGCATGGCGGCCAGGGGATTCACGGCGTCGTCATAGCGGAGGAGGAACGATCCGAACGCGGTCGTGAGCTGGCCGGCGCGCACTTGGATGGAGCCTCGATTCCAGAATCGCGAGTAGTTGAGGCTGGCTTGCAGTACGTTGGTCTTGAGTCCGTAGCCTTGGGTCGCGTACTGCGTGTCGAAAAAAGGGCGGGTGTAGGCTTGCAGCGACGCGGTGACGGTCCAGTGGGGACTCAGTTTCCAGGTGGGATAGAGCACTACGCGCGCGGCTGCGAGGGCGGCCCCTCCGGAGCGCGGAGGATCGCTAAGTTGCGGGGCATAAGTGCCCTGAGCGGTGATGGTGGTTCGCAGGTCGAAGCCGGAAGCGGCTTCCTGCGCGTGTAAGCAGGCGCCGAACAGCAGCAGAATGGCGGCTGGCTTCACTTAGGCACGTCCTCGGTGGGGACAGGTTGCGGCGAGGCGTTCTCGACTGCGGCGCCGAGGTTGCGGAGGGAACGCTCGTCACGTTGATCAGATACAGGTTCGCGCTGGGCGCAGACGCCGGTGTCGATGAAGGCTTTCACGATATCGGGGTCGAATTCGGTGCCGGAGGCTGCTTTCAAGCGGTCCACGGCTTCGGCGTCAGTCATGCCGGGGCGATAGGGACGGTCCGAGGTCATGGCGTCATAGGCGTCGGCGATTTTGACGATGCGGGCTTGTAGCGGAGTAGCGGTGCGCTCGAGACCAAGCGGGTAGCCTCGGCCGTTCCAGTTCTCATGATGGAGCTCGACCACGGGCAGATAAGGGTGGAATCCTTTGACGCCTTCGAGAATGCGGCGGCCGATGGTGGGATGCTGGCGGAGGAGTCCGAACTCTTCGTTCGTCAGCGCGCCTGCCTTTTGCAGAATTTTGTCGGGGATGCCGATCTTGCCGATGTCGTGGAGCAGCGCGCCGATGCGCAGGTCGTCGAGCTGGTCCGCGTCGAGGTTGAGCTGGCGGCCGATGGCGAGCGAATATTCACTGACGCGGCGGCTGTGACCGGCCGTATAGGGATCGCGGGCGTCGAGCGCGCTGGCGAGGGAGCCCACGAATTCGACATAGGCATGTTGCAGAGTGCGGCGGGCATCGCGAATGGCGGCTCCTGCGTGATTGAAGCTTTCCGTAAGCTCGCCGATTTCCTGGATGGAGGTAGCGAGAGCGCGGAATTCGGGGAGCACGCCGGTTTTTTCGCTCTCGCGCAACCGCTCGACCAGCGCGGCGATGGGCTGCACGATGGATCGGGAGGAGATGGCGCTGATGATCAGCGCGGCGAGCAGCGCGACGACCCCGGCGACCAAGAAGACGACGTCCAGCACGTTCTGCACGGGGCGATTGGCGGCATCCAGATTCTGAAAAGTACGGATGGAGTAACCGTCGCCGAAGGAAACGCTTTTCATCGAAGCGGACACATAGGTATCGTTGCGGACGCGCACTTCGCACTGGGCGGCCGGGCTGCAACTCTTGAGAGCGGCCTGAACTTCGGCGGGAGAGATGCCGGGGAGGGTCGATTCCACGGCTTGGCCGAGATGCTCGAGAACGACGGGAGTGCTGAAGCCGGAGAAATCGAGGCGCTCGCCGATCGACAGAGTGCCGAGGTTTTCGTCGCCCTGATCGATGGCGGTGGAAGCGATCTGATAAGCGCCGCCGCCCAGCGTCAACAATCCGCGAAGGGGCGGATGGGTGCGCGAGAAATCGATGGGGGCGAGCTGGTTCGCGACCTGAAATACACCGGCTAGGGGCTTGCCCGCGGGGTCCGAGATCATGAGGAGATCGAAGCCCAGCGTCCCGCTCATTTCGCGCAACTGGTCTTCGACGGTGATGCGCGCGTCGCGGCTGTTGTGGGCGGCGAGGAGCAGCTGCAGCCCGGCTTTCAACGTGGAATTTTCACCCAGGATCCGCAGCATGCGTCCGTCGCGCGCTTCGTTCTTTTCCTGCATGCGGGCGATGGACTCGTGGGTCCGGTGGAGAGACGATTCCAATTGGTCGCGCACGGCGCGCTGGACTAGGAATTGAACGGCCCAGAAGCTGCCGAGAAGGAGGAGTGCGATGGGTCCGAAGGATAGGAGGAATGTTCGAGTAGCGAAGCGCATCGGCATCAGTTCTCGCCAAGGGGGATGAAGAATACGATCGAGACTGGTTTATCGTCGACGGTCACAGTCTGGCGGAAGATGCCCGCGCTTTTATGCCAGGCGGCGATCGAATAAGAGCCGTGCGGGACGCCGGTGAGGGTGAACTTTCCATCGGGGCCGGCCTTGACGCCCCAATGATTGGGAGTCACCACGATGGCGGCGGACATGTTCGGATGCAGGTGGCAGTTCACGTACACGACTCCGGGCTTCGGGAAGACCACGGTGCGGCTGTGATCCTTGGAGTAGTTGCCGAGGTCGAATTCCTTGGGCTTGGAAAGCGAAAAGACATTATGAAAAATGGGATCGAGATTGGGGAAGGACACCGAGGAGCCGGCGGGAATCCAGACAGTATCGGGAAAAAAGCGGCGGTTCTGCTGGACGATTTCGGCGGTGACGGCGGCGGCGGGGGAGGGAACGTCGCCTTCGAGGTAGACGATGACGCGCTCACGCTCGAATGACAGTGCGTCCTCGATGGAATCCTTGCGGAGGTCGACTGCGGCGCCCCGGTCGTAAGCTCCCATAGAGGCAGTGACGCGGCGCTTGGTCAGCTTGCGCTGGACGATGATGGTGCCTTGGATGTCCGTGGCAGGGGTCAGGCCGGCTAGGGACAGTGCGAGACAAATAGCGCTACGGAGCGAGCAGACCACCATAAGTTACATTTCGGTACTTTGGGTGGTTTTCTTTAACTTTGTTGGTGATAGAAAGAGGATATTGGCCGCCGATGAACGCAGATGAACGCGGATAAGACCATTTGTTTTCAATCGGCGTTCATCAGCGTTCATCGGCGGCCAACCTGTTTTTTGGCGTTAGTGTTTGGACAGGGCGGCTATCAGGTAGGGGTAGGGATTGATGGGGGTGCCTTGCCACCAGCGCTTTTCGGGAGTTAATTCGTGAATTTCGAAATGGAGGTGGGGATCTGAGGGGTTGGCGTTGCCGGTACTGCCGACGTAGGCGATTATTTCTCCGCGGTGGACGAATTTTCCGGCCGCGAGTCCGGGGGCGTAGCGGTCCAGGTGGGCGTAGTAGTAACAATAGCGGCCGGACGGATCGAACTGGTAGATGGTATTTCCGCCCGGTTTGCTGAGGAATAGTTTCTCGATCTTGCCATCGTTGACGGCGAGTACGGGGGTGCCGCGAGGGGCCATGATGTCGGTCGCTTCATGACGCCGGCTGAGGCCGCGGCGCTGCTCGAACGTATCGCGAATATCGGAGGCTTTCAGATCCTTGAGCGGTTCCGAGATTTGAAGCGCGGCATCCGTTCCCTGAAAGGCGAGCACAGCCGCAAGGAGGCAGAGTGGCGTCATTCCTTGAAGTGAACGGGAGTTCCCGGGGCGACCATCTTCGAAAGCTGGAGCGCATCCCAATTCGTCATGCGGACACAGCCGTGCGACTGAGCGTGCCCGACCAGCGAGGGAGCGGGCGTGCCGTGGATCCCGTAATGTTCCTTAGTCACGCCGATCCATACGACGCCCACGGGATTTCTGGGGCCGGGCGCGATCTTCGCCTTCGATTGCGTCGCGTCGGCGTTCCAAAAAAGATCGGGGTTGTAGTAGAACGGCGGATTGTTGACGATGTCTTTGACTTTCCAGTCTCCGATGGGAAGCGGATCGTGTTCGCTGCCGGAGGTGCACGGGAACTGCGCCAGAACCTTGCCGGCGCGATCGACAGCGGTGATGGTGTTTTGCGATTTGCTCACCGTTAGGGACGCGGCCTTGGAGGTGGCTGCGCTTTTGACGTCGGGCACCCAGATTCCGGTGCCAGGCTCGTCGAAGGTTTTTTTCGGATTCAATTTGTGGAGCAAGGACGGGCTGGAATGAAACCGCTCGCCGAGTTTGTCGTCGACCGATTCATAATTCAGCGCGGCCAGCTGGGCCTGGTCCATCAGATCGTTGGGGAGTTTTTCGAAGGGACCCTCGGTGTCGGCTTTTGTGATGGTGTAGGAAACGACGGCGGGAGCTGAGTCCGCATTCAAGGCATCCCACGTCCCCCTGTTCATCCTGCCGGTCGCCGGGAGGTCGTGGGCGGCTTGAAATCCCTTGACGGCGTGGCGGAAATTCAAGCCGGCGGAGCCGTCGATTTCGCCCACCGAAAAGTCGGCGCGGTCCAGCAAAATCTGGGCGCGGATCACGGCGGAGCCGGTGGAGTTTTCTGCAATGGCGGCGTTGACCGCGGCATTGTTAATGCTTTCGGCGGTCCAATGGGCGACCGTCCTCGCAGCGGGTTTGCGATGAGCGGGCGGCTGCGCCATCAGGCACAACGAGAGCACCAGCGTCGTCAAGATGCCTCCGGTCAGTGGGTGACGCTCGCTTTGTTCGGGCGCGAGTTGCCGATGGTTTGCAAAACCGTGGCGGCGATCAGGCTTTGCCCGGCGTAGGAGGGGTCGACGTCGCACGTGGTGGCGGTCAAGCGCACCAGAAGACCCGCGGCGCAGGGATCGCCCTGATGGAGGGCCGAGGCCACTTGAAAGGCCGTGAAAGCGTCGGCGAATTTCGCTCCGAACTGAGTACCTACTTGCACCGTGACCTGATTGAGAGCCTCGATGGCCATCATGAAGAGGGGATCGTTATTGGGCACATAATACTCCACGAGAACGAGGTCCCCGGTATAACCGCCCTGCACGCGGATCGCGGTCAGAATCTGAGTGAGGTTGGCTCCGAAGGCCTGCAAGGTGGGAGTTATTCCGGCAGCTACACAAGCGGCGAACGACGGCGCGCTGGCGCAGGACTGCTGTAGCAGCAGGAGATCGTTGCCGCCGATGCCCAGCGTCACCAGCGTGATATGTTTGTTCGCCTGGAGTTGCGTGACCGCGAAGTTGGCCTGCGTCCCGCCGTAGGCGACGTGCAAGCCGACGGCATTGATGAACGCCTGGCAGCCGTTATCGGTGCCTCCAATGAGAAAACTCTGACTGGTTTGACCGGGACATGAGGCGTTGACTTCCTTACCAGGCTGCATCAGATTGAGGGCCGAGGCGGCGATTTCCGGATAGCCGATGTATTTCGCGGGCGTCGGCGAAGTGATCGTAGGATCGTACCCAAAGGCCACGGAATCTCCGAGAGCGAGGTAAGTGTAATTCTTTTCGTTGGCGGCAAAGGCTGAAGTAACTGCAAGCGTTAACAGGACGATGCGGTTGAGAGTATTCATAATCCCCCTGGATGAATGAAATCGGACTACGAGAGTGAGAGCCTCATCGGGGAGGCTTTGTTTCCCTGGACTTGGATGTTGGGTTGGCCCGCATGCTTACGGGATTGCTGAAAAACTCAAGCAATCCGCTCCCTATGGTCACGGCTCGGTAAGGCACGGGCGCATGTTTATCGGCAGTCTTTGTCCGACCGAGCCGTGACCGCAGGGAGCGGTGGCTGCTTTATAAACGGCGGCGCGGGTTGAAGGATTCCAGATCCTTTCCGTACTTCATCAGGTCGGTGGCGGGGGCGGCGCCTTGGGCTCTCAGGCGTTCTAGTAAGCGGAAGATGAAGAAGATCAGAGATTCTTCGGGGGTGCTGACGGTGATTGTTTTGGTTTGTTCGAAGGAGCCGTGCTGTATGGCACAGCCGAGGTCCAGGCGGTGCGTGGAACGGGGCTCGATCAGGGCGGATCGCAAGTTCGCGGAGAACGTTCCGGATTTCCAGACGGAAGTCGCGGCCAAGAGGCCGGCCAGGATCGGACGGGGGCGGACGGAGACAGACGTGCGGAGGAGAGTCCTGACCGACGCGGCTTTTTGCGCAGCGTCGTTAATCCATTGACGCGAGAACGTGGGCTTCACTTCGAACACGGCGTAGACGCTTTCGGCGGGAATGTGAATCCCGGATTGGTGAGGGAACAGGACCGGCGAGTACAGGTTATCGAAGATGGCAATATCGATCTGGCGGGAGCGGCGGCCTTCGGAATCGATGACGAAGGCGGAGGCGGCGCGGTAGCGCTTGGGGAGATAGCGCTCGAACAGGTCGAGCCAGTGACGCTCAGTGGCGGTTCCGGCGGCGGTGGGGTGGTCAAAGAGACCCCCGACGTTGAGTTGGGCCAGCAACTCTTCCTGCACGGTATAGAAAACTTCGGCCAAATCGAGCCGGCCGGGATCGGGAAAACGCGACATGTGACCCCATGGTAGGCGAGGTGGGGGAAAATGCGAGGCGAATGAAAACGCTAAGTCATGAAGAAGTCAGGCGGATCTGCCGATATTTAATAAGAGAACTATGTCTTCTTCTTCCGCGGGCAAATTTCAGGATCACTACATCGTGCTTGGGGTCGAGACCAATGCGGATACGGCGACGATTCACGCTGCATACTCGAAACTGGCTCAGGAATTTCATCCGGACAATCCCAAGACCGGGGACCCGAAGAAATTCGATTCGCTCAATCAGGCGTATGAGGTTCTGTGCGATCCGGAGTTAAGAATCGCTTTTGACAAGGTGAAGGGCGTCGACCACGAGGCGGGGAACCCGAAATTCACGGGAGCGGATTTTTTCCGGGCGCTGGCGATGGGCGCGGAACTGCGGGCGGCGGTGCTGTGCATCCTTTATGACCGCAGGCGGATGAAATCGTTCAAGCCGAGTTTGCCGATGCGCCTGTTGGAAGGGATGCTGAACGTCCAGGGCGAGGGATTGAACTTCGCACTGTGGTATCTGAAAAAACGCGGGTTCGTTACCTACGACGACAAGAGCGCCATGGAGATCACGGTAGAGGGGATGGATTTTCTGGAAACGAACCGGCCGTCGGCCGAAGCGGTGATGCAGTTCATTAAGAAGGACGCGCTGGCGGCTCAGCCGGAGCTGCCGATGGAACCCAAAATCGTGGAGCCGCTGCTGAGCGTGCTGGGAAGGGCATTGCAGCGGAATCAGCCGGCGGGGAAGTAAATTAAGAGGTTGTTGAAAAAAACGAATATTGGCCGCCGATGAACGCTGATGGACGCCGATTGAAAACAAATTGTCTTATCTGTGTTCATCGGCGGCCAATATTGGTTTTTCAGCAGCCTCAGCTGACGCATGGGGCTGTCTGGCGCAACGTCGTCAATAAAGGAAACTTGCGGACTGTTGCCGGCTTAGCGGACTTGAATGACCAGCTGGCCGGGGGTGGCCATGATGCCGCTCAAACCGGGCTGGCAATTGAGGCATTTGTCACCTCGGGATTCGAACCAGAGGACGGATTCGTAGGGGTCCATGGAGTTGACGGCATCGGCGTCGTTGATCCAGTAGTGGTCGTAATTCGGAATCAGGCGGCGGTAATGGAACGCGGTGGGGCCGGAGGAGACGCGAGTTTCGGCGTAGCGGATATAACGGATCGGCAGGATGTGGAGCGCCTGAAATGTAAGCGATTTGCGCATGGGCACGGTGGCCTTGACCAGTTTTCCGTAGAGCGGGAAATCGCTGTAGGGGCGGACTTCGTAGCCTTGCGCGGCCCAGGACGGCGCTTGCCAGGCGGGGTCCAGGAAGAGGAGGCCACCCGGTTTGAGAACGCGGCGCATTTCGCGCAGAGCGCTTTCCGGGTTGGGGATGTGTTCCAGAACGTTGATGGTCCAGAGGGCGTCGAAGGAGGCGTCGGGAAAGGGCATGTCGGTGGCGGAGGCCACGACGAAAGGTTTGTGATAGTGGCGCCGTGCGCTCGGTGAAATATCCAAGCCGGTGTAATTCTCAACGACATCCTGCAGGTAGCCTGCGCCGGAACCGACTTCGAGGACGCGTTTGTTTTCGAGGTGGTAGCTGGTGACGAACTGGCGCATGAACGCTTGCGGATTATTGGCGTCGTTCCAGGCTTTCGCGGCGGAGGCGTAGGCATCGTCCTTAGTAGCCTCGTCCGGGGCGAGACCGACTGTTTCGGCGTAGACCTGTTCATAGAATCCAGACGCGGGATGGTTGGCGCGGACTTTCTCGGTTTGTTTATCGGTGCTATAGGGATAGTGGAACAGAACCATCAGCACCATGATGGATCCGTACAGCAGAACCGTGAACTGAAACGGCGAGATGGCGCGGCGGGGCTTTTTTTCGGGCATACGGGTCCTATGGGTTACTATCGGCTCGCGGCGAGGGTGACATTAGGCAGGCCGGGAACGGGTGTATAATTTCTAACGAATTTCCGGGAGGGACCAATGAAGCGGACTGTGTTGATCGCGATGGCGATACTCTCGCTGCGAGCCGACGATCTGGAGGATTCGTACGCGAAGCTCAAAGACGCGGTCGGGAAAAAAGATGCCGACGCCGTGAAGACGGAAGGCGCCGCCACTTTCAAACTCGCCCAGGCGCTAGTGAGCGCGCCGCAGCCTGCGGAGGCGGACAAGGTGGAGGAATGGAAGCAGCGCGTCGACTATGGGAAGGACGTGGTCGGATATGTTGAATATGCCCTGGCGGCGACAGCGACGCAGGTGGACGGAGCGAAGACAGTGGAATTAGTGGATGCGCTGCTGGCGCAGAATCCGAAGAGCAAGTACCTGGATACGTGCGCGTCCGCATACCTGGCGGCGCTGGGCAAAGGCGGCGCAGCGAAACAGATGGACGGGATGACGAAGCTGGTCGCGGGCCGGCCGGATAACGAGGTGGCCCTGGCCGCGCTTACCGAGGGACTGGCGAATAAGAGTCCGGATCGGGCTTTGAACTACGCCAACAGGCTGGTGACGGTGCTGAAGACGAAGGCGAAGCCGGAAGGGGTCTCCGACGCGGAATGGGAAAGGACGAAGACCACTGGATTGGGGACGGCATATTACGTCTCCGGCGCGATCTATGGCGGCAAGAGCGCCTGGGTGGACTGCGATCGCCAGTTGAAGGCGGCGCTGCCGCTGGTGAAGGACAACACCCGGCTGGGAATCATTTACTTTTACCTGGGGCTGGCGAATTATCAACTGGCGAAGATTACGCTGGACAAGCCGAGGATGCAGGTGGCTTTGAATTACAGCAAACAGTCGGCGGCGATCGCGGGTCCGATGAAGGACCAGGCATATCGGAATCAGATGGCGATTCAGGGTGAGTTGCAGGGTCGGAAGTAAAGAGGGCAGGTCGGGAACCTGCCCCACTTAGCGGCGGGCGCCGCATTTGTAGGGCGGCCAATTTGGCTGCAGCCTGCTTTTGAGCAGGCTCCGCGGCGATCCATGGAAGCCGCCTGAAAGGCGGCTGCGGCCAAAATTGGCCGCCCTCCAATTAAGATAAAGCCGCTTGCATCATGGCTCTCGCGTAGCCGACGTTGTAGGCGAAGGCCGCATAGCCTCCGCCGCCGGGGTATCCTGTGCGGAAGCCCTGGTGCTCGCGATCGTAATCGATGGCGCGAGGGTGCTCGGGATAGATCAGGCGCGGATATTTTTGCCGGACCAGTTCTTTCATGATGGCGAACATGTTGTTCTCGCCTTCGTCGATGAAGACCTCGGTGTAATTTTCGTAAGGCTTGCGGACGCGGACGTTGCGGTAGTGGACGTGATTGATGCGGTCCCGCGAGCCGAAGTAGCGGCAGACTTCGACCGGGTCCTGTCCCATTTCTTTGGTAACACCGCAGTCGAACGTGATGCCGTTCGAGGGACTCTTCACGATTTCGATGAGCCGCTTCCAGCCATCGACGGTGCCCATGATCTGGCCCGATCCGCGGCTGAGGGGCGCGGGAGGATCGTTGGGATGGAGGGCCATGCGAACTCCGGACTGCTCGGCGACAGGGATCACGGCTTTTAGAAAATATGTGATGTTGGTCCACATCTCTTCGAGGTTGTGAGCGCCTTCGTTGGGGAGCGGCGGAAGGTCCTTGACCCTTTCGTGATCGAAAGCGGTGAGTCCGGCGCCGGCGCGGCCGATTTCCTCGTAGTAGCCTTCGACGATGCGGTGCGCGTAGAAGTTGTACTCGACCACAGGCAGGCCGAGTTTTCCGGCGACGCGGATGGATTGCTTGACCTTCTCGATTTCCTCGTCGCGGCCGGGGCGGCCGTAAATCGTGTTGGGAAATCCGGCGATCATCAGATTGCCAAGGGAGAGGCCCGCGGCTTTGACGCGATCCATCAGATCCTTGAGGAAGGCTTCCTCCCACGGGATTTTAGGCCCACCTGTGAGCACGTGGTCGACGCCGAGCTGTTTAATTTTTCGCAGGCCCGCAGCGTCGATGGCGCCGGCGGCGAGGCTGCCCGCTCCGGCTTCGAGGCAGATTTTGGGAGTGTCCTTGCCTTCGGGTCTCGGCGCGGGAATGTCGGCGGAGTAAGCGGCGGGCGAGGCGAGGGCGGCCAAGCCGGCGGATTGCATCAGGGCGCGGCGGGAGAAGTTTTGGGGCATGTCGTTTTCCTTCAAGTTGAGTGTACCCTTGAATGTTATGCGTCGGGCGTTACTATGTGCCGCCGTCGGATTCGCGGATTGGCCGCTAACAGAATCGCTGGGACAGCGACTGGTCAAATACCCAGTGCGTAGAAGTTGCACAGAGAGAAGAAATGGCCAAGCGGTTCAGGCTCCTATTACAGCGATGTTAAAGATCCGACAATACTTGCCAATTGGCAGTCAACATGCAATCCAGCTGGCATGCGTTTTTCTCAAATCACTAAACATTCATTAGCTTTGGCTCTGCTGTTGGGCGCCGCTTCGTTCAGCGGATATGCTCAGACGGATCCCACCAAGAAACCGGACAACACCGCTCAGAACAAGGGCGATCAGCCTACGGCCGATAACCAGAAGATGAACAAGGCCGATCAGGAACTCAGCGCGAAAATCAGAAAGTCCGTGATGGCGGATAAATCGCTATCGACCTACGCGCATAACGTGAAGATCATCTCGCAGGACGGCGTGGTCACATTGAAGGGACCGGTTCGGTCGGACGACGAAATTAAGTCCATCGTGGCGAAGGCGACCGACGTGGCGGGCAGTCCCGACAAGGTAGTCAACCAGTTGACGATCGCGCCGCCGAAACAGCCGTAATCACGCGGGGAATGTTCGCGAGGTCGTGGACGATCTCGATTTCACGCCAATCGTGAAGCATTCGGCGGACGGAGTCGAGCGATTCATGACCAAGCTCAAGGATCAGTTGGCCGTTGGGCTTTAGGAGGCGCGCGGCCTCGGGGATCAGGCGGCGATAGACCGCCAGTCCGTCGGGGCCCGCGAAAAGAGCAAGGGGCGGTTCGTGGTCGCGCACTTCGCGCTGGAGGAGGCCGCGATCCGCTTCGGCAACATAAGGCGGGTTCGAAACAATCAGATCGAAGGCGTGATCGTGCAAGGCCGAACCAAGATCGCACTGGAGGAAGAGGAGGCGGGCGCCGAGGCGCTCCGCATTGAGTGCGGCGACGGTCAAGGCCGGGCGCGAGATGTCGGTCGCGACGACGCAAGCGCCGGATTCGAGGGCCAGAGTGACGGCTATGGCTCCCGATCCGGTGCCGATATCGAGGACAGTCTCCGACGGTTTTTTAAGAGCGGCTTCGATCAAGTGCTCGGTTTCGGGTCGGGGGATCAGGACATCGGGGGTGACGCGAAAATCGCGGCCGAAGAATTCCTGGACACCGGTTATGTGTTGAGTCGGGACACCTTGGAGGCGCTGGTGAAGATAGCGGCCGTAGTGGATCCACCAGAGTTCTTTTAGTTCCTCGTCGGAGTGGGCGTAGAGCCAGGATCTTGGATGGCCGGTGGCGTGGGCTAAGAGGACTTCAGCGGTCAGGCGGGGGGCTGGAATGCCGGCGTCTTCCAGGAGTTTCTGGGATTGTTGGAGGGCGGTTTGGAGGGTCACGAATCGCTCCAGACGGAGGAAGGTCGGGAACCTGTCCCCCTATGCGGCGACTTCGCCTACGCCTTGTTCTTTCAGTTTTTCCGTTTGGTAGTGAGTGGTTAAGGCGTCCACGATTTGTTCCAGCTTGCCTTCCATCACTAAGTTGAGTTGATGAAGGGTCAGGCCGATGCGATGGTCGGTCAGGCGATTCTGCGGGAAGTTGTAGGTGCGGATTTTTTCGCTGCGGTCGCCGGTGCCGACCATGCCTTTGCGCTCCGCTCCGATTTTTTCCTGCTGCTTCTGGACTTCGAGTTCATAAAGGCGCGCGCGCATCACTCGCATGGCTTTGGCGCGATTCTTGATCTGCGATTTTTCGTCCTGGCAGGACACGATTGCGCCGCTCGGCAGGTGCGTGATGCGGACGGCGGAGTAAGTGGTGTTGACGCTCTGGCCGCCGGGGCCGGAGGAACAGAACGTGTCGATTCGGAGGTCCTTGGGGTCGATATTGACTTCGACTTCGTCGGCCTCGGGCAGCACGACGACGCGGATGGCGGAGGTGTGGACCCGGCCCTGCTGTTCCGTGGCCGGGACGCGCTGGACGCGATGGACCCCGGCTTCGTACTTCATCTGGCTATAAACTTTGTGGCCGCTGATGAGCGCGGTGACTTCTTTCAAACCGCCGACGGAGGACTCGCTTGAGGACGTGACTTCGACGTTCCAGCCGCGGGTCTCTGCGAAGCGGCCGTACATGCGAAAGACCTCGGCGGCGAACAGAGTTGCTTCGTCGCCACCGGTGCCCGCGTGAATTTCCAGCACCACGTTCTTCTCGTCGTTGGGGTCCTTGGGCAGGAGGAGGACTTTCAACTCTTCTTCGATTTTAGTGATTTCCGGTTCCAGCTTCGCGACTTCTTCCTGGGCCATGGCGCGGAGCTCGGGGTCGGATTCGGTCAGCATCGGGCGCGCCTCGGCGAGGTTGCGCGAGGCATCCTTCCATTCGCGATATTTAGAGACGATCTCGGCCAGTTCGCTGTGCGACTTGGACACTTTGCGGTAGAGCGCGGGGTCGTTAATGACCTCGGCGTCGGCCATTTGGGCGTTCAAGGCGTCGAAGCGGCGTTCGATGTCGTCGAGTTTCTGCTGATATTGCATTGGGCTACTTCATTATAGATGCAGGCGAACGGGTTTCGATGCTTGTCGGTACGAGACGACGGCAGGTCGGGGACCTGCCCCACTGCTACGCGATTACTAGCTGGCCGCCTTGTTTGGATTCCAGTTCCATGGCGCCTTCGAGGGCGTGGATGGCTACGGCGGCTTGAGTATCGTCGGGCGGCTTCGTCGTGATGCGTTGCAGCCACAGGCCGGGGAGAGTCAGCACGTTCATAAGCGTCCCCTGGCGGCGGGCGGCGAAGCGAATCACTTCGTAGCTGAGGCCGGCGATAACGGGCAGCAGGGCGATGCGGGCTACGAATTTCATCCAGAATCCGTCGATGGGGAGCAGGGCGTAGGTGACCATCGCGATTCCGAGCACGACGAACAGGAAGCTGGTGCCGCAGCGCGGATGGAAGGTGACGAATTTCTGCGCGTTCTCGACGTTCACTGGTTTGCCGGATTCGAAATTGAAGACGACTTTGTGCTCCGCTCCGTGGTATTGAAAGACGCGGCGCATGTCGGGCATCAGCGAGAGCAGGAATAAGAACGTGAAGAACATCACCATGCGGATCAGGCCGTCGGAGACGTTGACGGCGAGGCGGCTGGAGAGGGCGGGGACTGAGTGGCCCAGGCGGGTCGCCAGGAAGAGAGGGATGAATTTGTAGAGGAAGATGAAGGCGATTAGCGAGAAGGCCAGGTTGGTGGCCATCATTTTCGACGTGATCTCGGTCGGCTTTTCGCAGGCGGTACCGTCGTCGAGCGCGGCGTTGGCGGAGAATTTCAGAGCTTTCACGCCCAGCGTCATGGATTGGGCGAGCATTCCTAAACCTCGGAGCACGGGCAGCTTGAGGATGGGATACTTTTCCGACATCCGATGGATGGGGCTTTCCTCGGTCACGATCTCGCCATTGGGCTTGCGGACGGCGGTGCAATAGCTGTGAGGGGCGCGCATCATGACGCCTTCCATCACGGCTTGGCCACCGACTAGCGTGGTTTCCTCGCCGCTTTCGAGGGCGGGGAGGAGTTGGATATGGGCTAGCAGGCGGACGTGTTTTCCGAGGTTCACTGCGACCATTATACCGTCTATCCGCTCCCTAACGGTCGCGGTTCGGTGGCGGAAAGGAACCGCCATGCGTAAGCATGCGGATAGACGCGAAATAGAACCCGGCAGGCCGCTGAGAAATGAGCGTAGTTTTGCGGTCGCGGTTCTGGAGGGCAGGTCGGGAACCTGCCCCACTGGCAGGCCCTATTTGCCGAAGATGAAGCGGCTGCGGCGGGGGTCGGCGGCGCCGTTCAGGACTCCGTCCTTCTTCTGGATCACGACCGGGGCCGAGGTGTTGCTCCATTCGCCTGCGACTTGGACCCGGTGGCCGAGGGCGATCATGCGTTCGATGGTGGTGCGCGGGAGGCGGCCTTCGAGACTCACCCGGCCGAGGGCGATTTCGTGGAAGTCGAAGGACGCGTAGAAGTGCTCGGTCTGGAAGCGGGGGGATTCGACGGCTTCCTGCGGAGTCATTCCGAAGTCGATGATGTTGAGTAGGACTTGTAGCAGAGCCTGGTCCTGATTGTCGCCGCCGGGGGTCGAGAGCTCCATGTAGAACTCGCCGTCCTTGGTGACCAGGGTCGGACTCAGTGTGACTCGGGGTCGCTTGCCGGGGGCCAACTGGTTGGCGTGTCCGGGGATGGTGACGAACGACGCGAGGCGGATCGAGAGAGGAATCCCGGTATCACCGGCGATGACCGACGGTAGCCACGCGCCGCTGGGGGTTGCTGAAAAGGCGTTGCCGAACTTGTCGTACACGTTGACGCAGGTGGTGTCGCGATCCTTGGAAGTGCCGCCGCCACCGGTCATGGGAGCCGATGCGCCCAGATCGCCGGGGCGCGATTCCATGGAGGCGTGGTCGGGATCGATTTGCTTCCTGCGCTGCGCCCCATAGGCCTTCGAGAGAAGGATTTCTTCCGGGATCTTGCTGAATTTCGGGTCGCCATAGTAGCGGTCGCGGTCGGCGAAGGCCAGCTTGACGGCTTCAATCACGGTGTGCAGATACTCGGGGCTGTTGTGGCCCATCGCCTTGAGATCGTAGCCTTCGAGGATGTTGAGGGCTTCGATCATGACGGGGCCCTGGGTGAAGAATCCCGGCTTGTTGACGGAGTAGCCGCGGTAGGTGGTGGCGCGCGGCTCGTCTGTTTCGGCGTGGAAATTGGCGAGATCGTCGTAGGCGATCAGGCCTCCGTTCGATTCGTTAAAGGAGGCGATGCGATGGGCGATGTCCCCTTTATAGAAGATGTCGTGGACGGCGTGGAGCTTCGCGGCTCGATTGCCGTGGGCCTTTTTCTCAGCGGCGGCCATTTCGCGAAGGGTCGCGGCGAGGTTCGGCATGTGGACGATCTCGCCAGGCTTGGGGACCGATCCGTGGGGAAAATAAAATTGCTGGGACGCGGGCCAGAGCGCCAGGATCTTCTGGAACATGCCCAGCGTGTTGGAGAAAATCTCGGTGCTGGGGAAGGTGTCGGCGTCCTCGATGGCTGGGGCGGCTACTTCGGCGAACGATTTGGTGCCGAATTTTTCCAGCGCGACTAGGAGGCCATCGACGACTCCGGGCGTGATGGCGGCTCGAATGCCTTGGCCGGGGATCGGGGGGCGGCGGAGGCCGTCGGGCTCCCAGGGCTCGATGGGACGGTGCGCGTAATAGTCGAGCGTGGCTTTTTTGGGGGCGACGCCGATGCCGCTGACTACGACTACGGGCTTGCCGTTCATCTTGACGAGCAGAGGCATTTCGCCGCCCAGGCCGAAGTGATCTTGCTCAGTGACAGCGGCGGCCAGGACGCTGGCGACTCCAGCGTCGACGGCGTTGCCGCCTTGTTCGAGGATGCGGTATCCGGCCTCGACCTCCAGGTTGTTCGCGGCGCCGACCATCTGGCGTGTGCCGCGGACGGGAGGGAACATGGTGTGAGGGTTTTGGGCGAATGCGGAAAGGGAGGTCAGGAGGAGCAGGGAGGCTCGGGTCATGCTCATGGGTTTATGGTCGCATGGAGTGGGGATTTCACGCAGAGACGCGGAGGGCGCGGAGGAAAACAAGAGAAGACATTTCACGGCAAAGGCGCTAAGGCGCAAAGGTAAGGGCCGCTCCATGGCGCCCATTCAAGTAAGGGCCCAACTTCGTAAGGGGACAAATCAAGTTCTGGCGCGTAAGCGACGAACGTGCGGCCCACTTTGAAGATTCGGGTCGTGATTTTAATATTCGGTTAACGTTGGCCGTTTCTCACTTGAAGGGACGGGGCAGCGATTGCTCGAAAGACGATGGCAGCCGCCGAGGCTGCTGAGACGCAGGTTAAGACCCAGGGGCGATCCCAGTACTGTGGTCGCAGGACGACACCGACAGTCCCGCCCGCTACCCATCCCAATATGAGGGCCACCACGGCGCCGATAACCGCACCACCGGCTGCAAAAGCCGTAAGCGACGAGATTTGGTGATACCGAAGAACGTGCCACGCGATCATCCCCAGGCTTAGCTCCGCGATGTACGCGACCGGCAAGCAGTAGACGGTATCGATGGCGAGGTATGAGAAAGCATCACGGAGCGAGAGTGGCATCGGGTGGGCAGAGACAATGCCGAGGAGAAAGAAGGCTAAAGGTGCCACCATTGGGGCGAGGATAAACGCAGTTGTGGTCCGAACCTTCGTCATAGGCCTGCGCTCAGCATACGGTATTTGCGCAGCAGCTCGTACATCACGATGCCTCCCGCCGTGGCGACGTTTAGTGAGTGCTTCACGCCCAGCATCGGGATGCGGATATGAGTGTCGGCCAGGCTCGCGAGCTCGGGGCGGAGGCCGTCTACTTCGTGGCCGAACAGGACGCAGACGGGGAATCTGGGGGTCCAGTTGAAGATGTCGATGCTTTGGGGAGTCGTCTCAATGGCGGCGATTTCGTGGCCTTGAGTCCGCAGGCTGGTGACGAGTGCGAGGGCGTCCGAAGTGTAATCCCACGGGACGGTTTCTTCGGCTCCCAGAGCAGTTTTGGTGATGGCGTTGGCAGGCGGTTGGCCGGTGATCCCGCAAAGATGAAGCTTCTCAATGGCCGCGCCATCGGCGGCGCGGAAGAAGGCTCCCACGTTGTAGGCGCTGCGCACGTTGTCCAGCAGAACGCTGACCGGGAGCTTCGCGATGCGCTCGTAGGCGGCGGACTGCGTAGTGGCTCTGTAAGGAAGTCGAGTCTCCAAGTTCATATAGTAGAGGAGATGATTTCGCTGAGTGGTCACGATCTGACGATCGAACAGGTGTGCTCTGTCGCACGCGGTGTTGAGCAGGTGACGATTTCGGAGGCGGCTCTGGCTGCGATGCGGCGGTCGCGGGCTGTTGTGGAAAGACTCGCCGCGGGGGACGATCCGGTTTACGCCGTCAATACAGGGGTCGGGCTGCTGGCCGATGTTCGCGTGCCGGCGGCCGATCTGGCGGCGCTGCAAAGGAACGTCGTGCGGTCGCACGCGGCAGGCGTGGGCGTTCCGCTGCGCGTCGCCGAAGTGCGGGCGATGATGCTGATTCGCGCGAATGTGCTGGCCAAGGGATTTTCGGGGATCCGCACCGTGGTCGCGGAGACGGCTGTGCGACCTGCTGAATGCGGGGGTGACTCCGGTGGTGCCGTCGCGCGGCAGCGTGGGCGCGAGCGGCGATCTGGCTCCGCTGGCTCACATGGCTCTGGTGCTGATGGGCGAGGGGTTCGCCGAGTATCAGGGGACACGGATGCCAGGCGGGGAGGCGCTGCGGGCGGCGGGGATCGCTCCGATCGAGCTCGAATCGAAAGAAGGGATTTCGCTGTTGAACGGGACGCAGGCGATGCTGGCGGTCGCTTGTCTGGAACTGGAGCAAGCCGAGACGCTGGCGTCGGCGGCAGATGTCGTTACCGCGATGACGCTCGACGGTTTGCGGGGGACTCCGCGGGCGTTCGATGCTCGGATTCATGAAATTCGTCCGCATCCAGGGCAGCGCGCGTGTGCTGCGCATTTGGAGGAGTTGCTGAATGGGAGCGAGATTCGCGAGTCGCACATTGCTTGCCGCAAGGTGCAGGATGCCTATTCGCTACGCTGCGCTCCGCAGGTGCATGGGGCGGTGCGTGACACGCTGGCGGAGGCGCGCCGGGTGTTTGAGATTGAGTTGAACTCGGTGACCGACAATCCGCTGGTGATCGGCGAAGAGATTATTTCGGGTGGGAACTTCCACGGGCAGCCTCTGGCGTTCGCCCTGGATTATCTGGCGATCGCGATGACGGCGCTGGCGGGAATATCGGAGCGTCGCATCGACCGGCTGGTGAATCCGGCATTGAACGAAGGGCTGCCTCCGTTCCTGGCGGCGCATGCCGGGTTGGAGTCGGGATTCATGATGGTACAGGTGACGGCAGCGTCGCTGGTGGCGGAGAACCGGGTGCTGGCGACCCCCGCCTCGCCGGGGACGATCACGACCAGCGGGAATAAAGAAGACTTCGTCAGCATGGGCATGACGGCGGCGCTGAAGCTGCGCGATATCGTCGCGAATACGCGGCTAGTGTTAGCGATGGAGGCTCTTGCGGCGGCTCGGGCGCTGGATTATTTGTCGCCGTTGAGGTCGAGTCCGGCGATTGAGGGGGTGCGGGCGAGGTTGAGGGAGGTGGTCCCGGCGTGGGAGGGGGATCAGGTGTTTTCGGAGAGGATCCGGTTAGTGGATAAGTGGATTGCGGGGGGTGGGTTGCGTTGAGAGTCAGGTGGAGCGGGCTTTAGCCGGCTTCTTTATTGCTCGCGACAGGAGCTGCCTGAAGGCGGCTGCCGGCTAAAGCCCGCCCCAGAAGTCAGGACTTCCTCGATGCAGACTTATGCGCGACCTTAAGCAGATCGCACATCTCCGCTTCCTTCGCCTTCGTCAACCTCACTAGGACCTATTCGTATTTCAAATAATGATCGGTGATGAAATACTTCTCAGGCTCTTCCGCCATCATCGCCTCGCGCTGATCGAAGGGCATCTTTAAGACAACGACGTCGCCTTCTTCCTTCAGACGGACGAACAATTTCTTTTTTACTTTTGCGCCGCCGTTCCGTAGGACGTGCCTTCTTCCACGTTCGGGATTTTCAACGCGAGCTTGCGGACATCCTCGTAAGTCATGCGCGGTAGAAATCGCGAAGCGCGGGGTAGAGGGATTTGTAGATGGCGTGTTTTTTTGAGTAGTCTTTTTGCGGCTCTATCGATTCCACTTCGCGAATCACCGGTCGGTTGGGCATCGCCAGCAATGCCGCTCCGTAGGCTGAGCCTTCCTGCGTCGCCAGCGTCACCACGCGCTTATCGAAAATGTCGGCCAGCAGCTGGCGCCAGAATTTGCTCTTGGCCCCGCCGCCGGAGACGCGGACGGATTGGATGTCGACACCCAGGCCTGCGACCAAGTCCAAACAGTCTTTCAAACTGAAGCTGACGCCTTCGATTAAAGCTCGGATCAAATCGGCGCGGGTGTGTTTCGCGGTGACGCCGATCCAGCCGCCGCGGGCCAGCGCATCGAGGTGAGGCGTGCGCTCGCCCATCAAGTATGGGAGCCAATAAAGGCCTTCGGCGTCCGCGCCGGCTGCCTCGAAGGTGAGGTCGTCGTAAGTCGCGCCGCGGGCGAATTGGTTGCGGAACCATTGCAGGCTGAGTCCCGCGCCCTGCGTGACGCCCATGGTGTGCCATGCACCCTCGACCGCGTGACAGAAGGTGTGGATGCGGCCTTGCGGGTCGTAGGCGGGTTCCTTCAAATGCCCGAACACCACGCCGGAGGTGCCGATGGTGCAAGACACAATTCCCGGTTCGACGATGCCGTTACCGATCGCGCTGGCGGCCTGATCGCCCGCGCCGCCGACCACCGGCGTTCCTTCCTTGAGGCCCGTAGCAGCGGCGGCTCGCGCGTGAATGCGGCCGGTGACGGCGGCGGATTCGAAAACCTCGGGCAGGACCGCGCGGTCGACGCCCACTTTATCGGCGAGATCGAACGCCCAGCGGCGATTCACCACGTCGAACAGGCCGGTGCCGGAGGCGTCGGATACGTCGCTGGCGTAATCGCCGGTCAGTTCGAAGCGGATGTAATCTTTCGGCAGCAGAACCTTTTTCACGCGTGCGAAATTTTCGGGCTCGTGGTCGCGGACCCACAACAGCTTAGGCAGAGTAAAGCCGGTCAGCATCGGATTCGCCGTCGATTTGACGACGAAGGTCGCGCCGGCGCGTTCATTGATCCAGTCCACTTGCGGCTGGCTGCGCTGGTCGCACCAGATCAAGGCGGGCCGAATCACTTTGTTGTTGGCGTCGAGCAGCGTCAACCCATGCATCTGCCCGGAGAGGCCGACGGCATGGACGTCTGCGCCGGCGATTCCGCTTTCGCGCAGCACGCCCTGAATCGCAGCCTGCGCGGCGTCCCACCAATTTTCGGGACGCTGCTCGGCCCACAGCGGACGCTCCATCATCATGTCTTCGTGAGGCGCGGTGAAGGCTTGCCGAACCCGCCCCTGTTCGTCGACCAGAAGGGCGCGGCTGCCTCCGGTACCGATGTCTAGGCCCAGGTAATAACTCATGGGATGAACGGCAGATAGGCCGCGCCGTACAGGCCTGCTTCGTTGCCGAGGGTCGCCTTTTCAATGCGCGTGGGCGAATGGCGATAGGTGAACGACCGCCGCTCGATCTCGGCGATCATCGCGGGAGCGAAAAAATTCCACGCAGGCAGAGGACCGCCGCTCAACAGGTAAAGCGGGAAATTGAAAATGTTGATCAGGGTCGCGAGCGCGACACCGAGGGCTTCGCCCATCGACTGGAAAATCGCGATCGCGCGTTCGTTCCCGGCCATCGCGAGATTGAAAACGTCTTCCGCACTCAGATCGTGACCGAGGCCGATCAGACGCGCCATCGAGGCGATCGCGGTGGCCGAGGCGTGCTTCTCCACGCAGCCGCGATTGCCGCACCCACATGGATTTCCGTTCGGAACCACGGTCAGGTGACCCAGTTCCGCCGCCATGCCCAGTTGGCCGTGCAGCACGCGGCCACCGACGATAATCCCGCCGCCGATTCCGGTACCAAGTGTCAGAAGTACTAGATCGTCTACTTCGCGACCGGCGCCCATCCATTTTTCGCCGAGAGCGGCGGCGTTCGCGTCATTTTCCAAAATCACTTTAGCCCCGAGACGCTTCTCGATCTCATCGCGGACCGGGTAGTTGTCGAACTCCGGCATATTGTTCGAGCCTATAATGATGCCTTTGTCCATGAGGATAAAGCCAGGAAGTCCGATACCGACGCCGCGCAGATTGTGCTCCCCGAGGCGTCCCCGGAGGGCTTCTATGGACTGCACCATATCGGCGATGACGACATCGCGTCCGGCCTGCAGCTCCGTGTTCCCGGCGATCTTGTCGAGCAGCTTGCCCTGCGAATCGATTGCCGCGGCACGCAGGTTTGTGCCGCCCAGATCGACTCCGATGGAATATTCACTCATGCGGTGGCATCATAACAAACATGAAGACCCGGAAAGGGAAGATGCTGATTCCAAAGCCCTTGGACAAAGATGAACTCCCCCTTTCTTCCTCCCCTCTCCTTGACGAAGTGTGGCGCGCGCGTCCACGCGTGCCGCGTCGACAGTCGTGTCGACGTTCCGTGAGTTAGGAAAGACACATCGACACGATGTCGATGCGGCACGCCTGGAGGCGCGCGCCACACTAACATTCAGGATTTCCGAGGTGAACTGACGCACCGAAGAAAAAATGATCGACTATTCCGCCAAACTACGCGTAATATTGTGAAGCAAGCGTAATGCCACGATGCGTAACGCGTTGGCGGGGTTCAGCGTCCAACTGTGTGACGGGTTAAGTTTTCCCGCCCTGTAGCCGATCTGAAAAGAAGGTGAGGGTGTTATGGAAATCCTAGGCGACAAAAAATTCGTCGAGGTGCCAGGCTCAAAGACTCATGAGCTGCCACCTCTGCTGGTCCGCATGACTCCGTCGGTCCGCCGGTTGGACCGGGTGATGGAGATGGCGAACGATCTGATCGAGCACGAGGACCTGCTGCCCTTCGGACAAGAAGCGGCGCAGATGGACCTGGCGCTGAACCTGATCGACCAGTACATGGGTTTCGTGCAGCACTGGCAGTGGGGCGATAGCATTCTGGAATGGATTCGCCAGTGCGAGACCACGTTTGGGGCGCGGATCGACTTACGGAATCTGCTGAAGGCGGACCTTTGGCCGCACGCCGGGCGGTCTAGCTTCGTCACCCTGCTCGAGGACAAGTCGGTCGATACGCAGGGCGTCGGCATCGAGAAAGCGGTCGGATTGCGGCTGACCTTCCGCCAGCCTCCCCCGTTAAAGTGCTTCTCCGATCAGTTTTTGTTGTACTTGAACTCGCAGGTAGGAAACACGTCGTATCAAACTTGGGCCGGATTGGCGAGTCCGGTAAGCGCGCTGCCGCCGGAGCGGTTTACGTTCGACGTTGTGAACATGAGTATCCAGTAGGGTTGGTGCAGTTTGGTGTATTCTGGTGGTGTATGAACTCGACACTCTCCGGAACAGACCTCATCCGCAGGAGCATTTCGATCCCGGCTGAGACGGCGGAGAAAATAGACGCAATCGCCGCCAGCCGGCATGTGAGCGCGAACCGCGCCATTGCAGACCTGTTAAGCGTTGCGATCGAAGCACACGAGCAGCGGCGAAAAGCGTTCCTGGAACTCGCGGACCGCTTTCAAAAATCCAAAGATCCGGCGGAAACAGAAAAATTGCGCGAGCAATTGGCGCGAATAACGTTCGGCGGTTGACCGCTCCCGATGGTCGCGGCACTACGGAATCGACGGTCTTCAGAGCCGCGACCAGCGGGAGCGGTTACACTCCAATCACTCGCACGGCAACGCCAGCACCGCTTTCAAAAATCCAAAGATCCGGCGAAAAAAAAACTGCGCGAGCAATTGGCGCGGACGTTCGGCGGCTGACCGCTCCCGATGGTCGCGGCTCTGAAGAAGCGGTTATACTTCCATCACTCGCACCGCAACGCCTGCACCGGATCCACCCGCAGAGCCTTCCGCGCCGGCAGATAACCGGCCAGCAGTGCGACGACGCCCAGCAGCACCGCTACCGATACACACGTAACCGCGTCCAGCTCTCCGATCTTGCGCAAGCTTCTCGAGAAGATCCGATTCAGCGCCAGCGCGCCCAGGAATCCGAATCCGATGCCCCAGACAATCAGGGTCATGGTCCGCTGCATCACCAGCGCAAGGATCTCTCGCCGCTGGGCGCCCAGCGCCATGCGGATCCCGATTTCGCGCGTGCGCTGGCTGATGGCGTAGGCCAGTACCGCGTAGATTCCCACCGACGCCATCAACAGGGCGAGAGCGCCCAGGGCGCTGAGCAGCCACGTGATGGTCCTCACGGGACCAACCCGCGCTTCCGTCATTTCTTCGACGGTTTGAACGATCACGCGCAGCGAGGAATCCGCTGACAGGACCTCCTGCCGGAGCGCGGCTTTCACGGCCGCCGGATCGGTGTTTGTGTGGACCAGAATCTGCGTCTGATAAGGGGGCGGATCGATCTTCGCGCCTGCGAAGAAAAGTTTCGCCTGCCCGTAAGGAACATACACCGTGGGCCGGACGCTGTTGAACGCGCTGCTGGCGTCCTCGAAATCCGGCGCAATGCCAACGACTTCGAAAAATATGGTGCCGGCCGTGGCGAAGCGGATGCGCTTGCCGATGGGATTCTCGTCCGGCCAGTACCGGCGCGCTAAATCCTGATTCACCATGGCGACCGGCGGCGTGCCCTCTCGATCGGAGGCGGTGAACGCTCGTCCACGAACCACAGGCGCGCCAACGGTCTCGAAAAATTCGGGCGACACCACGTTGTAATCGGCGTGCGGAGAATTATCGCCTGGAACGATGGCGGAGCCTTCAGTCAGCAGAGCGAACCAGCCGAAACTATTGCCGAGGGGCATGGTGGTCGCCAGCGCGACCGAAGTGACACCCGGGATTCTGGCGGCACGCTGGCGCAGATTTTCCTGGAACTGGCGCGTCCGGGTTTCGTCGTAGCCTTGGTAGTTCAGGCGGAACGACATCGAGATCAAACGCGAGGCGTCGAAGGCGGGCGCGTTGGCATAAATACCGCGAATCATGTGGATGGTCATTCCGGCGCCCAGCAGCAGCATCAGCGACACGGTGAGCGGGACGATGACCAGGCCGTTGCGCGGCGACCATATCTTCTGCGATGGCGAACTGGCCGCCGATAATCCGTCGGCATGCAGCGCCTGCGCAAGATTGGTCTTCGTCGAGGAGAGGGCGGGTGCGAGGCCGATGGAAAGCCCGGTCGCCATCACCAGGGCGAAGGCATAGAGGATCACGCGAACGTCGAAGCGCAGAGAGACCCCCTCTCCTGCACCGAGCGCAAGCAGTGCTTGGGCCAGCCAAATCGAAAACAGCAAACCGAGAGTGCCGCCGGCGATCGATAACAGCATGCTCTCGGTCAGCAGCTGGCAAACGAGCCTCGCCCGGCTGGCACCCAACGAGAGGCGGACTCCAATTTCGCGGCGCCGCACCACGGCCCGAGCCAGCAGCAGGTTCGCGAGGTTGGAGCAGGCGATCAGCAGGATCATGGAGACCGCGACGATCGTGGCGGTGAACATCAACGCCAGCTCAGCGGCCTTCCCTCGATTCGGTCCGCCCCGCGAAACGAGGAACGTTTCGCCGCTCCGCTGAAGCGCGTGCGAGAGGACGTCCATTTCAGCCTGAGCCTGGGTTGCGGCGACGCCGGGTCGAAGCCACGCATCCACCATCAGCCAGTGCTGATTGAGATCGTGCAGCCAGTCGCCCTGGGAAGGAAATAAGAGCGGCTCCAGCACCAGGGGAAGATAGAAATCCGATGGGTCGCCTGCGCCGCAACTTGCGTCGGCGACGCCTACGATGGTCAACGCGTGTGCGTTCAGCATCACGGTCCTGCCGAGGACAGTTGGGTCGGACGCGAAAT
The DNA here is from genome assembly GCA_963813145.1 of Bryobacterales bacterium. Taxonomy (GTDB): domain Bacteria; phylum Acidobacteriota; class Terriglobia; order Bryobacterales; family Bryobacteraceae; genus Palsa-187. The sequence continues at coordinate 574,048 of CAWEXX010000004.1, forward strand.
GAGTGGTCCACGACCGGAAGCTCAGCATGGCCACAGGCGGGCCGCCGGCCAACTCTTCCTCGCCGAGAAACGCTCGGCCGAGCGCGGGTTGGAGACCGACGGCGGAGAGAAAGTTGCCCGATTCAAACCGCGCCTGCGCTTCCTCCGCCTCGGTCCGCTGCCCGGCAACGACGGAGGAACCCAGGATCAGGCGGAACCGTCCCGACTCCGCTTTGATGGCGCGGAATGAAGTGGCGCGGCCCTGGAAATAGAGATAGTCGGAGTAGGAGAGACCGGCGTCGGCGCGCGGGTGACCCTTTTCGATCCGGGTCAGGCCGGCGTAGCCCGGGTCGGTCTCGCCCATGGCCGAGCGTACATGGATCGCCGTATTGACCACTGCGAAGATGGCGGTGCTCAATCCGATGCCGAGCGCCAGACCCAGGATCGCCAGGATGCTGAAGCGCGCGTCTTTGGTCAGAACCCGCATGGCGAAGCGTACATCTCGAATCAGGTTGTCGAGCAACATCCATCGCCCGGATTCGTAGAATCGCTCCTCGGCGAGAGTTCGATTGCCGAAGGCCCGGAGCGCGGCCGCGCGCGCCTCGGACGGAGGCATGCCGTCGGCGCGGAGTTGGTCCGCTTCGAGCTCGATGTGCGCTTCGATCTCAGCGTTGAAGTCCTGCTGCTTGCGTTTCCACCACATGGAGGTTCTCCTTTACGATTCCGGCCCCAGCACGCGGCCGATGGCGGCGGCCATTTTGCGCCACTGGCTGGTTTCCTCTGTGAGTTGCTTCCGGCCGGATCTCGTGAGCTTGTAAAATCGCGCGCGCCGGTTGTTGTCCGATGTACCCCACTCGGCTTCAATCCACCCTTTGCCTTCGAGCCGCTGCAGCGCGGGATAGAGAGTTCCGTGATCCACAGTGAGAACGTCCTCCGATTGCTGCTGGATTGCGCGGGCGACGCCTTGCCCGTGTTGCGGGCCGAAGATCAGGGTGCGCAGGATAAGCAGGTCGAGCGTGCCTTGCAGCAGCGAAATGCGATCTTGGGTGGACATTCTACCTGAACATACGCCGGTTCGGGTCGAATGTCAACCCAAGACTTTTCGAAAACAGGTGACAAGCGAAAGCGTCTGTCCCAGCTAAATCGTGGCCGTGCCGCACTGCACCATCGAAAATACTCTAAGCAGATGCGGTAAGTTGTGAATCTAAAAGGGCACGCACATCCAGGCCCAAGCGTGGGAACTCCTGGAGCATGCGTTTGAACTTGCGCACCAGTCGGTCAAGAGGCTGATCGAAGTCGCGGGCGGCGAGGGCGTGGCTCGCTTGACGGCCGATATTCTGGGCGAGAATCGCCAGATGATCGAGATCTGCCGGCTGTTGGGATTCTGGCTGCGGCATTCGATGGGCGAGGGCGTCGTCAAGGCCGAGTTGGAAATACTGTCCCCCCCCATAATTGTCGAGGTTCGGTGCCGCCCTACCGAACCCCGACAGTTATGGAGGGGTCTGCGAACGAACTCGCCTGGCGGAATCCCGGGGGCGACGATCCCTGATAAGATACCCACGGTGGACTACGCTTATGCGAAACCGGCTCCTGGTCTGTGCCTGCTTCCTCTCCTGCCTCTCGTTTGGAGGTGACCCTCAGAACGCCTGCAAGGGCGATCCGGGACGGTGGACGCCGATTTTTAACGGCAAAGATATCAATGACTGGAAGCATGTCGGGCCTGGAGGCATGACCGTTGACGACGGGCTGATTCATACTCACGGCGGCATGGGGCTGCTCTATTGGACCGGCGGTCCAGTGGGCAACTGCCGGATCCACGTGGTCTTCCGCATGCGCGACGAAAACGACAATTCCGGCGTCTTCATCCGCATCCCCATCGAGCCGCGAGAAGAATGGATGCCCGTGCACTACGGCTACGAAGTACAGATCGACAATCATCCGGAGCGGTCGAAGCCGCCGGAGGACGACACTCATTCGACGGGGATGCTTTACTCACTCACCAAGCCGCTCGCGAAAGCGTGGAAGCCCGGCCCGGAGTGGAACACCATGGACATCACGCTCGATGGTCCGCGCACTGTCGTTACGCTCAACGGCGTGAAGGTGACGGACTATACCGAAGGCGATCCGGTTCCCGCCCAGCAGTTTACTTTCGAGCCGAAGCGCGGCCTGCGCCCCAATTTCGGCTATATCGGCTTGCAGAACCATGGCGAAAACGACATTGTGTTCTTCAAAGAAGTCGCGATTCAGCCCATAAAGAAATAAAAATGAATACCCGCCGCAGATTCCTTAAAACCAGCGCCGGCCTGCTCGGCGCAAACGCGATTCAGTTGGAAGCGGATCCGCTTCCTCAGCAACCCGCCGCGCCCAGCGACCGCGTACGGTTCGGCATGATCGGCATCGGGATGCAGGGGTCGGGATTGCTGGGCACCTCCATCGCTTTGCCCGGCGTAGAATGCGCCGGCGCGGCCGATCTTTACGACGGGCGTCACACTTTGGCGCGGGAGATCACCAATAATCCCAGCCTGCTGGTGACGCGCCGTTATCAGGAGCTGCTGGACCGCAAGGATATCGATTGCATCGTCGCCGCCGTTCCCGATCACTGGCATAAGCGCGTGGTGGTGGATGCCTGCAACGCCGGCAAGGACATCTACTGCGAGAAGCCCATGACGCACACGGCGGCCGAAGGCTTCGACATGATCGCGGCGGCGGAGAAGAATAACCGGATCGTGCAGATTGGTTCACAGCGGATCAGCGGCGTGGTATTTCGCAAGGCACGCGAGCTTTATCGCATGGGAGCCATCGGCGACGTTTCGATGGTGGAGCTGACGCTGGGCCGCAACGATCCGACCGGAGCCTGGGAATATCCGCCGCCGCTCGATCTTTCGCCGAAGAATCTGGACTGGGATACCTGGCTGAACGACGCGCCGAAAATTCCATTTAACGCACTGCACTTCGCCCGCTGGCGCTGCTGGAAGGAGTACGGCACCGGGGTCGGCGGAGACCTGATGGTGCATTTGCTCACCGGTTTCCTGTTCACGCTGGGCTGGAACGAAGCTCCGCGGTCGGCTTCCGCTCTGGGCGGGATCGTGCGCTGGAACGACAGTCGCAACATGCCGGACCTGCACGCGGTGCTGTTCGATTATCACGGCGTGCCGGTCTATATCCGGTTGGGGCTGGGGACGGAGACGCCGGAATCGTGCCGGTTTATGGGCCCGAAGGGCATTCTTGAAGTTTCGGGATCGGAGCTGACAGTCTCGCCGCAGCGCGGCATCGACACGCGCCCGAGCTATTACTCCAGTTCTTTCCCGCGCAAGATGCGGGCCGAATATGTCGCCGATTGGCACGCCAAGCACGATGGCGAGCTGACCCACGAAGCGATTCCGGAGACCACGGTTTACAAGGGCAACGGCGAGGACGATGGCGTGCTGCATCTGCGGAATTTTTTCCGGTCGGTGAAGTCGCGCGCGCCGGTGGTCGAGGACGCGAAGTTCGGCCACCACGCCGCGCTGGCGTGCCACATGGCGAATGAATCGTACTTCCGGCGGGGCCCGGTCACGTGGGATGAGGGGTCGCGGAGCATTAAGGGGTAGGCACAGTTGTCTCCGATCCCCAGGCTCACGCCAGGGGTTATAACCCCGTCCCGTAAGGGCGGGGATTTCTAGGCAAGAAAGCGACCGCGACAGCTAACCGTCCACATCCGGCGGCGTCTCTCCGTCAATATAGCTATGTTGGACGCACTGTTACAGGACCTCCGTTACGCTCTTCGCGCTCTCCGGTCGAGCCCTGGTTTCGCCGCCGTCGCGATTCTTTCTCTCGCCCTCGGGATCGGAGCTAACACCGCGATCTTCAGTTTGATCGATTCAGTGATGCTGAAGTTTCTGCCGGTGAATCATCCGGAGGAACTGGTGCAAGTGACTATGGGCGCCAAGGAAGGCACTAACTTCACCAATCCCATCTGGGAGCAGCTCCGCGACCGCCAGGATGTGTTCAGCGGCGCGTTTGCGTACTCTCCGGCGCGATTCAATCTGGCCCAGGGCGGGGAAGCGCGATACGCGCGCGGCAACTGGGTCAGCGGCCAGTTTTTCGAAACGCTGGGTGTGCGTACGCGGCTGGGCCGGTCCTTCACCGCTGCCGACGACAAGCGAGGCTGCGCGGGAACCGCCGTTCTCAGCTACGATTTCTGGCAAAAGGAATACGGCGGCTCGCCTGGAGTTCTCGATCGCGCCATCTCGCTCGACGGGCACCCGTTTGAGATTCTCGGCGTGATCGAGGCCGGATTTACGGGCGTCGATGTGGGCCGGGGCGTCGACGTTTACCTTCCCCTTTGCGCCGATCCGATTCTGCGTGCCGGAAATACCTGGCTCGATGAGCGCTCCACCTGGTGGCTCAGCGTGATCGCCCGGCCCAAGCCGAACGTGGATATCAGACAAGCGACTGTGCGGCTGAAAACGATCGCCCCGCAAGTCTTCGCGGCGACCATTCCGCCGCTGTTTGACGCGGATGGCAAGGCCGATTACGCCAAGCGGACTTTCGAACTGGAGCCCGCCGCCAACGGGCTTTCGGGCCTTCGCAAAGTATACCGGCAGCCGCTGTGGACGCTGATGGTGGTTGCGGGCGCCGTCCTGTTGATCGCGTGCGCCAACGTAGCCAACCTCCTGCTGGCGCGGGCCGCGATTCGACAAAGGGAGATTGCCATCCGCATGGCTATGGGGGCGAGCCGCGCTCGTCTGATCAGTCAATTGCTCACCGAGAGTCTCCTGCTGGCCTTCTCTGGCGCCTTGCTCGGCGTCTTGTTCGCGCAGTGGGGCGATAGGCTGCTGGTCCGCCTTCTATCGACCACCAACAACGCCATCCTTTTAGACCTCACGATCGACGCCCGCGTGCTGGGATTCACTATCGCCGTCGCCGTGCTAACCGGCGTGCTGTTTGGAATAGCTCCGGCGTGGAGGGGAACCCGGGTGGATCCGCAGGCAGCCATGAAAGCCAACGCGCGCGGCGTGGTCGACGCCCAGTCGCGCTTTGGGCTCGGCAAGGCGCTGGTCGCGGCTCAGGTCGCCTTATCGATGGTGCTGGTCACGGGAGCCGGCCTCATGCTGAACACCTTCGTGAGACTCGCTTCGCTCGATGCAGGTTTTGACAGAGAGCATGTTCTGCTGGTCAATGTGGATCTGCGCAACGCCAATTATCCGAAAGAACGGCGCATTGCGGGATTCAACGAGATGCTCGACCATCTGCGCGCCGTCCCAGGGGTTCGCAGCGCCGGCGGCTCCGTGATCGTCCCGGTAAGCGGCCAGGGGTGGAATACGCTCATCGCGGTGGACGGATTCGTGGCAAAATCCCGCCGCGACAACATGGTTTGGATGAATCGCGTCAGCCCCGGGTACTTCGAAACACTCACGACGGCGATTCTCGCCGGGCGCGATTTCAATAATCACGACACACTCGGTTCGCCGCTGGTCGCGGTGATTAATGAATCGATGGCTCAAAAGTTCTTCGGCGGAGCCGTCCCAGCCGTCGGTCGAACCTTCCGCCGCGTGGCGCCCGGAGGAGTCGTCAGCGTGTTCGAAGTCGCCGGCGTCGTGAAGGATAGCAAGTACGACTCGCTGCGGGAAGAAACCAAGCCGATCGCCTATGTTGCCCAGTCGCAGGACGATTCGCCCGATGTTAGGAAATCCTTCCAGCTGCGCGTCTCCGGACCGCCCGCCTCCGTCATCTCCGGAGTCAAGGCGGCGCTGGCGGAGGTGAACAAGGACGTGATGCTCGATTTCAAGACATTCGCGACCACCGTCGATGAGTCCCTCAACCGCGAACGGCTTCTCGCCACGTTGTCCGGCTTCTTCGGCGGACTGGCGCTGCTGCTCGCTACCATCGGACTATACGGCCTGATGTCGTACAACGTAGCGCGCCGGCGCAGCGAAATCGGCATCCGGATGGCGCTGGGAGCCGAACAGGCCCGGGTGTTGCGGATGGTCCTCCGCGAGGTTGCCCTCTTGATCGGCGTCGGCCTCGCCATCGGGCTGGGCGTAGCGATGGGAACCACCCGCTTCGTCTCGACCTTCCTTTATGGAATGAAACCAAACGATCCCCTGACACTTTCGGTCGCCGCCGGAGTATTAGCCTTGGCAGCGGCCATCGCCGGATATCTGCCAGCCCGCCGGGCCTCGCGCCTGGATCCGATGGCGGCGTTAAGAGAGGAGTAATTGCCGTTTGCCCGCATGCTTACTCATGGCGGCTCCGACCCATTGAGCCGCGACCGTCAGGGAGTCGGGCAAACGCCGATAAACGAATATGTTAGACGCACTCATCCAAGACCTCCGCTACGCCCTCCGAGCCCTCCGCTCCAGCCCCGGATTCGCCGCCGTGGCGATCCTCTCCCTGGCCCTCGGCATCGGAGCCAACACCGCCATCTTCAGCCTGATCGACTCCGTCCTCCTCAAGACGTTGCCTGTGAGCCATCCCGAGCAGCTCCTGCAAGTCACCATGGGCAAGCAGGATTATTACACCAATCCGATTTGGGAACAGGTCCGCGACCGGCAAGACGTGTTCTCCGGCATCTTCGCTTACGGTGGAGGAAGGTTCAACCTTTCGAGCGGCGGAGAGGCTCGCTACGCGGGGGGCAGCTACGTGGCCGGCCAGTTTTTTGAAACCCTCGGCCTCAGAACTGTGGTTGGCCGGACATTCACCATGGCCGACGACAAGCGCGGTTGCCCTGGAACCGCGGTGCTTGCGCATGGCTTCTGGCAGCGGGAATACGGCGGCCGCGCCGATGCGGTGGGCAAGACGATCCTGCTCGATAGCCACCGGTTTGAGATCCTGGGCGTGCTCGCGCCGGGCTTCACGGGCGTGGATGTCGGCAGCGCGGCCGACCTTTTCGTGCCCATTTGTTCGGAAAAGATTATTCGAGGCGAATACAGCAGCCTGGATAAGCGTAGCAACTGGTGGCTCGGTATCATCGGCCGGCCGAAACCGGGCCTTTCCGCCGCTCAAGTGACCGCGCGGCTGAAAACTCTCGCGCCTGCAGTCTTCGAAGCCACCGTGCCGCCGAATTGGGATGCCAATGGACAAGCCAACTATAGGAAGCACACCTTCGAGACGGTCCCGGTTTCGCGCGGGGTCTCCGATCTCCGCACACAATATCAGCAGTCGTTGATGATTCTTATGGCCATTACCGGAGTCGTTCTGCTGATCGCCTGTGCCAACGTAGCGAATCTTCTGCTAGCGCGCAGCGCGGCGCGGCAGCGCGAGATTGCGATCCGCATGGCCCTCGGCTCGGGCCGAGGACGCCTGATCCGCCAGTTGCTGACCGAGAGTCTGGTGCTTTCGCTCGCCGGCGCGTCGCTCGGTATTCTGGTCGCCCAGTGGGGTGCGCGTCTGCTGGTCGGCCTGCTGGCCTCGCGCTGGAACCAGACGTTTCTCGACCTATCCATCGACGTGCGTGTCCTGGCATTCACGGCCGGCGTCGCCGTTTTCACCGGCTTGCTGTTCGGCATCGCCCCTGCCTGGCGCGGCACCCGTGTGAATCCCCAGGCAGCTATGAAAGCTAACGCCCGAGGTGTGATTGAGGGCTCCCGGTTCGGATTAGGTAAAGCGCTGGTCGTGGTGCAGGTCGCGTTGTCGCTCCTGCTGGTCGTGGGCGCCGGGCTGATGCTGACGACTTTCTTTAAACTCGAAACGCTCGATCCGGGCTTTGAGCGCCAGCATGTTCTGCTCGCGACAGTGGATCTGCGCAACGGGAATTACCCACCGGAGCGGCGCACGGCCACGTTTCAAGAAATGCTCGAACGGCTGCGCGCGCTGCCCGGAGTTCGCTCCGCCTCGGCCTCCGAGATGACGCCGGTCAGCGGCAGCTTCTGGAATGAGGATCTACAGATTGACGGCTATACTTCCAAGGGCAGTCACGACACTTTGGTGTACTTCAACCGGATCAGCGACGGCTATTTTGAAACGCTGGGAACCGCGCTGGTCGCAGGCCGTGATTTCAATTTGCGCGACACGCCGCACTCGCCAGGAGTGGTGATCGTGAATGAGACCATGGCGAAGAAGTTTTACGCCGGTCAGAACCCGTTGGGCAAACGGTTCCGCATGGATATGGGCAACAAGCTCAGCGATTGGTTTGAGATCGTGGGCGTCGTGAAGGACGCCAAATACGGCACTTTGCGCGAGGAGACGCTGGCCACTGCATATCGGGCGGGCCGCCAGGAAGCGAACGCGTTCACCTCCCAGACGTTTGAGCTTCGCGTCGCGGCCGGAGCCCCCTCCGCGCTCATCTCCGGCGTCAAGGCTGCCATCACGGGCATCAATCCCAGCGTGTCGCTCGAGTTTTCCACACTCGCCGCGCAGGTAGACGACTCGCTCAATCGCGAACGGCTCCTTGCGACACTTTCTGGATTTTTCGGCGCGCTCGCTTTGCTGCTCGCCACCATCGGCTTGTACGGTGTCATGTCGTACAATGTGGCGCGCAGACGCAACGAAATCGGCATCCGCATGGCTCTCGGAGCCGAACAATCCCGCGTCCTCAGAATGGTCCTTCGCGAAGTCGCCCTGCTCATCGTTTTCGGCCTGGTCCTCGGAACAGCCGTCGCGCTAGCGACCACCCGCTTCGTCTCGTCTTTCCTCTATGGAGTAAAATCCAACGATCCCCTGACACTTTCCGCCGCCGCGGCAGTATTAGCCGTTGTGGCCGTCATCGCCGGATATCTCCCCGCCCGCCGAGCCTCGAAGCTCGACCCGATGACGGCCCTCAGAGAGGAATAATGTGCGTCTGCCTGACCGCTCTTTATGTTGATGAATCCAAGCGAGCCGCGACCACAGGGAGCGGTCCGTTCTCACAGATGGCGGCTCCGCGGGCGGACGCCAAAAACTAATATGCTAGACCCCCTAATCCAAGACCTCCGCTACGCCCTCCGAGCCCTCCGCTCCACCCCCGGCTTCACCGCCGTCGCGATTCTATCCCTAGCCCTCGGCATAGGAGCCAACACCGCCATCTTCAGCCTGATCGATTCCGTGATGCTGAAAACGCTGCCGGTCCGCCATCCGGAGGAGTTGCTAGTCGTGACCAATTCCCAGAACCGGGAGCTGTTCACCAATCCCCTCTGGGAGCAGATCCGCGACCGTCAGGATGTGTTCTCCAGCGTTTTCGCCTACACCTTTACCCGCTTCAATACCTCGTCCGGAGGGGAAGTTCGTTATATCGAAGGATCTGAAGTCAGCGGTGCCTACTTTGAAACGCTCGGCGTCAGCACTGTGCTCGGCCGCCCCTTGACTCTCGCCGACGACAAGCGGGGAGCCCCTGGAGCAGCCGTTCTCAGCTACGATTTCTGGCAGCGCGCCTACGGTGGGCGCATGGACATTCTCGGGCAGCCGATCTCGCTGAACGGGCATCCTTTCCCCATCGTTGGCGTCACTGCGCCCGGATTTTTCGGCGTACAGGTCGGCAATGCCGTGGACGTCACTGTGCCCATTTGTATCGAGGCGATCCTTAATCCCGAAAACAACTCGCTCGACCGGCGCGGCGACTGGTGGCTCCGCATCGTCGGGCGCCCTGGGCCGGGAGTTTTACCCGTTCAGGTGAAGGCCCGTCTCAACACGCTCGCTCCGGAGATCTTCAAAGCCAGTGTTCCTTCGATGCTCAATAAGTCCCTGTCGATCACATTTGACATCGCGCCTGCGGGCAAGGGTCGCTCCGCGGTTCGCGATCAATATGCCGTGGCGCTGATCACCCTGATGGTGATCGTCGGCGTCGTGCTTCTGATCGCCTGCGCCAACGTCGCCAACCTGCTGCTTGCGCGCGGAGCCTCTCGTCAAAAGGAAATCGCTATCCGCATGGCTCTCGGCTCCGGCCGCGCGCGGCTGATCCGCCAGCTTCTCACCGAAAGTCTTCTGCTGTCCCTTTGCGGAGCCGCCCTCGGAGTCGTCTTCGCCCAATGGGGAACCCGCATGCTGGTCGGTTTGCTCTCCAACTCGCGCAGCTCCGTCTTCCTCGATCTCACCATCGATGCGCGCATGCTCGGCTTCACCGCCGCAGTCGCTATTTTGACCGGATTGCTGTTCGGCCTCGCTCCGGCCTGGCGCGGCACGCGCGTCGAGCCGCAGTCCGCGATGAAAGCGAATTCGCGCGGCGTCATCGAAGGTTCCAGGTTCGGTCTGAGCAAAGGCCTGGTCATGGTTCAGGTCGCGCTCTCGCTCGTGCTCGTCGTGGGCGCCGGACTAATGCTCGCGACCTTCTGGAAATTGACCTCGCTCGATACCGGCTTCGATCGCCAAAACGTGCTGCTGGTGCAAATCGGAATTAGCGGCGCAGATTATCCGAAAGATCGCCGCGCGCAGGCGTACAACCAAATGCTCGACCGCGTACGCGCGCTTCCCGGCGTACGTTCCGCCAGCATGTCCGGCATGACGCCCATCAGCCGCCGCAACTGGACCGAATCGCTGCTGATCGACGGCTACATCGCCAAATCGGAGCGCGACACCTCCGTCGCGTACAACTCCGTAACCCCCGGCTATTTCGAGACCATGGGGACGCCTCTCCTCCTGGGCCGCGATTTTAATCCACACGATACGGCGCAGTCGCCCCACGTCGCCGTCGTCAACGAGACCTTCGTCAAGAAATTCTTTGGCCATGCGAATCCTATCGGCCGCACCTATCGCTGGAGACCGAACAACAAGCTGAGCGACCCCGTCGAAATCGTCGGCGTGGTGAAGGACGCCAAGTACTCTTCCCTCCGCGAGCCCGTGCCGCCCACCTTTTATCACTCCGAGAACCAGGATGATCCCCGTCCTTTCGCGGTGATGGAGATTCGAGGGAGCACCAGTCTCATTCCCGCCGTCAAATCGGCGATGGAAGAAGTAAATCCCAACATCGTCATCCAGTTCGGCACGCTGTCCACTCAAATCGACGAATCGCTCACGCGCGAAAAGATGCTGGCGACGCTCTCCGGATTCTTCGGAGGCCTCGCATTGCTGTTGGCCATGATCGGGCTGTACGGAGTCATGTCCTACAACGTCGCGCGGCGCCGGAACGAAATCGGCATCCGAATGGCGCTAGGCGCGGAGCAATCCCGTGTGTTGTGGATGGTGCTGGGCGAAGTTACCGTCCTCATTGGAATCGGTCTGGTTCTCGGCATGGCGGTCACATTGGCGACGACGAGATTTGTGACCAGCTTCCTCTACGGTTTAACGCCCAACGATCCACGCACCCTGGGATCGGCGGCAGTAGTCTTAGCAATTGTGGCGATCGTGGCGGGATATCTGCCGGCTCGCCGCGCTTCCCGCCTTGACCCCATGACCGCACTTCGCGAAGAATGAATGCTATCTAGCGAGCCGTGACCAGAGGGAGCGGTCTTTTTCGGAATAGAATAAGAGAATGAGTGAGTTAAGGTGGCATCCGCTGCTGGAGCAGTGGGTGGTGGTGACGGCGCATCGCCAGGGTCGTCCGCAGATGCCAGCCGATTGGTGCCCGTTTTGCCCGGGCTCCGGTCGCGTACCCGATACTTACGATATACACCTCTATCCCAATGATTTTCCGGCATTTGAAGGCGCCTGCGACGTCGTTCTTTACAGCCCCGAGCATACCAAATTACCCTCCGAGCTGCCGGTCGAGCAATGGGAAAAGATCATCGATTTGTGGGCCCGGAGGACGGCCGAATATCGGGCCGATCCGAAGGTCAAGCACGTCATGGTCTTCGAAAATACCGGCGAAGCAGTCGGGGTAACCATGCCTCATCCGCATGGGCAGATCTACGCGTTTCCGTTCGTCCCGCCCCGCGTCGAGAAGGAATTGGCGTCGGTTGCCAAGTCCGAGCAATGCTTATACTGCCTTGTTCTGGCAAAAGAGGTGGCAGAAGATGCCCGCATCATCCTGAATCGACCTTATTTCGTGGCCTTCTCGCCGTACTTCGCCCGGTTCCCTTATGAGACTTGTATCTATTTGAAAAGACACACTCCAGGGTTAAACGACCTCACGCCAGAGGAGCGCGCCGATTTCGCGATGATCCTGAGCCAGATGAGGAAAAAGTATGACGCGCTGTTCGGGTTTCCCATGCCGCTGATGATGGTGTTACACCAAAATGTTCACTTTTACATTGAATTTCTTCCGCTGCAGCGGACGGCGAAGAAGTTGAAGTATCTGGCGGCGGTGGAGTCGGCAATGGGGACGTTTTTGGAGGATGTGATTCCGGAGGAGGCGGCGGCTCAGCTCAGATCAGCTGGTTTGTAGCCTTTGTTTTGTATGATTTCGCGGGTTTTTGGTTCGTTTTCGGGAGACACGTAGAAGAAAGCGCCGGTGCGCTGGGATCTGAAGATGACGCCGCCCGAGTAGGTGTCGGGCTCGACCAGATAGTCGAGCCCGGATTCGGTGAGAAGCGCCTCCAGGGCCAACGCTTCTTTTAGTTTCTTCGCGATATAGACGAGAACGAGCTCCCCATCCTCGCCGAAGAAGTCTGGTTGCTGGCGCATTGTTACGGGGCCACGCGAGCGGCGAATGCGGCGAAGGCTTCCGGCCCCAGGTGCTTGGCATAAGCGTCGGCTACGGTTTCAAGGTTCTTGTATGCGTTGGGATCCTTATAAAATTCGCGCGCGCCGGCGACGATGGGCTTCAGGCGCAGCCAGAACAATACCAGCTCACGTCCGCTTTGGAAGAACAGCTCCTCGTTCAAGACGCCAGAGGTTATGAAGCCGGCGACCATGTCCCAATAGGTAACGGACTGACGGAAATAGGCGTTGGCTTCCGGGGTCTCGATCAACTTTTTGTACTCCTCAGAGGTCTTCGGTTTGAAATTCGCCACAAACCACACGCGGGCGGCGCGGAGTTTCTCTTCACGGCGGATGTCGTAGAGGCGCAGGATCAGGTTTACGTCGTCGTACGTAGCTTTGCTCATATACGTCAGATTAGCGCAGTTGAGTGAGAATTCTGGGGGTTTGAAAGCACCACCATGACAATGCAACCTGCGCTTACAGCGGAAGAATCGATTCATTGGCTGGCTTTGCGGATGGCGGCGGGGCTGGGGACTCGCAAAGCAGGCAGACTGGTCGAGATTTTTCGGACGCCGCAGGCGATCTTTCGGGCCTCGCTGTCGGAACTGGAGGCGGCGGGGCTGTCGCCGGCGGTGGCGCGGAGCGTGGCCAGCGGGTGCGCCTTTGAGGAGGCAGCGGAGCAGCATGAGAAAGCTGTAAAACTGGGCGTGGTTTTGCTGCCAATTACCGATGCCCGATATCCGGCGCGGCTGCGGGAGATATTCGATCCGCCGCCGCTGCTATACGCCCGGGGACGGGTGGAATTGCTGGGGAAATTGATGCTGGGAGTCGTCGGGACGCGGCGGCCGACAGCTTATGGGACGCAGGTGGCCGCGCGATTATCCAAGGATCTGGCGGAAGCCGGGCTGACCATCGTCAGCGGGATGGCAAGGGGAATCGACACGGCCGCGCACAGGGCGGTGCTGGAGGCGAGCGGAGATACGGTGGCGGTGTTCGGATGCGGAGTGGACGAGGTTTATCCGTCGGAGAATCGGAAGCTGGCGGACCAGCTGGCTGAGAAAGGGCTGCTGATTTCCGAGTTTCCCATGGGTGCGCCACCGTTTCCGCAGAATTTTCCGGTCCGGAACCGGATTATCAGCGGGATGAGCGCGGGGGTGCTGGTGGTGGAAGGAGGCGAGTATTCGGGGTCGACCATTACGGCAAAGCTGGCTGCGGAGCAAAACCGGGAGATGTTCGCGGTGCCTGGAAACGTGACAAGCAAGATGAGCTGGGGGCCGAATCTGCTGATCAAGCAGGGTGCGAAACTGGTGCAGGAATGGAACGACGTGGTTGCGGAATTGAAGGCGGAAGACCGGAGAGTGCTGGTGGAGCAGTGTCGTAACCGATTGAATCCGCAGGAGAAAACTGTTAGTGAATCGGGAGTCGAGTTTCCGGCATCGGATTTAAACAGCAATGCCCGGGTGATTTTGAGGGCGCTGAAGCATGATGCTCCGGTGGGGCTGGATGCTCTGGTGGATCAGATCGAGGAGCTGGATACTTCCGATATCATCGCCGGCCTTTTTGAGCTGGAATTGAGTGGGATGGTCCGGCAGATGCCCGGGAAAAGCTATATTAAGGTGTGGGCGGAATGAGTTGAGAGCGTCTGCCCGCTCCCTTACGGTCGCGGCTCAGGTGGGGGGAATGGGCCTGTGGTAAGATTTCGGTTGTTTCGCTCTCATAAACAAGAAAGCACATCGTAACTAATATGGAAAAGAGTCTCGTCATCGTCGAATCGCCGGCGAAGGCGAAAACGATCGGGAAGTATCTCGGCAAGCAGTTCGTGGTGAAAGCCTCGCTCGGACATGTCAAGGATTTGCCGAAGAAGAATCTGTCGGTGGACGTCGATAACGACTTTAAGCCTGTCTATGAGGTTATCGAAGGCAAGAAGAAGCTGATTGGCGAGCTGCGGGCGGCGGCCAAGGGCGTCGACAATATATATCTCGCGGCCGATCCGGATCGCGAAGGGGAAGCCATCTGCTTTCACTTGCAGGAAGAGCTGCAAAAGAAAGACGGGCCCAAGTTCTTCCGGGTGATGTTCAATGAAATCACCAAGAACGCGATTCAAAAGGCCTTTGAGAAGCCGCTGTCGGTGAATCTGCATTTAGTCGACGCACAGCAGGCACGGCGCATTTTGGACCGGCTGGTGGGATATAAGATCTCGCCTCTGCTGTGGGACAAGGTCCGGCGCGGATTATCGGCGGGACGCGTGCAAACGGTCGCCCTGCGGCTGATCGTGGATCGGGAACGCGAGATCCGGGCGTTTCAGAAGCGAGAATACTGGACGATTGACGTTCACCTGGCGGCCAAGAAGCCGCCGCAGCTTTCGGCTCATTTAGCCAAGAAAGACGGGGAAAACGTCGAGATCGCGGATGAAGCCGGGGCGAAGACCATCGTCGACACCCTCGACGGCGCGGCTTACATTGTCAAATCTGTCGTCAACAAGGAGAAGCGGCGGAATCCGGTGCCTCCTTTTATTACGTCGACGCTGCAGCAAGAAGCCGCGCGCAAGCTGCGGTTCAGCGTAAAGCGAACCATGATGCTGGCGCAGAGGCTTTATGAAGGCGTGGAGTTGGGGACCGAGGAAGGCTCGGTCGGTCTGATCAGTTACATGCGTACCGATTCGGTGCGCGTATCGAACGAAGCGCTCGATGAAGTACGGGCGATGATTACCGAGCGCTACGGCAAGGATTACGCGCCGGAAAAAGCGAATTTTTACAAAGGCAAGAAGGATGCGCAGGACGCCCACGAAGCGGTGCGTCCGACATCGTCGATGAGAACGCCGGAAAGTCTGGCTGCTTTCCTGGATGAAGATCTCCTGAAACTTTATCGGCTGATCTGGATGAGGTTTGTGGCGTCGCAGATGACCCCCGCGGTGTTCGATCAGACGACCATCGACGTGGAGGCGACGGGCAAAGACAAGGCCGTCTACCTGTTCCGGGCGACCGGTAGCGTCCCGAAGTTCGACGGGTTTTTGCGGGTTTATGAAGAGGGCAAGGACGCGAAGGACGAAGAAGACGCGGAGCTGAAGCAGAAGCTGCCGGTGGTGACGCCGGGTGAGGCGCTGAAATTCAAGTCGATCGATCCGGAACAGCATTTCACCGAGCCTCCGCCGCGATTCACGGAAGCCACGCTGGTCAAGGAACTGGAAGCGGACGGAGTCGGGCGGCCTTCGACGTACGCGTCGATTTTGTCCACAATTCAGGAGCGTGAGTACGTTCGCAAGGACGGAGGAAAGTTCGCGCCGACGGAGCTGGGAGAGGTTGTAGTAGACCTGCTGCTCGAGAGCTTCAGCGATTTGTTCGATGTGACGTACACGGCTCGGCTCGAAGGCGAGCTGGACGCGATCGAAGAAGGCAAGATCGACTGGCGCACTTCGATGAGCGAGTTCTACGAAAGGTTCACGAAGGACCTGGATCACGCGGCTCTGCACATGACCGACATCAAGAGGATGGAGGAGCCGACCGATCAGATTTGCGAGAAGTGCGGCAAGCCGATGGTGATCAAGTGGGGGCGGCATGGCAAGTTTATCGCCTGCACGGGGTATCCGGAGTGCACGAATACGCGCGAGCTGCCGGTGGCGGATACCGGCGAAGTCTCCGAGCAGGATGAAGCGGAGATGTGCGACAACTGCGGGCGTCCCATGGTTCTGAAGAAGGGGCGGTTCGGGCAGTTCCTGGCTTGCAGCGGGTATCCGGATTGCAAGACGACCAAGCAGTTGGGCGCGGCGCAGCAGCAGAAAGACGTGCCGCTGGAAGAAAAATGCCCGAACTGTGGGAATCATTTGATCAAGAAGTTCGGCCGCTACGGGGAGTTTGTGGCGTGCAGCAATTATCCCACCTGCAAATTCGTGAAGCAGAAGACGATTGGCGTGAAGTGCCCGAATTGCAGCGAGGGAGAAGTGGTCGAGAGGCGGTCGAAGCGCGGGAAGACGTTCTACGGGTGCAACCGGTATCCGGACTGCGATTTTGTGGCGTGGGGCAAGCCGATTGCGGAGAAGTGTCCACAGTGCGGCGGCAGCTACATGATCGAGAAATATCTGAAGGCGGGGGCGTTCGCGCAGTGTCCGAACGACGAGTGCAAGTTCAAGAAACCTCTTGAGGTGGCGGCTCCGGCTCCGGTGGAGGCTGCTGTTTAATGGATGGGGAAACGCTGACAGGCGGAAGCGCCTGTCCCACCTTACTGACCGCTCCCGATGGTCGCGGCTCTGAAGACGGGGAGCGGGTTGCGTCGGGGAAAGCCGGCCGGACATGTCGAGACGAATCTCGACACGGCACGCCTGGAGGCGCGCGCCACAAGTCCCGACATCGGTTTTTGATCATCATCGGTGAGCCCAAGCTCACGCTGACTTCCAAGATTCGGAGAGCCGCATGAGCGCGGAGGCTACTACTCCCGATTACGGGCTGGACGCGCCGCTTCTGGTCAAGCGCATGTTCTCGCGGGGAGCGTGGACGATTGCGATTGGCGCCGGGGTGTTCCTGATCAATCGAACCGATAATCCCGGGCCGGCGGGGACGCTGCTGGCAGTGTTTCTTGCCATCGGGGCGATTTTCCTGGCGGTGGGCGGGTACATGATGTGGTCGAGCCGCAAGGGCAAGCTGGCGCTGCGCGAAACGCTGATCGATTCACTGAATCTAAAAGGCGAGGAGAAAGTGCTCGATGCGGGATGCGGGCGCGGATTACTGGTGATCGGCGCGGCGAAGCGGTTGAAGACGGGCAAGGCGACGGGCGTGGACGTGTGGGATCCCGGGGTGCTGTCGGGCAATTCGTCGGACGCGGCGAAGGCCAATGCGAAGCTCGAAGGGGTGGCGGACAAGGTGCGTTTTGAGACGGGGGATATCCGGAAGCTGGCGTATCCGGAGAAGACCTACGACGTGACGATGTCGGCGCTGGCGATCCACAATTTGGGCGATAGCGAGGGCCGGTGCAAGGCGGTTCGGGAGATGTGGAGAGTGCTGAAGCCGGGCGGGCGGCTGCTGATTTTAGATGTATTCCACGTGGGCGAGTATGCGTCGGTATTAAGGGAGGCGGGAGCACAGGATGTGACGGTGACGTCGCACGGATTCCTGTGGTGCCTGCCGACAAAAAGTGTCATGGCGGCGAAACAGTAATGCGGGTTTGGATTTGCCTGCTGGCTCTGGCAGGAGCGGCTTCAGCGGAGGACCACGCTGTGCCTCTGTTCACAATCGAGAAAAGCTCGAATGCGAATCGAGTGCAGTATGAAGCTCGAGTGACGCCGGAAGGGCACATCGATGCCAAGCAGCCGGTGGTGGCGTACTGGATCATGGCGGCGGAGAATGGGCGCCGGCAGGAGCTGAATATTCTGGAGCGGGCCAAAGCGTACGGATTCACGCTGCGTCGGGACGGGACGGATTCCTACAGGTTGTGGGTGGTGAGCCACCGGGAGAAGGAGATCCACGTCTATCGCGATGGCGGCACGGTGAGGGCCGAGGCGGTAATCGGGGGGCGGGTGTCGCTGGTCGAGAAGATTTACATCCAGATGCGGAAGTCCTTCATGTTGAGCTTGCCGGAGTTTGGGGAGATGTTCGGGTTCGACCGGGAGACGGGGGAGAAGCGGTATGAGAAGGTGACTCGGACAGATCAGTAGCGTATGGGGCATACCTGGCTCGACCGGGTTCGGCGATTTGCCTGCAAAATTGGGCTCGCACTGAGCTTTGCGGGCGGCGTGTTGTGTGCTGTTGTGCACATCGCGACGTTTTTTACGATGCTCCCCTTACTGTGGATGATTTTGCCAGCAATTCCCCTATTCGCAGCGGCAATCTTCGGTCTTGCAGTAAAGTCCGATTGGAGTTTCAAAGGCCACCCTGGGTACTGGAAGCTGCTCTGTTTGGCGACCCTTGTGTATTCTCTTATGACGCTTGTCTATTACATCTACACAACCGAAGGCGCGTCTAGCGTCGGCATGGTCGATGGACGATATATATCACTTTACAAAGATCGAGTCATTAGGAGCATCTCCGAATATGAATTCAGGATGTTTCCAAATCTCTGGACTCGGGTAATGACCGCTTGGCTCGGAATGTTGGCGACTGTTTTTATGATGGTGTTTTCGACGGCGCTTCAGCGGAAGAATTCGGCGGCGGACCAAGGGGCGGTATGAGAAGCGACCGGCGTGATCAGTAGGGTATGGTGAGGTGATGACATACCGTGTCGCTCTTCTGAAGACGGATGAAGGCTATAGCGTGTCGTGTCCACACTTGCCGGGCTGTCACTCGCAAGGGGTAACTTACGAAGAGGCTCTTGAGAACATTCGGTCCGCGATTCAGGAGTACCTGGACGTGCAGGATGAGATTTTCTCAGAGCCCGGGATGCAGTGCGTTGAAGTCAACGTATAAAGACTCAGGCGCCTAGTAAGAAGCGGGCTATTGGTTGCGGCTTCGCCGATTCCATAATGCAAGTTCGTTGGCCCTCGCGGGCTTCTACACGAATGGAGCCGGAGTTTTCTGTGACTCGGTAGGCGGTTTTGGCACCGTGATGACTGGTCAGAGAATCCAGGGGCCAGTCGGAGTCGGCGATCATGTGGATTGCGCAGTCGTGGCCGATCAGGATGGTCATGTGAGAGCAGTGGCCGGCGGATTCGGCGGCTTCGAGGATGTTGGCGGCTTGTTCTGCGAACCTGTTCACAAGTCGCTTATCGGAGCGGCGGGCCTTAATAATAGGTTCGGCCTAGCCACTCGGCTACGAGAGCTGGTTTGTCGCGGCCTTCTACTTCTACTGTCGACAGCCAGGCGATTTCTACTCCGCCGTCCACATCCTTTATGGATTGCAGCGTGAAGCGGCCGCGGATTCTTGAGCCTGCGGGGACCGCGCCGGTAAATCTCAGGCGGTTGAAGCCGTAGTTGACTCGCATTTTGAAGTCGCCGGTTATTTCGACGGCTTCGTTGATGAGCGAAGAGAGTAGGCCGACGGTCAGGAATCCGTGGGCGATGGTGGTGCCGTAGGGGGATTCTCGGGCGGCGCGGTCCTGATCGATGTGGATCCACTGATCGTCGCCGGTGATTTGGGCGAATTGATCAATTTGGTGCTGGGTGATTTCGCGCCACTTGCTGACGCCTAGTTCTTTTCCTACGCTGGCGCGTAAGTCGTCAAGCGTCATTTCCCGTCGACCGTGAAGACCAGGAGCACGTTGCCCGCGGAGCCTCCCCACATTCCGTAGCCTGAGGGCGTGATCACCATGCCGTTGGCGATGACGGGGCCGGGGGCGTCGAATGAGCCTCCTTTGGCGGGGACTCCGTTGACCGTTTCGTAGGGATGGGCGGCGTCATAGTCCCATACGATGTCGCCGGTTTTGGAATCGTAGGCTCGAAAGTGTCCGTCGACACCGCCCGCGAAGACGATGCCGGGGATGACGGAGATGGCGGCGGACATGGTGGTCTGGCATCCGGGTGTGCCGGGCTTGCAGCCGGTATCGGGAGTGAGTTTGCTCCAGAGTTTTTCGCCGGTCTTCATGTTCACGGCAGCGACCAGGCCGGGACCTCTCGGTCGATCGGAGATGGCGGCGTAGGCTCTCTCATCATCTGTCGCGTGGCCCCATTCGATGCCGCCTAAGGCTCCGCCGTTGCCTATGCGGGTCTGCCAGAGGACCTTTCCTTTATTATCGGGATCGAAGCCCCAGAGGACTCCGGATTTCTGACCCACAACGATGATGTCCTTGCCGCCGACGGTGCGGAGGGCGGGGCTGGTTCCGAAGTCGACGTCGGGGCCTTTCGTCTCGGGGCAGTTGGCTTTGCCGGCCTGGCCGCAGGCCATGGTGAAATTGTCCTTGGCGGTGGCCTGGCTCGACCACATCAGCTTGCCGGTCTCCATGTCGAAGGCGACCAGGGCGTCGCTGGTGTTGATATCGACGTCGGTGTACGAGTCGCCGGTCGCGGCGTAGACGAGTTTGCGCTTGGGGTCGATGGTCGGGGATGCCCAGATGGCGCCTCCGGCGGGTCCATAGAGTTGGGTGCCTGTGCTGCTGGTCTTGAAAGGCTTGGGAGGATCGAGAACGGCGAAGGACTTCCAGAGCACCTTACCGGTTTCGCCATCGAGGGCTGCGACGCTGCCTCGGAATTTGCAGCATTCGTAGGCGGGGGACATGGCGGAGGCTTCCTCGATCGAGGAGATGGGGACGTAGAGGCGTCCGTTGTAGAAATTCGGGGTGCCGGTGATGCGGGCGACGGGATGGTCGTCGAGTTTGACCTTCCAGAGAGGCTTGCCGGTCTCGGCTTCGATGGCATGAGCGTTGGCTTTGGTGTCGCCGAAATAAGCGATGTAGCGAGTGCCGACTTTACCGATGGTGATGGCGTTGCGGATGGACGCGCCCGCTTTATAGGTCCAGTAAATGCAGCCGGTGGAGGCGTCGAGGGAGTAGACAGTGCCGCTGACGCTGCCGACGAAGACTCGTCCGGCGACCACGGAGGGTTGAGCTTGAGCGGAGGTATCGTTGGGGAATCCGAAGGCCCACTTGAGTTTGAGCTTGGGCACGTCGGTGGCGGCGAAGCCGGGATTCGGCTGGTAGCGGGAATTGCCGGTGTCCTGCCCCCAGCCGTTCCAATCGGTGGACGCGATGACGATGGGTTTGGGCGGGGCGGAGCATTGGCCTTGCATGGCTGCGACGGTCGGCGTCGAGAATTCCTTGGCGGTGATGAATCGCGCGATGGCTCGGCCTTCATCTTCGTTCAAGCCAGCGGACTGCGGCTGCATGGCGCCTTCGAACATCGCTTTTACGATTGCCTCGGGGGTGCGGGAGACAAGCTCGTCGTGCGTGGGCATGTGCTGCTGGGGTTTGCCGTCGTGGCAGACGGCACAGCGGGCTTTGTACAACGCTGCTCCATCTGGAGGGGCGGCGACGCACGCGGAGGCGGCGGACAGGGCGATCACGATTCGGCGGCTGAGCATAATCTGGGGTCAATGTAACACATAATTGTCGATTGGACTCCTAATGCCTGATTCGCAGAAGTTCTCACATTTTCGATGCCCTGGGTGCGCGGGCGAGATGGATTTCGATCCGCAATCGGGCATGATGAAGTGCCTGAGCTGTGGAAACACCATGGCTGTTCCCGAATCCGGCGCGGCGGTGACGGCGCATTCGTTGATCGACGCGCTGGAGCATGTGACGCCGCTCAGCGACATCGCACTTCAAGTCAATTGCGACGGATGTGGGAGCGTGGTGGTGTTCGAGCCTCCGGAGGTCGCCGGGGCTTGCTCATTCTGCGGAGCGACGATCGTGGCGCAGCCTAAGGCGGCCGATCCGATGATCGCGCCGGACGCGGTGCTGCCCTTGAAAGTGACCAAGGACAAGGCGCAAGGGGAAGTGCGCGATTGGATCGGGAGCCGCTGGTTCGCGCCGAATGCGCTGCACAAAATGGCGCAGCAGGAAGGGATCGCGGGCGTGTACCTTCCCTTCTGGACTTACGCGGCGGATACGCAGAGCGACTACACGGGCTCGCGCGGGGTTCATTACTACACGACCGAATACTATACCGAGACCGATAGCAACGGAAATACCGTGCAGATGTCGCGGCAGGTGATGCAAACGGCCTGGTCGCCGGCGTCGGGACGTGTGGCGAGAAACTTCGCCGACGTGCTGGTGCCGGCGACGAAGGCGGTGAATGAAGGCCGGTTGAACGCGCTGGAGCCGTGGGATCTGCCGTCACTGTGCGCTTATGACCCGGCTTACCTGGCAGGGTTCAAGGCGCAGAGGTATCAGGTCGAGCTGCCGGCGGGGTTCGAGAAAGCCAAGGCCGTGATGGAGCGCGTAATCGATCGAGACGTTCGCGAAGATATCGGCGGGGATGAGCAGCAGGTCGACCATGTACACACCTTTACGACCAACGAGACGTTCAAGCATTTGCTGCTGCCGGTGTGGATCGGCGCGTATCAGTTTCAAGGGAAGGTTTTTCAAGTGATGGTGAACGCTCGCACAGGAGAAGTGCAGGGCGAGCGGCCGTATAGCGTGGCGAAGATCGCGCTGCTGGTGATCGGGATATTGATTTTATTATTTGTGTTGATTGAGTTGGGCGGGCGGGGGTGAATGGGAATTGGGATGGCAGCGCATGGCGCCGCCCCACGACACGATAATCCCGTAACTGGAAGAGGAGTAGAATGAACGGAACACCTTATGGACCCAGGGCGCACGCGAGCGACGATGTTTCTGTGCAGCGTGATTTGTGCATTCGCTCAGGCACCGCTGGCTCTGCCGACTCCCGACAAAACGCCGGAGATCGCTTCGCACGATGCGCCGGCGACTTTTAATTCCAGGGTGAACCTGGTGAGCGTTCCGGTGGTGGTTCGCGAGCAAAAGGGCGGCCGCGCGATCGGAACGTTGAAGAAAGAGGATTTTCAACTTTTCGACCGCGGCAAGCTACAGGTCATTTCCAGGTTCACGATCGAGAAGGCGGACGGCAGCGTGAAGCCGCTGGAAGTGACCATGGCCGATCCCGATCTGGAGAAAGGCGAGAAACCTCCCCTGGGCGCTCCGATAGCTAACCGTTTTGTAGCATATCTATTCGACGATATGCATACGAATTTCGGGGATCTGGCGCAAGCGCGCACGGCGGCGGCGAAACACATCGAAGCGTCGCTTCTGCCGACCGACCGGGTGGCCGTCTACACGACTTCGGGACAAACTGCGCTCGAGTTTACAGACGACCGGGAGCAGTTGCGGGAGACCATGAATCGCATCATGCCGCGGTCCAGGGCGACGCAGGTAATTGCCGATTGTCCAGACGTGCCGCCCTACATGGCGGATCTGATCGTGAACAGGAACGACACCATCGCGATCAATGCCGCGGCGCGGGAGGCGATGGCCTGCGGGCCTCCCGAGACCACCTTACAGCAGGGGCAGTCGATGGCACAGTCCGCCGCCAGCCGGGTGCTGAGCATCTCCGAGGCGGATACCCAGATCACGCTCGCCGTGCTGAAAGCTACGGTGCAGCGAATGGCGGCAATGCCGGGGCAACGCACGATCGTGTTGGTTTCGTCGGGATTTCTGACCACGCTCACTCACCGGCACGACCAAACCGAAGCGATCGATCGGGCGATTCGCTCCAACGTCACGATCAGCGCGGTGGACGTCCGCGGCCTGTACACGCTTATCCCCGGGGGCGATGCGAGCCAACGTAATTTTCGTCAATCCAGTTCTATCGTCAAGCAGCAGTATCAAAGCGAGAGCGCTCAGGCGGAAGGCGATTCGCTGGCTGAATTGGCTGATGGGACGGGTGGAACCTTTTTTCATAACAACAACGATTTGCAGGAAGGGTTCCGGCGCACCAGCGCGTCGCCGGAGTTTATGTACGTGTTGGCGTTTTCGCCCCAGAACCTGAAGTTCGACGGCAGCTATCACGCGCTCAAGGTGACGGTGAAGGATACCAAGGGCGTCCAATTGCAGGCTCGCCGCGGCTACTACGCGCCGAAGCATTCGAGCAACGCAGCGGAAGATGCGAAGGAAGAGATCCGCGTGGCGTTGTTCTCGCGCGAGGAAATGTCGGACATTCCGGTGGACTTGCATACGCAATTCTTCAAATCGACCGACAAGAATGCCAAACTGGCGGTGCTGGCTCACGTGGATTTGAAGCATCTCCACTTTAAGAAGGCGGACGGGCGGAACAAGAATACGCTGAGCATCGTCTCGGCGGTGTTCGATCGTAATGGGATTCTGGTGGGCGCGATTCAGAAGGACGTCGAGATGCGGCTGAAGGAAGAGACGTTCGCAACCAGGCTGGACGCCGGCGTTTCCATGAAGACCAGCTTCGACGTGGCGCCGGGCAGCTATATTGTCAGGTTAGTGGTGCGCGATAGTGAAGGGCAGACCATGGCGGCGCGTAACGGCGTTGTCGAGATTCCGTAGGAGATTCAACCATGAAGATCTTGAGCAGCTTCCTTTTTCTGGCGGCTTATGGGGCCGCCCAACAGCAGACGCCGTTGCCCGCGGACCCGAACACCGTCCTGAAAGTGGAAACCAATGTGGTGCTGGTGGACGCGGTGGTGACCGACAAAAAAGGCCAATACCTGCGCGATCTGAAGCAGAAGGACTTCAAGGTCTGGGAGGACAACAAGGAGCAGACCATCAAGAGCTTCTCCTTCGAAGCCGATCCGGCATCGCCCTTGAATTCGCAGCCGCGCTACCTGGTGCTGTTCTTCGACAACTCGACTATGAACTTCGGCGATCAGGCGGTCGCGCGGAAGGCGGCGGTCAGTTTCATCGACGCCAACGCTGGTCCGAACCGGCTGATGGCGATCGTCAACTTCGCTGGCGGGCTACAGATCTCTCAGAATTTCACCAGCGACGTGGAGCGGCTGAAGGCGATCGCGGGAGGAACGAAGCTTCCGGTGGGGCCGTCGCCCAATGACAATGTTCCGGGCGGGCTGGGGCGCGCCGCGGCGGATTTCGGGGCTCGCGACCTTATTCTGGGGATTCGCAGTCTGGCGAGGAATCTCGCTAGTATTCCGGGACGGAAGACGCTGGTGCTGCTGACGGCCGGCTTTCGGGTGACTCCGGATCAGCTTTCTGAAGTGACGGCGACGGTCGACGTGTGTAACCGCTCGAATGTCGCCATCTATCCGATCGATGTGCGCGGATTGGTGGCGGGTGTGGCCTCCATTGCGCCGATGCCGTTCGCGAGTCCAGCGTCGAACACGGTAGCGATGGAAGTAGCGGCGTCGCCTTTTCGGACGGTGGCGTATAGCCCGCAGGGTCGCGGCGGAGCGGGAGGGGGCGGGGGCGGTGGTGGAACTGGCGGATCTCCGCCCAGCACCGGCGGCGGAGGCGGCGGACGCGCAGGGAGTCCTGGAGCAGGTACGGGCACGGGAGCCAGCGGCGGTGGAGGTCGCGGCACTCCGGGCGGTACCGGAAGCACTGGATCGACAGGCAGCGCCGGCGGAAGGTCGGGGGCTCCAACCGGGGGCGGAGGAGGCAATGTCGCGCCACGAACGATGCCAATACCGACAAACGCAAACAGAGTCATCGTGCCGAAATTTCCCGAGAGCGCCCAGACCAATCAGCAGGTGATGTACATGCTTGCCGATGGCACCGGCGGATTCGTGATTCTGAATACCAACGATTTGCTGGGCGGGATGCAGAAGATCGCCAAGGAGATGAACGAGTTTTACCTGATCGGGTACACGCCTCCGCACGGCGAAGACGGGAAGGAAACCTGTCATTCGATTCGCGTGAAGGTCGATAAGGGCGGCAGCCAGGTGCGCGCACGGTCGGGATACTGTACGGCGAAGCTGAAAGACGTGCTGGCGCAGACATCGACGGAGAAGACGCTAGAGGGTCAGGCGGCGGCAGCGCAGCCGGGCAATGTCGCGGTAGGGATGCAGGCTCCATATTTCTTCACCGGCTCCAATGTGGCACGCGTGAACGTGGCGTTGGAGTTCCCGTCGGATGCGGTGAAATTCGAAAAGGACAAGGGCAAAATGCGGTCGACCCTGAATGTGCTGGGAGTCGCGTATAAGAAGGATGGATCGGTGGCGGCGCGTTTTAGCGACGCGGTGAAAATCGACGTCGAGAATCAGAAGGAGGTGGAGACTTTCCATCAATACCCCTATCACTATGAGAATCAGTTCGACGTTGCGCCGGGCGAGTACAACCTCAAGGTCGTGTTCAACTGTGGCGGCGACAAGTTTGGAAAAATCGAGCAGCCGCTGGTGGTGGATTCGTACGATGTGAAGAAGTTCGGGATGAGCGCGCTTGCGCTCAGCACCAGGTTCGTGAAGACGGCGGAAGGGGATCAGAAGTTGGAGGCGGCGCTGCTTGAAGACCGCACTCCTCTGATCGCGCAAGGCTTTCAAGTATTTCCGGCGGGTTCGCTTAAGTTCAAGAAGACCGACAAAGCCGCGGTGTATTTCGAAATCTACGAGCCGGCTCTTATGGAGGCTGAGGTTCCGAAGACTCTGGCGATTGGGCTCCAGCTTAGGGTTTTGGATGCAAAAGGCGCGGTGAAGTTCGACTCCCAGCCGTTCCGCATCCCGCTTCCGGAGAAGGGCGGCAACCCCGCCATTCCGTTCGCGGGGCAGGTCCCTGTGGCGACGCTCGAACCGGGCATTTATAAGCTGGAGTTAACCGCGGTCGATACGTCGGATAATAAGGTCGCGCGCACGGCGAGCTTCGAGATTCAGTAAGAAGACGCCAGGCGCCGGGCGCAAAGGCGCCAGTGAAGAAAGCCTGATTTGCAGTTCCTGACGCCTGGCGCCTGCGTTTACGGCTGGTCGATTTTGAAGCGCCAGACGTTCTGTTCGCGTAGATTGGAAAGCCATACCGATCCGTGGCCGACCCGAATGGAATCGCCTCCGGGGCCGACCCATTGTTTGACGACGGCGTTCTTCGCGGGGTCGATTTCGGTGATCGGGATCTGGAACGCTGTCGCCCATACGTGGCCCGCACCAAAGGCGATCTCGCCGCCGCTGCCGGGGATGCCGGCTTCGATATTAGCGACCAATTTATTCGTTTTCGCATCGACGCGAGAAACAGTGCCGTCGCCCTGATTCATGGTCCAGATGGAGCCGGCTCCAGCCGTCAGAAAACGCGGCCCGGGTCCAACCTCAATGGTCGCGGTCACCTGATTGGTTTTCGGGTCGACGCGCGTGAGCAGTTTTTTATCCGGCGTCGTGACCCAGACCGCGCCTTCGGCATAAATACAGGAAGCGGAGTTGGCGGTCACGACGATCTCAGCCACAACTTTGTTGGTAGCTGGGTCGATGCGCGAGAGAATCCCTTTTTTATCGGTGAGCATCCAGACGCTGTCGGGACTCGCATCAATGCCGCCTTCGCTGTCGGCGGGTCCGAACGGAAGGGTCACGACCACCTGATTCGTCTTTGTGTCGATTCGAGAAAGAGTCTTGTCGCCACAGTTCGGCACCCAGATGCTGCCGAATCCCGCGGCCAGCCCCGAGCAGGGCCGCTTGCCTACCGTGACCGCGGCCACCACCTGGTTGGTTTTGACATCCAGACGGTGGACGGTGTTTTTGGGTCCATTCGTCACCCAAACTGCGTCCGCCGTGAGCACCTGCCAGTCCGGAGTCCCTTCGATGGGAAACACGGCGTCCGGTTTGATGGCCGCCATCTCGCGTTTGACTCCAGGAGTCGAGACGCCAGGCTTCGGCGGACGCGGCGGCCTCTTCTGAGCCTTGTCAGGAGGAGGTTGCTGCGGCGCGTCCTGCGCTTGGACCAACGAGAATAAGAAAATCGGGAGTATCAGTCTCATACTATTCAGCTAAAGTCGCAATAATTCGTTTCGGATCGATCCGCCACAGTGTTCCTGCCTGCACATTCGTCAGCCATAGCGAACCCTGGCCGAACTGAATCGCTCCTCCGCCCGGACCCCAGAACTGTTGCGCGACCTTCTCGCTCATCGGGTCGATGCGAGTGACGGGGAAGCCCGTTTGCGTCACCCAAATGGACCCTTGTCCGAGGGTGATTCCACCGATGGCCGCGCCGGAGACTCCCGTCTCGATAGACTTGGTCACCTTGTTGGTTTTGGGATCGATCCGATCGATTTTGCCTTCATTGAGACACAACACCCAAATGGAAGATTCGCCGATCGCCAGCGCCGCGGGCTGAGGCGAGACTTCGATTCTTTTTTCCACGAGATTGGTTGTGGGATTGATGCGCAGCACTCGATTTTCCGACGGACAAGTGACCCATAGCGAAGTTTCGCCGAACGTCAGCGTGTTGCAACCGGCGGGCAGCCGCAATTCGGAAACGACCTTGTTCTGATCCGGGTCGATGCGCGAGAGGGTGGTCTTGTCGTCGGTAAGGACCCATACGCTATCGGCGTCGGCGGCAATAGCGGGAACCGCGCTGCCGCTTCCAGAGTCGATTCTCACGGGTTCTTTCTGTTTAGATTCGACAGGGGGCCTCGTCTCGGCAGGCGCTTTCGCGTCACCACCGCGCGAGCCTTTACCAGTTTTCGGCGCCTTGGGATCGGCGGCGATTTTGGCGTCGAGCCGAATCAATGAGTGAGTTTCGCAATTAGGAATCCACAAGCTGGTGAATGCCGCCGCCGAGCCGCCGCACAGTTTGCTGACGCCTTCCACCGGATCGACCAGCTTGTTAGTCTTCGCGTCGAGCCGCTCCAGTCCGCCGGTCTTATTCGGGATCAATATAGAATCCGAAAAAACGATCCACTGCGGCGCGAACGGCAGTTCCACCTCAGGCTTCAGGCTGGCGATAGGAATCTGGATGCCCGGAGTCTTGATGCCTTGCTGTCCCGCC
This sequence comes from Bryobacterales bacterium, assembly GCA_963813145.1. Lineage (GTDB taxonomy): Bacteria > Acidobacteriota > Terriglobia > Bryobacterales > Bryobacteraceae > Palsa-187. The sequence goes on from CAWEXX010000004.1 coordinate 602,753, forward strand.
GCGTCCGGATGTTTTCCGTCCTTCTTCGCTCTGCTTTGTGCCGCGGACGCTGTAACCGTGAAGGCTAAACAGAGTCCGATGAGGATACGCATGCTGTCTCCATGAAGAATTTCAAAACCGACGGGGGAGTAAGACCGGGGCGGCGTGGCCGATGTCCGATTAGTATAGCTCGAATCAAGCAGCGTTGACACCGATGGCGAACAAGTGGTAAAAATGTGCATCAGGAAGCGGCCCGTGCATCCGTTTCTAGTTCCCGCCCTCGTCCGGCAGCTACGGTCCGAACGGACTAAACTTAAGTTGTCCGGAGACTCAAGGTTAATATGCGTCGCTTGCTAACGTGCCAAACGTGTTTGCCGATGTTGTTCCTCACAGTCGCCCACGCGCAATCGCCATCGGCGCCGGACTATTTCGAGTTGAAGATCCGGCCCCTGCTCGCGACCAATTGCTATTCCTGCCATACCGATTCCGCGCTGGGCGGCCTGCGCCTCGATAGCCGTGAATCGATGCTCAAAGGCGGCGGACGCGGACCGTCCCTGGTCCCGGGCGATCCCGAGAAAAGCATCCTCATTCAAGCGGTTCGTCAAACGGACGCGAAGCTCAAGATGCCGATGGGATCGAAGCTCAAGGATTCAGAAGTGGCGGACCTGGTCGCGTGGGTCAAAGCCGGAGCCGTCTGGCCGAAGTCCGATGTCCCGTTGACCACCACCAAGACCAACGGCAAGTACGTCATTCCGCCGGAGCGCAAGGCCTTCTGGTCGCTGGTTCCCTTGAAAGATCCGCAGCCGCCCACTGTGAGAGATGTGAAATGGGCGAAATCTTCCATCGACAAATTCATCTTGGCGCGTCTCGAAAAGGACGGCATGAAACCCGTGCGGCCGGCATCGAAGCACGATCTTCTGCGCCGCGCGACGCTCGATTTGACCGGCCTTCCTCCTACCCCCGAAGAGATCGCCGCCTTCGACAAGGACACCTCGCCCGACGCCTTCGCCAAGGTTGTCGATCGCCTGCTCGCGTCGCCGCATTACGGCGAACGATGGGGACGGGTATGGCTCGATGTCGCGCGGTTCGGCGAAGACGATTACCGCAGCTTGAACCCCAATCCGCGCGGCTATTTCCCCTACGCCAACGCCTACATTTATCGCGACTGGGTGATCCAGGCGTTCAACGACGATCTTCCCTACGATCAGTTCGTGAAGGCGCAGCTCTCGGGCGATCTTCTGGACGAAAAGATTCGCTACAAGTATCTGCCCGCGACCGGATTCCTCGGCCTCGGTCCCTGGTATTTCGATAACGGCGCGGTGGAAGTGACGCGCGCCGATGAGCGGCACGATCGCGTCGATGTGGTCACGCGCGGATTCCTTGGGCTGACCGTCGCCTGCGCCCGCTGCCACGATCATAAGTACGATCCCATTCCGCAGACCGATTATTATTCGCTGGCCGGCGTATTCAAGAATACGTCGTATCGCGAATACCCTCTCGCCCCCAAAGCCGTGGTCGAGGAGCATCTGAAGATCGAAGCCGAGGTTGAGAAGAAGCAGAAAGTTCTTCAGGAAATGCAGACCGCGCTAAGCGCCTCTCTATCGGAGTCGCTCGCGTTTCAAACCGCCAATTATCTGCAAGGCGTCTACCAGGTGGTGGGGCAGAAGAAGGAAAGAGACGCGATCGTCGAGGCCCGGAAGCTCGATTATGAGCTGCTCGAACGGTGGATCGTCTACCTAGGCAAAACCACCGACAAGTATCACGATAAGGAAGCGTGGCAGGCTCTCATGAAAAAGGCTGTCGCTGCTCCAGCCATGGGCGGGGGAGGTCGCGGCGGCAACGGCGGCGGTGGCGGCGGCCGTGGAGGAGGACCCGGCGCGAGTACTGCCGTCCCTCCGGACGTGAAAAAACTGTCCGAGGAATTCCAGGCAAAGGTAGTCAAGGCGATGCTCGCCCGCAAGGAATTGGACGACGAGAATCAGATCATTACGGCCAAATCCCTCGAAGGCACCACGAAGAAAAAGCGCGCCAACAAGCCCAACGAATTTATTACCAACGACGATTTCTGCCCCGGCTGCGGCCTTCGCCTGAAGAACATGGCGGAAGAGGAAAGCAACTTCTGGACCGAGATTTTCCAGCGCGAGCTGCGCGATTCAGACGATCCCACCGTGGATCTGGCGAACGGCGCGAAAGCTCCCAAGCCCGGCGTGCTGCTGTTCCGCGGCTGGGGACTCGAAAGCCGCGTGGGGCCGGAGGCGCAGGCCCGCATGGCATCCGTGAAAGCGGATATCGAGGCGGCCAGGAAGAAGCTGGATCCTTCCTATCCATATATACACGGCGTCCAAGACGTCGAAAAGCCCGCCGACCTGGAACTGGCGCTCCGCGGGAATCCCAACACGCTGGGCGACGTGGTTCCGCGTCATTTTCTCAGCATTCTTTCGAAAGACGAGCCGCAGCCGTTCAAACAAGGCAGCGGACGACTGGAACTCGCCGAAGATATTCTGAAGCAACCCATCGCCATGCGTGTGATCGTCAATCGCGTCTGGAAGGGCCATTTCGGCACCGGTATCGTCGATACGCCCAGCAATTTCGGTATCGGCGGCGAGCGCCCGACCAACCCGGACCTGCTGGACCATCTCGCCATGCAGTTCATGAAGGACGGGATGTCCATCAAGAAACTCCACCGGACCATAATGCTGAGCGCGACCTATCAACTGAGCGCCGAAAACGATCCCCTCAACTTCGCGAAAGACGCCGGCGATCGTCTCTACTGGCGCGTGGAGCGCAAGCGTATGGATGCGGAGCAGATTCGCGATGCAGTGCTCATGGTCGCGGGCAATCTCGATACCGCGCTCGGTGGTCCCAGCCAGGAGTTGACGCCCGCGTTCAAGGGCCGCACCGTCTATGGCAAAGTGAGCCGCTACAAACTGGACGAGTATCTCCAGTTGTTCGATTTTCCCAGCCCCAACATCAGCGCCGAGAAACGGTTCACTACTACGGTTCCCCTCCAGCGCCTGTTCCTGATGAATAGCGACTTCATGCAGGTGGAATCGGAAGAGCTGGCCAAGCGCGTTGCGGGCGAGCCCGACAACCGCGCGCGAATTCGCAAGGTCTACATGCTCGCCTATGGCCGCGATCCCAGTGAAGAGGAGATCAAGCTTGGTATCGATTATCTGCATGCCGAGCCGATGCGCGAATACGACGAAGAAAAGAACAAGAAGGAAGAAGATGGCGGCGGTCGCGGCGGTCGCGGCGGTGGCGCGTTCACCGGCGCAGCGAAACCTGAGCCTACCGAGGGCACCGGAACGGGTGAAGCGCCTGCGGCTCAAGAAGCGGCTGCCCCTCCTCCTCCGGAAATGGGAATGGGAATGTTCGGCGGCATGGCCGGCCGTGGTGGCCGGGGCGGCGCCGCAGCCGAGATCAAGTATGAACCGACGGCCTGGGGCCGCTACATCAAAGTATTGTTGAGCGCGAGCGAATTTGTGTTTATTAACTGAACTCACAGGCTTTATTCTGTGATTTTGAGAAAGCAAACTATGTCCGACCACAAATCAGGAAACCCGCTGACCCGCAGAGAAGCCCTCCGGCGCGTCGGCAACGGCTTCGGCATGATGGCCTTCGCGGGCATGTTAGGCCGCTCGCTCAGCGCTGGGACCGTCCTGCGTCCCGACGGCACGATAGGCGCCGCGGTCCTCGACTACCCCCAGAAAATCAAGCGCGTCATTTTCCTGTTCATGAACGGCGGACTCTCGACTATCGATAGCTTCGACCCCAAGCCCGCCCTCGAGAAATACGACGGCCAGCCGCTGCCCGGCGGCGACATCAAGACCGAGCGCAAAACCGGCGAGCTAATGAAGTCGCCTTTCAAGTTCAAGAGGTACGGCCACTGCGGCATGGACGTCAGCGAACTGTGGCCCCACCTGGGCGAAGTGGCCGACGATATCTGCTGGGTCCGCTCCGTCTACACCGACATCCCGAATCACGAGCCATCCTGCCTGATGATGAACACCGGCGCGAATCAAGCCGGCCGTCCGTCGATGGGTGCGTGGCTCACCTATGGCCTGGGAACGGAGAATCAGAATCTACCCGGCTATGTCGTTCTCTGTCCCACCGTGCCCACCACGGTCGGTCCTCCCTTGTGGAGCAACGGCTTCCTGCCCGCCATCAACCAGGGGCAATTCATTTCCAATCGCGTCACCACGCCCGGCGCCGATGGCGAGATGGACGATATGGAAATGGCCGAGGAGATGAAAGAAGATGAGAAGAAGGATAAAGACGGCAAGAAAGAAGACAAGCCTAAAAAAGTCGTCGTCGAAAAGGGTTTCGATCCGAAGAAGCTGGTCAGCTACGTCAACAATCCGAAATTCTCCCTGGTGCAGCAGCGCCGCGAGCTCGATTTAATCGAAAAGCTCGAAAAAATGCGCGAGGCACAGACCGGTACCGACGGACAAGTGGAGGCCACCATCAAGTCGATGGAGATCGCCTATCGCATGCAGACCGAGGCTCCGGAAGTGTTCGACGTGCGCAAGGAATCGCAGGCTACGCTCGATATGTACGGCCCCGGCGCGGTGGCGCGCGGCTGCCTGACGGCCGTTCGGCTGGCTGAAAAAGGCGTCCGCATGACGCAGGTTTACTATTCGCAGGGCGACCCCTGGGATGCCCACGGAGACATCTTCGCCCACAAAACCAATGCGAAAAACTCAGATCAGGGCTTTGCGGCCGTGGTCAAGGATCTGAAAGCCCGCGGCATGTGGAAAGACACGCTGGTCGTCTGCGGGTCGGAGTTTGGCCGCACTCCTGTCAGGGAGGTCGGTGGAGGCGGCGCGGGTGTGAAGCGGGGCCGCGATCACAATCCATTCGGGTTCACCATGTGGCTGGCCGGCGGCGCCGTCAAAGGCGGCACGATCTACGGCGGAACCGACGAATTCGGCTTCAAAGCAGTCGAGAAACCCGTCCACGTCCACGATATCCACGCCACGATCTTATATTTATTCGGTATCGACCACACCAAGCTAACGTATCGCTACAGCGGCCGCGATTTCCGCCTCACCGACGTGTCGGGCAACGTATTGCACGACCTGATCGCCTGACTAGCAGGGTGAGGTGGCACAGGCTTCAGCCTGTGAAAGACTTTTCATCACGCCCTTTCAAGGAGCTTGTGGCGTACGACTCCTGGAGGCGCGCGCCACAACCCCCCGCGCGCTAAAATAGAACCAGTGGGACATACGCATACACACGCGCACGGAGCTCATGCGCATTCTCACGGCGATGCCGGCACCGGCACCGCTCTGATTGCGTCCATGGCCCTGACGCTGGCGTTTGTCATCTTTGAAGCGATCGCCGGATTCCGGTCGTCCAGCCTGGCCCTGCTTTCCGACGCCGGGCACAACTTCGCCGACGCCTTCGCGCTGCTGCTGGCGTTCGCGGGATTTTATTTGCAGTCCCGGCCCGCGAATCAGGTGAAAACGTTCGGTTATCAACGCGCGGGCGTGCTGGCAGCGTTCGTCAACGCGGTGTCGTTAGTGGTGCTGGCGCTGGCCCTCTTTTATGAGAGCTATGAGCGGCTGCGGCATCCTCAGCCGGTGGTGGAATCGACCATGATCGTGGTCGCCTCCATCGGCTTGGCAATGAACCTGTTCATCGTGTGGAAGCTCGGCGGCCATGGCCACGACATGAACATCCGGGCTGCCTGGATCCACATGCTGGGCGACGCGCTGAGCTGCGTGGCGATCATCCTGGGCGCGGTGCTGATGCACTACACCGGCTGGCAGACGGTCGATCCGGTGTTGTCGATCCTGATCGGCATCATGATCGTGTGGTCGGGTTGGGGAATCATTCAGGATTCGCTGAATATCCTGTTGGAAGGCTTGCCGAAGGGGATTGAGCTCGAAGCAGTCACCGGCGAAATGCTGGGCGTGAAGGGCGTAATCGACGTCCACGACCTGCATGTCTGGAGCCTGGGATCGCAAGCCCACGCGCTGAGCTGCCACGTCCTGATCGACGATGTGCCTCCGTCGGCAAGCGAAGTGATTCTCAGAAAAATCAATTCTCTTTTGTGCGAGCGGTTCTCGATCAACCACTCGACCATCCAGTTCGAGCACGTGAAGTGCGCGGAGCCGTGCGCGATGGTGAAAAAGAAGTAGCCAGGAGCCGGTAGCCAGTAGCCAGAATGCCGGCGCTCTACTGGCTCCTGGCTCCTGGCTACTGGCTACTTTCTTCCCGTACCCCGCGCAATCCGAAAACGCGTCATTATTAAGTCATGAGGCTGGATCGATCTTCGTTGCTGCTCTGTTTGCTCGGCGCGATGGCGCTGGCCCAGTATCCGGGTCAATATCCGCCGGGCCAATATCCTCCTGGCCAAGGCCAATGCCCGGTGGGTCAAGCCCCTCCCTGCACGAACCGGCGCCAGCCTACCAATGGGACTCCGCTGCCGGGCGGCCGGTCGTCCTCGAAAAAGGACAAGAACAAGACCGAAAACGCCGTCCTGACCACGACCATCGGGATGGTCCGGCGCGTGGCTCCGAATCAGATCGTAATGGAGGCCATCGACCACCGCATCGTCTGGTTCCGCGTCACCCAGGGCACTAAGTTCATGAAGAACAACAAGGAAGTGGATGCCACCGCGTTCACCCCCGGCGACCACGTGACGATGGATTCTTCTTCCGACGAGGAGGAGATGTACACCGCGGTCGAAATGCGCTTCGATAAGGAAGGCTCGGGCGAGGAGCGCGCGCAAGCCGCTGAAACCTGGGATCTTCCGAAGCTCGAAGGCGGTCCGGTGGCCAAAGGAACGGCATCGGCCGCGCAGAGAGAGCCGGGCGACGACCGTCCGATTCTGCGCCGCGCCAACTCGGGCTCCGATGCTCCCGAGCCCGCCAAAGACACCCCTGTGAAGCCGGTGGAGACTGCCAAGGCGCAAGTCCCTGAAGAGCCCGTCGATAACAGGCCCGCAACCACCATTCGCCCTCCCGATCCCCCCAAGGACGCCGACGATCCGGGACCGCCCTCGCTCCGCCGCGGGGTTCCGGCGACTCGTCAGATGGCCGAACTGCCTCCTCCGCGTTATGAGCCTTTGCCGGATGCTCCCGCCAAGAAACCGGCTGACGCCGAAGCTCCCAAAGCGGCTGCCAACGCGCCGCCGGCAATCCAGTCGCGGCCTGTCGATTCAGTGATCGAAAAGGCCCGGGAGGCGGCGTCTACTTACACTGAATCCCTGCCCAACTACTTCTGCCAGCAGATGACGGCGCGCTATCAGAGCGACCATCCGAAGACCGGCTGGGACGCGCTCGACGTGGTCACCGCCGACGTTGCCTATGAAAACGGCCGCGAGAGCTATAAGAACATCAAGATCGGCAATAAAGCCGTCAATAAAAGCATGGAAGATATCGGCGGGACCCGCTCCACCGGCGAATTCTCCACTATTTTGTTGGACTTGCTGAATCCGGCGACGAACGCCATCTTCCGCAAAAGCGGCACCGATACGCTCGGCGGCCGCCCGGCCTGGGTCTATAAGTACGAGGTCCCGAGGGAGCGCTCGCACTGGCGGATTGAGGCGCCTTCGCAGCTTTACTACCCGGCCCACGGCGGATCGATCTGGATCGACAAGGAAACCTCCCGCGTGCTGCGGATCGAGCAGGGGACCATCGATATGCCCAAACTGTTTCCGTTCGACACGGTGGAAACGGTCACCGACTACGCGTTCATCAGTCTGGCGGCAGGCCAGAAATACCTGCTGCCGGCCGACGCCGAGGTGCTTAGCTGCATGCGTGGAACCAGCAACTGCTCCCGTAACCGCCTGGAATTCCGCAACTACCGCAAGTTTGGAGCCGAATCGAGCATCACCTTCGAAGGTAAGCCGTAGGCGCGCCGCCTTTTGGCAGGCAACCTGCTTCTCGCGAAGTACGTCGGTACGTTGTTATACTTAAACTCAATCCTCTAGTTTACTTTCGATGCTGAAATACTGTGCTGTTTTTTCACTGTGTGCCGGGCTAGGCCTCGCCGCCGATTTTATGACCGGCATGGCTGCTCGCGCCATTATCGGTCAGACTACTTTTACCAGTCAGGACTCGGGTGCGTCCAACACGCTGCTGGGAGGCGTGGGCGGAATCGCCTATGCCAACAACACGCTGTTCGTGACCGATGCCAACCGGCTGGGGAATACGCCGATTAACAACCGGGTGGTGGTTTTCAACAACATCTCCAAGATGATCCCTTCGGTGAAAGCCGAAATCGGCCCCAATTCCGGCCGCTGCCCGCTGTGCGTCGGCCAGGCGAACCTGGTGCTTGGTCAGCCGGACTTTACCAGCGTCAATTTCGCGACCACGGCCGGCGGTATGCGCTTGCCAACCGCGGTGGCCACCGACGGACGAAATCTGGCGGTCGCCGACACGGCGAATAACCGGGTGCTGCTATGGAGATCTATCCCCACCCAGATGGGACAGCCCGCCGATATCGTGATCGGGCAGAAGGATTTTGTGACCGTGCAGCAGGTGGTGGTCAATCAGACCAGCCTGCGCGCGCCGCAGGGGGTCTGGATCCAGAACGGCATGCTGTTTGTCGCCGATACCCAGAACAACCGCGTGATGATCTGGAACTCGCTGCCCACGAAAAATAATCAGCCGGCCGATATCGTGCTGGGGCAGCCGGACTTCACCACGTCGCCCAATCTGGACTTGACCAAGAGCTCGCTGACCGCCGCTGCCACGACGATGCTGAATCCGGTTTCGGTCACCAGCGACGGCATTCGCCTGTTCGTGACGGACCTGGGCTTCAATCGCATCTTGATCTGGAATTCGATTCCCACCAGGACGCAGCAGGCCGCCGACGTCGAGGTGGGCCAGAAGGATTTCATCACCGCGTTCGCCAACGATAACAGCGACCTGTGCATCGCGGTCGGAAACGATGCGAGCAACAATCCTATTTATCCGGCGATGTGCGACTCGACGCTCAGTTTCCCGCGATTCGCGTTGTCCGACGGTACCCGTTTATACGTCGCGGACGGCGGTAACGACCGGGTTCTGATCTTTAATCAGATCCCGACCACCAATCACGCGCACGCCGACGTCATCCTGGGGCAGCCGGATCAGTATAACGACATCGTGGTCACCAGCCTGAACGATACGTTCGATCCGAACCTGAAGCAATCCGCTTCCGATGTCACGCCCTCGCCCACCGGGCTCGCCTGGGACGGGACCAATCTGTACGTGACTGATTCGTTGAATTACCGCATTCTGGTGTTCACGCCCGCCGATAATAACGTTCCGGTCAACGGAGTGGTGAATGCGGCCAGTCAGGCGATTTACTCGCAGGGCAGCGTGACCATCTCCGGAACCATCACCGCGGGTAACGTCATTCTGATCCAGATCCAGCAGCCCACGGCGGTCCAGAACACTTATTACAGCTACACGGTGACCGCGGACGATACGCTTTCCACCATCGCCACCAAGCTCGTGAATCTGATCAACGAATCGAACTCGGGTCAAGGCGATCCGAACGTATCGGCGATCCTTCAGCTTGATTTCCTGGCCATCCAACTGGTCGCTCGCCAGCCGGGCGGCGCCGGAAACTCCATCACCTTAGCGGCTACTACCGGAACATCGCTGGCAACCAGCTCCACTACCACGAACGGCGTGACGGTCACCACCGAAACAGTCAACGGAACCCCCACTGTCCTCGCATCCGCCAGCAGCTCGACTCTTTCCGGTGGAGGAGACGCCGCGACGCTAGCTCCGGGATCCGTCGTGTCGATCCAGGGTTCAAATTTGTCGGATAACACCGTCTCGACTCCCGCTGGTAGCCTGCCTACTTATGCTCCCAACTACGCACCGCTGCCGTATCAACTGGGAGGCGTGGAAGTCTACATCGACGGGATTCGCGTGCCTATCCTGTCCGTTTCACCCAGTCGAGTGGATGTGCAGGTGCCCTTCGAGCTGATCGATACCAACAGCAGCAGCCTGTACGTGAGAACGGTTCGCAATAGCGGCGCGGTCACGGTCACTACGGCGGTCGGCCTGCCCGTTTCGCTGCAGGCGCCGGGAATTTACGCCTATCCCGGCCAGGATCCCCGGCAGGCCGTCGCGGTTCACTATTCCAGTTTCGCCACCGGAGTGATTTCGGTGGATGGAACGCCCACCGCCGGCGATATCGTCACGGTGACGATTGAGGATCGTCCTTACAACTACACCGTCACCTCCACCGACACGCTCAATACCATTCGCGACGGATTGGTGGCTCTGATCGACGCCAACGCCGATGAGAAAGTGGTTGCGTTGGGGTCCGGACAGTTCACCCGCATTCTGATTCGCGCCAAAATTCCCGGCAGTGCAGGCAACGGGATCGCGATTGCCGCTTCCGTGGTGGGCCCCACCACCGTTTCCTCCACCGGAGTCAGCACCACCGGCTCCGCCACTGAGACCATGACCGCCATCAATTCCGCGCTGTGCTGCGCCAACGTGGCGGGCTCGGCAGTCTCGCCGAACAATCCCGCGCTGCCCGGCGAGATGATTATCGTTTATGCCACCGGGCTAGGCGTGGTCGGCCCGCAGGCAGCGCACGACGCGATTCAGGACGGGAGCGCGTATTTCGGCCCCGTTCAGAACAACCCGAATTCCTCGGTTTCCTCCATCGTCGGAGGCAGCACCGCCAACGTGTTATCGGCCGGACTGCAAGTGGGTGCAATCGGCGTCTACGCGGTGGTCTTGCAGCTAAGCGAAAGCCTGCCCACGAACCCGGTGACGCAGGTCAACATTTCGCAGGATATCTACACCAGCAACATCGTATATATTCCGGTAGTGTTGTCGAATCCGGCGTTGTCGGCTCAATAAGTAGGGCTGGACCCACCAAGTGTAATAAAAGAGGAAGTGGGGCAGGTTCCCGACCTGCCTCTTCGCGTGGGCTGACCGCTCCCTGTGGTCGCGGCTCTGAAGAAGCGGCGGCTATCACATTGTTCCCTGGTGGGGCGGGCATTTTTGCCGGCAGCCGACTTTGAGTCGGCTTCTTCGTTTCCAAAATTGCCCTATACTGATCCTCGGCCTTATGAGAATCCCTTCCGCCGCGCTACTCGCATTGTCCCTCGCAAACGCCCAGGAACTCGCCATTCACAACGAAACCTTCGAGGTTAGACTCAACTCCGCGGCCAACTCATTTTCAATCGCGGAACGCGGAGCGGTCATCGCAACCGAAGGGGCTCTCCGCGATCGAGGCTCCGCGCGCATTGTCACTTCGACAGACAAGACCTTCGGCGCAGGGCAAGCGCTGGAGGTCACTTACCGCAACGGCGATACCGATTCGATTCTACTTTTCCCGCAATTGCCCTTTGTGCTGTTCCGCTCGACTCTCCACAACGCCTCTGCCGAAACATCCATAACTGAAAAAGTTCGCCCCCTCCAATTCGCCGTCTCCAGCGATCCGCAGAAGGTGAAAATCCTGGGCACTGGCGGCTTGGCCGATCCCGGCAAAGCTCCTGGCAGCTATATGTGGACGGCAGTCGCCGAGCCCGGAAACAACAAGGGCCTCGTCGCCGGATGGCTGACGGCCGATCGCGGCAGCGGCGTCGTATTTTCCGAGCTCAAAGGCGGCAAACTTCGCCTCGCTGCTCAAATCGACTACGGAAAACTGCGCGTGAAGCCGGGCCGGACGGAGACGCTCGAAACCTTTGCGCTGGGATCGTTCGACGACGCCCGCTTTGGCCTCGAAGCATGGGCCGACGCCGTCGCCAAGGTATATCGGGTAAAGCTGAAACCGCAGCCGGCAGGCTACTGCACCTGGTATCACGCCCACGCATCGAGCGAGAAAGAGCTGCCCGCACAGGTCGAATTCGCGGCGCGGAATTTGAAGCCGTTCGGATTCTCGTTTGTCCAGATCGACGATGGCTGGCAGGACGGCCTCAAAGCCAACGGGCCCAAGAAAAACTTCACCCAGATCCAAGCCGACGGCCCGTATCCATCCGGAATGAAGCGGACCGCCGAGAACATCAGCAGCCACGGTCTTACGCCGGGCATCTGGTTCATGCCCTTCGCTGGAAATTTCGAGGACCCCTGGTTCAAGGATCATCAGGATTGGTTCGCGCACAGGCAGGACGGCACGCCGTACGATGTGCGCTGGGGCGGCACCAGCCTCGACATGACCAATCCCGCTGCCCGCGAATATGTTCGGACCCTGGTGCGCCGCATCGCCGATTGGGGTTATCGCTATTTCAAAATGGACGGCCTGTGGACCGGCAGCGCCACTGAAATGGAATACGTCAACGACGCGTATAAAGAGGATCAGATCGGCAACGCCGTGCTGCACGATCCCGAGAAGACCAACATCGAGATGTATCGCGACGGGTTGAAACTGGTGCGCGACGCCGCCGGTCCCGACGTGTTTTTCCTGGGCTGCAACACTCCGCAAAACATGCGGGTCTACGGCGGATCCTTCGGCCTGCTGGACGCCATGCGCATCGGCCCGGACAACGGAACCAACTGGGAAGCCCTCATCCGCGGCCCGAAATACGGCACGCGCAATTATTTTTTGAACGGCCGCGTTTGGTACAACGACCCCGACCCGCTCTATGTCCGCACCGCGCTCCCGTTGAATCAGGCGCAGTTAATTTCGTCCTGGGTGACCATCTCCGGCCAGTTGAGCGTATCGAGCGAATCCTTCGCCGGACTGCCTCTGGATCGCATCGACCTGCTGAAGCGCACCATGCCCTCGCACGGACTCCCCGCGCGCCCCGTCGATCTGTTCGAGCGCGACATGCCTCGCATCTGGACCGTGAGCGGATCCGACTCCCGCATCGTCGCCGGCCTGTTCAATTGGGAAAAAGAAGATCGTGAAATCGATGTGCCCGTAGCTCGCCTCGGCTTGAAACCGGGCGTGCAGTACGCTGCATTCGAATACTGGACTAACAAATTGATCGAGCCCGTGCGCGACCGCCTGCACTATAAAATACCCGCGTCATCGAGCGCCGTCCTCGCGATTCGCGCGGTCTCGGACAATCCGCAAGTGATCGGAACATCCCGTCATATTACGCAAGGGCTGATCGATCTGTCGAAGGAGACATGGAACAACGGCGAATTATCCGGAGTCAGCAAAGTAATCGCAGGCGACCCGTATGAGCTGCGAATCTTGCCTGGCGCGTGGATTCCAGACGGCGCGGAACGAACACCTGTGGTGCGAGTGAAGGTCGACAACTCCGCTACCGGCGAAATTCATTGGAAGGTGAGATTCCATGCGCGCTAAGGTGGGGCAGGTTCCCGACCTGCCCTATGCCAACGCACGCTTCCCCGCCGCGATCACCTTGAGGATCGATTCCGCATCGTACACCGCTCCGCCCCAGGTCCCTCCGCTCACATCCTGAAGCGCGGCCCAGATCCGCGAATCGTCCGGCATTGCAGGGTCAATCGCCAGATCGTTTCTCAACTCGCGCGACGCGAGAATCAGCGACCCATCCTCAACTGATGGCGCCACAAGATTGATCGATCCCTCCAGCCGCACACGATCGACGACAATCTCGATCATGTCGCCCTCGCGCAGCTTCCCGATCGGCCCGCCCGCCAGCGCTTCCGGCGAGACATGACCGATGCACGCCCCCGTCGAAACTCCGCTAAATCGCGCGTCGGTCACAATCGCGACCTCTTTCCCGAACGGCAAATACCGCAAGGCCGACGTTAGCTGATACGTCTCCTCCATCCCCGCGCCCATCGGCCCGCGGCAAATCAACACGAGCACGTCGCCCCCCTTGATGCGTCCATCTTTGATCGCCGCAATCGCCGCCGGCTCGCTCAGGAAAATCCGCGCCGGCCCCGTCTTCCGATAGATGCCGTCGGCCCCCACCACCGTCGGATCGATCGACGTGCTCTTAATCACGCTCCCCTCCGGCGCCAGATTGCCGTGCGGAAAACAAACCGTAGCCGTCAGCCCCCTGCGCGACGCTTCCTCCGGAGCCATAATCACGTCGTTCGGATCCACGCCGTCGCGCTCCTTCAACACCGCCCGCAACTTCGCTCGCCTCTCCGACGATTCCCACTCATCGAGAACCTCGCCCAGCGTGACGCCGCTAACCGTCAGCGCCTTCGTTTCCAGCAGCCCCGCCCGCCGCAGATGGAGCATCGCCTCCGGCACGCCTCCGGCGAGAAACACCTGAATCGTGGGATGATGCCGAGGCCCGTTCGGCAAAGCATCGACGATTCTCGGCACCATCTTATTGACGCGCGCCCAATCGTCAGCCGAAGGCCGCCGCAATCCTGCCGCATGCGCAATCGCCGGCAAGTGCAAAATCAAATTAGTAGATCCGCCAAACGCCGCATGCGTCACCATCGCATTGTGCAGCGAAGCGTCGGTCAGCACATCTTTGGTAGTGACCCCGCGCGACTCCATCTGCATCACAGCCTGAGCAGACCGACGAGCCATATCCAACCAGATCGCATGCCCTGACGGAGCCAGCGCCGAATGCCCCAACGACAATCCCAGCGCCTCGCCGACGACCTGCGCAGTAGCCGCCGTCCCTAGAAACTGGCACCCGCCCCCCGGCGACGCACACGCCCTGCACCCCAGTTCAGAAGCCTGTTCAATCGTGATTTGCCCGTGTGCGAACCGAGCCCCGATGGTCTGAATTCGCCCCGCGTCCTCACCCTCTTCCGGCAGCAGGGTCACGCCGCCGGGCACCAACACGCAAGGCAAGTCATGCATGGCAGCCAGAGCCATCATCATTGCGGGCAAACCTTTGTCGCAGGTCGCGACCCCCAACACGCCCTTGCGCGTGGGCAGCGACCGTATCAATCGTCGGAACACCGTCGATGCATCGTTGCGATACGCCAGCGAATCGAACATGCCGGTAGTCCCCTGCGTGCGTCCGTCGCAAGGATCGGTGCAATAGGCAGCAAACGGAATCGCGCCGGCAGCCTTCAGTTCCGCGGCAGCCGCCTCCATCAACAACCCGACCTCCCAATGCCCCGTGTGATAGCCAAGAGCAATCGGAGTCCCATCGGTCGCGCGAATCCCCCCGTGAGTGGAAAGAATCAGAAATTCTTTCGAACCAAGTTTGGACGCGTCCCACCCCATGCCGGCGTTCTGCGTCCAACCGAAGAGGTCGCCTGAGGGGCGCTCGCGCAAGAGCTCAGCAGTCAGCGGCAGCGACCCGGTAGGTCCGGCGGCATGACTCTGAATATCAAACAGGGAAGGATCGGAAGCATCGAAGAGCATCAGTCTCATGATAGCGACCCTTGACCCGCGCGTACGAAATAACGTACGTTAGGGTTATGGCGAAGGTGCTTAATGCCAGCGAGGCCCGCTCCGGCCTCTACGGCTTGCTCGATGAAGCGGCTGAGTCTCACGAGCCCATTCTGATCACCGGCAAGCGCTCGAACGGTGTACTTATCGCGGAGGAAGACTGGCGGGCGATCCAGGAGACTCTCTACTTGCTCTCTATCCCCGGCATGAGGGAATCCATACGCCGCGGGTTGAAAACACCGCTGAGCAAATGCATCAAGAAGCTGCCTTGGTAGTGTGGCAGATTGTCCTTACGAGGCAAGCGTATAAGGACGCCAAGAAGCTCGACCGCGCGGGCAAGCGATCAAGAATCGAAGCCTTACTCAAGATCTTGGGGTCGAACCCGTTCCAGAATCCGCCTCCGTTCGAAAAACTGATTGGCGATCTGGCGGGCGCGTATTCCCGGCGGATTGACATTCAACACCGGCTGGTTTACGAAGTGTATTCTCGCGAGCGTACTGTCAAAATCCTCCGTATGTGGACGCATTACGAATGAACGCCATTCTCCTGGTGGCGCGAGCTTCAGCTTGCGGCGTCGGCTTCAGCCGACGGGTTTGGATACCTCAACCGAACCCCGATCATCAGGAGGATGCGCCTCGCCCCAGTACAATGGGTTCTTTATGGATGCAGCGAAATACCACGAAATATTCCCAATGAGCCGCTCCGAGCTTGAGCGCTTAACCGAAAGCGGCAACGGTAGCGCCATTGTCGAAGGACTTCTCAGCGCTACGTATTACGACAGTGACTGGCGGTGGGTGCAGAGCCTAAGTCTTCGCTTTCTCGCGGACGCCGATAATAACATTCGTTCAAACGCTGCGATGTGTCTTGGTCACATCGCTAGAATACATGGCAAACTCGATGTCGAAATCGTTATACCCCGATTGCGAGAACTGCTGAGCGACCCCACGATTTCTCCTTGGGCTGAGGATGCATTGGAAGATATCAAATTCTTCCTAAAACCTCAGTAGCTCTTTGTGGCGCGCGCGTCCACGCGTGCTGCGTCGACATTCAGGTCGACGTCCGGGACTACTGCCCCTCCGTCCACTCCTCCAACCAAGCCATCTGAATCGCTTCTAACTTCGACTCATTGGACTTCAGCGGATCGTCGTCAAACCCCTCGAGCCCCGTGATCCACTTATGCAAATCCGTGAACCGGATGTTCGTAGGGTCGATCTCCGGGTAAGTCTCATACAGCGCGAACGCTATATCGTCCAGATTGTTCCAGGTGAGCTTAGCCATTGATGTTCGTCCCCTTCAGCGCCCCTCGCACCGCCGTATTCATCATGTTTTCGGCGAGAGTATTGCGTCGCCTCATTTAACTGATCGATCTTCGACCGGATCAGCGAATGATCATCGCCATGATATACCACTAGCAACTCGTTAACGCCTCGTTCGATCGCCGTCCGCTCCGCATCGGACAACTCAAAGTAAGCATCATTCTGACGAGCCTTCTCCGTGGCCGCCAGGATCGAATCCGCCTCTACGCGAGCCTCGCGAACCTGCCGCTCATTGAAATCTTCCTGCGCCTTGTCGAACGACTCGAGAATCATCGCCTCCACCTGATCGTCTGTCAGACCGTAAGAGGGCTTAATCTCGACGCTCTGCTCTTTCCCAGACCTTGTGTCCCGAGCCGTCACGCTCAAAATCCCATTCGCGTCGATCAGGAACCGCACTTCGATCCGCGCGAACCCCGCCGGCATCGGCGCGATGTCTTTCAAGTCGAACCGAGCCAGGCTGCGGCAGTCTTTCACCAGCTCGCGCTCGCCTTGGACGACATGAATGAGAACGTTGCGCTGCCCGTCGACTGCGGTCGTGAACTGCTCGGTCGCCGACGCCGGTATCGTCGAATTGCGATGAATCAGCTTCGAGATCAGGCCGCCCATCGTCTCGATCCCGAGCGACAAGGGCGTCACATCGAGCAGCAGTTTATCCTCAACGTCGCCCGATAGAATCCCAGCCTGCACCGCCGCGCCGAGGGCGACCACCTCATCCGGATTCAACTCCGTATGAGGGCGCTTGCGGAACAGCACCTCAACTGCGGACCGCACCAGCGGAATGCGCGTCGAACCGCCTACTATCACTACTTCATCGATTTCCTCGACCTTCACGCCCGCGTCCTTGATGCAATCGCGGCACGGACCCAGCGTCCGATCGATTACCGGCGCAGCCAGCTTGTCGAACAGCTCGCGGGTAATCTCGCGCTGATAGCTCTTGCCGCCGTAAGCGAGATCGATCATAGCCGCCGGAACGAACGATAGCTTCTCCTTCGCGTCGATCACCGCGCGCCGCAGCAGCTGCACGGCATCGCTTTTGGTAGAAACGTCGAAGCCCCACTCGTCCTGAATGTCTTCGAGCGCGATGCGCAGCATCAAGTTGTCGATGTCGTCGCCGCCCAGGTGCGTATCGCCGTTGGTTGCGAGCACTTCGAAAATTCCATCATGCAATCGCAAGATCGAGATGTCGAACGTCCCGCCGCCGAAATCGTACACCGCGACGATCCCCTCCTTGCGCTTATCGAGTCCGTAAGCCAGCGCCGCCGCCGTCGGTTCATTCACAAGGCGCAGAACCTCCAGCCCGGCGATGCGCCCCGCGTCTTTGGTAGCCTGCCTTTGCGCGTCGTTAAAATATGCCGGCACCGTGATGACGGCCTGCGAGATTGCGACGCCCAGTTCCGCTTCCGCGTCGAGCTTCAGCTTCCGCAGAATGTGAGCAGAAACCTCAGGCGGCGTGAACGTCTTCTCGCCCAGCTTCAGCTTGATGGTGGACTCGCTGCCCTCGGCAATCTGAAACGGAAACAGCTTCAGCTCTTCCTGAATATCCTCGACGCCGCGACCCATCAGCCGCTTCACGGAATAAACTGTGCGATCCGGATGAGTCAGCAGCATCTCGCGCGCTTCAGCGCCCGCAATCACATCACCGGATTCACTCACTGAAACGACGCTAGGCACAATGCCCGACAGAATGCGCGGCCCGGTCAACTCCATCACCGCGACCAAACTGTTGGTGGTGCCTAAATCAATGCCGACAATCGGCGACTTCTCGGTTCCGAAATCAATTTGGAAGGACATTTTCCACGTCTCTTATCAGGTTTCTAATGTATCGCCGCCGATTGAGCAACGCCCGAACTTCTTCCAGGTCGATGGTCGTAGTCAACGACTGGTCAATCGAATCTCTCATCCCGACAAACCGGTTTCGCGCTTCCATCAACTGGGGCACCGTCGATTCATCGCCATCGCGCAGCTCCTCCAAAGCCATATTCAACTCGAAGACTTCTTCGAGCAGCTCCGGCGGAGCTTCTTTTGAAAGCTCAAATCCTTTTTCTTTGAGGAAGTATTCAGCGCGCGATACGGGATCGCGCAGAGTGCGAAATGCATCGTTGAGGACTGCGGTCATTTCTAGAGCTTTGTGTTGCTCGACCGCCGAGCCACGACTAAATTTATCAGGATGCCATTGTCTGGAGCGGTCGTAAAACCGCTTCTTCAGATCTTCAGGGTCAAGAGTAAGGGCTGGCTCCAGCCCAAACGCCTCATAAAATTTGAATCGGCGTTCATCTGCGTTCATCGGCGGCCAACTATTCTTTGCTTAAGCAGAGAACGAAGTCCCGCACCCGCAACTCTTCTTCGCATTCGGATTCTCAAAAACGAACCCGGAATGAATCAGCGAGTCCTTCCAATCCAAAGTCATCCCTTCGAGGAACACGAGACTCTTCGGATCGATAAACACATTCACGTCGTCGAACTTCAGCACCTGGTCGGTCGGCCGGGGCTTGGGGTCGAATTTGAACTGATAGCTCAAGCCCGAGCAGCCTCCGCCCAACACGCCCAGGCGCAGCCCTCCCGTGACTTTTTCACGCTCGAACGCCTCACGGATCTTCTGAACCGCCTTCGGTGTTACCTGAACCATAACTTACGCTTTGGCAGCTTTTTGCTTGTAATCGCTAATCGCTGCTTTGATCGCGTCCTCAGCCAGCACCGAGCAGTGAATCTTCACCGGCGGCAGGCTCAATTCGTTCACGATGTCGGTGTTCTTGATCGCGAGCGCTTCGTCGACAGTCTTGCCGCGCAGCCATTCGGTCGCCAATGAAGAACTGGCAATCGCGCTGCCGCAGCCGAACGTCTTGAACTTCGCGTCTTCAATGATCCCCGTCGCCGGGTTCACTTTGACTTGGAGTTTCATCACGTCGCCGCACTCCGGCGCGCCGACCATGCCCGTCCCCACGTTGGGATCGGACTTGTCCATGGAACCCACGTTCCGGGGATTTGCGTAGTGATCGATTACTTTCTCTGAATATGCCATCTGTATCTCCTTAGTGAGCCGTCCACTGAACCTTTGAAAGGTCGATGCCTTCCTTGAACATTTCGTAAAGCGGCGAGAGCTCGCGCAGTTTCTTCACTACCTCGATCACCTTCGCCGTCACGTAATCCACTTCTTCTTCCGTATTGAACCGTCCCAACCCGAACCGGATGGAAGAATGCGCCAAGTCGTCGCCAGCGCCTAAAGCTTTCAATACATAAGATGGTTCCAGCGTTGCCGAGGTGCAGGCCGACCCGCTCGATACCGCGATGTCGTTGATCCCCATCAGCAGCGATTCGCCTTCGACGTACGCAAAGCTGATGTTCAGATTGTTCGGCAGCCGGTGTTCCATCGTTCCGTTGATGTAAACCTCGTCAAGTGAGGCAAGCAAACGGTCTTTCATCTTGTCGCGGAGGTATTCCAGGCGCTTGGCTTCTTCCGCCATCTCCAGTTTCGAGATCGCGCAAGCTTCGCCCAGCCCGACGATTCCAGGAACGTTTAGGGTTCCGGAACGCATCCCGCGCTCGTGCCCTCCGCCGTCCATCTGCGCGGTCAACTGCACTCGTGGATTCCGGCGGCGAACATACAATGCGCCGACGCCCTTTGGGTCCGTAGATCTTGTGTCCGCTCAATGACATCAGATCGATATTGTCTTTGATCACGTTGACCGGAATCTTGCCGATCGCCTGAGTTCCGTCGGTGTGCACCAGCACGCCGCGCTCTTTGGCGATCTTGCCGATTTCGGCGATCGGCTGAATCACGCCGATTTCGTTCTGCGCATACATGATGCTGACCAGAATGGTCTTATCCGTGATCGCGTCCTTCAATTGCTGCAAGTCGATCAGCCCGTTCTGCTGCACCGGCAGGTAGGTGACGCGGATTCCGCCGTGTTCCAGGCGCTTGCAGGTATCGAGGATCGCTTTGTGTTCCGTTGCCGCTGTGATGATATGATTGCCTTTTTCGGCATACATATCGGCCACGCCCTTCAGCGCCAGATTGTTCGATTCCGTCGCGCCGCTGGTAAACACGATCTCTTTGGCGGTCGCGCCGATCAGGTCCGCGATCTGTTTGCGAGCCTTCTCGGTGGCCTCTTCCGCTTCCCATCCAAAGCTGTGATTCCGGCTGGCGGCGTTGCCGAAAATTTCGGTAAAGTACGGCGTCATGGCCTTAAACACACGCGGATCGAGCGGCGTGGTGGCGTGATTATCCATGTAAATCGGCAGTTTCATCGGGTATGGCTTCCTAAGGACGGCTGAATGGTCAAAATGCCAGGAATCTGCATCTCGTCGTGCGCTAAATCTGAGATGGTGATGCCCGACAGAAGTCGCAGGATTCCTTCATGTACTTTGCGCAAAGGCTCGCGAACAGGGCACAAACTGCTCTGGTCGCAATCGGTATGTTCGGTAAAACAATGCGTTAGAATGATCGGCCCGTCGATAGCGCGGATCGCCTCGAGCGTGGTCATTTCCTGCGGAGCGCGCGATAAACGATAGCCTCCGTTGGTCCCTTGCTCCGAAGTGAGCAGGCCGGAACGCACCAGCTTTTGCAGGACTTTAGACAGCAGAGGCATGGGGATATGATACGAATCGGCGATTTCCTTGGTCGACGCACACCCACCTTCGCGCGTCGCCAAGTGGCGCAGTGCGATCAGCCCATAATCCGCTTTTTTGGTGAGTTTCAACACATCCCAGACCTTTTCAGTCCTAGATTATTATGGACCTTGGTTAAGGCCGTTGTCAAGGAGCGGTATCTTATTGTAAAAATGCAGTTTAATTCGCGGGAAGATGATGTGAAGAACCGATCCCGCCATTGGCCTCACGCTATCGCCAATGGTGGGATCGCCCGGTTTTGCACCACCGTAGAAATAGTATACCGCCAAATGGCATATTTCGCAACTACCAAAGACTGACCGCTCCCGATGGTCGCGGCTCTGAAGGGCCGGACGATAGAAGGGTGACGCTTATGAGGCGGTTCTTGGCAGGCGTTGGGTGGCGAAGCCCACTATTGCTCCCAGGATGCTGCCGGGGAGCATGATTTCAAAATAGTATTTTCCCTGCATGGCTGCGACGCCGTAACTTAAGGCCATTCCTACTAGCAGCCCGAGCAGGATTCCGTAGGCAAGATTGTGGACCTTCCTGGCAAAGAAACCTGCGGCGACTCCGGTCAGGATTCCTTTGAAGCAAGACCCAAAAACGATCCCTGCGAGTTGGGACCGGACCTCCGGGGTGAACCAGGCAGTGAGGCCGTCGAAGATGCCCAGGAGTCCGCCCAGGGCGAGGCCGATTAAGACTTTGTTTTTCATACGTGATCCCTTCGAGGATACTATTAACCGGGCCCCTGGATTCCATTATTTGGACTTCCCACGAATTGACTGAGGTGATACACTTAAGTTGGCGTTTGATTGTCCCGCAAGCCCTGGCTCATGATGTCCCCGCCTCCGTTTGTCGCCGCTTTCAACCCGTTAGGAGAAGAAGACATTGAAGAACATATTCGTAGGGAATCTGGATTTTGGCGCGACGGAAGATACGGTTCGCTCGCTGTTTGAAGCGTATGGTACCGTGGAGCGCGTGAGCCTGATGACGGACCGGGAAACTGGCCGCTCGCGGGGATTTGCGTTCGTTGAAATGACGGACACAGAAGAAGCGGATCGAGCAATCACGGCGTTAAACGGCGCGAATGTCGGGGGTCGCGCTCTGAACGTTAATGAAGCAAGGCCGAAGCCGGCGGGCGGCGGCGGTGGACGTGGACCGGGTGGCGGCGGAGGGTTTGGCGGCGGCGGTGGACGTGGTCAAGGCGGGCCTCGTCAGCGGCGTGAACCGCGCTGGTAGTTTCCGCATCTAAAAATTAGATGCACGGCCCGCAGGCTGAGCGCAGGCGCGTCGCTTGCGGGCTAAGAAGTTTTTAATTTATACAGCTGGGCATTGAAACCCGGCTGAAGAAAATCAGGGGAGAATCTTATGGCTGGACGTTCGCATTCTACTTTCAAGAAGCGCCAGAAAGAACTCGCCCGCGTTGAAAAGCAGCGCGACAAGGCCGAGAAACGACAACAGGCGGGCACCAAGGAAAAATCGGGCGGACCCGAGATCATGTCACTGGAAGAAGCAGCGGCGTTGCGTTTCCAGGACACTCCGATCGAAGACACCGTAATCGACGTCGCGTAGCGTAATTCGCGCGCGACCAGCGTTTTTCATTTCCTGTACGGACAGCTTCCTTTTTCTGCCGGTGTGTTACATCCGGCGAGGACGGAGGTTCGTCTGGTTAACGGACGCGGATAGCAAGGATGCGGGGTTGAACCCCGTGCGTAAGCGTGCGGGGAATTTCCGCTCACCACATCCCGGGCATCCGCCGTCTGGTCAGAACGAAAATCAACGATCGTGCGCCTCTCTTCCGCCGGAACCTGATGCGGAGATTGAGCGTTAGCCCGCATGCTTACGCATGGCGGTTCAAATAAGGTACGCGGATTGAGGGCCTATCCGCATGCTTACGAGGTTGATGAAAAACTCAAAAAACTATATTGGCCGCCGACGAACGCTGATGAACGCCGATGGAAAACAAATGGTCTTATCCGCGTTCATCGGTGTTCATCGGCGGCCAATATTGGTTTTTCAGCAGCCTCTTACGCATGGCGGGCTGGGGGCAGGGCACGGCGCTGCCCTACAACGGACTTATTGGTGCGGATAAGAGGACTTGAACCTCCACTCCCTTGCGAGAACGTGGACCTGAACCACGCGCGTCTGCCAATTCCGCCATATCCGCACGAGACGACTTTTTCTATTGTACTAAAGTGTCGACGCGCGCAGTTCGAGGATCAGCCGCATGACCAGGCCTTCGATCTGTTCGGCGACGCTTTTATAAACCGCTTCTGTCTGGCCGATGGGATCGCGGACGGACCACTCCCTGGTCTTCGCGCCGGGTGCGACGGGAAGTTTTTCGCCGCTCATGTTGACGATCACGTCGAACTTCTCCCGTGTGAGGATTTCCATCCCTTTAGGAAACTGACCGTCGATGCGGACGTTGCGGGAGGCCATCACCTGGGTAGTGAGCGGTTGCACGATCGCGGCGGGACTCAACCCGGCGCTGGCCGCCACCATCACATCGGCCCCATAAGCTCGGGCGAAACCTTCGGCCATCTGGCTGCGGCAGGAGTTGCCGATGCACACGAACAGCACGCGCTTCCGGAGGCGCTGGAGCGGAGCCTGCGGACCTTGCGCATGCGGCCGCTCAGCGGGAACATCGCTGCGGCGAGGACCTCCCATGCGGGGGCGGCCTCCGCGGTAGCCTGGCTTTTTGTCGTCAGTCACGATTGATTCCAGACTCCGCTCCCTGTGGTCGCGGCTCGGTAGGACAGGTGGTGGTGCGTAGCAGGTCTACCGAGCCGTGACCATAGGGAGCGGTTGTTTTAGTTTTCAGCATCCTCTTTTACAGCGACGTCTTGTACCACGCGAGGGTCTTTCTCAGTCCTTCTTGAATCGTGAATTGCGGCGCGTGGCCTAGCCCGGCCTTCGCCGCCGTGGTGTCCGCCAGCGAGTGGCGCACATCGCCCGCGCGCGGAGGACCGTATTTCAGCGGGATCTCGACACCTTCAAAACCCTCCAGCATTTTCCAGATTTCCTTGAGCGTATAGCGGCCCCCGTTGCCGGCGTTGAACATTTTTCCGGAGACGCCCGGCGCGTGGGCGGCCTTCAGGCACAACGCGGCGACATCCTCTACATAAGTGAAGTCGCGCGACTGTTCGCCGTCGCCGAATATGGTGGGCGAGGTGCGAGCGATCAGATGCTTCATGAACAGGCTCAGGATGCCGGAGTAGGCGCTCGACGGATCCTGGCGCGGACCGTACACATTAAAGAATCGCAGCGCCACCGTTTCGAGGCCGAAGCAGGACGCGTACACCGAGGCGTAGAGCTCGCCCACATACTTCTGGACAGCGTATGGCGATTTGGGCCTGGCGAGCATGGTCTCGATTTTCGGCAGCGTCTCGCTGTCGCCATACGCGGAGGAGGAGGCCGCATAGACCACCCGGCGCACCTTGCATTTGACCGCCGCTTCCAGCACTTCAAATGTCCCGTCGATATTCACTTCGTGCGATGGCCGAGGCTGGTCGATGGACCTGGGCACCGACGGAATCGCGGCGAGGTGGAACACCGTATCGGCTCCGTGGATGATCGGTGCGATGACGGCTCCTTCGCGAATATCGGCGATGTGAACCGAGATGCGATCGCGAACCTCTGCCAGGTTTTTTTCGTGGCCGCTGAGCAGGTTGTCGATTACCGCGACCTCCGCGCCTTCGGCGAGCAGCGTTCTCACCAGCGCCGAGCCGATGAAGCCCGCGCCTCCCGTGACAACATATTTCTTCATGCTGATTTAGCCATTTCCCCGTTCAAATAGTCGATGGATTCGCGCGCGATGGTCTCCGCGCCGAACGAAAAGTCAAACGCTTCGAGCGAGACCCACCCTTTGTAGCCGAGTCGCTCGAGCGTGCGCAAGACAGGCTTGAAATCGTAGTTTCCCTTGCTAGGATGACGGCCGTCCATTTCGTTGACATGCACGTGCCGGATGACGTCGAAATAATTTTCGATCAGCGCCGCGTGCGGCTCCGTTTCATTCACGGCGTTGTGCGTATCGAACATGGTTCGAATCGCGGGGCTGCCGATCTGGCGCACGATCGACACCGCTTCGGCAAGCGAAGTTACGACGTCCGATTGCTCGATGGGCAAGGCTTCGACCAGCATGGTGACGCCGCGCTGCTCCGCCTGAGGTGCGACGCTCGCGAGGCCCTCTATGTAGCGAGTGGTGGCTTCCGCGACCGTGGATCCGCCGGTCGACGACCGCTGCACGGGGGAGCCAAAAACCATGATTCCGTCCGGTCCAAGATCGGCGCACAGATCGATGAGGTCGCGAATGTGCTGCCAGCTCCGATCGCGTAGCGCCGCATCTGGCGTGGTGACGTGCAGGCCTTTGGGAGAAACCATCAGCCAGTGGAGGCCGACGAAGGCTAGTCCTTCAGATTGAAGGATGCCGCGATATTCGGCTCGCTGGGCTTGTGTGATACCGGAAGGACTTTCGGCGAGCGTGAAGGGCGCGATTTCGAGGCCGGTGTAGCCGGTGGAGCGGACGAACTTCGCAGCGTCGGCGAAGGACCAGCCTTGAAAAATCTCGTTGCAGATGGCGTGACGTATCAATCTTTTAGTGTAGATGAGAGGTTCGGCGCAAAAACTTGTGGTCTGTCTCAGCGAGTTCGTTAGCATGACCCCTCCATGACTGTCGGGGTTCGGTGGGGGTACGGACCGGGGACATGGGTGACACTTTAGTCCGGGGACATGGGTGACAGTTCATTGACGATGGGTGGATCAGGTCGACCTTAGCAAAGCACGCCAAGGTGGTAGGCGATGCCATGGAAGGAAGACGGAACAATGGAACAACGAGTCGAACTGATTCGGTTACACGACGAAGGAGAAAGTATTGTCTGGCTC
The DNA here is from genome assembly GCA_963813145.1 of Bryobacterales bacterium. Taxonomy (GTDB): domain Bacteria; phylum Acidobacteriota; class Terriglobia; order Bryobacterales; family Bryobacteraceae; genus Palsa-187. Next base: position 628,744 of record CAWEXX010000004.1, read on the forward strand.
GCCGAAAGCTACGGGGTGTCGCGCAAGACGATCTACAAGTGGCTGGATCGTCATCAGGTGGAAGGGAGCGGCGGGTTGCGGGATCGGAGCCGCGCTCCGCACCGGAGCCCGCAGCGGCTGAGCGAAGAGATGATTGCGCGGATCGTCGAGGCGCGGCTGCGCTGGGGCTGGGGACCGCGCAAGCTGGCGGTGAAACTGGCGCAGGCGGTGCCCGATCAGAAGGTCCCGGCGGCGAGCACCATCGCGGAGTTGCTGCGCAGCAAAGGGCTGAGTCATCCGCGGAGGCGTCGCGTGCGGACGCCGCTGTACGGGCCGCCCATCGCCGCCGTGGCCCAGGCCAATGAGACCTGGTGCGCCGATTTCAAGGGATGGTTCCTGACCGCCGACGGCACGCGCTGCGATCCGCTGACCATCACCGACGCGCACAGCCGCTATTTGCTGTGCTGCCAGATCGCGGCCAAGACCGATCGGGCGCATGTGGAGGCGCTGTTCGACATAGCGTTTCGTGAATATGGAATGCCCGCCGTGATTCACACCGATAACGGCGCGCCCTTTGCCAGCCGGGCTCCGGGAGGCCTCAGCCGGTTGTCCATGCGCTGGGTCCGGTTAGGAATCGTCGCCCAACGAAGCCGTCCCGCATCGCCGCAGGACAACGGCCGGCATGAGCGCATGCATCGCACACTCAAGCAGGAAACGCTACGCCCGCCGGAGCGTAATCCGCGTCGGCAACAGGACGCGTTTCATGCTTGGCAGAAAATCTATAACCACGAGCGGCCGCATGAATCGCTCGACTATCGGACGCCGGCGAGTTGCTACGCGCGCTCCCTGCGGGCGTTTCCGCGGCGCGTGCCGGAGGTGGAATACGACGCCGACGTCCACGTGCGGCGGATCTCACAAAAGGGCGAGATGCGATGGAACGGCCAGCGCACGTTTGTCAGCGAGACTTTCGCGTATGAATATCTCGGGCTGCGGGCGAGTGACGATCGCTACTACGAAGTGTTGTACGGCCCGCTGGTGATCGGCTGGTTCGACACCTTCCGCCCCCGCTTTCATCGGCAGTTGCCGCGTCAGCTGCGGACCCAACAGGCCTGAGGAAATGACGGGCGGTGGAAAGCGTGGAAATCCAAACAGCGGATTTCCACTCTTCCCACCGCCCTTGGAAATCGCCACGGCGATTCCCACATTCCCACAGGCCCGACGATCCTGTTTATACTCACCAAAGGCGACCAAACACCTCTCCGAAAAGTGTCACCCATGTCGCCGGGCTAAAGTGTTACCTATGTCCCCGGCCGTACATAGGAGATGGCCTCCCTCATACGCCGACACCGAACCCCGACAGTTATGGAGGGGACAAGTAACGCTTTCTCTGAGACAGGCCACTAGTTGTCTCTGCCAGCACCAGCGAAACTCTGAATTGCCAGCAAATCATCCGGTCAGCATCGCAGGCTGCTAACCAGTCAATTCTCGCGGCGTCAAACCGTCCATATGCCCGACGCCGTGCTGCAGGATCTCCGTTATGCGTTTCGCGCCCTTCGGTCCAGCCCAGGGTTCGCCGCGGTGGCGATTCTTTCGCTGGCGCTGGGAATAGGCGCGAATACCGCGATTTTCAGCCTGATCGATTCCGTGATTCTGAAGACGCTGCCCGTCAGTCATCCCGAGCAGCTGATCCAGGTGATGTTCGACGAGTCCCCCTCCTTCACCAATCCGGTCTGGGAGCAGGTGCGCGACCGCCAGGACGTATTTTCCGGGATCTTTTCCTATGGCGGCGGGCGCTTCAATCTGGCGGCGGGCGGGGAAGCGCGGTTTGCGGAAGGCCGACTTGTAGCCGGACAATTCTTCGATACCCTTGGCCTGCGCACGGTGCTGGGCCGGTATTTCACCATGGCCGACGACAAGCGGGGGTGCCCCGGGACCGCCGTGCTGAGTCACGGTTTCTGGCAGAAGGAATACGGAGGGCGCGCGGATATCGTGGGCAAGACCATCTCGCTCGACAATCATCCGTTCGAGATTTTGGGCGTGCTCGAGCCGGGATTCACGGGCGTCGATGTCGGCAGCGTCATGGATATTTATGCGCCTCTTTGCTCGGAAAAAATCATTCGCGGCGAGAACAGCTCGCTTGATCAGCGCAGCTCGTGGTGGTTGCGGGTCATCGCCCGGCCTAAGCCGGGAATCTCCGCGAGTCAGGCCACGGCGCGCCTGAAAACTCTGGCTCCGGAAATCATGAAAGCGACCCAGCCCAAGAACTGGAGGCCGGATGATGCGGCCCAGTATCTGAAGCGCACTTTCGAAACTCAGCCTGCCGCCAGCGGGTTATCGAACCTTCGAAGGCAATACCGCCAGGCGCTGATGGTCCTGATGGCGATCGTCGGCGTAGTGCTGCTGATCGCCTGCGCGAACGTGGCGAATCTGCTGCTGGCACGCAGCGCTGCGCGGCAGAGGGAAATCGCGATTCGCATGGCACTGGGGTCGGGGCGAGCACGGCTGATCCGGCAGTTGCTGACCGAGAGCCTGGTTCTATCGCTCGGCGGCGCGGCGCTCGGAGTCCTGTTCGCGCAGTGGGGCGCGCGACTGCTGGTCGGGTTCCTGTCGTCGGGACGCGGCAGAGTTTTTCTCGACCTGAGCATCGACGGACGCGTGCTAGCATTCACGGCCGGCGTCGCGATCCTGACCGGCCTGTTATTCGGCCTCGCGCCTGCGTGGCGCGGCACGCGCGTCAATCCGCAGTCCGCGATGAAGGCGAATGCGCGCGGCGTAATTGAAGGATCGAGATTCGGTCTGGGAAAAGCGCTGGTCGTATTGCAGGTAGCCTTGTCGCTGGTGCTGGTGGTGGGCGCGGGATTGATGCTGACCACGTTTTTCAAGCTCGAAACGCTGAACTCGGGGTTTGAGCGCGAGCACATTCTGCTGATCGACGTCGACCTGCGGAACGGGAACTATCCGCCGGAGAGGCGGCGCGCCGTGTATCAGGAAATGCTGGATCGTCTGCGCGCGCTGCCCGCGGTGCGCTCCGCCAGCGAATCGAATCTCACGCCGATCAGCGGCTCGTCCTGGAATGACAATTTGCAGATCGAAGGGTACGCGTCCAAGGGCCGCGACGACACCCTGGTGTACTTCAATCGCGTGAGCGATCGGTTCTTCGAAACGCTGGACACGGACCTGGTCGCCGGGCGCGATTTCAATTCGCACGATACGCCGGAGTCGCCCCAGGTCGCCATCGTGAACCAGACCATGGTGAATAAGTTCTTCGCCGGGAGGAGTCCCATCGGCAAGCGCTATCGCGTCGAGGAAGGCAACAAGCTGAGCGATCCGGTCGAGATCGTCGGTGTCGTCAAGGACGCGAAATACCGGTCGCTGCGCGAGGACATTCTGCCCACCGCGTACGTCGCGGTGAACCAGGAAGCCAAGCCGTTCAGCTCTACAACGTTCGAAATGCGAGTCGCCGCGGGCGCGCCCACCAACTTGATCTCGGGGGCGAAGGCCGCCATCGCGGATGTGAATCGCGACGTGTCGCTGCAATTCAAATCGCTAGCCGTGCAGGTGGACGAATCGCTGGCCCGCGAACGCCTGCTGGCCACGCTGTCGGGATTTTTCGGCGGGCTGGCGCTGGTGCTGGCGATGATCGGGCTTTACGGAGTCATGTCCTATAACGTCGCGCGGCGGCGGAACGAAATCGGGATTCGCATGGCACTGGGGGCGGAGCAGGCGCGAGTGCTGAGGATGGTTCTGCGCGAGGTCGCGATCCTGATCGGGGTCGGCCTGGTAATCGGAATGGGAGTCGCGATCGGCACTACGCGGTTCATTGAGAGCTTTCTGTACGGGATGAAGGCGAACGATCCGTGGACGTTATCGCTCGCCGCGGTGGTGTTGGCGGTAGTTGCAGCGCTGGCCGGGTTCCTGCCTGCCCGACGGGCGTCGCGGCTGGATCCGATGACTGCGTTGCGAGATGAATAGTCTTGCCGGGCTTACCAGAAGTTTGTAGCGTACGCCTCCAGGCGTGCCGTGTCGAGAGTCGTCTCGACATGTTCGGCCGTCGGCATGACTGCCGACGCAGCACGCCTGGAGGCGCGCGCCACAAAAGCATCGGTCTTCAGGGAGTAGAGTCTGATATAGTTTTCCAGATGAGCCGCATAACCGTACGTCTTGCTGGAGGACTTGTCTTCCTCCTGGGTTCCTGGGTAGCTTACACGCAGACGACACCGCCCCCGCAGCTGACTATCAGCAAAGTCAAAGACGGCCTCTACCAGATCGTCGGCGACGGCGGTAACGTCGCGGTCTACGTCACTGGCGAAGGCGTCATCCTGGTCGACGACAAATATGAGCAGGATTACGATCAGATCGTGGCCAAGGTGAAAAGCGTCACCTCTGAGCCGATCAAGTACATCCTCTCCACCCATCATCACGGCGATCACAGCGGCGGCAACGTGAAGTTCGCGCCCACGGTGCAAATCATCTCCACCTCGAATGCGCGAGCCAACATCATCGAGAAGAAGCAGCCCAACGCGCCTCCCAACATGGTGCCCGCCAGCGTCACCTTCACAGAGGAGACCGCGGTATTCCTGGGTGGGAAGGAAGTTCGCGCGCGCTACTTCGGCCGGGGCCACACGAATGGCGACGCCGTCGTCTATTTTCCGGCGCTCAAAACCATTCACACCGGCGACCTGATGGCCGGCGCATCGCCGCTCATCGATTACAACGGCGGAGGCAGCGTGGTCGAGTGGACTAAGACGCTCGATGGCGCCATGAAGCTCGATTTCGACACCGTGATCCCCGGACACGGCAACGTGACCAATAAAGCCGGCCTGCTCACTTACCGCAATAACGTGGAGAAGCTCCGCAATCGCGTCGCCGGTCTGATTCACGAAGGCAAGACTCAGGACGATGTCGGTAAGGTCTTGACGGCCGAGTTCGGTTGGGCCGCCGGCAGCCTGCCCATGCAGTGGAGCCTGCCCGGCATGATGGCGGAGCTGAAGTAGCTACGTATCGCTCAAGCTCACAGGCTGAAGCCTGTGCCAAAGCTCTGTCGCAGCGAGTTCGATAGCATGTCCCCTCCATGACTGTCGGGGTTCGGTAAGAGAATGTTTCGCGGGATGGCCTCGTCCTCAACGCCGACACAGAACTCCGACAGTTATGGAGGGGATAGTAAAGTTTTCTCTGAGACTGGCCGCGGAAAGATAGTACTCACTACTGCTTCACTTCCGCATACCCTGGATGCGGCACTACGAAGTTCGTGATCGGCCTCCGCGATCTCAGAAAAAGTAAAATCGCCTCCATATCGTGATCGGTCAGGTTTTGATAGGCAATCCACGGCATCAGCGTGAACCGCTCCGGACCCACTTTGGGAAGTTCCGCGTATTGCCGGTACCCGTGCAACCGATCGCGGAAGCGGAGGTAGTCCCATTTGCCGATTCCCGTTTCGTTATCGGGCGAAATGTTCGAGCTCACTACAGATCCGTTCGGAGTCGCGAATACTCGCCCTCCCCCGAACCGCATTGAAACGTCCGGCTGCCCGCGTTTAAAGGGAGTGTGGCACTCCTCGCATCCGGCAATGGAAACCAGGTACTCCCCATAAATCTCGCCCCCGTCCTTATCCACTTCCGGAACGCCGCGAGCGGCCACCGGCGTTGGTACGCCCTTCACCATCAGCGAAACGAAAAACGAGATATTGCTGCGCGGAACATAGTTGCGAACCGGCGGCAGCGTGTTCAAGTAAGCCACCAGGGATTGCACGTCGGTATCGCTCAAATACCGGTAGCCCGGGTAGGGCATCAAAGGAAACAGCATGTGCCCGTCCTTCGAAATCCCCTCGCGTATGGCGCGGATTTTTTCCCCGTCAGTCCATGCGCCGATGCCGGTTTCTTTGTCCGAAGTGATATTGGCGGCATTCACCTGACCGGGCAGTCCTTCCAATTGCATCGGTCCGCCCTTGCCCCGTCCGGACTGCACTACCGGCGCTCCCAGGCGGGAGAAATCGCGCTCGGAATGGCAGCCATCGCAATCGAGGAGCGTGGTAAACAAATATTTCCCCCGCTCGAGCCTCTCCGGCGTCGCTCTCACTACCACGTTCGACGGAGCCGCCTGCGACGGCCGCCGCAGCACCAAATAAAGAAACGCACCCAGCATTACAACCGGGATGGCAATCAATACCCGTATAAGAAACCGCTTCGTGCGCCGCTTAATTCTCATAGCCTCCTCACCCACTGCTAGACAATTTCATAGTGTACGCGTAACTTTACTCAACGTGCGCGGCGCACTGGCAATTCAGCCCCATGCGTCAGCTTGGGGCTTTCACCGGAAAAAATAATAGCCCCAAGCTAACGCATGGGGCCTCCGCGTGGGGCAGGTTCCCGACCTGCCCGCTTCGGCGGTTAGAGTGTACGCGTAACTTTGCTCAACGTGCGCGGCGCATCCGGATCGATCCCCTTCCACTCCGCCAGCGACGCCGCGAAAATTTGCGCCGGAATAATATAAGGAATCGGCGTATACAACTCCTCCGGCCGAGTGCTCTTGCGGGACAGCTTCGCCGGGATGACCACCGCCCGCGCGTGCGATTCGACCGCCGCCCGGTTGCTGGAGTCCGTAAAGATTAGCGTCTCCGCGTTCAACGCCGCCAGCCGTTCCAGCATGTCCCGCGTCCCCTCCCAGGTCACGCCGGACGGCGCGAAGAGGAACAGCGGGAACGATCTCTCCACCATTGCGATCGGCCCATGCAAAAAATCCGCCGACGAGAATCGCTCCGCCACCACGTAGCATGTCTCCATCATCTTCAGCGCGAACTCGAATGCGTTCGCGTAATTCAGCCCTCGGCCAACCACCACCGCGCGCTCCATGAACCGGTACCGCTCCGCCCGCGCCGTAATTTCCGATTCCAGCTCCAGCGCGCCGGCCGCCCAATCCGGAACCTTGCGCAGATCGTCGATCCGGATCTTGCCCCCCATCGCATGCGCCAGCAGATACAGCAGCATCACCTGCCCGGTATAGGTTTTCGTCGCCGCCACACTCCTCTCGCGTCCCGCCCGCACAAAAAATACATGCTCCGCCAGCTTCGCCAGTGAGCTCGCCGGCTCATTCGTAATTCCGACCGTAAGGGCCCCCTGCTCACGCCCTCGCTCGAGCACCAGGTTCGTGTCCGTCGATTCCCCCGACTGCGAAATAGCGACGATTAAGGCTTCTTTGAGGCTGATCTTGGCATCGTAAAGAGTAAATAACGAAGGCGCCGCGAGCGACACTGGGATGCCGGTGGTGATTTCCAGCAGATACCGCCCAAATTGCGCCGCATTATCGGAGGTCCCGCGAGCCGCCAGAACGATCAGTTTGGGGCGTTTCAGGGCCACTTGGCGCGCCAGTCTCGCCGCTGCCTTCAGGCCCATCCGCAGCGTCCGATCGAGCGTCACCGGCTGCTCCCGGATCTCCTCTAGCATCTTTGACATAGTGATATGCTAACGGATCATGACCCGCATCTGCCTGATCTTCGCAACAGCTCTTTCTCTCTTCGCGCAAGGCCCTTATAAGATTCTAAAGACTGCAAAAGTCGGCGGCGCCGGCGGTTTTGATTACGTTTACGCCGATTCCGCCGGCCGCCGTTTGTACATTCCGCGGACCGGCACGCCGGGCGCGCGCATCACTGTTTTCGACCTGGACAAGCTGGAATCGGTGGGCGAAATTCCCGACGTAAGCGCCCGCGGAGCCGCTGTCGATCCCAAGTCGAATCATGGCTTTGTCACCAGCAAACCGGTGGTCATGTTCGACAGCAAAACGCTCGCGGTGATCAAAAAGATCGACGTCGAAGGCGGCCCCGACGGCATCCTGTTCGATCCCTTTAACGACCGCGTCTACATCTGGAGCCACAGCGCCCCGAACGCCACCGTCATCAACGCAAAAGACGGTTCGATCGCCGGCACCATCGACCTCGGCGGTGCTCCGGAGCAGGCTGTGACGGACGGAAAAGGCCATATTTATGTGGACATAGAGGATAAAGACAACGTCGCGGTGATCGATGCGAAAACCATGACGGTGACCGCGCATTACGATCTCGGCGGCAAAGGCGGAACCTGCGCCGGGCTCGCCATGGACCTAAAAAATCAGATCTTATTTGTGTCGTGCCGCAAGCCGCAGACCATGGTGATCATGAACGCCAAGGATGGCAAAATCATCGACGCGCTGCCGCTGGGCGCGGGAACCGATGGCGCGGTTTTCAATCCGAAAACGATGGAAGCCTTTAGCTCCCAGGGAGATGGCACTCTCACGGTGATCAAGGAAAACAGCCCCACCGGCTTCGTGGTGGAGCAGACCGTCACTACGCCCGTGCGGGCCAAGACTTTGACGCTCGATACCAAGACGGGTAACATCTTGCTGATCACGGCCGAATACACCGCGCCGACGCCCGCTCCGCCGGGAGGTCGGGCAGGACGCGGGCAGATGGTTCCGGACACGTTCTCAATTGTCGTGGTGGGAAAATAGCGGGTTTAGAGCGCCTTAACTGACCATAATTCGGCCCTTGGGCTTTGGAACCGGATCGCCAAACTCATTCGCGGTATCGATCCAAAGACGAATCGCTTCTTGCGCGCTGGCGAGCGCGGCTTCTTGACTGGGGCCGTGCACGGAGCAACCCGGGAGTTCAGGTACTTCCGCTATGAACGACTGATCGTCGTCGCTCCAGTAGATGATGACTTCGTATCTGTTCATTCTACATCCTCAAGTTTATATCTCAGGAGAATCGTCCGCACCTGTCTTACTTGATAGGGCTTTGCGTGGTGGCCATCCCCCTGCAAGTTGACTAGCTCTTTTACGCCTACTCGGCGAAAAAGATGATGGCTTCCTCGAACACGTTTGTCAAAACCCAGAGATTCTAGTAAAGCGCATAGGTCGTCAAATCGGGTCGAGGCATCGGCGCTTCCGCTGAGTACTCGCTTGAGGGTCTTCGTGGTGCTCAACGGCACAGTGTACTACTTCATCTGTTAGAGTGATCATTGAAAAAAGTGAAGACAGTTACTCTTGAACAGCCCGGTCGACTCATGCTTGGCGAGACGGCGCAGCCCTCCAGCCCGGGGCCCGGTGAAGTGCTGGTGCGGGTGCTGACCGTTGGCATTTGCGGGACCGATCTGCACGCGTTTGAGGGGACGCAGCCGTTTTTTACTTATCCGCGGATTCTGGGGCATGAATTGGCGGTCGAGGTGATCGAGTCGACGGTCAACGAACTGAAGGCCGGTGACAAGTGCGCGGTGAATCCGTATATGACCTGCCGGATTTGTTCGGCTTGCCTGCGCGGGCGGACGAATTGCTGCGCGAAGATGCGCGTGATTGGCGTTCACTCCGATGGAGGCATGCGCGACCGTATTCTGATTCCGGCGAAACAGCTTTATAAATGCGAAAAACTGCCGCCGGTGCAGATTCCGCTGGTCGAGACGCTGGGCGTGGGCATCCACGCCGTGGGACGTGCCGAGGCTCAGGCGGGGGATCGAGCGATTGTTGTGGGTGCGGGACCTATCGGGCTCTCGGTGATTGAATTTCTGCGATTGGCGGGCGCCGATATTGGCGTGGTAGAGAAGATTCCGGAGCGGTTGGAGTTTGCAGCTCGTCATTACGGGCTGAGGCGATATTATCCTTCGCATGAGGAGGCTCGGCACGAGGAAGCTTCGATGCTGGTGTTCGACTGTACCGGCGACCGAGGCTCCATGGAAGTGTCCATTCAGTTGCTGGAGCAAGGCGGCAAGCTGATTTTTGTGGGGTTGATCAATGACAAGATTTCGTTGTTCGATCCCGATCTGCACCGGCGGGAGGCGACCATCTTAGCCAGCCGCAACAGCACGTCCGCCGAGCATCATCGCGTGCTTGATTTAATGGAGAGCGGGGCGATGGATGTATCGGCGTGGCCCACGGATTTCGTGCGGCCGGAGGAGATGGAAAAGAAGTTTCCTCTGTGGCTGAATAGGGAGGCGGGGGTTGTGAAGGCAGTTATTGATTGGACTTAGAGTGGGGCAGGCTGGCAGCCTGCGGTCGATTGGCAATCGGCTGATTGCTCGGTGTATGCATCGGTCTCGCCGCTTGTCCGTAAGCCGCCACTGCCGGTAGAAAGATCAGATTCCCCAAGAAAGGAACTCTCGTTGGCGCAGCTTATCACTGCCGGTTGCCCCCGCCCTTTGCCAGCCCAAATTACGCTACGCTCTTATATTTATTTCCGCCCCAACCGATCCAGTTCCGCATCCCACTGGAGTTGGTGCCTTCGCGTTCGATATTGCTGAACGGCTAGGAGAGCCATCGCTCCGACCCCGATCATCAGCGCGCCACTGGGCTCTGGAGTGGGGACGATATTAAGATCGGCATTGACGCCAACAAGCGTGTTCCCCAAGTAGGTCTCTATAATGTTTGTGTACTGCACGTAGCCGATTAAGGTCGCAGTAGCTAAAAGATTGCTCTCAGAGTCGAAGATGCTAATTGACCCGCTGCCATTGCCAAGCTCACTCCATGAGGCGCCATCACCGGAATGAAACAGACAAGCGTTCATTCCAGTTAAGCCGTCAATTGTTGCCGATCCAAGCCACTCGCATCCTAGATTAGAGAAGGAGGATGGTAGCCCTAGAAACCTAGACATATCGTCGGGTGCCTCACTTACCGACAACCCCGCACTATCGCTGCCATTATTTCCAGACGCGGTGAATGCGACCTCCGGGCCACTCCCGTACGTCCACGAATAGGTTCCCGAGCCGGCCATGGGAATTGGGCCGACTAAGATCGGGCTAGCCACGGTTGTCGTGCCCATAAGAATTCCCAAAAAAAACAATCGTTTCATGGGGAGAAGTTTATCACTTGCAAGGGCGAGGCGAACTGTAGCATTTGACCCACCCCGCGTCTACAGAGGCCGGTGTCACTTTTGGGCCCGAAAAATAGGGACAGACAGGGTATGAGCCGAGGTCAAACTCGAGGACTGTCGCGCCTGAGAAAGCTACGCTTAGCCATGCAAGAAAACGGGGACAGTCGTGCCTGAGAAGGCCGCGCTTTCATAACAGGGGATAAATAACTCTAACCGCCACCACAGCAAGCTCGCATTCAAATCGCAACCTGGAATCAAACAAGCTATCTGGTATTTCGGAAGACTACACTCAAACACCATTCTTGAGGTGAGAACCCCGATGACATCCCGCCTCTTGTGGCACAGGGCCATGCCCTACCGCCGGCTCTTAGCCGGTGTTCTTTCTCTTGCGCGAACTTAGCACCGCCGTATTCAATCCCAACATGTTCAATCCGCCGAAAAACCGCGCGTGCTCGATTTTCATGCATCGGTCCATCACTACCTCGAGCCCCGCCGCGACCGCTTTTGCCGCTGCTTCTTCGTGAATCACGCCCAGTTGCATCCAAACCACCTTAGCCCCCGCTGCGATCGCTTCATCCACGATCGCCGGCACGGCCGACGGCTCTCGAAAAATATCGACCACGTCCACTCCGCCTGGAATCGCCGTCACCGAGGGATAGCAAACCTGCCCCAGGATCTCCTTTTCTCGTGGATTCACCGGAATCACTTGAAAGCCCTCCGCCAGCAGATACATCGCCGCGAAATGGCTTGGACGATATGGGTTCGACGACAATCCGACCATTGCGATTCGCTTGTATCTCTCCAGAATCGCCAGCCGGTCCTCGGCCGTCTTTGCAAACCGGCCGGAATTAACCGGTGAACTCGCGCCCACTCCGTCTACGCTCAAATAGCCCCCAATGCCTGATCTAGATCCCACAAAATATCATCGATGTCTTCGATGCCGATCGAGAGCCTGACGAGATCGTCGCTGATACCCGCGGCCAGCCGTTGATCGGTCGACAATTGCTGATGCGTGGTCGAGGCCGGGTGAATCACCAGACTTTTTGCATCGCCGACGTTCGCTAGGTGTGAGAACAGTTTTGCCGACTCGATGAACTTCTGGCCTTCCGCAATCCCGCCCTTGATGCCGAACGTCAAGATGCCGCCCGCGCCCAGCGGAAGATACTTTTCAGCCAGCGAATGGTAAGGACTCGATTTCAGCCCCGGATACTTTACCCAGGCGACCTTCTTGTGGCCTTCCAAAAACTTCGCCGCACGCAACCCGTTCGAAGAGTGGCACTCCATTCGCAATTTCAGCGTTTCCAGCCCTTGAAGAAACAGGAACGAATTAAACGGGCTCAGAGCCGGTCCGAAATCGCGCAACCCTTCGACGCGCACTTTGATGATATACGCCAGGTCGCCAAAGGTCTCGTAAAACTTCATCCCGTGATAGCCCGGGCTGGGGTCCAGCAACTGCGGAAACTTTCCTTCATTCCACGGGAACTTTCCGCTGTCGACAATGATTCCGCCAATCGACGTCCCATGGCCGCCGATGTACTTGGTGGCCGAATGCACCACGATATCCGCGCCATGCTCGATCGGCCTGCACAGATAGGGCGACGCAAAGGTGTTATCGATCACCAGCGGCAGATTGTGTTCATGCGCGATCTTCGCGACCGCGGCGATATCGAGGACGTTCATCCCCGGATTGCCGATCGTCTCGCCGTAAATCGCCTTCGTGTTCGGACGTAATCGCCTTTCGGAAATTCTCCGGGTCGTCCGGATCGACGAAGGTAGTCTGAATCCCCAGCCGCCGGAAGCTCACGTCGAACTGCGTGTAGGTGCCGCCATATAAGGTCTTCGCCGATACGATCTCGTCGCCCGCTTGCAGCAGACTGGTCAGCGCGAGGAATTGCGCGGCCTGTCCGCTGCTCACCGCCAGGGCGCCCACGCCGCGCTCGAGCGCCGCCATTCTTTCCTCCAGAACGGCGGTGGTCGGGTTCATGATGCGCGTGTAGATGTTTCCGAATCGCTGCAAATTGAACAGCGCCGCGGCATGCGCGGTGTCTTCGAACACAAACGAAGTAGTCTGATAAATCGGCACGGCCCGAGCCCCCGTGGCAGCATCCGGCTGCTGCCCGGCGTGGAGCGCGCGCGTGGCGAATCCAAAACTACGGTCAGGATTATTGGACATGGTCTTTCCAAGATAGTATGGATGACGCATGCCTGATAGCGACTTAGAAACAACCTACGACGCAGTTATCGTCGGCTCCGGCGCGGCCGGCGGCATGGCCGCTCATGTTCTGACTTCGCACGGCATGAAAGTGCTGCTGCTGGAAGCGGGCCGCAAGCTTCCGATCGAAAGCGAATTGAAGTCGATGGAGTGGCCCTACGATCATCCCCGCCGGGGCGAGATGCCTCCCAACGATCACGCGCTGACGCTGAACGAATACAACATTCGCAAACCGCCTTATGCCAAGGGATCGCGATTTCAGCATGTGTTTTCGTATGTGCAGGGCTGGAGCGGCACCGACTATTCGAAAAACATTGTGGTGGATGAAAAAGATCATCCTTACACGGGTTCGAATTATGCGTGGGTCCGCGCGCGCACTTTAGGCGGGAAAACGACGATTTGGGGCCGTTTAGCGCTCCGTTTGTCCGATCTCGATTTCAAAGCCGCGTCGCGCGACGGCTACGGCGAGGACTGGCCGATTTCTTATTCCGACATCGAACCTTACTATGATCGCGTAGACAATTACCTGGGCATCTCGGGCTTAAAGGAAAATCTTCCGCATCTGCCCGACAGTCTTTTTCAGCGCCCGAATAAGCTGATGGCGGGCGAGATGATGCTGCGGCAATCGCTTGAAAAGAGAGGGCGGTTGATCACTCCGTACCGGGCGGGCGTGACCACCGATGGGTTGAAGCACAACAAATATCGCAGCAAATGTTACGGCCGCGGAGCCTGCAACCGGCGCGTGGGCGGGTGCGATATTCATGCCGCGTTCGATTCGCCGACCGGATTGATTTATCCGGCGATGGATACTGGCAATCTTACTTTACAGACCAATGCAACGGTGTATGAAATCAACGTGGTGGATGGTAAGGCGACCGGGGTTTCGTTCCTCGATACGGTGACGAAGCAGACTTACAAGGCTAAGGCGAAAGTGGTGGTTTTGGGGGCATCGACGCTGGAATCGGCGCGTTTGATGCTGCTTTCGAAAATCGGGAATGCTCATATCGGGCATAATTTTTGCGAACACGTGATGGGCCCGGGGGTGACCGGACTCGTGAAAAATCTGATCGGGAAACCTCGATCACTCGACGATGGGCGGCCGGGCGGCTTTTATTTGCCGCGGTTTCGCAATCTCACTGACAAGCGATCCGATTTCATACGCGGCTACGGATTCGAGGGCGAGAGCGGGTCTACCATGTTTCCGGAACACGCGATATCGACTCCAGGTTTTGGGAAATCGTTCAAGAAGGAAATTCGCGATCATGCCGGCGCGTACATCAGCATGGGCGGGTTTGGCGAGGTGCTGGCGCGCTACGAAAATTACGTCGACTTGGATACTGAAGTGAAAGATGCATGGGGCGTTCCGGTGCTGCGATTCAACATAAATTTCGGCGACAACGAGAAGAAAATGGTGGCCGACATGAACGCCAGCGCGAAGGAAATGTTCGAGGAAGCGGGGATCCAGATTATCGGGTCCGATAAAGAAATGCTGACGCCGGGGTGGTCGATACATGAACTGGGCACGGCTCGCATGGGGACGGATGCTAAGAGGTCTGTTGTGAATCAGTTTCAACAATCGCACGACGTTCGGAATCTGTTCGTGGTGGATGGCAGCTCGCATGTGAGCGCGTCGTGCCAGAATCCGACGTGGACCATCATGGCGCTGTGCTGGCGGAGCTGCGATTATCTGGCGGATCAAATGCGTAAAGGAGAGATTTAAAGTGTTTGACCGCCGGGATTTGATCAAATTGAGCGTCGGAGCGGCGCTCGCGCGCGGCGAGGGCGCGCATAAGTTTTTCACCAACGAAGAATTCGCGATGGTGGAGGAGCTGACGGACATCATAATTCCCACGGACGAGCACTCCGGCGGGGCGAAAGCGGCGAAGGTTGCGGAGTACATCGACCAAAGGCTGGCGGAGGCATTTGAGGGCGCGGAACGCGACTTGTGGCGCAAACAGCTCGGCGCAATTAACCTGCGATCGTCAAAAATGCACTCCAAAGGCTTCTTGAAGGTTGATCCTGCGCAGCGGATCGCGGTGGTGGCGAGCATCGAGAAAGAACCTTTTTTCGCGACGTTGAAGGAAGCGACAGTGCGCGGGTACTATTCGTCGAAAATCGGGATTCACGACGAGATGGAGTATCAGGGCAACACGCTACAGCAGGGCGAGTACTCGGGATTTCTGCCGCCCCATGCAGTGTTTCCTACTAATCCAAGAGAGAGATTGGCGGTGGCTTCGTGGCCGTTTCGAAAGGCGATCAAGAGCACTGTGCCGCTGCTCGATTTTCCGCAGATGGTGGTGGACCGGTTCAGGGTTCATGCGATCGAACCGCTGGACGAGCATTTCCTCTCGACCGACGCGGCTTATCTGGATAAGTTTCGCGCTGCGTTGGAGAAGGCTGGGTCGCGGGTGGTGAATATTCCGGTGGGGAAGCTTGGCGGGAGTTTTTATGACGCGGACGCGCAGCGGCGCTCGCATGTTGTCGTTACCGCGAAGCACTGGATCGATGTCGCGGCTGCGGTTGCGTCTCCGGGAGTGCGGATGCATGTGGCTTCGGCAAAGAATCCTCCCGATGTTGGGTTTGCGGCGGAGAGTTTGAAAGAAGTCGGGGCGTATGGAGAAACGAAGAACGTCGTCGTGCATCTGGAAAATGATGACCCTAAGAGTGAAGAGGCGTTCTTTTTGGTCGACGTGATCAAAGCGGCTGGCACGTTGTGGCTGCGGGCTCTGCCGGATTTTTGTAATTCGATGCTGCTGGAGCGGGGGGAGGATTACAACTATCAGACTGTAGCGGCGCTATTCGATCATGCTTACGGGATTTGTCATGTGAAGGACTCGGAGCAGGATGGGAAGAAAATGTTTCACGTCGATCTGGCGAGGACGTTTGAGATCGCGCGGGCGGCGGGGTATCGCGGGTATTTTTCGATGGAGTATGACGCGGAGGGGGATCCGTTTGGGCCGACGCAGAGGTTGATTGAGGGGAGTTTGAGGGTATTGGAAGGGCAGGTCGGGAACCTGCCCCACTAGGAGGAAGTTTGAAGCGATTACTGCTGGGGTTGGTGTTGGGGTCGATTGGATTTGGGCAGGAGGTGAATCCGGATCGGAGGCTGGAGCATGCTACTGCGGCCTTGCGGGTGTTTCTTTCTTCGGAGAGCAATGTGCCTCACGATCTGATCGGCAAAGCGCAGTGCGTGGCGGTGGTGCCAGGCCTGATGAAGGGCGCATTTTTATTTGGCGGGAAGTATGGGCGGGGATTCGCGTCGTGCCGCAGGGCAACCGGGGGATGGACTTCGCCGGCGGCGATCGCGATTGAAGGCGGGAGCTTCGGGCTGCAACTGGGGGGATCGGCTACGGATTTGATCATGCTGGTGATGAATCCTACGGGGATGAACCGGCTGCTGGGCGACAAGTTCACGCTGGGCGGAGAAGCGGCGATCGCCGCGGGGCCGGTGGGAGGCGCTACCAGCGCAAACACCGATGTGTTGATGAACGCGGAGTTGATTTCTTATTCGCGGTCCCGGGGCATTTTTGCGGGGTTGTCTCTGGAGGGCGCGACGCTGCGGCCGGATGGAGGCGAGAACAAGAAGCTTTATGGGCATGAGGTTTCGAATCGCGAGGTGCTGTCGGGGAGGGTGCCGCCGCCCAAGGGGGCGCGGGGATTTGTGGGGTTGTTGAATCGGAGGGGTCGGAGGACTCGGTAGGAAGAAGCCGCCTCAATGGCGGCTGCAGGTCGGGGACCTGCCCCAGGTGCGGCCCCATGCGTCAGCTTGGGGCTACAACGATTTCCCATGACAGCCCCAAGCTGACGCACGGGGCTGAATTGGCGACAAATCGTCCGTTCACAGCACTAGAATGGTTTCTATGCGCAAAATTAGAACCGCGATGTTTGGCACCGGCTTTATGGGCAAGGTGCATACCGAGGCGATCCGCCGGTTGGGGAATGTGGAAGTGGTCGCCGTAGCCGGCGTCGATCAGGCGGATGCGGAGAAGTTTGCCGCCGCGTTCGGAGTCCCTCGGGCCGCGGGTTGGGAGGAACTGCTCGCGGATAAAGATATCGACGCGGTGCACATCTGCACGCCGAATTATTTGCACTACGGGATGGCGAAAGCGGGACTGCTGGCGGGGAAGAACGTTCTGTGCGAGAAGCCGCTGACGATGACTCATGCGGAGGCCCTGGAGCTGGCGGCGCTCGGCAAGTCCAAGAATCTTGCGAATTGCGTGAACCACAATTTGCGGTGCTATCCGCTGGTGCAGCAGGTGCGCAGCATGATCGAGGCGGGGGAGCTGGGCGACGTTCTGATTGTCAACGGCACTTATTACCAGGACTGGCTGCTGTATGACACGGACTGGAACTGGCGCGCGCAGGCGGCGGAGAACGGGGCGCTGCGGGCGATGGGGGATATCGGGTCGCACTGGATGGATCAGATTCAGCACGTGACGGGTTTGAAAATCACTTCGCTGTGCGCGGATTTGCAAACGTTCCATCATACGCGCAAGAAGCCGAAGGGCGCGGTGGAGACATTTACGGGGAAGAAGCTGGCTCCGTCGGATTACGAGTCAGTCGAGATTACGACGGATGATTTCGGGGCGGTGCTGGTGCGGCTGGGGGATCGTGCGCGCGGGTCGTTCGCGGTGAGCCAGATGTCGGCCGGGCGCAAGAACCGGTTCGAGTTTGAGGTTTATGGGACCAAGTGCGGGGTGGCCTGGAATCAGGAGCGTCCGGACGAGTTGTGGGTGGGGCAGAGGAATACGCCGAACCAGATCATCATCAAAGATCCGTCGTTGATGGATGCGCGGGCGGCTACGTTTGCGGATTTGCCGGGTGGGCATAGCGAAGGGTACGACGATTCGCATAAGCAGAATTTCCGGCGGTTCTATAAGAAGGTGGCGGATCCAAACGCGGCGGTGGAGTATCCGACGTTTGCGGATGGGGCGCATGGGATGGGGCTGCTCGAGAAGGTGCTGGAGAGTTCTAAGAGTCGGGCTTGGGTGGATTGCTGACGACGCGACAGGTTCCGTGGACGCTGCGGGATTGCCTGTTGGCATTCGCTCCTACTTTGCTCTTCGCTGCCTTGGGAGTGTTGCTTCGGTTCAAAGGGACGAAGCCCACTCCGGAACTCCTGGTGAATCCGGGAGTTCTAATTTCCGCTTCGATCATTACTGCTGCGCTGTTCCTGGTGCCGGTCTATGTCATCGCGATCCGCAGGCGAGAAGGTTCTTTCGCCGATCTTGGCTTTGTTGCCGCGCCGGTGGGAGAGTCGATCCGATTGATCGCAGCCGCTCTCACTCTTAGCATCTGTATAAGTGCTCTTTGGGGCCGGATTGCGAGGCACTTCGGGATCGCACTCCAGCCGAATGGGCTGAAAGATTATGGTGTCGGGTTGGAAGGTTTTGTCCTCGCGTTACTACTCGGTGGGCTAGTTGCCCCGATCGTGGAAGAGGTATTTTTTCGAGGCTTCCTGTTCGCCGGTATTCGGAGAAGCTTTCCATTCTGGATCGCGGGGTGGAGTAGCGGACTCATTTTCGGAGCGGGGCACATGGTTCCGGGCGCGATCCTTCCGCTCACAGTCTCGGGGTTCCTGTCGGCGTGGCTTCGGGAGCGGACTGGCTCCCTCTGGCCATCGATTATCTTGCACATAATCAACAACACGCTTTATTTTGCACTGCGTTTTGTGCCGCAGCATTTTCATCATCCCTAAAAAAGTATTTGCGCCGCGAGGAGGACACTCGGCTGGGTGGATGGGTAAAGGGTTAGATCAAGCAGAGACGGGGAGGGCGCGAAGAAGGCGACTCACGCCAAGGCGCTAAGCTGGCAAAGTTTTTCCACCCTTCCCGTCGACACGACTGTCGACGCAGCACGCCTGGAGGCGCGCGCCACATAGGACGCAAGTACGCCGGTTAAGGGGCGGAAGTAAAAATATTTGCAAACTAAATTAGCCTGTAGTAGGCTTACACACAGACGTAGTAGATAATTCTATGACGAAGCTTGAGTTGCGGATTATGGAGGCGCTTTGGACTCTTGGCGCTTCCTCCATTCGGGAAATTCAGGAGGCGTTTCCGGAGAAGAAACGGCCAGCTTACACCACCATTCAGACTACTGTTTACCGGCTCGAAGGGAAGGGCGCGCTTCGGCGGGTCAAGAAGATCAGTAATGCGCATATTTTTGAGGCCTGTGTGTCGCGCAATGCGGCGCAGGGCAGGCTGATCGACGAGTTGCTTGGCTTGTTTGGAGGGCGGACGCAGCCGGTGATGGCGCATCTGATTGAATCGGGGAAATTGACTTTAGACGACGTACAGGAGGCTGAGAAGGCTCTGCGGAAGCTCGCGCGAAAGGAGAAGGACTCATGACGAATCATCTTTGGGAATCCACCTTGTTTGCCGCGGTCGTGGCGGCGCTGACGCTGGTATTGCGAAAGAATCCAGCGCGGGTACGGCATTGGCTCTGGCTGGCTGCGTCGATGAAGTTTCTGATTCCTTTTTCGTTCTTGGTCAGTCTGGGTAGTCAGGTGCATTGGCGGACGGCGGCGCCGGCTCCATTGGCGACCGTCGTTCAGGTCATCGGTGAACAGCTTTCGGCGCCACAGGTTCACTTTGCTTCCAGCTCGGGTCCATCTATTCCGTGGGCGGCGATCGGTGGTGCGGTGTGGCTCGGCGGATGTGGTGTTGTTCTGCTGATTTGCTGTGTCCGTTGGTGGCGGGTTCGGTCGATCGTGCGGGAGGCCTCGCCGCTACGGCTGAACGCCGGCATCGAGGCGAGGTCGTCTCGGGGACTCATGGAGCCGGGCGTCTTCGGCTTGTGGTGGCCGGTGCTACTGCTGCCGGAAGGAATCACAACTCGATTGACGGCGGAGCAGTTGGACACGATCGTGGCGCATGAATTGTGTCATGTCCGGCGGCGCGACAATCTGACGGCGGCGATTCACATGGTGGTCGAGGCGGCGTTCTGGTTTCACCCGCTGGTGTGGTGGATCGGCGCGCGATTGGTTGAGGAGCGCGAGCGGGCTTGCGACGAAGAAGTGCTGCGGTCGGGCAAGCAGCCGGAGGTTTATGCCGAGGGCATTTTGAAAGTCTGCCGGTTGTACCTGGAATCGCCGGTGGCGTGCGTGTCGGGAGTAACGGGCTCCGACTTGAAGAAGCGAATCGAGGAGATCATGGGCGCTCGTGTCGCGTACAGTCTGAACTATGGTAAGCGTCTGCTGCTAGCGGCGGCCGGGATCGTCGCAGTGGCAGGTCCCATCGTCTTCGGGATCGTGACCGCGCCAGCGAGCAAGGCGCAGCAGACTGCGGATCCGTCCGTCGCATTCGAAGTCGCGTCGATCAAGCCGACGGAGGAGACCGGACACTCGATGAACCTCAACAGAGCTCCTGGCGGGAGATTTTCGACGAGGAACACCGGCCTGAAGATGCTGATGACATTTGCATACGATGTGCGTCCACACCAGATCTCCGGGGGCGCCTCGTGGATCGATTCAGAAGGGTTCGATATCGTCGCGAAGGCGGAAACCGCCGACCCGACGATCGAACAATTCCGTGGGATGATGCAAAAGCTGCTGGCAGACCGGTTTCAACTGACCTTCCATCGAGAGACCAGGGAAATGCCGGTCTACGCGTTGGTGCTGGCGAAGAATGGGCCGAAGTTCAAGGTATCCGACAAGGACGAAACCACGATTCAGGGCGGGAAGGGCCAGACCAGATACCAGAAATGCTCAATGGCATTTTTCGCGCAAAATCTTTCCCCACGACTCGGTCGCACCGTGCTAGACCGGACGGGGCTGAAGGGGGAGTTCGATTTCACCTTGGAGGCGACCATAGAGGACGAAATCAGGAAACGTGTCGAGGCGGGGGAGGCGTCAGCGTCCTCTGAGCCCGTGGGTCCGACGATCTTTACCGCGTTGCAGGAACAATTGGGTCTGAAGCTGGAGTCTACCAAGGGGCCGGTGGAGATCCTGGTGATCGACCGTGCCGTCCGGCCATCCTCGAATTAGAGATTTTGGAACTTCCGGCGGCATCTGGCTCAAGTACTTACGAATGAGACAGATTCGAATTGCCGCTCTCGCTGTGTTTTATATCGCTTTTGCGGAGTCCCAGACATTTGAGGTCGCGTCGGTCAAGCCGAACAAGATTGGAAACGCCGGGGGCGAGGGGAGCAATCGGGAGAGTGTCCAAGCGTCTCCAGGGAGCCTCACGATGCGCAACGTCACGCTGATTACCTGCCTGCGTTGGGCGTACGGGGTGAGGGCTTTTCAGATCTCCGGTCCAAGCTGGATGGGAACGGACCGGTACGACATCAGCGCGAAGGCGGCTGCGGCGGTTTCCGAAGCGCAGATGCGGACCATGCTGCAGACGCTGCTGGCGGAGCGGTTCAAGATGGCGCTGCGGCGCGAGCAAAAGGAGCTGCCGGTATACGCGCTGGCGACCGCGAAGAAAGGCATGAAGCTGAAGCCCTCGGCGATCGATAGCCCAGGACACCTGTCGCCCGAGGGTGGCGACCTGGTGTTTCAGAACTTCTCCATGGATGAGCTGGCGGACAGGCTCGCGACGATTCCGTTCAAGGTGGACCGGCCGGTAGTGAATGAAACCGGGCTCACGGGAAGGTTCGATTTTCACCTGAACTTCGCTTCGAGCAGCGCGGAATTGAAGTCCACGTTGGAGGGCATGGATCGCGGCGTGGCGGTTTTTGCATTCTTCCAGGAGCAACTGGGGCTGAAGCTCGAGAGTCGTAAGGCTCCTATGGAGGTATTGGTGATCGAACACGCAGAAAAAGTGCCGGTGGAGAACTAAGTTCGGGGACTTTTTTAGGTTTGGTAACGTCTAAACGAGAAATCGAGGGATTTACATGGATCGCAGACAATTATTGGGAATGGCCGCCGGATCGCTGCTGCTGAAGGCGCAAAAGCCGCAGGAGTTCGAGGTGGCGTCGATCAAGCCGAGCGCTCCGATGGCGATGGGGCGGATGCGAATCGGGGTCGAAATGATGCCGGGCGGACGGGTTTCGATGACGGGCGTCACGGCAAGATTCCTGATCCAGCAGGCTTATGGCGTGCGGGATTTTCAGATTGTTGGCGGTCCGGATTGGATGAAATCGGAGCGGTACGACATCACGGCGAAACCGGAGGAGGCGGCGTCGGGCGATCAGGTGAAGGAGATGATGAAGTCGCTGTTGAAGGATCGGTTCAAGCTGGAGTTTCATCGCGAGACGAAGGAGCTGCCGACGTACGCGCTGGTGGTGGGGAAGGGCGGATCCAAGCTGAAGAAGTCGGAGATAGAGGATGGCGGATCAGATCGGCCGGGTAGGGGCGGGCAGATGAGGATGGGTCGCGGACTGATCAACGCGCAGGGGATTCCGATGGCGGGGCTGGCGAATCAACTGTCGCAGCAATTGGGACGGTCGGTCATCGATAAAACGGAGCTGACAGGCGACTACGATATCAAGCTGGAATGGACGCCGGACGCCAATGAGGGCGGGATGTTCCGGGGCGCGGAGGCGCATGAGGAGGCTCGGCCGGAAGGTCCGTCGTTGTTCACGGCGGTGCAGGAGCAACTGGGATTGAAATTGGAATCGACGAAGGGAATGGTGGAGATTCTGACCGTCGATCGGGTGGAGAAGCCCACGGAGAATTAAGGCGATTGACAGGAGACCGAGTTAGTACTAATAATTTAGTAATGAAGCAGCTCCTGTTAATTGTCACGCTGGCGGTATGGTGCACGGCTCAATCGCCTGTATTTGAAGTTGCATCGGTCAAGTTGAATCGCGCGGGCGGGAGCCCTCAGCTGGGGAATGAGCCTGGGCGGCTGTACCGCGTCCCGTATGACGTTGAAGGCTCTGGTGCGATATGCGTACACTGTTCGGGATTTTCAGATTTCCGGCGGCCCGATGTGGTTCGATTCGGAGCGCTGGGACATGTCTGCGACGGCTGGCCGCAGGTCAGCGACGACGAGCGGAAGCTCATGCTGCAAGCCTTGTTGACGGACCGGTTTCAAATGTCGATCCGTCGAGAGATGAAGGAGATGCCGCTCTATGCACTGGTAACGGCGAAGAATGGGCCGAAGCTTCAAGCGAATACCAACGGCAATGAGCCGCGGATCGGGATTCGGATGGGCTCGCCCGGGCTGATGCAGATGACTGGCGTGAACGTTCCCGTGATGAGGCTGGCGCAGGCGCTGGTCGGATATGTTGGGGCGATCGTGGTGGATCGCACGGAAATCGAGGGGAGTTTCGACTTCGAACTGGAATGGGTGCCGGACCCAGCTAACATGCCGACGCTGAACGGTGCTAAGCCGGAGGGTGCTCCAGACGGCGCGTCGATTTTCACGGCGGTGCAGGAGCAGTTGGGTTTGAAATTGGAATCGGCAAAGGGGCCGGTGGAAGTCCTGGTGATCGAGCGGGCTGAGAAAGCGAAGGATAACTAGCTATGATGGCTCCTTTCGCTTATTACTGGCAGGCGCCGGAGTTCGATGCCGCCACGGTTAAGATGGGCGGGCCGGTTGTGAACGGTTTGATTAACATCAATACCGGCAGGATTCTGAATGGAGTGGTTACGCTGGCGAATGCGACGCTGAGCGATTGCCTCAAGTTCGCGTATTCGCTGACGACGGACGAGCAGCTGGCCGGTCCTGATTGGATCAACCAGAAGATGGTCCGGTTTGAAGTCACGGCGAAAGCGTCGCCGGAAACCCCACAGGATCAGCTACTTCTGATGTTGCAGGGGCTGCTGAAGGAGCGCTTCCGGTTGATACTGCATACGGAGCAGAGAGAAATGACTCATTACGAGTTGGTGGTCGGAAAGAACGGGCCGAAGCTGAAGGAATCGACGGTGAATGCGCTCGACGCCACGGGAGCGGCGCGCCTCGACGGGATTAAATCGAACCGGATGACGATGAACAAGCTGGCGATGTTGCTTTCGCGGATGACGCAGATGCCGGTGCTCGATAAGACGGGGCTGACCGGTTACTATCAGTTGGATTTGAAGTACGCAAATGAGCGCGAGCCGGTGGAGAACCAGGTGGGGCCGTCGGTGTTTACGGCGGTGCAGCAGCAGTTGGGATTGAAGCTGGAATCGCGGAAGGGGCCGGTGGAGGTACTGGTGGTGGACCACGCGGAGAAGGTTCCGCTGGAGAATTAGGTGTAATGGATGGACAGGGTTATCGTCTTTTAAGTGAACGACGGCGGGATTTGTGTCGTCTGTACATGTAATGTGTCACAGGCGTGGAGTTTCGGGGCGTCTGTCCGCTCCCAATGACGGTCGCGGCTACAGGGGAAAGGGTACGTTCTGAAAACGAAAAAATGTTTCCTGTGCGGTCTTATTGTTTGGCTCGCCATATTTTCTACGGACTTATCGGCTTTCGCCGCATCGGAGCGGCATGGGCGAGTGAGTTTCGGGGGGCTGCCGCTGCCTGGAGCTACCGTTACCGCGTCTCAGGGCGACAAGAAGTTGGTCACGATCAGCGATCACACCGGAGCGTACTCGTTTCCCGATTTGCCGGACGGGGCATGGACCATCGAAGTCGAGATGCTGTGTTTCATTCCGATGAAGCAGGAGATGACGCTGGGTGCGGACGCGGCGATTCCCGATTGGGATTTGAAGCTTCAGCCGCTGGATGAGATCAAGGCACAGGCTGGTCCTCCGCAGGCGCTCACCCAGGCTCCGGCGGCAACCGGCGTGGCGATTCGCCCGACCGATACCGCTCCGGCTCCGGAAACGGCCAGTAATGCGAAACCGGCGAAGCGAAATAAGAATGCTCCGCCGCCGGCCGCGAACACGCCGGGCGGGTTTCAGCGCGCGGATGTGAATGCCTCGAAATCGGAAGCCGCCACGCAATCGAACGCGAACGCCGCGGCGGCTGCGAACGACAATGCGGGCAACGACGATTTGAACAAGAAAGCCGCCGACGGCTTCCTGATCAATGGCACCGCGAACAATGGAGCCGCGTCGCCGTTCGCCACCAATCCGGCGTTTGGGAACAATCGCATCGGGATGAGGTCGCTGTACAACGGAAACTTTGGATTTGCTCTCGACAACTCGGCTTTGGACGCGCGGTCGTATTCGTTGAACGGCCAGGATACGCCGAAGCCGGAGACCAATAATTTCCGGGGATTCGCACAGGTCGGCGGTCCCATCAGGATTCCGCACCTGATTCGAAACGGCCCGAATTTCTTCATCGGCTATCAGTGGGTGCGGAACCGGAATGCCGTCACGACGCCGGGCCTGGTGCCGACGGCGGCGCAGCGCTCAGGGGATTTCTCGCAAATCAACACGTCGATTATCGATCCGAGCACCAACCTGCCGTTTGCGGGCAACATGATTCCGCTAGGACGCATCAGTCCGCAGGCGCTCAGCCTGCTGAAACTGTATCCGCTGCCCAATTACACCGGCGCATACAATTACCAGCTCCCGCTGGTCACTTCGACGCATCAGGACAGCTTGAATTCGCGTCTGAACAAATCCATCAACCGCAAGAACCAGGTGTTCGGCACCTTCGGATTCCAGAGCACGCGCTCCTACTCGCCCAGTTTGCTCGATTTCATCGACCGCACCAATTCCTTCGGGATGAGGATGGATGCCAACTGGAGGCACTCGTTCACGCCGCGCCTGTTTGCGACGTTTGGGTATACATTCGCCCGGATGTCGTCGCATCTTACTCCGAATTTCGCGAATCGGGAGAATATTTCGGGCGAAGCGGGGATTACAGGGAACAATCAGGAGCCGCAGAACTGGGGTCCGCCGACGGTTACGTTCGCGAGCGGGATCACGACGCTGAGCGACGCGCAGCAATCGGTGATTCACAATCAGACGGGCGCGGTATCGGACGCCAACGTCTGGATTCACGGACGCCACAATATCTCCTTCGGCGCCGATTACACCAGGCAGCAATTCAACATCATTTCGCAATCCGACCCGCGAGGAACGTTCCACTTCACAGGCGCGGGGGGCAACGACTTCGCGGGATTTCTGCTGGGAGTGCCGGATACCAGCGCGATCGCCTATGGAAACGCGGACAAATATCTGCGTTCCTCGCTCTACGATGGCTACGTCACGGACGACTTGAGGGTGAGTCCGAGCCTCACGATGAACGTGGGAATTCGTTGGGAATATAACGCGCCTCCGACTGAACTGTACGGCCGCCTGGTGAGTCTGGATGTGGTTCCGGGATTCTCAAACGCCGCACCGGTGGTGGCGAACAGCCCGAAGGGCAGCTTGACGGGCAGCAATTATCCCGACTCGCTGGTGCATCCGGATAAGCACGCGTTTCAGCCGCGTATCGGGATTTCGTGGCGTCCCTTGCCCGCTTCGTCGATGGTGGTGCGGGCCGGTTACGGGGTCACCTACAACACCTCCGTTTACCAGACGATCGCGCAACAAATGGATCAGCAGTCGCCGCTTTCGAGGAGCTTAAGCGTCGCCAACGGCCCTGACAATCCGCTGACGCTCGCGAATGGATTTAACGCGACTCCCGGCATTTCTCAGACACTATTCGGAATCGATCCGAATTTCCGCATCGGCTATGCGCAGACTTTCAAGCTTGAGGTGCAGAGGGATCTTCCGGCTGCGCTGATCATGACGGCGACTTATCTCGGGATCAAAGGAACGCGCGGCGTGCAGGAGTTCTATCCGAATACTTATCCCAATGGCGCATCGAATCCATGCCCAGGGTGCCTTTCAGGCTATGCCTACATGACTTCGAACGGAAATTCCACGCGCGAGGCGGGACAATTCCAACTGCGGCGCAGGATGCACAACGGCTTTACCGCGAGCGTACAGTACGTCTTCTCCAAGTCGATCGACGATGCGGCGCTCGGTGGGCAAGGGCAGGGAAGGATCCTGGTGGCCCAGGACTGGCGCAATCTGAGTGGAGAACGCGGACTTTCGAGCTTCGATCAACGCCACGTGGTGACGATTAACGGCCAGTACACGACCGGCATGGGAATCGGCGGAGGGACGCTGATGAGCGGCTGGCGCGGCGCGGCGTATAAGGAGTGGACCTTCACCACGCAGATCATCGCGGGAACCGGAATGCCGTTGACACCGACCGATCCGGCGGCGACGGCGGGCACCGGAAACGTCGGATCGCTGCGGCCGGATTACACGGGCGCGCCGCTCTACAACGCGCCTCCGGGACTGTTCCTGAATCCCAAAGCGTATGCTGCGCCCGCGTTGGGGCAATGGGGAAATGCGGGGCGGGATTCGATTACGGGTCCGAACCAGTTCTCCTTGAATGCGTCGATGGCGCGTGTGTTCCGTCTGACGGACCGGTTCAATCTTGAGGTGAGAGTGGACTCGACGAACACTCTGAACCATGTCACGTATCAGAGTTGGAACACTCAGTTCAACAATGCCCAGTTCGGACTGCCCATCGGTCCCAATCAAATGCGAAGCCTGCTGACGACTCTCCGGGTGAGGTTCTAAAAATGACGACACGATTTTCCAGATGTACCGCTCTGTTCACCGTCGCGATGCTGACGTTCGGTCAGCAGGTGGGGCAAAACAAAACCTCGACCGAAGCGCCGACGTTCAGCGTGACGCGGCAGTTAAAGATCGAGACGGTGCTGGTGAAGGATAAAAACGGCAATCCCATCGAAAACCTGACCGCCAAAGACTTCACGGTGTTGGAAGACGGGCAGCCGCAGGAGATCAAGTTTTTCGAATATCAGAGGCTGGAGGAGCTGCTGGACAACGCGACTCCACTCCCGCCCATTGGCGCGCCAAAATACTTTGAAAAGCTTCCACACACGCAGATCGCGGGAGAAGTTCCGGGCAAGACCGCATACAAGGATCACCGCCTGCTGGCGATGTATTTCGACATGACCGCGATGCCCGTTCCAGATCAGCTGCGGGCACTGAGCGCGGCGCAGAAGTTCATCAAGACGCAGATGACGCGGGCCGATCTGATTTCGATCATGCAGTTCGCCGGCGGCGCGGTGCAGGTTGCGCAGGATTTCACCGACGATCGCGAACGGCTGCTGGGCATCATCCAGACGATGATCGTTGGCGATGGCGAGGGATTCGATGAGACCACCGCCGACGCCAGCAGCGCCGATACGGGAGCCGCCTTCGGTCAGGATGACGGCGAGTTCAACATCTTCAACACCGACCGGCAGTTGTCCGCGCTGCAGACCGCGGCGAAGATGCTGGGGCATCTGAACGAGAAAAAGGCGCTGCTCTATTTCGCCAGCGGGCTGCAATTGAACGGAATCGACAATCAGGCGCAGTTGCATGCGACGGTGAATGCGGCGATTCGCGCGGGCGTGTCGTTCTGGCCGATCGACGCGCGCGGCCTGGTCGCGTCGGCTCCGCTGGGCGATGCTACCAAGGGCTCGCCCGGCGGGATCGGGATGTACACGGGCGCATCCGCGATGTCCGCTTCGGCCAACTTCCAGAAGTCGCAGGACACGCTGTGGACCATGGCGTCCGACACCGGCGGCAAGGCGCTGCTCGACAACAACGATCTGGCGGCTGGAATCGTGAAGGCGCAGAAATCGGTTTCGAGCTATTACATCATCGGCTATTATCCGACCAACGAAGCGCTGAACGGGAAGTTCCGGCGGATCAAGATCACGCTGAATAACGGGCTGTCGGCGAGCGTCGATTATAGTCAGGGCTACTACGCCGGCAAGGTGTTCGCGAAATTCACGGCCGCCGACAAGGAGCGCCAGCTGGAAGATGCGCTGATGCTGGGCGATCCGATCACCGAGCTGACCATCGCGATGGAGGTGGATTACTTCCAGTTGAATCGCGCCGAGTATTTCGTGCCGATCATCGTCAAGATTCCGGGCAGCGAGCTGGCGCTGGCGCGAAAAGGCGGCGCCGAACATACGCTGATCGATTTCATCAGCGAGGTGAAGGACGACTTCGGGACGACGATCCAGAACGTGCGCGACAAGACGGACATCAAGCTGAGCGATACAACGGCGGCGGAACTGACGAAGCGCCGGATCCAATACGACACGGGCTTCACGCTGCTGCCCGGAAAATACTCCGTCAAGTTCCTTGCGCGCGACGCGGAGACGGGCCGGATCGGGACGTATCAGACGAAGTTTCTAATTCCCAACCTGAATAAGGAGGAGAAACGGATTCCGATCAGTTCGGTGGTGTTGAGCAGCCAGCGGGTGGAACGGAAGGACGCGATTTACAACGTCGCGAAGGACAAAGACAAAAGCGATGTGGCGAATCCGCTGGTCGTGGACGGGATGAAGCTGATTCCCAGCGTGACGCGCGTGTTCAGCAAGGTGAAGGACATGTACGTCTACCTGCAGGCGTACGAGCCCACCGCGACCACGATGCAGCCGCTGGTGGCGTTCGTCACGTTCTATCGCGGCCAGACCAAGGTGTTCGAAACGCCGCCGCTTTCCGTCACGGAGGGGCTTAGCAACAAGCTGAAAACGGTGCCGATGAAGTTCAGCCTGTCGCTCGCCAAGCTGCAATTGGGCGAATACAATTGCCAGGTCACGGTGCTGGATCCGACGGGGCAAAAAGCCGCGTTCTGGCAGGCGCCGATTATGCTGGTCCCGTAAAAAAGCTGCAGTGCGCGCAAATTATTGCGCTGTTCGCGAACCGCGAAACAAGTGCAACACCAGCGAGATTCCGGCGATGATCAACAGCAGATGGATCAAACCGCCGGTTACGTGGAGGGCGAACCACGAGACGCCCCAAATCGCCAGGAAAACAAAGAATAGAACCAGATAGATGAAGTCTCGAATCATGATGCCCGCTCCTCACGCCGCTCTGCGACGCAAAGAGTAGAGCATTCCGATTGCCAGGACGTTGGCCGGGAACTCATTTAAACTTCTTCTATGGAACTCCGGATCGAAAAGCTGTCGAAAGTCTATCCCAACGGCGTGCGCGCGCTCGACGCCGTGTCTCTCACGATTCCTCGCGGGCTGTTCGGATTGCTGGGGCCGAACGGGGCCGGGAAGTCGACGCTCATGCGGATTCTGGCCACGCTGCAGGAGGCTGATTCCGGGTCCGCCACGCTCGATGGCCTGAATGTTTTGAAACAGAAGGACGAAGTGCGCAAGATTCTGGGCTACCTGCCGCAGGATTTCGGCGTGTATCCGAAGATTTCCGCGCTCGATATGCTGGATCACCTGGCGCTGCTGAAGGGTTTCGTACGCCGAGGCGAGCGGCGCGAGCTGGTGGCGGCGCTGCTGCAGCGCGTAAATCTGTGGGATGTCCGCAAGAAGGCGCTCTCGGGATTCTCGGGCGGCATGCGGCAGCGGTTCGGCATCGCGCAGGCGCTGATCGGCGATCCTACGCTGCTGATCGTGGATGAGCCCACGGCTGGTCTCGATCCCAGCGAGCGGAATCGTTTCTACAATCTGCTCTCGGAGGTCGGCGAGAACGTGGTGGTGATTCTATCGACGCACATCGTGGAGGACGTGATGGAGCTGTGTACCAACACCGCTATCATCGATCGCGGTCGCGTGATGTTCGAGGGTGCACCGGATATCGCGATTCGCGAACTGGAGGGCAAAATATGGCAGCGGACCATCGCCAAGGCGGAGCTGCCGGATTACGAGAAGCGGTTCAAAGTCATCTCCAACAAGCTGGTTGCCGGACGGCCGCAGATTCACGTGTATAGCGAGGTGCCGCTGGACGCAGGCTTCGCCGCCGCGGCTCCTGACCTGGAGGACGTGTTTTTCTCCAGGATTTCCGCGGCGCCTTCAAGTGAAGAGGGACGCGCATAGATGCTGCTCCAGATTCTGCGGTTTGAAATCCGTTATTGGATTCGCGGGTTCATGGTTTGGGTGTTTTTCGTCATCCTCGCGACCATGTTCATGGCGGCCACCAGCTCGGATCATTTGCGGGTCGGCATTGTACTGGAGAATACCAATCGCAATGCGCCGTTCGTGATTCAGAATTACTACGGGGCGGCCAGCATCCTGGGGCTGCTGATGACGACTGCGTTCCTCAATGCCGCGGCGGCTCGGGACTTCGCGTACGGGACATGGCAGATGGTGTTTTCGACTCCGCTGAAGCGCTCGGATTTCATATTTGGACGATTCTTCGGGGCGACCATCGTCGCGGTCATCCCGATGCTGGGCGTGTCCTTTGGCATGCTGATCGCGCGATACATGCCGTGGGCCGATGCGGATCGGTTCGGTCCCGTCATCTGGAGCGCTCATTTCAAATCGATCCTGGTGTTCGCTATTCCGAACACGGTTTTCGTGGCTGCCGTCATTTTCGCGGTCGCTGCGCTGACCAGGAGCACCATCACATCCTTTATCGCGGCGCTGGTCCTGCTGGTGGGCTACGCCGTGTCCGATGCGTTCCTCACGGATATTCGAAATGAGACGATCGCCGCCATCACCGATCCGTTCGGGGCCCGCGCCTTCGATCTGATGACGAAATATTGGACGGTTTCCGATCGCAACAGGCTGTCATTGGGATGGGAAGGGCTGCTGCTGTGGAACCGGTTGCTGTGGATGACGGTCTCCGGACTGATATTCGCGTTCGCATACAACCGGTTCAGCTTTACCGAGCGCAGCAAGAAAACCAAGCGCGTCGATCAACGGGAAACGGCGATCGCGCCTGCCGTGACGATTCCGGCCGTGCGTCCCTCGTATGGGGCTTCAGCCGCTTTCCGGCAATTTATCGGATCCGTGAGGACGGAATTCTTCGGCGTCGTCAAATCCACTTCGTTTATCGTCATCCTGATTGCATCGCTGCTCAACTTAATTCCGTCGCTGATTTTTTCCGCCAGCGAGGGGTATGGGAACCAGTCCCTGCCTGTCACTTACTGGGTTTGCGACATTATTCAGGGCACTCTGTACCTGTTTCTGGTCGGGATGGTCACGTTTTATGCAGGCGTGCTGGTGTGGAAAGAGCGCGATGCGCATATGGATGAGATTTGCGATGCTGCGCCGCATCCCGGCTGGACGGCGTTCGCCGCGAAGTTCGTATCGCTGCTCGGAATCGTGTTCATGATCCTGTGCGTGGCCGTCGTTTCCGGCATTGTGACACAGGCGGTGCACGGCTACACGCGTTTTCAGCTCGGTCTCTATGCGAAGTCGATTCTCGGGATTGATTTCTCGCTGTTCTTCTTCCTCTCGCTGCTGGCGTTCGCCATTCATGTGGTCTCGTCCAACAAGTACGTGGGATATTTTGCATACGTCGCGTTCCTGATCGTGAATGCGTTTATCTGGATTCCTCTCGACGTCAGTTCGCTGTTGGTGCGCTACGGTTCGCGTCCCAGCATGACGTATTCGGATTTCTTTCACTACGAACCCTTTATCAAGAGCTGGAGTTGGTTCACGGTCTATTGGCTGGCGTTCAGCGCGTTAGTCGCCGTGGCCACTGTGCTGCTATGGCCGCGTGGGAAGGAAACCACGATTGAAAAGCGGTGGAGTGTCGCACGCTATCGGTTCAACGGCACTTGGAGCAATGTCTCGGTTGTGGCATTCGTCGTGTTTTGGGCGACCGGCTCTTGGATCTACTACGACACTAAGATGCTGAATGAGATTGTGACGCCGAAGGTGCAGGAGCGGCGGCGCGCAGATTACGAAAAGACCTACAAGAAGTACGAGGGTATCCCGCAGCCACGCATTCAAGATGTGTCCTACCGGATCGATCTGTTCCCCGAGTCGCGCAACATGATTATGAAGGGCGAGCAGACGATCCAGAACAAGACCAGCCAAACGATCGAGGACATTCACTTCGTAGTGAGCCCCGATTTCGACACGGAAATCCAGATTTTCGGCGGCGCGAAACTCACCCTGGACGATAAGAAGCTCTATTACCGGATTTATAGACTTACTCATCCGCTGAATCCCGGCGATTCGCGGCGCATGAGGTTCCTGGTGCGCAGCCACGTGCAAGGCATTGAGAATGAGGTCTCGCACCTGGACCTGGTGCAGAACGGGACGTTCTTCAATAATACGGTCGCGCCGCAAATCGGTTATCAGCCGAGCGGGGAGCTGACGGAAAAGAACGATCGCAAGAAGCAGGGGCTGAAAGAGAAGGACCTGATGCCCGCGCTCGAGCGCAATTGCGACGAGCACTGCCGGAACACGTACCTCTCGAATAACTCCGATTGGGTGGACGTCGATACGGTGATCAACACATCGCCGGATCAGATCGCGGTCGCACCGGGTTCGCTGGTAAGAGAATGGACCGTGGGAGGGCGGCGTCACTTCCACTACCGGTTAGATCATTTCTCGATGAACTTCTATTCGTTCATCTCCGCCCGTTACGAGGTAGCACGCCAGGAATGGAACGGCGTGAAGATCGAGGTTTACTACAACAAAGAGCACGTGTGGAACGTGCCGAAGATGCTCAAGTCGATCCAGAAGTCGCTGGAGTATTACACCGCCAATTTCGGACCCTACTATCACAAGGAAGCCCGCATCATCGAGTTTCCGCGAGTCGCCCGCTTCGCGCAGGCTTTCCCCGGCACCATGCCGTATTCCGAATCCATCGGCTTTATCGCGAATCTGTCCAAGCCCGATGACATCGATATGGTGTACTACGTGGTCGCCCACGAAATGGGTCATCAGTGGTGGGC
Organism: Bryobacterales bacterium; assembly: GCA_963813145.1. Taxonomy (GTDB): domain Bacteria; phylum Acidobacteriota; class Terriglobia; order Bryobacterales; family Bryobacteraceae; genus Palsa-187. The sequence continues at coordinate 662,261 of CAWEXX010000004.1, forward strand.
CCACCAGGTGATCGGCGCCAATATGCAGGGCGCCACTCTGCTCTCGGAAACGATGGCGCAGTATTCCGCGCTGATGGTGATGGAGCATGAGTATGGCCGCGACACGATGCGCAAATTCCTCGAATACGAGATGGACAGCTACCTGAAAAATCGCGGCCGGGAAACGCTGAAGGAGCGTCCTCTGCTTACGGTGGAAGGGAACCAGGGCTATGTGCATTACCGCAAAGGCAGCATCGTGATGTACTATTTGAAGGAGCGTATTGGAGAAGAAGCCGTGAACCGCGCGCTGCGAAAAATCGTGGCGCGGTTCGCATACGCGCAGCCGCCCTATCCCACCTCCTACGAGCTGGTGGACGCATTTCGCGAGGAAACCCCGGAGCAGTATCGCTACCTGATCAAGGATCTGTTTGAGGACATCACGCTATTTTCGAATCGCACGCTATCGGCAAAATCCGTCAAACAAGCCGACGGCAAGTATCAGGTGACCATCGAAGTCGAATCGAAGAAGTTCAAAGCCGACGATCAAGGCAACGAAACCGAAGTCCCGGTGGCCGACTGGATCGAAATCGGTGCTCTTGCCAAGGCCGAGAAAAATCATCGCTACGGCAAGGTTCTTTACCGCCAACTGGTGAAAATCACCGGCGGCAAGCAGACCTTTCAATTCGAGCTTCCCGAAAAGCCCTACGAAGCGGGTATCGATCCCATGCAAATGCTGATCGATCGCGTTCCCAGCGACAATTTAAAAAAGTTAGAGTGATCGTTTAGCCGACGCTGCTACAATCACTTATATGGCGAAGAAACAAGCAGCTCCGAAGTCCGGTGACAAAGCTGTCGCGGGACCGCCCCCTGGCGCCGAGCCGCAAAAGTCCAAGAAGATTCCCAAGCTGGCGAAAAAGAACAAGCGCCGTCTTCCCCGCAAAGAGAAGAAGGCCAAACAGAAGGCAGCCCTAAAAGCCTAGTTACCCGATGGCTTCGCCCCGGCCGTCATCCACTACTCTTCTTTTAATCGCGGTTTTCAAACTGGCGAAAGGCCTTCTCTTGCTGATCGTCGGAATTGGCGCGCTCAGACTTCTGAATCGCGATCTGGGCGAAACCGTCGCCCATTGGGTCGACATCCTCCGTGTCGACCCAGACAATCGCTACATCCATCGTCTGCTGACCCGCGTGCTCGCCGTGACCCCCGCGCAGCTCAAGGCTGCCAGCGTCGGCACGTTTATTTATTCGGGCCTGCTACTCACCGAGGGCGTCGGACTGCTGCTTCGAAAGCGCTGGGCGGAATACTTCACCATCATCACCACCGCCGGCCTGATCCCGCTCGAGATCTATGAAATCGTCGACCACTTGACGGTCGCGAAGATCGTGATCCTTGCGGTCAACGTCGCCATCGTTGTCTACTTGATGGTCCGCGTGCGCCGTCAATAATGCAGCCCACCTAAAAGGTAAACGACCAGCAGAATGACTAGAATTGTTCCCAGTCCGATGCCCGCTCCGCCACCCGCGCCCCATCGGCCGTAGCCGTAATAGCCGCCTCCGCCCGCAAACAGAATCAGCAAAATGATCAATAGAAGTAGCATGGCGTCTTGTCTCTCTCCTCGGAGTTAGGAAAGCATGCCAATGACCAAAATGGAACGCTAGGATTTTGTTAGGGTTTTCGCGTGAGACGCGTAGAGACGCGCGCGCAAAATGCAAAATTTGCTCTCACTCGTCGCGCAGCGCGACCATCGGATCGATCCTCATCGCTCTTCGCGCGGGAATCCACGCCCCCAGCAGCGCGACAACAAGGAGCGTCGCCGCCGCAACCGCGAACGATTCCGGATCGGTCGACCGCACGCCGTATAATTCTGTCGCCAGCGCCCTTCCGGCGAAGGCCGCCGCTACCGCGCCCAGCACCGCTCCTAGGATGGTCAGCTTCATCGCCTCGCCAATCACCATCGTCAAAACCTGCCTCTGCTGAGCTCCCAACGCCATCCGCAGCCCCATTTCGCGATTCCTCTGCGTCACTGAGTAGGACACCACGCCGTATAATCCCACTGCCGCCAACGTCAGCGCCAGCGCGCCGAATAGAGAAATCAGCAGCACTGAGAATTTCCGGCCCGCCAGCGATTTGTCCACCATCTGGTCCATCGTCCGTACCTCGGTCACCGGCGCTTCGCGATCGAGCGCAGCTACTTCGTGCCGCAGCATTCCTGCCAGCGCCATCGGATCGCCCGCCGTGCGAATCAGCACCACCTCGGATCGCCCGTATCCGGCATAGCTCGCAAAATACATCGTCGGTTCCGCCGGTTTGTTCAGCAGCTGCTCGCGAGTGTCCGTCACCACGCCGACGATCGGATGCCGGGTGGACTTCGGCGTCAGCACGCTCAAGATCAGATTGCGCCCCACCGCGTCGCCATGATAAAACTTCTTCGCCAGCGCCTCATTCACAATCACCGGCGTGCCGTCGTCGGTCCTCACGTCATGCTCGGTGAACGCCCTGCCGGCCATCAGCGGGATGCCCATCAGCTCGAAATAATTGGGCGTCTCGCCCACCGTGTCCGCCACCGGATACCGACCCGCTTCCGGTGTAGGATCCCCGTCCACGGCAAAACGCGTGCTGCCGTAATGCTCCGAGAGCGGCAGTGCATCCGCGCCGGCCACACCTTTTACACCCGGAGCCGTCGCGATTCGCGCCAATAATTGCTGATAGAAACCTCGTATCTGCTCTGGAGTCTTGTAGCTTTCGGGCAGCGCCACTCGCGCCGTCAGCAGATGCTCCACTCGAAATCCTGGATCCACGCCCGTCAGCCGCAGCAGACTCCTGGTCAGCAGCCCCGCGCCCACCAGCACCAGCATCGCCAGCGCCACTTGACCCGCCACCAGCGTCGCTCTCAATCCCCGATGAAGATGACCGGTCGATCCTCTCCCACCCGATCGCAAATCCGCATTCTGATCCGCGCGCGTCACCGCCAGTGCCGGAACCAGACCGAACAGAATCCCTGTGCAGATCGCTGCTCCCAATGCGAATAGCAGCACCCACCCATCGACAGCGATGTCCGTGGCCCGCGCGATTCTGCCTTCCGCAAGTACCCGCAACCATGGCGTCGCCACCGCTGCCAGCAGTACTCCGACCGCGCCTCCCGCCCCCGCCAGCATCAGGCTCTCGGTCAGCAATTGCTTTACGAGTTGCCCTCGCCCCGCGCCCAATGCGATTCGGATCGCGATCTCTTTCCTTCTTCCCGCCGCTCGCGCCAATAACAAATTCGCTACATTCGCCGTGGCGATCAACAGCACCAGCCCCACCACCGCCAGCAGCACCAGCAGCGGAGTTCTCGAGTCGCCCTCAATCTCCCGCGCCATCGGAACCAGCGCGGTGCCGATGATCTTGTTCGTTGCCGGATAATCGTGCTCGAGGCGCGATCGAAATTCCTCGAATCTCCGCCGACGCCTGTTCCAGTGTCACTGCCGGCTTCAATCTCCCCACCACCCGAACCACGTGATGCAGCCGGTTGGTCCGGTCGAATTCCGAAACCATGGTTCCGAACGGCGTTAGCACATCCGCGTCCTTCGGCAGAATCTGCGGAGCCGGCAAGACGCCCACCACCTGGAAACTGGACCCATTCATTCGGATAGTCCGCCCAACCACTGCCGGGTCGCTGTTGAATTTCCTGCGCCAGAGCGAATCGCTTAGCAGGACCGCCTGAGTCTCGCCGCTCACGAAGCCGCGTCCCAGCGCCGGCTTCAGTCCGATGGTGGCTAGAAAATTATCGGAGACAATGCACCCGTCGAGAAGTTCCGGCTCGCCCGCTCCCGCCAGTTGAAAACTCTCGAAGCCCCACGCGGCCACTTGTTCGAAAGAAGTAGCTTGGGTCCAATCGAGGTAATCGGGGAACGCGACCGCAAGATGCGGGAACATAGGATGCGTCTCCCAGATCTGAATCAGTCTCTCAGGATGTGGAAACGGCAGCGGCCGCAACAGCGCAGCATCCACCGCACTGAAGATCGCGGTATTCGCGCCGATGCCGAGCCCCAGCGTCAAAACCGCCGCCGCCGCAAACCCCGGACTCCTCAGCAGCGTCCTGAATGCATATCGCATATTTGCCTTAACCTAAAATATTCACAGTGACACATTTTTCAGCCGATTTCTCAGTCGATGAAAAGCGCGGCCTCTATCGAGCCATCTATGAACGCCGCGACGTCCGGTCGCACTTTCTGCCGGACGCCGTGCCAGACGAAGTGTTAGCGCGTCTCCTGGACGCTGCCCACCATGCTCCCTCCGTCGGCTTCATGCAGCCGTGGGATTTTATCGTGATTCGCGATGCGGCCATCCGCAACGAGGTCCGCCAGAACTTCGAGCGGACCAACCAGCAAGCCGCAGCTATTTACGAAGGGGAAAAACGAAATCTCTACGACCATCTCAAACTCGCCGCCATCACGGACGCGCCCTTGAATCTGTGCGTCACCTGCGACCATCAGCGCACCCGTGGAGCCGGGCTCGGCCGTCAAACGAATCCCGAGACCGACCTCTATTCCACCGTTTGCGCCGTCCAGAACCTCTGGCTGGCCGCACGAGCCGAGTCGCTTGGCGTAGGCTGGGTCAGCATCCTCGATATCGAAGCTCTCCAAACCACCCTGAAGATTCCGCCCGGCATCACGCCCGTGGCCTACCTGTGCATCGGCTACGTCTCCGAATTCGGATCCCAGCCGGAGCTGGAAAAAAGAGGTTGGGAGCACCGCGAAGCGCTCGCCAACCTCATTCATTTCGATTCTTGGACGGGTCTCGACGCTGGTCGCGCCGCGTGTCTGCTTACTTCGGTTTCCACAACCCCAGGACCGCTCCCGTCGGATCCTGAATGATGCTCATCGTGCCCGCGCCCATCACTTCCTGAACATCGACAATGATCGTCGCGCCCAGGGATTTGGCTTTCGCGGTCGATGCCTTAATGTCATCCACCTGCACGTACGCCAGCCAGGACGAGGGCTGGCCCGGCATCGGATGCTTCATCATGCCTCCGCCGGTCCCTTCGCCCACTTTGATCAAAGTATAGGTGCCCATCGGCCCCATATCGGCGTCCTGCAGCTCCCACTTAAACAAGGATGAGTAAAAGCTCTTCGCTTTCGCAAGATCCGTGGTGTTCAATTCAACGTGCACGAATGGATTCGGCATGATTTGTCTTCCTTTCAGATTAGAGACTACACGGTAAAGACGCACACCATCATGACAAATCGACAACCGTGGTCAAGATTCCTGCTATCTTGTTTCCGTGTCCGAATCCATCCTCGAAGAGTTCCGCAAAACCGGAGCTTACTTAAAAGGTCATTTCCGCCTCACCAGCGGCCTGCATTCGAACGAATATATGCAGTGCGCCCTGGTCCTGCAGCACCCATCGATCGCCGAAAAATTCGGGCGGGAGCTGGCGTCGCATTTCCCGAAAGTCGATATCGTCGTCTCGCCGGCGGTCGGCGGACTGATCATTGGCCATGAAGTCGCGCGAGCCTTGGGAGCCCGATTTCTCTTTACTGAGCGAGATCCGGCCACCAGCAAGATGATCCTCCGGCGCGGCTTCACGGTCAAACCCGGCGAAACCGCCGTCGTCATTGAGGATGTAGTCACTACCGGAGGCAGCACCAGAGACGTGATCGAGACGCTGGAAGCCGCGGGCGTCAGAGTGCTGGGAGCCGCCTCCATCATCGATCGGAGCGGAGGCAAAGCCGACCTGGGAGTCCCTAAAATAGCCCTGGCAACCCTGGAAGTTACCGCCTGGCCCCCTGACTTTTGTCCCCTCTGCCAGCAGGGCATTCCGGTAGAAAAACCTGGCTCACGGCCCACGGCGTAAGGCAGGTCGGGGACCTGCGCCACTCATGAGACGCATCCGCATCACCCTCAGCTACGATGGCACCGACTACCACGGCTGGCAAGTGCAACCCGGCCTGCCGACCATACAAGCCGCCATCGAATCCGTCCTGGCGGAAATCGAAGGCCCCACGGTCAAAGTAGAAGCCTCCGGCCGAACCGATGCTGGAGTCCACGCGCTGGCCCAAGTCGCCGCGTTCTCGCTTGAGAATCCCATCCCAACTCCCAACCTGGAAAAAGCCATGAACCGGCTGCTCCCGCGCGACATCCGCATTTTGTCTGCTGAGGAGACGAGCGAAAACTTCCATCCCCGCTACGACGCCACCGCGAAAACCTACGAATACCGAATCCTGCGCGCCGCCGTCTGCTCCCCGTTCGAGCGCCGCTACGTTCACCACCATCCTTACCCGTTGAACGAAGCCAGAATCTTCGAGCTGGCGAGAACGCTAGAAGGCGAGCACGACTTCACATCCTTCGCCGCCGCCGACGACGCCGATGCCTTGGGCCGCTCCAAAGTCCGCCAAATCTTTTCCTCGACCGCGTGCCGTGAAGCCGACCGCCTGATCTACCGCGTCCGCGGCAGCGGATTCCTGAAGCACATGGTCCGCAACATCGTAGGCGTGTTGCTGGAAGCAGGGAAGGGAAATATCATCGATCTCGAGAACCACCTGGGGAACAACATCCCCCCGGGTCCTACAGCCCCCGCCCGCGGCCTTTTCTTAGTTAGCGTTGAATATGACCCACACAAGCCACCGGCTGCCCCTCGCTAATCGGCGGCGTCGCGACCACATAAAGCACCACGCCCGCGATCGGAGCCTTAACCACCGCGATCTTCTTCCCGAAAAAGTCCGTGATGTGAGCTAGAACAGCGCCCTTCTTCACCATCTCGTCCCGTTCCACATGCGGATAGAGAATCCCGGTCGCCGGACTGGTCAAAACCTCTGCCGGATCTAGATAAATCGGTTTCTTTACTCGCTTTGGCTTCCCTTCGATCATCTTCAAATACCGCATCACGCTCTCGACGCCCTTCACAATCGCGCGGGTCGATTTTTCGCTGGTCCGGCCCAAAAACCCGCTCTCAACGGTCATCGCCGGTTTCCCGCGCGTGATCGCGGTGTTGGAACAATACATCGATGTTGTTGGATCTTTAGGCCGATTCTTATCGATCACGATATGATCGAAGCCAAAATGGGCGACCAGTTCCGCGATGCGCTCGTCGAAGGCTCCGTCGCCGGTTACCGTTTGGTACACGTAGGGACGCAGGGACTCGTTGCCGTCGCCGCAATGCAAGTCGAGCAGATAGTCGCACTTATCGATTACGTTCGTCGTGATGGCATGGGCGATTTGTTCCGATGGAGAGCCGTCTTTATTTCCCGGAAACACCCGGTTGAGGTTCTTGCCATCCAGGGGACTGAAATAGACCGTGCGGCCGAGAAACGACGGCATGTTGGCGACATGCACGATAATCAGCGTGCCCGCTAACTTATTTACTTGCAGCCGCTGCAAGGCCAAGATGGGAGGATATTCGTAGCCGTGAATCCCAGCGGTCAGCGCCAGCACCGGACCCGGCTCCGAGCCCTTGATCACGGTAATTGGAATCTTGGTGAACCCTAAATCAATGGTTTGATCGCTTCGCATAGCTGCTCCAAGTCGTTGTCATTATTATAGAAATGCGGCGAGACGCGCAAAAAACCGTGTCTTGCGGCGACGTTTACGTTCTTCTTTTTTAGTTCGCGAGCCAAGTGCGATGGATCGGCGCGGAGGAACTTTGCCGCCACGATCTGCGATCCCGCATTTACGGAAGCACCTAGTTCGCGCAGCCGGTCTCTGGTCGATTGAGCCAGTTGCATGACTCGTTGCTCGATCAGATCCGGGCCGGTTTCGAGCATCAGCGCGACTGATTGCTCGAAGGCATACAGCAGCGCAAAAGGAAGCCCGCCGCCTTCGTACTTCTCCGCTGAATCGACAAACTCTGGGGTGCCGTGATGCAGATTGTCGACGTTGCGCCAGGTTTTATGGCTTCTCCAACCGACCTTGATCGCCCTTAAATGGCTCCGTAAGGGCTCCAAAACAGCCATAAATGACGATCCGGGAGGACTAATCAGCCATTTATAGGCATGCGCGGCGTAGATATCGATGTGCAGTTTTTTGAGATCGATGGTCAGCGCGCCGAGGCTCTGGGTGCCGTCCACGAACAGAATAACGCCGCGGTCGCGGGTGAATTTCGAAATTTCGTCTAAGGGCGGTCGAAAACCGGTGGCGTAGTTTACTTCACTGATCGCTACCAGGCGCGTGTTCTTGTCGATCGAATCGTAGAAACGCTCCCAAGGCACTTCGCGCGTCTGGGGCATATAGAGATAGTTCGGAAACTCGTCTTGGAGCGTGACGATGTTGTCGTCCGCCTTCAGATCGAGCGCGGCCAGCACCATGCCAAGGGCGCCGGCGGCGCTGTCTACGAAGGCTATATCATCCGATGCCGCGCCGATCAGTTTGGCGATGGATGCGCGGAGGCGGTCGGCGTCGTCATACCAACTTAAGAAATCGGTGCACGCGAATTCGTCGCGATGCCGCCAGTGCCTGGCGACCGCTTCCGTGGCGCGGCGCGGCAACTGGCCGAAGGTTGCGGTGTTTAGATACGCCCGGTTTTCAAGGGCCGGGAATTCACTTCGTATTTTCTGCCAGTCGGGCTTTGACAAATGACGCCGCCTCCGCTACGGCGACGTCGGTCGTCGTTTTGGTGCGGCGATCGACCACTTCGACGAATCCTTGGGCGAGCTTCTTGCCGATCGTGATGCGATAGGGAATGCCGATCAGATCGGCGTCCTTGAATTTGACACCGGGGCGCTCGTCGCGATCGTCGAGCAGGGTATCGAGCCCCATCGCTTTCGCGGCGGTGTATATATCGGTCGCGGCCTTGTTCTGCGGAGCGTCGCTGAAGTTAATGGGCGTCACGACCACCGCGAATGGCGCGATGGAGGGAGGCATGACGATACCATCCTTATCGTTAAACAGTTCGACGGCGGCGCATAGAATGCGCTCGATGCCGATGCCGTAGCTGCCCATGATCGGAGTGACTTCCTTGCCCGATTCATCGAGAACCCTTAAGCCCATGGACTCTGAATACTTGTAGCCGAGCTTGAAAATATGGCCGATTTCCACGGTTTTATGGACTGTGAGCGGGTGCCCCATCGACGATCGACGTATCGCCTTCGACGGCTTGGCGAAGATCGTGAAATTCGCACTTGAAATCTTTTCCGGGACGTGACGTTGCGCAGGTGATGATCGTTCTTGTTCGCGCCGGAGATCATGTTGCGCCGGCCGCGCAGAGCTTCGTCGGCCAGGATGCGCACCTTCACGTTTACGGGTCCAAGCGAGCCGGCATCGGCTCCGAAATGCTCGCGAATTTCTTCGGGATGCGCTGGGCGGATTTCGGCGGCGCCGGTGACGCTGCCGAGTTTGGTCTCGCTCAACTGATGATCGCCGCGGACCATGACGAGGACGACCTTGCCGTCGGCGACCATCACCAGGCTCTTCATTTGCGATGTTTCGGGCAGGCCGGTGAATCCGGCGACCTCGCCGATGGTCTTTTTGCCGGGCGTGTGAAATTCCTCGGGTTCGAGGTCGCCGGGAGGGTCGGGGGACGCAGGAGGCTTCGCGATGCTGACTGCTTTTTCTAAATTCGCCGCATAGTTCGGCCCTTTGACGACGAAGTCCTCGCCGGCGTCGGAAACCACCATGAATTCGTGCGACTGGCTGCCGCCCATGGCACCGGAGTGCGCCTCCACCACGACGTACTCCAGGCCGCAGCGGTCGAAAATGCGGCGATAGGCCTGGTAGTGTTTTTCGTAGGCAGCGTCGAGTCCTTCTGGCGTCAGATCGAAGGTGTAGGAATCCTTCATGATGAACTGGCGCACGCGCAGCAGACCACTCTTGGGGCGGGGTTCGTCGCGAAATTTGGTCTGGATCTGATACCAGATCTGGGGGAGCTGTTTGTAGCTGCGGAGCTCGCCGCGGGCAATGTAGGTCATCACCTCTTCATGAGTCATGCCGAGGCAGAGGTCGCGGCCGAAGCGGTCTTTCAGGCGAAACAAATTGTCGCCCATGACGTCCCAACGGCCGGATTCCTGCCAGACTTCGGCGGGATTCAGACCCGGGAGATAGAATTCCTGGGCGCCGATGGCGTCCATTTCCTCGCGCACGATCGCCGTGATCTTGAGGATCGAGCGCTGGGCGAGAAAGAGGTAATTATAGATTCCAGCGGCAAGCTGACGGATGTAGCCCGCGCGCAGAAGGAGACGATGGCTTGCGACTTCGGCCTCAGTAGGGTCCTCACGCAGGGTGGGGATGAAAAGTTTACTCCAGAACATGGGGGGTGATTTGTGAGTTTAGCAGAAGGAGAAGCGGAAAGGAGCCAGTAGCCAGGAGCCAGGAGCCAGAATGCGTCCGTCAGAGGGACCGCTTCCGGTGGTCGCGGCTCTGAAAAGAGTTACCAACTGGGAACCGCCAATCCGGACGGGCTTGTAGCCCCTGGCGTCAGCCTGGGGCTGTTTTTGAGAGAAACGGTCCACGAGTGGCTTGGCCAGTCCCGAAGCCCCAGGCTTACGCCAGGGGCTATAATCCGGCGGGAAAAGAGTGCGCTAACGCATGCCGAAGGCGGACCGGCCGAGGCCGGTCCACCTCCGTTGTGGGCACTTTCGCCATCTTTATCAATAGCGGTGCCAATAGCCCCAGCGGTCATAATAGCCATAACCGTAAGGGTGCCAATAGCCCCATCTATCGTGGTAGCCGCCCGGACCATGTCCAACGTAGACGGTTACGTGGTGACGATGACGATGTTCTCGCTCGTAATAATCGCGAGCTTGAGCTGTACCCGGAGTGAGGAATGTCATCGCCGCTCCGAGAGCCAGCATTGCAGGCCATCTGAACTTCTTGAACATAACCACCTCCTGTCTGTTAGACCCGTAGGGCGATTACCAGTTACTGGTACTAGAACCAGTACCCTATTCCTTATTAAGACAAAGGTGATAGACTAGAGCACTATTTCTCAAGGATTTAAAATGCCCCAGTTGCAACGCATTCTTTCCGCTTTATTCGTAATCTCATCGGGAATCCGGCTCGCGGGTGCCACATTCGGGTCGGTTACCGTGATTGGTGGACACGCTTCGGACATCGCTCTGGACGAGCGGCGGGGGCGGCTGTACATCGCGAATTTTGGGGGGCGCCGAGTCGATGTCATGTCGACTGGGGACGGCAGTTTACAGGCAGCGATTTCCGTTCCGGGAGAGCCGGGGTCGGTGGCGCTTTCGCCGGATAATCGCTATCTGCTGGTCACAAATTACGACAATTGCGGATCTTGTGGTTTCCTGACGCCTCCTACGGCTGTGCCTCAGATCACGATTGTCGATCTGGATGGGAATTCGCAACGCACTATCCTGATCCCGGCAGTGACTCCTGCGACAACGCCGCCGACTCAGAACATCCCCCTCGCTGTGGCGTTCGGAAAAGGAAGCAGCGCGCTGCTGGTGACCAGCGGGGCCATTTTCCTGGTGGATCCGAACGCGGGTTCCTTCACACAGATGCCGTCGCCCCAGGTGGCGTTGACATCCCTCGCTGGCCCTGTCACTTTTGCGGCCTTTCCGCCGCTGATACTGGAGGCTTCAGCGGGAGTTTCAGGGGACGGGAAGGTGATTTTTGTCCTTGCTCAAGCCGCAAGCACGGCAGGGGCACAAAGCGGAGCTAACCAAGCCCTGCTGCGCTACGACGTGCCGTCCGGAACTCTCTCGGCGGTCTTTATTGGATCGAGTCCTGCGTTGGGACCGAGGGTGGTCAGCGTGGATGGGATTGGCGTGAACATCCTTGCCGGGTGGGGTCTTTTTAACACCCAATACGTTCTGCTGGCGGAGTTTCCTTATCCCACCGGAACGCTCAATCTCGGCGGACATGCGTACGATTTCAGCCGGAACCTGATTTACGCGCAGATCCCCACGGGTGCGGTGGGGGAAGCACCTGTCTTGCACGTGCTCGACAGCGACAATTTGACGGTCCGTGAGCGCATTCAATTGCCTGAAAATATCGCGGGACGAACTGTCTTCAGCAGCGATATGAACACGCTGTATGCGATCTCCGACAGCGGCGTCATGACTCTTCCCGTGGGATCCTTCGGCAAGACCGCGAGGGTTTCGACTTTGCAGGAGCAGTTGTTGTTTCTGGCCACGAGTTGCGACAACGCCGCGCTGACACAAACGCTCGACATCGTCGATTTAGGTGGCGGCGCGATCGATTTCACGCTCTCGCTTCCGGCGAAGACCAATGGCGTGAAGCTAAGCCAAACCTCGGGTACGACTCCGGCAAAAATTACGATTCAGATCGACCCGACCGCGTTCCGCACCCAGACCGGCACCAACGTGGTGGCGCTGAACATTCAGTCCAACAAATCCATCGGGATTCCGAATCAGGTTCGCCTGCTGATCAACACGAAGGATCCGGACCAGCGTGGCATCATTCACAGCGTGCCGGGAAAAATCGTAGATGTGCTGACCGACGCCGGCCGGGGCCGCATGTATGCGATACGGCAGGATCGCAACCAGGTGCTGGTAATGGACGGCAGTAATTTCAATCTGCTGGCGGTTCTGCGCACCGGCAATACGCCCATGAAGATGACGATGACCCGCGATAATCGCTACCTGGTGGTGGGGAACGACAACTCGCAGATCGCCAGCGTGTTCGACCTCGAGACGATGCAAGCGGCGCCGTCCATCGTGTTTCCTTTTGGACACTATCCGCGCTCCATCGCCGCGGCCAACGGCGCGATTTTCGCAGCGGTCCGGAATGCAGGGACTCCGGCGGGCTTGATTGATCAGGTCGACTTCGCCAACAGAATTGCCACGACTCCCAATTCCCTGGGCATTTATGTGAATAGCGTGCCGCCGGATGCCGTCATGACCAGTTCGGCGTCGGGCGGCTCCATCTTCACCGCGGTGAGCGATGGGACGGTTCTTTTATACGACGACACATACAGCGCCTTTGAGGTCGCGCGGAAAGACCTAACATCTTTGTCCGGGTCTTATGCGGCGATTTCGGACAATCAATTCCTAGCTGGGAATACGATATTCAACCGGTCCATGGTGCCGATCGGTACGATCGCCGCGGCGACGGTGAACTCCAGTATTCTGCCGGTGGCAGGCAACTTCCTCAGTATCAGCGCGGATGCACCGGCGGGACCGGGCACTGCTCAGCGGGTGTCGTTGCAGACCAGCGCGGTAAGCCCGGTTCGGGTGATCGAAGCTCCGGTGAATAAGACGCTGCTCGCGACACCGACGGTGGGACAGATCGGCCAGAGTATTTTTTCGCTGCTTCAGACCACGGCCATGACGAACAGCGGCTCCATCCTTTATTTGTCGGTCTCAGGCTTCACCGAGCTGCTGCCGAGTTTCGACCAGGCAGTTCCGCTGCCTTCGGTTTCAGGGGTGGTGAACTCGGCCGATGGCGGATTGACCGCGCCCGGCTCCCTGATCACGATTTCCGGTTCGGGCCTCGCTGCCGGTTCCGGAGCGGCGGGGGGGCTACCGCTTCCGACCAGTCTCGAGGAGACCTGCGCGGTGGCTAACAGCGTCGCGATCCCGCTGGTTCGAGTGTCGCCGAGCCGGATCGACGCGCAGTTGCCGTATGAAGTGTCCGGACCGGTCAACATGGTGATCACGACTCCGGCGGGCAAGAGTCCGCCCTTCAGCTTCACCGCACCGACGACAGCGGCCGCGATCTACCGCACAGGACAGGCGGGCGATTTCACGGGCCTGCCGCTCATCTATCGCGCCGCCAACAACCAATTGGTGGACAATTCCAATCCGATTCGTCCGGGCGATGTGGTGCTGATCATCGCCACGGGTCTGGGCCAGACCTCGCCGGCGGCGGTTTCGGGCGCGGCGGCATCGTCCAATCCGCTGGAGAACGCATTGTCCACTCCTACTGTCTCCTTAAATGGCACGCCTTTGCAGGTAGCGTTTGCGGGACTGATCCCCACCATGGTGGGTCTGTATCAGATTAATGCGGTGGTTCCGAATGGAATGCGCGACACGCCGCAGGCGGCATTGACGATTCAACAGGGCGCGACATCGGCGACGTTCACGGTACGCGTGGTTAGTCCGTAAGGTTTCGGAGGAAATAGTGGAGATTTTGAGACGAGTTTCTCTCATTGTTCTGGTGTGCGCGCCCATCGCGGCGGCGCAACATTGGGAAGCCGGGGGCTTGGGCGCTTACGGGTTCAATCTGGATACGACTGTGAAGAATAGCTCCGGAACGGCGACCACCGGCCTCGAACACGGCGGGGCGTTCGGAGCTTTCGCCGGGTCGAACGACTACAACCATTTCGGCGGCGAGGCCAGTTACATGTACCGGTTCTCGGACCTGATGGTGAGCGGCGGAGGGCGTCAGGCAACGCTGGGCGGCCACTCCCAATTCCTCGACTTCCGGCTGGTTTATCATTTTGTCCGCCGGGAAGCGCATGTGCGTCCATTCGTGGCCGTCGGAGGCGGGTTGGCGATGTATACGGGCACAGGACAGCCGAACGCTTCCCAGCCGCTGAATAGTTTCGTAGCCTTGACCGACACTCGGGAGACCAGGCCCATGCTCAGCGGAGCGGCGGGCGTGAAGATTCTCTTTTCCAAACACGTCGCACTACGGGTGGAGCTGCGCGACTATACGACCCAGTTTCCGAGTCGCGTGATTGCGCCCGCGGCCGGAGCTTCCATCAGCGGCTGGATGCACAACTTCCTTCCCATGGCCGGGCTCGCTTACACTTTCTGACGTCGCCGTGGATGATGCCGGCGCCCACGCTCGCACAGAGTGCGACTATCACGTCTAAGCTTTATGCAATTCGAACCGCTGGTCTCGCCTGGATTGGCCTTCATGCTGGCGCTGGCGGCTCAGGCTCAAGAGGCTTCGACTCACCCAATCGACTCGGAAGGCGTGAAGCTGGCTGTTTCGCACTCAAGGCGATCAGGCGATTTTTCAAGTCTCCGTCGTGTCTCCGCCGACTTCACTTGGACTGAAACCAGACGCGATAGACGCAGTTTCTGCGCGTTGGTACCAATCAGTCCTTAACTATGCAACTCGTTGCCGTCATGGTCGGATTTTGAAGTCATCCCGAAACGTGTGAGCCCGATCAAAGCCAGTTGGCCACGGCTATGAACACCAAGTTTCTTGAACATGCGATGGAAGCATGCCTTCACCGCTGTTTCCTCAATGTCGATCCGAGTGGCGATTTCCTTGTTCGCTAAGCCCTGTGCCAGGCAGTGCATCAGCTCCTTTTCCCGGTTGGTGAGCTCGTAGTGCTCCATCTTCTTCAGAGCACCCATACATGCCGCGAGGATGGCCCGGAATAGTGCCTGATCAAACCAGAATTCACCTGCCGCCACTCTTCGGATGCACTTGGCGAGCACCTCTGGTGAATGATCCTTGCACAGTATCCCGGAAACGCCTCGAGCTGCAAGGCGAACTGCGTCTGTGTCGCTCACCGAGCCTGCTAAGATCAGAACCCGCCCTTTGAACGGAACCTGCTCGAGTTGGATAAGGAGCGAAATAACCCGCTCCTTATCCGAGTCGAAATCCAACAAAATGAGGTCGACAAACCCATAACCCGAGACTTCGCGGACGACCTCCGCTCTTGCACATGTTCGGACAACTTTTATGTCATCGTGATGCTCAAGCAGGGCTGCAAGGCCCTCACGGGCTATGCGCCTGTCGTCCACTACCCAGACGCGGATCGCCTGGATCGCTTCCGTTTCAGAGGTTGATGGGCTGAAGGGCTCAATCTGCGATATGGACCGGACTCCACCAGGAGCCGGCCTCGTACTGACGGGATTTGACATTGCCCATCCTCCGTAGTCGTTCCGACTTTTGCACCGGAATCGGTGTATATGCTAAAAAGGGTATGGTAGTACTGAAGTGGTAAATTGTCCATTCTATCTTTCGACAGATTGAATCTTCTTTCGCTTAGAAAGCGAATGATTAGCTGTAAGTAATTGATAAGTATAGGATCTTTACAAACATCGCGTTTCTTTGAAGTAATGATTTGTTCACGATGGTCCTGCAAAGCCCACCCTGCGCCGCTTGATCGCCGCAGTCGACGGAGGTTTTCTTGTAACGTTACTCCCCTAGTATTTCTCTCAGTCATTAGTACCTCACTTCTCTTGGTACCCCCTTAGAACAAAGGTTTTTTTCTGTGGCAATCTAGGGGTTTGCTCGATTGTTCTCATGCAGTACCCAATCAAATATAGTACTGGGTGGCGTCGCTCCGGCGATCCATCTGGAGGAGTTTTAAAGATTTATGGCTTATTCCCGCCCCGTTTCGACAAGGCTAGTATTAGCGACCCTGTTGACCCTTCCATTGATTGCCCTAGCGCAAAAACAGCCGCCCGCCCATCCGAACAAGGAATTCGTGGCAGGGCGTATCCTGGTGAAATTTAAGGACGGCGTGAGCGACAGCCAGGCCCGAGGGGTGCTGGCGTCGAGGAACGCGCTGAGTACCAACGTGATCCCTCAGATTGGCGTGCACGTCGTCCAGCTTCCCCGGGGAGCGAATGAGCAGGCCGAGGCCAATGCCTTCAAGGGTTTGGCGGGAGTGGAGTTTGCAGAGTTGGACGGCTATCTTCAGCCGCAATCCCTCAACCCTAACGACTACGGTTTCATTACGGGAGATCAGTGGGGCCTCCCTAAGATCTCGGCTCCGGACGCTTGGTCGGTGACGACGGGCAGCAGCAGCGTTGTCATCGCGGTGATTAGCACCGGTGTGGACTCAACAAATCCAGACCTGCAAGGCAAGCTGGTACCGGGCTGGAACGTTTACGATAACAATTCCAACACCGCCGACGTGGGACAGGAGGGCACGATAGTGGCTGGAATTGTGGGCGCGTTGACAAACAACAGCATCGGCGTCGCCGGGGTATGCTGGAACTGCATGGTCATGCCGGTGCGCGTCACCGGGCCCGACCAATCCGTTACGGCTTCAAATCTTGCCACGGGAATCATTTGGGCCGCAGACCACGGTGCCCGCGTGGCGAACGCCAGTTTTAACGCTACGTCCCTTTCGACGATCAGCAGCGCGGCCCAGTATCTATGGGGCAAAGGTGGGGTTCTGACGGTTCCATCGGGGGACTACGGGCTTGTTGATACGAATCCGAACGATCCGTACATTATCACGGTAGGAGCTACAGACCAAAACGACGGCTTATATTCCTGGTCCAACAAGGGCAGCGATATCGACTTGGTGGCGCCAGGCATGACTCTATCTACGGTACCGATCACACAGTACTCGTATGCAAGCGGAACGTCCATCGCCGCGCCCTTTGTTGCCGGTGTAGCGGCATTGATGCTTTCCGTGAACCCCAGCCTGACGCCAACCCAGGTCACGAGCATGTTGCAGAGTTCCGCCGACGATTTAGGGGCACCGGGTTGGGACTCAACCTACGGTTATGGTCGCCTCAACGCCTTGAAGGCTGTCCAGGCGGCCGCCGGGATAGCAGGGTCACCGCCTCAGGCACCGGTGGTGACCAGTTCCAGTGCGGCAGGAACCGTTGGCACCTTCTTCAGTTACCAGATCAGCGCTATCAACAGTCCCACCAACTATGGCGCGAGCGGCTTGCCCTCCGGCCTCTCGGTCAACACTTCGACGGGCGTGATTTCGGGAACGCCGACGACTGCGGGCGGTCCGTTCAGCGTTACTCTGAGCGCGACCAACAGCGGCGGGACCGGCACTGGCACCTTGAGTCTGACGATCAATCCGCAGTCCGTTTCAGCTCCAGTGGTAACCAGTTCGAGTGCGGCAGGAACCGTCGGCGCCTTCTTCAGTTACCAGATCAGCGCGACCAACAGTCCCACCAGCTATAGCGCGAGCGGCTTCCCTTCCGGCTTGTCGATCAACACCTCGACGGGCGTGATTTCGGGCACGCCGAGCGTCTCTGGCACTTTTAGCGTCGCATTGAGTGCGACCAACAGCGGCGGGACCGGCTCGGGCACTTTGAGCCTCACGGTCAATCCGGCTGCGGTGCAGCGTCCAGTGGTGACCAGTACCAGTGCGACCGGCACCGTTGGCACCTTCTCCAGTTACCAGATCAGCGCGACCAACAGTCCTACCAGCTATGGCGCGAGCGGCTTCCCTTCCGGCTTGTCGATCAGCACCTCGACGGGCGTGATTTCGGGTACGCCGAACGTTTCTGGCTCGTTCACCGTCAACCTCAGCGCAACCAACAGCGGCGGGACCGGCTCGGGTACTTTGAATCTGACGGTCAATGCCGCAGCCGTGGTGCAGCCTCCAGTGGTGACCAGTTCCAGTGCGGCAGGATCCGTGGGCGCCTTCTTCAGTTATCAGATCAGCGCGACCAACAGTCCCACCAGCTATGGCGCGAGCGGCTTCCCCTCCGGCCTGTCGATCAATACCTCGACCGGCGTGATTTCGGGAACGCCGAGCGTTTCCGGCTCATTCACCGTCAACCTCAGCGCAACCAACAGCGGCGGGACCGGATCGGGTACTTTGAATCTGACGGTCAATCCAGCGTCAACGCCGGGTTTCTCTCTCAGCGCATCCCCGACAAGTGCCAGCATTAAGAGCGGCGGCCAAGCTCAATATACCATCACTGTGACTCCCTCGGGCGGCTTCACTGGAACCGTGAGCTTCAGCATGTCCGCGCAGCCCGGTGGGCCAACGTCTACGTTTAGCGCGCCAAATGTGAGCGGTGCAGGGTCGACTACGCTAACGGTTTCCGCTCCCAAGGGGAGCTATACTCTCACGGTTACGGCGACCAGCGGCGCGCTCGTCCACACCGCTACACTTTCGTTGCGGGTGCACAATTAAGGCCGGCCTGGCGGCGCTAATTCGACTACCCTGTCGGTCCCGACCAGCGGGCTTGCGAAGAACACGACGTAGATTACCGCGACCATTGTCCCTACAATACTGCCGGGCCCCGAATACTGACGGGGCCCCGGCAATGGGACGACGGAACTGGCAACCCCACAAAACATAAAAGCCCGCTGCGCCAAGTCATTCGGCGCAACGGGCTTTTTAAAGAAAATCCTTCGGCAGGATCGCTCGAACTGGGAGCGATCCCGCCGATTTGCTTGCTACTTAGAGCCGAGGTTACGGCCGCTATTCACTAAACCGTCGCCATTGGCGATTTGGCAACTGTTGGGCTGGGCGGGTGAATTCGCCAGCCATGACGGGAAGTTCGTAGTATCGAACTGGTTGTTGAACGCATCCAGGACGCTAATGCAGGCGGAAGTGTTAATTGTCGCCGACGAGGCGCCGCTGTCGCAGGTCGACGTGGTACCTGTGCAGCAACTGTTGAACGATGCGGTGATTCCAGGATCCGCGCCTTCGCAAGACAAATTCGAGGCCGCGTTGTTGGAAACTGCCAGGTTGAGGGCCGCCGCGGTGCATTGGCGGATCAACTGGAGCTGTTGCGGGGAAGTATGGTTCGGCTTGAAGTCGTTGCCGCCTGTGCCGCACAGATCTTCTATAGCGGACCCTGTGGTGCTCGGCGCCGAGACGTTCGTCAGCCCGATTCCGCACGACTGAAGCGTGCCACCGACAGAGGTAATAACCGCCTCGGTAACCTGAGGATGGGTACCCCAGAATCCGGGCGTACGAGTGAAGCAGCCAGTTCCTACAACCGGGCACAACGCCTGGGCGTATTGCGTTCCCAACCCAACGTCGTTCGTGCCGGTGTTGGTGCTGCATGTAACGGTAGCCTGATTGCAAACCGTCACGGTCGAGGTGAAGTTCCCAAGCGCGTCGTTGAAGGACGATGCATTCACAGTCAAGGGATTCGGCGAGAGAGTCACCGAACCTGCAGGCGTGCCGCTGATCGGCGAGGGCGAGCAAGCACCGGTGAAGTAGCTATCCGTCACGTTGCACGAGATCGGAATGGTTGTCGAAGTGTCCGTGACCTTTACGTCCACGTTGAAATTGCCGGGAGTCGCGGCCACGCAAGTCTTCGTCGCCCCAAAGGGTGTAGTCTGGCATTGGATCTGGGCGATATCAAAAGCGGACACCGTCGCATCGGCTCCCTCACCGGTCGGCGCGGGGCAAGTGCAGCTGATGGCAGCTTTATCACCCGTTGCTTCGGCTGCGTTCAGAGCGGCACTGCACTGTGTGATGCTTGTGTTGCTTATGAAACTGGAGGTCAGGCCAGCGCCCAAGCTGACGTCTGAGATATAGGACGTCGTTCCAGGCGTGAGCTGCTCGTCGGTCAATCCCTGACCGGCGCCCTGCGTGCAACTGAAGGCGAGGCTGCCGGTATTCTGTACTTGGTACCGGATCGCAACCGGCTGCCCGCCGCTGGGACCGTAAAGCGCCGTGCAACTGCTTGTCCCGCCTTGATTAGCGGTCACAAGTCCGGTATCCACGAAGGCTCCGCCGTTGCAGGAGACCTGCTTGTCTACCGCAACGCCGCAGCAATCGAAGGTGGCGCTATCGAACACGGTTAAGGATCCGGCAGTGGTCTTATCGACGACACCCGCCGCCAAGCCAGTTACCGTGCACGTCAATGTGGCCGTGTCAGGCTCTTTCACAGACCCTGAGACACTCCTTGCTGCCATACATTCCGCCCCAGCAGTCGTGCCCGGGCCAACCGGAGTCACGGTATTGTTTGTCAGGGAAATGTTGCTGACAAGTGATGGGATGAAATTGGTATTGGTATCGGAGAGGGTGCAATTGAGGGAAACACTCCCTGTGTTCTTGGCCGCAAAACTGGCCTCGATTTGACCGGCCACTCCAACGCCGCCGATACAGCCGTTGGTTCCGCCCTGGTTTGCCGTTACCAGCCCGGTGCCGGCTTCAGCGCCGCTGCCTCCAGTGTTGTCCGCAAAGGTAACACCGGCATCACAGGAGATCTGCTTGTCGATTTTCACTCCCGCGCAGGCGATGGTCGCCGTGTCGTGCAGGGCCGTAATCGGAACAGACGGACCGGTTAATGTCGGGCAAATACAACCGGTGAGGTTTGCAGTGTTGGTCCCGTTTTGCCCCGAGGTTAGGTTGCAAGTCACGCCGGTAGCGCCAGCGGTTATTGAAGTTGCCCCGACGGCAAGGCTCAGGCCAGTAACCGGGGTTCCCAAGAATACCAGGGGATCACCGGTGGCTGGAGTGTCGCTCAAGCTACAGCTTGTGATTGCCGCACCGCCCGTGTTCTTGGCGATAAATCGCGTCAGGAGAGGGGCGCCTTCAGTGGCGACGCAGCCATTTGTACTCGCATTGCCGGTATCGTCGGTAGCGGTGGCTGTGCCCGAGATGATGCTGACATCCTGCCAAGTAGTGCCTCCGTCGCAAGAAACCTGTTTGTCGAGCGCCGCACTGCAGCTCTCAAGCGTAGATTGGGTGAAGCCGGTCTCCGGACCAGGTCCGAGAGTGACAGGAGGCGTGGTGGTGGTCTGGGCGGTGATGAACATCCCGGCGTTGCCGAAAATCCCCGCAGTTGTTTCCGTGCCGGGTGGCGGCATGGCGGTAACCCCCATCGTAAATGCAATCGTGCAAGTTTCATTGGGGCCCGTATTCAGGACTAGCGGTCCGCCGTTGGGTGGAGTGAATGTGGCTTTGCCGGTAGCGGCATTCACGGCTATAGCCCAATTCCCAATGCAACTTGGGTTTGAGAGAGCGGAGCTCGTACCGGTGCCCGGGGTGCTGAATGTAATCACGCCGGGAAATGCCGTCCCGCTGCATGTGAAGCTGGCCACGCCGTCGTTATTTTGGCCCGTCGTGGAGCAAGCCGTGTTCATTTGGATAGCCGTCACAGTCATAGAACCAACGGCGCCGGCGGTTGATTGGTTCGCTATCACCAAACTGGCCGCAGCGCCCGTTTGGCCGTTTACCAACGTGGCCGTGTAGGTGGGTGTTATCGCCGCGCCGAGTTGACCATATGCCACCTGAGCCGTTCCGACAATAACTGCCGGAACCATGAGTCCTAGCAGCCATCGCATTATCTTGTTGCTACTACACATAAATTGTCCTCCATCTTTTTTAAAATTCGGTTGTTGAACTCTTCGAGGCCGGGCACTCGCACCCGGGCCAAATCCCCTAATGACTGCTCTGCACTGACAATCTGCAAACTTCCTCAAAACTCCTCCACCATCAATCCACAGAAGGGGCCACCCGATACCCGGTCGGCCGGAGGAAGCGACCGGGACTCGATCCGGCTGGCCCCGCCGAAAGCAGACCGAAAAACCGGCGCTTTCAACACGGCGTCAGATCCCTACAGTCCTCCACCGTTACTCTCGGTCTTCGGCGGATTTAAGAGACCCTCAATCACATCCTTGAAATTGTCAAATGGGACCGCGCCGCTCAGAAGCTTCACGGCCAGGATTTTCGATGGGTCTTTGGGGTCGGTCAATCCGAAAAAGAACGTCGGCGTACCCTTCACACCGAATTTCGAGCCTTCCGCCTGATCGGCCTTGACCTTGGCTGTATACTTTCCGCTCTCGACGCACTGCTGGAACTTCGGAACGTCGAGTCCGAGAACCGTCGCGTGGCCGACCATTTCCTTGGAATCCAGCGCACTCTGATTCTTGAAGAAGCGGTCGTGCGCTTCCCAGAACTTGCCCTGGTCGCCGGCACACGCGGCTGCCTCGGCGGCCTTCGAAGCATTCGGGTGAAGCTGGTCCAACGGGAAATTGCGGAAGACGTACTTGACCTTTCCTGTTTTCACGTAGGCGTCGACCACCTGGGACATCGTCTGGGTCGAGTATCGGCCGCAGAACGGGCACTGAAAATCGGAAAACTCGACCATCGTAATTTTGGCGTTCGCTTCGCCCACCGCTGGACCCGAGGTGTTGATGACGACATTCTCGAGCGGCGGCTGTTTACCCATTAAGATGTCTTTGATGATCTGGACGTTCTTTTGAATGTCCTTCTGGCTGGCTTTGAGCGCCTCGATTTCCTTTTTCAAGGTCTGCACGTCGTTGCTCGACTGGGCGAGCGCAACGGACCCAAAGGTCATTGCGAGTACTAGAACTCCCGGAACTAAGTGTCTTGTTTTCATAGTCATATGTTTTATTTTCCTCTCCGGCAAATCTTCCATCTCTACAGCATTACGCCCGTAGATGTCGGTGTCAGTGTTGATCATAAAGCAGATTTCTGAAAATACTTGCGCATCTTTGGTTGCGCGCCGGAGCAACTTTTCGTATCGAATACAAATCGGTGCGGCGGGATTCAACGGGTTTTCTCGTCTATGGCGCGAGCGCAGCCGAAATACCAGCCAACAGAAGCCGGCCGCAATTCGGTCAAAATCGATGGCTGCTACCGGGCTTCACGCACGAGCAAATCGCCACATGGGGACTGCCGGCGTGAAGGAGCCGATCCGTTAAAAACCCCAATTGCATCAAAGTCGCGACTCAAACCGAAATAAATCGTGGGAGCGAAAGCCTCACCGTTTGGGATCGATCCGCGCTCTAAGTCACCGCCGCTTCTGTTGTTCCAGGCGTTGGCGAGTTCTTCTGATCATTTTGGGCATGCTCTTGGTCAACTGGCGTTCTAAACTCATGCTGCCCTCGTTGTTGCCTCGGGCTACTGGCGAACAGAGTCTTACTCTCGGCGAAGACTCTGTTCCCGAGGCACTTTCTCCGGTAATGCAGCGGAATCTTCGTCGGATAATAAGCCGCGCATCCGCCCGCGCTCAAACACGAAGCGTCGGAGTACGTACGCTTGAAGTAATCCAACCAGAAACCGAGATCGCACTTGCGCGGATCATCTTCGACCAGCGTCAATTGAGCCCAACGCATGGGCCGGTCGAACTAAGGCGCCCGCGCGGCGGAGGCCACATGTTAACGCGCCGCCCCGGCCCAGCGCAGCCCCCACAAAAAACTCCCGTCGATTTGTGGACATGCCTTATCCCTCTTCCAACTGATGAATCTCCCAAATATCGCGACGGCTGGTGCCAAGCAGAGGACCCAGCGCCAACTTCCCTGCCCGCCCGATCTGCTTTTCCAGATACGCGAGTTCCTTCAGCTGTCCCGCCAGCTCCGGATCCTTCGACACCGGAAACCCCATCTCCCGCCGCAGCAGATTCCCTTTCGCCCGCGCGCTCAATTCCAGCGAAAGCTGCAAATAACACAGCAAATCACCCAAAATGACGGAGGCAAAACTACTCTCCAGCGAACGCAAATACTTCCCCGCATGCGACTCGCTGAACGTGCTGGTGGCGATCATATTCAGCAGATCCACATCTTTGTCGAGCTTCGTCCCCATCCAGCGCTCCAGCACTTTTTCGCTTCGCCAGAAGATGAACGAAAACGTCATCGGCAGCAGAATCAGCAGGAGCGCCGCCGCGCTCACCGGACGCAGGAACCCTTGGTTGTACAGCAGATGAATCAGCATCGCGATCGATAGCCCGGGAAGATAAGCGCGGACTCCGCCGCCCTCGCCGAACTCCACCTGATTCACGGACACCAGCCCAAAAATCGCCGTCGTGCCGCCGTGCATAGTCGCAGTGCCCAGCCCGCGCACGGCCGCCGTCGCGATTCCCGACGCCCCGATAATCGGAAGGTAGAACAGATTCTCCACCAGCGCGAACCCCGCGCCCACCGCGAATCCGCAAATCGCGGCGTCCACCATGAACCCCACTTTGCCCGCGCGAATCAGCACCACGACGACCGTGGCTTTCAGAACTTCTTCGATCACCGGGGCCCCGAATCTCGCCCAAATCCCCGGATCCACCTCGGCCGATGCGCCCGTATTGACGATGTAGCACAACACGCCCACCGCGCATCCCGCCGCGATGTTCTCTAATACCCTCCGCAGCCGCACCAGCTTGTAGGTATCGATCAGTTCCAGCGCAAGCAGAAAGAGGAGAACCGGCAAGAGGCTCAGGATCGACTGCGCCAATACGTGGGACATTAAAAGATCTTCAAGGAAATCATATACTCACTCGACACGTGCCCGCTGCCGTCCGTGGCACCCGCATATCCGCCCGATAGCGTCGTATTCAAGTAAGTGAACAACACCATCCGGAAATCCACCTGGCTCCCCACGTCCGCATACGATTTCCGCGCCGCGGTATTCCCGAAGGTCGTGAACAATCCCGAGGAGAAAACCGACATGCGAGCCCAGTTCAAATACAGCCACGTCGTCCCCACGCGTCGAAACTTCACCGGCGGCAATCCCCATTCTCCTGTCACCTTCGCGAAACTGGTGGCCCCGATCTGATCCAGCGCCACGCCCGGGAACGCGTAAAACTCGCGATACCGGTTGATCGACAAGTGGTCGACGTAGTTATTCCCGAATGCCCCGAAATACAGGTTCGCAAATGGATTCGTGCTATCCCCAAAGGCCTTCCCCGCCGCTGTCCGCAGCCACACCGACGAATGATTCAGCGGCAGCAGAGCCCCGCGATCGTAAGTTGCCCACACGCTCGGAGCGCTCGACCCTGCATAGTTGAATCGCGAGTACAGGCCCCATTGCGTCCCCCGTTCATCGTCGACTGCCCCTTGCGACCGCTCCAGAAACGAGTACTTCAGCTTCGCGTTTGCCTCCAGCAAATTGCGAACCGTCGCCACCACGTTCTGATAATCGGGCAGCCGGTCGAGCCCTCCATACCCCGCCACGCTCCAGTCCAGTTGCAGCGTGCGAGGCGAATCGAAGATCAAATAATTCGAATGCCCCAGCAACAATGAATACCCCTTGCGGCTCACCTTGGTCGGCCCGAACAAATCGTAAAAATCGGAGTTGTTGTAGTACCCCGTCAGCTTCCAATTCCACAGATGCGAATCGAGCGTGAAATGAAACTTCTCATTCGTCCCCAAACTGGAGCTGGGACTATACCCTGCCGTCAGATTCGCGCTCGCAATCCGCAGCGGATCCGCCAAATCGAACCGCATCCCCACCGACGCCGTGCTCTTGTATCCTTCCACCACCGAATACCCCGACACCAGCCGCACATTTTTCAAGGGCGCATAAATCCCGGACCGCTTGATCAGACTCGCCGAGTCGATTCCAGAAGGCGGCGGCAATTTCCACGACCGCAGCACCGGATACTTCTCCAACAATGCCATCCCCAGATACTTGATCGCCGTGACATCTTCCAGCGCCTTCGCCGGCGCGCGCACCGCCACGAATCCCTTACTCGTATACTCGAACGCGATCAACGATCCGTCCGGCAAAGGCATCGGCCGGAACAATCCCGTCTCCGCATTGCTGATCGCATCCATCTTGCCGGTCGCATTGTCGTAGCGAAACAAATTGGAAACCCCGGTCTGGTACGACGACCCATATAAATCACGCCCATCCGGTGAGTACACGAAATTCCCCGGCGTATTGTATTCAAAATCGTGCAACACCTCGAACGCCGCATCCCCTTGCCGCAGCTTGGCGATGTCAAACCGCACCAGCTTCTGACGACCGCTCAAATCCGATAACGCTCCCGAAAGATATTTTCCATCGGGCGATACATCGATATCGAACAAATCCGTACCGTACTCGAAATCGTGCGCGCCTTTCACCTGCCCATACGGCGGAGCGACGCTCACGATACTGCTCAACCCATTGTTATGCCGGATCGCCCACACCGATCCGTCAGCGCGATCGAACGCCAGGTCCCCGATCCGTGCATCTTTGATCAACACGCGGCTATGTCGCGCCGCCACGTCATAAGAACAAAGATCCCGCCAGTTGTTGTTATCCGTCGTATAGAACAACTGCCGCCCCGCCGGATCGAACGCCAGCGACGTCACGAAGTACAGGCCCGGACCCTTGATGTCTTTGAGGTGCTCCAGTCTGCCCGTATCAATGTGTATCGCCGCGATATTCGCCATCTCCGCCGGATGCCGGATCGCCACATACATCACCCGATCCCGCGCGTCGTAATAAGATCGCGAAACTCCTCCCAGGACCTCAGTCGAAACCCGTTCCGTCGCCGTGACCGGATACTTGCGAATCTCATTCAGGTTCGCAGCCTGCCATCGCTTCTCATCCGCAATCCATTTCTTCCACCCCTCGTCCAGCGACATGCCGTAAACCTGCGCGAACCGAGCTGCGAAATACCGCCGCGTATTTTCACCTCGCGTGATCCACTCGAGCAGCTTGTCCGGACCATACGTCATGCTCAGCCACGTCATGAACCGCGTGCCGTATAAATACGAGTTCGCCCCGGTCTGAAAATCGATCGACGTCCCCTCCGATTCCAACCCCACCACCTGGTACATATACGCGTCGTCCCGAGCCATCGCCCGGAACACCATCTCGTCGTATCCGCCCAGCGCGCGCCCCAGCCCTCCGGACATCCACGTTTCCATGAACGCGGCGATTCCTTCATGAAACCAGCGCGTCGAATAAAACCGGGGACTGGCCAGCGAGCTGTACACGATCGAAACCGGATCCTCCGCGCTGGGCGCCACCTTCCCGAAAAACATGGCCTGAAAACGACGGTCCGCCTTGTTGGAGTTATCGCCCATCACGATGTGGATCGATTCGTGATTCATCATCCAAGACATCCGCTCGTTGGCCGGCAGCGTCTCGTAGGTATAGCTCAGCGGAGCGATCCCGATGCTGATGAAATTCGAAGGAACGCTCGCCGCCGCGCCATGCCCGTAGTCTCCAAAATCCTCGATCAGGACGCTGAGCTTCTGCGATGGCGTGTAGTGGAACAGGTTTTTCTCGAACCGCAGCGCATTTTCATACGAGCGAATCAGGTGCGTCACCAGGTACTCGTGCGCGGGCGAGTAGTAGAGGACTTCAATGTGATCGGTAGCTTGAATGAACAGCTTGGAGGGAGGACCGGCAGAAACCAAGCAGGAAAAAAGAAAAAGGAGCCCGGCGGTTTTCCGCAAGGCTCCCGTGCTCCGGACCGCTCCTGCGGGTCGCGGCTCTGTTAGTTGCGGAATCAACACGCCTTTCAGAGCCGCGACCCGCAGGAGCGGTCCGGGCTGGTGCTTTCACGCATACTCAACTACTGATGCATCAATTGCGAGCTGAGGTTCGCCGCCGACCCTTGCAGCAGCGCGTTCTGGAAGGAAGCTTGCGACATCAGACTGGTGAACTGCATATTCTGCGAAAGGCTGGCGAAAGACGGCATCTGCATCATGTGTACCAGAGCCTGCACGTTCGATTGGTTCTGCGCCAGCGCTAAAAACGAGGTCTGGTGGATCAGGCCCAGGAACGCCTGGTTCGTGGCCAGTTGCTGCGCGTTGGCCATCGCAAGCGACGCAGTCAGATCCGCATCCCGGGGCTGCGAGTTTTGACTCTGCTGCATCAACTGACTCATTGCTCCGCTGCTCAGGAAATGCGCGAACGATTCGTTCCGCGCCAATTGCAGAAAGCCTTCATTCTGCAACAGATGAACGAAGTTCGTATTCTGCGCGAGCGTCTGGAACGATGAGCTGGCCATCAGTTCCTGGAACGCAGGGTTCTTTTCCAGAGCCTTGAATTCCTTGCTCTCCAGGAGAGCCTTCATGGCGACCGGCGCGCTCCCCGGATTGGCCTTAACATCGGCGGCGCTTACCTGCCCGTCCCGATAGACCTCGCGCTGGCCGATGGCTCCCATGGTTTGTTCAGAACTGACATGCTCTGCGAAATAGAAGATAGCTCCGGCAGCGATGACACCCGCGCCGATGAAAATGGGATAGCGAAAGTTCCGAAGTGCGCTCATGTTAATTCCCTTTCCCTACGTTCTTGTATGTATTGTGTCATGATCGCAAAGATTATTACAGACCGTTGAAAAAAAGTGGGCCTGTCAATCAGTTCTCACCCGGAAACACAAACGACAGCCGATTCCTTCCCCCCACCCGCTCATATCGCAGTTCGCCCGCCATCGACCTCACCAGGAAAATACCCATGCCCCCCAACGGTCTCTCCGCCAGGGGCAAGCTGAAATCCGGAGGATCCGCGGCCAGCGGATTGAACTCCTTCCCGGCATCCGAAATCTCTATCCACAACTGCCCTGGACCTTCAGTCCGATACCCCACCTCGGCATCCCCCGTGCCCGAAGGGTAAGCGTGCCGGGCGATGTTCATGAACACCTCCTCCAGCACCAGGTCCAGCTTGTCCAAATCATCCGTAGGCAATCCCGCCGCCTCTGCCCCGCTCCGGACAAAGGCGCAAAGCTCCTTCAATCCGTCCACTTGAGCAGGAATCGTTAGCCGGGTCATTTAAAGACTCGCGATCGCCGCCTCCGTCGAATCAAACACAGGAAAGACCTCAATCAAGCGGGTCAGTTCGAAAACCTGTCGCGGCAAGCCTTTTAACCCGCATAGAATAACGGAGCCCTTACCCTGCAGCGCCTTCGCCACCGACATAAAGGAGCTAAGCCCCATGCTGCTAACGTATTGCAAGTCTGAAAGCTCCACCAGAATGTGCTTCTCCCCCTGGGCGATCCACTGATCGCAAGCCGCCTGAAACAGGTGGGCGTTCTCGGCATCCATGCGGCCGATCACCTTGACAACAACCGCTTTCTCAACTTTGCTGGATTCGATCTTCATAGGCGCGCGTCTCATTATGTTACACTCTTGGCCGGCAGACTGATCGCCAATGGATTCTAAGGAGTTGGAGTAACTAACACTCAGGTTAGGTTTCCGGATGGCCCGCGAAGGTGTTTGATGACGCTTCCCGTTGAGGAGTTCCTGCGCCGATTCCTGTTCCGTACGCCACCGGATTCGCCCCGTATTCGCCGCTTCGGGTTTCTGGCCCACCGGCCACTGAGGCGCATTGCTCCCACTCTGTTTACCACTACTGACGATTCAAGCCGGGTTCCCGTTGAAACCTGCGTTCCAGTCGCCAGCCGGGATCGCTTTTCGACGCTCTGGACGGCGGGAAAAACAGCCCGTGCCAGCAGCGGCAAAGCATAAGTCATCACCAGCCAAGAACGCAGCACACTGAAAGAAAATGCCGGAGCGCATGAAGGCGGCGTGGGCGGCGAGAAAGAAGAATGCTGCGGGGCAGGGAAAGGAACCTAGCCGCGCCTGGACTGTCCGCATGCCGCCCGCCCATTCCTTTTCATTATTATTGAATCGGGCTGGACCCTTGAACCGCACCTGCTTTGGCTGACCGTCGCCGCTTTCCTAAATAGTCGGCTTCCTAATCTACCGCTCTCAGTCAGAGTAAAGCCTGAACGTGGTCCCACGCTCGTGACGTGGATCGAGAAGGCGAAACGCCAGTGATCGTGCAGCACGAGTTCGAAGACTATCGCCGTCCGTCGCATATCGGACATCACTACAGAGATCGCCAGTGACTTTCACCGAAATCAAAAGGAACTCCATCCGCTCCTGGCCGATAACGATGCTCAGATGGAAGGGCAAGAGCGGAGCAGTAGGTCCTACCAGCGCCTTCACCGATACGCGCTCGTTCAACCTTCTCCGAGCCAGTTAAGAGCTACCGGCGGACTCTTCCACGCGCCTCCGGTTTCCTCTAGAAATCGAAGCGCAGCGCCATCTGCATGGTCCGGGCGCCGTTCAGGGTTGCGCTGTACTTCCCAAACGTTGACGGCGTGGTCAGACTGAGTCCCGGCGTTCCGAATTGGGGGTGATTGAACAGGTTATAAGCTTCGGCGCGGAACGTGACGGCCTGCGATTCCCGCAGCTTGAACCGCTTCACCAGGGACGTGTCCACGTTGTAATAAGTTGGCCCCCGGAAGGAGTTGCGGCCGGAGTTGCCAATCTCTCCCGCGCCCGGGAATGTGAACAAAGCCGCGTCAGACGGAGTGAAGAAATACACACCGTCGCCGCGCCGCTGGAGGTCGCCGGTATTGCGGTCGCCGTTATAATTCGCCCACGAGGATACGGTGGAAGCGGCGGTGGCCCGGCCGGAGGTCACGCTGAAAGGAGCGGCGCTCTGAATAACGATCAGAGCGCCGATATCCCATCCTCCGAAAAGCGAATCCGCCCAGCGCGGCATGTCCGACAGGAATCGTTGATGGCGTCCGATGGGCGGAGTAAAGATCACGCTCGAATTCAGCGACATCGGCCGGTCGAAATCACCGCGACCCTTGGACAGCTTCAAATTGAAACTATCGAGAGGCGAGCTGGTGCCGTTGCCTTCCTGATTCGTGTTGTCGAGCGTATGGCTGTAAGTGAAATTGACGTTCGTCTTCAGCATCCCAGTGGTGCGGCGGACGCTGAGCTGAAGCGAGTCGTACCAGATGAGTCCCGCGTTGGTGCCATAAAACAAGGTGGTGTACTGCGGGAAGTTTCGCAGGTAGTAGTCCGAAACGCCGCCCGCGCCATAGTTGGTGTACAGCGTCGTGTCGAGATTGTTGGCGACCGTGCCGAGCAGCCCCTGCGACAGGTTCGTGGCTCCGAGTCTGGAGACCGCGGTCGCAGCGGAGCCGAACATTCGGGCTAATGTGTTATTCGCCGATACCGCAGTTCCGTTGGCGCTGAAGGCTTGCAGCTCCTTGAATGCACCCAGGAAATCGCCGTAGGCGCGGGATTGATTCAGATTGACGTTATAGAAAAGCTTCTTGCCGCGTTCTCCGACGAAACCCACGTCCACAACCGTGTTCGCGGCGATCTGATGCTGAATGGAGATGCCGTACTGCTCCACGTATCCGGTCTTCAGATTGGGATCGTAAATCGTGACGCCGGTGGTGCGCGTCGCGGGCAACGTGAGCTGCGGAGCTCCGGTGACCGTGGGAACAGCGATGCCGTCGCTGACGCGAATATCCGTTCCGTTCACATTTGGACGCACAAAGGCGGTTTGCGTGAAGCCCGGAGTGCCGGAATCGACGGAGTTGACCGTCGCCCCGACGTTGCGATCATAGAAGATTCCATAATTGCCTCGGATGGCAGTCTTTCCATTGCCGAACGGATCATAGGCGAAGCCAAAGCGCGGCGCGATATTGTTTTTGTCGGTCGGATAAAAGCTGCCGGATGGGACCACCGTCAGATTGCTGATCTGGCTGGTAGTCGTCAGCTTGGATGCCTGGTCCAACGTGCCTTGAAGGCCGTTCTTTTCGTTCGGGCTTCCGAAAATATCCCATCGCAAGCCGATGTTGAGCGTCAGGTTACGCCGGATTTTCCAGTCGTCCTGAAGGAAGTAGCCCTGCTCGAAGAGCACGTAATCGCGCTGCCTGGTGGTTCCCGGAGCCTGGAACGTCTTCAGATTGCTCAGATACGTCTCGATACTTTGATCGACCCGGCCCAACAGGTCGTTATATAAATTGTTGAAACGTGTACGATCCGTGCTGGACAGCCCGGCCGGACCTACGGTGGTGGGCGGCGCGTTGCCGTTATTGGTCGAGCTCAATGTCACATTCGGATAGATCCCCGCGTCGTTGTAGCCGGTTTGCAGCGTATGGCGCAGGTTGATACCGGCCTTAAACGTGTGATTGTTATAAAGGTGCGTGACGTTGTCCGTGAACTCGTTGACGGGCGAATTACGGCCTTGGGAAAAGGCCGAGGAAATCGGGTCGGTATAACTATTCGAGACGTAGGTCTGGCCTTTCACGCGGGCGGGCCGGAGGAAGGCTACGCTCGCGCTCTGGTATCCAAAGCGGGCCTCATTGACGGTGCGGGGAGTGATGTTCCAGTCTGAACCGATCGAATAGCCCCAGCGATGGCCGCCCTGCTCGCCTTGCGGCTGCCCTGGGAACGTCGCATCCGCACTATTGAGCGCGTCCACGGACGTATTGTGCTGATCGCTCCAGCGGAAGAAGAGGCGGTGGTTGTCGGTCAGTGTGTGGTCGATACGGGCCGTTGCCTGGTCGCTGCTGGACGGAGTCGGATTGTTGAAGCGGAACCCGAGTGTGTTCAATCCATCGCCTAAATCGGAGTTGTTTGCCGTGGGCAGCAGGCCGATGGAATTCTTGACCATGGTCGGGTCGATGCCGAGGTGGCGGGGATCGTTGGTGGCGATACTGTACTGCTGGGTCACTCCGTTCGCGTCTTTCCATTGAAAAATCCCCTGCTTGGCGGCCGCGGAGAGGACCGTCCTGTTTCGGACGGTCTCACTGCGGGTACGGGAGCCTTGCCAGTTGGCAAAGAAAAATGTCTTATTACGCTTTATCCGGCCGCCGACCGACGCGCCGTATGTGTTCTGAATAAGCTTCGGCACCGCGCCGCCCGACTGATTATTGAAGAAGTCGTTGGCGTTTAGATTGGTGTTGCGAAGATAGTCGAATACATTGCCGTGGTAGGAATTACTGCCGGAGCGCGTAATGAGCTCCACTTGGCCGCCTGCACTGCGGCCGTACTCGGCCTTACCGGCCGTCGTCACGATTCTGAATTCTCCAATCGAATCGGTGTTGTTGGAGGTGAGCGACAATCCGAGGCGCGGCACCAGCGAATCGTTTACGTCGATTCCATCCAGCGTCGCGTTGTTGCTTCCACCCCGATTGCCGTTGATGTGCGAAAACGTCGTATCTCCGGGATTGATCTGCACCCCAGGCTGATAAGCGGCGAGGTTGATCGGGGATCGGCCGAGCGACGGCAGAGTATCGATATCCCGAAGCGTGATGGATCTGGAAATCTGGGAGTCGGTGGTCTGGATGGAGAGTGTATTCGCCTGTACCTCGACGGTCTCGCTGGTCTGTCCCACTTCGAGTTTCACCGGCAAAGACACTACGGCGGCCACATTCAACTCAATTCCGTCAATCACCGACTTGCGGAATCCATCCGCTTCCGCCACCAAGTTATAGGTACCGGGCTGCAACGATGGGAATGCGTAATTCCCGTGCATATCGCTGATAGCCTCGGCGCGGGTCTGAGTCTTGACGTTCACGATGGTGAGCTTCACGTTTGGAACTACGGCCGCGGTGGGATCCTGAACCACTCCCTCCAGCCGGGCCGAATCGACCTGGCCAAACGCCGCCGGCGTCAGCATTACCATCAGGGCAAGGCCTGCGAATCGCTGCAGAAGGCGCACTCGCGCCAAAATCCTCATTAGTTGGTTCCCCTGTTTGAAAAAACCGGCGCCCGATTGGGAGGGCGCCGGCCCAAGTGATCTCTGCTGCGTCCATCTGTAAGGTGGGCAGAGTTTCGATCCAGTGACATCAGCTTAGGGGGCGGCGCTCGCTGTGTCGATATTTCTTTCGGTTACATACACCTTTCTTTTGGATCAAACCGGTGTTGTTCACGAAACCATGAGTTAGATTATGTTTAGTGACCGCCAGCAGGAACGAGATGCCGGTTCAGGAAACGCCTTTCGGCCGGCTCGTCGAGTTTTGCCTTCACGCGGACCGCAAGAGCATCTTGGCGGAGATCTTCGCAATGACCATCGTCATTGCGTTCGCGGATTGGCGAATCAGCCTGGACGTATCGTTAGGAATACTCTATCTGTTGCCCATGATGCTGGCGGCCACCGTGCTTCGGCCGGCCGGGATCGCGGGACTGGCGGCGGTATGCGCCTCTCTTCGTTGGGCGTTCAACCCTCATCCTTTACTGGTCGAGGGCTTGCTGCGCTTCGCGTTCGCGTTTTTCGCATACCTGGGTTCCGGGCTGTTTATCACGGCATTGATTCGAAATCGCAGGATGATCGTCGAACACCTGCAGGCGATGAAACAGGAACAGGCGCAGCGCCGCGAAGCCGAGGAGCAGCTCCGCGTGCTCGTGGAAAGCAGCCCAGCTGGCATCCTGACCCTGGATGCGCAGGGCGTCGTGCTGGCTGCCAACAGGGCCACCGATACTCTCTTCGCCAGCCCCCTGCGCGGGCGGCCGATTCGCGACTATCTGCCGGTCCTGGCGGACGCACTTCAGTTGGACACGGGAGCTGATGGCTTCCATACGGCCGCACAGTGTCAGGGCCGTCGGCACACCGGAGACATTTTTCTGGCGCACACCTGGTTCTCCACCTACTCGTCGTCGGAAGGGTCCCGCCTGGCGGCCATCGTGGTGGATGCTTCCGAGGAAATGCGGGATCGCGAAGAGCAAAACCTGCGCCAACTATCGAGGCATAGCAGGATTACCGCCGCCGCGGTCTCCCATGAGATCCGAAATTTCTGCGGAGCCATCTCCCTGCTCTATTCAAATTTGCGAGACAAGAACTTCGCAACCCCCGATGACTATCAGGGCCTGGGCAGCCTGGTGAAAGGCCTCGAACGAATCGCGTCGCTCGATTTGCATTCGAGGGTCCAGGAGGCGCCGGAACACACCGCGCTCAAGGATGTCCTCAACGACCTGCGAATCATTATCGAGCCCGATTGGTCGGATGCCGATGGACGTGTTCGCTGGGACTTTCCCGATCAAATGCCGACCGTTTTGGCCGATCCGCACGGGCTGTTGCAAGCGTTTCTGAATCTCGCGCAAAACAGTCTGCGAGCCGTGGAAGGGTGTCCCACTCGCGAGTTCAGGATTAGTGTTTCCGCTGAGCAGGATCGCGCCTGCGTTTATTTTCGCGATACGGGACCCGGCGTGCCCGTTCCTCTGCGGCTATTCCAGCCCTTTCAGGAAGGCGCGGAAGTGAACGGAATCGGTCTCTATGTTTCCCGGGCGATTCTCAGAAGTTATGGAGGAGAATTGCGCTATCAAGCCGAGGGGTCCGGCGCGTGCTTCGCCGTCGAGCTGCAACTTTCCGACAAGGAGTCGCTTCCGTGACCGTGCCCCTCACCCAAGCCATCCGGATCCTGATCGTAGACGATCACTCCATGTTCCGGGAAGGGCTCGCCGGTCTGCTCGATAAAGAGCCGGATATTGAAGTCGTCTCAAAATGCGAATCGGCTGCGCAGGCCTTGACGCAAATCGAGAAAACCAAGCCGACCATGGTGCTGCTTGATTTCGATCTTGGATCCGAACGTGCGATGGACTTCGTGGTGGAAGCCCCCAAACGTGGCTTCAGCGGACGAATTCTGATTGTGACGGCAGGCGTCAGCGACCAGGAGGCCATTCAGTTAGTGCGAGCGGGAGCCGCCGGAATCCTCCATAAGCACAACACGCCCGAGGTTCTGTGCAAAACCATCCGCCAAGTTGCCCGGGGCGAAGTCAGCATCGAAACTCGCTATTTGAAACCGCTGTTTCAAACCCTGGACCAATCAAAACACGAAAGCCGGCCGAAACTGACGGATCGTGACAGGACTGTTCTGCGATGCATTTTTCAAGGGCTGGCGAATAAGGAAATTGGCACCCGCCTGCAAATTTCCGAAGGCGCGGTAAAAGGTTCGTTGCGTCAACTGTTCCAAAAACTTGGAGTGCGAACTCGCGCCCAGTTGGTCAAGGTTGCTCTTGAACTCTATCGCGATCAACTCTAAGCCGGTGTTACGGCGATCACTCATGATGACCGGAGAGGTCATTTTCTTCGCCAACCACGTAATCTACGATCACCGCACCGGTGACTAGTAGCCGTCGCCGCCAAAACATTACCATGCCTCTTGTAGGGCGGCCAATGTTGGCCCGCGTTGGGTTCGAGAGAACATTCCATACGATGGTGAGCTCCTCAGGCCCGCTGCCGCCGAGGGGACGCTTTTACGAAGACCTCAGGTACAACCCACTTGGCGATCGTGTTCGCCTGGAGCTAGTGAATCGCCCGATTTGTCAAGGCTCGCCACGACCTTCAGTGGTTCCCGCGTTCCCGAACGCGCGCCGGTAGGCGAGGGGTGTCGTTCCTACGATTCCGCCGAAATGCTCCCGCAAAACGGATGCCGATCTGAATCCCACCACGGTGGCGACCTGCTCGATTGACAGGCTGGTTGTTTCCAACAATTGCTGTGCACGGCGGACACGGGCGCTCGCAATCCACCGGACCGGCGTCGTGCCCACTTGTTCAAGAAACCGTCTGCTCAACGTTCGAGTGCTCATGGCCGCATGCCTCGCGATAGCGGATAGCGACAGGTGCTTACCGGCATTCTGCTCGATCCACCGCAACAGCGGTCCCATTGACTCCGCGACAGCAGATTGTTCGTAAACAATAAACTGAGCCTGTCCGCCCGAGCGCTCCAGTGGCATCACCGCAGTGCGGGCGGCACGGGCCGCAATTTCGGCGCCCAGATCGCGTCGCACCAGGTGGAGACACAGATCGAAACCCGCGGCGGCGCCTGCCGATGTCAATACGCTTCCGTTGTCCACGTAGAGCACGTCGGGGTCAACCTCGATTGCGGGATGACGCCGGGCCAGTTCCTGAGCCACCAGCCAATGCGTTGTCGCTTTGAGTCCATCAAGCGCGCCGATTCGCGCAAGAAGGAAAGCGCCGGTACAAATCGAAGCAACACGGGCGCGTCGGGTGACGGCGGCTCGCAGCGCGCGAAGGAGCTCCCCGGGAAGGGGCCGGTCGATGTTGTCGATTCCGGGTACAATCACGGTGTCGGCCCGTTTCAGCGACGAGAGCCGCCAGGGCACCCTGAGCGTCAGGTGCTCCGACTTGACCTCGGTCTGCTGGCTACAGGTCCGCACCTCATAACAGGGCCGCCCTTCGGCGTTCCGCACGTGCCCGAATATTTCCAATGGCGTGGCGAGATCGCCCAGGATCACGCCGTCGAACGCCACCACCGCAACTAGGTGCGGTCTTGCGGGGACGCCGCGGCGGGTTGGCTTAAATCCTGCGGAAAGTGTCTTTTTAGCCACTGGTCGAATTATCGCGCATTTCTTAGAATCGAAGCGAAAGGAAGAACCTGCGCCAATGTCAGCTCACCCGTTGCTTGCCATGGATTACTTCGGCCCGGCGATCAGCGCCGTTCTCTTCGTGCTCATCATGTCATTCGTCCCTGAGCCGGCTCGATTAAGATTCAACGCGATCTTCGCTGCCGGCGCGGTCGGCGTCTACTTGAACGGTGGATTCGGGGTATGGGAGTTGCTTTATCCGGCCTTAGCCACTCCTGTTGTTTATCGTGGTCTGCGGTCACATCGGTATATCGGCCTCGCCTGGTTGATGCACGCCGCCTGGGACCTTCCTCACCACCTGTGGGGTAATCCGATTTGGCCTTTCATGCGGACATCGTCGTTCGGCTGCATGATCTTTGATGCCTTGATCGCAGCCTGGTTCCTCGCGGGAGCACCGTCGCTCATCGCTTACAGATCTTTAGCTTCGCGCCGGGGTGTTCATCAACTCCCAAGTATTTAGTGTTCAGCGTAATCGGCGTACTTTGAGAATGGACAAAAAGTGCAAAGGAGAACATCATGTCGGGAATCAAAGATAAGGTCGTCGCGATCACCGGCGCCAGCAGCGGAATTGGAGAGGCCACCGCGCTCCTGCTCGCCGAGCGCGGTGCCAAGGTCGTGCTGGGAGCGCGCGGGCCCGCTCGTCTGGAGGCTCTGGCTGCTCGCATCGCGGCATCGGGCGGAGAGGCGGTCTGCGCGCGCACCGACGTCAAGCGGCGGGAGGACGTCTCCAACCTGGTCGGGTTGGCGCTTGAGCGATACGGCAAGCTGGACGTTCTCGTCAACAACGCTGGAGTAGCGCCGATTTCTCCTCTCGACGAGCTCCGCGTCGACGACTGGGAGGAGATGATCGACGTCAACCTCAAAGGCGTTCTATACGGCATCGCCGCGGCGCTGCCCGTGTTCCGCCGGCAAGGTTTCGGACATTTCGTCAACGTCATTTCTACCGCCGGAATTCAAATCACACCGACCATGGCCGTCTATGCCGCCACGAAGAACGCGGTGCGCACCATCACCGAGGCCTTGCGGCAGGAAGCCGGCGATAAGCTGCGAGTGACCGGCATTTCCCCCGGATTTGTCCAGACGAACCTCGCGGATTCCATGACAAATCCGGGTGTCCAAGCCCAAATCGCCGAGCGGATGGAGAACATGGCGATACCGCCGGGCGCGATCGCGCGCGCCATCGCGTTCGCCATCGATCAGCCGGCTGAAGTGGATGTAAACGAGATCGTCATCCGTCCCACCGCGCAGGCCTGAATTTAGAGCTTAATTCGGCGCCTTCGCACTCACAAACCACGGCGGTGAAAAGCGGCCCGTCCAACAGAACTCCATCCCATCCGCCAACGTGACGCATGCCTTGATCGGCATCCCCTGCCGTGCACTCAGCGCGTAAAATTCCTTCGTGCTCTTTATCTCCGTGCGCTTCCCATCCGGATGCATCGTTACTTTAATGCCCAGCTTCGCCATCTTTTCGATCGCGTCAGTCGGCGCCGCGCCGTTCGCGCCCGTCAAATGACCGGTCAGCGCTCGTGCGAGCAGTTCAGTCGTATCGGCTGCTTCTCCCTCCGGTCCCGGATCGCCGCCATGAATAAAATGCCAGAGGGCAAGAATCCACGCTATATCGAGCGAGTGCGCAAAATAAAGCTCCTTCTTATCAATTGCCTCCTTGCGAGTGTCCGATGGATGTCGGCGCTCATTAGATAGTGTTTTTAGAGATAACTACGTTTCAGTTAAATGGCCGCAAGGGAGGATTGTGGGTGACAGGGTCCCCCGAAAAGGGTAGCTTGCTTTCTGTAACGTCGTCATGTGCTGATGCGACGGAAGGCGTTTCTCGGGACGAAGCTGTCGGTTCGCTGCAAAAACTTCCTGGACCGGAAGTTTGCCTGAGCGCGTCGACCAGCGCCCTTCCGCCAGCCGGGCGTTTTCTAAGGGTGCTGAGGACTCGGCCCGTTGATTGATCTGGAGGGGCGTTTACGATTGCCCGCGATTCGGTAATCTATCGGCAAGGCCATCCTGCGCCTGATATAACGAGATATGCCTCGGGTCTGGACGACCTATCTGGCGAGGGGATTGTGTTTGAAATGTCTTTTGCGGGAGGAACTCATGTCTAATTGGACGCGAAGAGGATTTCTCGGATCGCTCTCAGGGGTGGCGGCCGCAACGTCTCTTGGGGCTCAGCAGACCCAAAAGAGGACGGGGCATGGATCGATCAAAATCACGGACGTGAGATGCGCGATCATCGGCCGGAACCCAGTGGTTCGAATCGTGACGGATCAAGGTGTCTCCGGGTATGGTCAAGCCGAGTCGACAAAGCCGTATCTCAAGCCGATGGTGCTTTTTTATAAGGACTATATTCTCGGCGAAGACCCGACAGACGTCCAGCGGGTGATGTTGAAGATCCGCCGGCTCGGTGCGTTCAAACCCTGGGGGGCGGCGGTGAGCGCGATCGAGATCGCTCTCTGGGACATCGCAGGGCAGGTTGCCGGAGTACCTGTTTACAAACTGCTCGGCGGCAAGATCCGGGACCGCGTCCGCGCCTACAACGGAGGGGTCCGTTTCCCTATGACCGGCCAGACGCCGCAACACTACGCCGAGAACGTGGCCAAAATGAAAGAAGCCAAAGAGGGTTTCACGCTGATCAAACAGGCCGTCGGCTTCCACAATCCGGCCATGATGCGTTCCATGACCAACGGATGGTACGACGAACCGCGCACCGGAGCCTCGCACCCCGATCGCGGTCTGATGACGGAACGCGGCCTCAAACAGGTGATCGCCTGCGTCGAAGCCATGAAGAAAGTGCTGGGCGATGAAATCGGGCTTGCCCTGGATTGCGGACCAGGCTGGATGGTAAAGGATGCGATCACGTTTGCGCGCGCGCTCGAACCGCTCCACATCACCTGGCTTGAAGACCTGATCACAGGCGACTACATGCCTTACCCCAACGCCGATCTCTTCCGGGAAGTAAAGCAGAATACGTCGCTTCCGATTCACACCGGAGAAGAGATCTACCTCCGGGAGAACTTCAAGGACCTTATCGAAAAACAAGCAGTCGATGTGGTGGGCCCCGACCCCGAAGATGTCGGCGGATTGGCGGAAACGAAGTGGATCGCGGAATACGCCGACCTCCACGGTATCCTCATCGCTCCCCATGGGATTTTCGACGGGCTTATCGGCCTGGCCGCGCATGTTCATTTAGCGGCGGCCTTGCCACAAAACTACATCGGCTTCGAGTATCCCGTGGGCCAGCCAGAGTGGTGGTATCAGATTGTCGACGGGCTGCCGGACCCAATCATGAAACGTGGCTTCATCGACGTTTGGGACCGGCCCGGTCTCGGTGTCACGTTCAATGTACCGGCTGCTAAGTCGCGCCTAACGGACGAGGATCGTCACTTCTTCGACTGAGACGGCGGCCCAGCAGCCTGTCAGGAACGGTTTTCAGCGGTTAGTCCTGTGCTGCGGGGTCGCGGCTTTTATGGCGCCGACTCAGTAGCGTTTCGTTTTCAATCCGTCCTGTTAGGGATCAAGCGAACCTGTGTCGGTGCTGGCGGCGTTGGACGGCTCGCAGCCGACAGGGATGGTGCGCGCCTTGCTGCCAGGTGAGGATCAACGACGACAAGCCGACTAAACGATCCTAATCCGAGGGTTGTCCCTTCCGCGGTTTGCGCCTACGCGTCAATTTGGGTTTGTGAACACCGCGCCGTTCGGTGAGATCTAAAAAGTCAACGGCCCATGTGTGCTAGTGGAGTGGGCAATTTCGGATTAAGTTATCATCCCCGCCCTGACGCAACGGCGGCAGCATTGGGCAGGTCGGGAACCTGCCCCACAGCCGCACTCATCTTTAGAAGGAGAAGCGAAGCGCCAACTGCAACTGGCGGTTGAAATTCGCCTGCGTGGTGATCTTCCCGAAAGAACTGCTCCCATAGGAGACATTCGGGCCATAGAACAAAGGAGTGTTCGTAGCGTTCAGCGCCTCAGTGCGGAATTGGGCCTTCAATTTCTCCTTGATCGAGAAGTTTTTAAACACCGACATGTCCCAATTGACTTGTCCCGGTCCACGCATGTCGATGGTTCGGCTGAGATTGCCAAAGGTACCTTGCGGCGCGGTGGAGAAGGCGGCGGCGTTAATATAACCGCCGAGACGATCTTCCAGGCTGCCGCTTGTCACCGGCGAGACTCCGGTTGCGTTCGGTCGCTGGCTGCCGTAGCCGAACGTGGAGTTGTTATTGGTGGCCTGGCTGATCTGCAGCGGGAACCCGGTCTGGAAAACAGAGACCGTGTTGATGACCCAGCCTCCCAAAATATAGGCCATAGGACCGCCGTTGCCGAGCAGCGCTTTGCCTTTGCCCACCGGAAGCTCATAAGAAACCGAGCTGGACCAGCGGAACGGCGAATCGATGTTCGAGAACGCGTATTCCGACGCCATGTTATACGGATTCTGCGGTGCTTTTGCTCCGCTGTTTAAGGTGTTGCCGACTCCGCCGCTGGACTCGTCCCAGTTGCGCGACCACGTAAATCCCGAGAAGAAGGTGAGGCCGTTCTTGAAGCCCTTGCTCGCCTTGAGAACGAATGAATCGTACCGGGCCTTGTTATTGTCCGTGAATAGCTTGCTGATGGTGCCGTAGGCCGAATACGGCAGCAACAATTGCGATTCCGTCACCTTGGCTCCGGAGAGCGTCCCCGTACCGATCAGTCCGAAGAAGGGATTGGCCACCGATGCGGTCAGCGCGGCGTTCCCCAAAGACAACAAGCTCGGATCGAGCGCGTTCTGGTTGATCGACGCGGCACCCAGCGTCAGGTGCTTCGAGCGCGATCCGACATAAGCGACTTCCGTAGCGATGCCGAACGGCAGTTCGCGCTGCACGTCAAGCGAGAATTGCTGGACGTAAGGCGATCTCGCGTTCGGGTCCACGAAGGAGAAGGACTGTCC
This sequence comes from Bryobacterales bacterium, assembly GCA_963813145.1. GTDB lineage: Bacteria > Acidobacteriota > Terriglobia > Bryobacterales > Bryobacteraceae > Palsa-187. Next base: position 704,503 of record CAWEXX010000004.1, read on the forward strand.
GAGGCCGGTGGATGTGCCGAGCGAATTTCCAACGGGCTGGAGAATGCCATTCGGGAAAGGATTCGAGAGCGATCCCGCCGGCGTGGCGTTGCTATCCGTCGAAGCGTTGTAGGCAGTGGTCTGGTTATAACCGACCGTCGCGATCGGCGAACCGAGGGCGAACTGGGGAGCGAAGAACACTCCGTAGCCCGCGCGGAGCACCGTTTTTGGCGCCATCTGATAAGCCAGCCCGAATCGCGGACCCCACTTGCTGCCGTAAGGGTTGCCCACGTTGGTCTTGCCGCCTCCGGCGTAAATCACTTCACCCTTTGGCGAAATGCCGGATACTTTGGACGCCAGCGGATTCGCCGCGGTGCCGTCGAAGTTCACGATCATACCGTTGTTCTGCTCGTAGACGCCCGGCTCGTGCTCCCATCGCATCCCGATGTTGAGAGTCAACTTGCTGGTGACGCGGACATCGTCCTGGATGTAAAGGCCATAGTAGTTGGCTATATCCGTCAGCTTGCTGGACGTGTAGATATTCCCGCCTGATGGATAGCCCAGCAGCATGTCGGCTAGATCCACGCCGACGCCCCCGGCGGTTGGGGAAGACTTCGTGAAAACGCCGTTAAAAGAGTACTGTCCCGCGGCATCGTTGGCGTCGTTTCCAGCGGCCTTGATCCGCCGGTAGTCGAAGCCCGCCTTCAGGCTATGGCGCCCCATGTACTTCGAGACGCTGGTAGAGAAATTGTCGGAGGCGAGCACGTAGAAGGAATTGTTGTCCTGAACGCTGAGGCTGTACAGGCTGCTCATCAAAATATCCGGGAATTGCGAGAGCGACGGATTGATCTGGCTCACTAAGCTCGATGGAAATCCCAGCGCGCTGACATTGTAGCCCTGGCTCACGTCGTAGCTGGTGTTCGGAAAACGATTAAAGCCGTAGCGGACAGTCACCACCGTGGTCGGATTCACGCTGAAGGTATTGTTCAACTGGGTGGTATCGACGCGGCGCAAGAGACGCCACTGATTGGGACTGGAAACCGTGGGGAACTCGGTATTACCTGGTTCGAGTGAATAGTAACGCAGGTAACTCAAACTGGCTCGCCACCACTTGAAGAAATCCTCGTCCACCTTCGCCGTGTACTGCATAGCCCGGCAAGGCAGACGTCCGGGGGCATTGAGATCCGGTACTCCATAAGAAGAAGGAGTGCTGGTTGGCGCTTGGAAATTGTTGGCGATGGCCAGACCCACGGGATTGATCCGGGAAGTAGGAATAATGTTGCCGGGAAATGGCTGCCGCACTCCGCCGACTGTGTTAAAAGGATCGTAAATGGTCACGCCGCTCTTCGAAAAGTCGCCTGTTTTCTCAAGAGCCGTGGGAGTCGGGAGCACCGACGACGACGACTGCGTGTCGTCGTAATGCTCAAGACCCAGATAGAAGAACGTTTTGTTCTTGCCGTCGTAAACTTTTGGAATAAACACCTTGCCGCCGAAGCTCGCGCCCCACGTAGTGTTCGGCTGATCCGTGATGGGCGACTTCGGCGTTCCGTCTGTGTTCCGGCCGGCCGCGTTGTTGAAGAAACTGTTCGCGTCCCAATCGGTGCGCCGCAAGTGGCCGTACGCGCTCCCGTGATACGTGTTCGTCCCGGACCGCATCAGCGTGTTGAACATCCCTCCGCCGGTGCGGGCCATTTCCGCATCGTAAGTATTCGCCTGGATCTTCACTTCCTGAACGGCTTCGAGCGACGGAATGATGATGGCCCGGTTGGTCGAGTCCGTGATCGGCACACCGTCGATCAGATAGTTGTTGCCTCGAACGGGCCCGCCGGCGATGGAGATCGAGGAAGAACCGCTCTGGTCCTCCATGCGGTTGTAGGCGGGATTGCCCACCGGGATGACGTTCGGAACGATCTTCGACAGCATGAAGGGATTGCGCCCCAGGTTCGGCAGATCGCTCAGCTTCTGGTTGTCGAGGACTTGGCCTTGCGACGCGTTGGAGCTTTCGAGCGGCGGAATCTCTTCCGTCACCTGCACGCTTTCCGTCACCGAGCCGACCTCCAGCTTGAGATCGATGGTCAGGAATTCCTGCGTGCCGACGATGATGCTATGCCGCTCCACTTTGCGGAAGCCGGGCGCTTCGGCGGACAGCGTATAGGTGCCCGGGTCGACTTGCGAGAACACGAATTCACCCGACGCATTGCTCAAGCCGGAGCGCACCACGTTGGTGCCTTCATTCGTCAGTGTGACTTTCGCGGTTGCGATGGTCGCCTTGGCCGGGTCTTGAATCAGCCCGCGAACTCCACCCAGGTACGATTGTGCGAACACGCCGGACATGGTTGTCGAAACGGCGGCCGCTAAAATGATCCCTTTGAGTATTCCCCTCATCAATCACCCCCTGCAAATTTGGACTCGTGAGCAGAAGCTCGCTGAGGCTCAAACCGGGAGCAAGGCGCGGACTGGAAGGACTCCAGACGAGGGATCAATGCACGCGAGCCGACGAGACTCGCTGATTGGCGTTGATACTACCACAGGGCGCCGTGCGAAATCAAATAATTCCACAAAACTTTTGTTCTGTTTTTCACAAGGACAGATCTCGACACGCAAGTGCTTTATTTCTCCCGCAATGCGGAGATTGTGAAACCAACGAATCGGTGTTGCATCGCCTAGCTGGTCAAATTCAAATTGGGCGAGGGCGGCAAAGCGGGGTTTATTTGGGCATGCCACTGATTCGCGCTCTCTCGATTTCGCCTGCACCGGTCGCTTAGTAGACGAAGGCCACTAAAAATGCCGCTGGCGCACGTCGTGGGCTGCAAAACGGCGACGATCCTCGAAATGCTGAAGTGAGCCGGGCGGTGCCAGCGCACAGGAATTGCTGAAAGCGTCCAACTGGCACCCATTCGCTGCGCGGGTTCCTAGGTGGGACCGTTTCTAAGAAAATGGGACTGACCGCGGCATCCACCAAGGGCGCGGACGGGGAGCGCCGCTACTCCGTGAAGGCCTAAGGCAATGGTTTCGGGTTCCATCGCGCCGTTGGGTTCCTACTCGGCGGCGTTTTTCGTTGTTCCGCCAACCGTTGTCTGGAGTCCCGTCCGTTCGCGGCGCGGCGGAAAACTTTAAACTTGCGCCGTGAAACGCGACGCTAGCCAATCCCCTCTTTCGCATTCCGGTAGGATTGAATGAACTGGTGTCTCTTCAACGAAGCTTCACGGTTGCTGCAACCCTGTTTCTCGCCGTCGCGACGCCCAACTGCTTCCGCCCGAAGCCGGTCTCCCCATCGAACCGGTACATCGATGCGCGCGCCTGCGCCAGTTGTCACGCGGCAATCTCCGAACGTTACCGGCAAACCGGAATGGCGCGAGCTTTCTATCTGCCGGCTGCCTCTTCCTTCTCCCATGCGCGCCCCTATTTTCATCGAGCCTCCAGTACCTGGTTTCAGATGGTCTCGAAAGATGGAGTCTGGTACCAGCGAAGCTGGCAAACCGGGCATAACGGCAAGGAAGACGACGCCGGAGAAGTGAAGGTCGATTACGTCATGGGCTCGGGCAGCCATGTCCGCACTTATCTCCATCGCACGGTTCGCAACACGCTGATCGAACTTCCCCTTGCCTGGTATTCGGAAAAGGGCGGCTACTGGGCCATGAATCCCGGCTACGATACCCCTCATCCTCCGGCCAGTCGAAAGATCGGCTATGACTGTATGTTCTGTCATAACGCCTATTCGTTGATTCCTTCCGGACATGAAGACGCGGGTGCCGAGCCCGTCTTCTCCACTCCTCTACCCGAAGGTATCGATTGCCAGCGTTGCCATGGCCCGGGTGAAAGCCACGTGCGCGCCGCCACTCAGGCGAACGCAAACCTGACGAACGTCAAAAGCGCCATCGTAAATCCTGCGACGCTCAGTCCGGCACTGAGTATGCAGGTGTGCATGCAGTGCCACCTTGAAACGACCAGCGCTCCCTTGCCGAACGCGATACGGCGCTTCGATCGCGGACCCTATTCGTACCGTCCTGGCGAGCCTCTCTCCGTCTTCATGCTGATCTTCGATCACGCTCCCGGCGCCGGCAGAGATGACAAATTCGAGATCGTCAGCTCCGCCTACCGTCTTCGTCAATCGCAATGCTTCCTTCGCAGTAACGGCGCACTCACGTGCACCACCTGTCACAATCCCCACGATATTCCGCACGGTCCCACCGCCGCCGTGCACTATAACGGAGTCTGCCGCCAATGCCATGCCACTGTCCACGCAACGAACCATTCCGTGGGCGACAATTGCATCGGCTGCCACATGCCCAAACGCCGCACCGAAGATGTCGTGCACGCGGTGATGACAGACCATCTGATCCAGAGTCGACCCGCTTCGAATCTGCTCGCTGAGAAAACCGAAAAAGAAACTGAGTATCACGGGGAAGTCGTCCCCTACGGCGATGCGGACGACCTTTATACGGCCGTTGCCCAAGTCGCGGCGAAAAGCAATCTGCAAGCCGGCATCCCGTTGTTGGAATCCGCGATTGCGCGGCGCCAGCCCTCTCGCCCGGAGTTCTATCTTGAGTTGGGCGATGCCTACTCCAACACCAATCAGTTCTCAAAAGCGGTTGAGTCTTATCGGCAAGCACTTGCGCGCAAGCCCAACTCGGCACTCTTTCTTCGCCGACTCGCAAATGCGCTCCGAAGTTCCGGCCAGCCTCAGCCAGCTCTCGATGCTCTGCTGCACGCCACTCAGGCGGAGCCGGCGGATGCGGAAGCCTTCTACGACCTCGGCCTGTTGCAATCGGACCTCGGCAGGAAGCCGGATGCGATCGTGTCCCTGCGTAAAGCCGCTGAACTGGGTCCCGAGTTTGGCGACGCGCAGAATAGTCTCGGCGCGGTCCTGGCGGAAACCGGGCAGACCGGACCCGCGGAGAGTGCGATCCGAGCCGCCCTTCGCATCGCGCCCACGCTCGCTGCCGCGCATTCCAATCTGGCGAACCTTCTCGCTTCCAGAAACGATCTGGCCGAGGCCGCCTGGCATTTTGAGCGGGCCGGCAGTAAAGCTGCGGATCAATTCAATTACGGAGTCACGTTGGCCCGCATGAATCGTCTCGCGGATGCCGAAAGGCATATCGAAGCAGCGCTGAAAGACGATCCGAATCTTGCCGAAGCCCATGATGTGCTTGGAGGACTTCTTGAAAATCGGGGCAAGATCGATGCGGCCCTCGTTCAATATCGCGAAGCCGTTCGAATTCGTCCGGATTATGGCAAAGCCCACCTCGACCTCGGCGCAGTATTAGCAAGCCGCCGCGATTTCTCGGGCGCGGTCAGTGAATTCCAAAAAGCCGCCGCCGATGCCGACCCAGAAATCCGCCGCCAAGCCCAGGAAGCGCTTCAGTCCGTCAGGCATTGAAATCTGAAATTTTGTATTATGTACTCTAATGCAAGGCGTCTTCCCGATCCTGGCCACCACGTTCCATGACGACGGATCTTTGGATCTGGAAAGTCAGGCAAACCTCGTCCGCCATTTGCTCAAGCAAGGCGCGCATGGCCTCGGCATGTTCGGCAACGCGAGTGAGGGCTACGCTCTCAGCGACCATGAGCGCATCCGTCTCCTCGAACTGGTTCGAGGAATCACAAAGGTCCCGCTCATCGTAAGTGCCGGACATTCCGGCACTTGTCTCGCCGCCGAATTGAGCCGGAAGGCGCAGGGGCTGGGCGCGGATGGCCTGATGATCCTGCCGCCTTCGTTCATGAAGACCGACGCCGACGGGTTGATGTTTTACTATGAGGCGATCAGCAAAGCCGTCGACATCCCGATCATGGTGCAGGACGCGCCCCTCATGACGCAGGTGGCCATGCCGGCGGGGCTGCTATCGAGAATGGGCCGTGAAATTGAGAACGTGAAGTACGCGAAGGTCGAGGCGCCGCCCACTGCTCCCAAAATCAGCGCAGTCAGCGACATTACGCCATTCGGCGGGCTCAATGGCAATTTCTTGATTGAGGAATATAATCGAGGTTCCCGGGGGATCATGCCGGGCAGCGATATGATCGATTCCTTTGTCGCGATTTGGAATGCCCTCGAAGCCGGGGACCAGGCGGAGGCGTGGAAAGTCTTTACTCGCATTCTGCCGCTGATCCGCTTTGAGCTGCAGCCGGGGTTGGGTGTTTCGGCCATGAAGCACAACTTGAAATGCGCCGGCGTGATCGCGTCCTCTCATGTGCGCCATCCCACTGGTTGCATTGACAAAACAGGACTCGCCGAACTGGACTTTCTTCGCGATTTCTGTCGATGAAAAACATCCGGTGGTACATCGCCGCGCTGCTTTTTCTCGCTTCGGTCATTAATTACATCGATCGCCAGACCCTTTCCGTAGTCGCACCTCGGCTGACAGAGGAGTTGCACATGTCGCCGATTGCATACTCCAACGTGTTGCAAGCATTCCTGATTGCGTACACGATCATGTATCTCGGCTCAGGGTTTCTGGTCGACCTTTGGGGCACGCGCATATCGCTCGCCGTGTTTATGGCGTTCTGGTCGATCAGCAATATGCTCCACGCGTTTGCGCAGACTCCATTTCAACTCGGTATCTTCCGGGCATTATTGGGGATAGGCGAGCCGGGGAACTTCATGGCGGGGTTCAAAGCCATTTCCGAATGGTATCCGCCGAAAGAACGCGGCTTTGTGAACGGTCTGCAAAACGGGGGAGCGTCGGTGGGGGCGATTGTCGCCGCACCGCTGATTGTTTGGTTGATGGTGAAGTTCGACTGGCGGATGTGTTTCGTCATCACCGGTTTGTTTGGGTTCGTTTGGTTAATCGGCTGGTTGTCGATCTATCGCACGCCGCCGGAAGCGGTTCAGCAGGTTGCAGCCGCCTTGCCTAAATCCGAACTGCTGTTCTTGCCCCAGACTTGGGGACTTCTGCTGGCGAAGTTCTTCTCCGATCCGGTTTGGTGGTTTTACCTGTTCTGGCTTCCTAAGTACCTGGTAGAACAGAGACATTTCACGATGGTGCAGATGGGGATGCTGGCTTGGCTTCCTTATTTAACGGCGGATTTGGGGGCCTTTGGCGGAGGAATAGCATCGGGATGGCTGATTAAGAGGGGTTATGAGCCGCTACGGGCTCGAAGGGCCGTGCTTGTGCCCTGTGCGCTGATGATGCCTCTTAGCATACTGATCCCGGGCAGCTCCTCTTTAGTCGCTATGGTGCTGATTTCAGTAGTTACTTTCGCGCATATGGCGTGGAAGACCAACCTGGTGACGCTGACAAATGATATCTATCCGGTAAAGGTGATCGGATCGGTATCGGGGATGATCGCTTTTGGCAGCGGCGTGGGAAGCACTTTGTTTACGAATCTAACTGGGCAGGTTGTGGAGCATTACTCCTACACGGCGATCTTCATGATCATGGGATTCCTGCACCCTTTGTCTTATTTGTTCGTGCGATTCTTGGTTCAGAAGCCCCTTATGTTTACGCCGAGCCCGGGGGCATCGGGGACGACATAATTTTCGCCGTCCATACGCAGCGGTTCCTCTAAGAAGCTGTTGGCCACTCTCAGGACATTGGGATTGAACTCGAGCATGGGGCAATTGGGGATCGCGACGGCGAAATGAATGGCGGCGGCGATTTGCGGCCCTAGCGCGATGCTGACGTGAGGGATGACGGTGAGGCCTTGGGCTTCGGCGGCGCGGGCAATGTTGAGTCCCTCGGTGATGCCGGTGCGTCCGAGGTCGGGTTGCACGATCTTCATGGCTTGAGCGGCGAAAAAAGGATCGAGCTCGAACACGGTGCGATAGCTTTCGCCGATTGCTATTGGTGTAGCGATCGCGGAGGCCAGCGCGCCGTGGGCTTGCGCACTCTCGGGCGCGAGCGGGGCTTCGAACCACAGCACGCTGCGCCTCGCTAGCTCCGGCGCCAGTTCCAGGGCAGTCTCCAAGGTGAATCGCCATAGTCCATCGACGGCAACCTTCATCGGCAGCGCATCGAGAGTTAGAAGGAGACGTTCGATGGTGGAATCGTGGAAGATTTTCACGTGGGAGAAGCCCGCAGCCTTGCGCGCGTCTCCATCAGGGAGTCCGCTGAGATAGGCGGGGACGCGATTGCGGGTGCTGCCGATAAGAGCGCTCACAGGTAGCCCGGCGATCTTTCCGGCTAGATCCCACAGGGCGAGATCGACTCCGGCGATGCCGTCGAGCATGAAGCCTCCGGTATGGCCGCGAACTCGCATGGTGGAATACATTTTCCACCAGAGAGATTGGATTTCGTCGATGGCTCCGTCGAAGGGGGCGTCCTCGAGGACGGGCGCGAGGATGCAATTGACGACCGCGCAGGCGACTTCCGGGGCGACGGGAGCTTGCGATTCTCCCCATCCGACGAGGCCGGAGTCGAGTTCGACGCGGACGATTGCGGTTTCAAAACGGGTGGAGTAGAGGACGGGATAATTTTCGGCCCAGCGGTAGGGGGAGGCGCTGGGTTCAAGCTTTGCCGGAGAACCGGCGGTGCCGGTGGAGGAGGTGTCGCGGTCTTGATGGAAGGGGATGGCTTGGATGGATTTGATTTTCATGTCAGGCGGAGGCCGGCTGATAGCCGGCGGCAGGTCGGGGACCTGCCCCACTGCGGAGGCTGCTGAAGGTTTTCACAGGCTGAAGCCTGTGCCACCATGTGCTGCTAGATGGCATAGGCTGAAGCTGATTCATTGGAGGTGGCACAGACTTTAGTCTGTGATAGAGGTTGCACAGGGTTATTACTCGGGGGCTTCTATGTGCTCCAGTAATGCGTCTTTGGCTCGCAGGATGTGGCGGCGCAGGGATGTGGCCAGGGCTATGTTATCGCGTTTCTCGATGGCTTCCACGATCTCCTCATGCTCCTTGTGCTCCATAGGCAAGCGGGATTGCCAGCTTTCATCGATGCGATGCAGGCGCCCCATGGCGATGTGGGCTTGCAGGCTGTCGTACATATCCGCCAGGCGCTGGTTGCCGGAGGCACGGATGATGATCTCGTGAAGCTCGGAGTTGGACTGCTCGTGTTGTTTGCGCTGGCCATCGTTCTTGACTGGCTTCGCGAGGATGGCGAGGAGCTTGCGGGCGCGGTCGACATCCTTGTCGGTGAACACGGCTTTTTCGGCGGCGAGGCATTCCAGGGCGCAGCGAATATCGAAGGTCTCTTCCAGATCGCGGCGGCTGAGGGTGGCGACGAAGCTGCCGCTGCGCGATTGAACGTCGACCAGACCTTCGGCGGCGAGCAACTGGATGGCGCTGCGGACGGGCGTGAGACTGACGCCGAGCTGCGAGGCGAGCTCCTCGACATTCAGACGCATTCGGGGCGGGAAACGGCGATCGAGAATGGCTTCGCGGATGGCCTGATGGACGTCATCGACGGCTCGGCGGCGTTCGATTTTCCCCAGTGAGATGGCGTCAACGTTCATTTTGATACTTTAACTGACGGAGGGCAGGTCGGGAACCTGCCCCACTGGTCAGAAGATGAATTTTGCTCCGATTTGAACGCTGCGTGAGGCTTGGGCGGACGTGATGGTTCCGAAGGTGCTGCTGGAGTTTAGTCCGTTGGCGCCGGGGACGAACGAAGTGTTCGGGATCCCCAGATTGGTGTGGTTATCCAGGTTGAATGCCTCTCCGCGAAGCTGAAGGCTGGCTCGCTCCTTGATTCTCAGGTTCTTGATGATCGAGAAATCCATGTTGAAGAATCCGGGGCCGCTGACGTCGGGAAGGGTCCGGCCGACGTTTCCATAGGTGTAGTTCGGAGGGTTGACGAAGACGGCTGTGTTGAACCATTCATACTGGTTGGGGTTGTCGAGTTTCGCAGATTGGCCGGTGGAGTTGGGACGGGTGGCCAGGTTATTCGAGGCTCCGTTGATGGCGATGGGCAAGCCGGTTTGGAGCGTCATGATGCCTTGGGCCTGCCAGCCTCCGACGATGGCGTTGAAAATGTTGTTCTGGATGTTGACGAGCTTTCCTTTGCCGACCGGCAGCTCATAGACAAAGCTGATGGCGAGACGCTGCGGGACGTTGGTGGGGTCCACGCCACGCTCCAGAGCTCGGTCAAACAAGCCATTCTGATAACTGGTGATGCCGGTCTGCACGACGTTTCCAAAATTGATGGGAGCGGCGATACTATCGCTGATCAACTTCGATTTCGTGTACGACGCGAGGAAGGTGAGGCCCTTGTTGAAGCGCTTCTGGACGGTCAACATGCCTCCGTGATAGATGGAATCGCCGAGATGAGGATTGCGCACGGTGACCGACGTGTAATAAGGAAAAGGCAACAGCGATTGCTGCTTGGTGATGGTGGCGCTGCCTAGAGATCCGGGCACGATTCCCGCGTAGGGATTGGGAACCGGATTCTGGAGGGCGTTGCCGAGGCTTAAATACTGCGGATCCAACTGATCCAGATTGTAGTTCCCAGCGGGTGAATTGGTGACGTGATTTCCCGAGTAAGCAAGATCGACGACCCAGCTACCGGGCAAGGTTTTCTGGACCGAGATATTCCACTGCTGCGACATAGGGACTTTCTGTTGGCCCTGATCGTAGCTGACCCCTTGCCCGAGGAACGCATCGGGACCGAGAGCTTTTCCTAGAGGTTGAATCGGAGGCGTGGGGAATCCCTGGCTCAACTGGAAGGCGGGGAGATTTGTGTTGTTGCCCGGAGGATTGTAAGAAGTGGTGGTGGCGGCGAAGCCGGTCACGTTGCCGAAATAGAGCAGATTCATGATCTGCGGATAGAAGATGGCATAGCCGCCGCGAATCACGGTCTTTCCGTTACCGGTGAGATCATACGCGAAGCCGACGCGCGGAGCGAAGTTCGTGTGTTGGGGAGCGAGGAAGGCCCTGCCGTAATCCTGGCAGGCAAAGTCGAGGCGGCCGGTGAGTCCCAGGGGATCCTTCTTATAAGGATTGAAATTCGACGTGCCGCAGTTGCGCTCGAAAGGCGGCTGCTGATAATCGTAGCGAACGCCGAGATTCAGTTTGAGGCGCGGCGTGATGCGCCAGTCGTCCTGAACGAAGCCGCTGAGAGAAAATCCTTTCTCGGATTCTCCGATATACGTTCCCACGCTGGCGCTGCTGACTGCGCCCAAAATGAAATCGGCGTAGGTGCTGCCGGTGCCACTCTGCGACTGGGGATTTCCGGTGAGGCCGGCGGCGAAGTTGAACGTTCCGGAAGGATTCGCAGTCTGATAGTTATTGCCGGACATTTGCCGGTATTCGATACCCATCTTGATGGTATGGGCGCCTTTGACCACCGTCAGGGTGTCGTTAAAATCCCAGGTCAGCGCGCCGCGCAGGCCAACGACACCGGTGCTGAACGCGGTGTATCCGTCGCTAATGAGGGGGAAAACTGTGTTGGGCACATTCGAGGGGAATCCCAGTTTCGCGGGATAGCCTTCGTTAAAGCTGGCGGCTTGGAAAGGAAAATACTGCCGCGCCGTACCCACGCGAAAATCGTTGACGATGGTGGGCGAGAAAACGTGCGTCTCGGCGAAGGAGGAGTTGCGGGTGTTGAAGTGATCGTAACGGTCGCGGACGGCGGGATCGGGCCACGGCGAGGCGGTGCCGTTATCGGTGTAGTTCACGAAGAACGTGTAACGCGCAAAAAGAGTGTCCTTATCGGAGATGCGGTGATCGACGCGCGTGGTGTACTGCTGCATGGTGCTGTTGAGCGCCACACTGGCGAGATAATTGTTCGCCTGGGTGAATTGATTCGCAGGCGCAAGGTTAGGAAGCGGGTAGAAGGCGTTGATTTTCTGGGAAACCGGGTCCAGTTGATTGGTGGGGATTTTATTGTTCGGGAAGACCGAGCGGACGTAGCCGCTGCCATTTGGATTGACGACGGTGGTGCCGGGATCGTAGACGGGAATGAGCGTACCGGTTGCAGTAAACAGATTCGAGAAATCTCCGTTGCGCAACGAGGCGATGGGCACGGACGTGATGCTCTGGCTGTGGTTGATGTAGTTGTATTGTTCCCAGTTGCCGAAAAAGAACGTTTTGTTTCTGCCGTTGTAGAGCTTGGGAGGATGACCGGTCCACCGAGCGCGAGGCCGTACTGGTTATAGCGGAACGGCAGTTCCTTGGCGGCGAAGGCGTTGCGTGAATCGAACACATTATTACGGACGAATTCGTAAGCCGTTCCGTGGAAGCTGTTGGTGCCGGCCTTGGTAGCGACGTTGATGACTCCGCCAAGCGTGAAGCCGTATTCGGCGGACATGGAACCGGACTGGACTTTAAATTCCTGCACCGCGTCGACGGCGAGGTCGGCGTTGAGGTCGGGGTAGTAGCTGTTGGACGCGACCATGCCATCGACCAGCATATTGTTGACGGAGTTGGGACCGCCGTTGATGCTCCAATCGCTGAGGCTGGTGCCGCGGTCGGCGAATCCGCTCTGAATGGGTCCGGCGTTGGAATGAACGTCGGGGGCGAGCAGGATGAGGGCGAACGCATTGCGTCCGTTGAGGGGCAGTTCCTCGACGTTACGGTTTTCGACGACCTGTCCGATGGAGCCGTTTTCGGTGTTGACGATCGGCGCGGAACCGGTGACCTCGACGGATTCGGAGACGGCTCCGACATCGAGGCGGATATTGATTTCGGCCTGCTGATCGACTTGCAGGACGATCCCGGAGCGGACGGCTTTCTTGAAGCCGGTATGCTCGGCGACGACCTGATAGGTGCCGACGTTCAGGGCGGGAGTGGTGTAGAAACCGTCCTTATTGGTTTCGGCGTTGACGGTGCTGTTGGTATCGACGTTGATGATGGAGACTTTTGCGCCGGGGACGGCGGCTCCGCTGGTATCGGTGATGGTACCGAGAATGGTTCCGCGGCCCTGTTGGGCCATTGCTGGAAACGGGGCGGTGATGGTGCAGCACAAAAGGGCTGCGAACGATACTACGTTGAGCTTCGACATGGTTCCTCTCTCTTGCGGGCGCGCAACGCTATGGCGCAAACCTGCCCTCGACCCAGAATGTCATTCAGTTTGCCATAACTCATTCCCAATGTAAAGTGTGAAATTTCAGGTGAGCAAGCGAGCGCGGGAGCGTATTATAATCGGCATGGCGAAGGAGGTTCCATGAGACGCCGCGATGTTCTGAATTCGTTGACGGGTTATTCGCTGGCGGTTTTCGCGGGCGGAGGGCTGGAGGCGCAGGATCGCTTTCAGGCGATCGCTCCGCATGCAGCGGGAACATTGCCGTCGCCGGAGCCGCACATGCGGCTGGTGGATCTGGACACCGACATACTGGTCGCGGGCGGGGGATTGGCTGGTGTGTGCGCGGCGATCTCGGCGGCTCGCCATGGGGCTCGGGTAGTTCTGGTGCAGGACCGGTCGCGACTCGGGGGAAATTCGTCGAGCGAAGTGAAGATGCACGTTGTAGGCGCGAATTCGCACAAGGCACGGCCAGGGTGGCGCGATAGCGGGTTGATTGAGGAGTTCAAGCTGGACGACGCGGTGAATAATCCGCAGAGGTCGTTCGAGATGTGGGACCTGCTGCTGTACGACAAAGTAATGAGCGAGCCTAACATCACGCTGCTGCTGGAAACGACGGTGTACGCGGCGGAGACCAAGAACGATAGCATCCAGAGGGTGATGGCCAGGTGCGACAAGAGCGAGCATCTGTATCGCATCCGGGCCAAAATGTTCTGCGATTGCACCGGAGATAGCAGGCTGGGGATCGAGTCGGGCGCGCTATACCGGGTGGGCCGGGAGACGCGCACGGAGTTTAACGAATCGCTGGCGCCGGAGAAGGCGGATACGGAAACGCTGGGGTCGAGCGTGCTGTTCACGTCGCGGCTGTATCGGCGTCCGATGCCGTTCACGCCGCCGAAGTGGGCTCGCAAGGTGACGAAGGAGCAACTGGTTCATCGGCCGACGAATTCGTGGGAGTACGGCTACTGGTGGATCGAGTGGGGCGGGGACCTGGATATTATCGGGGACAACGAGAAGATTCGTTTCGAGCTGCTGTCCATCGTGCTGGGTGTTTGGGATTACATCAAGAACAGCGGGGCGCATCCGGATAGCGAGTATTACGCGATGGACTGGATCGGGATGATGCCGGGCAAGCGCGGGAGCAGACGGCTGATCGGGGATCATACGCTGACTCAGAACGATCTGCAGCATGGAAAATTCGACGACGCGGTGGCGATTGGAGGCTGGCCGATGGACGATCATCCGCCGTCGGGGTTCGACAAGCCGGACATGCCTCCGAACGTAGCGATTCGCACGGCGGAGGTGTACGATATTCCGCTGCGGACCATGTACAGCAAGAATGTGAAGAATCTGTTCATGGCGGGGCGGAATATCAGTGCGAGCCATGTGGCGTTCACGTCGGCACGGGTGATGGCGACTTGCGCGGTGATCGGCCAGGCAGTCGGGACGGCGGCGGCGCAGTGTGTCGAGCGAGGGATCGTGCCGCGCGAGCTGGCTTCGTCGGGGCAACACCTGACGCGGCTGCGGCAGACCTTGATTCGTGACGATCAGACGATTAAGGGCCTCGCGGGTCACGATCCGGACGATCGAGCGAGGACCGCGAAGGTCAGCGCGTCGAGCGAGGTCGGGGTGGCGAAGGCCGTCCTGATTCAGGATGGATTTTTACGCGATATTCCGGATGCGAAGGGCAATCCGGTGGAGGTTCATCATTGGGCGGGTGAAATGCCGGGATGGATCCAACTGGATTGGGACCGTCCGCAGAGGATTCGCGAGGTGCAGATTACGTTCGATAGCGGGTTCCCGAGGGAGCTGATTTTATCGGCACAGGATTCGGCGGTGATCAATACGGTTCGCGCGCCGCAGCCGGAGACGGTACGGGATTACTCGGTGACGGCGGACGGCAAGGTGGTCGCGAAGGTCGAGAAGAATCATCAGCGGCTGAATCGGCTGCGCTTCGAGGCGGTGGAGACGAGATCGATTCGAGTGGCGATTGCGGCGACGAATGGGTTGGAGCAGGCTCGGGTGTTCGAGATACGTTGTTATAGTTAGCGGGCGCAGCGGAAGCCGATGTTGGGGGTTTTCTGGTTTGGGCGGACCCAATTGCGAAAGAAAACGGTGATGCGTCGGCCGGAGTCTGACCACGCTCCGCCGCGGATCACTTTATATTCGCCGGTGGGCGGGCCTTTGGGATCTACCGACGGGCTGTTTCGATAGTAGGCACCGTCGAACCAGTCGGCGGTCCATTCCGAGACGTTGCCGGCCATGTCGTACACTCCAAAATCGTTGGGTGGAAATTTGGCTACCGGCCCAGGTCCTGTCCCGACGTTGAAGCGAGCACGCTTCGGGTCGGGCTGATCGCCCCATGGGTAATCGAGCGCGTCCTTGCCCCCGCGCGCGGCGCGCTCCCACTCGGCTTCGGTGGGAAGACGCTCGCCTTCCCACTGGCAGTACGCGTTGGCATCGTCCCAAGCTACGTTGTAGACCGGCAGGTCCGCGGCGGGGTGGCCATTCTCCCAATGGTAGGGCGCGGGGCGGCGGGTGGCATCGACAAATACGCGGTACTGCGCGTTGGTCACTTCGTGGCGATCCATTTGAAATGCGCTGATGGTCACTTTGTGTACGGGGCGATCGTCCAGGAGCACGTGCGGGCGCATGTTGGTCTGGTCGTCCGAGGTGAGCTTCGTGCGGCCCATATTGAAGTCGCCGGCCGGAATCGCGACCATTTCCGGGTCCTGACCGGCCAGCGTAATGAGACAGAAGAACGCCGCTAGGAAGGCGAATCTCACTCGAACAGACTCACCAGTTCGTCATCGGGTACGAATTCCGTCGCGCCGAGAACGTCCACGTAGCGGTAGGCTCGCTTGGAAGGGGTGTTGGTCATTTCTTTACGCCAGTCGATTCCGAGCGCGGAGTAGATGCTGGCGTAGAGATTCTCAGTGCGGGGCTGCATCTTTTTGTACTTCCACCCGGTGTCGACGATCTTGATTCCATCCTTATCGGTGTCGCCAATGATACGGCCGCCTTTTACACCTCCGCCGGCGTAGAGCGAAAGATAGGCTTCATTGTAGTGATGGCGTCCGGCGATGCCGTTCAGGGCTCCGGGCACTCGTCCGAACTCGGTCGCCATGACGACCAGCGTTTCATCCAGCAATGTTTTCCCGGCTTCGCGCGGCGACGGCGTGGCACTGAGGTCGCGCAGCAGCGAGGCCATGGCGCGGTCGAACTCGTTACACCGAATGTAGTGGTTCGATTTCGCGCTGTGATCGAAGATAGCTTTGTGATGATCCCAATCAGGGTGAACAATGTGAATGTAACGTGTCCCGGCGTCGGCCTTCACCAAGTTGCGCGCAAAGAGGCAACCCAATCCGACCTGGTTGTCTCCGTAGCGTTGCTTTTCTTCGGCGCTCATCTGGAATACTTTCGGCCAGCGAGAGTCGCCTAATATTTGATATGCGCTTTCCTGAAAACTGCGGAAGCCTGTGAACGAACGGTCTCGTCCGGCTCGTGAATCGGCCATGGCTTTGTCCAATTCACCGAGAAGGCGATAGCGCTCCTGGAGCAGAGCGAGGGCATCGCCTTCGACCGCGTTGGCGCCGCCGCCCGTTTTGAGATCGATATCAAGGACGGAATGGCGCGGCGGAAGGAACCCAGTGGAGAGCGCTCCGCAGCCGGAGGTATCGAGGTTGCAGCCGATGTAAGTGGGAAAAGTGTCGTTCTCGTGCCGGAATTGTTCGAGTTCATAAGAGACAACGGAGCCGATGGACGGAATTTCGGGAGCTTGCGCGGGATTCAGAGGCCGGCCGGCTTGAGTGTAATACTGGCCGCGGAAGTGGACCACCTCATGACTGCGCATGGAGCGGACGATGGCGATTTTGTCCATTTGCTTGGAGAGCTCCGGAAAAAGCTTCCAGGAAAGATACAGATCCTTGCGGACCTGGCGAACGTCCAGATCCTTGGGCGTACCTTCGCCCTCTTTGAAATCGAAGGTGTCGATGTGGCTGATGGCGCCGGCCAATTCGATGACGATGGCGAAGCGGGCGCATCCGCGCGGATTGGCTTTCCCGGCGGCGCGCGCTTCGACGGGCCAGAAGACCTGGTTGGCGAAGGCGCCTAGGATCCCGTAGCCTCCGATTTTCAGGAGGTCGCGGCGGGCGGGAAGGAGATCGCTTACTCGTTTTTCCATTGAATTATTCCTGATTGCGGGCAGGTCGGGAACCTGCTCCACTTTTTACGAATTTTCAGTTTATTCGGCATTTTCAATAGCTCAGTAATTAAAGATGAATTCGGGACTGTTGATGAGGGCCCACTGCAGGTTTTCAGCGCCGCGGGTCCGATCGGCGGCGAGTGCCTTCAGGGCTGTGGCCATTTCGGGCGCGCTTGGTTTGCGGGAGACCGTGGACAAATAAAGCTTTTCGACCAAGGTGCGGTCGTCGATCTTTTCACCCAGCAATTGTTCAACGCGGGTGCCTCCCTTGGCCGCGACGCGCTCATTCACGATGCGTGATTGCATTAGCAGCATCGCCTGCAAGGAAGATTGCGGCGTCTTCTTGGGCATGTCGTCGCGATTGCTCTGGCCGAAGACGCGCAGGAAACTTTTTACGTCGTTCGCGGCTTTGCCAGGCTCCGGCATCTGCATGACCATGCCGTCCGATGCGTCCGTGGCGACGGTTTCGCCGGGCTTCGCCGTGGCTAGAATAATTTCGTCGTGCAATTCAGCGGCGGAAAGCATCCGAACATATTTGCGCGCATAGTATTGCGTGTACTCCGGCTTCCAATCGCCCGCGAAGCTCGATGAGAGCTGATAGGAGCTGGACTTCATCATGGTGCGGATGAGGTGCCGGAAGCTGTAGCGATTGGCGGCGAAGTCGCGGGCCATGGCATCCAGTAATTCCGGATTCGATGGCTGGATCGCCCAGGGTGCCGGTGGAGGATGCTTCGGATCGTAGCGGGCAAGATCGAACTCGTCCGCCGGTTCGACGATGCCGAAACCCATCAGCTCTTCCCAAATGCGGTTCGCGAAGGCGCGACCGAACTGAATGTCGCTGGTGATCATGCGGGCCAGCTCGTCACGGGCGTTCAGGCCAGGCTTGGGGGCTTCACCGCTGAGGATGAAATGGGGCGAGGCTTCTGTGGCTCCGCGGCGAGGGACGCGAACAATGCTGACCGCCTTGGGATCGTAGCCGGGGCCCTTGTCATCGACCGTGAACTCGGTATTGGCCTGGTAGCCGTTTTCCCAATTCATGATCTGACGCGTTTTTCCGAAGAACGCGGCCTGGTTGAAGAAATCGGCACGCTTTTTCTGAGCCAGATACAGGTTCACTTTTTCGAGATGATTCGCGCCGTCATGGCAGGAGACGCAGGCCATGTTCAGACCGAGAAAAACCTTGCTGTAGGTGATGGTGAACTCGTCCACGGTATCGCCCTGCTCGACCAGATCATGGGCGTCGGGAGCGGTGGGATCGTCCTTGGCCTTGACGAAATCGCGCGCGAAATACATGCCGGCCGGGACTGAAAAACTGGTTTTGCCAGCGCCGGTCAATAGATCGGTTACGACGTCGCTATAGGGGCGATCAAGCGAGAGCCATTCGCGAATCCAGAAGTGAAACAGGTTCAAACCAGGGCCCATCCGGCCACCGGCGCGGAAGAGATCCTCGAAATAGAAAGCCCAGCGGTCGACAAAGGCGTCGCTGGAGGTTAGCCGGTCGATCAACTTGTCTCGTTTGTCGGGTCGCTTGTCGGCGAGGAACGTCTGGAGTTCGTCGGCCGAAGGAATGCGGCCGGTTGCGTCCAGCCACGCTCGACGGGCAAATTCCTGATCGGAGGAGAGAGGCGCGTGGGGAATTTTGTCGCGTCTCATCCGCTCAAATACGAATTGGTCGATGTAATTGTGGATGACAGTTTCCTGCAGAGTGCTGCCTTGCTTGGGCAGGGACGCCGCAAGGTCCACGGTGAGATTTCCCACCGCGGCGGACTTGGATGGCGTGGGCTGAATCAGTACTCGATGCGCTTTCTCGATGTCGTCCAGTTTTTGAGTGGGGTCCTGGGCTTGTAGTCCGGCGGTGAGGATGAGCAGTGCGGAGATTCGCCAACTTTGCGAAATCGTTAGCATATCGCCTCCCTGACGAGGCTGTGTGAAAACTGCTCCGGACCGCTCCTGCGGGTCGCGGCTCTGTTACTAATTGTCGCGGAATCAGCAGGCATTTCAGAGCCGCGACTAGCGGGAGCAGTCAGCCTCGGAGTTTTCACACAGACTCTGACTGTCGGGGTTCGGTGCGAGAAACTCTTAAGTTGTCCCGGCCATTGTGTTACCTCAGACTTAGCATCTGCCCGCATACTTACGCACGGCGGTTCAGCGTGACGGTACAGCTCACTAATCCACATGACGCTATTTCCTGGAAGCGCGGAACATCTGGACGCGCTTGCCATTAACCTCGGTGATGTAAAGGGTGCCGTCCGCGCCGTAATCCATGAGGTGGGGAAGCTGCAGGAGATCGGGACCACCCCAGGAGCGCAGGATCTTACCGTCGGGACCCAGCTCGAAAATTTTATGAATATCTCCTTCTGATATGAACAGTTCGCCGCGCCACGCGAGCAGGCCGAAAGGATTCCCGAAGCCGGTCCATACGGCGACCAGGGAACCGTCTGGGTTAAACACCTCCACCCGGTTATTTCCGCGATCGGCGACGTATAGACGGTCCTGTTTATCGATCGTGAGACCGTGGGCGGTGGTGAACTGGCCGGGCTCTTTTCCCTTGGCGCCGAACTGAGAGATAAACTTGCCGGCGGCGGTGGTATGGACGATACGGCCGTTGCCGGTATCCGCGATATAGAGGTCCCCGTTCGAGGCGATGACGAGATCGTCGGGCGACTTGAGTTGTCCACCGGCATCGACGATAGTCTGGAGCAGCTTGCCATCGGGCGCGAACTTCTGCACGGTGTTCAGGCCATTATCGGTGATCCAGAGGTTGCCCTCGGCGTCAATTCGCAAGCCATGAGGAACCTTGAAGAGTCCGCCGCCCCAGCCGCCGAGATACTTGCCAGAGGCGTCGAAACGGAGGAGAGGCGTACCGCCGCGATGGAGCACGTAAATGAGACTGCGGGACCGGTCGACCGCCACCGCCGACATCGCGCCCACCTCGGCTGACGCCGGGATATTGAGAAAACCCACGGATTTCCATATCTCAGCGCCGGTGTCGGCTGCGCTCAGCGCCATCGTGAGGGTGGCGAAAAGCGCAATACTTTTCCACATGGAAACCTCTTTCAGCTGATATCTGAAATATTATGTCACAAATTACTATAGAGACGGCGGCGCTACTTGGTGAATAACGTAGCGGTCGATGAGGGGCGGGGTGCGGCGGCCGTCCAAGATGATTTCGCCAAAGTGGATCGCGGGCAATCCGCTCGCTTTGCCGAAGAGTCCGGCTGAAAAACGTGCGTCGTTATGGACGAAGATTCCCGACGGATTGAGCATACGCCGGAGATTGTTCAGCGCAAGCAGCAGCTCGCGGTCGTCCAAGTATAGAAGGACGTTCGTCGCAATGATCAAGTCCCAGGCGGGAGACGCGTCGATGTAATGAGTGGCGATATTCACTTCATAGGCTGCCGCGCAAGCACTGCGGGCATAGGCGATCACGAGGGGGTTTACGTCGGCGCAATCGACGCGCTCCGGATGAAGGAGTTGGATCACCTGGGCCGGCTGGTAGACGCGAGGCGGGGATTCTTCGCGCAACGCTGTTCGAGGTGCGAGATCCACGCCGGGGCCCAGGATGAGTACACGCTTCAGCTTGACGCCGGGGCGGTTTAGCCTGATCCATGCAAGGGCTGCTTCTACGGTCTGGAATGCCTGCGGGCTCGTATCGGTGCTCAGGCCGCGATCCGCATAGAGTTTCGCGATACAAGCCTGATCGGCGCAGCGTACTTCTTTCTCGTAAAGAAATTCCATGGCGCGGGCATAGTGGGCTTCTATTTCTGAACTGGCATTTTGGGTCGGGACCAGCCTCGCGAAGTGGCGCTGCCGATCATTCACGGGTTTGGCGAGGGCTGTCAGAAAAGCTTCGATGCGCGCTCGAACCTGAGGTGGAACGCGATGCGGCTGGCCGGTCATGTACTCGGCAGCGGAACGGGCAGGCTCGATCGGATCGGCGGTGGTGAAGGTTGTGGATTGGAGAAGGTAGAAAATCAGGTGATCCCAATTGCCGTCCTCGAGCCGCTTTAAAGTGCGCTGGTCGATGGCGGCGAGGGTCGGCTCGAAATTTGACGAGTTGAACCCGAGTTGGGACGCCAGAGTCCGCAAAGGGGCGGGGAAGTCGCTCCATGCCGACGTTCGAATGGTGAGTGTCTGCGCGGCGCAAACGAGTGAGGCGGCGAGACAAATAATACGGCGGCGCACGTGACTAAGCCAGCCTCTTTGTGACCGTAGTTACTTCGATATTGGCCGCCTGGAACGCCGCGCGGGCGCCGGCGACTGACCTGCCGCAATTGAATCTCACGATGGAAGACCGGTTCCCTGGTGGGTTGAACATTCGATGGCCCTGTTTCACAAGCTCCTCATAAACCTGTTGCGCGAGCCCCCCTGTGTGCTTCTCAATCCGCGCAATGCCGACCTTTTCAAGATAGGAAAGACGGCATCTCCAGCTTGTTCGCGAAGGGAATTCGCGGTTCGCGTGCTATGGATGGTTGGCCGCCCGATGCGCGAAAGCACAGGTCTGGCGAGCTTCGGATCTACTGACCTATCCTCGCAGAACTTCGTAACCTGACGAATTGGCAATCCAACGCCCATAGCCGAGAGAAAATCAGCGGAAATCGGCACAAGTAGTGCGTGCAGATCGCGAGAGCGTTCTGGGTCCGAATCGTTAGATTTGGCGGTTAATGGCACATAATCATATCGTAGCTGTCCAGGAGGGTGTTTCTCAGGAGAACTGTCATTTGTTTCGATTGGTAGATCGGCTAATAGTCCGTCGCCGCGGCAACTGGACCGATGGTTCATGAGATAGCTCTCTCGAAAACGTCCCCGGAGAGCCGGCGGCAAGGCATGGCCCCGCCCCACAACGGAGCAGGGTTTTCATCGCTATCGGTGCGGCAAGGGTGCATCCAAAACACGGTGAAGTTACGGGCGAACTCAGCGGGGCGGCAGCAGCAGCCTTTCTAGTCGGCTCTCTTTTTCGTCCTAGGGAACCTATAGTACTCGCGGTACCCCCTTCACCGATCTGGGCCATTTCTTTAACAATATTTACAGTTCGGATTCAGAAGAACCGGCCACGAGGTCGTACAATAGATCGTTCCCAAAAATCCTGAGACCTGCGAGGCTGCTACGAGACGTCTAGTCGGATTCTCCATCCTGACCTGCTTATCGATAATGGCATTCGGGAGCACGATCATTGACTTTGAGTCGCAGACATCTCACGGCGATGCTTTTGACGGCTTACAGGACTCGCCGCTCGTCGTCGGAATCGCCACCTTCACCGGAGGAGAGGTGCTCGGGCTAGAGACCAATTCGATTGACCTGACGCATGTTTACGCCACCGGTTCTAGTCCGGGCTATAGGAATCCGGTCGTCATTACCTTCGCAGCGCCAATCGGCGCATTCAGCCTTTTCATCACCAATAACTTTTCAGACACGTTCACGGTTTCAGCAAATCTCGGAGACAGTCAAACGCTGACCGTCGCCGGGAATGGAAATCAGGTTTTCGCTTTAGCCGGTGTCGGGATCAGACGGGTGACCATCACGGAACAATCAGCCGAATGGGATTTCGCAATCGACAACGTGACGTTCGATTTGAAGCTGGAGACCGTGACGGGCCTGGGTCCTGATATCTCCCTTGTGGGATCTGTATCCGCTGTCCCCGAGCCCGCCGCCGGGACTGCAGTTGCGTTCGGTCTGATTGGGCTTTTGGCGTCGCATTTCAAACTTCGCATGCCTGTGAAGCGTGGCTAATGCCAAACGGCAAAGCGCCGGGCTTGCGATACAGCAGGTGCATGTAATGTTCCAGACCGAGGAGTTGTTGCTTCCGCCGGTAACATCGCTCATGCCGAGCCACACAGCGACCGCCGTGCCACAGTAGGAGCGTAGGTCCGTGAGTTGCATATCGTTGTCCTGGTCGGCGACGGCGTCGTTTTGCAGCATCCTCGCCGTGAGCCAGCGACTCGTGTACATCGGCATGTCATTCGGTGATCTGGCAACTCTTCAGTGACTTTCTGCGATGGCGGTGGCCATTGGTCCACATGGATAATTTGGGTGAAGAATACGTTATGGATGGCGCGAAGGGGCGAAGCATTACTGGTGCGGAGACCGCAATCAGAGCGAGGTTTGGCTGGTGGACAAACCTATGCGTAACGATTTCCATCCCACAATGAAACCTGTCGATATGATCGGGCGCGCCATTCGCAACAGCAGCCGAGTAGGCACTGTGGTGCTCGATCCATTCGGCGGTGCGGGGTCAACCCCCGATCAGCTGCGAGAACCTGGGAGCAGCGGGCCCAACGATCCCTCCGGATCACACGGGGGATACAAGAACTGCAGATGGTGGACTAGTTGCACTCCGAATGATCGGCTGTGCTACCTAATCGGCTTAGCAGACGGTCTCGTCTCAGCCGACTTCAACGCGAATTTGGCAGCGCAGGAAAGTGGTCACCCGCCCCTAAAACCCAATAATATGGCTGGCTCACTTTTCCCAGGGGGGATCCTACGGCGAGTGCGCAAGGGCTTGGATCAGTTCTATGAGGACCCCGCGAATGTTGCAATCGCGATTCAAGACGCGCTGACGCTGTATGTGCAGAAGGTAAGGGGAGCAACTCCTGAACAGACGGCTGCGCACACGGCGTCGACGCCGAAGGCTCCTAATGAGACGCTGGAAAAGGCGGCGACGGAGAAGTGAGGCATTGTCGCTCAGTGTGCGACGGCGTGCATGTACCCTATTATTTTTGTCATGGGAAGTATTCTGTTTGGGCATCTTAGCATGAACAGATTGCTCCAATAAAAGTGATTGCGAGGTTCGGTTTCCGTTATCACGGTCATTCTCGAAGTCATTTAGCTAAACGTTCAGCGCCTTCAGATACGCCACACTCTGAACTGTGAGATCCCAGTTTTGCTCAACAAAGTAGTTCTTCAAGCCTGCCATCTTCGCTGCGGCGAAGATCTTCGGCCAATCGAGGCTGTCTTTTCCCACCGCTACGCCGGCGTTGCGCGGGCCCTCGCCCTGTCCCAGGTCGACGCCTTGCAAGTGCATGGACAGGAAGCGGCCCGGATATTTCGTAAAGTACATCACCGGATCCCCGACCGTCTTCATGGCGGACATCTGGAATTGCATTTTGACCAGCTTCGGATCAAGCAGTTCGAGCAGGATCTCGTAGGTCAATCGCCCGTCTACCTTCGACATCTCAAAGCCCTCATCATGCAAGAACTGCTGAATTCCTGATTTCGCCGCAGTCTCACCGATCTTGTTGTATTCGTCGGACGCCGCCTTGACCGCGTCCATCGTAGCGATGCCGCCCGGCGTGCGGCCGCCCAGGCTCGCGGTGCCCATCTGCGTCATGCCGATGTCCTTCGCCCATTCGATCAACTGCGGCTGCTTCGTTCGAAGCTCATTCATAGAGAAGTGAGCGCTGGAACACTTGAGCCCATGATCCTGGATGATTCTTCGAGTCTGTTTCCCGTCCGCGAGGCTGGCAAATTCGGCGTATCCGGTCGAGCACAACTCCAGACTTCCCACTCCGAGGGCCGCAAAATCCTTGCACAACCCTGCGAAGTCGCCGGCTTTTATTCTCTGCCGATGGGGATAGGTCTGGCTTCCGATAGGCAGTCCGAGCGGAGAAGAGTGAAGATTCGCTGTTGAAAGCACGGCGACGGCGGCCGATCGTTGAAAGAATTCTCTGCGCGAGGTTGCGGGCATGATGTTTCCATCTTAGCCAGTCTTGTTCTTCCAGTGATACGCAGCGATTTACGGAACTCCCGCGATTTCTCCGATGTTCGCGGCAGTGTCGCCTTTCTTCATGGAAGGGACTGAGCAGATATACGTGATCACGCCCGATATCGGCGTCGTCACATCCCCCAGTTTGTGGCCGAAATAGTCCGTCACATAGCCGATGATCATGCCCTGCTGGACGTAAGCTTCAGGCACGACGAGAGGATAGAAGATGCCGTCGTGGTCGCTCCTGACGGTGGTAAGCTTCCCGATCCACACGGGGTGTTCGATCGGTGGCGCCGTGCCCGCCAGCATCTTCAGATGGCGCATGACGTTCTTGCATCCTCGAACCAGTGGGTCGATGTCGGCGGCATCGGTGGTTCCCGCGTGCCCCGCCTCCGCGATGATGGTCGGCTTGCCTTGATCCTCGGCGAATCGGGAGATTGAGGTTGCCCCCGGCACGGCGGGAGCCTGATTCTTTTGAATGATGATGTGGTCAAGCCCGAACGCCAGAACCATCCCTCGTGATATCGCGTCGAACTCGTCCTTTCCCGTTTGTGGCCAGTAGGTATACCGGCGGAGATTCTCATCCAAATCTCCCCCATGGAGGTCGATCAGATAGTCGCATTTCTTGACGACTTCTGTAGCAATCGCCCACGAGGCGCGTTCCGTTTGGGTTCCGTCGGCTTTACCGGGATACATCCGGTTCATATTCTTCCCGTCGACGGGGTTCAGATGGGGGACTTTCTGCGCGAAAGATGCCAGGTTGATCAGCGGGGCCACGATGAGCGTTCCCGAAACGTCCGCGGCGCTAATCTCTTGCACCAGATTCTCCAGGGCGATGATCGAAGCATATTCGGTCCCATGTGCACCGGCGACAATCGCTAGTTTGGGCCCCGGCTTAGCGCCGTTGATGACGATAACCGGGATGCTCATGCCCGCGTCGAGACCGGCGGGTACCTGGATGAACCCTGTGGCTTTCTGCCCGGCTGTAGCTCTTGCCGTACCGACGGTGACATCGGCCGCGCAAACGAGGCGCAAAGATCCCGTCAGTAGCACCAAACTAAGCAATGGGAGAATTCGGTTCGTATTAGTTTCCATGGCTATATCCGCGATTGGGTTGGTTCATTATAGACTGCGCTGACTGGCTCGCCCGGGACGTCCCGGCGGCGCCTGTTGGGGTCAGCTTTCTCGTGCATGCACATGAGCCGGGCGGCGCGTAGATTATCTTCCCAGCTGTGGCGCGCGCGTCCACGCGTGCCGCATCGACATTCGTGTCGATGTATCTTGTCATGGAAACATTGGGCGAACGTCGACACGACAGTCGACGCGGCACGCGTGGACGCGCGCGCCACATAACAATCAGGATTTCCGACCACATCCTGAGCGAATGCGCGCAACAAGCTGGGCCTCCTAACCCAACGTAGGGGAACCGGGGTACCTCCG
This sequence comes from Bryobacterales bacterium, assembly GCA_963813145.1. GTDB lineage: Bacteria > Acidobacteriota > Terriglobia > Bryobacterales > Bryobacteraceae > Palsa-187. Next base: position 730,724 of record CAWEXX010000004.1, read on the forward strand.
AGAAGGGGAGTCTAGGAAATCTCTGGAATTGAGAAATGGTTGGCCGAATGCACTTTCATGGTAGCTCCGCCCCGGGGTCTGACCAAATAAGGTCAAGTACCGCTTCGCACAGGGCGGAAGGCGGCAAACTAAGGAGGTTTAACGGCTGTTAGCGTGCATGCGGAGAAGGGGACGATGAAACGGTGGACACATTATTGGCGAGCAGTAGCGATCTCGTTGGTGGTTGCCATGAGCCTGTCGAGCGCGACGAGGAAGCTGTACTCGCCTCGCGAAAAGGCGTTTTATGCCGACGCGTCAACCCTCGCGTTTGTCCGGCCAGGGTTGTCGATCGCGATCAACTCCGCCTCGATCGCGCCGGACGGCACCATCACCACGGTTTATACGCTGACGGATCCTAGCGGTCTGCCACTCGATCCGTTGGGAGTCACGACGCCGGGCACGATCAGCCTTGGTTATGTCGCAGCGGTGTTGCCGAACAATCAGGAGCAATACACGGCCTACACCACGCGCGTCAGCTCCGGGGCCGCGGTGGCGTCGACGAACCAGCCGGGCGCCGATTCGGGCGGCGTCGTCACCAACGTTTCACCGGGGCAGTATCAGTACGTATTTCACACCAAAGCTCCCACCGGATTCGACGCGACCGCCACGCATACGATCGGTATTTATGCCTCGCGGGTGCTGACCGCTTACGGCCTGGGCATTAATTATGCGAGCGCGGAGTTGAATTTTGTCCCGAACGGGGCGAAGGTGACCAAGATTCACGATCTGATCAAGACCTCCAGTTGCAATTCATGTCACGACCAATTGTCGTGGCACGGCGGAAGGCGGCGCGGCATCGAGATGTGCGTGCTGTGCCACACCCAGCAGAATGTGGACACCACCACGGGTGGTTCGCTCGATCTGAAGGTGATGATCCACGAGCTGCACATGGGCGCGAGTTTGCCAACCGTGGTGGGCGGAGCGCCTTTGATCGTCAATGGGACCGATTTCTCGAAGGTGGTCTATCCGGCCGATCCGGGAGATCCCCGGCGCTGCGAAACGTGCCACTCCCAGACTTCCGGTGCGACTCAGGCAACCGCGTATCTGACCCATCCGTCGCGCGCCGCCTGCGGAGCGTGCCATAACGATGTGAATTTCGCGACCGGAGCCAATCACCCGGGTGGACCGCAGTTCGACGATAACCTGTGCGCGACGTGCCACGTCCCGCAAGGAGAGTTAGACTTCGACGCTTCGATTAAAGGCGCTCATGTTGCACCGACCGCGTCGAGCCTGCTGAGCGGGTTGGCGGTGGCGATTGACAAGGTTTCGAACGGCACCGCGGGAACGGCTCCGGTGGTGGCGTTCACAGTGAAGGATGGAAGCGGGAAGCCACTTCCATTATCGGCACTCGGTTCGATTTCTTTCACCATGGCCGGTCCGACGACCGACTACGGATATACGAGCTTCGGGAACGGCGTCACGACGCCCGGATATGTGACCGAGAGCGCGACCAAAGCGAGTTGCGATGCCGGCGGCAACTGTCTTTACACTTTCAGTCACACCGTTCCGGCGAATGCGACCGGCACTTATGCTATCGGGGTCGAGGCGCGGCGAACCGAGCTGGTGCTGGCCGGCACGACTACGCAACAAAGCATCACCTATGGAGCGCCGAACAAAGTAGTGTATTTCCCGGTGGATGGCTCGCCAGTCGTGCCGCGGAGATCGATCGTGGCCCTCGGCAACTGCAACGGATGCCATGTATCGCTTTCAGCGCACGGCGGGCTGCGCAATAACACTGAGTACTGCGTGATGTGTCACAACCCGTCGAACACCGATTCGTCAGTGAGGGGCGCGGCGGTGGTCGCCGCGGACAAGGCCGCTCCTGCGCAGGGAATTAACTTCAATTTGCTGGTGCACCGTATCCATGATGGAGTCAACATGGCTGCATCCAACCGGACCTATGTGGTCGTCGGATTCGGTGGAAGCCACAACGATTTCAGCGGAACGCTGTTCCCAGCGATGAGCCCGACGGGCCAGGCGACGGACTTGAAGAACTGCTCCATGTGCCACATCAATTCGAGTGAGCAGAACCTGCCGCTAGGGTTAAACCCCGTGGTCGATCCTCAGGGGCCGACTCATCCGACGCAAGCCATCGCCTCGGCTTGCTCGGGCTGCCACGTGGATCCGGCAAGCGCCTCGCACTTCCTTGCGAACACTACGGTGCTCGGAGAAAGCTGCACCGTCTGCCATTCCGCGAGTGGCATTCTGCCGGTTGGTCAGGTGCATGCGCAATATTAACGGCATCCTGTTCCTCACGCTGCTGCTGATAGCGGCTCGGGCGCAGACGCCTCCGGCCTCTCCCCCGGCGTCTCCCCCGGCGTTTCCCTATGTTGGGTCCGAAACCTGCGGTACCTGTCATGAAGATATCGCCAAAGCATTCGCCAAGACTCCGCATCATCTGGTGGACGGCAGCGACAAGAAGAGAGGATTTGACGGAAAGGCGTGCGAATCGTGCCACGGTCCGGGAGCGAAGCACGCGGAGTCGGCATCGGCAGCCGATATTCGCAACCCGGGAAAACTGACCGCTGCTGCCACCGACAAAATATGTCTCACTTGTCATGTAAACCAACCGACGCACATCGGACGTCTGGCGAGCAGTCATGCGAAGGACCTGGTCGCATGCACCACTTGCCATAAGATTCATGCGACCGGGTCGGAAGAGCTGGTGGTGCGCAAAACGGCAGCGATCAACAAACAGTGCGAAGGCTGCCATTTAACAGTGGCGGCGCAGTTCCAGAAGCCGTTTCACCATAAGCTGCCCGAGGGCTCGATGAGCTGTGTCGATTGCCATAATCCGCACGGCAGCATGAAACCGGCGATGACGCAGTCGTTCGGCGCGAATGAGCCGGGGTGCCTGAACTGTCACGGCGACAAACGGGGGCCTTTCACCTTCGAGCATGGACCGGTTCGGTTCGAAGGATGCTCAAGCTGCCACGCTGCGCATGGTTCGGCGAACCCGCGCATGCTCGATCGACCGCAGATACAGCAGGTGTGTCTGGAATGCCATGCGAATCTGCCTACGGTTAAGACGAGCGGCACGATCGGCGTCGTCCCGCCCGCGTTTCACGACTTGCGCTCGCCGCGCTATCAGAATTGCACGGTGTGCCACCAGAAGATTCACGGAAGTTACGTCGACAGGAATTTACTCAAATGAGAATCCTGCCGATAGTCGCGTTGTTGCTTCCACTGGCGGCGCAGACGCCGGATTCTCGGAAGCCTCCTGAGACAGCGCGGCGCCAGCAGTTAGCCAAGTCGCGACTAAGGATGCCGCGGCGACGCCTTCGCCAGTACCTACGGCCGAGCCGGACCTCAGCGGCTGGATCGACTTCGGCTACCGGTGGCGCAGCGGCGTAAGCGGAAGCCTGGAAACTTATCGCAGTGTCGTCAACCTGGGCCAAGGACCTAAGTTATTTGGCGCTGACTTTACGCTGATCGATCCGAAGAAGCGTTTTTTCGACTCGATGCATGTACGCGCATCGGGCTGGGGCGGCGATCCTTATGGAACTTTCCATCTCGATGCGGCAAAGTCCAAGCTCTATCGATTCGACGCCGATTATCGCGACCTTAGCTTTTTCAACAATCTGCCTTCCTATGCCGATCCGCTGCTGACGCGCGGCATTATTCTCGATGAGCAATCCTTCGATACGCGGAGGCATATCGGCTCTTACTCTCTGGAGATGCTGCCCGGCCATTGGTTCGTTCCCTACGTGGCTTACGATCGCGATGCCAGTTCGGGATCGGGAGTGATGGCCTTTGTGGCCAACAGCAACGAGTACGCGGTGCCCACCGGCCTGCGCGACACCACCAATCTGTATCGCGGCGGCATCCGCTTCGAGCTGCGGCGATTCCACGCCACGATCGAAGAAGGTGGCACGACCTTCAAAAGCGATCAGAGTCTATACCAGAGCCCGGGCGCGACGAACCCGGGGTACCTGACCACTCCGATCTTTGGCCAAACACTGGACCTGACAAGCCTCGCCGCGGCATACGGGATCACCGGAACAAGCACGTATACGAAAGCTTTGTTCAGCTCCAATGCGTTTTCCTGGCTGGATGTGTACGGGCAATTTCTGTTCAGCCAGCCCAGCTCAAGCGTTCATTATCAGGAAGGCGCGACCGGCAACTTCTATTTGCCATCCCAGATCGTGTTTTACCAGAGCGAGCAGTATCTGGTCTCCGCGGCGGCGAAGCTTCCGCATACCACCGCGAACCTTGGCGGCGAGATCCGGCCTTTGAAAAGGGTTCGAATCACGGAATCGTGGCTGACCGACCGGATGCACGATGCGGGAAATTCCTCATCCCTCCAAAACATTGCTCTGACGACCGCGCCGCAGCAGACGGCCCAGTTGCTGGCATCGTCGCTCGGGAGCAACTATAACCAGATCGAAACCAACATTTTTCTCGACACGACGGCGCATCTGACGCTGCGCGGAGGGTACCGTTACGTGTGGGGTGAGGCGAGCGACGCCGTGCTTCCCCAGGGCGGCGAGCTCTCTGGAGTGGAGCAGGCGAAGCTTCGCCGGAATGTCGGGCTCGGCGGAATCATTTACAGGCCGACTCCAAAGTTGCTCCTGACGGCGGAAACGGAGGTCGCTTCGAGCGGCGGAGTCTATTTCAACACCAGTTTGTACGACTATCAAAAGGTTCGCACGCAGGCGAGGTATCAGGCCACGAGTTCGTTAAGCATGGCCCTCGATTTTACGTACCTGAATAACGAGAATCCGACGCCCGGGATCCACTACACTTTCCGGTCGCAGCAAGAAGCGGCGTCGATATTCTGGTCGCCAAATGGGGGCAAGCTCGGCACTTTACAGGGGTCGTATAGCTGGTCGTCTCTTCGCTCCGACATTTCTTATCTGGTGCCGCAGACTCTGACGCCGGCAATTTCGAACTATCTGGAGGATGCGCATACGGCCACTGCGCTGTTCAATTTCAATCTCGGACATTGGGGCGTGGTGGCGCCGAAGCTTACGGCGGGCGGGTCCCTCTTCATCTCCTCCGGCAGCCGGCCCACCAGCTATTATCAGCCGATGGCGAAGCTATGGGTTCCGATGTCGAAACGTACACAAGCGTTCGCCGAATGGTGGTTTTACGGATACGGCGAGGCGTTCTATCCATATGAAGGATTCGGAACTCATCTTGCAGCCATCGGATTGAGGTACACGCGATGAGACGGCAGATCATCATTCTGGTCCTGACCGCGGTAGTCATGACGGCTCAGGGTTACATCGCCGATTCCGTGCGAGGGCGCCAATTATTCGAGACACTCTCGTGCGTCCAGTGCCACAAAGTGAACGGCACGGGAGGGTCAGTTGGTCCGGATCTGGGGCGAATCGTTGATCGCGGATTCACGCCGGCGAGCCTTGCCGCCACCATGTGGAATCACGCGCCGGCGATGTGGTCGGCGATGCAGGGGAAGGGAATTCGCGCCGGCGATCTCAACAGCCAAGCCGCGGCGGACCTGTTCGCATATTTTTATTCGGCGCGCTTTTTTGAATTACCAGGAGACGCCGGACGCGGGAAAAGAGCGTTTGCGGCGCGCAGCTGTTCGAATTGTCACGGCTTGAAGGAGGGGCTGCTGCCCAGGGTAAGGCCGGTCAGCCAATGGGAGTCTCTGAGCGATCCGGTGGCGCTGACTGAGGCGATGTGGAACCATGCTCCGTTGATGCTGGCCGAGACCCGGTTGAAGCATGAGCCCTGGCCGGCGCTTGCGGCGCAGGAACTTACAGACATCCTGGTCTATCTTCGGAACCTGCCTTTCCCGCCTTCCAGGCCTCCGGTGTTTCAGATCGGCGCGGGCTCGGACGGCGAGGCGGTGTTTCGGGCAAGAGGCTGCGCAAGCTGCCATCCTTCGGTGGCGGAATTGTCGGCGCATACTCGCGGCAAGACACTGACCGAGGTCGCGGCGGCGATGTGGAATCACGAACCGATTATGTCGAAGGCAGGCGCGACGCCGGTGAAGTTCGCACCGGGCGAAATGAAGGATCTGCTTGGCTACCTTTGGTCGGAACAGTTTTTTAATGACGCGGGCAACGCGGCGGCGGGGCGGCGCGCATTTGTCGCCAAACGATGCGCATCGTGTCATGAGAACGCGGCCGGCAAGGCGCCGAAACTAACCGGATCGTTTAATGGCGCGACCATGGTGTCCGCACTATGGCGGCATGGGCCGTCGATGCTCAGCGAGATGAAAAAAGAGGGCGTCGCGTGGCCGCGATTTGAGGGTTCACAAATGGCCGATCTGCTGGCCTATCTGAACGCGAAGAAATGAATCCGATGAACGAACCACAGAAAAGACCCATTCTGGTGATGCTGGCGAGCCACTGGATCAGCATGCTGGGCACGGCGCTGGTGACTCTTGCCGGATTTTCATGGCTGTTCCTGCTGCCGACCAACCTGCGCGGGCGGGTCGAGAATCCTTACATCGGGCTGCTGCTATTCATCGTGATCCCGATCATATTTTTCGTGGGTCTGGCGCTGATTCCGATCGGAGTTTTTCTGGCCAAGCGCCACATCGCGGCGACGACAGTTCGGCGGGCGGCAGTTTTCTTCGCGGTCATGACCGTGGCGAACGTGATTATCGGGAGCCAATTCAGCTATCGCGCGGTAGAACATATGGACACCGTACAGTTCTGCGGTCAGAGCTGCCACGTGATGAACCCGGAATTTACCGCGCATATGAGTCCTCCACATCAAGGCGTGGCGTGTGCGTCCTGCCATGTTGCGCCCGGCGCGGGCGGCTGGGTACACGCGAAAATGGCCGGAACGCATCAACTCTTTTCGGTGATTTTCAACTCCTATCCGCGTCCGATTGAGTCGGCAATGGAGAATAACAGGCTGGTCTCGTCCGAGGATACATGCGAGCAGTGCCATAGTCGGGAACGCGTCATCGGGCCTCGCCTGAAGGTCCTGACGAAGTATAAGGACGACGAGGCGAACACGCGCACGGAGACCGTTCTGATGATGCTCGCGGGCGGCGGAGCAACCGGTGGGATCCATGGCGCGCACATGGGTCCGGGTGTTCGTATCCAGTACAGGGCCGCGGACAAGAAACGGCAAACGATTCCCTGGGTGGAGTATCGGAACACGGCTACCGGCGCCAAGCGGACCTATCTGGCGAGCGATGCCAAAGCCGACGCCGTTTCTTCGCTGCCGGCCTTCGATATGCAGTGTGTGGATTGCCACAATCGTGCGGCACACTCCTTTGAACAGGCAGACCACGCGGTGGACGCGGCGCTGGCTTCGGGCGCGATTGCGGCCGGGCTGCCCTTCATCAAGAAAACCGGCATGGAATTGCTGAAGGCGGATTACAAGAGCCAGGACGAGGCCGGGCAGAAAATCTCCGCTGGGCTTCAGCAGTTCTATCGCGAAAAATATCCGAACACTTTTTCAACACGTGCAGACGACATTCAAAGCGCGGCGCTGGCATTGGCTGCCATCTACGGCCGGAACGTTTTTCCGGACCTGAAGGTGACCTGGGGCACATATCCGAATAATTTGGGTCATATGGACGCTCCGGGCTGCTTCCGCTGTCACGACGAAAATCATGCGACTTCAGACAAGAAGACCATCACACAGGATTGCGCCACCTGCCATCAGTCCTTGGCGGTCGAGGAACCGGCGCCCGATATTTTGAAGACTTTGGGGCTAGCGGATATTCTTGCGAAGACCCAGAGGCAATAAAAATGAGGAGAATTGATATGCGAATTACACTGACGATTGCGACGCTCGCGGCCCTCTCATGTGCGGCCGGGTTCGCGGCGGATGCGAAGGCGGGCAAGGATGTTTATGACAAGTCCTGCAAGGCCTGCCATGGCTCGGACGGCACGCCCAGCGCTGGAATGGCCAAGGCGATGAATATCAAGGATTTCAAGGTCACAGACTTTAGCGATGCGGACATCAAAGCGGCGGTTACCAGCGGCAAAGGGAAGATGAAACCCATTCCTGCTGTGACCGGCGCATCGCTCGATAACGTAGCTGCGTACGTGAAAAGCCTGAAGCAATAGCTACGGGGCGCGCAGTTCCAGCTCTGCTTTGACGACGCTGTCTCCGGCGTAGTGGAAACGAAATCCCAGCAGCCGGCAGATCTCGATCATCTGCCGGTTTTCCGCCAATATATCGGCTGTCACGCGATCCAGCCCTTCGGCGCGGGCAAATTCGACCAGCCTCTTCAGCAACTCCGTTCCCAACCCGTGTCGCTGGAATTTGTCGCCAGTGAGCACGGCAAACTCGGCGTCCTTCGCCTGATCCTCTTTGCATAGGCGGGCGACCGCGAGAATCTCCCGCTCCTTTGTTGCCGGATCGCGGTGTTCGGCCACCAGCACTAGCTCGCGATCGGTGTCAGGGAAACAGATCCGCGCCAGGCGCTCGTGGGCGACGCGGCTGTCGAGCGGAATCATGTGAAAGAACCGAAGATAGACGCTGTGTTCGGAAAGAGTGGCATGGAGGCGCGCCATCAGGGGCTCATCTTCGGGGCGGATCGGACGGATGAGCACCTCCGCCAGCTCGCCCTTAGGCCGCCAGACTTTTTCCTGATAGGGGCGGATAGCGATTCCTCCTCACCTTCGTGCGTCAATTCACCCAGGAACATCCGCTATGATGATCTGTTTAAGCGCTCGCGTCTAGCATCTTCTTTTGACGAAGCACGATCAATACCGGGCCTGCGAGGCCATACCCTGCGAATGTTAAACCGTCTCCAAGTTCTTGATGCGGTGCTGGATGCATCGCCTCTCGCCATCGTTGCCGTAGACTCAAGCGGACTCGTTCTGGTCTGGAACCAGGGTGCGGAACGAATCCTCGGATGGAGCGCGGAAGAAACAATCGGACAGCAGGTGCCTTTGGACTCGCAGTTGCTGTTCAATACCGAAGGTAAAGACGACGTCAGATTGCGTCGTAAGGATGGCGTGCCGATTGATGCCGAAGTGCGAACTGCGTTCTGGCCGGATGGCCGCGGGAGGGTCGCGATTTTCTCGGACATTGGCCACGATCGCGTGGTCGAAAAGAAGCTCGTCCACGTCGAGCAGGAGTTAGAGCGCATGTCGGCGAACGAAAAACAGGCGCGCGGCGAAGCTCGAATCGAGAGGCGATTTCGCGAATTGCTCGAAGCCGCGCCGGACGCGATTATTGAGGTCGACCGCGAAGGCCACATCGTCCTGCTGAATCTCGTCACGGAAAACCTATTCGGCTACAGCCGGCGGGAACTGCTGGGCCAGCCGGTCGAAATGCTGATTCCGGAGAGCGTTCGCGCCGGACATGTGCACCGCCGCGAAGGGTATTGGAATCATCCCGCGACGCGTCCCATGGGGAGCGGCCTGGCGCTTGAAGGACGCCGCAAAGACGGGTCGCAGTTTCCGGTCGAGATCAGCTTGAGCCCGGTGCACTCCGAAGAAGGTCTGCGGATCACGGCGGTGATCCGCGACATCAGCGAGCGCAAGAGGTCCGAGGATCAGATGCGCGCGATGCAGGAAAAATATACCCATGAACTGGAGTTGCGCAATCGCGAAGTTGAGCACGCCAATCAATTAAAGAGCGAATTCCTGGCCAGCATGAGCCATGAGCTTCGTACCCCTCTGCATACCGTAATCGGATTCGCGGAGCTGCTGGGAGAGGAGATCGAGGGGCCTCTGAACGACAAGCAAAAACGCTTCATCGGTCATATTCACAAGGATTCCATGCATCTGCTGGAACTGATCAACGACGTCCTCGATTTGAGCAAGATCGAAGCGGGGGGCCTGCGGATCCGGCGGGAATCCCTCGGTATTGAGGCGGGAGTTGAGGAGGCGATTTCGTCGATCCGTCCAGGCGCGGCGGCTAAATCCATCACGATAGAAACCGCGGTTTCCGTTGCCGCGCCGGTACTGGCGGATCCTCTGCGCTTCAAACAAATCCTGTACAACCTGTTGAGCAACGCGCTTAAGTTCACACCGGAAGGCGGCCGGATTCGCGTCGAAGGGCGCCTTGACAAAGGATTCGTCGAGCTCTCGGTGATCGACACCGGCATCGGGATTCCGCCCGAAAGACACGCCGACATTTTCGATAAGTTTTTTCAGTTGGGGGCAACGACGAAAGGCATCCGGGAAGGAACAGGGCTCGGCTTGGCCATCACCCGGGCGCTGGTGGAGGCACATGGCGGACGCATCTGGGTCACCAGCGAGCCGGGTAAGGGAAGCCGCTTCAGCTTCACGATTGCGACCGGTGGAATCGAATGAAGACGGTGCTCGTTGCCGATGATAAGGCGACCAGCCGCGAGCTGGTGCGGATCGCGCTGGAGCACTGCGGCTACACGATCTACGAAGCGAGTGATGGCGGAGAGGCTCTGAACAGCGCGCGCGATCTACACCCCGATTTAATTATTCTCGATCTGCACATGCCGGGTCTGGACGGCTTCGGCGTAATCAAGGAGCTTCGGCTCGACGCGGAGCTGGCCGCGACTCCGGTAATAGCCCTCACCGCCAGCGCGATGCAGGGCGATAAAGAGCGGGCCCTCTCCGTCGGCTTCACCAGCTATCTGGCCAAGCCGATCCGCCTGAGCAGGTTACGGGAAGAAGTGAAGCGTTTGTTAGGATGATTGCTTAGCATGCCCGATGCACGCCACGCGGCAATTTCACTCCTGATCATCGACGATAATCCAGGAAGCCTGGAATTGCTGTCGACGGCCCTGGCACAAAAGGGCCTCGAAATCCTCACCGCCTCCGATCCATTGGAAGGTCTCGACATGGTTCGCAGCCGCCGGCCGCAAATCGTTCTGACGGACCTTGTCATGCCCCATCTGAGCGGCCTCGAAGTGTTGGAGCGGATCGTGGAGTTCGATTCTTCCATCGACGTGATTCTGATGACGGCGCATTATTCGACGGAGTCCGCCGTCGAAGCGATTAAAAAGGGCGCCACCGACTATCTCAACAAGCCTGTCTCGCTGGCGACTCTGCGGGAGCGCGTAGGCAAGCTTCTCGACGAGGCGAGGCGCCGCCAACACACCTTGCAGCTCGAAGGTGAACTATTAGCGAGTTCGGACTTCGAGGGCATTATTGGCCGCAGTCCGCTGATGTGGGATTTGTTCTCGCAAATTCGCAGGGTGGCTCCGCATTACCGGTCTCTGCTGGTGACTGGCCCCACCGGAACGGGAAAAGACCTGATCGCGCAAGCTATTCACCGCCGCAGCCCGGCCAAACTCGGGCGCTATGCGGTCTTGAACTGTTCAGCCGTAGTGGAGACGCTTTTTGAGAGCGAATTGTTCGGTCACGTAAAGGGTTCCTTTACCGGCGCGACTGCTGACAAGCCGGGCATGTTTGAGCACGCCCATGGCGGCACGCTGTTCCTCGATGAGATCGGGGACATGCCCTTCACCACACAGGCCAAGCTGCTGCGTGTCCTCCAGAACCAGGAAGTGCAGCGCGTGGGATCCCTTTCGACGCGTAAGGTGGATGTCCGGATCATTGCCGCTACCAATCACGATCTGCTTACGGCTATTCGCGAGAAGCGCTTTCGCGAGGATCTGTATTACCGCCTCTCGATGGTCGAACTCAACGTCCCGCCTCTTGCCGAGCGGAGAGAGGATCTGCCTCTGTTAGAGCGCCATTTCCTTTCGAAGTATACGGCGCAATATCAGAAGGAAATCCGAGGTCTGACCCACCGCGCGCAGATCCGGCTCGCTTTACACTCCTGGCCGGGAAATGTGCGGGAACTGGAGAATGTTCTGGGACACGCTTGCATGATGACCCTCGGAGACATGATCGACGTTCAGGACCTGCCGGCATATATGCATACGGGCGAAGCAGGCACAGCGGGAACCGCGTCGTCACGCGAGAGCGATGGCACTCTCGAACGGCAGGAGCGGATCTTAATCATTCGCGCACTCGAAACCGCCGCCGGGAATCAATCGGAGGCAGCCAGGATCCTGCGTATCGGCCGCGATGCGCTGCGCTACAAAATGAAAAAGCACAATCTGGATTCTACACGCTCAGAACGGGGCACGGCGACTGGCGAATGATGCCGTAGGAATGGGTGCGTAGCCTTCCGAGCGCATTATGCAGAACGCCGCGCCCGATGACGACCAGGTCCGCTCCGCGGCACAGCGCTTCCTCGTGGTCTCCTTCGGCGACAGCCCCGGCGACGATGCCTCCTGAAGTTCCTGTATGGCGCGATGTGCGTTATCGCGAAGTTCCTTATCGCAACCAGGGTCGAAGTTGTGGACCGTGGAACCCCCAGATCCAGTAACGACATGTACCACGCGAAGGGTCGCACCTAAGTCGCCGGCGAGTCTGGATGCCCATCGTATCAACGCTGCGGTTTTTGGTGTTCCGTCCACCGCACAGAGAATGCTGCGGCAGGCAAGATGGTCCCGGCACGGCTTTTCTTCAAGTTGCGCCGCAGTCCAGACAGGGCATTCCGCATCGTGCAATACCGTCGCGGTGACCGAACCGAGCAGCAGCCGGCGGAACTGACTTTTACGATATAGTTCGAGATTGTCTTCGCATGGTCGCCTATCCGCGTGCACGAACTCGTACTCATCGATCAATCCCAGCTCCGCCAACGCCAGCGGGAGCTTCAGGCCTCCCACGAGCAGTCCCTTACCCGACTCCCGCTTGAGCTGCTGAATGGCCTTCCCTAGATCCGTGGGTTACACGTTCTCGGCGGCACTCCCCACGACTGCAACCGCGGTCGAGCCCGCCGCGCCGGCCGGAAAGCAATTTTACGGGAACATTATGGAATACGGCTATCTCGCTGTGCTCTCGCCGCAAGCCGATCAGGTTACTTATTTGAGTTACCTCGGAGATGAAGCGGATGCACTCACGCTGGATAACTCCGGAAATGTCTACGTTGCCGGTAACGCGCTGCATCCCCTCCCCTTCGCGCCGACCTCGACATTCAGCACGACGACTTGCAATAGCGGCGTCGAGGCATTTACATTTGTGATGAAACTGAGCCTCGCCTCGCCGTCGCCTGCGTGGTTGGCTGCGATCGGGAAATGCTTATACGCAACAAGCCCCTCGCATGTTATGGTCGACGCGAATAGCAACGTGTGGGTGGAGGCCCAACCTCCTCTGGATCTTTTCCGACCGAGGCACCTCATGCCGTGCAGGGCACGGATCAAGGTTTCGTAGCCGAACTCAGCTCGGACGGTGGGAGGCTGTTGTTTTCATCGTATGCGCCGGCGGCTTTCGCCCTTGGACCGCGGCGCCCGAATTCCCAGTCCGCCCAAGGTACAGGTATTCTCAGTGCCGAGTTCCGTTCTGGTCGAGAAGCTAGACCTGTCCGCCACACGGGCGGCCGTGATCGATTCCGTGGGGAATTTTACACCGACGGCGTATGACATCCCGACGCAGATCCTCGGCGTCGCTCCAGGTCAGATGATTCGTATCCCCCCAGAAAGAAGGCTCCGTGCGGCGGCACTTCTGCCGATCCAGGCAAGCCGACCGGCGCGGTAACCAAGGTCCGAGGCGGCGATGAGCTTCACCTTAAACTTCGCGAGACGATCTTCCATCCGGGATTCTATCGAGTCGCGCTGGCTGTGAATTCGCGCGATGAACTTCCTCCTGATCCCGAAGTTAAAACTGAGGACTCTGCCAAAGGTCCCAGGTCGCTGTGGTTCGGGCGATCTGGAACAGAGCTTCATTCCGGGTTGCGAACAGCGAGCCTGGCGTTGGCTGACCAGAAACTGGGCGTTATCCACAATCACGTGGTCGTACGGCTGCGCCATCTCCAGTGCGTGCGACAACCTCTACTGCCGCTCCGATCACAACCATTTTCATCACCCTTGTTATGCGGAACGCAATGGGAACACTCCTGCGTGCCGCGTCGAGAATCGTCTCGACGCCTGTGAGCTTTCAGCCGACCTCGTTTGCCCGCTTCCTGACGGTCGCAGTTCAAGGCAGGTCCACAAGCGAGGTTGATGCGGCGAGGCTGCCTTTTGCACCTTCGCGGACGCTGGTGCGGACCTGGTATTTACCGGCGGGGGGCGGTTAGGGTGGCTACGGCTTTCAATCCCTCTCTTTCCAGCGACGCGAGCTTGGCGTCGGTCAATGCCAGATCCATGAGGGCTTCCTTGCCGGTGACAAATGCGCCGTTGGTGTCGAGCAGGGTCATCAGGAATACAATCTGCTGCGCGTGGCGGTCGGCGTAGGTGGTGAATTGAAGGTGTTTCACATCGACGATGATGGTGATGGAGACGGAAGGTCCGGGGGCGAGGGTCACGAACGCGGGAATTTCGGTGAGATTCTCCTGGGAGAAAACAGCGGCGTCGAGAGGCGCGCGGTTGGAAACCTTGATTGGGCTGTCGGGAGGAGAAAGATAGCCGTGGCGGAACTGGATGGTCTCCGGCCGCTTCGATTTGAACCGGATTTTGAGCGTGTGATACTTGCCGTCGCGCGCCCCAGGATTGAAGGCGAGCAGATACGTCACTTCAGGATTGGCGGCGAGTTCCATGGCTCCGGTGAGGTCGTTGGTGTTCTTGAATAGATGGCCGCCGGTGCTGTCGGTGACCTTTTCGAGAGGCGTCCAGAAAAACGTTTGATACAGCAGGCCAGTGAGGCCGGCGACGTCCGCGTTGAGGCCGCTTGCGTCGAGCGCGTGAATCACAATGTTCCAGCGCATGGCGCCGTCGACGAATCTCTCCATTTCGGGCTGGCCAGAGCGGATCAGATGGTGCCGATCGATTGCGCCTAGGTTTGTTCCCAACTGGTGGTGGCAAATGACTGGACGACCGAGGTGGCCTTCGTGCGGCACTCCTGCGGCCTCTCCGCTCCACTGCATGTGTAAGGCTTGGCGGCATTGATGGCGTTTTCGTAGGTCTGAGAGTCGAGGTTGTATAGAAAAATGTATGAGTCGGTGGCGGAGACTCCGCAGTAGGCGGTATCGATGGGCCGCGTGTGGGGGGCGAGATGGTCGAGTTTCTCGGCGAACAGCGCTGCGTCGCCCGTGAAATCGAGATCGCCCTGGCCGGAGGCGGTCACGATCGACATCTTGTCGGACGGTTTCAGTCCGGTGGCGATGAAGGCGTGGGCGGCGCGGCGAGTGACCAGCATGCCAGCGCTGTTGAGATGGTAATCGTCGAAGAAGAAGGTGACGAATCTGAGTTCGGGCGGAGGGATGCTGGCGGGCGGCAGATTTTCCGAAGCAGCCGTCGCCTCGCCGTCAGCGCGCAGTTCGGAGAAGGCCGTGATCCGCTGCGGGGCGCCGTTATCGAAGATCTCGAAATCGGAGGCGTGGAGGCCCGGGATGGCGCGGCCGTGGGAGTCTCGAACGGTAAGGTCCGCTTCGGCCAGGTTCGTTTCGGCTCGGAGGACAGCGGAGGGAGGTGTGTAGGGATGACTGCGAATGACCACTTCCTTCGGAGGGTCCTGAGCGCGGAGGAGGAGCGTAGGGAGAATGAGAAATGTCGTGGCGCGTCCCATAGGTAATTATAGTTGCCGCGTGACAGGGCTTCCGGACCGCTCCTGCGAGTCGCGGCTCTGTTATTAACCGTCGCGGAATCAACACGCCCTTCAGAGCTGCGACCTGCGGGAGCGGTTTTTTGCCGACTTTTCACACAGACCCGTCAGCTTGGGGCTATTACGATTTTCCAGCCCAAGCCTCAAGCTGACGCATGGGGCTGTCACCATGTCACTGCTCAGGTTCGAAACCAACTATTCAAGTGGGGTAGGTCCCCGACCTGCCCGCGCCGCCGTTACTGCCCCGTAAGCGTCTTCACCGCTTTCACCGCCGCCGCCACGAAATCCGCGCCGCCCGACGCCAGGTTCTTCGCCGTCATATAATCCTGCGTAATATCCGGCTGAATGCCCACGCTATCGTAATACGGCAGAACCGGGAACCCGTTGGCCGAAACCGGAGCCAGCCGCATCAGCAACCCTTCCGTTATCCGCGTGCTTCCCTGCGAGTAAGCCGTGGCTTGGCTGAAACTCACCACGTTGCCTCCCCCGCCGTCCGTCCGCATCCCGAAAATCGTGGCCCGCTTGTTGTCCTGCAACTGCATGGTGAAGCTTTCCGCGGTCGATAAAGTGAAGTTATCCGTCAGCACCAGCATCGGCTTGGTGTACGCGAGTACTTTTCCCGCCGACGAAGTCGCCGGAGCCATGCTGAGTGTCGAGGCGCACAGCGGCACCGGTCCCGTCATTCCACGATTCCACGTCAAAGCCTCCTCGATTGCCGTCAGGTACACGCCGTACAAGGCGGGAATCCAGGCCGGAGCTCCGGCCACGATTGCCGAAAAGCGGGAGCTCGAGAAATTGTACTGCCAGAACAGAGTTGCGCGAAGCTGCTCCTGAACTGCCTGAAAGGGAAACGGAATCAGGTACGATGCCAGCGTCTGGCCGTAGCAGAGCGATCCGCCGCCGTTCGCCATGAGGTCGATCACGATTGCATCCGTGTTCGCCTGGAAATACTGGATCTCCGCCGCGAACTGGTTCACCGCCGCCGTGGTGCTGGTGGGTGCGAACGTCGGGATGCGGATAAATCCAATCGTCGCCGTGCCCGCGGGAAACGTGCCCGACAGAAAGTTGTCCGTGCTCAACGCGCCCAGACGCAGCTTAAATCCAGCCGGTGGGCTAAATACCGGGAACTGGCTGCCAAACGGCGAAAGCCCGCTGCCGCTAATCGCGAACTCGGCGGACGCAGCCTTCATGTTGCCGAGTGCGGTCAGCGGAGCCATGTAAGCGGGCGGATCCGGATCGGGCGTCGTGTCCACGGGGGACGCCTGGTAAGACGGGTCCTTCGTTCTCAGCCAGGGGTTCACAGGCTTCGCGCCTTCCCCCGGATCGACGCCTCTTCGGTATTCCGTTCTCAATCCCACCCGCCGCGCGGCATGGAAGGCCAGGGCCTCACTCGAGGGCAGGTTAGTCGATGGTGAAGGCACAATTCCGGCCGTGGTAACCAGCGTGCCCAGAACATCCCATTTGATAGTGGAAGTGATCATGGTGCCGTCGCTATGCAGAACCACGATGGTCGCTGTCGGGCCTACCGACGCCAGCGGATACCAGCCTTGGTAGCGTTCCGTAATGATCGCCGCCGCGATCCGTTGACGGCTTACTGGATTCGCCGATCCGTTTACCGCGTACGGTACGAATTTCTTCAACAGGTCCGCCACCGCCACTCCATCCACGGAAATAAGCTCGTCGCCGATGGTAAATCCGAAGTTCCTGGTTGGAAGATAACTGCGGTCGATGTAATCGATCAAGAACTTTCCATCGTAGATGTCGCCGTCAAAATGCATCCAGGCGTCATAGTCCGATGTGATTGTGAACTCGTCGTGGCTGTCCTGAAGGCTCGCCACATATTGGACGCAGATATCGTAGAAATCGACATCGGTCTTGGATTGCGCGATCTGAGCCAGCCAGGGCTGGATGTTCAATAGATCGAAGTTGTACAGCTGAATCTTCAATTGATAGGGCGCATAGTTCACATCGTAAAGCGCCACCAGTTGCATGAAGTCGGAAACCTTTTGTTGCTGTGTCAGGTCCGCGAACGTAGACGGGGCCAGCAGCAGCAACGGCATCAATATGCCAGCAATTCGCATGGAATCTCCTTTTATGAGGAACAAGATTCCGTCTAGTATACAGCGGCAATCGCTCCCATTGAACCGCCATGCGTCAGCATGCGGGCAAATGAGAGCATTGCCCCTCACCCACCGCTCCCTTTGGTCACGGCTCTGAACGACAGCCGCATATTATCAGCAGTCTACCGAGCCGTGACCGCAGGGAGCGGTATCAGCATGCGGCTGCCCTCTCGAAATCAAGGCGCGTTAGAAATCCCTTTGAGCGGCAGCGTTCTGCCCGCCGGACTCATCGTGCCCCCGAATCCGATCCGAACCTCGGGATTGGAGGGCGCCGCATCCGGCAGCCGCACGTTGATCTGAAAAAGCCCCGCGAACGTGGGCACGACGCCTGCATAGAGAATCCTGCCCGGATCCACCGCCGTGCCGTTCAGGAGCATCGTGAAACTGCTGATCGGCGTGACGCTCGCCGCCTGCTGCGGGATCTGGCTGGGAATCGCCGCCGGATTCGTCGGTCCCAGCCCCGACGCGTACAGCACGATAATTTCTCCCGGCAGCGACGGCGATGCGGCCGTGATCAGCGAGTTGTCCAAATGAACCGCCAGCACGTTCGCGGGATCGATTTGAAATAGGCTCGGCGCAGCGTTACCCAGCATGATGGGAATCGCCGGACCCGCCAGGCTATCGACCACCAGTTGCAGCATCACCGGTCCGGGAATCAGCGAAGTCGGCACCAGCAGATTGACCTGCGTCGGCGAAACATAATAAATGTTGGCCGGAATATTGTTGATCAACACCCGCACTCCGGTTGAGCCCAGCACCGTGGGCAGAGTGCCGTTCGAAATATCCGAAGCCGTAATTGCCCGTGTCGTATAGGCGAGGTTCGTGCCGTAAATCGTCACGAAAGTATTCGGCGCGTAAAACCCGCTGACGCTGGCGGCGGAATTAGCGATGCTGTTCGCGGTGTAGTACGGACCGCTGCCACTCGTCTGCCCCAGTACGAGTAGCAAAAAGAGGACAGCCAAAGCACTACTGTATCAGTTCCCGTAGGTCGTGGCTCTGATTCAAGCCCATTGAAACCATCCGTACCAACAGAGCCGCGACCAGCGGAGCGGTCAGACCCGGAGTTTTCACAATAGAATTTGGTCGAAGCACTATTTGGCGCCATGAACACCGATAAGGCCACTTGATTTCAATCGGCATTCATCAGCGTTCATCGGCGGCCAATATATTTTTTCCCCTAGTGGATCAATGATTTGTAAAGAGCAAAGAACCGCTCGAAATTCAAGTCCAGCATGACCTCCACCGGCGTCGCCTGGGGCGCGAGCGATCGGTCGAGAGGGATCACCGCGCCATAGTTTTTCCCAAACGTAGAATCCACATCGAGATATTGAGTCTCTTTCCTGGTGACGAACTCCGAATCGAGCAAAAAAGCCGCGGCTAAAGTATCCCAAACATAATTCGAAGGATGCTTTCGGCGGTCTTCTCGATACAAATCGGCAATCGGAGTCCGCGCCGTGATTTGATGGGCATGAGCTTGGTCTACCGGGGCCCGGTTGCAAATGTCCAAGCCGAACATAATTTTCGATTTAATCGGCGACCGCATGACGATCTGCGCGGCCTCCGGATCGAACCAGAAATTGAACTCTTGTCCATGCGCGGCTCCCCCCATGAAAACTAAGCGCCCTATTTTAGTGGCCAAGTCAGGACGGAAGCGCAATAGAATCGCGATGTTAGTCATGGGAGCCAGCGCCAGGACGGTGACTTTACCTGGGGATTTTTCGATGGTATCGATTAAGAAATCAACGGCTTTTGTGGGTCCGGTATACTTTGGCGCATCTGTCTTAAATGCACCCAGATACTCGATTCCCGTCTCCTTTTTGACCATGGCAGCAGTATGGATCAGCGGTACCTGGGCGCCAAAATACAACGGGACATCTGAACGGTGCATCAGCTGTAGAATGTGCGACATGGCGGCTGCGCCGGGGACCGGCCACATGTTGCCGGGGACCACCGTGATGCCCTGGATTTCGACCTGCTTGGGGCTGTTCAGCAGCATAACCAACGCAGCGCCGTCGTCGTTGAAGTAGGCGCAATCGGTATCGAACAGCACTTTCTCCGGCTGCGCGAAGGCATAATTGACCAGAAAAGCGCAAATAAGGGCTCTCAGCATGACTTAATCGACCTTAGAATATCGATAATTTCGAACACTGCGCGGTTCTCGATTTTGGCGACATTGGCGCGGTACTCGTCAAGCGATCCCAGCAGCCTGCCGACAGCTTCGTGAACTTTGCCGAAGTTGGGGAGGACCAGGCCCGCTCCCTGTTCGAGCACCCAGTCGGCATTGTAACGCTCTTGAGGAAGGGTCCAGGCATTGCGCTCGACGATGACGGGCAACTTCATGGCCACGGCTTCGGAAATACTGCCGGGGCCGGGCTTGCCGATGAAGAAGTCCGCGAGGTGCATGTAATAAGGGATTTCGGAAGTAAACCCTTCGATCAAGTGCTTCGCCTTCGGCCGGCGGGCGCGAAGTTTCTCGGCGAGCGAAGTGTTCTTGCCGCAGATGAAAATAAGCTGCGTGTCGTCGAGGTGGCGGTCGATTTCGAGCATCACACTCGAGCCCTGGCCGCCGAATAGAACCAGCCCGGTAGGCTTCTCCGGATCGAGGCCGAGGCACGCGCGTTCGGAGGCGCGATCGACCGTCACGGGCTGATAGAAACTGGGCCGCAAAATCATGCCGGAAGTGCGGAAAATGCGGTCCTCGGAGTGCCCTAGCGCACGCGCCTGCTCCACGGCCTTCTGAGTGCCGCAGATGAAGTATTGCCGCTGTTTCTCGATCCAGAAATGGGGAGGATAGTCGGCGAAGTCGGTCAGGATGGTTACGTACGGAACATCGGGCAGGGCAGCGCGGAGCCCCTGATACAGGGTGCGGTTGAAGTTGGGAACCAGCGAAACGACCATATCCGGTTTCGACTCCAACCAATGCCGCGAAAGGAGCTTGGTTGTAGGGCCGTGCAACAATCGAATCACTCCGTGCATGAACATCAGCCCCTGCGCCGATCCCAGCGTCCAGCCTTTCGCCAGCATCAGGTTGTAGATGTCTTCGAGGCGGATACGGGTCACTTTACGGAAGACATCGAGCGAATGCAGAACCTCCTGAAGATTGACGAGTCGGACGTCCCAGGGCTCGTTTTGCTGGTGAGCGACCGTTTTCAGCGCCGTGGCGGCGGCCCTATGCCCTCCGCCGGCGTCGAAATAGATGAAATCAATTTTCGTCACTATTGTTTTATAGCAGCGTCACACCCCTGTCACGCCAGGGCACTAAAAAGGTAGCATGCAGACCTCGGTTATTCACTGGGTCGAATTAGGGGATCACCGGCTGATGAGGCAGGTGAACCGCTGGCGCCCCCCACGCTGGCTTCGATTGTGGATGATCGCGGCGACCCGCTGCGGGGACGGCTGGCTCTGGTACGGGCTGGCCGCGATTGTCGGAGTTTTCGGGGGTCCGATGCGATTCCTGGCTCTGCTTGCCGCCGCAACCGCCGTAGGAGTGGGAATCGCGGTGTTCCTGTGGCTGAAACGCGCGTTCGGACGCAAAAGGCCTTGTGCGCTGGAGCCGAACTGTTGGGCTACGCTGCTGCCTCCGGATCAATTCTCGTTTCCATCGGGACACAGCATCACGGCATTCGCGGTGGCGATCTCGCTGGGAGCGTTCTATCCGACGATGCGGGCGGAGCTGTTGTTCTGCGCGGCGAGCGTAGCAGGTTCGCGGATTCTGCTGGGGATGCATTTCCTAAGCGACGTCGTAGCGGGCGCGCTGCTGGGCGGCGGGCTTGGATATGCGTCGGTAATGATCTGGCGGAGTCTGGCGTAACGAAAAAACAAATATTAGCCGCCGATGAACGCGGTGAACGCCGATAAGGCCATTTGTTTTCAATCGGCGTTCATCGGTGTTCATCGGCGGCTAATTCCCTTTCCACTGGCCTCTACGCGTGGTATGCTCGAAAGTTGGGCGTAACCCCCATAAATCTCGGTAAATATTAGAGGATCTGCCAATGTCTGGTCACTCCAAATGGGCCACAATCAAGCACAAAAAGGCTGCGACTGATGCCAAGCGCGGCAAGGCGTTTACGCGTCTGATCAAGGAAATTATGATTGCCGCGCGCAATGGCGGCGATCCGGATATGAATCCGCGGCTGCGTACCGCGATCACGGCGGCCAAGGCGGTCAGTATGCCTGCCGACAACATCAAGCGGGCCGTGATGCGGGGCACGGGAGAACTGGAAGGCGGGCAGCTCGACGAAATCATGTTCGAGGGCTATGGGCCGGGCGGCGCTGCCGTGCTGGTTTCAGTGGCGACCGACAATCGCAACCGCACGGTGAGCGATATCCGGCACGCGTTCTCGAAATGGGGCGGAAACCTGGGCGAGCAGGGCAGCGTTGCGTGGATGTTTGAGCGCAAGAGCCAGATCATTATCGACGGCGATAAGGCCAAGGAAGACGACCTGATGAACCTGGTCCTGGAATCGGGCGCCGACGATCTGAAGGACGAGGGCGGGAACTGGGCGATTCTATCGGCTCCGGACATGCATGAAAAGGTGCTGGAGGCGGTGAAGAAGGCGGGAATTACGCCGGAATCGGCCGAAATCGCGATGGTGCCGAAGAATCTGCTGAAGCTGGAAGGCAAGAACGCGAGCGGCATGCTGAAGCTGACCGAGGTGCTGGAAGACAACGACGACGTGCAGAACGTCTATTCCAACTTCGACATCGACGAAAAAGAGCTGGAGGCCATGGCGTAGATCGCCACGGACGAATGTGCGCGTTCTGGGCATCGATTGCGGCACGGAGCGCACCGGTTGGGGTGTGATCGATAGCGACGGGCGCAGGCACTCAGTGGTCGCGCACGGCGTGATCCGGCTGAGCGTGCGAGACCCTTTAGAGAGGCGACTGGCGGCGATCGCGCTAGGGCTGCGGGGGGTTCTTACGCAGCATGCTCCGGAAAGCGCGGCCGTGGAGGAAGTTTTTTATTCCATGAACGTCAAGACGGCCCTGAAGTTGGCGCATGTGCGCGGGGTGGCGCTGCTGGCGATTGCCGAGGCGGGGATCACACTGGGCGAATATTCGCCGCTCGAGGTAAAAATCAGCGTGGTGGGATACGGGCGCGCGGAAAAGCGGCAGGTGCAACTGATGGTGCGGTCGATTACGGGGTTGGGCGAGGCGATCGAATCGGAAGACGCGGCGGATGCGTTGGCGGTGGCGATCTGCCATGCGACTACTTCTCATACGGCTCGGATGATGGGGGCTGGGCGATGAGTGCTCCCATGAAAAACCAACCAGAGATCGCTCCCTGTGGTCGCGGCTCAGAAAAGGCGACGGGTACGAGTCGGCCTCGTTGGCGCGTTTCGTCTCTATCGGTGAACCTGCCTGAGTTACCGAGCCGTGACCACAGGGAGCGGTGCTTCAGGTTGACTTTTCCCACGGCACTGCTTTTCGCGATGAGCGTTGCGACTCTTGGCGCCGACTCCGGGCGCATTGTTTATACCAAGTCTTTTCCGGGGTCGTCGCCGGCTTACGTGGCGATTACTGTGGAGCGGAGCGGGGACGTTTCTTATAAAGAGGAAGTGGATGACGATCCGGAGAAGTTTAAGTTAGAAGAGTCGGGTACGGAAGTGATGTTCGATCTCGCGGCGCGGCTCGATCATTTCAAGCATCCGCTGGAATCCGGGTTGAAGGTCGCCAATATGGGCGTCAAAACGTTCCGATGGGAAGACGAGGGCGCGGCCAGTGAACAGAAATTCAACTATTCGCTGGATGAAAACGCCAAAGCGCTGCACGACTGGTTTGAGGCGATCACGGAGACCGAGCGGCTGTTCGCGGAGCTGAAACGGGCCGCGCGTCACGACAAGCTGGGCGTGCACGATGCGCTGATCCACATCGAATCGACCTGGATGCAGAGGCGATTGACAGGGGCGGAGCAATTTCTGCCGCTGCTCGACGCGATCGCGCAGAACGAGATTTATCTGCACATGGCCCGGCAGAGGGCGGCGATGCTGGGCGAGGCGATTCGAGCGTCCAAGGCCAAGGCGCGATGAGGTGGTTGGTTTTTCTGTTGATATCAACCATCGGCGTTGCGCAGACACCGACTCAGGAACAGCAGGATCTGCAAGCCGCGGTGAACGAGGGCGGCGCGAGCTCCGTGGATTTGACGCGGGCTCTCGAAGCGTTCCTCAAAAAATATCCCAACGCCGCGCAGTTGAAAGAAATCGAGAAAGCGCTGGCGAAGGCCGGCATCGATAACAAGGACGACCGGCGCACGGCGCAATACGGCGAACGCGTGCTGGCTTCGACGCCCGACGACATGCTGGTGCTGGACCGCGTGGCGCGGGCGGAGCTGACGCTGGGCGGGAAAGACAACGCGGAGAAGGCGTTGGGCCATGCGCGCCACTTTCAGGAAATCGTGGAAAAGCTTCCGGTGCCGGCGGGATTGGGCTCGGCGAAACTGCGGGAGGAGAGAGATCGAGGCGTGGCGCGGGCGCTGCTCTATCAATCGCGCGCCAAGTCCGCATTGGGCGATTTCAACGAGGCGTCGAAGCTGGCGGCGCAGTCGTTTGCGACGTATCCATGCGAAGAATCGGCGCGCGAATGGGCAGGGGCGCTCGCGTCGCTGGGGTTCCACGAGCAGGCGGCGCAGCATTTCGCGGATGCCCTCATGATCCCTGATTTGCGGGCGCTGGATTCGGATCGCGCGGTCGACCGGCGTCGCATGGGCGAGGTTTATCGGAAGACTCATTCATCTGAAAAAGGGCTCGGCGACGTGATTTTGGAGGCTTACGACCGGACGGCGGCGCTGATCGACGCGCGGCAGAAGCGGCTCAACGATATGGATCCGAATGCGAACGTCACCGATCCGATGGGGTTTACGGTCAGCGGCCTCGACGGGCAGAAACTGCTGCTGGGGAGCCTGAAGGGCAAGGTAGTGATTCTCGATTTCTGGGCCACGTGGTGCGGGCCGTGCCGGGTGCAGCATCCGATGTACGACCAGGTGAAGGAGCGGTTCAAGGATCGCGGCGATGTGGTGCTGCTGTCGATCGACGCGGATCAGGATCACGAGGTGGTGGCTCCGTTTCTGGATCAGCAGAAGTGGAGCAGGTCGCGAGTGTATTTCGAAGACGGGTTGCAGAAGCTGCTGAACGTGAGCGAGATTCCGACCACCATCGTCTTCGATAAACAGGGGCGCGTGGCGAGCCGGATGAACGGGTTTCTGCCGGATCGGTTTGTCGAGCAGCTATCCGAACGCATCCAGAGCGCGCTGGGGGAGGCTCCGTGAGATTCCGGAGAGTGATCTGGATTGTGCTCGATAGCGTCGGCATCGGCGAGATGCCGGATGCGGCCCAGTATGGCGATGTCGGGAGCGACACGCTGGGCAATATCGCGCGGCAGCGCCCGCTGCATCTGCCGAATTTCTGCGAACTGGGGCTGGCGAATATCAAGCCCTTGACGGGACTCGCGCCGGTTGCGGAGCCGGCCGGAGCTTACGGAAAATGCGCGTTGACGTCGCCTGGAAAAGATACGACGACCGGACATTGGGAGATGGTCGGGATTCATCTGGAGAAGCCGTTCCCGCTGTTCCCGCACGGGTTTCCGCCGGAGGTGATGGAGGAGTTCGAGCGGCGCATCGGGCGTCACGCGATCGGCAACAAGGCGGCGTCGGGGACGGAAATCATTAAGGAATTGGGCGAAGAACACGTGCGGACGGGGTCGCCGATTGTGTACACGTCGGCCGACAGCGTGTTTCAGGTGGCGGCGCATGAGGAAGTGATTCCTCTGTTCGAGTTGTATAAAATTTGCGACACGGCGCGCGAGATTTTGCAGGGTCCTTATGAAGTGGGGCGCGTGATTGCGCGTCCGTTTATCGGGGAGCCGGGGGCGTTCACGCGCACGCCGAACCGTCACG
This sequence comes from Bryobacterales bacterium, assembly GCA_963813145.1. Taxonomy (GTDB): domain Bacteria; phylum Acidobacteriota; class Terriglobia; order Bryobacterales; family Bryobacteraceae; genus Palsa-187. The sequence goes on from CAWEXX010000004.1 coordinate 756,196, forward strand.
ATATCGCGGTGCCTCCGCCCAAGGGCATGCTGCTGGATCAGCTGGCGGAGAGAGACATCGATGTGTACAGCATCGGCAAGATATTCGACGTGTTTCTCGGCCGCGGCATTCGCGAGTATGAAAAGACGAAGAGCAATACCGATGGCTTGGCGAGGACGCTGGCGGCGATGGACGCGGTGGATCAGGGAATGATTTTCGTCAATCTTGTCGACTTCGATCAGCAGTACGGGCATCGCAACGATGTGGAGGGATACGCTCGCGCGCTGGAAGAAGTAGACGGATGGCTGCCGGGGTTCGGAGCGAAGCTGCGGGCGGACGATCTGGCGATTTTCACGGCGGATCACGGATGCGATCCAACTACGCCGTCGACGGATCATAGCCGGGAGTACGTTCCGGTGCTGGCGTATGGGCCGCCGGTAAAGCACGGCGTGAATCTGGGGACGCGCGCGTCGCTATCGGACATCGGGCAGACGGTGGCGGAGAATTTCGCGGCGAGGATCGTGGTGGGGGAGAGTTTTCTTTCGGAATTGTAGAGGCAAATCCCCTGGCTCAAGCCATGGGTTATAGCCCCGTCACGGGATCGTGTGGCGATAACGATATCGCTGGCACAGCTTTCTGACCCCTCCATGACTGTCGGGGTTCGGTAGGAGAATGTGTCGCGGGATGGCGTCGTCCTCAACGCCTACACCGAACCCCGACAGTTATGGAGGGGATAGTAAAGTTTTCTCTGCGACAGGCTACTAGCCGCGATACAATGCAGAGCGGGTTGAGTATAACTAAGGTTTCTTGCCGCACTCCCCGCGGCAGATTGTTTCCGAGACTTTTCTCGGAGCATCAAGCTGCCCCGGATTCACCGATGGAACCTGCACGGTCTGCATCTCCACGATCGCGCCGCCCGGGCCGACTTGGCGTTCGATGGTTCGCTTCTCGGTCAGGGTCGGGGGGGCGCCTGCTTCGTGCACGTGTCCGTCTGAGGTGCGGCCGAAGATTTCGACTTCCTGGCTGGAGGACCCGTCCTTGTTCGTGATCGTCTTGGTGATGTTCTGGCGCGTCAGCGAGAGGTTGCCGCCGGCTCCAGGTTCGTAAATGGCGGTGTTGGCGAAGGTCTGATTTCCGGACTTGGTCTCAACCGTGGCCAGGCGCTGAGCTTCGTACAGACTGCCGTTAGCGTCCCTTAGGAATACTGTCTCGTTCTCGCGTTTTCCGTCGCTGGTGGGCTCACTGGTCGCGGTGCGGCGCTCGGCGACTGAGAAAGATCCGTTCAGATCCTTCTTCTCCACCGCCGTCTCCGTGATCGTCGCGGCGCCCATTTTTCGAGTCTCCACCGTTTGGCGCTCGGCTTCGGTCAGATTGCCGCTGATGTCGCTGTGCCAGGTGGTGGAATGGGTGGCCGACCCGCCGTCCGGCGTGGTGGTCTCTTCCTTAACGATGCGATCCGTGGACACCACTTGCCCGCCCGTTCCGTAGTGTCGGACGATGCGTTCGGTTACGGTGGTCGAGGGGGTCTTGCTCAGTACCTTCTCTTCCACTTGTTCGAGCGGAACTTCTTTGCCGTTGATGGAACTGCGCAGGTCGGTGGTGACGCCGTTGTCCGATACGGTGGTGGCCAGAGGGATTCTGTTGCCGTTCAGGTCCGTGGTAAACGTAGTTGACGCGGACTGAGCGGCGGCGATCACGGTCACTAGAAAAAGGTAAATCCGCACACCTTAAGACTAAGCGAATCCCTGAGAGGCTTCAATAGAGGGAATACCTTAATCGATAGGACTGAACCTGCCTGCCCGCTTCCTGACGGTCGCGGCTCGGTAGCGCGTTTGCGTTCGATCTGTCGTTTGACCGAGCCGCGACCACTGGGAGCGGTGCCTCTTCCCGTACAATATAGTTAGCGTGGGGAAAAATTTCTATATCGAGACGTTCGGCTGCCAGATGAATGCGCATGACTCGGAGAAGGTCATCGGCACGCTGATCGGCGAAGGGTATTCGCAGGTTTCGACGCCGGACGATGCGGAGCTAGTGTTCTACAACACGTGCAGCATCCGCGACAAGGCAGAGCAGAAAGTTTTCCATCGCCTGGATCAGTTCAAGCGCGCGGGCAAGGGCAAGAAGTTCGTCGTGCTGGGATGCGTGGCGCAGCAGGAAGGCGAGCGGGTCTTCGAAAAAGCTCCGCACGTGAGTATGGTTTGCGGGTCGGCCAGCTATAACCAGTTGCCGCAGATGCTGGTGCAACTCGAGGCCGGTAACAAGCGCGTCACGGGCCTCAGCCTGGATACTGACGATACGTTCGAGACTCCGCTGACGCGCCGGGAGAATCCGCATCGGGCTTATCTCACGATCATCGAAGGATGCGATAAATCGTGCGCCTATTGCGTGGTTCCATTCACGCGTGGCCCGGAGCGCAGCCGTACCAGTGCCTCGGTGCTTGCCGAAACGCGCCAGCTTGCCGATGCCGGGTATAGCGAGGTTCAACTGCTCGGCCAGAACGTGAACAGCTATCGCGATCCATCGCCGGCCGGTTGGGATTTTGCCACGCTTCTCGATAACGTCGGCCGCGTGCCGGGTATGCGTCGCGTGCGGTTCACGACTTCGCATCCGCGCGATTTCGTCAAGCCCATTATCGATGCGATTGACGAGAATCCGAACCTCTGCAATCACGTTCATCTTCCAGTGCAGAGCGGCTCGACTCGAATCCTGAATGCGATGCAGCGGCTTTATACGCGCGACGAATACATGCGCCGTATCGAATGGATGAAGAACGCGCGCCGGCCGATCGCGATCACCACCGACATTATTGTCGGATTCCCGGGTGAAACCGAAACGGATTTCGAACTGACGCTGGACCTGCTGCGCGAAGTGGAATTCGATTCCATTTTCGGATTCAAATACTCGCGGCGGCCCAATACGCCGGCGCTGGTGCTGGAAGATCAAATTCCGGAAGACGAGAAAACACGGCGGCTCATGATCGTGCAGGAAATGCAGCGCGAGATCCAAACCAGAAACAATGCGGCGTATCTGGGGACGGTGGAAGAATGCCTGGTGGAAGGCTTCAATAAGGCTACCGGACAGTGGATCGGCCGGACCTCGCAACACAAGACTCTGAATTTTCTCCGCCCGAGTTCCGCGGACGATATTCTGGGCACCTATGTCGACGTTCGCGTGACGCGGGCGGGCGCGAATTCATTGGTCGGGGAGTGTGTAAACTGAAAAGTGACGGGAGGGAAGCATGGAAGTCGAAATGAAAATCCGGGGATTGATGATGGACCCGGTGACCAACATGCCAATCGTTGTGCTGAAAGACGTCAACGGCACCACAATTCTTCCCATCTGGGTTGGCATTTACGAGGCGAACGCGATTGCGCTGGAAATCGAAAAGATGCCGACGCCGCGTCCGATGACGCACGACTTGATTCGCAACCTACTGTTCGGGCTCGAAACAGGCGTCAAGAAAGTGGTCGTCAGCGACCTGAAAGACGACACGTTTTACGCCATCATCTGGCTGGAGCGCAACGGGCAGATGATCTCGGTCGATTCGCGTCCCAGCGACGCGCTCGCGATCGCTCTGCGCCTGGATTGTCCGATCTTCGTGGACGACGCGGTGTTGAAAACATCGAAAAGCGTCGCGGCGGTGGCCGAGGTCGGCAATAACGAAGAGCTGCGCAAATGGCTGGAGAACCTCAACAACGAGGACCTCGGCCCTTACAAGATGTAGTTCTAGCGCATAATGACACGATGAGTGTCATTCAGGACAGAATGTGCGCGGAGATCGACGGCGAGGCGGTCGTCTTCCTCATCGGCATGCGGATCAATAAGCTGTGGAAGATCCATAAGTGGCTGCCGGTGGCTATCGCGATGCCCAAAATGTTGAAGGAACTGGAGCAGCATCCGGAATTGGGTTTTCTGGGCGTCCACAACTGGTTCGGGACGACCACGATCAGCCTTCAATACTGGCGATCCTTCGAACATCTGGAAGCCTATGCAAAGAATCGCGACCGTATCCATCTGCCCGCCTGGAGTGCGTTTAACCGAGCCATCGGAAAAAGCGGCGACGTCGGGGTGTGGCATGAAACCTACCGATTCAGGCCCGGCGATTACGAGACGATTTATGCGAATATGCCTCCTTTCGGGCTGGGCAAGGCTACCAAGTCAGTTCCAGCGTCGGGACGCAGGGATTCCGCTTCCGGCAGGATGGAGCGAACGTAAGTACTATTGACGTCGATCTCGAAAGTGATATCATTATGCTATCACAAGGAGATCACATGAAAGAGAAAGAGCTTCACACGGCGTCTGGATTTGTCTATCTGGCTTTGTTCGTGCTCGCAGTCCCTTTGCTGCTATGGGCGATCGTTAATTTCGCCCAGCAGAACCAGCCAGTGCCCATGATTGGCTTCGTTTTGCTCCTGGCCATAGACCTACTCTGTCTGAAAGGACTTTTCCCGGTCGCCCCAAATCAGGCGGCTGTATTGCAGCTATTCGGACACTACGTCGGTACCGAGCGGGCGGCTGGGTTGCGCTGGGCCAACCCCTTTTATACAAAGAAGTTCGTCTCGCTGCGGACCAGGAATTTCGAGACCAGCCAGCTGAAGGTCAACGACCTGGACGGTAATCCGATCGAGTTCGCAGCGGTGGTGGTCTGGAACGTGGTCGATACGGCGGAGGCGATTTTCCAGGTCGATAATTACGAGAACTACGTGAAGGTGCAAAGTGAAGCCGCGCTGCGAAACCTGGCGGCGGCGTATCCTTATGACGCGCATCAGGACGGGGTGAAGTCGCTGCGGGCCAACATGCAGGAGGTCGCGGCTCATTTGCGCGAGGAGATCCAGGAGCGGCTCGCGGTCGCCGGGGTGGAGGTGAAAGAGGCGCGCATCAGCCACCTGGCTTACGCCCCGGAAATCGCCGCCGCAATGTTGCAGCGCCAGCAGGCTTCCGCGATTGTCGCGGCCCGTACGCGGATTGTCGATGGTGCGGTAGGGATGGTCGAGATGGCGCTCGAGAGGCTGGACGCGAAGGGGACGGTCCATCTGGACGAAGAGCGGAAAGCGGCTATGGTGAGCAATCTGTTGGTCGTATTATGCGGCGAGCGGGCGGCTCAGCCGGTGTTGAATACGGGGACGATGTACCACTAGAGCAGTGACGAAAGAATTATCCATTACGAATCGATGGCGACGTGCTCGACGCCGTGCGGCGCTGGGCCGACGACGATCTACGCAGCCTGAACGGGCAGATCGAATTTCTGCTGAGGGAAATGTTAAGAAATGCTGGGCGGCTGACAAAAACGCCGGAGGCGGCAAACTCTTCGGACCCGGAGAACGTCAGATAGGCATGAAGCGGATTTTGATGATCGTCGCGCTGGTATCGGCGCTCGGTGCCATAAAAATGGCGGCGAACCCACAGGTCCGCCGCCCGGTGAAGCATTTTATTCAGTTCTACCGCCAGCAGGACGACGATATGGGATTGGTCCCGCGCGCCGTGTACAGCTGGCTGCTGGCCAAGAGGGCCGACTAGCCCCATGCGTCAGCTTGGGGCTCGCACTTGAAATCGCAATAGCCCCACGCTGACGCATCGGGCTGAAGGCGTCTACACCGAACCCCGACAGTTATGGAGGGGATAGTGGACTAGTTCGCTTTCTTAGTAGCCGCCTTCTTAGCCGGAGATGCCGGGCCCGGAGCCTTCTTGCCCTTCCAGCCTTCCACGTTGGCCTTTTCGACTGTGAAGGTCATCATATAAGGCTCTTTTGCGACATCCTTTACCACTCCGCTGAATTCGAGCTCGTCGCCAACCTCGCCCTTGCCGGGCAAGGCAGCGTCGAGCACCAGGGTGGCATCCGCGACGCCATCTTTTTCCACGGCCACTACTACCTTTTTGGGATTCAGCGCCGGAGTCATGGAAACGATCTTCCCTTTGAACTTGGTGACGCCGGGTGTTGCGGTGCCGGGAAGCTCAGCGTCCTTGACCGCGTCGAGCGCGGCTGGATCTCGCAGTATGGCAGCCTTGGTGTCGGTCCAGAGCGTGATCATCGGATTCGCCTTGCGCTTCTCTTCGTCTTCCTTAATCTTCTTCTCGCTGATGGCGGTGATGGATACGATTGTGAAATCCGGAGGCGGTACCGCATTGGTCTTCGCTACAGCAAGAACCTGATCTGCCCCTTCAGCGGACCCGTGATAACCGGCGTATTGCTTATCGAAGTATTTCCTGGCGCCCGTCTTCGTTGCCGCCGGAGCAGCCCCTGGTCCATCGTATTCGGACACCCGCGCGTAGTGGAACAACGCAAGAACAATCTTGGTCGGATCGTTTTTCCCCTGCGCGACATACTGCTGACCGAGCCAGCCATTCAGTGCGATGCGAGTCGGGTCCTTCTTGAGCAGCGCAATCACCGCGTCGATACCTTGATCCTCGGCCATCTTGTCGATCTGGGCGTTCGCATAAGCGACCATCTGCGGCTTGAGCTGCTTCCATTGCTCGTCCGTCATTCCGTTGGCTTTGGCCTGATCCGGCGCGAAGACTTCGTCGGCGTGATTCACGATATAAGCCGCCGCATCATTGGCCGCTGCGCGATCTTCGGCGCTCGGTGAACTGATCTGCTGAAACGCGACCAGTATGCTGCGGAGCAGGCCCATGTTGTTGGGAAACTTCTGCAGCATTTCCTTGGCGACGCCGATCTGCTCGTGAAATTGCTTCAACGCGGCGTACGCTTTGAAATATAGATCCAGGCGATCCATGTCGTACTCAGTCTCCGGGTAGTCATGCTTCCACTTGTCGAGCTTCTCGATCTGAGCCTTGGGATCTTTCTCGTTATTCGCCGCGATCGCCAGGGCCTGTTCGGCATCGTCTTTGAACTTCTTCGCCGGCGCCGCCGGAGGAGCCTGCGCCGCCGCGAACGCCATCATCGCTATGCAGACGATTGTTATTTTTTTTGTCGTTGAAAAAGTCACGTGAGCCTCACTCGGGTGGAATAGGTTTTTTAGTGCTGTCGGCGCTCTTCTTGGCGCCCGAACTCTTCTGGCTTTCATTCTTACCGGTCCAGCCGCTCAGTTTGGCTTTCTCCGTTTCGAACGTCACCATAAACGGATCTTTCGTAAAACTTCTGGCGATTCCTTCGAACTCAATTTCACCGCCCGGCTCCATTTTACCTGGAAGCGCGCCGTCCAGCTTCAATGTTACATCGCCCGCCGAATTTTCGATGGCCAGCACCAGTTCTTTCGGTTTCAACGCTGGAGTCATAGCAACTAGCTTGCCTTTTAACTTGGGGACGAGCGCATCCTTCAAACTGGTTTCAAAATAGGCGTCGCCCGTGGACGCGGTCAGCGCAGCTTTCAGATCTTTCCACAGGGCCCTTTCGGGATGCGCCTTGTCGAACGCCTCCTCGGCTTCGATTCGTTCCTTCTCGATCTGCGTGGCGCTCTTGATCTGAAATCCGGCAGGGGGCTCGGGATTGACCTTCGCGCTGGCCACCAATTGAGCCAGGCCTTCGTCGGAGCCGTGATACCTCACATACGCTGTGTTCAAATAGGCCGCCAGACTCTTGCGGTCGCCCGCCGGCAGGCTGCCGGTTCCTTCATAGGACGCGGCGCGGGCAAAATAGTACAAGGCCGCCGGCTGCTTTTCCGGATTGGTCTTGTTCTGCTCCAGCATGGCGTCGGCCAGCCAGTAGGCGACCTGTCCCTGCTTGGGATCCAGATTGAGAGCCTTGGCCAATTCCACCTCGGCGCGCGGGAAATCCTTGCGGGTCCAGTCGATCCATCCGGCCGTTTTCTGGGCAAAGACGCGCATTTCGGGCTTGGCCTTGGCGGCATCGGAGTCGCTCATCTCCGTGGGGCGATTCTCTTTGGCGTAGATCCCGTCAAGATTGGCGAGGATCGTGGTGGTCGCGCGTTCGGCGACGTCGAGATCGGCTGGGGCGAGAGGTTTAAGTTGATACACCATGCCGACGATGGTCGAGAGCGCGAACAGAGCTGTTGGGATTGTCGCGCAACACTTCCACCGCGGCGTTGAACGCCTCGCGCGTTCGCCCGAGTTGGCGGTACGTCTCCAGATAAAGCTGACGCCGGATTTCGGATAGCTCGCTTTGCGGATACTGCTTGGTCCACTTATCTAAGGAATCGAGCCAGACCTTCGGGTCCTGAGTCTGGGTGATGGGCTTATAGAGGTCGTATTCGGCGGGATCTTTCCAGTCGGGTTTCTTCTTTTCCTGAGCTCCGAGCGTGGCTATCAGACTGGAAACAAGCGCAGCCCCGACCACGACTGTCGCGGCGCTCGTCTTCAACAGCACTGACAACCTCCTCACGCGATCTGCGATGCTCATGAACCTTTCCGGGAATGTACTTTGCGGAGTATAGCGGAACCCGGAGGATAGCCGCAACCGCCCGCCCGATTCAATGAGCTGATCGGCGTATATTTGACTCCGCCGGGCTCCAAGTTTGTTCCCGGGAATTAGGCGCATCTGCCCGCTTCCTTACGGTCGCGGCTCAGACAAGCGACAAACTGGAGCAAATCCAGTATCCTTACTGAGTCAAATGCGCTGGACCGACCTGGGCGTCATCGTTCTTTATCTCGCTGGCATCACCTGGTTCGGGACCCGCTTCCGCGAATCGCAAAAGACTCTCAAGGACTACTTCCTGGGCGGCCGAACCGCTCCGTGGTGGGCCATCGCGCTGTCGATCGTTTCGGCGGAGACCAGCACGCTTACGGTGATCGGCACGCCCGCGCTGTCGTTTCAGGGCAATTTCGGATTTCTGCAAGTCGTGTTTGGATACCTGCTGGCGCGCATCGTCATCGCGACCCTGTTCCTGCCCGCCTATTTTCGCGGCGAAATGTACACCGCGTACGAGCTGATGCGCGTCCGCTTTGGAAACCGCATTCGCAGGCTGACCGCGGGAACCTTTCTGATTCTGCGCGCGCTGGCCGAGGGCGTGCGCGTCTTCGCCATCTCGATTGTCATTTCGATTATTCTTGGCACGGGCGAGATGACCTCGATTATCGTCATCGTTTGCCTGACGCTGGTTTATACGTACGAAGGCGGTCTTACGGCCGTGATCTGGACCGACGTGGTGCAAATGATCCTCTATGTGATCGGCGCGGTTCTGAGCTTCTACATCATATTGGACGAAATCCCCGGCGGTTGGTCACATGTGGTCGCGGTGGCCGCTCCGCTGGGGAAATTCCAGGTGTTCGATTTCCGGCTGGCGCCGCCGGCGATTTTCTTCACCAGGACTTACAGCTTTTGGGCGGGACTCATCGGCGGATGTTTTCTGACTACCGCCAGTCACGGCACGGAGCAGTTGATGGTGCAGCGCCTGCTGGCCGCGCCCACGGAGCGCCAGAGCCGGGCGGCCCTGTTCGCGAGCTGGGCGGTGATCATGATTCAGTTCACGCTGTTTCTGGTGATCGGGGTGTGCTTATTCGTCCTGTATTCCGACAATCATTGGAAACTACCCGACGTCCCGGACAAAATCTATCCATTATTTATCTGGCAGCACCTTCCGGTCGGGATGTCGGGACTGGTGATGGCGGCGATTCTGGCGGCGGCGATGTCGAACCTCAGCGCGGCATTAAACTCCTTGGCCTCGACCACCGTCATGGATTTCTTGAAGCCGCTTTATGCAGGCCGGGGCGGGGAAGCCTCCGAAAGGGTCTGGCTGATGTGGGCTCGCTATGCGACGGTCGCGTGGGGTGCGATTCTGTTCGGCGTGGCGCTGATCGCGCGCCACTGGGGCAGCGTGCTGCAAGCCGGATTATCGATCGCGTCCATCATTTATGGCTCGCTGCTCGGGGTGTTTCTGCTCGGACTATTGACCAAGCGCGTAGGTGAGCTCGCTGCGATGTGCGCCATGGCCTGCGGCCTTGTTTTGATGCTGTACATCCGATTCTTCACGCCCATCGCATGGACGTGGTACGTTCTCATAGGCTCGTCCGCCACGTTCGCGATCGGTCTGATCGCATCATTCCTTTTCCGGGAGAATACAACTGTCACCGAAACCGCCTGAAGCTACGTTACGCCGCGCGCTGGGACTTGTGGGCCGCGATCGCCATCGTGATTGGCACCGCTATCGGCAGCGGGATTTTCATCGTTCCCGCGAAAATGATCCGCTCCGTCGGCTCGCCGGAGCTGGTTTTCGGCGTGTGGATTTTTGGCGGATTGCTGACTTTCTTCGGTGCGCTGACGTATGCCGAGTTATCCGCCGCTCTTCCCGACGCGGGCGGCGAGTACGTTTATCTTAACGCCGCGTACGGTCCGTTTTGGGGGTTTATTTACGGCTGGACCCAGACCTGGGTGGCGAAGACCGCCAGCATTGCCACGCTCGCCACCGGCTTCTTCTATTACGTGGCGTACTTTTTCCCGAAACTCACGGTCGCTTTCTACGCCGTGCCTTTACCTATCGGACCCGGGGGAAAGCCTCTAGAAATTCAATACGGGCAGCTGTTGGGAATAGCTTTGATCCTGTTTTTGGCGGGCGTGAACTACCTCGGGGTGCGAGTGGGCGGGCAGGTCCAGATTGTGGTTACCGTGGTTAAGCTGAGCCTGATCGTGGCTCTGATCATCGCGGGATTAACGTGGGGGCAAGGAACATTCGCGCATTTCTCCGAGTCTATCCCTGCGAATCCGGGCGGCATTGCCGGCTTTTTCGCCGCCCTGGTGGCCGCTTTGTGGGCCTATGACGGATGGAACAACGCCGGAATGCTGGGCTCCGAAATCGAGAATCCGCAGAGAAATCTGCCCCGGGCGCTGCTGGTGGGAACCAGTGCCATGATCGCGATTTACCTGCTCACCAATCTGGCTTACTTTTATGTTTTGAGCAGCGCGGAGGTGGGCGCCACTCCCCGAGTCGCGGCGGAGGCGATGCAAAAGGTTCTGGGGAATTCCGGCGCGTCGATCGTCAGCATTGCCGCTATGATCTCGATTTTCGCGGCTCTCAACGGTTCGATCCTGTCGGGGTCCCGCGTCCCCTATGCGATGGCGCGGGATGGTTTGTTCTTCAAGCGCATGAGCCACATCAACCCGTACTTCCGGACCCCGGGTGCGTGCATCGTGCTGCTGGGCGTGGTGTCCTCGTTCATATTGTTGAGCGGACGCTACGATGAACTCGCCACGCTGGTGATCTTTCCCAGCTGGATCTTATATGGAATGACGGCCGCGTCGGTAATTGTCCTCAGAATCAAACGTCCGGATATGCACCGTCCCTACCGCGTTCCGGGTTATCCGGTGGTGCCAATAATTTTTGTCCTGGTCGCAGTAGCCCTGCTTTATTCGACGCTACTGAACTCGCCGCGGGAATCCGGGATCGGATTGGCCCTGATTATCGCGGGATTGCCCTTCTATTTCTACTGGAAAAGACCACGGATCACGGGTTAGCAGGATTTGCAAGGGGGGAGCGGCCTACCCGGGACCCTCGGTACTAAAAAGGGGGATATTTTTTGGTTTCTTGTTCTGAATTCAGAACAAAGCTCTTGAATTTGCCCTAAAAATAGGTTTATGCTTGTTCAACAAGGTCTGGCGCGGCTGCGGTTCTGTTCCTTTTTCAGAACGGAGCTCCGGTCGAAGCGAAGATCAGAGACACCATAAAGGAGCTAAAGATAAAAACGATGGATGTACTCAAAATGCTGGCTGAATTGCGCCATGAAAGAGAACAGATTGAAGAGGCTATTCTCACTCTGGAGCGCTTGTCCCAGGGCAGAACGAAGCGCCGCGGGCGCCCGCCATCATGGATGGCCACTATTAAACGGCGGGGCCGTCCGCCGGGAAGTAAGAATAAAGTCAAGGAAATAGCAGCAGCTTAAGCGTAGGTGGCAGGGGTGGCGTGGGGGCACGCGCGGGCAGAGCCGCCCACTGTACACTAAAGATGAAGTGTCGGCACACTCTACTCCAAGACTCACGGAACAAGTAAAGGGCGGCGGATGTGCTTCCAAGCTGAGTCCAAAGATTCTGGACCAGGTGCTGCCGCGGATCCCTCGGGTTTCGAATGCTAACGTGCTGGTCGGATTCGATACTGCCGACGACGCAGGTGTTTACCGCGTCAGTCCAGACCTGGCCATCGTTCAAACCGTCGATTTCTTCACTCCTGTCGTCGACGATCCCTATACTTTTGGAGCCATAGCCGCGGCCAACGCGCTGAGCGACGTATACGCCATGGGCGGCCGTCCCCTCACGGCTTTGTCGATTCTCGGCTGGCCGGCGTCGGGCGACATCGATACGCTGGAGCAGATCCTGAAGGGCGGAGCGGAAAAGATCCATGAAGCGGATTGCGTGATTCTGGGCGGCCACAGCGTCAACGATCCCGAAATCAAGTTTGGATACGCGATCACTGGAACGGTGCATCCGGACCGGGTGAAGACGAATACCGGCGCGCGTCCGGGCGATGTGCTGATGTTCACCAAGAAGATCGGAACGGGAGTAATCTCGTCAGCGCTCAAACGGGGAATCGCCAAAGACGAGCACGTCCAGGGCGCGATCAAACAGATGATGACGCTGAATCGCGCTGCGGCGGAGGCCATCGAAAGCCTGGATGTGCATGGACTTACCGATGTCACCGGATTCGGGCTGTTCGGACATGCGCGGGAGATGGCCATCGGGAGTAAAGTGACGCTGGAGATCGATTCCTCGCTGGTGCGATTTCTCGAGGGCGCGATCGAATACGCGCAGGCCGGCGCTTTTTCCGGCGGATTGCATAACAATCGCGACTTTGTCGCGTCCTGCGTCGAAGGAACTTCGCCCTTCGACGACCTCTTTTACGATCCGCAAACCTCGGGCGGATTGTTGATCTCGCTTCCCGAAAAAGACGCGCTGGAGCTGGAGCGAAAGTTTCCCGCCGCTTACCGGATCGGTCGTGTGTTTGAACGGCAGGCGAGACCGCTGCGAATTATATGAACTCACCGGTGATCATTGCTCTCGATGTCCCGTCGGCGGCGGAGGCGCGCGCGCTGGTTTCCGCTCTTGGCGCGGACGCGGACTTCTATAAGGTTGGGCTGGAGCTGTACGCGGCCGCGGGCATGGATTTCGTGCGCGAGTTGAAAGGGCAGGGCAAGCGGGTCTTCCTCGATCTGAAACTTTACGATATCGGCGAACAGGTGAAGCGCGCGGTGGCTGCGATCTCAGCCGCGGGCGTCGATTATCTGACGATTCACGCGGTGAAGCAAGTGATGCAGGCGGCGGTGGCGGGACGCGCGTCCTCTTTAAAACTGCTGGCCGTCACCGTATTGACCAGCTTCGATGAAAACGACGTGCGCGACGACGGTTCGGCGCTCAGCCTTGCGGAAATGGTGGAAATGCGGGTCGGCCACGCGATGAACGCCGGCGTGGATGGCATCGTTTGCTCGTCGCTCGAAGTCGCGAAAGTCCGGGCGATCGCGGGACCCAAAATGACGCTGGTTATCCCGGGGGTCCGCTCGGCAGGCAAGTCGGCGGGCGATCAGAAGCGTGTCGCGACTCCCGCGGAAGCGATCGCCAATGGAGCCGACTACCTGGTGGTCGGCCGGCAGGTGACCCGGGCCGAAGACTCGCGGGCGGAGCTGCTCAAGATCCTCGACGAAATCCACGCACCAGTTAAATAATGACCACGATCACTCACCTTGAATGCGCCGCATGCGGCAAGCGGCGCGAAGCCGGCCAGATTCATAATCTTTGCGAATGCGGCGGACCGCTGCTGGTCCGCTACGACCTGGACAAACTCCGCGAGGGCTGGAGCCGCGAATGGATTCCCAGCGGTCCCACCAGCATGTGGCGATACGCGCCGGTGCTGCCCGTTTCGAAGCCGGCGGCGATGATTTCTCTGGGCGAAGGAATGACTCCGCTGGTTCGGACGCAGCGCCTGGGGGCGCGGCTCGGCAACGAGGATTTGTGGGTGAAGGATGAAGGCGTCAATCCTACCGGCAGCTTCAAAGCTCGCGGACTTTCGTGCGCCGTGTCAATGTGCGCGGAGCTGGGCATAAAGAAGGTAGCGATTCCTTCGGCCGGCAACGCCGCGGGAGCCATGGCCGCCTACGCCGCCGCGGCGGGAATCGAAGCGCATATTTTCATGCCGCGCGACGTTCCGCAGGCGAACTATATCGAGTGCTGCGCGGCGGGCGCGCACGTCACTCTGGTCGATGGCCTGATCAGCGATTGCGCCAAGATCGTGATGTCGCGCAAGGATGCCGAAGGCTGGTTCGACGTCAGCACGCTGAAGGAGCCGTATCGCATCGAGGGCAAGAAAACCATGGGCTACGAGGTTGCCGAGCAGTTCCGCTGGCAGTTGCCCGACGCGATTTTCTATCCCTGCGGCGGCGGCGTGGGCCTGATCGGCATGTGGAAAGCGTTCGCCGAAATGGAAGCGCTGGGATGGATTTCCTCGAAGCGTCCGAAGATGATCGCGGTGCAGGCCGAAGGCTGCGCGCCCATCGTCAAAGCGTTCGAAGAGGGCAAGCCGAGAAGCGAATTCTTCGAACACGCGGAGACGGTGGCCAGCGGCTTGCGGGTTCCCAAAGCGCTCGGGGATTTTCTGGTTCTCGATGCGGTGCGGCAAAGCGGCGGAACGTGTATCGCGGTGAGCGACGAAGAGATGATCGAGGCGGCCGTCGAACTGGCGACCGACGAGGGAATCTTCGCGGCCCCCGAAGGCGGCGCCTGCGTGGCGGCGTTAAAGAAGCTGCTGGCGAATGGATTTCTGACGGCGCAGGAGCGAATCGTTATTTACAATACCGGCACCGGGCTCAAGTATCTGGAAGCGTATTCTCCGCGGTTTCCGCGATAAGAATATTGGCCGCCGATGAACGCTGATGAACGCCGATTGAAAACAAATGGTCTTATCCGCGTTCATCTGTGTTCATCAGCGGCTAGTATTCCTTAACTAGTTAATGGTAAATCCCCAGATGAAGGACGAATGTTTGCCGGGTTGCGCCAATCCTGTGGAAGGTGACACGGGAAACGACTCGTAATTCGCCGGGAAAATGCTCCCGGTGGCTGTGCCGGTCATCCACACGGTGCCTTTGGTATCGAAGTCCACACCGAAAACCGTTTGCGTTCCGTTGCTGGTGATGTAGCTCGAATACACCAGTTGGTTCAGCGCCGGCAGGGCTGGATCGAGAATCGTGACGAAGCCGTCCAGGCCGCCGTTGGCCGAGTTGGTGTTCAGCGCGTTCCCGGTTACCGGAAAATTCTTCGACAGCGTGTAGCCCGATAAATAGTAACGGGCTTTCGAATCGCGCTTCATATCGTAGATCACTTCGCCGCCGAATCCGCCTAGATAGGTCGCATACAACAGGCCCTTGCCGGGAGTCTGCGCGGTCATATCGAAGACCGCCATGAATCCATTGCTCGCCATCAGATTCCCGGATGGGTCGACGTTCAGCGCCCCCGGCATCACGGACTGAAATGCGTTTTGGGTCTTGGGCATATCCGGCGACATGGTCACGCCGGCGATCGCGACGCGTGTGCCATCCGGATCCACTAGAATCTTTTTCGCTTCGTCATACCCGGCGGAGCCGCCGAAAAAGGTCGAGTACACTATCGTGGAACTGCTCGGATTGATCACCGTAAGGAACGCGTCTCCTTCTCCGGAGTAATTCTGGTAGGCGGTAGACGCGGTGAACGGGAAATCGGAGGAGAAGGTGTAGCCGGTAACGTAGATCAGGCCGTTATTGTCGGCGGCGATATCGCGGCCCCAGTCCTGCCCGCCGCCGCCCAGGTACGTGCTGAAGATCAGCGAGGCGGTCCCGGTCTGAGTAGCATCGAACTTGGCGACAAACGCATCGGTGGGACTGGCCGCCGAACCTTGGGAGGCGCCCACTAACGGCAAGTCGGTGGACGTGGTGTAGCCCGTCACATAAATAAACCCGTTGAGCTGAAAAATTCCTTCGCCGGATTCATTGCCTGTGGTGCCGCCGAAGTAGGTGGAGTAGATTTCCGAGTAAATGTTGTCCTGATTGGAGTCCAGCGCCACGACGAACGCGTGCGTCTGGTTGGTATAGGTGGATGAGTACGCTCCGCCGGAGACAGGGAAATCGGTCGAATCGGTCGACCCGGTGAAGTACATGATGCCGGATGCATCCACTTTCATCGCCGTCAGGATATCGTCGGACGCGCCGCCGAAGTAACTGGAATAAACGATCACCTGCGTGGCGTCGCTCGCGTACGGGTCGAGCTTAATCAGGAAGCAATCCAACCCTCCGTAGGGAGCGGTGCTGTAACCGATGCCCCCGACCGGGAAATCGGTCGAATAGGTATAACCGCCGATGTAAATATAGCCCTGAGGATCATGGCCGATCGAGATGCCGTAGTCGCCGCTCGATCCACCCAGGAACGCGACGTAGAAAATCGCGGGATCGACGATCAGGCGGGAGGCGCGGTCATAATCGCCCAGACGGAATCGGACCACGCCGTCCTGGCCAATGCGATACGACCCCTCGACAGTGACCATTTCGCCCGACGCGCGCCGCTGATAAATCGACGGGGCGCGCTGAGTCAGTTCCTTGCCCGCCAGCGAGAGAATCAGGTCGCCACGATCGTTCAAGCGAGTCGAATCGGCGCCCTCGAAGCGGAGCGCGATTTTAGCAGGATCCGCGCCGGGAGCGATCTCGAAATCGTATTCCAGCTCGCCGTTGCGGCTGTAGTACAGCAGATCGATTCCCGGATAAATACCAGTGCGGCGCAGACGTCCGAAGTTTTCGAGGCGCTCGTAGGTCTTTCCGTGAAAAGAGTTGGTCGGGTGCGCACCCTGTTCCAGTCCGATGAAGGGCGCGGCGGCATTCGAGTTCTCAAACGTCATCCGCAGCGTGCGGTCGCCCAGCCGCATAGCGGTACCGGTTTTCTCGAAGCGAAAGGCGTAGCCCAGACCTCGCGCGCTCCACTGATGCGAAGCCGAGCTCTGCTCAAACTGGATCGGAGCGGTTTGGATTAATTTTTGAGGCGACGCGGCGAACGCGCCGGCGCAGAGGAATACTAATAAAGCGGACCGCATGAGTAGTGAGACGTAACTCCCAATCCCCCGGGTTGCGGGGATCTTCTATTATCGCTTTATTTATTAGAACATGCCGAAGTTTTTTCTTCACAGGGTGTGAAGAAAATTCACGGGCTTAGGTGGCCTGGAGGGCGGGCAATATTGCCTGCAGCCTGCTTTCAGCA
Organism: Bryobacterales bacterium; assembly: GCA_963813145.1. Classification (GTDB taxonomy): domain Bacteria; phylum Acidobacteriota; class Terriglobia; order Bryobacterales; family Bryobacteraceae; genus Palsa-187. Next base: position 773,279 of record CAWEXX010000004.1, read on the forward strand.
GGCTTCGGTGGAGAGCCGCCTCGAAACGCGGCTGCAGGCTAAATAGCCCGCCCTACAAGCTTACTTGCTGTCGCCGTCGTGGTCCGCGTCGTGGGAAGCTGCCAGCGCCGCGGCGCTCAAGTGAACGCTGTCCGGTTTTTGGGCTGGAGCAGTCGCCGGCGCACTCTTCTGAGCCGGAGGCTTCGGTGCATGGGTGCTCTGGTCCACGGCGCTAACGCTGCTGATCCTCATAGGAAAGTGCTCCTTAAGAAACCTTATCGGCGACTGCACCGTTTTCTTGAAGGAATTGTTTGCGGATGACGAAATCGTACACCGCGCCGCCGACCAGCCCGCCTACTAACGGACCGGCAATCGGAATCCAGAACACCATGGAGCCGTCCGTCAACCCGTTGTTCTTGAATCCGGCCACCACCGTCCACAATCGGGGGCCGAAATCCCTGGCGGGGTTGATCGCGTAGCCGTGCATGCCTCCGAACGCCATCCCGATGACGACCACGACCAGGCCCACCATCAGCGGTGTCATGTTGGCGCCGGGCGGCGTGTTGCGTTCATCGGTGATGGCGAAAATCATCAGCAGAAGCAGAGCCGTGCCGATCACCTGATCTAGAAATCCAGCCGACGGTTGCAGCGGAAACGCCGGGAAAGTGGTGAACACGCCCGCCGTTTTCTCCAGCGCCGGGTCGATGGTGAGAAACTGCGGCCGGTAATTCCAAAACACCAGCGCCGCGGCGCAGAAAGCTCCCGCCACCTGCACGATCATGTACGGCAGAACTTTCGCCCACGAGAATCCGCGAAAGACGGCCAGGGTCAGCGTCACTGCGGGATTCAAGTGCGCGCCGGTGGTTTTCCCGGCGATGTAGATTCCCATGGTGACGGCCAGTCCCCAGGCGAGGGTGATGTTGGTGTAGCCGCCCTTGTTGAACAGCACTTCCATGGCGACGACGCCGTTGCCGAACAGAATCAGGACCATCGTGCCAAGAAATTCGGCGGTAAGCTCAGCGGGGAGCCGGTTGTTCATCGCTACAGCATACTCGAAACCGCTCCCTGTGGTCGCGGCTCGCTACCATGTTCCCGGTTTCGACCCAAAGCGAGCCGTGACCAAAGGGAGCGGTCAGGTCCTGATCACCCGCCGACCCTCGATTCGATAGCGACCGGAAAGCACGAGTGCAATGGCCTCCGAGTAAAGCCGATGCTCCTCCCGTAAGATTCGCGCTGATAACGTCTCCGCTGAATCTTCGTCCAGGACGGGCACTGCAGTTTGCGCCACGATCGGACCCGAATCCAGTCCTTCATCGACAAAATGCACCGTACATCCGGCGATCTTCACGCCATGCTCGAATGCCTGATGCTGCGCGTCGAGCCCCGGAAATGCCGGTAGCAGCGACGGATGAATATTCAAAATCCGCAGCGGAAACTCGCGGATGAAATAACCGCTGAGGATGCGCATATAACCCGCGAGACAAATCAGGTCGACCTCCCTCGCCCGCAGTTCGGCGATCAGCTGTCGGTCGTAAATTTCGCGATCGAGACCCTTGGAAGGCAGCAGCACAGCCGGGATTCCTCGTTCTCGCGCGGCGAAGAAACCCGGTGCAGCGGCGCGATTGGAAATGACGACGGCGATCTCGGCCTCCAGGCGTTTCTCCGCAATCGCATGCGCAATCGCCAGAAAATTCGAGCCTCGGCCCGACAGCAAAATACCGAGCCGCTTCATTTGTAAATAACTCGGTCTCCGCGGGCGCGCGTCACTTCGCCGATTTTGTACCAGCGCTCCTTCATCTTGTCCAAGGCCTTACAGGCCTTTTTTGCATCGCTCGGGGACACGACAAAGATCATCCCGATTCCGAGATTGAACGTGCGGCGCCAATCCTCTTCCGGAATATCGCCGATCTTGCGCAGCAGCTCGAAAACCGGCAGCACCGGCCAGGAGCCGACATCGATCCGCACCCCCAGGCCCTTCGGCAGGATGCGAGGCATATTGTCCGTAATGCCTCCGCCCGTGACGTGCACCGCGCCCTTCAGGATGTCTTTATCATGCAGCGCACGCAGTGGCGCAAGATAGCTGCGATGCAGCTTCAGCAGTTCCTGCGCGACGGAGGTTCCCAGTTCCGCCACCGGAGTATTCGCATCGTGTCCTGCAACCTCGAACAGCAGCTTTCGCGCCAGGGAATAACCATTGGTATGCAGGCCTGTCGAAGGCAAGCCCAGCAGGATATCGCCCGGTTTGATGGACGTCCCGGTAATCATGCGCTTTTTTTCGACCACGCCGACGATAAAACCAGCCAGGTCGTATTCGCCATCGTGATAAAGACCCGGCATTTCCGCCGTTTCGCCGCCAATCAGCGCGCATTTGTTGCGCTCGCATCCGCGCGCGATTCCCGAAACCACGGAGGCCGCGATCCGCGCGTCCAGCTTTCCCGTGGCGTAATAATCGAGAAAAAAAAGCGGCTGAGCCCCCTGCACCGCGATGTCGTTGACGCAGTGATTCACCAGATCTTCGCCAATGGTGGCGTGCTTTCCAGTCAGGAATGCGACCTTCAGCTTGGTGCCCACGCCATCGGCCGAAGAGACCAGCACCGGCTGCCGGAATCCCTTCAAAAGAAAGCCTCCGCCGAAGCTGCCGATGTCTGTCAGAACGTTTTTCGTGAAGGTCCGGCGAGCCATCTCGCGAATGGAGCCGACCGCGGCGTCGGCCTCGTCGATGTTTACGCCCGCCTGCTTGTAACCTATCCGTTTCTTCGACGCCATCTATAGTTCACTCATTGAGAAGGGTTGGGGAAACCTTTAATCATCCTCTATACTAGGCGATTGCAATATGAGAAATCTTCTAACAGCTCTGCTTGTATTCTGCGGATGCGCGGCGGCCGCCGATAACGGGGCTATCGCCATTCGCAACGCGAAAATCGTGACGGTCTCCGGCTCGGTCATTAATAAGGGTACCGTGCTGGTCCGCAATGGCCTGATTCAGGAAGTCGGCGAAACCGTGGTGATCCCTGCCGACGCCGTGGTGGTCGACGGCGAAGGGATGACCGTTTATCCCGGCCTGGTCGACGCGCTTAGCACTTGGGGCATGCCCGGCACGGCGGCTGCAACAACAGGCGGCGCGGCTCGCGGCGGCGGTCGCGGGGCAGCGACGACCACGGCTGCGGCGACTCCAGCTCCACCTCCGGCGCGCGGACCCGAGGATCGTCCATCGACCACCAGCTGGATCAAGGCTGCCGACGAAATTCAGGCGAGCGACAAGCGCATCGAGACGGCACGCAATGCCGGGTTCACCACCGCTGCGGTCTGGCCGACCCGTGGATTTTTCGCCGGCCAAGGCTCCCTCGTCGATCTGCTGACAGGCGATAAGGCGAAGGACATGGTCCTGGTCCCGTCGCTCGGTCAATATATTTCTCTGACTCGCGCCGGCGGTGGCGGCGGAGGCGGCATGGGCGGCGGATTCCCCAGCGCGCTGATGGGCATGATTTCCTACGTCCGCCAGATCTATCTCGATGCCGATCATTATCAACTGGTCAAGGACGCCTACGCCAAGAGTCCCCGCGGCATGCAGCGGCCTGAATACGATCGCGCGCTCGAAGGCGTGCTCGAATCGAAGCGCATTCTGCTTCCGGCAAATCGCTGGGTGGAGATCGACCGCATGATCCATTTCGCAGCCGATCTGAAGCAACCGGCGATCTATTACGGCCTTCGCGAAGGCTTCGAGGACCGCTCCGTGAAGTACCTGAAAGACGCCAATGCGACCGTGCTGGTCAGCATGAAATGGCCCGAAAAAGCTCGCGACCAGGACCCCGATCAAGAGGATCCGTATCGCCAGATGGTCATTCGCGAGAAGGCTCCCACCACTCCTGCCGTCCTGAAAAAAGCCGGGATCAAATTCGCCCTCTATTCCGACGGTCTCGACACACCGCGCGATTTGCAGCGCGCCGTGAAGAAAGCCATCGACAATGGCCTGTCGCGCGAAGACGCCTTGCGCGCGCTCACGCTTTCGCCGGCCGAGATTTACGGCGTCGCAGGACCGCCTGGGCAGCATCGAGAAGGGCAAGATCGCCAACCTGGTTGTCACCAAAGGCGAAATATTCGACGATCGCACCAAGATCGAATTCGTATTGGTCGACGGCATTAAATATGTACCGACGCCGGAAGTACCTCCGGCAGGTGGCCGTGGCGGCGCCACAGCGCCCAGCGGTCCGAATGGAGTCCAAAAATAATGAAGCGCGCTTTTCTAGCAGGTCTGATCGCACTCGCGTCTCTGAGCGCGCAGCAAGTGACCGTGATTGAGAATGCCACCATCATGAGCGAAGGCGCCAAAGGTACCTTCAAGGGCTCGATTGTGGTGAAAGACGGCAAGATTACCGAGGTCGGCGAGAAGGTAATGGTGCCTCCGGGCGCGACCCGGATCGATGCGCAAGGCCAGTTCGTGATCCCCGGCATCATCGATTGCCATTCCCACATCGCCGTCGATGGAGGCGTCAACGAAGGCAGCGTTTCGGTATCTTCGATGGCCAATATTAAGGATGTCATCAATCCCGAGGACATCGCGATTTACCGCGCCCTCGCCGGCGGCGTGACCGCTGCGAATATCCTGCACGGCTCCGCCAACGCTATCGGCGGACAGACCGTCGTGCTCAAAATGCGCTGGGGCCAGGACGCCGAAGGCATGATGTTCCAGGGCGCGACTCCCGGAATCAAGTTCGCGCTGGGTGAGAATCCCAAGCGCGCTGGATCTCCCGCTGGCGGCCGCGGCGCGCCAGCCACCAACGCCCGCTATCCCGCGACCCGCATGGGCGTCGAAGACGTGATTCGCGAAGCGTTCAACGAAGCCAAGCAATATAAGGCAACGTGGGATGCGTACGACGCGCAGGTCGCCAAGGGCCAGCACCCCATTCCGCCTCGCAAGGATCTCAAGCTCGAGCCGCTCAAGGAAGTCCTCGAAGGCAAACGCTTTGTGCACGCCCACTGCTACCGCGCCGACGAAATCCTGATGCTGATCCGCGTCGCCGACGACTACGGATTCAAAATCAAGACCTTCCAGCACGTGCTCGAAGGCTACAAAGTGGCCAAGGAAATCGCCGCGCACGGAGCCGGCGGCTCGACCTTCAGCGACTGGTGGGGCTACAAGGCCGAAGCCTACGACGCGATTCCGTACAACGCCGCCGTCATGACCAGGAAAGGCGTCGTCTCCAGCCTCAACTCCGACGACGCGGAGCTGATGCGCCGCCTGAACACCGAGGCTGCCAAGGCGATCAAGTACGGCGGCCTGTCGCGCGAAGAAGCGCTGGCGCTGGTCACGATTAACCCAGCGAAACAGCTCGGCGTTTCGGATCGCGTGGGATCGATCGAAGTCGGCAAGGACGCCGATATCGTCATCTACGACAAGGACCCGCTTTCGAATTACGCCAAAGTACAAAAGGTCTGGATCGACGGCAACAAGTACTTCGACCGCGATTCCGACGTCAGCTCGCGTCCTAACAAGGAGCTTGAAAAGAAGAAGCTTGCTGATAAAGAAAAGGCTGCTACGCCGGCTCAGGGCGCAAGGAGGCCGCAATGAAAAAGCTCGGACTTTTGATCGCATTCGCAGTGGCCGCCTCTGCGGCGGCGAACGACACTCTGTTCATCCGTAATGTCGACGTTTATCCCGTGACCGGCGCAGAGGTGAAGGGCGTCTCGGTCCTCATCCAGGACGGAAAAATCGCCGACATCGGCGGGAAGCTCGTCGCTCCCAAAGGCATCAAAATCGTAGACGGCAAAGGCTTGCGCCTCTACCCCGGCATGATCGATTCGAATACCGAACTGGGTCTCTCCGAAGTCTCGGCCGAACGCGTCACGGTCGACACCGGCGAGATCGGCGAGTTCATGCCCCAGTTGAAAGCTCTCAGCGCCGTGAATCCGGAAAGCGCCCATTTCCCAGTGGTCCGCGCCAATGGTATTACAAGTGTTATGACGTTCCCGGCAGCCGGCGGACGAGGCGGACGTGGAGGCGGCGGGTCGCAATACATATCGGGACAAGCCGCTTTGATTCATATGGATGGCTGGACTTGGGAAGACATGGAAGTGAACCGTTCCGCCGCCATGCACCTTCTGTTTCCATCCATGCCGACTCGCGGTGGTCGTGGTGGATTGGCCAACGTGGACTTCGCCGATGAAATCGCTTTACTGTTCGCTGGCGCAGGCGGAGCAGGCACTTTCACCGAAGCCAAGCGCAACTACGACACGCAAGTCGCCAAGCTGACCGAGTTTTTCGACAACGCCCGCCAATATCAAAAGGAGCGAACCGCGAATCTCCCCGGCTTCAAGCGCGACCTTAAATATGAAGCGATGCTCCCGGTCCTCGAAGGCAAAGTCCCGGTGGCCGTGCCCGCCGCGCGCGAACGCGCCATCCACGACGCGATCGCCTTCGCCGAAAAAGAGCACATCAAGATCGTGATCTTGGCTCCTCAGGAGCTGGGCAAAGAAGGTCCGGCGCTGAAAGCCAAGAACATCCCCGTGATTCTGGGCCGCACCGAAGCCCTGCCCGAGAATCAGGACGCGCCTTACGATTACGCCGAGTCTCTTCCTGCCGAATTTCATAAAGCGGGCGTGAAAATCGCCTTCGGGACCTTCGACAACGAATTCTCCCGCAACCTGCCCTACAACGCCGCGAGAGCGGTCGCCTACGGCCTGCCCTACGATGCGGCATTGAAAGCCGTAACCGTAAACGCCGCCGAAATCTGGGGCGCCGGCGACAAAATTGGGTCCATCGAAAAAGGCAAATGGGCCGACCTGATGCTAACCACCGGCGATCCCTTGGAAGCGCCCACGCAGATCAAGATGATGTTCATCAAAGGTAAAGAAGTCGACCTGACGAACAAGCAGACCAAGTTGTACGACAAATATCTGGCGCGGCCGTAGGACCGCTCCCTATGGTCGCGGCTCGCTGTAAACCGCCATCGGCGCACCCTGTTTCTCAACCACATAGAGGATGGCAGCGGAGACATCTTCTCGCTTGTGCAGCCATCTCGTACTACCGTGCCGCGCCCATCTCTTTCGACTTGGATCATCGAACCCGGACTGGTTCAGGCATCGACTGGCATACGATTTCAGGTCGTTCATCACTCTCTCAGGGGTACCCTCGGCATCCACCAAAACATGAACGTGAGTAGTTCGCACATGCGCCGCCAGCAAACTCCAGTTGCGATTTGAGCAACGCTCCACCAACGCGCCAAGAACACTTTCGCGCCGATCCTCGTCCAGCAAATACGGTGCTTGATCCATCAGCTTCCTTTCGGCAGCGACCCGACCGGCGTGCGGCTCTAGCGAGCGACTTCCCGGGACATTGTGCTCCCGATCCACCGAACCGTCCGCATCGCCATGGAGGCGGTGCCCATAGCAAGCGAAAGTGATCAAGTTAAGTCACCAGTTAATTCTATGTGCAACCGGGAACGGGAGACTGGCGGCGCTGTTATAAAAAAGTGTTACCCATGTTCCCGGTTTCGACCCCTAGCGAGCCGCGACCACAGGGAGCGGTTTGTGTTGACAAGTGCGCCGCGAAGCGAATTATTCCTCCCTGCGCTACAATAAACCTTAGCCTTCCGAATGGCTCCCGCCCGCGACTCAAGTCCGTGGGCAAATCATGTTTGAGAATCTTAGCGATAAACTCCAGCGCGTCTTCAAGACGCTCCGCGGAGAAGGCAAACTTACCGCGGAAAATATGGACGCCGCGCTGCGCGAGATCCGCGTCGCGCTGCTTGAGGCCGACGTGCATTTCCGCGTCACCAAGCAGTTCATCGAAGCCGTCCGCGAAAAGGCCATGGGACAGGACGTGCTCACCGCCCTTTCCCCCGCCCAGCAAGTCGTAAAGATCGTGCGCGATGAGATGGTCAAGATGCTCGGCACCCATCAGGCAAAGCTGCGCATGGCGAACGAACCGCCCAGCGTCATCATGATCGTCGGGCTGCAAGGCTCGGGTAAAACCACCTCGACCGGCAAGCTCGCGCGCTATCTCACCAAGAACAGTCAGTCGCCCATCATGGTCTCGGTCGACGTCTATCGCCCCGCCGCCCGCAAGCAGCTGAGCGTGCTCGCCCGCGATATTAAGGTCCCGATTTACGAAGGCACGCCCGACGAAACCAAGCCTCTCGACCTGGCCCGCTCCGCTCGCAAAGAGGCCGTGCAAACCGGACGCGACGTGCTGCTGGTCGATACCGCCGGACGTCTCCACATCGACGACGACCTCATGACCGAGCTCTCGCAACTGAAAGAGCTACTCAACCCCAGCGAGATCCTGTTCGTGGCCGACGCGATGACTGGGCAGGACGCCGTCAAGTCCGCCGACGAGTTCCATAAACGGCTCGGCATCACCGGCGTCATCTTGACGAAAATGGACGGCGACGCCCGCGGCGGCGCGGCGCTCTCGATTCGCTCCGTCACCGGCCAGCCCCTCAAGTTCGTCGGCGTGGGCGAGAAGTCGGACGCGCTCGAACCGTTCCACCCCGACCGCGTAGCGGAACGCATTCTCGGCATGGGCGACGTACTCAGCCTGATCGAAAAGGTCACCGATAACATCGATCAGAAACAAGCCGAGGAGATGCAGCGCAAGCTGCTGGACGACGATTTCACCCTCGGCGACTTCCGCGATCAGATGAAGCAGTTGAAAAAGCTTGGTCCCCTCGAAAGCCTATTGGGAATGATGCCGCAGATCGGTCCTATGAAGGACCTGAAGAACATGAAGGTCGATGAAAATGAGATTACCCGCTTGGTTGCCATCGTCGATTCGATGACGCCCAAAGAGCGCAATAATCACATGCTCATCAACGGCGCGCGCCGCCGCAGGATCGCGAAAGGCAGCGGAACGTCGGTGCAGGAAGTGAATACGCTGCTGAAACAATACGCCCAAGCGCGTAAAATGATGAAGAGCTTTTCGGGTGGTGGAGGTTTTCTGGGCAAACGGCTCGGAAAATTGAAGTTACCGCCCGGCATGGGATTTGGTCCACAATAGGATATTACCGAGCCGTGACCAAAGGGAGCGGTTTCAACAACCTTCCAAAGAAATAGGAGCTTTTGATGTTGATGATTCGTTTGGCGCGATTCGGCGCGAAAAAGAAGCCGAGCTATCGCGTGGTAGTGATTGAAAAGGAACGCGCCCGCGACAGCCGCGCCGTGGAAGTGGTGGGTTCGTACCATCCGGTGGAAAAGCCCGCGTCGGTGAAATTGAAGCACGACCGCATCGAGCACTGGATGAAAAATGGCGCTCAGCCCTCCTCGACCGTCACCCGTTTATTGAAGAATAATCCAGCACCGGCAGCGGTTTAGTTCATGCTGAAGCTTTTACCTGCTAGAATCGGTTCCAAGTAGGAGGGTAACGGGTGAAAGATTTGGTGATCGAAATTGCGAGAGCGTTGGTGGATATTCCAGATGAAGTGGCGGTTCGCGAAATTGCAGGCGAGCAGGTCACGGTTTTGGAATTGCGAGTCGCGCCGAGCGATTTGGGCAAGGTAATCGGCAAGCAGGGGCGGACAGCTCGTTCCATCCGTACACTGCTGGGCGCGGCAGGCATGAAATTGAACCGGAGGTTTACGCTGGAGATTCTCGAATAACGTGGTTGCAGTCGGCCGCTTATTCCGGGTGCGGGGCAATCGGGGCGAACTGACGGGCGAGATCTATTCCTCGCAGCCAGGACGAGCCGAGAAGTTGAAGCACGTGCTGCTCGAGTTGGAGAACGGGAAAACCCGTCCCAGCAAAGTGGAAGAGATCTGGTGGCACGATGGCCGGCCGGTGTTTAAGTTTGAAGGGATCGATTCCATCTCCGATGCCGAGCCCTGGGCCGGTGCGGATGTCATGGTCGAGGATTCCGAGCGAGAGCTGCCTGAAGAAGGCGCTTTTTCGCATGCGGACCTGATCGGATGCGTGCTGTGGAATCGGACGGAAAGAACCGGCGTGGTTCGCGCGGTGGAAGATTTTGGCGGCGGTCCGCTGCTGGAAGTGAAGCTGGACGACGGCCGCGAAGTATTGGTCCCGTTCTCGCAAGCGATCTGTAAGGAGATCGATGTGGTCTCGAAGAACATTCGGGCGGAAGTGCCCGAGGGCCTTCTTGATAAGTGAAGTGACGGATAAGTGATTTTTCACGTCCTGACGATTTTTCCGGATTTTTTCCGGACTGCTTTCGAGCAGGGCGTAGTTGGCAAGGCCCGCGCGGCGGGACTGATCGAGATCCAGGTGCACGACTTGCGCGATTGGACGCGCGACCGGCATCGGACCGTGGACGACCGGCCTTTTGGCGGCGGCGAAGGCATGCTGATGAAGGCTGGCCCGATTTTTGAGGCAGTCGAGTCGATCTGGCCGAGGCGCTTGGCAGGGCAGAAGGTGGTTCTGCTTTCCGCCCAGGGTGGGAAGTTCGACCAGGAAAAGGCAAGAGCCTTCAGCAAGCTGGACGAGTTGTTCCTGATCTGCGGCCGTTACGAAGGCGTGGACGAGCGCGTCGCGGAGCATTTGGCGGACGAAGAGTTGTCGATCGGCGATTATGTCCTCAGCGGAGGGGAATTGCCGGCGGCCATCGTGATTGACGCGACGGCAAGATTGATCGCGGGTGTGTTGGGCAATGAGAACTCGGCTGTGGCGGAATCGTTCGGCGAGGAAGGGTTGCTCGATTGTCCGCAGTATACGCGTCCAGCCGAGTTTAGAGGCTGGGCGGTTCCGGAAGTGCTCATCGGGGGAAACCACGAGGAGATCCGGAGGTGGAGGCAGCGCGCGGCGGCCGAGAAAACGGCTCGCGTTCGGCCTGATTTGATGAAATTGGTTGGAGAACAAGAACATGCAAAACGCAGTGATGACGAAGATCCTGAACAAGAATAAGCGCGAATCCGCGCATCCAGGCTACCGCCCCGGCGACACCATCAAGGTCCACGTGAAGATCAAGGAAGGCGACAAGGAACGGTTGCAGGTGTTTGAAGGCGTAGTCATCGCTCAGCACAACACCGGGATGGGCGAAACCATCACCGTCCGTAAGATCAGCTTCGGGCAGGGGGTGGAGCGCATTTTCCCGCTGCACGCGCCCGTGGTCGATCATATCGATGTGGTTCGCACCGGACGCGTTCGCCGCGCCAAGTTGTACTATCTGCGCGCTTTGAAGGGCAAGGCCGCCCGTCTTCGCGAGCGCACTTAACCCGTCCTGGTCCATGCCCAGCAGCCGCCACGAGCGCGCCGCCCGATCCGCCGGATACCGTTCGATTGCCGGTGTCGATGAAGCCGGCCGCGGCGCATTGTTCGGTCCCGTCTTCGCGGCCGCCGTGGTGCTGGACCCCGATCGTCAGATCCGCGGACTCGACGACAGCAAGCAATTGCCGCCCGACCGCCGCGAAGTGCTCGCCCACCGGATCCGCGAACGGGCCGCCGCCTGGGCCGTTGCCGGAGCCGACGTCTTTGAAATCGACCGGGTCAATATCCTGGAAGCTTCGCGTCTGGCGATGAAGCGGGCGGTCGAAAGCCTGCGGACCGCGTCGGACTATCTGTTGATCGACGCGATCGTCATCAATGTGATGCTGCCTCAAAAGGCCCTCATCCACGGCGATTCGCTCAGTTTCTCGATCGCCGCCGCATCCATCCTGGCCAAAGTCGCCCGCGATGCCGCCTTGGCTCAGTGGGACAGCGTCTTTCCCGAGTACGGTTTTGCGCGGAATAAGGGCTACGGAACCCCCGACCACCTGGCCGCCCTCCAACAATTCGGTCCCACCACTCTTCATCGATTCAGTTTCGAACCAGTACGAAACGCCTGCCAGTCGCGGGACTACCTCTGGTCGGGCTATCCTGAACAAGGCGAACTTTTTTGACAGACCCAATGACCCCCGGCAGTCAGCCGCCAATTCCCGAAAGCCCTGCTGAACAGGCGCCTCCCCCCGCGCGCAAGCGCTGGCAAGGCCGTCTCCTCACCATCTGTTTTGCGGTCTTTGCGTTCGAAATAGGCCTGGTTTTGGTCGTTTTCCCGTGGCAGGATTCCTGGAACCTCAATTACTTCCAGGATCTCAGTCCGACCATCGAGAATCTCTGGGATGAGCCTTCTTTTCGAGGCCTCGTAACTGGTCTAGGATTTGTCAATATATATATTGGCCTACTGCAAGTCATCCGACTCTTCCGCCGCAGTTAATCTACTTCGTACTATCCGTACCTAAACCCAATCGATCCAATGGGCTCCAGCCACGCTTTTGTCCCGGTACTTGCCCGAGTACTAGGGTAAATCCTAGGTGTTTCTAGGAGGGCTGTCAGGTACACTAAGTCGTTGATCTTAGTCCTTCCCTTGGAAGAGTACTAAGAGTGTTATCAACTACTTAAGGTTAGGTGAAAGAATGTTTAATTCGAGGGGCTATTTCCTTCGTTGTGCTACAATCTGCACTGTAATTATGTGTGCGCTACTTATGAGCGCAGCTGCTTATGGGAATTCTATTAACTTTGCCTTGGGACCTGTTGGCCAAGAAACGGCATTATCTGGACCAGTTCCAGGTGGCGAGCCGTTCTTGTCCGGGCCAGTTCCAGGTGGCGAGCCGTTTTTCTCCGGACCAGTTCCGGGCGGTGAGCCGTTTATCTCCGGGCCAGTTCCAGGTGGCGAGCCGTCTTTCTCCGGACCAGTTCCGGGCGGTGAGCCGTTTATCTCCGGGCCAGTTCCAGGTGGCGAGCCGTTCATGTCCGGACCGGTTCCGGGCGGTGAGCCGTTTATCTCCGGGCCAGTTCCGGGCGGCGAGCCGTTGTTCTCCGGGCCAGTTCCAGGTGGCGAGCCGTTGTTCTCCGGGCCAGTTCCAGGTGGCGAGCCGTTCATGTCCGGACCAGTTCCGGGCGGCGAGCCAGCCAGAGCGTAGTAGTTCTTTCCCTCAGACAGCACTCGCGAAAGCGGGGACCCGATTTCGCGCTGCTTCAGCGAGTGCTGCATAGTGACCCACGTTTACGATATTCTGGCGCCAGTACTCGGTATTGGTAGTGCTGCTGCCTTGTTCCTGCTGGTGTTCCTTCTTCTATTAGGTCCCACTCAGAAGTTCTGGATTGTCCTTCTCTACGTTTCCTGGGAGTTATTAGCAACGGCAGGGTTGACCTTCCTCGCCTTTCGTCTCAATGGCACGGCCCAACAGTTGGACCGTGCCACCCAAACCGCTGCAAATCGTCTCTACGCCCAGCTCTACTGGACGAACGACGTAGTCGTCGATTTGCTGCGCTTTGTATTAGTGACGGTACTCATTTATAAAGTTGTCGGGAGTTCCAGACCGACGCTCGGGCGATGGCTCGCCGGCTTGGTTCTAGCGGTAATTGTGCTTCCGTTCCTGCTATTTAGTCCCACTTTCAGACCCTATCCTACGGGAGCATGGTTTAACAGCACTAGCCAACTCTTGAATTTCGGCGCCGCCATATTGAACCTGATTCTGTGGGGGGCGCTCATCCAATCGAGAAAGCGCGATCCTCAAATCCTCGCCGTAAGCGTTGGATTGGGAATTTTAGTGAGTGGCACGGCGGTTTCGTATGGCTTGCGGCACTTCAGTCCGCAAGGCGGCTTTACGGCGGTGTTCAATTTGTTCCTCAACGTGGCGCAACTCGCTGCGTGGCTGATTTGGTGCCGTGCTTTTTGGCCGCTGCCAAAACGCAAAATATCCGGCAATCCGCTCCCGTCCGAGTAGATCTGTTTTGGAACGAACCTTTCGATGGGATTTCTTCTACAAGACGCGCGCTTCGGAGCGCGAATTTTCTTAAGAACCCCCGCCCTTACCGGTTCCATCATTCTGCTCCTTGCACTTGGCATTGGCGCAAATTCGGCGATGTTCAGCGTCGTGGATCGGCTGTTATTGCACCCGGTGCGCTACCTGGATCCCGACAAGCTTGTCTTCGTTTGGAGCCGCGCCTCTCAAGGCGAGCCCGGCCGCCTCTCGCCCGGCGACTTCATGGATTTGCGCGCGCAGTCGAAGAGTCTCGCTGAGATCTCAGCCTGGGTGCCCGCCTCTTTCGTGGTTCTTGGCGGCGACCGGCCTCAGCAACTTAGCGGGGCGAAAGTAACGGCGAGCTTTTTCCAGACGCTGGGAGTGAAGCCGGTTCTCGGAAGAATGTTTCTGCCCGATGAAGACGGGTTGCAGAATCCCGCGAACGCCGGGCGCTCCGCAGTGGTCAGTTACCGCTATTGGCAACAGAATCTGGGAGCTGATCCGAACGTGCTGGGCCGTACCTTGAAGGTGGATTCCGTCTCTTATACGGTTATCGGAGTGGCCCCCGACGATTTTCAATTTTTCTGGCGCCCGGACGATCTCTGGATACCGGTGTCGCTGAATATCCACGAACGCAGCTATCGCGTCATCATGGCCATCGCCCGCTTAACGGGAACCAGCGCTCAGGCGGCCGCGGAGATGAATGTGATCGCGCGGTCCCTCGCCGAGTCGTATCCAAAAAGCGACAAGGGATGGACGTTAGAGGTTGAAGCGTTCAAGGATCGGCTTCTTAACCAAACGTTCCGCAAGCGGCTGCTGCTTTTATTCGGCGCCGTGGGAACGGTCCTTCTTCTCGCATGCACGAATATTGCGGGCCTGCTGCTGGCGCGAGCGGCCGCCCGGCAAAAGGAGATTGCCGTACGCATCTCTCTTGGCGCCAACACCGCCCGCTTGGCGGCGCAGCTTCTTACGGAGAGCGCGCTGCTAGCTCTGTTTGGCGGCAGCCTGGGATTGGCAATCGCCTGGTTCCTGACCAAGCTCGCGCCGAAATTCGTGCCTCCAGAAGCGATTCCAGGTGGGCCGATCGAGCTGAGCATGCCCGTGGTCTGGTTCAGTCTGGCACTCTCCGCGGCGACCTGTATCTTAATCGGCTTGGCGCCCGCGCTGGGAATTGCCCGATCGGAGCAGCAGACGTCGCTCAAACAGTCCGGCAGGGGGGCCACGGCGGGGCGCACCAGCCGGCGAGCCGGCCAGACGATCGTCGTGGCCGACGTTGCCGCGGCGGTGATCTTATTTGCCGGCGCGTGGCTGATGGCCTCCAGCCTGCGGAAGCTCATCGATGTAGATCCTGGGTTCAATTCATCGAATTCCCTCACCGTGCGCCTGTTCCTGCCATCGAAATATGATTCCACCCAGGCGCTGCGCTTTTATCGTATGGGTCTGGAGCGCATAGCCAGAGTGCCTTCCGTACAAGGCGCCACGATAGGAACCAGCCTGCCCGGCCTCCCCGATATGGGGGTCAATTTCGACCGGGACGATACGTCCCGTAACGTCGCGGAGTGGCCCACCGCGGCCTACGTGGCGGTGGGGCCCGAGTACCTGTCCATGGTTCGGATTCCTCTGCTCCGGGGACGTCAATTCTCCGAATCGGACAATGAAAACACTCCACCGGTCGCGATCGTGAGCGAGTCGCTCGCCACCCGCTATTTCCCTAATCAGAACCCGATCGGCAAGCGACTCTTCGTCAGCCGCCCGGTCCCGTCGCAAAGCACCGACGAGATCGTGAAGGTGGAGATTGTCGGTGTAGTGGGCAACGTCAGATTCTTCAATCCGGCGGCCGCTCCCCTGCCTGTGCTCTACGTCCCTCATCCGCAGAATCCGTTTTCGCACGGAGTATGGTTCATGGCACGCACAGCAGCCGATCCGGCGGCGCTGGCATCGGCGATTCGCACGGAGTTCATGGCTATCGATAAGGAACAACCCGTCGATCAAATCCGAACCCTGGACCAGATGCTAGACACCTATCTGGCCAAGCCGAGATTTCAAACCGGCCTGATGGGATCCTTCGCCCTGATCGCGCTGCTGCTAGCCGTCCTGGGAATCTATGGAGTGAACGCGTACGCCGTCACCCAGAGACAAAACGAACTGGGCCTCCGAATGGCCCTCGGCGCCAGTCGAGGCCAGGTATTGCGCCTCGTCATCGGGCAGGGAATGATCCCCACCGGGATTGGAATTGTCATCGGCGTTCTGGGGACGGCAGCCATGACATATTTATTAAGAAGTATTCTAGTCGGCACCGGCGCACTGGATCCGCTGGCGTTTCTCGGCGCCGCCTTAGTACTGGCTTTAGCCGCGGCCCTTGCCTGCTATTTCCCCGCCCGCCGCGCCGCGAGAATCGACCCCGCAATCGTCCTGCGCCAGGAATAGTCACTACCCCAACCCAGTCCTCGCGTTTTCTCCGCCGGTTCAGAAGCCTGCTGAAGCAGGCTGCCGGCTAAATAGCCGGCCCCACAGGAAAGTGGGGCAGGTTCCCGACCTGCCCTCCGTGCCTTCGGAACCGCGACCAGCGGGAGCGGTCAGCCACCTGGATTCGGTTGCTCCGCGACCTTGTGTAAATGGCCCGATTGCCAATCGGCCGCAAGTTGGCAACCTGCCCGGTTATTGGGGAGCTAATTTGCCGCCACTCTCCCAACAGGAGTAAACTGAACAGGACAGGAGCCCCCGATGTCCGAAAATAACTCTCTCGACCGCCGTGATTTTTTGCGCAAAGCCAGCGCCGTCAGCGTTGCTTTAGGAAGCGCCAGTTCCGCCCTCGCCGCCGGGAAGGGCTCCAAGAGTTCCAGCGCCCGCTCGAGCGGCCGCGTCATCGGCGCCAACGACCGCATCACCATCGGAGTCATCGGCGTCGGCGGCCGCGGCACCTACGTCGGCAATACTTTCGGAGCCATCGGCGAGAAGAACAATTCCTGCCAGATCGTCGCCGTGGCCGATACCTATCAAAAGCGCGTCACCAAAAACAAAGAGCATCACAAGTGCGACGGCTACCTCGACTACCGCGAAATTCTCAACCGCAAGGACATCGACGCAGTCATCGTCGCGACTCCGGATCACTGGCATGCGCCCATCGCCATTGAAGCCATGGACCACGGCAAGGACGTCTATCTCGAAAAGCCCATGTGCCACACCATCGAGGAAGCGCACATGCTGGTCAACACCGTGAAGGAGACCGGCCGCGTGCTGCAAGTCGGCTCGCAAACCACTTCCGCCGATCAATGGTGGAAAGCCAAGAAAGCGATCGCCGACGGCATGATCGGCAAAATGATCATGAGCCAGGGCTCCTACCATCGCGATTCAGTCGAAGGCGAATGGAATTATCCCATCGACGAAGCCGCCGGTCCTACGGGCAAGGGCGAAGACTACATCGATTGGAAAATGTGGCTGGGCAAAGCGCCCCAGCATCCCTTCGATGCGGACCGCTTCTTCCGCTTCCGCAAATATTGGGACTATTCAGGCGGCATCGCGACCGACTTGTTCTACCACGTAGTCGCCCCGCTGAATATCTGCTGGGACAAGCCGCAATTCCCGCACAAAGTCTCCGCATCGGGCGGAATCTACGGCGGGCCCAAGTTCGAATACAAGCGCGAAGTGCCCGATACGTTCCACCTGATGGCCGAATACGCCGAAGGACATTCGCTGGTGCTCAGTTCGTCGATGGCGAACTCGACCCACATCCCCGGCCTGATCCGCGGCCATGAAGGCACCATCACGATGGTCGACAACGGCCAGTTCGAATCGACCACGGACCACATCACGCTGAAGCCCGAAGTATCGCGCAAGCGCGGAGCCAATCGCGAAGCCCCGCCGGAGATCACTCCGATGTTCGCCGGCTACAAATTCGGCGTCGAGGAAGTGAAAATCCCGGTCGAGAAGACCGACACGATGAACACCCACATCAACAACTTCCTAACCTGCATGCGCACCCGCGAAAAACCGCACCTGCCCGTCGAGACCGGAGCCTGCGCGCAGGTCCTGATCACCATGGCGGTCGATTCTTATCGCCGGGGCAAGGTGCTGTACTTCGACGAGAAGACGTGGAAGGTGTCGGATAAGCCGGTAAAGGCGTAGTAGCCTGTCGCAGCTAAATTGTTACCGTGGCGTACGCGCTCGTGCGTGCCGCGTCGAGACTCATCTCGACGCCTGCTGAAAGCTCCACTAGAGGAAGCGATTGGTGCGCCGATTCCTGAGCCAAGTTCCTTGGCAGCGCACGTCGAAGGGGCCTAAGCCAGGCGTCGCGTTCCACGATATGCATATGCACTGCATATACAATGTGCGATGATGTTTGAGTGGGACCGGCACAACCTGCGCAAGATCCGTGCACACGGCATCAGGCGCGAGGAGGTCGAGCAATCCCTTCGCAACGATCCAATCCTGGTCAACCAACAGGATGTCGAAGGGGAGATCCGTTTTGTGTACTATGCTGAGACCGACGTAGGCCGATTAGTGGGCGTGGTCGTGACCGCGCGGGAGAAAAGTTGCGCGTTGTGACTGCCTACGTCCTCGCCGCCGCTCAAAAGCGATCTTATTTCGCACGCAGAGCCCAAGGAGTGTAATGTGGCGAAGACAATCGTGATGCCTAAATTCAGGAACGAAAGCGAAGAGGCGGATTGGTGGGCCAGCCCCGAAGGGCGCGCCTACGTCCAAAAGAAGGCGAAAGAGGCCAAAGCGAAGGGAATCAAATTCTCAGGCTCGCCTCTGGTTGCGCGGCTCAACGAAAAGTCCACTACACAAATCGCCCTCCGCTTACCTGGAGCCGATATCGAGCAGGCCAGAAAGATTGCGGAACGAAAAGGGATCGGGTATCAAACGCTGTTGAAGATGATCGTACACGAGGGCCTGCTGCGGGAGGCGCGCCGCACCTGATCACTTGGGCGTCAAGAACTCTTTCTCCCGCTGCCTCAATCATTTATAACATTCCGCCATACCACTCCCCACAACCGACCCCTCACAATGCAAGCAAGAGATCGGTCATAGCATCGTATCCGGTCCACTAAAGCGAGGGTGCAGTACTCGAGTCACTCCCTTCGTCCGAATGTCAAGTTCGGTGCTGGAGCGCTCCAAAGAGAGTTTACTTCTTGCGGAGGGAGATTCCGAGGTCGCGCAGGTTCTTTTCCGGAACTTCGCTGGGGGCATCGCACATTAAGTCGGTGCCTTTGGCGGTTTTCGGGAAGGGAATCACTTCGCGAATCGAAGTTTCCCCCGCCAGCAGCGCCACAAGTCTGTCCAGACCCAGCGCGATTCCTCCATGCGGCGGAGCTCCGTATTCCAGTGCCTCGAGCAAAAATCCAAATCGCTTCTTTGCTTCCTCTTCCGTGAACCCCAGCGCCGAAAAAACCTTCGACTGCACGTCGCGCCGGTGAATACGAATCGAGCCCGATGCGAGCTCGGTCCCGTTCAACACCAGGTCGTACGCCTTTGACCGGCAGCGCGCCGGATCGGTCGTGAGTTTTTCCAGATCCTCGTCGTAGACCGACGTGAACGGATGATGCGCCGCGTTCCAGCGATTGTCCTCGGCATCCCATTCGAACATCGGAAAATCGAGCACCCACAGGAACTGGAAATTCATTGGGTCGAGCAGCTTGTGCTTGTCGTTATACTTCTGCGCGGCGTGCAGACGCAGTTGTCCGCAAGCCTGCAAGACAGTGTATTCCGGCAGATGCCCTTCGGGCTCGCGGCCCCAACCGGCCAGCATTAGTAGATCGTCTTCCTGCGCGCCGATGCGTTCCCGGACCTTGACCATCGCATCCGGAAAATCTTTGTCGAGCCGCTTCATGTCGCCGAAAACGCGCAGCCCGCGTTCCTTGCCGAAGTCGCGCAGCAGATCGCTCTGGCTACGCGTAATCGCGCCGACTTTGGGAATTCGGATCGCCACTAAAGGCAATCCTTCGGTGGTTAATCCAGCGCCGGGAAACAGATCCTCCACGCAGTGGAACGGAGGAATGCGCAAATCGGGCTTATCGATTCCATACGACCGCATCGCCTGCGCGTAGGTCAGCCGGGGAAACGGTTGAGGGATGTCGTGGCCCGCCGCTTTCGCCGCGGCGATCACCAGCGGTTCCACCATTTCGAAAATCTGCTCCGGCTGAGGGAACGACATTTCAATATCGATCTGCGTAAACTCCGGCTGCCGGTCGGCGCGCAGATCTTCATCGCGGAAGCAGCGGACGATCTGAAAATATTTGTCGAATCCGCTGATCATCAGCAGCTGCTTGAAGATCTGCGGCGATTGCGGCAGCGCGTAAAACGTCCCTGGATTGACGCGGCTCGGCACCAGGTAATCGCGGGCGCCCTCCGGAGTCGAGCGCGTCATGAACGGCGTCTCAATCTCCAGGAATCCGCGCTCGACCATGGTCTGCCGTACCGCAAACGAAACTTTGGAACGCAAAATAATATTGCGCTGCATGTGCGGACGACGCAGGTCGACGTATCGATACTTGAGGCGCGACTCTTCGTTGACGTCGATCGTTTCCTCCATCGGAAATGGAGGAGTGCGCGATTCATTCAGAATCCAGAGCTTTTCGACGGCGATTTCGACTTCGCCCGTCGGGATGGACGGATTGATGGTCTCCGCCGAGCGGGTCTTGACCGTGCCCTCCACCGCGATCACGTATTCGGAGCCCAGCAGCTCCACCTTCTTATGCAGGTCGCCGTCGATCGACTCGTTAAACACCAGCTGCGTCACGCCATCGCGGTCGCGCAGGTGGATAAACACCACTCCGCCCAGGTCGCGGCGGCGGTGGACCCAGCCCATCAGAATGGCTCTTTTGCCGGCATCGGCGGCGCGCAGCTCTCCGCACATATGCGTGCGTCGCAGGTCGCCTAAAAAATCGAGAGGTACGGATTCCATTATTTTTTGATTCGCTCCACCAACTGGCCGCGGGAAAGCGACTCCTGCTGGGTGGACGACATGTCCTTCAATAAGTATGTCTGGTTCGCGATTTCGTTGTCTCCAAGAATCAACGCAAATCGCGCGCCCATTTTGTTCGCTACTTCTAAAGCTCGCTTCAACTTCTTATCCACGCTGCGTTCCACCACCAACCCGGCGGCGCGAAGCTCCGCGGCGATCTCGCCGGCGTGCAGATCCGCGGCGTCGCCCATGGTCGCTAGAAAAACATCGACCACCGGTTTGTGATGCTCCGGATGCGCCGCTTCGACGCTCATGACCAGGCGGTCCTCGCCGATCGAAAACCCGATTCCCGGCGCCGCGACTTTCGATCCCAACGATTCCGCGAGCCCGTCGTAACGTCCTCCGCCGAGCACTGAATTCTGCGCGCCCAGAGCGCCATGCGTAATTTCGAACGTCGTCCGCATGTAGTAATCGAGGCCGCGAACCATCCTCGGGCGGACCTCATAAAGGATGCCTCTGGCATCCAGATGCGCGCGCACAGACGCGAAGTGCGCCGTGCACTCCTCGCAAAGATGATCGAGAATCGAGGGCAGGGAATCGATGATCGGCTGATCCTCGGGAACCTTGCAATCGAGCACGCGCAAAGGATTCGTCACCGCACGACGCTGGCAATCGGTGCACATCGTCGGCGCGACGTCCTTCAGCTTCTCTTTGAGCAGCGCCACGTACGCCGGCCGGCATTTATGATCGCCCACCGAGTTGATCATCAGATGAAAACCTTCGATGCCGGACCGCTTCAGGACCTCGACCACCATCTCGATCACTTCGGCATCGACGATGGGAGAATCGGAACCGATAGCCTCTGCGCCGATCTGATAAAACTGGCGAAAACGCCCCTTTTGCGGCCTTTCGCGGCGAAACATGGGTCCGATGTAGTAGTACTTCTTGACGCCCGGAATCTGGTCGAGCCGGTGTTCGATATACGCTCGCATCACCGACGCAGTGTTCTCCGGCCGCAGCGTGAGCGACGTGTTGTCGCGGTCCGGAAACGTGTACATTTCCTTGCCGACAATGTCCGTATCCTCGCCGACGCCGCGCGTGAACAGCGCGGTCTCCTCGAAGATCGGCGTACGGATTTCGAGATAGTTGTAGGTGCGGAACACCTCGCGCGCCACCGCCTCGACGTGATTCCAGACAGCGCTGGCAGGGGGCAGAATGTCGCGCGTGCCCTTAACCGCTTTAATGGGCGTCACGATACACCGCTGCCTTCTCAACGTAATGCTGAACGCCTTCCGCGAATCTTTGTTGCTCCTCGGCTGTGACCGCGCGTTTCACCTTGGCCGGAACGCCCATCACCAGGGTTGACGGAGGCACTTCCATTCCTTCGGGCACCAGCGCCCCCGCCGCGACGACTGACCCTTTGCCGATCTTCGCCCCATTCAAAATAATCGAGCCGATACCAATGAGCGAGTCGTCCTCAATCGTGCAGCCATGCAGCATGACGAGGTGTCCGACCGTCACGCGATCGCCGATGGTGAGAGGGAATCCGATGTCGGCATGGAGCACGCAATTGTCCTGAATACTGACCTCGTCGCCAACGCGAATCGGCGCAGTATCGCCGCGTAAAGACGCGCACGGCCACACGCTGGAGCGCTCGCCAATAACGACGTCGCCGATGACCTGGGCACTAGGATCGATGTATGCGGATACCGCGACTTGAGGCGCGAACCCGGAGAAATTACGAATCATGATCGGGAAACTTTTATGATACGACAGGAGGTACGCTAAGAGTCATGGAAGTGCAGCTCACATCCGATCAAAAAGCGTTCGCGCGCAGAGCCATTGAGAGCGGGCGGCTCCGCACCGAACAAGAAGCGGTCGAGGAAGCGCTTGCGCTGTGGGAGGAGAGGGAACGTCAAAGGATCGCATTTCTTTTGACGCTGGAAGACGCAAGGGCGTCTCTCTCAAATGGAGAAGGCCGAACGATTACGCAGGAATCGATGCGGGAGCTTGCAAGCGAAGTGAAGGAGCGCGGACGCGCTCGCCTGCTTGCCGAAATGACGTCAACCCGCTAATGGCCCACAGGCTCGCGCCTTCCGCTGAGGGCGACCTCGACGACATTTGGTACTACGTCGCTAAGGAGAGCGGAAGCCTCGATATCGCCAATCGTCTGATTGACAGTATTACCGACCGTTTCTTTCTGTTGGCAGGATTTCCCTATCTCGGCCGCACGCGCGATGAGGACTTCGGTATCGCATGCCGCAGCTTCGCTGTCGGGGAGTACGTGATCATTTATTGCGTCGACGGCGACGACGTGCTTATTCTGCGCGTCGCGCATGGCCGCAGGGATATCGAGACGCTGTTCTGACGTCGCGGCCGTCCTTTGGCGCTGGAATTACGAATCTTGATCGAGAAACTTTTACGATACGACAGCGGCGCGGACGGGGGCGCATGATATTCTGAGCGCATGGCAGGGATTGGCGAGTTCCGCGCGGCGTTTGAAGCGGAAATCATCAAATCGTACGTGTCTTATCGGTGGCAGTCAGGACGAGCGAAACTCGCCTAGATCGACCTCTCGCCACTGGAGGATAAGATTGCTCTCCCGCTCTATTCAATTGCGACGCGGGGCCGCAATGCGCATGTATATGGGCGAAACGTCGAGTATTTCGCCGGCGTGACGGATCCGGAATCGCTGAAGCGCCAACTGCTGGAACGGCATGCCGAGCTCGCCGTTCGAGTGGAACAATTCGTCCCCGCGTCTGACGCCGAGTCCGCTGATCATTTGTTTTGGAGAACGAGAGTGGTTTCCCTCCGGAAATTGATTGATGGGGGTATCGATCTATGTGATCGCTGGAAGACAGTCATGGCGAAAACCGAAGCACCGATTGACTGGATTGCCTGCGAGCTGATCGAGCAAGTGCCTGGCAAGGTTTCTGGTCGTCCGATTGTTCGTGGCACTCGAATTCTGCCCGATGCGATTGTGAACGGTTATGAATTGGGTGAGAGTGTCGAGGGTCTTCATGAGGGATTCCCCTCTCTGACAATCCCTCAGATTGAACGCCTCATCGAATTTGCCAGCTCTCAGAGGCAACCGCGGCGGTGATCGCACGAGGCGATCCAGGGTGGGGCAGGATGCCATCCTGCGCGCCGTTTGGCTACCGGCGCTCCTGCTCGACACGAGTAATCCGGGCCGTGCCCGGATGGACCGATTAACAATCGGTCCGCAGGTTGGCAACCTGCCCCACAAAAACTCAATCAATTTGCTGCTAGCCCGCGCTTTGCCGCTGCTATGGCTCGCTCGACATCGCTCTCTGTCGTCTGCCAGTTGCATACGCTGATTCGCATGGCTCGCTGGCCTCGCCAGGTTGTGCCGCCGAAGAAGGCTTCGCCGGTTTTTTGGATGGCGGCGATTACTTGGTCGGTGCGGTCGCCGAATTTTACCAGGCCTTGGTTGATCTCGGACTCCCATAGGACTTCCGCGCCCTCCAGGCTACCGACGCCGGTTACTAAGGCCTTCGCGTGGCGGCAGCAGCGGTCGATCAGATCGCCTATGCCGTTTCGGCCCAGTTCGCGGATGGCGGCGTAGGTGGGGAAGCCTCTCGCTCGGCGGGACCATTCGGGGTTCCAGTTCATCTGGTCGCGTGCATCCTCTTTATGGGTGATGTAGGGCGCGTCGTGGGAGAGCGATGCCCGATGCGCGGCGGGGTCAGCTACGAAGGCGTAACCGCTATCGTAGGGGACGTTGAGCCATTTGTGGCCGTCGGTGGCCCAGGAATCGGCGGCTTCGGCGCCTTTCATAAGATGGCGGAGGCTGGGGCTGGCGGCGGCCCATAGGCCGAAGGCTCCGTCGATGTGGACCCATGCGCAGTGTTTATGGGCTAGCGGGATCAGGTTTTCGAAGTCGTCGAACGCGCCCATATTGAGGTCGCCGGCTTGTAGCACGACTATCGTCGGGTCTGGGGTGAGTGCGTCTTCTAATGCTTTGAAAGAAAGGCGTCCTTTTTCGTCGAGCGGCAGGTGACTGATGTTGGCGCTGCCCAGGCCGATCAGGCGGACGGCTCGCTCCAGGGTGCCGTGGACGTGCTCGCCGGTCAGGATGCGGATGCGTGGGGCGCCAGACAGGCCTTGGTCTTCGACGTTCCAACCGGCGTTGGCGAGCAGTCGGTGTCGCGCGGCGGCGAGGCCGATGACGTGGGCCGACTGGCAGCCGGTGACTAGCCCGAAACTGGCGGTGGAGGGGATGGCCAGAAGGTCCTTCAACCAGGCTCCGGCGACTTCCTCCACGACGGCGGCTGCGGGACTGCATGCGTAGATGGCTGAATTCTGATCCCACGTGGAAGTCAGCCAATCCGCGGCTAGGGCGGAGGGGACGCTTCCGCCGATGACCCAGGCGAAGAAGCGTCCGCCGGCGGAGCCTAGGAGTCCGCCGTCGACTCCGGCTACTAGTTCGTCGATTACTTGGTCTGCGGGGATGCCCTCGGCCTGCAGCGGTTTGTCGAGGCGGGCTCGGAGGGTGTGGACGTCTACGGTGGCGGCTACTGAGGAGGTGTCCAGGGATTCGAGATAGTGGAGCGAGTGCTCCAGGGCTCGGTTTAGGGTTTTTCGGGGCAATATTCAGGATAGCTGACGGCTCCCGATGGTCGCGGCTCTGAAGAATTGTTACGTTGGACTATGAATCGAAAAGAGGCGATTGCCGAGTATAAGAACCGGAAGACTCCGCGGGGGGCTTATGCGTTGCGGTTCGCGGAGGGCGGTCCGGTGTTTGTCGATGCCGTGCCCGATCTCAATGCGGCTAAGAACGGACTGCTTTTTGCGCTGCGTATCAAGGCGCATCGAAATAAAGAGTTGCAGGCCGCGTGGGACGCTCATGGGGAGGCGGCGTTTCGCTACGAGGTGCTGGAGAAGCTGGAAGACGATCTGGCTCCTATGGCCTGGCGCGATTTGTTGAAGGACAAAAAGCGCGAGTGGGTGGAGAGGCTGGGTGCGATTGCGGTGACTCCTTAGTGGTGTGGTTGAGGCGTGCCGCCATCGACATTTGTGTCAATGTATCTTTCCAACAAGAGCCGAACGTCGACACGACTGTCGACGCGGCACGCGTGGACGCGTGCGCCACGCACACTGCTTATTGCACGGCGATGTTCTTCGAGACGCCTAGATCGCCGGCGAAGTGGCCTATATCCAGTTGTCCGCCTTTGATCAGGGGTGCAGTGAAATTCGAGACGTTGTACGCCTCCACCGCGATGCTGCCGAAGCTGGTGCCGCTGGCGGGCACAGCCGGCAAGGTGGCTAGCGCTGCAGCGGAGATCGTGTAACTGCCTGGAGCGGCCGGGGCGAAGCAGTTCAGGGTGGAAAGGTGCCTGGACGTACTCGTGGTGACCGCCGTGCTGACAATAATGGACACCACGTCGAATCCGGTACCGGTCCAGTTGAGCGTTAGCGGTTTGGTGCGGTCGATGATCGTCGTGGTGTTGAAGTTCGTCGCGTTGAAACTGGTCGGGAAAGCCGTGGTCACGTTGAACGGTCCCACCTGGGTTCCGCCCGTGCCTGTGAGCGTATAGTTGCCGCCGGTCAACGTCCCGGAGTTCATCGAAAGCCCATACGACGGTCCGAGAATAGTGCCGATGGTCGTGAGAACTCCTGCGGGCAAATTCGGACCGGCCAAACCGAGGGTGGATCCGGCATCGAGAAACGCGCTGGGGGTCGCGGGATCGAGCCCGCCGGCCGGATAGGTTCGGTCGTAAAGGCGGCAGGCTCCGAAGACCGGGCCCGAGTTGAGGACGATCCATTGAGCGGCAGTGTAGTTGAAGACCGAGCCGCTGGCGGTTTCCTGGGTGACGTTGGAGGTCACCGAATTTATTTTCGCGATGGCGAATGCGCCGAACGTGATGTTTGCGCCGGCGTCCAGTTTAGTGAGCACGGCGGGAGGAGTATTCGGGTCCACGCAGGTGGATTGTCCGGCGGCGGCGATGGGGATCGTGACGGTGTTGCTGAGTTCGCCGCCCGCGCTCACTTGCACCGCGGCATAGCAATCGAGGGCGATATCGGCGGGCAGGGTGAAATTGATTTGCCATAGCCCGGGATAGCCGGAGGACGCGCCGGCATAGAGCGGCGTGAGGGCGCGGCCGTCTACACTGACGATGAAATTTCCCGCGGCCGTCTGATCGCCGGAAGTGCCACCGGTGTCGTTGGCCGGATCGGCGCCGCCTCCGGTTCCCCACAGAACGAGGGTGTCGCCGGGATGGGCGGGCGTCAGGGTCCAGTTCAAGCCTCCGAAGGCGACTGCTCCGGCGGTGAAACGGGTCAGGCTGATGCCTCCGTTAATGTTGCCGATGGTGGCTTGCGCCAAGCCGTTGCCGGCGCTGTTGGCCGCGGCGATGCCGAAGCTGCGCGCGACGACGGTCACGTTCTGCGGAGCGCTGGTCTGATTGTTATAGGTGACGCGCAGGGCGTAGGTGCCGGGGGTGATCGAGGATGGAAGCAGTCCTGCGATTTGGGAGGCGACGGTATAGACCAACTTGGCGTCGACCACGGAACCTCCGCCGGCAGGGGTCAGAGTGATTGACGTGCCGGCAAGGTTTGAAGGATAGGCGGGGGCCGGAGCGGTGGCGATGGCGGAGGGGCCCAGGGCGGTCCCGAAGACTACGAAGACGGTATCGGGGGCGAGTTTGGCTTGATAACCGGTGGCGTTGACGATGCCGTTCGGGGTAATGACGGGCTGCGCGAACACGGCTGTTGTGGCAAGTGCGAATAATAAGCGCATTGGTCCTTTCACCTTCTGACTTGCATTGCGTCTTTTGGTGTCGGAAACCGTCGTGGGTGGTGGGATTATTTGGGGGGACCGCTCCCGATGGTCGCGGCTCTTTAAGGCGGGATTGCCGCCAATCACCTAGCTCACGCCAGGGGTTATAACCCCGTCACGTAAGTGCGGGTATTGGGGTATCGCTTGTGGCGCGCGCCTCCAGGCGTGCCGCGTCGGCAGTCATGCCGACGGACGGACATGTCGAGACGACTCTCGACACGGCACGCCTGGAGGCGCGCGCCACAAGCTCCTACGTTAGACTCAGGGTATGCGGTTGCTCGCGATTTTCTTTTTGATTCCGCTGCTGCGCGGCGACGAGGTCACTAAGAAGATGATGGCTCGCGTGTCGGAGGAGGCGGAGGCGTTTCAAAGGCTGGCGCCGGAGGTGCTGGGGGAGGAGACGCTGCATCAGCGGTCCATGAAGCCCACTCCGCGGTTTCGGCCCAGGATCGGGAATGCGGTGACGACGGCTCCGAAGACGGAATATCAGGAGCGGACGATTGTTTCCGAATATGGATTCACGGCGCTCTCCGGTGAGGCCGATTCCAGTTCCTTGCACGAGCTGCGGCAGGTGACGTCGGTCGACGGCAAGAAGATCGAGGACAAGAAAAAAGCGCAGGCGGCGCTGGCGGCGGTGATCACGGCCAAGGACGATGCTCGCAAGAAAACGCTGCTAAAGCAGTTCGAAAAATACGGCCTGTTGGGCGCGGTGACGGATTACGGGCAGGCTATCCTCCTGTTCACCAGGCGCAACATGGAGCGCTACGAATTCTCGACCAAGGGCGAAAACTGGCTGAACGGAGCGCGGGTGCTGGTGTTCGGGTACCGGCAACTGGATGGTCCGGAAACCGTGACGCTGATCGATGAGAGAAATAACGATCAGGTGAAGCATCTGAGGATTGAGGGCGAGTTGTGGGTGCGCGCCGATAATTTCGTGCCGGTGCGGATTATCATGGCGGCTACCGGAGGGCTGGAGCAAGAGCGGGTGAAGGAGGACGCGGCGATCGATTACGCAATGAGTCCGTATGGCGCGGTGCTGCCGTTGAAGACCGAGCATCGGGAGACGCGCGGGGGAAAGATCGCGGCGGAGAATCAGTTCGTGTATGCGAACTTTAAGAAGTTCGGGGCGTCCAGCGATATTACGTTTGAGACGGGGAAATGATGGGCAGGTCGGGAACCTGCCCCACGTCCTACCGAACCCCGACAGTCATGGAGGGGACTAGGTTCCAATGAGAATTGTCTACCTGCATGGATTCGCGTCCAGTCCGCAATCCTCCAAGGCTCGGTTTTTCGCGGGGAAATTTTGGGAGCTCGGGGTGCCGTTCGATGCCCCTGCGCTCGATGACGGGAACTTTGAGGGGCTGACGATTACCGGGCAGTTGGAGGTTGTGGATCGGGCGGTCGGAGTCGGACCGGTGGTGTTGATGGGGTCCAGCTTGGGAGGATACGTCGCCGCTCTTTATGCGGCCCGGTATCCGGACGCGGTTGAGAAATTGGTGCTGCTGGCGCCCGCGTTTCAGTTTCCGACCCGATGGAGGGCCCGCTATTCGGCGGAGGAATTGGAACGCTGGAGGGAGCGCGGGACAATTCCATTTTTCCACTATGGGTTCAAGGAAGAGCGCGGATTGGGGTTCCAGATCGTGGCGGATTCGGCTCAATATGAGGACGAACCGGCGTTCCGGCAGCCCGCCCTGGTGCTGCACGGGCGGGGGGACGAGGTGGTCCCGGCGGAGCTATCGAAGGGGTTCGCGGCGCGTCACAACAATGTACAGCTCAAGCTGCTGGATTCGGGTCACGAGCTGACCGACGTGCTGGACCGGATGTGGCTGGAGACGGCGGCATTTTTAGGATTCCAAAGTCCGTAGACTCGAGCTATGTGATAGACTCAAGAGTAGATTAGGTGACGTGAAAAGATTCTATAATCTGGAAACGTGAAACCGATGGCAGGCGTCATTAAATCGTGCCAGTGTCACGACCTGGGGGTACGTTAGTGCCGGAGCAGGAACTAAAGGAAGTCGAAAAGGCGTCCTTTGATAATCCCGATCACCATTTAGACCGGCTGCTCGCGCCTGAGCTCGAGGAGAAGTGGATCGTCACTTTCTACCACGACATTAAGGACGCGATTCGCCCGCCTAAACTTCCGCCGCTCGAAGTGACGTCGAAGCCGGTCGAATTGAAAACGCTAGGCGGCATTTACGCCGGCAACGAAACCAAATCGGGCCTGGTGTCGCTAGGGGTTCACGTGAGCGTGATCGCGCTCGCTTTATTCCTGGGCAGCCTGAAGCCGGTGCAGCAGTTGATCAAGGACCACACGCCCTTGACGTTCACTCCGATCACTCCTTACGAGCCGCCCAAGAAATTAACGCAGCAGGGCGGAGGCGGAGGCGGCGCGCGATCTCCTCTCGAAGCGAGCAAGGGCAAGCTGCCGCAGATTTCGAAAAAGCAATTTACTCCTCCCCGCGTGGATCAGGTGGACGCGAAGCTGCCGATGGTCCCGACGATCATTGCGGACACGGCTCCTCCGAACATCGTTTCGCCGAACTATGGCGATCCGCTCAGCCACATGGGCACGCCTTCGAACGGCACGGGATTCGGTGGCGGCATCGGATCGGGTTCGGGCGGCGGCGTCGGGTCGGGTAAGGGACCGGGCACGGGTCCTGGATCGGGCGGCGGATTCGGCGGCGGCGTCTATCGCATCGGCGGCGGAGTCTCGCAGCCGTCCATCATCAAGAAGGTGGAGCCGGAGTATTCCGAAGAAGCCCGCAAAGCGAAGTGGCAGGGCACGGTCAAATTGACGGTGATCGTCGATGAGACGGGACATGCCCGCGACACCAAGGTCGAGAAATCGCTGGGGCTGGGCCTGGATCAGAAGGCCATCGAAGCGGTGGAGAAGTGGTTGTTCAAGCCAGCCATGAAGGACGGCAAACCGGTGGCTGTCTACGCGACGATTGAAGTGACCTTCCACCTGCTCTAACGTCTTTTCAGTCATGACACGCCTGCTCGGCTGCGTTTTGCTGTTGGGCACAAGTCTCGCGGCCCAAACGGTACAGTCCACTCTGCTCGCGCTGAAGGATTCCGGCGCGCCTCGCAAGGCCCTGGCTAAACAACTGACAGATGAAATGATGGCGCAGGCGAAGACTCATCAGACTCCGTCGCGATATGCGGTGCAGCGATTCTCAGAGGACCTGACCACCGCGCTGATCGGGCGGGACATCACGAGCATCCGCGCGGCAGCGTTGCAGAAAGCCATCGCGGGTGTGATGAGCGGCAAAGGGTCTACGTTCATGCCGGCCAGCAGTTTGCGGGAGACGCTGACCAGCTGTGGTGTCGAATGAGCCGACGGTGCAGGCGATCGTGCAGCGGTTCATCGACATCGGGCAGGAAGTGCGGGGGCCGGACGATCTGCCGAGGCAGCCGAAGCAGATATTGAAGTAGCACACAGGCTAAAGCCTGTGCCACCATCGGCTAGCGATATGTGGCGCACGCCTCCAGGCGTGCCGCATAGACAGCCGTGTCGATGGGTCTTTCCAGGCTCACGAACGTCGACACGACTGTCGACGCGGCACGCGTGGACGCGGGCGCCACACACTAGTGGAGTGTCTGTGCCGCTCGCTGTCTAATGATCGGGTGGCACAGACTTTAGTCTGTGTTCCAACTGGGTGTACAGTGAGGAAGCATGGCCATCGACTTCCCGCGCCGCCGCAGGCCACAGCAACGTATCGGGTTGCTGATTGGTCTCATTATCCTCATCCTCCTTTTTAGCCGCTCGATCTGCGCTCTGATCCTCGATTACGCCTGGTGGGGCGAGCTGGGGCAGGTGCCCACCTGGATTCGCATGTCGGCGTATCAATACGGGCCGAGCTTCGCGGCGTGGATCATCCTGTTTCTGGTGTTGTGGATCGCCCATGCGCGCGGGTTGAAGCATGGGGGCACGGGACTCGCGGAGCATCGGATTTATGCCCGGCTCGCCACGCTGGGACTCGCGCTGCTCTCGCTGATGCTCGCCTTGTCGGTGGTCGATGGCTGGACCGTGGCGCGATTCTTCGGCGGCGTCTCGACCACGTCCGGTTATAGCGATCCGGTATTCGGCCGCAGCCTCTCATTCTACTTTTTCGAGCTGCCGTTTTATTCCATGCTGATCCACTTTGTGACGGCGTGCGCGCTGGCCGGAGGCATCGTTCACTATGTGACGGCGCGCGGGTGGCAGCTGCGGCGGGATTTTCCGGCTTTCGGGGCGGGGCATGAGATCGATCTGCGCGACCTGCGCGGGCTGGGCGATTTGGAATCGACCATGTTCAAAGGGTTGGTCGTGCTGTTCCTGGCGGCGCTGGCGGCGGAGTTCTGGATCGGGCGCTTCGACTATTTGTTCTCCGATCACGGCAACCTAATGTCCGGCGTCGGCTACGTGCAGCAGAATATCGAGCTGCCGATGCAGGCGGTAAAGGCATTCGCGGCGCTGCTGGCCGCGGCGCTGGTGCTGGCCGGACGACGCAAACTGGCGCTGGGATGCGCGCTGGTGCTGGTGATCGATTGGATTCTACCGCCGCTGGTGAATTCGCTGTACGTGAAGCCCAATGAGCTGGCGCTCGAGAAGCCTTTTCTGGCGCGCCACATTGAAGCCACGCGAGCCGCGTTCGGGCTGGACCGGCGGGCGCATGAGACGGAATTTTCCGCGCAGAAAGAAGGCCGGATCGACTTCGCGAAGAATCGTCCGATGCTGGAAAACGTACGCCTGTGGGACTGGCGCGCGTTTCACGATACGCTGAGCCAGAGTCAGCCGTTGCGTCCTTATACGTACGCCGATACCGACGTCGACCGCTATATCATCGGCGGGAAATTGCGCCAGGTTTTGCTGGCTCCGCGCGAGCTGGACTTGAATCAACTGGGCGACGCGCGCCACTTGTGGGTCAACTCGGCGCTGACCTTCACGCATGGCTACGGACTCGCGCTGGCGGAGGCCAGCCGGATCACGTCGACCGGCCTGCCGGAGCTGCTCGTGAAGAGCGCGCCGATCGAGGTTCTGACGCCGAGTCTGCACATCGCGAAGCCGGAGATTTACTTCAGCGAAACTTCGCATGAACCGGTGTTTGTGCGCACGGCGCAGGGCGAGTTCAACTATCCGTCGACCAAGAATGACGGAGGCTCGTCCGAAGTCAACACACGGTACGAAGGGCGCGGCGGATTCCCGATGTCGTCGGTGGGCATGCGCCTGATCGCGGCGGTGGCCGAGGGCGACGCGAATATTTTGTTGACGAAATCGTTGACGCCGGAAAGCCGCATGATGATCCGCCGGCGCGTTCCGGAGCGGCTCAACCAGTTGGCAGGTTTCCTGCTGTGGGATTCGGATCCGTACCTGGTGATCACGGAATCGGGTCGCCTGGTGTGGATGGTGGACGGGTACACCACCAGCGAATCGCATCCGTACTCGCGGGCGCTGGGGTTGGACAACGGCCCGCGGTTCAACTATATTCGCAATGCGATCAAGGCTACAGTCGACGCCTACGACGGCGACGTGCACATGTATGTTTTCGATACAGAAGACCCGTTGATCGCGGCCTACCAACATTTATTCCCGGAATTGTTTTTACCCGGATCGGCCATGCCTGCGGATTTGCGGGCGCATGTCCGGTCGCCCGAAGTGTTGTTCCGCGCGCAGGCGGAAATGTTCCGTACGTATCATATGCGCGATCCAGAATCGTTCTATAATCGCGCCGATCAATGGGACGTGGCGACCGGTACTGCGGGGCAGGGAGGCCAGCCGCAGCCGGTGGCTCCCACTTATATGGTGATGACTCTGCCGGGCGAGACGCAGCCGGAATTTCTGCTGATGCTGCCGTTTACGCCGCGCAACAAACAGAATCTGATCGGTCTGATGGTCGCGCGCTGCGACGGGCCGCACCTGGGCGAGCTGATGTTTCTCGATCTGCCGAAGCAGGAAGTGATTGCGGGTCCGCTGCAGATTGAGGCGCTCATTAATCAGGACCAGACGATTTCTAAGGATTTGACCCTGTGGAACCAGCAGGGGTCGCAGGTGCTGCGGAGCCAGATTTTGGCGCTGCCGATCGATCAGACGTTTTTGTACGTCGCGCCGATCTATATTCAAGCGTCCGAGGCGAGGATGCCGCAGTTGAAGAAGGTCGCCCTGGTGATGGGGAATACGCTGGTTTACGCGGATACCTATGAACAGGCGCTGGCACTGTTGGACGCGGCGCAAAAGGGTGTAGCGCCTCCGGTCGTGCAAACCTCGAAAGTCGCACCGACCGCGGCGGCGCCAGCTGCTACCAACGACGCGCGCGTCGAAGAGATTCGAGCGCATTTGAAGCGATATAGGGATTTCGCGGCGCAAGGGAAGTGGGCGGACGCGGGGAAAGAACTGGAGGCGATCGAGGCGGCGGTGAAGAAGTAGGATGCGTCTTAGTTTTCTGTGGCGCGCGCCTGCGGTCGCGGCTCTGTAACCGCGAATTCGCGGGAATTTGAGCGTACACGAGTCCAGGTGCTCAGTCGAATAGGTCCGACAGGGGAACTGCCAGGTCGGGATTTGTGGTTCTAAGGACTCCGTCTTTGGCTTCCAGGAAACCTTCCGGTGTGTATCGATAGCCACGGCGCGCATGAGGCTCAAGTACCCAGATGTTTGCCACACCCATGGCGGCGTAGTCATCCAGACGATCGACCACGGAATTGAAGGAATCGTCTTTCGAAAGAATTTCAACACAGATGAACGGCGGGTGACGGAAAATCGCCTCAACGGGCGATGATTCGAGAACGACGCAGACGTCGGGGATGCGGAAGCGGGTTGGGTTCACCTGCACGCGCTGTTCGGGGACGACGCGTATCTTCCATTCTTTTTCCCGATTGAAAAAGTATGCGGAAATGCGCATCTGCGGTCGGCTGTGTTCGTATTCACCCAAGTTGCGCTCCAGAACCTCGCCGTCCACGTAATCGCGATCGGGGCGATAGCTTGTCTTGAGGTACTCGGTCACGGAGATCTGCGTGGCGGTCGCCATGTTTATAGTTTACTCGTGCCGAAGCGCGACCATGGGATCTATGCTCGCGGCGCGGCTGGCGGGAAGGCCTCCGGCGATGAACGCGGCGGCCAGGAAGACTGCGGCGGCCGTCGTCATTACCAGCGGGTCCAGCGGGCGAATTCCGAACAGCAGCGAACGGACGAAGGTCATGAATGCCAGCGAGCCCGCGAGCCCGACGATCAGGCCCGCGGCGATCATGCTGAACATATCTTTTAGGACGAGAAAGACCAGCGCCGGAGGGCGAGCGCCCAATGCCGCGCGGATGCCGATCTCTCTTGTCCGGCGCGTGACGGAATAATTCAGCAGGCCGAAGAGTCCGATAGCGGCGAGCAGCAAGCCGAGGAAGGCGAAGACTCCTCCGATACCGGCGAGCAGTTTCTCGCGCAGCAGAGTGTTGCCGATCAGCGTGTCCATTGTGGTGATCTCGCGAATGCGAGTCCCGTGCCCGATGGACTCCGTTTCGCGCTCGACCATCTTAACGACAGAGCCGAGGTCGAGCGGAGAGCGAACGTTCAGCGCGAGGTAGCTGGAGCCTCGCACGACGCCATAAAAGATGGGATCGGGACCGTCCCGCAGCGACTCATAGGAGGAGTTACCAACGACGCCTATAATCTCGTGGTTCATCCGTTTGCCGTCGTACGGGGTCTGGAATATCTTGCCGACGGCGTTATCGGTTCCGAAGTATCCGCGCGCCAGCGCCTGGTTGACGATGGTGGGACGCGAACCCTTGTCGGGATCCTCGTTTCCGAAATATGGCACCCGCGAGGAAGAGTAATCGAAGACGGTGGGGGGCGGACCGGTGTGGTGATAATCCCGGTCGCGCTGCTCAAATTCGCGCCCGGCAAGCAGGGGGATATGCATCATGGAGAAGTACCGCGGCGAGACGCCCATGGACTTCTCCTCGCGATCCGGCAGGGGCTTGCCGGGAAGGATCACTTGGGACTCCCCATAGTTCCCATAGAACAGGGCGCCACTGGAGATTGCCGCGCTCTGAACCCCGGGCAGGGCTTCCACACGGCGCTGCAGCTCATCTTGAAACACGTTGAGCTCGGGTTTCTGGGTGACATCGCTGAGCTCCGTGCTGATATGGATTACCGAGACACCGTGAGGGTTGAATCCCGTGTCGACGTTCAACAGGTTGCGCAAGCTGAATAGAAAACTCGCACCGGCGATGATCAAGGTGAACGAGAAGGCCACCTGGATGGCGACGAACAGGCGTCCCATCCGCAGCCTGCCGGATGCGACGCGGATGCCGTGGAGCTCCCGCATCGGCTGCGCCCCGGAGGATTGCCAGGCGGGAAGCAGGCCAAAGAACACGGCGGCGGCCGTCGAGACCGACGCGCAGAACAGGAGAACCCGCGTGTCCCCTGCGAAGAAACCAGGCGAGAGAGCGAAGCGAACCGGGTCGGTCTCCGTCGAAAGCGCGCCCACCAGGATCGGAGCAGCCAGCCTCGCGACCGCCCACCCGAGTGCTCCGGCAATGGTCGACAGCAGCAGGCTTTCGGTGAGCAACTGGCGAATCAGTCGCGACCGCCCCGCGCCCAGCGAGATGCGCATGGCCATCTCCGCGGATCGCGCGGTGGCGCGGGCGAGCAAAAGGCTGGCCACGTTTGCGCACGCGATCAACAGGATTCCGGCGGCGACGCCCAGCACGATCCACAAAGGACGCGCGAAGGTCGACTGGAAACGCGAGGCGCCGGTCGCGCCCGGACGCACGTGAAGCGGCTGCGCGCGAAACAGTTGTTGAAGCGAGGGAGGTATGGTCGGGTGAGTCTTGACGAACTCGTCCTGATGCGCGCTGAAAATCGGCCGGAGCCGCGCCTGCAGGCTGGAGCGCGCGATGCCCGGGCCGAGCCTCCCGACGATGCGGAACCAGCTCCAGCCGGGATTGGCGAAGGAGGCTTTGCTGTACATCATGGCGGGCATCCAGATGTCCACGAACTTTCCCGGCTCGACCCCGAAGAATCCCCGGCGGGCGACGCCGACGATCGAGAACGCGTGACGCCCGATTTGCACGCGACGGCCGAGCACTCGAGGATCGCCCTGGAAGCGGCGCTGCCAGTAGTCGTAGCTGATCACCAGGTACGGTTCGCCCCAGGGCACACGGTCCTCCTCGCTCGAAAACACTCGTCCCAAAGCGGGCGGGACCTTGAGAATATCGAACGCGTCGCCGGAGACGAACCCGCAGACAGCTCTCTCGACCGGGGCATTCCGGTCAGGCATCTGGACTTCGGTCCGATTCGCGAGGCTGAACAGCGCGAGGCGCGCGGAATCGCCGGCAGCGGCACGAAACTGCTGGTAGAGAGGATAACTGAACACTTCGTTGTCCCCGGCGCCGGGGCCAGCGGTTTCCGCAATCGGAGGGTTTGAGAGGATAAACAGGCGCCCGGGTTCGGGCACCGGCAGCGGCCGCAGCAAGGCAGCGTCGACGATGGAGTAGATGGCGGTGTTTGCGCCAATCGCGAGAGCGAGCGACAGGATCGCAGTAAGGGCGAAGGCCGGGCTCTTGATCATGCCTCGCCAGGCGTAGCGGATGTCCTGCAAGGTTGTTTCTACGACGGACGATAGACGGAACTCGCGGCTTTGCTCGCGGAGTTGGGTGGTGTTGCCGAAGCGTCGCGAGGCTTCGCGTTGCGCATCGGTCTCGGAGAGGCCTTCGGCGCGCAGAGCAGCGGCGCGGCGTGCGATGTGGTCGGAGATTTCGTCGGCGAGGTCGGTGTCGAGAGGCTTGGAGTGAACGGCGTTTCTTAATCTAGAAAACCAGGACATTGGGACTCCTTCGAAGGCTGCTTCCACCGCTCCCTTTGGGTGTGCGACCTAGCGAGCCGTGACCAAAGGGAGCGGTGATTATGCATGTCGCAGCACGCGCGCCACGCCGGCTGAAAAATTGGTCCAGCGGTCGGATTCGGCGGCCAGTTGTTTCTTGCCGGCACGTGTAAGTTGATAGATTCGCGCACGGCGTTTATTCTCAGTGACGGTCCAGGAAGCGGTGATCCATCCGGCTTCCTCCATGCGATGGAGCGCGGGGTACAGCGATCCTTCATCAATGCGGAGCGCTTCGTCCGACAATCCTTCAATGGCGTTGGCAATGCCGTAGCCATGCAGAGGGCCGCGGCGGCCGAGGACAGTCAGGACTAGGAGATCGAGAGCGGTTTGAGCGGAGTTGTTTGCCATATACCTAGGCGGCTAGGGTAGCCAACTAATCAAACCACGATTTCCGGATTGTTGTCAATAGAACGGACTCGGTCCCCGCACTGACGTACGGGGTCATAACCTCTGGCGTGAGCCGGGGGATCAGGATTCAAAGATGCTAGTCAGGGGAACAGAGATGTTCGTGTCTGCTACGCGAAGCTCGCCGTTGACCGCTTCCATCGTCCCAGCCGCGCTGTATGTGTAAGCGCGACGCTTGTGGGGATCGATCACCCAGACGTTGGGGACGCCCATGGAAACGTAGTCGTCGAGGCGGTCGATGATCGATGCGAAGGAATCGTCCTTCGAGAGAATTTCGATGCAGATCAGCGGCGGCGTAGTGACGATCTGCTCATAGGGAGCGTCCATGCGAAG
Source organism: Bryobacterales bacterium (assembly GCA_963813145.1). GTDB lineage: Bacteria > Acidobacteriota > Terriglobia > Bryobacterales > Bryobacteraceae > Palsa-187. The sequence continues at coordinate 811,217 of CAWEXX010000004.1, forward strand.
TACGCAGACGTCGGGGATGCGGAAGCGATGCGGTGTAACCTGGACGCGCTGTTCGGTCAACGCCCACAAGCGCCACTCGCCCCTTCGGAATAGAAAATACGCCGCGAGAAGCGCCTGCGGCTGGCTATGATCGCGTTCGCCCAAGTTGCGCTCCAGAACCTCTCCGTCCACATAATCGCGGTCCGGCCGATAGGTGGTCTTGAGATACTCGTCCACGGAAATCTGCGTGGCGGCTGCCATGTTTTTAGTATAGTGCGCTAACCTTGGATAGTTTAATGTCTGACAAAAAACTACAAATCATCCCTCTGGGCGGCCTGGGCGAGTTCGGTATGAACTGCATGGCGGTCCGCTATGGCGATGACATTATCGTTCTCGACGCGGGGATGATGTTCCCCGACGCGGAACTGATGGGCGTCGATATCGTCACGCCCGATTTTACGTACCTGGAGGAAAATGCCGCGCACGTGCGCGGCCTGATCCTGACGCACGGGCACGAGGATCACATCGGCGGGATTCCGTTCCTGCTGGCGCTGATGAAGATTCCGGTCTACGGCACCGCGTTCACGCTGGCGCTGGTGGAGCGGCGTCTCGAAGAACACGAGATGCTGAAGGAGTCGAAGCTCAACCGGGTGAAGCCGGGCGAGACGCTGGTGCTGGGGCCGTTCTCGATCGAGTTCATTCACGTGACGCATTCGACGGTGAGCTGCGTGGCGCTGGCCATCACGACTCCGCTGGGCGTGATCATGCACACCGGCGATTTCAAAGTGGACCCGTCGCCGACCGACAACGAATTGTTCGATCTGCACAAGTTCGCCGAGTATGGAAAGCGCGGCGTGCTGCTGTTGATGTCGGATTCGACCAACGTCGACCGGTCGGGTTACACGGAGAGCGAACGCGCAGTCGGCGCCGAGGCTGGCGGAGTTGTTTATGCGCGCGCCGCGGCGGATCGTCATCTCGTGCTTCAGCTCGTCGATTCACCGACTGCAGCAGATTATCGATGCGGCGGACGAGTACGGGCGCAAGGTGGCATTCATCGGGCGCAGCATGAACACGGCGACGGAGATCGCGCACAATCTTGGGTTCCTGACGATTCCGAACGGCATTCTGCTGCGTCCGCAGGACATGATGCAGACGGCTCCCAGCAAAGTGTGCGCCATCGTCAGCGGGACGCAGGGCGAGCCGATGTCGGCGCTGTCGCGAGTGGCGGTGGACAATCACAAGCACCTGTCGATCGAGACGGGCGATGTGGTGGCACTGAGCGCGCGCATTATTCCGGGGAATGAGAAAGCAATTTACCGGATGATGAATCACATTGCGCGGCGCGGCGCGGACCTTGTGTATGGCACGATGAATCCGCCGATCCACGTGTCGGGTCACGGCAGCGCGGAGGAATTGCGTCTGATCCTGAACCTGGTGCGTCCGAAGTATTTCGTGCCGGTTCACGGCGAATATCGGCAGATGACGAAGCACGCGCAACTGGCGCAGCATCTGACTCACTACAATCTGGAAGCGACGTTCGTTCTGGAATCGGGTGAGACGCTGGAGATCGATAATAAGGGCGCTCGCAAGGGCGAGCCGGTAACGGTAGGCCGGATCTGCATCGATTCCGGGACGCTGGATGAGGTGGTGGAGGATATGGTTATTCGCGACCGGCGCCACTTGTCGGAAGACGGGTTCGTACTGCCGATCATCGCGATCAACAAACATACGGGCGTGTGCGAAGGGCTGCCGGAGATCGTGAGCCGCGGATTCATGTCGCTCGAGGACCGGTCGGACGTGATGGAGGAAGCGCGCAAGGTCGTGCTGAAGACGCTGAACTCGTCGTCGGCCGAGGAGCGGACCGATTTCGGAGTGATGCAGGAGAAGATCCGCGCGGATCTGAAGCGGTATCTAACGAAAGAGACGTCGCGGCGGCCGTTGATCATGCCGGTGATTTTAGAGGTTTAATAGGAGTAGAGGTTTCAATGGCGTACACGCTTGATCTTACAGAGGACCAGATAGCGGCACTCGAAGCGAAAGCTGCTGCCGAGGGCCTGTCTCTGGAGGGGTGGCTCCGGGAACTTGCGGACCGAGAATCGCAGCCGCGATCTAAGCCGCTGAAATCTGCGCGCGGGATTCTTGCGAAATACGGACCTGGCCCGTCGGCGGAGGAAATCGACGAGAATCGGCGCGAGATGTTTAAAGGCTTCGGCGAGAATTTTTGAAGATCGCCGGCGTAGCCGATACACACGTCGTTGTGTGGTACTTGTTCGACAACCGTCGCTTGTCGAAACAGGCAAGCGCCTTTATCGACCAGGCGGAAAACGAAGGGAAAGCCATCGCTGTTTCCTCGATAAGTCTGGCTGAATTAGTGTACCTTGTTGACAAAGAACGCGTCCCCGACTCAACCTACGAAGAAGTCAGGCGAGCTTTAGCTGATCCATTTGGACTGTTAATAGAGACGCCATTGACCGCCAGGGTTGTTGATGCAATGAAGTCGGTGCCTCGCGACGCCGTGCCTGATATGCCGGATCGCATCATAGCAGCGACTGCGACCTATCTCAAAGTGCCTGTCATTAGCCGCGATGGGCGCATCCGCGCCTCGACTGTCGAAACAATCTGGTGAGAATACACTAAGAAGATGGACATCACCGACGCGTCCGGGTTTCCCGGGTCCGCGGAACAGGTTTTTTCGCCTGAGAACGAAGAACAAGTCGTTGAGATTCTAAAACGCGCGTCGGCGGAGAATGTCCCGATTACGGTGATGGGGGCTCTGACCGGAGTGACTGGGGGCGCTGCGCCTCTTAGCGGGTGGGGATTGTCGCTCGCTAAGCTGAAAGTGATCAATATTGATCAGAATCGGGCGATCGTCGGGCCAGGAGTTCTGCTCCGCGACGTGCAATCTGCCGCTGCTGCGTCGGGACAGTTTTATGCGCCGGATCCGACCGAGAACACTTCTTCGATCGGCGGAAATATTGCGACCAACGCCAGTGGGTCGCGCAGTTTTCGCTATGGTGCCACTCGCGAACATATTGTCGCTCTGCGAGTTGCGCTACTCGACGGACGGGTGATTGAGGTGCGCCGCGGTCAGCCGGTCGATTTCGATGTCCCAGCGCTGCCGCTGCCTCGGACGACGAAGCATTCCGCCGGGTATCGGCTGGCACCAGGGATGGACTACGTCGATCTGTTTATCGGGAATGAAGGGACACTGGGTGTTGTGACCCAGGCCGAGTTGCAATTGCTGCCGGCTCCTGGGGAAATCCTTGGCGGCGTGGTGTTTTTCGCTTCTGAGGCAGCAGCGCTCGATGCTGTCGACCGCTGGCGGGAAACGCCCGGGCTGCGGATGCTCGAATACCTGGATGGCAAGTCGCTCAAAATGATGGATGTGGCGCACCAAGCGGCGCTCATGATCGAGATCGAGGGTGACGCCGATCTGGACATGTCCGGGACGCTCGAAGACGACTCCTGGTTCGCTATGTCGGCGTCGGACCGGGAGCGATTCCGGCAATTCCGCCACTCGCTGCCGGAGAGGGTGAATGCCCGCATCCGCAAGAGCGGGTTCATGAAGCTGAGCACCGATTACGCGGTGCCGGTCGAGAAGAATCGCGAAATTCTGGCGACCTACCAGACCAAGCTGCACCAGGCGGTGGGGGACAATTTCGTCATTTTCGGGCACATCGGCGACGCGCATGTCCATATAAATACGTTCTCGGACAGTCCGGAACAGTTCGCAGTCGGCCAAGTCTGTCACGACGGAGCTCGCCCGGGACGCGGTTTTCGCTGGGCGGGACCGTGGGAGCCGAACATGGGCTTGGGAAGCGAAAGGCGCACCTGCTGGAAATACAGTACTTGCCGGCGGAGATCGAGGCGATGCGGGCGGTGAAACGGCGGTTCGATCCCAATTGGATCCTCGGCCAGGGCACTCTGTTTCAAGCCGTAAGATAGGGTCAAGACGTCGTAACGATCTTGCTATAATAGAATTTCCCTATGAGCACCGCGTCTAAGAAGATCATCTTACTGAGGCCGCGTGGTTTTTGCGCTGGTGTGGTACGCGCAATCGATGTGGTCAAAATTGCTCTAGATCTGTACGGCGCGCCGATCTACGTGCGCAAGGAAATTGTCCATAACAAGCACGTGGTCGATGAGTTGCGCGAAGCGGGCGCGATCTTCGTCGAGGAACTGGAAGAGGTCCCGTCGGGCGCGCGGCTGATTTTCAGCGCTCACGGCGTTTCTCCGGCCGTTTGGACGCAGGCGCGGGAGCGCGATCTTAAGGTGATCGACGCAACTTGCCCTCTGGTCACCAAAGTCCACTTGGAAGCCAAAAAGTTCGCTAAACGAGGCTTCAGCATCGTCCTGATCGGCCATAAGGATCACGACGAAGTGATCGGGACGCTGGGCGAAGCGCCGGAGGCGACCATTCTGGTCTCGACCGTCGAAGATGTCGACAAATTGAACATCCCCGATCCGGAGCACGTTTCCTTTATTACGCAAACTACTCTAAGCTTAGATGAGACGCAGGATATCGTGGCCCGGCTGAAGGAGAGGTTCCCGAAGATTCAGGGTCCGGCGGCGCAGGATATTTGTTATGCCACTGAGAACCGGCAGTTGGCGGTGAAGGCGGTGGTTCCGTTGTGCCAGTTGTTGCTGGTGGTGGGTTCGCAGAACAGTTCGAATTCGCGAAGGCTGGTTGAGGTTTGCGAAAAGATGGGTGTTCCGGCGTATCTGATTGACGATTTAAAAGAAGTGAAACCAGAGTGGCTTTCTGGCATCCAAACGGTGGCGGTGACGGCGGGAGCCTCGGCGCCGGAGAATCTGGTGGAGGAATTGATCGAGTTCGCTGCAGGGAAGCGGGTTCGACGAACTCGAAGAAATGGAAATCAAGGAAGAGGACGTGCGGTTCAATCTGCCATCCGAACTCGGCCGCACGGTGCAATTGCAGACCATCGCGCGCGTATGAGTCCGAGTCTTCAACTCGTCGAAGCCCTGACGGCCGCAACGGCGCGATCGTTGCGCAGCGCAGCCGACTACATGCTGCGGCGTCAGACGGATGAGGGATTCTGGTGGGGCGACCTGACGGCCGACACCACGCTCGAATCGGACTTTATTCTTCTCGAGCTGTGGCGGCATCCTCCGCAGGACGGCGTTTGGAATCCTCCTACCCGCCATCTGGTCGATAAAGCGGTCCGATCGATTCTGGCGCGGCAGCTTGCCGGACGGCGGGCTTCAATATTTACGCCGAAGGTCCTTCGGAAATCAGCGCGACGGTCAAGGCGTACACGGCGCTGAAGCTGGCCGGGCTCGATTACGACGATCCGCATTTGAGCCGCGCGCGGGAGAGAATCCTGGCGCTGGGCGGGTTGCAGGCGGCCAACAGCTACACAAAGATCAACCTGAGCCTGTTCAATCTGTATCCGCGGGAAGCGACGCCGTCGATTCCGCCGGAGGGAATTCTGCTGGGGCGATTGATTTACGAAATTTCGTCGTGGTCGCGGGCGATCGTGATTCCTTTGTCGATCGTGCATGCGATGAATCCGCAGCGGCCGGTGCCGGCGGGATTCATCGCTGCAAGAACTGTTCGTGCCCGGCGTTCCGCTGGAATTTCCGAACGACGAAGGATTTTTCAGCTGGCGGAATTTCTTCCTCAAGGCCGACAAATGCCTGAAGTTCTGGGAGCGGCACGGATCGCGCGGCTCCGCACCAGAGCCATCCGCCGGGCCGAGCAGTGGATGCTCGAGCGCACGCGCTACACCGACGGCCTGGGCGCGATTTATCCGCCCATGATGTACGTCATCATGGCGCTGGATCTGCTGGGTTATCCCAAGGATCATCCGGACGTCAAGGAAGCGGAAAAGCAATTCTTCAATTTGCTGGTGGACGACGAGCGCGGGTTCTTCTTCCAGCCGTGTTTCTCGCCGGTGTGGGATACGGCGATCGCGGCTTACGCGCTGGGCGAATCGGGCGTGGTTCCGGATGCGCGGCTCAGCCGCGACGGTCGGACTGGCTGCTGACCAAGGAAGTCCGGCGCAAGGGCGACTGGTCGGTGAAGCGGCCGAATGTCGAGCCTTCGGGTTGGTATTTCGAGTTCGCCAACGAGTATTATCCGGACATCGACGATACGGCGCAGGTGCTGCTGGCGCTGGCGCGAGCCCGCGGGTCGAGTTCGGCCAAGCAGGAAGCGGTGACGCAGCGCGCCGTCCACTGGCTGCTGGCCATGCAATCGAAGGACGGCGGCTGGGCGGCGTTCGACGTCGATAACAACTGGAATTTCCTGAGCTCGGTGCCGTTCGCCGATCACAACGCGATGCTCGATCCGACGTGTCCCGGATATTACCGGGCGCGTGATGGAAGGGCTGATTGCGTCGGGAGTAGAGCGGCGATCATCCGGCGATCCGCCGCGGCGTCGAGTATCTGAAACGCACGCAGGAAGTGGATGGAAGCTGGTACGGGCGCTGGGGCGTCGATTATATTTACGGCACGTTCCTGGCGCTGCGCGGTTTGAAGGACGCGGGCGAGAGCGATCGCGAGGCCTACATTTTGCGCGCCGGCGAGTGGATCCGGTCGATTCAAAACGCCGACGGAGGCTGGGGCGAAAGCTGCGCCAGCTACGACAATCATACGTATACGCCGGCCCAGAGCACTCCTTCGCAGACGGCGTGGGCGATTCTGGGATTGCTCGCCGGCGGCGACACCACCAGCAACAGCCTGCACAAGGGCATCGAGTATTTGATTGAGACGCAGAAGTCGGACGGAAGCTGGGATGAGGCGTTGGCCACCGGCACCGGATTCCCTCGCGTCTTTTACCTGAAGTATCACCTTTATCGCAATTCGTTTCCGGTGCTGGCCATGTCCTGCTACTTGAAATCGAGGGGCGCAAACGGAGCAGACCGTACATGAGAGTTCCTCTTTCGCAAGTCGCCGACATGGCGACCTACATCGCCAAGAACAAGATTCGCCCGCGGCCGGAATGGCAGAAAAACAACTCTGTCTCGGACGACGCGAATCCGTTCCGCATCATCCACGCGCAGATTCCCGCGGCGGGCGTCGAGCGCAAACCGCATCCCGATGATCAACAAGCGGTTTCCGCTGGTGATGATGCTGGAGCCGCTGCACGCGTGCAATCTGACCTGCACCGGCTGCGGTCGCATTCGCGAATACGAGTCGTCCATCCGCGAGCGGTTGAGCCTGGAGCAGTGCCTGAAAGCTGTCGATGAATGCGGCGCGCCGATGGTTTCGATCTGCGGCGGCGAGCCGCTGCTCTATCCCGAGATCGCTCAATTGACCAATGACATTCTGGCTCGCGGCAAGTGGATTCAACTCTGCACCAACGGCATGTTCATGGTGAAGAAGCTGAAAGAGTTCACGCCGCATCCCGGCCTGGTGTTCAACGTCCACCTGGACGGCATGGAAAAGAATCACGATTTCTCGGTCGAGCGCGAAGGCGTTTTCAAGGAAGCGATCGAAGGCGTCAAAGCCGCGAAGGCCGCCGGCTTCAAAGTTTTCACCAACACCACGGTCTATAAAGAGACCGACATGAACGAAATCTGGGAGCTGTACGAATACCTGGAGCCCTTGAAGGTCGACGGGCATGCCATTGCGCCGGCCTACGGATATTCGGCGGTGAATCAGCGCGAAATTTTCCTGACGCGCGACGACGTTCACGAGAAGTTCAAGGATATCGACAAGATGGCCAAGCGGTTCCCGCTGGTGTCGTCTCCGATTTACATGGAATTTCTGAAAGGCGACCGCGAACTGCCGTGCACCGCGTGGGGCATGCCGACGTATAACGTCAAGGGCTGGAAAGGCCCCTGCTACCTGATCACCGACGCGCATCACGATACGTTCGAGGGTCTGATGACCAAGACGCCGTGGGAAAACTACGGCGAGGGCAACGATCCGCGCTGCGCTGAGTGCATGGTGCACTGCGGCTATGAGCCGTCGGCGGCGTACGGCATTAATTCGAAATTCAGCGATCCGTTTAAACAGTTGGGCTGGCTCTTAAGCTAGGCCCCCGCGCATGAACCCTGAGGAACGCGGAAGAGCGCCGATGAAACCGACGCTGGTGACGGGCGCCACGGGATTTGTCGGCTGGCATGTGGCGCGCAAGTTGTTGGACCGGGGAGAGCGGGTTCGAGTACTGGTGCGCGATCCGGCGCGGTTGAAGGAATTGGACGGGGTCGAGGCGGTTCAGGGTGACCTGCGGGATCCTGAGTCGCTGGACGCGGCAGTGGACGGGTGTGGCGTTGTTTACCACGTGGCGGCCGATTACCGGCTGTGGACGCGCGATCCCGAAGAGATGTACCGGTCGAACGTCGAGGGCACGCGGAATCTGCTGGAAGCTGCGCGAACGTAGTGGGGTAGAGAGAGTCGTTTATACGAGCACGGTGGGCTGTATCGGAATTCCGAAGGACGGAATTGGCGACGAGCAGACACCGGTGGGCATCGAGGACATGCAGGGGCCGTACAAACGGTCGAAGTTTTTAGCGGAACAAGTAGCGTTGGAGTTTGCCGCGGGCGGATTTCCGGTGGTGATTGTGAATCCGACGGCTCCGGTGGGCGATCACGATTTCAAGCCGACGCCGACGGGAAAGATGCTGGTCGATTTTGTGCGCGGTGCGATGCCGGCTTTTCTCGATACCGGCTTGAATGTGGTCGATGTGAGAGATGTGGCCGCGGGTCATTTAGCGGCTTGCGAGCGGGGACGGGTCGGGGAACGGTACATTCTGGGAGCGGAAAATTTGACGCTCGAGAAGATTTTCGGAATGCTGGCGAAAGCAGTCGGGCGTCCGGCGCCGAAGATTCGGATTCCATACGCCGTGGCGTACGCGGTGGGAGTGGTTTCGACGGCTTGGGCGGGAGTAACGGGAAAAGAGCCGCTGGCGCCACTCGATGGAGTGAAGATGGCCCGGAAGAAAATGTGGGTGCGCCAGGAAAAGGCGGCGCGTGAGTTGGGTTACGCACCGGGACCGGCCGCGGTCGCGTTGGAGCGCGCGGTGGAATGGTTTCGGGCGAACGGATATTGCTAGTGCGGACGTGGTTGGTGGTCGCGGCTGAAGCTCGCGAGTTTAGTGGGATTCTGAAACGATTGGGACCGGGAACGAAGATCAATAGGAAAGACGCGAAGTTTGCGCGTGAAGTTTACCGCGACGGCGACCGATGGTGGCTGGTGGCGAACGGACCGGGTCCGCGATGTGTCGCGGAAGTATTCAGGCAGAAGATGGACGTAAGCGGCATTATCAATACGGGATTTTGCGGTGCGCTCGATCCGTCGTTGCGGGTCGGCGATATCGTCGTTTGGGGTGACGCTCCGTGCGCCGCGGGTTTTGCCAGCGGCGAGATCAGTTCTTCCGACCGAGTGATCGCGACGGTGGCGGAGAAACGTGAGTTGCGCGAAAAAACCGGTGCGATCGCGGCCGAGATGGAAGCGGGCGCGGTGAAGAAAGTCGCCGAAGAGTGGGGCGTGCCGTTTTATTGTATTCGCGCCGTTTCCGATACCGCGAACGAAGACATGCCGCTCGATTTCAATTTGTATCGCGATGACGCGGGACGGTTCAGTCTGCCGAAAATCGCGATGGCCGCCATCAGCCGTCCGTGGACACGCATTCCGGCGCTCCGGCGCCTCGAAGCCAATTGCAATGTGGCATCCGAATCATTAGGAGCATTTTTTGCAGACTGTCGATTTTAGTCCCACCAAGTCGGTCGAGCCTGTCGCACTGGCCACCATGAAGGCCGCCGTGTATAAGGGCGATAGCGTGGTGGAAGTGGAGTCGATTCCGGTTCCCGAGATCGGCGCGGGCGAGGTTCTGATTCGCGTCGAAGCGTGCGGCATCTGCCACACCGATCTCAAGAAGATCGAATACAATCTGCTGCCGGCGCCTCGAATTTACGGACATGAGACGGCGGGGGTGGTTGCGAAAGTCGGCCGCGGCGTCACGAAATTTCAACCGGGCGACGGCGTCATCGTCTTCCACCACATCCCTTGCGGAAAATGTTTTTACTGCTCGCGGAAGTTGTACGCGCAGTGTCCGGTCTACAAGAAAGTCGGCGTCACGGCGGGATACGAGCCGGCGGGCGGCGGATTTTCGCAATACGTCCGCGCGATGGACTGGATCGTCGAGCGGGGCGTCGAGAAAATTCCCGCCGGCGTTTCCTTCGATCAGGCGTGTTTCGTCGAGCCGGTGAATACGTGCCTCAAGGGCGTGAAGCAGATCGATCCGCAGCCCGAAGATGTGGTCGCGATTCTCGGTCAGGGACCTATCGGTCTCATCTTCACGATGATGGTCGCGCGCATCGGATCGAAGATCGTCGCGACCGACACGATGCCGGCGCGCCGCAAACTCTCGCGCGAGTTTGGCGCTTTGGAATCGTACGATCCGCGCGGTGAGGATCTGGAACTCGCCGTCCGACTCGATGACAGAAGGGCGCGGAGCCGACCTGGTCATCGTGGCCGCCTCCGCCAAGGGAATCGTCGAGCAGGCGGTGAAATGCTCGCGGCCGGGGGCGAAGATTCTGCTGTTCGCGCAAACGTCACATCAGGAGCGCGTGGACCTTTCCGGTGCCGATATCTGCATGGGGGAGCGCATGTTATGCGGTTCTTACAGCGCTTCGATCGACGTGCAGGCGGAGGGCGCGGCGATGGTGTTCGACGGTTCGCTACCGGTCGAACGGCTTATTTCTCATCGGTATACATTAAATCATATTAATGAAGGAATCGATCGCGCGTTGCATCCTGACGAAGAATCATTAAAGATAGTAGTACAGCCACAGAGGTGGAAAGAGTGAATCAGCAGATGACGGCTGCCGTTCTCTACGGAAAAGAGGATGTGCAGATCGAGACGGTTGATGTTCCGCAGATTGGCAAGGGCGACGTGCTGGTGCGCGTTCGAGCCGCGCTGACCTGTGGGACCGACGTCAAAGTTTTCCGCCGCGGCTATCACGCCCGCATGATCGTTCCTCCCGCATTGTTCGGACACGAGTTGGGCGGCGACATCGTGGCGATGGGCAAGGACGTTCGCGGATTCAAGTTAGGCCAGCGAGTGGTGGCCGCGAATTCCGCTCCGTGTGGCGAGTGCTTCTATTGCAAGCGCAATCAGGAAAATCTGTGCGAGGATCTGCTGTTCAACAACGGAGCTTACGCCGAATATATCCGCATTCCTGAGCGCATCGTGCGCAAGAACATGTATGAAGTGCCGGATCACGTCAGCTATGAGGACGCGGCGTTAGTCGAGCCTCTGGCGTGCGTGCTGCGCGGGCTGGAAGAATCCGGAGTACGTCCTGGCGATACTGTGGCCGTGATCGGTCTGGGTCCCATCGGCATGATGTTCGTGCGGCTGGCGAAGGCGGTTTGCAACGCGCGCGTGATCGCGATCGGACGGCGGCCGCAGCAGTTGCTGCGCGCGTCCAAAATGGGCGCCGACGAAACGGTTCTGAACTGCGAAGGCGCGGACGTGGTGGGTCCCGTGCATGAAATGACCGGTGGTCGCGGAGCCGACGTGGTGATTGAAGCGGTCGGGCTGCCGGAAGTTTGGCAGCTTGCGATCCAGCTTCTGCGGCGCGGCGGCGTGGTGAACTTCTTCGGCGGATGTCCGGATGGGACGCACCTGAGCCTGGATACCAACCTGCTGCATTACTCCGAACTGACGTGCAAGGCGAGTTTCCATCACACGCCCGGCGCTGATTCGTAAAGCGCTCGACCTGGTGAGCCGCGGTTATGTGGGCGCGAAGGATTTCGTCAATCACTCTGAGCCGCTAACCAACCTGCTGCAAGTGATGCAGCACCTGATGAGCCACAACGGTCATTTGAAGACGGCGATCATTCCATAAACGGCTGTGTTTCTCGCTCCTGCCGCTTTCGTCGCCGATTCACAGCTACTAAAAAAGTCGTGGTCGCTCGAGGAATCGCTTGCCTACACGCGCTGGCTGGCGACGCATCACTACGAGAATTTTCACGTCGTCAGCTTCCTGCTGCCGAAGCGTCTGCATCAGGATTTCTACAACGTCTACTCGTTCTGCCGCTGGGCGGACGATTTAGCCGACGAAATCGGCGATACCAAAGAGAGTCTTCGTTTGCTCGCCTGGTGGCGCACCGAATTGCAGGCAATGTATGCCGGCGATCCCATCGCATCCGGTGTTTGTGGCGCTCCAGGCCACGGCGGAGCGGCACTATCTGTTGCAGGAAACCTTCGACGATCTGATCAAAGCATTCGAGCAGGATCAGGTGGTCACGCGCTATCAAAATTTCGAAGAACTTTTCCAATATTGCCGCTACTCGGCCAATCCCGTGGGACGCCTGGTGCTGGGACTCTGCGGCTATCGCGACGCCGCGCGCCAGGAACTATCGGACGCCACTTGCACCGCCTTGCAGCTCGCGAATTTCTGGCAGGATGTCATCGTCGACCTGGAGAAAGATCGCGTCTATCTGCCGCTCGACGTGCTCGCCCGGCATGGATATCCGGTGGAATCGTTATTTGAGCGGAAGTTCGACGATCGGTTCCGCGAGGCCATGAAGGAATCGATGGGCGTGGCGCGCGATTTGTTTCTGAAAGGCCTGCCCCTGGCCGGTCAAGTGGATCGGCGTCTGTCGATCGACCTCGATCTGTTCAGCCGCGGCGGCTTGAAGATTCTCGAAAAAATCGAGCGGCAGGATTACAACGTGCTGCGCGCGCGCCCGTCGATCTCGAAAGTCGAACGCGTCGGTCTGCTGCTGAGCGCGCTCACTCGCCGGGCTTTGTTACCTGCGTCTAAACCGGCCGCATGAACGACCTGACAGTCGAAGAATCGTATGAATGGTGCGTGCAGGTCGCGCGCACGCAGGCGAAAAACTTCTACTACTCTTTCCTGTTGCTCTCTCTGCCGCAGCGCGAAGCGATGTGCGCCATTTACGCGTTCATGCGCTACTGCGACGATTTGAGCGACGACGAAGGAATTGCCGACCGCGCGTTCGCTATCGCCCGCTGGCGCGACGATCTGGAAGCCGCACTCGACGGCCGGCTAGGGAACCATCCTCTCTGGCCGGCTTTCGTCGATGCGGTGGAGCGCTACAAAATTCCTCATAAATATTTTTTCGACATGATCGCCGGCGTATCCAGCGACCTGGAGCCGCGCTGCGTACAAACTTTCGCCGAGCTCTACGACTACTGCTATCACGTGGCCAGCGTAGTTGGCCTGACGATTATCCATATCTTCGGCTTCGACGATCCGAAAGCGCTGGAGCTGGCGGAAAAGTGCGGCATCGCCTTCCAGCTCACCAATATTTTGCGCGACGTCCGCGAGGACTACGAGAAAGACCGCGTCTACATCCCGGCCGAGGATTTCGCGCGTTTCGGCGTCTCGCCCGCCACTCTCGTTTCCACCGAAGGTTTTTTTCGGCTCATGGAGTTTGAGGCCAACCGCGCGCGCGATTACTACCGCGAGTCGGCCCCTCTGATCGCGATGATCCATCCGGGCAGCCGAGCGTCGCTCAGAGCTCTTATCGGGATCTATTCGAAGCTGCTCGATAAGATTGTCGAGTCTAATTACGACGTGCTGACGCGCCGTATCCGTGTCCCGACGTGGGAGAAGGTATGGATTTTGGTTACGTCGAAGATCCGGTTTTAGAGTTTCCTCGCTTGCCCGCTCCCTGACGGTCGCGGCTCAGGTTTCGTGTCCGCGCCTAACCCACCGTGATAAACGCCGTCGGCAGCCCCTGCGACGATATCGACACCACACTCTTTCCCCCTCGCGGATTCAAACTGATATACGCGCGCCCATTGCACAACTCCACTTTCCGCGACCCCTTGGACGTCCCTAAATTGTCGATCAGCAGCCCGTCTCCCGCCAGTTCGAATCGCACCTCGTTGCGCGACGTGACACACATTCTGCCCCCGTCGTCCATCAACCACGCCTCCACCTGGATCAGCCCTCCGGCGACCTTCGTTTGCGACAATTCAAACTGCGCGGGCTTTCCGAATGGGCGGGTCTGATAGAACGTGGTGATCTCATCCACCACCTCCACCGCTCCCTTTCGCGCGACCACCTTGATCCGGTTATTCCCCTCTTCGAATTTCGCCATCCATCGCAATCCTGCGGCCGGAAAATCCTGACTGTTCCGGGTTTTCTTGCCGCATGACACGCCGTTGACAAACAACTCCGCCTCGGGACAATTCGAATAGACCTTCACCATCTTTGGCTCGCCTTCATTCCCCCATCGCATCGGCCAAGAGTGCCCGTAAATGTGCGCCATCGGTTTTTCGGCCCAATACGATTGGAAAACGTAATAGCCTTCCTTCGGCGTCAGGTCGCGCTCGACCAGCCCCTTCTGATTCATGCGAGGCACCGGATTCTCGGGCCGCAGCGGCGTCGAAAAATCCTTGAAGACCCACTGCGCGGCGCCCGTCAGCCACTCCATCGTTTCCTGTTCTTTCAAATGCCAGTCGAACAGGTTGCAGATGTAGGTCTCAGACCAGTCGCCGTCTTTCGATGCGCGCGTTTGCCCGCCCGTCAGCAAATAATCGAGCCCCCGCTCATCGGTCCTTCCTCCGGCCGCGATCTGCGCGATGATTTTGTCCGGATCCTCCGCATGACGCCCCGCGTGGCTATCGCCGCCCCACTCGGAGTGGATGAAATGCCGGACCTGCTTCATTTCTTTTTCAGACGATGCCTTGTAGTCCGTGTAGCGCCCGCTATACCAGCCCGCCCAGATCGACGGCGAATACACGTCCGGAATATCCTTTGCGAAATCGCAGCGCCGGATCACAGTCTGTCTCGATGGGTCGAGCGTGTGCGCCAGCGTGTTCAACTCCGTCATGAAGGCGCGGATATCTGTTTTCTGATCGAGCTTGTCGAAATCCCCCGGCCAGTCGTTCTCATTCCCCAGTCCCCACAAGATCACCGACGGATGATTGCGATGCTGTTCGATCATGGCCCGCATCATGTTGCGCGCCTGGTCTTTGTACCGGTCGCCGCCCACGCCTCCCCGGCACCACGGAATCTCCTCCCACACCAGAAGCCCCAGTTCATCGCACAGATCCAGCACGATTCGCGATTGCTGATAATGCCCTAGCCGGATAAAGTTCGCGCCCATGTCCTTGATCATGAGCATCTCTTTTCGGATCAGGTCCTCCGTCATCGCCGCGGCGAGGCCGGCGTGATCCTCATGACGCTGCGTTCCCTTCAGCAGCAGCCGCTCGCCGTTCATCTTGAAAGGACCGTGCTCGACCCATTCGACGGTCCGAATCCCGAATCGCTGCTCGACCGTCATTTCGCCGTGCTTGCTCTTTAACGACACGCTGCATCGATAGAGCGACGGTTTTGCCGGAGACCAGAACTGCAGCGCCTCGACCTTAAATCGGGCCACTTGCTGGTCTCCCGCCCACGCCTTCATCGTGACAGATTGACTGTGGATCAACTTGCCGGAAGGATCTTCAATCCGTATCACCACCGACACGTCGTCTTTGAAGCCCGAGGGATTGTAGAGCCGTGCTGTCACCGCTCCGTCGTCAATGTGAACCCGTTCCATTGAGATCGCCGGAACGTATCGCAAATTCACATAGCGATACAAACCTCCGTAGAGGTTAAAGTCGCTGAGGCTCGACGGGATCATCTCCAGATCGCGCGAATTGTCGCAGAAAATCGCAATGTGCACAGTCTTCTGGCCGGCAACCGCATCCGTGATATCGACCGTCCACTCGTCGTATCCGCCCACGTGTTTCCCAAGACGCTTCTGACCGACCCACACTTCCGTCTTCTGTCCGGCCCCCTCAAACTCCAGCAGCGTGCGCCCGCCCGGAAACGGATTCACGACCTCGATATTTGTCCGGTACCATCCGGGACCTTGATAATAAGCCTCGTCCGGATCCACGGCATCGCGCGCGTTAAAACAGTGCGGCAATTCCACCGGCGTCCAAGAAACGTTATCGCTAGCCTTGTCGCCTCGCCATACCTCCCAGACGCCGCCCAGCTGTCCGCGGTAGTGCTCCCATCCTTTGGTCAGGCGCTGTCCGCGGGAGGGATTTTCCACTGCTTCCGGTGCTGCCGATGCTGCGGCCATCGCCGCCGCGCTGGAGAGTACAAAATCGCGTCGCGTCATTAGAACAGGTATAACACTGGCAGTACCGCTCCCTGTGGTCGCGGCTCGCTTTGGCCGGAATAGCGAGCCGCGACCGTAGGAAGCGGTATCTCCGGGGTTGTTACCAACCTGCCGAATGACCGCTCCCGTTGGTCGCGGTTCCATAAGGTCAGTTACAGAACCGCGACCAGCGGGAGCGGTCGTTTCGTGCGAGACAAGGATTCGAAATCGCCGGTAATCTAGAATGAAAGCCGCAGTCCGACTTGCACCCCGCGCATCGGAGCCGCCGTCAGAATCTTACCGAAATTATTGTTCACCGCCGTGCTATACGTCCCGTTCGGATTGCTCAAGTTCACCAGGTTGAATGCATTCGTGAACTCTCCGCGCAGCTGGAAGTCGAACTTTTCCTTAATCCGGAAATTCCGGAAAATTCCAAGGTCGACGTTCTTCGTTCCCGGACCCGTCATCAGGTTGCGAGCCGCATTGCCATCCTGGCCGCCGGTGGGCAGGCTGAACGCCGCGGTGTTGAACCACGCCGCCGTTACAGCCGAGCGCGCCCGGTTCGGATCGAGGAAAGGATTGCCCGTGACATTCGCCCGGTCGTTCGCGTTGCCGTCAAAGTTCGAATCCGCGCCCGTCACCACGCTGAAGGGCAAGCCGCTCTGTAGCGTTACGATGCCCGAAAGCTGCCAGCCGTTGATCACCGCCTTCAGGAACGGAGTGGTCTTATCGAAATAGCTCATGTTCCAGATCACCGAGGTGACGGCACTGTGCCGGCGGTCGAAATCCGACCGGCCGCGATCGAGAGCGATGTTGTGGAAGTCCTCGACGTTGCCGATCAGCGTGTTGTTTTCCAGCGTCATGCTTTCGATGGCCTTGGAAAAAGTGTAGAAGCCCTTCACGCCCAGGTGGTGCCCCATGCGTTTTTCCACCGTGACCTGCAAGCCGTGGTAGGCGGTGTTGCCGATCGATTCGCCCGAATAGATGTTCGCCAACACGTTCGTGTCGATCGGCCGGCGCGCGTTGACATTCGCCGTCGTGGCCGTGGAATTGTACGTGGGATAGTTCAAATCGTAAGCGAACGGCAGGCGCCGGGCCAGCGACCCGACATAGGCCGCGGTCATGCTGACATCCTTCGTAATCTGCCGCTCCACTGAGAAATTGAGCTGATAAGTGTACGGCCAGCGGAAGTTCTCCGCGAACCCGTAAACCGTCGCCGGATAGATGAATGCCGGATGAGCCGGGTCATAGTAAATCGGGAACGGCGAAACTCCACCGGGCAGGTTGCCGTACGGATTCGTCAGCGATTGCACGTTCGGGAACTGCTGGCGAACCGCGAACGGCTGATAGTTCGACATGGTGTTCCATTCGTTGCCGGAGACACTGCCGTAGAAGATCCCGGCGCCGCCGCGGATCGACGTTTTGCCGTCGCCGAATACGTCATAAGCGAACCCGATGCGCGGGCTGATGTGTCCCAACTTGGTCGACACCACGCCGCGCTCGACCCCTGGATCGCCCACCACCAGCAGACCGAGCGGAGCCGTCGCCAGGATCTTCGATTGCTGGCCCTGCACAAACGTCGCCTCGCGATTCTGCGGATCGGTGGGAGCCTGCTGCACGTCCCACCGCACGCCCAGATTCAGCGTCAGGCGCTTCGCCACTTTGAAGTCGTCCTGCGCGAACAGCGCGCCCGTGAAGAAGTTCGCCAGCGCCAGAACCGGAGTGTCCTGGTTCATCGTGTTGGGCAAGCCCAGGAAATAATCGGCCAGGTTGTCGCCGGACTTTTTCCCGTTAAAGGCGAACACGCCATAGTTGTTCAGCAGCGTCTGCTGAATGTCCTTGTCGAGCGAAAGCTCGCCGCCCAGCTTCAGCGTGTGCTTGCCTTTCGTCCAGCTGAAAACGTCTCGCACCGAGTAAAAGTTAGTGCCGGCGACCGGACCGGAAATTGCCTGTCCCAGCGTAAAATAACTGGTCACCGCGATTTGCGGCAGCGAAGGGGTGCCCTGGATCTGGTAGTTCGAGCCGAAACTCCCGAGCGATACGCCTGGCGTGCTCGTGCGTCCGCCGAAGTTGCGCGTGTAGGAAGCCCACACCTGGTTCACCATGTCCGGGGTGAACGTGTAGGTGTCGCTGGCATTGGCATTGTGCTGGCGCCAGTCGAAATTCTGTGTCGACCAGATAAGATTGCCGCCGCCGGGAATGGAATTGTGTCCGCTGGTTTCGAAATAGCTCAGTCGAAATCACCTGATGATCGCTGATGGTATGGTCCACCTTGGCCAGGAACTCGTCCGTGTTATAAGGACTCGGAGTCACTCCCTGCCAGCCGTTTCCCGAAAGATTTGGCTGGGGGATATTCTGATTCAGAATATTCAGCGCCGTCTTGTCCATGCGAACCATCGGGATGATGTTGCCGGGGAACGGAGCCTTCGCCGCGTTGGGATCGGTCAATTGGACGGCGGGTTTCGAATTGAGCAACTCGGAAAAATTGCCGCCTCGCTCCGCCATGTCCGGCACGATCGCGCCGGTCAGGAAATTGTTGGTGATCTGTTTCAAGCCCGAATAGCTGCCGAAGAAAAACGTTCGGTTGTGGATCACCGGACCGCCCACGGCTCCGCCGTATTGATTGCGATGCAGCGGCGGAGTCGAGCCCGCGTTGCCCCAGGTGTTGGCGTTCAAATCCGTATTGCGCAGGAACTCGAACAGCGAGCCGTGGAACTGATTGGTTCCGGATCGGGTAATGATGTTGATCACGCCGCTGGCGAAGCGTCCAAACTCGGCGCTATAGCTGTTGGTGATCACGCGGAATTCTTCCACCGCGTCCGGATTCGGCGCGATGTTGCCGGTGTTGCGCAGCCCCGTCATGTTGGTGCCGCCGTCCAGGAAGTAGTTCACCGATCCGGCGCCGCCGTCGACGCCGCCGTTGATCATGGTCACCTGCTGCGGAAATCCCAGCACGATGCTGTTCACGTTGGAATCGACGCCCGGCGTCAGGTTCAGCAGCGTGTACACGTTGCGCCCCACGATCGGCAGATTGACGATTTCCGAGCCCGAAGTTGTACGGCCGATCTGCGCGTTGCTGGTATTCACCAGCGGCGCGTCCGCCGTCACGGATACTTCTTCGTTCACCGAACCCACGGTGAGCACCGCGTCCACGCGAGCCGCGCGGTTCATTTCGAGCGAGATTCCCGTTTGCTTGGACTTCTTGAATCCGCTCGCGCTGACTTCCACTTCATAGTCGCCCACCGGCAGCAGGTCGATGCGATACGCGCCGGAAACGTTGGTGGTAGCCGTATGGGTGGCTCCCGTTCCGATGTTCGAGACCGTCACTTGAGCGTTGGGAATCGCGCCGCCCGAGGAGTCGGAGACGATTCCGGAAATAGTGGTAGTCGTGATCTGCGCTTGCAATGCGAGCGCGCCAAACAGACAAATTGCGAGGCGGTAAAGTTTGTTTTGCATATATTTACTGAGCTAACCTCATGAGTATTTCGAGCAGATAATAATCGCCATAAACCAGGCAGCCGTCGTGAGGACGGGTTCCGGATCCGTGTCGCAGCACGCCGTCATTCGACAAATACCGGTCGATCAGCGACTGCGCAATTCGTTGACTTTCGCCGCGATACGATGCGGCCTTCGCAGGGTCTTTCGATACTTCCGACAACCGCAGCAATCCGCCCGCCAGAATCGCCGCGGCAGAGCTGTCGCGATTCCTGAAGTGAACGCCTTCGTCGGTGAAATCGTACCAGGGCACTCCGTCGCTCGGAAGGTGATCCAACGCATAGTCCGCCGTCCTCTGCGCCGTTTGCAGCAATTTCGGTTCGTCCGTAGCGCGATAGGCTTCCGTGAATCCGTACACCGCCCACGCTTGCCCGCGCGCCCAAGTGGAGTCAGCCGAATAACCCTGGTGCGTGTGCGTGAACACTTTGTCATACCGCGCCGTGTGGTTTGGGTAAGACGTCACAACGTTGCTCGAAGTAAATTCCTGACGATCGTCGCCCGGATTATAATGCACGGACTGCGAGACCGACCCGTCTGACTTTATTAACCAATCGGCCGACCTTAGAGAGTGCTTTAGTCCCAATACCTTCCACTGCGGGTCCCCAGTTTCGCGCGCCGCCCACCACCAGATCTGTAGATTCATCATGGTATCGATGATGGTGTCGTCTCCATTCGGTCCCCAGGAGGATATTAACCCGATATTGGGGTTAAAGAGATCTTTTAATCGAGCCGCCGCCCGTAATCCGCCGGCTTTATATTCGGGATTCTTTGATAATTCGTATCCCAAAACAGAAGAATACAGATTTAAGAATCCCGCGTCGTGATTTTCCTTGTGTTCATTGCCCACGAGACGCGCCGTCCAGGTGGTTGCGAGGGACTTGTACCGCGGGTCGTCGGTGACGGCGAATAATTTCCACAATTCGCCCGCCCAGAACCCTCCGGTCCAGAAATATCCCTTTTGATCCTTCCAATTCCCCTGGTTGTCGCCTTCGGTGAAAAATCCCGAGCCGTTGAATTTGTCCATCGACGCGGGAGCGCTCTTCAGAACCTGCGCCTCATAATCCTTCGCGGTCCGGTCGGCGAATTGGCGCATCAGCGCGATCGCTTCCTTATAGGTGCGATGTGTCGGCGTCAGCGTATCGGGCGGCGCAGTCTCGGCCGCAGCCGCTTCTGAAAGAATCTTGATCGCAGCCGGTTTCGCCATTTTGGCGCTGGTCCACCCGACATACTCGACAAACGATTCTCTCGTAGGGGGTGTGTTGGCCGCCGGCATCAGCGTGCCGTTCAAATTGCGGCGGGCCGCATTCGTCCCTGTTCCCAAAAGATCTTCGGTGTGCAACTGGTCCCACACCGCCGCGATATACCAGTGCGCCGGGGTCGATTTCAACCTGATCAAATGATCCAGCCCGTCCGTGAACGCCTCGCCCGATTGGTCGCGCGCAACAAACAGAGCGAGGCCGAGGTCCTGATCCGGCACCATCACCTTCTTCCTCGCGCCCGGCGACACCACTTGATGTCCCCAAGTCGAGATCACTTGAATCGACGGATCCCCGCTTGCGCCCGCCGCATTCACGCCGTCCTTGGCCGGCAGCCCGGTGATGAACGTGATGCCATCTCCGTTCACGGTGCGAATCGCATGCTCGAATCCGTATTCGCCGGCCCATGTCGTAATACGGCTGACCAGGTCCACTGTCCGCCCGCCGACTTTCCAACCTTTGTATTCGAGCTCGGCAATCGATCGCACGGGACCGTCGCTCAGAATCCGCCACTTGCGCTCCGCGACGTCGGCCACTTTCTCTGCCTTGCCATTCACCAGCGCGCCCACCGAGCCCAGCCCCAACCCCTCGCCGACATCATAAATATCGCGCCCCAGCGGCGATTCGGCATGATAATCCCAGTCCGGGGCGCCGAACATTTCCAGATACAATCCCGGCCGCTTCTTGCCGAACAGATCGATGGCGTTGCGCTTATCGAAATAAATGCGCCACGCCGTCAGATCGGATTCCCAGCCCAGTCCTTCGTACTTCGTCGTGAACTTGCTATGCGCGCGCTTCGCATACTCGCCGCGGAGCCGTGCGATGGTGAACTGCTCGCCGTACGCGATCGTGACGATCCGAGTCTGCCCCGGCTTCAGGTCGATCTGAAAAGCGATCTCGTCGGCCTTGTTGTCTCCGTCCAGATCGTCGGCCTGCGAGGGCAGTTCCACAGTCTCCAGCGTTCGGGCGTCCTCAGCAAGCGTCGACGCCTCGCTGGTCGTGACGATCACGGCGGCTGTTTTAAAATCGGGCGCAATACGCTTGAGCTCCGCCACCGGGATCACGATGTTCTCCGCCGCCCGCGCCACCCCCGAGGGATTCGTGATCGCTACCTTGATCACCTTGATCCGCGCCTCCGCGAATGCCAGCGACGCAAAGCTCAGCGCCAATGCCGCAACCACTAAGTGGGGCAGGTCCCCGACCTGCCGGCTCGATTCTCTCGTCTGCCCGCATGCTGACGCATGGCGGCTCAGGGGGGGCATATTAGCTGCCGCGCTACTCCGACCTGAAAGCATCATTCTACTGCGCCCGCCCCGATTCCAGGCCCGACCCGCCGCCTGCATACTCGGGTTGCACATTCACAACCCCGAATTGCCGGTCCTCCACCTCGCGATGGGCCGCCATGATCCACAGAAAATTGATCGATCCGCCGGGCGCCGCGACGTTGGGATGATAGCCCGCCGGCATCACCACGCAATCTCCCTCGCGAACGACTTGCGCGAGCTCCGGGGCCTTCGGATCGGTGTACACAAACTGCATTCCCCACGCCGGCGCAGGCATCGCGATGTACACATATGCCTCCTCCAGCATCGCGGCGTGCTCGTGCGGAGGCCACGACGTCCAGTTGCCCGGCTGGCTGAACGTCACGCCGGCCAAAATACGCCCTGCTTCCACGTTCTTGCCGATCAGAATATTCACGGTGCGCTCAAACGAGGTCGCTCCGGTCTTGAAATGCAGCCGAGGATCGCTCTTTACGCTCGCGTAGGGAACGAATTGCAAAGGATAGCGATGCTCCACTGGAGCAGAAATCTCCGCCAGATCGCAGCCGACGGCGGCAGCAGTTACTTCGATGTGGGAATCGCGAGGCACGTACAGCGAGTCGTACAGCCCCAGCGAAAACGTTCTCCCGCCGGCCTTCACCTCGGCCCGCCCGTTCAAACAAATCAGCCCTGTTTCGTGGTTGCCGTTCCCGAATCGCTCGCTGCCCGAATCCAGAATAATTCGTCCGTAGTGCAGTTGCTGCACCGCGCCGGATTCCGGCGTCAGCCACCGCGTCCGGCCCTTTTTGGCTTGCGTTCCGCGTATAAAACAAGAATCTGTAGAAATGTTCGAAACGATCATGGTTCACATCGCGAGACAAGACAGGCCGCATCCCGCTACTAGAGAATAGGCAAGTTTCCCACGGGTGTCAATTAAAATTTGACGAATATGAAACAATGTGTCTTACTATGTGAAACAGTATGAAAATGGGCGCGCCCGAAACCAGCGGGGTTCTGGTCCTTCATAAGACCCTCGATATCCTCGAAACGATCAAGGACAGGCACGCCGGCGTCAAGCTCTCCGACCTGGCCCGCATCGTCGATATGCCGAAAGCCACGGTCTATCGCATCCTCTCGACGCTCGAATCGCGAGGCTTCCTCGACCGCGGCGAGGACGGAGCCTATCGCGTCGCCCGCAAACTGTTCGACCTCACGCAACCCTTCCCGATCGAGCAGGTACTCAACCGCGTCGCTCCGCCCAAAATGGAGGATCTCGCCAAGCTGTCGCGCGAAACCGTGAACCTGGGCATCCTCGATGCCGGCGAGGTCGTCGTGATCAGCACGGTCGAAAGCCTGCAATCGGTGCGCATGTCGTCGAAGGTCGGCAACCGCCGCCACCTGCACACCACCGCCATCGGAAAAGTGCTGCTGGCCGCTCTGCCTGAAAAGGAAGTGCTCCGCCTGCTCCGGCTGAAGGGCCTGCCGCGCCTGACCCCCTTTACCATCGTCAGCCGGATCGCCCTCATGACCGAGCTCGAACGCGTCCGCGAACAAGGCTTCGCCATCGACAATCAGGAAAATGAGTTGGAAGGCCGCTGCATCGGAGCGCCCGTCATCGGACCCGATGGACGAGTGGTGGCCGCGCTCAGCATCTCCGGCCCGGTCTTCCGGATGGATGTGCACCGCGCCCGCTCGCTGGCCCCCAAGCTGAAACAAACTTGCACCGCAATCTCCGCCGCCGCGCGCAGCTAGTCTGCGTTACGTGGCGCACATGTCCTCGCGTGCCGCATCGATAGCGGTGAAGACCTTCCCAGGCTCGCGGAAACAAAAGCTGAACGTCGACACGACTCGACGTGGCACGCGTGGGCGCGTGCGCCACGAGGGACAGATAATTCATTATGAGTGACGCACTCCACTAGTTGCCGTCTTGTAGGGCGGCCAATATTGGTCGCCTACAAGAATTTCTGCACACCTTTGCGCTCCTCGGCCGTATTCCTTTAATATGCGCACTCTCCTAGCCGATCTCCGCTACGGCCTTCGCCTCCTTCGCCAAGCCCCCGCCTTCACCGCCATTGCGATCCTCGCCCTCGCACTCGGCATCGGAGCCAATACTGCCATCTTCTCCACCCTCGACGCCGTCGTCCTCCGCGCTCTCCCTTATCAGGATCCCGACCGCGTCGTGATGGTGTTCGAGGACTCCAGCCACATCGGCTTCCCCAACAACACTCCTGCCCCCGCCAATTTTTTCGATTGGAAAGCCCAGAACCACGTCTTCACCGACATGGCTGCTGTCCGGTACCGCGGCATGACCGTGATTGGAGACGGGACTCCGGAACAACTTCGCGGCCAGGCCGTCACCGCCAATTTCTTCTCGGTTCTAGGCGTCGCTCCCCTCGTCGGACGAACCTTTACCGAGCAGGAAGACCAGGACGGAGCACAAGTCGTGGTCATCAGCTACGGATTGTGGCAGCGCCGCTATATGGGCGACCCCAAACAGATCGACAAGCCCATCCTTCTGGATGGAAGGAAGTTCAGCGTCATCGGCGTGATGCCCCGCGACTTCGTGTTTCGCGATCAACTGCGTGACATTTGGGTGCCCATCAATTTCACCCCCACCATACGCGCCCAACGAGACTCGCATTTCCTGACCGTGGTGGCGCGACTCAAGCCCGATGCGGCCCCTGGTGTAATGCTCGACCGCGCCCGCACGGAAATGGCATCCATCGCCAAGCAGCTCGAACAGCAGTATCCAAACTCCAACTATCGCGTCGGCTCGGCCGTAGTTCCGGTTAAAGACGACGTGCTGGGCAACACCCGTCTCGAACTGCTGGTCCTAATGAGCGCCGCCGGATGCGTCCTTCTGATCGCCTGCGCCAATCTCGCCAGCCTCCTATTGGCCCGCGCTGTCTCGCGAAAAAAGGAGCTCGCGGTCCGCGCCGCACTCGGAGCAGGACGCGGCCGCCTGGTCCGCCAGATGATCACCGAAGCGACCATGCTGTCGCTCGCCGGCGGTACTCTCGGACTCGCCTTCGCGCTCGCGGGCATGACCGTGCTCGCCCGCCTGGTCCCCACCGGACTCCCCAACACCGCGAAACCCTCGCTTGACGCCCGCCTCCTTCTGTTCACCCTCGGAATCTCTCTCTTCACCGGCCTGCTGTTCAGTGTCATCCCCGCCATTCAGGCCGCCCGGGCCTCCGTCAACGACGCCTTGAAACAAGGTGGACGCACCGGCGCCGATACCCGCGGCCGCAACACCCGCGACGCCCTGGTGGTCCTCGAAGTCGCTACCGCGCTGGTGCTGCTCACCGGAGCCGGCCTCATGATTCAAACCATGGCCAGGCTTCGTGCCATCGATCTCGGCTTCCGGCCGGACCACCTGTTGACCATGCGCACTGCTTTTGGGCCGAAAGGGAAAGATCTGGTCAAGACGCGAGACTTCATAGACCGCGTGCTCGCGCAAGTCCGCGTCCTTCCCGGCGTCGAGAGCGCGGCATTCTCTTCCACGCTTCCATTCGAGAGCATCGGAAACACGTCCGGGTATCGAATCGAAGGCCAGACCGCCGATCGCAACTTCTCTCCCGATGCCTTGTTCCGCGTCGGCTCCTCCGATTACCTGCAAACGCTGCGAGTGAAGCTGCTCGAAGGACGCCTGCTGACCGCGTCCGATATCAGCGAAACGGCGCCGGTCGTGGTCATCAATGAAACCTTCGCGCGCCACTATTGGCCTCACGAAAGGGCGATCGGGCACCGCATCTCAGTGAATATGAAGAATCCGGTCCCTCGAACCATCGTCGGCGTGGTTGCCGACGTTCATGAACGAGGCTACGAACTCGCCATGAAGCCAGGCGTCTACGTGCCCATCACCGCCCTGGACTTCGAATGGGGTCCCGATGAGCTTGTCATTCGCACCAAAGGCGAGCCCACAGCGCTGACTCCTGCAGTCCGCCGCGTCATCGCCTCGGTCGATCCCGAGCAACCCATCTCCTTCATCCGCACGATGGACGAAATCGTGGACCTCAACGTCGCCGACCGCCAGCAGCAGATGACTCTCCTCGGGACTTTCGCCGCCCTTGCACTGCTGCTCGCATCCATCGGACTGTACGGAGTGCTCTCCTACGCCGTCACCCAGCGCAGCCGCGAAATCGGACTCCGGATGGCCCTCGGCGCCAGCGCCTCCAGCGTCATCCGCATGATAGTCGGGCGGGGTCTCGCGCTTACCGGCATCGGACTCGCCCTCGGCCTGGTCGCCGCGTGGCTTGCCACCCGAGCCTTGAAAAACCTCCTGTACGGAGTCGCCGCCACCGACCCGTTTACGTTCGCCTCCGTCGCCGCTTTGCTCGCTATAATCGCATTGATCGCCTGCTGGGCCCCCGCGCGCCGCGCCTCCCGCGTGGACCCCATCACGGTCCTTCGCGAAGAATGACGATCCAAATTTTTGGCATAAAGGGCTCGCAAGCCACCCGCGCCGCCGAGCGCTTCTTCAAGGAGCGCCGCGCCTCTATCCAGATCGTTGATTTGCAAAAAAAGCCCATGTCCCCCGTCGAAATCAAGCGATTCATCGACCGCTTCACGCTCGCCGCGCTGGTCGACCGCGAAAATCCGTCGATAAAATATCTCCGCCTGACCGACACCGACCTGCTGGCCAAAATCGAGCGCGACCCCAAACTGCTGCACCTCCCGCTGGTGCGAGCCGCCAACCGGCTCAGTATCGGACACGATGAGGAATCGTGGAAATCGATGCTGGCATGACACCCTCCATAACTGTCGGGGTTCGGTAGAAGATCCTCGTCCTCCACGCCGACACCGAACCCCGACAGTCATGGAGGGGATATGCTAACGAAAATTACGAAACGAACCCAACGAATCCACATGTCTCGACATTTGCTCCTTCCGATGGGATGGTACTCCAGGGAAAATAGAAGATCGTTGGGGAGAGTTGCGCAAGTCGCAGAAAGGGAAAGAAATATTATTTGTGATGGACATGTGATGCCTTTGCCGAGAGGTATAAAATAGTTATCCATGGACACCCGCCGAAAGTTCTTCACTCAGTCCATCACACTGGCAGCCGCGTCCTCCGCGCGAGGTGCGGGAGTTCCCCGCGAGCCCGGCGTCAAACTGAAGCTGGCCCTCAATGCCTACTCCTTCGACAAGCCGCTCATGGCGCACACGATGACGCTGGACGACGTCGTCCACTTCTGCGCCCAGCATCGGGTCGACGCCCTCGACGCCACGGGCTACTATTTCCCCGGTTATCCGAAAGCCCCCACCGACGAATATGTATACGCACTGAAAAAGACCGCCTTCCTGAACGGCGTGCAGCTCAGCGGCACCGGCGTCCGCAACGATTTCACGGTGGCCGACCCCGCCGCCCGCAAGCGCGATATTCAGATGGTGAAGGATTGGATCGAGGTCGCCAGCAAACTTGGCGCTCCCGTAATTCGCGTCTTCAGCGGACGCGCGCGGCCCGAAGGCCAGACCTTCAATCAGGTCCTCGCATGGATGATCCCCGCCTTCCAGGAATGCGCCGACTACGGCAAACAGCACGGCGTCATCCTCGGCCTGCAACAACACAACGACTTCCTGAAAACCGCGGCCGAAACCATCCGCGTAATCGAGGCCGTGAATTCTCCATGGTTCGGCGACATCCTGGACGTCGGCAGCCTGCGCGCGAACGAACCTTATGAAGAGATCGAAAAGCTGGTGCCGTACGCCGTCTCCTGGCAGCTCAAAGAGAAGGTGGGAGATCAAAACACCGACCTCAAGCGCATAAAAGCCATCATCGACAAAGTAGGCTATCGCGGCGTGCTGCCCTTCGAAGCGCTGGGAACCGGCGATCCGCGCGAAAGAATCGTGGCGTTCCTGGAGCAAATCCGCACCGTGTTCGGCCTTTAAACGGCGTGCGAAGGACCGCTCCCGCAGGTCGCGGCTCTGAACGGCGCGACTACCAAGAGAGCCGCGACCTGCGGGAGCGGTCCTTCGGAGGCGCCCAACATCCGGGCGCCTGTAATATTGTGGGAACGCGTTGCAGCTGACCGCTCCCGATGGTCGCGGCTCTGAACGGCGCAACTACTAACAAAAGAGCCGCGACCATCGGGAGCGGTCCGTCACGGGCTCCTGTAATATGAAGGACCAACTATGAATCCAAACAAAGCCCTCTGGGAAAAAGGCGATTTCACCGAGATCGCGTCCTTTATGCGTGAATCCGGAGACGCATTCGTGAACTCCCTCGCCGTGACTCCGCCGCTCCGCGCGCTCGACCTCGGCTGCGGCGACGGCACTACTGCGCTGCCTCTCGCCCGGCTCGGAGCCGAAGTCGTGGGGATCGACATCGCGCGCAACCTGGTCGATGCCGGGAATAAACGAGCCTCCGAAGCTGGACTCACCCGTCTCACATTTCAGGAAGGAGACGCCTGCGACCTCCAGGGCGTGCCCGACCATTCGTTCGATTTGACCGTCTCCGTGTTCGGCGCCATGTTCGCTCCCCGCCCCTTCGACGTCGCCCGTGAGATGGTCCGCGTGACCAAACCAGGGGGCCGCATCGTGATGGGCAACTGGATCCCTAACGATCCGACGTCGTTCGTGTCACAGCTCCTCAAGATCAGCTCCTCGTTCATGCCTCCGCCTCCCGAAGGCTTCATCAGTCCCATGACCTGGGGCGTCGAAGCTCACGTCATCGAGCGGTTCACCCAGGCCGGAGTCCCTCGGGAAAACATTTCCACGTTGAAAGACACGTTCTACTTCCGCTCTCCCGACCGGACCCCTGCGCAGTGGGTCGATGCTTTGATGAAATTCTACGGCCCCACCATGAACGCCGTCGATGCGGCTCAAAAAAACGGAAAACTGGAGGACCTTCACCACCAGCTTCTGGAGCAGGCCAAGGAACAGAACAAGAGCGCCGACGGCAGCACCGATATGCCCGCCACGTTCATGCGGGTAACGGTGAATCTCTAGCAGGGTGCTGAAAAACTCATGAGCACCGCTCCCTTCGGTCACGGCTCGGAAGCAAAGCGGCGTGGTATCAGCAGTTTACCGCTTCTCATCATCCTACTAGTGGGGCAGGTTCCCGACCTGCCCTCTTCGTAGTGAACATGCCCCGCGACTTTGACGTGATCCTCTACGGCGCTACCGGCTTCACGGGCCGCCAAACCGTGGCCTACTTCGCCGAACACGCGCCGGCCGGCCTCCGCTGGGCCATCGCCGGACGCAATCGAGCCAAACTCGAAGCACTAAACTCCTCCGTCCCCATACTGACCGCCGACGCTGCCGATCCCGTCGCAATCGACGCCCTGGTCGAGCGCACCAGGGTCCTGCTCACCACCGCCGGCCCCTTCGCCGTATACGGCACCCTCTTCGTGGACGCCTGCGTTCGCTTCCATACGCACTACGTCGATATCACCGGCGAAACCCCCTGGGTCCGCATGCTGATCGATCGCTACCACGACCAGGCCGCGGCCGACGGCACCCGCATCATTCCCTTCTGCGGCTTCGATTCCGTACCCTCAGACCTCGGAGCCATGCTGATATCCCAAGCCCTTGGACCGCAGACCGCCGAGGTGAAAACTTTCATCGAAATGCGCGGCGGCCTCAACGGCGGAACCCTCGCCTCGGTCATCAATATGTACGAATCCGGCGCTGTGAAAGCCTTCGCGGATTCCTTCCTGCTGAGTCCTTCGATCGGCCGCCCGCCCCGCCCCATGGAACTGGATCCCCATGATGCGCGCTACGACGCGGACGCGCAATCCTGGACCGCGCCCTTCCCTCTAGCCGCGATCAACACCCGGGTAGTCCGCCGCAGTTGCGCGATCCTCGGCACGGACTTCGCTTATCAGGAATACGCCCAGGTCGGCATTTCGCCGCGTCGCTGTTCGCCGACTTCGGCCGGATGTTGGAACGGGGGCTGCATTCGCCATCGATGCGCAGCGTGATTCGCGCGATGGCTCCCGCGCCCGGCCATGGCCCGTCGAAAAAGACCATGGACAACGGATGGTTCCGCTGCCACTTTTTCGCCCGAACAGAAGACGGCCGCACCGCCCGAGGCCTGATCGGCGATCAAGGCGATCCCGGCAACCGCGTCACGGTAAAATGCCTCTGCGAGTCCGCCCTGACCCTGGCCCTCGATCCACTCCCCGACCGCGCCGGAGTCCTTACGCCAGCCACCGGCCTGGGCGATGCCTTGGTCACCCGGCTAAAAGCCAGCGGCATGAATATTAGTTTTTAGACCGGGCGGCGCCGCCTAACCGCGTCAACTCCCCAATCGTCGAATCCACATGAAGCTCCTTCTTTGGGCACTGTTTGCCGCGATGCCCTGCTCCGCGCAGAGCAAGGAACTGCGAATCGTGTTCGAACCGGCATCGGAGCAGTTTTCTGAGCCAGCGCTCGAATACCAGTCCATCTGGGCTCGCGAAGGCGCCGCAATCACCGCGGCGATGGAGGCGGCCTCGAGACTGAAGTTTGAGGATCGAGAGGTGAAGGCGATGATCCTCGAGGTCTCAAGCTATTCCGGATACAAGGAAAAGCCAATGCAGCTTCGCGCCAGTTATCCTCTGGACACGAAGAAGGCAACGTTGGTCCACGAGTTGGGCCATCGTTTGCAGGCGGATATGTTCGATGGCGACGAGGAGCATAAATATCTTTTCCTGTGGATTTACGACGTGTGGGTCACGTTATGGGGCCGCGAGTTCGCCGATGCCCAGGTGGCGGTAGAAAGACAGCGGGGGCGTATGTATCCTGCCGCATGGGATTTCGCATTGTCGTTTACGGCGGAACAGCGGGCAGCCAAGTGGAAAAAACTCGTCGCTGAGCGAGTGCCGCGCTAATTCCGTGTGGGCAGGCTCGCCAGAAGAGACTGCTGAAACCGCTCCCTGCGGTCACGGCCCGGTAGAAAACGAGCTGCTGTGCTTCCGAGCCGTGACCATAGGGAGCGGAGTGTTTGAGTTATTCAGCTACTCATACCTCAAAGCCACAATCGATCCACCCTGGCCGCCGCTCCCGCCAGCGTCACCGGATCGCGGGGAGCAATCCCGTTCGCGGATGCGCAGGTGACCTTAGACAAACAGCGCGGCCGGATGTTTACTGCCGCGTAGGAATTCTCCTTAGCGTTTACCCCGGAACAGCGCGCAGCCTCCCCGAGCGTCGCATTGTAGGGCGGCCAATTTTGGCTGCAGCCTGCTTTTGAGCAGGCTCCGCAACAATCCATGGAAGCCGCCTGAAAGGCGGCAGCAGCCAATATTGGCCGGCCTCCAAAGCGGCAACGGTACTAACTGCATACCGTGTGAGGCACGCTGGCAGCCTGCGGGCGATTGGCAATCGCCCTCTGTGGCCGCTAGGGGCTTGTCGCAGAGAAGCGATACCGTTATCCCCACCAGGGCGCCGAAGCCCCAGGCTTACGCCAGGGGCTATGATTATTCGGGTGCGACTGGCCGCTACTCATACCTCAATGCCACAATCGGATCCACCCTGGTCGCTCTTCGAGCCGGAAAATAACAAGCCGCCGCTCCCGCCGCCACAATCACCATCACCACACCTGACAGCGTCACCGGATCGCGGGGAGAAATCCCCCACAACTGGCTTGCCAGAATGCGCGTCGCTCCGAAACACGCGAACAATCCGATGCCCACGCCCGCTAGCACAAGCTGCAGACCCATCCGCAGGACCATCGTGAGTACGTCTCCTCTTTCAGCTCCCAACGCCATCCGCAAACCGATTTCCTGCGTCTGCATCGATACGGTATAGGCAATCACGCTATAAATCCCCACTCCCACCAGCACCAGGCCCACGCTCGCAAACACACCCAGCAAAATCAGGCTGAACCGAGGCTCGGAATATGTGAAGCGCTTCAGGTAATCGTCGAGGCTTCCCGTCAGTGTCACCGCGACATTATGATCCACGGCCCAAATCTCCTGGCGAACTACATTGAGCATCGACAAAGGATCCTGCGAAGTCCGCACCAGAATCCCTCTCTCAAACGATCCCGTAATCGTGTATGGAATGAACATCTCCGGCCCCACCGGCTCCTGCACTCCGTGATTCTTCACATCCGCCACTACACCGACTACCTCAAAAACGGCCTGGTTTACCCCCGTTTCAGGCATCGCTTCCAGTTGCTCGATCCGTACCATCTGCCCCAGCGGATCGTCTTTCCCGAAATATTTCGACACCAGTGTCTGATTGATCATCATCACCTTGCGCGCCGTATGAACGTCGGCCTCGGATAAAGGCCGCCCGCGCACCAGCTTGATCCCCAGCGTCGGCAGATAACCTTCGCTCACCAACTGATACATTCCCTCCCACTTGTCGGAATGCGGCTTGCCGGTAATATCGAACTGACTCGGAATCCCTCCATAGGGCGGCAGAGTGCTGGTTTCGGTAGCCGCCACCACGCCCGGCAACACTTTTAATCGCTCCAGCAGCGGCTGAAAAAAAACCTGTATCTGCGCGGCCGTCTTGTACTGCCCCTTCGGCAGCGGCAGCCGAGCCACCAGAATATGATGTGGATTCAAACCCAATTCCACTTCCTGCAACGCCACAAAACTCCGCATCAACAGCCCGGCCCCCGCCAGCAGCACCAGCGACAACGCAACTTCGATCACTACCAGCGCGTTCCGCAATTTCCCTTTTCTGAACCCTCCGCTGATTCCCTTTCCCGCCGCTTTCAACGGCTCGACGATATCGCGCCTGGCCGATTGCAGCGCCGGAGCCAGGCCGAACAGCAGCGCAGTCAGCACCGCCACCCCCAGGCTGAATAACAATACCGGCACATTCAGTCCAATCACCGCCTCATGAGGAATGGTTCCGTCCGGAATAAACGTAACGATCAACTTGATCCCGGCGAACGCGAATGCGCATCCAAGCAGGACGCCTCCCAGCGCAAGAAGAAGGCTCTCTACAAGAAGTTGCCGGATCACCCTCCATCGAGTCGCGCCCATCGACGCTCGAATCGCCATCTCCTTTTCGCGCGACGTCGCGCGCGCCAGCAACATGTTCGCGACATTGCTGCATGCAATTAACAACAGCAGCCCGACGGCCGCGGCCAAAGTATACAGCGTCTTTCGAAAATGTCCGACGAGGCTGTCAATCCAAGATTCAATTTCCACGGAAAACCGCTGGGGATAATTTTTGGGGTATTCCTTGGCGAGCCTCTGCGCGATGACGGTGATATCGGCCTCCGCCTCGCGCACCGAAACGCCGCGTTTCAGCCGAGCCTGAAACATCAGATCGCTCTTCTTATTCGCCGCGCGATCCAGAGCAAACGCATACCAAAGATCCGCTCCACGTTTCGTAAATCGCGGCGGCATCACGCCCACCAGCGTCATCGGCGAGCCGTTCAAAATAAAACTGCGCCCCAGCAGACTGCGGTCTTCGTTGAACCGGTTGCGCCATACGCGATAATCCAGCACGAATACGGGAGGCGCGCCCGGCATTGAATCCTCGGGCAAAATCGTACGCCCGATCAGTGCCGGAACGCCCAGAAAGCGAAACATGTTGGCCGTCACGTACGCGCCGTCGAATCGCTCCGTGCCGGGACCGCTGGTATAGAGAACGTCCTGATTGCCTCCGCCGATCACTTCTTCGAAAACATGGTTCTGATCCTGGTAATCCAAAAACTCCGGAACCTCAAACCAGCTCCGTCCCCCGGGCCGCGGGCTTGCCTGATCGTGAATCACAATCGAAACAATCCGGTTCGCATCGGTGTAAGGAAAAGGATCGAGCAACACATTTTCGATCACGCTGAAGATCGTCGTCGTCGCCCCAATGCCGAGCGCGAGCGCGACGATCGCCAGAGCCGCGAATCCCGGCTGCGTGCGCAAGCCGCGAAGTCCGTACCGGAAGTCTTGCATCACGGATCGCATTTCTTCCTAAGACGCACCACGGGAGTAATAGTTCCGTGTAAGGCGGCCAATCATGGCTGACAGCCGCATTTTTACGCGGCTTTTGTTAATCGCCGAAGGCCTGCCCAAAGGCAGGCCGCAGCCAATATTGGCCGCCCTCCAAGACGGCGACGGTACAAGGCTATTAGGGTGGTGCGAGCTTCAGCCGATGACCGCTCCCTGTGGTCGCGGATCGGTTGGTCGCGGAAAGCTTATCTGCGCTCTAGCGAGCCGCGACCATAGGGAGCGGTCATCGTGAGTTTTTTGCACACTTAGTAAACTTTCGCCGAGCCAAACCGGTCTACACGTGCGGATGGAAAGAGCTCTTTCATCCGAAGTGATGTCGGATTTCGACGCGGTAGTGGCCGAGTACCGGCCGCGGATTTTTCGCTTCCTCCTGGCATCGCTTCGGAACCGCGAATCCGCCGAGAATTTGACGCAGGAGTGCTTTGTGAAGGCGTACCGCGCCCGCGATCAGTTCCGCGGCGCGGCCAGTATCCCCACTTGGTTGTTGCAGATAGCTGCAAACCTGGTGCGCGATCACGAGTCCAGCGGACGCCTGAAATTCTGGCGCCGTGCACTGAAGGCGGATTTGACCGACGTCATGGATGTGGTTCCGGACCGCCAACTGTCTCCGGAATCAATGCTTTCGGTAAAGCAGGAGGTAGAAGCCATTTGGCGTGTGGCGGCCAAGTTGAGTGAACGCCAGCGGACGGTTTTGCTGTTGCGGTTTGTGGAGGATTTGAATCTTCTGGAGATCGTGGAAGTTACTGGAATGAAGCTCGGAACGGTAAAGACGCACTTGTTTCGGGCGCTCGAAGCAGTGCGGGCCGCGCTTGAGGAAAAGAAATGAGTCACCTGTCGTCGCAGGAAATTTCGAGCTTTTTAGTCGGCGACTTATCGCCCGAACGGGAGACGCATACCGGCCACTGTGCCCAGTGCCAAGCGAGGCTGGCCCGCCTGGAGCAGTCCCTCTCGCACTTTCGCAGCTCGGTTCGCAATCTTAAGGAGAACGATCGCATGACACGAATGTATAAGGGAAACGAGACCATGGCAGGGTTTACCTCTCTGCTGATTCACTGCGCCGCAGTCGCGCTGATCCTGATGCTGGGGACGCTGAAGCCGGTGCAGCAACTGATGAAAAATTCGGTCACGCTGATTGCGCCGAATCTAAAACCTTATGAAGCAGTGACCCGCGGCGGCGGAGGCGGCGGCCGGTCGCCGCTGGACGCGAGCAAAGGCAAACTGCCAAAAGCGGCGGCAAAGCAGTTCACACCGCCGCGAGTCGATGCTACTGACTCAAAATTGCCAATGGTCCCGACGATCATCGCGTCGGAGGTCCCGAACATCAGCGCTCCCAACTACGGGGATCCGCTGGGGAGGATGGGAACTCCGTCAAACGGCACGGGTTTCGGTGGAGGAATCGGATCGGGGAACGGGGACGGAGTGGGACCCGGAACGGGAGGCCCCGGCTTCGGCGGGGGCGTCTACCGGATCGGAGGAGGAGTCTCGCAGCCGTCGATCATCAGGAAAGTCGAGCCAGAATATTCGGAAGAAGCTCGGAAAGCGAAGTGGCAGGGGACAGTCACGCTTATGGTGATCGTGGATGAAACCGGTCACGCCCGAGACCTCAAAGTGACGCAATCACTGGGGTTAGGACTCGATCAAAAGGCGATGGAGGCGGTCGAGAGGTGGCTTTTTAAGCCTGGGATGAAAGATGGGAAAGCAGTCGCGGTGTATGCGACGATTCAGGTGACGTTCCACTTGCTGTAGTCTGTGTGGAAACTCTGGGGGTGACCGCTCCCGCTGGTCGCGGCTCTGTTGGTACGCATGATTTTCAAGGGCATTAAAAGAGTCGCGACCTGCGGGAGCGGTTTTTGGCGGCGGAGTGGGGAGCCTAGGCTAATAATTCCTTCACCACGCTCCCGGAAACGTCGGTCAGACGGAAATTGCGGCCTTGAAACTTATAGGTTAGCTTTGTGTGATCAAACCCTAGCAAATGCAGGATGGTAGCGTGCAGATCGTGGACGTGGACTTTGTCTTTCACGACGTTGAAGCCAAGCTCATCGGATTCACCGAGAACCAACCCGGGCTTGATGCCTCCTCCGGCCATCCACATGGTGAAGGCGTTGGGATGGTGGTCGCGGCCGTCGTCCCCGCCTTGCACCATGGGAGTGCGGCCGAATTCTCCGCCCCAAATCACCAGCGTGTCGTCGAGCATCCCACGCTGTTTCAGATCTTTGATGAGCGCGGCCGACGCTTGATCGGTCTCGTGGCAGTTGATCTTGATGTCCTTGGTAAGATTGCCGTGCTGGTCCCACGCTTCATGATAAATTTGTACGAAACGAACCCCACGCTCGACCATTCGGCGGGCGAGTAAAGCATCGTTGGCGAACGACGGCTTGCCGGGCTCCGCGCCATACATATCAAGGATATGCTGAGGTTCCTTCGAGAGATCCATTAACTCCGGAGCGCTCGATTGCATGCGATACGCCATCTCAAACGAGTTGATGCGGGTGGCGATCTCGGGATCGCCTACCACATCGAGGCGCATGTGGTTGAGCTTGTCAATGGAGTCCAGCGAATCCCGCTGAAGCTGCGCGTCAACTCCCTTTGGATTCGAGAGATAGAGCACCGGATCCCCGCTGCCGCGGAATTGCACGCCTTGATAAACCGTCGGCAGAAAGCCGCTGCCCCAGCACGAATTGCCACCGCTGGGTCCCTTTTTCCCGGAGCTGAACACGATAAACGCCGGCAAATCGAGCGATTCGCTTCCGAGACCGTAAGTAGCCCAGGAACCCATGCTGGGTCGGCCGAATTGCATGGTGCCGGTGTTCATCAAAAGCTGTCCGGGCGCGTGGTTAAAGGCGTCCGTTGTCATGGACTTGACGATGGCAATGTCGTCGACGATGGTGGCGAGATGAGGGAGGAGTTCGGAGAGCTCCGCGCCGTTGCTGCCGTACTTTTTGAAAGAGAACTTCGGACCCAGAAGAGTCGAGTTCGGATTGATAAAGGCGGCTCGGTAGCCTTTTAGTAAGTCGGCTGGAGGCAGGGTTCCGTTGAATTTCGCGAGTTGCGGTTTGTAATCGAACATCTCCAGATGGCTGGGGGCTCCGGCCATGAAGAGGAAGATGACTCGTTTGGCTTTGGCGGGGAATTGGGGGGTTTTGGGGGCTAATGGGTCGGTGGCGGCTTCTAGCAGGTTGGTAAGAGCCATTGCGCCTAGGCCTATGCCGCATTGGTTGAGGAACCAGCGGCGGGGTTTGTGCGTTTGCCCGCTGCC
Source organism: Bryobacterales bacterium (assembly GCA_963813145.1). Classification (GTDB taxonomy): domain Bacteria; phylum Acidobacteriota; class Terriglobia; order Bryobacterales; family Bryobacteraceae; genus Palsa-187. Next base: position 848,398 of record CAWEXX010000004.1, read on the forward strand.
TGACGGTCGCGGCTCAGGGGCGCGGTTGGTGGGTTTCATGCGGGCGCCGATTGGCAATCGGCGCGCAGGCTGCCGGCCTGCACCACAAACGACGGAAAACAGTTAGAGCATGAAGGGCACATGGGTTATTCCTTTGTGATGGTTTCATCTAGGTTCAGTAATACCCGGGATAACGCGGTCCAGGCTCCTAGTTGGACTGGGGTTACGCCATCGGGGAGCTTTGGGGGCTCGCCGGTTAGCGACCAGGTGTCTAGCCAGCCTTCTTTTAGGCGGGCGGTTTGTTTTTCCAGGAAGCCCAGGAGTTCGTTTGATTCCGTTTCGGTTGGCTGGCGTGAGACACAGCGACGGAAGGCGTAGGTTAATCTTTCGGCGTCGGATTTGCCGCCTTCGCGGATTGTTTTTAGGGCCAGGGCTCTGGCGGCTTCGATCGACAAGGGTTCGTTTAAGGTTGTCAGGGCTTGCAAAGGGGTATTCGATCTCGAGCGGCGCACGCAGGAGGAATCGCCGTTGGGGGCGTCGAAAATTTGCAGCATCGGATACGGAACCGATCTGTAGCGGAAGGTATAGAGGGCCCGGCGGTAGCGGTTTTCGCCTTTGTCTTCGTACCAGTTTTTGGGCCCGTAGCTGACGGGCGGCTGGAAGAGGAAATCGGGGGCGGGCGGGTAGACGCTGGGGCCTCCGATTTTGTCGTTCAGCAGGCCGCTGGCTTCGAGCTCGATATCGCGGACGATTTCGGCGTCTACGCGGAAGCGGGGGCCGCGCGCCAGCAGGACGTTATAAGGATCTCGCGCGTAAGCCTCCGGCGTGATGGTCGAGGTCTGGCGATAGGTTGCCGAGGTCACGATCAGACGCTGGAGTTTCTTGAGGCTCCAGCCGTTTTCCATCAGGTCGACCGAAAGCCAGTCGAGCAGCTCAGGGTGCGAAGGGGGTTCGCATTGGGTGCCGAAGTTTTCCGATGTCGCGACGATGCCGGTTCCGAAAAAAGCCTGCCAGATGCGATTGACGATGGATCTCGCTGTGGTCGGCGTTTTCGGATCGACCAGCCATTTCGCGAAGGTCAGACGCGTGGGTTCTGAGGTCGCGGGGAGAGGATTTAGAAAATCGGGGACGCCGGGGGTGACCAGCTTCGCGGGTTTCAGGAAATCGCCGCGGGTAAGCAGGTGGGTTTCCCGCGTGTCCGTCCGGGTTTGCATGACCAACTGCGCGGAGCCTTCGGGCATCTGCGCCCAGAGGGCTTCGATCCTAGCGTTGTCGTTCTTCCATTCAGGAAGGGTCGTGCGCCAGTAACCGAAGACGGTCTGCACTTGCTCCGGCGTGCGGCGGTCGCGCGGAATCGCCAGGATTGTGCGGACACCGGCCGGAACGGGATCGGCGGTTGCGCCGGGTGTCGTCGTAATCGACAGGCGCATGCGGCCCAGATTGTTGTTCTGGTTATCGTCGCTATTCCAGCCGCCGTGGTTCTGCTTCAGATGGATGACCAGGACACCCGCATGCTCGATGGGCTTCTCCGCTAAAAACACAGCATTGCGCGGCTGATTGCGGCGGCCGGGGCCGGCATCGATGCCCCAGGCAGTATCGTCCTTGCCGTCGATGGCGAAATCGATTGGACCGGTGACGCGATGGCGAGTGGTCTTGTCGTTGAAAATAGGCTCGAGGTCTTTTTCAGGCTGATTGAAGTCGGCGGTGGCTTTTGCGAACTTCACCTTGACGCCGGAAGCCTCTACCTCAAATTCGGTGAGCGCACAGGTGCCCTGGAGGGAGCGGCCGGGGCCGTTGAGCGGCAGGTTGGGATCGTTTAACAATTCCAGGCGGAATGCGGTGATGTTTTGTACATCGGTCTTCGCAGTCATTTTGACGGAGTGCTTTGTAGGCGCGTAGCCGCCTGTCAGGAACGATCCATCCTTTTGCAAAGCGTAACGCTGGCCGCCGTCGGAGATGGTGTCGACTTCGGGGGTGATGACGGTCCACTGCGGCTGATTCGCGGAGACCTCGGCCTCCCATTTGGCCATGCGGTCTTCCCAGCCATTGTTGTGATGCTGAAGGGTGCCTTCGATCTCGCGGATCTGGCGGAAGAGGTCGGCTCGCTTCATCTGCTCGGCGGGAGTGTAGACGGCGATGTTCGATTCGTGCGTGCTGTTGAGGAACGCCATCATGCGGTAATAATCTTCCTGCTTGATGGGATCGTACTTATGGTTGTGGCACTGCGCGCACTGGATAGTGACGCCGAGGATGCCTTTGCCGATGGCCTCCATGCGGTCGAACATGGCTTCCATGCGGAACTGTTCGGGATCGATGCCGCCTTCCTCATTCACCATGCTGTTGCGGAGGAAGCCGGTGGCGACGATCTGGTCTTGCGTAGCGTGGGGCAGGAGGTCGCCCGCGATCTGGTCGATGATGAACTGGTTGTAAGGCAGGTCGCGATTGAGGGCGTTGATGACCCAATCGCGATAGAACCAGACGGAGCGCTGCTTATCCTTTTCGAAACCGTCGGAATCGGCATAGCGGGCAGCGTCGAGCCAGGTGCGGGCCCATTTTTCCCCATAGTGAGGGGATTGGAGGAGGCGGTCCACCTGCTTCTCATAGGCGTTGGGGCTGTGGTCGTTTAAGAAGGCGTCGAGTTCGGCGGGCGTGGGCGGCAGGCCGATCAGGTCGAGACTGAGACGGCGGAGGAGCGTGGGGCGGTCGGCTTCGGGCGAAGGGGTCAGCTTTTCGGCGGCCAGTTTCGCCTGGATGAAATTGTCGATAGGGTTGCGGGAGGCGGCGTTCTTGGGGAGCGGGGCTTTCACGGGAGGAAGGAACGCCCAGTGGGTGGACGTTTGAGAGGCGGCTTCCGGCCAGGGCGCTCCGTTATCGATCCATCTCTTGATGACGGCGATTTGCTGAGGGTCCAGGGGCTTGGAGGCCATGGGCATGCGGGTCTGGTCAGTGGCGGTGATGCGCTGGTAGAGAACGGGGGCGATTGCTCTCGTTGGCTTCGTGTCCAGGCGAAGGTCGGCGGATTGGAGCCTGGGACCGTGGCAGGCGTAGCAGGATTTTTCGAAAATCGCGCGGACCTCGGGGGGCTGGGCGGAGAGGGTGGGCAGGAATGCGAGGGTGAGGAGTGCGTAGCGGGACTTCGCGGCCTGCATGTTATCTGAACATATCATTTCGAGGCGGCGGGCAGGTCGGGGACCTGCCCCACTGCTGCGAATAGGAAGTAGTCGTAGACGGCGCGGGAGATTTGGGCTATTGTTCTTTCGCTGACTTCGGGTTTTGTGCCTTGTTTCACGAAGAGGGCGATGGCTACGTGGCCGGCGTTATCGGGCAGAGTCAGGATGCCGACGTCGTTGACGGTGCCTCCGATGGAACCGGTTTTGTGGGCTAGCTCGGTATCGGGCGGGAGCATTCCTTTTATACGAGCGTCTCCGGTCTGGCAACGGCGCATGATGTCGAGCAGTAGTTCGGCGGATTCGGGTTTGTGAAGCCTCTTGCTGTAAATCTTCAGAAGAAGCTCGGCCATGGCGGAGGGCTGCGCGGTGTCGCGGGGGTCAATGTTGAATTTCCCTTCGGCCGCGGCTTTGGCGGCGGGCGGCACGGAGGAGTAGAGTTTGCCGTAGAGGTCGGGGGTCCAGTCTTTTTCCGGAGGGAGATCCGCACCTAGCCATTCGGAGATCAGCCGGACCGTGGGGCGATTCACGTTGATGCCGGTGATGCCGAGATCGCGCATCTTAGTGGTGACGGCTTCGGGGCCGCCTGCGAGGCGGAGGACAACGTCAGTGGCGCTGTTGTCGCTGATCAGGAGCATCAGTTCCATAAGATTGCGGACGCTCAGGCTGACGCCGGGCTGTTTGAAAAGATTCGAAAGAGTGCCGCTGCCGGGGTGGAGATCGTGTGGCTCAAGTGCGACCATCTGGTCGAGACGAATTTCGCCGCGGTCGACTCGGGAGAGAAGTTGGACGGCGATGGGGACCTTGAAGGTGCTCGCCATGGGGAAACGATGAGTCTCGTTCAGGTCGATGCGGCGGTTGGATTCAATGTGGATGGCGGTGAGGCCGACTTCGCCGTCGGTGATTTTGGCGAGGCGGGTGACTTCGTTGAGGAGGCGGTCGTCGGCAAGGAGGGGGAGGGAAAGGAAGAGGAGAAAAGCCAGTCTCATTAGTAGACGCCTTCTACTACTGTGGTTTGGAATTTTCTGAATGGACGCACGTTGCGTACGCCGTCCCAGGGGTATTTTTCGCAGGGGGGTTCGCGTTCGCATTCGTCGCGCTCCAGGAAACGGGGCATGAAGAATTCTTTGGTCAAGGTAGTCAGACGGACCCGGCCGGTCTTGCCGTAATCCACTAACTGAGTTGGATTGTCCGCATCCACGACTTCGATCATGGCTCGGGGGCTGGGCGGATAATAAATGACCGCGTAGTTGTCGGCGATATCGAAGGGCTTGTGGACGGCGAGGCCCATTAGGGTGTTGCCGTAGGTCGGGGCGAAATAAATCTCGTCGCCCAGCAGTTCTTCCTTGGCAAAGCGGTGGAACTGAGGGGTCATTTCGGTGCCTCCGCAGAAGATGCCTTGAATGCCGGCGCTGCGCAGGTTGATTTTCTCACACAGGGCTTCGAGCAGCTTCGGAGTGGTGAACATGCAATGTATCTCGTGGGCCCGCAGGAGCGTTAAGGCCTGGTCGATGCAGTGCTGTTTGTAGCGCTCGGCTTCCTGAATATCACCGCGCTTGATGAGCTTGATCACCCAGCGGGGATCGAGATCGACGCAAAAGGCGATGCCGCCGCGATGCTGCGCGAGATGCTCGACGGCCAGGCGGAGGCGGCGGGGACCGCTGGGGCCAAGGTGCAGCCAGTCGGCGCCGCGAGGGAAGAATTCGTCGGGGAGAGTGTCCGAAAAGGCTTCGTAATCGATGCGGAAATCCTCGTGGGCGATGCGGGATTTCGGCACGCCGGTGGAGCCTCCGGTTTCGAAGGTGAAGATGGGCTTGTTCGCATAAGCCTTCGGCACCCAGCGGCGCACGGGTCCGCCACGAAGCCACTCATCTTCGAAGAATCCGAAACGATCGAGGTCCTGATACGTATGAATGTCGCGGAGAGGATCGAAGTCGAGAGTCTTGGCGCGCTCGATCCAGAAAGGCGTGCCGGTGTCCGGGCTGAAGTGCCACTGCACTACTTCGCGGGTCCACCTATCGAGTGCCGCGGACGTGGGTTGTATAGTAGGAGTCACTGGTTTATGAGCATTAGTTTACAAGTTTTCCTTGCCGGCATCATGATGACGCGCGTGTTTGCGAGCGACTGGGACCGGTTTCGCGGGCCGAACGGGTCCGGCGTGAATGAGGCTCAGGGACTCCCGGTGGAGTTCGGGGTCGATAAGAACATGCGGTGGCGCGTGGCGCTGCCGCCGGGACATTCGTCGCCGATTCTGGTGGGCGATCGAATTTTCCTGACAGCGTACGAGGGCGACAAGCTGCTGACATTTTCGCTGGAGCGGGGGACGGGGAAGATTTTGTGGCGCCGCGAAGCGCCGCGGACGCGCAAGGAGCCGCTCGATAATCGCAATAGTCCCGCATCGCCGTCGCCGACGTCGGATGGGAAGAATATTTACGTTTCGTTCGGCGACTATGGGCTGGTCTCCTATGGGTTCGACGGAAATGAGCGGTGGCATACGCCGCTGGGTCCGTTCAACAATGTGTACGGCATGGGGTCATCGCCGGTCGTGGTGGACGACGAGGTGGTGCTGGTGTGCGATCAATCGAGCGGATCGTACATCGCGGCGTTCGCGCTGGCGGACGGCAAAATGCGATGGAAGACGCCCAGGCCGGAGGCGCTGAGCGGACATTCGACGCCGAGCATTATTAAAGACGCCGACGGTACATCGCTGATCGTGGCGCCGGCGTCGTTCCGCATGGACGTTTATTCGGCGAAGACGGGGGAGATCGTGTGGTACCTGCACGGGCTCGCGTCGGAGATGAAGAGCGTGCCGGTGATCGACGGCGACACCATTTACATCAATGGCTATAACACGCCGGAGAACGATCCGGGCAAGCAGGTGGCGGTGGCCCCGTTCGACGAGGTTCTCAAGAAATTCGACAAGAACGGCGACGGCAAGATTTCGATCGACGAGGCTCCGGATCAGCGAACCAAGACTTATTTCCCGTTCATCGATTTGAATAAGGACGGCGTCATGGATGCCGAGGAATGGAAAATGTTCGCGGCCACCATGGCGGCCACAAATTCGCTGATGGCGATAAAAGCCGGGTTGCACGGAGACGTTACGACGACCGGCGTCAAGTGGCAGTTCCACAAGTCGATCCCGCAGTTGCCGTCCGTGGTGTTGTACCGCGGGATTATTTATATGATTAACGACGGCGGCGTCCTGACTACATTGGACGCGAAAACGGGCGAGGTGTTCAAGCAGGCGCGATTGCGCGCGGTGTCGGACAAATATTTCGCGTCGCCGGTGGCGGCGGATGGGAAAATATATTTCGCGGCCCACAGCGGAACGGTGGCGGTGTTGAAGGCGGGCGGCGATCAGGAATTGCTGGCCGCGAATAAGCTGGACGAAGATATTTATGCGACGCCCGCGATCGCGGACGGCCGAATCTACGTACGCACGGTATCATTTCTATATTGTTTCGGCGAGAAATGAAGTTTTGGCTCGGCACACTATTGTTTGCGACGGCGGCGTGGGCTGCGTCCCTACCAACAGCGGCTGAGCGCGAGCAAATCACATCGAAACTGGCGCAGTTGACGCGGGCGGTCGACGAAATGCGGGCGAAGCATATCGACGACGCGCGGCTCGCGGATATTGAGATTTATCAAAAAGCGGCGGCGTGGGTATTGCGATTCGAAGAAGAATTCTTCACGCCGGCTTATGTTTCGAACACCATCCAGGCTTTGGATCATGGACTGGCTCGGGCGGCGGACGCGTCATTTTCCTGGGAGTCCGGCAAGGGGAGGATCGTGCGCGCGTATCGATCGCGTGTGGATGGCAGCGTACAGCCTTACGGGCTGATTATTCCGGCGTCGTACGACGGGTCGAAGGCTGTGCGGCTCGACGTGGTGCTGCATGGTCGGGGCAACGAGCTGACGGAGGTCAGTTTCATCGCAGCGCACGAAAGTAGCAAGCCGGTTGCTCAGGATTACATCACGCTGGAGGTTTTCGGGCGCGGCAACAACGCTTATCGATGGGCCGGCGAAACCGATGTGTTTGAGGCGATCGATTCGGTGAAGGCTCGGTACAAGATCGACGAGAAGCGAATCGTGCTGCGCGGATTTTCGATGGGCGGCGCGGGGGCGTGGCACATCGGACTTCATTATCCCGACAAGTGGGCGGCAGTGGAAGCGGGCGCCGGATTCACGGAGACGAAGAAATACGCGAAGCTGGGGCCACTGGTAGGGTATCAGGAAGCGATGCTGCGGATTTACGACGCGGTGGAATACGCGGCGAATGCGCAGATGGTCCCGATGGTGGGATACGGAGGCGAGATCGATCCGCAGTTGCGGGCCAGCGTGAACATTCGCGAAAGGCTCGCCGCGGAGCATGTCGAGCCGCCTCAGATTTTATTCCTGATGGGTCCGGGAACCGCGCATAAATGGGAGCCGGGCGCACTTGCGGAGTCGAATAAGTTTATTGACGCGGTGCTGGCAAAGCCTCGCAAGGAGCCGGATCATATTCATTTTGTGACGTACACGACGGCCTATCATCAGTGCTACTGGATCTCGGTGGAGAGCGTCGAGAAGCAGTATCAGCGCGCCGAAGTGGATGCGGATCGCATGGGCGACGAGATACGCGTGACGACTCGAAATATTTCGCGGATCGCGATCGATGGCGGCAAGCACGTGGTGATCGACGGACAAAGCGTCGAGCTGGCGAATTTCGGGATCTTAGTCAAGACGCAAGAGGGTTGGCGGCGTGCGGGAAAGGCGGGTCGTTACAAGAAGCCGGGGTTGCAGGGCCCTGTGGACGACGCTTTCAAGGATGCGTTTTTAGTGGTGCGTCCGACGGGCAAGCCGGAGAACAAAGAGGCGGCCCAATACGTTACGGAAACGATGGAGCAGTTTCGCAAAGAATGGGCGAAGTACATGCGAGGCGAGGTTCGGATCAAGGACGACAAGGCAGTGACGGACGAGGATATCGAACGCTATCACCTGATTCTGTTCGGCGATTTGCAGAGCAATAAATTGACGAAGCGGACGGCGCCGCTGCTGATGAGATCGTGGCCGCTGGCTCCGCTGGTGCCGGTGCTGACCGCGCCGAATCCGCTGAATCCGAATCGTTATGTCGTGTTCAACAGTGGGCACACGTTTCACGAGGAAGAGTTCAAGGGGTCGAATGCGCTGCTGTATCCCAGGCTGGGGGATTATGCGGTGATTCATCCAGCGGCGCGGCAGGTGGTGCGTGGGGGGATGTTCGATACGGAGTGGCGGCAGTTGCTGCGGCCGATGAGTGTGAAGCCGTAAGAGCAGCGGCATAGGATGATGCTTTTCGGAAACGCTGGGAGCTAGGATGCCATCGAACTTAGACCGCTACAAAAAGGACCTGGAGTCTCTAATAGATAAAGGCCACCGGCTGCTCCTAGCCATGCGGATAGAGGATCACCCTAAGGAACTGGATAGCATGATCAGTAAGGCTAGCGAGAAGGAAAAAGCCATTCTCATGACGCTGCCTTCCTTTCGCGAGACTTACCAATTGTGGTACTCCGAGGCAAGAGCACTTGTCAGACAGCTCTTGCCAGACCGTCTTTCTGATTTTGTCAGCCATTACGAGAAACCAAAACCACGCAAGAACATCACCTTCGAAAGCTATAGAATCGAAGATTACCTCCAGGGACTTACTGTGACTCTGGGATATGAGAAGACAAAGGTTGTCGGCCCCGAAGCAGCGATACCTCAATTTAATCAACAGCTCGCCATTCTAAGAGCTGCCCAGGTCCGCTTTGAGAGTTCTCTTTTTGACATTCGCCAGCTCGTACAGGCGGATATATTCGACTCGGAACTCGACGCGGCGGGTGAACTCGCCAAGAGAGGCTTTGAGCGCGCTGCGGGCGCGCTCGCGGGCGTTGTTCTTGAGAGACATCTGAGGCTCGTTTGCGACAACCATAACGTGCAGATCAAAAAGAAGAATCCAACGATGGCAGTACTGAATGACTCACTTAGGGACAGCCAGGTAATCGATCTTCCTCTTTGGCGATCAATCCAGTACTTGGCGGACATTCGCAACTTGTGCGACCACCCAAAGGATCCCACCGCCGATCAAGTCAATGATCTGTTGGCTGGGGTTAAGAAGATAACTAAGACGCTATTCTAACGTGATCACCGCCGGCCGAGAACGCGACTTTTACGACCGACAGTACGCTCAGTTCCTGGCGCTGCCAGACCACGCGTTACGCGTTGATCGGATGGTGCTTGAGGATAATATCGAACATCCTTCGAATCCTTTCTATGAGCGCCGCCTCCTCTACCGCACCACCATGCGAGCGCTCGAAGCTACACTAGTCCGCGGAAAGAAAGTCCTCGACTATGGCTGCGGGCCCGCCGATTTCGGATTGTGGCTCGCTACCGAAGGCGCGGATGTTACGCTGCTCGATCTTTCGCCCGCGGCGATTGAGGTCGCGTTGAAGCGAGCACACGCGTCGGGAGTAACCGTTCGCGGAATCAGCGCCGATGCCAGCGAACTGCACATGCTGAGCGATGCGGAGTTCGACCTGGTGTTCGCTTGCGCTGCGCTGCATCACACGATGAAGTATCCGGGGGCGGTGGAAGAACTCGCGCGGATCATGAAGCCGGGGGCTCGGCTGGTGTTGTGCGAAACGTGGGGAGGGAATCCGTTGCTCAACGGGGCTCGGAAGGTTCGCGCGCTCCTCGCGGGTGAGCAAGAGGATCAGGGCGAGGACATCATTCTGTCGAAGAGGGAGTTGACGGAGCTCGATCCGTACTTCTCGGATGTTCGGGTGGAGACTATGAATCTGTTTGCAATGGGCAAGCGGCTGTTTCGGGGAAGATTTGAGAAGCGTTGGGCTCGGGGAATTGTTGCTGGGCTGGAGTCTGTCGATTCGGTATTGCTGTCGATGGTTCCGCCTCTGCACAACTGGTGTGGAGAGGCTGTCATTGCGGGATTTCGGCGTTTGCCCGCTCCCTGACGGTCGCGGTTCAGGCGGGCGCCGGCGGCAGGTCGGGGACCTGCCCCACCTAGGGGTGCAGTTTTTTTGCGGCGTCGACATACTTCTTCGCTTTGGGATTCGACTCATTCCACTTCGGCGGAGGAACGTCAGACGCCATGTGCAGCAGCGCGAGCGCCACGGCTCGATCCACCTTCGCCATGTTTCCGTAATCGACTTTTTCCCAGTGATCGCCGACCTTGTGGTAGTCGGGATAATCGAACGCGACGCACAGCGTGTGTGCGGGAATACCGACGTCGGCTAGCGCCTGGTTGTCGCTTCGGCCGAAATAGGCGTCGCTCGCTTCCTCATTCTTGTAAACCTTGACGCCCGCGATCTGACCTGCATCGGCCAGAATTCCGGGCAGTTCGGAGAAATCGAAACCGGTGATGGATGCGGTGCCGATTTGCGGACCATCCGTAGCGTCGGTGCGGCCGATCTGCTCCAGGTTGAGATCGGCGACGGTTTTTTCAAGCGGCACCAGGGGATGGCGGCCGTAATATCGGGAACCGAGAAGGCCTCGCTCTTCTCCAAAAAACGTCATGAAAAGGATGCTGCGCTTCGGACGCGGGTTGAGCGCCGCAAGAGCGCTGGCGATTTCGACCACCGATACCGTGCCGCTGCCATCGTCGTTCGCGCCGTTGAAAATCCGGTCGTCTCCGGTGGCTCGCATGCCCACATGATCATAGTGAGCGGTCAGCAGGACGTAGGTATCGCTCAATTGCGGATCGGAGCCGCGCAGCAGCCCGGCGACGTTGTGAACTTTCACCGGGCGTTCGATAGCTGCTGCCACGTGAACGCTGAGGACCGCGTCCGGATTGTCCTTGAGCAAAGCGGCGAGCTCAGGTTTATTCACCAAGTTCACCCCTGCGCGCGCGGCCGCGCCGGATTCAGGATCCCTCACCTGCACTCCCGCGGGAATATTTGCACTCTGGGCCAGAACCAACGCGGCTTGATCGAAACTAATGCGCCCGCGCGGGGCCGATAGAAACACGACTTTGCCGCGCGTTTGATCCGCCGGCGTATTCTGATCGGCAAGGACAATCGGCACGTCGTGAAGATTCAGCGCCACTGCCGGCACTAGATACGCTTCGCTTTTCTCGATGCGAATCGTCTTTCCACCGGCCGTAACGGTCATCTCGAAGCCGTCCCAATTGGGTTCGCGCTCTATCAGGGTTGCCGTTTGAAAATATCCGTCGTCGCCTACTGGTTCGAGGCCGGCTCGCCGAAATTGCGCGGCGATATACTCCGCAGCGAGGTCTAGCCCTCGAGAAGGAGTGGCTCGGCCTTCGAGCAAATCGGACGCCAGGAACGAAAGATGCCCGCGCAGCGATTGGGCGGAGATGTGGTCCATGGTCGACTGCATCTGAGGCGTCAGGTCGGCGCTCAGCAGCAGGGCGAGCAACAAAGGGTGCATGTGAAGATTTTAGCGCGCCGACATGAAATCGCTTAGCCACTGGAGCGCTTCCTCTTCGCTGGAGAACGCGCCATCCATTTGCGCTTCGTAAGCCGCGCGAGTGACCTCGCCTATGAACGGGCCGGATTGATTCTCGAAGTACGGCAACACGTGCCGTCCGAGGATCAGCGCTTTTTGCGGCATCGTCTCGACCGTTTGCGCGGCGGCCATGTCGCGAATGCGCACGGCGGAATCAGGCAGCTCGGCAGGCAGGGGAGGACGGCCGGAATGGTCGGCTTCGATCAGCCGGACGAGTTGCGTGATGCTCGCCGGGGCGAGCCGGAGCGCGAGGCGGCGGACAGTTCGCGGTGTGACGTCGTTGCGAAGGCTCGAATGCGCCAGGTGATTTTCGACCAGGGGAACCACTTGATCCACGATGGACGCCTTAATCCCGATGCGCGCGAGAAATGCGCGCGCGAGCGGTCCAGCGGCAGCTTCGTGGCCATGCGCGGTCCAGCGAAGAACGCCGTGGCGCTCCCGCAAAGACGTTGTGCCGGCTTTCGCGAAATCGTGCGAGAGAGCCGCGAACAACAGGACGGCGCGCTCGTCACCTTCCAGAGAATCGCGATCCGCGATTCTTGCAGCCGCATCGAGGACGTGCATCGTGTGGACGCCGACATCGCCTTCCGGGTGCCACTCCGGATCCTGCGGTACGCCGCGAATATTCTCGATCTCAGGAAAGTGTAGGATCCATCCGGTGGCGGCAAGATAATCCGCAATGCGCCCGGGATATTGACTCTTCGCCGCCCACTTCATGAACTCCTCGGCGACCCGTTCCTTCGCGATGGTCGAGTACTCGCTGGCAATCTCGCGCGACTGTTCGGCGGTAGCGGGATCGACGGTCAGGTTGAAGCGGCAGGCGAACTGCATGCCTCGCAGAACCCGCAGAGGATCTTCGCGAAACGCAGCGCTAGTGGCGCGGAGCACGCGATTCGCCAAATCGTCGCGGCTCCCGAAAAAGTCCAGTATTTGGCCTGCAACGGGATCGAACGCCATCGCATTGATCGTAAAATCGCGGCGGCTGGCGCCTTCTTCAGGCGTAATGCCCGGATCGAAGGTTGCCAGAAAATCGCGATGCCCGCGCCCGATCCTGCTATCGCGGCGCGGCAAACTGAAATCGTAAACACTGCCCCCGCTCACCGTGAGTTTTACCACACCGAAACTCTGACCAACCAGATCGATGCGGCCATAGTACGCCAGAAACGCCGCCAGAACGTCGAAGGAGACGCCGTAAACCTCGATGTCGAAGTCCTTGGGTTTCAGGCCGAGCAGATGGTCGCGCACGGCGCCACCTGCGACCAGTGCTCGAAATCCTGCGGCATCCAGATCCCGCACGATGCGATCGAGCTCGGGCGGAAGAATCATTAGATTATTCAGTGGGACGCTTCGCCGCCGCGTTGCCATTCAAAAAACGATCGAACCAGTAGCACTGCCAGTTGATGCTCTCCACCAGATGCTTCGGCTCGCCGGTGCGGGTCAGGTTATGATTCTCGCGGGGGAACATCACCAGCTCAGACGTGACGCCGAAGTGTTGCAGCGCGCGGAACCACTGTTCGCCTTGCTCGATCGGCACCCGGAAATCGTTGTCCGAATGCAGCACCAGCGTAGGAGTCTTTACTTTGGATGCGTAATGCAGCGGCGAATACTTCCAGTAAGCGTCGAAATTCTGAAAAATATCGCCGCCGAAATCTTTCTCGTGACCGTAGGCGCCGTCGCGGGTGCCATCGTCGCTAATAAAATTCGAAATGCTGCGCAGCGTAACCGCGGCCCGAAAAATGTTCGTCTGCGTGGTGATCCAATTGGTCATGTAGCCGCCGTAGGATCCCCCGGTGACGCCCAGCCGGTCGCGATCAATCCAGGCATTGCGCTTCATCGCCTCCTCCAAGCCGGTCATGATGTCGGTGTACGCTTTGCCGCCCCACTCCATCACGACGCCGCGCTGAAACTTCCGGCCATATCCCGTGGAGCCGCGCGGATTCGCGAAAAATACGCCCCACCCGCGTCCAGCGTAGACCTGAAATTCGTGGAACCAGTCGACTCCGTACATTCCCGCCGGACCACCGTGAATGCTTAGGATCAATGGATATTTCTTGCCTGCCTCCCACCCGATCGGCTTAACTAAAAACCCGTCGACGGGCCATCCGTCGGCGGCGGTGTAGGAAACCCGTTCGACTCCAGCGAGCGCCCGCTGCTCCCACAACGACGCATTGAGATGAGTCAACTGATGCTCCGTACCGGAGGCATCGCGGACATAAAGATCGTCGAGATGCGTGAAATCATTCGACAAGTAAGCAAGCTTGCGCGACTCTTCGTGAAGCGAGGGCGACCGCACCGCGCGCGCGCCGGTCGTGATCGCACTCAGCGCCCCGCTCGTGGAATCCATGCGATAAAGATGCGTTTCGCCCTTGACGCCGGAGGTCAGATAGAGGGCCCGGCCCTGCTCCGCCCACATCAGGTCGGCCGCGGTCTGGTCGAACGTCTTATTCAGCGCGCTCGATGGATTCCCTCCCGCCGCGGCCGCAACATAGATCATCGGCGGAGCATCTTCGTCCTCCGCGCCGAGAAAAGCAATCTTCGTCCCATCGGGCGACCATCGCGGACTGGTGTCGGGGCCCGCGTGATCGGAGATCTTTGTTAGCGGGCCGCCCGCCGCGGGTATCGTCCAGACATCGGAGTTGCGATCGAGGTCGAACTCCTTGCCGGAGCGATTCGAGACGAACGCGATGCGCGTCGAATCGGGCGACCAATGTGGATCCAGGTCATTCCAATTGTCGCCGTCGGTAATCTGCTTGGCCGCGCCGGTGCGCACGTCGATCACGGTCACATGCGAGCGCTTCTCATCGAAATATCCCGTGTCGTTGAACTTGTAATAGATATGCGTGTAGTGGCGCACGTCGCTCGATTTGCTCGGCGGCGGACCGGTGCGGGTGAGGCACACGAAGCGCGTTCCGTCGGGGGACCATTCGTAGTTGGATGCGCCGTTTTCCAGGTTGGACACGCGGCGCGCCTCGCCGCCATTTCGCGACAGCACCCAGATCTGCGGTCGTCCGCCATCGCGCGCTGAAAGAAAGGCGAGGAATCGTCCATCGTGCGACCATCGCGGCGACGTCGACGAAGTATTTTCGCCCGTAAATGGAACCGAGGGATGGGTGCCATCCACCGATGCGATCCAGATCCGCGACATTCGACGATTCGCCTTCTGATCGACGGTCGCGATCGTGTAGGCCACCCACTGGCCGTCGGGAGAAATCTGCGGGTCGCTCAAAAACTCGAACGAAAAATAATCTTCGGCGGTAATGCCGCGTTTGCTCTGCGCCTGGGCAAGCGCGCCGCACACAAGCAGAAAAAGGGCGAGAATACGCTGCATGAGTCACATGATAGCGAAAGAAGCTCGGTGGGACAGGCGCTTTCGCTATCGTCGCTCCTAGCGCGCCGTGTATGTTTTAGAAAATCCGTTGCGGCTATTCGTAACGGTATATTTTCCGTCGCTTGAGATCGAAGCCTTCAGGAAATTGCCTTTGCACTCCGCGGTCGCCTCCGGGTTGGCGATCTTCTGTTCACTGGTGTTGTGCGCCGCATCGGTCGCCAGCGAAAGATGGACCTGCCAGGTGTCCTCGAGACCTGGAGTCTTCGCGATCGTATCCCAGGCATTCGCGCCAAGCCCCTTGCGCGGACCGT
The DNA here is from genome assembly GCA_963813145.1 of Bryobacterales bacterium. Lineage (GTDB taxonomy): Bacteria > Acidobacteriota > Terriglobia > Bryobacterales > Bryobacteraceae > Palsa-187. The sequence goes on from CAWEXX010000004.1 coordinate 863,667, forward strand.
TATTCACCACGATCACTTGCGGATGCAGCGCCCAAACATGCGCCGGAGCTCCCGAATTGTCTCCATAGAATCCGTGATGCGTGGCTTGAAACATGGTCACTTGACCCACCGTGTTATTCGGACAGGAAAGTTCCAGCTCCTTGTTCCAGGTCAGGTCGCCCAGATCGAGAAACGTGAATTTCCCGTAAGTGAGCTTGAACCCCAGGCTGCGGGCGTTCTCCGTCGGGTCCGGATCCTTCTTCACTGCGCTCGCGCAGTAGGAATTCGGGCTGCCGCCCTTCGTTAGAACGTCGCCGTTCGAAGTAACGATGTCGAGCGCGACGCCGTTCAACAGCACTTTGCCGCCGACCTTTAACGACTGCCGATGCCCCGCAGCGACCGTTTTGTACGCCTCCCAACGCTGCGCGTCCGCCGGATTCTGCGTCTCCACCGAATCGCCGTGGTCGATGTATTCGCCAATGGGAATGAGCTTCGCAAGAGCCGGCACCCCGCCGACATGGTCGCTATGGAAGTGCGTGATCAGCACGCGGTCGATCTTGGTAAGATGCGCCTGCTTGGTCGCGACCTCATAAATCCGCTGTGCGTCGCGGTCGCCGGGATTTCCGGTATCCGCCAGCAGGGATTGCCCCGCGGGCGTCACAATCAGCGTCGCGCCGCCGCCCTCCGTGTCGATCCAATAAATATCGAGGGTTTTCTGAGCGCTCAGCGTCGCCGCCGTCAGGAGAAAAAGAGTTTTCCACACGCTTGCGATTTTACATCTTGACGATTCATACGGCTTGAGGCATACTATATCCGTTTACGTACTAGTATGCCGAAAAAGCACATACCCGCTCCCATCGACCTCCTTCCCCTTCAGCCGACTCAGTTCCACATGCTGCTGGCGCTCGGCGAAGGCGAACGTCACGGCTACGCCTTAAAGCGCGAAATCGCGCGCCGGACCAATGGTGCGATCAATCCCGGCGCCGGCGTGCTTTATGGATCCATCAATCGTATGTTGGAACAGGGCCTGATTGAGGAATCGGATGAGCGTCCCGACGCGCACCTCGACGACGAGCGACGCCGCTACTATCGCATCACGCCTTTCGGCCGCCTGGTCGCCCAAGCCGAAGCCGTGCGAATGCGGGAGCTGGTCCGTATCGCCGACGACGCGTTCGGTCTGCCGGAGCGCGCATGAAACTCTATCGCCTGTTACTGAACCTCTATCCGGCGCGGTTCCGCGAAGAGTATGGCGGATCTCTGGAGCAGCAATTCGTCGACGAATACCGTGAGACGCAGACTGCGGCCGCGCGCTTCAAACTCTGGGTGACCGCGCTCCACGATCTCGCCTGGTCGATTCCCGTCGAACTTGCGCATGAGCTGCGTCAGGACCTCTCCCACAGCCTGCGAGTCCACGCCCGCCGCCCCTTCGTGATGACGTTCACCGTCGCGATTCTCGCCCTCGCGATCGGCGGCGCCACCGGTGTGTTCAGCGTGGTCAACGCGGTGATGATTAAGTCGCTCCCGTTCCGCGATCCAGACCGGCTGGTAGTTCTCGCGGGCTTCCACATGTTGAAGGCTTCGTCAGCCGAGTTTCACGGATGGTATGCCCGCAGCACCTACTTGGAAGAAGCCGTTCAGGCGTTCACCAGCGACGTCAACATCGGTGGATTGGCGACACCGGCGCGCGTCACCCTCGCGCAGACTTCGTTCGACTTCTTCTCAGCTCTCGGCGCTCAGCCCGTTATCGGACGGGTGTTCGCCGCTGCTGAAGATGTACCGGGAAACGACGGTGTCGCCGTCATCGGCTATTCGCTCTGGCAACAATTTTACGGCGGAGATCCACGCGTACTGGGATCGAAAATCCTGTTGAACGGAGAGCCCATGACCATCATCGGCGTCGCTCCGCCGGGGCTCGATTATCCCCACAAAAGCAGAGTTTGGACGCCAACAGTCTTCGATTTTAAACGTCTCTCTTTTAAGGGCGCCGGCTGGAACCCTATCGGGCGGCTGAAGCGGGGCGTGGGTTTTCGGCAGGCGGACGAGATGTTCAGGGCAGAAGCAAGGCGCATCGTCCCGGCCGGTTCCGATTCGTTCCCGATAAGGCTGATCCCTTTGAAGACGGATCTGATGGAAGACGTTCAGCAAGCTTCGCTCATCCTGCTGGCAGCAGTAGGAGTCGTGCTCCTGATCGCCTGCGCCAACGTAGCAAATCTTATGCTCACTAGAACCACGGAGCGCCGTGGCGAACTGATGATCCGCGCGGCCCTCGGCGCCAGCCGCGCACGTCTCGCGCAACAGCTTCTCTCCGAAAGCGTGCTTCTCTCTTTGATCGCGTCCACTGCGGGGTTGGCGATTGCGTACTGGGTCGCCAGGCTGGCTGCGCTGGCCCAGCCGCCCGTCCTCGCTGCGCAGGAGTACACAATCCTCGACTGGCGCGTCCTCGGCTTCGTCGCCGGAATTGCTGTGTTCACGGGACTTATGTTCGGCGTCTTGCCTGCGTTGCTTGTGCGCCACGTCCAGCCATCGGGTGATGTTGTTCGCTGGCATCATTCCGGCACGCGCACGGCGAGCCTGCGTGGGCTGCTGCTCGCATTACAGGTAGCGCTGACGTTGGTTTTGCTCGCCGCCTCTGCCAACATGGGCCGGAGCTTTCTCCGACTAGTCGAAACGGACATGGGTTTTCACGCGGATCATCTTCTCGGCATGAGCGTGTCACTAACCGGCCTCGGTGGAATATCCAAAGAGCAGACCACAGCCTACTATCGCGACGCGTTGGACAGACTTCGTGCGCTGCCGGACGTGGAATCGGCTGCCGCAGCCTATGCCCTTCCAGTTGACGACACGTTTGGGTTGGGCACGATCCTCACCGACGCCGGTGTCGAGACGCCTCCGCTGCTAAACGATAGTGTGACGCCCGATTATTTTCGAACGATGGACCTGCCGGTCGTCTATGGCCGCGAGTTCGTCGCCACGGATACCGGCGATGTGGCAATTCTTTCTGAGGGTGTCGCGCGGCGGATAGCGGAAGGCTCCGCGGTCATCGGGCGGAAGATCACGCAAGCTGGTGGCAGGAAACCGTCGTTTACGATCGTCGGCGTGGTCCGCTCCGCCCACTTCGCGGGCGCGGAACACGGCGTTATGGAACAGTATTTTCTTCCCCTTTCCGCTTCGCCCTCCGCCACTTTCGTCGTGCGCGTCCGCGGCAACGCGGAAGACTCGCTCGCCATTTGCCGGGACGCTCTGAGGTCGGTCAACCGGAACGTTCCGGTGTACAACGTGAAGACGATCCAACGTCGTTTTGAGGAGACACTCGCCAGACCGCGATTCCGTACCACTGTCATTCTCTTCTTCGGAGGATTCGCCTTACTGCTGGCCATCGCCGGAATCTATGGCGTCTCCTCCTACTCCGTCACCCAGCGCCGCCGCGAGATCGGTGTGCGTATCGCCATCGGAGCATCGGCCCAAGGCGTGCGAGCCATGGTCTTGCGCCAAGCACTATGGCCAATCGGTGCGGGAATGTCGATCGGGCTCATCGGTGCCGCGTGGCAAGGCCGGCTGCTGGAACATCTCCTTCCCGCCGCGCCACCGATCGATGTCCGCGCCTCCGCGGCAGCAGCGGTGGTCCTGGCCCTGGTAGCGATTTTCGCAATTTGGTCCGCCACCCGCCGTATTCTCGAACTCAATCCAATGGAAGTCCTGAAGTCCGAATAAGTTTCGTTCTTCAAAAGAGCGCTCTACTCCGGAGGCCCCTGAACAACTTCACAGGCTGAAGCCTGTGCCACCTCTCTGCTAGTAAATGGCTGACAACAGGTGGCACGGACTTTAGTCTGTGTTTTAAATGAGTAAGAATTTTCAGCCACCCGAGATGTTAAGAGTCCGCTCCCTATGGTCACGGCTCAGCATCTATGCTTCCGAGCCGTGACCATAGGGAGCGGTGTTTTAACCCCCTAAACAACGTGCACCACCTTGGGAGCTACCAACGCCGGCCCCGTCAAACTCTTCTGCAAATCCGAAAAGCGCCTGCGGCTGATCAGCGCGGCCAGCGCGCGCCGCTCGAATCGATCCAGGTCCTCCACCGCCGTGCGAAACGATTCGCCGCTCGCATTGACACAGCCCACAACGGTCTGGTTGTTCACAATCATTCGCAGAAAAGGCACCGCTCCCGTTCCATCCGGCGCTCCCAACACGACCATCACTCCCAGCGGAGGCATCTGCTGCAGCGCCGCCAGCGCCGCTTCGGTGGATCCCGTGGCTTCAATCACGATGTCGGCGGAGCCGGTCAGCCCTTGTTCATACGGAATCTCCTGGAGTTTCAACATGGCCGCGCGCGGATGGTCGGCCGGCTCGAGCGACTGTACCCGCACACTGTAGCCGCGCACCTTCAACGCCATCGCCGCTAAAATGCCGATGGGCCCCAGCCCCAACACTACCGCTGTCCGCGGTTCTCCTTCATGCACCGCCAACGCCCGCACGATGGCCTTCTCCGCGACGCTGAGAGGCTCGATCAGCACGCCGATACTCGACCAGCTTCAGCGGCACGCGAACCAGATCTTCCTCGGAATCGACTGCCTGTTCGGTGAAATATCCGTGAAGCCCGACAATGCCGCGCTCTGTATACCCGCCGCTAACGCATAGGTCGCGGCGGCCGCGCGCGCATGAACTGCATGCTGGCTTGCAAGCGCGGCGAACCGTGGGCACCACCCAATCGCCCCGATTCAGGGAGCTAACGGCGGCCCCGGTATCAGTCACCTGGCCCAGCGCCTCATGCCCCAGTACCAGCCGCGCTTTCCCCCAGCGGAGGACGGCCCAGGCGAAACGACGCCAGTGCGCGGTCCGTGCCGCAGACGCCTACTTCATGCACGCGATACAAGACATCCCGATTGGCGTAGAAATCCGGTGGATCAAGCTCGCTCCACTCCAGCGTGCGCGCCTCGAAATCTAGCGCGAGAGCTTTCATGACGCCACCGGACCTCCGCCCTTCGTCGCAACCGCGATGATCGAAAGACCTTTCCAGGGCAGCAATCCGTCGATCCGGCGCCAGAACCAGACAGTCTTATCGAACACCTTCAGCGAAAATTTATTGATGCGCGTGCGCCCTAGCAGCTTGCCGAAAATCCACCAGGAGAGCGCGCCAATTTTGTTGAGTTGATAAACGCGGTCCACCCGGAGACCGGTTTCTTCGATCAGCCCGCGCAGCTCGCCTTCCGAAAATCGCCGCTTGTGGCCCATCGCCCGATCGAGCGACCCATATAATCCGGGCCCCTGCGGCACCAGTACGATCGCCACGCCGCCCGGCTTCAGAATTCCTGCCAGTTGCGTCAGCACCAAGGACGGATCATCCACCGATTCCAGCACGTTTACGCACAACGCACTCTCGAATTTTTCCTTCCAGGGCTAGATAATCGCGCCGGATCCTCGGGATCAAGTTTGCAAACCGTCACGCTCGGAGTGCGCAGAAAACGATTGCGCAGCGCGTGCAGATAGAGAGGATCTTTCTCGCCCGCGACGTATTCCAGCTTCTTCGCCATCAGCCGCCCGGTCAGATTGCCGAGCCCCGCGCCGGCCTCGAACACGGTGTCGCCCAGATGCGGACGCAGCACGCGCGTCAGCCAGCTCAGATATTGCGGCGTGCCGGTCAGGCTATGCAGCAATCCACGGCCGTACGTGCTGACATACAGGTCGTCCACCAGCCAGAAGTACAGCACCACTCCCAGGGCCTTCACGCCGTCTTTCCACCCGATCTTCTTTCCTTCTTCGTACGTGCGGCCGTGATAGCTGATGGGCACTTCGTACACGCGCAGCTTGCGCTTCGACGCCTTCATGGTGATTTCAGGCTCGAATCCAAATCGGTTGGAGCGGACCGGAATGCTCTTCAGCAGGTCCGTGCGAAAAACTTTGTAGCACGTCTCCATGTCGGTCACGTTCAGGTTGCTGAACATGTTCGAGACCAGCGTCAGGTACTTGTTGATCATCGAATGCCAGAAAGGCAGCACGCGCGATTGCTCGCTCACCAGGTAGCGCGATCCGAACACCGCGTCGGCGTGACCGTCCAGCAGGGGACGCATCAGCTTCACGTACTCCGACGGATCATATTCCAGATCCGCGTCCTGCACCAGGCAAAAATCGCCCTGCGCCTGCTCGATCGCCGTGCGAACCGCCGCGCCCTTTGCCCTGATTCACCGCGTGCCGGTGCAGCCGGATGCGCGGCTCGCTGGCGGCGAGGCGGACCAGAATATCGGACGTCCCGTCGGTGGAGCAATCGTCGACGATCACCAGCTCGCGGTCCATATTTTCCGGCAAAGGAGCCGCCAGCACCAGCGACAGACTCCGCTCCACAACCGTCCGTTCGTTATAGACCGGAATCAAGATCGAAAGAAGCATGCAATTCCATCAGTATAATTGGGATTGGCCTCCCGAACCCTTGCTTGAGACAAATCTGCCCGGCTACAAGCTGCGCGCACGCGGTAAAGTCCGCGACATCTACGAGGATGGCGATCGCCTCCTGATCGTCGCCACCGACCGCATCTCCGCGTTCGACTATATTCTCGCCACCGGCATTCCCGACAAAGGCCGCGTGCTCACCCAGATGACTCTGTTCTGGCTCGACTTCCTGCGCGACGTCGTACCCAATCATCTGCTGAGCACCGACGTCAGCGCTCTGCCGCCCGAGTTCGAAGGTCGCTCCATGTGGGTGAAGAAGGCGCAAATGTTCGACGTCGAATGCGTCGCACGAGGTTATCTATCTGGCTCCGGCTGGAAGGATTACGTCGCGCACCGGATCGCTCTGCGGCATTCCTCTGCCCGCCGGCCTGCGCGAAAGCGACGCGCTGCCGGAGCCGATTTTCACCCCGGCCACGAAAGCGCAAAGCGGCCACGATGAAAATATTTCTTACGAAACAGTGGTCGAGCATGATCGGCGCGGAGACCGCTTCCCGCCTTCGCGATCTCACGCTGACCATCTACAAAAAAGCCGCCGAAGTACGCCCAGTCGCGAGGCATCATCATCGCCGATACGAAGTTCGAATTCGGCGTCGTCGATGGAGAAATCATTCTGGCCGACGAAGTCCTGACGCCGGATTCTTCCCGCTTCTGGCCCGACGAATCGTATTCGCCCGGCGGCCCGCAGCCGTCTTACGACAAACAATACGTGCGCGATTATCTGGAATCCATCCATTGGAACAAGCAGCCTCCCGCGCCCGCGTTGCCCGGCGAGGTCGCGCGCAAGACCAGCGAAAAATATAAGGACGCCTACCAGGTCCTTTCCGGAAAATCGTTATGAACCTTCTCGACATCCTGCTGGCCGTGATCATCGGCATCTCCGTCGCGACCGGATTTATGGCCGGCTTCGCGCGCGTCGGCATCGGATTCATCGCCACAGTCTCAGGTCTGCTCTTCGGCTTCTGGTATTACAACGTCCCCGCCACATGGATCCATGAACACTGGACGATGTCCGCCAATCTGGCCAACATGCTGGGCTTCTTCCTCGTCTTCCTGATGTTCCTGAGCGCCGGCGCGATGATCGCCAAGCTCCTCTCCAAGCTCTTCAAATGGACCGGCCTCAACTGGCTGAATCGCCTGCTGGGAGGCATGTTCGGCCTGGTGCGAGGCGCGCTGGTGGCCGTCGTCGTCGTCGCCATCATCATGGCCTTCACCCCCAAGCCCCTGCCCACCTGGATGGTCGGATCGCAAGTGCTCCCCTACGTGATCGACGCGTCGAATCTCTGTTCCAAACTCGCCCCGGACGCGGTGCAAGCAGGCGTTCCGCGACAGTATGTTCGAAATCCGCAAGCTGTGGGAAGAAGAGCTCCGCAAGAAGCAAAAGAAGGACGACAAATTCAAGAAGGTTGACAGTTGAACGAGCTCTTAATTTTTGATCTGGACGGCACTCTCATCGATTCCAAGCGCGACCTCGCCGATTCCGTGAACGCCATGCGCGTCCATCTCCACGAGCCCCCTTTAACCGACGAAACCGTGTACTCCTACGTCGGCAACGGCGCTCCTGTGCTCGTCCGCCGAGCCCTCCCCGGCCGCGATGAAGAAGAGATCCAGCGCGGCTTGGCGTTCTTCCTCGAATACTATCGCGACCACATGCTGGATGCCACCACGCTCTATCCCGGCGTGCGCGAAGCGCTCGACCAATTGCTCGCGGCGGACGTGAAGATGGCCGTGCTCACCAACAAACCTGTCCGGTTCAGCGAGCACCTGGTCAAAGGTCTCGGTCTCGACGGACACTTTTTTCGCATCTACGGCGGCAACAGCTTCGAGGAAAAGAAGCCCCACCCCAAAGGCATCGAGCTGCTGATGCAGGAATCGGGCATCGGCCGCGAAGAGACTATCATGGTAGGCGACAGCGCGGTCGACATCCTGACTGCCCGCAACGCCCAAGTCCGAGCCTGCGGCGTCAGCTGGGGCTTTCAACCGGAGACCTTCGCCGACGCCCCGCCCGATTTCGTCATCGACAAAATGAGCGAACTGGTCGGCATGATCGTAGCAAGCTAGTTACTTTACTGACAAGAGGCTCTCGACCGAGATGTCCTCGTCGAGTTCCGGCCAATGGACTCCGATCCCACCGCCAATTAACCGCCAATTTCGGCGTTGCGCATCCGACGCCTCGTTGAGGCGCGGAAACCAAGCGAGCGGAACCCTCACTTCTCGACCATCGGCGAGGATAACGTGGAGTGCGTCAGCCGTCACGTCCACATCGATAGCCAGGGGCTCAAACCTAACGGTTATGGTGCTCATTCCATCGATCCTCAAACATCTGGCGGTTCTCCCGCACAATCTTTATGATCTCAGATAGCTCGTTGCTCCGGAATCACTTCGAACGGGCGATGCCGACTGGATCTAGCCAGAGCTTCGCATAACGCTCAGCCTGCTCGACGTGTATATGGGGCGGCTCTTGATTTTCGAGGCTAAAAAAGAAAAACCGGTATCCGCCGATGCGGAGCACCGTCGGCACGATGACAGCGTACCAGATGAATCGGGAGTACCGGCTACCGCCGAAGCCCGGCCGATTTCGTCAGGGGCTGATTCTGGCTACTGGCTACTGGCTCCTGGCTCCTTCTTCTTCACCATCTCCGGCATTTTATGCCGGTACTGCCCCGCGAATATCTCCGCGAACAGCCCCAGCATCGGCTCATGCAGCGCCTTATTATCCGCCAGCATGTGCGGACCCCTTAACCGGAACGGACCCCCATGCATATCGCTCGCCATCCCGCCCGCCTCGCGCACGAGAAGCACTCCCGCCGCCATGTCCCACGGGTTCAGTCCGAACTCCCAGAATGCGTCCAGCCTTCCGCACGCCACATACGCCAGGTCCAGCGCCGCAGCGCCCGCCCGACGCACGCCGTGCGACATCATCGCCAGCTGATAGTAGAAATGCACGTTCACATTCTCGTGCCGCTTGCGTGATGGAAACCCAGTCGCCACCAGCGCATCTTCCACGCGAGCCGCCTTCGATACATGAATGCGCCGGTGATTCAGGTACGCTCCGCCTCCCGCCTCGGCCGTGAACATTTCTTCGTGAATCGGATGGTAGATCACACCCGCGATCAGCTCGCCCGCCCGCTCCAGCGCGAGCGTCACGTTGAACATCGGGAACCCGTGCGCGAAATTCGTCGTCCCGTCCAGCGGATCCACATACCACCGGTATTCCGACGATCCTTCCTGCCCCCCGCCCTCTTCCGCCACAATCGCATGCGTCGGAAAATGCGAGCTCAGCCGCTCCACGATCAGCCGCTCGCTCGCGCGGTCCGCCTCGGTGACCAGATCGTAGTCGCCCTTCAATTCAAACCCGATGCCTCGGGCGTGATAGCTCGCAATCAGTGCTCCGGCTTCGCGCGCGATGCCGGCCGCGGTTTCCAGAAATTCGGCCATTAGCTCAATTCGTACAGGTATTTTATGTCGTGCTTGAACAGGAAAAGATTCGGTTCCCCGTCGCGCGTAATGCGGATGAAATTGGCGTCGTAAAATTCCACGATGCCGTCCACTTCCTGGTTGTCGCTCAACCGGACCCGCACCGGCACGCGGTCGTCGATCAGATGACGAAGATAATTCACTTCTTCAAACGTCTGGTCGGGGGCTTTTGCTTGGCTGATTTTTCCTGGCACTGGGTTTAGGACGTGGCGCGCAATTAAGGCACTACATCACTATAATAGCCGCTCCGCGTCGAAGCCCGCAAATCCGGCCGCTTCACCGTCACCTTCACCGTATGAAAGCGCGGCGCGTCTTTCGCCTGATCTTTCGGATAGTAGCCGATCATGTACTGCGTGCGCAGGTCCAGCAGAATTTCCCCGAAGGCCTTGTCCAGCTCCGCGAGGCTCGACGGCCAAAAAACGCGGCCTCCCGTGTTGGATGCGAACTGCTGCAGCGTGTGCTCCCCGCCGATGTTGCGCCCGGCGTCGTTCGAAATCGGCACCACGATAATCGGATAGACCACCGCGTCCGCCTTCTGCGCCGCCTCCAGAGCGTCGTGATATTTGTAGTGGCTGGTCGTGTCGCCTCCGTCGCTCACAATCACCATCACGTGACGCCCCTCGCGCCCTTGCAGGTCGTGCCCAGTGAAATGGACTGCATCATAAAGCGAAGTCCCCGCCGTCGGCTTGATCCTCCCCAACTGCCCGACCAGTTGATCCAGACTGCGCGTGAACACGTGCATCCGCGTCACATCGTAGTTGAACGAGTACAGCGCGGCCATGTCTTTCGCGTTGCCTTCCCGCAGCAGCGCCTTGAAAAATTTCCCGATGGACGTAGTCTCGTAGTGAATGTCCTTCAGCGTGGACCCGCTCGCGTCCACCAGGACCGAAACCGACAGCGGCAGGCGTGGTCTGATGCTCAAACACCGCTACGTCCTGCTTCTTGTCGCAATCGAAAATCTCAAATTCCTCGCGGCCCAGCGACCCGACCAATTCCCCCTTCGGATTCTTCACGCTCACCAGCAGCCGCACCAGCGTCACATCGTGCCGAAACGTAGATTGCCCCGCAGCCATGCTTATAAGAACAAAAGCCAGCAATCCGATGTGGCGCGCGCCTCCAGGCGTGCCGTGTCGACAGTCGTGTCGACATGTCCGGGCGCTCCCCCTCACAACCCCGCCCTCACCACCGACTCATCCCACTCCCCATCCACCCACACCTCGCCATCCGCGAAATATTCTTTCTTCCAAACCGGAACGATTTTCTTCAGCTTATTAATCCCTTCCAGCGCCGCTTCAAACGCCGCCCTCCGATGCGGAGCCGTCGCGATCACCACCACGCTCGTCTCGCCAATCTCGACCCGGCCCAGCCGGTGCACCATCGCGATCCGTGAAATCTGATGCGTGCGCGCGATCTCCGCCCCAATCTCCGCCATCGTCTTCACGGCCATCGCTTCATAACATTCATAGTCGAGATACCGCGTCGCCCGCCCCTTGGTGTTATTCCGCGTCACGCCCTCGAACGTGACCAGCGCCCCATCCTCGCCCAACAGCATCTTCCGGGCCAGCCCCGCCGCATCGATCGGATCGCGCGTCAGCGCAAAATGATTCGCATCCGATCCTCCGCTCACCGGAGGCAGAAACGCCAGTTCATCGCCATCCGACAACGGAACCGACGGCGCGCAAAACTTCTGATTCACCGCCAGCACAATACTCGCCGACATCTCCCCAAGCCGCGGAAATCGCGACGAGTAATGGGCAAAAACACTAGCCGCCACCCCCCCGTCAGGAACGTCGATCAAGTCCTCCCGCAGGCCCGTCACATCTCGTAAAACACCAAAAAACAAAACCCGGATTCGCACTTGCTGTCATACTAACAGACCCCTCCCGCCGCCCTTTGGTTTCATTTACCTCCCGAACAAATTAGGTCCCCCCCACTACACTGGAATCTCGATGGAATCTATCAATACCCAGCTTCGCGTCCGCTACGCCGAGACCGACCAGATGGGCGTCGTCTACCACGCCAACTACATCATCTGGATGGAAGTCGGCCGCGTCGAATATTTCCGCGCCCGCGGCATCCGCTATCGCGACATGGAACGCGACGACGGCATCCGCCTGGTCGTCGTCGAAGCCCATTGCCGATATCACGCCCCCGCCCGCTACGACGAAGAGGTCACCATCCGCACCTGGATCGAGGACGCCAACGCCCGCATGATCACCTTCGGCTATGAAATGACCGACGTCACCACCGGCTGCCACCTGGCCACCGGCGAAACCAAACACGTCTTCTGCGGCCCCGACCACAAGCCCAAGAAACTCCCCGAAAAATTCCGCCCCGCCTTCGGCATGTAGACCCGCAAAGCCCGCGCAACCAATACCCGTCGCCTTTTCAGAGCCGCGACCACAGGGAGCGATCTCCGCCTCCCCAGATTTGCCAAAATCAATACCATGAGCACACTTTCGATTCGCGACCTGGACCTCACAGGCAAGCGAGTCTTCATGAGGGTCGACTTTAACGTCCCGCTTACCCCCGGCGGAAAAGAAATCTCGAGCGACAAACGCATCAAAGCATCGCTCCCCAGCATCCAATACGCCCTCGACCACGGCGCAGGCCTCGTCCTCGCCAGCCATCTCGGCCGCCCCAAAGGAAAACCCAATCCGGAAATGAGCCTGGCCCCGGTCGCTGTCCGCCTGGCAGAATTGCTCAAACGCCCCGTAAAAATGGCCCCCGATTGCATCGGCCCCGAGGTCGAAGCCATGCTCCCGGCACCCGGCGAAGTCCTGCTGCTGGAAAATCTCCGCTATCACGCCGAGGAGGAAAAGAACGATCCCGCATTCTCGAAAAAGCTAGCCGCCCTGTGCGACGTATACGTCAACGACGCCTTCGGCTCCGCTCACCGCGCCCACGCCTCCACCGTCGGAATGATTCCTTACGTCAAGGAAGCCGCCGCCGGCCTTTTGATGGATAAGGAGCTCGAATACCTAGGGAAAGTGACGAGGAACCCGGACCGCCCCTGCGTAGCGATCCTCGGCGGCGCGAAAGTGTCCGACAAAATCGAAGTAATCCAGAACCTGATGAAGGTCGTCGATCAGTTGCTCATCGGCGGAGCCATGGCCTACACGTTCCTGCGCGCCCGCGGCGAAGGCACCGGAAAATCGTTGGTCGAAGAAGATAAACTCGACCTCGCCCGTCAGTTGATGGCGGAGGCCGGCTCGAAACTGATGCTGCCCGTCGATCACGTCGTGGCATCGGAGTTCAAAGCCGGAGCCGAAAACGAAGTTGTGGCGACCGTGCCCGACGGAATGATGGGACTCGACATCGGCCCCAAAACCATCGCCGCATTTTCGAAAGTCATCGCCGGTGCAAAGACTACCATCTGGAATGGCCCCATGGGCGTCTTCGAAATGCCCCCCTTCGATACCGGAACGGTAGCAGTGGCAAGAGCAGTCGCCGGTTCCGGAGCCATCAGCGTAGTTGGCGGCGGCGATTCGGAGAAAGCCATCAAGTCCGCCGGAGTAGCCGATAAAATCAGCCACATCTCCACCGGCGGCGGCGCGTCGCTAGAATTCCTAGGCGGCATCGAACTCCCCGGCGTAAAAGCCCTGGACCGCTAATGTGAGGCAGGTCCCCGACCTGCCCTCCTCCGTGCTAAAACTGACCTATGAAAATCGTCCTGCTAGTCCCCGCCCTCCTGTTGACCGCCATCGCGCTGACCCCGCAACAGCAACCCCAGACCCAGCGCATCCCGCAATTCGAAAATGACAACGTCAAAGTCTGGCGCTCCGTCGTCGTCCCCAATGCCCCCCTCACTATGCACCGCCATGACCACGGCCGCGTCATCATTCCCATCGTCGGCGGAACCATGAAAATCGTCACCCAGGGCGGCGCTTCTGAAACCCATCAATGGGACACCGGCAACGCCTACTGGCTGGGCCCCAACGCGCCCAACGAACTCCACGCCGACGTCAACGCCGGCGCCAAGCCCATCGAAGTGATGGTGGTTGAACTAAAGCATGACGAACTCAAACACGACCAGTAGCTCCAGGGGCTACGAGGCATCCCTATCCGTGCCTCGTCTCCTCATGCGAATCAAAGAGGATTGCAGGGTATTTGCATTAGAGCCTTCGCCGGACGCGTGTCCTACCCTTGTATAAGTAACGACGGGGACAATGTTATTAGACACTAGGACTATCATCATGGTGGGCATGGCCGTTGCCATGCTATTCAGCATGCTGGGCGCCATGGTCGCGAGAGGTCGCCATACCTGCCCGGGCTTCGTTTATTGGACTTACGCGAACCTGTGCGCATCGCTTGCCCTCCTTTTAATTGGTTTGAGCGGGCTGATCCCGGACTTCTATGCAATCCTCGGTGGAAACTCGTTAGCCATCGCCGGTTCCACCCTCATCCTCGAAGGAGCGCGTCGGTTTCGCGGCGAAACCCGCCGGTCTTGGCCGATCCCCGTGACGGGATTTCTTTCGCTAGCGATCATCTGTTACTTCCATTACGAGGACGACTTAACCACTCGGATCGCCTTGCTCTCGCTCTATCTGGCAATTGGTGGTCTCATCGCGGCGAAGCTATTAATCTCGGGCATGCGCCCCGGCTTTCGGCTCAGTCTAGGTTTCACCGGCGTCGTGCTGGCGCTGTACAGCCTGACGCAGTTCGCCCGCGCCGCCTATGTCGTTCTGCATCCGCCGATGACTAAATTGTTCGTGCCGTCGCCTGTGTTTGCGGTCCTGATGGTAGGTACGGTGTTGGGCCTCATCGCGTGGTCTTTTGGGTTCTTCCTGATCAATCACGACTACATGATCGAGCACCTCCGGCACGCCGAATCGCGCGCCACCACTGCCGACGTCGCGAAAAGCGAATTCATTGCGAATGTCAGCCATGAAATCCGCACTCCGATGAATGGAGTCATAGGTTTAACGGAGCTGCTGCTGGATACTTTCCTCGACCGCACGCAGCGGGATTACGTTGAGACAGTGCACCAAAGCGGACTTGCCCTGCTCGAAATCGTAAATGAGCTGCTCGATCTTTCGAAAATCGAGGCTGGGAAAATCGAGCTGGTGAGCGGTCCGTTCGATCCTCGCGAAGTAGTGGAGCGAACCGTCAAGCTATTGACCTGGAAGGCTCAAAACAAAGGCCTCAAGCTGATTTGGGAGGTCGAGCCTGATGTCCCCCGCACGATCATCGGAGACGCCGGACGAGTGCGGCAGGCGCTGACCAATCTGGCCATGAATGCGCTCAAGTTCACCAGCCGCGGACAGGTCGCGATTCGGGTGGAGTTGGACGATGCGAGTGTGCTCCGGTTCAGCGTTGCCGACACCGGTCCGGGTATCGGGAAAACGCAACAAGCCAAGCTTTTTGAACGATTTGAACAACTCAACGACACCCGCCAAAATGGCACCGGCCTAGGGCTGGCCATCTCCAAAGAGCTGTCCCAGCTCATGGGCGGCAAAATCGGCGTCATCAGCGAAGAAGGCAAGGGATCGACGTTCTGGTTCACGATTGCTTTTAAGAAGCCGAGCACGTTCGAGAACATGTCCCTGCGCGTGCTCGTTGTCGATGATAACCTTATAAATCAGAAGGTTGCGAGCGGTTTGCTAGGAAAAATCGGATGCGAGACGCGAGTTGCCGGTGACGGACAAACGGCGTTGGATCTGATTGCGCGGGAGCCGTTTGATCTGGTTTTCATGGACTGCCAAATGCCTGATATGGATGGGTTTGAGGCCACCAGGTTCATCCGGCGCACATCGGCTGTCCCGATCATAGCGATGACCGGCCTCGACGATCAGAAAAAGTGCCTGGCGGCAGGAATGGACGGCCACATCACGAAGCCGGTAAGCCTCGGTTCATTGACCGAGGCTGTCCATAGTTGCGTCCTGAATCGATCATAAAACGTGCCAGCCCCACGCTGACGCATGGGGCTATGTGTTTATTCGCCGTTATTAGCCCCATGCGTCAGCGTGGGGCTGGCACGGGAGGTCTTTTCTATAGACGGGCGGGGTCCGGCTTATCCTGACTGAAGCCTAGTTCCGCTATGGCCGACTCGGCCTTGTGTGCGTCGATCGTTCCGGTCCGGGCAAGCGCAGACAATGTCGCTTGCACGATCGCTTCGGCGGAGATTTCGAAGAACCTCCGCAAGTGTTCGCGATTTTCACTGCGGCCGAAGCCGTCGGTGCCTAGCGAGGTCAGCCGGCCCGCGATCCACGGCGCTAGGCTGTCCGGGATGCTCTTCATGTAATCGCTGGACGCGATGATGGGACCTTGCGTCCCGTCCATCACTTGCTTGATGTAGGGCACCCGCGCCTCGGACCCGGGGTGGAGGCGATTCCAGCGTTCGACTTCGAGACCTTCCTTACGAAGCTCGCTGTAGCTGGTGACGCTCCAGACGTCGGTATTGATCTGATAGCGCTCGGCGAGAATCTGCTGGGCTTTCAAGGCCTCATTCAGCATTGGTCCGCTACCGAACAATTGCGCCACCGGATTCTCGAATCCTTTGTATTTGTAGAGGCCGCGCAGGATGCCTTCGCGGACGTGATCGCCTTCCGGCATCGGAGGCTGGGCGTAGTTTTCGTTGTAGACCGTGATGTAGTAGAAGACGTCCTCGCGCTCCTGATACATGCGACGGATGCCGTCCTGAACAATCACGGCGAGCTCATACGCGTACGCCGGATCGTAAATCACGCAGGTAGGAACGGCGCTAAACAGCATGGGGCTGTGTCCGTCCTGGTGCTGCAAGCCCTCGCCCAGCAGGGTGCTGCGGCCGGAAGTGCCTCCCATCAGGAAGCCTTTGACGCGTGAATCGGCGGCGGCCCACACCATATCCCCGACGCGCTGATAGCCGAACATCGAATAGTAAATGTAGAAGGGAATCATCGGTACGCCATAGTTGGCGTAGGCGGTGCCGGCGGCCAGGAACGAGGCCATCGATCCCATTTCCGTGATTCCCTCTTCCAGAATCTGGCCGTCCTTGGCTTCCTTGTAATAGAGGAAAACGTCGGCATCGACAGGCTTGTAGCGCTGCCCCTGACTGGCGTAAATCCCGTATTCGCGGAACAACGAGTCCATACCGAAAGTGCGCGCTTCATCCGGGACGATGGGCACGATCAGCTTGCCCAATTCCGGATGCTTCATCAGCGCCTTCAGCACGAAAACGAAAGACGCGGTGGTCGACGCCTCGCGGCCCTTCGATCCACCGGTTATTTCATGGAACAACTCGAGAGCAGGTGCGTTGAGATGTGGATAATCGGTCTTGCGCACGGGCAGGGGTCCGCCCATGGCTTGGCTGCGCTGACGGAGGTATTTCATCTCCGCCGAATCTTCCGCGGGACGGAAGAAGTCGAGATGCTCGACGACTTCATCGCTGACCGGGACCTTGAAGCGATCGCGAATCTGCTTCATGTCGGCCTTCTTGGCCTGGTGAGCCGTGTTGTGGCCTTCTCCGCTTTCGCCGAGGCCGTAGCCCTTCACCGTTTTCGCGAGAATCACGGTCGGTTTGCCATTCACTTCGAGCGCGCGTTTGTAGGCGTTGTAGACCTTGACGGGATCGTGGCCGCCGCGGCGGAGGTTCCAGATATCGTCGTCGCTCAGATGCTCCACCAACTTGAGCAGCTCGGGATATTTTCCGAAAAACTCCTTGCGAATATAGGCGCCATTCTTGGCGCGAAAAGCCTGATACTCGCCATCGACGCACTCATGCATCCGCTTGAGCAGCAGTCCCGTGGAATCGCGAGCCAGCAGGTCGTCCCAGCCGGATCCCCAGATGCATTTGATCACGTTCCAGCCCGGCGCCCAGGAATGCTGCTTCGAGCTCCTGAATGATGCTGCCGTTGCCGCGAACTGGTCCATCGAGCCGCTGCAAATTGCAATTGACGACGAAGACCAGGTTGTCGAGCTTCTCGCGGGAAGCCAGCGTCAGCGCGCCCAGCGATTCAGGCTCGTCGGTCTCCCCGTCGCCTATAAACGCCCAAACTTTGCGGCCGGTTGGCTTGATGATTCCCCGATTTTCCAGGTACTTCATAAAGCGTGCCTGGTAGATGGAGCCGATGGGGCCCAGGCCCATGGAGACAGTGGGAAACTGCCAGAAGTCGGGCATCAACCAGGGGTGCGGATACGAAGAAAGTCCTGGGACGTCGCGCAACTCGTGGCGGAAATTTTCGAGATTCTTGTCGCTGAGACGGCCTTCGAGAAAGGCTCGGGCATAGACGCCCGGAGAGGCGTGGCCCTGGAAATAGATGAAATCCCCGGCGCTGCCTTCATAGGACCCGCGGAAAAAATGGTTATAGCCGACTTCGAGCAGCGTGGCGAGCGACGCGTAGGTAGCGATGTGTCCGCCGATGGCGTTGTCGTACTTGTTGGCTCGCACAACCATGGTGGCGGCGTTCCAGCGCACCAGGCTCTTGATGACGCGCTCCAGATTGCGGTCGCCCGGATAGGCGACTTCCTCGTCGGGGGTGATGGTGTTGATGTAGGGAGTATTCCAGCGCAACGGCGGCTGCACGCCCAGGTTCGCGGCGCGTTCCATGAGGCGATTCAGGAGATAGCTGGCCCGGTCGGGCCCGGCTGCATCGATGATTTCATCGAGTGCCTCGACCCACTCAGAGGTTTCCTGGGGATCGAGATCGTCGGGAGCTTCTACTTTTACTTTGAGCATGAGGGGTATGTATTAAGGTTACCGGGTTTGACGGGGAGTGGGCAAGCCTTGCCGCCGTGCCAGGATTTCCCGTACGCTAAAGTCATGGAACTGCATCTCGCCCCGGAACTGCAAGCCCAGATCGATCAGATTATCGCTGAGAGCGGAATCACAGTTGAGCAGCTAGTGGAGGACGCTCTGGCGGGCTACGTTCCGGAGCTTACCGGGTCACGGGAAGAGCTCGATAGCAGGTATGACGATTTGAAGATCGGCAGAGTGAAGCCGATTCCCGGGGACGAGGTTATAGCTAGAATACAGGAAAAGAGCAGGACGCGGCGATCAACACCGCGTTCATGACCGGCTACGCGATTCTCACGGCAAGAAAATACCGAAGGCCTTGAGAGATGTGAGAATATCTCCGCGCTACTGAACTATCAAGTTATACTACCGTTTGGCCAAATTCGCGTGAACACACTCTACTATGGCGACAACCTGACTGTTCTGCGGAATGAGATCAAGGACGAGACCGCGGATCTCATTTATCTTGATCCGCCGTTTAATAGCCAGGCGAATTACAACGTGCTGTTTCGCAGTCCCACGGGGGAGCAGTCGCACGCGCAGATTGAAGCATTCGGGGATACGTGGCATTGGGGCGAAGAGGCGGAGCGGGCATTCGATGAAGTAATGCACGGTGGGAGCGCAGACGCAGCGGAGGTGCTCCGGGCGTTGCGGAGTTTTCTCAAGGAAAACGATTTGATGGCGTATCTCTCCATGATGGCCGTCCGACTGCTGGAACTCCGTCGGGTGTTGAAGCCGGCGGGAAGTATGTATCTGCATTGCGACCCGACGGCGAGCCACTATCTCAAAGTCATTCTAGACTCGGTCTTCGGACCGAAGTTCTACCGTAACGAGATCGTGTGGAAAAGAACAAGCTCCCACAATGACGCGGCGCAGGGACTGACGCGATTCGGTAAGAATCATGACGTCTTATTGTTCTATTCGAAAACCGACTCCCCAACTTGGAACCAACAGTTCGTGCCTTACGACGCGGACTATATCAAGTCTCATTATGGCCAGGTGGAGGTAAACACGGGGCGGCGGTTCACAACATCTGACTTGACTGCTGCGAAACCAGGCGGAGACACATCCTACGAATGGCGAGGCGTCACACCTCCGAGAGGCAGATATTGGGCGTACTCGAGGGCGAACATGGAGAAATTTGAGTCTGAGGGTAGGCTTGTTTATGGCCGGACCGGCACCCCGAGACTCAGGAATTTTCTAAACGACATGCAGGGCGTAGTCCTCGGGTCTGCGTGGAACGATATTCCGCCAATTAACTCTCAGGCGCCGGAGCGGCTGGGATATCCCACGCAAAAGCCCCTTGCGTTGCTTGAGCGCATTATCACGGCGTCGAGCAACGAGGGCGATACTGTCCTTGATCCGTTCTGCGGATGCGGAACTGCGGTGCATGCGGCGCAAAAGCTGAAAAGGGAATGGATCGGAATAGACATCACGCACCTAGCTATTTCGCTAATCGAGAAGCGTCTTAATGACGCTTTCCCAGGTATCAAGTACGACGTGCACGGCACTCCTAAGGATTTGGAGGGCGCTCGCGCGCTCGCCGCGCAGGACAAGTATCAATTCCAGTGGTGGGCTGTATCGCTCGTGAACGCCGTGCCGTTTGGCGGCAAGAAAAAAGGCGCGGACTCCGGGATTGACGGATTGATTTATTTCAAGCCGGAGGGCAAGACGACCGAGAAAGCCATTGTGTCGGTGAAGGGCGGCGACAACGTCAACGTCGCGATGGTTCGCGATCTGGCGCACGTCGTCGACCGGGAAAAAGCGAAGATCGGCGTGTTTATCACGCTGGCCGATTCTACGGGTCCAATGCGGACGGAGGCGGTTAAGGCTGGGTATTACGAGACGATTTACGGGAAGTATCCGAAGATCCAGATTCTGACGATTGACGAGCTTTTTGGTGGGAAGCAGCCGAATATTCCGCTGGTGGACTCGGCGTCGTTTAAGAAGGCCCCGAAAGAAGCTGAGGGTGGGGAGCAGGATACGCTGCCGTTTTAGCGACGGTCTCGAAAACATCCAGAGGACTCCACGGCCGGTCGGGGACCGGCCTCACTTACTTGACAGCTTGAAGGTTGCGAGCACCAGCCAGGTGGCTGGAGGGACGACGACGAGTACGACGGCGGTCTTCGCTCTGGGCGGACCCAGGGCGATATATCCATAGATGGCCAGCGTGCTCAGAGTCACAATCAGCGCTCCCCAATACAGCGTCGCTCGAGGCGGAGGCGACCAACGAATGGCTGCGATTAGGGCTAGGAATGGCGAAACAACCCAGAGTGCGAAGAGCGACAACAGGACCCGGGAAGGGTTATTGTGTCCGGCGATCAGTATGAACGCGACCGAGCCTGCTGCTCCGGCTAGTGCCCCGGTCAAGGCGGCTGTCCGCACTGTGTTCATAAAAGTACTTTCTAGATCTTAGCATTCAAATATTGACCGACGGTGGCTGCGAACGTGCGATTGTCTACTGGTTTGGCGATATATCCGTCGCAGCCCGCCTCATAGGCTTCCTGGACCGCGAAATCTCTGCCGCCCGCACTTACCGCGACGATGGGGACGTTTTTGGCGGCCGTCAGCCGGATGAGCCGGGTGAGTTCCAGGCCGTCCATATCGGGAAGCCTCAGGTCCATCAGCACGACGTCGGGGCGGTAATCGTAGAGAAGGGTCATGGCGCCTTCCGCGTATTTCGCCGTTTGGACCTCGTATCCGGCGCTGGCCAGGAGATCTTCTAGAAGAAAGCAGGTGTCAGGGTCGTCGTCCACTATGAGGATGCTCTTGGGCTCGTTCATGAAAATCTTATCGATCGGGAGCGTTGCCGTGTGAGGTAGGGTTTTGCCGAGTGGAACCCTTTTGGGTTGGGCCGCGCCTAAGTGTTTTGTTGTTAGAATGAGAGAACGCGTGAATTCACCTGTCCGAAGTGTAGTCCTACCCCTTTTCTTGTCGATCACGGTTTTGGCGCAGACGCCGCAGACGGCTCCTGCTCCGAGTACGCCTACGCAGGTGCCGAATCCCGCCTCGGCTCCACCGCCTCCGCGGCCGCCGGACGAATATAAGAATCTGAGCGAGGTCTCAGTGGAGCTGTTTTACTGGCAGGCCAAGACGACAGCGATCATGCGGCCGGGACATCAGAATGTGGACGGCGATAGCGCCACGCTAGGTTCCGGGATCGATTTCCAGTCGGTGACCAAAGGGGCCGAGGGCATTCAGATCACCACGCCTGCCGGGCGCGCGAATTTATTGGAGTTCACCTACTTCACGACCAAGCAATCGGGCAATGAGACGTCGCCGATTGCGTTGATTCTTTTCAACCAGCCGTTTCAGCCGGGCGACGTGTTTGGCTCCGCGACGAAGATTCAGCACGCCAAGATCACGTGGAATTACCTGACGTATCCGGATCCTCCGGCCGTCCACAAGTTCCGGTTCCGCACGCTGTATGGGTTTCAATACACCTGGATGTCGGCGCGGTTCGATGCTCCGGCGGATATTTATGCGACTCCGGTTCAGGACACGCGGTCGGTTCTGTTCCCTTCGCTGGGCGCGGGCATCGAGTATCACATCTCGAAGCATTTGTACTTCGAGGCACGAGGGTCCGGGTTCCTGTGGCCTCACAAGTCGGCGCAGGGGGACGGCGAGGCGAAGATTTCGTTTCGTCCGTTCAAGCAACTGGATGTGGAAGTCGGCGGGCGGCAGTTTTACTTCAAGACGAACCCACAGAAGGATTATTATTTGCGGGCGAATTTGTGGGGGCCTTACGCGGGGCTGAGGTGGACGTTTAAGTAGTCCCGCGCAGAAGGAGTTCGACCATCAGGCTTCTTTGACAGTTTTTTGCTGGCGAGCAAATGTCGTATTACGGTGGTCCTGAGCCTTACGGAGCCCGTTAGACGGCTTGCCGGAGGAATCTTGGGGTCGATCCGGGTCGATCCCATAAAGTTACGGGACGGGCGAATAGTTGTGATTGCCGCACCCGGGCACCGAAAGCATTCTGCCCAGGCAGTGGCTAGAGACAGTCCAACCGCTAGCGGCCGGTGCTAACCCGCCGGTCGCTCACGACTTTTTGTACAGCCGAAGTGTCTTCAAATTCCGTCCCGTCTCAGCCTGAACCTTTGCGCAGCCAACAGAGCCGCGACCACAGGGAGCGATCTCAAGCCTTTGCCCCCCGCTGACCGCTCCCGATGGTCGCGGCTCTAAAGACCGGAACAGAGCCTCGCACAGCTTGCTGGTGTTGTGGCGCACGCGTCCACGCGTGCCGCGTCGACAGTCGTGTCGACGTTCGGCTTTTGTGAGTCTGGAAAGACACATCGACACGGATGTCGATGCGGCACGCCTGGAGGCGTACGCCACACAACATTCAAGATTTTCGATGCAGGCGACTAGTGGCGTACCGTTATTTTGCCGGGAGCATGTTGCGGATCGCCGCTATTCGCCAGCCCGACATGTCGCGGGCGATCAGGAGCGTAGTCCACATTTTGCGGTCCCCGAGTTCGTAGCGGGCATCGACGAGCGCAACTCCGGGGGCCAGGAAGCGGAGGGATTCCACGGTGATGGTCCGCTTACCGGTCTCGCTTTGTGAACTGGCGATACTGCCGCGGACCACTTCTTCGCGGCCTTTTCGCCATTGCCCGTTGGATACCAACTGGTCGGCGTCAGCGGTGAAGAGAGGTTCAAGTGTCCGGGGATCCGGATGGTCGCGGGCATCCACGTATTTGCGGACGACTTCGCGGACGGCTTGTTCGTCGGCAGACTGGGCGAAGAGGGATGCGGAAAGGACGAAGAGAAGAAACTTCATCCTTATAGATTATTCGTGCCGGAGGGCGTGCATGGGATCGACTCGGGCGGCACGCCGGGCGGGAGTGAATCCGGCGGCGAGGGCGATGACGATCAGCAGCACTGCCGCGCCTCCGAAGGTAGGTGGATCAGTGGGCTGGAGGCCATAGAGCATGGAAGCAGTGAGACGCGTGAGGGCGGCCGCTGCGGCGAGTCCGGCGACTACGCCGATCAATGCGAGGAGCAGCGTTTCGCGAAGAACCATCGAGAGGACCGCGGTAGATCGGGCGCCGAGCGCCATGCGGATCCCGATTTCATTGGTGCGGCGTGAAACGGTATACGCCATGATTCCGTAGATGCCGATGCTGGCGAGGATCAGCGCGAGTATGCCGAACCCGCTGGTCAGGGTCGCGAAGACCCGTTCATTTGCGAGGATCGCTTCAATCTGTTGCGTCTGGGTGCGGACCTCGAGCATCGGGAGATCCTTATCGACTGCGCGAAGGGCCTCGCGGGCTTCGGAGATAACGCTGGCGGTGCTGGCCGCGGTTTTCAGCTCGAAGGTCATTGCGCCCGCGTCGTTGTTCTGCAGGAACGGCAAGTAGACAGTCGGTGGAACTTCCTCCCGGATGCTGCTGTATTTGGCATCGGCGCTGACACCTACGATTTCGATGGGAAGGGAGCTCGCCTCGCACGCAACGATCGTCTTGCCCACCGGATTCGCATTCGGAAAAAACGCCTTCGCGAGGCGCTGATTCACGATGGCCACTTTCGGGGCATGCACATTATCGCGTTCGGTGAAGGTGCGGCCATTCACCAGCGGGATGCCAAGGGTCTCAAAGAAACCGGGACCCACGTGATTATTCCAAGCCATGTCCTGGCTGCCGGGCGCCCTGCCGATGGGGCGATAACAATCGTTGTCCATGGAGTTCGCGAGCAGAGGCTCGTCGGAAATTGTGACGGACTGCACTCCAGGCAGCCCCGCCATCTTTTCGTAGATTTGCCGATAAAGAGGAACGCGCAATGGCGCCGGATAGCGCGACCGCGGCGGGTTTAAGTCAAAGAGTAGAATCCGTTCAGGGTTAAAGCCGATCTCGGCGGATCGCAAATTCGAAAGCGTTCGCACAAACAACCCCGCGCCGACCAGAAGCAACAGAGAAAGCGACACCTGGAACACGACGAGCGCTTTGCCGAGAAACGCCTTGGGCCGGCTGGTGCTCATGCGGCCGCTTTCCTTGAGACCCGAATTTACGTCGGTTCGAGTGGAGCGCCACGCCGGGGCTACGCCGAACAACAGTCCGGTGATCGCGGTGATCACGAATGCGAAGGTGAAAACGCGCCAGTCCATTTGCGGATCGATCCCGCTGGGATGCCACGAATCGTTAAACAGGCTGGGAATGAGATTTCGTCCCCAGTAGCCGAGCAGCAATCCGGCCGCGCCTCCCATGAGGGCGAGCAACATCGCTTCCGTGAGAACCTGCCGCATCACGCGAAGGCGACTGGCGCCCATGGCGAGGCGAAGACTCATCTCGCGCTGGCGGGTGGAGGAGCGGGCGAGCAGCAGGTTCGCCAGATTCGCGCAGGCGATCAACAGGACCAGTCCCGCGAGTGCGAGCAGCAGGTAAATCGGCTTGATGAAGTCGCGCGTTTGAAGGTCGGAGCCGCGGCTGCCGGCGGCCAGAAAAAGCCTCGGCATGTCGGAGGGCTTCAACGCGGGAAGCGTGGACTGGAAAGCGTTCCGGAAGCTCAAAGCCAATGCGGAGGTCGCGGCCTGATCCGTGACGCCGGGTTTCAGCCGGCCCAATACCAGCACCCACCAATAGCCGTTATTCGTAAGCAGAGAGCCTTTCACGTTGGGAACAATTTGCTGTTGCAGGCTGATGGGAAAGAAGACATCGGGAGTGCCACCGGCCTTGGCTCCTTTAAATTCGGGGGAGTTGACGCCGATGATGGTCACCGGAATGCGGTTCAGTTCGATCGTCTTACCGAGAGCGTCGGCGGATCGCTCAAATCGTCGCGCCCAATAAGAGTCGCTGATGACGACCACGGGACTGGCCGACGCGGAATCGTCGCTGGGCACGATCGGGCGCCCGGCAATTACCTTTACGGCGAGGCTCGGATAGAAATTTCCGGAAACCATCTCGCCATCGATCGGTTCGGCTTGGCCGTTCACCGCGGAGGTCACTCGATAGGTATCTTTGAACGCGACCAAGTCCTCGAATACCTCGTTGTGGCGCTGCATTTCGAGGTAAATCGGATAGGGAAACGATGTGCTGGTCATCTCGCCGGCATCGTTCTTGAGGAAGTTTCCCCAGATGGAGCCGATGTGGCTGTTGGGGCTGCCCGCCCAGGAGACCATCCGCAGACGGTTGGCATGAGGGACGGCCATGGTCTTGAGCAACACTTCTTTTGCCAGCGTGAAAATCGCGGTGTTGGTGCCGATGCCGAGGCCGAGCGAGATGACGGCCACGGCTGTGAATCCGGGGTTCTGCTTCATCGTTCTCAACGCATAGCGGCAGTCGCCGCGCAGCTCGTCCCACAGGCGCAGGCCGAGCGATTCGCGGCATTCCTCTTTGTGAAGTTCGACGCCGCCGAATTCGATGCGGGCGCGGCGTTGGGCTTCTTCGCGGGGGACGCCTTGTTTCACCAGATCATCCGCGAGGCAATCGATGTGGAACTGAAGCTCGCCGCTCATTTCGGCTTCCATGCGGGAGCGGCGGGTCAGCCAGGAAAACAGGCTCATAGTTCCTCCGGAGCGGCGCTCAGAATGCCGCCCATGACGTCGGCCATGCGATTCCACTTTTGGGTTTCGAGGTGAAGCTGGCGCTTGCCGGCGGCGGTGAGGCGATAATACTTCGCCTTGCGGTTATTGTCGGATTCACCCCATTCGCTCGCGATGGAGCCTTGATGCTCCAGGCGATAGAGGGCGGGGTAGAGAGAGCCCTGCTGGATCTCCAGGCGGTCCTTGGAAATTTGCTGGATGCGCAGAAGGATTCCATAGCCGTGAAGCGGTCCGAGCGAGACGGCTTTGAGGATGAGCAGGTCGAGCGTGCCTTGCAGAAGATCGAGTGGTTTTCCCAAGTGGGTGGTTCTCCTAGAGGATCTAGAGGAAGGATACGCGGGTTCTCCTAGTCTGTCAAGGAGAGAGGGCTGGAGATCGCTCCCTGCGGTCGCGGCTCTGAAAAGGCGACGGGTATCAATTTGGTGCGGCGCGCGACCCTAAATGTAAGCGCTTAACATTTATGATTGTTAAGTTTTCTGCAAGGATTGCATCTGCGATATTAAGCGCTTAGACTGGGGGAGTGAGCTCGATCGCCAAGGCAAATGTGAGCATTCGAGACGTGGCCGCGAGGGCGGGAGTCTCCACCGCGACGGTGTCGCATGTGCTGAACGGGACGCGCGGATCGAAGCCCGAAACACGGCAAAGAGTGCTGGCCGCGATCCAGGAATTGGGCTACGCGCAGAACCTGGCCGGACGGGACTTGGCGCGCGGACGCAGCAGCATGCTGGGGCTGATCATCTCCGACATTCGCAATCCTTTTTTCCCGGAAGTGACGGCGGCGTTTCAGGAACAGGCGCTGATGAACAACATGGACGCGCTGGTGCTGAACACGAATTACGATGCGCAGCGCACTTTGAATTCCGTCAAACGCGTCATGGGTCTGCAGGTGCCGGGCGTGGCGGTGCTGACCTCGCAAATCGACCCGGGCGTGGTGAACATGCTGGCCGAGCATCACGTGGCCGCCGTCTACCTGGACCTGGGACGAGTCGACCGATCCATCAGCAACATCGTGCTCGATTACGAGCATGGAATCGTCGAGGCGCTGGAGCATTTGACGAAGCTCGGGCACCGGCGAATCGCGTATATCGGCGGGCCCTTGCATTTGCACTCGGCGCAGCGCCGGAAGAATGCTTTTCTCGATAGCGCGGTGCAGATGGGGCTTGAAGCTCCCACTACCATCGACGCCGATTTCACGGTGAAGGGCGGATATTTCGCCTGCGCGAAGCTGCTGGCCGGGTCGACTCCGACGGCCATCCTCGCGGGAAACGACTTGACTGCGATCGGCGTGCTGCATCGCGCCTACGATGGCGGGCTGCGGGTGCCGGACGATTTATCGGTGGTGGGTTTCGACGATATTCTGTTCGCCGAATACACGCAGCCGGCGTTGACCACGGTCTCGGTACCGCGCATCGAAATTGGACGCGTGGCGTTCCAGGCGCTGTGGACCATGATGGCCGATCCAGCGCGCGCGGGGCGCGAGTATCGAGTGGGCACTAGTTTAATCGCGCGGCAGACGACGGCGGTGGCGAAGTAGTGAGCTTTGAGCGTCTGCCCGCTTCCTGACGGTCGCGGCTCCGGGGCAGAATGTTCTATGATCGCCGTCGTTGAGCCGCGACCGTCAGGAAGCGGGCGGACGAGAAAGTTTCGGGAGTAGAGACGTGAAATATCTCCTTGTTGTATTATTCAGTACCTTTTTGCCGGCGGCCGATCTGACAGGCCACTGGGTAGCCGAGACTCAGGGTCCCGATGGCGAGAAGCGGCAGACCGTGTTCTATTTTTTTACTCCCAAAAACGGCGTCGTGACCGGCTACATGCCCGGCCAGCAGGGCGACTTTATGGCCATGGTCGACGGCAAAATCGAGGGCGCCGAAATTTCATTCGCCGTGATGCGCGAGTTTTTCGGCGGCGAGCGGAAGACTCAGTACAAAGGTAAATTGTCCAGCGCGGGCCTGACTATTTCCGTACTCGCAGCGCCGGGACGAGGGGGGCCGCGCGAAATGCTTGCCAAGCGAATTTCGAGCGACGAGCCGAAGCCGATGCCTCCGCCGCCGGTGAAGATCACCACCGCCGGATACACGCCGGTCCCTCCGAATGGACTCGCGAAAACGCCGCCGATGGGCTGGAACAGCTGGAACAAGTTTCAGCGCCGCGTCAGCGATTCGGTGGTGCGCGAAATCGCCGCCGCGATGGTGAAAAACGGCATGCGCGACGCCGGGTACGTGTACGTCAACATCGACGATACATGGCAGGGCACGCGCGATGCCGCGGGCAACATTCAGACCAACGAAAAATTTCCCGATATGAAGGCGCTGTCCGCTTACGTGCATTCGCAAGGCCTGAAACTCGGCATTTATTCGTCGCCCGGTCCGAAGACCTGTGCCGGATACGAAGGTAGTTTCCATCACGAAGAGCAGGACGCGAAAACATACGCGCAGTGGGGCATCGATTATCTGAAATACGACTGGTGCAGCGCCCGCACGGTGTACGATAACTCCGCCATGCAGTTCGCTTACGCCAAAATGGGCCACGCGCTGCACGATTCGAGCCGGGCCATTGTCTACAGCCTGTGCCAGTACGGTTTGCTGAACGTGGGCGAGTGGGGTCCGAAAGTGGGCGGCAATCTGTGGCGCACAACAGGCGATATTCGAGACGCATGGGCCTCCATGGCCGACCTCGGTTTCGACAAGCAGCCCGGTCTCGAAAAGTATACCGGCCCCGGCCGCTGGAACGATCCCGACATGCTCGAGATCGGCAATGGCGCGATGAGCCTGGACGAATATCGCACCCACATGAGCCTGTGGTCGATCCTCGCCTCGCCGCTGATCGCGGGAAACGACGTGCGCGCTATGACCGCCGATATCGCTGGGATCCTGATGAATAAGGAGGTGATCGACGTCGATCAGGACGCGCTCGGCAAGCAAGGCGTGCGCGTTTCGAAGAGTGGCGACCTGGAAGTCTGGTCCCGTCCGCTGGCCGATGGAGGCGTCGCCGTGGCCCTGTTCAATCGCGGCGCGAATCACGCGAAGATCACCGCGCACTGGTCCGAGCTGGGCTTGAAGGGCGGGAAGAGTGTTCGCGATCTCTGGGCACACGAAGACCGCGGCAAAGCGTCGGACGAAATTTCAGCCGATGTGCCGTCGCATGGCGTGGCCATGTTTAAGCTGCGCTGACGAATTTATTTGTTGCGGTTCGCCGCTCCGGCCGCGTTCTTTAATTCGCTGTTGACTTCTTCAAGGAGTTGTTTCGCCTTCTTGGCGTGGCCTTCCATGTCGAACTCATTCGCTTCCTGCGCGGCCGTGATTTTCTCGTAGGCCTGCTCACTGAAACGCTGCGCGGCGGCCAGATTGGGATGCCTTCCCTTGGAAATATTCTGGGCGGGTTGGGCTAACGCAATTCCTCCGATAAGCAGCAAGGAACCAAGGAGAGGGGTGAGAATGCGTGTCTGAATCATTGGGAAATTATATGCCCAGGGAGTAATTTAGTGCAATCGCTTTTTTGTGCCAGTCTTCACATGCTATATTCCGACGAGAAGCTCTATGCTCTCGAAAATCCCGGTCCTCCTCTTGCTCGCCGCCTCGTTCGGATTCGCTCAAGATCAGAAGGCGCTAGCCGAACGCGGCGCGCCCATTTTCATCCAGCAATGCGCCTTTTGCCACGGCCGCGACACCGCGGGCGGTGAGGATGGCCCCGACCTTACGCGCTCTAAATTAGTCGCTGCCGATGTCGCCGGCGATAAAATCGCTCCCGTCATTCGCGAAGGCCGCACTGATAAAGGTATGCCTCGGTTCACGGTTTCAGAATCCGAGATGGCGTCGCTGGTCGCCTTCATTCACGAGCAGAAAACGAAAGCCGAAGCGCAGGTCGGCAAGCGCCGCGGAGTCGAGGTGGAGGACCTCCAAACCGGCAACGCAGGCGCAGGCAAAGCGTATTTCAACGGAGCGGGGAAATGCAACACCTGTCATTCCCCTACTGGAGATCTGGCGGGCGTGGCGAAGCGTTTTGAAGGATTGAAGCTCGAAGAACGCATGCTGTATCCGCGAGGCGCCAAAGCGAAAGTCACCGTGACTCTGGCGTCCGGCGAATCCATCACGGGCGAGCTGGCCTATCACGACGAGTTTGTCATCGGCCTGCGCGACAGCATGCGGAAATACCATTCCTGGCCGGCCGCGAAAGTAAAATTCACCATCGACGCGCCAGCGGAAGCGCACGCGGACTTGCTGGCGAAATACACCGACGACGATATCCACAACTTGATGGCCTATCTGCAAACGCTCCGCTAACGCACAGACTAAAGTCTGTGCCACCTCAACTGGCCTTGGCAACCTGCCCCACATCCGGAGCTACCAGTGGTAACTGAGGCATGATGCATAACGCATTAAACTAGAACCAATGCCTAGAGCCCTGATCGCACTCCTTTTTACCTCCGCAATCATAACAGCCCAAGGCGTCGACCCGTCGATGCTCCTCAACCCGCCCGCCGATAGCTGGCCCGGTTATCATGGCGATTACTCCGGCCGCCGCCACAGTGCGCTGACTCAAATCACACCGCAAAACGTAGGGAATCTCGGCCTGGCTTGGGCCTTCCAAACCGGCCAGGTGCAGCAGATCAAAAGCTCTCCGCTACTAGTCGACGGAGTCCTCTACTTAACCGTCACCGACAACGTGTGGGCGGTCGACGCCCGCTCCGGCCATCAGCTCTGGCACTATACCTACCCGCCCAATAAAGGCTTCCACATCGGTTCCCGAGGCGTATCGATGTATAAAGACTGGCTCTATTTCATGACGCCCGATTCGCACCTCATCTGCCTCAACGCGAGCGACGGCACTATCCGTTGGAACGTCGCTGTGGCCGACGCGCAAAAGGGTTATTGGACCACCATGTCGCCTCTGGTCGTCCGCAATCACGTGATCGTCGGCGTCTCGGGCGATTTCGATAACCTCACCGGCTTTCTCAAATCCATCGACCCCGAGACCGGCAAGACCCAGTGGCG
Source organism: Bryobacterales bacterium (assembly GCA_963813145.1). Lineage (GTDB taxonomy): Bacteria > Acidobacteriota > Terriglobia > Bryobacterales > Bryobacteraceae > Palsa-187. Next base: position 894,802 of record CAWEXX010000004.1, read on the forward strand.
TTGGGATAGCACTCCTCCTGCCGGCACTCCGGATGCAACTACCGGCGGCATGACCTGGATGACCGGCACGTACGATCCGGCGCTCAACTCCATCTTCTGGGGCACCGGCAATCCTACGCCGGTACTGAACGGCAAAGCCCGCCCGGGCGACAACCTGTATACGTGCAGCATCGTCGCGCTCGATCCCGATAGCGGCAAATTGAAGTGGTCCTTCCAGCCCTCGCCTCACGACACTCATGATTGGGACGCCGTCGAAACTCCGGTCCTGGTCGATGCCGATTTTAAAGGCAAGCCTCGCAAGATGCTGATGCAGACCTCGCGCAACGGCTACTTCTTCGTGCTGGATCGAACCAGCGGCGAGAGCCTTCTCACCACGACTTTCGGCCCCGTCAACTGGAGCCTGGGCGTCGATAAGAAGGGTCAACCTATCCCGAATCCCGCGAAAGATCCCGCGCCGGACGGCCGCCTGATCGCGCCCGATGAAGGGGGCCTGACGAACTACCGTAGCCCCAGTTTCGACCCGAAAACCGGACTCTTCATCGTGGACGCGCATCCCAGCTACGGCATCTATTTCGCCAAGCCTGCCGACGGAGCCTTCGGATGGGCCGGAGCCGATTACGGAGTGTGGGGCAAGGCGGTTTTAGACGCGATCGATTATCAAACCGGCAAAATCCGCTGGACCCACGAGCTGGGACCCAACGGCGCAGGCGCAGGAGTGCTGACTACGGACTCCGGCTTGATCTTCACCGGCGACGCTCTGGGAAATGTCCTCGCATTGCGAACGGAAGACGGCAAAGCCCTTTGGCATTCCGGCGGGGGATCGCAAATGCAAAGTAGCCCGATTACATATGAGCTCGACGGCCGCCAATACGTCGTAACCAGCAGCGGCGGTATCCTCTTCTCCTGGGCTCTGCCGGAAAATCGCTGATGTAATACAGCTGTACTATAATCCAAATCGAGCTCATGAAACTCTTCCTACTCCCTCTCACGCTCATCCTGACCATCCAAGCAGCGGACCCCCAAAACATCGTGGTTTATCGCGAATCTAAACGATTCGCAGGCTGGCCGGCCAATCACGGCCTCTGGATATGGGGCAACGAAATTGTAGTTGGCTTCGAACGCGGCTACTTTCATTTCAACGACCAGCGCCACTCCATAGATTGGGACCAGCCCGCCGAACATGTCCTGGCCCGCAGCCTCGATCAAGGCCAAACCTGGACGCTCGAACATCCCGATACGCTCAAGCCTCCGCCCGGTTCGAAAGTCGCCAACGTCCTCACCGAACTGGGCGGCAAAGCTCCCGTGGACTGCCCCGGAGGCGTCGACTTCGCCAATCCAAACTTCGCCTTCACGGTCCGAATGGAGGACGTAAACATCGGCCCGTCGCGCTTTTATTACACCTACGACCGCGGCAAAACCTGGGCCGGCCCATTCAAAGTCCCCAATTTCGGCCAGCAAGGCATCGCGGCCCGCACCGATTATTTGATCGACGGCAAGCACGATATGACGATGTTCCTCACCGCCGCTAAATCCGACGGCAAACAAGGCCGCACCATTTGCGTCCGCACAACCGATGGCGCGAAAACATGGAAAATGCTTTCCTTCGTCGGTCCGGAGCCCGCTGCCGACGACAAGTCCATCATGCCCTCGTCGGTTCGTCTCTCAGCCAAGTCGATCGTGACCGCCCTCCGCCATCCCACCTGGATCGACATGTACCGTTCCGACGATGACGGCTTGACCTGGAAATACTGGAGCAAGCCCGCTCCCGATACCGGCGCGCACAACGGAAATCCTCCGTCGCTGGTCCATTTGCGCGACGGCCGTCTCGTCATTACATATGGATATCGCTCCGCCCCCTACGGAATTCGCGCCCGCATCAGCAGCGATGAAGGCAAGAATTGGGGTGAAGAAATCGTGCTGCGCAAAGACGGAGGAGCGTGGGACCTCGGGTACACTCGCAGTGTGCAGCGCCCGGATGGAAAGATCTTGACCGTGTACTATTTCAACGACCACGAAGATACGGAGCGCTACATCGGCGCGACAGTCTGGGATCCCATTTTAAGATCGATAAAGGCTCCGTAGGGCGGCCAATGTTGGCTGCGGCCGCGTTTAAAGCGCCCGCTCAAAGCGGGCTGCACCAAAATTGGCCGCCCTACAAGAAGTGCTATCAAATGCCCGGCGTACTAACGATCTGCCTGCGACAGGCGTGTCTGAATCGCCCTTGCGGTCTCCCTGACCGCCGCTACGATCGCTTGGCGCTGTTCTTCGCTCCGGAAGCGGATCAACGGCATCGAGAGACTCACCGCGCCGATGGCGTTCCCGTTGGGGCGCAAAATCGGCGCCGCAAAACAACGGCCGCCGGAAGTGGTCTCTTCAAGATCTTCCGAAAAGCCGTTTTCGCGAATCTGCGCAAACTCGTCCCGCAAGGCGATTTCATCGGTGATGGTGTTGGGCGTGAAATAGTGCATGCCGTAGCTGCGGACCAGTTTTTCCGTGACCTCCGCCGGTTGAAACGCCGCGATCGCTTTGCCCAGCGAGCTGGCATTGGGCGGCAAAATGCGGCCTGGCGTGTTCCCCATGCGCATCAATTGTTTGCTTTCGTAAACGGCGATCACTTCGCTGTGATTCTCGAATAATGCGGCCATGCTGGCGGTTTCGCAGAACTCCATGCATAGGCGCTCCAACGGCTCCGAGCCATGATGCAGCAGGTCCCGATGATTGGTGTGCAGCGGAGCGAAGTAGCGCCCGTCGCTGGTTTTCGACAGGTAATGCAAGGCCTCCAGCGTGTAGAGCAGGCGGAACGCAGAGGCTTTGGTCAAGCCTAGAATCGCCGACACTTCCATCAAGGATAGGGGCTGCGGGCTCTGACGAATGCAATCGAGCGCGAGCATCGCTTTTTCCACCGCACGCGAAAAGTATTGGTCAGCGGGCATCTTTAGAATTTTAGCGACCGATAGCCTTGTTCCAGAAGAGCATATTCGGGTTCCGTAAATGGAGCAAACGGCGGCGCGGGCTCCGAATGACAGATGCCTGCGAGCGCCAGTGCGGCTTTGAGACCGCGTAGATAACTGCCTCCGGGTGCGCCGACGCGATAGAGCGCCCGGCTGGAGTTTTCCACCAGCTCCTGAAGCCTGGCGGCGCTCTCCGTATCGCCGCGAAAGATTGCGTTATAGAGGTTCACAAATAATTCCGGATTCAAGTTGGAACCGCCGCACACGCCTCCGTTTGCGCCGAGCTTCATGGCTTGAATCAGCATTTCTTCAGGACCGATGAGGACGCTGAAGCCGGGACGGTCGTGGAGCAGTTCTATTGTTTTCTCAAGATATTTCAAATCGCCGGTGCTGTCTTTCAGGCCGACGACTCCCGGCAAATCGGCCGCGCGGCGGACGGTCTCGGGCTCGAAAGACGACTTGGTCAGATGAGGGATGTTATAGAGAAACAGGGGCAGGGAAAGCTTCTCCGTGATGCGTTCGAGATAGCGGAACAGGTCGTCCTGCGAGTGTTCAAAATAGTACGGCGCGGCCAGAACGACGGCATCGGCGCCGGCCTCCACCGCGGTATCGGCAAGACACCGCGTCTCGGAGAGAGCCGTATCCGAGATCCCGACCAAAACCGGCACGCGGCCGTTCACCTGAGTGCAGGCGCGGCGAATGATTTCCTGGCGCAATTCGCGGCCGAGGGAGGTAAACTCGGCGGTAGTGCCGAGCAGAAAGATTCCATTCACGCCGCCGTTGAGGACGTGTTCGATCAATCTTTCCAGTCCGGCCGGATCTAGAGTTGGCTGATTCGATGGGACGAGAGGAGTGGCCAAAGGGGTTACGATCCCGCGTAACGGTAGGTACATGTTTTCTCTATTGTACTTGTCTTTTATGAAACCGTGTTTATAATTATGAAACGACTATGCGTAAAATGAAACTGCCCTGTATTGCAGTGCTCAGCGCCTCGGCGCTTTTCGGCGCTCACTTTGAGAATGCTGTTGTCGTTCTGGGGGCATCCCCTTCGACTCCGCAGAAGAAGGCTGCGCAGATGCTGGTGGAGGAGATCGAGAAACGGACGCAACTGCGGCTGAAGATTTCCACCGACGCGCCGGCGGGAGCGACCGCGATTCGCCTGGTGAGCAGCGGCGGCGGAACTCCGGAGGGCTTCAAGCTGGTCTCGACCGGCGCGAGTGTGACTGTGACCGGGGCCGATGATCGAGGCGTGGTGTTCGGGACCGGTTCGCTGCTGCGGCATTTTCATATGTCGCGGCAGAGGCTGGAACTGGACGCCAACCTAAATATTTCCAGCGCGCCGAAATACAAAATTCGCGGACAACAGCTGGGGTATCGACCGAAGACGAACGCCTACGATGCGTGGTCGGTACCGATGTGGGAGCAATACATTCGCGAGTTGGCGATTTTCGGGAACAACACGATCGAGCTGATTCCTCCGCGCTCCGACGACGATGACGACAGTCCGCATTTTCCCTTACCGAAGATCGAGATGATGGTGGAGATGTCGCGCATCGCCAATGAATACGGGCTGGACGTCTCGGTCTGGTATCCGGCGATGGATAAAGATTACTCGGATCCGGCGCAGGTGGAGTTCGCGTTGAAGGAATGGGCGGACGTGTTCCGGAGACTCCCGCGACTGGACGCGGTGTTTGTTCCGGGCGGCGATCCGGGTCACACACAGCCGAAGTATATGTTCGCGCTGCTCGAAAAACAGACCGCGAGTTTGCATCGCTTCCATCCCCGGGCACAGATGTGGCTCTCGCCGCAGGGATTCACGAAGGACTGGCGCGACGAATTTTGGGGCCTGATGGCGAAAGATCCGCCGTGGCTTTCAGGGCTGGTGTTCGGGCCGCAGGTGTACGGAAGTCTGGAAGAATTTCGCGCGCTGACTCCGAAGCGCGTGCCGATTCGTTTTTATCCGGACATCACGCACAGTATTCATTCGGAGTTTCCGGTTCCCGACTGGGACCTGGCGTACGCGACGACCGAGGGTCGCGAGACCATCAACCCGCGGCCATTAGATGAGACTGCGATTTTTCATCGTTACCAGCACTTCGCCGATGCGTTTGTGAGCTATTCGGAAGGCTGCAACGACGACGTCAACAAATTTATTTGGAGCGGACTACTGTGGGATCCGGAAGCGTCGGCGAAGAGTATTCTGACCGATTACAGCCGGTTTTTCATAGGCGACAGCATGGCGGACGACTTCGCGAACGGGTTGTTTGCGCTGGAGCAGAACTGGCGCGGGCCACTGGCATCGAACGCGCAGGTGCCGGTGACGCTGGCGCAGTTTAAGGATATGGAACGGCGCGCCACGCCGCAGCAAAAGCTGAACTGGCGCTTTCAGGAGGCGCTATATCGGGCATATTACGACGCTTATGTGCAGAGCCGGCTGCTTTCCGAAAATCGGCAGGAAGAGATGGCGATGGCGGCGCTTACGAAGGCGAAGCGGAACTGGCCGCTGACGTCGGTCGGGTCTTTGAAGGCAATGGAGGAAGCGGAGTCGATTCTGGATGCGGATACGCGGACGGCGGATGCTCGCGAATATCGCGCACGGGCGTTTGAACTGGCGGAAGCCCTGTTTCAGAGCATCCGCATGCAACTGAGCGTCGACCGGTACAAGGCGATTGCGATCGACCGCGGAGCCAACCTGGATGCGATTGACTTCGCTCTGAACAATCGCGTGTGGCTGGAAAATCGGTTCGCGGAGATTCGCGCGATGGCGGCCGAAACGGATCGGTTGGCGAAGATTGATGCGTTGGTGAACTGGACGAATCCGGGGCCCGGCGGGTTTTACGATGCGCTGGGATTTGTGAATCGGAGGCCTCATTTGGTGATGGGCGAGACGTACGCGCAGGATCCGGATTTCTTGAAATCGCCGCTGGTTTCGTTTGGAAGTTCGCCCCAGAGAGGGTGGCGGACGACATGGGCGGCGAACGGCGAAATTATTCAGGACCGGCCGCTGCGCATGAAATACAGTGACCTGGATCGTGACGCCAAGTACAAGGTGCGCGTGACCTATGGAGGGGATTCGCGCAGGGTGGGCGTGCGGCTGACCGCGAATTCCGTGGAGGTGCACGGGTATCGGGAGAAGGGCGCGTTGCCGGAGCCGGTGGAGTTTGAGATTCCTCAGACTGCTACTTCGAGTGGCACGTTGATTTTGGAGTGGACGCGGACGCCGGGGTTGGGCGGGAATGGCCGGGGGACGCAGGTGTCTGAGGTGTGGTTGATGAAGGTGGGGAAGTGAGTGGAGGGCAGGTCGGGAACCTGCCCCACTGGCTTTGGAAGCATCCGGTTCGGGCTAAGCTGCAGGCGGGCGAAGTTGTGTTGGGAGTCACGATCACAACGCCCAGCATCGAGGCGGCGGCGCTGACGGTTACACTGGGATTCGATTTTTTGTGGGTGGAGATGGAGCATTCGCCGATCACGCTCGAAACGTTGCGGGCGATGGTGCTGGCGACTCGGGCTTTGCCCGCCGCTGTGTTTGCGCGGGTTCCCGCCATCGAATTGTGGACGGCAAAACGCGTGATGGATCAGGGCGTGTCGGGTGTGATTTTTCCATTCGCTTCGACTCCCGATCGGGCGCGAACGGCGGCTGCGGCGTGCCGGTATCCTCCGCTTGGGAAGCGAGGATCGGGCGCGGGGCTCGCGACGTTCACCTGGCCGGAGCCGGACAATTACTACGACTCGGCGGATGAGAATATGATGACCATTGTGGTCATCGAGGAAGCGCTGGCGGTGGAGAATATCGACGAAATCGCCGCGACGCCGGGGATCGACGTGTTGTTTATCGGGACCAGCGATCTTTCTTTTTCGCTGGGATTGCGCGGACGCCAGAACGAGGCGCTGCTGGACGAGAACATCGCGAAAGTTGTCGCGGCGGGAGAGAAGCATGGCAAGTTTTTGGGCAGACCTGCGGGATCGCCGGAGCTGGTGGCCAGGTATCGCGAAGAAGGATTTCAGTTTTTTCAATCGCAAACGGAACTGGGGTTGATGCGGCTGGGGGCGAAGGCCCTGGGCTTGAAAGAAGTGCCGGTGAAGGCGCTGTATTAATGGAGCGCGAGAATTCGAACTACCGCTGGTATGTGGTGGCGATGCTATGGAGCATCTCGTTTTTCAATTACGCGGACCGGCAGGCGATCAACTCGGTTTTCCCGCTGCTCGAAAAAGAGCTGGGGCTGAGCATGGTGCAGCTCGGATTGTTGGGCAGCGCGTTCGCGTGGGTATACGGGCTCAGCGGATTTTTCGCGGGATTCGTGGTGGACCGGATGTCGCGAAAGAAAGCGATTCTGGGCGGCCTGTATGCGTGGAGCCTCATTTGTATGTCCACGGCGTTATCGCGAGGTTTCAACGCCCTGTTCGCATTGCGCGCGGCCGAAGGGCTCGGCGAAACGATTTATTATCCGGCATCGATGTCGATGGTGAGCGACTATCACGGCAAGCGGACGCGGTCGCGCGCGATCGGAATTCATCAGACCAGCGTCTACGCGGGGACGATCGCGGGCGGATTTTTCGCGGGGCTGATCGGGCAGCATTATGGATGGCGATGGTCGTTCATCGTGTTTGGAGGGCTGGGAATTCTGTTGGGGGTCGTGTTGAACCGGTTCATGCACGAGCCTCGGCGAGGGCAGTCCGATTTGGCGGAATCGGAACCTGTGTCGGCCTCGCTAAACCTGGCGCAGTTTTTTCAACTGCTCCGGCGCACGCCGACGATGCTTTGTTTGATGGGCGCGTTCATGTGCTCGAACTTCGTGGCGGTGGTGCTGCTGACATGGATGCCGAAATTTCTGTTCGACAAATTCCACATGGGGCTGGCGGTGGCGGGGCTGACGGCAACGGTCTTCGTACAACTGGCCAGCGTGTTGGGATCGCTGACGGGCGGATGGCTGGCGGATTTTCTGCGAACCCGAACGCCGCGCGGACGCATTTTAGTGCAGGCGACGGGAGTGCTGTGCGGAGCGCCATTCGTCGCATGGTGCGGGATGACTTTATCGGTCACGTCTCTGATCATTGCCTTGACGCTGTGGGGATTTTGCAAGGGCATGTATGACGCAAATATTTTCGCATCGCTGTTCGACGTGGTGAGACCGGAGGCTCGGGGGACGGCGGCGGGATTCCTGAATTCGGTGGGCTGGCTGGGCGGCGGAGGCTCGGCTCCTGTGGTGATCGGATTCATCGCGAAAGATCGAGGATTGAGCGCGGGCATCACGGCGGCGTCCACGGTTTATCTGCTGGCGTGCGCGCTGCTGGTGATCGCGGCGTTGTTCTTTGTGAAGCGGGACAGCGAGCGGATGAGGGCGTCCCTGGAGGTCGCGGCGTGAAAAAGATTTGGACGATGGCGGTGTTTGTGGCGCTGGCTGCCGGCGCGGCGGATCACAAAAACGTGCTGGTTTATAGGGAATCAGGGCGTTTTGGAGGATGGCCGGCGAACCATGGGATATGGTCGTGGGGCAACGAGATTGTGGTCGGATTCAGCGCGGCCTACTTTAAACATATGCCGCTGGACCGGCATCAGTACGACAATACGAAGCCGGAGGAGCCGCGGTTGGCGCGAAGTCTGGATGGAGGAGAGACGTGGACGATCGAGGCTCCGCGGTCGCTGCTGCCTCCGGAGCAGGGAGGCGCGGCGGTTACGGATTTGAAGGAGCCGATGGACTTCGGCAATCCGGATTTCGCGATGACTATTCGATATATCGATAAGGATAGCGGAGCGTCGCGGCTGTTTTATTCGACGGATCGCGGGAAGAGCTGGCACGGCGCGTACAGTTTTCCTACGTTCGGATTGTTGGGAGTCGCGGCGCGGACTGATTACGTGATCGAGGGGAAGCGGCAAGTACTGGTGATCCTGACGGCGTCGAAAAAGAATGGGAAAGAAGGTCGGCTGTTTTGCGCGCGGACGACGGATGGCGGATTGAATTGGAAACGGGTCGCATGGATTGGGGATGAACCGCAGGGGTTTCGGATCATGCCGTCGACGGTCAGGCTTTCGGGCGGCGATCTGTTGACGGCGGCTCGGACGCATGGGCTGAAGGAGACGAACTGGATCGATCTTTATCGCAGCAAGGATCTGGGCGAGACGTGGACGATGGAAGCGAGACCGGTGGAATCGACGGGAGCGCACGCGGGAAATCCGCCGCATCTGATTCGGTTGCGGGATGGGCGGCTGTGTCTTACTTATGGATATCGGAGTGAACCGTTTGGGATTCGCGCTCGTCTTAGTAAAGACGATGGGAAAACTTGGGGCGAAGAAATCGTGCTGCGCCGGGATGGCGCGTGGTGGGATCTCGGCTATGTGCGGTCGGCGGAGCGGCCCGATGGAAAAGTTGTGACATTGTATTACTTCAACGATCAGCCGTCGACGGAGCGGTTCATCGGAGCGACCGTCTGGAACCCTGGGAAGTAATACGGATTGCTGCGAAACGGTTCGCAGAAGGATTGACAGGGGAATGAAAATCGTGTTTATTAGAGCTACCAGGTAGGTCAACGGGGTTTATGGCGGCTTTCCGCCATTGTTCGAAACGTTTCGCAGCCGGTTTTTAAGGAGCCATGTTATGAGGATCTCTCGCGCGGCCATGTGTGCCGCTGTTGTTCTCACACTCGCCTCGAATTTCTCTCTTCCGCGGATGGCCGCACAGGTAACCAGCGCCACTTTTTCCGGACAGGTCACCGATCAGACGGGCGCGGCTATTTTAGGAGCGACGGTTAAGGTCACGTCGAAGGATACCGGCATCGTGACGACGCGGCAGACGTCGAGTGATGGGAACTACACCGTGCCGCTGCTGAAGCCGGGCACTTACTCGATCGAGGTCACGGCGGGCGGGTTTGCTCCGGTCACTAAGAAAGACATCACGCTGCAAGTTCAACAGGTGGATCAGGAAGATTTTAAGCTGAGCGTGGGAGGCACGCAGCAGCAGATTACGGTGGAAGGCGGCGCGCCTCTGTTGAATACGGAGACGACGGATGTCGGTAATGTGATTAACCAGGAATCCACGCAGCAGCTTCCGCTGAACGGGCGAAATTTTTCGCAGCTCGGTCTGCTGGTGCCGGGAACCGCGCCCGGCCCGGTGGGCGGGATCCGGACGCAGGGCAATGGGAACGAGACGCAGCGGGCGGGAGCGGAGATCGTCGCGAATGGCGCGCGCGGCAGCTTCAACCTGTTCATGATCGACGGACTGGACGATCGCGACCAGTCGGTCGGCACCGTCAAAGTGTTCCCCAATCTCGAAAGCATTGAGGAATTTAAGGTGCAGATCGGCAACTATGACGCCGAATTCGCCAGCGGCGGCGCGGTGGTGAACGTAATCACGCGATCCGGCGGCAACCAGATTCACGGATCCGTGTTCGAATTCCTGCGCAACAAGGACCTGAACTCGCGCCAGTTTTTCGATGCCTCGGTGCCGCCGTTTCAGCAGAACCAGTTTGGTTTCGCGTTAGGCGGGCCAATCATCAAGAACAAATTGTTCTACTTCGGCGATTACCAGGGCCTGCGCATTCATATCGCGAGCACCTCGATTCTCACCGAGCCCACCGCGGCGCTGCGCACTGGGAATTTCAGCAGCTATCCCGCGACGATTTATAATCCAACGACCTATAACTCTGCGACGAATTCCCGGCTGCCTTTTCAGGGCAATCAGATCCCATTGACGCAACTGGATCCGATTGCACAAAACCTGCTGGCGATCCTGCCGCTGCCGAACCTCCCAGGCACCAGCAATAATTTTCGCGTGAACAATCTGGCCGCGCAGAATCAGGACCAATACGACGTCCGCAGCGATTACGTTCTCTCGGAAAAGGACAGCATGTTCGCGCGCGTCACGCACGGGACTGCAAACATTACCTTTCCCTCCACGCCGGTTCTGATCAACGGCCAGATCAATCCACTCGCGTTCGCGCAAGGAAGCGCCACGGCCGGCTCGCTGCGGAATAATCAGGCGCCCAGCACCCAGGCGACGGTCCAGGAAATTCATCAATTCACTCCGAATATCTCCAATCAGCTGGCGCTCGGCTACACGCGGTTCGCGCTCAATGTTTTTCCCATCGATGAGACTTACAACCTGGCGTCGAAGCTCGGCTTGCAGGGAGCCAACACCGGACCGAATTCGGGCGCGATGGCATCGCTCAGCATCAGCGGCGGGTCCGGATTCAGCGCTTCCAACATGCCCGAGGTCGTTCCGCAAAACACATGGCAGGCGACCGACACGATCTCCTATGTGCGCGGCGCTCACTCGCTGCGTTTCGGCTTCAGCGTGGATCACAACGCGTTCGGTTTTTTCCAGCTTGGGGCGCCCTCCGGGTCGCTCTCCTTCACCGGAACCTACACCAATAATCCCGCGAGCTCCGCCGGCACCGGCGCGGGATACGCGGATTTCATGCTCGGCCTGCCGGTGAGTTCCAGCAAATCTCTGCTCGGCAGCGGAGTTCCGTACCTGCATTACACGGAATACGGCTCCTTCGTTCAGGATCAGTGGCGCATCTCCTCCAAACTGACCGTCAACCTTGGCCTGCGTTGGGATCTGTTCACTCCGGTCTCCGAAAAGTACAACCGACTTTCCGATTTCTTCCTGAACAGCGGTACGTTCGCGCTGGCCGGGCAGAACGGGACCTCGAGTTCGATCCTCGGCACGCAGAAGCATGACTTCAGCCCACGCCTCGGTATCGCTTATCACATGACTGAGAAGACGGTGGTCCGCGCCGCCTACGGACTTTTCTATTTCAACGAACAAGGTGTGGGCGGCTCCAGTCGCCTCTTCATTAATTACCCATTCGCGCCGACGTTCGCCGTCAACTGCAGCGCCACCGCGCCCTGCCTCAGCACCTCCACCGGGATTCCGGCGGTCTTTTCGTCCAACAATCTTCCCACCGCCGTCTATCAGCCGACTCCGAACCTGTCGCCGAACGTGCAGCAGTACAACCTCACCGTCGAACGCCAGTTGGCGAAATCCATGGTCGTGCGCGCTGCGTATGTCGGCGCGAAGGGAGACCACCTGAATATCAATCTCGATGAAAATGTCGCGGTTCCAGGCTCGGGTGCCGTGCCTGCGCGGCGGCCTTATCCAGGATTCGCACAGATCTCAGCATGGGAGCCGCGCGGCCCGTCCACCTACAACGCCTTGCAAGTGTCGGTCGAAAAACGCATGAGCTATGGTGTGTCGTTTCTGGGCGCGTACACCTACGGCAAGAGCCTCGATAACGGCGCGGGCGGCAATTCATCCACCGGAGAATCCCGCATCAACATTCAGAATCCTCAGAACCTCCGCGCCGATTACGGACTCTCGAACTTCGACATCCGGCAGCGCTTCACGCTCAGCACGGTCTACCAGTTGCCGTTCGGCCACGGCCGCCAGTTCCTCGCGAATTCCAACCGCCTGCTGGACGCCGTGGCGGGCGGATGGCAGCTCTCGAGCATCCTGACGCTGCAAGGCGGGATGCCATTTTCAGCGTCCCTGGCCACCTCCAACGACGGCACTGGAACCTTCCAGCGACCCAACCGGATTTGCGACGGCAATCTGCCCAGCAGCCAGCAGTCCATCAAGGATTGGTACAACCTGACGTGCTTCGTTGCGCCGCCGGTGCCGCCCGCCGCGCCTTTTTCGTTCGGCAATATGGGCCGCAACGTGTTAATTGGTCCCGGTCTCGAAACCTGGGATCTGGGTACCGATAAAGACTTCCGCATCACGGAGCGCGTCGGCCTTCAGTTCCGCGGCGAATTCTTCAACGCTCTCAACCATGCGAATTTCGGACTGCCCAACGCGAGCATCGGCTCCACATCCGCCGGCACCATCACCACCGTCATCACCAATGCGCGGCAGATCCAGTTCGCGCTACGCTTGCATTTCTAAACATGTCAAACACCGATCAGGAGTTGATCGCGTTTCTGAAGACCGTGGACACCGCCACGGTCGCAAACGCGGTAGAGTTGTTGAAATTTCGGCCCGATTCTGAAGGATTCGCTTCCCTCGAACTGAAGTGCCTGTTTCCCGAGTTCGGACCCATGTGCGGCTATGCCGTCACCGCGCAGGTGGAAACCGTGACCCATGGCGCCCCGAAAACAGAGGAGGCTTTCGTCGAATTGTTCGAAGCAGTGGAGCGTTCGCCCAAGCCCTCCGTCGTCGTGATGCAGGAGATCGGCGGCGATCGCGATCGCGCCACTCACGCGGGGGAAGTGATGGCCAGCATCTTCACTCGCCTCGGCGCGATCGGCTTGGTCAGCGATTGCGGAGTGCGCGATCTTACCGCCGTTCGCAACATCGGATTCCATTACTTTGCTCGCGGCGCGGTCCCGAGCCACGCCAGTTACCGCATCGTGCGCACCGGTGTGCCGGTTGAAATCACGGGAGTCACCATCCGCACGGGCGATATGTTGCACGCCGATGAAAACGGCTTGATCACGATTCCCGAGCCTGGCCGCGAACGCCTGCCCAGCCTGGTGGACCAAATTCTCGCGAAGGAACGCAAGCTCCTCGATTTTGTCCGCGACAGCGGATTCAGCGCGTCAAAATTGCGAGGACGTTTTTTTCATTGATGAAACCCGCCCTTGAAGTACTTGTGGCGCGCGCCTCCAGGCGTGCCGCGTCGGCAGTCGTGCCGACGGCCGGAGATATCGAGCCGATTCCCGCCATGGCTTTCCCATGACCTACACCATGCGAGATGTATCGCGGCTGGCCGGCGTGTCCATTGCCACCGTCTCCGCCGTCCTGACTGGGAAAAAGCCGGTCAGCGACGAGCTGCGAGGGCGCATCGAAGAAGCCATGCGCGCGCTCGACTATCATCCCGATCACGTCGCCCGCAGCCTGAAAATGGGATCCACGAATGTCGTCGGCATGGTGATTCCCGACGTCACCAATCCCTTTTTCACTGAGCTGATGCAGGGTGCCGAGGAGGAAGCGCGCCGCTGCGGCATGTCCGTGATGCTTTCGAACACAGATGGCGACGCGGCCATCGAGCATCATCAGTTGAATACTCTGCTGGCGCATCGCGTCGACGGCATTCTGCTCTCCTGCGCCGATTCCTTCGCGCCATGGGAGCGCCTGGAGCGCCGCAAAATTCCCGTCGTGTTCTTCGACCGCCTGCCGCTGGGCTTCAACGGCGCGGCCGTCGCTCTGGATAATCGCGCCGCCGCTTCGGAAGCCACGCGCTACCTGATCGGACTCGGCCATCGCCGCATCGCCATCATCGCCGGGTCGCAGAAAGTCTCGCCCGGCATCGCGCGCCTCGAAGGTTTCCGCGAGGCGATGGAAGCCGCGCACCTGACAGTCCGCAACCAATACGTGACCTTCGGAGATTTCTCGATCGACGGCGGCTACCAGTCGGCGCTCCAGTTGATCGCACTCCCGTCTCCCCCCACGGCGATTTTCTCGTGCAATAACAAAATGACGCTGGGCCTGATGCGTGCCATGGCGGAGCAGCGCGTGCCGTGCCCCGCCGGCATCAGCGTCATCGGCTTCGACGATTTCGAATGGAGCGCGAACTTCAGTCCCCGCCTCACCACCATGGGCCAGCCGACCCGAGACATGGGCCGCAAAGCGATGGAGATGCTGCTGAGCCAGATCAACGCCGGCGAAGATTACGTCTCACCCGGCACAGTCATGTTCAGAAGCGTCCTGAACATCCGAGATTCCACCGCCGCTCCGAAGTGACAGGCGAAAGCGCCTGTCCCACCACATCCGCTCCCGAAGTAACCCCGCTCCAGTCGTACTACGCCAAAAACGTCGCGACGTCTGTTGAACATTCCACAGCGCCCCGCATGCTCCGCGCCCCCCTTGAGCCGCCATGCGTAAGCATGCGGGCAAACGTCACTCACCCCACCGCGATCTTCAACCCAACCGCGAAATCGCACGGCCTCTCCGCCGGCATCCCTACCCTCAACCCCGCCGCATCCTGCGACCACTTCAGCTTCCCCTTGTGACCCAGCAACTCGACGTTGTGAACTTTCTCGCTCACCGATTTCACCAAGCTCTCGCTGCTTGGCCAACCCATCAGGAACGCATAAATATGTTGACCCTTCGTCGTAAATCGCACTTCATCCGCGGTCAGATCCCTGCGATTCCGCTCGTTAAACGCCGCACCACCATCCACCACCGCCAAGCTAGCCCCCTCGCCATGCACTTTCCACGGCCGTGTACCGTAAATGCCCTCGCCATTCACCTGCATCCATCCCGTGATCGCCGCCAGGATTCGCGATTCCTCCGCATCCAGCTCCCCGCTCCCGGGCAGCGGAAAATTCAGCAGCAGATTTCCGTTGCGGCTCACGATATCCACCAACATGTCGATCACCGTTTTCGGAGTCTTGTAGACGATCCCTTTCTGGTAATGCCAGTTGCCGATGCAGGTATCGGTCTGCCACGGATCCGGCCAGACCATGTTCACCACGCCGCGCTCCAGGTCCATCACGCAGGTGCCCTCGGCGCAATCGGGACGGCTTTTGCTGGTATAAACCGCCTCCACTTTGCCGGCGTGATTTTTCGCGCTGGTATTCAACGCGTGCGCCACCAGTTTCGGCCCATATTCTTCGAACGGAATAGGTCCGTCGGTATAAAGAAGGTCGGGCTGATGCTGGTCGATCAGATCTCGAATGCGATTGAAGTACTGCTGCTTCCAGCGGTCCGGCGCCACGCGGCCCATCGCCTTGGCAGTTTCGGCGAAGTCCGCGGGCATGCTGTCATAACTGTGATAGAGGTCCGAAAACTGCGGATCCGATCCGTCGTAAGGCGCGCCTGCGAACTGGCCGGTCTTGTCGCTCAGGTGCGCGGGCGCCAGCCAGTCGAAGCTGTTCGAAAGATGCTCGCTGACGCCGAACCTCAACCCCCGCTTGCGCGCCGCCTGCTTCCACATCCCGACGATATCTTTCTTCGGACCCGCCGCCACCGCATTCCATCGAGGCTGATAGCTGGACTTCCACAAGTCGAAATTGTCGTGGTGCACGGCCATGCTGACGAAATATTTCGCGCCCGCCTTCGCGTACAAGTCCATCAGATGCTCGGGATCCCACTTGTCGGCCTTGAACATCGGGATAATATCTTTGAAACCGACCTTCGAAGGGTGCCCGTAATGTTCGACGTGAAATTTGTACTGCGGAGTCCCTTCCATATACATGTTGCGCGCATACCAGTCGCCTGCCTCCGGCTGAGATTGCGGACCCCAGTGCGACCAGATCCCAAACTTCGCGTCGCGAAACCAATCCGGCGCGCGATACGCTTTCAAAGATTCACGCGTCCCCTGAAACGGACCCGTGGCGATTTGCCCAAAAGCGGGAACCGCCCCCGCCAGCGCAGCCAGAGCCTGCCGTCGATCAATTAGTAGGATGCTCACAAACTCAAGATGCCACAAAAGTGGGGCAGGTCCCCGACCTGCCATCTCCAAACCATGCGATAATGTCCTTGCCCCTTAAGGCGTTTATGACCAAGCGCATCGTTCTCCTATGCTGTGTCTTCGCGGCGATGATCCTGCCGGCCTCCGCCGCCAAGGCGCGCGGTCACAAACACTCCATCGCTCGAAGCTCCAGGTCGAAATCAATCCGCAAGTCAACCCGCAGCCGCAAGTCCAAGTCAGTGTCCGGCAAGAAACGCTCGTCCGCACACACCCAGAAATTAACAAGACGCTAAAGATCGCCGCCGCTCTTTCGCCCCTGAGCCGCCATGCGTAAGCATGCGGGCACATCGGAACATTCCAGCAGGATGCTGAAAAAGTCTTAGCCACTGCTCGTTCAAAACACAGACTAAAGTCTGTGCCACCGGCTATCAGCCATTTACGATCAGAGGTGGCACAGGCTTCAGCCTGTGAAAGACTTTTTCAGCATCCTGCTCGAGGAACCCTCCCCAGTCGCAACATCCAAACCACGTTCCCCCATCGCCACCGAACCGCCATGCGTAGCATGCGGACAAATCCGAATATTTCACCCGCCCCGCCCTCTCCGAAATCCGTGAAACCTTACCCCCCGGAATCCCTCTAAACTGGAGTAGAGGACAAAAATGACTCCTTCCACCCGCGTTGAAAACCGTCTTACCGCGCTTGCCCAGTTCGGACAATCCGTTTGGCTGGATAACATCCGCCGCGATCTTCTCACCACCGGAGCTCTTGCGCGTATGGTCGAACAGGACGGCCTCGGGGGCGTCACCTCCAACCCCGCGATTTTCGAAAAGGCCATCGTCGGCAGCAACGATTATTCGGATCTCCTCGCGGAGCTCCAGCAGAACAAGGATCTCGATGCCAAGGCGATTTACGAGCACATCGCGATTCGCGATATTCAGGACGCCGCCGACGTGCTGCGCGTGGTCTATGATCGCACCAAGCGCCGCGACGGTTATGTCAGCCTGGAAGTCTCGCCGTTCCTGGCCAATGAAACCAAGGCAACCATCGAGGAAGCGCGCCGGCTCTGGAAAGCCGTCAATCGACCGAATCTGATGATCAAGATCCCCGGCACCGCGGCCGGCATTCCAGCGATTGAGACCGCGATCTCCGAAGGCATCAACGTCAACGTGACACTGCTGTTTTCGCAGGATGTTTATGCCGAAGTCGCGCAAGCGTATATTCGCGGCCTCGAAAAATCCGCCGACCCTTCGCGAATTGCGAGCGTTGCCAGTTTCTTCGTCAGCCGCATCGACACTGCCATCGAGGGCTACATCAAAGGCGATCCGTCACTGCAGCCATTGAGCGGCCGCGTGGCGATTGCCAACGCCAAGCTCGCGTATCAGAAATATCTCGAGATTTTCTCGGGTCCGAAATGGGAAGCGCTCGAAGCTCGCGGCGCCACGACGCAGCGCGTGCTGTGGGCCAGCACTTCGACTAAGAGCGCGAAAATGCGCGATGTTGTCTATGTCGAAGAACTTATCGGACCCGATACCGTCGACACAATTCCTCCCGCGACTCTCGACGCCTTCCGCGATCATGGCGAAGCCCGCGCGTCGCTAGAATCGGGGATTGAAGAAGCAAAAGAGGTGATGGCAAAGCTGGCGGCGGGCGGAGTTTCGATCGAAAAGGTCACCGCCGACCTCGTGACACAAGGCGTCAAGCTGTTTGCCGAGCCGTTCGATAAGCTGCTGAATACCGTGGATCCAAAGTGCAAGCTTCCGCTGGGTCCGGTCAATGCGATGACGTATTCCCTGGGTTATGAGGAAGCGGAAGCGCTGCACGCAGGGATTGAGAATTGGAACATCGGCGGGAAAACGCGCCGCTTGTGGGCTCGCGACGCTTCGTTGTGGACCGGTGCGGATGAAGACAAATGGCTCGGCTGGCTTTCGGTGGCCGACATTCAACTCGAGCAGCGCCAACAGTTTGAGCAAATCGCGAAGGACGTGAAAGCAGCCAGTTTCACCGATATTCTGTTGCTCGGTATGGGCGGATCGAGCCTGTGCGTCGAAGTTTTGAAGTTGTCTTTCGGCGATCAGCCGGGGTTTCCGAAAGTGCACGTGCTCGATTCAACCGATCCCGCGCAGATTCAGGCGATTGAATCGCAAATCGATGTAAAGAAGACGCTTTTCATCGTTTCGAGCAAGTCCGGATCGACCCTTGAGCCGAACATTTTCAAGCAGTATTTCTTCGAAAAAACCGGCCGCAACGGCAGCCAGTTTGTCGCCGTCACAGATCCTGGCTCGAACATGCAGAAGGTGGCGGAGGCCGACAAGTTTCGCAATATTTTCTATGGTTTATCGTCGATTGGCGGACGCTATTCGGCACTGTCGGATTTCGGAATGGTGCCCGGAGCGGCGATGGGGATCGATACCACCAAGTTTCTAGAAGGCGCATCCAACATGGCGCTAGCCTGCTCCTCATGCTCTCCCGCGGACAAGAACCCTGGTGTTTTGTTAGGGTTACTGCTCGGCACGCTAGCCAAAGGCGGTAGGGATAAAGTCACCATCGTGGCGTCGCCCGGTATTCACGATCTCGGCGCGTGGCTGGAGCAGTTGCTGGCTGAATCGACCGGCAAGGATGGCAAGGGCTTGATTCCGGTGGATCGGGAGAGCCTTGGCGGACCGGAAGTATATGGAAAAGATAGGGTTTTGGTATACGCACGCCTCGAATCCGGAGCCGACGCGGCCCAGGATGCCGCCGTCAAAGCCCTGGAGTCCGCCGGCCAGCCGGTGATTCGTATTAACCTGAATAGCCCCTATGATTTAGGCCAGGAATTCTTCCGTTGGGAGATCGCAACCGCAGTGGTAGGATCGATTTTAGGGATTAACGCCTTCAATCAGCCGGATGTGGAAGCGAGCAAAATCGCGACCAAGAAGCTGACGACCGAGTTCGAGGAAAAAGGCTCGCTTCCAGCGGAAACACCCGCTCTGGTCGAGGATGGTATTTCCTTATTTGGCGTGAAAGAGGCAAAATCGCTCGAAAGCGCACTCCTGGAACACGTTAAAAGCTTGAAAAACGGCGACTATTTCGCCTTGCTGGCCTATATCCAAATGAACGAGGAAAACGAAGCCGCGCTACAAGCCATTCGGACCGCGGTTCGCGACAAGAAGAAAGTCGCCACCTGCCTGGGATTCGGGCCGCGATTCCTCCACTCCACCGGGCAGGCTTACAAAGGCGGACCAAACACGGGAGTATTCCTGCAAATTACGGCGGACGACGAGAAGGATCTGCCGGTTCCGGGCCAAAAGTACACCTTTGGCGTGGTGAAAGCGGCGCAGGCGCGAGGCGATCTGCAGGTTCTGGTGGAACGCGGGCGCAGGGCGCTGCGGATTCACCTTGGAAAAGACGTGCGCTACGGATTGGCAAAACTGGCTTCAGCGATGAGCGTCGCGCTACAATAAGGATTCCCACTCAAGAGCCGGTAGCTCAGTTGGTAGAGCATCGCACTTTTAATGCGGTGGTCGCGGGTTCGAGCCCCGCCCGGCTCACCATTCTAAACGGTTTCGATTCACCCTGTTTCGTGTAAAATAGGGATAGATTGAAACGTAATTGCAATATTTTGTTTGGGTTAGTACTCGTCCCCTGCCTCTGGGCGCAAAGCAAGCTTGAACCGGATGCGCCCGGGTGCGTCGATTCCAAGACGCTGCCTAAATTGCCGATGTGCCGGATCGACAACTGCGAGACCAAGAGCCCGGATCAGCGCGATATTCCGGTGCGGGAGGACGATAAAGGGCAAATTATTACCGCCGCTGTGGATGGGACCAGCCGGTCTGTCATGTACGAATGCCGGGAAGGAACCACGCCTTCCTCCATTGTGGAGCAGGCGGTTGCGGCGCTCAAAGCCGCCGCCTTTCCTGTGCTTTATCAATTCGTCGAACAGGAGGGAGCGGTAACGGCGCGCAAAGGCGACCTTTGGCTGACGCTGGACGCCGCCGCACGCTATTACACGTTGGTCGAATTGAAGGCGCTTCCACCCGATTTCGAGGCCATCACGGAGGCGAGCGAGTTTGGCGAGGCGGTCGAGCGGTATGGGCGCGTTTCCGTCTACGGAATTCGTTTTCTGCCGGGGCGCGCGGATTTTATCGGCGAGTCGGAAGCGGCGTTGCGGGAAATCGCCCTCATGATGGAATCGCACCCCGACTGGAGGTTCCGCATTGAGAGCCACACTTCGAACGCCGGAACGAAAATGGCCAACATGACGCTCTCGGCGAAGCGGGCATCCGCCGTGTTGACCTGGCTGGTGGGGAAGGGAATCAAGCGCGTGCGGCTGGAGTCAACGGGGATGGGGGATACCCACCCGATCGTGGATAATTTGACTCCGGCGAATCGCGCGAAGAACGAGCGGATCGATTTGATTAAGCTGTCAGAGCAGAATTAGCGGCGGGTCGCGGAGATCGCTCCCTGCGGTCGCGGCTCTGAAAAGGCGACGGGTTCATACTAGTACTTTTCCTCAATTTTGCCGGGACTAAACTATCCTATTGCCGATTGAACCTGTACCCGAATCCTGGCACAAGTAATATGTGCGAATGGTTCTGGTGGGCTTAACGGCGGCATGGTGCGCGGCACAGACAATCTCGCTGGAACAGCTCCAACATCCGGTTCCGCCTGGCGCGGCGCGGGAGTATCGCGCTTCGGCGAACGCGCTGGGGAAGGGCAATCTGCCGCAGTCCATCGCGCACTGCCGCAGTGCGATCGCGGCCGATCCGGATAATGCCTCCGCACACAACGACCTGGGCGTGCTCTATTTGAACAACGGGCAGGCCAGTGAGGCGCTGGCGGAATTTGAGCGCGCGACCGCTATTCAGCCTCAACTGACTGCCGCGCACGTGAATGCGGGATTCGCCGCGCTCGCTCTCGATCGACCGGAGAACGCGGAAGCATCCGTGCGGAAGGCGCTGGAACTGGATCGGAACAACCGGCGGGCGCATCTACTGCTGGGCTGGAGCCTGGCGATTCAACACCGTTACAACTCGGCCGGTCTCGAGAGTCTGCGCATTGCCGCTCGCGAATTCCCGGAGGCCCATCTGGCGGCCGCCGACGTACTGGTCCATTTGGGATCGCTCGATGAAGCGCGCGCCGAGGTGCAGGCTTATCTTGCGAGTGGAGTAACGGATCAGAAATCTCTTGCCGAGGCGTGGCTGCGTTTGCTGACGTTCGAGTAGGGAAGAAACGGCTGCTGAAAAGAAATATTAGCCGCCGATGAACACCGATGAACGCCGATTAACAACATCCGCGTTGATCTGTGTTCATCAGCGGCTAATATTGAAAAACTAGAAGATCATCTTCATTGCGAACTGCAATTGCCGTGGATCTAACTGGCTCTGTACCACTCCAAACGCCGGATCGTTCAGGATGCGGCCGACTACCGAGTAGTTCGAGTGATTCAGGGCGTTGAAGATTTCCGCGCGAAGCTGAATCGTGAAATGCTCCCGAATGGGGATGTTCTTCTGGAGCACGAGGTCCACGACCGTCATGCCGGGTCCGATCACAGTGTTGCGACCCAGCGTTCCGAATGCGCCCGCGGCGGGAGCGAAAAACGCGCCCGTATTGAACCAGTGGCTGGTGGACTGCGTCGACCCATCCAAGTACTCGGACTGGCCGGGCAGCAGATTCGGGCGAATGAAAATTCCGCCGGTACCGGCGCCGACGTTGGCCGAATCACCCTTGGTATTGACGGTGAAAGGGAAGCCGTCCTGGAGAGTGACGATGCCCGATACTTCGAACCCGCCAACCAGTTTGGAAGTCCAGCCTTCCTTGAGCCATTGACCCTTCTTGCCGAAAGGCAGGTCGTACACCGCGGTGGTGGTCCAGCGATTTCGGACGTCGAAGCTAGCGAGACCGCGCTCGCCGGCGAGGTTGTAGGCATCCTGCGCCGGAGAATTTTCCGCGCCACCCACGCCGCCCGCGTTGCGGAACTGCGGAGCGTTCGTGATGGCCTTGGAGTAAGTATAGGAGCTGAGTAGCGACGCGCCGTGGGTAAACCGTTTCTCGAATCGTACGAAGCCGCTTTCATAGTTCGATTGCGCCGAGTGCGGGAGGAAATTGATAAAACCAACCGGCACGGAGTTTCCAACGACCTGCAAATAGCTGGGGAACGTGGTTCCCGGAGCGTATTGAAGCGCAAGGTACGGGCGCCGCGGATCGATCGATGTGTTGGTCGACGGCAGGGCGTTGTTTGGCTGCACGTTCTGTTCGAGTTTTATCCCGAGAGTGGCGATGTAGCCCACCTCGACCACAACGTTTTTCGCCAGCTCCCGCTGGATGGACGCGTTCCACTGCATTGAATAGCTGGTGCGCTGGTTGAGGTCGATTCCCGCTGCTTGAATCTGGGCAGGACCAACGATGCCAGGTCCAAAGATGTTGTAGCCCTGGGTGGCCGGGTTGTAAGTGGTGATGCTCAGAGTCTGCGCGAGATTGTTCGGCAGTCCGGCGGCCAGGCGGAACAGGGGATTCGCATCGGAATTCACGTAGAACATTCCGCCGCCTACGCGGAAGACCGTCTTGGGGTCGACCGACCAGGCGATGCCGACGCGCGGCGCGAAATTGTTCTTGTCCGTATAGGCGCAGCCCGAGGGATACCCGCTCTGGCCGCAAATGAAGAAGGTCGGCTTATATGTCGCGAGCGGTCCGGTGGCAAAAATCTGCTGCGGCGAAGGCACCTGCCCGTAGTCGATGGAGCCGAGCTGCCCATTCGGGCTGGAGAACGGCGGCGCCAATTCATAACGCAATCCGAGGTTGAGGGTCAGGTTCGGCAGAATGCGAATATCGTCCTGCGCGTAAAACGCATAGGCCCACTCGCGGGCGCCGATCGCGTCCGGACCGATGGAGCGGCTGGCGGTGGAGGAGAGTCCAAGCAGGAAGTCCGATACCGTGTTGTTGGTGAATTTGCCGGCGAACTGGAAAGCTCCCAAGGTGGCCGGGGCTTCATAGCGGTTGTAGTTGAGCTGCTGGACCTCGACGCCGAATTTCATCGACTGGCGGCCGTGAGTCCACGCAAGGTTGTTATAGATCTGATAGGTGGTATCGCGGCTCAGCGCGACTCCGCCGCCAGGATTGGTGGTGTTGAATCCACCGGCTCCGCCGAACAGAGGGAAGCTGCCGCCCAGGTTGAACTGGGGAAGATGCTGGGAAACGCCGCCCACATCGAAGGTGGGTTCGGCGAGCCCGAGCGTCAGGCGCAGGCGATTGAAGCCGACGCGGGTTTCATTCACGAGATTCCCGGTGATGGCGTAGGTAGAGCCTAACGCCGCATTCTGAGAGCGAGCGTCGTTGACCGAATCCCGATCGGGCACGGTGAACGGCACGTTCGCGTTCTCATTGGAGCGCGAGTAGCGCGAGAACAGATTCCACTTCTGGGTGACCGCGAAATCGAAGCGGCCTGAGTAATTGTCGTTGTGCTGCAGCAAAGGCTCGTTGCCGTTCACGTAAGACGCGCCGTTGGTGGGATTGGGCAGCGCATTCACAGCCGCGAGCGACAGCGGATTGAGCAGCGTCACCGGGATTTTATTGTTCGGGTAAGGATTGCCGGTGGTAGGATCTTTAATCGCCTTGTCGGCGCTGAAATCGCCCAGACGCTCCGCGGCGGTGGGGAGACTGACGCTGACAGGAGTCGAGCCCAATTGATTCGCGCCGGCCTGATGGACGCGAAGGCCTTCGTAGGCTAGGAATCCAAACAGACGGTTCTTCAGAATCGGTCCACCGACGGTGGCGCCAAATTGATTGCGCTGGAACTGGTAGAGACTCGGGACGTTGAACGGCCGCGCATCCAGATCCTTATTGCGGAGAAACTCCCAGGCCGCGCCATGAAATTCGTTGGTCCCGGATTTCGATACCACGTTGACCGAGGCGCGTGAATATTCGGCGGGCACCATGGCGGTTTGAACCTGAAACTCGGCGATGGTATCGATCGACGGCGAATAATTCAGCGCGCTGTAATCGGGATCGATGTTGGTGGCTCCATCGAGGAGGAAATTGGTGTTGTTCGTCCGATTGCCGGCGATGCTCAGACCGCCGATGTCGTTCTGTCCCTGACGCAGGATGTTCTGCTGAACCGCGCGGCCGCCGGGGTTCACGCCGGGTACCAGCAGCGCCAGTTGCAGGAACTGACGGCCGTTCAACGGCAACGACGGCAGTTTTTCGCTGGTGACTACGGTGCCTTCCGCGGCGTTCTCTGAATTCATGATGGAGACTGCGCCTTGTACATCGAGCGCTTCCGTGGTGGTGCCGATTTCCATCGCAACGTTGATACGGCCGACCTGGGCTACCTGAATTCGGACGTGGCTATCCCGATATTGCTTAAAACCTTCGGCTTCGACGACGAATCCGTACATGCCGGGAGGCAAAAGGGTGAAATAGAACAGGCCTTTATCATCGGCTTTTATTTCCCGGGTGGCGCCTGTATCTTCATTTCGGAGCTGCACCTTGGCGCCGGAAATCGTGGCGCCCGACGGGTCCTTAACTACACCAAAAACCACCGCTGTGTCGGACTGAGCCTCGACAGCGAACGTGCTCAACGCGATCAGGAGCACAATTGATAGAAACGTTCTCATTGAAAGAATCCTCATGTAGAATAAGGATCGTCGCGATACGCAATAACCTTTACAATTTTCTGCGCCCGTCCTTAGTTTTTATTTATCCACGACATAGGACTGTCCTGTATCTGGTACTTTTTTTCGTAGTTCATCTGTACTTATTTCCTGGCTCAGCCGATCTGTAACATTGAGTAAGGACTAAACTCTAGACAAGCCCTTGATCCCTTCGACTCAAAAGGCACGACCCACGGTACGCCGCAAGTGTCTACGCGCCTTGCTGGCCCTCGGGCTAATTGCGGGCGAAGGTCTGGCCGATACGAAGAAACTTCAAGTCGACAAAAACTCGTCGGAAGGGCAGTTTCTGGAGTTGGTTTCGCTCGAAGGCGACGGAGCCAGGAAGGTCGCGTTACTGGAACAATTCCTGGTGCTGTTTCCGGCCTCCAATCCAACCGTAACCACCTGGGTATACAGCGAGTTGCAGGATCGATACCGCCGGCTGGGACAAATCGAAAAGGCGCTGGCGGCGGGCGAGAAGCTGCTCTCTTTTTCACCCGACGATCTGGAGACCGCGCGTTTGAACTGGCGCATGGCGGAGTCGAAAGGCGACGCCGCGCAAGTAAAGAAGTGGTCGTCCGCGACGGAGGCGATCGCGGAGCGGTTGGTGAAGGCGCCGATGCCTTCCGATCCGGACGAGATGAAGGTGGCCGAGGACCGGCTGGCTTTGGCGCGGCAATTTGTGCGCAATACCGATCATGACGACTATGTAAAGGCGCTCGAGATCAAGGATCCCCTCAAGCGCGTCGAGGCCTTAGAGGAATTTCTGAAGAAGAGTCCTCAGAATCCCTACCTGGATCAGATCGAGATTGCGGAATTTATCGCATACAAAGAGTCCGGAGATCTGGACAAGACGCTGGCGGCGGCGGAAAAAATCATGGCGCATAACGAGAGCTATGACAGCGCCATCCTGTTCATCGCCGAGGTGAATTTTCGCCGTAAGAAAGACACCAAACGGACCCTGGCGCTGGCTACGAAGTTCATCGAACGGACGGCAACCGCGGCGAAGCCGGAAGGGTTGACCGACGACCAGTGGGCGCGCACGAAGGCCCAGAATCTGGGGCTGGCATACTTTATCGTGGGCGGCATTCACTTCCAAAACAGCAATTGGGGTCCGGCGGACAGAAGCCTGCGAGCGGCGCTGCCGTCGGTGGGCGACGAACAACTCCGCGCCGGCATCCTCTACCAGTTGGGGTGGGCGAATTATCAGATGCAGAACGCGCTGGAGGCGATCAAGTTCTATCGCCAGTGCGCTGCGATCAAGTCGGGATTCCAGGATCAGGCGAGTAAGGCCGTCCTGTCTATTAAGTCCGAATACAATCTACCGTAACCAGACTTACCGCTCCCTTTGGTCACGGCTCGGAAAGACAGCCGCATGGTGTCAGCAGCCTACCGAGCCGTGACCGCAGGGAGCGGTGTCAGCATCCTGCCAGGCCCATCGGAAATAGAAAAAGGCCGGGCCGAAGCCCAGCCTTTCGCTCTAGACCGGAAATTACTTCCTATTGGTTGTTGTTGTTTTGGCTGGAGACCATCTTGACGCCGGGGAGGGCGTTGACGCCTTCCAGTTTCACGGCCTGCAGCTGATTCGGATTGATACCCAGCAGAGTCAGGATCGTGGGGGCCACCTGCGACAACGTGACGGGCGCCTTGATTTGGCCGGGAGTAACAGTAGAGGCGACCACAAGCAACGGTACGTGCGTCTCGTTCTCGTTGAAACCGCCGTGCTCAGCCTGGACTGCGGGCAGCGCCGTGTTCAGAGTGGTCTCATAGTTGGTGCCGTTGTAGGGGATGACGATGATATCCGGTGTGGAGGGATCCACCAGAGGATCGGCAAACAGCAGTTTCATCGATTCGCCCGACAGGATCTGCTGGATGTGAAGGGTCTGCTCGTTGGCGGCAGTGGTCAATACGCCGGCTACGGCGGAGGTCTTCGTCTGGTCGTTGAGCCAGATGAGCGCGGAGGTTTTCTCGGTGATCTTTGGAATTCCCGTCGCGGGGAATCCGCCTGCGGTCAGGACGGTCTGAATGGCGCTGGTCGCTACGACAAAACGCTCAGAGGGATCGAGGGCCGACTCACCATGCTTGGCCAGCAGAATGATCGCCGTCGAATTGGTGAGACCCTGTTGTTGAAGCGCCGCTACGATCTGGCCGATTGAAGCGTCGGTATGCAGGAGCGTGCCCAGAAGCGTCGCATTGGGCGTGCCAAAGTCGTCTGCGTAGCCGCCGCCGAGGGAATCCTTTTTGCCCGCGTTGATGGCCTGGAAATTCATGCCGAACAGGTTCGGAACACCCACACGAGTGGTCCCTGAGTGATCGTAGCCGTTGATTTCATTCAGGATAGAAGTGACACGCAGGTCGTCGAAGGCTTCCGTCATCAGCGGGTCCTTCAGAATCACGCTGCCGATCTCAGGAGTGTACAGATCTTGGATTCCGGTACCCGAGGGGCCATTCAGGAAATCATAAGACGCGGTCTTATCGGAGTAAGCCGTCCGTCCATAATTGGCACGGACAACTTCAAAAGCGGTGTTTACATGGATCATGTTGTGCGGCAGCACCGGGGTGCATACGCCGTTCACCAGCTGGCGGGGCGATTTGTTGGGGTCGACGGTTTCATTCGTCGCCGTCACCACCGACGGCTGGGGATCGACGTCGATGTCGCCCTTTAAGCTGAAGGTGGTCCCGGGAGCTCCCATACAGGTGGTATTCGAAGGCGCGAACCACGCGCGGTTATAGGCATCGTCATACCACATGCCCGTTACAGCGGGGGTGCCGCCGGTGAAAATTGCGGTTGTGGAAGGAATCGAATCCGATGGCTTCGAAGTGCTCGCGTTGCTGAAATTAATGCCTCGTGCGGCAAGTTGAGCGATGGCGGAATTCGGATTGTTCTTTACCCAGAGGGCGAAATCGAGAGAGTGCATCCCGTCGATGCTGATGACTAGCACCCGGCGAATCCCCGTCGATCCGTCGTCCGCGAGTGCGTTGACGCCTAAGGATGCCGCGATGCTTAGCATCGTCGACACCGCAGTTTTTCTGATCCTCTTCATATAGTTCCTCGGAAAACACTAATGAGATTTAACATCTTTGGCCTAGAGGGTAACAAGCCGCCTCTAAGGTATCCAATCGATGGAACTACCGAAAGCCTGTAGTATCTCCACCTTACTCAGGTAATGGGCCTTTAGTCCTAGCGAGTTCCGAGGCGGAGGACGTCTCCGGACGCGGCTGGGGACCTGATTTAGGGTGATAATAAGAGTGATCGCTCAAAGGGCAAGAGTACCTTAAGCACGAATGACTGCGGCCGATTTCCAAGAGTTGTGCGGCGTTTTGCCGGAGCCGATGTTGCTCGCGTGCCCCGAAGGCAGGGTCCTCGCGGCCAACGATGCCGCGTTGTCTCTCCTGGGTCGTAAGGCGTCGGATCTTGGCACTCTGACTCTCAGAGACGTGACAGCGGACCCACCGGACAAAGTGTCGCGCCTGCTTGCGCTGTTCTCGCGCAGCCGTCGATTCGTTCCGGGCGCATTCGTTTTCGCGAGTGATGCTGGAGTGAAAAGAGTATGCCAGGTGGAGGGAGTCCGCGTCGAGACCAGCGAGACGCCGGCGATTCTTCTGCGCCTCCAGCCGCGCGAGGAGGAGGCGACGCATTTCAGAGCGCTCAATCAACAGATCGATCAGCTAAATCGGGAGGCTTCCGAACATAAGCTGACGGCCGACGTCTCCAGTATCCTGAGCGCGATCGTCGAATCCTGCGACGACGCCATCATCAGCAAGGATCTGAATGGCGTGATCAAGAGCTGGAACAGGGGCGCCGAACGGCTGTTCGGTTACGCGGCGGACGAAATGATCGGTCAATCGATCACGCTGCTTATCCCGGCGGACCGGTTGGACGAGGAGCCACACATTGTCGAACAGCTACGCCGGGGCGAGCGCGTGGATCATTTCGAAACGATCCGCGTGCGCAAAGACGGCTCGCAGGTAAATATCTCGTTGACCATTTCGCCGGTGCGGGACGCGGAGGGGCGTATTGTCGGCGCCTCCAAAGTGGCGCGTGACATCACGGAGCGGACGAGGCAGGAGCAAGTCCTGAAAGAGACAAATGCCGCGCTCGAACGCGCCAATGCGGATTTGCAGCAGTTTGCGTATTCAGCCTCGCACGATCTTCAGGAGCCTTTACGCATGGTCGCGGCGTACAGCGAGTTGCTGCGGGAGAAATTCGGCGGACAACTCGGACCAACCGGCGACCAGTATATTCAACAGACGATCAGCGGCGCGATGCGCATGGAGGCGCTTTTGCACGATCTGCGGATCTATACCCAGATCTCCACCGGGGAGCAGGAACCCCCTGGAGAAATAGACGCCGGCGAGGTGCTTTTAAAAGCGCTTGCGAACCTCGAGCTTGCCATCAAGGAGAGTGGCGCGTCGGTTCACCACAGCCATCTGCCTCGCGTCGCGATGCATGACTTTCAACTGGAGCAGGTCTTTCAGAACCTGATCGGGAACGCGATCCGTTACCGAAGCGCAGATCCGGCGAAGATTTGCATAGCCTCCACACGCCAGGGCAAGGACTGGCGGTTTTCGGTGCAAGACAACGGCATCGGCATCGATCCTCGCTTCAAGGATCAAATCTTCGGTATTTTCAAGCGGCTCCACGGAAAAGCCGAATATCCCGGCACGGGCATGGGCCTGGCGATCTGTCAGCGGATCATTGAACGGGCAGGAGGCCGGATCTGGGTGGAATCCGAGCCGGGGCAAGGTTCAACATTTTTCTTTACCATCCCGAGCGGAGTATTAGCCGCCGATAAACACGGATGAACGCCGACTAGACCATTTTTTTAATCGGCGTTCATCAGCGTTCATCGGCGGCCAATAGCCTCCTATGGCTTGAGCGTGCCCTTTTGCTTCGCGACATCTATCAGCGTGGGATAGAACTGGACGAACGTGGTATCCACCGATCCGTGTTCTTCATGGCAGGAATAGCAGCGGGCCGACGCGGGAATCAGCTTGGCGGTGTCGGCTTTATCGAACGCGAAAAACGCCCAGCCGGTCTTGAAACCCTCGCCTTTGAATCGCGCCGCATCCTTCACGTGCACCTCGATGGCGGCGAGGCCCGTCTGTACACGCCCTCCCGTATTGATCGAGACGTTGCTGCCGGAATCGCGGACCTCCAGGATCATGACCGTCTTGTCCGGCCACATTCCGGTCTTCAGAAACGACTTGTAGGCGGCAGGAGAAACAAACACGTTGTCGAATCGCGGATTTCCTTGGGCGTTCGTTTGTCCCGCGGGCCCATACGTCATGGCGAGCCCGGAGCTGAGGAAGACCCACTCGCGGTAATTCGCGGGCAGCTTCATCATGCCGTCGCTGGTGTATTGGGGGTCTTGGGCCTGGAGCACGCACACCGCGGCCATCGCGAGCAGAATCTTCATGAGCGAACCTCGTTGGGTGATTTGACGAATGCGCGGACGGAACGTCTCGACTTCGGCCTCTCGATCGTGCCCCGGCACGTCTTCGCCCCGCAGGAGCATGGAGTCATCTCCTTCAAGTCCGAAAAATTGTAGTCGACGGTGAGCTCCTCTCCAGGCTGGATGATGCGCAGGCTCATATAGAGGATATGGCCCTTCATCACCCGGCTGATCAGGTTCGGCTCGCAGCTATGATTGATAATCTCCGCGCCGCTGCCGCCGCGCGCGCCGTCGAGCGTCCAATAATCGTCCACCGCGAACAGATAGGTGTAGTCGCCGCTTTGAACGGCCGCGGCTTCTTTTCGATTTAGGCGCGCGCCCGTGTATTCAATCACCTTGCGTCCCGCGGGGATGCGCTGATTGGCATAAACGCCGTAACGGTGAATCTTAGAACGCCGGATGACGATATCGAAGCAACAATATTGAGGATCAATGCGAGGAGCTTGTACAGGTGTCATCGGGTGGTTCTATGAATTGTAGCGAACTGGATGGATCGGATATACTCGCCATCGCGTAAAACGCCGGATTTCGACCGCTGCGACCGGGGGGTTGTTGGCTTGGATGGCCTCGACGATTTGCAAGATTGGACAGGCGCCTACGCCACCACCGCGTTTTCCTCGCGCGCCTCGACCATAACTGACGCCGCGCGCGGAAGGCTGACCACTAACTTATGGGTTGCGCCGTCATCCAATAATTTGATCGGCGAACCGGCTGGAACCGACCCATCTTCAGCCGCGTTCCGCTTCACCGCGATCTCGTAGACGCTCGATCGATAGCGGTATGTGATTTCGAATCCGTCCCAATCGTCGGGAATCGCCGGAGCCATCGTCAGCGTGTCGCCGCGCAGTTGGAACCCCAGCACTTCTTCTATCCAGATGCGATACATCCAGCCTGCGGAGCCGGTGTACCAGGTCCAGCCGGCGCGGCCCACTTTGCCGGGAGCGGACGAGACGTCGGCGGGTGAAACATAGGGCTCGCCTTTGAAATGATCACAGGTCTCGGGCGTGCGGCTGGATTCCACCGGATTCATTAATTTGAGCAGCCGCACCGCGGCATTGCCGTCGCCCATTCGGGCCCACGCCGATGCCAGCCACAAAGATCCGTGAGTGTACTGGCCGCCGTTTTCGCGCACGCCCTTCGGATAACCCATGATGTACCCCGGATGCGGCTCGGAGTGATCGAATGCGGGGGTGAACAGCAGCACCAGCCGGTCGCGTTCGTTCACCAGCATACGGTCGGCTGAATTCATCGCCTGTCGCGCCCGATCCGGACGGGCCGCTCCGGAAATGACTCCCCACGACTGCGTCAGCGAATCGATCTTCGCCTCTTCGTTGGCGTGCGACCCTAGCGGCGCGCCGTTGTCGAAGAACGCGCGCAGGTACCACTCGCCATCCCAGGAGGTCCGCTCGATGGTCTCCGCCATTTCCTTCGATTGAACGCGCCAACTGGCGGCGAGCGCGGGATCTCTCGCTTCAATCAGCGGAGCGAACGCGTTATACACCGCGCACAGGAACCAGCCGAGCCACACGCTCTCTCCGCGGCCTTCCACGCCCACTCGATTCATGCCGTCGTTCCAGTCGCCGGTGCCGAAGAGGGGAAGCCCGTTCACACCCAGCTTCCAGGCATGCTGCAAGGCCCGCCGGCAATGCTCGAACAGCGATGCCGATTGCTGGGAAACGGCCGGGATGAACATTTTCTCCTGCTCATGCTGGGCCAGCGGAGGCGCGTCGAGAAACGGGACCTGCTCATCGAGAATCCCGGTGTCGCCGGTGATGCTGACATAATGCGCCGTACACATACGGGAGCCACGCCATGTCGTCGGAGCACCGCGTACGAACGCCGAGCCCGGTTTCGGCATGCCACCAGTGCTGCACGTCGCCTTCCAGGAACTGCCGCGCCGCCGCTGCCAGAATGTGCGCCCGCGTCAGCTCCGGCGCGATGTAGACGAAGGCCAGCGAATCCTGCAACTGATCGCGATACCCGAACGCGCCGCTCGATTGGTGCATCGCGGTCCGCCCCCAGAACCGGCAGCTCAACGCCTGATACGGCAGCCAGCGGTTGAGCAGGAAATCGGTCGAGAGCAGCGGCGTGCGAACGTGCAGGCGATTCAGCTTCGAGTCCCACGCCTGACGCACGGCGTTGAGAGCATCCTCCACCTGCCCGGGTTCGCGATAGCGATCGACCACCGCCCGCATTGTCTCGATATCCGAGACTTCTCCCAGCAGGAAGATCACTTCGACCTGCTGCCCGGGGTCGAGCGCGACCGGCAGCTGCATCGCCGCCGCGGGATCCAAGCCGCCTCCGATTCGATTGTCGAGCCGCGCGCGCCCCAGCGCAGAATGGTTTGCCGCCGACGTTATTTCGTCCCAGGAACTGCCGAGCGGTCGCCTGAATACGATGCGGCACGCGGAGATGCGGCCACGAAGGCGATGTTTTTCGTGAAGCTGCCGCTCCACGTCTGAGTCGCCATCAAAGCGCCGGATTCCTCGTCTCGCGAAGTCTGCACGTGCAGTTGCTGATCTTCGCGCGCGGGACCCAACACCCACTCGGCGTAATAGGTAACGGTCACTCGCCGGGCACGTCCGGAATCGTTGCGCAGCCGCAGGCGGTAGATTTTCACCGGATCGTTCATTCGGAACGAAAACCGTCAGCTCCTGCCCGATCGAATGGCTGTTGTGCTCGAACACCGTGTAGCCTTGGCCGTGGCGCGCGCGATAGGCGTCCTTTTCGCGAACCGGCAGAGGCGTCGGCGTCCAGATGGCTCCGCTCTCGTCGTCGCGCAGATAGATCGCCTCCGATTGCGGATCGGTCACCGGATCGTTATGCCAGGGCGTGAGACGATTCGACTGGCTGTTGCCGGCCCACGTGCAACCGAGACCGCTTTCGCTCACCATCGTGCCGAAGGATGGATTCGCCATCACGTTCACCCACGTCGACGGCGTCTGGGAGCCGGGCTTGAGATAGATTGCGTACTCGCGGCCATCCGGAGTGAATCCGCCCAGCCCGTTGAAGTACGGCAATTCGAGGAACGGCAACGGGCGGGACGGTTGCTCCTGGCGTGCTTCCGGAAGGAACGAAACGCGGCCGGAGCATGGCTTTCGCTGGCGCCCGCGAGCTGTTGCTTCAAGCGACCCGCGCTGACCGCTGAGAACGACGCTCGCGGACGCCAGCAGCAGGTTGCGATGCTCCTCCGGAATCGCATTCCAATCGCGCAGGAAAACTCCGCCCGGTTTATCGATGCCGGATCCGAGGAATGCGCTTCAATCTGCCGCATCAACTGAATATTCAGCGGACGGTCGTAGCTGGCGTTTTCCTGATTCAGGATGATCAGATCGCAGCGGAAGCCGCGCAGCCGCCAGTAGGTGTGCGCCAGCAGCAGCTCGCGAATCAACGGCAGGCTGCGAGCGTCGCCGATGGTCACCACCAGCATGGGCAGGTCGCCCGAGATTCCATAGGACCACAGCGCGGATTGCCCCAGGCGATTGCGCAGCAGCCGTTCGTTGAGCGGACGAAGACGAGCGTTGGGATAAATCAGGTGGCTCGCGAGCTCCTGAAAACGATGGGCCGCGCCGGGGCCGACGCCTAGATACCGGAACTCGAGCTGCGCCCGCGTCCAGGCCATTTCAAAGGCTCGCGATACCGATTCCGGCCGCTTGTATTTGTCGATCGCCGCCAGCAGCGCGTCGCGCGAGGTCGCGGTCAGCGTCAGGTAGGAAATCTCCACGCGATCCCGAGGCTCCAGCGCCACACTGCATCGCAGGCTGAAAATCGGATCGAGCACGGTTCCCGTAGCTCCGCTCAGATCGCGCCGCAACGCGTCGGGAGTCGACACTCCGTTGCCGCGACCGAGGAACAGCGCGCGATCCGTCTCCCGCTGGATGCGTCCCACCATGTGCGAGGAGGCTCCCACAATCATATGCGCCGCCCAGATCGGCGCGTCTTCCGGTCCGCGAGGCCGGCGGTGCGCGATCAACACATCTTCGCTCAGCGCTTCCGTCTCGACGAACATCTTCGCGAAGGCCGGATGCGCGATATCGGCGCGATGCGGAGCCAGCGCCAGTTCCACGTAACTGGTGAGTTCCAGCTGCCGGTTGCGCAGCGTGCGATTGGTGATGGTCAGCCGCCGCATTTCCACTTCGTCCTCGGCGGCGACCGTCACGTCCATCACGCGTCTCGATCCCCAGAACGCTGCGATGAAACTCGGCGCGGTCCGCGGAGAAGCTCGCGGAGCTGGTTCCCAGCTTCCCGCCCACGGGATGATATGCGGCCGACCAGAGCGCCTCCGATGCGCAGATCGCGAATGTAGACGAAACTGCCCCATGCATCGAGCGTCGTATCGGAGCGCCAGCGCGTCACGTCGAAATCGTTCGACCGGCTATAGCCCGCGCCCGCGGCGGTGATCATCAGCGAATAGCGCCCGTTGCCTTGCAGATGGACGCGCGGAATTGGCGTATCTTCTCTCCACGTGCGCTCCGCCGGTTCTTCGCTGGTCAAGGTTCGTACCGGCGCTACCCTGGTTTGAATTTCTTCGGGCGGCAGCTTGGCGATCGGCAAGCGCTCGAACAGCAGGGATTCAATGGCGCGGATCCGCACATCGGAATGAAAGCGCTCCTGCATCACGTCGCGGTGCAGCACGTTGTCCAGCGCGATCAGACTCATGCCCTGATGATGCGACATGTAAGCGTATGTCACCACGCCGCGCTTCCCGGCTCGCTTGTTTTCCCGTCCGAAATCGATGGATTCGTAGAAGCCCATCGGACCTTCCAGGTCGAAATTGTGAAGCCGCCGCAGATTGTCGATCGCGGCCACCGGGTCCACCATCAGCGCCAGCATGGTCGAATAGGGCGACACCACCAGGTCGTCGTCCAGTCCCGGTTTCAGCGCCAGACCTGGCACGCCGAACGCCTTATATTGATAAATCTGATTGGCGTCCAGCGCGCTGTACGCGGATTCGGAGATGCCCCAGGGCACGCCTTTTTCGTGTCCATAGGCGATCTGGCGGTCCACCGCGTCCTTCGGCAGGCGTGGTCCAGCAGCGAATTCGCGAACCTGTGCATGAACAGCAGCGGCATCAGGTATTCGAACATCGTGCCGCTCCACGAAAGCAGCGTCCGGCCGCCCGGCGACGCTGCCAGTGGGCGAGCCATCGCCTGCCAGTGTTCGATCGGCACATCGCCCTTCGCGATCGAAACCAGGCTCGCCAACCGGCACTCGCTCGCCAGAAGATCGTAGTGGCTGTTGAATTCCAGCGGGCCGCCGACGGCGTAGCCGACTCCGAACAAGCGCCGGCTGGCATCGTACAGCAGGCCCATATTGGTGGCCGCGGATAGTTCCGCTGCCGTGGCGCGAAGCGCGCGCATTTTCTTGACCGTCTCGACCGCGTTCGCCTTCGCCTGGGTATATTCCGCGGCCAACTGGTTCAGCCATTGAGCGACGTCCGGACGCAGATCGGGCGTGCCGTGCCAAGCCAGAATCGCCTCCATCGGCGCGGACTTTCCTTCCGCCAGCGCAGTCAACGACGGAGCCGTGTGCACCGCGCGCCGCCGCAGCTTCGGAAGGTCCGGGCTCAACACCTCCAGAAACGAATCGGGCGGAGTGCTCAGCGTCTCCATCCATCGCAGATAGCGCTCTATGATTTCGATCCACGCGCCCACGTCCTGCGCCAGGTGCGTCACCCAGTAGGAGCGCTCGGCATGCTCTTCGTGCCACCGCCGCGCTTCCGTCAACTGCTGGATTGGCATCAGGATCATGCGCAGCTGGCCGATCACCTCGTAGCCGTCCGCCTTGCCGCGCAGAATACGCCGCACGGCGCGCAGAGGCATGATCATGGACGGATCGCGATCCCAGGTCGCGCGCAGAATGGCCAGTGTATCCGCCACACCTCTCAGCGAGCGGCGATCGACAATCGGCGCGGTCAGCAGCTCGTCGCAGCCGCGCTCCAGCACCCACAGGCTGGCCAGAAAGTTTCCGCTATCGACCGTCGAGACATAGCGCGGCAGCAGCGGCTGGCGCGAAGCGGTGTCGTACCAGTTGAGCAGATGCCCCTCGTAGCGTTCGAGCGAATGGAGCGTCTCCATGGTCTTCGTACAGCGGTCCAGAAACCGGTCCACCGTCAGATATCCCAAGTCAGTGGCGGCCAGGGCAGAGGTCAGCCACAGGCCGATGTTCGTCGGCGAAGTTCGCTGCGCGATCTCGACACGCAGCACCAGTTGGGAGTTGTCGGGCGGCAGCCAGTTCGACTCCTCGTTCACCAGGTCGTCGAAATACCGCCACGTGCGGCGCGCGGCGTGGCGCAGAAAACGAAGGTCGATCTTGTCTCTGCGAAACAGCGGAGCGGCGCTGTTCAGCCACCGCATCAGCGCCGGGGAAGCGGCCCACAGCGCCAGGAAAATGAAGGTGTGCCACAACGCGCCTCGGTCGTGCAGCACGATCATCAGCAGCACGGAGAATCCGGTGATGCCCAGCATCTGCTGCATGGTGGTGCTGACGTGGCGATGCACCTCGGCTCCGGTCGCCTCCGCCGTCTGCCATTCGAGCAGATGCCGGCCGCTCAGGAAGCGGCGATAGAGCACCCGCACAATCGCATCGACCGAGACCCACGCCTGATGCGGCAGGAAAGCGATCATCACCAGCGAACGGACCAGTTCGTCGGCTGCGCCTCTCCATCCTTCCACCTCGCCTTGGATGTGGCGCGCCAGGCGGTCGAGCAGCGGCGCAAGCGCCAGAATCGCGATGGCGGCGCCGATCACCAGGCTCCAGACTCCTGGCGCTGGAGATGCGAGCCAGCCGAATAACAGCAGCAGGAGCGACGCCACCGGAACCAGGCTGCGCCTCAGGTTGTCGAAGATGCGAAACCGGCTGATGAGAGAAAGCGAGTTCGGTTCGCTCGCGCCGCTGGCCGATGGGACCGTCGAGAAAATCCAGGGCGCGATCTGCCAGTCGCCGCGAATCCAGCGGTGCAGCCGTTTGCAGTAGCTGACATAATCGAGCGGCAGATTCTCAAACAGCTCAATATCGCTGGCCAGCGCGACGCCGGCGAACGAACCCTCGATCAGATCGTGACTAAGCAGCGTTTCGGGCGGGAAGCGGTTACCCAACGTTTCGTGAAACGCACGCACGTCGAAAATCGCCTTGCCGTGGAAAATCCCCTCGCCAAACAGGTCCTGTTGCGCGTCGGAGACCGATTTGCAATATGGATCGGTGCCGGAAG
Organism: Bryobacterales bacterium; assembly: GCA_963813145.1. GTDB lineage: Bacteria > Acidobacteriota > Terriglobia > Bryobacterales > Bryobacteraceae > Palsa-187. The sequence goes on from CAWEXX010000004.1 coordinate 932,393, forward strand.
TGTCCGCGAAAATACGCGTGAACCGAGTCGCTGTGGCGCTGGGCAGGGAAATGCTGACACGCGGCTGAATAATGCTGAATCCGGAGCGGCGCGTGTGCGTGGCGGGATCGATCTCCACCTGATTCAGCGGATGCGCGATGGTTTCAATCATTCTGCGCGCCGTTCCGGGCGGCAGCAAAGTGTCGGCGTCCAGCGTGATCAGGTACCGGATGGGCGACGGCAGTCTGCCCGCCATCAGGATTTCCGCGTGGCCCTCTCCCAGCAGGAAGCGGTTGAGATCGGCGATTTTTCCGCGTTTTCTCTCACGCCCGATCCACCGTGCTTCGGTTTTCGACCACGCGCGCGGCCGGTGGAACAAGAGAAAGCGTCCGCCCGGGTAGCGCGCGTTCAAGCCATGGATGCCGTCGCGGGCGACTGCCAGCAGAGCTTCGTCGTCTGCGGTGGTTTCATGAAGGGCATCCACGAAATCGGAGAACAGCGCGAAATACAGATTCGGTTCGCGATTCGCCAGAAACCGGATCTCCAGCTTTTCCACCTCCCGGCGCACCACTCCCGCGCCGTTCAACATCATCGGGATCACCACCAGCGTCGCGTCTTCCGCCGGAATTCCGGACTTGAAGAAGTCGAGTTTTGGAAGCGTGTCCGGCGGCAGCAGCGCGATCACCAGCACGTTGATAATCTGCTGGGCGAGCTCGCTTAAAGGGAACAGTGCCAGTATCCCGAGCACCGTCAGCATCGTCCGCTGGTGCACTCCGCCCTCGGACGCCAAGGCGAGCGCGAGCGTCAGAAAAGCGGCCGTCAGGCAAGTGACGCTGCCTATATAAACTCCGGTGGCATGCCCGCGAATGGCCCGGATCAGGCGGATGCGAAAGGGAACTCTGGATTTGCTGTCGGCTTCCAGTTCGGCCACCGCGCCGGTCAGCAGGAAGTGGGTCACGTGCCGGGCGCGCGGCTCGGAAGCCTTTTCGGCCAGCGCGACCGCCCGCTGCGCCACTTCGATTTCGCTCAAGCTGCTGTTGCGCGAAATCCGTTCCACCACCCGGCGGCACTCGTCGCGGGTCACGAAGTCGCTGCGCGGATAAATCCCTCCCGGATCCGCTCTCAGCTCCTTCTCCACCAGGCTGACCTTCTCGAAAATCTCGGTAAACTCGATGCGCGAAAGCATCCGCAGACTGCCGAATGCATTCGCGACTGAAACCCGCTGCGCCGCTTCCTGAGTGTGCTCGGTGCGCACCATCTCGTTAAGCGGAGTCTTAAAGTGCTCCTCAATCCACGCCCGCATGGGCGCGAGCGCGCCTTCCTCATCCTGTAACTGCTCCGCGAGTGAAGTGATGAAGTAGGGCTGCAGCGCGATCGGCTCGCCTTCGAGCAGCAGCATCAAACGAGCGACTTCTTCGGGACCGGTGCGCGCGCCCGATGCCAGGCGATTCGCCCACAGATAGGCGGCTTCCCGGAGCTGCTGCGCGCGATTCACAGCGCACGCCAGCGCCGCCAGGTCCTCCACCAGCGCCATTCGCAGGAACAGCGGGAAGAACCACAACGCCGCGGTCGTCAGGGGCGAGGTCTTCTGGAAATCCTCCAGATGAGTGGTGATGTTTCCTTCCGTCAGGCTGCGGTCCGTTTCAAGCACCAGCGAACGCGCCAGATCCAGCACCGGAGCATAACCGTTCCCCGACGGAGCCTTGGGAAAATTGCGCGGAAGATGACGCCGGATCTCCGAGATCTGCGTCCGCACAAGGTAGGAATTATCCAGAATCCATTCCGCCGAAGCGGTCAGTGCGCGGCCCATGCGGGCGGCCGCCGCCAGATCCCGGCGCGCTTCGTCCAATACGATTTCGTTTTCGTGCAATCGGCCGAAAATGGACCCGGCGCTATGAACCGGCGGTGCGGCCGGCTGAGCCAGATCCTCATGCAGAATGAAAATCGAAGGGGAGCCGGTGCTCTCCAGAGCCTTGATCACCCGTTCGACGTTCGGCGTCAAAGCCGTCGCTACGATTAAGGATTCGCCGTCGATTCGTAGCTGTGCGTACGGAATGCCTTTTCCGTCTTCGTCGGATTGGATCAGGCTGACCGATTCCGCGCTCGCTGCGCGAACGGCATCGTGCGCCAGCTTGGGATCGCCTTCGCCGGATGCGTAAAACCCCAGGATCGTGTGGACGGTTTTCGCCTTCATGCGCCGTCAGCCGACGCCTTAGCGAGCCCTGCCGCGTACGGCGTATGTCAGGAGGCCGAGAAAGAAGAGCGAAGAAAAGAGAAAGCCCGCAATTCTGACGGAAGCCGCCGCGTTTCCGGTGATGGATAGAACCGTTCCAAACAGCGCCATAATTGCGAACACGATCATCCATCCGAGCATTTTCTTTTTCTCCTAGGTAGAGTCGGGCTTTTAGAATGCAGGTTAAGGACCATCGCATTTGTCCTTTGTTTTCAATAAAACACGTGTCGAAAGTCGGCAGAAGATGCCAGGTTTCATGCAGAATTTGCAGGCTTCGATAGGGGCGGTAGTAGTACCAGTTAGCCCTAGGCCTTGACCCAGGCGAAAACCTGAATTAGCCTGAGGCCAGGGTTAGTCGGAGGGAAGTTAATGAGAAATGCAGTTTTCGTGCTGGCCGTAGGTCTCTTAGGCGGAGTGCGTTTGTTGGCGTCCTTCGTCGCCACGACCAGCTCGGCTACGTTCGAATCGCTGGTCAAAATCACCCAGACGGAAAACTACGGGACGCAAACGAACGGACACCTGATTTCGTCAAACAACGTCATCGACGGGCTAACTTATAATGCTTTTGTTTTGACACAGGTTGCCACGCAACTCGACATCACGAATACTTTTAACTCCGTTTCCGGTCTCAGCCTGGGAGCCGATCACGTTCAAGGATTTGGTCGCACCGACTTCCTGAACGGCGAAGGAGCAACCATTACATTTGCATCGCCCGTGACGGCCTTCGGCATGTTCTTCAATGTAAACTTAAACTCGGGCTCGTTCGGGTTCACAAGTTCGGCAGGTTCCGCGACTACCGGCAGCGCCGCTTACGATTCCAGCAGCTTCGTCTTTGCCGGTCTGATCTCGACGGTTCCTTTTAGCTCGATATCCTTCATCAGCACCGGTCCACTTGCCACTTATACTGTCCCCGAACTCCTTCTGGGCACCACCACTCCTGAGCCTTCTACACTCGCCATCACCATGACCGGGATCGCCCTGCTGGCTCTGGGCGCCCTCAAGCGCCGCTATTTCTGAACCGCGGCTACGCCGGCATCCGCCGGGTAAACCAGGATCTCGATTTTCCCGGTGTCCCCTCCTTCCTCCGTCTTACCGAGGCCCATCGTCTTTATACGCGTGTCGTCCAGCCGAAAATTCTGCACCAGATAATTCCGAATCACCATAGCTTGCGCCTGCGTGGCGACGCGTTCCTTGTCTGAATCGCCCTTCTGGCCGGCGGCGGCGGAGATCACCACTTGCCCGTATTTCCTCCCCTGCAGAAACTGTCCCACTTCGTTTAGCGTCTTCTGACCCTTCAGCTTGGCCGAGCCCGGCTTATCGAAAATCTGCTTCGGATCGTAAGTGAATGTTTTCTCCGATGCCGCAGCCGGCAGCTTGCCGATTTCGTGCTTCTTCAACTCGTCCGAGTCGACATAGCCTCGCTTGTTGAAAAATCCCTTGAGCAGGAAGTTGTGCTTCAGCGCCTCCATGTCTTCGTTCATCGAAGTAACGCTGGCGGCCGCCTGGTTGTAGATCGTCTTGTCGTTGATTAGCGCGCCCATCGTTCCCTGCCCATGATTGATTTTGAGCGAGATGTCGCTGATGTTGGACGACGCAACCTGGATATTATCGAGCGAGCCCTTGGCCGTGTCCAAAATCTGGTTGGTTTTCGCGAACAGATCGGAGATGTCGAGCGGCGGCTGCGACGCAATGGTCTCCCCGCCGCGGAGCATCGCCGCTTCGTTCGATCCGAACGATATCTCGATATATTTGTCGCCCAGCAAGCCCTCCGATTTGATCGCCGCCACGGAATCCAGCTTCACGATGTCATGGGTTTCCTTCGCCAGATCCATCAATACGACGACCTTACCGTCGGGCCGCTTGGGCAGTTGAATGTTCTTGACGGACCCCTTCCGGATGCCGCCGACGCGCACATCGGCGCCTTCGTTCAACCCCGATACGTTGTCGAAATCCGCTCTCACGTGGTAGCTTGGGCGGAACAGCGATTCTCTGCTGCCCACCATGAATACGCCGGTCGCGAGAATCGACAACGTGACGACAATGAATATTCCAAGCCTCAAATTCTGTGACATATGGGCCTCATGCGGCGTCGCTCAGAAACTGCGCGACGAACGGATCCTTGCTTTTTTCGAGATCTTCGAAGCTTCCGGCGATCAGAATACAGCCTTCTTTTAACATCACGATGCGGTCTGAAAAATGATGCGCCGCGTGCATGTCGTGCGTGACGACCACGGAGGTCACCTTGCGCTCCTCGCGCAGCTTCTGGATCAGACGCCCGATCTCGGCGGCCGTGATCGGGTCCAGTCCCGCGGTCGGCTCGTCGAACAGCACGATCTCCGGATCGAGCGCCAGAGCGCGCGCGAGACCGACGCGTTTCCGCATGCCGCCGGAAATATCGGACGGCATCTTCTCCAGATCTTTCTCCAGCCCGACGCTGAGCAGAAGAGCGCGTACTTTGTCGGCCCGCTCGGCCGCGGACATCTTGGTGTGCCTGCGCAAGGGGAACGCGACATTTTCGGCGATGGTCAGCGAATCGTACAAAGCGCCTTCCTGAAACAGGAAGCCCATTTTCAGGCGCGTTTCATTCAGCTGATCCATTTCGAGATGGGTCGTATTCTGCCCGCGAATGGTAATCGACCCCGCATCCGCCTGCTGCAGACCGATCAGCAGCTTCAACAGGACGCTCTTGCCCGTGCCGCTTTTGCCCAGGATGGCCAGAATCTCGCCCTGGTTCACGGTCAGGTCGATGCCCTTCAGCACCTGCTGCTCCCCGAACGATTTCCGCAAGCCTTTGACGACGATGGGTTGCTGTTCCATATTTTTCAATCGGGAAAAAACACCAGAATAAATCGCACCAGAATGACATCCGCCAAAATGATGAATAGCGACGACAGCACCACCGAACTGGTGGCGGACCGGCCCACTCCCTCCGTCCCTCCCTTGGTCCGCATGCCCTGAAAACAGGACACCGTGCCGATAATCAGCCCGTATACCGCGGTTTTGAAAGTCGGCGGAAGCAAATCGCTAAAGGACACACCTTTCAATCCGTTGTTGAAAAAAAGCTGGAGCGAAATAGGTTCAGCGAGCGTATTCGTCAGCCAGCCCATCAGAATTCCGCACGCATCGGCCGCCACCGTCAGCAGAGGGAGGACAACAATGCAGGCCAGTATGCGCGTCGCGGCCAGATATTTGTAGGGATTCACGGCGGACGCTTCCATGGCATCGATCTGCTCGGTGACGCGCATCGATCCCAGTTCCGCTCCAAAGCCCGCGCCAATGCGTCCGCTGGCCACCAGACCGGTGATGATCGGTCCCATTTCCTTGATAATCGAAAATACGATCACGGTCGGCAGCATCGTTTTCGCGCCGAATCGCACCAGGCTGTCGCGCGACTGCAAGGAGAGAACAACGCCCGTCGCGGCACCCGCCAGCGCCACCAACGGCAGAGATTTCGATCCCGCCGAATCCACTTGATGCCAGAATTCCGACCACTCGAACGGCCGGGTGAACATCGCTTTGGCGACGTTGGCGCAGAACATTCCAAGCTCGCCAAACCACTCAAACATCGCACTCACAAGATTCGTCGCGGGACGGACTTGTGGTGTAGGCGACGTGACCGATGTAGCCATCAGCTGATATAAAGCCCGTTTAGTGCCAAACCTATAGGTTCATAAGCATCATAGACTTACGAGCCCTAAATGGATGTTCAATCGGCAATTCTTGCGCCGGTCGCATGCAAATATTCATTTTGCGGGGCCTCCCGCACGTACTTTGGCGATGGAGAGCTTCGGTATCATACCCCTCCATCACTTTCGGGGTTCGGTAGGGGCCCGTCCTCACACCCACACCGAACCCCGACAGTCATGGAGGGGTAGTCGGCTAGTGGACCGGATATGACGCCGCGACCGATCTCTTGCCCATCCGTAAAAACCTGAAGAGGCGCATGAAACTGGTAACCTGATCCCGTGTTTTCCTCGCGCCTCAACTGGAATTTTCAGACGAACCGGCTGTCCGCCCTGCGCAAAACGAAATCGCGCGTGCTGGACCTGACCGAATCGAATCCGACGCGGGCCGGTCTGGAATATCCGGGCAAAGAAATCTTGGACGCGCTGACCGACGCGCGCGGGCTCCGCTACCATCCGGAACCTCGGGGCCTGCTCTCGGCGCGGGAGGCGGTCGCGCAGTATTACGGCGATGTTCCGGCGTCGAGGATTCTGCTGACGGCATCCACCAGCGAAGCCTACGCGTATCTATTCAAGCTGCTGTGCGACCCGGGCGACGAAATTCTATCGCCGAGGCCGTCGTATCCGCTGCTTGAGTTTCTCGCCGGGTTGGAATCGGTGCGAGTGGTGCAGTATCCGCTGCGTTACGACGGAGTCTGGCACATCGATTTCGACGCTTTGGAACGCGCCATCACGCCTCGTACGCGAGCCGTCGTGGTGGTGAATCCCAACAATCCCACGGGATCGTTTTTGAAGCAAGCAGAATGGGCGAGGCTCCAGCAGTTGGGTTTGCCGATTCTTTCGGACGAGGTGTTTTCGGATTACGCGTTCTCGCCCGACGACTCCTGTGTGCGGTCGCTGACGAATGCGACGGATGCGCTGACGTTCTCGATGAGCGGCCTCTCGAAGATCGCCGCGCTGCCGCAAATGAAGCTCGGCTGGATTGTCGCCAGCGGGCCGGGTCATGAGGCGGCGCTGGACCGTCTGGAACTGATCGCCGATACCTATTTATCGGTCGCGACGCCGGTGCAGATAGCGCTACCGCGTCTGCTCAACACTGGCGCTGTCGTGCGCCGGCAGATTGTCGAGCGGACCCGCGCGAACCTCGCGCTGCTGCAGCCGGCGAAACCGTTGCATGTGGAAGGCGGATGGAATGCGGTCCTCCAGGTTCCGCGTACCAGAAGCGAAGAAGAGTGGGCGATCGTGTTGCTGCAGCGGCACGACGTGCTGGTGCAGCCGGGGTTCTATTTCGACTTCGAATCGGAAGCGTTCCTGGTAATAAGCCTGCTGACTCCGCCGGAAGCGTTCGCGGAAGGAGTCCGGCGAATCATGGAAGAGGTCGGGTAGAACCTCGACTTCGGGGACAGTCAGCTATGTTCCGAAGTCCGATTCCAGAATCGTCGCCTAAGTATAACCAATACATGCACTTAGTCGCATAATGGTCGCTATGTCGGAGCGTCCTGACGGCGCACAGATCATGTAAGTTGTTGAATTTACATGAGAGCGCTTGCGATAATCGCCACTTCGTACCATAGCGGACTGTCCCCGAAGTTGAGCCCCCCGAAGTTGAGCCCCGAAGTTGAGCCTTATCGGCGTTCATCGGCGGCCAATATTAGCGGAACGTCCGCAATTCCGCCCGCTCCAAATGCGGCACCGCATTAAACGAATCCAGCGAAATGCGCTCCCGTGAAAAAGTAAACTCCGTCAACGAGCAATTCTTTACCCGCCAGTTGACTTCCAGAAAACATCGCTCCGCCGCACTGATCGACTCCTGCACCAGCGCGCTGATCGGCCCTCCCGAGGTGAACAGGACCACATTCCGCCCCGACGGCCCCTCTTGCAATCTCCGCAATGCCCGCAGCACCCGCGCGCGAAACACGCCCCAAGTCTCGACCGTCGCGTGCTCCTCGGCCGCCAGCCACGCCAGCATCGCGGGCTCAAAAACTTTCTGAAATTTCCGGTTCCGATCCGCCCCCGCTTCCAGCTCATACGGCGGAGCGAAATTGTGCAGAATGCCGTTCGCGTCGTATTCATTCCAGTCGTCGGAAATCTGCGGCGCTATCGAACAAGCCAGCTCCGCCGTCTGCCGCTGCCTCTGTAAGGATCCGCTCCACACCTCATCGAACGCGATCCCAAGCCGCTTCCAATACTCCCCGAGCGCGCGCGATTGCTCCTCGCCCAGCGCCGACAACTGGTCCGGATTACTGTCGAAAGGACGCGCCTGGCCATGGCGGACCACCGTCAGCGTACTCATTTCGCAAGTTCGAGTTTTGCAATGCTTTCGATATGAACTTCGTCCGGACCATCCGCCAGCCGCAGCGTCCGTGAATTCGCCCACATCGCCGCCAGCCCGAAATCCTGACTCACTCCCGCCGCGCCGTGAGCCTGAATCGCGCGGTCGATCACCCGTAGCGCCACATTCGGCGCAATCACTTTGATCATCGCGATCTCCGCGCGAGCGGCCTTGTTGCCCACCGTGTCCATCATGTGGGCCGCCTTCAGCACCAGCAGCCGGGCTTGGTCGATCTCCATGCGCGATTGTGCGATGTCGGCGCGAATCGTCCCCATCTCCGCGATGGCTCGTCCGAATGCCACGCGGCTTTTCACGCGCTTGCACATCATTTCGAGCGCTCTCTCCGCCTGCCCCAGCAGCCTCATGCAGTGATGGATGCGCCCCGGCCCTAGCCGCCCCTGCGCGATCTCAAACCCTCGTCCCTCGCCCAGCAAAATGTTCGACGCCGGCACGCGAACGTTGGTGAAGGTCATCTCGGCGTGCCCATGCGGTGCGTGATCGTAGCCGAATACGTTCAGCATCCGCTCGATCTTGATCCCCGGCAAGTCCAGCGGCATCAAAATCATCGACTGCTGTTTATGTTTCGGAGCCGAAGGGTCCGTCTTGCCCATGAATATCGAAATCTTGCACCTTGGATCGCCCGCGCCGGAGGACCACCATTTGCGCCCGTTAACCACATAGTGGTCGCCGTCGCGCACAATGCTCGCCTGAATGTTGGTTGCATCGGACGACGCGACGTCCTTCTCCGTCATCGAGAAACATGACCGGATCTCGCCCGCCAGCAAAGGCTGCAACCACCGTTCCTTGTGTTCCGGCGTGCCGTAGCGCGCCAGCACCTCCATGTTCCCCGTGTCGGGCGCCGAGCAGTTAAAAACCTCCGGCGCCATGGTCGACCGCCCCATAATTTCGCACAGCGGAGCATATTCCAGATTGGTCAATCCCGCCCCATTCTCGTCATGGGGCAAAAATAAATTCCACAATCCCGCCGCGCGAGCCTTGGGCTTCAACTCCTCAATTCCCTTCACTGGCTGCCATCGATTCTGCTCAATTTCATGATGGTAACGAGCCTCATTGGGATAAATGTGCTCGTCCATAAACGCAACCAAGCGCTGCTGGAAATCCTTCACCTTGGAAGAATGGTCGAAATTCATAAGAGTGCATCCATGTTATCCAAATCAGATACACCGCTCCCTGTGGTCACGGCTCGCTTGAACGCGTCCACCTCTAGCGAGCCGTGACCACAGGGAGCGGTGTTTTAAGCGTTAACCTACCGGAACGTCCGCAGCTCCGCGTCGTTTAAATGTGGGACCCCATTGAGAGTAAACAACCTGACCTCTTCTCCATGCACGCGAAGCGTAGTGAACGACGCGTTAAACATCACCGCCGCCAGCCACATCGCCCGCCCATCTTCAATCTCAAGCGTCCGCGCCGCCGAGATGCCGATCGGAGTCGCCGAAGTAAATACCGCGATATTCCCGTCATGAGCCGCCTCGACCACCCGCCTCAGCGCTCCATGAATGCGCAGAACGAACGCCGTCCACGACTCGCCCGAGTATTCATAGCGCCCTTCGATCCACGCCCGAACGCACTTCTTGTCGCAGTCGTTCCACTTGCGATGCACGGCCGCGTCCTGTCGCCGAATCGCGCTCTGCATCTCGTCGTAACCCGCGCGAAATGCTTCGTCGTCCGCAATCAGCCGCGGCGCCAGCTCGCCGTACACATGCGACAAATCGAACTCGTCCCATCCCGGGTCGACATGAATCTCCGCGTCCGGCAAAGCCTCCGCCGCGGTAGCCTGCTGACGCGCCAGGGAACCCGAATAAGCGGCCACAAAGTGAATCCCCTGCGCGCGAAAATGCTCACCTAACAATCGAGCCTGCGTGCGACCCAGATCGGAGAGCGAATCATAATTCTCGCGCGTCCCAGCCTGCCCATGCCGGACCAGGTAGAGTACGCTCATTCAGAAGGCCGATTACCAATCGGCCGCAGGCTGCCAGCCTGCCCCACCATCTCCGCCGCCAGCTCCGTCAACGCCTTCACCCTCTCATCGAACTTGCTGAACCGCTCGTCCGACGTCTGCCCTTTCCAATACCGGAAATAAATCTGCTGCAGAATCACCGCCAGCTTGAACACTCCCAGCACCTCGTGCCACCGCAGCGCCGACAGGTCCCGACCCGTCTTCTCCGCATAGTGCGCCACAAACTCATCGCGCGTATACCACCCCGGACCAGCCGTCAGAGCCTCATGCCCCGTGCCAGGCACCACCGCCGAGCTCCAATAACAGAGCGTCAAACCCAAGTCGCAAAGCGGATCGCCGATGGCGGTCATCTCCCAATCCAGCACTGCTTCGATCCGGTCCGGCGACGCCGCGTCGAGCATCACATTGTCGAGCTTGAAATCGTTATGCACCAAGGTGGGACGCCCCGATGCCGGAATCGTCGTGGCCAGCCACGCCATCACGCGATCCATCTCCGGACTCGGCTCCGTCCGAGCCCTTTCCCACCGCTCAGACCATCCCTTCACCTGCCGCGCCACGAACCCATCGGGCTTCCCGAGAGCAATGAGACCCGTCTTTTCGACATCCACGGCATGCAGCTCCACCATACACTCGACGATCGCGCGGCTGATGCGGCGCGCGTAATTATGATGGACCGCGATCTCCGGCGGAATTTGATCGCGCAGCACGATCCCTTTTCGGCGCTCCATCAGAAAGAAAGGCGCGCCGATAATCTCCTGGTTCTCGCAGATCAAATAAACCTCGGGAGCGGGACGAAAATGCGGATGCACCGCCTCGAGCACATGCGCCTCCCGAACCATGTCGTGAGCCTTCGGCGCCACCGGTCCCAACGGCGCGCGCCGCAGCACCATCTCGCGCCCGTTAATCCGCAGCAGGTACGTGAGATTCGAATGGCCTCCGCGGAATTGGTGGATGACGATTCCATGCTCGATGCCTTCGATTTTTCCCGCGAGATAAGCGCTCAGCGCGCCCGCATCTATCTCTTCGCCTGCGCGGACTGACGTGGTCTCGGTGAGCATCGAGCTTATTCTACACTGGCTTTATGCGATTTCTAATGTTGCCGGTCATATTTTCGGCCGTTCTTGCCGCGGCCGATATCGAGGCCAAGGTGACTCACGGCTATGCCGATTCGAACGGGGTGAAAATTCATTACGCGAGCCTGGGGCAGGGCCCGCTGATCGTGATGATCCACGGGTTTCCGGATTTCTGGTATACCTGGCGCGACCAGATGGAGGCGCTGTCCGACAAATATCAATGCGTCGCGATCGACCAGCGCGGCTACAATCTCAGCGATAAGCCGAAAGGCGTAGAAAACTACGACGTGCGGCTGCTGGTGGGCGATGTGCTCGCCGTCATCAAAGCGCTGGGCCGCGAAAAAGCGATTATCGTGGGCCACGACTGGGGCGGATTGGTCGCATGGCAGGTGGCTCTCAACGTGCCGCAGGTGACCGAAAAACTGATCATCCTGAATCTTCCCCATCCGCGCGGGCTCAATCACGAACTGGCCACGAATCCCGCCCAACAAAAAGCCAGCGCGTACGCGCGGAATTTCCAAAAGCCCGAAGCCGCGGCGGCATTGAAGCCGGAACAGCTCACTTTTTGGGTGAAAGATCCGGAGGCGCGCAAGAAATACTTGGAAGCGTTCCAGCGATCCGATATGGAAGCGATGATGAATTACTACAAACGCAACTATCCGCGCGAGCCGTACGTCGAAGATACTTCACCCGTCGTAAAAACAAAGATGCCGGTATTGATGATTCACGGACTCGGCGATACCGCGCTGCTCTCAGGCGCGCTAAATAATACTTGGGATTGGATGGGCCAGGACCTCACGCTGGTGACGATTCCAGGTGCAAGCCATTTCGTGCAGCAGGATGCGTCGGAACTGGTTTCAAAATCCATGAGAATGTGGCTGCTCCGATGACGGCGGAAGAGATCCGGCTCCACATTTTCTACTCCGGCTGGGCCTCGCGCAAGCTGCTGGACGCCGCGCTCGCGCTGAGCGAGGAAGAGCAGCGCCGCGAATTCGGAGTCTCCCACAAGAGCCTGATCGGCACGCTGGAACACATTTTTTTCGCGGATCGGATCTGGTTTTCGCGAACGGTCGATCCGCGGGTGGTGAAAGGCGCATTTGGCGAGTTTTCGCCCGGCGAAACTCTGGAGTCGGAGTGGGGTCAGATTCAGAGACGGTGGGAGTCCTGGGCGATGGCGCTGACCCATCAGGATATCGTCAAAACCATTGAATACAAGGATCTTAAGGGGAACGAGCACCGGACCCCCGTGTGGCAGATCGCGCTGCATGTGGTCAATCATGCGACCTTGCACAGGGGGCAGGCGATGTCTCTTTTACGGCAACTAGGCGCTCCTGCGCCGCCCACGGATCTGATCTTCTACTATCGTGAAATCAAGGCTAAATAACATGCGTTTGAGCTTGGCTTTTGGACTTGTAAGTACTTTTGTGGTCGCGCAACCGGCGGAAATGAAGCTCCGCGTGGACGCTACGGACGCCCCGCGCCACCTTCTGCATGCCTCGATGACCATCCCCGCCAAGCCGGGTCCGATGACGCTTCTTTACCCCGAATGGATTCCTGGCGAGCATGGTCCGACCGGCCCGGTGGTCGATCTTGTCGGACTCAAGATGACAGCCGGCGGAAAGCCGGTCGCATGGAAGCGCGACGCGGTCAATATGTATGCGTTTCATGTGACGGTGCCGGAAGGGGCGAGCGCGCTGGATGTGGTTTTCGATTTTGTAACGCCTCCGGAAACGGCTGGATTTACTTCAGGAGCCTCGGCGACTACGGAACTGGCGGTGCTGAACTGGAATCAGGTGCTGCTGTATCCCGAAGGTGTGACTTCGGATCAGATGAGGCTGCAGGCCAGCCTGAAGGTTCCGAATGGATGGAAGTATGGAACGGCTTTGCCGATTGCGCGGGAATCGGGGAACGAGATCCAGTTTCAACCATCGTCGTTGACGACTCTGATTGATTCGCCTGTTTCGGCGGGTACGCATTACCGGACGATTGAGCTGGGACCCTCGCACTACCTGCATGTGGCGGGCGATAGCGATCGGTCGATTGAACTTACGGACGAACAGATTCAGCATTACAAAAATCTGGTGCTGGAAACGGGCGTGCTGTTCGGGTCGCGGCACTATCGCAGCTATCATTTTTTGTTGACGCTGAGCGATCACGTGGCTAGCTTTGGACTGGAGCATCACGAATCGAGCGACGACCGGATCGGCGAGCGGGGGATGGTGGACGATGTGGCTCGGAAGGTCAATGCCGATTTATTGCCGCATGAGTTCACGCATTCGTGGAACGGGAAATACCGGCGGCCGGCGGGGCTCGCCACGCCCGATTACAGTCAGCCGATGAAGGGCGGCCTGCTGTGGGTGTATGAAGGGCTCACACAGTATCTGGGCGACATTCTGACTCCGCGCAGCGGGCTGCTGACGGCGGATGAATTTCGCGACAATCTCGCGATTACCGCGGCGGCGCTCGATAAGAAGGCCGGGCGCACGTGGAGGCCGCTTGAAGATACGGCGGTGGCGGCGCAGCTCCTCTACAACGCTCGCGACGATTATGCGGGATATCGCCGTGGAGTCGATTATTACGACGAAGGGACGCTGATCTGGCTCGAAGCCGATGTGTTGATTCGCGACTTGAGCAAGGGTGCGAAATCTTTAAACGACTTCTGCAAAAGTTTTCACGGCGGGCCGGGAGGCGCTCCGGCGTTGAAGACCTACACGTTCGAAGATATTGTCGCTGGGCTAAATGCGGTGCAGCCGTATAATTGGGCGGATTTTCTCAACAAACGGCTGGATTCGACGGCGGGCCATGCGCCGCTGGGAGGAATCGAGAACAGCGGGTGGAAGGTGACCTACAATGCCACGCGGTCCGAGATGTGGCGGAATCACGAAGAGGATAGTAAGTCGGTCAACCTGACTTATTCGATCGGGCTGAAGGTGTCGGAAGAGGGGAACATCTCCGACGTCGCATTCGGAGGTCCTGCGCAGAAGGCCGGGGTTTCTCCGGCGACGAAGCTGATCGCGGTGAATGGGCGGCAGTATTTTCCGGTGATTCTGCGCGAGGCGGTGCAAAGCGCGGTGAATAAGACAGCGCCGATTGAGTTGCTGGTCAAGAATGGGGAGTATTATCAGACGTTCAAAATCGACTATCACGGCGGGGAGTTGTATCCTCATCTGACTCGGGATGACAGTAAGGGGGATGTGCTGTCAAAGATTATTGAGCCGATGGTGAAGAAGTAGCCAGTAGGAAGCGCGGGCAGCGATGCAGCAGCCAAGTCCAACTTGGCGCTTTACTCTCACGCCTCTGCAGCACTTCCCTGGCAGGTCCATCCGGAAAGACTGGCCGGGAAACATTCGGCCAGGGTCTCGAACCTCGCTGCCCGACAAGCGCATCGCTGGTATATCGGATTTCGAAGATCGCAGTTCGGACCTATAGAATCTCGGTCCAAGTTGGCGACGCTGCGAAGGCGGCGTGTATCAAGCCTACGTGTGAGTATGTCTGCGGGAAATTGCCCCACATCCGGGGCTCCGTCGGGTCGTAGTCTTCCGATAGAAGGCCCAGGGGGGAGAGAGCTCCACGAATCGCATCGAACACGGCTCGCGCTTCGTCGCGCCGTCCCGCTGCGGCTAGGGCCTCAATCAGCCAGAAAGTGCAAATCACGAAAGCGACGGAGGGTTTACCGAAGCCGTCGTTCAGGCTATAACGCTGCAGCCAGCCACCCAGCGCCAGGTCTGTGTGAATCGCTTTAATCGTGCTGGCGAGCTTCGGATCTCCGGTGGGAAGAAAGCGGAGGCGGACCATCTGAAGCAGCGAAGCGTCCAGATCTTCGCCGCCGTAATGGCCCACGAAACTTCCTTTGCCCGCGTTCCAGGCCTTGGCGATGACTTCGGCATGTATCCGATCCGCTGCGGTATGAAACTCGGCCGCGCCGGCCGGCGAATGCAGGTCGGCGATCATCGCCATACGGTCCGCGGCTGCCCAACACATCAGACTGGAGAAAGTCTGAGGCTTCCATTCAGTGCGGTACTCCCAGATGCCCGCATCCGGAACGCCGGCCAGTGAGATGGCCTTCTGTGCAAGTCCTTTGATCAATGCCAGCGCCGCGGGAGAACGCTCCGCGCTCATTCTTTCGTCCAGAAAGATGGGAGTCAGTGCCAGCACCATTTCCCCATAGATGTCGTGTTGAGAGTGAGCGGCTGCGCCGTTTCCGATCCGCACCGGTTTCTCACCGTTATAGCCCGGCCAGTTCTCGAGGATCGATTCCTCCAGGTTCTGCGAGCCGTCCACGCGGTAGAGCGGCGCTAGAGTGAGGCCGGTCGCACCACCCGCTACGTTCAGCAGATACTGAACAAATTGCTCGCGTTCTTCAAATTGTCCCAGCACGCCGAAGGCGTTGAGCACGTAGTACGAGTCGCGAAGCCAGCAGTAGCGATAGTCCCAGGTGCGGCCGCTGCCGGCGGATTCGGGAATCGATGTGGTCATGGCGGCGATGATGGCGCCCGTATCCTCGAAGCAATGTAGCTTGAGTGTGAGCGCGGAGCGGATTACTTCCGCCTGAAACATCGGAGGTATTTCACATTGCTTGACCCAGCGCTGCCAGTAACGGGCGGTCTCGTTCCAGAAGCGCTCGCATAATGGTGCGAGAGGCTCTTCGACAGGCGCACCATAGGTCAGCATCAGGTGATGGCGGCCGGTAAGAGTAAAAGGTTGTCCGCCCACGTAGGAGAGAGGGAGGTCCGTAGTGAGCCGCAATTGGCTGGCGAAACCGGCAAAGCGCAAATGGTGAGAACCTTGCGTGGTGGAGGGCCGGGCCTTGGACCAACCCAGTCTGGGCTCGCACTCGACAGCGATTCGGGGCGTTCCCTCGATCGGCTCGACAATACGGATGAGGTGCGTGGGCCGGAAGGATCGCCCGAATTGCAGAAACCGCGGTGCGAAATCGATCACGCGGAAGGAGCCCGTCGGGGTTTGAAACGTCGTTTCGAGGATGTTGGTGTTGGGCAAATAACGCTGGGTGCCGGATTCTCCGCCAGCCGGGCCGACGCGGAAATGGCCTCCATCTTCGCTGTCTAGAAGAGTGGAAAAGACCGGTTCGGAATCAAACCGGGGAAGGCAGCACCAGACAATTTCTCCACTATTGTGAATTAAAGCTGAGAATTGGCAGTTTCCGATCAACCCCAGGTTTTCAAGACGCATGTATCGTACTCATTTTTATAAAGTTAAAATGCTTTAATAAGAGTATGCCACGCATGGCGCGCTTCATTTTGGCATTGATTGTGGGCTTGGCCCTGTTGATGTGGGCGGCGTCTGGAGTGGTACAAACCACGGCGCGCGAATGGTTTGAGCGGGACGTGGGTTCCCGAGCCACTCTGGTCCTGACCGGCGCCAGGCAGTCGCTCGCGGACGTCTGGAACGACCCCGCGAATCTCGACAAGCAAATAATTGCTCTGGCACACGACGAACGGGTGATGAGCGCGGCGGTGTGCGGGCTCGACTTGCATCCGCGAGCGATGACTCCAGGCTTTCCTGCGGAGTTCAGTTGCTCCGCGGTGGGATCCCGAGTCCGCGTCTTCGACCCGAGTGGAGACCAGCAATTCCACGAGTGGAGCACAGTGGCCACGCTTCCCACCGGTCGGGTTCATATAAGCGTGATGCCCATCTCGAATCAGGGACACGAATTGGGGTTCGCGATTCTGGTGCACGACTTGAGCTTTATCGAGGGGCGGGAAGCAAAAGCACGAACCTTCCTGATCGTGGTCTTTGCAATTCTAGCGGTCATGGCCTTCGGCGTACCGATGCTCGCGGCTAAACGGGCGCGTTCGGACTGGAGCATGGAGCTGCGGAATATGCTCCGCGGGTCGGCGGCGGCAGAAGTCCCCGGGAAGGAGAGCCGTGAATTACAACCCATTCTCAGCGACGTGCGCGAATTGGTGGGGCGCATGGCAAATGAGAGGAATGACAATCCGGGACAATGGACGGCGGAGCGCCTGAAACAAACTCTAAACCGCAATCTCCATGGAGAGAAAATTATCATCCTGGCAAATCGCGAGCCGTACATCCATACGTACACCTCCGATGGCCAGATTGAAGTCCAGCATCCGGCGAGCGGACTGGTGACCGCGCTCGAACCCGTGATGCGCGCCTGCTCCGGTGTTTGGGTCGCGCACGGCAGTGGCACAGCCGATCGTAAAACGGTGGATCGCAACGATCATGTGCGTGTGCCGCCAGGAGAGGAGTCCTATCACATCCGTCGCGTCTGGCTATCGGAAGAAGAACAGAAGGGCTACTACTACGGCTTCGCGAATGAAGGGTTATGGCCGCTATGCCACAACGCGCATACGCGGCCCGTATTCCGCGCAGAGGATTGGCGCCAGTACAGCGAAGTCAACCAAAAGTTCGCCGACGCGGTGTGCAGCGAAGTCGACTCGAAGGATCCCATCATTCTGGTGCAGGACTATCATTTCACCCTGGCCCCCGCTATGATTCGCCAGCGCTTGCCCGCGGCGACCGTGATCATGTTCTGGCATATTCCCTGGCCCAATGCCGAAAGAATGGGAATGTGTCCCTGGCGCAATAAGATCCTGGAGGGCTTGTTAGGCAGCAGCATTCTTGGTTTCCACACGCAGCTCCATTGCAACAATTTTCTGGATTCCGTGGACCGCTATCTGGAAACGCGAATAGACCGGGAGCAGAACGCTGTGGTGGTCCAAGGTCACCGCACTCTTGTCCGTCCCTATCCTATTGCCCTCGAATGGCCTGTTCATTGGGCCGAGATTGCGCCTAGTCCGGCGGAATGCCGCGAGCAGGTCTGGCAGGCCTTAAAGTTAAAGCCGAACGCCTTATTGGGAGTCGGCGTGGACCGGCTGGACTACACAAAAGGCGTCGAAGAGCGACTGTTGGCGGTGGAACTCCTATTGGAGCGTCACGCGGAGTTCCGCGACCGCTTTACCTTCGCGCAGCTTGCCGCGCCCAGCCGGACAAAAATCGAACGATATAAGGAGCTCAATGATACCGTGGAGCGAATCACGGCGCGCATCAATCAGCGGTTCGGCAGAAGAGGCTACCAGCCGATCATCCTGCTGAAGTCCCACCATGAACCGCCGGAAGTTTTCCGATTCTTTCGGGCAGCCGACCTGTGCTACGTAAGCAGCCTGGATGACGGAATGAATCTGGTGGCGAAGGAGTTCGTGGCGGCGCGCACGGACCTGAAGGGCGTATTAGTGCTGAGTGAGTTCACGGGGGCGGCGCGAGAGCTGACCGAAGCATTGATCGTGAACCCATACGATCTGGAAGGCAGTAGCGCGGCGCTGGCTACTGCGCTGACCATGCCCATCGAGGAGCAGCAGGATCGGATGGTCTCCATGCGTTCTATATTGATTCAATTCAATGTTTACCGTTGGGCGGGAAAGATGCTGGTGGATGCCTCGCGTTTGCGCAATCAGGAGCGAGTGGCCGGGCGCCTGGCGGAGCGTGCGAGCGTGGGTCCGGCTGCCTGAACAATGCGTTATCTTCTTTCGCGGGAATCGCGCTCCATTGTCACGCGTCTGGCTGACGAGCGGACGTTGTGCGCTTTTGACTTTGATGGAACACTGTCGCCCATCGTCGAGCATCCGGATCAGGCTGCCATGCGCGTCCGGACCAGGAAACTTCTCGGTTGCCTCGCGGCGCTGTATCCATGCGTCGTTGTCTCCGGGAGATCGCGCGAGGACGTCATAGAAAAACTGACCGGCGCGAATGTCGCACGGGTGATCGGCAATCATGGCGCGGAAACGGAAACTACTCCGCATTCGCGGCACGTGAAGAGATGGAGGGACTTGTTGACCCGTCAACTTGGACCTTTGCCCGGAGTGTGGGTGGAAGACAAGGGCCTCTCGCTCGCCGTACATTACCGTCAATCTCCGCAGAAACTGGAGGCGCGCAGGCAAATCCTCGCGGTCGCGCGAACGTTGAAGGATGTCCGTGTAGTGGGCGGCAAGCAGGTGGTGAACCTTCTGACGGACGAGGCTCCCGACAAAGGGGATGCACTGACCGCCGAGCGGGCCAGGCTGCGTTGCAATTGGATTCTATATGTCGGGGACGACGAAAACGACGAGGACGCTTTCAGCCTGCGTGGAAATGTTGTCCCGGTTCGCATCGGCCGGAAGCAGAGGTCTCACGCGCGCTTCTACCTCCGAACCCAGGGTGAAATCGACGAGCTCATTAGTTTGTTAGTGAGGCTGCGGAGACCGCCTCTGTAGTGTGCGCCGCATAATCCGTGGAAGCACTTATGGCTCTTGCGCATCCTGGCACCGAAATGCTGGGCTGATGCACGCCATACCAATATATTTCTTACTCTCCTGTGATGTGCCCCGTTCCGTCGGTCCTGCCGACGCTCAAAGCCTACTGAAAGGGGCGCGCCTTTCATAATGCGTTAACATGCCCCGGCGGCTCATATTGCCAACAGAGCGCCAACGGAGTAGGGGCCCGACCCACATAGGGGCTTTATTTCGCGGACAGGCCGCTAGTTAGCCAGTAGGCGCTTCAGACGATTGCAGAGGCCTACGGCTAGTCGGACGCCAAAACACAGCGGATTATGAATGTAGCGATGCATTTCGTCGCGTAAACGGACTACTTCCCCGTCGAGCTGCAACGCCCAGGCCGTCCGGTCTTCCAGTTCCTGCGTTAGTCGCAGTGCCAAAGATGCCCGCTGGTCTGACTCCTGTTCGAGTCTGTTCGCCCAGGCTGTGCGTTCTTCCAGTTCCCGTTCCATCTGCTGGGCCCAGGCCGCTCGTTCGTTTGACGCCCGTTCGAGCCGCAGCGCCCAGACAGTCCGTTCCTCCAACTGCCGTTCAAGCCCCAGTGCCCACGATGTCCGTGCGTGCAGCTCCCGGTCGAGTTCTAAAGCCCACGACGTCCGCTCGTCCAACTCCTGTTGGAGACTCACCGCTATGGCTACCTGCTGTTCGATTCGTTCCCTGGAATTTCGCAGCCTCTCACATAACCGTTCGAGTTCTTGCTGTGGGTTGAGTGGCCATGAGGATTGCCAGTCATCCACCACTGTTGAGTCATTCCTCCGATCGCTCCTGCCCACTCCGCCTCCCGGCGAACGAACGCAGAACCGCGGAGATAAATGTTCCGGGAAAACAGTAGCTTTGCCGGGCGCGGCCGAAACCACTGCTAACATGTGGGTCGGCTTCAAACGTCCGGATTCGATTTCCCGCTGGTCCCGGGAGTGAACCTGATCGATGAAGGCTCTGTCCCATGGCGAATGAACGTCGAAGTTATATCCGAACGCGCGATCGACGAATGGATCGATCACATTGCCGAACGGAAGAAAGAACTGGAAATGAAAACAGTCCAGCAATGCCGGGAGAATGTCCTGAGCCCTTACGCCTTCAAACCCCTCCACCGAGCAATCCCAGTCCTCGAACATCTCCTCGTAGTACCCACGCCTCCAATTGAAGCGATAGGAGGGCGGTAGCGCAGGCCAGAACTCGCGCACAATATCAAGCGCCTCAGGCCAGCGCAAATGACCGTTCCGACCAATCATGTCCGAGATCACGAACGTGGCAGCAGGCGTCAGAGCGCGCTTTATATGATCGAAAAGGTTCTCGAGGTTAAGAACGTGGTGCAGCGCCTGATTGGCCATAGCGGCATCGTACTCACCGGCTGGACTCCAGCTATTCAGATCGCTTTCCATGAAAGTCAAATGATCGGCAACCCCGGCATCTGCGGCGGCAATTCGGCCGCGCTCGATCATTGTGGCGTTTAGGTCAATGCATTCAATTACAAAATCGGTTCTCTGGTGGGCGAGCAGATGAAGAGCTATTTCGATTTCGAGATCGCAATTCCCGGCGCCTAGGCTTACGAAGCGCCGTTCCTTGTTTTTCGCGTTGTCGTATCCGGACGCAAAGTGCTTGCGGAACAGGGTGCTTGGGCTGTCAATGTCGAAAGGGGAGAGGCGTGGCCGTATGTGCCGATTCGACCAGTAATGAAAGATTTCAGGAAGGCTGTGCACTTGCGCACGGCCTTCGTAGAAACGCTTTTCCTTCTCGACCGAAAGTTGGTAGCTCTAGAGTGCGCCATCAGTTCCTACAGCGAGGCGCGCATCGCTGTACGACGAGCCCCCGGATAACATGAAGCGCCTATTTCAAATGAATGGTAAGTGTCGCCAGAGTGTTAGCGGCAGTAAGCGGCAAGCCGTTGCTGACATCCTGCAAATAGAAGGTCATGCCATCGGTCACCCAGTTCCCGGTGGTCACCGAACCGGTATTGTTGTTATGAGTGAAAAGCGCGCCCGCGGGGCTTCCGACATGAATCTCGATGATTTGCGCGGCCGGTGCATTCCAGGCAAGCGTGGTGGACCCAACCGAGCTGCCGGAGGCTGGTATCGGATTCGGAGTGGCCGTAAAGGTTACGGCGGCCTGTTGTGTCGGGATGGCGGCCGCGGCGATACTCTGGCCCGAAAACGCAAGCCCGACCGGGAAGCTTGCGACTCCGGGAAAGATCGTGGGGCTGTAGCTACTGGTAATCGTGGCGGCCGGGATAATGCTCGCAAAGTCTACGGTTGCGCCATTGAAGCTATACTTTTGGCTGGAAGTGAGAACGGCGTATTCCGTGCCGGTACCCGACGTCGCGAATATGCTCAGCAGGAACTGCGTCCTCGAATACGTCGCCACGATTTGGCCGCTGGAGAAAGTGTCCGGGTTGGTCCAATCACCAGCAGGACTGGCATTTAGGTAGATATTAAACGTATCTGGAAGGGCCACGCTCAGGGTTATGTCCCCGTTCGCTGGAAGGGGCACCAACTGAAACACACTCGTTCGGAACGTGAAGACCGCGGTCTTTTCACTGGGAGTGCCACTGAAAGGCAAGCTATTTATGCCCGCAATCTGGGTGTAATATCCATACGCGAAACCGGTGCCGTTAGCCGGATTCAAGGCAGTCCTGCCCACCTGGTACCATGCGACCGAGCCAAGGGGAGCTGACTGAGCCATCAATTGGTTGGAAGACCCCAGCAATAAGCCAAGGGCCAGGTGGCCTTATGAATCAAGTTCCCGACGCCGAGGAGCACCTCGCTAAACGGCCAAGCCCATATCCGGCCCTCTGCGAGGACGTTTTGAGGCAGCCGAGAATTCTGCTCAGGGTTGATTTCCAGTGAATTGCCACTGGAACAGGGTTCCCTTGCTTTTTTCGGAAGAATGCTCTTTTGCCATCACCAAATCCCCACAGACCGGGATGACCGTCTTGGCCCTTGTGCGATATAAAGAATTTGATGTTAAGCGGCTTCAGCGCCGCCTCATAGAGGCTAGCGAGCGATCAACATCGCTGACAGAGGGCGGTAACGTGCGTCTTCTCGGCTGAGAGCGCGAGGTTCAGCTCCGCGCCGAGGTACGCCACCTGTGCCTCCTTTTCGTCACGGGCCAGTTGCTCCGACCCGGAGACGAGCATCACAAAATCATCCGCGTACCGGACCGGCACGAACAACGGCCGTCCCGCCTTCCGCTCGCGATGACGGAACTTGCGGATCTGGTCTCCAGGACGGAGCTCTCAGCGCGTCGCTGATGTGAACTTTCAATCGACCGTCAGCGCTTTTCGAGGACCATCCGACATACCGAACTCGCTCGTTCGAGGGCTTCTGAGGGCATAGATGATCCAGATCATCGGACCTCCAGTTCTCCTCTTAAACCTGTATTTAACGAGGGTCGGAAGTACTATGCGGACACGCTGCTGAAAAGGGCGGAGGCAGCGTGATCACCGACGCGGCGATCGCCGGGTTCCTCATTGAGTTTTCCGCCGCGTTGGAGGTGACACCGTCCGCAACTGCACAGACTCTCTTGGGATCGCGGCCCAAAGCGTGGCCCTGTTTCCGGCTTCAGCAGATTTCGCAAGCGCGACGCGGGCCGCCGGTTTCGCAACGTTCGCCAACATAAATTGAATCGCCGTCCAGATGCTCAGCCGGACAAGCGTATCCGGCGACCACGCCCCCGTCTCTCCTTTCCGGCGATAAAGGACGGGCCTCCGCACTTGGCGATGAAAGACACAGTCGAAGCTCACGCTGTCTCTGCGGTTAGTCTTTTCTCAGTAACCAAAGAATTCCGTTCTCAAACAGCCTGTTCTGGGTGGAGCTTGTGAAGACTTTGTCACCATGCCCCATGTTCATGTAGAGCATTTTGAACTTCGTGTTGGTCCAGACCACCGGGACGTCCGGATCCTTTTCCGTAATCAGGCCCTTGATGCCCAGTGGGTACTGCGCGGGGTCCAAGGTCAGGAGCACATGGATGTTCTTGTCAAGGCGGGGGCTGGGCCGCCAGGAATACCATTCGTTGGTGGGCGAGAGGTAGGACTTCGGCATTCCGCGAGTCACCGGACTCTCAGTGTCGTCGACGATGAGCTTGGCCGGCAGCGGAGGCCAGTTGTTTACTCCGAAAGCGCCGCCGCCGATGAATTGCTTGAACCACGTCCAGCGCGAATTACTATCGTTATAGGCCGCCACGTGGAAACCGAGCCATGCACCGCCGTTTTCCATGTATCGCTCAAAGGCCGGCTGCTGCGCGCTGGGCGGGATGCTGTTGAGCCAGACAACCAGCCTGTATTGCTTCAGGTTCTCGTCGTTCATCTCGGTCCAGTTACTGGTGGCTTCCACGCGAAAGCCTTGATTATCCGCCTGCTCAGCGAAAAACTTCAGTGCGTCCGTCGCAAAGAGCACGTGATCCGCCTCGACGTTCAGGGAGTAGAAGAGCAGCACTTTGGGCAGCACTGGCCGGCTAGGGGCCTGCGCAAAGGCGCCGCCGCCAAGCAGAAGTAGAGGCGCGATCCGGGAGAGATAGTTGCTCATTGGCCGGCACCCCAGAAGATGGCGTTTCGGAACAACTGCACGAAGTCAGGATTTTCAAATAATCCCGCGTGATGGCCCATGAAAATGTAAACGTTGCGCGCCTTATAGTGAGGATTCGACCAGACGACGGGGTGGTCTCCACCCATTTTGATCATGGTGTTGGGAGAATAGGTGGACTCGTCAACCGTCGCCAGAACATGTACGTTCGAGCGCGGCGACGCGCTCCAGGTGTACCACTCCTCTTTATCGATCACGAACGACGGCGGCAGTCCCTTTGCGAGCGGGCTGGACGCATCCTCGATCTTTACCGTGGCCTTCGCGAAATCCGGCAAGTAGTGGGTAAATCGAATCCCGCCCAGGAACTGCGAGAACCAGGGATCCATCGGGTATCCATCAAAATCACCCAGGAGAGCCGCATGGTGAAAGCCGATCCAACCTCCTTTACCTTGCGTCACGTAGTCCTCGAAAGCCTTTTTGGCGGTTGGGGCCCACCGATAGGGCGGATAGTTGAGTTGAATAAAGAGCTGGTATCGTCCGAGCGATTCCTCATTGATCCGCTCAGTGCCGGTGATGTAGTCAACCGCGAAACTATTCTCTGCGGCCAACTTATTCAAGTAAGCCTTTGCGGCGTCTACGAACGACTGGTGGTCGCCACTCCCACGCTCGGCTAACGCAAGCACACGGAACTTAGGCGGGGGAGGCCATTGCGTGCCGGCAGAGCCATGGATCACCGTCGCATTCCCGCTGCCGAAATTCGCAACGTATACCTGATTCGTGTTCGAATCGACGGCCATCGCGTAAGGCAAAGTGCCGGACTTCAAGGTAGCCGCGATTGCATGGGTTCCTCCGTCGAACACGAGCACGTTGGCGGTCTTTTGACTGGCAATATAGATTTGATTGGTCTTCGAGTTGACGGCGATCGCCGAGGGATGAGCGGCGAGCGTCACCGTGTTTGAGACCGCGCCACTGAAGCCGTCGATCACGACCATCGTGTCCGCGGCGTACGTGAGAACGTAGGCCTTGTTCGTCGCGGGATTCAGCGCGACCGCAAACGGCATCTCGCCGACAGGGACCTCCCTTACCCTGCCCGTCGCGCCGTCGAGGATGGAGACACTGGCGCTATCCTCATTTACGACGTAGGTTTTGTTCGCGCGGCTGTCCACGGCAACCGCCCAGGGATGTTTGCCCGTGGGTACCGAGGTTGCGGCGTTGGTGGCGCCGTCGATAACCGTTGCGTCTTTGCTGCCATAGTTCACGGCGTAGATCCGATTGGTGATCGGGTTCACCGCGATGCCGCGTGGACCCTGGCCCACGCGCACGGTCGTCGTTTCGTGGGTGGCGCCGTCGATCACAGTAACGCTGTGGGCATAGTTGTTCGCCACATAAATTTTGTTTGTGGCAGGGTTTACCGCGAGTGCCTGGCAATAGGAGCCGGTGGGCACAGTGGCTACTACCTTGTGCGTTGCGCCATCGATCACCGTCACCGAACTATCGCCGGCATTGGCGACGTACACCCGGTTGGTGACCGGATTGACGGCGATCCCCTCCGGTCCGCGGCCGACTCCGATGGCAACGCCGGCCGCGCGCGTTTTTCCGTCGATCACCGTGACAGACCGGCTATCGTGGTTGAGTACGTAGACCTTACCAGTCGTTTCATTGACCGCAACTGCCATGGGCTGCTGTCCGGCGCCGATGTTCTCCGAGACAAACTGTGCGTGCAGCAGAATCGCGCTAGAGATAACGAAAACGGCTCTGATCATCGGGTGGACGGCCGCGCCGGTGCGAGCATCTGCTGGGTAGTGATCTTGGCGTCGAAGGTCACGTTGAACATGCAAACCATCATCTCGTCAAAGCTCTGCTGACCCCAGATCACGGTCTTTCCCGGGTCCGGATTCTCAGGATTGTTCTTCGAGTTATCGAAGTGCTCCGTACACTGGAGCTTCGTACCCTTGGGCAGTTTGATCGGTTCGGCAAAGTCGTACCAAAGCTGCCAGTGCCAGTTGTAGTGCGGCACATCCAGCAACGTCTCCGTCCTTCCGTCGGCGAAAACGATGCGGTACTGCGCGGATTTGCCCCGCATGTGCATATGCGGATGCATGCCGAGCAGAGTCACGTCCTCAGGCATCGTGTAGGAGGCCTCCACGCCGAAGTTCGGATCGCCCGGCGGAATCTTGAACGACGAATTGCCGGCGGAAAGCGTCATGGCTCGCTCCGCGGGCGGTTCCTTCGAGAGAACCAGGCCCAGCCTCGACTGGTCTGTCGTGGCCTTGCCCTCCGGCACGTAGTGCACCTCAAGGACGATGTCTGATCCGGCTGGAATCAACTTCGCCTGCCCCGGCTTGAACATGTCGGGCGGCTGGCCGGGGGCGTACCCTGTCAGCCAGTCGTTCGGCACGTCATCCTTCGCCGCTTTGGTGCCTTCAGTCTTGGCTGGCGGCGCCTGGAAAAACTCATTCTTCGGCATATTTTCGAAGTAATGGGAGCCCGGAGCGCGCACGTAAGCCACAATGTGGTGGACAACACTGTAGTTGGTGGGCGATGCCTGCACCTGTTCCACCCAAGTGTCCTTCGTGAAGCCGGTGGGGACGATGACGTACTGATACTCCATCACTCCGGTCGCCGGCACTGGGAACGCTTTTGGGAATTGGAAGATAATATCCGGCTTGGGAATCGTCCAGCCCTGAACGAACTGCTTAGGCTCCGGCAGAGCCTTGGGATCGCCGAAGGGCGCTCCGGCATCTATCCAGCCCACGAGCGTGTTGATGTCGTCCTGTGACAGTCTGCGGTCATTCGAAAACTTTCCGAACTGAGGATCGGCGAACCACGGCGGCATCGTCTTTTTCAGGACCGCCGATTTGATGGCCTTCGCCCACGGACGCGCCTGTTCGTACGTAAGCAAGGAGAACGGAGCCGCTTCACCCGGCCGGTGGCACGCCTGACAGTTCTGCTGCAGAATTGGTGCAACGTCCTTGGTGAAGGTCGGCTTAGCGTTGCTGTTCTGGGCAGGCAGACTGATAGCCGCGCTTATGCCAATCGCCAGAATGAACTTCGAGCGTTCCATGAATCTCTCCAATCCCCGACGGAGGTTTTGTCCAACAGTTTAACGAAAAGACGGTGTGGGTGGTAGGTTCAGTTAATAGGAGATTCTATTGAGACTATTCTGTTGCCTCCTGGTGGCCTTCTCGTGCTCGGGCCAGCCGGCCAGTTACTACAAGACGGTCAACCGCGTGACATGGGTAGTCGAGAACATCGATAAGGTCAGGGCGGCCTGGGAGGCGATGGGGTTGTCCGATATCGAGGAGTACCCCAATATCCAATTCTCCGGCGAGTTCCGCGGAAGGCCGGTGACCATCTACGCGTGGCAGATCACCGGCCAACTGGGCGATCTGACAATGGATATGATTCAGCCCGCCGAGGGTCAGGCCAATGCCTTCACAAGCTTCCTGGCAAAGCACGGCGATGGGATTTTTTCCATCGTGCATGAGGTTCCGGACCAACCGGCCTTGGACAAAGAGATTCTGCGGATGAAGGAGAAAGGGGTGGGGATCTTGCAGCAGGCGTCGGCGCGGCGCGGACAGGTCTCTGTGACATCCACGTACTTCGATACAGAGCCAGACGGGAAGTTTGCGCTGGGCTTGGTGTTAATGCCGCCGGGAAAACGGACGATGGCACCGGGGCCCGTCTCCCATTTCGGTTTCGTGGTTTGGGATGCGGCGGCCGCATCAACGTACTGGGAGAAGTTGGGATTTCCGGACTTCCCGATGCAGCATGCGTTTCCGCGCGCCGACTCCCGATATAAAGGCGATCCCCTCTCGCTGGCATTTGAAGTCGGCTTTCAGCGCCACACCCAGTTTCGCTATGAGTGGATTTGTCCTCCACCCAGCCCGCCAAACATTTATGCCGACTTCCTGAACAAACACCATCGCGAAGGGCTCCAGCACATCGGAATCGAGGTCGCCGACCTTACCAAACGAGTCGAGGCCTTCAAAAAACTCGGCTATCAAGTGCACCAGTTCGGGGCGTGGGGAGAGGTCGGGAAGCCAGGCTCCGGGGAGTATGCGTATATGGATACAGACTCAGCGGGCGGGATCAGCGTGGAACTGGTTCACAGGTATTGATGCCGTTACGGTGGCACTTTGCACCCGTACGCGCGAGACGCTTCTTCCATGAAAGATGGCGTAAGGTCAGCATCGCGCGCGCCGGATGGTGATCCGGAATTTCTAGGAGCCCACGTGACCAACGTAATCAGGCGCGTTCACTTGAACCTGGAAACCGTCCGGATCATAAAATTTGAACGACTCCTTTGAGTTACTACTGTCGAATTTCAACTTGAGTTTCGTCAATCTTGCACGCACGTCGTCCGCGTTGAAGCCCGCGATGCCGAAGTCATAGTGATCGACTCGGGCGCCCTGAGCGTCGCCTTGCTCAATGCCAAAGAAGGAGTTGCCGACTCCTAAAATATGGGTTTTTTCGGAATGCTGCTTCAAGGGCATTTCGAAGAACTCCTGATAAAACTTCGAGGTGCGCTGAAGGTCGGGAACTTTCACCGTGACGTGGTTCAGGCTGACGGCCCGGAAGCCTTTTGCCTTGGGCGGCGTCTGTGCGGCAGCCGTCAATGTCGCGAGGGACAGAACGAGTTGGCGGCGGGTCAGTTTGCCGGACTCGAAATTGCTCAGCATCGTTTCTATGGTTTGTATCATAAGGACCTTTCTCTGTTCTGTCAGCCTAGATGACGATCGAGGAAATTCGCCTGCGCTTCCAGGGCTTCCCTGGATTCAGGCAGGTCGAACAAATACCAGAAGGCGTGCGGCATCGCGTCAAAAACCATCAAGCGGGCATCGACGCCAACCCGCAACAGTGCCCGGTGAAAATCGACCGTACCGCTGAGACAATGATCGCGGGTCGAAGTCATACAAAGAGTCGGAGGGAATCCCTTGAGATCCGCGTAAATTGGCGAGAGAACCGGATCCTTGCGATCGTGATCGCCGACGTACGGGACCATGCCCAAACCCTGCAAGGCAGGAAGCATCGCACTGAAGTTTGTGAAGCCGCCGGTGCCATAGAGAAACCTGGAGTCTCCGTAACGGGCGAGGTCGACATAGCCGGAGAAGAACCCCAGAACGGCCGGTAAAGGGAGTCCTAGCCTGCGCGCCTCAACGGCCATCTGGGCCGATAGCACAGCGCCAGCGGACGTCCCGTAGACGCCGATCTTCTTCGGCGAATGGTCCTTGAGAGCGTTCTTATAGATCGCGACGGCGTCGTCCACGGCCGCCGGAAACGGATGTTGTGGAGCTAACCGGTACTCGACTGCGATTACCTTGGTGCCGGTTAGAGCCGCGATGGTAGTGCCTTCGAGCGTCGATCCGGAATCGGAGGTAAAGCCTCCACCATGCAGACAGATCAGAACGCGGTCTCGCTTATTAGGCGCGGCGTGTTTGGGGATCACGACCTTACACGCGACTCCGGCCAAGGTTGTCTCCGTGATTTCGACGGGATAAGTCGCGTGCAGTTTCTCGGTGAACTCCGCCTCCTGTTTCGTTCCGGGCTGGGGTGTCCATCTTTTTCCGCTCGCCATAAGGGCATAAGCTTCGGGTGAGATGGTTTTCGGGACAGGAACGGAGCGCTTGATATGTGCCGTGCCATCGCTATCGATGGTTGTTAAATCGTCTGCGGCGGGCGACTGGGCCTGAGCGCGCCAGCTTAATGCCGCCGGCATGGTGAGCAACGACGCCAGAGATCTTCTCGTCATACGTCTGTCCATAAGTCACTTTCGCGCCAGCCTTTGGTGGCCTGTCTCAGCGAGTTCGTTAGCATATCCCCTCCATGACTGTCGGGGTTCGGTAGGAGAATATATCGCGGGATAGCCTTGTCCGCAACGCCGACACAGAACCCCGACAGTTATGGAGGGGATAGTAAAGTTTTCTCTGAGACAGGCCTCTAATTTGTTTTCGTTCCGACATCGACGCACCCTAGAGCCCCACGCGTCAGCTTGGGGCTATTGCGGTTTCTCCCGCAACAAATCATCCGGCAACTTTATCATGTTCAAAACTGGTCGGCTGCGGGCGTCGGCACATGCAGGTCCAGCACCGTCACGCCGTGCTTCTTGTCGATATTGGTGAAGTAATGGACGGTATTTTCCGGCACCAGGATATAAGACCCTTTCTTCACGTGATGGGTGACCCCGCCCTCCACCGCGTCGCCCTCCAGGTTGGACGAGTTCCGGCATTTCGGATTCGTCAGTGTCCCACCCAGGATCAGATCTGCCTCACCGTCCACCACATAGAAGAATTCCGCCATGCGGGTGTGCACCATGGGGGGCGTGGACGATCGGCGATATTCCACCGCTGCGTGGTGCAGCAGGCCGGCCCTCAGCACCACCTGGCCCTTGGCCATCGCCTGGTCGGGCGTGATGATCTTCTTGGACACACCGACGCGGTCGGCAACTTCGGCGTCGTCTGACAGCATGCGGTTCTGCGCATCGCCGGCCGGCGGCGGCATCACCGCGACCTTGGCGCACATCTGCCCCTGCGTGTTCACCTGCACCGATGGCTGCGCGGCCGCAACGGTCAACAGGGCCAAAGCTAGTAACAAAGACTTCATGTCGATCCCTTCACGTTTCAGAATACGAGCTTAAGGCTAACCTGCAACTGTCGCATGCTTACATTGGAGTTGAGACTGGTAATCGTGCCGAAGCTGCCGCTACCCGGTATCGGCACGCCGTTCGCATCCAGATGGTCGGCACTCAAACCATTGCCCGGGCTGCCAAAGTTGGGATGGTTAAAGGTATTGAAGGCATCCAGCCGCAACTGCAGACGGAGTCGTTCGGTGAATCTCATATCCTTCTTGAGGGAGGAATCCACACTGAACAATGGCGGGCCGATCACCGTGTTCCGTCCCAGGTTTCCGAACGTGTATTGCGGTTGCAGAGCAAAGGCCTGCACGTTAAACCATTCCCGTGGATTGGGGTTGTCGAGCTGCGATGCCTGGCCGGCCACCGCGTTCGGCCGGTCCATGCTGCTGCTACCGATATTGGATCGATCCTGACCGTCCATGATGTCGACCGGGGAACCGGTGGCCATGGACCAGATCACCCCGAGATCCCATCCGCCGGCGATGGCGTTTGCCACTCGGCCACTCATGAGCGCGTGGCCTTTTCCGAATGGCAATTGGTAAAGCGTCGAAGCCACAAAGCGCTGCCTTTGGTCGAAGATCGACTGGCCGCGCTCGCATGAGACGCAATACGAATTCTGAGCGCCGATCTGATCGGTGCCGAGTGTGCGCAGCCCGCTGCCGTCGTCGATTGACTTCGACAAGGTATAGCCGAGCAGGTAGGTAAAGCCGCTGGACATGCGCCGCGTGAGTTTAGCGGAGAGCCCGTGGTAGTTGGAGTTCACAATGTCGATGTTCTCCACGGTATTGTTGAAGTTCGGCCAGGCTTCGCGGCTGAGTTGTGAGCCCGGTCCGGGCGCCGCAGCGTTAAAATACACATAACGCGGCAGGAAATGGCCTTGCGATCCCAGGTAACCGACTTCGAGAGAAGTATTCTTGCCCAATTGCCGTTGGATATTGAGCTCGTACATCTCCACATAGGGCGTTCTGCGATTGTAATAGGTGTTGACTAGAGTGGGTGTGGGAACACACACCAACGGAGGGGCAAGAGCGCCACAGGGGCTCGCCCCGGCGAAGAAGGGGGCTTCGAACGAGAGGTTATGAGTGGCAATGTTGGCGGTAGCCTGCAGTTTTCCGGAAAGACTGCGCGCCATGTCGAATACGGGATTGCCCATGTCTTGCGTGTAGAAAATGCCCGCGCCCGCACGGACCGTCCACTTGTCGGTGGGACTCCAGGCAACTCCCAGGCGCGGAGCGAAATTCGTGTGATCCGAGTTGACTAGATTTGAGCCCAACCGCCCATCGCGGGCTTGACAAACACCCCCCTGAGCGACCGTCGGAAAGACCACATTGCCGCTATTAAAAGCGCCGGTTCCGTTTTCGATAATGCAGGGTTGGGTGGCCACTGGCTGCGGATTGAGACCCTTGGGGTCGCCCTGGAGGAAGTAACCGGCGGGAAAATAGGTATTGACCAGAGGCACCCTGTCACTCCAGGACGGCACATATTCGTAGCGCACGCCGTAGTTGAAGGTGATGTTATGCCGGATCTTCCAGCTATCCTGGATGTAATAGAACTGGTTCGTCTGAGCGAACCGCGCGACTGCCAGGGCGACGGCGTCCGTCGTACTGGCGACATAACCGAGCATGAAGTCGGCGGGAGTATATCCGGTAGCCTGATTCGTGATGCTATATGCCCCGCGGGCGTATTGGTTCCCCGTTTCGTTGAAATCGGTGCGGCCAATCTCGGCGCCGAACTTGACGGAGTGTTTGCCGTGGGTCCAGGAAATACTGTCCATCACCTGCAGGATGTGATCCGAGGTCGTGTAAGGACCGTCCGTGTTGTTGCCAAACCCGCTAAAGCCATCTCCCAGGCCGACGTTGGGAACGCCCCAGGCCGGAGGCGCCGGATCGCTCAAGAGGCCCGGAAGATTCAACTGTTTGACGACGTCCGTTACGCCTGCCAGCTCCGGGGCAAAGTTATTGTAGAAGTTCAGAAAGCCGAAACGGAATTCGTTGAGAAGGGTCGGCGACAGAAGGAACGTGTTATTGATCGCCACCTGCTTGGTGTTGGTGACCAAGCTCATGCCGTTCTTATCTAAAGCAGGCATCACCCCGTTTTCATTCTGCATGCTATAACGGACGAACCAACTTGATTTCGCGCTTTGCACGAAGTCCACGCGCTCTGTGATCTGCCATTTGTTTCCCGTGATGTTGTCCAACGCCAGGTAGTTGTTGGACAGGCTTGCGCCTGGGACGTTGGGCGCGGGATAGTACTGCAGGAACCCTTTGGCGATCGTGTCCAGACGGGCCGAGGGAATCATGTTGCCGGGGAAAGGCAGGCTGGTCGTCGGATCGGTGATGACGTGCGTCGCCAGCACTGAAGAAAAGTCGCCGGTTCGGAATGCGGCGGGGAATGTCGTGTAAACCGTCTGGGCCTGCTGCCGCAGCTTGAAGCCTTCATAGTTGGACATGAAGAACAATCGGTTTTTACCATTGAAGAGTTTGGGGATCCACACCGGTCCGCCTACCGTGTAGCCATACTGGTTCCACTTAAAGGGAGAGGAAAGCGGCGTGGCGCTAGTAAAGGCATAAGGGAGTGCGTCGAAATCGTTATTGCGGACGAAATCGAACAGGGCGCCGTGGAATTGATTCGTTCCGCTGAGAGTCGACACGTTTATCTGCACCTGCAGATGCCCGAATTCGGCCGGGTAGACGCCGGTCTGCACTTTGAATTCTTGCAAGGCATCAATCGAGGGAAGCAAGGCGTAGGTGTTGAAGCCGGGATCGTAATTTTGGACGCCGTCCAGCGTAAAATTCAAGTACTCGCGGCGCGCGCCGGCGACAAAGATTTCCTGTGTACTTCGATCGCCGCCCTGGCGAGCGCTCGCTTGGCCGCCATTGGCGACGCTATTGTACGAGACGTTGGGGCTAAGAGCGATCAGCTGGGTGAAGCTGCGCCCGTTCAGAGGCAGCCCGACAATCCGGTCGTTGTCGATGACGGTTCCCACGGTTGCGCTCTCCGTAGTGAGCAGCGGAGCGCCGCCCGAAACTTCCACCGTTTGTGTGGCTGCTCCAATTTGCAGGCGAAAGTCGATGCGCGCAGTCTGCTCTACCTGCAGTTGCACGCCTTCGCGGACCTCGCCACTGAAGCCCTGCATCTCCGCTTTCACGCTGTAAACGTCTGGCTGGAGCGCCGGAAACGCGTAACTGCCGGCGCTGTTCGTAGTGGTCTTGCGTGCGACATTTGTCTGGGAGTTCGTTACGGTGACGGTGGCGCCAACGATTACGCTGCCGCTGGGATCTGTGACTAGGCCGGTAACCTGACCGCCCGTTTGTGCGAAACCGGGAAAGCTCAGAGCGAACACCGCCCCGAGTACTAAAGTTGCGCGCATATTTCGCCTCTCTGAAGTCTGCGATTGCAAACGTTTCCGATAAACGGCACATTAACACGGACATTTTGGCGAGTCAAGAGATATCTTGACGGGATCCTCCCGCTGCCTGGCCTGCCCATAGCGATTAGGCAGAACGGTCGGCATGGTTTCAAGTTCAAAGCCGCAACGCAAAACGTTGACACAGGCCTAACGAGAACAGATAATTGGAAACGATTGCAATCTTATGCCTATCACGATCAAGGATGTCGCTCGGGAATCGGGCGTCAACACTTCCACCGTATCCAGAGCTCTGAATAATGGCTATGGTGTAAACGATGAGACGCGCAAGCACGTAATTGCGGTTGCCGCTCGCCTGAATTATCGAACGAATCGCATCGCGCGCGGCCTGGTGACCGGCCGATCGCATTCCCTGGCACTGGTGCTAAGCGACATCCGAAATCCGTTCTTCGCCGAGGTGGCGCGCGGCGCGGAAGATGCGGCGCAGCGGTCAAAATGCGACCTGATCCTCTGCAATAGCGATTTGCATGCGGAAAAGCAAATGCAGTATGTCTGGTCGCTGCGCGAGAAGTGCGTGGATGGCATCCTGATGAATTCCGTTGCGGCGCTTAACAGAGAGCAACAAGCCGAGTTGGCCACCTGCGGGGTGCCGGTGGTCTTGCTGAACCGGTCGCCCTCCAACCGGACGTTCTCGACCGTACGCGCCGATAACGAACTGGGAGGCATTCTGGCGGCCCAGTATCTCCTGGGGCTCGGGCACCGGAAGATTGCGCACATCACCGGACCGCAGCACCACGGGAATCTGAGCGATCGCAACCGTGGTTTCGTGCGCACACTGCAATCCGCCAAGGCTCCCGTTCAGCCGGTTGTGCTTCATGGAGACTTTAATTTTTCCGGCGGCACGGAGCTCACCAGGAAACTGTTGGATAAACACCCTGAAGTCACCGCGATCTTCGCCGGGAACGATGTAATGGCCTTCGGCGCCATTCGCGTTGCGTTAGAGCGTGGGCTTCGAATTCCCGAAGATTTGTCGCTCATCGGTTTCGATAACATCGAGTTTTCAAGCATTATTCATCCGCCTCTTACCACCATTCATCAGCCAAAATACGAAATGGGAGAAGCGGCAGTCGAGATTCTGCTGCGGCTGGCCCGCGATAAAGAGAAACAGATGCCGGAGCATCGCTTGCTGGGCGTGGAACTCATCGAGCGGCAATCGTGCCGCAGGCTGCAATGAAGAACACGAGGATGTGGTCGACGATTTACCTTGCTGCGCTCTTTCTGTCGGCTGTGTTCAGCTTTCGGGATGGCGCACGGGCCGCGGTAACTACGAACAAGGTCAAACCGGGCGAGTTCATCATCGACCATCCTACGCTGATTAACCTGGGTTTCGAATGGTTCATCGACGGCGACGATAATCGCAATGCGCAGGTGGCAGTGTCGTACCGTAAACAAGGCGAAACCGAGTGGAAGGAAGGGCTGCCACTTCTGCGATTGCAGGGAGAACGAATCTATCAGGATCAAGGTGTGTTTGACGTCGTCTCTCCCAATATGTTTGCGGGCAGCATTCTGGATCTGGAACCGGATACGGCATATCAAGCCCGATTTGTGATGTCGGATCCGGACGGCTTCGTCGGTCAAAACGACAAGACCGTGACCAAGATCGTGACAGTACGGACCCGCCCCGAACCGAAGCCATACGCCGGAGGGCGCGTGTTTCACGTCTATCCGAGTAGTTACAAAGGTACAAGAATTGAGCCCGCTTTTGAAGCGCTCATGTGCGCCTATAACTATTACTGCGGCGGCGGCGACACGGTGACGGCCGGGCGCCCGCGGGTCAAGGCGGGCGACACGATTCTGGTACACGCCGGGCTCTACAAATACCATCCCGAATACTATACCGGCGATCGCTCGATCAATGCGACGACGCCAGTGGAGGGAACTTACTATCTGACCGCCAGCGGTACTCCCGACAAGCCGATCGTGATCAAGGGCGCTGGAGACGGAGAAGTCATATTTGACGGGAACGGCAATTTCAACCTATTCAACGTCAAGGCGGCGAATTACAACTACTTTGAAGGCGTGACGATTCGGAACACTGATATTGCGATTTGGGCGGGCACCCAGTTCATCGCGGGCTCCAAAGGCCTCACTGTTAAGAGATGTCGTTTTGAGAACGTGAACCTGGGCATTTTCACCAATTACTCGGGCTCGAGCGATTTCTACATCGCCGATAACTACTTCATTGGCCGGGACGACCCAAATCATCTCTTAGGGTGGATTGGAACCTTCTGGGCCAAATTCGATGGCGTGGAGGGTCAGAAATTCCCGCCGGTCCTGGCATCGTACACGGCGGTCAGGCTCTACGGTCCCGGCCATGTTGTGGCCTTCAACTATGTTGCGAATTTCCACGACGGCATCGATATTGAAACCTACGGAAATCCCGATGGGTCACACGCGATCGACGGTCCGCACTATCCGTCGAAGGAGTACTGGGACAGGCGGCCGGTGGCCATCGATTACTACAACAACTACATGACCAACTTTCACGACAATGCTTTCGAGATCGATGGAAGTATGCACAACGTTCGTGTCATGCGAAACATGATGGTTAACTCCGCTTCGCATCCTTTTTGCAATCAACCATCCATCGGAGGGCCGATTTATTGGATCCGCAACATCGCCTATCATGCTCCCGGCGGCTCCACGAGAATGACCAACGGAGCCGCGGGCGTGCTCTTTTACAACAACACGATCTTGACGGAAACTAGCGCCGGGTCCTCGGCGAACACACATTGGCGGAACAATCTGATGCTGGGAGAGAATTCCTCTCCGGCGATTTTCAGCGTCAACACATACACAAACTACAGTTCCTCGGACTACAACGGTTTTCGTCCCAATGCCGGGGCCGCATATTCGTTCCAATGGAACTCGCCTCCATGGAACCTTCTCGTCGACTACAGCGCTCTGACCAGTCGCACCGGCTCGGCCTTAGTGTCGCGCCGATTCGCTACGCTCGAGGAATACAGCAAGGCGACACAGCAGGATCGGCATAGCGTGTCTGTGGATTACGAGGTCTTCGTCAACGTTGCGAGGTTAGACGCGCAGGATGTGAGAAAGGTCCAAAAGCTCTATAAAGCCGAGGACTTCGATTTCAGACTCAAGCCAGGTTCCGCGGCAATTGATCGCGGCGTGAACCTGCCCAATGTTAACGATGGCTTTACGGGTCAGGCGCCCGATCTTGGAGCGCTGGAACTTGGCCAGACTCCGCCCCATTACGGTCCACGACCGTAGCGGGCACGCGTCCGTTGGTTTCGCCCTCGGCCCCCGGCACCAGCGCGATATCGCGCAGGGCGAGCGGGCCGATGATTCGATCGTGGTGACTCGATTGTCTCGACTTCGCGACTCCTTTTTGTTGGCCCGTCAAAATGGTCGCCACAGCCGTGTCGATGACTCCCCTTCCTGGACCCTGACAGTGGGAGCTAGACCTGGTGTAACACTCGCTAAATGGATGACGATCGCATCTGGTGGGCACCCGTTATTCTGTTCGACACTGCCCTTGCACTATAAAAC
Organism: Bryobacterales bacterium; assembly: GCA_963813145.1. Taxonomy (GTDB): domain Bacteria; phylum Acidobacteriota; class Terriglobia; order Bryobacterales; family Bryobacteraceae; genus Palsa-187. Next base: position 970,050 of record CAWEXX010000004.1, read on the forward strand.
CTAAAGAAAATCGAAAGGACTGCCTCGAAAATGACGTGATCATGACGTTCGAAGAGGTGGACGACCAAACCAATGCAGCCCGAGTCCGTCATCGGACAGAGCCAGATCGGGAAGTGATTTGGGCAAATATCACTTGGTGCTGATCCCGCAAGAGCGGTCGGAGGCCGCGGACCTTCTTGCTTTGTGGAAACAGTCATTGCATGAAGTTCTGCCTAACTCCCGCGGAGTCCCGTTCCGGGACGTTTTGCAATCGGTTCTGTCAAACCTGCGAAACAAATGCAGTTCCGTCCTGGCCGACGAAGGACCTTGCCGATATTCGCCGACCTGCCCGCGCGATCCACGATGCGCACTACACTGCCACTGTACCCATGAAAGATGGCTGCTGTTTACCACATCGAAAAGGGCAAGCCAGTCGCCGCGCCCGCGAAGTGAAGCCCCACGCCAATGACGCAGAGCAGCCGCTGCGCCGAAAGTGCTGACCATCCGATAGTTGACACAGCGACTGAACAATTTGCCTTGTCAAGAGTGCATCCTAGATGCCCACGAAGCATCATGTTCACCAGTACCTGATTTGTGGTTCGTTGGCGGCATCGGGAGAAAGCTCTCGGCACTAATTCATGGGCCCCCCTACTGTTGCCCGGCCGGTTCCGCTGCAGCCGGTTGGGCCATAACGGAGAAATTTTTGTATGCGCTTACCAGTATCGACCTCAGCGGTATAGATGTTGCCTTTGCTGTCCACACTGACCTGATGCAGCCAGTGGAAGTCTCCCGCCATTCGGCTGCTCCGTCCCAGCCGTCCCAGTTCTTGGAGATTGCTGCGGTTCAGAATGTACATGGTCATGTTGGCGTTGTCGCCGACGTAGAGACAGCTTTGCGCCTTGTCCGTTGAAAAGTTCATAGAAACGGCGGTTCCAATGACGCTCGTGTGATCGCTGACAAACTGCTCGGCCAAGAAACCGCATTTGCCAGGCTCTCCTGCGGAGTTGTTACAGGGCTTGCCGAGCGAGGGATCGTTTTTGTCGAACACTTGAAGGCGATCGTTGCCGCGATCGCAGACGTAGATCTTGCCGTCATTCGCGATTTTCACGCAATGCACGGGATTGCGGAAGAATGCGGGCTTCTTGTTGCCCTTCAAGGAGTCCTCAATCCAGGTTCCGGCGGCGCGAGCGCCCGCGTCGTCTATTGGGTTATTTCCGTAGGCACCAAAGTGACCAATGTATTTTCCCGTGTTGGCGTCGACGATGAGCACCCGGCGGTTTCCGTAGCCATCGGCGATATACAGGCGGTTGGTGGCGGAATCGACGGCCATGTCGGCGGCCAGATACAGCAGCGGCGTTTCGTTAATGCCGCCGCTGGTGTCATTGCTAGCGGGACCTTTGGGCGTTCCCCCAATCCTCATCTTGAAATTGCCGTTCATGTCGAATTTCAAAATGAAGCCATCGCCGCCTTCTTTGTTGGTGGTCCAGGGTACGCCTTTAGTAGCGGCGGCGCTGCTGCCTGAGATGTAGACGTTATCGTTGTGATCGATGTAGATGCCGTGCTCGCCGTTGGGCCAGATACAACCCGCTTCTGCCTTGCATTTGCCGCCGATGAAGCCGGGATCGGCCGGACCGCCCCAGGAACGCAGTAGCTTGCCCGAGGCATCGAACTCCATCACAGAGGGCGCGGCTTTGCAGCAATCGTTGATGGAGCCGTGGATGCGCACTTGACCCAGGCCGTTGATGGGCTGGCCTTTTTCGTCCGTGACGCCTGGCAAAGGTCCTTCGAGGCCCGCCTCTTCGTTGGTGAGCGTGCGCGGGCGATTGTAGATCCAGATGTGGTCGTGCGGGTCGACGTAGAGGCCGCCGATCTGGCCTAGGATCCAGTTGTTCGGCAGAGGCTGAGGCCAAGAGGGATCGACCACGAAATTCGGAGTCTTGCCAGTGGGCGACGTGCCGTACACGCCAGACTGCTTCACCAACCGGTCCAACGCGCCGGTGTTTTTCAGGACGTCACTACCGGAGTCGGCTGCCATGACATAACCGGTCAAAGCAAGAACAATAGCCGCTCCAGCTGTCATTTTGCGGTGAATCATTGTAGTGTTCCCTTTCAACCGCGGTCTCGCGGGGCGGTTTGGGCGCAACCGCGGGAGAAGTATACAACACTCTTCCAGTTGTCAGCGGTAAACACTTACGATACGGTCGGCCTGGAGCAACCCACGCCGTCCTTTCCGACCAATCTTCAGCCCACCAGGGTTTACACACCGGCCAGTTGCAGTTGCCTGGCTGCAAACACCTGCGAACAACTGCGATCAGGTGCCGTCCGACTATCTGCGCGGCGCCCAGACGCATTCGTTGAGAGGATATTAATTGATTTCCGGACGCTTTCCAGCTGAATTCCGGGTTGAGCGGTAGCGAGGTTCATTCGAGCCTGGTACGTTATTCACTTCTCCCGCCGGTGGGACTCGGGACCGCGCTCCCGGGGGGAATGTTATGTTTCGATGGATCGTGAGAAAGAAGCTATCCTGCGGCCACTTTGGAAAAAAAGGGCAGCGCGAGGCTTTGTTTGTTATTCGGTATCTTTTCTTGGCTTCTTCTATTGGCCAACCAATAGGCTCAACAAGTCAACTCGGTAAAATAAACGCAGCTTACGGCCATAACCCGCTGACTTGCGAGGAGAATCGGGCGCAAGTAGCCACGAGGTACGATACACGGGAAGTTTTCGCCCTTGTTTGGATACTGCTCTGCAGCGGCAGCATGTTGGGCCTGGCGGAATCCGAATCCGCTTTGACGGCCCAAGGGCCACCAAGGGTTTCATTATATCCGGCGATTGTGACGGGGCTGATTCCGCCAGCACCGGCGCCGCCCCGCGGGATCTTTTATGAAACACGCTCCTCTGCATCATTCGGTATCATTAGGGTTGACAATGAGCAATGTCGTATCTCGACCTATTGAAGATGTTTTACTCTGTTCCCTCGATACGCATTCCGACGATCGAGGATCTCTGACTGAAATATTCAGAGCCAGCTGGAATGACGCGCCGCCGTTCATGCAATGGAATTTTGTGCGAACGCAGGCTGGCGTTCTGCGCGGGTTTCATGGCCACCTGATTCACTTGGACTATCTGATTTTATTGCAAGGCTCGGCGAGTATCGGGCTCAAGGATTTGCGGCCGGATTCGCCCACGGAGAATCGGGCTGCTCTAGTCAATCTCGATGGAGACGATCTAAAAGGTTTGACCATCCCCGCAGGTGTGGCGCATGGATTTTATTTCCATACGGACTCTCTGATGGTTTATGGCGTCACATCCTACTGGAGGGTCGAAGACGAGCTGGGTTGCCGGTGGGACGATCCAGGGGTCGGCATCGACTGGCCCGTGTCTTCCGCAGTTATCTCCGAACGGGATGCCGCGCTGCCGGCGTTCGGTGTCTTCCGTCAGCAAATGCGGGACGGACTGGGGCGCTATTCCAAACCGGCCAGCATCCGCAGTTCGAAAATGGATTCTACGGTCTGAGTGCCTTCTGCGACGCTGCTGCGGGGCGCGGGGCCTCCCTCGAGGTGCCGCACGAAAGCCTCCAGTTCGGCGTACAGGGGCATATGGCGGGCGACGGAGCGTTCTTCGATCTTCGGAGCGCGACCGGTCGCGATCGAGATGTGATCGGACCAACCCTCATCGAGCCACGCGACGCCACGCTCGCAATGCAATTGAAACTCGCGTACTTTGACGGGGCTCCGCTCTGAAATTTCGACGATAACCCACGGCTTTTCGCCCAGCACGCAATCGAGCGCGACCGTTCGTCCGTCGATCGTTGAGGCAAACGCCTGCCTGGGTTTGGGTATGCATCCGAGCACCTCTAAAGCGATCGAGAGACAGTGGGGAAGGAGGATCCAGGTCACGTCCACGTCGAGATGAGGCGTGCCCCAACCTACCTGACGAAGGCGCATTCCTAGTGGAGCGCCTAACTCCCCGGTGCGCGCGATTCGCGCTAGCTCCTCGATTCCGGGATGGTAGCGCCATTTGTCCATGACGAAAAGGCGGCCTGTGGCGTGTTCGGCGAACTCGCGCGCGGCGTGGACATCGGAGGTCAAAGGCTTTTCGACAAAGACCGGCTTGCCGCGGGCGAGCGCATTGCGGATCACGGCGGCGTGGGTTGAGGTGGGGGTCGCGACCACGATGCCGTCGCTTGCTGGAAGATCGTCGAGGCTGGCGGCTGTGGAACTGGCACCTGCGGCGCGCGCTTGCTCCAGGGCTCCGGGATCCGGATCGGCGACGGCCACGTAGCATTCCAGCGCCAAGAGATCTCGGAGAATATTACGGCCCCACCTTCCGCAACCAATCAGGGAGACTCGCGACATTTGCTAAGATTCTCCCACATGGCCCCCGTCGTGAGCGTTGTGATCGCGACCTACAACTGGAGCGGCGTCCTGCGTTATGCGATCGAGACCGCATTGGGACAGACGCTCCGAGATATCGAAGTGCTGGTGATCGGAGACGGGTGCACCGACGATTCGGCGGAAGTGGTCGCGTCGTTTCGAGATGCGCGGATGATTTGGCATAATTTGCCAGCGAATACCGGTAGCCAGTCCGCGCCAAACAATGCCGGGATCGCAATGGCTCGCGGACGGTACGTTGCGTACCTCAGCCATGACGATTTGTGGATGCCTCGTCATTTGGAAGCGCTGGTCGCGGAGATCGAACGCGATCAGGCCGATTTGGCGTATGGGATCGGAATCATGGCCGGAGCGGAAGGGACGCGATTTCGGGCGCTCACGGGCGCTGGATCCTACGAGGCGGGGATGTCCATCGTGCCGTCCTGCGTACTGCATCGCGCGAAACTGACGGACGAGATCGGGCCGTGGCGCGATCCTCACGCGCTGAATACATTTCCGTCGGTGTTCTTCATAGAGAGCGCTTGGGCTGCGGGAAAGCGCTTCTCCGCGGTTCGCGAAGTGACCGTGTTCAAGTTTCCGGCGCCCTGGAGGAAGGACGTCTATCGCGAACGGCCGGTCGAGTTGCAGGCTGGGTATGTAAGGCGAATGAATTCGGAGCCAGATTTTCTTTCGCGGGAATTATTGGATGTCGCACTCGCCTATGCAGAGGGATTTGCGCGAAGCCCTTTTCAGTTTGAGGAGCCGCCAGCGGGCGCCCCCCCAGGGTGGGTAGTGGATCAGAGGGCTCGGCACAGCGCGGCACCGGAGCCGTCCGGAGTGCGCCGCGCGCTGCCCATCTATCGAGATGCGACGGCGCTGCGGCAATGGAACCAGAAAGAAGACATTGCTCCGTCTGAGGGGTTGGCGGCGTTGTATCGCGGGAATGAGCTGCCTGCTCGAGGTTTGTTTTTAGGGCGCGGGTGGTATGGGCGCGAGGCGTCTGAAGACGGATGGTTCCGGTGGGTGAATACGGACGCGGAGATTGTCGCTACTTGTCCAGCGGGTGGTGAACAGCTCGTCCTTGAGATTGAATCTGGGCCGGGAATGAGAGTTGAGCCGTTTCAGCTCAGGCTGCAGGATGAGGCGGGCATGCTGGTGGGGACTGCCACTGTTTCCTACCGTCACGAGGTGAGGTTCGGGCTTCCGTCGATGGGCGGCGAGGGCGCAGTATTTCGGCTGATCGCGCCCGCGGGAGGGCATGCCTTGTCTTCCGACCCACGGATTTTGAATTTTCGGGTATTTTCCATTCGGCTCCAACCTCTAGAATAGGATTATCAGGGACACTAATGACAGGGGTGCCAGACTCTCCTTCGCGGAGCCCTCCCTCGCCAAGCAAGAGGTTGAAGCGGAACGGGCGCGCCGGTGCGCGATTCGCGCTCGACGGCCGCAAAGCCACGGCAACTGCGAGGCCGGCGAGCGTCAGTCGGTCGCATTTTAAAACCTGGCGACGCCGAGCGCGTGGGCGGGTAGGATGTTCAAGCCCTTGTGACTTTTAGCTTCCGATAATCAGGGCTATGATTGCTCGGGCAGGTTCGGCCTGATTCTTCACCGCCTTGTCAGAACCGGACTTGGCGAACGAGTCGCTGAAAATCAGGAGGTTGGACTCACGAGGCAACACAAGAAAAGTCGCAACGGGCGCAGGATCACAGTAGCAGGGCCTCAATACGGTGCGCGTGGACCATTTCTTCGCTTGGGGACCAGGCAAAGGCCGTGAATCTGCCGTCCTGCGATGCGACCAGCGCGATCGCCTCGCGTTGGTCGTGCACAAACTGTGCCGCCGACAAATGGCGGGTGCCGCCGAACTGGGCCGGTTCGGCAATCACCGGCCTCCCGGCCTCGACAGGTTCCGTGACGATCACTTGCGCCACTTGCGGAGACCTCACGCGACGGACGATCTTGGCGCCAAACGCCAGCAACTTGTAATCCGCCGTAATCAGAGTAGCCCCGTCAACGGCAGTAAGCCCCGCAATTCCGTCTATGGCACGGCCCAGTGCATCTTCCCACCGGCGGCTTGGCTTGCCCGCGGTATCTTTTCGCATGAGATCCGCAAGGCCGGAGAACGGAGGGACAACCGAATACGTGATCGGTTGAAGGATGGACTCGGTCCAGGCATCCGACCCCGTCGGCACCACCAGCAGCGTGCCGCCACGGCCGTGGGTTCGGATCGATACCGCAAGCTGCAGCAGAACATTCACCGCCGAACCGGTGGCGAACTGTGATTCCAAGTGGAGGAGCGAAGTGAGCAGGGTTGGATAGACAGGGCTGATCGCAGCCTGTGGATCGATGATCTTGATCTCGTCCCCCTGGAGTACGGCGATGTTGATGAACTTCCCGGACTCCTCCGAAGGGCTCTGTTTCACAACCAGCAAGCCAGGAAGAATAACCTCCAAAATCACACAAAATGCCGGCAGGTTGCGGGTGATCCCCCAAACGCACAATTTACCGTTCTGATGCCAAACGCCAAGATGAAGACCAATCCTCTCAACCGCTCCGGCAAGTTTAGCGAGATCCTTGGGCTCTAACGAAATTGAACCTTCGAAGGAGATGGCGTCGCCCGCCTGCTCCGGGGCAACGAACGCGAGAGAAATGCGCGGGATGTAGCCTTCCTCCCGGCGCAGACTGGTCCAGAATGCTGCGTCGATCAAGGCGGCTAGTGTCGCCGCATCGGGCAGCGAGGCAGCGCGCTCTGCGGAATAAGTCGCTAAACGGCGATGAATGCGAATGGCCGCCAACTGGGCGGCGGCGTAGGTCGGCTGGATCACTAGGGAGTACCGCCACGAAATTTAGTAACTGTATAACGAACCGGGAATGCCGTGTTGGAACAATTCATGTACTCCTAGTTTGCGGCTCCGCACCTGTTCTGCACAATTGGTTCTTCCCGCACCGGAATTTCGCGCCTCGTGACGACGATTCTTAAACCAATGACCCGCCGTCTGGCCCTGTCGCCCGACGGTTCCAACCTTTATTATTCGCAACTCGATCGTTGTGGTCTGGATCTGATGCTGGTAGAGAATTTTCATTGATTGTTATCCCCGGTATGCGAAGCAGTCTGATCCGTTAGAATGGGCGCAACTATGATTCGTACTTTTTTCCTGCTTTTGTGTCCTGTACTGACTTCGCCGATAGTGACCAGCGCTCAAACCGTCGACGATATCATTGCCCGGAACCTCGAAGCCCGGGGCGGGTTGGAAAAAATCAAGGCGGTGAAAACCATACGGACCTCCGGGACACTGCGGCAGGGGGGATTTCGCGCCGCGTTCATTCAGGAAAACCAGCGGCCCAACAAAGTGCGCGAGGAAACCATCATTCAGGGCATGGCTGCGACGGAGGCGTTCGACGGCAAGGCCGGCTGGCGGGTGTCGCCTTTTGGCGGCCGTAAAGATCCCGATCTTCTCTCGGCGGACGATATGAAGGGTCTGGTCGAGGACGCCGACCTCGATGGACAGCTCGTGGATTACCGCAACAAAGATCACAGAGCGGAACTGATCGGCCACGAGTCCGTGGAAGGGACGGATTGTTACAAGATCAAGCTCACCTTGAATAGCAGCGATGTCCGCTATTACTACATCGATGCCGATTCGTACCTCGAGCTAAAGATCGAAACCGAGCGAAAAATCCGAGGCACGGTCAAATACAGTGAAACGTTATTTGGCGACTACGAAAAGGTGAACGGGATCTATTACCCGTTCGCGTTTGAGTCGGGCCAGAAAGGTAATCCGGACCGTGTCAAGTTCACAGTGGACAAGGTGGAGCTTAACGTCCAGTTGGGCGAGTCTCGCTTTACCATGCCGGTTGGAGGCGCGAAATGAGAGCCGCGTTAGGATGCATCATCGCCGCAGGATTGCTGTCCGCGCAGGAAATCAAGGTCGATTCCGACACGATCTCCGGACTGGTCGCCCGCAACATCGGGTCCGCGGAAATGAGCGGCCGGGTCGCTGCCCTGGCAGCCGTTCGCGTGGACGGCAGACTGACCGTATATGTCGGCTCGGCCAGCGGTGGCGTGTGGAAATCGGAAAACGGCGGAACGACCTTCAAGCCGGTATTCGATAAACAGCCGGTGCAATCGATCGGCGCGATTGCCATCGATCCGTCGGCTTCCAAAACCGTTTGGGTGGGGACTGGCGAGGCGTGGACGCGGAACAGCGTCTCGATCGGCGACGGCATTTATAAATCGACCGACGACGGTGGGAGCTGGACTCCAATGGGGCTGAGCAATTCCGAGCGGATCAGCAAAATACTCATCGATCCCAAGGATGGCAACACCGTTTATGTATGCGCTCCCGGTAAGTTGTGGAGCGATAGCGACGACCGCGGAGTTTATAAGACCACCGATGGAGGCAAAACCTGGAACAAGATCCTAAGAGGCGCGAACGCTTCCACCGGCTGCTCCATGATGACCATGAACTCCCGCGACTCGCGCACGCTATACGCGGGCATGTGGGATTTTCGGCGCAGAGGCTGGACCTTCCGTTCGGGCGGCGAAGGTCCCGCCGCGCCCAGCGCGAGCGCGCTTTATAAGACCGTCGACGGCGGTGCCACCTGGACCGAATTGAATCAGACTTCGGCCAACGGTCTTCCCGCCAAACCATGGGGACGCATCGCCGTGGCCGCAGCGCCCTCGAATCCGGACGTGGTATACGCGCTCATCGAATCGACCCGTAGCGCCCTCTTCCGCTCGGCCGATGGCGGTAAGACGTGGCAGGAGCGCGATCGCAGCCAGATGATGGTCTGGCGTCCTTTCTATTTCGCGAATCTCGTCGCGGACCCCAAGGATGAGAATAAATTGTACAAAGCCGGCGGCGGTCTGATCGTCAGCAGCGATGGCGGAAGCAGCTTCAGTGGCGCGGGCGGCGCTCACGGCGACTTTCATGATGTTTGGATCGATCCGGGAAATACCAATGAGGTCATCTCCGCCGACGATGGAGGCGTCTGGTATTCGCACGACTCGGGGAACACCTGGCTGAAAGCGAACAATCTCCCGATTTCGCAGTTCTATCACGTCAGCGTCGACAATGAAAATCCGTACCACGTGTACGGTGGATTGCAGGATAACAGCGTGTGGATAGGCGACTCTGCCTATCCCGGCGGGATCACGAACAGCCGCTGGGAGAATCTCGGCGGGGGCGACGGGTTCTTCGCGTTCGCGGATCCCGCCGACAAGGATTATGCGTATATAGAATCGCAAGGCGGATATATCGCGCGGGTGAATCGCAAGACTCTGGAGTCCCGCAGCATTCAGCCGCAGCCGAATTACGGTGAAGGCAAACTGCGCTTCAATTGGAATACCCCGATGCACTTGAGCCCGAATGAGAAAGGCGTGCTGTACATCGGCGCGCAGTTTCTATTCCGCTCGCGCGATCACGGCCAGACCTGGGACCGCATCTCGCCCGACCTCACCACCAACGATCCTTCGAAACAGAAGCAGGAAGAATCGGGAGGCGTGACGGTGGACAACTCCTCCGCCGAGACGCACACCACCATCTATTCGATCAGCGAGTCGCCTCGCAACGGTCAGGTCATCTGGGCGGGAACCGACGACGGCAATTTACAGGTAACCCGAGACGGAGGGAAAACATGGACGAACGTCGTCGGCAACGTGCCTGATCTACCGAAAGCTTCCTGGGTCGCGTGGGTCGAGGCGAGCCGCTTCGACGAAGCGACTGCTTATGCCGTCTTCGACCGGCACACGTTCGGCGATATGGATCCACATGTTTTTCGGACCACGAATTTCGGCGCCACATGGTCGCGCATCCCGGCCAGGGAGAGTGGCGTGCGCGGCTACGCTCACGTTATTAAAGAGGACCCGGTTTCCTCGCGGCTCCTGTTCCTTGGAACGGAATTCGGCCTGTGGGTCTCGATCGATGGAGGCCAGCAGTGGGCGCAGTACAAAGGCAATAACTTTCCAGCGGTGGCGGTGCGCGACATCGTGGTGCAACCGCGCGAATCGGATCTGGTACTGGCCACACATGGGCGCGGCATCTGGATCATCGACGACATCACGCCCCTGCGCCAGTTGACGCCGGAGGTTCTAGCGAAGGATGCGGCGTTCCTGGAGAGCAAGCCCGCCCAGCCGCAACTCTTGCCGGCGGGCGGCGGATGGGCGGAGGGCGACGGCACCTTTGTCGGGTCCAACCCGCCCGATGCTGCCGTGATCACTTACTACCAGAAGAAACGGCATATTTTTGGGAGGATGAAGATCGAGATTTTCGATGAGCAAGGCAAGTTGGTGGATACTGTGCCCGCCAATAGCAGGCGCGGTGTCAGCCGGGTGGAATGGTCCATGCGGCTCAAGGCCCCGCGAGTCCCACCCGCGGCCATCGCAGCGGGTGAAGCGACCGTCGGCCCCCGCGTGTTGCCCGGCGTCTACACGGTCAAGATGACCCGCGGGCAGGAAACTTACAGCACCACGATCCATGTAGGCATCGATCCTCGCGCCGCCTACACCATAGAGGACCGCAAGCTTCAGTTCGATGCATCCATGCGAGTCTATGCGCTGCTGGCCGACCTTACCTTCGATGTGGATCGCATCAACGGGGTGCGGAACGCTCTCACGGAACGCGCTGGCAGGCTGGGAGCAAACGATCCTCTCCGCGTTCAATTGATTAGTCTCGCCGCGAAGGCCGACGAGATTCGCAAAAAGATCGTGGCCACGAAGGAAGGCGGCGCGATTACCGGCGAAGAGCGCATTCGGGAGAAAACCTCTCAATTGTATGGCGCCCTGGTGTTTTATGAAGGACGCCCTGCGGATTATTACGTGGCGCGCATCGATTCTTTAGTCCACGAACGCAAGGATGTAGCCGACGAATTCGAGTCTTTTGTGGCGAAGGATGTGGACGCCGCGAACGCTTCGCTCGCCGCGAAAAAGCTGGAGGCGATCCGTCCACCGACTCGGGAGGCATGGGAGAAAGCGAATGCCGATGCAGAGTCCGGCGGCTCCAGCGTACCCAAAGAACCTCGGCTGAGTGAAATGAAGCAGTCGAGGTAGAGCCTCGCTAAAGTGAACGAGCGGTCTCACAAAGGAGTGTTTGCCGCGCCCCCGCGTCGCTTGAGTAACTCTCTTTTTGGGGCCTCAACGGCCCCCTGCAACCCCCCGTTTGCCTGGACGTTGGCGCAATCATGTCCGATACTGCGTTACGGCAAGTTTTCGAACGACAGCTCGCTGTCTCAGGTCGAAGGTGAAAGATGGCCGATCGGGTTGTATAGTCAGATCAGGAGATGCGCTCATGAACGCTCTACTTTTGGTGATGATTCTCGCGGACGGGGCAGCTTTCCCCGGCACGTGGAAGGGCCGTATCAGCGACTTGAAGTGCGGCGCGATGATAGATACGGCGTGCAATAGGCGCTGTATCCAGGAAGGCCAGCAGGCGGTGCTGGTAGAAGATGAGACGGGCGAGATACGGCCAATCACCAACACGGACTTCGTGAAGAAATACGCCGGCGCTCATGTAGAGGTCCAAGGAACCTCAAAGGACGGCCAGATCAACGTCCGGGATGTGAAACCACTGGACAAGTAGCTCGCCCCGTTTGAAATACTGGGCTGCGATAGGAAGGCCCGCGTACCCTGCGACGGGCGACGTGTGCTGCCGTACTTGTTGGGCCTTTGAAGTCCGGTTGGAGGAACTAACTGCCGCCCGTCCCGCATGGTTCAGTCTGGTTGAGTTGCTATCTGCACAGGCTCCTACTACGACTGACGAGGGGCTCGCGGATTTATCCGTCGGTGGCGGAGTCTTGCCCCTTCGGTCTAGAGCAACGTCCTCTCTAGAGAGGTTAGGCACATAATGTATGGCAATGCCCTCGCCCGAGTCTGTTTGTGGAGACGGAAGGGCGCATTATTCATGCATAATTATTGTTTTTTCAGGAATTGTTTCGCACCACAGTGGCGAAAATGCGTGGATATGGATAGAGATCAGAGCCCATATTCCGGGATAATATCCGTTGGGGACACGCTGTATGGCAACCAAGACGAAAGTGCGGATCTCAAATAGTCCAGGCTGGAAACTGACCGAAACCTCCGCGTCCCCAGCAGGCTCGGGCCGAAAGCGGCGAAACGTGACGGCCGCGGCGTCGGACGACATGTTTCTTAGGAAACTTCAGGATACCGGTAAGGTGGACGTCGTCCACACGGGCGAAGTATCTCCGAGTCCCGCCATGGTTTCCAAAAGGCGAGGGGAGCAACCTGCGGGAAACCTCGTCATTGAGGTCGAATCGGAAGCCGACGAACTGCATGTGCTTATGGTGCGGCACGTATCCCAGGCGATTACGTTCCACTTCGCCACGACTGCGCCACAGGGGCGGGCAACGAGGCGCAAGAGGCAGGGGCCCGCATCCGGGGCAACCGCAACAGTCCGATTCTTGGTTCCAGTCGACGAGGAGGCGCCGGCGGACGTTGCCACGATCAGGAGGGGGATCATCACCACCATCCTTAAGACCGCACTACTGAAGATCACCGGGAAGCTTGCGGACCTGGCGATGCCCGAGTTGAGCAAGGCCTGGGAGACTCTCGCCTGGCGAGACCGGCCGCAGGGCTGGAAGCTGGTTACTCAATCCGCGCTTCAGTCGAGCACTCTTCCCGTATTAAATGATTTCTCGAAGATCGGCAAGGACCCGTCCAGGCCCAACCTCTTGTTTCTGCACGGAACCTTTTCCAACGCGCTATCGGCGTATAAGGAATTGGCCGCGACTCGCGGCTCCAATGGCCAGACTTTGCTCGACTCCGTCGCGGACATTTATCAGGACAGAGTCTTTGCGTTCGATCACTTTACCGTTAGCAAGCAACCCCGCGAAAATGTGCGGGATCTGCTGGACGCATTGTCCCCAGGCGAGCATGTCTTCGACGTGGTGACACACTCGCGCGGCGGTCTGGTGCTGAGGCACCTGGTCGAATTGAAGGAGGACTTTGGACCCGCCGCATCGAAGGTCAAGATCCGGCGTGTAGCGCTGGTGGCCTCTCCGAATGGAGGAACACCGCTGGCTACGCCTGCCCGCTTCGATCTCTTCATCACGTGGATCTCGAACCTGATCGACATCTTCCCCGATAACCCGTTTGCGGACGGCATCGCGTTCATCAGCGATGCACTGGGGTGGCTCGCCCATAGAGTTGGCGGAGCCATCCCAGGATTGGCCTCGATGAATTCCGGAGGTTCTGAAATCAACAGGCTGGAAGCGGCGGCAGACGGCGCGGATTATTCGGCCCTGGTCTCCAATTATCTGCCGGATCAGAATCTTCTCAAGCGCCTCACCGACGCGGGACTGACACTTTTTTTTGGGTCGGCCAACGATCTTGTAGTGCCATCAGAGGGCGGCTGGAGCACTGCTTCGGGCGTTCCCGCGGCGCGGATCGCGTGCTACGGAAGGGGCGGAAATCTCCCGCAGCCGGGAGGTAATCCCGTAACACATGTTTCCTTCTTTAGCCGCCCCGCTACCGTCGACTTCCTGAGGAAGTCTCTCCGCGGAGAACCGCTCGATTTGAATTTGATTGATCCGGCGGCGCCCCTTCCCTTCCTGCTCCGCCGCGGCGCTACAGGTGGAGTCCAAACGGCCGCAGCCGCCATTCCCGCCGAAGCCGTACAGACCGGAGTCCCCGCGCCCGCCCCACTGGCGTTGCCCGCAAGCACAACGCCCGCTCCTCCAACTTTCATCCGAACGACGTCGACCAATGAGATTTTCCATCTGTCCGTCGTCGATGTGAAGCAAGTCGAAAAGGGGCAAAAGAGCGCGACGCCGCCCGAATGGGCGATTCTGATCGCCACGTTCCGGAATGCTCGTGTAGTTGAAAAAATGCCCCTCAGACACGATTCGGCAGGCCAGCGATTCCAACAGATCATCACTACCGAGAGGCAGATCAGAGCGTACATCGACGGCTCTCCCAGCCAGAGAGAGCTGCCCCATGGCGACAAACTCGTTGGCCTGGGCAGCGCTGTATTTGAAGCCCTGTTTCCGGGCGACATCCGGCGGCTCTATGATGTCGCCCGGGCGGAACAGATCAATCAAAGGATCAATCTGATCTTTACCTCGCAAGTAGAATGGCTCGCGGATCTCCCCCTCGAGTTTATTTACGACCCCACTCGGAAGACCTTCCTTGCCACGTCGGAGGTCAACTTCACGCGAAACGTAATCACCGCAGTGCCTGCGGACCTGCTTCCTCTGCAACCACGGGCGCTGCGGATTCTCGTTGTCGTGGCACAGCCTCTGGGCCTCGCGCACCTTTCCGTGGATGAGGAAAAGCAGGTCATACTCAGCGGATTCCAGCCTTTGATCGACGCCGGTCTGGTAACAGTGGATGTGCTCATTGGCGCGACTCCCGCTTTGCTGCACCGAAACCTTGAAAACAACGAGTGCGACATCCTGCACTTCATCGGTCACGGTGAGTATGACCGCGAGAAGGACATCGGATGTCTGGTTTTCGAGACGGAATCGGGCGGCATCCAGAAGGTGGATTCAAGCGTATTACAGCAGATCATCTGCCGCCGGCGAATCCGTCTGGTGTTTCTCAACGCGTGCGAGAGCGGAACGGGAGGGTGCGCGGACTTCAATAAAGGAGTCGCACCCGCATTGGTACAGGCCGGCGTCCCTGCCGTGATCGGAAATCAATATAGCGTGCTGGATGTCTCCGCCACCGCGTTCGCTAGTCATCTTTACTGGTCCCTGGGACAGGGGCACACGATCGGCGACGCGGCTCGCGAGGCGAGAGTGGCTGTCAATTACCTGATCACCGGGGAGGCGATTGATTGGGCTGTGCCGGTGCTCTTCGCGCGGGATCCCTCCGAACGGATCTGCACGCCAAGGGAAAGGCCAACCACTCTGCTCGAGCACAAAGTCGAAGAACAACGGACCGCGCGCCGGGCACGAGGCGGAGAACGTATACGCGTCGCATTGTGGGACGTTCAGCGGGTGATTCCACACCTGGACCAAATAGCGGAGCGGCTGACGGATGCGCAAAAGGCTTTTGAGTTCGAGGCCGTTTCCATTCCAGCACCGTTGGGAACCTGGCGGAGGGAAGCGGAAGGCAGTAAAGCCTTCATGAAGGCGGAGAAGGTGCTAAAACGCATTCGGGAGAAACCAACGGAATTGGGTGTGGATCGCCTCATCGCATTCACAAATCTTCCTATGGCCGACAGCAGCACGACGGACCTATACGCGTGGGATGAAGACCCCGAAGAGAAGATCTCCTTGTTTTCGACGTACAATTTCCTGAATGAGTTGGACCCCCCGCGGCTTTCCATCGAGCGTTTGGTGGCGAATGCCGCGGCGGGATTCCTGTCCTCCATCGCGGAGGGCGCCCACGACGGGGGCCCCAAGGATTGCCCTATGTACTTCAACGATGAACGGAACGTCCTATGGGTGGCAGGGCCACTGCACTTTTGTCAGCCAGATCAGAAAAGGATCAAGGTCTCCATCCGCGATGCTGTGAATGCATTGCTTCGTGCTTACCCATAATCCTCAAAGCGAGAGCAAGCTATCGCTTCTATTGCTATCGGCTTTTTGCGGGAGAGAGTTTCTGTCTGACGAGTCTCGTTCACGCGAAGGAAGAGTTTCCTTTGGGGTGTGGCAGCGGTCTGTTAGCCGAAACGGCTGTTCGCCGCTAGCCGTTAACCTGCTTTACCCTGCGCGGCGATCAGCAACGAATTCATGCATCCTAGCAAATACGACAGTGCGGGACTGGGCCGAAACTCTCCAGGCGCCCCTCTGCCGGCACCTCCGCCTTCCGTTGCTGGGTTGCCGCCCAGTGCGGGCACGTGGTCGGGAATCGCGATTCCTTCAAATTCAACTTCCACAAGAGCCTTCATGATCTTGCTCATGTCGAAATAACCGTCGTCGATCATGGTTTCCGTGAAGTGCGGCAGGGGCGCGCTCACGTTGCGGAAATGGATTTTGAAGAGCTTCTTTCTCGGCCCGAAGTACTTGATCATCTCCACCGGATCCGCGCCCGTCAAATTCTTCCCGCCTTCGAGCCAGGAGCCGCAGCAGAGGCAAACGCCGATGTTTGGACTGTTGGCGATCTCGATGGCCTTTTTGTACCCTTCAAAGTTCGAGAAGATGCATCGGGGAACGCCTGCCAGCATCGGCTGCGGCGGGTCGTCCGGGTGGATACCGATTCGCACACCCGCCTCCTCGGCCACTGGGACCACCTTCTTAATGAAATATGTAAAGTTCTCCCAGATCTCCTCCTTCGTAAACACGCGGCCATGCGAAAGCGGCTCCGCATACGTCTTGCCGGACCAGGTTCCCCGCGCATTCGGGCTCGATAAATCGAGCGCGGACGCCGAGTAGCCCCGTGGTGTGACCTCCCGCCCGCTGCGCCAGATGCCGTTCCCCATATGCGCATAGGTGCTGTAGGGGATGCCGGCCTTGCCCAGGTAGCGAATGTAGTTCAGATACTCTTCGATCTTCTGGTCGCGGCCGGGAAGGTTCAGCGTCACCTCCTCCATGTTATGGAGACTGCCGCTCGGACCCACTCCACTGCCGATGTTGTAAACCCTGAATCCGCCGGCTTCCCACTGCTCCCGCATCTTAATGAAGCCCTCGGCCGTCGCATTCTGAGGACTCGCCCCGAGGCTTACCCAGGTTACGCCGAGCTGCTTGAGATACAGCATATTTTCCGGCGTCGGCTGACCCGCGCTCGTGCCGATCTTGATTCCCGGCGGAATCGGCGTCAGCATAGCGGATCCCGGAACTGCCGTGGCCATTAAAGCTGCACCGCCGAGGGCGAGTTTTGTGAATTCCCGACGCGCGGGATTGAAATCAGGGTTTGTAGTTTTCGAATCTGGCTTGCTCATGAGCCTCCCCCTTGCAACGTGATTGTCATCCGCATCTTCCGGACTCAGCTAATGCACAAAACCGGGTGCTCCAAGTAAGACACCGGAGGGTAATTCATAGGGGTCTCCCCCTACGATTACCAAGTGAGCCCTTTGCCGTTTCTTACGCTATCATTTCTGGCCGCTGCCGGGATGCAAGGTCAGGCCCTGATCTCGGAGACCTTTCCAGGCTTTTGACCTGACCAATCGCGCCAATTTCGGTACCAGCTACGGCGGCAACATCCGGACCAGCACGTTTGGAAATCCGACCGCGTTCATCACTGCGTCGGGAGTGATTGTTCCCAAGTCGTTTGCCGGCGAGTTTGGGGCGCGGTTTAGCTTCTAAAGCACGCTGGCTGTCGAATCCCCTGGCTCACGCCAGGGGTTATAACCCCGCCCCGTAAGGGCGGGGATTCGACGATCGGCGGGGTACCGGGAGGCGTGAGCCTTTCGCGATTCTCGTTTGCTGGCCCCTAGAGCGCGTTTAAACGCGATCTCCGAGATTTCTGCTACCACGGGTCCGCGAAGGCCCGTCCGGCTTGCCGATTTTGGCGAGTGAAACACGCAAAAACTGATTCTATGAGAGTTGCCGGAAAAATGTCCACGAGTTTCCGCAAGCCGCTAGTATTCGAAATGCCGGTCGTACCACGCGATACTCCGGTCCAGAGCATCGACGACATGCTTCGTTTCCTGCAATCCATGCCTTGCCGAGGGTAGCGGAGCATCACCGTTTCCACGCCGACGTCCTTTAACGCGATGAAGAACTGCTCCGCCTCGACGATGGGCACGTCGTTGTCGTTCTCGCCATGAGTGAACATCACCGGCGTTTCCACTTCGTTTGCATAACGGATCCCCGAGCGATCCCATAAGCTTGTCGACGATGCCGTTCTTATGCGGAAAATCGCCGCACTCTAACGCCAGATAGTCGTGATAATACGAAAAACTAATTCTGGGTGACTGAGTTGGAGATTCCCGCGGTCGGGATCGCTGCCTTGAATCGATCAGTCTGAGTGACGATCGAATTGGTGAGTTGACTGCCATAACTACCGCCTGCAAGACCCATCCTCGACGCGTCCAGCCACGGATAGCGCGCGAGCGCCGCGTCAACTCCCGCCACGACGTCTTCGGCTTCTTTGCCACTCTGATCTCCGAAGATCGCATCCGCAAGCTTTTGGCCGTAGCCAGTCGAGCCCCGATAGTTCACCGTCAGGCTGGCATAGCCGTGCGCGCCGTAGACCTGTCCCTGCTCGCCATGTGGGCCTCCATGCATCATGACGATCAGGGGATGCTTCCCGCCGACCTCCAGAGGCTTGGTCAGAAGCTCTTCGTATCCGATGTCAGCGCATCCAGCGCTTGGTGCGGGTTGCGCTCCGGCCTGAACCCGTAGGAAGAGCCTCTGAAGTCCACTTCATATATTTCAACCGCCTATTTGAACAACTTTGTCCTCCAGCGCCGCGATGCCCAACGGACGTTGCCGCCCATCGGCCTTCGGTATATAGACTCTTCTTGAGGGACAGGCTATGAGGCGCGGAGGAGTACGGCTGTTACGTTGTCAGGGCCGCCGTGGGCTCGGGCTGAGGCGATTAGTTGTTCGCACTTGGATTCCAGGGAATTCCCGGAGTTCAGGATGGTCATGACTTCTTCTTCCGGTGCGACACCGTGCAGGCCGTCGCTGCATAGCAGGATCTGAGTGCCGGGCGATGGGTGCAGCTCGTAGGTATGAACGCGCAACTGCTCCGAGACTCCGATGGCCATGGTCAGCACATGACGCATGGGATGAGTCTTGAGACTTTCCTCTTCAATTCCCAGGCGGCGGCCGACTTCGTTGACCCAGGTCTGGTCTTCCGTGATCAACTCCAGCGGGCCCCCCGTGGTCTGATAGGCGCGGCTATCGCCGACGCTGGCAATGACCAGGCCGTCGTCGCTCTCCATGGCGGCGATCAGGGTGGTGCCCATGCCTTCGAGCGCGGGATCGGCGGAGGCGGCATCCATCACGCGGCGATTGGCTTCCTCAAATGCGGCGACCAGCGCGTCGGACACCGATTTGCTGTCGCGCTTCGCGGGATCGAGCTTCTGCAAAAGATCGTACACCGTCTCGACGGCTAGCTTGGAGGCGTGCTCTCCAGCCTGTGCGCCGCCCATGCCGTCGGCAACCACATATTGGCCGATGGTGGGCGCGACCAGAAAGTAATCTTCATTATTTGTGCGAACGCACCCCACGTTGGACGCGCCGTAGGCTTCGATCATGAGCTTTCCGATTATACCCGGTTCAGTAGGGTCCAAAGCTGCAACCTTTCGGGGTGGGGTTGTGGTAGGAACATGTCCGTCGGTATCCTGCAAAGGGCCGGGAATCGCATCCGGCTTTTGGGAGGCCCAGCGGATGCGTACCTTCATTGCCGGTCCATCTTTAGTTCACCCGGAGCCAGCAACGATTTCAACTGCAAGTACGCGCGTTCTTCAAAATTGGTCTTCAAACGCTCCAGGTTATCAAGTCTTGGATCGGGGCTGCTGCGGGGGCCCTGTTTCTTCAAACAACGGGCGAGAAGAAGCGCGGCCGAGGGGTCCTCGGGGGTGAGCTCGAGGAGGGTTCGGAAGGAATCCGCGGCGGCGGCGAAGTCTCCTTTTTTCCAGAGCTCGTAGCCGAGATTGAAACGGTACACGGGGTCGCTCGCGTCGCCTTCGAGCGCTCTCCGAAAATCGTCGATCGAGGCTTGTTGCAGATTCGCACGGCTTTCCGCGGCGCCCAGATTGTTGAATACCTCACTCAGCGGGACGGCGGCCGCAATCATCTGAAATGTTTGTTGAGCGCCTTTGTAATCGCCGGTTTGGAAGCGGGCCAGGCCGAGCAGAAAGCTGGCCTCATGAGAATGAATGTCCCCCAATCCCACTTTCTCCAGCCAAAACACTGCTTGCCGGTACTCCTTGCGCTGATAGTGGATCTGGCCAAGCTGGTAGCACGGATGGGCGAAGTGCGCATCCAGCCGGGCGGCTTGCGAGAAATACCTTTCTTTCTGTTCGGAGCTTTGGGCCAGCAATCCGCGGATATAGTTTTCCTGCGCGTCGAGACGGATGGGCGCGCGGAGGGAGCGGAACTCGGATTCGGGCGGCGCCATGGCGGGCGCGATCAGTTGCAGGGCGCGCCATGCGAGATGAGCTTCAATGGTACCGAGGTCTTCGAGCGAGCCGGTTTCCGTAAACTCCCGGCTGGCACGCATGCGACGCCGGTCGAGAATGCGCGCGGTTACATGAAGTGAGCCCGCGGTGACGGGGCCGGTGGCGGGCGGTGTGAATTCGAACGATCCGTAGACGATCTGCTCGGCATCCAACGTTTCGGCGATCTTCATCACGGACGCTTCGGTGAGCGGAATGCCCTGGCGGAGGCTGAGGCGGCGATAGGCTTCCTGCACCTGACTCCGATCGAGCGTCATGACTCCGCTGATGCCGAGCGCTTCGCGCACGGTTTCGGCCACGCTCTCCCCGATCCAATCGAGATTCGGAGCTTGCGGAGATTTGTTCAGGAACGGGAGTGCGGTGGCGGTATCGGCAGCGAGGGGACCCAGCGCCAGCAATCCGAACGCACTTACGGCGAGCCAGCGCTGCATTTCATTTGATTGTAGCAAGCGGGAGTGAATGGATTCTGCAGGTCGGGAGACCCCTCCATGACTGTCGGGGTTCGGAAGCGGTTGACACTGAGGTCGGGAGACCCCTCCATGACTGTCGGGGTTCGGTAGAGGTACGGACCGGGGACATGGGTGACACTTTAGTCCGGGGACATGGGTGACAGTTCATTGACGATGGGTGGATCAGGTCGACCTTAGCAAAGCACGCCAAGGTGGTAGGCGATGCCATGGAAGGAAGACGGAACAATGGAACAACGAGTCGAACTGATTCGGTTACACGACGAAGGAGAAAGTATTGTCTGGCTCGCCGAAAGCTACGGGGTGTCGCGCAAGACGATCTACAAGTGGCTGGATCGTCATCAGGTGGAAGGGAGCGGCGGGTTGCGGGATCGGAGCCGCGCTCCGCACCGGAGCCCGCAGCGGCTGAGCGAAGAGATGATTGCGCGGATCGTCGAGGCGCGGCTGCGCTGGGGCTGGGGACCGCGCAAGCTGGCGGTGAAACTGGCGCAGGCGGTGCCCGATCAGAAGGTCCCGGCGGCGAGCACCATCGCGGAGTTGCTGCGCAGCAAAGGGCTGAGTCATCCGCGGAGGCGTCGCGTGCGGACGCCGCTGTACGGGCCGCCCCTCGCCGCCGTGGCCCAGGCCAATGAGACCTGGTGCGCCGATTTCAAGGGATGGTTCCTGACCGCCGACGGCACGCGCTGCGATCCGCTGACCATCACCGACGCGCACAGCCGCTATTTGCTGTGCTGCCAGATCGCGGCCAAGACCGATCGGGCGCATGTGGAGGCGCTGTTCGACATAGCGTTTCGTGAATATGGAATGCCCGCCGTGATTCACACCGATAACGGCGCGCCCTTTGCCAGCCGGGCTCCGGGAGGCCTCAGCCGGTTGTCCATGCGCTGGGTCCGGTTAGGAATCGTCGCCCAACGAAGCCGTCCCGCATCGCCGCAGGACAACGGCCGGCATGAGCGCATGCATCGCACACTCAAGCAGGAAACGCTACGCCCGCCGGAGCGTAATCCGCGTCGGCAACAGGACGCGTTTCATGCTTGGCAGAAAATCTATAACCACGAGCGGCCGCATGAATCGCTCGACTATCGGACGCCGGCGAGTTGCTACGCGCGCTCCCTGCGGGCGTTTCCGCGGCGCGTGCCGGAGGTGGAATACGACGCCGACGTCCACGTGCGGCGGATCTCACAAAAGGGCGAGATGCGATGGAACGGCCAGCGCACGTTTGTCAGCGAGACTTTCGCGTATGAATATCTCGGGCTGCGGGCGAGTGACGATCGCTACTACGAAGTGTTGTACGGCCCACTGGTGATCGGCTGGTTCGACACCTTCCGCCCCCGCTTTCATCGGCAGTTGCCGCGTCAGCTGCGGACCCAACAGGCCTGAGGAAATGACGGGCGGTGGAAAGCGTGGAAATCCAAACAGCGGATTCCCACTCTTCCCACCGCCCTTGGAAATCGCCACGGCGATTCCCACATTCCCACAGGCCCGACGATCCTGTTTATACTCACCAAAGGCGACCAAACACCTCTCCGAAAAGTGTCACCCATGTCACCGGGCTAAAGTGTTACCTATGTCCCCGGCCGTACATAGAGCGTTGGGAGAGCCCTCCATGTCACACCGAACCCCGACAGTTATGGAGGGGTCATCGCAGGAACGGCCTGCCCCCCTAAGGGCTAGCGCTTGAAAACGAGAGTCGTGGTCGTTCCGCCCACCTGGATATCGTCCAGCACATTCTTGCCGGATTCGGTCCGGCATTCCACCGACGTGTAATGGAATTTCTGTTTGCCGGTTTCCACTTTCACGGGGACTTCGAGCGTGGTCTTGCCCGATGTCAATGTGGCTTTGTCGCCATTGACTACAATCCGGTAGTCGCCCGCCTTCACGACTGAGCCGGCAAGAACCGCGGACTCCGTCAGGGTAACTTTGTAGACCGGGGCTGCGCTCGCGATGAGGGCGAGCGAAGCGAAACAAATAGTAAATCGGAAAAGCTTCACAGATAAGGGAACGACTGTGCGGATGGCGTGATACCGGGGAAACGATAGAAAGAAATGATGGGGTCGATGGGAATGAAAAAGGGCCGAAGACGCTGCACGCCGTCCCGGCCCTATCGGACTGCGGGTTCTACTTAGTTGCTGAAAATGAGCTTGGTGCTGGTCCCGCCCAGGCGGATTTCCTGTACGGTCATCTTGCCATCGGCGGTGCCATAACGGACCGACGTTTCAGAGAACTTCTCGGTGCCGTTTTCGACTTTCACCGCGGCTTCGAGGGTCTGCTTACCGGCTTTGATGGTGGCCTTGTCGCCATTGAGTTCAATCTTGTAATCGCCCGGCTTCAGTTCCTTGCCGCCGACATACGAGGCCTGAAAAATCGAGAAATGATAGCTGGAAGCAGCGCTCGCAATTGCCAGGGCGAGGGTGCCGAAGGACAACATCAGTTTGGACAGTTTCATCTTTTCTTCCTCATGGTTGATCGTTACGTCTTTGTAACGAATCAAATTTTCGTGGAGCGAGCATCGCTCACTCATTCATATATACGTGCGTCGAAACCTTTCGTTCCGTTACACCTTAAGAACATTTTTTATAGAAAACGTCTTACCATTTGCAGGCACTGTTCGATCACGGGATTGGCGTTTCCGAAACCGGACAGCCAATGTATCTCGGGATCGCGGCGGAACCACGTCCACTGCCTCTTAGCGTAGTGCCGGGTTTCCATCTGGGTGAGATACACCGCGCGATCGAGATCGAATTCACCGAGTAAATACGCCAGCGCCTGACGGTAGCCGAGCGATTCAAACGGTTTCTCATCGCCCGTGCAACCTTGTTCGAGCAGCGCCTTCACCTCCTCGACCAATCCGGTGACAAACATGTGATGCGTTCGCGCGTCCAAGGACTCATAGAGTGCGGCGCGATCAGGATCGAGACCGATTTTCAACACACGATAGCCCACCAGCGGCTCGGTATCGAAGGCAGGCGGGGACACTTGCCCGCTGAGCAGACGAATCTCGACGGCGCGCATCAGGCGCTGGGTATCGTTTGCGTGAATACGCCCGGCGGCGATGGGATCGAGGCGCGTCAGAAGGCGCCGCATGCTCCCCGCTTTTTTCTCTTCGCGAGCCATCAGGCGCGCACGCACGGCTTCATCGCTTTCCGGCAGATGAGGGAGGCCGTTCAGCAGGGCGCGAAGATAGAATCCAGTGCCGCCGACGATCACCGGAAGATGTCTGCGCTCAGTAATTTGCCGGATAATATCTCGCGCGATACGCGCATACTCACCTGCGGAGTAACCGTCGGCGGGGTCGAGCACGTCCAACAGGTGGTGTGGTATCCCCCGGCGATCGGACGGCGGCGTTTTGGCGGTGCCGACGTGGAACCCACGGTAAAGTTGGAGGGAATCGCAATTGACGATCTCGCCTGAAAATTCTTCGCAAATGCGCAGCGCGAGGGAGCTTTTGCCCGCCCCTGTCGGTCCGGCCACGACGATGAGAGGGGGTTTTGTGCGGAGATCCACCTGCTGCCATCGTAACCCGGCGGACCTTCGAAGCCGATATACTAATGATGGGAAGTTGTTCTGCCGTCGGATAAAAACCAGGTGAGAATACACCGGGAAGAGAGATATTGAATGCTTCAGGCATCCTTATTACGCAGAGCGGCATGGACCGCGTTGGCCATCGGGGGCCTCACGACGAAGCTTGTCGCGCAGCAGCCGTCGGTGGATCGCGCGGCCGCCTATTATCACTACTCGCTGGGCCACATGTATGCGGATCTGGCGAGTATCAACGGTAGCCCCGAGTACATCAAAAAAGCCATTGAGAATTATAAGCTGGCGATCAAAGACGATCCGCAAACGCCGATGATCGGCGAGGAGCTTTCGGAGCTGTACATCCAGACCGGGCGGCTCCGCGAGGCGCAGAGCGACGCCGAGGAAGCCCTCAAGGCGAATCCCAAGGACGTGAACGCGCATCGGATGCTGGGGCGGATTTTCACGCGGCAGATCGGCGACAGCCAGGAGCATCGGATCGACGAATCGATGCTGAAGAAGTCGATCGAAGAATACAAAAAGATCACTGAACTGGAGCCGAAGGATATCGATTCATGGCTGATGCTGGGCCGATTGCATAAGGTAGCGCAGAACTCGGTGGACTCGCAGAACGCTTATAAGAAGGCCCTTGAGATCGATCCCGATAGCGAGGATGCGCTCACCGGGCTAGCGATGGTTTATGCGGATTTGGGCGATAACACGGCGGCTGCGGATTTGTTGAAGAAACTTGCGGCGAAGAATCCGACGCCGCGTAGCCTGCAAGCGCTATCGGCCGCCTATGAGCAGATGCGCGAGTTCGCGCTGGCGGCCGAGACGCTGAAGCGCACGTTGGAGCTGAATCCTCCGAACGCGTCCGAATTGAAGCGGTTCATGGCGGTCGATTTGAGAAAAGCGGGGCAGTTCCAGGCGGCTCTCGACGTCTATCAGGAACTGGTAAAGGATGAGCCGAGCGACGCTGAATCCTACCTGCGGATGTCGAATATCTACACCCAGCTTCGCGATTTTGCGAAGGCCCGCGCAGCGGCGGATAAGGCTCGCGCGATTGAACCTAACAATCTCGAGGTCCGCTACAACGAAGTGGCCATTCTGGAATCGGAAGGCAAAATGCCGGAGGCGATCGCGCGCCTGAAGGAAATTCTGGATACCACCGCCAAGAAAAACTACAGCAAGGAAGAGCGCGAAAACCGCATTTTGCTGCTGGACCGGCTGTCCGGTCTTTATCGCGTCAACGATCAGACCGAGCCTGCGGTGGAAACACTGCGGCAGATCGGCGAGATCGATCACGAAAAAGATGGAGCGATCGCGGCCGAGATCATCGTGACGTACCGTTTAGGCCGTGATCTGCCGAAGGCGCAGCGGGAAGCTGAGGCGGCTCTCAAGAAATGGCCGGAAGATCGGGCGTTACGCGTTTCGCACGCGGAAGTGCTGGCCGATTTGGGTCAGACCGACGCGGCCGCCGCCGAGATGAAGAAGCTGCTGGACGGCAAGGGCGATCGTGAAATTTACCTGGAGCTGGCCGCGCAGGTCTACGACAAGGGCCGCAAGTTCGACGAAGAAGCGAAGGCCCTGGATGCCGCCGAAAAGCTGTCTGTGGGCAAAGAAGATAAAATCGCGGTGCTGTTCCAGCGCGGCGCGATGTACGAAAAGATGAAGAAGATCGATCTGGCCGAGGCTGAGTTCCGAAAGATTCTGGAGATCGACCCCGATCACGCCGCCACGCTGAACTACCTGGGCTACATGCTGGCGGACCGCAATGTGAAACTGGCGGAAGCGCTTCAGTTGATCACCAAGGCGCTCGATAAGGATCCTAATAATGGTGCCTATCTCGACAGCCTGGGCTGGGTTTATTTCAAAATGAACCGGCTGCCGGAAGCGGAGGAAAACCTGCGCCAGGCGCTGCAACGGACGCCGCGCGACGCCACGGTCCACGATCATATGGGCGACGTGCTGCTGCGCGAATCGAAGATCAAGGAAGCGATCGCTCAATGGCAGATCTCGCTCAAGGAATTTGAGGCGGGGCCGGGCGATGCGGAGCCGGCGGACATCGCGAAGGTTAAGAATAAGCTGGAAGGCGCGAAGGTTCGCCTCGCGAGAGAGAGCAATCCGAACAAGTAAGTTAGCGACGTTCGAAGACGCCGAGGCGTCAGACCGGGATTTTTGGTTTGGTTCTCTTGGACTCTCGGCGCGCGACTTTCTCGCGTCCCGCTTGCTTGTCTCAGAGAAAACATTACTATCCCCTCCATAACTGTCGGGGTTCGGTGTCAGTGAGAGCCCCAAGCTGACGCATGGGGCTGAATTGCCATTGAATCATCCGGTCGCACCCTTGTTAGACTGATGAGTTCATGCGCAACTGGATTCTCGCTCTCCTCCTCTCGCTCCCGCTGGGCGCGCAAAACAGCGCTTCGGCGCCGAAGCCCCAACCGAAGCTGGTCCTGGCTATCGTCATCGACCAGTTCCGTTACGACTATCTGACACGGTTCCACTCTGAATACACGGGCGGATTCAAGAGATTCTACGACCATGGAGCCGTGTTCACCAACGCCCACTACGACCACTTTCCGACCGTTACCGCCGTCGGCCACTCCACGTTCTTGTCCGGCGCGACCCCGGCTCTCAGCGGCATTATCGGGAATGAGTGGTGGGATCGCGCGGCGAAGAAGCGCGTGACAAGCGTCTCCGACGATGGGTTTAAACTCCTTGGCGCTCCGGGGGACGGGGCGTCGCCGAAGCGGATGCTGGTATCGACCGTCGGCGATGAGATGAAAATGTCCGGCAAGGGCGGTAAGGTGGTGGGCGTCTCGATTAAGGACCGCTCCGCGATCCTTCCCTCGGGCCACATGGCCGACGGCGCGTATTGGTTCGACGGCAAAACGGGCAACTTCGTCAGCAGCACTTATTACTTCGACGCGCTGCCTGGCTGGGTGGCGCAATTCAACGCTTCCCGCCCAGCCGACAAGTACACGGGCAAG
This sequence comes from Bryobacterales bacterium, assembly GCA_963813145.1. Lineage (GTDB taxonomy): Bacteria > Acidobacteriota > Terriglobia > Bryobacterales > Bryobacteraceae > Palsa-187. Next base: position 997,394 of record CAWEXX010000004.1, read on the forward strand.
GTTTGGATGAGTAAAACGATGGCCGCGACGCCCGATGCGAAGTTTTACGCGGGACTCGACGCCACCCCGTTTGGCAACGAGCTGATTCTGCAATTTGCAGAGAAGGCGATCGTTGCTGAGAAGCTCGGCGCCGGATCGAAGGTCGATTTGCTGGCGGTCAGCTTTTCGGCGAACGATTACGTGGGCCACGAGCTGGGACCGGATTCCGACGAAGCGCACGACATGGCTCTGCGCGCCGACAAGCTGGTGGGCGAATTGATCCGCGCCGCGGAGGCGCAGGCGGGCGTAGGCCGGGTGCTGGTCGTGCTCACTGCCGATCATGGCGTGTCGCCCGTGCCGGAAGTGAATCAGAAGCGCAAAATGCCCGGCGGGAGATTCGATGACCGGAACGAGTTCGATACAGTCGAGAAGGCCCTCACCGCCCGCTTCGGCAAGGCGGCTGACAGGTGGATCGTTCATTCGGGCGAAGGCACGCTTTTTCTGAACGACAATCCGACGCCCGGCCATCCGGTCGACATGTCCGAGGTGGAGCGCGTGGCGGCCGACGCCATCCGAGCCTTGCCGCATGTGTTCCGCGTTTTCACCCGCAATCAATTGATGAGCGGAGCGCATTGTGCAGGACATGGTCGGCCTACGCGTCCGCAACGGTTTTAACGCGGCTCGCTCCGGGAACGTCACGGTTTTGCTCGACCCCTATTGGATCGCCGGGCGCAATGGCACGACCCACGGCACGACGTTCGACTACGATTCCCATGTGCCGATTCTCTTTCTCGGCGCCCAGGTTCGCGCCGGCCGGTACAACGCGAATATCATCGTCAACGATATCGCGCCGACGCTCGCGACCATGCTGGATGTGGAAACCCCCAGCGGCAGCGTCGGGCGGGTACTGGACGAGATGCTGCTAAAATAGGCTGCTAAAATAAAAAGACCTAAAGGAGTTTGATGCAAACCATGTTCCGTTCCTCCCTCGCGCTCGCGGTGTGTGCCGCCGGGCTCATTTCCGTTCCGTCTGCCATGGCGCAGTCGAAGGTCGGTATCGTCAGCCTGCAAAAGGCGATTCTCGAAACGGCAGAGATCAAGAAAGCCAACAACGACATGCAGGCGAAGTACAAGAAACGGCAGGATGAACTGGATAAGGTGTCGCGCGAGCTGAACGACATCCAAACCCAGCTTCAGAGCGCGCAAGGCAAACTGAGCGCGGCCGGGGAAGCGGACCTGACCGCTCGCGGCGCCCGCAAGGAGCGCGAGGCGAAGCGCCTGGATGAGGATTTGCGCGCCGACGTCGAACGCGATCGCACCGATATCCTGACCCGCGCGCAGACCCGCATGCTGGAGATCGTGAAGAAAGTTTCGGATGAAAAAGGCCTCGATTACGTAGTGGAGGCGAGCGCGGTGATTACGTTCAAACCGGCGCTCGATATTACCGCCGACGTGATCGCGTCCTACGATAAAGCCCATCCGGCAAAGTAAATGCCCGGTTTTCTGGACTCTACCTACGGCGTTACCGACGCGCGGCGCGAGCGGCGTATCAAACGGATCGTCCTGTGGAGTCTGGGTATCCTGATCGTCGGCACGGTGTTGTTCTTCACGTTCCGCAGCTACCGGCAGGAACGGGTGGTGAAGCAGTTTTTGAGCCTGCTCAAAGACAAGAACTATCAGGAAGCCTACAAGCTGTGGGGCTGCACGCAGGATACTCCGTGCAAGTATTATCCGCCGGAGCGATTCAACGAGGATTGGGGTCCTTCGGGTCAATACAAGGACATTGCCGCCGCGAAGATTCAAATCGAAGACGTGTGCGGGTCCGGCGTGTTCTTCGGCATGGATATCCCGAATGTGAAGCCGTTTGGATTGTGGGTTGAAACCAGCACCAACGTGTTGTCGTTCGCTCCCTCGGATTGGGCGCGCTGTCCAGGGCCTCATCTGCAGATCTGGGAGTTTCTGAAGTCCAAGTTTTCCTGAATCGGGCTGACTGCTCCTGCTATTTTGATAGGAGCATGCAGACGAAACAACTCGGCAATAGCGATCTGAAAATCACTCCGCTCGGGATCGGAGCCTGGGCGATGGGCGGCGCGGGATGGGCCTTCTCCTGGGGACCGCAGGACGATAACGATTCGATAGCCGCCACCCGCGCCGGCTTCGAAGCGGGGCTCAATTGGATCGATACCGCGGCCGTCTATGGCCTCGGACATTCCGAAGAAGTGGTCGGACGCGCGATCGCAGGCGTTTCTCCGAAACCATACGTGTTCACCAAGTGCGAGCGGACGTGGGACGCCACCGGTCAGATCGTCAAAAGCCTTAAGAAAGATTCCATTCAACGCGAGTGTGAGGCGAGCCTTAAGCGCCTCAACATCGACACGATCGATCTCTATCAGATGCATTGGCCGGAGCCGGATGAGGACCTGGAAGAAGGCTGGGAAGCCATGGTGGGCTTGCAGGAGGCGGGCAAGGTCCGCAACATCGGCGTATCGAATTGCAATGCGTCGCAGCTGGCGCGCATCTCGAAAATCGCGCTGCCGGCGTCGCTGCAGCCGCCGTATTCATTGGTGACGCCGGACATCGAAGAGTCGATCCTGCCCTATTGCGGCGCACACAACATCGGCGTGATCGTATATTCGCCGATGCGCAACGGCCTGCTGAGCGGCGCGATGACCAGGGAACGAGTGGCGTCGCTCCCGGAGGAAGACGTGCGCCGCCGCATGCCTCCGTTCCAGGAACCCAACCTGACTCGCAATTTGGCCCTGGTCGAAAAGCTTCGCGAGATCGGGAGTCGGCACGGGAGGACTCCTGGAGAAGTTGCCATCGCGTGGACGCTCCGCCGGCCGGAAGTCACAGCCGCGATTGTCGGTCTGCGCAATGCCAGCCAGCTAGCGGGGGTGATCGGCGCGGCAGAGTTTAGGTTGAGCGAGGAGGAAATTCAGGAGCTAGTGTAATATTTACCTCTCCCGCTGTGGCGTACGCGTCCACGCGTGCCGCGTCGACATTCCTGTCGACGTTCGGGAGCTTTGGAAAGACACATCGACACAAATGTCGATGCGGCACGCCTGGAGGCGTACGCCACATAGCATTCTGGACACGCCGCCGCGGAGGACATCAAAATACTTGTAATTCACCTTTTCTTCGCCTACAATAAATGCTATGGCACTCACCAAACGCCAAAAAGAGTTTCTCGACTTCCTGGCCGGATTTTTGGAGAAACGCGGCTATAGTCCCAGCTACGAAGAAATCGCCGACGGGCTCAGTCTTGCCTCGCTGGCAACCGTGCACAAGCACATCATGGCGCTTGAAACGAAGCACTATGTGAAGCGCGGGTTCAACCAGAGCCGGTCGCTCGAAATCGCGCCCAAGTACTATGAGGAGCAGCGGCAGCATCGCCAGCAGCCGGCGTCGTTCGAGGTTCCTTTGCTCGGCCGGATCGCCGCCGGTGCACCGGTGGAGGCGATCGCGGGTCGCGACACGCTCAATTTTTCCGATTTTGCGGGCGATCCGGGCACCTACGCGCTGCAGGTTCGCGGCGAATCGATGATCGAGGATCACATCTGCGACGGTGATTACGTGCTGGTGGAGCACGCCTCCGAGGCTCGCGATGGCGATATTGTGGTGGCGCTGGTGGACGGGACGGAGACCACGCTGAAACGCTTTTATCTCGAAGCGGGCGACCGGGTGCGCTTACAGCCCGCGAATGCGTCGATGCAGCCGATCTTCGTGAACCGCGCGTCGGTGGCGATTCAGGGGAAAGTGCTGGCGGTTCTTCGGAAATACTAAGGAGAGGGCCTTTGAGCCCCCTCCTTTTTACTCACTACTTCTTCGCGTGAGCGCAGTGATGACAGCAACCGGCCGCGCAGCACGCCGGATCGCCACAGCAATCGGCGGCGAACGCTACGGTTCCCGCAATCATCGAAAGGGCAAGCGCCCAGCTAAATAGTCTGGTCATAGAAATTCTCCTTTTTCAAAATCTAAATTGTCTTTGAGGGGAAACTGCGGAAACACTTCTAGATTCGGAGAATGCGATTCAGGATATAGGAATCGCTTTGATCCGCGGCGATCGATTCGAGGCTGATCGGCGCACTTGAAATTTGAGGAACCGTTTCGATTTGCTCCAGGGCCGGCGTACTGGCGACCAGGATTGCCACTTTAGCGGAATCCAGGGCGTCGTAAGGGCATTTGAGATTCGTGCCGGTTCGCGGGCAGCACGGATGTGCGGGCGGAGCGATCTGGCAGGGCGCCAGAAGACAGCTCAGCGGCATCCCGAGGAGCAGCACCGCCATTGCCAAAGAGACCGCGAACTTCATTGCACCTTTATTATACGGGAATTCCGACGCGCCACAAGCCGAAAGCGATGGCTTGCTTCAGGTAAATCCATTCCTGCCGCCAGCCATGATGCGGCACTGTCGGCCGGGGCGAGCCGTAGACGTCGATGCCCTGGAATTGCAGCATCCGTTTTACGCGGTAAATATGATACCCGTCGCTGACGACGATGCAGGAATGCAGGTTCATCCGGCGCATGATTTCCGCCGCCGCAGCCGTGCTATAGACGGTGGTTTCTCCCTCCGATTCGACGATAATCGCCTCGGACGGAATGCCGTGCCGGCTCAGGTAGGCGCGGCCCACCTCGCCTTCGGTGAACGTCGGATCTCCGCCCTTGCCTCCGGTGGTGATGATGCGCGGAGCCAATCCTTGCAGGTATAAGAACAGCGCATGATTCAGCCGCGCCTCGAGAATGGGCGAGGGCTTGCCGCGATACTCCGCCGCGCCCAGCACCAGGATCACGTCCGCCGGGCGAGCCTCATCCACATCCGACTGCCGCCGGATGTCGGAGGCCACCGAAAACAGTTTTATGGCCAGCCCGACGGCGCCGAGCAGGACCAGCCCTGCCGCGATCCTGATGAGGCTGTGTTTCATGAATAGGCTAAGCTGTCATTGTAATTGAAGTCCATGGAAGCTCTCTTAAGCGATAAGAATCCGCTGCTCAAGCAAGTGCGCCGGGCCGTGCAAAAGGGCTCGCTGACGGACGATGGATTCGCCGTGGCCGAAGGCTTCCATTTGCTCGAAGAGGCGCTGAAGAGCAACGCGGAGATCGGCGCGGTCATCGTTTCGCAGTCGGTGAAAGGCGCTATTCAGTCGCACGTGAAGGGTCTCAAGATGCGTGTCGCAACGGTGCGCGACGGCGACTTCGCGTCACTCGCATCCACCGAAACACCGCAAGGCGTCATCTCGCTGGTAAGGCCGCCCACATGGACGCTCGACCAACTGCTGCGCGGCCGCGCCATGGTCGCAGTGCTCGACGGCATTCAGGATCCCGGCAATGCCGGCGCGATTCTCAGAGCCGCCGAGGCCTTTGGAGCCACCGGCGCCGCGTTTCTCAAAGGCTCGGTCAGCCCTTTCAATCCGAAGTGCATGCGGGCCTCCGCGGGGTCTGTGTTTCGACTCCCCATCGCAACCGCGCTCGACGAGTCGCTGCTGCTCGCCGCGCTGGCGAAGAAAAAAGGCGTTCTTTACGCGGCTATGCCTCGCGCCACCATTCTCGTATCCGACGCGAATTTCAAGATCAGCTGCGCCATCGTGATCGGCAGCGAGGGCCGAGGCGTCAGCCAGCATCTGGCCGAATTCGCCACCGGGCTGCGCATTCCCACCACAGGCGTCGAATCTTTGAACGCCGCCGTCGCCTCCGGTATCTTATTTTATGAAGCGCGCCGCCAGAGGAACGCGTCATGAGCCTGTTCGATTCCGCGCCGCTCGAAAGTCTGGAGGATAAGAATAAGCGCCCGCTGGCCGAGCGCATGCGCCCCGATACGTGGGAAGGATTCGTGGGCCAGCAGCACATTCTGGGCCCCGGTAAACCGCTGCGAGTCCAGATCGAGCGCGACCAGTTGCAGTCGCTTATCTTATGGGGGCCTCCTGGTGTCGGAAAAACCACGCTGGCGCGCCTCATCGCGAAGCTGACCCGAGCCGATTTCATACCCTTCAGCGCCGTGCTCGCCGGAATCAAGGAAATAAAAGCCGTGATGGCCGATTCCGAGCGGGCCCGGAAGCTAGGCCGCCGCACCGTAGTTTTTATCGATGAAATTCACCGGTTCAACAAGGCCCAGCAGGACGCTTTTCTTCCGTATGTCGAACGCGGCGACATCATTCTGATCGGCGCGACCACCGAAAATCCCTCGTTCGAAGTAAACTCCGCGCTGCTTTCCCGAGCCAAGGTTTACGCGCTGCGGGCGCTCTCCATGGACGAGATCGTCACCTTACTCGAAGCCGCCCTCAAGACACTGGAGCTTTCGGCGACCCGCGAATTGCTGGAGCAAATCGCCATTTACGCGAACGGCGACGCGCGGACCGCGTACAACATTCTGGAGCTCGCCTCGTCGGTCGCGCGCGAAGGAGTGCTGGAACAGGAGTCGGTCGAATCCGTCATCGAACGCAAAGTCCTGCTGTACGATAAATCCGGCGAAGAGCACTTCAACCTGATTTCAGCGCTTCATAAAAGCATCCGCTCATCGGATCCCGATGCCGCGCTGTACTGGCTGGCCCGGATGCTCGAAGCCGGCGAGGACCGTCTCTACATCGCCCGCCGGCTGGTGCGTATGGCGGTCGAAGATATCGGCCTCGCCGACCCGCGGGCGCTCGAACAATCGATCGCGGCGCAGCAGGCCGCACACTTTTTAGGCGTCCCGGAAGGCGATCAGGCCCTGGCGCAGGTGGCGATCTACTTGGCGGTCGCCCCGAAATCGGACGCGGCCTATCGAGCCCTCAATGCCGCGACGGAAACCATCGAAAAGGCTCCCGCCGAGCCCGTGCCGATGCAGCTCCGCAACGCTCCCACCCGCGCGATGAAGCAATGGGGCTACGGCGCAGGCTACCAGCATGCGCATCAGTTTGAGGATGCCGTTAATACGATGGAGTGCCTGCCGGAATCGCTGAAGGGCACGACGTTTTACCAACCGACAGACCGCGGAGCCGAGCAGAGAATCGCGCAGAGGCTCGCGGAGCTGAGGAAGAAGAGGGAACCGGGGACGAAGGAGACAGAAGTCAGGAGTCAGGAGCCCGAATGACTCGACCCGACGTTCTCCCCGCCGGTGTCGGCTATCCGGCCGTCTCGATGATTCCGATATCGCGTTTGAGAAGATCGTTGACGATTCGGTCGATCTCGACGCCCTTTTTTTCCGCTTTGGCCGACAGGTACGCAAGGACTTCCGGCTCCAGATAAACGGGTATTTGGAGAGTAGCGCCTGGGCGGTGGAATTTTCCACGCACGCCTTCTCGGAAATTGTATTCAGGCTTCATAAACCTCGCTGTTCATAGTCTCTCATCTCGGAAGGTGTTGCACGACGGGCGGAAATGATGCGCACGGAGGCGGAGCCTGCCTCCACTTGCTCGTAAGTGTGGATCACCACCAACAGGAGGCCAGTTCCCGACAAGCCAAGCGTTACCCATCTCCGCTCTTCCTCGCTGTGCTCTTCATCTACAACGGTTGCTGCAAGCGGATCGAGAAACACCGCCGCAGCTTGAGGAAACGCGACGCTGTGTTTTGCCAAATTAGACACAGCCTTTTGTGGGTCCCACTCGAACTTGAATTGAAAATCAGGCACCTACTTCCGCGCCGTCACGGTGATCTCCATATGCGCCCCGCCCGCCAGCGCCGTTACCCCGACCGTGGTCCGGGTCGGCTTCGGGTCCGGAAACGTGTGGACGTACACCGCGTTCATCCGCTGAAACATGCTCATGTCGGTTAAATAAACCTGCACCGACACCGCATCGCCGAAATCCATCCCGCCCGCTTTCAGGATTCCGCCCACGTTTTCCAGGCACTGGCGCACTTCTTCTTCGAAGTTATCTGGTACCTTCTGGGTCTTGGGGTCGGTACCCGTTTGACCCGAAACGTAGAGAGTATCTCCTACCTCAATCCCCGCGCTGAATGGCCTTCCCGCCGGAAAGTCCTTTGGCGTCACTACTTTCTTCTTCACCCCCGCGCCGTACGATAGCCCGAGGGCCCCCAGCACGAGAACGAAAGTCACCACGATTGGAAGTTGTTTACGCATCTGGAAATGATAACGCAGGTAGGACGCCGGTTAGGCCCGCGGGTACCCGCGTACCGTACAGAAATGGGCCTCGTTCCCTATTGCAGCCGCATGGCAGACGCGGCAAACTTTATCTAGCCGCTGAGAGCGTTTTTCACGGCTGCCGAGGGAGAAAAAGCGAATATGAAAGAGAATGCGCAATCTGACCGCCGCCATTCGGATCGTTTTCCGATTGAACGGGAAGTGCGTTATAGAGTCCTGAACAAACGCAGCAGCGACGAGGTGGGCGATGGCAAGACGGTCAACATATCGAGTTCCGGCATATTATTCAGCGCTGACCACATGCTGCTGCCCGGAAGGCGTATGGAACTCTCCATCAGTTGGCCCGCGCAGTTGAATCACAAATGCGCTCTCAAATTAGTGGCGCGCGGGCGCGTGGTGCGCTTCGAAGGCGGACGGGCCGCCGTGGAAATCCAACAGTACGAGTTCCGGACCCAGTCCATGGCGACATCCACGGTCTCCGAGTCCACGACGGCGTCAGGCTTGCCTCCGGCCAACTGAGTTTTGAGTGGTTCAATTTCGGTCTGCTTTATTCCTTGTCGCGCGCCGGGGCTCCTTATGAGCATCGTTCCGGCGCGCGTCTCCTCCCCGCCTTGCTAACCTAGTAATTGAATAATGGAAAATCTGTATGCAAGATGGATGAAGGATTGGGAAAACCGTCTCTGCTTCCGCGCCACCAATCGTGTAGTCAGGCCGTTTGACTGGGGTCTCGAATGGACCGCAAAATGGCCCCCCGCAATCGACAATCCTCGCAATGGACACACGCCGGCCGAGTATCTGCGCGTTTTGAATGAAGCCGTTCTTCAATCGAGCGACCAGTTTTTTGCGTACCGTACGCCGGCGGATTTCGAGCTGCAAGACAAACTTCTCCGCTTCACCAGCCCGATCGAAACGCCTTATCCGGAAAATAACATTGTGCATGGGCAGTGGTATCCGGCGGTGCACAAGCCCGGAAAACGAAAAGTGGCGGCGATCGTCCTTCCTCATTGGAATGCCTCGCTGGGGCAGCACGGAGCGCTGTGCGCGGGGATGGCAAAGCTCGGTATCTCCGCCCTGCGGCTGAGCCTGCCGTATCACGATTACCGTATGCCGGCCGAGCTCCAGCGCGCCGATTATGCGGTGTCCGCGAATGTGGCGCGTACCATCGATGCGACGCGCCAGGCCGTGATCGATATTCGCTGTTGTGTAGACTGGCTGGAGCAGCAAGGCTATGAAAGCATCGGCATCTGCGGCACCAGCCTCGGCTCCTGTTATGCATTTTTGGCCAGCACTCACGACCCTCGTTTGAAGGTCAATGTGTTCAACCACTGCTCCACTTATTTTGCCGACGTGGTTTGGGAAGGCCTTTCGACGCAGCACATCCGCCAGAGCCTGGAATCCGCGGTCACCATCGAGCAGCTGCGCGATGCGTGGAAAGCGATCAGTCCTCCGTTTTATATCGATCGCTACGCCAAGCTCGGGAAAAAACCGTTGTTCATCTACGCCAAGTACGACACGACATTCCCGGTCCGATTCTCAGAGCAGGTGATCGAGAAGGCCCGCGAGCTCGGCTTTGAGCATAAGGTAGTGGTGCTGCCGTGCGGCCATTACACGCTGGGCGAAACCCCGTTCAAATTCATGGATGGGTATCACATCTGCAATTTTCTGAAGAGAAACCTCTGAACCGCGACCGTCAGGGATTCGGGCAAACGCTTCCATTTTCCTATCCCGCGCAAACGCGCCCTATCTAAACTCCCTAAATGCGCTTGATGATCCTCACCGCGCTTATGCTGCGCGCGCAAAGCGTAGTGGTCACCGGCACCGCCCAGCCCGTGCCCCTCGACGAAGCCGATCGTTCTGTCAGCGTGCTCGACAATCTGCCGAAGAAAAGCCCGCTGTTCGGCGGATTCTACCAGTTCCTCCAACTCGATTCCTCCATCGATCTGCAGCAGCGCGGCAACGGCGTGCAGGGCGACATCACTATCCGCGGAGGGACCTTCGGCCAGACGCTGGTCCTGATCGACGGAGTTCGCATCAACGACGTGCAGACCGGCCATCACAATCTGGATCTCCCTGTCCCTCTCGATGCCATCGGCGAGTTGCAGGTGCTGCGCGGGTCGGGTTCGACGTTCTACGGATCGGATGCGGTGGGCGGGGTCGTGAACGTGATCACCCGCGTCGGCGAACCCGGCGAACTCGTATTCCGCAGCGCCGTGGGCAGCTTCGGCACGAATACCGAGAGCGGATTCTTCTCGTTCGGCGCCGGCCCTTTATCGCAGCAATTCTCTTTCGAACGAACTCTCAGCGACGGCTTCGAGGACGACCGCGAGTATCGCAATACGGCAGGCTCCTCCGAATCGTGGCTGAGGACCAGATGGGGCACGACCAGGATCTTCTTGTCGGCGCTCGACCGCCCCTTCGGAGCGAATCAGTTTTATGGCAGCTACAATTCGTGGGAGAGAACCAAAACCTGGTACGCCGCGCTCCATCAGGATTTCGGCCAGAACACCGAGCTGACATTTTCCTATCGCCGCCATACGGACTTGTTCGTGCTGCTTCGCGACGCGCCGCAGGTGTACACCAATCGTCACGCGGATGAGACGTATGATGCCGCTCTGCGCCGGCACAACGATCTGAGCAAGCTCATCCGGCTGTCGTACGGAGCCGAGGGAGTCGACGACAGCATCGTCAGCAACAACCTGGGCAATCATGAGCGCCGTCAGGGTGCGCTGTATGGCAATGTCGATATGCGCGCCTTGAAGCGCTTCTCGCTCTCAGCAGGAGTGCGCGAGCAGTTCTACGGTCATCGGCAAGCGTTCTTCGCGCCTACCGTCAGCGGCGGCGCGTGGCTGTCGCAAAGCGTGAAGCTGCGGGCGTCGGTGAGCCGGGCCTTTCGCCTTCCCACCTATACCGACCTTTACTATGCGGACCCGGCAAATCTCGGAAATCCCAACCTGAAGCCCGAAGAGGCTATGAGCTACGAAGCAGGCATTGACTGGCATCTGCGCAGCCGCTGGCGAGCTTTCGCCACCGGATTCGACCGCAACGAGAAGAACGGCATCGATTATGTGAGAAGCTCGGCCAGCTTACCTTGGCAGGCCATGAATTTCGACCACCTCAAGTTTTACGGTGTAGAAACAGGAGTCGAAGGCGATCTGGTCCACTCACAGAAAATCGTCGTGCAATATACAGCGCTTCACGGCGCGCAATCGGCCGAGGGCGGGGAGCAGTCGAAATACGTTTTCAACTACCCAACGCACAACGCCGTAGTGTCTTGGCAGATCCTGACCAGGCAGGGAGTCCTGGCGAGAACCCGGCTGGGCGCAGTGAAGCGCTACCAGTTGAGTCCTTACGCGCTATGGGACGTGTCGGTAGCCTGGACGCGTTCGAGGATCCGCCCGTACCTTCAGCTCACCAACCTGACGAACACAAGCTATGAGGAGATCCTGGGAGTGAACATGCCGGGCCGGGCAGCGATGGCCGGCGTGGAAATCCAGGCGTGGAAGAAACGCTAGGAGGTTGACGAAAAACTTAAGTTGACCGCTCTATCAGCCTCTTATGGAACCGCGACTATCGGGAGCGGTCTTTTAAAGTGTAGATTTTTCACGCGTGGCGCACGCACTCGACTCGTGCGTGCCGCGTCGAGACTCATCTCGACGCCTGTCGAAAGTACTAGCAGCTTACCGCCCCGGAATTTTAGCGATGTGGATGATGGTCCCCTTGGACTTGGAGTCTTCTTTCCAAATGATGGAAACCCCATAACCTGCCTCGTCAAACTTGAAGGAGGCGAATTTCTCCGAGGCGCGTGGCGCGCGGCGCCCATGGACTTCGGTTCCTTTGCTCTTATAAAACGCGTAGACCTTTTCAAACGGATCGAAAGTGTTGTAGGCCATGTTGTCCTGGCCCACTTTTTTCATGGCGTCGTTAAGCTCGTCCACCGGCTTCGCTCCCGGATAAATCGGCGGCGCAGCGAAGGCGAACAGGTACACGGCCGCGAATATCGGCAGCACCCGCCGAGGAAGTGTTTTTATGTTCATTTGTCGGCTCCAAGCATAACAGTCCGACGCCGAAGTAGTATGATCCGGGGATGACCGATCGCCGATCGTTTTTGCGGATTGCCGGGGCCGCTCCGTTTTTTGTTCGAGAGATGTTGTCGAAGCCTCCTTCGGGTACGCTGCGTCTGGCCAGTTTCGGGGCGAGCGGGATGGCGTTCTCCACGCTCGATGGCATCGCCTCGCATCCCAAAGTGAAGTTGGTGTGCGTGGCGGAAGTGGATTCGAACCGGCTTGACAGGCTGAAGAAAAAGTATCCTGACGCGCGCGTCTATCAGGACTGGCGGGAGATGCTGCGCAAGGAGCGCGGCCAGATTGACGCGGCCTGTGTGGGCACGCCGGATCATATGCACGCTCCGCAGGCGATCAGTTCCATGCGCATGGGTTTGCCGGTGTATGTGCAGAAACCGCTGGCGCACGATATCCATGAAGTCCGCGCGCTGATGAAGATGGCGCGGTCCAAGAAGCTGCCGACGCAGATGGGCATTCAGATTCATTCCGGGCGCGAATATAAGACGGCGGTGAGTCTGATTCAGAGCGGGGCCATCGGGAAGATAAAGGAAGTTCACACGTGGAGCGAAAAAAAATGGGGCGATACGGTGAAGCTGCCTGCGACGGCGGATGAGGTTCCAAGCGGCTTCAATTGGGACGACTGGTTGGGTGTCGCGCCCGCGCGTCCGTTTATCAAAGATGTTTATCATCCCGGCAATTGGCGCAAGCGGCTGGATTTCGGGACCGCGACGTTTGGCGACATGGGCTGCCATATTCTCGACCCGGTGTTTGGCGCTCTGAAACTGACGTCGCCTGTGTCGGTGCGAAGCGAAGGCACTGCGCCCAATGGCGAGAGCTGGGCGCTGGATACGTTGATCCGCTACGTGTTTCCGGCCACTCCATTCACTGCGGAAAAGACACTCCAGCTGACCTGGTATGACGGCGACCGCCTGCCGCCGGACGAGATACGGGCGCTGGTGGGATCCGCGAAGTTCCCGGGCCAGGGGTCGATTTTTATCGGCACAAAAGGCCAGATGCTGCTCCCGCATATCGCGATGCCGCTGCTGCTGCCGGCGCAGGATTTCTCGGGATATGCGATGCCGGAGTTCGAGCGGACGGACCATTACCACGAGTTCGCCGATGCAGTGCTGGGAATCGGGAAGACCTCGACGCCGTTTGATTTCTCGGGTCCGCTGACGGAGGCGGTGTTGCTGGGCCCGCTGGCTACGCGGTTCCCGAATACGACTCTGCAATGGAATGGGCCGAAGGCTAAATTTTCCAATTCCGCGGAGGCGAATGGGTTTCTGCGGAGGAAGTATCGGACCGGATGGTCGGTGCCTGGGTTGGGTTAACAACACCGCTCCCTCTGGTCACGGCTCGGTAATGGGTTGTTAGCTCTACCGAGCCGTGACCGTAGGGAGCGGTCACACTTTAATAGTGAAATGCGTAGCTGATCTTTAGAAATATCTGCCGGTCCGTAAGCGTGCTGGGATCGCCGATCGTGGCAAGGTAAGCCGGCATTCCCATCGACATCGCTTGCACCAAAGCGAGGTTCTGACGCTGGTCGGTATACCCCGCATACACGGCCGTTCCCGGCGAAAGAAGATACGTCAGCAGCACATTGCTGGTGAAGCTCTTGCTCTTGGTCAGGTTCACCAAATTGCTATTTGGCAACACCGAATCGTATTCCCCGATGATGCGCAGAGAGAGCTGTTTTGAGAACTGGTAACGAAGAGTGGACCTCAGAATATGATCCGCGAAGATCACGGGCCCGCCGCTCAGCGAGCGCAGGCGGCTCAGCAAATAGGTCTGTTCGAAACGGAGTCGCGAGGATGGGCGGATCGTGAATTTCAGGCTCGCGTTTTGGAGATTCGCCGAAAACGGCAGCAGACCCGTCGGCGGGAAAGTAGTTAACGCCCTTGCCGAAGTTGTAGTCAGTCTGAATGCCGAAATGCTTGGAAAAATCCGAGTTGACCGAAAAATCGGTCAGGTGTTTGCGAAACGCGATGTTCTGATAAACCTCGATCGATTCGGTCCGCTGGGCGGTGATGAACGTCTGCCCGGTGAGCTCGAACGCCACGCCTGGCGTGATAATCCGGTCCTGAATGCGGCGGTTGTGATCCCAATCCTCGATCAGCTCCATCGTCGGACCCCAAGCCTTTACCAGATCGCCGGCCGGTAAAAAATGATAGGCGAGATCCTGATCCACTTGCCGAATGTTGACGCGAGGAATGAAGCCGAGCGTGGTTTGAAAATTGGGGCTGCGGTCGAGATAGTGTGTGGTTTCCTCAAAATGAAGGCCGGAATATTCCAGGTTCGCGAGATAGTCCGATCCGGAAACATGGGCAAATCCCGGAATGCTGGTCTCGCTGTGAACGGCCTGGCCCGTCAGCGTCAGATGATCGTTAATGTGGATGCGCGTGTCGAGCGACGCGAGATATTCATGACGCGTGCCCAGATCGTACCCGGTCGCCATGAGTCCAACGTTCGACTCCTCGCCGATGTCGCGCTGCACGCGTAGCACGCCGATCGCCGCGTGCTTGCCGTAATCGGAATCGGAGGAGGGAAGCCTGTTGCCGGGGAAACGATCGTCCATGGCGAGCAAGCCCACCTGCCACGGGCCGGAGCGGCCAGTAAGGCGCGCGCCCACCTCCGGGTCCGCGATGCGCCGGCTGAAAAAAAGATTGTCGGGCGTCTGAAAGTACGCGGCGTTTTCGAGAAAGAACGGGCGCAGCTCTGGGAAGAAAACCTCAAATCGTTGGTTGATGGTGATCTGCGGCTGCTCCGATTCCACCTGGCTGAAATCGGGATTCACCGTGACGTCGAGCGTGAACGAATCGTGCAGGATCGCCTTCACATCGACACCGGCGCGCAATTCAGTATGCGATTTGAAATCGGGAGGCGCGTAGTCGGGAGTGTTCAGGAATTGCGCGCGTTCCGCGAATCCGTAAGGCGTGACTTGCAGATTGCGGCCCGCGGAAACCCGTTCCAGGCCCTCGGTCGTGCCCAGTTGCGGAGCGAATCCGCTGATCCGCGACGTGTAATACGGCCAATAAGACGATTCGTTGATGGCGGGAATAAAGCGCGCCAAGCCGATCCCCCACGTCTGCACATCGGTTCGGGCGAAGCGCAGGCTGCGAAATGGAATCGCGATCCAGACAACGTATCCATCGGGTGTCAATCGGCCGTCGGACTTCCAAAGAGTGTCGTAGCTATAGTCGTCGCTCTGCCCTTCGGTGCTGTTGGCGTCGGCTTGAATCCCAAACGGATTCACGTAGAAAGCGAGTACGTGCTGGCGGTCGTGAAACGTGTCGAGATAAACCGCGACCTCATCGTCGCTCGAGATATCGTCGCGCTTGGCCATCCGCGCGCGCAGCATCGTCCGCTCCTCTTTGCAGACGAAGACCGCGTACAGGTTGGTGTCGTCATAGGACAGATAGGCGACCGTTTCGCGCGTGACCTTGGCTCCATCTGACGGAGCGTTCTGGCGGAAATCGTCGATGCGGGCCTGGCCGTCGGGGACACTGCCAGTGAGAAAATCTTCGAGCTTCGGCGGTTTCGAAACGCGGCTGAGATGAAGAGTCTTGATCTGAGTCGCCAGCTCGGCGGGCTGTGCGGCAGCGGCGAGGGCGAAGGCAAAAAGTAGCGCGGCGATTTTCATTGGTGTGGTGGTTCTCGAAGCGCTTTGGTGCATTCTGGCACACATAGATACCCTGCGTCATCTTATTCCCGCGCCTGCGCCACCTGCCGGATTCGCTCGCGCAAGTTGGCGCTCCGGTTGAGCATGGCGCGAAAATGTTCGCGTTGGAGAATCAGGCAAACGCACGGAGTCATGCTGCGAACCGTGGCGTTGCGCGGCTGATCGCTGAGCAGTGCAATTTCGCCGAAGTAGTCGCCATCTTGCAAAACGGCAACCCGCTTGGATCCTTTGATCACCTCCGCCGTCCCGCGAACTAGAATGTAGAACCGGTCGCCGCGATCGCCCTCGACGATAATGTCGCGGCTCTCGGGAATCTGTTCCGTCGCGAACAGCGCCGCCAGCTCCGTCAAGGCAGAAGCCTCCACGTCTTCGAATAGAGGCATCCCGCCAAGCCATCGCGCGTCCACTCCGGCCGTCTCCCCTTCCTCGCTCAGGCGCAAACCGGATTGCCGCCTCCACATATTGCTGTATCGCCCTCCAGCTTTTACTAATTGATCGTGACGCCCCTGCTCTGCGATTCGCCCTTGATGCATCACGTAAATCCAATCGGCACCCATCACGGAGCTGAGCCGGTGCGTAACGGCAATCATGGTTCGCCCCGCCGCGATGCGGTGGAAAGTGCCGTTGACCGCCGCCTCCGTCGCCGGATCGAGCGCCGAGGTCGCCTCGTCGAGAATCAGCACTGCTGGATCGCGAAGGATGGCGCGCGCAATCGCGAGCCGTTGACGCTGGCCGCCGGAGAAGCGGCTGCCGCGTTCGCCCGCCAGCGTATCGTATCCGTCGGGCAAAGTGACGATGAAGTCGTGAATATCGGCGGCCTGCGCGGCGGCTTCGATTTCCGCTTCCGTCGCTCCCGGCCGGCCCAGGCGAATGTTTTCACGAATGCTCATGTTGAAAAGAAAATTGTCCTGAAACACGACCGCGGAGAGGGAGCGGATCGATTCGAGAGTCGCGGCGCGCAGATCCACGCCATCGATCAGCACGGCTCCCTCTGAAGGATCGTAGAACCGGAGCAGCAAATTGAGAACGGTACTCTTGCCGGAACCGCTGGCTCCGACGAACGCCACTGACGCGCCTTTGCGGATTGAAAAGCTGACGCGCTCGAGATCTCTTTGCGCGTCCGCGTAGCCGAAACTCACGTCGCGAAACTCAATCGTTTCCGAGGCAGTCAGTTTGGCGGCGTTCGGGCGATCCGAGATCACCGCTCGCTCTTTCAACAATTCCTCCATGCGTTGCACGGCGCCGGTCGCCGAGACCAGGGTTGGAGAATAGGACGCGAGATAACCCACCGATTGGCTGAGCGTGGCGAACAGCGCCTGAAATGACGCAAACGTTCCGATGCTGATGGTGCCGTGAAACGCCATCCAGCCGCCGATCGCCATGACGATCACTTGCAACAGCAACGCGCCCAGCGTGGATGATTTATCCATCAGCGAGTTTAGGAATCCCAGCCGGATGCTGGCCTGCAGCAGATGATCGTTGCGGCGCCGGAACGACGAGAGGAACACGTTGCGCAGGTTGAACGTCTGAATCAGTTGCGGCGCGGCAAGCGTTTCCTGAACGATGGAGAGGACCGCTACGTCGCGCACCTGTTTTTCGGCGCTGGCCTCCAGTCCGCGGCGCGCAAGGAATCTGGGGCCGAGTATGCAAATCGGGCACAGCAGCGTGCCGATCAGCGCCAGTCTCCATTCGAACGCGAATACCAGTCCGACCGACAAACAAATATCGAGCACAGGCTGCAGCCCCCACCCGACCGCGGAAATCAACGCGAGATCGATGGCGTGCAAGTCATTCGAAAATCGCGAGACGATGTTGCTGGTTTCGTGCCGTGAAAAAAACTCCAGCGAGACCCAGTGCAGCCGCTCGTACATGCGCGTTCGCAGGTTGGCGATCGATTTCGCGACGATGCGCGCATACAGATGATCCCGCGCCAGCCCCGCGATGGAGACCAACACAGCGGAGCCGGCAAGCGCGGAGAGGATCACTATCAGCGCATGGGCGTCTCGTTTCACCAGCGCCCGGTCGATCAAATACTTGATCGACAGAGGAAGCTGCGCTGTGAGTCCCATCTCCAGCAGGCAGGCCAGGAGCACCGGTATCAGGCTGAGCCGGTATGACCGAACGTACCGGTAAAGAGTCAGCAATAATCCGGGGATCGACAGCCGAACCCGGGGTTGATCGGTCATCGATCTATTCTACGTGTCCGCCGTTTGAGGTATGTTCTTAAGCAGATTTGTGGCGCGAGCTTCAGCTTGCCGCGTCGGCTTTAGCCGGCGTTTCGTGGGTCGATAAAGGAGAAAAGAATGCGAGCGTCAACGTGCCTGATGTTGCTTTGCACTCTTCCCCTCGGTTCCGCCGAGACCGACAACTATTTCCCGCCTCCCGATAAAGACGGCGGATGGCGCGTGCTCGTGGACTCCGGAAAGATCAGAGCGCTGGCCGGCATGGACCTGAACCGCCTCGACCAGGCCTTCGAGTTCGAAAAGGAAACCAGCCAACATGGCGGCTTGATCGTCGTTCGGCACGGATACCTGGTCTACGAAAAGTATTTCGGCAAAGGGAATCGTGAGGCGCATCCCGATATGGCCTCTATCGGCAAGGCCTTCACCAGCGTCGCCTGCGGCATCATGATGCATGAGAGGCGCGATCAGATTCCCGACGGCCTGGAAACGAAAGTCTTCAGCGAAAAGTACCTGCCCGAAGCTTTCCCGCTGAGCGATCCCTCGAAGGCGGACATCAAACTCGGCCAGCTCCTCTCCATGAGCTCCGGGATGCATGGCGAAGGCGGCAATCCGGGCATCGTGAACGGAGCCGATCAGAAACTGGAGCCCATGCCACAGCCCGCGGCGCCTCAGGATCAGGACACGACCGCGCTGCGCACCGTCATGTGGACCAAGCCCGGCGAAGGGTATTCGTATTCATCGGCGTCGCCCCACGTCGCATCGATCGTTCTGCGTCACCTCACTGGAATGGAGATGCAGCAATACATCGACCAGAAAATCGCGCAGCCGCTGGGATTCGGTTCTTGGTCATATGCTCTGCATCGCAACGGCGCGACGCTGCCTCATACTCCCGGAGGCGGCAGTATCGCGCTGCGGGCGACCGATGCGGTCCGCCTGCCTTATCTAATGCTGCACAACGGCAAATGGGGCAACCGTCAAATCGTTCCGGCCGAGTATGTGGCGATGTGCGGGAAGCCATCGCCTTACAATCCGCACTCGCCCATGGGTCTGATGTTCGAAGTCAATGCCGACGGCCACGTCTTCGGCGCGCCCCGCGACGCGTACTTCAAATCGGGCGCGGGCGGGTCCGGCATTTACATCGTCCCTTCGCTCGACCTGGTGCTCTATAAGATGGCGGGCAGCGACGCTCAGTTCAACCCTGACCTCACGGGTCTTCCCCTGACGTACGAGCCCGATCATTCCCGCGACGGTTGGAAGCCGCTTCCTCACAATCAGTTCCACGACGGCCCGGTGGGCGGCGACGACGGAGTCCGCAGGCTGCTGGAGATGGTAGTCGCCGCTGTTCTGCAGTAGACTGGGATCGATCCTCATGCGATTGATTCTTGGCGCTGTATTGTTGCTTCCGCTGGCCGCAGGCCCTCAGGAAACGGTGCAGGAACAGTTCGCCAAAAGAGCCGCGCGCCTGTGGTCGCTGCAGCCCGTTACTCGTCCGGCGGTTCCGAGTGGAGCAGCCAATCCGATTGACGCTTTCATTGCCGCGGACTATAAAGCGAAGGGCCTTGTACCGACCGGGAAGGCCGATAAGCTGACACTGCTTCGGCGTGTCTACTTCGATCTCATCGGGATCCCTCCGACGATCGCCGAACAAGATGCATTTCTTGCAGATCAATCTTCGGACGCTTACGAAAGGTCGTAGACCGGCTTTTATCTGACGAGCAGCATGGCGTTCGCTGGGCCCGCCACTGGCTGGATGTGCTTCGCTACGCAGATCTGGATGGCCTTGATGGCTCGGTCATGCCCGCGTCGAACGGGATTTATTTGTGGCGCGACTGGGTGATCCAGGCGCTGAACCACAACATGCCCTACGACCAATTCGTTCGGGCGCAGATCCTGGGGAATCGCTATGAGCCTAAGACCACCACCAACGATTTCGGCCGCCGGTCGCGGGTCGAGGGCAGCGTCGAAGATACGTTTGCGCTCGGATTCCTGGCCCGTTCCGCGGTCACCCGCGACGACAAGGATCACGATGTTGCGTTCTCCGCCGTGGAAACAATTTCGACCGCCTTCATGGGGATGACCGTCGGTTGCGCCAAGTGCCACGATCACAAATTCGACCCCATTACCCAAAAAGACTTCTATGCCATGAAGGCCATCTTCGACCCGCTGGTGCTGAAGAACGTGATGCTGGCCACTCCGTCTGAAATTTTCGCCAACGGCCAAAAAGTCGACGAGTTCAAGAGGAAGAGCGCGCCTATTAACGAGGCCATCAACGCACTGGTCGGCTCCTATCGCACGAAGCTGTTCGACGAGCGTGTAGCCTTGCTGACGCCGGACGTGCAGGCGATTGTCCGCAAACCGGAGAAGCAGCGCACCGCCGCGGAGCAAAAAATCTTCGACGATTATTACCCCGTGCTGCGCGTCGATCCATCGAAGATCAAGCAGATCATGCCGAAGGAGGAGGCTGCGAAATACGATGCGCTGATGAAGGAGCTGGAAGCGCTGGGCACTGTCGCTCCGCTGCCCTCCTACTGGACCGTGGAGGAAGACAAAGCGCTCCTGAAAGAGAAAAGCTACGTGCTGAACACCGGCGATCCCAAGCGTCCCGAGATGGACCAGCCCGTGGAGCCCGGCTTTCCGTTTCAGCCTGCCGACGCTGATTTCTCGGACGGCCGCCGCGAAGGATTCGTCGAGTGGCTGACTGCGCCCAGCAATCCTCTCTTCGCGCGCGTGGCTGTGAATCGCATCTGGGGATGGCACTTCGGCGAAGGCTTGCAGCACGTCACCAGCGACTTCGGCTTGTTGGGCGGCAAGCCGTCGAATCCGAAGCTGCTCGATTACCTGGCATCGGAATTCGTGGCGCATCACTACGATATGAAGTGGCTGCACCGGCTGATCGTCACGTCGGATACCTATCAGCTTGCTTCAAAACCGGACCCGGCGCAGCTCACGAAGAACTTGAATATCGATGCGCGCAACACCTACCTGTGGCATTTCCGGCTCCAGCGCTTGGAAGCGGAACCCATTTGGGATGCGATTCATTACGCCTCCAACGATCTGAATCTCGCGGTGGGAGGCAAATCGTTTCAACTCACGGTTCCCGATAAGAAGCAGCGAATCTTCCTGCCGAAAGAAAACGTCACGGATGCGCGCACGGACCGCCGAGGCGTCTATTTGATGCGCGGCTACATTCCCAGCACCGATGTGATGAACAATTTCCTGACGTCGTTTGACGTCGATGACGGGCGCACGCCGTGTCCGATCAGGACCCAGACCGTCACCGCTCCGCAGGCGCTCTTCACCATGAACAACGACCTGGTGGAGAAAGAGTCGGAAAAGCTCGCCGGGCTGGTTTTGACGGAGGCCTCGGGAGATTTGCACGCCGCCGTCGCAGCGGCTTATCAGCGGACGCTGGCGCGAAAACCCACCGGCTCCGAGCTCGATTATGCGCTCACTTATATCGAGAACGATCCGGCTCGCATGAAGGAGCTGGCATGGCTCCTGTTCAACCTCGACGAGTTTCTATACGTGAAGTGACCATGAACAATCTCTATCCCTGCGGACGGATTCAGCGGCGCCGGTTTTTGTTTCAGACCGCCGCCGGATTCATGGGCACGGCGATCAGTTCCCTGTGGGCGGAAGACGGGCAAATGATGCAGGATGCGCGCCTGCCTGGGCCGGCCAAAGCGAAGTCCGTGATTTTCCTGTTCATGTGCGGAGGTATGAGCCACATCGACACCTTCGATCCGAAAGACAACAAACATGCCGGCAAAATAATGGATGCCATCGGGTTCGGCGATAACAACGCGCCGATGAAACGTCCTGTGATTCCGATTCTGCGGACGTTCAAGCAGTACGGAGAGTCGGGCATTCCCGTTTCGGATTGGTTTCCGAACATCGGCGAGACGATCGACAACTTCGCGGTAGTCCGCTCGATGTATTGTCACCAGACCAATCATTTTCCGGCCGTGCTCGAAGGCGCGACGGGCAAGCCGCTGCGACAATTCGAGCATCCCTGCTTGGGCAGCTGGGTCTCGTACGCTTTGGGGACCGCCAACAAGGATCTGCCGACGTTCGTCAACGTGGGGCGTCCGTCTTCGCCGGTGCAACTGTCGGGAGGATACCTCGGCGCAAGTTATTCGGCGACTCCGTTCCAGCCGGGCAACGTGCCGATTCCAAATCTGCTTCCGCCGAAGACTTCGACCGGCCGCCAACGCGATCGCGAGATGCAGGCGCTGTTCGAATTGGATAAACAGTTTCGCGCGGATTACGAAATCGAAAGCGAAATCGCGGGACGCGCCAGAGCGTTCGAGCTGGCCGGCAGCATGATGCTGAAAGCTCCGGCGATTGTCGATTTTTCAACCGAGCCGCAGCATGTGAAAGATATCTACGGGATCGGCACCAAGGAGACCGACGACTTCGGCCGTCAACTGCTGCTCGCCCGCCGCCTGGCGGAGCACGGAGTCCGGTTCATTCAGATCTGCCACGCCGGCGGAGGCAACGGAGCGTGGGACGCCCACGACGATATGAAGTCCCACGGGCCCCTTTGCCGCGCGGTGGATAAACCAGTCTCAGGCCTGATTCGCGACTTGAAGCAACGAGGCATGCTCGACAGCACCCTGGTCGTGTTTACCAGCGAGTTCGGGCGCACGCCCTGGTCTCAGAACACCACGGGTCGCGACCACAATGCGATGGGATTTACGTCGCTGCTGGCCGGTGGCGGAGTGAAGGGCGGAGTGATCGAGGGCGCCACCGATGAGGTCGGCTATCGGGCTGTCGAGAAGCCTCACTACATCAGCGACCTTCAGTCCACAATCTTGCGGCAGGTGGGGCTGAACTACAAGAAGATGGATTTCGTCCTGAATGGCCGGCCGTTCCACCTGGTGGAGGAAGGTCTTGGTCCCATCGACGCCATACTCGGATAGTATCCCGTCGCAGAAAAAGCCTTACTATCCCCTCCATAACTGTCGGGGTTCGGTGAGGGCGTTGAGGACGGGCCCATTCTCCTACGGAACCCCGACAGTCATGGAGGGGATATGCTAGCAAACTCGCCGATAAATGCCCCTAGTCGCGCGGTCATCCAGGTTTCGGGCATCCGCAAGGCCTATGGAGCGACGGTCGCCGTCGCCGACGTTTCGTTTGAAGTATACGAAGGCGAGATTTTCGGCTTGATCGGTCCAAATGGCGCGGGTAAAACAACGACGATGGAGTGCGTCGAAGGTGTGCGCCGGCCGGACCGGGGCACGATTTCGATCCTCGGCCTGGATCCCGTCCGCGACGTTTACGAGATACAGAACCGCATCGGCGTGCAGCTCCAACAGGCGCAGCTTCAAAAGCGGATCAAGGTCTGGGAGGCGGTGGATCTGTGGGCTTCGCTCTATCCGAAGACGGTGGATGGCGAACGGTTGCTCGAGCAACTCGGACTTACGGCGAAACGGAACGCCTGGTTCATGAACCTCTCGGGCGGGCAGAAGCAGCGGCTGTTCATCGCACTGGCATTGATCAACGATCCGGAGATTGTGTTCTTAGACGAGCTGACCACCGGCCTCGATCCGCAGTCGCGACGGGCAATTTGGGAAATGGTCCGCGACATCCGCGACCGCGGTAAGACGGTATTCCTGACGACTCATCTGATGGAAGAGGCCGAGCGGTTGTGCGACCGCGTGGCGATTATCGAGCACGGAAAAATCATCGACATTGGCAGTCCCCAGGCGTTAGTGGGACGGCACTGCCCGACTCGCACAGTCGTCCTGGCAACTGACGAGGCGCTAGCGGAGGAGCGTTTGAAAAGTATTCCGTCGGTCGACAAAGTGACGCGGCAAGACTCGCGCTTTACTATTCAGGGGCTGGGCGACGACCTGGTGACCGAGGTGATTCATTGCTTGTCTGAGAATCGGATCCGGGTGACCGACTTCCGTACTGAGGTGCCTAATTTGGAAGACGTTTTTCTGAAGCTGACTGGTCATTCGATTCGCGATTAGGAGAACAATCCATGTTGCGTGGACTATGGAAACTGACCTGGCTGGAGATCAAGATCTTCATGCGGGAGCCGCTGGGCGCCATCGGGACCATTGTCTTTCCCGTTCTGCTGTTCGCTGTGGCAGGCCGATTTATAGGCGTGCGGCTCCCGCCGAATTCGTCGGCCGCCGGCTTCATCAGTGTCGGGTTGCCGGTTCTCGCGTCCATACTGATCGCGCTCAGCGGAGTTTTGTCGCTGGTCACCATCATTTCGATTTACAGGGAAGGCGGAATCCTCAAACGGCTGCGGGCCACGCCTCTGCGTCCGCAGACTATCCTCACCGCGCACGTGTTAGTGAAGCTGGCGTTGACGGCGACCACCATGATGCTGATGGTGTTGGCCGGCAAGCGTTATTACCCGATTAACGTGAACGCCCCGCTATTCAGCTTCACCATCGCACTGCTGATCAGCACGTGGAGCATCCTGTCCATCGGCTTCTTGATCGCGAGCATAGTTCCCACCGCGCGCTTCGCTCAACCCATTGGAGCGGCCATCCTTTATCCGATGATCGGTCTGTGCGGATTGTTCGTGCCGCTCAAGGCCCTTCCACCGGCCTTGCACGCCGTGGCACGCGTGCTGCCGCTCACTTATGCCGTATCGCTGCTCCAGGGAATCTGGAAAGGCGAAGCGTGGTCGGCGCATCTCGGGGATCTTGCGGGACTGGTCATCGTATTCGCAGTTTGCACGGCTCTTTCCGCGAAAGTGTTTCGCTGGGAATGACAGGCGAAAGCGCCTGTCGAGCCTAGTAGCGCATGCCGTGGGATAGCTCCGCGGCCACCTGAACGGCGGACTCCGCCGCTGCCCGGTCGGGGGTCTCATTCGTATCGTTATAGCCTTCCATTTCGCCGATGCCTCCGTCCTGCACGACGATGCCGTCGCGGCGGGCGAGGATGTACACGTTTTTGTACTGCACTCCGTAGTTCACTTCCGCCTGCGGAATCAACCAGGCTATTTGGCCGCGCACCGGAACGATCGACTCGTCTTTCCACAAGGCGCGTGCTCCATACCCGGTGGCGTTGATTAACACTTTCTGAGGCACCTGGCTGAGTTCCGAGGGCGAATGAAACTCCACTCGTTCGATCCTGCCGCCTTCGATTAAGAAGTCAGTGACCAGCTGCCTGGAGTAACCCGCGACGTTGAATGTCAGGCTCGAAGTCCGGCTTGCGTACCTGGTCGGAAAAGGATGGGTTCCAGGGGGAAGCTCCTGCGAACGCGGCGTCAGATCGCGGACACGATTCTGATAGCGGGCGAAACTCAGCGAGTTGCTGCGCTCCGGAGCCGGTTGCCTTTGAGGTGGATCGTCGTTCCAGAGGCTGTAGCGATCGGTGTACTCGACCGGATTCCCGGCCATGCCCAGGTAGCTCTCGTACATATGAAAAGAGCTTCTGCACATCTTCTCCCACAGAGCCGGAAAATCGGGCGACACGGCGTTGGTCAGCGCGATGCGCGAATCGGGAGTCCAGGAACCGGTCGCTCGCGCGGATCGCACCTCGGGGGGACGCTCCTTGGCGTAGATCGTGACTTTGGCGCCAGCGCGCTGCAGCAGGATCGCGGAGGTCAGCCCCAATGCGCCGCATCCGATGACGCCGACTTCCCGCTCCCCGGTCGCCATCGCTTTTTCAACGGCGATACTGCTCGAGCCCCAGGAGAGCGACCAGCCGCTCCCTCCGTGCCCATA
Source organism: Bryobacterales bacterium (assembly GCA_963813145.1). GTDB lineage: Bacteria > Acidobacteriota > Terriglobia > Bryobacterales > Bryobacteraceae > Palsa-187. The sequence goes on from CAWEXX010000004.1 coordinate 1,023,062, forward strand.
GTTATGCACCACAGTTTTATCGCCGACCCGTTCGACATCCAGACGAGGTCCGGCCGCACGAAAAGGGCGCAGGCACACAGTTACCCTGAAAATCCGGTCCGCATGGGCGCGGATCGGCATCAACTTGGGGAGCGGATCATATGCCGGGGCAACAGCCGCAGCCGGTCTGGTCCTATAGGCGCAGGCGTTCAGCCCCGCTATCGCCACGCCGCCTAAGAAAGCTCGTCGGTTCATTGAGATAGCAAATAATTTAGCAGAAAACGATAAACCAGCCCCTCCTTGGGACGAAAACAAATTATCGGGCGCGCCCTTTAGCCGCTAGTTTTTGTTCCCACGGCGGAACACCAGTCGTTGACTGGCGCAATCCAACGCTCACAGACCCGTATCGGTGCAGTAGCTAGCGTGAACACCTAATGGTCGACCAGGCTCTCCGTTGGAAGAGCGCACTGACTCCTTTCGATTAGAAGATACAGGGTGGTCAAGTGAAGCGAACGCGGATGAAAGTGGCAAGAGGTTGAGGATAGGGGAATTAGTGCTTTGCGTTTTATCTGTGACAAGACCCCTCCCGCAGGTCGCGGCTCTGAGAAGGCGACGGGCGGGTCGGGAACCTGCCCCACTCCTAGTTCTGGCGGTAAAGAGTTACGAACTGGTGGAACTCGGTTTCATTGAGATCGGACACGGCCCAGAACGTCATGCCGCTGCTGGACCAGGTCTCAAGATGGTAGCCGTTGCGGGTTTGGGCGGCTTCGGGAGCGGACGCGGCGGACGGCCAGGTGAACAGGTTGATGACATGATTGCGCCGGCCGTAGATCAAGGCGGCGGCGGGGTGGCCGTCGAAGTATTCCAATCGTCCTCCCAGCATTGGGAAGCCCGGTAGATCCTTAACTGCGGGAGCGAAGTCGAGTTTGCCGTTGAACCACGGCTTCACGGTGTGTTGATCGGACGATGGCACGTCGAGCAGGTGTGTTCCGGTAAGCGATCGCACGTGAGCGGAGACACATGTCGGCGGCCAGCAGTTGCTGGTGGTCGACTCGGGATCTGAACTGGACGATGTTCCATGTGACGGACGCGACAAGGAGCACGGATGCGGCGATGGCCATCCAACGCCAAGGTGACGCGGGCGTCGAAATTTCTCGCGGCGCAGGCTCTGGCGGATTCTCTGCTCCAAACCGGGCGGAGCTTCGTAATAACGGGCGTGAGTTCGCATGATGCAGGATTGACAGGAGAGCAGGTGCTCCGCGAGGGCCGGGTCGTTGTTTTCCATCATCAGCCGCGCGGTTTCGCAGTTCATCGGAGACCTCCGGCCAGACATTGCTGGAGACGCTTGCGGGCCCGGGCAAGTCTCGACATAACGGTGCCGACGGGTACGCGTACGATGTCGGCTATTTCTTTGTACGACAACTCTTCCAATTCGCGCAGGACGATCGTCTCGCGAAATTCCAGCGGCAAAGCTTCGAGGCAATCGTTGAGCGATCCGAGCGCCGCTTGATTCAGCAATACGGATTCGGCGTTCGGAGCATCATCGGCGGCGCTGTGCATCTGTTCATCGAACTCCACTACGGGCCGGTCGCCTTTCTTCTTGAGCCAGGTGAAGCAAGTGTTGCGAACCACGGTCAACAGCCATGCTTTGCCGTCCTGGCCCTGAAATGTTTCGAAGGATCGGAACGCGCGCAGGTAGGCGTCCTGCACCAGGTCCTCGGCGTCGTGGCTGTTGCGCGTCAGCCAGCGCGCCAGGTTGTAGGCGGCGTTGAGATGCGGGACGATGCTTTGCTCAAAGGCAGCCAGTTTCCTGGCAGGATCCATGGCGATTTTTCCAGGCTCCGTACGTCGGGCTACGGTTTTAATTGGAGTTGCTGTCATTGTCACATAGGCCATGTCACATAGGCCATTCAGGGCGCGCTATGAGAGTAGACTCCGGCGCCGCTCCGTTTATTCCCGAAGTTTTCGGCGTTCGCTTTTTGTCCAATCGTAAATAACTTGGATCTCCTCGTCGGAGAGGCGCGATTCCGGATGGAGCATCAGATAACGCGGCAACGGCATCCGGCGGTTTCGAACTTCGGCTGCAATGCGGGCCAGCAGGTCGCGCTTCTGTTCGACAGGATACTGATCCCAGTGCGAAAGGTCCATATGCTCGCGAGCCTCGGCGACGTCTTTTTCGATGGCCCAGGAGATCACAGGAAGGTAGCTGTAAGCGGGCCACTTCGTCTGTTCGGAATGGCAATTGGCGCAGGCCCTTTCGAGCAGAGGGCGGACCGCGGCGTCGCCAGGCAGGGGAGCGGAAGAGTATTGCTGCCTTACGGGTCCGAAGGGATGGATCAGCGGCAAAGTGACCCCGGCGAGGGTCGCCAAGAGGAGAAAGATTTTCGTCATGCCTTCCAGGACTGACAAAAAAGAGATTTATTTCCCCGGGAATAAATCGCAAGCGGGAGAGTCATGGCAGACGGAGGCCTTATGACTGACAATCCGAAAGAAAAACCAATTGACGATGTGGACCGCCGCGGATTCCTGCACTGCATGGCGTGGGCGGGCTCCGGCGTGGTGTGGACCATGGCCGGCGGCGTGCCGACCTCGAAACTATTGGGTCAGACGCGCGGAGCATGAAGGATTTCAATTCGTGCAGATCAGCGACAGCCACATTGGATTCAACAAACCCGCCAACGCCGATGTGAACGCGACGCTGCAACTGGCCATCGACAAGATCAATGCGCTGCCGAAGGCGCCGGACTTCCTGATTCACACCGGAGATCTGACGCATCTGGCCAAGCCGGCGGAGTTCGACACGCTGGGCCAGCTCCTGCAGAGCTCCAAAACAAAACAGGTGTTTTACGTTCCGGGAGAACACGACAACGCGACCGACGACGGCAAGGAATATCTGGCGCGCTACGGCAAGGGAACCAAGGGAACGGGCTGGCACAGTTTCGACCATAATGGGGTCCATTTTGTGGGTCTGGTGAATTCGGCCGCGCTCGAAGGAATGGGCAAGCTGGGAGCCGATCAGCTCGCTTGGCTGAAGGCCGATCTGAGCGGCCGCTCCGCCAGCACGCCGGTTGTTGTGTTCGCCCATCTTCCGTTGTGGAGCGTGTATCCGGAATGGGGCTGGGGCACCTCCGATAGCGAAGAAGCGCTCAGCTATGTGAAACGGTTCGGGTCGGTAACCGTGTTGAACGGCCACATTCATCAGACCATGCAGAAGGTGGAGGGCAACGTTCGATTCCACACCGCGATGTCCACTGCGTTCCCGCAACCGGCTCCCGGGGGCCGCGCCGTCGCCGGGTCCGATGAAAGTGCCGGCGGAGAAACTGCGCGGAGTTCTGGGTATTCGCGAGGTTGAAGTGGTGGTGCGTCCGCAGCATCTGGCCGTAGTCGATTCGAGTCTGGAGTAAGCCGCGATGGGGAAATTTATAGCGGCGATTCTGGCCGGCGGGACGATCCTGCTGGCCTTGAGTCCAGCTAACGAAGGCGGCAAAGAGTTATTTGTACGCCGCTGCAGCGGTTGTCATGCACCGGACATCAATAAGGAAGGGCCACTTCTGCGCGGCGTCTACGGACGCAAATCGGCGTCCGCGGCAGGGCTTCTCATATTCGGAGGCGCTGAAGAAAGCGGGCATCCGATGGGACGACGCGAATCTGGACCGCTGGCTCACTGATCCCGATGCGATGGTGCCGGATACAGATATGGCCTTCCGGTTGGCGAGCGGAGAGGAGAGGAAAGCGGTGATCGCTTATTTGAAGAGCTTGGGCAATTAGCGGCCCGGCGCTGGCTGCCCGCGGTAGTGTAAAACCGCTATGCTGAGATCCGCTCTCGCCCTCTTCTCATTCACCCTTGCCTTGCCCGCGCAGCGTCCTCGCCCCATGACGCTGGTCGATGTGATGAATGTTCCCCAGGTCAGCGATCCTCAGATTTCTTCCAACGGCCGCGTCGTCCGGTTTGTCCGCTCGGAGCCCACCTGGAAGCCAATAAGCGCGTCAGCCATCTGGAAAGTCAGCTCCGATGGTACCGGCGCAACGCAGATGACCAGCGGAACGGACGGTGATAGCAGCCCGCGCTGGTCTCTCGGCAAGCCTGGCGAATGGGGTGCATTCTACCTTTCGTCACTATCCTAACCTGAACAATTTCGCGATTTTAAGATTTCTTTGAGTTTGATCAGTTGAATAGGATTCGTCTCTTTTTCGAAGAGCGTTTGAGCTCGCTCGCCGCCGCATTAGTTTTTTCGCTCGCCGCCTTCGAGGTCGCTCAGGTTACGCTCGTGAATCTCGGCGATGCGGGCCAGCGCGCGGATGTTCTCCGCGTCCTTTTCAACGGCCCTCAGCAACTTATCTATCCTCTCCTCGCTCGCATGTGCCATGGACGCGGTGAGCTCCAAGTTGATCGCGATTGCCTCGATTCGACGATCAATTCTTTCGTATCGCTCTTCCGGAGTCATACCTGGATCATAACGATCGCACTGGCGCTATGCTGGAGGCATGCACCCCCTCAAAAAAGGCAAGATCGCGTCTCAGGCTCACGTCGGGATCCCCGAGGGCACGTATGAAGAGGAGCACGGACGCAAGGGATTTTTCGGGAAGTCCGCGCATCTCTACCACGCTCATCCGCCGACGGGGTGGACTCGTTTTGAAGGCAAGCTGCGGCCGCACTGTTTCGACCTGAACAAGCTGGAGCCGCGCGATCTTTCGCATCCGTGCGGCGCGCCGCTGGCGTTTCTGGCCAACGACGACATTAAGATCATGGTGTCTCGCCGCAGGGATCCCATGCCTTACTACATGCGAAATGCCGATGGCGATCAGCTCGTTTTTGTCCATCGTGGCGAAGGCGTGATTGAGACCGACTTCGGTCCGATGCCTTTTGAAAAGGGCGATTACATCGTGCTGCCGCGATCGGTGACGTACCGCCCCGTGCCCACGTCGACCGACAATTTTTTCCTGATCATCCAATCGCGAGGCGAATTCGATGAGCCCGACCGTGGCCTGCTGGGCCAGCATGCACTCTATGATCCCGCGGTGATTGTGACGCCGGAGCCGATAGCGATGCCGAACGGCACACCTCCCGGCGGCGGCAATGAGTGGGAGCTCCGCATCAAGCACGAGGACGAATACTCCAAGGTTTTTTATCCTTTCAATCCGCTCGACGTAGTGGGCTGGAAAGGCGACCTGACGGTGTGGAAGATCAACGTGCGTGACATCCGCCCCGTGATGAGCCATCGGGCGCATCTGCCGCCCAGCGCTCACGCGACCTTCGTGACTCCAGGGGCGGTGATCTGCAGTTTTGTTCCCCGGCCGCTGGAACAGGATCCCGCGGCCTCGCGCGTGCCGTTTTTCCATCGCAACAGCGACTACGACGAGTTCATTTTTTATCACGATGGCGATTTTTTCAGCAAGGACAACATCAAGCCCGGCATGGCGACGCTGCATCCGCGCGGGCTGCATCACGGGCCGCATCCGAAGGCGCTTGCCAATCAGAGCAAGAAGACCGCGACAGAGGAGTACGCGGTGATGCTCGATGGCTTAAAGCCTCTCCACGTGCTGCCTGCGGCGGAACCAAGCGAGTGCAAGGACTATTGGGCGAGCTGGACGGCGAAGTGATCATCGATCCTGCGACGAGTGCGCCGATCAACATTTACAAGCTGCTGGTGGGAGCGGTGGTACCGCGCCCGATCGCGTTCGTGTCGACGATTTCGCCGGAAGGGGTGGCGAATCTCGCGCCATTCAGTTTTTTTACCGTGGCCAGTGCGAATCCGCCGGTGTTGTGTTTCACTGCGTCGTTCCGGGAGCCTCGCAAGGATACGCTGGTGAACATTCGCGCGATGAAGGAGTTCGTGGTGAACATCGTGAGCGAGGAGTTCGCGGCGAAGATGAACGTCACTTCGGGCGAATATCCCTATGGAGTGGATGAGTTCGCGCAGTCCGGACTGACGCCGGTGGCGAGCGATGTGGTCCGTCCGCCGCGCGTGAAGGAATCGCACGTCAACATGGAGTGCAAGCTGCTTCAAGTGATCGAGGTGAGCAATCAGCCCCTGGGCGGTACATTGATTTTGGGCGAGGTTGTTCGCTTCCACGTGGACGACGCAATCTTCGACGATTTTCGCCTCGACCCTAAAAAGCTGGGCGCGGTGGGACGCATGGCGGGGAATACGTATTGCCGGACGACGGATCGATTTGAGTTGATCCGGCCGCAGATTGTTAAGAAGTGAGCTTGTAGCGCGCGCCTCCAGGCGAGCCGTGTCGAGAGTCGTCTCGACATGTCAGGCCGTCGGCACGACTGCCGACGCGGCACGCCTGGAGGCGCGCGCCACAAAAGCGGGAAATTCGTTTATCCTTCAGCGGAGCGGTGAATGCTATTTATCACGGAAGATCAGGTTCGGGAGCTGCTGCCGATGCGCGATTGCATCCGGCTGATGCGCGAGGTGTTCAAGGATCTGCGCGCGGGAACGGCGCTGAATCAGCCTCGGCGGCGATTGAACCTCGCGACGGGATCGACTCTGCACAGCCTGGCCGGCGCTTGGGGACGATATTTTGGAACGAAGATATATTCGGCTCACCCGAAGTTCGGTGCGAATTTCTTCTTTCTGCTGTTCGATTCGGAGACAGCGCGGCCACTTGCTCAGTTCGAGGCGAACTATCTGGGGCAGATTCGCACTGGGGCGGCGTCGGGCTACGCGACGGACGTTCTCGCCGCGCCCGGCGCTTCGACGCTGGCGATTATCGGCAGCGGATTCCAGGCGCGGTCGCAATTTGAGGCGATTCGGGAAGTGCGGTCGATTAAAGAAGTGCGAGTGTGGAGCCGCAATGCGGAGAAGCGGGATGGGTTTGCGAGCCTGATCGGAGCTACCGCAACTCCGACGGCGTCGGAAGCCCTGCGCGGAGCCGATATCGTAGCGACGACCACGTCCGCGAAAGATCCCGTGCTCGAAGCCGCGTGGATCGCGCCGGGGACGCACGTCAATGCCATGGGATCGAATCAGGCGCTGCGGCGGGAATTACCGTCGGAGTTGATTGCGCGGGCAGACCTGATTGTCTGCGATTCAATCGAACAGGCGAAGATCGAGGCCGGCGATTTACTGCTCGCGCCGGTGGATTGGGCGGACCCGAGGATCGTCGAGTTGGCCAACGTCGACGCCCGGCCCGCGGGTTCTCCCGTGACCATTTTCAAATCCATCGGTCTAGGATTAGAAGACGTCGCCGCGGCGGCGTTTGTTTACGAGCAGCTAATATAGGACAAGAGGAGTCAAGATGAAATTACGAAGTCTCGTATTGGCGGTAGCTTTGGCGGTACTGGCTATCGCGCAGGATTCGAAGAAACCCGAAGCTAAGCCGGTCAAAGAGGTACAGGACCCGGTCTGCGGCATGATGGTGGATCCCGCGACCGCGCCCAAGACCGATTACAAAGGGAAGAGCTACTACTTCTGCAGCATCGACGAGAAGAAGGAGTTCGATAAGGCTCCAGCGACTTACATCAAGTTGGAGAAGAAGGATACTACCAAGAAGTAACCGGTTCTCAGAAACCGCTCCCTGTGGTCGCGGCTCGCTTTTGGTTCGCGTGCTAAGCGAGCCGTGACCAAAGGGAGCGGTTTTACTCTTGAGCAGTCATCTGAGTGTCTGAATCGCGCCAGGCGCTCAGCTTGAGACGCCGGCAGACCCAACACAATCCCTCGGCGGAGATAGGAGCGCTCTCTTCGCCGCAGATCACGCAGCCCGCCGGTTTCTTCACGCGGTCCGCTTCGATCGCAAGACGAGCTTGCTCGATCAGAGCGTCAGGCGGCGCAGTTTCCGCCACGGGCGACCCGGGCAGCGGCAGTTCGCGTTTCTTTCTCACTATTCCACTATATCAACTTACGCCGCGCGTTCGAGGTGCATGATGTACCCGGCGTCGAGCGAGCCGGAGCAGCGCGGGCATTTCTGGCCCGGCTTCACATACGTGTGCTTCGGATGATGCTCCACGGTGGCGTCGACAGTGTGGGTACACATCGGGCAATAGACCTTTGCGGTGCTCGTCACGGGTGTCTGCTTTAAGCTGTTCATCGCCCCACCCTCCTTCTCACCCATATCGACGCAATTCGAAGCCAAAAAGCTTCGGGATTTTTCTGTACCCTGATAGTTCATGTCCAAAACAGCATTTCTTTTCCCTGGTCAGGGATCCCAGTTCGCCGGTATGGGCAAGTCGCTCGCCGGCGCCTTTCCGGAGGCCGCGCGGGTCTTCGAGGAGGCCGACGCTGCCCTCGGATTCGCCGTCTCGACGCTTTGTTTTGAAGGGCCTGAGGATGCTCTGAAGCTTACCGAAAACACCCAGCCCGCGCTGCTGACAGTGTCGGTGGCGGCCCACGCGGTGCTTCGAGCGAAGGGGATTTCCGCCGCTTACGTGGCCGGACACAGCCTGGGCGAATATTCGGCGTTAGTGGCGGCGGGATCGCTCACTTTCGGCGATGCAGTACGTTTGGTACGCAAGCGCGGCCAGTACATGCAGTCGGCGGTGCCGGCGGGCGTCGGGGCGATGGCTGCGTTGTTGAAGATGCCTCTCGAAAAGCTCGACGGCGTGCTTGCCGCGGCGGCGGAGGGCGAGGTTGTGACCGCCGCGAATCTCAATTCGCCCGACCAGATTGTGATCGCGGGGCATGCCGGCGCGGTGAATCGGGCTTGCGAGCTGGCGAAGGCGGCGGGTGCGAAGCGGGCGATTATTTTGCCGGTTAGCGCTCCATTCCACTGCCCTCTGATGAAGCCCGCGCAGGAGAAGCTGAAGGTGGATCTGGATGTGGCGGAGTTTCGCGATCTTGACGTGCCGCTGGTAAACAACTGGCAAGGCCGCGAGATTCGCACTGGCGCGGAGGCTCGCGAAGGGTTGTACCAGCAGGTGCCCAATCCGGTCCGTTGGACGGACTCCGTCCGCCTTCTTGCGGCCAAAGGTGTTACGCGGTTCGTAGAAGTCGGCGCAGGAGCAGTGTTGACGGGCCTGCTGCGCAATATCGACTCGTCGCTGACAGGCCTGAAGTTCGGCGAGGCAGGGGATTTGGAAAAGATAGAAAACCCTTCATAAGCATGCACATGTGGGGCTGGCTATTTAGCCGGCAGCCTGCTTCCAGCAGACTTCTTCAAAGAAGGCCGGCAAAATTGCCCGCCCTACAAGTTAAGATGGAAGGAGGAATGTTTCCGAAGAGCTTCCATATCGGCCCGATCCATCTCGCGCCGGCGACCGTTCTGGCTCCCATGGCCGGAGTCACCGATACCGTTTTTCGCCGCCTGATCCGCGCCCAGGGCGGCTGCGGACTCATTATGACGGAGTTCACCAGCTCCCACGGGATCGTCGCCATCGCGAAGGGAAGCGCGCGACCCGGCCGGACGTTTCGCTACCTCTATTTCGATCCCGATGAGCACCCCATCTCGGCGCAGCTGTTCGGTTCCGACCCGCAAGTCATGGCCGACGCCGCGCGCCATTGTCAGGACCGCGGATTCGATATCGTGGACATCAACTTCGGCTGTCCCGTTAAGAAAGTAGTGACCTGCAATGGAGGCTCTGGCCTGCTGCGCGACTTGCCTCTAGTCGAGCGTCTGCTGAAGAACGTTCGCGCCGCCATCTCGATCCCGTTGACTATGAAGTTTCGCGCCGGTTGGAACGACCGCGAACTGGTAAATGTCCGCATGGCGAAACTGGCTGAGGATTGCGGCCTGCAGGCCATCGCGCTCCATCCTCGCACCCGCGAACAAGGCTACAGCGGCAAGGCGGATTGGACGCGCATCGCCGAGGTGAAGGCCGCCGTGAAGATTCCCGTGATCGGCAATGGCGATATTCTTACGCCCGAGGACGCCTTCCGCATGGTGAAGGAAACTGGGTGCGATGCCGTAATGATCGGGCGCGCCGCCTCATCCAATCCATGGATTTTCCGCCAGATTCAGGAGTACGTTTCGACGGGCCGCTACGAAATCCCTTCCGAGCAAGACCGCTACGACATCATGCGCCGCTATTACACCATGCTGTGCAATCATGATGCGCCGGATGCCGTGGGCAAGATGAAACAATTCGCCACCTATTTCACCCATGGCGTGCGAAACGGCTCCCACCTGCGAGTGGAGATTTACAAGGCAACTGAAGCGCGGCAGATTCTCGGCATGGTCGACGCGTTCTTCGAGCGCGAGCTTTCGGGCGATGCCATTTGCGTCTAAGACTCTACCGGCCGTCCAAAATCCGCCCCTGCCGGTGATCTTTCTGCGCGCCGTCCATGTCCCCGATGGCCCGGCGCGATGCCGCGCGCGCGAAGAACGGACTCGCCAGATCTGGAATCATTTTGATCACCCGGTCGAAGTCCGCGATCGCCTCCCGGTGATCTCCTAGCAGCTGAAAAGTGGCGCCGCGCTGATAGAGGTTGTCCGCGCTCGGATCCAGTTCCACCGCTCGATTGAAGTCAGAGAGGGCGTTTTTCGGATCTCCCCTTTTTCGAATGGCTGACCCTCGCAGGTTATACGGGGCGGCCACGTTGGCATTCAATGCGATGGCCCGGGACGCATCGTCAATCGCGGCGCCGAAGTCGTTGAGTTCCAGATAGGCGCTGCCGCGTTCCACGAAACCGGTCGGATCGGAAGGGCGCAGTTCGATGAATTTCGTGAAGTCGCGCACCGCGCTCTCCAGGTCGCCGTTGCCCGCATTGGCTCGTCCGCGCAGCAGGTAGGCGTCGACCATATCGGGCTTCAGGGCAATGGCTCGATCGAAGGACAGAATCGCCTGGTTATAGCGCGCAATTTTGAGCGAACGCGTGCCCGCGTCGAAGGATTCCCTCGCGTGCAGGGGATCCAGGTAGAGCTTATAGAGATAAGCCGCGCCGGCCAGAATCGCTACAATCGCCCCCCACACGATCAGTTGGGTGCGCAGCCTTTGCCGTGCCACGTCCTCCGCCCTCACAGGGATCAGCACCAGCGGCTGAGGTTCTTCAGGCGAGTTTACTTCGGAGTCCGGCACTATTTCTATAATAGAACGGGATCGTAAACGACCCTTGGCATAGGAGACGATGAAACGCGTGCAATTGATCACCGATGGCGCCTGCATCGGCAACCCCGGACCGGGTGGATGGGCGTGCATTCTGCGCTCCGGCGAGAAGAAGAAAGAAATGTTCGGCTCCGAGCCGCACACCACCAACAACCGCATGGAGATCACGGCGGCCATTGAAGGCTTGCGCGCGCTTCGGGAACCCTGCGAGGTGGAAGTGGTCACCGATTCGGAATATCTGAAAAACGGCATCACCACCTGGATCAAGGGTTGGAAGCGCAATGGCTGGAAAACCGCGGCCAAGAAACCCGTGGTCAATCAGGACTTGTGGATGACGCTCGACGATCTCGTCGCCAAACACCAGATGCACTGGACCTGGACCAAGGGCCACGCCGACCACCCGGATAATAACCGCTGCGACGAACTTGCGACCATGGCGGCGCGCGAGCAGTCATAACGGCACAGGTGTGCCGCATTTTCAGCCGCGAATTATTTGATACATCTGGTAAGATGCCAATTTTTGCACAGCGCGGCTTGGCACTTCACGTGCTAGTTTTCTAGCATGAGAAAAGCGCCGGCGCTCACCTCCTTAGCGATTCACATCTCCGCCATAGTGCTCCTTCTTCTGATCGCCTCCATTCCGAAGGTCCGTGACTCCGTGGCGCGCTTACCCGATCGCGTAGTGCCGCTGCTGGCCCCGCGCGCCAGATCGGAAAGCGGCGGAGGCCAGCGGAATCCTTTGCCTGCCTCTCGCGGTCAAGCGCCTCCCCGCGCGGTGACTAAGGTGTGGGTGCCGCCGATGGCGGTGCGCATCGACAATCCGAAATTATCCGCTCAGCAAGCGTTGCTCGAAGCTCCCGACCTCAACATCACGTCTCCGGATATCGGCGATCCTCTAGGAAAACTCGGTCCGCTCTCCGGTGGTCCGGGCGGACCCTCCGGGATCGGCATTGGCATCGGCATCGGAATTGGCAAAGGCCCCGGTCCAGGGCAGGGAACCGGCGCGCCTTCCTACCGCGCTTTGGGAATTACGGAGGAGCCTAGATTGCTGCACGCCGAGGAGCCCGAGTACTCAGAGGAGGCGCGCAAGGCCCGCTATCAAGGCTCCGTGATTCTGGCGATCGATGTCGACGCCACCGGCAGTCCGACGAATATCCGCGTGGTCCACAGTCTCGGCCTTGGCCTCGACGAGAAAGCCATTGCCGCGGTTCAGAAGTGGAAATTCCGGCCCGCCATGGCCAGTGGACGCCCCGTGACCGCTCCCGCCCAGGTCCACGTGACGTTTCACTTACTGTGACGTACCATGAAAGCATGAAGCTGTACAGAACATTATTATGCACTTTTGTTTTGGCCGGGATTGCGTCCGCGCAACCGGTTTCCGCTGGACTGAAAATCGGCGTCCCATTCACCGATGCATTTCAAAACCAGCCATATCCAACGGTAGCCACCCTCACCGCCAGTTCCAATGCGTATACGATCGGCGCATTTCTTGAGATTAAGTTGCCGGCGCGCTTCTCCGTCGAAGGAGACGTGCTCTACCGTGGCCTGCACTTCAACAACGTCGTGAATTCCGCCTCCACCGGCCAGTGGGATTTCCCGATCGTCGCGAAGTACAAACTGTTCAAGGGACCTGTGAAGCCGTATATAGAGGGTGGCCTCGACTTCTCCCACATATCGGACATCAAGAACCTGGTGACCGCCACTCACACTTCGAACTTCGGGATCGTGCTGGGAGCTGGAGTGGAGATTCACGCGTTGGTGCTCCGCATCTCACCGGAAATTCGCTATACGGGCGATGTGCTGAAGAGCTTCGATAACATCGTCAGCTCCAACCGCAACCAACTAGCCTTTCTAGTCGGCTTCGGCTTCTAGTAAAATTTTATCTTTCCCTGGTATCGCATGCGTCTAGAGGCGTTCGCCACAAAAAACAGCACCAGGATCATGTGCATTTTGTGTGACGCACCACACTGAGGTTTAACAAACAAGGAAATTTGGCTGTGACCTGCCTCGCCGATTGAATTATAGCAGGTGTAACTAGTTGAAAACAATCTGTTTTTAGAAATCCTTTTTGGGTATATTGGGAAGCCGAACTAAGGAGGATTTCATGATTCCTGACGAGAAAAAAGACGCTGTGGCGCGCGCGCTGCTTCAAGCGTTTGATGTGGCCGAGTTCGAAGACATCCAGAGGCTGACCGCGGGGCTTAGCTCGGCCCTGATCTTTCGCATCGTCGTACGAGGATGTCCGTACCTGTTGCGCATCGTCATGAGCACTGAAGCCGCACCCGGCCCCGGACAAGGCGATCAAACTCGCCACTTTGCCTGTATGAGACAAGGGGCGGATGCCGGAGTTTCGCCCCGCGTGTGGTACGCCAGCGTCGAAGACAAGATTTCCATCACGGATTTCGTGGAGGCGCGACCGTTGTCACGAACCGAGGCTCTTGCCCGGTTACCCACTACCCTTCAGACGCTGCACGCTTTGCCGAGGTTCCCGGGGCTGGGAGCGAATTACGTCGACATCATGGATGGATTCATTCGAAAATTTCAGGCTGCAAAACTCCTGCCGGAGAGTGAAACCGAGGAATTTCTTCAAGGGTACGCACGGGTGGCGAGCGTTTACCCGCGTCACGATTCGGACATGGTTTCGAGTCACAACGATTTGAAGCCCGAAAACATCCTGTTCGACGGAGACCGCGTGTGGCTGGTGGATTGGGAAGCCGCATTCCTAAACGACCGGTACCTCGATCTTGCGATGGTGGCGAATTTTGTGGTGACCAATCACGCGGAGGAAGATGCTTATCTTCGCATGTACTTCGGAGAAGCGGCGGGCGAATATAGGCTCGCGCAATCTTATCTTATGCGCCAGATTCTTCACACGGCCGCCGCTGTGATCTTCATGCGGTTGGGCGCTGGGGGAAAGGCGATTGACCCCAACGCGAAGGTTCCGGCTTTCCGAGACTTTCATAACGGCATTTGGGCGGGAGAAATCAGTTTGGCCAGCGCGGAGGCGAAGCTCCAGTACGGCAGGGTTCATATGAGCCAGGCTGTGCAGAATATGCGGGAGGAACGATTCGAGGACTCGCTAAGGATTGTCTCCATGGACTAAAATCGATAGAACCTCATGAAGAAGCTCTTTTTCCCCCTGCTCCTGCTCGTCGCGCTCGCTCTCGCTGCCGACCTCGCGACATACAACCCGCAGCTATGGTCCGGTCTTCGCTACCGCATGATCGGACCTCTGCGCGGCGGACGCGTCACCACCGTCACCGGGGTTCCCTCTGAGCCCAATACGTTCTACATGGGGTCAACGGGAGGCGGGGTCTGGAAAACGGTGGACGCCGGTCATTCCTGGTCGAACATCTCCGACGGATTCTTCGCTGCCGCATCCATGGGCGCCGTCGAAGTGTCTCTCTCGGACCCGAATATTATCCTCGCGGGCACCGGGTCCTCGAAGATCCGCAGCAACGTCTCGATTGGACGCGGGGTGTACAAGTCGACCGATGCGGGCAAGACGTGGACCTTTACCGGCCTGCGCGACGCCGGTCAAATTTCGACCATCCGCATCCATCCGACGAATCCGCAAATCGCCTACGTAGCCGCTCTGGGAAATCCTTTCACTCCGAATCCCGACCGCGGAGTCTATCGAACCAGCGACGGCGGCAAAACGTGGAAGAAAATTCTCCATGTGTCCGATGCCATCGGCGCGGCCGACCTGGAGCTTCAACCGGGCCACCCGAACGTGATCTTCGCCAGCATGTGGTTCGGTCAGCGCAAGCCCTGGACCATCCTCAGCGGCGCGAAAGAAGGCGGCATCTACAAGAGCACCGACGGTGGTGACACCTGGAACAAGCTGGCCGGCGGACTGCCCAACGAACTCTTCGGCCGCAGCAACGTCAGCATCTCAAACTCGAAGCCCAATCGAATTTACGCGTTGATCGAGGCCAAGCCGGGGTCCGGTCTCTATCGATCGGAAGATGCCGGCGCGACCTGGGCGCTGGTCAACGGCTCCGCGAATCTGATCACGCGACCATTTTATTACGACACGCTGTGCGTCGATCCGAACAACTCCGACGTCGTTTGGGTCGGGCGATGAAGGCTGGTTCAAGTCGACCGACGGCGGCAAGTCTTTCCGGACCTCTCCGGTCCCGCATGGCGACAATCACGACCTCTGGATCAATCCGAAAAACTCCGATTATATGATCCAGGCGAACGACGGCGGCGCGAACGTTTCGCTCGACGGCGGACGCACCTGGAGCACGCAAACCAACCAGCCCACGGCCGAAATTTATCAGGTCGCGGTCGACAATCAATATCCCTACCGCGTCTACGGAGCCCAGCAGGACAACACCACCGTGATCGCGCCCAGCCTCCCTATTGGACGATAGCGAGCTGTTCCGCACCGGCCCCGGCTGCGAGACCGGCCCCATCATTCCCGATCTCTCCAATCCGGAAATCGTCTACGGCAGTTGCAAAGGCCAGTTCAGCCGCCGCAACATGACTACGACCAATGAAATGCGCTACTGGATCGGCGCGGAATCGCTGTACGGCAACGGAGGCAGCGAGGTCACGTATCGCTTCCAGCGCGTTTCGCCGATGGAGGTTTCTCCGCACGATCAGCGCGTCGTTTATTACGGCTCGCAGTTTGTTCATCGCACGAGAGACGGCGGCAAAACGTGGACTCGTCTGAGCCCCGATCTCACTCTGCATCCCGACGGCACGCAAGCCGCCAGCGGCGGGCCCATTACGAGCGATGCTACCGGCGAAGAAGTGTACAGCACGCTCTATTCGATTCGCGAATCGCCGGTGCAGAAGGGGCTCATTTGGACGGGCTCCAACGACGGGCTCGTGTTCGTGTCGCGCAACGACGGCGAGAGCTGGACAAACGTCACGCCTCCGCAGCTCGCTTCGGGAGGCCGCGTCCAGAACATCGAGCCGAGCCCGCATCGGCCCGGCACTGCGTATGTCGCTCTCTATCGCTACTTGCTCGGCGACTTCGCTCCTTACATCTACCGCACTGACGACTTCGGCAAAACATGGACTCGCCTGACCGACGGCAAGAACGGCATCGCGGCGGACGAGCCGACCAGAGTCGTCCGCGAAGATCCGGACCGTCCGTATTTGCTCTACGCCGGGACTGAATTCGGAATCTACATCTCCTTCGACAACGGAGCGCACTGGCAGACCTTCCAGTTGAATCTGCCGGTAACGCCTGTGACCGATATCAAGGTCGCGCACAAAGACCTGGTCCTCGCGACGCAGGGCCGCAGCTTCTGGATTCTGGATAACCTGACGCCTCTGCATCAGATCAAAGACGGCACGGCGGCGCAGAACCTACTTTTCACTCCGAGAGAAGCGGTGCGGACGCCGGGCGCGCAGGCCCTGGAGGGATTAACCAGAACCGAGACGATCCGCTATCCGCAGACCGGCGCGCAGATCGATTACTACTTGTCGGCTCCATCTGAAGTGACCCTGGAAATCCTGGATGCATCGGGCAAACCGATCCGCAAATTCTCTTCGAATGCGGCGGTGGAAGCCGCTCCCACTGACGAGGAAGACGGAGGAGGACGTCGAGGCCGCGGCGCGGTCATTCCTCTCGACGCCAAACCGGGCATGCACCGCTTCACCTGGGACCTGCGCTACCCGGGCCCCTGGCAAAGCGCCACGAGGCCCGAAGGTCCTAACGGCCCGGCCGCAGTTCCGGGAAAATATCAGGCAAAAATCACCGCTGGCTCATGGACCGCGACGCAGCCGTTCACGCTGATCGAAGATCCGCGCATCACCAAGGACGGCGTAACCACGGCCGATCTGAAAGAGCAATTCGACCACAACATGAGAGTTCGCGACATGGTCAGCGAAGTGAACAAAATGGTTGCCAAGCTCCGCGGCAATCCCAAACTAGCGGAGCTGGCGTCCCACGTAATCACACCGACGATCCGCTACAGCAAGCCTGAGCTGCAGACGCACATCACGTATCTGTACAGCCTGACCACCGCAACCGACCAGAAAATCGGCCGCGACGCGATTGAGCGGTATGAGGTATTACGCAAAGAACTGGATGGAAAGTTGGCGGAGCTGAACAAACTTCTCGGCGCTGAGAGTGGGCATTAGGTGCATGTCTCAGAGAAGACCGCGTGGCGTACGCACTTCGTGCGTGCCGCGTCGAGACTCGTCTCGACGCCAGGCATCGACATGAGTGTCGATGCGGCACGCGTGGGCGCGTACGCCACGAACTGCATAATAAGGTTGTCTTTGCGGCAGGGCACTAGTCGCGGCAGGTCGGGGACCTGGCCCACCGGAATGTCTTACTTCCCGTAAGTCGGCCTCTGCGGCCACCCTTCCGGCGACACCTCAAAATCCTGCTGGCGGCCGTATGGAGTGACGTCGAGCAGCCGGTACGCGTCGGTCAGCGATTCCGTCCCCCGCGCATACGCCGAATACGTGTGGAACACGTCGTCGTCCATCTGGAAGAACACGCTCAGCCCATGCTCCTCGCCTTCCATCTTCACCTCGTGATAGTTGTACTGCTGGGGCGCGACCTTCGGATCGAGAGTGACGTGGAAGTCGTAATTGAAGTCGCTTCGGAACGACGAATACCACGCGATATCCCATCCCTTTTCTACCTTGTACTTTTCCAGCTTCGCCAGCGGAGCGCGCGAAATGACGACGAAGGTGGTGTCGCGCTGATTCAGCAAAGATAAATCGCCCAGCGCGCTCACATAGCTTGTGCACCCCGAGCATCCTTGGTCCCAAGCCGGGTCGAACATGAAGTGATAAACAATCAGCTGCCTGCGCCCGTCGAACAAATCTGGAAGGCTCCGGTTGCCGCCCGGTCCGTCAAACGAATAGCTCTTCTCCAGCTTCACCATGGGAAGGCGGCGCCGCTCCGCGTTCAGCCGATCGTATTCTTTCGTGAGCTCCTTCTCGTGCGCCAGCAGTTTCAGGCGCCGGCCGAGCCACTCATCCGGGGAAACAATCGGCGGATGAGCAATCGATGTGGTTGCCATAGGCTCTCCTGTGTCAGGTGACACTCGCAAGCCGAGTTTTGTTTCGTCTAAAATAGATATATACGCCCCGATAGCTCAGTTGGTAGAGCGCCAGTTTTGTAAACTGGATGTCGCTGGTTCAATCCCGGCTCGGGGCTTTTCCCATCTCCGCTAAACTATTCTGATGCAGATTCCGATTCTCCTTCTTTTTAGTCTTTCTTTACTTGCTCAAAACACGCCTCCCGCTGCGACTCCGGCTCCTGCTGGCGCGGGACGTGGTGGGGCCGCCGCTGCCACTACGCCTGCTCCGGCCGCTCAAGGTAATCCCAACGATACGGTGCTGAAAGCGCTCGACGATATTATGTGGGTGCAGAAGCTCAGCGACATCGCGGACGTCGATAAGGTCGCCTATGCGAGTCTGCCTCCGGTGCATATTGCGATTCGGACGGCTCCGGGGGCGGGGAATCCGCTGATCATTCGCGCCTATACATTCATTCCTAAAAAAATGGATCGGACCAAGAAGCAGCCGCTGCTGGTGCTGGCGCATCAGGGGCTGCATGGCAACGTGTCGTCGGTGGAGCTGGCGCACATCATTCGCGAAATGATGGAGCAGGGATACGCGGTGATCGCTCCGGATTACCGCGGAAGCACGGGGTATGGACAGGGGTTCCAGAACCAGATCGACTACGGCGGGCGGGAAGTGGACGATGTGCTTGCGGGCAAGGAATGGATGCTGGAGAAGTATAGTTTCCTGGATCCCAAGAAAGTTGGAGCGATCGGCTGGAGCCACGGCGGCTTGATCACCTTGATGCAGATCCTGCTGCATCCGGAGGCTTACACGGTGGCCTATGCCGGCGTTCCGGTAAGCGACTTGGTGCTGCGATTGGGGTATCAGACCGATGCGTACCGGGCGCAGTATTCGGCGGCGTATCACATCGGCAAATCGGTGCGCGACGATATTAAGGAGTATGAGAAGCGGTCGCCCATCACCTATGCGGCGAAGCTGCAGACCCCGCTGCTGATTCACACCAACACCAACGACGAGGACGTCAACGTGCTGGAGGTGAAGCGCATGATCATGGCGCTGAAAGCGGAGGGCAAGAAGTTCGAGTCGAAAATTTACGAAGACGCACCGGGCGGGCATATGTTCAACCGGCTGGATACCAAGCTCGCGAGGGAATCGCGGGAGGAAGTTTATGCGTTCCTGGCGAAGTATTTGAAGAATTAGGGAACGTCGGAAATTGTGGTGCAGGCCGGCAGCCTGCGGACCTATTGTCTATCGGTCCATCCGGGCGCAGCCCGGACGCCTTTGGCCTGAAGGGTCAGCCTCGCAGCCGGTGTTTTCGAGAGTGGCGATGTGCATTTCCAGGCTCACCGAAACAAAGCCGGAGGACTCTTTTGATTACCTGCCAGTGATAATTCCGGCTGCTAGAATTAGCGTCCTATGCCTCCGCATGCGATACCAGACCATATCGCGGTCATCAACCGGCCGTGTCCCGCGCTCATGAAATACTACGTCCTGAAAGCTCTCGCAACCACCATCGCCGCGCCTGTGACGCTCACCGTGCTGTACTTCCGCTTTCACACCTTCCTGGTCTTCACGGCGTCGGTGGTCTTCACGTTTTTCTCTCAACGTCTGAATTACTCGCTTCGCTGGTATGTCGTCACGGATCGTAGTCTGAGGATCCGCACGGGAGTTTTTAATATGCAGGAACTCACCATGACGTTTTCGAATATCCAGGAAATTCGTGTAACCGCTGGGCCGCTCCAAAATCTTTTGAAGCTCGCAGACGTGGAAGTGCAGTCTGCCGGCGGTGGATCTAAGGGCGGGGGCGACAGTCACATCGGACGATTTAGGTGTGTGTCCAATGCCAACGCCATCCGGGATCTCATGGTGGAGCGGCTCCGCCAATACCGCGATTCGGGGTTAGGCGAAGCTCCGACACCAAAAGGTCCCGCATCGGATCCCGCAATCGATGCCGCTCGTGCCGTTCTGGCCGAGGCACGGGCGCTACGTGAACACCTGACATCCTCTTCGAGCTAAGTTGACGACAGCTGGTCACATGACCGCCGATGGTCACTGTCCCTGAGAGTCTTTAAGATTTTACGAGGTAGAACGTGGCCATTTACCTGCTGGCTGGCATCGACTGCATTGCTTCCAATGCACCGGCGTTCGCGGCCTAACGAAAAAGGAGTCCGTTGTATGAACCCTAATCACCTCGAAGCGTGGCAGAATTACTTGGTCGAACAGTTGCATCAGCAACACGGAGTTGCAAAGAGAGAAGGCCGGAAGACAGTCGCCCAGTGGCTGCGGTCGATGGAAGAGCAACAGACTCCAGAACTGAATCGAAACTTGCGCGCCAGAGCCGCAGCGCCTCGCACTCGCGTTGCACAAGCCCACGCGTAGGAATCAACTATCCGTACGCGCAGGTCCGATCATTTTATACTGTCGTTAATGCGCCCCCGTCGATTCGCACTGCCTCTGTTCGCTTGCGCCGTCCTCTTCGCCCAACCGGAAACCGCGCTGGACCGATACGTCGCCGCCAAAGATTCTGTCTATGGCTGGAAGCGCGTCAAGACCATCCCAGGAGAGGGCTTCCGCACCGACGTCCTCGAACTCACCTCGCAAACCTGGCGCACAGACAAAGACGTCGACCGCCCTGTCTGGAAGCATTGGCTCTCCATCACTCGCCCCGACAAAGTTACTACCAGCAAGGCCCTCCTGTTCATCGGCGGCGGCAAGAACGGCGACCCTGCGCCCTCCAAGCCCAACCCACGCTCCGCGCGCATCGCCACCGAAACCAACTCCGTCGTGGCCGACCTCGGCATGGTCCCTAACCAGCCCCTCTTCTTCACCGACTCTCCCGACAAAGGCCGCTCCGAAGACGACATCATCGCTTACTCTCGCGTCAAACACTTCACTACCAAAGACGACACTTGGCTCGTCCGCCTCGCGATGGTCAAAAGCGGAGTCCGGGCCATGGATGCCATTCAGGAGTTCCTCGCCACCGAAGCTGGAGGCAAAATAAAAGTAGACAATTTCGTGGTCGCCGGAGGTTCTAAGCGGGGCTGGACAACCTGGCTCGTCGGAGCCGTCGACAAGCGGGTGGTCGCGATCATGCCCATGGTGATCGACGCACTCAACAGCGAAGTCATCACCAGACATCACTTCGAAGCCTACGGCTTCTTCTCCACTGCCCTGAACGACTACGTCCGTCAGGGACTTTTTCCCGCGAAAATTGGAACCCCCGAATACAAAGCCGTCCTCGACATCGAGGACCCCTTCAACTACCGCGACCGCCCGCAAATGAAAATGCCGAAGTTCCTGATCAACGCGTCCGGAGACCAATACTTCCTTCCCGACAACTCCCACTTCTACTACTCAGCGCTCCCCGAGGAAAAGCATATCCGCTATGTCCCGAACGTCAAGCACAACCTCGAGGGTGGGGATGCCACCGACAGCATGCTGGCCTTCTATCAAGCGATCGTCTCCAATACTCCCCGCCCGCGCTTTACATGGAAAATGCAAAACGGATCTATCGTCGTCAGCGTGCAGGACAAGCCCGCCGAGGTTCAACTCTGGCAAGCAACGAACCCCGATGCCCGCGACTTTCGGCTGGACACCATCGGCAAAGCCTACACGTCCACTAAACTCAGCGAAGAGAAAAAAGGAGTCTACGTCGCCCAGGTTCCGAAGCCGGCGAAAGGTTTTACCGCCTTCTACGTCGAGCTGACTTATCCCGGCCCTGGCAGGCAGGGCGCCCCACCCTTCAAATTTTCCACCGAAGTCTTGGTTGTACCCGACGTCCTTCCGTTCAAATGGGAAGACGCTGCCAAGAAGTACCCGGCAAAATCCCCTGGCAGCAACTGAGCCCCTAGCTAGGAATATGCGCTAGCCCCACGCTGACGCATGGGGCTGTGGACGTGCCAATTATTAGCCCCATGCGTCAGCGTGGGGCTCGCACATTGTAACGCGGAGTTGTGCGCAGGCCACTACGATGCCAGCACGGGCAGAGCTCCGACGGACGTGTTCTGAACCTGGTGGCTCATGGTGGCGTTCCACGCGTTCATTACGTCGTTTGGAAACGTGGGCAGCTGTTTTCGCACGCGGGCGGAAATATCCGCGACCACGCTGGGATTCGCGGGGGCGACGTCGCAGGTTTCACCTGGGTCTAGATCCAAGTTGTAAAGCTCCGGCGCCGGCAATGGCAGATTGTAGGCTCCGCCTACCGGGGCGGGACCCCAGGGAAAGTTATTGGCGCGGGAAATGTGCAGCTTCCACGGACCGTAACTGGCGCATTGCATGTCCCAACCGTTGAAGTGCAAGAGCGCTTCGCGATCGATGCGGTCCACCTGTCCGGACAGGATCGGCCCGATGTCAATGCCGTCCAAAGTTTTCGGGGCCGCAACGCCCGCCATACGCGCGATGGTCGGGAGAATATCCATCGCCGAAGTCATCGCGTGGTTTACGCGTCCCCTGGTGTGGCTCGACGAAGCGGGAATCTGGCCGGGAAAACGCGCAATGCACGGCACGCGGACTCCGCCTTCATAGGTCGACCACTTGCGCCCCCGCAGCTTCCCGGCACTGCCTTGATACCACGGCCCATGGTCGCTGGTGAACATCACCATGGTGTCGTTGTCGATTCCGTTGTCGCGCAGGGACTGAAGGATTTGCCCCACGCTCCAGTCGATTTCCTGGACTGCATCGCCGTACAGCCCCAGGGGCGATTTACCCAGAAACGCCGGAGATGCCGCCAGCGGAAGGTGAGGAGTGTTATACGCCAGGTACAGGAAAAACGGGTTGTTTTTGTTGCTCGCGATAAAATTGACGGACTGCTGCGTGTACTGCTGAGTAAGCGTATCCAATTGGACGGGCGATTCAATCACGGCGCCGTCCTGAATCAGGATCGAGGGCGCCATGTCGCTGCTGTAGGGGATCCCGTAATAGTGGTCGAAGCCCCGGCTCCTCGGCATGAATTGCGCGGCCGAGCCCACATGCCACTTGCCGGTGCACATGGTGGCGAATCCGGCGGGCTTCAAAACTTCGGCAATGGTCGGCGCCGAAAGCGAGAGGCCGGTGGTGTCCGTGGGCCAAAGGACACCAGGCACTCCGACGCGAGTAGGATAGCAGCCGGTCAGCAGGGCCGCGCGAGACGGCGAGCACACGCAGTTCGCCGCGTAAAACTGGCTGAACTGGACGCCTTCGAGAGCCATGCGATCCAGATTCGGAGTGGGCAGCGACGATCCGTACGAATGGAGGTCGCCATAACCCAGGTCGTCACAGCAGATGACGATGAAGTTCGGCGGCCTGGAGGACTGAGCGCGAACAGCCGATGCAGCGGCCAAAGTTCCAGTTCCGGCGCCGATGAACGCGCGTCTGGATACGACTTCTTGACTCATTTGATACTTCCCTGAGCGAATACGTTAGTGTAGACGGCTCAGTGAGCGGAGTCAAGAAGAGCAGCCCCGGCTAATAACGACGAATGAATACATACCCCATGCGTCAGCGTGGGGCTGGCTGCTATCAGCGTCTAGGAATCAGGGGGCGGGGACGCAAAACGTCTTCCGGAGCCGTGTACAAGTCCGGTATCCGGAAAGTCCGGTATTCGAGAGTGCCGAACTGAACGCCGAAATCAGTGTGGCCGGCCAGATCCACTTCCAACGACTGAGCGTTGTACACAGGATTTCCGTTCGCGTCCGCGCTGAGCAGAAAACCGGCATCGAAATTATAGTGCCCGTTCGGGAGCTGCTCCGCTGTGCCGAGCGCCGCGGAGTACACTCCCAAATCGGCGTTCAAGACAAGTATGACCCCTCTATTGACTTCATCGACCTGGAGCACCTGTCCACGGCTGTGAGCTTTGGGATCGGCCGCGGCCCGCACGTTGCCATCGTCGAAGACCAGCAGCGTCGTGTTGTTGATTTCGAAATTGGGGTCGTGCTGATGGGAAAACCACGGGTTCGGATCCGAGGACTGAATCTGGAAATCACCGTCTTTTCCCATTCGCCAGAGAATTTTCCCGCTCCCGGCGCCACTGGCGTAGTCTATCTTGATCACCCAATCCTGATGGCGCGAGGAGTACAGAATGTGGCCGTCCGGCGTCAGTTGCAGCGCGTTGCCGTGCAGCCAGTCGTTGGCGACCGGAGCCAGGTAGAAAGGCGCGCAGGTAAGTCCAGCCGGGTATATGCACGTTTCGCCCAAAGTGGCCTTCCGGCTGGTGTCCAGATGGTCGAAGGCGTCCCATGCCCAGGTGACCTGCAGGTCCTGGTTCAGGACCACTATAGTGTCGCCAAGGACATCCACGTTGCCGGGACCTTGCACATTCGTCAGGATGCGCTCCGAAGCCGCGAGCGCCAGGTAGCCGCCGCCGGGGAGCTTTCGCAGCTCGTGATGGAAACCGGTGATGGCATGCACGCCGAGGGTCGCCAACTGCTGGTTGACCCGGGCCGCATTGGTTTGGGCGACGGTAATTCCGGCCAGGTCAAATTCGCGAATGAACTGGTGGGAGGGATCCTGGGTGCTGTCCTCGACGATCCCTAGAAACGTGCCGCCCGTTACCGGCCGAGTGATGAAACTGATATCGGGAGGGCCTAGCCAGACCGGGTTGCCATTCAGGTCGGTCGCCAGGGCAGCACTTCCTAAAAGGCTCTGCAGCAGCAGGCCCGATGGAGCCACACCCAGGTTCAACGGCGTGAACGTCGTCGGGAGGGCTGCGGTGGCGGGGACCGAGAAATGGATCACCGGCCCAGCCGCCCCCGTCCTGCTAGTGTCGAAGGCTTGCTGGACCTGGTACGCGGCGCCTTGCTGCATGCCGGCCAAATAGAAGTTCCTGCTGGCTCCAGCCACACATGCCTGATAGGGGGTGTGCTGACTCGGGCCGGGAAAAGCCTGGAATTGAACTCTAATCCGCTCGCCCAGCGGGCACGGGGGGGCGCTGTAAATGAACACCAAAGGATTGGCGCTGGGCGTTACCACGGGAGTTGTGCCGTGGACCAATGGGCTGAAGGAGGTCGTGCTCGTGCTGACCGATTGTTCCAGTGTGTTGGCGTTAAGTACTGCGACCTCTATCTGATAGGAGCCCTCCTGATCGATCGTGGTCCAGGTCAGCACTGGGTTCGTTCCGTAATCCACGATGGTCCGGAAATTAGCGCCGGTAGCTTGAACCCGGAAGCGGTATAGGAGGGTCCCAGCGCTTGCTCCGGAGGCCGAGGCGGTCCAGGTGACCGGAGTGCCAAGTGGCACAGGAGAAGATTTCGAGGTTTGTAACGATACTGTCATCGAGGCCGAGAGCCCGGATGCCGTTGCGAGCAGGAGCAGCAGGCAGTTCTGGAAACGGCATGATCTCAAAGTGGGCTCCAATTGCACTCTAGTGATCGTCGCGGCCAAATCGTTACCCCTTCGGTCGAGAGTTCATACCGAACCCCGACAGTCATGGAGGGGTATCTCCAAGACGGGCCACTAGTTATGACGCATGTCGAGCAGCTTGTGTTTACCGGCGAACGGTCAGGCGCAACGCGGCCGGTGTATGGATATAACCCATGACCGCGTGAATTGTTGCGACGTCAATCAGAACTCCGCTCCCTTCGGTCACGGCTCGGTAGCGCGGTCACTTCGCCACTGCAGCGGCCTGAATCCCCTGCTTTTCCAGCGCTGCCCGGAGCCCTGCTTCGCCTTTCGCACCGATCTCGTACTGCGCGACATTGCCTTTTCGGTCGATCAGAACCAACGTGGGAAATGCATTTACGGAGAGCGACTTTAATAGCTCGTCGTCGGCCGCTACCTGAATGGCCGGATACGTCAGTCCCGCGGCGGTCATGTACTTGGACACCGCAGCCTTATCCTCCCCGACATTCACCCCCACGACCACCAGTCCTTTCGACCGAAATTCCTTGTGCAGTTTTTCGAGAATCGGAAGCTCCCGTTTACAGGGGCCGCACCACGTCGTCCAGAACTCGAGTAGCACTACTTTTCCATCAGTCGGCGGAGCTCCTTTCAGGGCGGGCGCGGGTTTGCCCTCGACCTCCGGCTTGATGATGCCTGGCAGAGTCCAGTCGGCAGTTTCTTTCGCGCCTTCGGGCGGCGTGAAGACGAACAGCGAATCGGGCAGGCCTGGGTTTAGCGCGAGCCCCATGGTGGTGGTGGCCTGCGTCATCTCGACCGGCTCCGGCAGCGTGCCGATGATCAGATGAGCGGTGAAGCTGTTCTGCAGCGTCAGTCCCAGAGTCTTTGAGATCCAGCTGATCTGCACGGCGTCGCTGATGGTCATCTGCTGATCCGGCAGCTTAATCGTTTCGTAGTGCGCTTCCACCACCCAGCATTCGTAGGGCTTCTCGTCGATCTCCATGGTTTTTTCGCCGGTGATTTTCACACTCTGAATGGAGTTCGAGATGTCCGGCAGGTTCTTAAAAACCCCATTTTCCCCGAGCGCGGATTCAGGGGAGCTGGTAGCGGCTCGCTTGATGTATTTCTTCTGCTGATCGAGATAGATGTAGGTGTGCGCGCCATCGCTGACCACGGTCATCGCGGCGGCTCCGCTGTGCGATTCGATGCGCATGCGGTCCGGTCGGCGGACGCTGATGACGGCCGGCATTTCGAGTCGGTTGTTCATCCCACCGCGGGTTTCGATGAGACTCAGGGAATGAATCTGATAGCTGGAATATTTCTTGATGGCGTCGGCCGAGTGAAGCAGCAATTCGCGCGCGTCCGGTTCCGGCTGCGCGAGAAGAACGGCGGGAAAAAGGAGAAGGGCGAAACGCCTCCTAGTGTAGTCACTCATAGTGAATATTATCTTTCCTGGTGTGGCGCGCGCGTCCACGCGTGCCGCGTCGACAGTCGTGTCGACGTTCGGAGTGAGCCTGGAAAGACACATCGACACGTATCTCGATGCGGCACGCCTGGAGGCGTACGCCGCATAACATTCCGGATTTCCAATCACGGCAGAAGTTTTAGCGTAGTTTTTCCCATTGTCCCGTCGTAAAGCAACTGCACCGATTGAATGCTTTGGGCGCTGCCCCGGTAGGGAAAGTAAAGCAGGCCCGAGAAAGGCAGCGTCCTTTCTCCTTCTGGCAAAGATACATTCTCCACGCGGTAATAGAGGGAGTCTTGCTGTTGCCTCTCGCTTACGGTGCTTTTCGCGGCGGGCTGTCCGCCGGATTGGGTTCTGATAGACCCAACCACCATTCGCGCAGGCTGAGAGGGAATGAGGCCTCCACGGCCGTTTATGCGTAGATTGAACATGTCCGGAGACAACTGGAGCCGACTGAAGGGAGGACCATAAAATGCCGCCTCGACGACCAGATAGTCGTTGGTAATCAGGATCTCTTTCGAGGTCGGAAGTGAATGAACCAGGTATCTGGCTGCCAGGGTGACGGAGTCCAACTGCGCATGCACGGGGTACTCGGTAGCCTTGGATTTCGGCGTGGTGCCCTGGGCCGAGAGTACTCCGGCTGCGATGAAGACCATGATAAAGCGCATGAATGTTCACACCCTACCACAAATCTTCCGATGAGCTAGCGTGGACTATTTCGTGGATGCCCTAGCTTTATCGATCGGCCTGCTCCAAGTGGCGACCGTAGTCTTGCTCTTGATAGGTCCGGCACGCAAATACGCCTTCGTCCTCACATATAGTCTGATTCAGTTGAGCACCTCCGTGCTGGAGATGGTGGTGGCTCACCGGTTTGGGATCAGGGCAAAGGCATACCGCCTGGTTTTCTGGACTGACGAGATCGCTCTCGACCTGCTCTTGTTCCTCATGCTGATCCTGCTGGCGTACCAGGCGATGGAGGGGAGTCCGGCGCGAGCGGCAGTGCGTAAGACGCTTGTGATCGTTGCCTTGATCGGCGTGTCTTTACCCTTTGTGATCTTCAAAGGAGCATTCGTCAAAGGCGCGTGGTTCGATCAGACCAGCCAGCTGCTCAATTTCAGCGCGGCGATTCTGAACCTGGGATTATGGACCGCGCTACTGAGTTCCAAGCGAAGGGACCCCCAATATCTCACGGTCAGCGCCGGTTTCGGAATCGTCGCTACCGGCGTCGCGATTTCCTTTGGATTGCGAAATCTCATCCATACTCGCGGTTCCGCCTATTTGGGAGCGAATTTGATATTTGGGCTCGCGCATCTGGCGGGAGCGGCGATTCTGTGTTGGGCATTCCAGCCGGCGCGAGGGTCGTGGCGGAGAATTCTCGATCGATTATCGCCCCGGCACGCCGAAACCATAAGTAATGGAACCTTCGTACCATAAGCCAAAACCCTACCCACATACTAAGGGAATCACTCAGTGTTCATTCTGGCCAACCGCCGGTACTATTTAAGTTGATGTCGTGGTCTAGTGATATACGATGCCTATATTGTGACGGGAAACTGCCGCTCTATAGGAAAATCACGAGTGGCCAGTTTTGTTCCGCGCCGCACCGGAAGCTGTACTGGCAGGAACAGGAACGCCTGGGTGTGGAGCGTCTGCATCAGACGCACGATTCCCTGCATGCATACCGTCCGCCGGAAGTAGTGCAGGCGATTCTCGCCCCACCGCCTACAGAGGATAAAACACCTCCGCCCAGCGGATTGATGCTGTCTCAAATCGAGCCGCGCTCCACCCGAACGCCCGTATTCATCGCCGCCGATCCTTTCGCTTATGAATCGGACCTGCCCATGCAGACGCCATTCTGGGCGCCGCAATTGGCGGGCGCGGACGAGATCGAAGTTCCGGGTCCTATCGCGGAATCGTTCTCAAGCGATTTCTTCATGCCTCAGCCGCGCTGGCCCGCGGATCGTCTCCAAATGGCGGATCCCGAGCCCATGCTGCTGCTGGGTCTAGTACGACTGCCCTTGAGCCGGAGTGCCTCGTCTATCAATCATGTTCAGGCCGCCGGAATCGCCACGATGCCTGTCGGGCCCCGGCAGTACGCCCCCAGGCCGCGGGTAGAGCCGCTCGAAACAACGATGCTGCCGTGCCGCGACGTCGCCTTTTCAGCCGCTCCGCAAGCGTTGGCCACGTTGGAGCCGGAGGTTGACAGCGTTCCCTTTGCCGGGCGTGTGGCACTCGCCAGTTTCCAGGTTCGCGACAGTTCGCAGCAGCCCACCCGGCACGATCCCTGGCCGGCCGCGCCATTTTCGAAAGTTCACAAAGCCCAGCTTCCTCTGGGAACAATGCAATGCGGGGTGACACTGGCCGTAGCGGTTCCGCTACAGGCGGGATTGCGGCGGCTTTCCATCGATCAGGTCCCCCTGGTGCATGGAACCTGGATCGATAATCTCCGCGCGCTGGGAACCGGAGCCAGCCCGGAGTTACCGCGCTATGAGTTTTCGACCCCCGCGCTTCGTCCCCGCCTTCGCCTGGCGGCCGGCAGCCGCTACTCCGTAGCGACGCGCGATGCGGTCACCTCGGTCGCCACCATCGAGCCCGAAAATCTCCCTGCCGTCAACGGCGTGGCGATTCCGGAACGGCAGAACATCGCCGCCCAGGCTTCGTCGCCGCGGACCTTCGCCGCGAAACAAACTCCTGCGCCAGGCGCGGCCGGTCTGCTGCCGCTTGCGCTTCAGGCGAACGGACCCACGTCCCTGGCAACCGCGCCATCCGTAAGCCTGCCCCAGCCCTTGCAGACTGCGCCGATGCGCCCCGCGTCCCACCTGGAGCCGATCGACGCGAAGCCCGTGGCCGACATACTTTCTCCTATTCCTTCAGTGCAAGCTGTAAAACCGGAGGAGAAAAAGGATACTCCGGTCCTGGGTCTGGATGAGCTGGTGCCTCCTCCCAGCCGCGACGTCACCGCGGCCACCGCCTGGATGCACGTCACCGGCTTCTGGAAACACGCTCCTCGCGATCTCAAACTTCTGGTCTTCGGCATTCCGATCCTGCTGGGCCTGGCTCTGAACCCGTCCTTGAAAAAGATCCCGTACACCGCGCCCGCGCAAGTCGGCGGCATCCAGAAGGTGGTGGAACGCAACTTCCAGAGCAAGCTGAATGAGAAGTGGCTGAACGTCCGCCAGAACATGATGAACCGCGCCGCCGTGGCGCTGGACGAGGATTTCCGCGCCGGTCTCGACGACTGGACCAGCCGTGGAGGCACCACCGACTGGGAATTCGACTCCACCGGCTTTGTCCGCCCCGGCCCCCTGGCTTTATACCGCCCCTCCGTAGATCTGACCGACTATCAGTTGCAATTTCTGGGAATGATCGATAAAAAAGCGCTCAGCTGGGTAGTGCGCGCGGCCGATTTTGACGATTACTACGTGGTGAAGTTAGTTGTCCTCAAGCCGGGACCGGTTCCAACCGTCGGCGTGACCCGTTATGCGGTGATTCACGGAGTCGCCCAGGACCGCGCCGATACGGTCGCGTACATCAACGCCCGCGAAGATATGTTGTACCGCGTGCACATGGATATTCATGGCGACAGTTTCGCCCTCACGATTCAGGGACAAATGGTCGATAGCTGGTCAGAGCCGCGATTGCGGAAGGGCGGCGTCGGATTCTTCACGGCGCGCGGGGAAGTCCTCGCGCTTGCGTTGGGTTCAGGTCATGCATCAATACGACATGCTCGGACGGCTGTGCGCGTACCTGGCGCCTTATAACATTCCATCGACAAACGGGAGCTGGCAACCATGAGCGGACGTAAGAACGGAACAGATTCGGCGCTGCGCGCCACGGGCAAGGCGGTATCTCCCGCATTGGCGCAATCGGTCTCGCTGCACCTGGAAGGAAAGCGCAAGGAAGCGCTGCGCGAGCTGAATACCGCCATCGAGAACGGCGAGGAAACGCCCGAAGTATTCGCCGCCAAGGGCCACATCCAGTTCGAGCTGGAACAGTTCGACGACGCGATCAAGACCTACGAGAAGCTGCTCACGCTGGCTCCCCGTCACGCGACCGCGAATTTCAACCTCGGCATCTGCTATGAGAAGCTGGGCCGCTGGCAGGAAGCGACCGACTCCTTCACGAAGGCTCTCGAAGTCGACCCGCAGCGCGAAGAAGCGCAGCTGGGCCTCGGCATCTGCCTGCTGCATCAGGAAAAGCCGGAGCCGGCCATCGCCTGCTTCGACAAGGTGCTGGCGCGCCAGCCGGAGCATGAAACCGCGACCGTTCGGCAAGGCCGTTTCGCAGCAGCTGCTGTGGAAGTTCGACGAAGCCACGGCGCTCTATCTGAAAATTCTCGAAAAGAATCCGCAGTCCGAAGAATGCCTGGTGAATCTGATCACCATCGGGATGGCGCGCAAGGATCACGCGCTGATCCAGCAATACTCCGAGCGCCTGTTGGTCATGCGTCCGTTCTCGCAGGCCGCGCTCGAAGGCCTGGCTACCTGCGCGTTCCACGGCAACGAATACGAAGCCGCCGGCCGCTATTGCACCAAGCTGGTGGAATTCACGCCCGATCATTTCGAGCGCTGGTTCAACCTGGGCGTCGCCGAACAGAAATGCGGACACCTGGAACAGGCCGCCAAAGCTTATGGCGAAGCAGTTCGCGTGCGTCCCGACGCCAAACAGGCGCATGTGAATCTGGGCATCGTCCGGCAGGAGCTGGGCGAACTGAAGCAGGCGCGTGAATCCTACGAGCGAGCGTTGCAGATCGCTCCGGACCTGGCCGACGTCATCTACAATCTGGCCAGCGTGCTGGAACAACAAGGCGAGAAGGAAGACGCCGAGCGCCTGTACGTCAAGCTGCTCAGCCGCAATCCGGAATGGGAAGACGCGTGGTTCCGCTTAGGCTACCTGCGCCTCCAGCGAGCCGATCACCGCGGCGCCGCGGAAGCGTTCGCGGCCTGCGTGCGCAAACGGTCTCCGTGGCCGGAAGCGCAGTTGAATCTCGGACTGTCGTATTGGAACCTGGGAGATCACGAGAGCGCCGCGAAAGCGTTTGAGAGCGTGCTCGAAGCGGATCCGCATTCCATCGATGCCCTGCGCGGTCTGGCCGCGCTGGCCGTGGAACGCGAGGATGTGGAGAAGGCTCTCGACCTGCAAGCCAAGCTGATCGAAGCGGGCGAGCGGACCCCGGAGCTGTTCTATAACACCGGCCTGCTGCTGCAGAAAGCCGGACAGCACGAAGACGCCATTCGTCTCTATCAGGAAGCTCTCACGGAGCGTCCCAACTTCGCCGAAGCTCTCTTGAACCTCGGGCATGCGTTGAAGGCTCAGGGAAACGTCGAGGAAGCGCGCAATTACTGGCGTCAGGCCCTGGAGCATAAACCCGAGCTGGCGACCGGATATTTCGAGCAATAAGCCCCTTTGACTTCGCCAAAAGTGCGTGGCATAATGCTTCGTATTTTGGAGGAGTCGCTCGTGAAAAAGCTCTTTGTAGGAAATCTCCCGTACGCCGCAAGTGAGACCGATGTCCAGAGTTTCTTTACCGGATACGGCATCGCGATAGACACTGTGACCGTCATGCGCGACCGTTTCACCGGCCAGGCCCGCGGCTTCGGTTTCGTCGAGATTCAAGACGACGCAGCCGCGCAGCTGGCGGTGGAAAACTGCCATGGCAAAGACCTGATGGGCCGCACGGTAGTCGTGAACGAAGCCCGTCCCATGGCCTCGCGCGAACCCGGCACCCGCGCCCCGCGGCATTAGAACGTCTTAGCCATCGCTCATTCAAAACACAGACTAAAGTCTGTGCTACCTGCTATCAGCCATTTTACGAGCGGAGGGTGGCACAGGCTTCAGCCTGTGAGAACTTTCAGCATCCTGCGAGTGGGGCGGGCTATTTAGCCGGCAGCCTGCTTTTAGCAGCCTCTCTCCCTACTTCGCCAACTTGCGGTCGAAGAACCCCTCTGCCGCGCGCATCGCCCGCGACCAATCCTGCACTCTCAGGAAATCATGAATCTCGTCTGGAAAAATCAGTTCCTCAAACTCCGTGTTCTGATTCCTCAACGCCTCCACCAGCTTGATCGTTTGGCTGAAATTCACGTTCCGGTCATCGTCGCCGTGAATCAGCAGCACCGGCGACTTCCAACCCTTTACCGTGGCCATCGGCGACGCCTCGAACGCGATCCGAGCCTGATCCCTCTGCTTGTCTGGATCCAGATTCGGATTCGCCACACTGCCTCCGCGCGCCGACCAGTCATGCACCCCGTGCAGATCCACCCCGGCAGCGAACAGATCGCTCGACCGCGATAGCGCCATCGCCGTCAGATAGCCTCCGTACGATCCGCCCCACACGCCAATCCGCTTGGGATCCACATCCGCCCGCGACGCGATATATAAACCCGCGCCCATCACGTCGTTATATTCGCTCCCACCCGACGCGCCGTAATTCAGCGCCTCCCGGAAATTCAGCCCGTAGCCGATCCCGCTGCGGTAGTTCACGCTCAACACCACGTATCCTTTGCTCGCCAGATACTGATTCATCGCGTACGTGTTCGAGTAGTAATACATGTAGTGCCAGCCCAGCAGCATCTGCCTTCGCGACCCTCCATGAAAGAACACGATCGCCGGATGCTTTCCCGATCCCTTAGGCAAAAACAGTTGCCCGTGAATCTGCATTCCGTCCGAAGCGGGGAAGATCACCTGCTGCGGCACTACCTGCTCGTTCGCAGGAAAATCAGCAGGAATCGCCTCCGGAGCTAGGTCGTGAACCGTCGCAGCCTTCACCGCCGCCCGTCCGATTTCTTTCGGGCTGGACCGCAAATAGGCCACCGCGCCATTGCCCACGTCTTCGGGCTCCCATTCGATGCCCTCGCTCAACTTCACGATCGGCGTCGCAGTTCCTCCTCCGGCCGCGACGCGCCAGATGTGCCTCCGATCCACATCGTCCTGATTCGACGAAAACAGCAACTCGCGCCGGTCGTGCGAAAGCGAAACATGCTCCACCTCAAACGCCCCAGGGGTCAAAATCTTCGCCGGGCCACCTTCGGTCGAAACAGAGTACAGGTGACACCACCCGTCGCGCTCCCACGGAAACACCAACCGGTCCCCGTCCGCCCACAAAATCTGATTCGACGCGACCATGGCATGAAACGCGCTCCCCGATCCCTTCTCCGCGTGCCACACCTCGCGGCCCGTTAACGTGGTTGCATCCGCCACTCGGATCGACCAAGGCTGCGGAGCATCCCGCACTGGCCCCGCGCCACCAGGCCGCGACCAGGTTGGCATGCGGATAAACGCAATCCGCCGGCTGTCGGAGCTCCACACCGGCGCAGTATCGCTATCCACGCTCGGATCGAGATAGCCAACGGACTTCCCGCCAATCTTGAAAACTCCGATAAACGCGTGTTCCGAGCGGTTGTTCACGAACGCCAGCGTTGTCCCATCGGGCGACCACCGCAGCTCGTTCGAGCGGCCCTTGGTGTGCACGATCTCCACCGGCTTATCGCCATTCAGATTGGTAAGCCAGATCTGGCCGTTCCGCACAAACGCCACATCGCCGTTCTTCGAAACCGCGGGCATCCGCCCCTCGCTCAGCTTCTTCGGCGCGCCTCCGTCGAAGGGGATAATCCACACCGCCTGCTCCGGCGTCTTGACCAGGCTCTCCGGATTCGGATTGTCGCCATTGGTCTCCAGATCGCCTCCGCGAACATAGACGATCGACTTCCCGTCGGCGGTCCACGCCACCTCGCCAATGTCCTGCCCGTCGTCCTCCGTGATCGAGGTGAGCCGCCGCCCCTTGAAATCGGGAGCCGCCGCGACCCACAGATTGTTCGCCCCGCGCTCCTTCATCAGCCAAGCGACTTTCCCGCCCGAAGGCGCAGCCGTCAGCGCCGACGAAAAAGGAGCATACAAATATTGATCGATAGTCGAGGCGCCCGCGCACGACAAAGTGAGTGTGAGAAGTGCCAGTCTCATATTCCGCGATTTTCTCACAGTGGGCAGCTCCCCGAACTGCCTGCGCCGTACAATGAAATGACCACATGAAAACCATCGCCGCGATCTGCCTATTGCTCATGCCGCAGACCAAGGAGCCTATGCACGCCACCGGAACGTTCGAAGTAAAGCTAAAGCCTCAAACCGACGAAGGCGGCGACCCCACAGTCGGCCGCATGTCTATCGACAAACAGTTCCACGGCGATCTCGAAGGCACCAGCAAAGGCCAAATGCTGGCCGTCCAGGGAGACACGAAAGGCTCGGCCGGCTATGTCGCGATGGAGCGAGTCGCCGGAACCCTGGCCGGTCACAAAGGCACCTTCGCCCTTCAACACACCGGCACGATGGATCGAGGCACGCCGACCCTCAGCGTAACCGTAGTCCCAGACTCCGGCACCGGCGACCTAGTCGGCCTAACCGGCAAAATGAACATCATCATCGCCGACGGCAAACATTCCTACGAGTTCGAATACACGCTCGCCAAGCCATGACTGGAATCCGGTTTGTCACTGATGAAAAAGGTCGAAAGGTCGCCGTTCAAATCGACCTGAAGAAATACGGAGCCATCATCGAGGACTTTTGGGACGGCCTGATTTCGGAATCGCGCCGCGGGGAGAAGGACCTTCCGTTTGAAAAAGTAAGGGCTGACCTGGTGAAGCGCGGCCGCCTGCGAACTTGAAAACACCACGGACTCCGCGTCTTGTAGGGCGGGCTATATAGCCTGCAGCCTGCTTTCAGCAGGCTCTTCCATCCGTAACTGCGTTAAAATACGATCCGATGGTTTCTTACGCTCGCGGCCCCTCGTTCGCGCTCACGACCCAAACGGCCCCCCAGATCTTCTCGGAAACCGCGGGCCGCTTTCCCGATCGCGAAGCGTTGATCATTCCTCACCAGAAAATCCGCTTATCTTGGGCGCAGCTTGCCGAACAAGTCGACAAGACCGCGCGTGGGCTTGCCGGACTCGGCCTCTCCCCGGGCGACCGCGTCGGAGTCTGGGCCACCAACTGCGCCGAATGGATCTACCTGCAGCTAGCCTGTCCCCAAGCCGGCCTGGTGCTGGTAAACGTGAATCCCGCCTATCGAGCTCTCGAACTAGCCTACGTCCTGAAGCGCTCCGGCATGAAGGCTCTGTTCCTCCGCTGCGAGGACTCCCACTCGAAATACCGCGACATCCTGGAACAAGCCATTCATGGCGAAAAACTGGCCCTCGAACACGTCGTTTACTTGGGCGAAGACTCCTGGGATAACATGATCGCCAACGGCATCGACATCCCGCAGTTCGCCGCCGATTGCCACGACATCCTCAACATGCAGTACACCTCGGGCACTACTGGATCGCCCAAAGGAGTCCTGCTCACCCATCACAACCTGATCAACAACGGACGCATTTGCGCGCACGGCCTTCGCTACACCGAGCAGGACCGGCTTTGTTCGCCCGTCCCGATGTACCACTGCTTCGGCTGCGTGATCGGCACCATGACCGTCATCACCACCGGCGCCGCCATGATCCTGCCCGCGCCCAGTTTCGACCCGCTTGCCACCATGCAGGCCATTCATGACGAGCGCGCCACCTCCATCTACGGTGTGCCGACGATGTTCATCGCCCAACTCACTCATCCTGAATTTTCGCGCTTCGATTTCACCAGCCTCCGCACCGGCGTCATGGCCGGCGCGCCTTGCCCGATCGAAGTGATGAACCGCGTCGTCAACGACATGCATTGCACTCAAATGACGATCATGTACGGCCAGACCGAGTGCTCGCCCATCATCACTATGGCCAGCGTGGACGATTCGGTCGAGCGCCGCGTCTCCACAGTCGGCTGCGCCGCCCCCGAAACCGAAATTAAGATCATCTCGCCCGAAGGCTCGATCGTTCCCGTTGGCGAGCAGGGCGAACTCTGCGGCCGCGGCTACGCCATCATGAAAGGTTATGATCAGGATCCCGAAGCCACCGCCCGCGCCGTCGACGCGGAGGGCTGGTTGCACACCGGCGACCTCGCCACCATGCGTCCTGACGGCTATTTCCGCATCACCGGACGTCTCAAAGACATGATCATCCGCGGCGGCGAAAATATCTATCCGCGCGAAGTAGAGGAGTTCCTCTACACCCATCCCAAGGTCGCCGACGTCCAGGTGGTCGGCCTGCCTGACGAGAAGTTCGGCGAAATAGTCGCCGCCTGGATTAAGCTGAAGCCAGGCGAAACCGCGATAGAAGACGACATTCGCGAATTTTGCAAAGGCAAAATCGCCCACTTCAAAATCCCGCACTACATCCGTTTCGTGGACGCCTTCCCCATGACTGTCACCGGCAAAATTCAAAAGTTTGTGATCCGCCAGACTGAAGTGGAGCAGCGTCACCTTGAAAAAGCCGCCAGCATCGAAACCGCATAATCAATGACCCCTAAATTCAGAATCGCCGCGATTACAGACGAATTTTCGCCCGACCTCGCCACCGCACTCCGCGCGATGAAGCCCATCGGCATGACTGGCGCTGAGCTCCGCGTGGTTGGTGGCAAGAACATCATGGACCTCACCGACGCCGAGTTCTCCTCCGCCAAAGCTCTGCTCGATGCCGAAGGATTCGAGGTCGTCTCCATCGCTTCGCCTCTGCTGAAGTGCGTGCTCCCCAACGCCCCAGCCGTGGATACCAGATTCCAGCACGACGTCTTCGCCTCCAAGCATACCTTCGAGGATCAGCCCCGCCTCACCGAGCACGCCTTCGCGATCGCCAAGCGAATGAACGCTCCCATCGTGCGCGTCTTCTCCTATTGGCGCACCGTGAAGCCCGACGAGTGTTTCGACGCCGTGGTGAAAGCCCTCCGCGCGCTGGCCGAGAAAGCCGCCCAGGAGAATCTGATCATCGGTCTCGAGAACGAGCACGCCTGCAACATCGGTACCGGCCGTGAAACCGCGAAGGTTCTCGCCGCCCTCGACCATCCCAATCTCCAGGTCGTGTGGGATCCCGCCAACGCCCTGGTCGCCGGCGAAACCCCCATCCCCGAAGGCTACCGGGTGCTGGACCCCACTCGGATTGCACACGTCCACGCCAAGGATTGCCACATAGAGGATGACAAACCAATCTGGGGGCCGCTGGGCACAAGGT
Organism: Bryobacterales bacterium; assembly: GCA_963813145.1. Lineage (GTDB taxonomy): Bacteria > Acidobacteriota > Terriglobia > Bryobacterales > Bryobacteraceae > Palsa-187. Next base: position 1,060,886 of record CAWEXX010000004.1, read on the forward strand.
CGGTCGATTGGAAAGGGCAGATCGAAGCTCTCCTCGAAGACGGTTATCAAGGCTGGCTCAGCCTCGAAACCCACTGGCCCGGCCCAAATGGCAACAAACTGGAAGGCAGCACGATCTGCGGCTGGAACCTGCGCGGCCTGGCGTCAGCCTAGCGGGCTACTGGCTACGTCACACCGAAATAGCCCCAAGCTGACGCATGGGGCTTGTGGTCGGGCAGGTTCCCGACCTGCCCTCCCGCGGAAAAGGCCCTGACAAGCCTCGAAGATCGCCTCTTGCAATCCCGCGTTTCTTATGCTAAAAATTTAGCAGATGGAAAAACTCAGCCGCCGCGAGCGCCAGATCATGGACGTCCTTTACGAACGTGGCCGCGCCACGGCCGCCGAAATCCTGGCCGCTCTCCCCGACCCGCCCAGCTACTCCGCCGTCCGAGCTCTGGTCAAAGTCCTCGAGGATAAAGGCCACGTCAAGCATCAGGAGGACGGCCCCCGCTACGTTTTCACGCCCAGCGTCCCGCGCGCCAAGGCCCGCCGCAGCGCGGTGAAACATCTCCTCCAAACATTCTTCGACGATTCCGCCAGCGAAGCCGTAGCCAGCCTGCTCGGCGCTTCCGGAAGACTCAAATCCGAAGAACTGGACAAGATCGAACAGCTCATCGCCCGCGCCCGAAAGGAAAGCAAATGAACCTCCTCCTCGATTCCGCACTCAAAGCCACAATCATTCTACTGGCCGCCTGGGCAGGCTCGCTCGTCCTCCGCCGAGCCTCCGCGGACCTGCGCCACAGCATCTGGCTGATCGCGACCATCGCCGTAGCGCTGCTCCCCGCTGTTCTCTCGATCCCGCAAAGCGCCTTGCCCTCGGCGGCGCACATCATCGTGCCCGCGGCGCTACCCACGGTAGCCGCCAGCGCTCCTAAACTTCCCTGGCTCCTCCTAATATGGACCGCAGGCGCGAGTCTCGTACTCATTCGTTTGCTAACCGGCCTGGTCACCGCCGCGAGCCTCACGCGATCCGCAATCCTTCAGGACGGCATCCTCTATAGCGACCGCGTCCAGACCCCTCTCACGTGGGGATTCTTCCGCCCTGTCGTCATCCTTCCCGCTTACGCTGAACAATGGACCGCGCCCGAACGCGAACTCGTGATTCGCCACGAGCAAGCCCACATCACCCGTCACGACTGGCTGTGGCAAATCCTGTCGAGCCTTCTGACTGCCGTCTTCTGGTTCCACCCCCTCGTGTGGCTCGCGCGCCTCGAATTACTCCGCGAAGCCGAAGGCGCAGCCGACGACCTGGTTTTATCTCGCGGAGCAACCCCCGCCGATTACGCAGATCGCCTGGTCCACGTGGCCCGGCAGATCAACGGTGCGTCCCCCGCGGCCGTCATTCCCATGATCCGCAAACCTGAGCTTGAAACCCGAGTCCGCTCCATCCTCGATCCCGCTCGCCGTCGAGCTGCGGCTAGTCTTATCGCCCGCTGCGCCATCGCACTTGCTGCGGTCGCATTGATCTTTCCCATCGCCGTGATGCACGCCCAAGGCAAGGTCTACAAAGTGGGCGGCGACGTCACTGCGCCGCGCATCCTCAGCAAGGTCGAGCCGGAATACACCCCGGAAGCCAAGGCCGCAAAGATCGAGGGCACAGTGAAACTCCAAGCGGAAGTTACCCCGTCGGGTATCGCCGAGAACATCCGGGTGATCACATCGCTCGATGCCGGCCTGGACGCGAACGCTGTCACCGCCGTATCGAACTGGCGCTTCCAGCCTGGAACCAGGAACGGCGAGCCGGTGACCGTGGCCGTGACTATCGAGATGAATTTCCACTTGCTCTGAAAGGGCCGTGCCCAGAGGGCACCCACAATCGGCCGCAGGCTACCAGCCTGCACCACAACAGCGGGATGGCAATTTCCCAGACAGCCCCATGCGTCAGCTTGGGGCTACACCGAAATAGCCCCAAGCTGACGCATGGGGCTTGGCGTCGATACCTCGCAGTTCGGCTGTACGAAATGTTGTGGGCGGATCGACTGGCATTAGGACCAAATCGAAAATTACAAAACGAACCCACCGAATCCGGAATCGACCTCCTTCTTCTGGTTGCAGGGTACGCTATGAAACGCCGAGGCAGGATCGCTCAAAAGTCGCAAAGCTCGGAAAGGAAAGGAGTTAAACAGGAGACATTCACGCGATTTGACCCCCTTGCTAAACTCAACATAGACATGGCGCAAATTTTAGACGGAGCTATTGTTCGCGACAAAATCTTCACCGACCTCGCACCCAGAATCCATAAGCTAACTCGCCCCCCGGGCTTGGCAGTCGTCTTGGTCGGCGACAATCCGGCTTCCGAAATCTATGTCCGCAACAAGATCAAGGCTTGTGCCGGCCTCGGCATCCATAGCCTGAAAATCACTCCTTCCGCCACCGTCACCACCGACGAACTCGTCTCCATCATTGAAGGACTCAACGCCGAGCCCACTATCGACGGCATTCTCGTCCAGGTGCCTTTGCCTAAGCAAGTCGACTCCCGCCGCGTGCTGGAAGCCGTATCCGCTAACAAGGATGCCGACGGATTCCATCCCCTCAATGTCGGCCACCTGGTCGCCGGCCGCCCCGCTCCCCGAGCCTGCACTCCTGCCGGAATCATCGAACTCCTCAAGTTTTATGGCATCAAAATGGACGGCCGCCGCGCCGTCGTCCTCGGCCGCAGCGACATCGTCGGCAAGCCCATGGCGCTGATGCTGCTTAAGGAAAACGCCACTGTGACCATCTGCCACTCCGGCACGTCCAACCTGGTCGAGGAAGCTCGCCGCGCCGATATCCTGGTTGCCGCCATGGGGAAGCCCGCGTTCCTGACCAGCGAATACATCGCCCCCGGAGCCACCGTCATCGACGTCGGCACCTCCCGCGTTACCGATCGCGCCGAAGCCGTCCGCATCGGGAAGGAGCAGGAGTTCGATCGCAAAGGCTGGGCCCTGGTAGGCGATCTGCATCCCATCGACGTAGCCCGCCAAGCCACCGCCTATACCCCAGTCCCAGGCGGCGTCGGTCCCCTGACAATCGCGATGCTAATGGCCAACACAGTAGCCCTGGCCGAACGCCACCAATGAAGTCTTGTGGCGCGAGCTTCGGCTTGCAGCGTCGGCTTCAGCCGACGTTACCGCGGTATGACTATAGTGTGAAGAACAGTGTCTTGTCTTGTGGCGCGCGCCACAAAACCGATCGGTCAGCCAAGCCTATGACGCGATCAATCCCATGCTGAGAGTAGGCCTGACCGGCGGCTACGCATCCGGCAAAACCTTCGTCGGCCGAGCCCTCGCCGACCTCGGCTGCCAGCTCATCCAAGCCGACGAGCTAGGCCATCAAGTGATGCAAGCGCCGAGGCCCACGATGCGATTATGGCTCGAATTCTGGACACCTGACAGACCGCCACAAGCTCGGTGCGCGTCGTCTTCGCAAATCCCGAACAGCTAGCCAAACTCAGCGCCATGATCCACCCTCATGTCCGCGCCCGCGGCCGTCAGCTTGGAAGAAGCCTTCGCAGCCCGCGAGCCCGATGGCATCAGCGTCACCGAAGCTGCGATACTGGTGGAGACGGGAAGCTTTCGCGATTACGACCGCCTGATCGTTGCATCCTGCACCCCGGAGCAGCAGTTGGAGCGAGCCATGCTTCGCGACCATCTCACGCGCGAGGAGGTGCAAAACCGGATCAGCCGGCAAATGCCTCTGGAGCAAAAGGTGAAATACGCTGATTACGTCATCGATACGTCTGAAACAAAGGAACACACGCTAGATCAGACCCGTAGAGTCTGTGCGTCCTTACGTGCCCTGAAAAGTTGAGGAGCCCCGATCACCATGAGAATGCGAACCCTGATCCTCGCCGCCGCGATTGTCGGCGGATTCGTCTACTACACCGCCAAGCCAAACTCCACCCTGCGCCGTAGCCTCCCCACCGGACCCCTCTGGAGCGGACCCGAGGTCACCCAATCCGCCGGCCTGGGGTCCGACGAGATCAATAATATCGATATCTATAAGACCGCCAGCTCCAGCGTCGCTTACATCACCAGCACCGTGTATCGCCAGACGTTCTTTTATGGCATGCAGGCCGCGAAAGATCTCGGCTCCGGCTTCGTCATCAATGGCAACGGCGAAATTCTGACCAATTTCCACGTCATCAGCGGCAGCCAGCAGGTGGAGGTCACCCTCCCCGACCAAAGTAAATACAAGGCCACCGTTCTTGTCCGCGACCGCGCCAACGATCTGGCGCTGATCAAAATCGAGCCCAAGAAGAAACTCACTTACCTCAACCTGGGCGATTCGGACCGCCTTCAAGTCGGGCAAAAAGTCCTCGCCATCGGCAACCCGTTCGGCTTCCAGGGCACGCTCACTACCGGGGTAGTCAGCTCCCTCGGCCGCGACATCGACGCCGAGAATAATAAGCGCATGGAAGGCATGATTCAGACCGACGCCTCCATCAACTCCGGCAACAGCGGAGGCCCTCTGCTCGATTCCCAGGGCAACGTCATCGGCATCAACACCGCCATCTACGGACCCGGCGGCGGCAGCGTCGGCATCGGCTTCGCCCTCCCCATCAACCGCGCGAAAAACATGCTGGACGATTATCGCGCCGGCCGCAGCTTTAAACAGGCGCGCCTCGGCGTCTCCACGTATTACATCGCAGGCGACGTGGCCCAGGCGCTGGAGCTTCCCACCGCCGGCGGCCTGCTGATCCAGGAAGTTGCCCGAGGCTCTTCGGCAGAGGCCTCCGGACTCCGTGGAGCCCGCCGTCTGGTCGTCATCGGCAATCAGGAAGTGGGGATCGGCGGCGACTTCATCACCGCCATCGACGGCAAAAAAGTAACTGAAATGGACGCTGTCACCCGCGCTCTGGCCAAGAAACACCCTGGCGACATTCTCAACCTGTCCGTATTCCGGGGCGGCAGCACCATGGAAGTAAAGGTTAAACTAGGCGAAGCCTCAGAGGACAACCCTTAAAAATGAAACGATTCCTGATTGAACGAGACATCCCCAAGGTGGGGACCCTGGAACGCGAACAGCTGCGGGACGCCGCGAAGACGTCGAACAAAGCGCTCCGCGAGCTGGGGACGGATATCCAGTGGATTGAATCCTTCGTAGCCGCCGACAAGACATTCTGCGTCTACCTGGCCAAAGACGAAGAAATCATCCGCCGCCACGCCGAAATCAGCGGCTTCCCCGCCACCAAGATCACAGAAATCCGAAAGACAATCGACCCCACCACAGAGCGCGCGTAGGTGGGCAGGTCCCCGACCTGCCGTCTCCCCCGACGACGCCGGCTTAAGCCGACGCTGCAAGCTGAAGCTCGCGCCACCCTCGTTCTGGGAGATCGCTCCCTGCGGTCGCGGCTCTGAAAAGGCGACGGCTATGTGTTGGCATCGCTTTACAAGAGGGAGATGAAGTGGCGCGAGCCTCTCCGCGCCCCTCCCGCTAGCAGTTATACTATGCAAGTGCTGTCCCAGGAAGCTCCCCCGAGCCGCCTCCCTGAAGAAGGCACCCTAGCCTCCTCCGGCTCCCGCCGAGCCCTGGGCGGATTCTTCGTCTCCGGGCTCCTCATCGCCTTCCTCGGAGCCATCCTCCCTTCCTGGCAGCATCACCTCTCGTCCGAATACGGAACGGTCGGCCTCTACTTCGTCGGACTGATTGCCGGAATCCTGGCATCCGTCTGGATCTCCCCGCCACTCATCGAAAAGAAAGGAATCGGCTGGACCCTGGCCTTCGCCTGCGCCTCCGCATCCTGCGCTCTGCTCTACCTGGCGTTCGTCTCACCCCCGTTTTCCCCCTGGCTGCGCGTCGCGGGAATGGTGCTGGTTGGATGCTCTGCCGGAATCCTCCACACCGGGATTTTCAACGCCATTTCACCCATGTACCGCCACGATCCCGTGGCTACCGTGAACCTGGGGGGCATGCTCTTCGGCCTCGGCTGCTTCACGGTGGCGCTGCTCGTCTCGGGGACGTTTTATATCTATAGCGCGCCGGCGGTTCAGGTCTGGATCGCCATCATTCCCGCTTTGTTTGGATGGCTTTACGTGCGCTCCCGCTTCACTGCCCAGCCCGCCGCCCACGCCCCTTCGCCCCACGCAATATTGGCCGAGCTCCGCAGTCCCGGAGCCGTCCTGTTCAGCCTGCTGCTGTTCTTTCAATTCGGAAATGAATGGGCCGTCGCCGGATGGCTGCCGCTGTTCCTCAGCCAGCGCCTGGGCATCAGTCCCGCCACTTCGCTGGGCATGCTGGCCATGTATTGGTTCGCGCTTCTTATCGGCCGGGTAGTCGCGCAATGGCTGATGCCGCGGGTGAAGCATACGAGGCTGCTCATTTCGAGCGTGCTGGGAGCCATGTTTGGATGCATCATCCTGATCGCCACGGACAACCAGTTTGGAGCCACCGCCGGAGTGCTCCTGCTGGGCGGCTCCTACGCCCCCATTTACCCCTTGGTGGTCGAACGAATCGGGCACCGTTTCCCGTCCTATCACCCAGGCTTTTATAACGGCCTCTTCTCGTTCGCCTTCGCGGGAGGAATGCTGGCTCCCTGCACGCTCGGCTTCTTCGCGTCCGAGTGGGGCATCTGGGTGGTCATGGGGCTGCCGCTGGTAGGTTCCGTGATGGTGTTTCTGCTGCTGATGCTGGTGTGGCTGGAAGCCCGGTTCAACACTGCCGCGAAACTCGCCCCGTGAAATCCGATTCCCAATGGTTATCAGTTGGCTAGTGTTGAAGAACCGGCCCGGATCTGCCTCGTCGGACGAAGAGGGCAGGTCGGGAACCTGCCCCACTACGTGGGATGCTGTAATAATCGCTGTAACTATGCGCATTATTTCCGTTGCCCTGCTGCTCTTACCTTTTGCGTGTGCCCAAGGAACTGTGCCCACCTTTCGGCGGGGAACTTATGTTCTGGTTGGCGGCGATCCGGATCAGGAGCGTACGACGACGATTCCCACGCTGCTGATCCCTGTCGTCCTCTCGTTCGATAAGCCATACGTGATGGACGCGAGCGCGGACGTCCCTGGTGTCCTTCGGTCGCCTATGTTTTCGAGCTTCCCGTTCCCGGTGGGAGGGACGACGCAATATGCGGATGCCATGCTTCGCGCTACTTTCCCGAAGGCGGATTCGTGGCACACCCTGTTGGGCAAACCGGAATTGAAAACGGTCAATATTCATGTGCCGGTCGGCTATGGGTACGTGCTGACGTCAAAGCAATCTGGCAAGTCATTCGCGATTGCGGACATTGAGTTTGTGCAGAAGGAACTGTTTAAGCAGGTCCCGAAGCAAGAGGGCAAGCTGATCGTCGCGGTGACGCACAACACCGCTTTCTATGCACTGGGCGATGCGACCGTTTGCTGTTCCTGGGGGACGCACGGGGTCGACTCAAGCACGGGGAACTCCTTCATTCTTGCGTCGTATCTTCAATCGGCTCCGAGCGTCGTCGAAGACCAGGATGTGCAGCCGTTGACGATGCACCTGGCGGAATTTCTGAACGATCCGCTGCACGATCCTTTGGTCCACGGAGGGCGCAACGCGAAGGTTCCTGGAAATGCTTTCCCGGCCTGGATGAAACAAGGTAGCTGCGGCGGCACGGGTGTTGCTTCCACGTACTTCCTGCTGGAACCGACCAATACCAACCTTAAGAACAACATTCCCGCATCGCAGTCCTATCTGGCGAAGGGTGAAGGCGTCTCCTATCACTTGCAGAACGTCGCTTTGCTGCCTTGGTACACCGGCCCGGCTGAGGGGCTCGGCGGCACGTACAGTTTCCCGGATGCGCGAGCGCTCCCTGAAGCATCCAAGCCGTGCGCGGAACGGGGTCGCGGCGGTGGAAGCGCTCCGAAACCGACGGTCGCGGCTGCACCGAGGAATGGCCCGGCGAACGGTCATCAGTTGATCGGATACTGGGCCGGCTACGGCGCGGCGGGATCCACTTTTCCTCTCCGCGACGTCTCGCCGCAGTGGGATGTGATCATCGTCGCCTTCGCCACCCCCGATAAGAATGCGGCGGAAGGCACCATGCAATTTCACACACCCGCTGGCCTCGAGACCGAAGCGTTCAAGGCTGACATCGCCTATTTAAAGAGTCAGGGAAAGAAAGTGATGATCTCGCTTGGCGGAGGCGGGCAGCACTTTACGCTCGCCGATCCGCAGCGCGTCCCGAATTTTGTTTCCTCCGTCACCCGCATTGTCTCCGACTATGGCTTCGACGGAATCGACATCGATTTTGAGAGCCCGTCTCTCTCGATCGCGCCCGGCGATACCGACTTCCGCCATCCCACCACGCCATCCATCGTGAATTTGATCTCGGCCGTGCGTCAATTGAGCGAACATTTTGGCGCCCATTTTATGATCAGCCTGGTGCCGGAAGGGACGCAAATCCCCTCCGGTTATCCGAGTTACGGTGGCCAGTTCGGTTCCTATCTTCCCATCGCTTACGGCATTCGCGACATTCTGTCGTTCATTGATGTGCAGGACTACAACACTCCGCCGCTCCAGGGCCTCGACGGGGAGATCTATCAGCCCGGCACGGTGGATTATCACGCGGCCATGACCGAACTTCTGCTACAGGGCTTCAACGTGGGAGGCGACCCTAAGCAGTTCTTCCCGCCGATGCCCGCGGGCAAGGTTGCAGTTGGATTTCTCACCGGCGACACGACGCCAACTATCGTCAGTCAGGCGATGGACTACATCATTACTGGGAAGGCTCCTGCGGGGACCAGATACAAGCTCCGTAAGCCGACTGGGTATCCCGGCATGATTGGCGCCATGTTCTGGACCATCGATGCGGACCGGCGCGGGAACTACAATTTCTCCAATGTAGTGGGGCCTCAATTCCACGATTATCGGCAAGGGAAGTAATCGAATACGAACTTTTTGGATGAGTGATCCCCCGCCAGAAAATCAGCGAAGTCTCCCCCACTCATCCGGATCAATGTGAGCCTGATTGAGAATGCTACGTAACGTCCCAACGGGGATCTCCGATTTCTTCGGCACAATCGCCGTATCGACCGTGTCGCCCGAGCGGCGAACAAATTTGACGTGGCTGCCTTTCTGGCTGGTTTCGAAGAAGCCGGCGGATTCGAGGCGGCGCTTGACCTCGCGGAAAGACTCGGGCTTAAGGCGCCCCAACCTCAACCTCAATCAGGCGTACTTTGGGCGCGCGGGTTGCTTGAGGTGGCTCGAAGTGAAGCTCCAGGGCTTCCTTCAGATTTGCTAGCGCCTCCTCCTCGGTCTTGCCTTGACTGGCGACATCTAGTTCCAAGCACTGGGAGACATACCAGTCTCCCTCGCGCCAAACGGTCGTAGCGAACGGTCGCTTCATAGAGACTATTGTTGCAAATACCGACTCACGGCCTCCGCCGCCTTCCGCCCCTCGGCGATCGCCCACACTACCAGCGACTGCCCTCGCCGGGCATCCCCTGCTGCGAAGATTCCTGGAACTGAGGTGGCGTAGTCTGTTGCTTCTACGTTGCCTCTCGCGTCGATTTTCACGCCGGTCTCTTCGAGCAGCCCAGCGCGAACTGGGCCGATAAATCCCATCGCGAGCAACACGAGATCGGCGTCGACCACGATCTCTTCTCCAGTATTGAGCTTCCTCAAATGAAGCTGTTTTACGTTGCCGGATTCGTCGCCAGTGAACTTCGTCGTCGAGGCAGACCAGTGGCGCTCGCCGCCTTCTTCGTGGCTGCTCTCTACCCGCAATTGGAGAGGCCACAAGGGCCACGGAGTGGTCGAAGCGCGGTTCTCCGGAGGCATCGGCATGATTTCAAGCTGCTTTACCGACGCGGCTTTTTGGCGATGCGATGTGCCCAGGCAATCGGCGCCGGTATCGCCTCCGCCGATGATGATGACGTGTTTTCCTGTGGCCAGGATCTGGCCTTCCACTGCATCACCGGCGACGCGGCGGTTCTGCTGCGGCAGGAAATCCATGGCATAGTGGATGCCACGAAGGTGGCGGCCTTCGATCTGTAGCTCGCGGGGCTGTTCCGCGCCCATCGCCAGCACCACCGCGTCGAAGCCCTTCAGATCGGAGGCGTGGACGCTCGCATTGGTGACGAACACCACACCTTCGGCCGACATTTGTTCAACCCGGCGGTCGATCGAGAGCTTCTCCATTTTGAAATCGGGGATGCCGTAGCGGAGCAGGCCGCCGATACGGTCGGCTTTTTCGAACAGCACGACTCCATGTCCCGCGCGCGCCAGCTGCTGCGCGGCAGCCATGCCTGCGGGGCCGGAACCGACTACTGCCACGCGTTTTCCGGTCCGGGTCAGCGGAGGCTCGGGGTGAATCCAGCCTTGTTCCCAGGCGTGATCGATGATGGTGCGCTCGATCACTTTGATCGTCACAGGAGGCGCGTTGATGCCGAGCACGCACGCCGCCTCGCACGGGGCGGGGCAGATGCGGCCGGTGAATTCCGGGAAATTATTCGTCGCGTGCAGCGTGCGCACGGCTTCGCGCCAGCGGTCGCGATAGACCAGGTCGTTCCAATCGGGAATCAGGTTGTTGAGAGGGCAGCCGGTGTTGCAGAACGGCACGCCGCAATCCATGCAGCGCGCGGCTTGCGTCTCGACCTTCGCGTCTTCGAAGTTTTGATAGATCTCGAAATAATCGTTGACGCGCTCGTCGATGGGGCGGCGCGTGGGGACCTCGCGTTCGTATTCGAGAAAGCCGGTGACCTTACCCATTTTGAGCCTCCCGAGCGAAGACGCCGGCTGAAGCCGACGCTGCAAGCTGAAGCTCGCGCCACTTATCCATGCACGGCCTCTTTCTTTCGCGCCACGCCGAGCACGCGTCTATATTCATGCGGGAAAACCTTCACGAATTTCGGCAGCATGAAGTGCCACTGTTCCAGAATCCAGTTCGCGCGTGGGCTGGCGGTGTCTTCCGCATGCCTCGCGATCCAGTAGCGCAGCGTCTCGATATCGCTTGTGTCCTCGACGCGCTCCAGATCGACGCTTTCGCGATTGCAGCGGGTCTTTTGAAACTCGCCGTTTTCATCCAGTACGTAGGCGAAGCCGCCGGTCATTCCTGCTGCGAAATTCTTGCCGGTATCGCTCAGGCAGATGACGAGGCCTTTGGTCATGTACTCGCAGCCGTGATCGCCCACGCCTTCGACCACCGCGGTCGCTCCGGAGTTGCGGACCGCGAAACGTTCGCCCGCGCGGCCGTTGAAGAAGGTCTCGCCCGAAGTGGCTCCGTACAAAACGACGTTGCCGACCAGGATGTTGTTCTCCGGCAAAAAGGTCGACGTCCGCGGCGGGTAGACAATGATTGTTCCGCCCGATAGACCCTTGCCGACGTAATCGTTAGCGTCGCCTTCCAGTTCCAGGGTGACGCCGGATGTGAGAAACGCGCCGAAACTCTGGCCCGCGGAACCGGTGAACGAGAAATGAATCGTGCCCGGATCCAGGCCTTTCGATCCATGTTTGCGAGCGATTTCGCCCGAGAGCATGGCGCCCACGGTGCGATCGACGTTGCGGATCGGGAGCTTGAACTCCACTGGAGTGCCATTCTCAATCGCATCTTTCGCGTAGCCAATGAGCTTCGCGTCCAGCGCTTGATCGAGGCCATGATCCTGTGCGATGGTGCAGCGTCGGCCGACGCGCGACGGAACGTCGGGGCTGAACAGAATCTGCGAAAAGTCGAGCCCCTTCGCCTTCCAATGATGAACGGCGGGCCTCGTGTCGATCATATCGGCGCGGCCAATCATGTCATTGAGGCGGCGGAAGCCCATTTTCGCCATGTGCTCGCGAACCTGTTCGGCGATGAAGAAGAAAAAGTTAATGACGTCTTCGGGAGTGCCTTTGAATTTCTTTCGCAGTACAGGGTCCTGCGTCGCGATGCCGACCGGACAAGTATTCAGGTGGCACTTGCGCATCATGATGCAGCCCAGCGCGACCAAAGGCGCGGTGGAGAATCCGAATTCTTCTGCACCCAGTAGCGCGGCGATGACCACGTCGCGCCCGGTCTGGAGCTTGCCATCGGTCTGCACGATGATGCGGCTGCGCAGATCGTTAAGCACGAGCACTTGCTGCGTTTCGGCGAGCCCGAGCTCCCAGGGAATGCCGGCGTGCTTGAGCGAGGTGAGCGGCGACGCACCGGTGCCTCCGTCGTGCCCGCTGATGAGCACAACGTCAGCATGTGCTTTCGCGACACCTGCAGCGACCGTGCCGACGCCGACCTCAGCCACCAGCTTCACCGAAATGCGAGCCCTTGGATTGACGTTTTTCAGATCGTAGATAAGCTGCGCAAGATCCTCAATCGAATAAATATCGTGATGGGGCGGCGGAGAGATCAGAGGCACGCCGGGGATCGAGTGGCGAACGCGTGCGATGGTCTCGTCCACCTTGTGGCCGGGAAGCTGACCGCCTTCGCCGGGCTTCGCTCCTTGCGCGATCTTGATTTGCAGATCGTCGGCGTTGACCAGGTAGCTGGTGGTGACTCCGAAGCGTCCGGAGGCCACCTGCTTGATCGCGGAGCGGCGCGAGTCGTGATAGCGGGCCTCGTCCTCGCCGCCTTCGCCGGTATTGGATTTGCCGCCGATGCTATTCATCGCAATCGCGAGAGTCTCATGAGCCTCCGCGCTGATCGACCCGAACGACATCGCGCCGGTGGCGAAGCGCTTCACGATTTCGCTCGCCGGCTCTACTTCCTCAAGAGGCAGAGGCTTCGCGGCGGTGCGCAATTCCATCAAGCCGCGCAGAGTGCAGAGCTCGCGATTTTGTCGATCGATAAGAGCGGCGTATTCCTGGAACGTCTCGTAACGCTTGCCCTGCACGGCGTGCTGGAGCTTCGAAACGGTCTGCGGATTCAGCAGGTGATACTCGCCGTTGACCCGGAACTGGTAGTTGCCGCCCAGGTCGAGCTCGGTTTCCGATTCCGTGATCGGACGGAAAGCGTACTCGTGCTTCATGCGGGCTTCTTCGGCCAACACGTCGAGCCCGACTCCTTCGATGCGCGACGCCGTGCCGGTGAAGTACTTGTCTATCAGCGACTCATTGAGTCCAATCGCTTCGAAGATCTGGGCTCCGCGATAGCTTTGCAAGGTCGAGATGCCCATTTTCGAAAAGACCTTGAGCAGTCCCTTGTTGATCGATTTCTTGTAGTTCTTGAGGGCTTCGGCGAACTGAACTTTTCCTAAAAGGCCTTTTTGAGTGCTGTTTTCGATGGTTTCGATGGCCAAATAGGGATTGATAGCGCTGGCTCCATACCCGATCAGCATGGCGAAATGGTGGACTTCGCGGGGTTCGCCGGACTCGATAATCAGCGCGACCTGAGTGCGCGTGCGTTCACGAACCAGGTGATTGTGGACGGCGGTCAGCGCGAGCAGGCTCGGGATCGGCGCGTACTCTTCGTCGACGCCGCGGTCCGAAAGAATCAGCAGGCGGTAGCCGTCGCGGATGGCGAGGGAAGCGCGGCGGCATAGGCCGTCCAGGGCTCGTTCCAGTTCTTTCGCGCCGCCGGATGCTGGAAAAACAGCAGAGAGAGTGGTCGCCAGGAAATCGCCCCAACTGACGCGGCGGAGCTTTTCGAGGTCGAGATTGGTCAATATTGGATGGGGCAGCTTCAGGGTGTGGCAGTGCTGCGGAGTCTCTTCCAGAATGTTGCGCTCGGTCCCGATGTAGCTGGTCAGCGACATGACCAGTTGCTCACGGATCGGGTCGATGGCCGGGTTGGTCACCTGCGCAAAGAGCTGTTTGAAATAGTGGAACAGCATTTGCGGCTTGTCGGAAAGGCACGCCAGCGGCGTGTCAGTGCCCATGGATCCGACCGGTTCTTCGCCGTTGGTCGCCATGGGAGTGAGCAGGAGGCGGAGGTCCTCCTCGGTGTAGCCGAAGGCTCGCTGACGCTGGACGATGGTTTTAGGATCGAAGCCGTAGACGCGCGGAGGCTCGGGCAGCTCATCCAGCATGATCTGGTTTTCTTCCAGCCAATCGTGATAAGGCTGGCGAGTGGCAAGAGTGTGCTTAATCTCTTCGTCGGGCACGATGCGGCCTTCTTCGAGATTCACCAGCAGCATTTTGCCGGGCTGGAGGCGGCCCTTGTATTCGACGTCCTCGGGCTTCACGGGAAGCACGCCGGTTTCGGACGCAAGGATCAACTGGTGATCCTTGGTGACCAGATAGCGCGCGGGGCGCAGGCCGTTGCGGTCGAGCGTGGCGCCGATCCATTTGCCATCGGTAAATGCGACGGCGGCGGGTCCGTCCCATGGCTCCATCAGGGACGCGTGATATTCGTAGAACGCCCGCTTTTCGGGAAGCATGGTCGAATCCGCATCCCAGGCCTCGGGGATCAGCATCGCCATCACGTGAGGCAGGCTGCGGCCGGCGAGGGTGAGCATCTCGACCGCGTTATCGAGCGAGCCTGTGTCGCTATTGCCGGGCTGAATGACAGGAAAAATCTTCTTGATATCGTCGCCAAACTGGTCCGATGCAAGTACGGATTCGCGGGCGTTCATCCAGTTCACGTTGCCGCGCACGGTGTTGATTTCGCCGTTGTGGCACACGTAGCGATACGGATGCGCAAGCGGCCAGGTGGGAAACGTATTGGTCGAAAAACGCTGATGGACCAGGCAGAGAGCGCTGCGCGTCGCGGGGTCTTTCAGCTCCTTGTAAAACTCGGCGATCTGCGGCGCGAGGAGCAGTCCTTTATATACGATGGTCCGCGAAGAGAGCGAGGGCACGTAGAAAAACGACTTCTCGCGAATGTCGAGTGCAGCGACCGCGGCTTCAGCGCGGCGGCGGACGACGTAGAGTTTTTGCTCCAGATGATCGTGATTCCAACCCGCTCCGCCGCGCAGGAATACCTGCTCGATATAGGGTTGCGTGGCGCGGGCTTCGCGGCCGATGGCGTCGCCGTCGATGGGGGTGTCGCGCCAACCAAGAACTGTCAGGCCCTCTTCGCGGGCAAGTTTTTCCACGATCCCTTCGCAGATCAGACGCTGCTGCTTCTCGACCGGCAGAAACATCATCCCGATGCCGTAGGTTCCGGGCTCCGGTAGGGAAAATCCTAACTCGGCACATTCACGAGCGAAAAAGTCGTGCGGAATCTGAATCAGGATGCCGGCTCCGTCGCCGGTTTCGGGGTCGCAGCCGCAGGCTCCGCGATGGGTTAGATTGATGAGGATCTCGATCCCCTTGCGTATGATTTCATGGGACTTCTCCCCGTTGAGATTGACCACGAAACCCATTCCGCAAGCGTCATGTTCGTTGCGCGGGTCGTAGAGCCCCTGACGACCTGGAGGGTATTCCATGCTTTACCTTACATGATCGGACAATATCACGTCAACAGGAATTACGCGATTGCAATATTAGCGTGACTGATGCTATGATGGCGTAAATGGCACATGAAAGCCTGAAATTGTTTCGGGATATCGCGCAGACTCGGAGCTTCAGCAAAGGCGCGTCGTTGAATTCGGTAAGCCAAAGCGCGGCGAGTCAGCAGGTGCAGGAACTGGAACATGAGCTAGGGATCGAGCTGCTGGACAGGTCCACTAGACCTCTAGTGGTCACGGCCGCGGGCCATCTTTATACCGACTATTGCCGGGACGTGCTGCGGCGCAGGGAGGAGTTTCACGTCGCGCTCGACCTAATGAAGCAGGAGGTGGAGGGCACGGTACGCGTCGCTTCCATCTACTCCGTTGGTTTAAGTGAGATGGTGCAACTCGAACAGGAGTTTGGGCGCCGGCAACCGGAAGCGAAGCTGGAAGTTGAATATTTGCGGCCGGAAAAGGTCTATTCGTCGGTCCTGTCGGAATCGGCGGATTTGGGGCTGGTCAGCTACCCGGAGCCGAGCCGGGAGATCACCGTGATTCCGTGGCGGCAGGAAGAAATGGTGGTCGCGGCGTCGCCTTATCATCCGCTGGCCCAGGCAAGTGGGACTCTGGCGCCATCGGACTTACAAGGAATCGACTTCATCGGCTTCGATGACGACCTGCCCATCGCCCGGGAAATCGACCGGTTCCTGAGCGGGCAGGGAATTAAAGTAAATATCACGCTTCACTTCGATAACATACAGATGATTAAGGAAGCTGTATCGCACCGGGTAGGCGTGAGCATCATGCCGGCGAGGATCATGAACGATGAGATCGCACAAGGACGTCTGGTAGCGATCCCGATCGCGGCTCCGGAGTTATATCGACCCTTGGGAATTATTCATCGGAAGAAGAAGAGGTTTTACCCCGTCGCTCAGGCGTTTTTGGAGTTGTTGTGCGAGAAGCCGACGGGCGAGTTTGAAGCGGTTTAGTAGCCTTCAGACTGGCACATACCGCTTGACCGAGATATCCCGTGCGTGCTGCCGCGTTTTCGCTACGTCGCAGGCGAGCTGCATCCGTAGAAGGTGGTCCATGTCCGGGCCGAAGGCTTTCTCGATTCGCAGGGCCATTTCTGGCGTCAGCGAGGCTTTCCCGTGCAGTAAGTCGGAGAGCGTGGCGCGGCGCACTTTCAAAATCTCTGCGGCCTTCGACACGTTGAGGCCGAGGGGTTCGATGATTTCGGTTTTAATCAGGTCGCCCGGATGGGGCGGATTCTTCATCGACATTGCGATCCTCCTAATGGTAGTCGATCAAGTCAATTTCGCTGGCGGTGTTCGTTTGTGCGTCGTAACGGAAGATCCGCCGCCAGTTTCCGGTCACGGTCAGGCTCCAGTTTCCTTTCAGATCACCCTTCAGTGGATGCAGCTTCCAGCCTGGAAGCCGGTTGATTTGGTCTAGCGTCTCGGCCGTTTCCATGGCGAAACTTGTCGGCCATCGGAGGCGGCACGCCTTTGTCGATTCCATCCTCGTGGAGTTGCTTCAGCCCTTTGTCGCGAAATCGTACAAGTTGCATGACATTTGTCGACTATTTCATAATGTACGGTTATACCGTACATGTCAAGTGCGTTGTTATCAACGGTTGTAAGGACGCACCGACTGAGATTTGCTTTAGTGAACCGAGATTGCGCGTAAACTCAGACGATATGGTTCGTCCCTCCTTCGTGTTTCTGGCGCTGCTGGCCAGGGCCCAGACTACTTCAGACTCCAACACGATCATTCGCGCGTCAACCCGCCTGGTGCAAGTGAACGTCATCGTTCACGACAAAAATGGTCCGGTCTCGAATCTGACCAAGAGCGATTTCGTGCTGTTGGAGCGGGGGAAGCCGCGGGCTATCGACGTCTTTTCTATCGATTCTACGTCCGGCACGGGAAAAATCGCCCCGCACATCTCATTGAACGCTGTTTCGAATCGGACGGGAAAGGGTCCGCCCAACGTCACCATTGTTTTGCTCGACGGTCTGAACACCAGGTTTGAAGATCAGGCTCACGCAAAACAGGCGCTCATAAAATTCCTGAATAGTGTCGACCCGAAGGATCGCATCGCGATTTATACGCTCGGGAAGACGTTGAAGGTATTGTGCGACTTCACCGATAGCCCGGAGGGGCTGCGGAAGACTTTGGCAAAGCTTCGGGGCACCACGGGCGCGGACGTGATCACAGCGGAACCCGATGCAGCCAATACCGGCGATCCCCGCCTCGATGAATTTATCGACCAATCGAATAAGACGTTCGCGGCCCGAGCCAACTTCGATCGCGCCCGCTTTACGTTCGCCGCCTTCGCCGCGATCGCGGGCCATGTGGCCGATCTGCCGGGGCGAAAGACGCTGATTTGGGTGACCGGTAGTCTTCCTTTTTCGCTCGCCAGCGCCGCCAAGACTTTCAATCGCGCGAATCTCGCCGTTTACCCGGTGGATGCGCGCGGCTTGGTGGGGATGCCGGCACAATTAACTGCCGCTGCGCCGAGCCCGAACTCCCGCAGGCCGCATGAGATTGCGGGCTTTGGAGCAGAGGGGCTCCAGACATTGCAGGAACTGGCCGACCTGACCGGCGGACGCGCATTCTACAACACTAATGACCTGAGCGGCGCGCTGCGGACTGCTCTGGACGATGCAGCGGTGACGTACACGCTGGGTTTCTATCAGGACGCAGAGGCGTTGGACGGGAAGTTTCATGAGCTGAAGGTTCAGGTCGCGCGTCCAGGGTTGAGCCTGCGGCATCGCAAGGGATATCTCGCAGTAAAGGAGGCGCCGGCTTCGGATGAGCTGAACAAAAACAATCTTCTCGACGCGCTCGATAGTCCTCTGGAATCGGCCAGCCTTGGGCTGTCGGCGAAGGCCGAACTCGCCATGAAGAACCTCAAGGTCGCGTGGTCGCTCGATATTCACGATCTCCAGCTCCAGCATCAGGGCGATACTGTGACTGGCTCGATCAATGTTGTCTTTGCGCAAAAAGATGAAGCCGGAAAGGTTCTCGACATGACGCAGGAAGCTTACGACCTTCGTCTCAAGAAAGAAGATTACGAGAGTTATTTGCGAACCGGCATGGTGTTTCACAATTCGCTGGTCTTGAAACCGGGCGCGAAGTCGGTGCGGATCGTGGTTGCGGATCGGACCAATGCGGCGATCGGGAGCCTGATTGTTCCAGTGGCGCAAGTGAAATAGTTGCGAATCGCGCGGCGTTGCATGTAGACTCTGGCCATGAAGAATCGATTGGCGATTGCTGCAATTTTCATGAGCGTGTCAGGCTTGGCGGCGGAGCAGAAGACGGTTACCGGGTGGGTCCTCGACTCCGCGTGCGCGATCACGAAGGGGCTGAAGAAGCCCATCAGTGCGGACTGCGCGGTGATGTGCGCCAAGAAGGGATCGCCGCTGGTCCTGTTGCTGGATAACGGACTGATTTACTGGCCGATCGCGGACACCATGCCCGCAGACGGGCAGAACGAGCGTCTGCTGCCGTTTGCGGGCAAGCGCGTTACGGTTACGGGCAAAGCGTATAAGCAAGGGGGATCTAACTCAATTGTGATTGAGAAGATCGCCGAGGCAAGCGGGCGGTAAGCCGAGCTAAGCGCCGATTCATTTTTTACAAGTGTTCTGCAGATAAGGGGCGCCGGCGATCACTGGGCCTGGGTTACACGGGATCGCGCTCAGGTACTCGTAGATCGCCTGAAGGTCATGATCGGTCATGTCTTGGAAAGTTGGCCACGGCATAACTTGGAGAAGAGCGCCGTTGAAAGGAGGCGTGAAGCAATTGCCCGCGGGAACGCCGGTTTGGGCGGGACAATTCGGGTGGACACCATCGAAATCCTTGCCCTGTCTCATAATCTGAAGAAACTCTGAGTAGGTGTGGCCGCCTTCAGCCATGCCCGTATAGTCGGGCGTGAGGTTACGAGTGTAAAGGTGCGGAACTGATGCGATCGGACCGAAATCGGCCCCTCCCGCTAAGTAGGTTGCCGGGTTGACCTTCTTCTTCCCGCTAAAGAACGTTGGGGCAAGAAGGAACGGGCTGCCGCCCTGGCTGTACTCCGTGGATGGATCGATGCTGTGACAGCCGTTGCAGTCGGCCTGGGCGTTGACAATGTAGCTACCCAATCCCACTAAATCGTGGTTTTTCCCAATCATATTCAATGGGACGGGCGCAATGGCGAAGCCCTGCTGTATCTTTGAGCTATCATTATTACCCTCGTCGGCGCGCACTTGCGGCGATTTGAGTAACATCATTCCGGCGAGCAGGCTCACGGTAAGTACTGCAACCGTCGTCAGAAACTGTTTTGACATTATACTTAAATCCCTTCGTATATCGAGCGTCGAGCCGGAGTATATTCTCATTTGGGCGAACGCGCAAGGGTTTTCATTCAGAACCTGGCGATTTTCGCAGTAGGGCAAGGACTAGGCGGGCCGGACGTCATAGAGCAACGCTCTCCCCTCGGGCTGGCATTACGGCCTCGATCCCGTATGTTTTAGTGATGAGTGCCGCGAGCGTCGCTCCGGGACCCTGTTCGCCGTGGACCAGGAACACTTTCTTCAAACCCCTGGCGATGGGGCGCATCCACTCGATCAGTTCATGCTGGTCGGCGTGGCCTGATAATTCTTCCAGCGACACGACCTCAGCTCGGAGAGCCATCGGCTCGCCAAAGATCGGAACTTCCGGACGGCGATCGAGGATTTTCCGGCCCAGCGTGTAAGGCGCCTGGAAGCCGGTGATCAGGACGGTGTTGCGCGGGTCCTCAATGTTATTGCGGAGGTGATGCAGGACGCGGCCCGCTTCGCACATTCCGGAGGACGCGATGATGACGACGGGTCCGTGGAGATCGTTAAGTTTTTTCGATTCGCTGGCCTCGCGGACATACTTGAGGCGCGAGAAACCGAAGGGATCTTCATCCTGGGTGAGAAACTTGCGCGCTTCCTCGTCGTAACATTCGGGATGTTTGCGATAGACTTCCGTGGCGTTGATCGCGAGCGGACTATCGACGAACATCGGAATCGACGGGATGCGCTTGGCTTCCATCAACTGATGGAGCATCAGCACGACCTGTTGGGTGCGGCCGACGGCGAAACACGGCACCACGATCTTTCCCCCGCGGCCGGCGGTGCGATTCACTACGTCGGCAAGCCTGTCCTCGGCGTGGCCGATGGGCGCGTGCAGGCGGTCGCCGTAAGTGCTTTCCATGATGAGGTAGTCGGCGGCGTCGAGAGGCTGCGGATCGCGAATGATGGGAATGCCGACGCGTCCGACGTCGCCCGAAAATGCCAGGCGCACGCCGTCCGCTTCGACGATCATCGCGGTCGACCCCAACATATGGCCCGCTTCGAACGTACGATAGGCGAGGGCGCCGGAAACTTCCTTGCGCTCCCCTAGTGCCACCGGATGAAACAGAGGATAGGTATGCGCCGCGTCATCCAGCGTGTAAAGTGGCGCGCACTCGCGGTCGTCGAGCCCCTTCGCCTTACGGCGCGAGCGGCGTTTATTACAAAACTCGGCGTCGGATTGCTGGATATGCGCGGAATCGGCCAGCATGGCGAGGCACAGGTCGATGGTGGCGGGGGTTGTGTAAATGGGTCCGCGGAATCCATTGCGCACCAGGGTCGGCAGGTTGCCGGAGTGGTCCATGTGCGCGTGGGAAAGAATCACGGAATCGATGGAAGGCGCGGAGAACGGAAAATTGCTGTTGCGCCCAAACGCTTCCTGGCGTCGTCCCTGATACAAACCGCAATCGAGAAGGAAATTCTTGCCGCCCGTTTCTACGTGGTGCATGGAGCCGGTGACAGTCCTGGCAGCGCCCCAAAATGTTATCTTCACAGTTATTCAATATACGATGATGCGACGAAGCTTGTTGTTATTTTTATTTATTCTGCCGCTGTTCGCGCAGAAGAAACCAGTGACGCTCGAATCGCTCAAGGCGGTGAAGCATTCAAGCGATAGTCCTGCGACGTGGGCTCCGGACGGAAAGACCTTTTTGTTCACGCGCGAGAATTCGCTCCGGATTTACGATCCGGCTACCAGGACATCGAAGGAGCTGGTGTCGACAGAAGCGCTGGATGCCGCGGCGGTGAAGGGTCCGGAAGAAGGCGCGTACGGATGGACCAATCGATACGTCGAGTCGGGCAGAATGGAGTTTTCGGGGTCCGGGAAAGAAGTGCTCTATTCGACTGGGGGCGACCTTTTTCTGATCCATATAGATACTGCGAAGTGGCAGCAATTGACCAAGACTCCGGAGCCGGAGCAGGATGCGAAGCTGTCGCCGGATGGAAAAATGGTCGCGTTTCGGCGGGGGTCGGACCTATATACACTCGAGATCGCGACTGCCAAGGAAGCCCGGCTGACGCACGATGGATCGGAGACGCTGCTGAATGGCGAGCTCGATTGGGTGTATCCCGAGGAATTGGAATTATCCACCGCCTATTGGTGGTCGCCTGATTCCAAGTCGATCGCCTATCTGCAATTCGATACCAGCCGCGAGCCGGTTGTCCCGCACGAGGACGTGCTCGGCGTACGGGCGAAATATGAGCCGCAGCGGTATCCCCAGGTGGGCGAAAATAATGCCGATGTGCATCTCGGCATCGTGCCCGCCGCTGGTGGTTCCACGCGCTGGCTGGAAGTGGGCGACACGCGACGCTCCTACCTGATCGCGCGCGCTGGCTGGATGCCCGACTCGCGAAACGTCTACGTCGTGCGCATGAACCGCGTGCAGAACAGGTTGGAATTATTTTCCATTGGCGTCGAGTCGAACATGCCGTCGCCGATTCTTCGCGAGGCGGATCCGTATTGGATCAATTTGCAGGGCGATGTGAAGTTCCTCAAGGACGGCAAGCGATTCTTGTGGACCAGCGAGAAGGACGGCTATCGTCACATTTATCTTTATTCGAACGACGGGAAAGAATCGAAGCAGTTGACCAGGGGTGAATGGGAAGTGCGGTCGATCGTCGCTGCGGATGACAAGCGAGTTTTGTACACCTCGACCGAGGGGAGCCCGCTCGAGCAGCATCTATACAGCGTGAACCTCGATGGATCCGGCAAGCAGAGACTCGATAAGACGGAGGGGATTCACCATATTTCGGCAGGTCCCGGCGCGCCGTACTATCTCGATAGGGCGTCCACGCTGAAGTCTCCATGGAAGACGACACTTCACTCGGGAGACGGCGTGGAACTGGGAGTCTTTCGCGAGGCCGATACGAAAGAGGCCGAAAAAGAGGCCGATGAGTATGAGATTCTGCCGACGGAAACGGTGAAGTTCAAAGGTCCGGACGGCGCGGAATTGTATGGACGCGTCATCAAACCGAAGGGATTCCAGGCGGGCAAAAAATATCCCGTGATCGTGGATGTTTACGGAGGTCCTGGCGTGATTCTGCCGGTTCACAATAGCTGGCCCGGCCTGTCGATGGATCAGGTTTACGCGCACAAGGGCTACGTTGTCTGGCAGAGCGACAATCGCGGCGGGATGGGCCGTGGGCATCGCTTCGAGACGGCGGTTTTTCATAACCTGGGGGTCGCGGAATTGGCCGATCAAGTGGCGGGTGTGAAGTACCTCGTGTCCTTGGGATACGCGGACGAAAAGCGCATCGGCATCCACGGTTGGAGCTACGGCGGCTTCATGACCCTCAATGCCCTGTTGAATGCGCCCGATGTGTTTCGATGCGGAATCTCCGGCGCTCCCGTAACCAGCATGATGAATTACGACACCATTTACACCGAGCGTTACATGGGCCTGCCGAAGGAGAATCCGGACGGGTACAAGAACACGGCGCTGCCGCCGAAGGCCGCGAACCTGAAGGCGAAGCTGATGCTGGTTCACAATTACGAAGACGATAACGTACTGTTCCAGAACTCGCTTCAAATGACGAATGCCCTGCAAAACGCCGGGAAGCAGTTCGAATATATGTTGTATTCGCAGAAGACTCACGGGGTCAGCGGTCCGGCGGCGGATCAGATGAACGCAAGCATGCTCGATTTCTTCGAAAGGAATTTGAAATGAAAAAGGCTTTGCTCGTGCTCGCCGCCACAATTGCGGTATTTGGCCAACGTAAGGTGACGGACGAGGAAGTGATGCGGGTCCAGAAGTCCGCGCTGCTGATCGACACTCATAACGACGTCACCAGCAAGACCGTGCAGGGCTTCGATATCGGTCCCCGAGCCGCCTCGGGACACACTGACGTGGTGCGCATGAAGGAAGGCGGATTGGGCGCGCAGTTTTTCGCGGTCTACATCGGCGCGGGCTACGTGAACGGCAACCACTCCGCGAACCGCACGCTGCAAATGATCGACACCGTGCGGCACGACATCATCGACGGCCATCCCAACGACTTCATGTTTGCCACTTCGGTCGCGCAGATTCAGGAAGCGCGCAAGAACGGCAAAATCGCCGCGCTGATGGGCATCGAAGGAGGCCACGCGATTGAGGACAGCCTGCGTCTGCTCCGCGATTACTACTTGCTGGGCATTCGCTACATGACGCTGACCCATTCCAACACCAACGGCTGGGCGGATTCCTCCGGCGACTTCACTCGCGACGATGTGAAACACCATGAGGGCTTGACGGATTTCGGTAAGGACGTCGTGCGCGAGATGAACCGGCTCGGCATGATGGTGGATATTTCGCACGTCGCCGATAAAACGTTTTGGGCCGCGCTCGAAGTAAGCAGGGCGCCGATTTTCGCGTCGCACTCGTCCTGCCGGGCGATCTCGAACGTCCCGCGCAATATGACGGACGAGATGATTGTCGCGCTGGCGAAAAAAGGCGGAGTGATGCAGGTCAACTTCTCGTGCGATTTTCTATCGCAAGCCGTCGCGGATGCGGGTGGACGAGGCGGCGGCCGCGGCCAGAACGCCGTTTTGCGGGAGCGCATCCAGAAGGAAACGGAAGGGAAGACGCTGACCTCGGACGAGCGCGTGTCGCTGGTGGCGAAGATTCGCGAAGAGATGGGCATCAAGCCCGGTCCGCGCGCGACGCTGGCCGATGTGGTGGCACACATCGACCATGTGAAGAAGATCGCGGGAGTGGACGCGATCGGCATCGGCAGCGATTTCGACGGCGTCGGCTGCACGCCCGAAGGACTCGACGACGTTTCAAAGTTCCCCAATCTGACTCGTGCGCTGCTCGAAAAAGGCTACACGGCGGAGGAGATTCGCAAGATCTATGGCGGAAATCTTCTGCGCGTGATGAGGGCCGTCGAAGTGGCCGCCGGGAAATAAGTTGTACGGTAAGTAAGTGAGCTCTCGAATTGTCCTTTGCGCGCTACTGATCCTGTCCGCTTGCGACCGAAAAAGTCCGGCCGGCCCGAAAATCGATCCGGCGCTCTCGACTCTGATTCCGGACGACACCACGCTGCTGGTGGGCACTCGCCTCGAAGCGCTAGAACGGACGCCGGTGTATCAGAAGTACCTCGCCGATCGAAAGTTTCCGCAGGTAGAGGATTTCGCGAAGCAGACAGGACTCGATCCAAAGAAGGACTTGTGGGAGCTCCTGTTCATTTCCAACGGCAAGGATAAAGTCCTACTGGGACGCGGAAAATTCGCCAACGAAATGGAGCCCCGGCTCGAAAAAGAGGGAGCGAAGCGATTCGGATACAAAGGATACACACTGGTCGGCGACGAAAAAACAGCCGTCGTGTTTTTCAGTTCGAGCACGGCCGCGCTGGGTCCGACCGGCTCTCTGCGTTATCTATTGGACCAGCGCGGCGCCTCCAAAGGCCCGCCCCCCGCGCTCGCGGCGCAGCTCAAGGACGTCCCACCGGACGCGCAGTTCTGGGCCGCTTACGCCGGCGGTCCGGTGGATCTGGGCTTCGAGGGAAATCTGGCGAACATCTCCAAACTGGTGAGCTCGATTCAAACCGGCAGCGTTTATTTCGATCTGCGCACCGGCTTGAACGGAATCGCCGCGGGAGATTGTTCCACCGATCAATCGGCGGAAGAAGTGCAAGGCGCGTTGAAAGCGTTCATCGGCCTCGGCCGTCTGAACACACCCGCCAATGAAAAGGACCTGCTAGCCGCCTTCGACGGCCTGCGCGTCACGTTGCAGGATCGGCGCGTGAAGCTGTACATCGACGTGCCGCAAAACGTGGTGGATCAATTCCTGACCCTGTGGATGGGACGCAGACGCTAGTGCCTGTCGCAGACCAACGCATTAGCATGTCGATCATTTTCCGGACTCCTCCTGTGGGGCGGCCAATATTGGCTGCAGCCGCATTTCAGGCGGCTTTTCGTGGACCGCCAAAGGCCTGCCCGAAGGCAGGCCGCAGCCACTATTGGCCGCCCTACAAAGCGGCAGAGGTACTAACTATTTGGCTGAGACAGGCTACGGGTAAGCGATTCTGTAGCGGCCAATCCCCTGCTCACGCCAGGGGTTATAACCCCGTCACGTAACTGCGGGGATTCGGTAATCGTGCGGCGTTACTTCTTCGGCGGCGGAATCGCGTTTCCTAGATTCGTCGAAAAGCCGCCCTCGCTGATGTAGTTGCGATTCCAGCCCGGAATCTCCACGGTCACATCGCCTTTCACCACGGCTTGGCACGCCAGCCGCGAATGCAGCGTCAACCCCGGAGCCTGGTCCAACCGGTCGAGCTCATCGTCATCGGCCGGATTCGGCTCCAGATTGTCATCGCCTTGTTTCACAATCACGTGGCAAGTGGTGCAGGCGCAGCTCCCGCCGCAGGCGTGTTCGATATGCACCCCGAAATTGATGGCGACATCTAATAAGGATTCTGGTTTGCCATGTTCATCGTAGGGAAGTTTTCCAGACTCGAATTCGACAGTCTTCCCCTCGGGCAAAAACGTAACTTTGGGCACAATCCCATTGTAACGCGCGGTCCTCTGTCATACTGGATTTTTCATGTTTCATATCTTAGAAAAGCGCATTGCGAGCGCTATTTCCTCGCGCATTCAGTCCCTGTATGGCATCGAAACGGCGGTGCAGATTGAGCAGCCGAAGCAGTCGTCGTTCGGCGAATTAGCGCTGCCCGCCGCGTTCCAGCTGGCCCGGCAATTGAAGAAGGCCCCCAAGGCGATCGCTGCTGAAATCGACGCCGCGGGCGGCCCAATTGAAGGCGTCGCGTCGATGGAGATCGCTGGCAACGGCTACCTCAACGTTCGCCTCGACCGCGGAGCGTATGGCTTTGGCGTGCTGAATAGCGCAGAAGCGGTTTCGAAGAAAACCGCGGCTAAAACAATCGTCGAACATACCAACATCAATCCCAACAAGGCCGCTCACATCGGTCATTTGCGCAACGCCATTTTGGGCGATACCTTCGTGCGTATGCTGCGCGCCGCTGGCGAGCGCGTCGAGGTGCAGAACTATATCGATAACACCGGCGTGCAAGTCGCGGACGTCGTGGTCGGCTTTCAGCATCTGGAAAAGAAAACGCTGGACGAAGTGGCCGCGATGATTGCCGATCCATCGGTGCGGTTCGATTACGTGTGCTGGGACGTCTACGCGCGCACCTCGCAATATTACGACGAAAACAAAGACGCGCTCCAGTGGCGTCATGCAACTCTGCATTCGATCGAGGCGGGTCACGGCATCGAGGCTGAGCTCGCGCACCTGGTGGCCGATGCGATTGTCGAGGCACACATCGCGACCATGTGGCGGCTGAATATCGCCTACGACGTGCTTCCGCGCGAGAGCGAGATTCTGCACTTGCAATTCTGGGCTACGGCATTCGAACAGTTGAAAGAGCGTAAAGCCATTTATTTCGAGACCGAAGGCAAGAATAAAGGGTGCTGGGTGATGCCGGGCTCGGCATTTCGTGAAGGGTCGGTCGAAGGCGATGACGATAGCAAGGTGATCGTGCGGTCGAACGGTACCGTCACGTATGTGGGCAAGGACATCGCGTATCAGCTCTGGAAATTCGGAGTACTGGGTAAGGATTTCTACTATCGGAAGTGGCACACTTATCCGAACGGCCACCAGGTCTGGGCTTCCACGGACACTCCGCAGACCGGCACTCCTGAGTTCGGGAAAGGCTCGCGCGTCTACAACGTAATCGACACGCGGCAATCCTACTTGCAGGACGTAGTGGTGGCCGGACTGCGGGCGCTCGACTACAATACGCAGGCGGACAACAGTATCCATTTCAACTACGAAATGGTCGCGCTTTCGCCGCGCACTTGTATAGAAATGGGGATCGAATTGTCCGAAGAGGACAAGCGCCTGCCGTACGTGCAGGTCGCGGGCCGCACAGGCATCGGCGTAAAAGCCGACGACCTGCTCGACAAGCTGATTGAGAAGGCCCTCGATGAAGTTACCTCCAGGCACGCTGAAGAACCGGAGGAGGCCCGGAGGCGCGCGGCGACCCATATTGCCATCGGCGGATTGCGCTACTTCATGCTGAAATATACGCGCAACACTGTGATCGCGTTCGACTTTGCGGAGGCGCTGAGCTTCGAAGGCGAAACCGGCCCTTATGTGCAATATTCAGCGGTACGCGCCCGCAACATTTTACGAAAACTCGCTGAGCGAGGCGAAGCGCTGCCCGACTTCAACACCGCGTTGACGCAGGAAATCATGGCGCGCCAGCTAGCTCAAGAAGACTGCTGGCAGCTGCTACTGGCCGCCTCGAAAGCCGGATCCGCCATCGATCGCGCGATCGCAAGCGGCGAGCCCGCGCACGTTGCCCGCTATGCGTTTCAGCTTGCGCAATCGTACAGCAACTTTTATCACGAATTTCCAGTGCTCTCCGAAAGCGACGCCGAGAAAAAGACTTTTCTGTTATGGATGACAGAATATTTCCACACTCAACTGGAGAAGACGCTGACCGTCCTCGGGATCGAAGTGCCAGAGTACATGTAGTACACGCTTCGAAGACTCGCCTTTTCAGAGCCGCGACCACAGGGAGTCGATCGCTTCTCCTCCCGACAGCCCAGAAGCCCAGCCTGAAATGAAGGTCTTCGCGCTTCGATTCTACGCCAGCGCGCGATAATATAGGGATACGCATGAAAAGTTTGAATTCCTTCCACGCTGCGAGTGAGCTTCGTGCCGGTGACCACACCTACGAAATCTTTCGCCTGGCCGCGCTTGAAGAGGCCGGTGTCGCCAAGCTGTCCACAATTCCTTACTCCATCAAAATCCTGCTCGAGAACCTGCTGCGTTTCGAAGACGGCTCGACGGTAAAGAAGAGCGATATTGAATATGTCGCCAAATGGGACCCGAAGGCTGCGGCGCGCGACATCAACTTTCGTCCGGCCCGTGTCTTGCTGCAGGATTTCACAGGCGTCCCATGCGTTGTCGATCTCGCCGCCATGCGCGACGCGCTTGGGAAAATGGGTGCCGATCCCAAAAAGGCGAATCCGCTGATTCCCGTCGATCTGGTGATCGACCACTCCGTGCAAGTGGATGAGTTCGGCACCAAGGGCGCGTTCGCGGCGAATGCGCTGCTCGAATTTCAGCGTAATCGCGAGCGCTACGCGTTTCTGCGCTGGGGCCAGACGTCATTCGAAAATTTCCGCGCAGTGCCTCCCGATACCGGGATCGTCCATCAGGTGAACCTTGAATATCTTGCGCCCGTCGTGTTCAGCGCGAATGGCCAGGCGTATCCCGATACCGTGGTCGGCACAGATTCGCACACCACGATGATTAACGGGCTCGGCGTCGTCGGCTGGGGCGTTGGCGGGATTGAAGCGGAAGCGTGCATGCTCGGACAGCCGGCGACGATGCTGCTTCCCGGAGTGGTCGGGTTTAAATTGGATGGGAAACTGCCGCAGGGCGCTACCGCCACCGACCTGGTGCTGTTCGTCACGCAGATGCTCCGTAAAAAGGGCGTCGTCGGGAAGTTTGTCGAGTTTTATGGCGATGGCCTGAGCGCTCTGAGCGTCGCCGATCGAGCCACCATCGCCAACATGGCGCCGGAGTATGGCGCGACCATCGGCGTGTTCCCGGTCGATAGCGCGACTCTCGATTATTTGCGCATGACCAACCGTCCGCCGGAGCTGATCGAACTCGTAGAGGCATACGCCAAGGCGCAAGGATTGTTCCGTGTCGACGGCGCACCGGAGCCGGTCTACTCGGACACCTTGTCGCTCGATCTCTCGACCGTGGTGCCGTCGATGGCGGGTCCGAAGCGTCCTCAGGATCGCATCAACCTTCCCGAGGTGAAGCAAAATTTTCTGACCTCGCTCGCGGGGACTCCCAAGAAAAACGGCATTGTGCAGGATGGCAGCGTGGTCATCGCCGCGATCACCAGTTGCACCAACACCTCGAATCCGTCGGTGATGATCGCTGCGGGTTTGGTTGCCAAGAAGGCCGTCGAGCGCGGGCTCAAATCGAAGTCGTGGGTGAAAACCAGCCTTGCGCCCGGGTCGAAGGTAGTGATGGATTACCTCGCCGACGCCGGCTTGATCCCGTATCTCGAAGAGCTGAAGTTTCACCTGGTCGGCTACGGCTGCACCACCTGTATCGGCAATAGTGGACCGTTGCCCGAAGAAGTCGCCGCCGCCGTGCAAAAGGAAAAACTCACCGTT
This sequence comes from Bryobacterales bacterium, assembly GCA_963813145.1. Lineage (GTDB taxonomy): Bacteria > Acidobacteriota > Terriglobia > Bryobacterales > Bryobacteraceae > Palsa-187. The sequence goes on from CAWEXX010000004.1 coordinate 1,090,650, forward strand.
GCCAGCGTGCTTTCCGGGAACCGCAATTTCGAAGGCCGGGTGAATCCTCTGGTGCGTGCGAACTATCTCGCCTCGCCCCCGCTTGTGGTTGCTTACGCCCTGGCCGGCCGCGTGGATGTCGATATTGCCAATGACGCCATCGGTCAGGATCAGCAGGGCCGCGACGTGTTTCTGAAGGACATTTGGCCCACGACCGAAGAAGTTCAGGCGGCCGTGAAAAAGTCGGTACGCCAGGAAATGTTCGCCAAGCAATACTCGGAAGTATTCGCCGGCGACGCCACCTGGAACTCCATCAAGATCCCCATCGGCGACCTCTATGAGTGGGACGATCATTCCACTTACATCAAGCGCGCGCCCTATTTCGACAACATGGTCGATCCTAAGACACACGTTAAGGATCTTTCAGGCGTGCAAGCTCTGGCCGTTCTGGGCGATTCCGTCACCACCGACCATATTTCTCCCGCCGGCAACATCGCAGTCGATAGCCCGGCTGGAAAATATCTCATCTCGCTCGGCGTCAAGCCCGCCGATTTCAATTCCTACGGCGCGCGCCGCGGCAACCACGAAGTCATGGTGCGCGGAACGCTGGCAAATATCCGCCTGCGCAACCAGATGGCGCCCGGAACCGAAGGCTGCTGGACCACCTACGTCCCCTCCGGCGAAAAGATGTTCATCTACGACGCGTCGGTGAAGTATCAGCAGGCCGGCGTGCCGCTGCTGATCATCGCCGGCAAGGAGTACGGCGCCGGATCCTCCCGCGATTGGGCCGCGAAAGGCGTCCTCCTGCTGGGCGTGCGCGTCGTGCTGGCCGAAAGCTTCGAGCGGATTCACCGTTCGAACCTGGTCGGCATGGGCGTCCTCCCGCTCCAATTCGTGGAAGGCCAGAATCGCGAATCGCTCGGACTCACAGGCTTCGAAACCTTCTCGATTGCAGGCATTCCCGAAGCCGTCGAGACCAGCGGCAAGACCAAAGCCCGCGTTACCGCGACCCATAACGGCGTGACGAAATCTTTCGACGCCATCGTCCGCATTGATACGCCGCAGGAATCCGAATACTATCGCAGCGGCGGTATTCTGCCATACGTTCTGCGCCAGCTCGCGGCCCGATAAAACATGCGATTCCCCAGCACCCGACGCTCGGCCGTGCTCGCTTCTCAAAGCAGCGATGCCACGGAGCGACGGGCCGCCTTCGAATCGCTGGTCGACGCCTACTGGAAGCCGGTCTATAAGTTCGTCCGCCTGAAATATCACTGCGACGCCGATGACGCCGCCGATTACACCCAGGGCTTCTTCGCCCGCGCCATCGAAAAGGATTTCTTCCGCGCCTACGATGCCTCCAAGGGCACCTTCCGCACCTTCCTGCGCACCTGTCTCGAAGGCTACGTCGCCAACGAAAAAAAGGCTGCGGCGCGACACAAGCGCGGCGGCGAAACCACCCTGCTCTCTCTCGATTTCGCCACCGCCGAAGGCGAGCTGCGCGAGCATCCTCCCTCGCTCGACGCCAGTCCCGAAGAGCTTTTCCACCAGGAATGGACCCGCAATCTGTTCGCCCTCGCCCTCGCCGATCTCCGCGAACTCTGCGAAACCCGCGGCAAGCAGGTAGAATTCGAAATCTTCACGCGCTACGATCTGGACGAGCCCACCAGCTACTCCGCCCTCGCCGCCGACTTCGCGATTCCCGTCACCACCGTCACCAACCGCCTTTCTTGGTCGCGCCGCGAGTTCCGCAAACTCCTGCTCGACCGCCTCCACAGCGTCGATGGCCGCGAGTCGGAGCTCCTGTGACCTACCTGCCCGACCATCAGCTAGCCCGCCTGAAACATCTCCTCGACTTCCCGGAAATCCCCGGCACCCGCTATCGCATCGTCGAGGAAATCGGCCGCGGCGGCATGGGCGCCGTCTACAAAGCCGAGGACACAACTCTCGGCCGCATGATCGCCCTCAAGATCCTTGACGATGTAGATTCAAGCGACGAAGCCCGCATCACCGCCGCCCTCGAACATCCCGGCATCGTCCCCGTCCACGACGCCGGCCGCCTCGCCGATGGACGCACTTTCTACGCCATGAAACTGGTCGACGGCATCCCTCTCCACCAATCCCGCGAGCCTTTGGCCGGCCGCCTCCGCCTCTTCGAAAAGGTCTGCGAAGCGGTAGCGTTCGCGCACTCCCGCGGAGTCGTTCATGGCGACCTGAAACCTGAAAACATCATGATCGGAGCGTTCGGCGAAACCCTCGTTCTAGATTGGGGCGTCGCAGCCCTGGCCCGCCAAGGTTCGATCGCCGGCACGCGCGGATTCATCGCGCCGGAGCAAGCCGCCGGTTCCGCCATGGATGCCCGCTCCGACATTTACTCCCTGGGCGCGATCCTCGCCGAAATATCATCGGACCAAGCCCGTCCCGCGCTCGAATCAATCCGCGCGAAAGCGATGGAGCGGCTCCCGCAGGACCGTTATCCCTCTGTGCTCGAACTTCGCGCCGAAATCTCCCGCTATCTCGACGCCGAACCGGTGCTCGCACATCGCGAAACCCTTTCAGAGCGAGCCGCCCGCCTCTTCGCCCGCTATCAACTGTGGATCCTGCTAATCGCCGCCTATTTAGTGATGCGCGTCCTGCTCCTACTCATCCTGCACCGCTAAGACCCAACTACCTTCGAGCCCCCACCGGAGCCCGCGCATCGATCTCCCGTAAAATGCGATCCAGATCGGACTCCTGTACCGGCCTTCCCAACAGGAAACTCCCGCCCGCTTCGATACTCCGCGCCAAGTCGTCGTCGTAGCCGTCGCTCACCAGTACGAAAGCTCCGATCGACGCTCGTGCGCGTTCTCGAAATTCACTCCACTTCGATCCGCCCGATGGACCCGATAGCCTCATCGCCCACAGCACCGCGTCGAATCGAAGCCTCTGCGCCAGGTCCGCCGCCTCGTCCGGAGCTACCGGCACAACTCTGTGCCCGCGCACGCTCAGCAGTCCCAGCAACTGCCTCTGCGGACCAGGATCCGGATCCACCAGCATGATCGTCAGCGACCTGTCCGGTCTTTTCGCGCTCGCATCGGATGGCGCTCCCGAGCCCACCACCGGCAGCTCCACTTCAAAGTACGCCAGGCCGGACCGCCAGCTGAACCGCATCCCGCCGCCGTGATTGTGCACGATGCTGCGGCACACGTTCAGCGACAGGCCAACCGCGCCCGCTCCCCGGCCCTCCGTGAATGGATCCCCTTCCGCAGTCTCGCTCCCCTGCTTCTGGTCCTCGCCCGCCGAGTACCCGATCTCTACCATCACCCGCCCCGCGATGATGCTCGTCGAAACGCTCACGGTCTTCGACGGCACATCCGCCGCGGATTGCTCCGCGTGCACCAGCAGGTTCAGGAACACCTGTTCGATTTGTCCCGCCGCTCCCAGTACGAACGCCGGCTCCGGCGCCAGCCGATTCTGTAGCCGCAGACCCAGCGCCTTCCACTCCGGCTCGCGAAACTGCACCAGTCCCGCCAGCAGCGCGTTCACATCGAAATTCCGCGTATCGGAATCCTCCGGCCGCGCGAACGAAACCAGCCGCGACACGATCTCGGATGCGCGCCGCGATTCGCCCGCCAACAGCCGCAGGTCGTGATCCGGAGCCGCATCCATGTGCCCCTCCGCCAGCGACGTCGCCAGATGCAAAATGCTCTCCAGCGGCGCCCGCAGCTCGTTCGCCACGCCCGAGATCAATTGGCCCGTGGCCGCCAGTTTTTCGCTGCGGAACAATTGCTCGCGAATGGTCCGCTGCTCCTGCAGCTTCAGCGCCGCCGCCACCTGATTCGCCAGATGCTGAATCGACGCCTGCTCTTCGATCGTGAAATAACCCAGCCGGTTGGCGTTTCCCGCTTCCAAGACACCCAGCACGTCGCCTTGCGTCGTCAGCGGCACGATCATCGCCGAACGCGGCGAGTTCTGCTTCGTCCGCGTATTTAGATAAGGACTGCGCCGCACGTCGGGAATATTAAGTTGCGTCTTGTTCTGGAAACACACCGCGGCGCCATTGGCCAGTTCCTCGTCTCCGCGTTCGATCGGCACCACCATCGGCTCCGGATCGGCGTCCGTCGGCACGCGCTCCAGCGATTTCGTGCGCCGATTGAAGATGTAGAGCCACGCGCCCGTCGCCTGCGTGATCTGCGGCAAAATCGTCATCAGCTTGTCGGCGATTTCGGAGGGGGAAGGCGCGGCGATAATCTCTTCGCATAGCGTGTGAAACGTGCGCATCGCGCTGTGCTGCGCGCTGATCCGGCGTTCGCGAAGCCACCACAGTCCCAGGAAGATCGCGCCGGCGAAAGCCACCGCGCCCAGGGTCAGCAGCGGCGTCACGTTGCCTTCCGTGCTCGAAACTTTCAGATCGGCCGCCGAGCCAAGCATCACCTGAAAATCGCCGTTGTAGGGAGCGCGCGGCGCGTACTGCGTCAGCAGTCCGGTGGCGGTCACGCGGTCGCCCACCTTGATTCTGGTCAGTAAATCGTTGGGCGCCGAGGGTGCGCGCGGCAGAAACACCCCGGCCGTCGCCCCGTGATCGTTGAGCTGAACCACAGTGCCCCCGGCGTTGTCCCCGATCCTGGTCACCGTTCCGCTCGTTTCGATCAGCAGGCCAAGATAGCGGAAACCGGCTGCCGCGGTCAATGGAAGCGACTTTACCGATGGAGGAGGCCCCTGTCGCACCCTCTCCATCGAATCCGGCGCCAGCAGAGGCAGCCCCGCGCGGCTCTCGATTTTGCCGCGCGCCTCAATCCAGTCCCCCGGCTCGTAGCTGGCGAACCGTTCGTGCTCGCCTTTCAGGATCAACCCGTGATCGCTAGCATCGCGCAGCGAAAGAAAATCGGTCCCAAACACCCACACCGGTGCCCCGGCGATCTGAGCCCGAACAGTAACAGTGCGCCCCTCGTAAACGGCCCCAAAATCCCCCCCAGTCCGCGCCCCCGCCTGCTCCAGCGAAACAACCTCCTGCCCCGCCACGCAGAACGCAGCCAGAAGAAAAACCAGTGAGGCAGGTCCCCGACCTGCCAGCCGCCTCGTTTTCTCCCTGACCTCAACTCTCATACACTTCTCGACACAATCGCCCGCTGCCCCGCCAGCCACACCCCTAGCTCCGGGTGAACGAAATCCGGCACCTCCACATCTACATCGGCCAGACTCCCCGCATGCGTTAGGAGCCCAACCACCCTCATCCCCGCCGCCCTAGCCGCCGCGATCCCCACCGGAGAATCTTCAAATACGATGCAGTTCGCCGGAGCCACCCCCATCAGTTCCGCCCCCCGCAAATACACATCGGGAGCAGGCTTCGCGCAGGCCACTTGGGACCCATCCACAATTGCGCGGAAATATTGCCTGATTCCCGCCCCATTTAATATGAAGTCCACATTGGCCGGCTCCGCATTCGTCCCCACCGCCAGCGGGACCATCGCCGACGCGGCAGCCAGGAACTCCCGAATGCCCGGCACCAGCTTCGCCTCGAACGTGTCGCCGATCAATTCGCGAAACAGCCGCTCTTTTGCCGCTCCATGCTCGAACACCACGGCAGCGTTCAGGTGCTCGCCAAACAGGTCGCGAACCAGGTCGTCATTGCGCTTGCCGTGCATCCGAGCCTCGACGTCGCGCGGATCGATGCCGTTCGCTTCCAAATATCGTTTCCAGGCCAAAGTATGAGTCGGCATGGAATCGACCACCACTCCATCCAGATCGAAAATCAATGCAAGTTGAGGATTAAGAATAAGCACGTAATACTTTAAGAATACATGTCGGCACGCCGATTCCTCATCTCCGGCCGCGTCCAGGGCGTAGGCTATCGTTATTTCGCCGAACGCTCGGCGCATGAAACCGGCGTCACCGGCTGGGCCAGGAATCTCGACGACGGCAGCGTCGAAGTCTATGCGAACGGCACCGCCAGGCAGCTTGACGACTTCGAAGCCCGACTCCGCATCGGTCCTCGCTTTTCCGACGTGCGCAACGTCGAGTCGACCCAGGTGCCAGTGTTAGAATTGAGTGGTTTCCACATCCGCTAACAAATGAATCTTAAAACTCTGATCCGGGAAGTCCCGGATTTCCCGAAGCCCGGCATCAATTTTTACGACATCACCACGCTCCTGCAGGATGCCGCCGGCCTGCGCTCTGTCATTGACGATTTAGGCGAGGCCTACAAAGGAAAGGGAATCGACATCGTGGCAGGCATAGAAGCCCGCGGCTTCATCTTCGCCCCCGCCGTAGCCTACGCCCTCAACGCCGGCTTCGTCCCCATCCGCAAACCAAAGAAACTCCCGGCCCCCACCGAGCGCGTAGAATACGAGCTGGAATACGGCACTGACATTTTAGAAATTCATAAAGATGCGATCCAGCCCGGCCAAAGAGTCCTGATCGTAGACGACGTGCTAGCCACCGGAGGCACAGCCAAAGCAGTTGCCCATCTAGTCGATAAACTAGGCGGCAACCTGATAGGCCTAAGCTTCGTAATCGAACTGGATTTCCTAAAAGGCCGAGAAAAACTCCCCGGCCAATCCATCAATTCCCTCCTGCACTATTAATGCCGTGTTCGCCCCACCAATATCCAATTCTGCCGACCCTGAGCCGCGACTGTCAGGAAGCGGGCAGACGAGCAATCTCTCACTCGTCTTCACTGAACCGCGACCGTCAGGGAGCGGATAGACCAGGTTGTCCCCAGTGACCCGCCGCACCCGTCTAAAATCCCTATCGAAAATCAATCTGGACCTCCGCGTCCTAGCCAAACGCGAAGACGGCTTCCACGACCTCCGCACAGTCTTCCAAACAATCTCCCTCTCCGACGAAATCCAAATCGATTTTGAGCCCTCCCGCCGGCGACACATCACGATAGACGACCCGTTAGCCATCCCGGACAACCTGATACTAAGAGCCGGCTACGCCGTCCTGAATGAAATAAAGCTAGCCGCCCGAGTCAGCTTTAACCTTAAAAAAAATATCCCCATGGGCGGAGGCCTCGGCGGCGGATCGAGCAACGCCGCCGCAGTACTCCTAGCCCTCCCCGTTTTGGCCGGGAAAACGATCCCCATGGAGCGCCTGGTCCAAATCGCACAACAGCTAGGCAGCGACGTCCCATTTTTCCTCCACGGAGGCACCCAACTTGGCTTCGGACGCGGAGGTGAGCTCTATCCTCAATCGGATCTGCATCTTAAGCCGATTCTGTTAGTTACCCCAGACGTCCACGTCGCCACCGGACCCGCTTACGCAGCCCTCGGCCGAGGTTTGACTTTCAATGCTTCGTCAAGTAGTATTAATAATTTCCAGGCCTTCGTGCGCGTGTTGGATGAGGGGCGCGATGCGGTGGCGGCAAATTCGCTCAGCGGTAACGATTTCGAAACGGTTGTCTTCAGGCAGCATCCCCAGCTTAGGAAAATCGCGGCACGGTTGCGAACGTATAGCCCCGGCGTGAGGATGAGCGGGAGCGGGTCCACGATCTTCGCCCTCTTCGAGTCGGTCGAGGACCGTGAGTGCGCAGTAGTTGGCGTTAATAAGGACCGGGTATTCAAAGGATGCCGGGTCATGAAAGCTGAATTGGTCAGCCGGCGGGGCTATCAACGGCTCTGGCGCAGGCAGCTCAAAGAACATCTGGTGCCTTTTAAAGACGATTTATGGCCGCCCCGAAGCCGGTACGCGCGATGAGGTTCAATCACTTCAAAGTGTTCACGGGCAACGCGAATCCTGCCCTCGCGGCCGAAATCTGCTATGAGCTCGGCTGCCAGCTCGCGGCCGTTCGGGTGCGCGAATTTTCGGACGGCGAAGTGCATCTGCAAATTCAGGAAAACGTGCGCGGGGCGGATGTTTTCGTCGTCCAACCCACCTGCACTCCGGTCGACCGCCATCTCATGGAATTGCTGCTGATGATGGACGCTCTCAAAAGGGCTTCAGCAGAACGCATCACCGCAGTGTTACCCTATTATGGATATGCAAGGCAGGACCGCAAGGACCGGCCTCGCATGCCGATTTCGGCGCGTCTGGTGGCGAGCCTGCTGGAACGTGCCGGAGCCAACCGCATTTTAGCTCTCGATCTGCACGCTGCGCAGATTCAGGGCTTCTTCGATGTCCCGGTGGACCATTTGTTTGGGATGCCGGTGATGATCGATTACTTCGATGAGATGCGTGGAGAAGGGATGACCGTCGTTTCGCCCGATGCGGGAGGCGTGGAACGTGCGCGTGCGTTTGCGAAGAGATTGGATGCCCCGCTGGCGATTATCGATAAGCGGCGGACGGAAGTGAATGTGGCCGAAGTAATGCATATCATCGGCGATGTGGAAGGGCAGCACTGCCTGATCGTGGACGATCTGATCGACACGGCTGGAACGCTGGTCAAAGCCACCGAGGCTCTGCTCAAACAGGGCGCGGCGAGCGTGCGCGCCTGCGCGACCCATGCCGTTTTATCTGGTCCTGCGGTCGAAAGAATTGAAAATTCGGACATCAAAGAAGTCATCGTGACCAACTCGATTCCGTTGAAAGGTGCTGCGGATAACTGCCGCAGGATCAAGCAGTTATCGGTAGCTCCGATGCTGGCAAAGGCGATTCAGTCAATTCACGAAGATGGCTCTGTAAGCACGTTATTCGTATAAAGGGTTCATAAGATGAGAAAAGATATCACAATCGTAGCCGAACCGCGGTCCTCGCGGGGTAAGAATGAAGCGCGTCGCCTGCGCGCGGCGGGTCAGGCCCCAGGCATCCTGTACGGCGCCGGCGGCGAGTCCGTCTCGGTGGCCATAAGTCCCAAGGAAGTCAACAAGATACTGCACAGCAACACGGGTCACAACACCATTTTCAACGTCAGCGTCACCGGTGGCGAGACCGTCCCGGCCATGGTGGTCGATTGGTTGCATGATCCCGTCAAAGCAAACCTGCTTCATGTTGATTTAAAACGAATTGACCTCACCCTTCGCCTCCGCGTAAAGGTGCCGGTGCACACTTCGGGCGAGCCCAAGGGCGTGAAACTCCAGGGCGGCCTGCACGAACTGATTACCCGCGAAGTGGAAATCGAGTGCCTTCCGGACGATATTCCTGAACACTTTACACTCGATGCGGCCGAACTGTCGATTGGCGACAGCCTGCGCGCGTCGCAAATTCCGATGTCCGGCTCGATGAAACTGGTAAGTCCCCCGGATGCAGTGATTTCGCACGTAGTTTCGATGAAGGCTGAAGAAGTCGCCGTGGTAGACGCCGCGGTCGCGCCGGTCGCTGCGGAGCCCGAAGTCGCCAAAGTAAAGGGCAAGAAGGAAGAGGAGGCGGCTCCGGCGGCGGACGACAAGAAGAAGAAAAAATAGGCCGTGGATTTTCTCGTCGTCGGCTTGGGGAATCCTGGAGCGGAGTATGCAAATACGCCGCATAATCTTGGACATAGAGTCGTCGACCGGCTTGGAATCGGCCATCGCACCATCGCCGGGCATCCGGTGGTGGTGGCGAAGACCAAAACTTTCATGAATTTGAGCGGGCCTCCGATAAAAAGCCTGCTCGAGCGGCACGAATTAACACCCGGCCGTTTAATTTTGGTGTACGACGAGCTTGCGCTTCCGTGGGGCGAAATCCGGGTCCGGCCGAAAGGCTCGGCTGCGGGACACAACGGAGTGAAAAGCGTGATCGGGAGTCTGGGGACGAACGAATTTCCCCGGGTCCGGATCGGTTTCAGACCCGATCATCCGATTGGGGATGGAGCCAAATTTGTGCTTTCGCCGTTTAAAAAGGCACAGATGCAGGAAGTGGAGGAGATGGTCGCGCGCGCCGCGGCGGCTGTCGAAACCATAATCGCTGATGGCGTCGAAAAGTCCATGACGATGTTTAATCGTCGCGCCGGAGGCTTAAATCAAGAGGAAGAATGAGAGTTTACGAAGAGTTGTTTATTTTGAAGCCGGATACAGTGGAAGAAGAGGCCGACGGGTTCGTCGAGCAGCTTCGGACATTGATCACCAACGGCAAGGGAACCGTCGACAAGGTCGATAAATGGGGCGTACGCAAGCTCGCTTATCGGGTGTCGAAATACGCCGAAGGGCAATACATCCTGATCACTTTCAGCTCGTCTCCGGACGCGGTGAAAGAGATTGAGCGCCGTCTGCGCGTGACCGACATGGTGATCAAATTCATCACCGTCCGGATCGACGAAAAGCAGAAGAAGATCGACAAGCGGAAAAAGGCGCGTGAGAAGCGCGCGGCTCGAAGGCCCGCTCCGCAGGTCGCGGCGCCGGCGGCTCCGGCAGCCCCTGCGCTTCCGGGTGAGCCTGTGGCCCATGCGGCTCCGGGCGCTCCGGCTGCGCATCCTGCACCAGCAGCCCCTGCACCGGCTGTTCCGGAAGCACCTGAGCCCGTCGTTGCGGCGGTAGAAGAGACGAAGGGATAACGGACATGGCAGAAACCAAGGGCGGAAGACCAATCAGCGGCTCGCAGCGTCCCACCGGCGGCGACAAAGCGATTGCAGGCAAGAAACAATATTTCCGGCGCAAAAAGATGTGCCGGTTCTGCGTCGATAAAATCGACGATATCAACTACAAGGAAGTGCGGCTGCTTGCGTCGTTCATTTCCGAACGCGGGAAGATCACGCCGCGCAGAATTTCCGGCGTGTGCGCTCCTCATCAGCGCAGGCTGGCGGAAGCGATCAAGCAGGCGCGGAATATCGCGCTGATCCCGTTCTCAACGTCTATTTAAGGATACAGTCATGGAAGTCATTCTCAGAGAAGATATTGTGAACCTCGGGACACGCGGCTCAGTGGTGAAGGTGGCTCCGGGGTACGCGCGGAATTTCCTGCTGCCGAAGAAGATGGCCGTCGCGGCGACCGAATCGAATAAAAAGATCGTCGAGCAGGAACGGCAGTCGCATCTGAAAAAGGAAGCGAAGGAATCGGCCGACGCGACGGATCTGGCGAAGCTGATGGCGGCGGTGGAAGTAACCATCGCGCACAAGGCGGGCGAGAACGATCAGCTATTCGGATCGGTGACGGCGGCGGATATCGCGACGTCGCTGGAGAAGCTGGGCTACACGATCGACCGTCGCAAGGTGATTCTGGACGAGCCGATCAAGAAGCTCGGGGACTACAAGGCTACCGTGAAGCTCCATAAGGATGTGACGGTGGAGATTCCGGTGCACGTCGTTAAAGAAGACTAGGCACTCGAAAGAAAATTGGCCGCCGATGAACGCGGATGAACGCGGATGGAAAACAGAGCTTCTTATCCGCGTTGATCTGCGTTTATCAGCGGCCAATTTTCGTTTTCAGAGCTTAAACGAAGGGACACGAATTGGCCACTGTTGTTGAGTTGTTACGTCAGGCGGCTTCGGGGCATTTGGGAGTGGACCGGCGCCTGATTCAAACTATTCTCGATCAGCCGGATGCCGCGGGAGAGGTGCTTCAATTTTCACGGGAGCCTCGGGAAGGGCACCGGCTGGATCTGGATCCTCTGATCGTCGATTTGTTCCGCTACTGGAAATCGGACGCGGCGCTCGATTTTTATATCGACACGGTCCGCAGGCAGCCGGAGGAAATCGGCGACGACCTGATTCAGGCATTCATTCCGTTCGGCGAAAAGGCTGTCGAACCGCTTCTGAAGCTCTACGAAGAACTGGGCGAGGAGCAGGGCGGTGATGTCGCGTTTCTGCTGGCCGGGTTGCGCGTGCGCGATCCTCGGGTGAAGGCTTTGCTGCTGGAGCGGTTGGAGTACGATACGGGCGATGGAGCTTTCCTGCTCGGACTGTACGGCGACAAATCGGCACAGGCTGCGCTCGAAAAAATGCTTGCCGAAATTCCCGAGGACGATGCGGAGTTGCGGCTCGAAATTGAGCGATCCATCGAGCTGCTGGATTCGCCCGAGCCGCAGTATGTTCCGGAGCCGTTCGACATTCTGAAAGAGTATCCGAAGACGGAGCTGCCGGCGTTCGATTTGTTGCCCGATGGCGAGCGGATCGCGATGCTGGCGTCCGAGGATCCACTAATCCGCGCCGGGGCGGCGCACAGTTTCTTCAATGAAGACCTGAGCGGCGAGACGCGAGATAAGCTGCTGGGGCTGGCGAAGTCGGATCCGGATTTGAAGGTGCGGGTGCAGGCGTGGGAATCGCTTTCCGGAGCTGCGGAGCAACCGCCGATTCAGAATGCGTTGATCGCTACGCTAAACGACGAATCGAAGCCGGTGGAAGAGCGCGGCGCGGCGGCAGTTGGTCTTTATCCATTCGCCGATAAAGATGCCGCGCGACTTGGCATCGAGGCTTTGTACGCGCTGGGCGGACATGCGCGCGCGAAGGCGCTGGAAGCGATGTGGCGGTCGCTGTGGGAGCCATACTCGAAGTATTTCGCACAGCATCTGGACGACACCGAAGAGATTTCGATTTTGCGCCAGGCGCTGCGCGGTGCGGGCTACTTCCGGCTGACCAGCCACGCGGAGAAGATCGCCTCGTATTTCGATCGCGAGGGAGATCTGGAGACGCTGCGCGACGACGCGCTGTTTTCTTACGCGCTGGCGATGCCGGGCGAGACCACTCGCGGGCGTGTTCGCGGCATGTTGCGGAAGATCGACGGGTTGGCCGGGTTGGACGCGACGGAAACGGACCTGGTGATGTTCGCGCTGGACGAGAGGCTTCGGCTTAACGGGTTGGCCGCCGTCTTCGCCGAAGAAGAAGTAAGCCAGTAGCCAGGAGCCAGGAGCCAGTATGGCGGTCGCGCCTGCGGCGCAGCAACAAAAAGTCGGGCGCAACGATCCTTGTCCTTGTGGGAGCGGGAAGAAGTTCAAGAAGTGTTGCGGGCAGTAAGCCAGAATGACACTCGCTGAGGTCCACGCTATTTCACGAGTACTAGCGGATCCGCGGCGGTTTGAGATTTTGCAGAGTGTTGCTGCGCGGGATTGCGCGGCTTGCTCGGACCTGCGATCTGAATTTCCGATTGCGGCTGCTACGCTGTCTCATCATTTGAAAGAACTGGAAGCTTGCGGGCTGATTGAGACGGCGCGCCGCGGCAAGTTTATCGATGTTACGTTCCGGCGCACTATCTGGAACGACTATCTGAAAGAACTCAATCGCATTTAGTGCAGCGCGTCACTCATACTGAATATTATCTTTCCCGCGTGGCGCACGCGTCCACGCGTGCCGCATCATTCGTGTCGACGTTCGGCTTTTGTTTCCGTGAGCATCGAATGACACATCGACACGAATGTCGATGCGGCACGCCTGGAGGCGTGCGCCACATAGCATTCAGGAACTAAGGACGATTGCCAATCGTCCGCAGGCTGCCAGCCTGTCCACAAAAATTGTGCAACCTTCCTATAGAAACTGTCATCAATTAGACGGTTATCGAATTGTTAACGGGAGACATCATGAGTAAACTTACGGGAAAAGTGGCGGTGGTTACGGGGGCTTCGAAAGGAATTGGGGCCTCGATTGCGGAGCATCTGGCTGCGGAGGGCGCATCGGTTGTGGTCAATTACGCCAGTAGCAAGTCGGGCGCGGACGCGGTGGTCAAGAAAATCAAAGACAAGGGCGGCAAGGCGATTGCGGTGCAAGGAGACGTCTCGAAGTCGAAGGACATAACAAAACTGTTCGCCGAGACGAAGCAAGCATACGGCAAGCTGGACATCCTGGTGAATAATGCCGGGATTTACGAGTTTGGTCCCCTGGAGAACGTGACTGCGGAACACTTCCATAAGCAGTTCGATCTGAACGTTCTCGGCCTGCTGCTCACCACGCAGGAGGCGGTCAAGTTGATCGGGCCCGAGGGCGGGTCGATCATCAATATCGGCTCGATCGTGGGGAAAATGCCGATTGCCGGAGGGGCCGTTTACAGCTCCACGAAAGCGGCCGTGGACGCGATTACGATCGCGCTCTCGAAGGAACTGGGGCCGAAGAAGATCCGAGTGAATGCCCTGAATCCTGGAATGATCGATACCGAGGGTGTGCGCACGGCTGGATTCGCAGAGAGCGATCTCCGCAAGACGATCGAAGCGACGACGCCGCTGGGCAGGATAGGTCAGCCGTCAGATATCGGTCCGGCAGCGGTGTTCTTCGCCTCGAGCGATTCGGGCTGGGCTTCGGGCCAAACAGTGTATCTGGCCGGCGGGTATACGACGTAAGAAGAAGGAGCCAGCAGCCAGGAGCCAGAATGCGGACGGAGCGTGCTCGTCCCCTGGCAACTGCCGACGCTGTGGGCAGTTTGAAACGCGGCGGCGGAATGTTTTCGCCAATCCTGCTTACGCAGAACAACGGTAGAATAACAGGGTGTCAGCTCCCGGCAAGCCCACCCTTCTCCGACAGCTTGGAGTAGTCAGCGCGACCGCGCTGGTGGTGTCGAACATGATCGGCACCATGATCTTCACGACCACGGGATTTCTCGCGGGCGATTTGGGGACTCCCAAGCTGGTGCTATCGATCTGGGTGGTCGGCGCAATTTGCGCATTCCTCGGTGCCATCTGTTATTCCGAGCTGGGCGTGAATCTTCCGTCGAGCGGCGGCGAGTACGTGTACCTCACGAAAGCGTTCGGGCCGACGTGGGGATTCATGACCGGATGGGTCTCCTTCTTCGCCGGATTCTCCGGTCCCATCGCGCTGGCGGCCCTGGCGTTCTCGGATTATTTGGGGTATTTTTTCCCTTCTGTTAAGCAGGAGAATGCGCGGATACTGGCGGGGTCGGGAGACTGGACGCTGCACCTGGGCGGTGCGCAAATGGTGGCGTGCGCGCTGGTGTTGGTGTTCACGCTGCTGAACTGCATCGGCGTGAGGCGCGTTGCGCAGATCCAGAATGTTTTGACAGCGGCGAAGGTGCTGACGCTGATCGGCTTCATCGCGGCGGCATTTCTGGTGGGGCGCGGATCGTGGGGAAATCTGTCGATGAATGCGACGCGGACGGCGTCGACCACGATTCCGGAGCAGTTCTTTCTCAGCTTGTTCTGGATTTACGTGGCATACAGCGGATGGAACGCCGCAACGTACGTGGCTGAGGAGCTGCGGCAACCGTCGCGAACATTGCCCATGGCGTTGGGGATCGGGACGGCGCTGGTGGCCGCACTTTACCTTTTGCTGAATGTGGTGTTCATGTACGCGGCTCCGCTGGAGCAGCTGAAGGGGCAGGTTGCGGTGGGAGCGCTGGCGGCGTCTCGATTGTTCGGGCCGGAGATCGCGGGGTTGTTCAGCGGGCTGATGGCGCTGTCGTTGATGGCCACGGTGAACGCGATGGTGACCATCGGGCCGCGGGTGTATTACGCGATGGCGAAGAACGGGGCATTTCTGGCGTCGGCGGCGAAGGTGCATCCGCGGTGGCGCACGCCGGTACTGGCGATTGTCGCGCAGGGGATCTGCACGATGATGATGACGCTGACGCCGTTTCCGCAACTGGTCATTTACATCGGATTCCTGCTGAACTTCTTCGCGGTGATGAGCGTCGGATCGCTCATGTATCTGCGCAGGCAGCCGGGATGGCGCAAGCTGCGGGTGGTGAGCTTCGCGTACCCCCTGTTTCCCGCCCTGTTCGTCGTCGTAGGGTTGTGGATGACGGTGCGCGGCGTGCAACTGAAGCCGTACGTGTCGCTGGCGGCGGTAATCACGGTGGCGACGGGAGCGGCGGTCTATCACTTCCGGATGCGGTCGAGTCCGCGGCCGGAGCCGGTGGTGGAGACGTACTAGGGCGATCACGCTACTTGAACGCCGTGTAACTGTTCGGCAATCCATCACATAGAGGTTTCGCCGCCGCCTGGTTTCGCCAAGCCGCTGGAAACTGATAGACGGGAGGACCATAAAGGCGAGCGGACTTGACGCTCCACTAAATTACGAAACGAACCCAAGGAGCGCGCCGCGCAAACGGGAAGATGCCGTTTCTGATGTTCGCTTTAGCGCACCCAAGGACGCCAGGCCGTTCCGGTTAGCCTGTCTCAGGCACATCGTTAGTAGCCGAGCATTTGATAGTACTTCTTGTAGGGCGGCAAATTTTGGCTGCAGCCCGCTTTAAGCGGGCTTTTTTTGTGCAGCCCAGAAGCCGCGTGAAACACGGCTGCAGCCAAAATTGGCCGCCCTACACGCCAACGCCTGTACTAACGTTTTCGCTGAGCGACGCCTCAAGGTGCGGGCGAAAAGAGTGATGACAGCTAGAGGGCATAAAATCAGCGCGTAGGCGTTTGCACGACTGTCGGATAGGGAGCGTCAATCATTGAGATGAGCTGGTCGCTGCTCGGAGGTCTGGTCGCGGTTACGGCACTCGCGCAAGGACCGCCTGCGGGTGGGAATGTCATCGAAGGCACGGTTTTGAACGATCGGACGGGGCTCCCGCTCCGGCGCGCGCACGTGGTCCTTCGTCCGGGGCAGGCAGGAATGAGCGCGGTCGCGGTGGACACGGACGACAAGGGCGCATTCGCGATTCGCGATGTCGAGCCGGGTCGCTATTCGCTGGCGGCTTCACGCGACGGGTATGTGGCGTCGTCGATCTGCATGATGGGTGCGCTGAGATTGCCGGAGATCTTCGCGATTGGAGCGAAAGAATCGATTACGAATCTGACGTTCCGGTTGCGGCGGTTCGCAGTGATGGCGGGCCGCGTCTCGTTCGAGGACGGCGAGCCGGCGATGAACATTCGCGTGGAGGCGTATCGCGAATACCGGAATCACCTGCGCCACGGATACTCAGTGGCGGCGAGCGCGACGACGAACGATCGCGGAGAATACCGGATGTTCGGGTTGCAGCCGGGGTCCTATGTGGTGGCGGCCACCGATGAGACTCCGGCGGTAGCGAGCGAACGAGAGCAGAATGCGGCGGTGCTGCGGTACACCACGACTTTCTATGCGCATTCGACCAAATTGAGCGAAGCGGTTCCGGTGCGGCTGGAGTATGGGCAGGAGATCAGCGGCATCGACGTATTTCTGATGCGCGTGAGGAAGGTGAAGGTTCGCGGGCATGTGATCAGCGGTCTGTCCGGAGAGCCGGTGGGGTCGGCATCGATTGCGCTTCAGAGGCTGGACGCGCACAACACGGCGTCGATTGCAGTGGCGGTTCACGCGACGTTCGATCGCGACAAACAGTTCGAGATTCGCGATGTTACGCCGGGGACATACGTCATCTGGGCGAACGGCGCGGATGGCGACAAAATGCTGATGGGGCGCGCTCGGCTGACGGTGGGGGCGTCGGATGTCGATAATGTGGACCTCACGATTGAGGGAGAGCGTCAGGGGAGCGCGGTTTTAGTAGTGGACGACGGCAAACTGGCAGAGGTGGTGAAGCTCCGCTTCGAGCCTCGGGACGAGAAGGGCAAGGTAGTGGAGGCGCCGGCGGGCACGGACGGGTTTCGCTTCTCTCTGATGGGGAGCGATGTGTACGACTTATTCGTGACCAATCTGCCCAACGATTTTTATCTATCGGCGGTGCGGGTGAGTGGAGCCGACGTGATGGCGTTTGGAATGAGCGGGGTGTCGGCGTCGGCGGCCCGTCCATTCGAAGTGGTGGTCGATTCGCGTGGCGGACGCGTGTCGGGGAGAGTGCTGGGGCCGGATGACAGTCTGTGGAGCCGGGCGAATGTGGCATTGATTCCCGATCCTCCGGGAGGACGTGTGCAATCGTACCGGGAAGCGGCGGCGGATGAGAACGGATTGTTCCTTTTGCGAGGTGTGGCGCCGGGCAAATATATTCTAGTGGCATGGCTGGACGATCCGCCGTGCGACTACTGGGATCCGGACGGACTGGCGGGGTGTCGCGCGGCTGGCAGGAGCGTCGATGTGCCGGAGGCGGGAGAGCAAAATGTGGAGTTGAAGATGAAGAGCGTAGCAAAGCGGTAGTATACTGGAGGTGTTTTGGCGCTATCGTCTAACGGTTAGGACGGAGCCCTCTCAAGGCTTAAATACGGGTTCGATTCCCGTTAGCGCTACCATGTTTTCTATCACTTACAAGTAACGCGCTGCCACGCGCTGCCACCAGCAGCGGTCCAAAGAGATTCACTGCACGTCTCCCTTCCAGTTCTCGGGCTTCGTCGGGCGATTTTGCTCTTGATATTCTTCCCACTTTTTCACAGCCTCGTCGTCCTGGCCGTGGATGGCATGGGCATAAATCTCGGCGGTGGTCCGAATGGATGAATGTCCCAGCCGCTTGGAAACTACCAGTAAAGGCACTCCGTTCGCGAGCAAGTGGCTTCCGTGCGAGTGCCGCAAAAGATGCAGCGCTGCTCCCTTCGGCTTCGGAATCTTTAGGCGCCCGAAGAGTCCCGACACCGTAGCGGAAATCGAATTGGGCTTCAACGGAGAACCATCAAGATTCGCAAAGACCAAGTCCAGGCCATTCTTGTAGTCTGCACCGAAGTGCGCCCGGAACTCGTCTTGTCGCTTGCGATGGGCTTCTAGCACTGCAAGCGTGGAGGCTGCCAGTCCCTCTACTCGGATATCCCCTCCCTTTGTGCACTTGAACACGAGGCCGTTCTTTGTTTGGCTTAGGGACCGCGATATTGTGAAGCGTCCGCTCTCGTAATCAGACCATCGGAGGGCTAGGACTTCGCCGCGCCTGGCACCAAGCCCCGCGCCTACGCTTAAGTAGGCCGCCAAACACCAAGGACTGGTCGCACCTGCGATCAGCAGGTCTTGATGGGCAGTTGTCAGCGCGCTACCTTTGCGCTTGTCGGGAATCGGCGGCTCGCTATTTTTCACTGGATTCACCGAGAGAAGCCCCCACCTAATCGCGCGTGAAAACGCGCTGGAGAGAACCCCGGCGATGTTCCGAACCGTCTTCTTAGAAAGCCGGCGCGGAGCCTTGGTGCGTCGGTCACGTCCGCCACCTGTGAGCAGGCGCTTCCATTCACGGTTGAGATGCAGCGGTGTGATTTCATCCAGAGGCATAGCAAGTAACCCGGCATCGATGCGAGCAGCCTCCTCGTGGTAGCGCTCGACGGTTTTCGGAGCTAGGTTTTCGTCTACGTGCTGTGTGAAGAATTCGTTCACCAGCATCGCTAGAGTGTGTGGCGGTTTGGCGGAAACGCCTATGCCAGCTTTTGCCATCTCAAGTCTCTTCGATTCTTCCACCCGACTCCGGGCCTCGGCTTCCTCGGCCTCCCGTTTGGTCGAGAAGCCCGATTCAGATCTTCGAACCCGATTCTGACGTGTTGATCCGGGCAGGGAATAAGAGTAATACCACGTGATCGTCCCGGAGCCGTAAGTGCGTTTATGGACTGGCATGGTTCAAACAATTACCTCCGTTTTCAGACCAAGTCCAGTGCCTAATCGCATGCCGCAAGTGCGCTCCCACTCGTCATACGCGTGGCGGGTGATGATCCACCGGCGGCCCACGCGCACCCCCGGGATAATTCCCTGCCGAAGCATCACGTACACCGCGAGTCTCCCAACATTTAAGCGCTTCGCTACCTCTTCGACCGTCAGTCGACCCCCCTTTGTATCCAAAGCAGGGGTTATCGCGCTGCCTTTGGTGGGTGTAGGCCGTTGGTTCTTCATCACATTTATCGTGTTACCGAATGGGTCAAATCAACGCCCGGCCTCCGGTCGGTAGCGAAGACTGCCACGGAGTGAGGCAATGGATGCCTTCGAGACTGGGGGGGTACGACCCAGCGTCATGCTCTTTCGTCGAACTGTTCGGGTCTCGCCGCCACACTCGGCGCGTTCGGAGGGTCGGTCTGAAAAGTCGCAGGGCTCGCTAAACATCCAGGTTCCGCGACCAATATGGAATAATGGGCTACGACGACTCTGAAGCCGGCGGAGGGTAATTCACGTTCAATGGTCCTCTTTCCACAGTGCAATGCAACCCTCTGCAAGGGTGCTACGGTTCGGCCTTTTGCGCATTTGCCCCGACTTCCAATCAGTTAGGGCTATCGTTGGCAGCGCAGGAAGTCGGGAGGGATCGCCGCACACATTCTCGCGACTTCGACGGCATCAAAGTCGAGGGCATTCGGTCTCGCTTCAATTCGTTACGACTCGGCCTCAAGAGGCCCTGCGCGAATCTGCTCGCATAGCCGACGCCTATACGCTTTCGCCTTACACGCCCCTTTGCAAAAAATCTTATCAAACCGAGCCGCTTTCTCTGAGATCTCAAACCAGTCATCGCATTCGGGGCATTTGCGGAACGACTTGTTGCCTGAAATAGCCAAGCCTAACTGCAGCCACATCGCCTCAAGCATATTAGTTGGTACGGGTTGCAGACTGAGATCGTCACGTAGGCCGGCGTAGTTGCGGCAAATGGTCAACCGCACGTTCGAAATTCTCTGGTTGACCATTTTCACCGCAGAGTCAACCGCATCAAGAGATTCATAAACCGCAGGAATGACTGGATGGCCCACTAGCTTTGGAATCTTTTCAACGGTCGCAACGTTTCGCCGAGTGTTCTGCGTGAGGAGAGAGAGTTCTTGCGTTTTCCTCAAAACCTTCGTCCCCTTCTCCCAGAGCCGCACTGTAGCTCCTATGTCGGCTATCGCGCTTCGCCACGTGTCGATCGATTCACCCTGCTCACAACTGGTTAGAAGCCCTCTCCGATTCGCAAAGCTCACAATCGAATTCTCGTCATCACCCAGATCGGCGAACGTTCGAAAAAGTGCCGGATCCTGCAGAGGATAGATCATTCTCCCGCGGTCTCTTGATCGGATTGATGGTGTTGCAGGACGAATCCACTTGTCGGTTGTCTCTGGCTGCGCGACGTCGTCGTTGCCGGGGATCGCTACAATTTCATATCCAGCTTGATGCAAGAACCAAATAAACTCGTTTGTCATCTCTACTCGTGATCGTTACGGTTATCGTATGGTGAATCGTGACGATTTGCAAGGATTATTTTTAGCCAGCTCCACCAGCCCGGGAATCTTAAGTGAACATTTCACATTGAGGGGCTTGTGCGCGGGAATGAGCGCACAAGCGTACTTGGGCCAGGCTAAAGCCGGCGGATGAGCTGCCTAGGAACAAGAACGACAAAAGAAATATTGCGCAACACATATGTTTCACAACAACCGTGTTGTGATATAGTATGATTATGAAAACCGTAGGAATTCCGGGAACCATGGGGCGGCTTGCAGACGGCATAGCGTTCTTTGATCGACAAGAGATCATGTCTCGTGCATGGTTTCTGCTGGAAACTAGCAACTTAATGTTGCTCGCGCCGCGGCGGGTCGGAAAAAGCTCCCTTATGAACCGAATGAAGGATGACGGCGCAGAGCGGGGCTACAACACGCTATATCTCTCCGTACCAGATGCGGAAGACGAGTTAGATTTCATCAAACGGCTACTCCGCGCACTCAAAGATGCGGAATGGGCGCATGACAGTTGGGTTTCAACGTTCATAGATAAGTTACCGAAGGATCTAGAGATCGTGCTCAAAACCAGTCTCATCGAGTTGAAGGCAAAGAACTTTGATTGGCGACTGCCCGCCGACGAGTTGGAAGGACTTCTCAAAATGGGCGACGCGCGCACGTTGTTGCTAGTCGACGAACTGCCTCTGCTGATCGCAAGCATCGTCCATCAAGATCCTACGGGCACCAGAGCCGAGCGTTTTTTGCTTTGGCTTAAGCGACTCCGCGAACAATATCGTCCGCGCTGGTTCTTCGCCGGGTCGATCGGTCTCGATTCAGTGGCGAGACGATTAAAGCTCTCCGGAACCATTCACGACTTGCAGCCGATCGAACTCGGAGCATTCAGTATCGAGAAGGCCAAGGCCTACCTGACCGGCCGAGGCCAATCGGCTCAGTGGAGGCTCACCCCTGAGAGGATAAGCGCAATCCTCGACGCGGTCGAATGGCCCATTCCGTTCCACCTCAATCTTGTTTTCGAGGAGTTGCGCGCAGTCGTAAGTGAAGGAAGCGATCCTCCGTCGCCAGCCCTCGTGGAAATAGCCTTGCGGCGAATGCTTTCCCGCGGACGGACGCACTTCGATCATTGGGACGAGCGACTCGCGAAGATGTTAGATAGTCGCGCCCAGCATTTTTGTGAAATGATCCTCGGCCTGGCCTGTCGTGATGCCAGCGGAGTCTCCATTGACACGATCGACCTCCGATTGAGTCGAGAGTTACCCGATGAAGGTGAGCGAATTGAGATGCGACGACAACTCCTCGATCTGCTTGAGAGCGACGGATATCTGGTTCGCCAAGATGGCGCAGTGCGCTTCCGTTCGGCGCTCCTCCGCCGCTATTGGCAGGAGGCGCAGGCGTGATGGAACAACGACCGTTCGGCTTCGGAGGTATTCCCGTTTACAATCCGCAGTCCCTCAGCAAGGAAGAAGCGCATGCGCAGTTCCTGGCGCGTAAGGCAACGTTTTCGAATCTCTTGGATATCTTGCACGAAGAGCATCCATCCCATGTCCTAATCATCGGCACTCGGGGTATGGGTAAGACGACCCTGCTCCAGCGGGTGCGATATGGTGTTGAAGAAGACCCCGACTTGAGTGGGCGCTTCATCGTGTTGGTATTTCCAGAAGAGCAATATAACGTCAACCGCCTACATCGTTTCCTGCTCAATGCTCTGGATGCCCTGGCCGACGCGATGGAGCATCTCAAGGACCGGGAAGCGCTGAAGAGAATCGAATCTTACATTGAGACAATCTCGCAAAGCGCTCCGGAGGAAATTGAAGAAGGAGTTCCAAAGTTCTTGGGAGACCTTTCTAAGCAGCTGCAGAAGAGCTTCTTGCTGCTTGTCGACAACGCCGATCGATTGATAGAGACGATCCCAGAAGTCCAACAATGGCAGCTTCGGAATATGCTCTCTTCTCGACACGACATCACTTTCTTCGGGGCTACCACCCAGGCAAGCGAAGGGATCTACGGTTCGACAAGGGCATTTTTTGAATTTTTCCACATTGTGGAGCTTGTGCCCCTCAAGCTGTATGAAGTGAGAGATCTACTCATCCAGTTGGGTGATGCCGTGGAAAAGGAAGAGACCCAAAAAGGCACCGCCAAGGTGCGAATAGTGAAATGGCTTGACGCGGACGCGACGCGGCTGGAAACCCTTGTGCAGCTCACTGGAGGCAATCCTCGAACGACTGTGCTCCTCTTCCACCTCGTGCTCGATGGCTTAGACGGCGGTGCCCGCGAGTACTTGGAACAACTACTCGACCAGGTCACGCCGAATTATAAGGGACGAGTAGATGAGTTACCGGCCCAGGCACAACAGGTGCTCGACGCTGTAGCGCTTCAATGGGATCCGATAACTGCCATGGAGGTAGGCAAGGAAACCGGACTTGAGACCAACGCCGTGTCTACCCAACTGACTCGCCTGGTGCGCCAGGGAATCCTGGAAAAGGCCGATCCCGGCGACAGCAAGAAAGCAATGTACCAAGTGGCTGAGCGCTTTTTCAACATCTGGTACCTTATGCGAGCTAGTCGACGAGTCCGAGCGAAGCTGCGATGGTTTGTTGAATTCCTACGAGTGTTTTTCGACGCCGGTCATCTGGACCAGATGGCACGATCCATAATCGTGCGCTCTCAAAGTTCTTGGCGCCGCCACCCGGAAGAACTCGAGACGGCATTCGCGTATGCCCTCGCTTCGGGTGCAGCACGTGACGGGTTTGAAGACTTCCTACAACAAAAGTGTTCCGATACCGAAGAAATTTGGCGCCCATATCTCGAGTTACTTGAATTTCCGAAGGGCCGAATCGGAACCGTAGTGAGTGCGGCTGAAGAGAAATCCGGGGTCGAAACAGACGCTCAAGTGCGTTCAGTGAGAAAGCTTAGGGTTGCGGCAGAAGAAGAGCCTGAAAAAACTGAGCACTGGATGAGGTTGGGCAACCTACTTGCGAAGATCCCTGATCGATCTGAGGAGGCGGAAGCGGCTTACCGCAAGGCGCTCGCCCTGGAACCGACGTCCGCGCGCACGTGGAACCTCCTCGGCGACCTTCTTGCGGTGATTCCAACGCGATTTGCTGAAGCGGAGGCGGCGTATCGCAAGGCAATTGCCCTGAACGCGACGTCGGCACCTTTCTGGGTTGACCTCGGCAAGCTGCTCCTCCGCATGGGAGATCGATCCCCTGAAACGGAAACGGCCTGCCGTAACGCGATTGCGCTGGATCCGAACCTTGCTGAGTCATACATTCTTCTAAGCGTAGTTCTCGGTCCCGATCGATTTGCTGATGCGGAGGTGGCCTGCCTAAAAGCGATCGAGCTCGGGCCAGAATCTGCGTCGCCTTACTTAGTCCTCGGTGGACTTCTCTCAACTCAAGGACGATTTTCCGAAGCAGAGGCTGCCTGCCGCAAAGCGGTCGCTCTAAAACCCAATTTTGGTCAGGGTTGGGCCCTTCTCGGCTTGCTTCTGGCGAAGGTTCGTGAACGGCATGCGGACGCCGAGGCGGCCTACGCAAAGGCGATTGAGCTGGATCCTGCGAACGGAGAATTCTGGGATCACCTCGGCGATCTGTTGGCGCAGATTCCTGAACGGCGTGTCGACGCTGAGGCAGCCTACGCAAAGGCGATTGAGCTGGATCCCGCGAGCGCAGAATTCCGGGATGACCTCGGCGATCTGTTGGCGCAGATTCCTGAGCGGCGCGCCGAAGCTGAGGTGGCCTACACCAAGGCAATTGAGTTGGACCCTTCGAACGCAGACTTCCAGGATCATCTCGGCGATCTGCTGGCGCAGATTCCCGAGCGGCTCGCTGACGCGGAGGCAGCCTATACTAGGGCGATTGAACTGAATCCAAACTCTCCTCAGTATTACGCCGACCTTTGCGTGATTTTGGCGAGGATGGATCGATTGCTTGAAGCGGAGACGGTTTGCCGTGAGGCGATCGAGCGGGATCCTAACTTCGCCGGGTCCTGGAGCATCCTTAGCGGTTTGCTTGTTAGGTTTCCCGAGCGATTTTCGGAAGCCGAATCTGCCTGCCGCAAGGCGATCGAGTTGGCTCCCAGCTATGCCGGATTCTGGAGCATCCTTGGTGACCTGCTGGCAACGAAACCAGCACGATTTTCTGAGGCGGAAGCAGCCTTCCGTAAGGCGATCGAGCTAGATCCCGCTGACGCTGGACGAAGGTCCAGCCTTGGTGACCTACTAGTGGAGACTCCTGAGCGGTTTGCAGAGGCCGAAGCGAACTATCGAGCCGCGATTGAGTTGGATCCTGCCGATGCCGAATTTCAAAGTAACCTCGGCAATCTCCTCGTGAAGCGTCCGGAGCGACTTATTGAAGGTGAGGCCGCCTTGCGTAAAGCAATCGAGTTGAATCCGGCAGATGCAATATTTAGGGGAACTCTTGGCGATTTTCTTGCGGGAATTCCCACGCGATTGACAGAGGCTGAGGTGGCATACCGCGAGGCGATCGGGTTAAATCCGGCAACAGACCAACCGGTAAACGCTTTGGCTTTTTTTCTTGCGTGTAAGGCAGGGCGGCCCAGAGACGCTGAAGTGGAGTTTAGGAACGCGCTGAAGATTGCGCCAGAGAATCCGCAAACTCTCAGGAATCTCGGAGTTCTACTTTATTGCGAGTTGGAACAACCGGAAGAGGCCGCGACGTTGCTCCGCCGCGCCTATGATCTAGAGCCGAGCGATTCGATTTCCGCAGCTATTCTCGCCGCTGTTATTCGTAACTCAGCGCCGCAAACTGCAGTCCTCCTGGACGAAAGCCCGGACGCGAACTTTTGGCGTCGACTTCTACCGCTTTGTGAAAACTATCCACCGTTCGGAAAGATCTTCAATGACATCTGCGAAATAGTTCTGGCGCGGGATGCGCTTAATCCATTCGCGCGTTTGCATCGAGCAGTCGCGCTCGCGCAGTTGCGCGACTTTCCTCGGGCGTCCGTCGCCTTGGAAGATGCGCTGATCGGTAATCCACTCGAATTGCTTCGGACCGGACGCAGCGCTTTGGAGGTGTTCCTGGCTGCGGCGGTAAGGTCCGGAAGGGTACAAGACTGTCTCGAACTGATCGACAGAAAAGGCTGGCGAGACGCTTGGCGACCAGTCTATGAGGCACTAGAGGCGGTCGAATCCGGTTCAGCCGAGTACTTAAAACGCATCGCCGTAGAAATCCGCCGGCCAACTCTAGAGATCCTCCGGAGTATCGCTCCTCAGCTGCCAGACTTTCCCGAGCGGATTGGTGGTGCCTGAAATGGCTGTTCGTAGCGGATAATCCGCGCGGTTGCAGACACGCCTGCCAACTAAGCTCCAGGAGGTGACGCTGCGTTGAAAATAAAAAAGAGCCCACAATGGTGGGCTCCGAAAAAGCCCGATCTCTGACCGGGGATGGTATTGACAGACTCCATCTTAGTGCTATGGCGCTCCGACGTCAACGCCGAGGCTAGCGGACCAACGGCAGCGGTAAGCCGTGAGGTCCATACTCCGGTCAAACGCTATCCGTTTGATTCGTAACCGCCCCACACACGTGCGGCGATCTCAGCAGACAAGATGGAGGGCCAATGGCCAATCCGATACTTAAGCTACAAACGATCTCCGAGAAGGTCGGAGTCGTAAAGGACGCTATCCTCGCGAAGCGCCCAATATCCGCAATCTATGATGGTCGAATCCGACGCCTGTGTCCGCATGTATTGGGATTTGGCAAGGAAGGCGAGTACCAAGCGCTCTTTTACCAGTTCGGTGGTGAGAGCAACAGCAGACCGATCCAGCCCGATGGATCACCTGCAAATTGGCGGTGCTTGGCCCTAGACCGGCTGACCGATGTCCAGCCGATCGATGGCATTTGGCACACGGCGCCAGTTCATTCGCGCCCGCAGACCTGCGTTAAACAGATCCTTCACGAGGTGATTTTCTAGCCTCGGACGATCTGCAGGACAGCCGCTGGGTGTCGGATCCCATTTTTCCAGTCCGCATACTCAGCGGCACGTTCCTTAGCTTGCGGCCCCGAGAAGATCGCAACAAACACCTGACCGTGCTTGTCGATTGCCTCTACGTGCCAATGGTCTGGATAAAGTTTTGCCTCTACAATTTCGTAGGTCACTGCTGGTGAGATTAATTGACGCATCGCCGTGTTTCCCGTCACTTTCCGGGGGGCTTGTCCCCCAAGCCAGCATTGCATGCGATCACCCGCCTTTTCGATCACGCGATCTGCCTAGCAAGCATACAATACCTTCGTATCCTTTTGGCAAAGCAGTAGATATGACGGGTCATACGATTTTTGTCTCCACGATTCAGTAGCGAGATCGCACACTACTTACAACCAGGCTGGATTAGAATGGAACTCCTGGCTGATCGGTACCCGTTGGCGTCGATCCGTCCAAATCGGTTCTCAGCGTCTGAACGCTGAATCGGGTTGGGGAACATGTCGGTGAGCGAAGCGATGGCCGGATGAGATCTTCGGGCACGGTGATGGTTGCTGCCAATCACTTGGAATGATTGGCTTTATCTTCGTCGGCTTCGTCTTTTGTTGGGGTAACAACCCATTCTAGCGCCGAACATGACCAGTACTCCACGTCGGGTTCGGTCTTAGGTGGTGTTGGAGTTGCCTCCCAACGCGCAACAATGGCTTGCAGCTCATTTTACTTCTACGGTGATGTCTTCTGCGTCGATGCAGTTCATCTTCGTTCGCTCCAAATACCCAGCTCGCCGGCAGCACCTGGCCTTCATTGCCTCCTCGCGGTTTAATCGGCTGGCGTGGGCGGTCCAGTGAGAAAGCCTCAAGCAGGGTGGTTGCTGCAAATTCGGGCAGCCTGCGGAATGCATTGTCAGGGCAATTCCGATGTGGTCGGTGAACAATTTCACGACTAGTTCGCGACTCGCAGGCGGATCGCATCGTTCGGTGCGTGGACCAAGTCCTGCTTCGTGCCGAGATACCGCTCCGTCGTCTGAACCGACGCGTGTCCGAGGAGCAGCTGAATCTGCTCCAGTTCGCCGCCGGCCGCGCGGCACAGTTTGGCGCATGTACGTCGCAGGTCGTGGGGCGCTATGCCGGGAACGCCGACCGCAGCAGCGTAGCGTCGAAGCATCTGCCAGACGACCTTTTCGCCCAGGCGCTCGCCGGTAACGCGCCGCCGCGATTCACCGGACGGAAAACATGTCCGGCCGCGACGCCCGCCGCGGATGTCCACGCATCGATCGCCACCTTCACCCACGCCGGCATCGGCGCGGTGCGGACGCGGCCGTGCTTTCCGACAAGATCGACAATGCACCAGCGCCCATCGCGCTGCTGGACGTGCGCGAACGTGAGCGCCGCCACTTCGGATCGCCGCAGCCCGCAGCCGAGAAGGACCGCGAGGATGGCGCGATCGCGCAGCCCGCGACCGTCGTGATGTCGGGCGCGCTCAGGAGCGCCTGCGCCTGCCGCTGCGACAGCCAGTTCCCGACGCGGATGCCGGTCGATTTCACGCTCTTCACCCGGCTGATCCCCTGGGCCAGTTCCGGCGCGAGCAGCCCGTTGTCGGCCGCCTCCGCCGCCAGCTTGCGAATCGCCGACATTCTAATAATGATGGACGACGACCCGAGGCGGCGCTCCTCCAGCGATACCCGCCACGCGCTCACGGTGGCCTTGGTGAAGCCGGGCCGCGGCGCCTGCTGGAACCACGTCCATAAACTCGTTCAGCGCCATGTTGTACACGCGTTTCGTAATCGGCGAGGAGACGCTGTCCAGCACCAGCGTCTTCAGTTTCTCCCACTGGGCGATCTTCTCCACCGCAACTAAATCGTTCATTTTCAGTCCTTTTAATGGGCATTATCGGCCACCTGAACATTACCTCCTTAAGCCCGAAGACCTCAACACTTCTGGATTGAGCGGCGACGCGAAGGAGGCGCTACATTGATTAGATAATGGAGAAGAATCAGGAATATTTTGTCGTATTTCCACCGCAGCCGACGCCGGGAACACTAGCGGTTGTGGTCCCGGCCGATCGAATAGGCGAAATGGCCACATTGGAGCGGGATCGTCAAATGCAACTCTTCAAGGTTCGTGCGATCCTGTCGGGTTGCGTGCCATTAACCGGCGGATTGAGGGAAGTGTTGAGTCGCCCATCGTCTCATCAGCTCTTTCTGAACGAAAATCCCCTAACGATTTATTTGCACCGAGGGGGCCGGAACGCTACTTACTATGATTTCGTGGCTGGCGACGACGGAAGGGTCGCGTATCTGCAGGTCCACGTTGAAACGGATCTTCCCAGCGTTGCCTTCTTTTCCGCCAAGCGGGCGCTCAATGAGATGCTGGATGTTTTCACCCGCGGTAACATGGTTCTCCCGATCGTCATCCAGAGACTAGAGCTTCTTTCACCGAAGGATGATCAGACGGTCGCTTATGAACTAGTCCTGCCTTACAGCAATGGATTGCGACTTGGGCCCTCGGCGGCGTAGCGCAATGGGAGGCGTTGCTCCATACGCGGCCATTTTTCGTGAGGCTATTACTTCGCGCAGATCCTTTTTATAGGCTTCTGTGCGCCGCCCGCGTCTATGAGGGAACCAATTCGATTCGAAAATGGCTCAAGGAACAACGCACGCGCTTTGGCGTTCCGGACTCTCTTCCCTCCGATCCCGACGTGGATCGTGATGAGTTAAAAAGATTCGGATTCGGAGATGAATTCTCAGGCGATATTCGAAAAGCTGGTCACCTCTTCAGCAAGTTAGGAAATCACCGGAACGGGATAGCCCACTTTCTGATTCAAGGCAAGGAACGTGATTTCCATATGTACCTAGCGGATCCTGCAGTCATTCAGGAATACTGGTTTGGCTCAACTGCGCTGCTAAAATACGCGA
Organism: Bryobacterales bacterium; assembly: GCA_963813145.1. Classification (GTDB taxonomy): domain Bacteria; phylum Acidobacteriota; class Terriglobia; order Bryobacterales; family Bryobacteraceae; genus Palsa-187. The sequence goes on from CAWEXX010000004.1 coordinate 1,120,201, forward strand.
GCATTGCCATAGATGAGCTGCAGCAGTTCTATACCCGTCATATTGAGCAGCACCTAATGCGGGGTCAAATTCTGCCGACGCTCGATCGCAGAGCGGACTTTGACATTCGGCCCCGACAGTGATGCGGAGAGAGTGTCGCCTCGAGCCATGCGTTATGCAACATTATCGTAATTGCTCAAAAGCGGAGCTGCCTGTGGGCCTCGAGCGTCCTACTCAGTGAACCGTGCAAGCTGAAGCGAGCATCGTCCAGCAGGCATCGCAGCGCATGAACTACTTCTGGACCAGCGTGACTCCTGGACTCAGTGGCGGAGCTGACACGGCGGGACGGATATCGTCCGCGCGGGCGCGCAGGAACCCGGCCATTGCGACCAGTCCCACGTCCTTCTCAGCGGTCGTCCATTCAATGTCGAATTTCGGAAAGCCCTCGATGTCACTAAGCTGCCATGCGATAAAGTCGCAAACCCGAATGCTTTGCTTTCCTGGCGGGCGAGCCGCGAGACCTCCCGCCGCGGATGCCTGTTGATAACCCCCAGGGCCGGTGACCCTCCGCGTTCCGTCTGGCAAGCGGTCCGCGCTGCCGATCTCCTCTGTCCTCTCCAAACCGGCGAGCACAGACTCCCGGAATACAGGATTTATGAGTAGGGTGGAATTGATGAGCTCTCCGGCACGCCTTCCCGTCGGAGACATGGGAGCTCCGGGCTCCGCAAACAGTTTTCGGGCAAGCGCCCGAAGGTCCTCATTGGCGGGCGACGTCCACAGCGGCGCCAATTGCGTTAGGGGTACGTCTTGATCTGGATGAATCGCCGCTGCCCACTCACGCGCGGCCGCCGTGTCCCCAAGCTGGAGCCGCGCGGCCGCGATCCGGCCCTCTTGTGCTGCACCATCCCAGCGATGCGCCAACCTTTGAAGGGCCGGCAACGCCGCGGCCGGATCCCATTTGTAAAGCAGCAGACCGACGTCAATCGCCCAGTTGGTCTTCATATCCTGAGCGCGTTTTGCCAACAGTTCGGAAACGGACGGGCTGCGGTTCCCACGTAATTCTTCTCCCACGACGCCCGATTTGCCCGGTCGAAGAAGAATTTGTGCTGCGTCCAGCCATTGAATCTCGTCATTGGAATCGTCGGCCAGCAGGTCGAGACCGCGCTGCGCAACGGTGCGGTACTTATTCCGCACCATCCAGGCCCTGGCTTGCTCGTTGTCTTTCCAACGGAAACTGTCAATCTGGTAGTAGTTGCGTAGTACGGCCCAGGCAGCTTCAGAAACCGAAATGAGATGCCGCGGCGGGAAAAAGCTACGACCGAACGAAAATGATCGGGTTAACCGTGTGTCTTGATCTAATGCATCCAGCAGCGGATCGACAGCGAGAGCATCTTCCTCACCGAGTAGCTTGCAGATCGGTGACCCCATGATCCAGACCCCACCCGGTTGACTGAACTGCTGCTCGTCGACATCTTCCAATCGGTCGATCAGTTCGCGGATGCGCTCGGTTCGAGGCATGTGTTTTATCGTCTGGGCGTTAAGCGGCGCACGCGGCGGCTGTTTCAAGCGACGTTCTGAGTCGGCGCGGAGCATAGGTACAGTGTTTAGAAAATCGAGAGGCGATTTCTCGGTCAGATTCGCCGGGTGTTCCATCCTTGTCCAGGAAGATTCCAATAATGGGCGGGCTGTCTGAAGCAACTGCGTAATATCAATGGTGAGTTGGTCGTCGCCGGTGGCGTGGGCCTCCACCGCCTGGTGGAAGATGCCGCTCAGCCAGGACGTCACGGCTAGCTTGAACCAATTTGCTCTATCGAAGCGCTCGGAATCCAGCCCGAAATAGTTCCGGCCTAAAGGCGGCATCGCCAGAAACATCTTTCGCGCGAGTTCCGTTTCGCCGAGCCGCATGAGAAGGGCCACCCCGACCGCTTCGGCATAAGGCGGAGCGTGAATTTTCGCTTCGCTCCAGAACTTCGATTGGGCCGCGGAAACATCCGTCTGCAAATCGACTGGCGGACCCGCGTGTTCTACGCGATGCACGCGGCCATCCCAACAGACGGCGAAGCCCTGCCGAAAGAACCAGCCGTGCGTTATCGTTGTGGGCGTTTGCCGTTGCGAGACGCGAATCTTGATTTCGCGGTACTCTCCATCGCGGGGATCGGCGAGGCCTGCATCGAAAAGCATCGCCACAATTTCCGAAACGTAGTCAGGAATGTCAGCCGCTCGGACTGCAATCCAGGAGTTGTGCTGGCGAGGCGGCTCGGGAAGCGCGGCCTGCGCGCCGGCCGTAACGGCCAGCGCGACTTCCAGGAATGCAACCGCTCTCAGAATCCGCGTCAGCTTCATAACCCGCGTCCAAGACCGATTCTACCCGATCCAAATCGGCGATCCCTGGACAACGCCTGCGTCACTCGGTGCGATACCAGAAAGTGCATGAACTCGACGCCGATGATCGTGGGTTTCTGACGTGTTTTTCCACAATCCCGTCCGTCCGAATTGGAAAGCGGCGTAACCAAAGCGCTGTAGCTAAAACGCTCGGGCCTCAGGAAAAGTCGACTGATGTCCACCATTATCGGATTCTGGTTTGCCTGTTGAGCTGCTTTCTGGGTGACTTCTCTTTGTAGACGAGAAGAGCCAATCTCAACGCCGCGCGGATCAGATAAGCGAAAACTCAGTTGGCGTTAGAGGCCTGACAGAGCAGACCGGTTTTCAGACATCGTCCGTTTGTACTTCTTAAGCTTTGAGTCCGAAAAGAACTGGGCAGCTAGCAATCGCGGGTCGCTAGAATAGTATTTTGCCGCTCAAGCCCATTATCTTTGCGCTCCCGTTCGGAGTTGTAGCACTAGCGCAAACTGCAGTACCGTTCGTTCAAAGCGGCACGTTCCAAGCAAATAAGCCCGACTATCTTTTCGGCACGGATGTGAATCGGGACGGCAAGATGGACATCGTCTTTAACTCCCAGGAGACCGCCGATGGCCCCGTCATTTTCCTGGGTGACGGTGCTGGCTCGGTGAAATTCCTTGGAAACGGACCCTTAATTCTTTCTACGCCCTATATGGCGGTTGGCGATTTAGACGGTGACGGAATACCGGACATCGTCACAGCGCAGAGTTCTAACACACTTCAAACCGGCCGTGTCCCCGGCGGTATTACTGTGCTTCACGGGCGAGGCGACGGTACGTTCGTCCAGGCGTATCAATTCCAGTTTCCTATTACCGCGCCGTTTACACCTGGAGGAGTAACCATCGCGGACGTTAACCGCGATGGCCTGATGGATGTAATCGTCAGCGATGTGTACAATTCGACGGTTCGGATCTTTTATGGCGCGGGCGGAGGAAGCTTTCTCGCGCCGGCCGCGTTTGCCACACCACCGTGCCCGGGAACAGTAATCACAGGGGACTTCGACGACGACGGCAATATGGACCTCGCGGTCGCGTCCGCATGCGGTCCAGGAGGCATCATGCCAGAAACCAGCGCACTCACATTCCTGTTCGGCGCTGGAGATGGAACGTTCAACAAATCGGTTACGATCCAGTTGCCGGCGCTCCTCCCATTTTCGTTGGCAGCCGCGGACTTCGACGGCGATGGCGCCACGGATCTGGCCGTCGCCGGGCTATCCGCGGTGCCGCCCAAAATGGTCTGGGGGACGAAAACCCGGCAATTCTCCGCTGCGGCGATTCCTGGCTCGCCCGGAGGATCTTGTGTCACTGCTGCCGACTTTGACGGCGATGGCTTCCCGGATTTGGCGGTGACCTGCGGGTCAGCCGACATCTTCATCAATCGCGGGGGCCGAAGCTGGCAGAAGGTGTACAGCTTCAGTTCTAGTCTCCGTGTTTGGACATCGCTGGCGGCGGATATGAATGGCGACGGCAAGCCGGATCTCGTCTCGATCGCCGGCACGCCCGCGGGTCTCAACGTTTTTCTCAATCAGATCAGCCCATGGAGAGCGCAGCTGTCCGCGAGCATCACCTCGGTACCGTACGGAGCCGCAGTGACCCTCGACGCGAATTTCTCCCAAGGAACAAACCCCGTTCAACCGCCATTCGGGACGGTTACATGGATGGCGAACAACGCAGTTCTTGGCACCAGCCAGGTGAACCAAACGGGAGGTGCCTATTCCGCGTCATTCGTATTTTCCCCGGCGCCGGGAGTCTACAACGTAACGATGAAGTGCATCGGGGCGGCGGCGTCCAACCCCGTCGTGTTGAATGTCGCGAAGGCGCAGTCGTCGATAAGCGGATCGATTGTCAGCGCAATTGCGACCCCGGGGAGCGCGATTCAAATTTCCGCGATCGTCTCGGCTGCTCTCCCGGCGGCGGGAGTGCCGACGGGCACGGTTGCAGTGACGGAAGGCGGGACGCAACTCGCTTCTCTGTTGCTCGATTCGTCCGGCCAAGCCCAAGGCACGATCCACGAATCTTCAACAGGATTACATACGATCCAGCTAACTTACTCCGGAAACGCCGTGTTCACGCAGTCGTCTATAACGCTGACAGTCTTAGTGGCGAGCCCGCTTGTCGTCTTGTCCGCGGCTGACGGCGAGTCCTCGGTTGCGCCGGGCTCGATCGTGTCGATATACGGTGCCAATCTTTCTTCCGCCACTACGATTGCGACCGCCATCCCGCTTTCGACGACTGTCGGTGGAGTGCAAGTAAATTTCACGGACTCCACCGGGGCGAGTTTCCAAGCTCCTATCTATTTGGCTTCTCCTGGCCAAGTCAATGCCGTTGTGCCGCAGGTGGCCCCGGGCGCGGCTATTGTGCAGGTGACCAGTTACGGACTGACCCAAGCTGCTGGCACCGCGTCCGTTGTTGGCGTTGCGCCGGCTCTGTTTACTGCAAACGCGAGTGGAAGCGGAGTGGCAGCCGCGACTTTGCTTACGATCGACGCGACAGGAACAACTTTCTCGCAGGTTGTGTTCACGTGCGGAAGCGCACCGGGAAGTTGCGTCGGCACCCCCCTGGACTTGAGCGATGCTTCCAAGCAATATTACTTGATTCTTTACGGAACTGGGCTTGGTGGATCGGCGGCCACGGCACTTTTGGGCGGCGTGCCGGCCCAGGTTCTGTATTCGGGTCCACAAGGTCAGTACCCAGGCCTCGACCAAATCAACATCCAACTACCACACGGCGTGTCCGGCCTTGGATCGCTGGTTGTGAAGATCGCGGCCGGCGCCCAAACGTCGAATGCGGTGAGCATCATTGTCAGGTAACGGAGCGACCCTCCACCGCGCGAGCGCAGAGCTAGTAGTAAGACACGTTTGCTGTCACCTGTGAGATTGATAGGACTATCAGTCCCATTCCGAGACCCGAAGCTGAGAAGGGAACATAGGCGAGGTTCTGGAGCGTCAAGCTCCCGGGGTGGCCCGGCAACGCCAGCAGAACGCTCCGTGGAACTGTGAACTGGCCTGCATCGGCGGATGCGTAGCAAGTGAACTCGCCGAAGAAAGGATATGAGTTTACAGGGCCGGATGATATTCGCATGACGGTACCCGGAGCGGTGCCCGCCCACTTTACACTGAGATCCCCTGAGATGTCGAAAGGCGCGATCACGCTCGCTCCGCCGACTCGCGCGCCCGGCAGCGTCAACGTGGCCGCGAAGCTACCCATGGAAGTGTTCCCGGAACCCTGGAGCGAGAAGACTGTGTCCACCGGAACCGAGAACTGCGCAGGCGAAAGATAGGTGCCTGAGGAGTCGCGAACAAATGGAAAGCTCCCTGCCGAGTCGGTAGCGGTAATATTTCCCACGTCGATGCCCTGTACCGGTGACGCAGGAGCGGGATTAGTCGTGACCGAGCAACTCCCCAGAGAGCCTATTCCGCCGGTAAGTGCAAAGTCGGTGCCGGTCATTTTTTGGAAGAGCCCGGAGGCACCAATGGGCGAGACAGAAAACTGCCCGACGAGAACGCTGGATTGCGCACTCAACCCCGCCAGGCTCGATCCACTGATTCCGAACGCCGGATCGCTACAGCTACCACTGCTAGCAGAAATCGGAAGCGTCAGTGTATTACTTACGATGTCCCCGCTCATCGCAATGAGCGACACGCTGCAGCCAGGCAAAGTAGCTGCGGGGATCGTTACATTGATCTGGTTGACGCCTGGATAACCCGACGATCCGTGGTAGCTGATGGTGGCCTGTACACCGCCGATTAAGATCTGGAGGGGAGTGATTAGACTCTTGGTTGGTATCGTAAATGTAGTGTCGCTTACCGACGAATCCGCGCCCAGTCCTGAGCCCCACAGCACGATCGTTTGCCCTGGCCTCGCGGAGTTTGCCGCTGTGAACAGACTACCCGTTACTGGATCCGTCGCAATCGCCGGTCCGCTTCCTGTTCCGTAATAAGAAGCTAGGCCCGGCGCGGCGGCCGTAATTTCGATTAATGCCGAGATGTTGGCTTGACCCGAACGTGCCACGGTGATACTTCCGAGCCCCAGCGGGGTCTTCGCGGGAAGCACCGCCGCGATTTGGCTTGGTGCCGCGTAGTAGATCGGCACACTAATGGTTGTGCCGGACACATTGATCGAAATGCTTGTGCCATTCAGCGTGAGCGGCAAGCCCGGTGGTGCACTGGATTGCAGTATGGCGATCGAGCCTGGATCGGCCAAATTGGTGCCCTGCACGATAAACAATGAACTCGGCGCGATGCCATAATTTGCAGAAAATTGCGGAAGGTAACTGTAATTATTTAAGATCTGTGTAATCCCCGGTGCTGACGGCGGCGGAAGAGCAGGCAGACTTCCATAACACTGGTATTGCAGCGTTGCCGAAGTGGAGCTCACGGCAGTGACAAGAACCTTCACGTAGGCGGCACCAGAGTCTACTACCACCATGAGAATATCGCCCACAGCAACCGCCGAGGTCAAACCTGTGTAAGCAACGCTCGCGAGTATGTGGTACTGATTGACGAGCTGGCTGAGTTGGTTCTGCGTCAATTGATTGAATGCAGATTGGCCGGAGTATTGGCCTCCCGCCAACACCGTCAGGTTCACCGCCAAGTCTTGCTCCCCTCCATCCGTTCCTGGTTGAAAGGCGAATCTGGCCCCTACGAAAGTGAGATCGCCTCCCGACGACGAAGTCGTGTTCGTGAAAAAGTAGGCTCCTAGTCCAGAGGTAAGCGTCACGGAGCCGCTCTGGGACCGCGCTACAGATGAGGAGAGTAAGACCGCAACGAAAACGATTGCATGAGGAGGCCTCGACACCTATTCAGTATATGAAAAGCTGCGGCTCACAAGTCTTGAAGAAAGAGACTCTTACGATGCCTATTTACACATTCGGTGCCGCCCCGCCTGTTGTCGGACATTATCGGTAGATAATTCTTACAGTCGAAGCCCCACAAGACGTGACCGCGCAGCAAGATGTGAGATCGATGCGACTTCGGCTGAAGGTGCGAAGTCGCTAGCGCGTCGCGATCGTGGCTGCATTGGATTCGACACCGCCGATGGAAATCACCACTGGTACCGCCGACCCTGGAGTCACACCAGGTGGAACTTGCACGTTGATCTGATACTCTCCGACCGATCCAGGAGCGAGACCCGAAAAGAGGATGTTCGCGTTTACACCTCCGATCGTCACGACCGGAACTGCCAGTGTCCGCGACAGCCCCGCAACGGACGCGGCCGCCCCAGTTGCTGGAGGATTGGTGACCGGGCCGAGACCCGTGCAGTATATGACGATTGCCTCCCCGGCGGTGACTGGGGACAAAGAGTTAGCGAGCGTTCCCGCAGTGTTCACAATCGCGCCCTGCGCTCCTCCCACCGTGAAGATGCCCGGGGAAGCAGACCCGATGGCTATACTCGCGGCCGCTCCAGAGCTCCCGTTCAGGAGCGCCTTGACCGGCACGGCAGAAAGCCCGGCGAGTTCCCAGGGGATTTGGACATTAACCAGATTGGCCGAAGCGTAGAAAAGCGGCGCAGGGATGCCGCCGATTTCGATGGACAAGCCAGAGAGAGCAACGGGTAGCGGTGCCCCCGCAGGCTGCGCGGGCGCATTGAGTGTGAAGTTCCCATAAATGCTCGCGATGCTGCCCGGAGCGAGCGGTCCGGTGACATAACTGGCGGCATTGACGATGCCCCCAGTGGTGATACGGGCCGCAGGCGGTTCAGATAACGGATCCAAGACCAAAACATAGCTGACTGGAAAGCCGTTGTCGGCGTTGGCGACATAAACCTCACCTTTGGAATCGACGGCAATGCCGCCGGCATTCAGTTGAACATCGGTGGCAACGACGCTCGTCGCCGGGGTGTGAGTGGTGAATGCGGGAGTTCCGCCGATTGGGATGAACGTACCCCCCACTACCTTGGCAACTTGGCCCCCGGAACTGTACAACGTTCCGCTTGGGTCGAACGCGAGCCGCGCCGCACAGCATGATGATTGTGCGACGAGAGAGAGAAGGCCTTTTGAGATTTCCTTAATTCCTTGCGAATCGGATAGAAAGATGTTGCCGCTTGGATCGACCGCGACACCGGTTGGCCCATCGAGAACTGCCGCCGTTGCGGAGCCCCCGAGAGGACCGGCCACCGGCCTCGTACCGCAGATTCCCGCAACTGTCGAGATCACACCGGAGGACACCTTCCGTATGCAATTGTTGCCGCGGTCGGCGATATAGAGACTCCCGGATAAATCGACCGCAATCGCGCCGGGGGAATTGAGTTGCGCCTGCACCGCGGGACCGCCGTCTCCACTGTAGCCGCTGGTCCAATTCCCAGCGATCGTCGCAATGTTGCCGTCTGGTGTGAGCATGCGGACGGTGCTGTCATTCGAGGAGATATAGACATTACCCGACCGGTCCGTAGCGATTCCCAGGGGCACTATCTGCGCCAACCGCCCGGGTTGACCATTCGCGCCTGCGCCCGTGAACGTTCCGCCGCCCGCGACAGTTTTGATGGCTCCATCAGGAGTAATGACCCGGACGCGTTGATTTCCGCTGTCTGCAACGTAGACATTTCCAGCAGGGTCCAAAGCCACATCGAGTGCTCCCCAGAGCTTGGCTTGCGACGCAGGGCCGTCGTCGCCGGAAAACCCAAACGTACCTGTCCCTGCAAGAATTGAGATGGAATAGACGGGCGCGGAAGCCGTCCGGAATGACCAGATTGGAGAGGTAGCCGTACCAGTGGCGTTTTTCGCCACTATCCGCCAGTAATACGTGGTGTTCGCCGCGAGGCCGCTCGGAAAGCACTGCGGGTAGGAAACGTTGCCCCAAAATGGCGGCGGCGAAGTCGTCCCCAGGTAAACGTCGAATGTTGCCGTGCCCTCGCTCTCGGCCCACGTCAACTGAACGCCTACTGAGACCGATGTGGATTTGTCTACCGGCGCGGGAGCGGTTGGCGGCTGCGGCGGAAACGGATTAACAACCACATTTACGGGCGAGGAGACCGATTGTTGATAACGGGAAGATCCGGAAAAATAGGCGGTTAACGAATATGAGCCAGGTGATAATGTCAGGGTCCCTTTCGCGTTGCCCGAGGCATCCAAAACTGCGGATGCCACCCCAAACGGATTTAATCCAGGCTGATTCCAAAAAATCGCGATGGAACCGGAGGGAATATCGCCATTGAACGCGCGTACGTTGGCAGTAAAGCTGATCGAGCCAGCCTCCTGGACTTGCGATGGTGAGAATGTGACACTGGCCGTCGTCGCTAGTCCGAAAGAGGTAATAAAACCTTGAGCGTCGACCGATCCCAGCCCTGTGACTAGGTCGTATCCTGGCCCGGCTTGATAACCGAGCGATCCGCCGATGCAGTCCGGCGATCCCTCAGCGCAGGGAACGACATTATTGCCGGAAATGATGTCATGGAAGATGACGCTGTTTGGACCCTGGAGCGCCTGGGTGGCATAGATCGAGGAATTAATGTTTCCGAGACCGTTCATGCCGCTGAGATTCTCGAGCTTCTGGCCCGCACGTGCGACAATGCTCGCAAACACAGGAGCAGCGAGTGAGGTTCCGCCAGCGCTATATCCTTGGCCGCCGCTCACCACGATGTAGCCGTCATGAACTGGGGACGCGCTAAAGGCCACGTCCGGAACGTTTCTGCCCTTGGGATTGAAGGTGGAGCCGTTTTGCCAGGCGGGCGTCTCGAAAAGAGTGCTCACCCCGCCGCCGCTCGCCGAAAGAGAGGATAGGGCCGCCGTATCGTTCCAGCCCGTTTCGGAGAAATAGGTCGTCGCGGCGCCGTTGGACGCCCAGGCATCCGGCTTCTCAGTGAACTCCGTGCCGCCCACCGCTGTTACCTCCGGCAGGGAAGCCGGAACCATCACGACCAAACCGTTTGACGCCATGCTTGCGTGGCTGTCGCACCCGGCGGCGCCAGAGTCGCCCGAACTCGCGATCCAGGTGATGCCCTGGGCGCTAGCTTGTTGGGCCATCCCTCGTAGAAACGTAGCATCCGATGCTGACAGATTGGCCTCGCATACGCCATAGGTGAATAACAGAATGGTTGCCAGGTTCTGATCGATCACTGTTTGCGCGGCGTCGAACACGTTCGTTGCGTAAGCATACAGAATCGACGCCTGCGAGGCGAGGGAACCGACCCATTCAATATCCGCGTCAGCTTCGAATAACGCATCGGCATTTGTGCCGGGATCATTGCCTGCAAGCACCAGCTTTGGATCGTTAGGTGGGATACCTAATGTGCTGTAAAAAAGATCGATATCCGAGACGTCGATCCTGGATTCTCCCACAATTGCGACTGTTTGACCTTGCCCTGACAAGCCGGGGAAGTCGTAGATCCGCTCCACGTCGCCCGGAGAAAGATAGTGATTCCCGTCGCCTGCGAGGAAGCTTGGCGATGGACGTCGGGGAGGTTCGGGATAGACGTCGTCTAACCCGCGGACCCCTGCCACGGAACCCGCGAATTGGAGTGGGATTTGAGGCTCGGCCGCCGGGGCGAAGTGCTCTATCGTGCCGGTTCGATAACGATGCAGTTCCGTTTGAAATGCTCGTTCGGCGTCTGAGGCCGTGCCTTCAAAGACGACCCACCCGCGCCCACGCGCCACTGTCTTGATGGTGAAGCCCTCCTCTTTGAGCCATGCGCAGATTTCATCGATGGTTCCCGATGACGCTGAGAACCTGCTAGAAAACTCCTCCGGCGACAGCCAGCGTCGAAAATTGGGCGACGCGGGGTTCTGAAGGTCGCGAAGAAAGGCGTCAAGATCCTTTTGCTGTTCAGGCGATCTTTTTAGGACAGCAGTGATTTGAGAGAGCCTTATATCGCGAGGAACGCGCCCAACGTCGATCGCTCCCCGGATCGCGGACTTCGCACCTATCTGCCCGAATGCGGGGGACAGTGCAATCAAACAGCAGGTCAGGAGTCCCCTCAACGAGGTGTTCGGGAGAGACATGAGTCTATGATTCCACGGCGTGCGCTCTAAAAAACAATCCCCTCACGCGAGCCTGTTATGGCGGATTATCGGCAACCTCCCGCAAACGTGAGTAATCCGCTGGAACAGGTGGCCAGATTCAGAGATTCGCTATATCAGAGACATACTCGATACAATTGTTCGGCACCGATGACGCTGACAATTGGAACTCGCCTTGGTCCCTACGAACTTCTCGCCGCTATCGGCGCGGGTGGTATGGGCGAGGTGTATCGCGCCATCGACACGCGCCTCGGCCGGGATGTGGCGATCAAAATCTGCCACGAAAATTTCACCGACCGATTCGAGAGGGAAGCGCGGTCGATTGCGGCGCTGAATCATCCTAATATTTGTCATCTGTACGACGTCGGGCCGAATTACCTGGTGATGGAGCTGATCGGCGGCGCGCCGCTCAAGGGTCCACTGCCGCTCGAACAGGCGCTCAACTACGCGCGCCAGATTCTCGATGCGCTCGATGCCGCGCATCAAAAGGGAATTACGCATCGCGATCTGAAGCCTGCCAATATTCTTGTGACGAAGCAAGGGATCAAGCTGCTCGACTTCGGACTAGCCAAGCAGTCCGGTCCGCTGAAACAGACCGACGTGACGCAGGCGCTCACTGAGCAAGGCTCGCTGGTGGGCACTCTGAACTACATGTCGCCGGAGCAGCTCCAATCGAAGGAAGCGGACGCTCGCAGCGACATATTTTCCTTCGGACTGGTGTTCCATGAAATGGTAACCGGCAAACGCGCCTTCGAGGGCGCGAGCGCTGCGAGCGTGATCGCCGCGATCCTGGAGCGCGAGCCGCCCTCCATTGCCACAGTAGCGCCGCTGGCCTTGGACCGCGTCCTCGGCCGCTGTCTTGCGAAAGATCCGGAACATCGCTGGCAGTCCGCGCGGGATTTGCGGGCAGCCGTGGATCTTGCAGCTGCGCCGCAATCACCTGCGCCCGTCGGGCACTCGGCGGCGCCGCTTAAATGGATCGCGGCGCTCGCCGTCGTAGCCGCAGCCGCCGCAGTCGCGCTGTGGGCTCCATGGCGGGAGGCAGCTCCGCCGCCGCGCGCGCTTCAATTCTATATAAATCCGCCTCCAGGAACGCAGTTCGCCTTCACCGGCGGCGGGAACGCCATTTCTCCGGACGGAAGCACCATTGCGATGGCGGCGGCCTCCGGCGACGTTCCCAAACTGTGGGTGCGGCGCCTGGATTCGTTAGCCGCGCGCGAATTGGCTGGGACCGAAGGCGCGCAGTATCCATTCTGGTCGCCCGATAGCCGGTCCATCGGCTTCTTTGCAAGCGGCAAACTGAAGCGGATCGATCTGTCGGGTGGCCCGGTAACCACGCTTGCCAATGCGCAGAGCAACCGCGGAGGGGCCTGGGGCCAGGACGGCACGATCATCTTTGCACCAACCGCTTGGGGAGGGCTTAGCCGGGTACCGGCTACCGTCGGGCCCGTGGTTCCGTTTACCGAACTCAATGCGGCAGATCACGACTCCGGTCACCGGTTTCCGCAGTTCCTCCCGGACGGCAGGTTTCTCTATGCGAACCAATCCACGGATGCTCGGCATAGCGGAGCCTATCTGGCGTTCGTCGATCGTCCTTTGCAGAGGCGACAGATTGTCGAGACGGCCGGCAATGTAGTGTACGTTCCGCCGTACCTGCACTATCCCGGTTATCTTCTCTGGGTGCGGCAAGGAACGGTCACGGCGCAGGCCTTCGATCCCGATCGCGGGAAGCTTTCTGGTGAGCCTCTGCCGGTCCCCGGCGGGGAATCCGTCGGCTACGCACTGGGGACATACTATTCTGACTTTTCGACGTCGAGCGACGGCACGTTTCTTGCGAGTAACGGAAGTGCCCGCTTCCGCTTGAGCTGGCTGGGCCGCGACGGTAAGATTCTGAGTAGCCTTCCGCAGCTTCCGCAGCTCGGTCGTTATCTCGGGCTACGCATCTCTCCGGACGGTACACGCGCGGCCGTCTCCATCTCCGAATCATCCGGAGGGCGAGACATATGGACCGTGGATTTCGCGCGCGGCGTTACGACGCGGGTGTCGTCCGGAGGCGTCGGACTAACGGGATCCTGGACTCCGGATAGTCGAAGGATCATATACAACCCGATCGGCGCCACATCCATTTTTGAACGCGATGCGAGTGGCGCCGGTCCGCAGGAAACTGTGATCGAATCGTCGCATTTGCTCTTCGCGAACAGCTACTCTCCCGATGGCCGATCCTTGGTCTACGAGCAAGGGGAAAATGCCGGGTCCAACGATCTTTGGGTGCTACCCCGCGGCCCAGGGCTGGATCGCCAGCCGGTTTTGTATCTGAAAGGCCCGGGTGGCCTGTCGAATGCGCAGTTCTCATCGGATGGAAAATGGCTCGCTTACACGTCCAGCGAATCCGGACAGCAGGAGATCTTTGTCCAGAGCTTCCCGAAATCCGATTGGAGAGTGCAGGTCTCCAGCAGCGGCGGCAACTTCGCCCGTTGGCGTGGAGACGGGAAAGAATTGTTCTATCGCGCGGCGGACGGAAGATTGATGGTGGCTTCGATTCGGCCCGGCAAGAATGGTCTGGAGTTCGGATCGCCCGCCGCTCTCTTTCGAATCTCCGAGCCGATCGGGCCTCACGTTTATAATTACGATATAGCGGCTGACGGGCAGCGCATCCTCGCGCTTACCCCTGAAAGTTCGGAAGCATCGAAGCCGTTGACCGTCCTGATCAACTGGCAATTGGGACTGAAGAAATGAACTCCGGCGAACGGGTCGGCCTCTACGCTATGAGACCTGGGGGCCTGCACAAGGCTCGACCGGCCATTAAGCACGTGGCCGTAAAACTCCCAAATCAGAGAAGTGCCTGTTGTCAAGCATTAACGGTCAAGTTACACTCTGCCCCTGGCTCGCCAGTCCAACCGTCCGCGAAGCGGCCCCGGGCAACTGCGCGGCTGCTGTCGTTGCCGGAGTCACCAACTCCCACCTGCGATCCGGTCGCTGCATACTGCGAGCGTGGGCGGTGAAGGAGAATTTCCAGGCACGAGCGGCTGAACTGGAGTATGAGGAGCGCGCCGAGAAGTTGATCGAGACCGCGATCCTCAGACCCGACGCTCCCGCCGCCGGCGAAGTCGGCCCCACGCCGAACAACGTGACATCGCGCCCACGATGATCAAACTACTTGGAATCGACCCAGCCAAACATAAAGGTGCACCGGATCGCCCGATTCCCGCAGCGCTCAAGTGTTTCGTGTGGCACGAGCTCAGCTCGCTCCATCGGCTTCAGCCGATTTCGATACGCTAAAAATCCGCCAGCGCCTCCACCGGCGAAATCCGAGCCGCCCGATCCGACGGTAGTAAGCAAGCTGCCAGCGACACAACAGCGATCACGAACATCGCGGAAGCAAAAATCGCGACGCTGAACGGAGGCACCTGAAATACGTAGTTCCGCAGCGCTTCGCCAGTCATCCATGCGCCCAGGAACCCGAGAATCATCCCGATCGCCAGCAGTCGCGCAGCGAGCGCCAGAAAATGCCCACGGATCTGTCCCGGCCGAGCGCCCAGCGCCATCCGCACTCCGATCTCCCGGCGCCTCTGCGCCACCGAATAACTGAAGACCCCGTACGTGCCTACCGCGGTCAGCAACAGAGCGATCGCGGAAAATATGCTTGCCAGCAGCGCCGGCGATCTCCTTCCCGCAAGGCTATCCGAGATCCGAGTCTCCATCGACCGCATGTCGCTCAATGGCACTTCCGGATCGATCTGTCGGAGCATTCGCTGCATAGTCAATACCAGAGATTCCGTCGGCAGGCTTGTGCGCACCACCACGAAAAGGTTGTCGTCCGTCCGCAATGCGTAAGGATAGTAAATCGCCCCTTGAGCCGCGTCTTCCGTCATTCCTGCTTGCTTCACGGCGCCCACCACGCCCACCACAGTGAACGCATCCGCATCTTTGCCCGTATCCGAACCCGAAAACAGGCGTCGGCCCAGGGCGCTCTTCTCGGGCCAATAGTACCGTGCGAAATCGTCATCCACCACGCAGACCCTCTCGGTGCGCCGCGAATCGTCAGCCGTCAAAAATCGTCCTTCCTTGAGAGAGAGGCCCATCGCGCTGAAATAGTCGCCATCCACTCCGTACGCGTAGTGTCCTCGCGGCGATTCGCCGGGCCTGCGCGCATGGCCCTCCACCGTTGCTGCACTCTTTCCCGAGTTTCCGCTCAGCGGAATATTGTTCACGAAACCCACCGCTACCACTCCCGGCTGGCTCGCGATTTCCTTCCGTAGTCTTTCGTTCAACGTCAGTCGTGAAACCCAAGTCTGATACTTGCTCCAAGAGACGGAAAGTTGCCCGCTCAGAACATGCTCTGGCCGAAATCCCGGCGAGATCGACATTGCTTTTTCCAGGCTTAGTCCCAGCAAGCCCGCGGCCGCCAATAGCACCGACGCCAGCGCGATCTGCGCGACTACAAATCCGTGGCGCAGCATCTGCGCCCCGTAATTCGCCGTCCCACCGCGCGTTTCCGATTGGATCGCGGGGGTTAACTGACCTCGCAGGCTGAACCAAACGATCGGCAACGTCAACGCGATTCCCAAAATCACAGCTCCCAGGAATGCGACGCCTGCCAATCGTGCATCGAAGCCGATCTGGCTCCCCAGCGGTAGCCGATTCGCTCCCAGCATCGCCAATACCCGGATCCCTCCCGCGCCGGCCGCCAGTCCAAGTGCCCCGCCCAGAACTGTCAGCATTGTGGTCTCCACCAATACTTCGCTCATCACGTGAGAGCGGCTCGCGCCCAAAGCCTGTCGCACTGCGATCTCTTTCACTCGCCCATTCGCGCGGATCAATAGGAGATTCAACAGGTTCACCGCGCCGATCAGAAGCAGTGTGACCGCCCCTGCCTGCAAAAACAGTAACGCCGGCCGGATACCCGCCACATAATCGCCGTGCAGGGATACCACCATGGATCGAAAGCCGGCGTCGGCCATCATCTTCGCCTGCGGATCGTCCGCTTCCAACGTGGCATTCTGCGCATCGATCTGCGTCTGAGCCTGGGCGGGCGTCGCCCCCATTTTCAGGCGCGCGATCATGTGCCTCGAATTTCCTCCGGAGTGCCTCTGCGCTGGTGTCCGGTCCTGTGGACGCGACAACATCGGCAAGTACAGCTTCGCTTCCGACGATAGAAACCGAAAGCCCGCTGGTAGGACGCCGACTACCGATCTCTCCACTCCGTTCACCAGAACTTGCTTCCCGATCACGTTGGTATCGGCATTAAAATGCTGCCGCCAATAGCTGTCCGTGAGGATCACGGCCATGTCCGTTTGATACAACGTTTCCTCCTCCGAGAAGACCCGCCCTATCGACGGACCCGTCCCCAGCGTTGCGAAAAAATCCGGAGAGATCCGCATGATCGGTTCTTTCTCCGTTGAACCTTCCTCGCCCACGGCTGCCGTTGTGTTGCTATAGAGCGAAATGGATGCGAGCGCCGGAATCGTCCCCCGACGCTCGTAATAATTCGTCAGCGAGGACCCGTCGCGATCCACGCCGGCCTTGGGATAGGTATTGAACACGGTCACCAGGCGGTCGGCGTCGCGAAACGGCAGCGGCCGCAGCAGGATGGAATCCACCGCTGAGAAGATCGTGAGATTCGCCCCCAGGCAGACCGCCAATGTGATCAGGGCCGTCGCCGTGAAGCCGGGAGTCTTTCGCAGTAATCGCGCGGCATAACGAAGTTGCCGGAATAATTCATCGAACAAGTGCCACCCCCCTCGCCTGCCGGCATTCTTCCTGAATCGTGTTCAATCCGCCGCACTCCATGCGAGCCTGACGCAGTGCTTCCTCCCGCGGGATACCGCTGCGCATCAGATCCTCGGCGACCTGCTCGATGTGGAATCGCAACTCGTCCGCCATGTTTTGTTCGAACTCGTCACGGGAACTCATATTTCCTCCGGCGCGGTATTCAACGCCGACGCAATCGCCGATGCCAGAAGGTTCCAACCGGCAGTTTCTTCGCGCAGCCGCTTCCGCCCCGCGGCGGTTAGCGTGTAGTATTTCGCGCGCCGGTTATTGTCGCTCACGCCCCACTCGGCCGCGATTAGTTGCTGGTGCTCCAAGCGATAGAGAGCCGGGTACAACGACCCTTGCGGAATCTCCAACGCATCGCCTGAGATCTGCCGGATTCGCTGTAGAACTCCGTATCCATGCAGCGGCTTCAACGACACGGCCTTCAGAATTAGCATGTCTAGCGTCCCCGGCAACAGTTCCGCATTCTTAGCCACGAGTGTCTCTCCTAGTCTAACTGGGAGTATACATCACTCGCCTAGTGTGTCTAGTGGGGCCTCGGTCAGTCGAAGCGTGAGGAAGCCCGCCGGATAAGGATCGCTGCGGTCTGTCGCTGCCGGAAGGGCTGCGATTCCGTGAGATCGCAAACATTCTAAATCTCTCCCTGGGAACAGCCTGATAGTCGAGCCAGGGGCCTGATATGAAGCATTATCGGCTACTTCCCAAAACACCTTTTCTGACTAGCTTTTCGAAAGGTTAGTTATCGGTAGATCCTTTCAAAGTTGTACGAACGCTGGATTGCCAAACAGCGGTTGCTGGCCCGCGGTCGCTTCTGCCGAAGCTCGAACTAATACCACTCGCGATCATCTCCATCGCGATTACTTGCTGGCTACAGCGATCCAATTGGCGCTCGCCGTAGTCGATGCATTGCCTAACTGCAGTGTGATTGGTACATATCCCCCCGGACGAACGCCGGCGGGAATCTGAATGACGATTTGCATGAGGCCAGCGGTTTCCAAGGGCGCTGCGCCCGCATAGGTCACTACCGCTGGGATTCCATCGACTAGGACCCCCACCGGCGCAAGGGGCCGCGGATACGGTTGGGTGAGGGCGACCCGTCCATCCACGCCAGCCGGCGACGTTTGGCCCTCACCTGTGGCATATAGCGAGAGATAGCCGCCAATGGCAACGGTATGTGTTGCGTCATTGACGGAACCATCCAGATTTACGGCTGCGGCCTGTCCCGATCCCCTCGCGTTCGCCGAGAAGATCGACGGCGATACGGGTGCGACCGCAACGTTGACCGCATCGGATATCTGACCCTGGTAACTTACCGTGACATTGCTTATAGGATTGCTCAGGCCATAGGGCACAATTGCCGCAACCTGCGTCGCGGAGCTGTAGATCAAGGGCGCCGGCAGGTTGCCGAAATAGACCACGGTGCCCGCCAACTGTGTTCCGAAGACCCCGTTGACAGGTTGGTTCTTGACCAAGCGGCCGGGTCCGAGACCCACTCCGTAAATCGTCACGATCTTGCCCGGTGAGACGGCGGTGGGCATCTCGCTCGCGGCGTCGACTACGGCCGTGATTAACACGCTCTGCTGGATCGGCTGGAGCACGCGGATCGCATTATTTCCAGAATCCGCGATGTAAATCGTTCCGTCAGGACCTACTGTTATGCCTTCTGGTTCGGAAAATGTGGCCGCAACCGACAAGCCCCCGTCGCCGGAATATGAGTACGAACCATTGCCGGCTATGGTAGTAACGGTTCCGCTGGTGTCCACCTTCCGAATGACATTATTGTTCGCGTCCGCTATGAACAGATTCCCGGCGCTGTCGACGGCGACTCCGGTGGGATAGTCGAGTTGAGCGGCGGTCGCGGCGCCTCCGTCTCCCGAATATCCCTGGCTGCCGTTGCCGGCCACAGTGGACATGGTTCCATCGGCAGACACTTTGCGAATGCGCGCGTTCCCTGCATCTGCGATGTAAAGGTTCCCAGCGCCGTCGAGCACCAGCCCCCTAGGCCCATTGAGTTGGGTTTGCGTGGCGGGTCCGTTGTCCGAAAAAACAGAAGAGCCATTTCCCGCAACCGTGGTAATGATGCCGGTCTTCGATACCATGCGCACGCGATTGTTCATGGTGTCCGCGATGTAGAGATTGCCGGAGGCATCGGTCGCAACGCCAGTCGGCCTGGACAAGCCCGCATTCAGCGCCGACCCATTATCGCCAAAGAAGCCCATCACACTGCCTGCGATCGTGGTGATAGTTCCATCTGGGAAAACTTTCCTGACGACGTTATTGGCGTAGTCCGCCACAAAAATATCGCCTGCGGAATCGACAGCGGCGCCAATCGGCAAATTCAGCTGCGCCTTTGTGGCAGGCCCACCGTCTCCTGTATAGCCTGGGGTGCCGTTTCCGGCGATAGTCATGATGTCGCTATTGAGCGAGACTTGGCGCAGGATGGCATGTCCGGAATCGGGAACGATAAGGTTTCCGCGCCCATCGACCGCTATACCGTAAGGTCCGTCGAGTTGCGCCTGTGTCGCCGGACCGCCATCCCCGACAAACGTTGTATTGACGATACCCTGTTTCCAGTTACCCGCGATTGTTGTGATGATGCCGCTCGGAGCGACTCGGCGAATGCGCTGACTTCCGCTATCGGCGAGGTAGAGATTACCATTGCTATCGAAAGCTACCGCCGAAGGAACAACGAGGAATGCCGCCGTGGCCTGCCCGCCGTCGCCGGACACTTCCGTAGGTCCGCCACCCGCCACTGTCGTGATGATTCCGCTCACTGAGATCTTGCGGATGCGCTCATTCTGCGAGTCGGCGAACAGGACGTTGCCGCCGGAATCTACCGCCAGGCCAAGTGGATTATCAAGGAGCGCTTTGCCCGCAATTCCGCCATCCCCGGAAAAGCCGGCAGCACCTGTGCCTGCGATCGTCGTCACAGTGCCGTTCACCGATATCTTGCGAATCCGGTTTCCGAAATACTCGGACACGAAAATGTTGCCGGAGGTATCGACGGCTATACCCCAGGGGCCGTTGAAACGGGCGCTGAGCGCTGGACCGCCGTCGCCCGAGGATGGTGTCTGGTTTCCTCCCGGAGCGCAAACTCCCGCCACGACAGACGTCAACCCGCCCGGCGTCACGGAGCGGATGCAATCGTTCCAATAGTCCGCGATCAGGATATCGCCAAAGCCATCTATTGCCATCCCGGCAAAGGCAGCACCGACTGGAAATGACACATTCAGGGCCCGCTGGTCCCCAGGTATGGTTCCACCACCCGCAATCGTAGTAATGATGCCGTCGGGCGAGACTCGTCGGATGTGGCCGCTGGTGGACGTGGCATCGGCGATATACAAATTGCCCGACGCGTCGGCAGTCAGCCCGACCGGATCAGAGAGCTGCGCGTTCACGGCCGCGCCTCCATCACCCAAGTATCCCAACCTCGAATTGCCCGCTACCCTGCTCAATTGGCCGCTCTGGTCGACTTTATAGACGGCGTTCGAACTTACAAAGTAGATGTTCCCCGCTCTATCGGACGCAAGCGAGGAGGGCGGGCCGATGGGAGCCGCTGCCGCCTGCGTGGGAGTGCGTACAGGGGCTCCGCCGGCGACGGTAGCAATCAGATACTGTTGCGCGGAACCATCGAAGGAAGCTAAGGCCAGCAGGAGGAGCGCGGCTAGGGCAGAACGCATATCGCCATCAGGGTAGCATTGCCAAATCGAGCAGACCATCCGAGTTCCAAAGGGGGCTCGGTTTTGATGAAGTCCGGATGTGGGAAATTGAACTTGGGCAAAGCATCCGCGCAAGATAATTCACATTATCGGCAACTTCTCGGAAGCGCAGATTTCGCTTTCAGCCTGGACCAAATTCCTTCGAAGCGGCTACTTGACGGGGGCACCGGGTGTCGTTTGGAAGCCCCCGAATAGCTTCCGACAATCCGACAGGGTGACGGTACGGGCGTTGGCCACGTTGCGTCCATCCTTCGCGCGATATCCTTCCACAGTGATTTGATCGCCCTTCTTCAAATCCATCCGTCTCCAGCCGCGGTGAAGCAAGCCGTTGGGGCTGCCCATTTCGAAGCTCCAGCTGACCTTGTCGTCTTCAGCGTTTCCATCGACGTATAGCCACGCGTGCGGATTGATCCATTCGAACTTGGTCACTGTCCCAGAGACTTTGACGCGCTTGTTTTCGTCGTACTCGGCGGCGAATGCGTGATGCGCCGAGATGCGCATCGTCGCCAAAAGCAGCGCAGCCGCTGCGGCGCACCAGGTCCTGCTCATTTCAAGAATTCCTCTTCACAATAGGCAGGAGCAGGGGGTGAGCCACCGCCCTCCCGCCTGCAAAAGCAACGATGGAGCCACACAGAATTGACCTAACTGCCAACACATTAGCACCCAAATTGATTCTATCTGAAGCGTCCCGGTTGGCCTCTCTTCGACCGAATTTCGAGCTGTTGATCGCTCACCTGCGGGTTGGAATCGCCGCACCATCGCCTCCCATGAATTAGCGAATTGACTTGCGTTTCCAGGCGACCAGAGTGATTCATGTGATCGCGGTGATCACCGCCCAAGGAGAAAAAATGATTTCGACTACAGAACAAACGGAGACGTCGCCGGAGACGAAGGCCACTAAAAAGGCCGCCGCTGGCGCACGCCGCGCCAACGTTACGCCCGCCAAGGCTATGGCGGGGAAGAAGGCTACCCCGAAGAAGAAAGCGCCCAAAAGCGCGCGAAACGACGTTCGCGAAGGCAGCAAAACGGCGACGATCCTCGAGATGCTGAAGCGGCCGGGCGGAGCCAGCGCACAGGAATTACTGAAAGCGACCAACTGGCAGCCACATTCGCTGCGCGGGTTCCTATCTGGGACCGTTTCTAAGAAAATGGGACTGACCGTGGCATCCGCCAAGGGCGCGGACGGGGAGCGCCGCTACGCCGTGAAGGCGTAAGGCTCTAGTTTCGGGTCCATCGCGCCGCTGGGTTCCTACTCGGCGGCGTTTTTTTGTTGGGGGGCCGCCCGTTTTCTAGATTTGTATGTCGTCCAGGTTCTCCAACTGGCGGTTGCGCATTAAGTTTGGGAGGAGGGAGTTGGGCGTGGACTTTCGTGCGCGAAGGTGGCCTCAGCGAGGTAGGCGCCAACCCCCGAAAAGCCCAAAAAGGCCAATAAAGAATGGCTTTTGGACCTCAGAAATGTACCACAACCCAATCCTTTTGGAACAGTGGAAAATCGACGAGAAAGTCTAGTGAACACGTCTCCCGGAGGCCCTAAAATCAGAGGCCTTTTGGTACGCGTTTTAGGCCGTTGACGACCGTGGAGAGCGGAAGGTCGAGTTTCTTCGCAATGGCCCGCAAACTGAAGCCCTGTTTTTTCATTTTCACTGCTTCGTCGCGCCGCCAAATCCGGACCGGCCGGCCACAGTGTTTGCCCTGGCGCTGGGCTTCAGCGATCCCCGCGTTCACGCGCGACACGATGATCTTACGTTCGAGCTCCGCGAGCAGGGCGAGCAGCCCGCGCTGGAATTCGGCAAAGGGATTGTTGTCGCCGGTGTCCACGTTCTCAGTGGTCGAGATGAGCCGCACGTGCCATCGGTGCAGATCGAGCGTGGTCAAAACGAAATCCTTCATGGAGCGCGCGAACCGATCGATCCGCCAAACGAGAATAACCTGGATCTTGCCGCGCCGAGCATCATAGAGCATTTGCTGGAACACGGGCCTCTTCTTTACCGAACTTTCCTTTTCCTGGTACTCGATCGCCGCCCATCCCATGCGCGCGGCGTAGGAGCGGAGGTCGGTCAGTTGCATGTCATTGTTTTGGTCGGCGGTCGACACGCGCGCATAAATCGCGGCGGTGATGCCGGGCTCGATCACAGACTGCCGCCGGATCACGCCTTGCATTCGTGGCCTCGCGATCTTGCCCATTTCGCGGTCAACTCACGGTAGTGGCAACGCTCGGCGCCGGAGCACAGACTCCTCCGGCCTCGCTTCTTGGGCGCGGCGTTCACTCTGCGCGCGGCTTTGGAGATCAGGCGCTTGCTCATTCCTATAGCCCATCCTCGACGAACTTCAAGCGGAGAATCAAAGAGCGGTCCTCATCGCACGCGCTGAAGGTAGGATTCTGGATTCCTACATCTCGACAAGAGACGCGGCGGTAGAGAGGAGAACAGCCTCACTTGTCGTTATGTTCGGGAAATTGTCCGGGGTGCTCAATGCAGGTTCCATTTTCCCATTCGATAATAGCCTTCGCCCATTGCACTTGCTTCTCCGGCCAGAACCGCTGCCCGTCAATCAGCATTTGTGGATTGGCCAAGATTTTCTCGGCGAGTTGGTGATGCTCGACAGCCTTCCCTGCGGCCGCTACTTGTTCTCCGCGGATTTGTGCCACTGCCGCCTCCAGTTCAGCGGCTGCCAGCTGCTCCGTTTCTGCGGCGCGGGTCATACGGGAAACCGCTTCTGCTTCGGCGAGACTTTCGGGAGTGGGAATTATTGCTGGCGGGGGCGCACTTTCGGTGAGAGCCCAGATGCCCGTTCGAGCCGCCCACCCGGTTCTGAAGAGCCAGGGCATAAGATCCTCTCGAATTGCCTTTACGACGACACCCCAGCCGGTCCAGCTCGGCCGATCCTGGTTGCGTGCGAGGAAGGTAGCCACCTCCGGCGCTCCGGGGACCCCGGGTCCTTGGTACTTGTTCCTGTCGAGCAGGTTCCGACAGGTGCCTTCGTTGGGCATCCCAAGGTGAGGAAGGATTCGATTCTCTGAAATGAGTCGCGCGAGGTCGGCTTCTGCAATCGGCTGCGGCGGGCTAGCTAGCTTTTCTTCTTCTCTTCCGTAAACTCTTTCTCTTATAGGATGGCCGCTATCCACTGCGGGGTTTCCGGCTTCCGGTTGCGTTTGGGTGCGCACTGCATTTCCTGTTGCATTCTGATGCATTTCATCGCGTTGAGGCTCTTCGCCCGCACTAGCCATGAAAGAAGGCTGGTCCTGCGCAATGCATTGCTGGTCTTCCCCTGTTGTTCGCTTTTCGAGCGGCGCGCCGGTGAAGGGATCGAAGCGGAAATCCTGCGCAATGTATTGCGCGCCTTCCCCCGGTGTTCGCTTTTCCGATGCAACAAATTCCTGCGCAATAGATTGCGCAGGGGGCGCTGGGGTTTCTGCTGCAATAGTTTGAGGAGAATCCGCAGCGGCACACCTCGCAGTTGGTTGCATAAGAGCCGCCTTTCGCCACTGGTATTCGTGGCCGGCCGTGCGAACCTTCGCCTTGCGGGGAGCCTTCTGTATTGGCGCCCCTGGCCCGCCTTGGCCCTGACGCCAGTTCTCTGGCAGCAGTCGAACCGACCAGCGGCCCGGAGCCCGCGGATCGCTCGTCACTTCGATGAACCTCTTACCGTTGAGTTCCTCTATGGCGTACTGGATGCAGCGCACGCTCTTGCGGGTTAGACGACGGAGTTCCAACATCGTCAAGTCGAACCGGGTTTCGCCGGGATTTGCCGATGGCATTTCGGCTGCCGCTTTGAGCGAAGCATACGTCACGATTACAAAAGAGGTCGGGTTCTTAAGGCGGACTGGCAAGGCGGGAAGATCCAGGTGAACCTTTCCCCAAGACATCAATCCGATCGCGAGCGACGGAAGCTCCTGCTGATACGGCAAGGGTGATGCTGCGGCGCTCATTGGTGGATCGCCAATACGAAAGGGATTGGTGCGGCGATCAGGGGCGAAAAAGGGAAACTCGTGCTGGGCTTTAGCTTGTGAGGCAAATCCAACGCGCTGAGGATTCGCGAACTGTAAATTGAGTTAGCGCGCTGCCACCGCGCTGCCACGTCAGGGGTTTGTGGCGGTTTCGGCAGCATCAGTTCTGAACCAACTGAACGTAAACTCAAACACTTAGACTGAACTGAACTGAAGTGAACTGGGAGTTGGCACGTTCGATTCCCGTTAGCGCTACCATAGAATCATAGAGTTACAGGCGACAGGTCATGACGGGTCATGACGCGCAGCGGTCCAGCAGAAATCCGCCGCGCGCCGCCGCACCAAGGCGTAACTTGCGGCGCGAGTACCGAAGTGTCCCGGACCCTCCGCCGATCAGCCTATTTGGCCCTATCCGATCGCCACTGTCCCCGCAAGGTTCAGTCTGGTTGATTTGTTATCTGAACGAGGAGATGGCCTCCGCGATCATGCCGGGCTTCCGCCGCTATCGTTGTGGCACTCTCGATCGGCTCCTGATTCTGTGCGCCAATTAGAGAAGAGGGACGCGTCGACTTGAGTCGCTCCGAGTCCCGTTTTTTAAAAGGCTGGCAAAATGATGGTGACTACGTGTACGAAGGATCAGTACATCACTTCAAAAACCATTCCATCGCTTCTCGCGCGACCTCTGGCGGCACGGTGTGCGGCCCATCGAACTCCCGAAATGTTACGTCATATCCCGCTTGTTTCAGGAGTGGAATCATTTGGCCGCTAGTGTTCTCGAATGGTAGGATCTGATCCTTTCTGCCACGGGAGATCAGGATGCGAGGCCTGCCCGCCCGCTCCACTCCAGAAGGTACGAAGCCAGGCGAGAACGCGATCGCGGCACGGAACAAATCGCCGACGGGCAGATCGCGACTGCCGCGAAAGATCTCTGCGATGGCCTTTGCGGGGCTACTTTGACGGCGTTTTATCCGCCCATCTGCGAAGGCTCTTGCTTTGCGAAGCCCGCAGTGTCCTCCGCCAGCATGATTGCACCCACCATCCTCTATGGTGGCACTGCACCGGGCAGCGGCAAATCTCAGACGGCAACATTCACAATCGAACTCTGACAATAACATTACCGTGCGCGTCACATGTGACGCGCCCCCGCCAACCGCTCTCTCAGAAATGCGCCGATGGCGTCAAGAGCCTGGTTGGCGGCGTGCATTCTTCCGACGGCGTTAGTGAACCCATGGGCCATGCCCATCCACACGTCCAGCGTCGCATCGACGCCCGCTGCGTCGGCAAAGTCCACATAGCGGCGCGAATCGTCGAGCAGCACTTCATCGTCTCCGACGTGCACGCGGATCGGGGGCAGAGCGGTCAGATCTCCATAAAGAGGCGAGGCCAGCGGATTCTTCGGATCTGCGTCGCCCAGGTAGGAACGGACGAGTCCGGCGGCCTGGGACTTGAGGAAATACGGATCGGCCTGTGCGCGCGTTTCGTAGCTGGCGCCGCTGAGCGCGAGGTCCGTCACCGGCGATAGCGTAACCGCTCCAACCGGCAGTACACCGCCCGAGGCACTTTGCGCAGTGGCGATGGAGAGAAGCACAAGGGCCAGATTGCCTCCCGCCGAGTCGCCGCTCAGCGCGATATTGCGTATTCCCCGGTCCACGAGCCCGCGATAGCAGGTCTCGGCATCCTTGATGGCCGCGGGAAACGGATGTTCCGGTGCGAGCCGGTAGTCGGGTATGAATGCTGCTGCTCCAGCTCTCAGGGCAATGTGGCCCACCAGGTTGCAGAATGCCTGGGCTGTTCCCCAGTTAAACCAGCCGCCGTGCAAGTGAAGGATTGCGCTTCCTTCGCGCGTCTCCGCCGGCTTGGCCCACCAGCCGGATATCCCTCCGACGGCATCTTCCTCAAAGGTAACGCCTTCAGGGGCTTCGACACCCTCGATGATGCCGTTGAACGGCGCGCGGGCGGTTTACCTTCGAGCTTGCCCTTCATGCCCGCCACGGCGGATCGCAAGGCGGTCATGGCGGCGGCGTCTTCGGAGGTGAGGGGATGGACGAACGACCAGAGGGCGTTCGCCGGTTCGCTTTTGTGCTTAGCGGATTGCATTTTTCCTTCTCCTTTGACCGGCTCTAGTCCGTCCTGTCACGAAACACACCTTGCAGATGTCGCGCAAAGCGCATCGGCTTCACGATTTTGCACACTAATATGGGGAGTGGCGATCAAACGTATGAAATGGAAAGACGTGACGACCGATCGGCTTTGATACGGACGTAGCGCTCGAGGCTGCGATGCCGCGGCTCGCAGAGGAAGAAGGCGACCAGGTCTGACCTAGCACGTTGTTCCGAAGGCGTGGCCGTACCCTTGTCGCCTAAGTCCGCGAACGCGCTTGCATCCGCCGACGGCTGCTCTGGGCGGATGGTCGGCGACTCGGAGAGAGCTTCATCTGGGTTCCTCCCACGAGGTCCGGTTGGAGGGTAGTAACCGCCGTCCCGCAGGGTTCGGTCTGGTTGAGTTGCTATCTGCACTGGGCTACTGCCGCCATTCGTCGCGAACGCTCGCGGTAAAAGCGCGTGGGCCGGCGCTAGAGTCTATGGGCATTCCCCGATCGCCGCTCCTCCATGAAGAACTCAGGGCTTGGAGCGTTTTCCCAGGACTGATCCGGGTCATAGTTGGTCAGAATCGGCCCGGCGTGCAGGAAACCTCCGGATACGCCATCATCCAGGCGCCAGCCGCCCTTGATCGGCTAAACTGACTCTATTTTGGACATCTCGAAACTTAATGCGATCGCGGGGTTAACTGAGGAGACGTAAAAGCAATGTCGACGAATCTGCCCATCAAAGTTGGTCTGCTCAAACAGAGTGAACTCGAGGAGGCGGACCGTATTGTCCGGCTGGCGTTCGGAACGTTTCTGGGATTGCCTAATCCTCTCGACTTCATGGGCGACCGCAATTTGATGGCGTCGCGCTGGCGCTCGACCCACGTCAAGGTGATCGCGGCGCGCGAAGGTGGTCGCCTGATCGGATCGAACGTAGCCACGCGCTGGGGATCGTTCGGGTTCTTCGGACCCCTGACTGTGCTGCCGGAATACTGGGATCGCGGCGTGGCGCAGCGGCTGCTCGAAGCCACTATGACGATTTTCGACCGATGGGGCGTGCGGCACACCGGGCTGTTCACGTTCCCGCAAAGCGCCAAGCACGTGGGTTTGTACCAGAAGTTCGGCTACTGGCCGCGCTATCTTACAGCGATCATGACGCGCAGACCGGAGGCTAACCCAGTGTCACAGGCTAAACCTGCGCATGCCACAGCGTTGCTATCGGCCTTTACCAAAAGCCAACGCGAACCGGCCATCCAGGCCTGCGGGAAACTCACCCATAAGATCGATAACGGACTCGATCTGGCTGGTGAGATCCGGGCCGTACTTGCGCAGCGCACCGGCGACGTCGTGTTGACATACACGCGCGGTGTTCTTGATGCTTTCGCTGTGTGCCTGAACGGACTCGGATCGGAGGGCGGCGAGACAACTTGTTACGTCAAGTTTGGTGCGGCCCGTGGTGGTGTCGGGGCCAGTGAACGTTTCGACAAGTTGCTGGATGCATGCGAAGGGTTTGCATCCTCGCTCGGAGCGACTGTAGAGGCTGGCGTGAACCTGGCTCGCGAAGATGCCTACCGTCGCTTACGCTCCCACGGATATCGAGTGACCATGCAGGGTGTCGCCATGCAACGTCCGCATGCGGACGGGTTCAATCGGGCCGATGCCTACGTGATCGACGACTGGCGTTAAGGCGGTCAGCTTTCTGATTGCGGACGTATTGTCGGCAACCCGGAAGCTATCTCGGAGCTAGATGTGTTGGCATTTTCCGAATTGCCGCCCTTCCCCAGAGGTTCAGTCTGGTTAAGGGTTACCGAGGCAGCAACGCGACCCAAGCTCATTTCTTGCCCTGCGGGTAGATCGTCTCGCAGCGCTTGAGCATCTCGACGAAGGTCTCGACCTTCTTCTTCCGCCCGGCTTCGGTCTTCATGTTGTGGACGCGGAATGCCAGCGCGAAGCGGTTCTGCGCGCTGAGTTTCTCCAGTATTCCCTTGGCCTTGGGCTCGGCGTCGATGGCGGCTTGGAGATCGTCGGGAATCTTCATGTCCTTGCCGCTCTTGTAGGCGCGGTCCCAGCGCCCGTCGGACTTAGCCGCCTCGACCTCCTTGAGCCCGTGCTCAGTCATCCGGCTTTCCTTAATCAGCCGTGCAACGTTGTCGACATTGATCTGGCTCCAAATGCTTTTCTTGCCGCGCGGCGTGTAGCGCTGCAGACAGCTTAGGTCGTCGAACCCCTTGCGCACCGCGTCGATCCAGCCCCAGCAGAGCACGACGTCGATGGCTTCCTTGGGCGTGATCGATTTGAGGCCCGAATCCACCTTGTGGATCTTGATCCAGACTTCAGCTTCCTTGTCGTGGTGCTTGCCGAGCCACTTGTAAAAACTCTTGGCGTCCTTGAACTCGCGAACTTTGTCGAGGTCTACCTTGACGCGCGCCATCAGCCTGATCCTACCATCGGTTCGTTATAGGGTGGATTAGGCTTGCGCCGCCACTTCTCATCGCCGGGCGAGATACGGGCAAGTGCGCTAGATTCTGGCCCACGCAGGCGTCGGTGGGTGTCCGCCACCGAACGCCGCGTGCCATAAACGGAGGGCTGGCGGCTGATTCTCGTCTGATCATCAATCGAGTAGAGATGGCGACACGTGTGCAGGGCACTGCACGGCTACCGGAATTTAGAATTGGTTCCCAGCAAGATAAGAAGGATCTCGATGGGAAGCCAGGGCCGACTGCGAACTTATGGACGGACGGAAAGGGAAGAACATGACACCAAGCTGTGGGAAGAACTGTTTCCCGGCCGCTGAAATAATCCTGGCGCTGACCCTCGCATGCTCTGGTCTGCACGCCCAAGCCTCACAAGTACAAACGTTCCCGCTCTCCGGCACGCAGGATCTGGATGCGCGCAATGTAAAGGTGGAATCGACAGAATACAAGGGGCGCAAGGCCATTCGCATTACTTTGCCGGTTTCGCCCACGACAGTGGGGACCGCTCCGCCCGCGCCAGTTCCTCGTTTTACCTTCCTTCGAGGCGTTGATTTCGCGGACGGAACCATCGAGGCGGACGTCGCGGCCAAAATGACAATGACTGTGCCTGCGGGGTCCCCGGTCCCGACCGCCTTCATCGGAATCGCGTTCCGCACCCGGCCCGACGCCAATCACTATGAGCTCTTTTACCTTCGTCCAGGCAACTCCGGGTCGCCCGACCAGGCGCGCCGGAACCACTCGGTTCAATATATGTCGGTGCCGGATTTTGACTGGTCCAAGCTGCGGTGGCGGTGGCCCTCGGTCTACGAGGCCTACGCGGACCTGGAGCCCGAGGCATGGACCAAAATGAAAATCGAGGTGGCGGGCCGTCAGGCGAAACTGTACGTCAACAGCGCACCCAGGCCCGTGCTAGTGGTGGACGGGCTCAAAGGCGAGGATCTCAGAGGCGGAATAGGCCTGTGGGCAGGCGGCGGGCAGGACAGCTACTTCTCGAATATGCGTATCACTCACGCGAAACCGCAGGCTGTCGAGAACGGCAGCGACGCCACCGGCACATGGGATATCCGATATGGGATCGGAAGATTCATCGGTTCGCTCAAGCTCCATCGCGATGGCGCGACCGTCTCTGGAACAGCGTCAGGTCTGCTTGGAACGGACGCCCCGATTGAGGTCGATGGCGGCGTCCGCCGAGGCTCGGACGTGCCGGTTACCGGAACCTGGCGAAATGGGTATTTGGAAATCGCCTTTCACGGCGCTTTGCCGGGCACTGATCCTGGAGCGGTTACGGCCAGTTTTGCCGCCTGGATTGACGGCAACTCCGCGAAGGGACGTGTGACCATTAGCGGCCAGCGCCAAGACGATGGCACCTGGACTGCCACGAGGAGAGAATAAAGGTCGCCTGTGCTAAGAACCGTCTTAACAGGACACCGCCAGTTTACACATCGTTCGGCGCTGCTAACTGCGAGCTCGCGCTTTGCTGCAAGATCAGGATGCATCGTCAGACCAGCCATCGGGCGCGAAGACGTCGGAGAGGCCGCCGCTTTCAGCTACCAAGTGGATCGTCGGCCGGAAGTTATCTGGAGAACCCTTTCCGATCGCCGCCTTCCCGCAAGGTTTAGTCTGGTTGGGTTGCTAGCCGACCATACTCTCAAAAAGTAGCCGCGCGCGATGCAACGGCGTTTACCGGACTAAACCCCAAAACTCCAATCAACGGTGCTGGATTGGTACTTGGGGATCCGGCAATGCCTTAGCCATTTTTCGGATGTTGTCCCGCCTTCGCGGGCGGCCATAATCGCTGCGCTTTTCCAGGGCTTCTACTGGATTGACAACGATGGTGCGAGACGTCGCCAAGACTTGTAAACGCCGGAGGCCAAGCCCGTGTGCACAGCCCGAAGAGCTGAAATCAAAGCCCCGCCGCCACCCACTTTCGGCTTGGTTATTTGTTTCCGCTTTTTACTTCTTTGCAGTAGTCCTGGGCGGCCTTCGCTCTCTTTGTCTCTTCCTCATGGGCACGATTTCTCGCATCCCAATAGTTGATTAACTTGTCTCTTAAATCACGTATATCCGAATCGCGTTGATCGTTGGCTTTGGAGGCGGCATCTTTGAAAACACTCGAGTAAGTATTGCGAACGTCCAGACATCGGTCTCCATTATCGATGCGAATGCTTGCGTCGCTCATATCGGTCTCGCGAGATTTTTTCGTAAACTCTAGTTCGCGCTGGAGATCACTGATCTTCCTCTTGTCATCGTCTTTTGAAGAAGACTTCAGTGATTCGATTGCTTTCTCAATGTTAGATATCTTCTCCGAAAGCGGCTTGGTTTCGAGGCCTTCGCAGGTACGAGGCTTGTTTTTGCAATACTCTTGGAGCGAACTTCCCAACGACTGGCACCTCTCTCGCAAGCTTTGGTATGGGATCGAATCGCAGGTTCCTTGCGGATTGCTATCAGCCGCTTGAACAGCTCTCCTGAACGATTCTATGGTCTGAGGGTCTGTTGCCAATGCGTTGGATGCGACAAATACCGTTACAAGGATTAAACTTAAACGCGCCAACCCACTCTTGTATTTCATAAAACGCGCTCCTTTAGACTCGTGGGGCCTAACTTTCAACGCATGTATTGTGATCTCACAGGAACTAGCGTTTCACCTTGTAACGAATTTTGGAGTCTCGCAAGCGCTTGACGAGCCGATCACCGCTTCTGATGATCAGATTAGAGCGTTTCAGAGGGAAGAGGAAGACGCCTAGGAGACCCTGAAGGCGCTCTTGGGATTACCTCGGGCGAGTGACGCGTTAACTGCGCCAACCGCTCGGTTCCCGCCAGGTTCAGTCTGGTTGAGTTGTTATCTGCACGGACACGCGTGCAGATAGCAACTGATACAACCTGAAGGTTGAGTGCTGGGGCGGGACACAAGTGCTTGAACCAAGCCTTTCCGCGGCCTAGCGGCGTTTCGCGCGCACACCACAACCGTAATAAAGGCGAGGACCGGATACGCTACTGCAACGGCGTCAGCTTGTAGACCTTATTCGCGCCAGTGTCCGTCACCAAAAACCCACCATCCGGAGTGGCTGAGAGATGGTTGGGATGGGGTATTTCAGCGGCCTTGCGAAGCATGCCATCCGGGGTCACCATCCAGACGACTCCGAAAAATGGATCGCCAAAGTAAACGTTGCCGGCCGTATCCGCGGCAACGGACGACAGCGGTCCGGTCGAGGTTTGGGTGGCAAGTCCCCCCTCCTCGGGATACCCGCCGCGGCCGTTTCCGGCGATGGTTGAAATGATCCCGTCCTTAGTGACGCGGCGCACGCGGCAGTTATTGGCGTCCGCGATCAACATGTTTCCTTGAGGGTCAAAGGCAATGTCAACCGGGTTGTTTAGCATAGCATCGGATGCGAGCCCGCCATCGCCGACTTGCTTGGCGTCAACTTCGTACTCAGCGACTCGTTGCGAGCAAGCACGAATAGACGGATCTACCGGAAATGACCCCTTCACCTTCCCACGGGCTCTCGGCGCACCTTTCCCGCCGATTACCGTCGTGATCCAGCCGTCTCTTCCAATTCTGCGAATGACACGATCATGGGGGTCAACGATATAGATGTTGCCTGCAGGATCAACTGCCATTCCCCAGGGCAGATTTAAGCGTGCCTGGAGCGCCGGCCCCCCATCTCCTTCATACCCCCTCCCTCCGCCAGCAAATCGAAAGAGCGATCCGCCCGTTGATCCGTTCAACGAAAGCTTCCAAACGCACGCGCAGCTTATGTCGCCTATTAAGAGGTCGCCGCCAGCATCAAAGGCGAGGGCCATCGGCAATCCGGACCAGTGGGCAGTTGCGGCAACGGTCTTGATCTTACCTTCCGGGCCCATACGCCAAATGCGCTTGTTCGCTACATCCGAGATGTAGATAGCGCCGTCCTTACCTCGCACCGCGGAGGCGGGCGAGAGGCGCGCGCGCCCCGGCGCGACATCGTCCGGGATTTCCAGCGAGCCGGCCACCCCATGCACTAGCCCATCGCGGCCGATCTTGATAACTCGTGGGTATTCGGATTCGGCGAGGTACAACTCGCCTGAACGGCCGGCGCTCAAGGAAACCACATCACTGAGAGGAGCTTGGCTCGCCAACATTCCTTCTAGCGCCATATCGCTATCGCCCGTGCCCGCTATCGTGGTGATGATTCCGTTCGTCCCCACTCTTCGAATGACTGGGCCGTCGGCCAGATAGAAATTTCCCACGGCATCCGCAGTAAGGGCGTCCCGGCCATCAGTGAATTGCGCACGGGTCGCCGGGCCGCCATCACCTGAAAATCCGCACCGGCCAGTGCCCGCCACCGTTCGAATGATTCCATCGGTCGCGACCGCGCGTATCCGGCAAGGGGTTCGGATGAAAAGGTTGCCCTTGCCGCCGGTTGTGATCGGCAGATCGCCCATTAGCGTAGCCTTCACCGCCGGCCCGTCATCTCCGGCATCGCCCCTTGATTCATTTCCAGCGAACGTGACAATAGTACCGTCCTGAGCCACACGGCGGATCCGCGCGCCTCCCCGTTCACGGATGAATAGGCTGCCATCCAGTCCAATCGCAAGCGCGCGAGGGTCGCTCAGCTCCGCTGCCGCGGCAGGCCCGCCATCGCCGGAGAATCCACATCGCCCATTGCCGGCAACCGTGACCAAGCGGCCGGCCGGGTCAATTTTGCGGACACGGCAGTGCGAGGTTTCGGAGAAAAACACCCCGCCCGACGGATCCACCGTCAAACCATCCCGAACGACTTCGATGCTCGCATCCTTGGCGAGTGTCCCATCCGCGGACTCGCCAGGAGCGCCCATGCCGGCCACGCGTGTGATGATTCCATCGGCGCCTACTTTGCGAATACACTGGCACACACCTTCGGAAATGTACACGTTTCCAGCCGCATCGAGGGCCGTGGATAAAGGTTTGGGAAGCCACGCGAGAGTCGCCGGGCCGCCGTCTCCGAAATCACCTGGCCCGGCAATCACCTCGACTCGAAACCTGAGCTTACCTGCCGATGCGGGCGACACACGCGGCAACATCATCCACCGGATGGCAACCAATGCCAGCAGTGCACCCAAGACGGCTGCTGTGGTTGGCCACGGGTTCCGACGGCACCAGCGCCAGCCTCGGCCGAAGAGTCCTGTGGGCCGGGCGAGAATCGGTTTGCCGCCCAGGAACCTGCCCAGGTCCTCGGCGAGAGCGGCGGCCGAAGCGTAGCGTCGATGAGGCTCCTTCTCAAGGCACTTCATGCAAATCGTGTCCAAGTCGCGCGGTATATTTCCATTCACTGCGCGTAATGACAAGGGAGCGGCCCCCACGACTAACTTCACCGTCTCGATCGGCGTCGAGGCGCGGAACGGCACATTGCCCGTCAGCAGTTCGTACAGCAGCGCTCCCAGAGAATACACATCGCTGGCCGCACTTAGTCGATCGCTGTGCCCAACTGCCTGTTCCGGTGACATGTACCCGGGCGTCCCGATCACCGCGCCCGACAACGTGAGACCTGGTTCCGCCGCGATCTGTTTCGCCAACCCGAAATCGGTGATGTGCGGCTCGCCGGCCGCGTCCATCAGCACGTTGGACGGCTTGAGGTCGCGGTGCAGGACGCCGCACTGATGAGCGCTATGAATGGCGCCCGCGATGGTCTGGACGCACCGCGCCGCCTCGGTCGCCGACATGGGGGCCCGTCCGGCCAACGCCGCCAGGCTGATGCCGTCCACATAGTCCATCGAGAAATAGTGCAGGCCGTCGTGTTCCCCGATCTCATGTATGGTTACGATGTTGGGATGGCGCAATCCAGCCGCGAGGCGCGCTTCATTCCGAAACCGTTCCACCTCCTCCGGACTCGATAGGACGCCGGGACGCATCATCTTCACGGCAACGATCCGGTTCAAGCTGAGCTGGCGCGCGCGATACACGACACCCATTCCACCGCGCGCGATCTCCTCCAGCAGTTCGTAGTCGCCGAAGTAGCGCAGCCGCGGCAGCGCGGCGAACGTGTCGGCGGCCGGGCCTAACGCATCGGCTTCGGCGTCCAGCACTGTCCGCAAGACACAGTTGGGACACAGCCCACCCGTCGAAAGGCCGGGCAGCGTAACCCCACACCGCTGACATTGCACAGACTCCGCCAGAAGAGAACTCCTAACTCGTTCTAAAGCGATTCCAAAACAACTGTTACAGCGCGTCGAGCATGGAGCGCAACTCGGCCTGGATGGCGTCTTCGTTGTCCGGTTCCGCAACTGTATTTGCGATCTCCATTCGGAGGATGTCCCGCAACCGGCCGCGCAGCCGATGCACCGAAACCCGAGCGGCTACTTCCCCGATTCCCAGCGTCGCTGCTGCCGCCGCGTACGCTGCGCCGCCCGAATCCCCGGCCAGAAAACCACGGAGTGTTTCGAAAACCCTGGTCTTACCCGCTCCCGCAAATTCCCCCGCCAGCCGCACCGTCGCCCGGTCCAACATGGCCAGCGTCCATTTGCGCTCGTACAGTTTATCGGGCGGCAGTTCGCGCCCGCTCCTATCCAGGAGATATTCATCCTCGGCGTCGCGGAGATCTTCGAGGCTGAGAAAGGCAATCCCACCGCCCCGTTTCAGGGCATGGTCGCGGTCCCACTCGTTGGTGAGGAAATTCTGCAAGGAGGTGAGCAGGAAGGTGCGAAACCGACCGCGTTCGCGCTGCGCCAGGACGACAGAGTTCTTCTCCATCAGCCGCGCGAAGAAGCTCTGGGTTAGATCCTGGGAATCTTCCACGGAACACCCGCGACGCCGGATGTAGGCATACAGCGGACGCCAGTACAGGCGGCAGAGGGACGCGAAGGCGGCCGCACCTTGGGGGCTAGACCGGTCTCCGGCGGCCAGAACCATGCTCCATTGCGTGGATGCGAATTCGGCGCCTGCCATTCCCAGTCAGCTCCCGCGAGGTTAAGTCACGAGAATTGTACAACGCGCCTCTACGTCGCGGCAATCGTTGCTGGGAAAAAAGGCGCTTTCACCGCAAATGCTGTAACATGCATGTGCGTTTTCTGTAGCAACAGGTAAGCGAGAGAAAGAACAGTTAATTCGGAGAAATTCATCAGTGGTCACGGCATAGACGGTTTAAGGAGCGCCTCATGAAATCGACTAGTAAGAGACTGCGCCTGTTTCTGTTGGGACTTGGTATCTGCGCCTCGCCCACCTTCGCGCAAAGTCCTGGCGCGTTCGCCGCGGCCGGCAAGATGGTTACCCCGCGAGCCCTTCACACGTCCACCCTGCTCCCGGACGGAAAAGTCCTCCTCGCGGGCGGAGACAGCGCCTACTACTTCAGCCGGACCGAGCCCAGCGCAGAGCTCTACGACGCTGCCAGCGGGATTTTTGCGCCCACCGGCACCATGACTACACCGCGCAGCGGCCATACCTCGACACTGCTTGCAAACGGCAAGGTGTTGATCGCAGGAGGTGGGCCTACTCTTATTGGCACCGGTCCTTTTTCTTTAGCCTCCGCGGAACTCTACGATCCTGCCACCCGCACGTTCGCCGCTACCGGCAGCATGACCGTGGAACGTTCCGAGCATAATGCCACGCTGCTCAAGAACGGCAAGGTCCTGATCACCGGAGGGTATCGTCTGGACCAGTCTTACAGCATCAGCTACCCCGACACGGCCGAATTGTACGATCCCGCCACCGGGACCTTCGCCCCCGTTGGAATCTCTGGAGCGTCTTGTGATACGGCCACCCTGCTCCTGGACGGCCGGGTTTTGATCACCAGAAGAGACCCCGATCAGGACCGCGTCAGCCATGCCGCGCTCTACGATCCGTCCATCGGCGCATTCGTTCCCACTGCGGATATGAACACCGGCCACACCAAGCCGTCCGCGACGTTGCTCCTCGGCGGCAAGGTCTTGATTGCCGGAGGCGACATCGGGGACCTCGACGGAGCCTCTTCGAGCGCCGAACTTTACGATCCTGCAACCGGTAAGTTCACTGCGACGGGCAGCCTGATTACCGGCCGCGAAAGGAACGCCGCCACGCTCCTCTTCGACGGCAGAGTCTTATTCGCCGGCGGTTATGCCATCGTTCCAGTCCCCGGCGGCTATGACAACCTCGCCAGCGCCGAAATTTATGATCCCTCGACCGGCGCGTTCAGCGATGCGGGCGCGATGCTCACGGGCCGCGACCTCCTCGCGGCCACTCTGCTCAAGGATGGCCGGGTCCTGATCACCGGCGGCAACGAATACTATCTGCCTTGGGCGGCAGGCCCCAGAGATTTCGTGCTTCCGGAGGCCCCCGTCGCCGAACTCTTCACGCCGTCGCTGATCCCGTCGGCGCCCGCGCCCGCTAACTCGCCCCCTCCTACACACGGGACCTTCACCGCGGCCGGAGTCATGACCAAGGCCCGCGCGGGCCACTCGGCAACCTTGCTTCTGGATGGAAGAGTCTTGATCGTCGGTGGCGAGATGCAGTGTCGCGACTGCGGTCTGGAATATGATCAGGCGACGGGCACAGCGGAGCTATACGATGCTGCCACCGGGACTTTCACTCCCACCGGAAACGGAACCGCCGGCCACGCAGGCGCTGCTATCTTGCTTCCTGACGGCAAGGTTTTAATCGTGGGCGCCAGCAAGTCGGAGCTGTACGATCCATCCACCGGAGGCTTCACGCCCACCGGGAGTCTGGTCACCAGTGGGAGCTACTTTACGGCCACCCTGCTGACCAACGGAAAAGTCTTGTTCACGGGTGGGATAAACGGGCACACGGCACCCTGCATCTTCCCAATCGCCGCCGATCCAGAGCTTTACGACCCCGCGACCGGTCAATTCAGCTTAGCGGGTCCGTACGATACGACGGGCTTCCCAACCGACGCGTGTTCGGGCGGGACTTGGGGGCTGACCTTCACCCCCGCCATCTCGCTGTCCAGTGGCAAGGTCTTGATCCTGTCGGAGCCTGCGGCCGAACTCTATGATCCAGTCACCAATACGTTCAAGCAATCGGGAAGCATCGATTCCGAAGAAGAAGTAGATGGCCGCACGGCGACCCTTATGTTCAACGGGAAGGTGCTGGTAGCGGGTGGCGAACCGGAGAATAACGATTATGATTTTCTTCCCCACAGCAGCGCCGAACTGTACTCGCCCTCTGCCGGAACGTTCTCGGCTACGGGCTCCATGCGGATCTCAAGGTACCGCCATGCCGCCACACCGCTGCCGGATGGCACGGTCTTGATCACCGGAGGCATCACGGACAATTGGTACAACGCTCCCCCTCTCGCGGAGCTTTACGATCCTTCGACGGCCGCCTTTATCGCACTGATTAATATGAATGCCAGCCGCTCTTCCCATCAGGCCACTCTGCTCCAGGATGGCCGGGTCCTGATCACCGGGGGGACATTCACGGGCCCCTATTCGGTTTATGGCCCGTGGACCCATGCCAGCGCGGAATTCTACAATCCGGCGGTCTTGATACCCGCGCCCGTACTGGCTTCTCTCTGGCACTCGGTGACAGGACAGCTCGTTTCCTTTCAAAATCCCGCTGTTGCCGGAGAGGTTTTGTCGATGTACACCACCAGCCTGGGTGCCCCCACAGTGATTCCCCCAAAAGTAGCTATCGGAGGCAGGTTGGGAGAGATCCTATTTTCGGGTGATGCTCCCGGGTATCCCGGTTACAACCAGATCAACGTCCGCGTCCCGCCAGGAGTAGCGCCCGGGCCCACAGTCCCAGTGCGGCTGACCTACCTGGGCCGAGCCAGCAATGAAGTAACAATCGGCGTGCAGTGATTTCGGGAGGCTAAATCGTGAAAACTAGTTTTGTTCTTCCACTCCTTCTGTTAGGCGCATCTGGCCACGGCAGCCTCGTGGTGGCGCAACCTACAGGAACCTTCACCGTTACCGGCGACATGCTGACGCCCCGAATTGAGCACGCAGCCACCTTGCTCCTCGACGGCAGAGTCCTCATTGCCGGGGGTTTTGTAAACGGAACCATGTTCAGTCCCACCAACAGCGCGGAAATTTACGATCCTTCCACCGGCACGTTCGCCGCTACCGGCAGCATGACCATCCCCCGCTATTTGCACACGGCCATACTGCTGCCCGATGGCAGGGTCCTCATCGCCGGGGGCGGCGATGGCGACGGCCGTTTGACGCTGAGTGCGGAGATTTTCGATCCCGCCACCGGAGCTTTCACCGCCACCGGCAGCACGGCTGCTGGTCATTGGAGCGCCACATTGCTCAGCAATGGCCAGGTACTGATGGAACCGCATCCTCTCGATTCCGACGGCGCCCCCGGGGAGTTTGCGTTGCCCGGCAGCCCCGCTGAGTTGTACGACACGTCGACCGGCACGTTCGCAGCCACCGGAAATTACACGAGCACGACCACTGCGTTCTTTGGCCTCCCTTGCACGTTGCTTGCCAACGGCAAGGTCTTGGCTCCCGCGGACTCCCCCGCGGAAGTCTATGACCCTGCGACGGGCACATTCAGTCTTACAGGCACAATGGTCTATGCGCACGCCGCGGTCGCACGGTCGGCGACTTTGCTCACCGACGGAAAAGTATTGTTTGCGGGCGGCGAGATCGATACCGAATACAATAGCGGCGGGCAACTTACTTATCCCTACGCTGAACTGTACGACCCGTCCGCCGGAAGCTTCACTGCAACCGGCAACATGACCGAGGATCGAGTTGGGCACACCGCGACCCTCCTTCCCGACGGCAGCGCCTTGATCACCGGGGGAGGCTCACTACCTACTAGCCAGAGCGCGGAGATTTACGATCCTTCCACCGGAACGTTCAGCTCCCTCGGCAACATGACAGCGCGACGGACTTCTCATACCGCTACCCTGCTGAAGGACGGCAGGGTTTTGATAGTGGGCGGGTACCGACTTGGGTCCGGGCCGGCAACAGGAGCCTCACTCGCCAGCGCCGAACTCTACACGCCAACTGTATTGGCTCCCGCGCCCATGTTGTTATCGATTTCGGGTGACGGGCGGGGCCAGGGTGCGATCCAGCACGCCGGGACAACTCGGATCGCTTCCGCCGACGACCCCGCGGTTGCTGGCGAGTATCTTTCCATCTACCTCACCGGTCTGGCTGACGGAGGCGCGATCCCGCCGCAGATCGCGATCGGCGGCCGTCTGGCGGAAGTTACTTTTTTCGGGAATGTTCCCGG
The DNA here is from genome assembly GCA_963813145.1 of Bryobacterales bacterium. Lineage (GTDB taxonomy): Bacteria > Acidobacteriota > Terriglobia > Bryobacterales > Bryobacteraceae > Palsa-187. The sequence continues at coordinate 1,160,666 of CAWEXX010000004.1, forward strand.
ATACCCCGGCCTCGACGTGATTAACATCCGAATGCCGAGCGGCGTTGCGCCTGGACCTGCTGTCCCGGTGCGATTGACCTACCTCGGCCGCACGAGCAACCAAGTCAGCATCGGAGCGCAATAGCATGATGCATACTCGAATCGTAATAACCTGTGCGCTGGTGGGCGGCGCTGCTCTGGCGCCGGCGCAAGCCCAGCAGTTTGTGATCTCGGCATTTGCGGGAGGACCGTCGGCCAGAACGCCGGTCCCAGCCTTGACCACTGCGATTGGGTCGGTCCAGTCCATCGCTACCGACTTAATTGGCAACGTGTATTTCAGCAGTTTATACGCCGGCTCCCCAGCCTACTACCACGGGAAATACGGCGTGTTTAGGCTGGATCCGAGCGGAGTCCTGACCCGGATCGCCGGGAATACCGGCGAGGGTTACTCCGGTGATGGCGGACCCGCCATAGATGCTCAATTCCGTCTCTCGAATTTCGACGGTGAGTCCGGCATGCCAGGAGTAGCCGTCGATAGCCCAGGCAACGTGTACATCGCGGACAGCGGAAACAATCGCGTCCGCAGGATCGACTCCACCGGGATCATCACGACCGTCGCTGGCGACGGGACTTCCGGCAACTCTGGCGACGGAGGACCCGCGACCAGCGCGCAGCTCGTTTACCCATCGAGCCTTGCCGTTGACTATAACGGAAATCTGTACATCGCGGTCGGAGACCGCATCCGTAAGGTTTCTCGGGACGGAATAATCACTACCGCGGCCACCGCGGCGCCCGGTAGCGCGATCGCCGTCGACAGCCATCTCAATCTGTACATCGCGGGCGGCGGTTCGGTCCGCCTGATTATGCCGAACGGAGTAACTATGACGGTTGCCGGCGAAGACGGGTTAGGGATTGCGGTGGACAGCGCTTCCAATATTTACCTCGCGCAAGCCGGACGGATCCGCAAGTACGCCTCCACTGGCTTTATCTCTACGGTTGCGGGCAACCTCGGCCAGAGCGTTGCTGTCGACTACCAGGGCAGTCTTTTCGTGGCCGACGCGGTAACCTTCAGCATTCACCAGGTCTCTGCCGCCGGGGTCGTCAGCACCGTGGCCGGAAATGGCGATTGTTGCTACTCCGGGGACGGGGGACTCGCACGAAATGCGCTGCTCAACCTCGCTCCCTGGGGCGGCGGACTCGCTGTGGATGGCCAAGGCAGCCTGTACATCGCGGATACCGCAAACCAGCGCGTGCGCAAGGTCTCGCCATTGGGAATCATTACCACGGTAGCCGGTAATGGCGTTTCCAACGGTTACTCGGGTGATGGAGGTCCGGCCATCGGCGCGCAGCTCAACTATCCGTCCAACGTAGCCGTGGACAGCCGCGGCAACGTATATATCGCCGATAGCGGGAACGCAGTGATTCGCAAAGTCTCCCCATCAGGAATCATCTCCACCGTGGCGCAGGGCGGTGGACGGGCCCTGGCTGTCGATCAGGCCGATAATCTCTATTTCCTGGACGCGAGCGGCGTTCGCAAGCTATCGGCTTCAGGGAATATCACAACGTTCACCACGACTCAGTTCAACCTGCCTTACGGTGCGGCAGTGGATAGCGCGGGCAACCTCTACATCGCGGAGGCTGGCGCGGCAGGTTCTCGTGTCCGCAAGATTACTCCTGCGGGAGTCATCACCACTGTCGCGGGCAATGGAACGGCTGGCTATTCGGGCGATGGAGGACCTGCTGCCGGCGCACAGTTGAACGGGCCGGTGGCTATAGCCGCCGACAGCACCGGCAACATTTATATTGCGGACAGCTACAACGCCCGTATTCGGGTGGTTTATCCATCCGGAATCATCACTACGATCGCGGGCAATGGCGGCGCCGGTTACTCCGGCGATGGCGGTCCGGCCACCTTCGCGCAGATCGGTTCTTCGACCGGCCTGGCGATTGACCGCGCAGGGAACCTTTACGTTGCGGATCAATATTATAATGCGATCCGCGTCCTTCAGCCTCCTGGTACCTCAGTCATCGTCACTGGCATCACGAACGCCGCCAGTAATCTTGCCGGGCCCATTGCTCCTGGAGAGCTGATCGTCATCGCCGGCTCTGGACTTGGACCAGCGCAGATCGTCTCGGCCGCTCCGGGCAGCGATGGCCTTTATGCCGCCCAGCTCGCGGGAACCACGGTGATGGTGAACGATTCGCCCGTGCCCGTGATCTACACCTCTGCGAAACAGGTGGCGGCGGTCGTCCCGGATTCCGTTTCCATCGACACCGCGCAGGTCACGGTCGCCTATCTGGGCCAGACCTCCGCTTTGTTCCCGGTTGCGGTTGCTCCCGCGGCGCCGGGGATCTTCACCCAGGATGCGACGGGGCAGGGCCACGCCGCCACCATCGATCAAAAAGGTTCCATCAACTCCCCCGCCGACGGGTTCGACGTTATTACTCTATTCGTCACCGGCCTAGGTCAGGCAACGTCCGCCGTCACGATCCACGGGTTCAATCTACCGGTGACCCCGATGTCCGTCGGCGCGGGTAATGTCCCGGGTGTGATGCAGATCAAGTTGCCGATCCCGGGCGGCCAAGACTGTGACACGGCAGTGGTTATTCAAGTAGGCAATGCCTCGAGCCAGCAGGGCGTGACCATCGCTGTGAAACAATGTATATGATTCATGCGCTTCCTGGCCGCGCAGCGATTCTGGCGCCCTTTTAAAAAGGCGTCCTTCCCCACAATCGTCGTGAATAGCAAACGTTACGCCGAGTTTACCGCCTTTCCGCGCCCTTGAGGTGTTCGAAAAACACCTGTTCTCCGAACGCTAAACTGCTGCAAGCTAAAGGGTGTTTGCGCCATTACCGCGCTATCGGCCCTGGGTCCATCGGCTCGCCCAGCCTGAAACGCGCTCCGACCGCGGCAACGGCAGCCGTGTCCCGCTTCAGACGAGTAACTGGCGCAGCTTGTAGGTTGCTTCAATGCCGGTGCAATGCGCCCCCAGAAACTGTTCGACGCCGAATTCCCGCAAGTTCTGCGCAGTCCAGGCAAGCGTCGCTTCGCTCGCTTCGTAAAGGTGAAAGCCACCGATCAGCGCATGGACCCGAGCCGGGCTGATCGACTTGCGTGTCAGTTCAAGGGTGTTAATGATGCCGGCGTGGCCGCAGCCGGAAAGCACAATCAGCCCGCGATCGGTCACGATGACTAGCGACATGTCTTCTGGGATGTTGTCTTCGATCAATCCTTCCGCAGTCTTCACGCGAGCACTGCCGCTCCAGTTCCGTTCCGGGTGGACTCTGGTGACAGGCCCGGTAAGCCAGACTCCGGGTAGCAGTTCGAGGGGTTGATCGTGTTCAATGAGAATGCCTCCAGCCACCTCGTAATCCTTCTTCATTTGCGCGATCCAGCCGTCCGGCCGCTCGAGCGTAATTCCCTTGCCCGCATGCGCGCGGGCAAGGGCCGCCGGATTCTTCTTCATGACGTCGCGGCGCAAGGTCAGCAGTCCGCCCGTGTGGTCGCGGTGATTGTGGCTGAGGATCACGTCCGTCACGTTCGACAGGTCAACCCGGAGTTCGCGCGCGTTCTGCAGGACAGTTTCCGGGCGCGCTCCGGTGTCGAAGAGAATTCGCTGTCCGTCCACATCGACAACTGCGGCGAAACCCCATACTCATCGCGAGAGCTTGGTGGGCTTCGACTGACCCAAAATGCATGCGTAGAAACCTGTACGCATAGTCCACTGCCGTGTCGGGATCTCCACCTAGTTTCATGACCTGAACGGCTCTCATCGCCCACTCCAGGGGAAGCTCTTCGATCGTGGGAAGGTCACTCTCGCGAGATCGGACCAAATCTGGACGATTCAAGATCAGTCCGATTGCGGAGAGGCGGAGCGTTGCAAGTTTGTGGTCGGGATTACGATTGAGGAACGTCTTAAGCACCTCAACGGCGCCGCTGACATCATATTTCTGTCGGAAGGGAAGCTCAAATTCTATGAGTCGCCAGTCATTGACGCCTCTTGAACGGAGGCGATCGCAAGCCCCGAGTATGATGTCAGCTCTTTGTAACCGAGCTGCACAGTCGAGGAGAATGCCGGGGTCAAAGCCCGGCACATCCTCTTCGAAGAGGTCTTTCCATAATGGCAACGCTTCGCTTCGCCGGCCCAACAGCATGAGAAGATTCGCGAGAAACTCTCTCGTCGCGGCGCTTGTTCCAGGCCCAACGAGACGTTGCGCTTCCGATGCCTTTTGGTCTGCTTCCTCTCGTCGCTCCTGGTACAACGCGAGATAACCTTCGATGGCCTTTACCACGACGGCATCCAGGAGCGGTGAGACCCTTGCCAGATAATGCGCGGCTTCACTCCACTCGCGCTTCTTATGAAAACACTGTATAAGCAAGGTGACGATGGTCGGGCGAAACTCTGGTCGAAAATCCGCTAGAGAGAGCTTTTGGAAGACCACAATCGCGTCATGTAGGTCCTGATCGGAACCTCTCTCGACTAAGGCCCTTCCAAAGTTTGCCGCCGTGTCCGGACGAGGTTCGAGATCGTAAGATCTCTTTAGAAGAGGAATACCTTCATCCAATCGTCCAGCTAAAAGAGCTACACGTGCTCTCGCGGCTAAAACCATCGGATCGTCAGGTGCAAGGCGATGTGCGTCATCTGCGTCACGAGCCGCAGCATCGCTTTCCTTAAGCAAGAGGTGAACATCAACTCTCTGGACACGTGCGGCGACTTCGGAGTTCAGATCCCTCTCGGCTTGGGAGACTTCGATTGCTAGAGAGCACTCCTCTTCGGCTTGCCTCAGAAGTGCGTCCTGGGTGTCATTAATCGGCCGGAAGCCCGAGTCGAGTCGAAGGGCCTTGGCTACGTTAAGTTCAGCGAGGGCGAGGTACGGTTGAGCCCAGCGAGAATTGGCCGCCATCGCGGCATTGGCATATCTGTCTGCGTCTTCAAAATCCCGTTCGACAAGAGCCCGCCGGGAAAGGGCCAACGCTACTTCCCCGTCGGACAGAAGTATGGCGTTCAGGGCTCCTTCAAGCTCACTGAGTGATTGTTCTTTCGGCGCTGTCGAAATCCAGAGACCCGCGATGCGAGCATTGGCCGGATATTCAGCTCGGAGAAGCGTTGTCTTTTCATGACTGGTAGCGATATCGCCGACGAGGAGGTAGGCAAGTGCTTCATTCGTTCTCGCCTGCTCATCGTCCGGTTGGTAGGAGAGCGCCCGCAAGAAATATGTGGCAGCTGTAGCTGCCTTGCCCTGACCGAGCGCTGCCGCACCGTGATTTGCACAAATTCGATATTGCTGCTTAGGTGTCAGCTCCGTAGCTTTTTGCTGGAGGAGGTTTAGAAGTAGAGTTGCAACTTGAAAGTTCCGCTCGTTGATGGAATCTCGCGCATCGTTGATTCGATTGTCGATCTCGCTACCGGCTGCTTGAGAGGTGAGCGACTGCAGGCCACCCTGAATGGCGACGAGCGTGCCATGGATTCGATTGCCCATATCGCTATCGACTGGCCCATAGAGCATCTCCTGCACGTCCGAATACTTCTGCAATAAGGGGCAGATCTGGTCCCATGTGAGTAACTCGACTTCGAACAGCTCTTGTGCCTTGTGCTCTTGATTTATGTCGCGAACGGCCATCTGCGAATGGGTGGACACCTTGGCGGTGGTTAGAATCGCATATCGTCCGAGCGGGGTAGTGAACTTCCTCGCCTCGTTTACCTCCGCCTGAATTTCGGCTGGCTGAAGGCTTTTGTGCTCCTCTTTCAGTTTGCATTGGGCAGCATAGACCGGTGTTTCGCCCGAGAGATCTAGAATATCGATGCCGTATTGCCGCTCTCCGCGTTTGCCAAAGATCTCCAATCCCGGCCGGGACCAATGCCGCCGTAACAGCGCCAGACACATTCGCTCGAAGTCGTCGTCGTTGGCAGGTATCCGGAATCGCTGGGCAATGGGCATTGCAAAAACTTAAAGACAAGCATAACCGAAGTGCTGCAAGGATCTATTAGAGTCTGAAGGGCTCCGGGCAACCGTCTTGCGAAGACGCGAACCTCAAGAGCCGGTAATTAGTCGGCAACTTATCGCGCGACGTTCGATAGTGAGGACGGCATGTCAGCGCTTATTGATTCACCTCGCGAGACGGATGAGCACCGAGCGAACAGTGGAGCACCATGCCAAGCAAGGCAATAATTTACATCGATCAAGAACGATTAGGAACGAAAAATGCGCTGCCGCCGGTAATGTAGTCTTAGGAGCAGCCAAATCGCCACGTCTTCGCCTGAAGCTCTTCCGCTCGGCGTGCCGTCATTTTCAGCTTGCCTTTTCCCTCGACCAGAGTGATGAATCGTCATGCGCCGAAATCGGCGCAGAAAAGGATACCCCAGGCAAATGACTACCGCAGAAACCAACGCTACCGACAAAGCCGCCGCCGTTGCGGCACAGGGCGCGCACGTCGCGCCGGAAAATGCCCCCGCCAGCAAGGCCGCCAGCCAGAAGAAAGCCGCGACCAAGGCCAAGAAAGCCGCCAAGGGTGCCAAGCAGGCGGCTAAAGCCAAGACCGCCCCGGCAAAAGCCGCCGCGCCCAAGGAGGGAGCCAAAGCAGGCGCGAAAGCCAGCAAGAAGGCCGCCAAGCCCGCCGCGAAAAAGGCCTCCTCCCCGCGCGCCGAGAGCAAGGGCGCGAACATCCTGGCGATGATCGCCCGCGCCAAGGGAGCCACCCTCGCTGAAATCATGAAGGCGACCGGCTGGCAGGCGCACAGCGTGCGCGGGTTCATTTCAACCGCCGCCAAAAAGCACGGCGTGAAGATCGAATCGGCGAAGAACGACGCGGGCGAGCGCACTTACAAGATTGCGAAGTAAGTTCGCATGATCCCCAAGCCGCTGGTTCAAAGCCAGCGGCTTTTTTCGTTTGACTCCATCCACGGTTTCGACGAAGGGTTCCAAGGCGAAGCGCGTGGATCGTTGATCACACTGGAAGACGCGGGGTCGGTAAACACCGCGCGACGAGGCACACAACCGGTGAGCTCGGTAATGGAGGAGGAGCCGCTTAGCAAACACTGTGTTGCCGCAGCATATAGAATAAGAAAAATCACGATTCATTCGAGGTGAATCTCCATGCGCCCCGGATCTTTGCCGATCGCAATTTCCGCTGTTCTCTCCGCGACCTCATTTGGTCAGCCTCAGTCGCCCATCCAGCTCGAACCGGAGAAGACCTTTAACCGAAACTTGGCGGCCGGAGACACCGATCCGTTCGCGCTCGATCTGGAGACCGATCAGGTCGTCCAGCTGACGCTGGAAGACCAGGGTAAGGATGTGATTCTCTCGGTTTACAGCCCTGACGGACGCCTCAGTCGCGCGTTCTCGTCCGAACGTCAGAAGGGAGACGCGCTGCAATTTCTCGCAACGCAGCCGGGCCGGTGGACCCTCAAGATCGCTGCTCGCGAGGAAAACTCTACGGCCGCTTATCGGATCTCTAAACTGAAAATCAACACTCAGCACCCGCCCGCATTAGCAGAAACCGACGTCAGCCCGCGTATCCGGAAGATTACCAGCCAGGCGGAAGCAGACGCGTTCTGGAAGGAGATCGGCCCGAACGGGAGCCCTCTGATCGAGCCGATTAAAGACGATCCCATGCATCGCTTCACGACCTTTGTTTGGCGCGGCAGCGCGGACACTCAACGAGTCTTTCTCAGCCTTCCAAACTGTTCGTCTGGTCCATTCGATTGCTTCCTGCACCATGTGGAGAGCACGGATGTCTGGTACAGGACATTGCGCCTGGATCACCGGCTGCGCACAACTTATTTATTGACGCCGAATGGGCCCCCTTTGCCGACGGGGACAAAAATCGACGACGAGCTGACGAGCCAGATTACGATTCGACAACAGCGCGATCCGTTGAATCCCAAGGCGACTTGGGTTTCACCGAAAAACCCCGACACCCCGTCACATCGGGGTTCCTCCTTACTCGAGATGCCGGACGCGCCGCCGCAGCCCTGGGCCGGCAAACGCGCGGGTGTGCCCACAGGCGAGATCGTAAAACAGGATTTCGCGAGCGCGCTTCTGAAAAATACGCGTCCGATTTTCGTGTACCTGCCGTCCAGCTACGCGAAAACTGCCCAGCCTTACGATCTGCTAGTGGTCTTCGATGGAGAGACCTATATCGATGTCGTGCCGACGCCAACCACGCTCGACAACCTCATTTCGGAAAAAAGAATTGCGCCGACAGTGGCCCTGATCGTCGGTAATGCCAAAGGAATGCGCGGGACGGAATTGCCCTGCAATCCTACATTCGCAGCGTTTCTGAATTCCGAACTAATTCCGTGGCTGCGCCAGAGCTACAATGTAACCCACGATCCGCGACGAGTCACCATCGGAGGCTCGAGCTACGGAGGGCTCGCGGCGACGTGCGCAGCTTACCGGTATCCGGAAACATTCGGCAATGTGCTCTCGCAATCCGGCTCCTATTGGTGGACTCCACCACTCGATCCATCGAAGCCGAATAGTTTCGCGCCCGGTGCCGATCCGAGCTATGTGGCGCAGTTGTTCGTCAAAAGCCCGAGGCTGCCGATACGCTTTTACCTGGACGCGGGATCGCTGGAACTGGACAAGACGGGAGAAGGCGGATCGATTCTGGTGCCGAATCGTCACCTGCGGGATGTACTCCGCGCCAAAGGCTACGAGGTGTTTTACCAGGAATTTCAAGGTGCACATGATTACCAGAGCTGGCGCGGCACGATCGCCGACGGACTCATCCTCCTCGGAGGGAAGTCCGTCGAGCAGACGCAGCCCGGCTCTGTCAAAATGCCACGGAACTAAGATGGCTGCCGTCAGCGGATTTTCCCTTGTATCAGTTCTTTGTGACGCGGTTGGTCTTGCCGGAACTCCGCCGAAATGATCATTTAGGCTCTCTCGGATTGGTCGCCAGGGCTTTCGCATAGCCAGTGAGCCCAAGACCCTAGCAACTTCCCCCAAGGATCGCGGAAGAAGTCGAAAGAGCCTACCACCGACGCGGCGGTGGATCGTTAGTAAAGAACCGGCCACGGACGGGAAGCTGTACGGGACGCATCAGTGGCTTGGGCTGGTTCGTCGTCGGCGCTCCCGGTTGGCCCGCCTGCTGTGCAACCCGTTTCGCCCTCTCGGCAACGTTATCCTCGATCGTCTTCCACATGGCGTCGGTGTAGCGGTCCATGCCGGCTGCGGCTGCGGCGGCACGCGAATAGACGCGGCAGTCCAGGCCATCATTGCGATCTCTAGTCTTCTGCCACTCCGTCCGCCGGTATCCCTTCACAATCTTAGTGACCAACTGCTCAGCGGTGATCTGTTTGAAGTATTCCTCGCTGTACTTCGGGAAGTGACAGTACCCCGGGGGATACGGCTCGCCGCTTTCCTCGGTAGGCCGATCCAGTCGCAGCCATCGGTACAGTTCCTCCTTAATCATCGATCCGTTCACTGGCCAGACGCGGACACCAAATTTCACGTTCTTGCCCTGCGGCCCAACATCCACCGGGGACGGCTGGCTGATCGGCGCGGCAGCGCGCGAGTCACCCTTGATCACGATCGCGCGGTCGCCGCCGTATTTGCGGACGAAGGTGTACACCTCGCCAGTCGCATAGCCGGAGTCGATGGCGTACTTGAAAATCGGGAAGTTCACGCCCGACGCGGACGGATAGTAGGCATTAAGCACGCCGTGGAGCTTCATCCACACCGCACCCTCCGCCGTCTGGCCTTCCAGCACCTGGTAATCGACCGACCACGATTCCTTCCCGCGCCCCCACCCGACAACCTCCAGCTCGATTCGGTCCTTCTGGACGTCGATGCCGGCAGTCAAGAACAGCACTCCCTTCGGTACCGACCCGATGCGATAGTCCTCTCGCCGATCGTAGAGCCGCTGCCACTCCGGCGCGTCGCCCTGGAGCGCCCACGTTTCGCCCAGCACAGTGTTGATGAACACCTGGAGCAGCTCCGGCTTCTTCTGCGCCTCCTCGAACATCGCCGCAGCGTCGGCCCAACTGAACCAGCCGACCGGACTGTAGAGGCTAGACAGGTGGAAGCCAGCTGGTTTGCCCAGACCCGGCGCTCCGGCTCGCCATTCACCCTCCGCGAGCATCCAGTGCTTCTCGTGGTTCTCAATCTCGCCGCGGCAGTGCTCGCAGATGTAGACGGCCAGCTCGGGCGCGCCCTTCGGCCACCGGACTTGAGCGAACTTCAACACCTGATATTCGTTGCACTGCGGGCATGGCACCCAGTAGTAGCGCTGATCGCTATCCTCAAAGCTCGCCTCGATGCGGCTGCGGCCGGTGATCTTGGGCGTCGAGATCATGAAGATCTTCCGGCGCGCGAACGTGCGCGTCCGAGCAAGCGCCAGGTTGACCGGGTCGCCTTCGCCGTCCACGTCGCCGGGATACGCGTCCACTTCATCGAGGAACAAGTAGCGGGCCGCCATCGAACGCAAGCCGACCGCACTGTTCGCCCCGGTCATGACGAGAATGCCGCCGGGGAACTCTTTCGCGAGCATCGTGTTCCCGGAATCGCGAGAGCGCGGATCGCTGACCAGTTCCCGGAGCACGGAACTTTCTTCGATCAGCGGATCGATGCGCTGCTTCGAGTTGCGCTTGGCCATCTCGACTGTGGCTGGATCGAGAGCATCGGGCCAGGCGCTTGATGGACGACATAGCCAATCCAGTTGTTGCCGCACTCGGTGCCACCGACTTGGGCACCCTTCATCAGGACGACTGTTTCTACCTGGCGACGACGGCGATAGGCAGTCCATGATCTCCCGCAGGTATGGCGTGCGGTCCGTGCGCCACGCGCCTGGCTCGGCGGACGCGCGCTGGGATAGCGTCCGGTAAGTGTCTGACCACTCCGACACGGTGAGCAGCGGATCGGGCCGGGCGCCCTCAGCCGCCGCGAGCGCGTAAATCTCATCAGCCGTTAGTGCGATTTCCATCAGAGAACTCCGTCAGTGCTTTGCGAATCTCGGTCGAGAGTAATTCGTGCGTGCGTCGCGGGTCGGATTCAGCCGCGAGGACGGCCGCTAGCCGATCCGGAATGTTGAGCATCCCGTCGCGAAACGTGCGATATCGATTGAACGCGGCCACCTTCATTTCGTCTCGGCTGACGAGCTTCCCCGCACGCTCCTCGTAGTCCATCTTCGCGAGCCGCGCCAGGAAGCTCTCCTTATAAGCACGGGCTTTGGAGTACTCCAAACCGGATTCGAGTTTCGGTGGCTCGACAGGCTCGCGGGACGGGGGACGAGGCTCCGCATGGTGGTGAGCGCCCTCGGGCGTAGGAACTATCACTGGACGCTTTGCCGGCGGCTTGGCCGCTGGGATCGGACGCGGGGCCGTGTTGCGCGCCCAGTTCGCGTCTGCCGTGGCGGCGTCCAGGCGGCCATCCGCACGGGCCGCAATCCGCCCCGACGCGAGTCGCCTTCTGGACAGCCCGCAGGCTCACCCCGCGATGGCGCGCATACGCTCGCAGCGACATGGGTTCGTTGCTCATTGCAGCCGCTCGGCTCCCACTTCGGCGAAGCTGCGACCGTCATCAGCCAGGACCGCATGCTGACCGGTATAGTCCTGCCACCGCTTCACGATCACGTCTACGTACTTCGGGTCCAACTCCATCAGCCGCGATTTCCGGTCGCGACGTTCGCAAGCGATCAGCGTCGAGCCCAGACCCGCCGAACAGATCCAGCACGCAGTCACCGCTCTTGCTGCTATTAAGCAACGCCCGCTCGATCAAGCTCGATCGGCTTCATGGTCGGGTGCAGACGGTTGGCCGCCGGCTTCTTCTCCTGCCACAACGTCGATTGGGACTTGTCGCCGTACCAGGGATCGCTCTGTTTGGCAACGTGGCAGTAGAAGATCGGCTCGTGCTGGAACTTATACCGGCCGTGACCCCAGGCGAAGGTGTTCTTCGCCCAGATGATCTGGCAGCGCACTTCGAACCCGGACGCTTCGAGCGCGTTCTGAAACTCCCGTTGCACCGACGAGGCGTGACAGACGTACATCGACGCGCCCTGTTTCACAAACGCCCGGTAGCTGGCAAAGGTGCCGCGCAGGAACTTGTCGAACTCGGCCGGCTTCATCTTGTCGCCCTTGATGGTCAGCTTGTCCGCCGTGTATCCTTCGTAATCGACGTTGTATGGCGGATCAGTGAAGACGAGGTCCGCCTGCTCGCCCGCGATGAGCTTCCGAACGGCTTTGAGATCGGTCGCGTCGCCGCACAGGACGCGGTGGTCGCCGAGCACCCAGAGATCGCCCGCGACACTAACCGGCCGCTCCGGCACATCCGGCACCGCGTCCTCGTCCGTGAGGCCCTCGTGCGTCTCTTCCGGATCGCGGAGGATTTCCCCCAACTCTTCATCGGAGAAGCCGATCACCTCCAGATTGAACCCTTCATCCTCAAGTGAATCCAATTCGACGCGCAGCATCTCCACGTCCCACCCGGCGTTTAGGGCCAGCTTGTTATCCGTGAGCACCAGGGCGCGGCGCTGCGCCTCCGACAGGTGGCCGAGAACGATCACAGGCACTTCGGTCATACCGAGCTTCCTGGCTGCGAGCAGACGGGCGTGCCCGGCGATCACCACGCGGTCCGCGCCGACCAGAATCGGATTCGTCCAACCGAACTCGATGATGGACGCGGCGACCTGCGCAATCTGCTCGGCGCTGTGAGTTCGCGCGTTGCGGATATAAGGGATAGGCTGATCGATTGGCCAGTGTTCCACCTGCAACCCGGTGATGGTCATTTCACACCCCCTGCGAACGCCTCTCTGTCGGCGGTGGCGCGCTGCTTCCGAGCTTTGGAAGGTTGCGTCGGATCGATCCCTCGGCGCGCGGCAACTGCGCTCATCTGCTCGTTCGTCTCCGCCAGCGTAGGACCACTGCCTACCAGGGCCGCCAGGCGGAGGAGGACGATGTCGCAGTAGCCCGGGCTGATCTCGATGCCGTATCCAACGCGGTCGAGAAGCTGGGCCGCGGCCATAGTGGTCCCGCTCCCAAGAAAGGGATCGAAAACAATGTCGCCGGCGTCGGAGAACGCCTTCAGAAAGAACTCCGGCAGTGCTCGCGGAAAGGGCGCGGAATGCGATCCCTGGTCCCCTTCTGCCTTAGCTTCAATTACATTACTTGGCCAAGCAATTCCGGTCGTCTTCGATGCGCCGCATCCGAGCAGTCCCGACCCGCTCGGCGCGGACGGGTTGTCGGGAGAATACAGAACTACGTCGTCAGAGATGTGGCCAGCCGCAACCGGTCGAAATTTGATCGCCTTCTCTCGGCTGAAGTGAAACACCGGCTCCCAGGCGTTCTTCAGGCGGTTGGGCCACTTACCCGGCACGCCGTTCGCCGTATTCCGCCAGCAGAACTCATCGACGAAGCGCCAACCCCAGTGACGCTTGTGGGTGGTGATCAGATCCTTCACGTACAGGTTGCGCTCGCCGTCCTCGGAATGCTCCTTGATATTGAGGAAGTACGAGCCGTCGGGAGCGAGGATCGAATTAATGTTGGCCGCTACCGGAGCAAACCAGCCGACATAGAGCGCGGGCAACACCGGCTGGAATCCGCTGGACGTGTCATACTCGCGCTGTTTTGCGTACGGCGGTGACGTAATCACGACGTTGGCGCGAGAGCCGGCGAACAACTGGGTGACTACCGCCGGATTGCGGCAGTCTCCGCAGAGGAGCCGATGGCGTCCGATCATCCAGAGATCTCCTGGCCGTGTGACCGGGTTGACGGGGACAGATGGGATTTCGTCATCCGAGCCCGCACCGAGGCCGTCAGCTTCTCCGTGCAACAGCTCGCGAAGCTCGTCGTCAGAGAAGCCGACCAGTGCGAGGTCCATACCCGCCTGTTCCAAATCGGCGAGTTCGGCGGCGAGTAGTTCTTCATCCCAGCCGGAGTTGAGAGCCAGCTTGTTGTCCGCGATGATGTAAGCGCGCTTCTGACTTTCGCTTAGGTGGTCGAGGACGATAACCGGCACTTCTTCCAGTCCGAGTTTGCGAGCCGCCTGGAGACGGCCGTGCCCGGCGATCACGCCGGCATTGGAATCGACCAGGATAGGCGCGTTGAATCCAAACTCGACGATGCTGGCGGCGATCTGCGCGACCTGGACATCGGAATGCGTGCGCGGGTTGCGCGCGTACGGGATCAGCTTCTCGATCGGCCAGATTTCAATCCGCCGCGCCATCGCTTCTGAATACATCGCTTACCTCCTTCGATTAGCTGACTACCTGACTACCGACGACCTCTTTGATGGTCTGTCGCTAGCCGCGCTGAACAGTGGTTCCACCTGCGGGTTGAGCTTCGCGACCAAGTACCTTTTAATCGTGTGGGTTACGAAGGACCAGCGTGGCGGACGGCAGCGGTGGGAAGGCAGGGTTATGTGGTGAGTGGGCGCGGGCGATGGCGGCAACGGGCTGGACGGACCACCGGGCGGACCAAGGCCAGGCAGGCAGGGAGAGGGCGGGGTAGTCACCGGCGGCTCGGGGCAGGGCAACAGGTATTCGTGAGAGCGCCTGCGGTGGGCTGAGCCGCGCAGCAAGGCAATAAAACCGAACCGAGAGAGCATGGGTCACCTCGTCTGAGCAAACTAATAGGTTGAGTTGAGGGAACTTTCGGAGGGTGCGCTTTGCGCTGAGCCTGACGAACAGGACCTGGATTATTTATACGCGATCAACGATGCATTGTCCAGAGCGCACTCGACTGCGAGCGGCATGCTGTGCGCCGGATGAGCACCGAAACGAAAGGCAACAACAAAATAGATATTAGCTTTGAGGCGGCGTGACCGGCCGGTCCGGCGGGTACAGGATATCCCGCAAAATGGATTTCAATTCGTCATTTATTTTTGTGTGGATGGTACCTCGCGGATCTCTACGGTCGTTAAACAGCAATCTTTTTCTACCTTTATAGAGTGTGTCATTTATTGTCAGTTGATCGATTCCAGACTCCTGTAATTTATGATCTGGCACTTCTCCATGCAGTAGCATCCACTTCACGAATTTAATCTGGTCTGGAGCAAAGTCGCGGAGGGCCTCTGTGGCAATTCTCTCCTGATGTTCGTCTGCGGGGTGTTTCTGAGATAGGCTTTGCCGCAACGCTGAAATCTCTGTCCCGCGTTCTGAAGCGATGGCCCTCGCTTGTTCGACTTCTTCAACTCGTCGGCGATCCAGCGTTACCGGAGCAACCATCATGGCACAAACCGAAAAGAAAGCCAGCATTACCAAGTAGCCGACTGTAGCCATCCCCACTGTCCAGAGCGCAACTCCAAGGGGACTTTGCTGCCGGATAGAGTTGGCGACGGTCGAGAGGATTCCAGCTCCAATACTGACAGCGACTTGAGCCTTCCAAAAGACGAACACCTGTACGCGCGCCTCGCGAAAGAGCCGAGCATAGTATTCGCGCATAGACGAATAGTCTATGTTATTCTCGGCTTGAGCAGTTCGTCGAGCGATTCCTCGCCTAGTTTATGGCCCGTGGTGCTGAGAACACCGCGATCCCAATCCGCTAGGGAAGGGTGAGGTGTACCCTCACAAGAGCCAGCGTAACACAAAGGCTGGCTCTGAAAGGGTATATGCTTGACAGCCTGACTGCAAGAATCGAAGAATCCTTTTCGCGGGGAACCTGGTGGGCAGCACACCACTCCGCCGAACCAGGACGGAGAATGGCGTTAGTCACATGCTATCTCGATGAGAGCGGCACGGACAGTAACTCCCAATCAGCTGTCCTTGGAGGTCTCATCCTAGAAATGCGCCAATTTTTTTGGCTCGATCAGGAATGGCGTAAACAGCTTTCATCTCACAATATTCCCTGGCCTCTGCACATGAACGAGTTTGGAGTGCACGGCAGGTTGAAGGATGTAACTCCAGCCGCCCGTGGCGCGCTGTTTACGGACTTAGTAAAGGTCATCAACGACTCTAAACTCTCTAGCGTCGCGGCAACGCTCACATCTGAGGAATACCGAAAGGCCTTTGCCGGCGTCAGCACATTCAGCATGTACGGGACTTGCTTCGTGCAATTAGCAAAGTTGATTAGCGTGGGTGCGCGAGTCCGCGGATACACGGGATCGATACCCTTCGTGCTTGACACTGGAAATCCCTACCAGCACCAGATACTTGAAGCCTATTCATTTCTGGCTAGGCACAAAGAAAAGTTCGACCTCAATGTCGGAGCCCTAGCCTTTGATTCAGATCATAATCTTGCTGCATTACAGGCGGCGGATGTCATAGCTTGGAGCATCCGGCGCAGACTAGCAGCGACATTTAAAAATGGATTTGAACCACTCGCTGAGTTGTTCGTTGAAAGACATGTCGAGCAGGAGTATAAAGAGGAATGGATGACGCAGGTCTCAAAAACTATTCGTGACAGCATCATCACATGAAGCTCTACGCCCCCGGATGCCATTCGAGGGACTCAGCAGGGTTAGCGAAGGCAATCTGATCTGACCGGCACCCCTACTCAGTCTCTCAATCCGACTCGTACAGAAGAGGCCGGTCAGGTCAATCGCCCTCCGCGGCTCATTCTGTCATGTTTGGTGAAGTGTTAGAATAGAGCTTTCGGAGCATAAAATGTCTATCGAAGAGATTCGAAATCAAAAGGCGCTCGCACTCTTAGAGTTTCAAGAGGCTCAAGAGGTAGTCGCACGCCTCGTTGCAGAAAAAGACAGGCTCGCAATGAAGTTTCACGACATCGCCCATTTTCTCCAAGACGATAATCCTAACGCGACTACGCTTCTGCCTGCATATCAGCATGCCACAGTGGACGCGGCCCAATCGGCAATTGAAACTCTAGCTGCTGCCAGAAAACAGCTGGCTGAGGCGTCTGCTAAGAAGATGCAGTTTGGTCTTTAAGTCTCTCCCGCGATCACTTCAGCTAGTTTCCTAATGTGATCGCTTATGCCCGACCCTACACCCGGCGCAAAAGAGGGCGGGTCGTGGGGCTAATCAAATCTGCCTGCTCATTCATCAACGATTTTCACGACCACAGCGGGCGCCAATGAAGTGTGCTCGAAGCCTCATCGTGGCGCGCTCTGATCCCATCGCGTGGAGATTGAGAGAGCAACATTTATGCGAAGCGGCGGACACATCACATCGCGACGAAAACGCAAGAGACGGTTTCAGCTGGGCGCTGGGCGTGCGAGCTGATCCCGCCACGTGACATTGAGGCAAAAATCGAGCCTATCGATAGATCCTACCCCGCGGCGACTCCAATAGTCACCGGAGCGTGACCATGCTCTCGTCCGCCGCAGAGCGAGATGCCGAAACTTTGGGCCGTGTCCGGCCGCTGGTCACCTTGCCAGCCAAGCTTGTATGCCTCGGAAGCCGACGTGCGGCAGCTCCGAGGGCCTGCGCGGCGGGGCCCTGCGCGCGTCTGTCGGCGATGTCAGCAAAGTCAGCAGGAAAAACAGGACTCATACCAGAAGTTCGAATACTCTCGCGCAAAAGGGAAGCGAGAATGTTTGGCTTTAAAGGATACATTTTTCTTGATGACATTGTTGACAACCTGTTTCGAACGAGCTAACTATTCAGTTTTCAGATAGATCCAAGTCCGCAAAATTGTCCGCAACGTGTCGGCAGCCGCTGAGCGGACGTCAGGATTCGCGCTCAATCGTGTTAATTGCCTCGCGCCGGATCACAATCAAGCATGGCTTCTCTTTGCCTAGACGCACCGACTTGTCGAACTTACGGCCCTTGCCGACATCCAGCCACCCTCGCTCCTTCCAGCCCGCCAGGACCGCCTCTGGGCAAAATCCAAATTCGGCAAGTGCCTTCTTTAGTACATGCGGATAGAACGCGATGAACTCCCAAGTGCCTCCCTTGTCCCATCTTCCCGACCACCCACCGGGAGGCGCCCGCTTAGATGAAATTGGCGATTCACAGAAAGTCTCTCGCTGTGAGTACGCCATCGAGACCACCTCCGCGAGGGCACGCTCGTCAACGGTCGCCTCACCCGTGTCAGAAACAATTTCGTTCCAGATCGTTTCGAACGGGTCAACAAAATCCCATGGCAAGTCGAGTACTGCATGCGCGACTGTTGCAGCTACCCGGATGGCCGCGGCGGACTGCGCGAGGCGCGAGACGACTGCCACGTTGATGCGAGAACGGTCCGCCGGCACCTGCGTGGAGTACTCGTCGATCGCCAGGCGGTAGTTAGCTGCTAGGCCCTCCCAGAGGTCCTCGTTGTCGCAGAGCCATTGAACAAATCGCGGACCCGCGTGACCGAAATGTTCTAGTAGTTCGACGTTGAGGCTGCGAACCAGCTTCCCAGTTGCATCATCCGCTCGTTCGAAAGGATGGCCATAGATTTCGAGGGTCTGAGCGCGGGTTCCCGCATCCGTCGTGAACCCGGTAGCCGGCCCTTCACCTGTGCTCAGAAGCACGGTCTTCCACGTGCCCGTTCGTTCGATGCTCTTCACGTTCCCGCGACCTTTTCCGCGGCCGTGCGCGACGTCGTATAGAATCCCGCCGACAAGGATCGGTTTCTTCGCTCGCTTTGTTTCATCAAGAAGCAAAGGTAGGCCGCCTATTACTGAACAGGCTCGTTCGATGAATACAGACGTTGCATCCCAACATTGCACAAATGAATCGGCAGACTGCTCATCGGGGTTTCCCCACACGCTAGCCGCTACCCTGAGGACGGTGGTCTTGCCGGTTGACGTGCGGTTCCACCAATCGACGATGAAGTTTGGCGCTCCAAGGATTCGCAATAATGGCGGCACGAAGCTCGCGTATAGGCCGAGCAACACCCGCGGGAAATCGGCGATAGGACCAACGGCAGACAGCCAACCTTCCAGTGATCCGCGCGAGTAAACTGAGTCGGCAATCTGCTCGTCGCCGTGAGAACTTCCGACGAAGACTATCAGAGAATTATCGCCGGAGCCAAGGCTCTCGATGGAAGGGAGGTCGCTGCCCGGGAGGATTAGCTTGCGGCCGCACAAGAACCGCCGCTCTCCTGCCTTTCCCTGCCAACCGAAATGGGAAGTTGATTTTGTGGTCGGAATCTCTTGAAAGTTGAGGCCCTCAAGGTTGTTCAAGTACTCGACCACAAACGTCGCGGTCGTGCTTGCCACTGGGAATCCGCGAGATGCGAGTTGTACGATTTGCCGTCCGTCCAGCGCTACTGCGCGATCAACAATCACATGCCGCCAGCCGTCCGGCCGAAGAAAACAGAGGTCCAGCGCTTCGGTTCCTATGTCGATGTCGCGCAGCCGCGCAGCGATGAGGATTGGTGCATGCGCAATAACTTCCTCGCGCATGGTTGTCCCGTTCTCGTCTCGATCGGGGAACATCATGGTTGTCGCGTCCTGACGCAACGAGAAACCCTTGGGGATTACAAGATCGGGCGCGGGGCAGCTTACTCCGAGGAGGGATCCGGCCGTAGGAGGTGTCGGAGCTGTACCAGCTTGAACGACATGCAGGCCAGTGGCGGAGGGCTTCCGGAACGCCTTCTCTACCTCCTTCACCGAGACTTTTGCCTTTTGCAACGCGGTTTTCGCCCGCGCCCACTCAGCGGGGTCTGTCGCTGCAACTAGCGCCAAAGCTCCAAGGAATGGCTCGGTAAATGCGGCGCCGGAGTCGGATTTCAACGCGCTCGCCAATCCTCCGAGGATTGCCCGGGCGCTGACGAGCTTTTCGTCCAGCCCTTTTTCGGCCGGCGCCGGCGCGCCGGGCACCTCGTGCGCCTCATCCGGGACCTCCTGGTTTTCATGAGGAGGCATTATCTTGGGTTCCGTTGTGACTTACGGTAGGCCATCGATCGGCTGGCACGGCGCGCGGACGCGACGCGTGAATGTCGTAGTGAAGGATTCAAACCGGCGCTTCGAAAGGCCGCTCGGATATCGGCAATACGCCTATAAAAGGTCGCTCGCGGTATTCCCAGCCGGTGCGCTGCCTCAACGTTCCCAACGGATCGGAGCAGGCTTGCGATGGAAGCCAACTCTGGCGGCAGATTAGCGATTACCCGAACAACGTCGATCCGGAGTTCCTCGCGTTCCCACGATGGCGCGCACTGGCCAGTTCTTACTTCACATGCATCAGTGGACATGGTGTCGCCTAGGGTGATCGGCTCGTCGGTTGCAACGCGGGCAGGGCCGTCGAGGGAATCCACGCACAGCCGGTAATCCCGGCACGCAGCCGCCTGATATTGGCGGAGGTTGGCGACCCGGTTTCTGGCGACACGATCCAAGAAGGTGCTGCGGCTAGACCTGGCGGGATCGAACCGCCTTAACCGGACGAGGACGTCAAGAAGGAGTTCCTGCTCAATGTCTTCGCGGTCGGCACGAGTGAATCCAAACCTGCCGGCGAGCCTTGCGGCATGAATGCGCACGATGCTGATCACCGTGGGGTCGATGACAGTGTCGGGCCGAGCAAGGCCAGAGATGAACTGTGCCTCGCTCATTGCCCGGCTCCCCCTGCGCGTTCTTCGGGAGGCAATCCCGTAGACACTAGCGACACCTCGACGAGGCAGGGTAGCCCTCGGTGGAACGAGATGCGATCTATGGTTCCGTTTTGAACCTGTGCAAATTCTCTGAAGAGATCTCGAACCGCCCCCTTCAGAACCCAATCGCGTTCCCCGGCAACGTCTGGTTCCTCTCCCGATCCGATTCTCGTCACTCTGATAAGCCTTGGTGGCGGATTCCACATCGGTTCCCCGTCGCAGATCCGAAGTCCTTCGAATCGGCCGAACTGGACGCGGCGCATGGTGAAGACGAGGAGTTGGCCCGATTGAGAAAGCTGGGAGAACCGCTCGGCAACTACGTTCAACGTGTGCTCGGGCTCAAATCGCATTTCGAGTCGCCCTCTTTCCCGCAGAGGATTTTGATGAAGTGGCTGGAATTGACGCCTCCGCCACCGTCCGCGGCGACGATGCCGAGCCAGTTCCTGTGTTCTGTTCGATCCATTCGCGAAGCGCGCTTGTGGGAACTCGGACCGTACGCCCGCCTGGAACTCTGACGGTCGGCAGAATGCCATCTTGCATCCACCGAAATGCCAATGCGCGGCTACTTCCTAACATCGCCGCGACTTCGCCGCCGCGAAGCAGCAGACGCTTCGGCTGCGTGAAAGCCGATGTTGCACCTGCCTGGACTACTGAGGTTTTCATATAGCTGGTCTCCATAGCTAGCCAATATTAGCGATTGATAGACAATCATTCACGACTTATAATGGGACTCTAAGTGGACATGGCGCGACGGTTCAAAGAGACCACATCACGTGCGGACGGTCGGGACCGCGCAGTTCAGACGGGTAGGGTGTTCGCGCCCAAGGTGCTTTACCTGGAAGGAGCGCATTTGATCGGCGACGCAAATGAAACCCTGTTCAAACCAGCCGAATCGGGGCTCCTCAACGAGTTCTTGAATCTCGCGAACGGGAAACCAGATACAATCCTGAAGTTTGCCCAAAAGTGGGGTGCGCTAAAGAAAGAAACGACGCCCATGCCACGACTGCGGTTCAAGGAGCCGGTCTCCTTCTGGCGCGAGCAGGCGATCCGATTTCAAGCGCTACATAGGCTAGGCGTGAACCTTGATCTAAAACGAACCGGCGACCCGCGAGACTGGCGGATTCTGAAGGTTGAACCGCCGAGTGGAACTGGCGCACTAGATGAGGCTCGCTTGAACGTAATGTCGTGTGTGGGGAAATTAGTTAACGAGGCACGACTTCAACCGAGGCTGTACTGGAATAAGAGCAACGGGCAATGGCAAATAGATTTTGATGCCCCTTCGGGATCGAATCTACTTGCTATCCTCGTCCTTCAGCTAATGGTGTCGATCGCAGGCAAAGATGGTGTCGCGATCTGCTCCCATTGTCAAAGTAAATACGAGCCCGAAAGGCGGCCATCGACCAGCCGGAGAAACTACTGCCAGGATTGCCGCGACAAAGGTATTCCTGGCCTAGATTCGAAACGTGAAAGGCGAAGGCGAAAAAGAGAAAAAGATGCGAGGCCGAAATGATGGAAATAACTAAAGTAGTGCTTGCCGGGATTGCACGAGATCAGCCCAGCAGCCGGCGGAACCATGATGACCGCGGCTTCGCAAGAGATTTTGCCACCGGCTGGGTGGGCACAACAACCAACTGGTATCGCGGCTCCACCTTTGGGACCTCTGGGCATTCTGAAATGAAATCTACCGCATAGTGCTTTTCATTTGCTCCTATCGTCACCCAAACGGAGTAAAAAGCGTCGCCGATTCGAGGGTGCTCAACCGCAATGAACACGCCCTGTTCTTCACCCATCTTCCTGGCGATTCTCCAGCCCAGAATCTGACTCTCCTTTTCTGCGACCGTTGTCACAATCAGCGTGAGATTGCTACCCCGAAATCCCTCTTGGAGAAATCTGGCCCTTTCGGGATTGATCGAGCCATCTAACCGGTCGAAGCCTGGCTCGCTCTTGAGGCGAGCGATGAGCCCGGCGGTGGAATTGTCCTCGAACCGATTGACGATGAATAGCCGGACGCCTCGGGTGCAGGCCTCTTCCATTTGTGCGCTCACCGCATTCCAGTCGATTGGGATAGGCAAATTTCTGTAGAGGATCGCGTCCGAACCGGACCGGATTGCCGCTCCCTTGAGAGAAAAGCAAAAAGAGCGGAGTGCGACCAACGATTTCGGCCCACACGCCGCGATAACCAAGCCAGTCGGAAGCGACTGGTAAATCTCATCGAAGTATTTGTCGTATGAAAACATGACAAGTCGTCGGCTGTTGTGCTGGTTATAACCAGTATGGATAAAAGCAGAGTACCGCCAAACTGCTTTTGGTGCAAGACATCCAGAAGAAGCTCGGCGGCACGGTGCGGGCGCTAAGGAAGGAAAAAGGCTGGTCCCAGGACGTTTTCGCCGACAAAACCGGATTGCACCGCGCGCACGTTGGCGAGATCGAGCGCGGTGAGGCGAACGTCACGTTTCAAACGCTCAAGATTCTGGCGGATGCTTTGAAGGTGCGGATTGTAGATCTGGTGAAGGGGCTGTAGGCCCGCATCCCAAGAAAATCTCGATCGCTTGAGACATTTCTCCTCTCGCTCCGGTATATATACGGTGAAGGCTGATTCACCAGACAGCGCGTCGACCGCAAAGCGGACCTCGTTGTGGGTGTTCGAAAGGACACGCCCATGCGAGATCGCCCGCAACTTCAATCGAATTCCAGTCAAGTCCAGACCCTTGTGCCGCGACGCCCGCCAGATGGAAATGGATGCGGACCGACCGTAAATCCACGGGCGCGGATGGCGGTGGATGAGATCGCGCGCCGCCTGGACATCGGCCGGGTGGCAGTCTACTCGATGCTGGAGCAGGGAATCATCCCCGCCGTCCGCCTTGGACGACGGTGGATCGTCACCCGCCACGCCTTCGAAAACTGGGAGCGTACCTGCGGGATGCCGACTGGACTACCGACTGGACTTCAGCGGAAAACCGAGCAATTGATGACATGACGTATGCCCATCTACAAACGCAAAAACCGGTCGGGGAAGGTGGTGTGGCGCTTACCAGTTCACCCTGGGAGCCACCCGTGAAAAGCAGGCCCTTTTCTGGAAATCCGGTTTCGCAACGAAGCAGGAGGCGGTGGCCGCCGAAACAACGCGCCGCGCCGAAGAGCAGGTACGCAAGGCGAGCGCCGGGGGCGTCGCCGCGCCGATGCCGACGACCTTGGCGATGCTTCTGGACGAGTTCATGCAGCAGTATGCGAAGGAGAACCTCGCGCCTACCACGATTGAGGGATACCAGATGATGCGGGCGTATCTCTCGCCGGAACTGCTCGCGATGAACCTGACCGAGATCACGCCGTTGAATCTCAGTCGCGAGTGGGCTCGTCTGCTGAAGTCGGGCGGCCACACCCGCAGAACCAAGGAGCCGCGCCCGATGAAGCCGAAGACGGTCCGCAACATCGCCGGCATCGTCTCCTCGGCTTTTGTGCGCGCCATCAAGTGGGGGCTGACCACCACCAACCCGGTGACTCACAGCGACCTGCCCAAACTGAAGAAGCGCGTCGGCCTATCGCTGCTTCCGTCCGAGCAGGAGACGCTGATCCATACCGCTCTGGGTCCCTGGTGCCTCCAGACGTTCCTGGAGATGTGCGCAGCCACCGGCTGCCGCCGCGGCGAGGTGCTGGCGTTGCGCTGGTGCGACATCCGCGACAACACAGCATTCGTCGACCGGTCACTCTGCCAAACCAAGGATGGTTTGATATTCAAGGCCACCAAGACGGAGGTGCCCCGCAAGATCGCGCTGCCACCAACGATGCCGGAGGTGATGGAGGCGCATCAGCTACGCCAGGCTGAGTTCCGCAGGCAGTATGGCCCCGACTACCGCGCCGACCTCGACCTGGTGTTCGCCAACCCCGACGGGACGCCGCTGATGCCCGATTCGATCTCGGCAACTGTGTCGCGGATCTGCAAGCATCTGGGCCTGCCCAAGGGTGTATCGCTCCACACGGTGCGCCACACCCACGCGAGTTTGCTGCTGGAAGAGGGCGCGGGCCTCGCGACCATCTCCGAGCGCATGGGCCACTCCTCGGTGCGCACGACCGCCGACATCTACAGCCACGCGATCCGTGGAAAGGACCGCGAGGTCGCCGAGATGTGGGACAAGATTATGCAACCCGCCCGGGAGGCGAGCAGGTCCAAAGTGGTGAACTGAGGATCATTAAACTTCGGGCGAAGCGCCCAGTGCAACTGACTATCTGGCCGGAGCGGCGCGCTGGCGATACATTTCTACGAGATATGGGTCACGCAGTCGAATACCTCGTTGCCGATCGGCGCCGACTTATTGGTACCGATCGGGACAAACCTCGAGAACGCCGTTTCGGGCCAATTTCGCGATGGCCAGGAATACGAAAACAAACTCAATACACGGGCGTCTCGTAGAACTTGGGCTCAGGTATGCGTCAACGTAGATCGCAGTAGCCTGTGCCGGTTACAATTTGGGCCCATAAAGACATATATTTGATGATCAGGCCGGTGAAATGGCCTCCACTGAGGTTTCGGCATGTTACCTGTGAATTGTTTTGCGACTGATTCGAAAAGATTGCTCGGGCAGGACACCCTTGTGTTCTCGACCTCTTCGATTGCGAAGCGCGGAACCGCCACCCGACTTCACACTCGCGGAGGCTGAGGAGATATGTCCGACAATCGAACTGATCAGTTTTCTGCTCGGGAACCGGCATTAGGGTACCTGTATCAGCCAAGATTGGCACTCCTTCTGTTGTTGCAATTACCAGAGGATACGTCCGTCTTCATTGAGAAGGATGACGATCTAGACTTTCTAGACGTGGGCGGAAAGAAGACCCTCGGGTCCTTGAAGCACAAGGCTGAGGGTGAACGACTGACCAACCTGTCGACAGACTTTTGGAAATCAGTTCGCATCTGGCTCACGCGTTACGAGGAAACCGGGCGGCTCGAATCGACACACCGCTTTTATCTTTTTACGACAAACGAGGTGTCTGATACTTCCTTTTTGAAGTCCTTCCTCCCGACCGCGGGCGTTCGCGGGTCCGATAAAGCCCCGCTGTTCTCGTTGGCAAATGCCGCCTTGGCCGAAACAAAATCGACATTCATTCAGAGTGTCGAGACTCAATTGCGCCTTCTAAACGAAGCCGAGCAGGACGACTTTTGGCATAGAATCGCAATTTTCGATCGTTCCCCCAGAATCGACGACATTCCCGGGCTCATCAAAGACCGCCACATGCGAAGCATCAAACGCGAGTTCCGGGCTCCGATTCTTGAGCGCCTTGAGGGATGGTGGCATGACACGGTGCTGACACTTCTCACAGGCAAGCGATTACTGCCCATATACGGATACGAGGTCTCGGACAAGCTCACAGCAATCGCGGATGAGTATAAGTCGGACAATCTTCCGATCACATTCAGAGGGAAGATGCCGGATGCCGAAATAGACATCGAGAACGATGCCCGGCTCTTCGTGAGGCAGCTTCGAGAGATCGGGATCTCTTCAGCCCGAATCAGGAACGCAATTCTGGATTATTACCGGGCTTATGAGCAGAGATCCGCATGGACTCGCCAAAATCTCCTCATCTCGACCGAGCTTGAGGAGTACGAAGATCGACTTGAGGACGAATGGTCCAGATATCGTGACGTAGTCTTCGAAACGCTAGATCAAGACAGTGCAGAATCTGTTATGCGCGAGGCTGGACAAAAACTATACCAATGGGCGGACCTGGAAAGCGGAAATATCAGTGCGCTCCGCATCAGGGAGAGGGTGACTGAACCATACGTAGTCCGCGGCGGCTTTCACATCCTCGCCAACATGACACCACTACCCCGCATCTATTGGCACCCTCTCTTTCTGAAACGGATACGTGAGCTTCTGGCGGTGAACGCATGAAGGCATGGAATCAGCGTCCATTTGAAGTGAGGAATCTCTTTAATCCAGCCTTTTGCGGAATCGTACTCTTTCGCGCTTTAGCTGGCTTTGAAGAGGAGAATAAAGCGGGCATTCCCTTCTCTCTCGCTTTGTTGGTATTGCCGTTGTGCTTGCATAAGGATACACGGATGGTCCTTGCAGAGAACTCCCGTAGCTATCTTCTCAAGAGCCTTGAGAAGAACCCACGAATACTCGTCGGGTTTGGCGAACGCGCGCACCACCTAATGCCGTTTGCGTTCGAAGCATTCGGAATATTGATGGAGCGTGGCTGCTTTGCCGTTAGGGAAGACGGGCGTCTCCAGACTGCAGACGGGAAGGTGCGAAAGACTTTCAGTGGGACGGAAGAATCAATTGCCTGCCAGAGAGTCGCTCGGTTCATCGGAAGAGAATTCGCGCGGATCGGTGACCGGGTCACCATCTATACATCACTTGGAGTTCGTCCGTGAAAATCAAATCAATTCATATCTACAGTCATGACGGTCAGCGGCGAGATCTAGAATTCCATGTCGATGGTCTAAACGTCATCACAGGTCGCTCATCCACCGGCAAGTCTGCACTCTCAGAGATTGTGGAATACTGTATGGGCCGGTCTGACTGCAACGTGCCAGGGGGGTCATTCGAGACAAGGTTGCTTGGTTTGCCGTGCTGTATCAGTTCGCCAAAGAACAGGTGCTCATTGCGAAACCCTCGCCCAAAGGCGGCGGGGCTAGTTGCAGCATCGCAATGGAACGCCGAGGTCAAGTCGTAACGATACCGACGTTCCAGGAGCTTGTAGTTAACACGGATGATGACGCAATCGTCGCACTGCTTTCGAAAATTCCCGAAAACCGGACGGATGTACCAATAGAGAGCGGCCGATCCAGCTACGAGGCAACGATCCAACACACCTACTATTACTTGTTTCAGAAGCAGGGACTAGTTACGAATAAAGACCAGTTGCTATACCGACAGAATGAGCAGTATCAGCCAAGAACGATACAGGATACCCTGCCGATATTACTTGGCGTGTCTTCAAACGACAGATATGAGCTTGAGGCCAAACTACGATTGGCCCAGCGAGACTTGAGAATCAGCGCTAAATTCCTGGAAGAAGCTCGGCACGCGATCGATACCTCTGAGCAAAAGGGGCTAAATCTTCTCTCAGAGGCGAGATCAGTTGGGATCGTTCCCGCTCCTTCAGATGGCGGGGATAATGCAGATGTTCTTGATCTGCTTCGTGGAACACTGAAGTGGACGCCACAATCTGTTCCGCAGGATACTGCTGACGACATCACAAGGTTCGAAGAACGTGTTGCGGATCTTCGTCAACAGCGACGAGATCTCCAGGCGAGAATCGACAGCGCACGTCAGTTCGCGAAGAAGGCCGGAGGATTTGAGAGCGAAGCCACCGAACAACGAGACCGCTTCCAATCGATCAGAGCGCTACCGCGTAACCCGTCCACAGGAGAATGGCAATGGCCGTTCGCTGAGAAAAATCTTGGCCTGGAGTCTCCGATCGCCACCGCGCTCCTCAATGAACTGAGCAGCCTAGATTCAGAACTGGCGATCGTAGCGGGACAACGACCAAGGTTAGATTCATATCTCAGCGACCTTGAAGGTCAGATACGCGAGACTTCTAACGACATCCAAAGTGCGGACGAACAGCTGGCCGCCGCTGTCGCGACAAATGAGTTGGTTGCTGCGATGGGAAATCGCAACAGCGCCGCAGCCAGGGTAGTCGGACGAATAAGCCTCTTCCTCTAGAGGACCTCGTTCCCAATGCAGACTCGGTCGCACGCGAAACGCAACATCAAAGACTTCGACTGAAGGTCTCCGATCTCGAACAACGTGTTGGACAAGATAGCAGCCGTGACCGCCTCAGCTCAATCTTGAACACAATCGCAACGTATACATCGCAATTCATCAGCGAGTTGGATGCGGAATTCAGCGCCTTCCCCGTGAGAATTGACTTCACGAACTTGACCATTGTTTTCGACCGCCCAGAAAGATCGATACCGATGAGTCGAACTGGCGGCGGCGAGAACCATCTTGCTTATCATCTGTTTACACTTCTTGCCCTACACCTGTTTGCGGCTAGGAGCGGCCGTCCATTTCCAAGTTTTCTGATGATCGACCAGCCTACGCAGGTGTATTTTCCGTCGGAAAAGATCTATAAAGAGGCGGATGGTTCCGTCCAGAAGACGGAAGAGGACGCGGACCTCACCGCTGTACGCCGCTTGTTCGCGTGGCTCGATAAGTTCACCCGAGAACTCGTTCCAGGATTTCAGATTATCGTGACGGAGCACGCCAATCTTCGAGATCAATGGTTTCAGGAGGCGTTGGTGGAGGAACCTTGGGCAAAGCCGCCGGCACTTGTCCCAGACGGTTGGCCCAACGGGTAATGTACGGTGCCGGGGACGATCTCTTTGGTGAGCCGTGAGATTTAGCGAACCGCCGCATCCCGCAGCAACCGATGCGCCCGCCGGTGGCTTCTTATTCAGGAGCGGGTCATGACCGGGTCATGACGTCAGCGCTCCGTGGCGGCATTTCCGGCCCTCCCGAAATACCAACTAGACTGAAAACACAACTACTTAGCACCAACTGAACTGAATCGACATGGCTGCAAGTGGGTTCGATTCCCGTTAGCGCTACCATATTTTCATAGACTTACGGGCAACGGGTCATGACGGGTCATGACGCGCAACGCTCCAGCCGAATTCCGCCGCGCCAAGGCGTAACTTCGGCGCGAGTACAGTGGGCTCTAGGCCCTATCCGATCGCCACTGTCCCGCAAGGTTCAGTCTGGTTGAGTTGCTACCCACGCGGTAACGGACCCAAGCTCATTTCTTGCCCTGCGGGTAGATCGTCTCGCAGCGCTTGAGCATCTCGACGAAGATCTCGACCTTCTTCTTCCGCCCGGCTTCGGTCTTCATGTTGTGGACGCGGAAGGCCAGCGCGAAGCGGTTCTGCGCGCTGAGTTTCTCCAGCATTCCCTTGGCCTTAGGCTCGGCGTCGATGGCGGCTTGGAGATCGTCGGGAATCTTCATGTCCTTGCCGCTCTTGTAGGCGCGGTTCCAGCGCCCGTCGGACTTTGCCGCCTCGACCTCCTTGAGCCCGTGCTCGGTCATCCGGCTTTCCTTAATCAGCCGGGCGACGTTGTTGACATTTATCTGGCTCCAGGTGCTTTTCTTGCCGCGCGGCGTGTAGCGCTGCAGATAGCTCTTGTCGTCGAACCCCTTGCGCACCGCGTCGATCCAGCCCCAGCAGAGGACGATGTCGATTGCTTCCTTGGGGGTGATCGATTTGAGGCCCGAATCCACCTTGTGGATCTTGATCCAGAGTTCAGCTTCCTTGTCGTGGTGCTTGCCGAGCCACTTGTAAAAACTCTTGGCGTCCTTGAACTCGCGGATTTTGTCGAGGTCTACCTTGAAGGGCGCCATCAGCCTGATCCTACCATCGGCTCGTTATGTGGTGAATCGACTGTCGCGGAAGTTACCTATCTTGACTCCTTCATGCCTTGAGTCCTCGAACCGGCAGGGCCGCGAAGCCGGTCCCGGTACGGCGTTACCGGAAAACCCGCCGATTGCTTTGGCGCTTGGCGAGATAAGGCCCTATCCGCAGAAGCGGTTCCACAAGTCCGTCGTCAGGTCTTTTCGTCTCGCGCCCCGTCCCACAAGGTTCGGTCTGGTTGAGTTGCTATCTGAACGTGGGCTCCTGCCGCGACCGTCGCGTTCCGCGCGGAGTTTCGAGGCTGCTGGCTGTGAAGGTCGCGGCGCTAGAGTCTAGTGCTCTTCCCAGATCGCCGCTCCTCATGTGGATCGCAGGACCCTGGCGCGTTTATCAGGACCGGTCCACAACCGTACTTCCGGATTTCCGATCGTCGAGCCTGGACGCTGAGCGTTCCGCCGCGGGCGTAACTTCTCAGGCGATCGCTCCGAATTAACAAGCGAGGGCATTAGCCGGTTCGGGAACGGCCTCTCGCATAGAAGGAAATCATCGTGAACGTGTAGGTCCGCTCTACAGGCAGCCCCAATCAGCCGGGCATCCTGAGGTTTTTTGGAAACATGAAAACAGCACGTAATCTTACTCTCAATTTACGGACAGCGATCGCTCGCTGGGCCCCGATTCCGCTGCGTCTGATTGTTGGATATGGGTTCATGGAGCACGGGTACGCCAAGTTGTCCAAGGGCCCTGTCGCGTTCGCTGGTATTCTCCAAGCGATGGGCGTCCCTAGCCCGCATTTCATGGCATGGGCCACAATTCTGGTCGAGTTGTTGGGGGGCATCGCCGTCATTCTCGGCGCCTTCGTGGGAATTGCCAGCATACCGATGGCGGCTGTTTTGTTGGTAGCTCTGTTTAGAGTACACCTGCCTTATGGCTTCAGCTCAATCAAGCTAATGGCGGTGACCGCGGCGGGTGCGAAGTTCGGCCCGCCAGGCTTTGAAGTTAACCTGTTATATCTCGCCTCTCTTGCGACGCTTGTTATGGGCGGCGCTGGACCCCTCGCCGTAGATCGCATTAGCAAACAGAATGCTGACGCGATGAATCCTCGGAACCGGGATTAGGGAGAACTTAACTGCCGCAGCGCTGTCGCCGCCGGGTTGGTAACGGCAAGTCGGCTTGCGACTGCCGATCCAGGGCTTTTGAAGAGGAACACCCCGATCCCTTGACGTGGAGCCCAAAATGCAAAGTTCCAGTGGCGTCTTCGTTTCGCCGCTTTCCGCGCAAGGTTCAGTCTAGTTGAGTTGCTAGGCGTTATTCCAGTCGAAGCGCGTCCGTGGGACTCACGTTCGAAGCTCGCCATGCGGGGATGAATGCCGCCGCGAGCGCGCCGGCGGCGAGGATAAATGCGGCGGCGGCGACGGTCGCGGGATCGGTGGCCGTGACGCCGAACAACTGAGATTGGACGAGCTTGCCGAGGGCGGCGACGCAAGGGAGCGCGATGGCGATGCCGACGGCGATCATGGCGACGGCGTCGCGCAGGATGAGTCGGATGGCGGAAGCGCCCGTAGCTCCGAGCGCGAGGCGGATGCCGATTTCGCGGGTGCGGCGGGCGACCACGAAGGACATGACTCCATAGAGACCGATCAACGAGAGCAGCAACGCCAGCGCGCCGAAGCTGCCGGAGAGAGCGGCCAGGAGGCGCTCGGTGGAAAGCGAGCGATTGACCTGGTCATCCAGAGTGCGGAACCACAGGATCGGCAGCCCCGGGTCGTCCTGGCGGACCAGGCGGCGGATGGAGGAAATGGCCTGCTCCGGAGCGCCGCGAACCTTGATATAGAAGGTAGCGCCGGTGTCGTCGTGTTCGAAGAGCGGGAAGAAGACCTGCTCAGAGTGATCACGGACACCGCGATAGCTCATGTCGGCGACCACGCCGACGATGGGGCTATCAGGCTTGACGTCCCCTCCACCGCCGCCCCGGGCGATCAGGACGCCGAGGGGATCGCGGCCGGCCAGATAGCGCTTGACGAAAGCCTCGTTGACGATGGCGCAACGGGGACCGATCTCGCCGGCGGGACGGATGTCTCTCTGGTCGAAATCGCGGCCGGCGAGGACGCGGACGCCGAGGGTGGCGAAGAAACCGGGGCTGACCGCATTGAAGTCGCAACAGCCGCCTTCGGTCACGAAGCGGTGATCGGTCTGGACGGTTACTACATTGTGCCAGTGACCGCCGGTGAGAACGGCAAATCGGGCAGTGGCTGAAGAGCTCGACACGGGCAAAGCGCGGACCTGTTCGTCGAGGCGGCGGACCAAGCGCGAGGCGTCGGCGCGGGAATAGCCATTCTGCAGCGGAGCGATGGCGAAGGAGAGGAGGCTCGAGGTATCGAAGCCGGGCCCTTTGGCCAGCAGGCCGGTGAGCGTGCGCAGGAACAGAGCTGCGCCGACCACCAGAATCAGCGAGAAGGCCACCTGGAGGGTGACGATCGTCTTGCGCAGGCGGACGCCGCCGAAGCCGGTGCCGCCGCGCTCGCGCAGCGAGTTGACCACGTTCTCGCCGCCGGCGCGGAGGGCGGGAGCAAGACCACTCAAGAAGCCGGCGGCTATGCTGACGAAGAAGGCGAAGGTGAGCAGGCGCAAGCTGAGGGTTTCGCGCAGGTCGTTGGCGGCGAGCTCGTGCAGCAGGAACGCGATCAGCCCGCGGATCGCCAGCGGAGCCACGGCCACGCCGAGAACACCGCCTGCCACCGAAAGCAGCAGGCTATCGGCGAGAAGTTGACGGCCGATCCGGCCTCGCGAAGCGCCCAGAGCGAGACGGGTGCCGATCTCCCGGCCGCGTGCCGAGCCGCGGGCGACGAACAGGCCGGCGACGTTGAGGCAGGCCAGGCCGAGCAGAACGCCGGTGGCGGCGAACAGGAGCCACAGCGGCTGGGAGAGGTCGCGGCGCAGCGGCGAATGGCCCTGCGGCGCCGACGCGACTTCGAGAATGGATGCCAGGTAGTCGCGGCGGCGGTCGGCCGAAATATTCGGGAAACCGGCGCGGCGGGTGCTGTCCTCGAGCCAGGACCGGAACCACGGAAGCAGGCTGGCCTGTGCCTGCGCGGCGGAGACGCCGGGGCGAAGGCGGGCGAGGATCTGCAGCCAGCGCTCGGGGCTTTTGAGCAGATCCTCATCGGCGATGTTCGCGTCCGCGTACATGGACGTGGGCATCCAGAAAGCCGGCACGGCGCCGACGTCGATGCCGCGGAAGCCGGCGGCGGCCACGCCGGCCACTGTCATCGGATGATTGCCGATCAGAACCTTGCGGCCGACGATATCGGCAGCGCCGCCGAACTGCGCCTGCCAGAAGTCATACGAGAGCACCACGACCGGACCGGCGCCGGGCGCGGCATCGTCTTCGGGTTCGATGACGCGGCCGAGCGCGGGACCGACGCCGAGCACGGAGAAGTAGCTGCCGGAGACGATCTCGGCGGCGACAGGCCTGGGATCGCCGCCGGCTGTGAGGTTGACCTCGATTTCGGCGCGGCACAGCACGCCCTCGAAGAGCCGGGTCTGCTGCTGGAGTTCGCGGCAGATGGGGTAGGGCAGCAGGTTAGAGGAGCCGATGGCGCCGGTGATGAGGGCGTCGGCGTTCCAATCCATGAGAACCAGGCGCTCGGGCTCGCGGACGGGGAGCGCGTGCAGGATCACCTGGTCGACCAGGGAGTAGATGGCGGTGGTGGCGCCAATGCCGAGAGCCAGCGAGAGCAGCGTCGTGGCAGTGAAGCCAGGGCTGCGGAGAAACGATCGGGCGGAGAAACGGAGATCGTAGAGGAAATCGCGGAGCCAGCGCGTGAGCCAGACGTCCCGGATTTCCTCGCGTACCTGGGCGAGGCCGAGCTCGACGGCGGCGAGCCGGCGCGCTTCAGAATCGGAGATGCCGGCGGCGGTGAGATCGGCGACGCGGCGATCGAAATGATATTGGAGCTCGCGGTCGAGGCCACGCTCCAGGGACCGGCGTCGAAACCAGTTGAAGAGTCGCATCATTGGTTGCCCTCCTCGAAGATCAGATTGACGGCGCCAGAGAGGCGCGCCCAGCTATCCTTCTCGATGGCAAGCTGGCGGCGCCCGGCGGGCGTCATGGAGTAGAACTTCGCCTCCCGGCCGGTCTCCGACTCTTTCCACTCGGCTCGAAGCCACTTTCTCTGCTCTAGGCGGTGGAGGGCGGGATAGAGCGAGCCTTGGTTGATCTGGACCACCGAACGCGAGATTTGCTCCAGCCGCTGCGCGATACCGTACCCATGGGCGGGTCCGAGCGCCAGGATTTGGAGGATCAGCATATCAAGCGTGCCTTGCGGGATGGGGAAACGCGGAGACGGCATCGATACCTCAACCTTCTACCGTTGAGCTTACATTCTGGATAGGTGGAAGGTCAAGGTATCGGAGCAGCCGAGCTGCGAAGCAGACGGGTTGTGGTCGGTCTCGGGACGCACCCGCTGTTGTTCTTTGGCCGAATCATCCGCGGCTCTCCCAGCGCCATTTTGTGACGGCTGCCGCACAGGCAGCATTCTCGCGCTGCTGTCTCAATCGGTGACAAGGTTGGCATTTATCGGAGGCAAAGGCTGGATTGTCGGTGACTCGGGGCCAGCTTCATCTGGGTTCCTCCCAAGGGCCCGATTGGAGGAGGTAACTGCCTTCCCGCAAGGTTCAGTCTGGTTGAGTTGCTATCTGCACGAGGCTCGTGCCGCCAATCGTCGCGGTGCTCGCGGAGTTTCGAGGCCGCTGGCAGTGTAGGTCCCGGCGCTAGAGTCTAGTGCTTTTCCCAGATCGCCGCTCCCCATGTGGATCGCAGAACCCTGGTGCGTTTCTCATTACTGATCCCGTTCCGGCGATGCGCAGCGGCCTTTCTCCGAGTAGCGCGTCACTCGACCAAGTAGCCGGACCAAGCCGACTTGTTGGGACCAATCGGCCTGCTCTGTTGGGCGCAACAGCCACTCCGAGAGAAGTAGCCGTTCGGCATCGGCGAGTACACTCGTACGTGATGGCGCTCAGCGCATGGTCGCGGACGGTGCTCGATAGCGAAAGATCACGCTGCTCCGGGATGCTGAACAGGATTATCCTGAGAAGTCCCGCTAGACGGCGGAGCAATAGAAGTAAGATCACAACACCCGGCCAGGGATCGAAGGAGCAAGATATCGCTGGATCGAACAACCATTATGAAAAAGAAACTAATTGAAGCGACAGCCAGGGCGGCAAATTCATCCCCAACCACCGAAGCGATGGAATCGAACTCTCTCTTCAGCCGGCGTGAAATGCTGGGAATAGCCGGTATGGCAGGCGTGATGGATTTGACCGGTACCGCTCCCGATGCTGTCGAGCAGAGTGCGCCAAGACGGCCCCGTATTGCCTGTCTCGTCAGCTATTGGGGTCTCCCGACTTCACATGCGGATTGGATCATAAACAAGCTGTTGGACGGTTATTGGTGGAAGGGCGCCCACACGCCTTCGCGGGTGGACGTGGTGTCCGTTTATGTCCACCAGTTGGATACAAGCCTGCTCGCCCAGAAAGTGTGCAAAGCGAAAAATATTCCCATCTATAAAACAGCAGGCGAAGCTGTCATGCTTGGCGGCAAGGAACTGGCAGTGGATGGTGTTGTCATCGTCGCTGAACACGGGAATTATCCAACCGATCTCAAGGGGCACTGGCTTTTGCCACGTTGGTGGATTTATCAGCAAGTTATCCAAGTTTTCGAGCAGAGCAAACGATCGGTTCCTGTTTTTAACGACAAGCATCTCTCCTACAATTGGGACGACGCCAAATGGATGTTTGACAAATCCCGTGAATTGAACTTTCCCCTGACCGGCGGGTCTTCCATACCGGCCTACTTCCGCAAGCCCGAGATAGAGATGGCGGCTGATACGCCGATCAAGAACTCGATTGTGGTTGGAGGCGCCGCAGATGAGGGAGCCATCTTTCATTGCGTCGACGTGCTTCAGGCGTTTGTAGACCGCCGAAAGGGCGGTGAGACAGGCGTCAGGTCGGTGCAGTCCATTCGCGGGTCTGAGACGTGGAAGTGGGTAGAACGTACTCCGTGGGCCGGCAACCTGCTTGAAGCAGTGCGGAAGAATTTCGACCTGAAGCAAGGACTTTTCCGGGAAGGACGGAACCCGAACGTCTGCATCGTCAAGTACAACGACGGGACGAATGCGGCGGTGATTTCCGGCGCGGGTGTTGGCTGGACCTACGCCGGTGAAATCGAAGGACAGAAAGACCCGACGATCGTCTCGATGCTTGGCTGGCCCGGGCCTATCTCGCAGTACCACGCTGCGAACGGACAGGAGCACTGGATCACCGAGATGATGCTGACCGGAAAGGAACCGTTCAATGCGGAGCGGCTACTTCTCTCCACTGGGATAGTGAATCACTACATGGACTCAAACTGGGAGAATGGCCGTTACTCCGCCGTCGGACGGCGCATCGAGACGCCATACATGAACATGGAATATCGCTCGACACACGGGCCGCTCTTCGAAACGGAGCCGCGGCCGCCGAAAACCCCTTACATACGTGGCTTTGAATCATAGGTTGCGCGGAAGCCCCAACTGTATTTGAATCGGATTGTTTCGGTAGGTTGCGGGCGTTTGCCCCCAATTGGTTTTTCGGAAATTTGATAAATCCGTACCGATAAATGTCCTTGTATCCGCCCAGCGGGCGAATCGTCGGCCTCTCGGAGAGTGGTCGCCGCTCTGGCACGCTCACAGTAAGTCTAATTGGAGGAGGTAACCGCCGTTCCCGCAGAGTTCAGTCTGGTTGCGTTGCTATCTGCACGGGGAA
The DNA here is from genome assembly GCA_963813145.1 of Bryobacterales bacterium. Taxonomy (GTDB): domain Bacteria; phylum Acidobacteriota; class Terriglobia; order Bryobacterales; family Bryobacteraceae; genus Palsa-187. Next base: position 1,197,206 of record CAWEXX010000004.1, read on the forward strand.
ATCCCTCCGGCGGCTCACTGCTATGCTAGACTCCGGCAGAACCTAACAGGGGGGCACGATGGCACACGCCGATCAGTACTTTCTGGGACACAGCTCCGTGGAGCAGAGACGCTTGCAGCAGCAGGCGGAGGAACTCGCAGAGGAATCGGCTCAACTCTTTGATCAGATCGGACTGGCTCAGGGATCCCGGGTCGTCGAAATCGGCTGTGGCCCTCAAGGGTGCCTCGAACTGCTGTCTAGTCGAGTCGGTCCCAGCGGCTCAGTTGTTGGATGCGAACTGAGCCATCATGCCGTGCAGCTCGCCCGCGAGTTTCTCTCGGAGCGACAAATAAACAACGTCGAGATTCGCCAGGGGCACGCCGCCGAGACCGGACTGCCAAGAGAATCGTTCGATCTTGCCACGGCCCGCCTGGTTCTGGTCAACATTCCCGAGCCGGAGAAGATTGTTTCCGAGATGGCCGCACTGGTGAGGCCCGGAGGTGTCGTTGCCCTGCACGAAGCTGACTGGATAGCCCATGTGCGCGATCCGCCGCTACCCGCGTGGGATCGGCTGAGACAGGTCCTGGATAACTACGCCGAAGCGAAAGGAATGGATCTGTACGTCGGCCGGCGCATTGCCCGCCTTTTGCGTAACGCAGGCCTGGTCGAGGTCCAAGTGAATCCTCTGATTCATATTTACGGACCCGATCATACTCGTCGGCCGATCTTTCTGCAGTTTGTTAACAACCTTCGAGACCGGATCCTGGCGGAGGGACTGATCTCCGACGGAGAATTCGCCGACGCCGTTGCTGCACTGGAGGGTCATTTGGGCGAGCCGGAAACGCTCGTCGTGTCGCACCTGTTCATCCAGGCGTGGGGGCGGAAACCGTAGGCTATCTCAGCTGTTGTCGGTCTTGTCGCCTTCTCTAAGGTTTGAACCGATAAGGCTAAGAGGTCCCGCTAATGGGAAGCGGCGCCGGGCATTATCGTTTCGCTCATGGTCCTCCCAGGTTCAGTCTGGTTGAGCTGCTATCTGCACGCGGCTCCTATCAAGACCGACGGCGGGCTGGCGGAATCGTCCGGCGGTGCCGGAGTACCCTTCGGTCGAGCGGACCTTCCAAGCTCGGGGTCCGTGGCCAGTTTCCGAGTAGCCGACAAACCTGACAACGTTCGCTACGGCTAGCACCAAATTCGGGG
>CAWEXX010000005.1:0-8764 GCA_963813145.1 Bryobacterales bacterium
CGTGCCTTCTCGAATCTTTACAATATTTTCGCCGCTGAAACGTCTTCATGGGTAGATGGAGGACGTGCTGACTAACGACCGGCTTTCCGAGATATTCCGGCGGGAACAAGGTCGTTTACGTGGGTTCGTGCGGAGCCGCGTCTCCGATGAGGCGGATGCGGAAGACATACTGCAAGACGTCTTTTACCAGCTGGTGGCGGCGGATTCTTTGCTGAAGCCGATGGATCAGGCCGGGGCCTGGCTGTTTCGGGTGGCTCGCAACCGGATCGTCGATTTTTTCCGCAGGAAGCGGCCGGTGCAGCTCGAAGATGACTTGAGCATCGAGGAGCTGCTGCCGTCGGCCGATGCGAGCCCGGAGGCGGCTTACGCGCGAAGCGTCCTGTGGCAGGAACTCGAGGAGGCTCTCGGGGAACTTCCGGCGAAGCAGCGCGAGGTATTTATCGCTCATGAGATCGAAGGGCGGAGCTTTCAGGAGCTCGCCGCGGAGACTGGTGTAAGCGTGAATACGCTGCTTTCGCGAAAACGATACGCGGTCCTCCATCTGCGGGAGCGGTTGAGAGAAATTCACGATGAAATTATGGGAGATGCAAAATGATGAGCAGACGGCGTGCGCGCAAATTATTAGTGATCGTACCGATGGGAATTCTGGCAGTAGTGCTGTTTGGATTGATCGTGATGGGATTGTGGAACTGGCTGGTTCCCGCGATGTTCGGCGGGAAGATCATCACGTTCTGGCAGGCGCTGGGCGTGCTGGTGCTGAGCCGGATCCTGTTCGGCGGATTCAAGGGCCATCACAGCGGATGGAACAACATGTCGGCCGAGGAGCGCGAGAAATTCCGGGCGGCGATGCAGCGCAAGTGCGGACCACAGCCGCCGCCGGCGGAGATTGCGAGTTAGGCACGTCCTACGCGAGGGCGGCTTTGGCGTACTCGAAGCACTTCTTCACTTCTTCGGTGGAAGTGCCGGTGCCGCGATATTCGTACTCAATATAGGCGGGAATCGGATACTTCTTTTCCTTGAGCAGCGTCAGCACCTGCTTGATGGGCGTATCGCCCTGGCCCCAGACGGTGTTCTCGCCCTGATCCTTCTTGCGATCCTTCAGGTGCAGGTTGCTGATGCGGGCGTGATGCTCGCCGATGTACGCCACGGGATCGTATCCGGCCGCGGTGAAGTGGCCGATGTCGAGATTCACGTAAAAATATTTCGACATGTCCATGGCGGCTTTGAAACTCTCGGGCTTGGCGAACTGCTCGGGATCCTTGAGATCGGAATGGCCGTGCATGGCGACGATCATTTTGTGTTTCTCGGCGAAAGGCGCCACGCGCTTTGCGACGCTGACGGTGGTGGACGCCGTAAGGCAGTGAACGCCCAGCGCTTTGCCCATCTCGAATCCACGCTCAATTTCATCGTCCGTGAAGCTGTTGTTGAAGCTGTAATTGTAGGCGTAAATATTGATGCCGGCGTCGTCGAACTTTTTCTTGAGGTTCTTGAAATGATCCATGGAGACGTGGAGGCGCCAGTCGCGCAGATCGTTGCGAGCTTTCTCGCGCGCGGCGACCACGGCTGGATCGGGCGGCGTGGTACCTTTCCCACGTCCACCGCCGGGAGCACCAGGACCACGTCCCACGCGAGGCTGCGCCGGCTCGAACTGCGAGCCGAACACTTCGCACTCGCCCAATCCGATCTCGGTCATGGCCTTAATGACAGCGTCGACGATTCCTTCCGGCGGCAAATCCCGGAAGCTGTACGTCTGCACTCCCAGTTGGACTCCATTGATTTTGGAGTTGATTTTAGCGAAAGCCGATGCGAGCGGCAGCGCGGCCAGAGTGATCTTACCGAAATCTCTTCTCGTTAACATGGATCACGTTCCTTTCCACACGAGAATATCACTTCGAGCTACTTGAAGCCGAGGTTCTTGAGGAGTGCGTCGCTCAACGCCTCTCCGTCCAGACCGGAAGTGGGCGCGTTCATCTCCTGCAGCTTTTTCTCATGCGCCTGGTGTCTTGCATGGGACTCAGCGGCGAATGCGGCCAGCCGGTCCACGTGCGCTTGCAGAAGCGAGCGCTGCTCGACCTGCGCGGTCCTGAGCCGATCCTTGGTGCCGCGGATAAATTCGAGCTGCGCCTGAAGATCGGTGTGGCCGGCGGCGGCGGGTCTTGAGGCGATGTGGTTACAAAAGCGGTCGATCTCGATGAACAGCGCGTCCAGTTTTACGGGCTCGGGGGTCTTGCCCGCGGGAGAGCCAGGCGAGGGAGGGAACGCCGCGGTGGAGACACCCGCCTCGCTGAAGCTCCACATGAAATCGCACGAAGGGCAGCAGACGTAGTTCCACATACGGGCAATGCAGCCGTCGCGAACACATCCGAGCAGGGAGCCGGGATCCAGGCTAACCGCTTTCTTGCACCTGGGACAATCGACTTTGGAGGGGACTTCAGTGTGGCAGAACTCGCAGGCGGGCGTGGGCTTCCGCTCGTCGGAGATTCCGATTAACATGTTACCCAAAATCTCCGAAGATGAACTCTTTGGTTGCCAGAGGTCGAGCAGTTCCTGATGCGGCACGCGTCGTGCGGGACCGAAGAATGGATCGTGAAGGACGACATAATGGTCGTCGACATCTACCAGGACGGTGTAGTGGCCGGCCGGAGAATCTGGCTGGAGGCGGTGGTTGAGGATCGCGCGAATGCCGGAGTCGCGGCACAGGCGGAGCACCTGCAAAGGATGGCGCGCCTGGATGGCGATCGCCGCAAAGCCTTGGCCGGCCGCGTGCTGCGCCATCAGATGCGTTGTGCTGGCGATGCTTCCCTGCCGGTTCTGTTTGACGATGAGAGGCCAGATGGTCGCCTGAGGGACCTCCTTGCCGAAAGAACGGTACACCATGCTGAGGCAAGCGGCGCCGCAACCGCGATTGCTTTGCGGATCGGTTTGTTTCTCGTACGGAATAGAAGGGGATGGTGTGCTCATGTTCATGGACCGATCAGGACAGTGGGCCAACCCATAACGATCACTCCGCCATGCGCCGTCATGTCCCCCATGCGCGCGGCGGGCAGCCCCCCGATCAGGACGGTAAAAGAGCCCATGGCGATTACGTCCGGGGGGCCGACGCATGTCGCCATATCGGTGATGCGGGCGGCGGGCAATCCTCCGATGAGCACGGTCGGCCAGCAGGGCCCCAAAATCGGTCCGCCGACGTGAGGTACCAGGACGGTGACCATCGGACAAATGTGAGGGTCGGTTAAGCGAGCGGCAGGCTGTCCCATAATTTCCCTGTTTCTCATTCTCCCGGATTATCCCAGGTGGCGGCCTTCCGCGATTTCGATTCCGAGCTCCACATAAGATCTCTGCGTTGCCTCTATCTTGATCGGTTCGGCCTTAGTGGACGCGATTTTCACCACCATAGCGACGGATTTGGCCGACGCTCCAGGCAATCCCGGAGCAGCCTGAGTCACGGCGATGGCCAAAGCCCACGCGGCCGAGCCCGCCGTGGCGGTTTCGGCGGGCCCTTTCGCCGCGGCGCGACGATCCTCGTCCGGCTGCATTACCCACTCCACGGTTGCCTTAGCGGCTGCTCTCTCCGGCGGTGTGAGCTGGTCGCCGCAGGCGTGCTGCATGCACAGGCAGCCCCACCAGATTCCTTCCCGAGGCGGAAGCGCGTGAGCCATGAAGTCGATGGCTTCGATGTTTTTCTTCTTATCGAGCAGCGCGGCGATAAACTCGCGCGGACCCATGCCGTCCTGAAGCAGATCTTTCTTCAAAGACGCCGTCGCGCAGATCTCCCCGGCGGTGGCGGGCCCGATTTTCATCAGCGGTGCGGTGCTCATTCCGTTAATTGATAGCAACCAGTATGCCCTGAATTATAATTCCAGCCGGCGTCATAGTGATGGAGCTCAGGCCGCCCGCGACTTGCAGCGTGATGTTGGTCAGGCTCTTGATGGTGATCGCTCCGACGCCTCCATCTACCATGATGCTGCCCGGCGCCATGAGAATTTGCTGATCCACGCCCGGAATGAGTCCCCGCTGGATGGTAATCTCCTGGGTTTCACCGACCATCACTTCGACGCCATTTGTGCTTTCCGACGATGCGGGAGGCATCATCGGCGGGCCGGCCGTCACGCGCACCCCCTGGCTGGCGCCGACTTCCACGCGGCCGTTCATCCCCAACCCCATCGAGAGCAGTGAAATCACGTATGCATCGGGAATGGCGGGAGGAATCGCCGGGCGCGTGGTGAGCTGAAGATTGTTCGCGGCGATGGCATAGGTGCCGTCGTAATAACGCGATTGCCCTCCATCCTCAGGGCCGGGGACTGCCGGTCCTCCGCCGGAGCCTCCTCCAAAAGATTCAGGCAGCTTCGCACTTTCGTCAGCCGCTATCTTCGCGATGCGGGCAGTACGAGTGCGGCGGGTGCATTTATGCTTGATGTGGTTCTTCATAAGTATTCCATGTTCACTTACTTTGACTTTCGCCTTGGAAGTGTCCTTCTTCCTGCGACACCAGCAGCGGCTCCAGGAAAAGCAACGGGGGCAGCAGGCACAAAGCCGATAGAAATGAGATCAATTCCTGCCACCACTTGTTGGTGTGCGCGGCTTCCACCGAATTAAACAACTTCTTGAGCGTGTCCGTCGTGTCCTTGTCGGCTTCCCACAAGGCCATTTCCGTTCCCATGAACACGGCAAGGCTGACCGTCATCAGAGCCTGGAACACAATCAGAACGCTCGCCCGGTCATCCTCGTCGCCTTCCAGGCCGTAGGCGATGGAGTAGGCTATGGCGGCCGCCCCTACCAGACCGCACAGAACGTAGTTCATCGGCTTTTGCCCGCCCGCGTTGATGTTGATTGCTTCGGGTCCGAGGTTGACCTGAAACTGACGTCCCCACACGACGTTCGTGCTGGAGCCGATGGTGAACTGCATATTCCCGCCCAGACCGGCACCCCACATCGCCGAAAGCGTCGCGCTTCCGGGGACGCTGAAAAGGTCGAACAGCACCAGCGGATTGATACAGAGCTGCGTATTATTTCCCAAGGCGATCTGGTTGTTGAGGCCGACAGCGACCTGAACATTTTCTCCGTACACCATCGCCGAGTTCATCCCGAAGACAGATTGCGGATCGGGGTTGGCCCAAGGTTGAAAGGACATTCGATATTCTCCTTACGATCCGCCCGGGATTCGTCCCACGGTCAGCATCGAAACGCCGGGTACTCGCTCACCCTTGTGGCGCCCATTCTTCATTCTCGTGTCAAACTCCGTGTGGATCGACATGTGGCGCTCTGAGTGAAGAGAAAGATGTTCGTGACCCTTTTCATCGAAAAAAACCACGCCGTTAAAGTTTTCCTTCGACGTGCCAGTAAGGGTGACCGATTTGATGCCGCCGAGTTTCTTGCGCAAAGGCAACGTGAATGGCGGCATATTGTCATGATTGTAAACACTCCCAATCACAAGCGGCTGGTCCGGATCGCCCTCTTCGAAGATCACTACCACTTCGTGTCCGATACGGGGCCAGAAGAATGCGCCCCAACCTTTTCCCGCCCAAATCTGGCTCACGCGCACCCAGCAGGAACTGTTCGCGTCCATCTTGCCTTCCCGGTCCCAATGAAACTGGACCTTCACTCGCCCGTATTTATCGACGAAAATTTCCTCGCCTTTCGGACCAACTACTGTGGCCGTTTGCATCCCGTCGATTTTCGGACGCGGCGTCACGCGCTGAGGCCGGAAGCGGAGCGCCTCGGGGATACAGCGGAAGTGATTCTCGTAGGAAAACGGAGCCGACGCTATCTCGTCGCTTAAGTAGGACGAATCGGTGGCTTCATGTTCGACGCGGGTCAGCAGATAGGAGCCGTCGGCGTCGAAATGTCTTTCCAAAGTGAACTTATGACCGGGGAGAAACTGGCCGCAGTCGCCTTGCCCTTCGATCAGGAGCGCGCATACTTCTTCCTGCTCCATCCGCAGCCGCACCGTGCGCGTGCGGTCGTCGTAGATGTTCTGGATATCCGCCGGCCGATCTCCCCCGTTGGGATCCACGCCGTCGAAGCGCTGCGCGTAGCAGCCGGGATAATCGTAAATCTCGAGCTGATCGTTGGCCAGGTTCAGCTTGTGCGTGACCTTCCCCACGGCTACGCTGGCGATGGTTTTTTCTTTGGCTTCCAGATGATTGCCGGGGAGCTCGAAACAGTGGTCCCACAAGGTATATTCGCCGGAACGCAGGTCTTGGATTTTTTCCCAGTGAGTGACTCGCATATCGGTGCGCACATCGCCGGTGGCTTCTTCATAAATCGCGGTGCTTTGTCCGTCGACGGGCGGATGCTTGCTGATGTTGTCGCTGACCATCAACTGATGATTGCCGTCAGAATGGTTGAAGAAGTAGTAGATCCCTTCTTCTTCCATCAGGCGGCTGACAAAATCGAAGTCGGATTCGCGGTATTGAACGCAATAGTCGCGCGGCTTGTAGGTGCCCGTGAGGTCGTAATTGACGTCGAGCCCCACAAGTACCTGTTTAATGATGTCCGGGATAGTCAGGTGTTGGAAGGTCCGGCTGCGGACCTTCTTCGTCAAAAACCAGAACTTGGGGACGATTTCGGCTTTGAAGTGGAGGAAATTCTCGTCGCGGCGGCCCTGGCTGAAGCGCTTCACGATCCCATTGAAAAAACGTTTATCGCCGTTGATCAGCCGCATCTCCACGGTGACGCTCTGTCCGATAATTTTGTCGAACTTCACGTCGTTGGTCACGGCGGAAACCAGGGTGACGCGGAAATCGAAGAGGTGCGAGATCTCCTCGGCGGCCTTCAGGCCGGTAATCAGCAGGATGTCCGGGCCCAGGGGCGTCTTAATCTGAAGCGGTCTGTCAGCCTGTTTGTAATCTGCCACAAGTGTTTACCTCCGGAGTCTCTTCTCACGAGGCATCATGAGCAAGTTACCGGATTCTATCATGTAGCGCGTAAACCAGTCCGCAAACGGATCAGATCTCTGTGTCTTAACATTCGGAGCATGTGGCGTGGGCCTTCAGGCGTGCCGCGTCGGAAGTCATGCCGACGGTCGGACATGTCGAGACGACTCTCGACACGGCACGCCTGGAGGCGCGCGCCACAAGAGCGGCCGACCATCCCGGTTACTTTTCAGCATGTCATTAAGACTGTTGTAACAATCTCCTGCGACAATGCGAAGGTCATGTTCCTGAAGCGCTTTTCAGTAGTTCTTTCCCTCGCGGCTTGCGCGTTAGCCCAGAGGCAGCCGGCTCCCCCTCGAGTCACCGCGGCGACTCTGCCTACCAGCCAGCTGACCAGTGAGGCGGGTCCGACTTTCCGGATCGCGGATAGCGAGCTTCCATCCGTTCCGACGATCGTCGCGTACGGCGATACCCGCTTCACCGACCCGTCGAACACGCAGTCGTCCAATCCTAAAGTGCGGCGTTGGCTGGTGGACAAAATCGCCAGTGAAAAGCCTTCCATGATTCTAATCAACGGCGATCTTCCGCTGGGAGGCGATGTGGCTAACGATTACGCGGTCTACAATCAGGAGACCAAGGCTTGGCGCGACCAACACATTCGCGTATTCCAGACGCTGGGCAATCACGAGTTTCATGGCGACCCGCAAAAAGCCCTCGAAAACTGGTGGGACTCATTTCCCGAGATGCGCAACCGGCGCTGGTATGCCGCTCAGTTCGGATCTCGGGTGTATGTGATGGCGCTGGACAGCGATACCTCGCTACTGCCGGGCAGCGATCAGGACCGCTGGGTCCGCCAGCAGTTCGCCGCGCTGTCTTCCAAAGTAGATTTCGTGCTGATCACGATCCATCACCCTCCGGTGGCGGATGTGCAAACGCATATCACGGTGTCCCACAATCCCCGGCCGAACGAAATGGCGTTGCGCGATCTGTTGAGTGAAATGGCTCCCAAGCTGCACGCTCGCATGATGGTGAGCGCGGGGCACATTCACAACTATGAGCGGAACACCGTCGACGACGTGACGTACCTGGTGTCAGGAGGCGGAGGCGCTCCGCCGTACTTCATCGAGCGTACCAAGGAAGATCAATATCAAAGCATGATGTTCCCGAATTATCACTACGTGCGCCTGACCCTGCTGAAAGATCGCCTGCGCGCTGAGATGGTCCGAGTGACCGATTCGGAGGCCGATGCTCCGTCGTTTCAGGTGAAGGACAAGTTCGACATCTTGGTCAAACCGTAGATCCCCTGACTGACGTCAGGGGTTATAACCCCGTCCCGTGAGGGCGGGGATTCGGATTCTAGTCGACCAGAGCCTCGTAAGCCATCCGTTGAAACTCCGCCGCCGGCCCGAAATTCGCGGGTAAAATTTGAACCAGGAACATGCCGAAAATATGCTCCTTCGGATCGATCCAAAATGTCGTGCCCGCCGCGCCGCCCCACCGGTACGTTCCTTGCGAAGCGATATCGGGCGACTTGCCGGGTCCGGGATTCACCGCGAACGTGAGCCCAAATCCTTCCCAGTCCGGCAGCCCGCCGCCCGTGTGCGGCAGGGAGCCGAGATGATCGCTGCGCATCAGCTCCACCGTTTTGCGGCCCAGAATCCGCGCGCCGTCATACTGCCCGTCGTTCAGCAACATGGCGTAGAAATGCGAATAATCCTCCATGGTCGAGGCGAGCCCCGCGCCGCCCAGCAGCAGCACTGGCTTCTTCTTGTAACTGTCCTGCGGGCCACCTTTTATGGGCTCAATTCCACCCTCCCGTTTGGGACGATAAACCGTCGCGAGCCTGCTCCATTTATCTTCCGGCACACGAACGCCGTGTCTTTCATGCT